>CBDFKJ010000001.1:0-8008 GCA_965248805.1 Alphaproteobacteria bacterium
GTTTCCTGCGCGGCATAGTCCAGAGCGTCATCGATCAGTTGATAGGCGATACCGAAACTAAGACCGAAGCGCGCCAACGCTTCTTCCTCCGCCGACGGACGGCCGGAGACGATAGCGCCGATCCGGCACGCGGCGGCGAACAAGGCGGCGGTCTTCGCTTCGACCACGGCCAGGTAGTCAGCCTCGCGGGTCGCGGTGTTGTTGGCGGTCATGACCTGCCGCACTTCGCCTTCGGCGATCGTCGCCGCGGCATCGGCCAGCACGCGCAACACATGCTGTGAGCCGTCCGCCACCATCAGCTGGAACGCGCGGCTGAACAGGAAATCGCCGACCAGGACACTCGGCTTGTTGTCCCAGATCGCATTCGCCGTCTGCAGACCGCGACGCAGGCCAGACTCATCCACGACGTCGTCGTGCAGCAGGGTCGCGGTGTGAACGAACTCGACCACGGCCGCCAGGCTGAGGTGGCGCGTTCCTTCGTGGCCGCACATGCGCGCGCTCGCCAATGTCATCAGCGGCCGCAATCGCTTGCCGCCCGCGGCAATAATGTGACCGGCCAGGCGCGGGATAAGCGACACGTCGGACTGAATGTTGCGCAGTATGAGCGCGTTGACCTGCGTGAGATCGTCAGCGCAGAGCGCCAGCAACGCGTCCAGCGGCGTGGTGCCGATACTGTCGATTTGCCGTTGACGGTCGCCTGCTACTGCCACGAAGGCTCCTGTCCCAGGAAAACCCGCCGCGACTTGACGGGGTGCAGCGGTGGGGCGAGCATAGGTCGCGCGCGGACGTGGTCAAGGCGCTTGTCACGCGCCGATTCGAAGCACCGGCGGCCCAGATGCGAGAGCTTTTGCGCAGCAATAATATCGTTCGCCTTTCGTTTTTGAAGGCGCTGCTCGCCGATGCCGGCATTTCCGCGTTCGTGCTCGATGCGCATACGTCTATACTCGAGGGCTCCGCCAACGCAATCCCGCGCCGGCTTGCGGTTGTGGACGAAGACTATGGCAAGGCCGTTCGCCTGCTCGTGGATGCCGGAGAGCTGCAGGCCGACGCGACTGCGCCATGACGGATGCGTCTCTGGCGCGCGTGAGCGAAGACACGCTCCTGGGCGGACGCGTGCACTTGCGCCAGCCTTCGTCCGGCTATCGCGTTGCCATCGACTCCATGCTGCTCGCAGCGGCGGTTGCGGCAAGACCGGGTGACAACATCGCAGACTTCGGCAGCGGCACGGGCGCCGCTTCCTTGTGCCTGGCGCACCGCGTGCCGGGATGTCGGGTCACCGGCCTGGAGCTTCAGCCGCAGCTCGTCGCCCTGGCGGTCAACAGCGCCGCTGACAATGACCTTGAGGACCGGGTCCGTTTCGTTGCCGGTGACGTCGCATTCCCGCCGCCGGCGATCAGCAGCGAACGGTTCGATTACGTCATGGCGAACCCGCCGCACAGGCGCAGCCACAGCGGCACCCGTTCGCCTCATCCTGGCAGGGCGCTCGCCGACGTGGAGGGAGAAGCCACGCTCGGCCATTGGCTGGATAGTATGGTTAAGGTGCTGCGGCCCCAAGGACGGTTGACGCTGATCCAGCGCGCAGAGCGTTTGAGCGAGGTGCTGTGCCTTCTTGGCGATCGCGTAGGCGACATCGCCGTGTTTCCGCTCTGGCCCAAGGCCGGCGTGCCCGCGAAGCGCATCCTGGTTTCGGCCCGGCGTGGCGTCCGGTCGCCGAGCCGCCTGGAGGCTGGGCTGACGCTGCATCAGGCCGACGGAAGCTTTACGCCGGCAGCACAGGCGATCCTGCGCGATGGCCAGGCGATCGCCTTGTGATTTGGCGCCGGGGGCGGTCTAATCACGAGATGTGGCTGCGCCGGATATTCTATTCATTGGGACTCGCCGACCGCAGCCCCGTTGTCGCGGTGATACGGCTGGTCGGGATCATCAGCGAAGGGCGCAGCCCGCTGCGCCGGGGCGAGTTGAACATCTCTGGGCTCAATCCGTCGTTGGAACGGGCCTTCAAGTTGCCGCATCTGCAGGCTGTGGCGCTACAGATCAACTCGCCGGGCGGATCGCCGGTACAATCGGCACTGATCCACCGCCGCATACGGCAACTGGCGGCCGAGAAGCACATGCCGGTGATCGCATTTGCCGAGGATGTGGCCGCATCGGGCGGCTATTGGCTGGCCTGCACAGGCGATGAGATCTATGCCGATGCCAACTCGATTATCGGCTCGATCGGCGTGATCGCCGCCGGGTTTGGCTTGCAGGAGCTGCTCGCGCGGTGGGGCATCGAGCGCCGTGTCCACACGGCCGGCGATCGCAAGGCGATGCTCGATCCCTTCAAGCCGGAGGATCCGGACGACGTTAGTCGCCTGAAGTCGATCCAGGCCGAAATCCACTATAATTTCAAGGCGTTGGTCCGCGAACGGCGCGATACCAAACTGACCGCCGACGAGAAAGAGCTGTTCAACGGTGATATCTGGACCGGCCGGCGGGCTCAGGAACTGGGGCTGATCGATGGCCTTGGCGACCTGCGCACGATCATGCGCCAGCGCTATGGCGACAAGGTTCGCTTCGTGCAGGTTGGCGATCGTGCGGGCTGGCTGCGCCGGTGCATGGGCTTCAATGCGTCGCCGGTTGCGGCAAATTGGGGAGATTCGCTGCTGGCATCGATCGAGGCGCGCATCATGTGGAGTCGATTTGGACTGTAGATCGGCCTCGGATGACCTATATTAGGCATCAAGCAAGCCGTATGCGCTAACGAGGACATGTCCCGACACCGGGGAGGGCGATAGCGATGGCAACATGTTGACGGTTTGGCCGCGCTCGATGATGGTAGCAGCGGCGGTGGTCGTTGCGGTGGGCACCCTCGCTCCGAGTGCCTCGATCGCCGACAACAAGGAAGATTTCCTGGCGGGCAAGACCAAGGATTGCCCGGGCTGCGACCTCAGCAATCTGGATCTCAGCCGGCGCGACCTCGACGGCGCCGACCTTCGAAACGCAAATCTGGAGAATACCAACCTCTTCCGCGCCAAGCTTAACGACGCCAACTTGAGCGGCGCCAAGACGATCAGCGTCAATCTGTCGAAGGCTGTCATGCGCAACGCCAACCTCGCCGGCGCGGACATGTCGTACAGTCTGATGATCGAGACGGATATGAACACCGCCGATTTCACCGGCGCCTATATGTACGGGGCCGCGTTTGGCCGCGCCCGGCTGCAGCGTGCCAATTTCGAGAACGCCTCGGTGATCGATTCCGATTTGCGCAATGCGCGCCTGGGCGGCGCCAGTTTCCGCAACGCCAATTTCAGCGGGTCGCGCTTCGAGGAAACCACATTGAGGGGCGTCGATATGCGCGGCGCCAACATGGCCGTCACGGAAATGCTGAAGGCGAACCTCCGCAAGGCGAACCTGGCCGATGCGAATTTTGAAGGAGCGGACCTCTACGACGCCGATCTGTCGGAAGCAGATCTGACGAACACCAATCTCGGTGGCGCCCGCCTGTTCAACGCGGTACTGACCGATGCCAAGCTGGACGGCGCAATATTCTTGAACGCGATCATGCCCGACGGCACCGTCGGGCAATAGCCGTCGCCGCCCGACACCGTTCCGCGGCTCATGATAAGTTTTGTGGAACTGGCTCTAAACAACGAAACTGACCTAGTGGATTGATCGGAACGAAAGAGTCCGAATTGGGATTCCGTATTTTGCTGTGGTATGCGAATCTGGCGCATGCGCAGTGGAATCTCCTTCACCCTATCCGCCGGCGACCGTCAGCGATTGCGCGCGGTCGTCGCGGATCCCAAGAGCCCGCAGAAACACGTCTGGCGGGCACATATTGTCCTTCTCAGCGGCGAGGGTCTGGGCACCTCGGCGATCATGACCGAGACCGGCAAGTCCAAGACCTGCGTGTGGCGCTGGCAAGAGCGGTTCATGCACGAGGGTGTCGGCGGCCTGCTTCGCGACAAGTCCCGTCCGCCCGGCAAGGCGCCGGTCCCGCTCGATCGTGTCGCCGAGATCGTGCGCCTGACGCAGCAACCGCCGCCGTTTGAGGCGACCCACTGGACGTTGCGCGCGATGGCCAGGGCGGCCGGTATTGCCGCCTCGACGGTGCAGGCGATCTGGAAGGCTCACGGTCTCAGCCCACACCGCTGGCGCAACTTCAAGCTGTCGACCGACCCTGCCTTCGCCGAGAAACTCACCGATATCGTCGGCCTGTATGTCGACCCGCCGGCCCATGCGGTGGTGTTGTCGATCGATGAGAAGTCACAGATCCAGGCGCTCGACCGCCGGTCTGCCGATGAAGAAGGGACGCGCCGGCACCATGACCCATGACTACAAACGGCACGGCACGACCACGCTGTTTGCGGCGCTCAACGTTCTGGACGGAACGGTGATCGGCCAGAACATGCAGCGCCACCGCCATCAGGAGTTCATCCGCTTCCTCAACCGCATCGAGCGCACGGTGCCGGCGGACAAGGCCATCCACGCGATCGTCGACAACTACGCGGCGCACAACAAGGACAAGGTCCGCGCCTGGCTCGCCCGCCATCCGCGCTGGACTTTCCACTTCACACCGACCTCCTGCTCGTGGCTCAATGCCGTCGAGGGCTTCTTCGCAAAACTCACCCGGCGGCGGCTCAAGCACGGCGTCTTCCATTCCGTCGTCGATCTCCAGGCCGCAATCAACCGCTTCGTCCGCGAATACAATGCGGCCAACCCACAGCCATTCATATGGAAAGCCGACCCCGACGACATCATCGCAGCCCGAAACCGAGGGTTCCAAACGTTGGAATCAATCCACTAGGAAGGAGTCCCCGGCACCGAAGCTCCAAACCAAAGTGCCGGAGACTGTGCAACCCCTCTACGAAAAGGAGAAAGCGAAATGACAATAGCATCAACCAACACCCTAAAGCCATCCCAGGTTTCGGAAGCCTTGAGCGTCCTGGTCGGCATCAAGCAGCCGATCATGATCTGGGGACCTCCGGGCGTCGGCAAGTCGGCGGTCGTCAAGCAGATCGCAGACGAGGGCGACCTGGAGCTGCGCGACGTCCGGGCGATCCTGTTGGACCCGGTCGATCTGCGCGGCCTGCCGCACATCAACGGTGATGGGCGCGCCCATTGGGCGGTGCCCGAGTTCCTGCCCCGCGAGGGTAAGGGCATCCTGTTCCTGGACGAGCTGACGGCGGCGCCGCAGCTTACCCAGGCGGCCTGCTATCAACTGATCCTTGATCGCAAGCTGGGCGAATACGAGTTGCCCGCCGGCTGGACCATCATCGCGGCCGGCAACCGCGAGAGCGACCGCGGTGTCGTCCACCGCATGCCCTCTCCGCTCACCAACCGGTTCGTCCATCTCGACTTCGGCGTCGACCTCGACGACTGGACCAAATGGGCGACCAAGCACGGGATTGCCACCGAAGTGATCGCGTTTCTGCGTTTCCGTGACGAGTTGCTGCACGACTTCGACCCGAAGCGCTCGGAGAAGGCTTTCCCGCCGCCCCGGTCGTGGGAGTTCGTGAGCAACATCGTCGGCTCCGGCACCGTCACCAACGGTATCGAGTATCCGCTGATCGCCGGCGCCGTCGGCGAAGGCGCGGCGGCCGAGTTCATGGGCTTCCTCAAGATCGCCCGCTCGATCCAGAGCCCCGACATGATCCTGATGAACCCGGAGAAGAGCGATATCCCCGAGGAAGCGGCGACGCTCTATGCGATCTCGACCGCGCTGGCCCGCAAGGCGACCGAGGGCAACATGGATCGGGTCGTCGCTTACGCGAACCGGCTGCCCGACGAGTTCGGCGTGCTGCTGGTCAAGGACGCGCTCGACCGCGACCCGGCGGTGGCCAACACCCGCGCCTACATCGAGTGGGTGTCCGAGCATCATGAGGTGATGTCATGAGCAATCTGACCGAGAAAGCCATGCTGGTGCGCCCGGCGATCAACGTCTGGTCGGGCCGCAAGTTCGACAAGAAGGTGACACGGGAAGTCCTCGATCACCACAACGCGAGCACCGACGCCGGCCGCTGGAACAAGAGCCTGATCGCAAGGGCCGCGCTGGCCGACGTGACGAGGGCCGCGAACCAGGCCCGGACCCACCATTACGACCACACACTGTCGTGGGAGGACTGGGGCGCCCGCATCCTGCCGGCGGCGGCGTATTTCGAGTACATGGACGAGCAGCGCGACTTCAAGACCGCGTTCGACGCGGCGGCCGACGCGTTCGAGCGCAACTACGTCCAGTATGTGAACGATGCGAAGGCGGCGCTCAACGGCATGTTCGACCCGAACGACTACCCGGTGGTCGCCGATATCCGGTCCCGGTTCGCCTTCGAGACGATCGTTAGCCCGTTGCCCGATCAGGCCGACTTCCGGGTCAGTCTCAACGCCTCCGAGGTCCAGCGCATCCAGGCAGACATCGAGAGCCGGACCCGCAACATCCTCCATGATGCGACCGACGAGTGCTGGAAGTGCCTCCACAAGTCGGTAGAGCACATGACCGAGCGGCTGTCCGACATGGATCACCGCTTTCATGACACGCTGGTCGGCAATTTGCGCGAACTGGTCGACCTGCTGCCGAAACTCAATATCGCGGACGACCCGGAGCTTGAGCGGATGCGCCAGGACGTAGCGGCGAAGCTCTGCCGCAACGATCCGTCCGTGCTGCGGCCGAACTCGAAGGACTTCGACGAGGCCGCCCGCGAGCAGCAGTCGAACGACGCCGAACAGATCCTCGACGCGATGTCCGGCTACATCGCTTAAGACATGGAAACCAGAACCAAACTCACCAAGGCGCGGACCCGCCTGGTCCTATCGCAGCCGTTCTTCGGCTCGCTGGCCCTGCGCATGGGCCTGATCGAAAACCCCGCCATCGAGACCATGGCGACGAACGGTCGCGACGTCTACTTCAACCCCTCGTTTGTTGACGGACTCAGCATGGACGAGCTCGTGGGCGTGCTCGCTCACGAGGTCATGCACCCGGCCTGCAACCACCATACCCTCCGCGGCGGCCGCGATGCGGAGCGGTGGAACATCGCCGCCGACTACGCAATCAACCCCGTCCTGATCGACAACGGCTTCACGTTGCCCGAAGGGGCGTTGCTCGACCCGGCCTGTTCGGGTCTGAGCGCCGAGGCCATCTACAATCGCCTGCCGCCGGCTCAGTCCGGCGGCGGTAGCGGGCAGGACGGCACCGAGCCCAACCCGGACCCTGGACGCTGCGGCGGTGTCATGGACGCGCCCGGCGATGGCGGCAAGGCCTCGGCGGCCGAACTGGCGTCCGCCGAAGCCGAATGGCGGTAGGCGGTGGCGCAATCGGCGACCATCGCCAAGAACGCCGGCAAGCTCCCCGGCGATCTCGCGCGCCTGGTCGACGAAGTGCTGCACCCGAAGGCCGACTGGCGCGAGATCCTGCGGCGCTTCGTGAAAATGTCCGCGAAGCAGGAATACCGCTGGACCCCGCCCAACCGGCGTTTTGTGCATCAGGGCGTGTACCTGCCCTCTTGTCGTTCGGAACAGATGCCGCCGGTTGCCGTTGCAATCGACACCAGCGGCAGCGTCTCGCAGTCCGAAATGAACCAGTTCGCGGCCGAGATCACGAGCATCCTCGAAGACTGCATGCCCGAAGAAATCCACGTCCTCTATTGCGATTCGCGGCTGCGCAATGCGGAGACGTTCTCGCCGCACGATCTGCCGATCGAGCTGCGCCCGCGCGGCGGCGGCAGGACCGACTTCCGTCCGCCGTTCGAGTGGCTGGACGAGGCCGACGTCAATCCGGCATGTGTGGTCTATCTGACCGACTTGTGCTGCTCCAGCTATCCCGACGAGTCGGCGTATCCTACCCTGTGGGTTACGTCGTCGCCGCCGGAACTGGTAGGGCGCTACGGCGAGCCGCCCTTCGGCGCAATCGTGCACATGGGAGCAGCCTGATGAAGACCGCCAGCTTCAAGACCTACAACAGCCCCGGCCGGATCTCGATCGCACGCTGGGAGCCGCGTGGAACACCCGCCGGCTACCGGCGGTATTCGGCCCT
>CBDFKJ010000002.1:0-22112 GCA_965248805.1 Alphaproteobacteria bacterium
GCCTCGCATCCAGGGTGTAATCGTTCCCGGCCGTGTAGATCGTGGTGCCGGCCGGGTTGGTCACCGTCGTGTCCGCAGGCGTGGCCGATACCGCGCCGACCCCGCCCGGCTTGGCGGCCGAGACGCCGAGCTGATACCAGCGGCCACGGCGCACGGTGATTTCCTCGTCGACCACGGCCGCCGCCGTGTCGCTCGCGGTATCCGCATCCGCGGCGACGAACAACGCCAGATTGTCCGGGCTGATGTCGTGCAGCGTCAGTGTCAGCGTTCGCGAGATCGAGCGGGCGATGTCGACCAGCCGAGTCGACACGGCGCCGTCGCCCGAAAACACGGTCGCGCGCTCCGTCGTCACCGTGAGCGAGGCGGCCACCGTGTCGCCCGCATAACGCTCACCGGTGAGCTTGTCGTCGGCATCGTAGAGATCGATGTAGAACTCTCCGGCGCCGATGACGACGTTATTGGCGTGCCTGTCGATTGCAGCACTCATTGCGCGCCCTCCTTGTCGCTCCGCGCGCCCTTGGGCTTCGCGGTGGCCTCGAAATACCCTTGCGCCTCGAGGCGCGCGATCTGGTCGGGCCGCAGGCGCACAGTGTCACCGGGGTTGCATTCGATCCCGGCCTTCACCAGGGGTTTCGCCAGCACCCGCTGCTCGCGGCCGTCATCCTTGCGCGCCATCATGCCTCCTCCGTGTTCTTCACCTCGAACCACCAGGCGGTCGTGTATTCGTCCTGCCACAGCACCCGGCCGCCCTCGGCCTCGATCAACCGGCCCCGCCGGAAGCCGAGCGGATCGTGCTCGCCCCCCGGCCGCCAGCCGGCCAGCAATGCGCGCGTGCGATCGAGCGTCTCCGACAGCGCGTCGCGGGCCCGCGCGCCGCCCGGATCGTTGGGCGCGGGAAGCGCGATCACCACGCCGATCGTCGCGGTCAAAAGCTGCAAGACGCCGCTTTTGGGCGTGCGGTTCTCCCCCGCCTCTTCCGAGAGCGGCAGCACGGCGGCCGCGGGCAGGTGCAGCGGCCGCGCGCTGGCATAGTCGAGCACGCCGAGCACGTCCTTGAATCCGCCCGCCTCGTCGAGCCGCCTGACCACCGCCTCGACCACCGAGAGATCGCTCGCCGCGGTCATGCCACCGCCTCATCGATGCGGCGTCGGATGACGTCCAGGATGACCCCGCGGTCGATGGTGTCGATGCCGAGGAACGGCCGCGCCGGGACCGTCGAACCCGGGTGGCGCACCTGTTTGACCGGATGCCGGGCGCCCGGCCAGTACAGGGCTTTCTTGCGCTTCGGGCGGATCGTCCGTGCCGGCGTGCGGCCGCCGAACTGATGGATCGCGGCATAGACGACATTGGTGCCGACCAGGATCTCGTCGCGGCCGGCGCGGTGGGTGATGGAGGCCCTGAGCCGCCCCCTATCGGTCAGCGTCTGGCCGCTGTCGCGTTTGGCCCGCGCGCTCTTCCTCCACGGCGTGCCGTCCGGCCCGCGCTCGGTCTCGAAGCGGTGGATCACCGAGGTCACGAGACGCTGGCCGATTTCGTCCATCACCGGCGTCGGATTCGCGATGACGGCGATCATGCGGCCGAGCGCGGCGCGAATCGCCCTGTCGTCGACGGTCAGCTCGATCCTGACGCCGGCGGGCATCTCTAAAGCCCCCCCAATGTCTCGGGCGTCATGACCGGCTTCGGCCCGGTGGCCCGAGCGCCCGCCGGGCGGCGGCGCACGCCCTCGCTGGCGGCGGCGCGGAACAGCGTCAGCTCGCCGGCGACCAGGCTCTCGAGGGTCTTGCGCGCCGCCTTGGCCCGATCCGTGACGGTCTCGGGCGCGTCGTCGTCATGGAGCCGCTCGCGCGCCAGATCGCAGGCGAGGCCCGCCAGCAGCGGATAGGACCCGGCCGGCAGCGGCAAGTCGTAGACTTCGCCTAGCGCGGCGTCGATCTCGGAAACGGCGTCGGCCAGCGCCGCGGCGATCTTGTCATCACCGCCCAGGCGTTCGATCTCCGCGGCACCGAACCGCGCCTCCAGGTCCGCCCGTTTCGCGTAGCTCATCGGCCCTTGGTCGCCGCCTTCACGGCCCACATGGCCCCGGCCTCGACCTCGGTCTGAGCCAGCGCTTTGAGACGGCCGACCTCCGCCGTGCCATCTCCGCCGGCACCGTCGGGCGGCTCGATTGATTCGATCAGGTCGATGAGCCCGGCGGCACGATCCTTGATCTCGGCCACGACAGGGTTGCCGGACGGATTGAACGCGACGCCGATACGGGCCTCGCCTTTGGTCATGAGGCGTCTCCCGTGGTGAGTGGGTGCGCATCCCAGGCCGCGTCGCGCTCGGCGGCGCCGATGTCGCCGAGGCCGGTGGCCGCGCGCAGGGCGCGGACCTCGGGCTTGCCGTCGCGGGTCCAGTGATCCGGGTTGCCCTTCTCCAGCCCGGCGATGGCGGCGAGGAGCGCGGCCTCGCGGCCCTGCCCCTCGCCGCCCTCCGGCGGGCGTTCCGTCGTCTCGGGCGCCTCGGCCATGATCACGCCGACGGCGATCAGCGGCGCGGCCTCCGTCTCCGGGAGCGCGATCGCCGCGCCCGCCTCGTATTCCGTGCCGTCGTGATGCACCCGGTCGAGCACCGTGTAGCGGGGCATGAGGCCGCCTCCGCTTACGCGACCGCGTTCTTGAACAGGTAGCCGCAGGGCCGGAAGCTGATCAGCTCCTTGCAGCTCTCGACCACCTTCACGATCTCGGCGCCGTCGCGGCCGCGTGAGGAATCGATGTAAGTGCCCGCCTGGCGCCCCAGCCACTCGGCCGTGAACGCGAAGGTCGGCACCGCGTCCATGGGCGAGACGATCTGCCGGTTGATATGCAGCAGCGCCGCGTCCTTGCCCCACAGCCGCGCATAGACCGCGTCCTGGCCGGGCCTTGCCGTGTTCACCCAGGCGCGGCCCACATGCACCGTGTCGAGCTCGAGGAGATCGGCAACCGCCGCCGCGGCAACCGCACCCGCCGCCTGCGCGCCGGCGCCGGACATGTTGACCGCCTCCACGATCTTCGGGTGCTGGCGGAGCTTGGTCCACACCGCCTGTCCCGTGACCAGCGTGCTCGCCGGCACCAGCATCTTGTCCTTGGCCGCCAGGATGGCGTTGAGCGGATCGGACTCCGCGCTCGACCACTGACTGTCGCCGGCCAGCGTCGTCCGCAGGGCGGCGTCGTAATGGTCGAGCGTGGTGATCAGATCAGCGACCCGCTTCTCACGGGCCAGCTCCACGAGCTGCGTCGTGCGCTCGGTGGCGACCGCCAGCGGATCAACGTTGGCCTTCTGATCGCGCGCGACGTTCATGTCGCGCACCGGCACCGGGTCCTCGAGGCCGTAATCGACCACGCTCTCGGTCTTGTCCTCGGCGCCGAACTCGACCTGATTGGCGCGGCTCGTGCGCCCGATCTTGACGTCGGGGATGGTGAACCCCTCGGCCGTGTCGAGCACGGTGTAGGTGAACTTCGGGCCGCCCACATTGACGCGCGGGCAAACCACATCGGCGATCAGGCCCATGACCTTGACCGCGAGGCTGATCGCCGTCAGCCGGGTCTGAATGGTGAAGGGAGCTTCAGCCATCGAGAATGTCCTCCTAAAGCGGGCCGGGCGAGATCAGAGCAGGCCGGGCGAGATCAGGACCTCGCCGTGATCGCCCGCGACACCGGAGATCTCGGCGACGCCGATGGTTCGCGTCCGCCGCCGCCAGGTCACGAGAAGGCGATCGCCGGCGGTGGCGTCGGTGATCCGGATGGTGTCGGCGGCGTGGATCGAGGCATTGGCCGTCCGGTCGGCATAGCCGTCCGCCAGCTCGATCACCGAGATCAGCGCGTCGCCGGGCTTGATTCCGGTGGCCACGATGTCCGCATCCGCGGCCGCGCCGGCGGTCGCGAGCTGGAACACGGTTTCGGCCTTGGCCTTGATCGCCTTCCCGTCGGCATCGGCGGTCAGCAGGTCGCCGCGCGTCACGGCGGCGCCATATTCGACCAGCGCGATCCCGGCGCGGACGATCTCGATCCGCTCGCCGGAGGCCGCGCCGAGGCGATCGGCAACGCCGACCAGCTCGTCATCGGCCGCGGCGGCCTGGACGATCTCGCGGTCGCCGGTGTGCCATGTGACCAGGCGGTGTTTGGCGACCGCCCCGCCGGCGGTGTAAGCCTTTATCAGCGTCGGGTTCATGATGCCTCCGCTCCCCTGTCGGCGCCGCGAATGACGGCGTCGACCGCCTGCGTCGCCGTGACCGTCCCGCCCGCCGCGAGGCGGGCCTCCTGGTACTCACGCGCCCGGCGCGCGGTCTCGTGGGGATCGCCCGTGGCCGCGTCAAGCGGCGGCCCGCCGGCGAGCTCGCCATAGGGCACCCGCGCCGGCAGTGACGCGAGGAACGCCTCGAACGCCGCGCGCGGGGATTCGGTCTTGGTCGCGCCGTCCTCGCCGGCGGCGAACGCGATCACGTCGCCCTCGCCGTCGGGAAGCGCCGCCATCAGCGCCGCGAGCCGCGGCCGCTCGGCGGGCAGCACCCGCCCGGCCTTCACATGCGCCTCCAGCGTCGTGTCGGCGCTACGCGTGCGCTCCTCGGCCGCGAGACGCGCCTTGCGCTCCTCGAGCGCCGCCCGGTCACGCGCGAGGGCCTCCCGGCCTTCGTCCAGCTCCGCTTCCTTGGCCGCGAGCTCCGCTTCGGCCGTGCTCTTGTCCTTGCCGGACATATCGTCCTCCGGTGTCGTGTCGTCGGAAGTCTCGCCCGCGTCCGCCGGCGCGGCGAAGGCAGGCATGGTCTCGTCGTCGCCGGCGGCGGCGGCCGCCGCGACGGTGTCGATCTCATGGTCGGGAAGCGCCCGGTCGGCCGCCTCGATGCCGTCGCTCGCGACGATCCGCTCGCGCAGGCCCCGCAGCACCCGTGCCAGCGCGCCCCAGGCCCAGCGCGATTGCTCCGGGCCGGCAAGCTCCGCCGCGGCGAACACCGCGACCGTCTCCGCCGGCACGGCGAACCGCGTCGGCGCCAGGCCGGACACGGCAGGTGCCGCACCGCCCAGGAATCCCACATGCCGCAGCGTGTCGCCGTGCAGCGCCACCGAGCGGCTCGCGTAGCGGCCGGCTTCCACCGCCGCCCGGAACTCGGGGGCGATATCGCGGAGCTTCGCCTGCAATCGGTCGCCGACGCGGCGAACGCCCTCCACCCAGCCATAGGCCGGCGTGTCTGTCTCGGGGTGGCCTACCACCACCGGCGCCGGGTCGGCCGTCGCGTAGGCCGCCGCGATCCGGTCGAGGTTGTCCTGGCCGATCGTGACCTCGCGCCCGCCCATGTCGCGCCAGGTCCCGGCCCGGCACACGTCGATCCAGCCGTCCAGCGCGCTCACGAGCGGCTCCGGTCGCGCCAGAGGCGCGCGGGGTCAACGGACGTTGGGCTATAGCGCGATAGAGACTCCATGGCGCCGGATCATGCGTCACCGCAAATCGCTTGTGCACCGAACCATGGTTCGGTGCACAGATCGCCCGCAATCTGCTCAGATCGGCGCTCGAAGCCCGCGCCGGCGGCCCCGCAAGGCCAAGGGCGGGGGCCGGGATGCGCGAACATCCCGAGCCGGGAGCTGGAGACTCCCACGACCGCAACCGGCCGCGTCGCGGCCGTCCCGCCACCCCGATCGGGGCGGGTGCATTATCGTGGGGGCGATAGGTGGAGTCGATCCGATGCGGCCAATGCGCGGCGCTGCTGCTCAAGGCCGGCACCGACGCCATCCAAGGCCCGGTGCAGATCAAGTGCCGCCGCTGCGGCACGATCAATCATGTGAGAGCCGCGAGCTCCCCGCCGGAGCGCCGCCGGGCGCCGGACGAGACCATGCCCGGTGGCCCGAAAGCCGCACCACCCGCCTGATCCGGGGCGCTACGCACCGCCGACCGATGACACGCCCGGCTATATCGTCGGCGAGAACGCCGTCGCCGGCTTCGGCTGCCGGCGGCTCTATGTCGCGGCGATCCCGAGCCGCGAGGCACGCGAGATCATCCGGCGCCATCACTACAGCCGCCGCGTCGTGCCCAACGCCTACGTCCATCTCGGCGTCTATCTCGGCGGCGAGCGCGTCGGTGCGCTGCAACTCGGCTACGCGCTCAATCCCCACCGTGGCGATCGCGTTGTCGCCGGCACCGGCGTGCACGAGTATCTGGAGCTCAATCGGATGTGGTTGTCGGACGACGCGCCGCGCAACAGCGAAAGCCAGGCGCTCTCCTGCGCTCTCAAATATGTCCGCCGCGTGCTGCCCCGCATAAATTGGGTCCAGTCCTACGCCGACGAGCGCTGCGGTGGCTGCGGCATCGTCTACCAGGCCTGCGGCTTCCTCTATCTCGGCTGCCATCAGACCACGTTCTACGAGTTGGACGGTGAGTGGTTTCACGAAATGCTGCTGACCGCCCACGGCAAGAACGGGCGGCGTGGACCCTATCTGATCGCGCACCTACACCGCGCGCGCCGCCATGTGTTCCGGCAATTCCGTTACTGGCGGCCGCTCAAGCCCCGTTGCCGAAAGTATCTTCGTTTCCCGGTCCTGCCCTACCCGAAGCCGGACCTTCTGGAGCCCATTGATGCGGCCCGTCGTTGAGACGCACCCTGTCCCGCAGGGGAGCTATACCCGAAAGTTGGTGATGGGATGAGATGAGGGCGGCGTATCCTGGCGATGTTGGAGTCGCCATTTTCCACGAAGGAGGGATACGCCATGAGAGAGGATACAGTTGTCCAGCTTCGCCAACCAGGATCATTTGAGGACGATCCGCTGACGGAGGTTTTGCGTCTTGGTGCGCGGCGTTTACTTGGGCAAGCGGTGGAGGCGGAAGTTGCCGGTTTTGTCGAGGCGTATGCGCATCTGACGGGCTCGGCCGGCCGCCGTCGGATCGTACGCCACGGGCATTTGCCGGAGCGCGAGATCCAGACCGGCATTGGTCCGGTTGCGGTGCGCTGTCCCAGGGTGCGCGACCGAGGCGCCGGCGAGACGGGGCCGCGGATTCGCTTCACCTCACGGATCTTGCCTCCCTATCTCAGGCGCGCCAAGTCGATCGAGGAACTCCTGCCCTGGCTTTATCTGAAGGGCATCTCCACGGGCGATTTCTGCGAGGCGCTTGCGGCGCTCTTGGGGCCCGAGGCGCCGGGGCTCTCGGCCTCGACCATTGCCCGCCTCAAGGAGGTCTGGCAAGGCGAGCTGGAGCATTGGCAACGGCGCGATCTCTCGGCCAAGCGTTATGTCTACTTCTGGGCCGACGGCGTCTACTTCTCACCACGGCTCGACCATGACAAGCAATGCATGTGCGTGATCATCGGTGCCGACGAGCTGGGCCGCAAGGAGCTGCTGGCGATCGCCGACGGCTACCGGGAGAGCGCCCAGTCCTGGCGCGAAGTGCTGCTCGATCTCAAGCGCCGCGGCCTGGCGATTGCGCCCGAGCTGGCCACCGGCGACGGGGCGCTCGGTTTCTGGAAAGCCTTGCGCGAGGTCTACGGGACGACGCGCGAGCAGCGCTGTTGGGTGCACAAGACCGCCAACGTGCTCAACAAGCTCCCGAAGTCCGTCCAGCCACGCGCCAAGCAGCACCTGCAGGACATCTGGATGGCCGAGACCCGCGCGGTGGCCGAGAAGGCCTTCGACTTCTTCCTCGAGGCCTATGGCCCCAAGTACGACAAAGCGGTGGCCTGCCTGGCCAAGGACCGCGACGTGTTGCTCGCCTTCTACGACTTCCCGGCCGAGCACTGGAAGCACATTCGCACCACCAATCCCATCGAAAGCACCTTTGCGACCGTGCGCCTCAGAACCACCAAGACCAAGGGCTGCCTCAGCCGCATGACGGCGCTCACCATGGTCTTCAAGCTGTGCCAGTCGGCCAGCAAGAAGTGGCGCCGCCTGGACGGCTCGCACCAGATCGCCGACATCATTCAAGGCGTCAAATTCAAGGACGGAGAAAAGCTAACCGAACGCGCCGCCTGAAACCTGCGTCACCAACTTTTGACAATAGCTCCCCGCAGGGCGTGAGCCAGGTTCAACCCCTGGGGGCCGCTCCAACCACGCAGCGTCGACCAGGCGGATAGTTGCGCGAGGCGATGATCCGCCAGACGGTGTAACCGGCCTACGATTTTGCCGGCGCCTTTCCTGCTGCTGTCAGCTTCGCATTCAGATCCAACATCTTTTTCTTAATAATAGCTTCCGACTTCACATAGTAATGATCGAAAAGTTGTTCGATGATATCAAGGCACCATTCCGCCTCCCCAAGCTCAACGTCTATGATCTGTAGTGTACTTTTGTCCGTAATCCTGTGAGCACTGAAATTGCCGAAGTTACGAATGACATCGATAGTATCTCGCAGCAACGTCGGTAGTGCCTTGACCGGCTTCGTTTCTTTCAATACAGCATCGATTTGGTCGGCGAGGTTGTGCTGGCTATAGCCCTGTTCCGACAACACTGCCTGCAGTATGCGACGCGACAGAGCAGCGGAGGCTTTCGGACTGGTAGTCATCACTTCACACGCTTCGCCATAGTCGATCCGGTGCGCTTCGGGTACCACATTGGAAATGGCAGAACGCTTCGAGAATCGGAGCTATACCCGAAAGTTGGTGATGGGATGAGATGAGGGCGGCGTATCCTGGCGATGTTGGAGTCGCCATTTTCCACGAAGGAGGGATACGCCATGAGAGAGGATACAGTTGTCCAGCTTCGCCAACCAGGATCATTTGAGGACGATCCGCTGACGGAGGTTTTGCGTCTTGGTGCGCGGCGTTTACTTGGGCAAGCGGTGGAGGCGGAAGTTGCCGGTTTTGTCGAGGCGTATGCGCATCTGACGGGCTCGGCCGGCCGCCGTCGGATCGTACGCCACGGGCATTTGCCGGAGCGCGAGATCCAGACCGGCATTGGTCCGGTTGCGGTGCGCTGTCCCAGGGTGCGCGACCGAGGCGCCGGCGAGACGGGGCCGCGGATTCGCTTCACCTCACGGATCTTGCCTCCCTATCTCAGGCGCGCCAAGTCGATCGAGGAACTCCTGCCCTGGCTTTATCTGAAGGGCATCTCCACGGGCGATTTCTGCGAGGCGCTTGCGGCGCTCTTGGGGCCCGAGGCGCCGGGGCTCTCGGCCTCGACCATTGCCCGCCTCAAGGAGGTCTGGCAAGGCGAGCTGGAGCATTGGCAACGGCGCGATCTCTCGGCCAAGCGTTATGTCTACTTCTGGGCCGACGGCGTCTACTTCTCACCACGGCTCGACCATGACAAGCAATGCATGTGCGTGATCATCGGTGCCGACGAGCTGGGCCGCAAGGAGCTGCTGGCGATCGCCGACGGCTACCGGGAGAGCGCCCAGTCCTGGCGCGAAGTGCTGCTCGATCTCAAGCGCCGCGGCCTGGCGATTGCGCCCGAGCTGGCCACCGGCGACGGGGCGCTCGGTTTCTGGAAAGCCTTGCGCGAGGTCTACGGGACGACGCGCGAGCAGCGCTGTTGGGTGCACAAGACCGCCAACGTGCTCAACAAGCTCCCGAAGTCCGTCCAGCCACGCGCCAAGCAGCACCTGCAGGACATCTGGATGGCCGAGACCCGCGCGGTGGCCGAGAAGGCCTTCGACTTCTTCCTCGAGGCCTATGGCCCCAAGTACGACAAAGCGGTGGCCTGCCTGGCCAAGGACCGCGACGTGTTGCTCGCCTTCTACGACTTCCCGGCCGAGCACTGGAAGCACATTCGCACCACCAATCCC
This sequence comes from Alphaproteobacteria bacterium, assembly GCA_965248805.1. GTDB lineage: Bacteria > Pseudomonadota > Alphaproteobacteria > UBA6615 > UBA6615 > CBDFKJ01. The sequence goes on from CBDFKJ010000002.1 coordinate 9,718, forward strand.
ATCGAAAGCACCTTTGCGACCGTGCGCCTCAGAACCACCAAGACCAAGGGCTGCCTCAGCCGCATGACGGCGCTCACCATGGTCTTCAAGCTGTGCCAGTCGGCCAGCAAGAAGTGGCGCCGCCTGGACGGCTCGCACCAGATCGCCGACATCATTCAAGGCGTCAAATTCAAGGACGGAGAAAAGCTAACCGAACGCGCCGCCTGAAACCTGCGTCACCAACTTTTGACAATAGCTCCGAGAATCGCGGGAAAACAGTATAACTGAGGTCGTTATCCGTGCGCACAGATGCAGGATCCGGGCGCACAGATGCAGAATCCGGGCGCACAGATGCAGAAGCCGGGCGCACAGATCCAGGACCCGGGCGCACAGATGCAGGTGATTCCTGTGTTGATAGAGTCATCATTGTTGATAGTGCTTCCGCAAGCACTGATATAGGCTGCGATTTCATGTGAATATCTATTATATGCTCTTTGCAGGACGGGCAAATGGTTGCGCTCCAATACCATGCATTTCCTCTATGTTTAAGAGAATTCTCCCTATAATTAATCAGACCACTAATCCACTGTTCGTGGAACTCTATACAGCAGTGCGGACACTTCATTTTCTTACGATCCAACTCTTCGATTCGGTCTTAACAGAGCTGCGTGTTAACGATTGGTTCCTCATCGGCGCCCGTGCCGGCTCGGCTCATTCGACGCACCATTCCCGCCGCCGGCCACCATCATAAGGCTGGCCGTGACCGGCCACCATCAGCTCTTCCGCGAACGAACGGCCGTCGAGCATCAGGTCCGCCACCACGCGACCGCCCCATTTGCCCCACGCCGGATCGCGCACGACGATCGCGGTCGCTCCTGCGATCGCCGTTTCGGTGAACGCCGTCGCCGCTTGGCCGGCCGTGCGTTCGGCATCGCACTTGGCCCGGCCGCCCTTTTCCGGCGTGTCGACTCCGCGCAGCCTCACCTTGATCTCGGCCAGCTCCGGCGGCATGTCGGTCGAGGCGTCCACGGCGACGGTGTCGCCGTCGATAACGCGGGTCACGGGCCAGGAATAATCCGCCGCAGGCGCTGGAGCGATAGGCCAAAATATAAATAGTACGAACGTTGCCAGTAATTGACTCGTCGCGCTCGTGATCACTACATGCCCACCAATTCACTCAACGCATGCAAAAAGATGTTTTTTTCGATGCAATATTCGTCGAGGCACGTATAGCTAAGTTTCTTTGGCAACTTCCAACCATGTATCTTGCATGCTTCCAAAGCTTTCTGAGCGATGTCGCCGTCGGTCGTGCCAAGGCCCGACTGTATGACCGCCTTGTCGGGAGTCAGGTCCGCGATGACTGCCGGTGCCTGCATTCCCTGGCACCCCGCGAGAGCGAGGGTCAGTATGATCAGCGCGCAAGCTATCTTCATTTTCCGCTTCTCCATGTCCGCACTCGAACCGCCACCGCTATTGTCCGATCAGCGTCCGGGCGATCCACACCACTCGGCCGACAATCTCCGCGTCGTCGGGATAACAGCTTCCGCGCACGCTCCGCTGATCCGCTCCGCGTCGGGCGGGGCCGTTGGGTCGACGCCGATACTATTCTTTGGGCTCTATTTGCAATTCTTGCCATCTAGTAGCTCCAATAAGCCCGGACGGATGCTCTCAATTTCGGACAGTTCGGCTAAGAAGTACTTTACGTTATCGGAGCACTCCCTCCTTCTACCTTCGATTATGGTCTCATAGTCTATCTCTAGTAGATCGCAGAACTCGCGGCCTGTCATGGCCTCGCAGAATTCAATCTTTCTCTTGAACCCCTCCCAGATCGCATTCTGATCGTCCTGGTTGAATGCGCAGAGGCGCACCTTGAGACTATACTGATTGTGCAGGGTACTGTACTCGACAAATCTATGCATCGACTGGCTTTCCGAAAGGGCTTTCTTGGTGTCGAACACATGGCCATCCTTGAGTTCGACGATATAGCAGATCCGTGTGTCCTGACGGTGCTCGAATACCATGAAGTCTGGTTCCCAATTTTCAAAGTTTACGTTGTTGCTTTCCCTGATCTGCTTTTTGTGGGCGAGAAATATGCCTTCTTGTATGATCTCCTGCTCAAGAAATTCGTCCAAATCTCCGACATTCTGAACCGAGTCTGCAATTAGTTTCTCCAGTTCAGCTCCTGATCTAATGACAGCGGACTGAACCTTGCTAATCAGAGCTCCGAGTTCGGGGTCGTCGAACAACCGTTCATATGCGCCTGATATGTTTTTAGGCTTAGAATCTTTGAGGCTGGTCACGGTCTTATCCTTTCAGGTCTCAGTCTCAGATGGTGCGACAACGGATCTTGGCGGCGTCCAAGCCCGCATAGTGGCCGGTCTTAGGAACGCCCGTTGTTACGACCGAGAATCAGTCACGAGCACCGGGGTAGCCTCTTAGCCCGCGGTAAGCAGGTCGATCGCTACCAGGGTTGCTCTGCGCCGTGTGTCTTCCAACGCCCTCGCCCGGACGCCCGAGGTGCACAAGGTGTTTGTCTAGTCGCTCGAGCCTGCCGAGGAGCGCACCAAACCCAAGAGCCGTTACGCCAACGAGCACGAGAATGGCGCACACGATCTCCCCGAAGACGCCAACCCCAAGCGACCAAATCAGGACGCCAATACCGATTCCGCAAATCCCGATCACGTAGAACACAAACTGCATCCCATCAATTCTCCCTTCAGACGGCCGACCGATCGATAGGGCGGCACGATGTGCCGGCTCTCGCGGCTCACGGCAACTCCCGCGCCATCCACTTGACCTCGCCGATGACCGTCGCTTCGGAGGGCCAAGGCAGGTCCGGCCAGTCCGGCGAATCGTTGTCGCTCACCAACAGCCAACCGCCGTCCTCGTCCTTGCCCATGCGCTTCACGATCAGGCCGTCGGCGGTGGTGATCACATAGATGTGACCGACGCGGCGTCGGCGCCGGTTGCGGTCTATCAGGATTTTGCATCCGGGCGTCAGAGTGGGCTCCATCGACTCGTTGCGAACCGAGATCACGGCCGCCTGCGTCGGATCGATCCCTTGACTGTCAATCCAGTCGCGCCGGAACCACAACGGCCCTATCACCGGCGCCTCGTCGAGGTTGTAGGCGCCATCGCCCGCCGCGGCCCCGACCTCCGCCATCCGCACCGGCCGTGCGCCGGGAACATCGGTCACACCCTCTGGCACCACGCCAACCGCCAGTGCGCCCGCGTTTTCGAGGGTGGACGCCGATGATGCCTGAGCCGCGAGGACAACGTCCGAGGCATGAGCGCCGGCTGCCTCCTCTCGCGACTTGATCGCAACAACTTCCCGAGCGGCGGCATGGATAGCTTCCGCCATGAGATGGCTGGCTTCTTGCATCTTGCCCGATTTAATCTCCCTCTCAACCTCTTCGAGGGCTGCTGCAAAGGGGCTTGGCTTCCCACGCAGCGCTCTGATCTGTTGTGCCGCCTCCATGAGATCCTTGGCGATATGCTCGCTAAGGGTGGGTCCCACGTCGCCTCTCAACAACCACACCGGATCAACATTGAGGGCCCGTGCATACCGCTCGGCCACATCCACCTTGACGCCTCTGTGCCCGTTTTCGTGGCAAGAGTAGGTTCCGCCCGGCCATCCGAACGCCTGTGCTGCCGCCGCGGCGCTTGGGAATCCAGCTCGGCGACGAGCTGATTTGAGACGCTCGTTGATTGCCATGCGTAATGCATACCAGATTTTTCTATGCATTTTGCATTGACTCTGCGCTGGCCCTGATCTATGCAAAATGCATGGATCGTCCTGAACGATCTCGCTTGGTTGCGAATGTGCGTGCTCAGCTTGGGCTCACGCAGCAAAAGATGGGCGACGCCCTAGGCGTTCACCAGACAACCATCATGCGCTGGGAGCGGGGTGATCAGCCTATCCGTGAAGTCTACGTTCGTGCGGTTCAGGCTCTGCTTAAAAGGCCATCGGACATCCCGCGCCCGGCGCCCACGGCGAAGGCCGGCGAGCACGAGGAGGCGGCGTGATGGTGGGGGGCGAGACCCGAGAGTGCGGGCGGCTTGACCTCCGCATCGACGACGAGCGGGGCACCGTCCTGGTGCTGGTCGAGAACATCAATCGGGAGGGCTCGCACTGGCTGACCCTCGCGGCCCCAGGCTCGCCCGCGACCCCGATAGGGTACATCCACCTGCGCCAGCTCAGCCGAAACTCACATGTCTTTGCAATAGATGAAGTACGTCCGGCCCATGGACCACTAATTGACGTACCGCCTGGGTCGTCAGCTCATCGAGTGCTTTCGCCGGAAGAGAGCGAATAGCATGAGCGAGACGCCCCTTCTCCCCGGCTGGAAGTTCGGACGATTCGATCCGATCCGCCAGAAGGGAACGCAAGTGATCGGGGTCGATCCGCACAGTCACCATCGCTCGACCCTGGACATCGCCATGTCCGCCAGGGTTTGCGCGGTGAACAGCTGTATCGCCGAGCTGCGGGAGAACGGCGCCTGGATCGAGTGCCGCCAGATCAGGAACCCGGCCAACCGGGCGCCGATTCGGATTTTCCAAGAGTTCTCCGACCGCTGGCCGGAAGGTTCGGAGTGGCCCTCGGACATCCCGCGCCCGACGCCCACGGCGGCGCCCGGCGAGCACGAGGAGGCGGCGTGATGCGTGGCTCACGCGTGAAGCGTGGTGATGGCCGAGTAGGCAACCAGACAGACCACGGCAGCCAGCAATGAGAGAATCATCAACGGCTTGCATCCTAGGAGCAGCCTGTTCGGGGGCGCGAGGACTGCTGGCATGGGCGTCTCGTCCTCGATGCTACGGGCTAGTTCTTCGCGAAAGCGACGCGCCAAGTTTCTTGCGCGATTCGTCGCCACATACGTTGCAGCAGCTCCGCTTGCTATCCCTAATCCCAGACACGCCCACGTCGCCGCCAGAAAGTATCGGGCCAGGCCATCATCATCAGGGGGAACCTCAAGCCCAAGTCCCGCGAGAATCGCCAGGGCACCGGCCGCCAGGGTCAGAACATGCCGAAGCCAAACCGTCTCAGCCTGTTGGACGTCGTCAGTCAATTCAACAAGCTTCCGCAGGTTCTCGTACACACCGTCCCCTCGTCGATGGCGTGGCAGCTTCGACGATAGGGACTGTCCGGCCCGGTGTCACTTCAGCACCGGGCCGGGCGAGGTCCGACTGATGCCGATGCTTGGCACCAGGCGCAGGTCCATGACCCCGGCCCGCCGGGCGCGGCTCTTCGACCTCCATGCCGGCATCTGCGGCTGGTGCCACGAGCAGATCGGGGACGGCGTGGTGTGGGAGATTGATCACGCCACTCCCTTGGCCTTGGGCGGCGCCGATGACGACGGCCCGAACGCCTATCCGATCCACCGCGCGTGTCACCGGCTGAAGACCTTCGGCCGGAAACAGGATCGGCGGGTCTACGGCGGCCTCGGCCGGATCGCGAAGGCGAAGCGGCTCCGGGCCACGCGGCTCGGGATCGAGACGCCGAAGCGGAGCCGGCCCTTCGCTTGGCCCCACCTCGTGCGGAAGTTGGATGGGACCGTGGTCGAGCGAGACGGCCGCGAGCGGAGGATGCGGTGATGTCGACCTCGCACGCCGCGCGCCTCGAGCGTTCGCCCCGCCTGCAGCGCGTGCATGCGCTGCTCGCGGATGGTGTCGAGCGCTCGACCCTCCACATCGCCACGTCCGCCGGCGTGTGCGCGGTCAACAGCTGTGTCCACGAGCTGCGGGAGAACGGCGCCCGGATCAAATGCCGTCAGATCGTGAATCCGGCCGACGGTTCGCGCATCTTCCTCTACCGCATGATCGCCCCCTGCCCGCAGGTGGAGGCGGCGGCATGACCGAATCCCGCTCCAAACGGGTGCTGAACCCGCGTTCGGCCGGCCGGGCCGGGCGCGTGGGGAGCCCGTGCGGAGCCGCTGGCGCCGGCGCCCCACACTCCTCAAGCGGGCCTTTGGTCGCGCGGGGAGCGTGGGGGGGGGCGCCCCTTGACCCGGCGAGGGACTGTGGCCGCGGAAAAGTCGTGGCCAGAGCGCCAGAAAGTCGTGGCCAAGCGGCCGCCGCCAGCCGTTCGCGGCAGCCGCTTGGAAAATAGCTGGCCCGATAAGCGCGGGAGAGGGGGTTAAGTGTGCCGGACGTGAAGCGCAAACAAGGGCCGTGGTTTAGCGCGCATTACGATTGTCGCTGAGCCCGCTGTTCCAACGCCCGCCAGTACCGCCAGACCGAGGAATGGGTTGGCGCACGCCCCTTGCCGAAGCGCTCGCGCGCGGCGAGGGCAATGTGCTTCATTGGCATCATACCCAGCCTCTCCCGTACGAACGCACCTACCTCCGGGTCACGATCGCACTTAAGCAGCGGACCTGATCGACGTCGCCTGTTGTTAAGCGCGCTAAACTGACCCCCACGAATCGCACTAAAGCAATCAGTTAGCGCACCGATCGGCGGGGAACTGACGCGCTTAACAACACCGCGGTTGGCGTCCACCGAATGCGGCAGCCACGCCGGGAACAGTAGGACCGTGCCCTCGCTCACCCGCACGACCACCTGGTCCGTATTGTCGGCGGTGAGCTCGACGACGGGTGGCCGCAGAATCCCCGTCTGGCTGCGCGGATCGTGAAAATTGATGGTGTCCCCGCCACTCGGTACACGCACATAGTAGACGCCGCTCAGGAAGTTGTTGGGATGGCTGTGGAGCCTGTGTGCGGCGCCCGGCGCATTCACGTTGGCCCAGCAGCCGGTGATGTCGAACGGCACTTCGCCGATACGCAGATAATCGAGGACGTCCCTCACGGTCACGTCGATGCTTTCCATCAGTTCGTGAAACGCATCCAGCTTGTGCAAATCGTGCCCTGACTGCCATCCACGGCCTGCGGTGGGGTTGGCCGTTCCGCGTCGCAGCGCGGCGAGCTTGGCAACGATCGCCTCGTTGATGCGGCGGCAGGCGTGGGGCCTGATCTCGGCCCTCCACACGACGGTCGGGAAGAGCCGCATCGCGCGGGCCTCCAGGATCGGGGACTGTTCCGTTCCCTCCACCGGCTGCCTCCGCCGCCGCTCCGCTTCAACCGAAGCCATGCCGCCGGCGCCAGGAACGCGCCCGACGGTGCTGTCACTTTATCAGTGTCGACCAAGTTTAGGGCGCTGATTGACAGCTGCGCCTTCTCTCGGCACCTCTCGATGGAGCGGTCGTGACCTGCTCGCGTTCAATCCGAGGGCGGTGACCCACGAGCCGAAGGGACTCGGGCCCGCGCTGTCCGCGGCGTTCGCAGCGGCGGTCGCTTGTGCTATCCCGGGATCATGGTGCGGATCAGACCAGCGTGCCTATCGGACGCCTGCGCGATCGTCGACATCCAGCTCGAGACGTGGCGTGACACCTACGCCGGGCTGATTCCCGATCGGACGCTTCTGGGCCTGTCCCGCACGAGCCACATCGAGAACTGGCGCGGGATTCTGCGCGACACGCGGGGGCACAACATCACGCGCGTGGCCGAGGGACCGGACGCTTGCGTCGTCGGCTTCGCCAATGCCGGCCGCGCCCGCCCGACGAACCTGCCCTATGATGGTGAGGTCTACACACTCTATGTACTGCCGGATCACCAGGGTGCGGGCAACGGTCGGCGTCTGCTCGGCGCGCTGCTCTCGGCACTCTGGGCTGGCGGCTGTCGGAGCGCGTTGGTCTGGGTCTTGGCGGGGAACCCGGCCCGCTTCTTCTACGAGGCCATGGGCGGCACCCTCATCGCGACGCGCGAGGAGCCGTTCCACGGCGTCGTCCTCAGCGAGTGTGCGTATGGCTGGCCCGACCTCGGCCGCCACGCCGAGATGCGCACGTGGGCCTCCGACAGCAGCGGCTAAGTGAGAACGGAATGTTGGCGACCCGATCCCGCTGCGCCGTGCGCCTGTCGAGCCGGTGGAGCGGCCCGAGCGGTGTTGGTGCGAAGGTGGTCAGCGCCCCGCCGCGCAGCGGCTTCCATCATTCGAATTGGACTGCCCGATGTGGCTGATCAACGATGTTGTGAAGAGGATTCTTTCCAGTTCGACTTCGTACTTGGTGGAACCGCCTTTCCGGCGCGTCGGAGGACATTCTGTCGTCCAATCAAAAGGTATGTAGGGGTGAAACCCTCCCGAATCACGGGAATTGGCCCAATGCCAGTCGGAAAGAGGCGGCTCGACGTCGTTCGGCGCGAGGGTTCGCCGCCGATCAGCTCGCTAGCTCATTGATGTCGTTTGACTACAGGGGGTCAATACTCCGCGCTCAATGTCAGCGGATGAAACTCTGATCGTCCATGACTCGAATCAACCGCCGTCCGGGCCGATGCGCGAACCCGGCCGGCGACGAGCTGCCCTCCGAGACCACGGCTGCGCCCACCGATGGTTCGACACCTTCGCCCGGGAATTCAATGCCTTCAAAGCGCAACAGCCCCGTCGGCAGGCTCGGGGGAGGCGCATCGCCGACAGCCACAGCCGGCACGGCAATCCTGAGACAGGCAGTTCGTTGACCGCCAGAGCGCGGCCGCATAGGGTTTGGGCTTGGTTCCTTCCACACTGCCCCGGCGCGGCACGATACGGCGTGGCCTGAGGGCCGCGGCCGGAAGGAGGTTGTCATGAAGCTCTACGAATGGGATTTTGCACCCAACTGTCGTCGGGTGCGGATGTTTCTTCTCGAGAAGGGGATCGACGTCCAGCGTGAGGAATGCATCACCTCCGATATCATCCTAAAGAATGACTATCGCGACCATTACGCACACTACATGGTGCCCATGCTGGAGTTGGACGACGGCACCCAGATCGGCGAGGCTCTATCGATTTGGCACTATTTCGAGACGCTGCACCCGGAGCCGCCGCTGATGGGAGCCACGCCGGTCGAAAAGGCGATGATCAGCGCCTGGGAACGTCGTGCCTATGACGAAGGCATGGTCGGCCACGCAGAAATATTCCGCAATTCGCACCCGAATTTCGTGGATCGTGGCCTGCCCGGGCATCGCGAAGCGGTGCCGCAGATCCCGGACCTGATCGAGCGAGGCAAGTTGCGGGTCGAGCGCTTCCACAAAAAGTTCAACGACCAACTCGCCGACAACACGTTCATTGCAGGCGAGACCTTCTCCGTCGCCGACATCACAACTATTACCATCGTCGATTTCGGCCATGCGCTGGAGATGCAGATTCCGAAGAGCGCGCCGCACGTCCGACGCTGGTATGATCAGGTGCAGGAACGCGAGAGCGTGCAGAAAAGCAGGCCGACCCACATGCCGGACGGCTCGCCGATGCCGGTGGCTGCCTGACCTGATTCTGAACCAGCCTGATCGGGGACGGCGCGTTGGAAAGGAGTGCGCCGTCCCGCGCCAGTTTCTGCGGCCGTCAGCACGGCTGAGCTTCCGGTTGACGCCGGAATGAGCGCAACAGTTTCGGCAGGGCCGGCTACGCCAGCGAGGAGCTATGGCGTCGAAGCCCGACGTATCTCGCTGGGGGATGAATTATGTAGACGCGAGGCCCGACGATGACGAGCCGATTGAAGCAGGCGATTGAAGCCGACATCCTGTCCGGCCTTTATGACGGTGCCGCGACGATCGTTGCCGTCGGCGGCGAGATCGCGTTCAACGAGACAATCGGATACGCTGATCGTGCCAACGAAACGCTGCTCCGCCATGACAGCGTCTTCCCGGTGTTCTCGATCTCGAAGGCCTTGACCGCAGTTGCACTCTTGCAACGCATTGAGCGCGGCGAGGCAAGACTCGATACGCCGGTCTGCGAGGTGATTCCCGAGTTTGGCATCAAAGGGAAGGCGCGCGCCACGCTCGGTCAACTTCTTTGCCACACTGCGGGGGTGGCGCCCGGCTTTCCAGCTGTCCCTGCGGAGCAGCAAGGCAATCTTGAGGCGGTCGTTGCTGTCGTCTGCGCCACACCTGCGGTTTCGGTGCCCGGAGAAGAGGCGAGTTATTCGCAGATCATGGCGCACGCGGTTGTGGCGGAGAGTGTGCGGAGATTGGACGGGAGCGGCCTTCGCTTTCGCGATATCGTGAAACGCGACATCCTCTCTCCACTCGGCATGTTGGACACGCGTCTCGGCATGTGTTCGGATCTTGCTGCCCGTGGCATTGTCCCCTGTTGTACGGATAGAAGCCCCGGCTTGTTCGATCCCGACGCCCTCGTCGCGGCGGCACAAGACATCATGAATCCTGCGCTCGATCACGAGATGCCGGCTGCCGGCTTCGTCTCGACGCTGAACGATATGTACGCTTTTTCGGAGGCGCTCCGGGGCGGGGGGAAGCGCGGCGAAGCGCGTGTGTTGTCCCCGGCCATGGTGGCATTCGCGACCAAGGTTCACACCGGGACGATGATCAATACCCAATGGCATTTCGCGCGCGAGATGAAGGGCTGGCCTGCGTTCCCGGCAAATCTTGGATTGGGCTTCTTTATCCGCGGCGAGGGTATGATTCCGACGTATTTTGGACATCTGGCAAGCCCGGAAACATTCGGCGCCTTCGGCGCCGGTTCGACCAATATGTGGGTCGATCCGACGCGAGACATGATCATGGTCTGTCTCACGACCGGCATTCTCGAAGAGACAAACAGCGCCGCTCGTTTTCAGCGACTCTCGGACATCGCAATAGCCGAGTATTATCGCTGATACACTCGAGTTAGTGCGAGGCAACTAGATGTTGTTGAGCGCGCGATACTGACACCCACGAATCGCATTAAAACAACTAGATAGCGCGCCGATCGGCGGGGAACTGACGCGCTTAACAACGGCCTGATCGCCGGCGACTCGTTTCGCCGCGGTTCGACGAGAGGCGGATGGTCGATCGGCACTGGTTTCGAGCTGCCGCTGGCCGCGCGCTGGGCGCTCCGGTTCGACGGTTCGCATCTGGACTTCGGCAGCGAGTCCCATCGCGTGAACCTATCCGACAACAATTCATGTGAGCCCGGCGACGCCATGACACCCTGCCGCTATACCGTCAGGAACAGGCCGGGCGTGGTCCGCCTGGGGATCGTCTTTCGGTTCAGCGAATAGGGTATGTTGGCGCCGGCGGATGCGGCGCCGTGCACGGCGTGCAAATTTGCTCGAAAGCTCGAAATCGTATTCTGATGACAAACGCAGTCAGCGAGGGTCCCAGTATTGAAAAATACTGCATTCGGTTTGATTACTGATTCTGCGTTTCCGCTTTAGCGCTCTCCGAGGGAAAGTTATTTCGTGAATAATAACAATGTGTTACTGGAATGATCGGCGATTCACTCCGGCGTTGTTCCGGAGAAGCCGAGGCCGATCTCCGGGACCGACGCAAACCGGCCGCCCCAGGCCGGGAAGCCGTAGCCGAACCTTGCCTCCAGCCGGCGGTTCCCCGGGCCGCCATGATCGCCTGACCCGGAGCCGGGCTGCGCCGCGAGATCCGCCAGCGTACCGCGCGCCAGCAGCGCATCGACCCCGCCCGAGGCCGCACCGCCGACCGTCCGGGTCAGCGTCACCTCCAGCCCACCTCGCCGCCTTCAGGTTATGAACCCAACGGCGAACTCCGCTACCAAACGTCAGATCTGTCCGCTTCAACTAGATCTCGGTTCTCCGGCTCTCTCCCGGGCGCCAAGCTGGCGGGTAAACGTTCGGCCAGACCGTGGAGGCGTCCCACCAGCGGGTTGGATCCGAGTGTCGAACCAAACAGTTTCCTGCCACAGCGGCCGTTCGCTGCCCGCGCGCGCCTGGGCAGCCACGGCGTGGCCGAACGCTTACGGCAAGGTAGAGTCACCTCCCTTTGAACCGCCTGGTAGTGGACGGGGTTGAGGTACTTCGGCGTGAACGAGTCCCACACGAACGTGCTGTTCATCATGTCCGACGAGCACAGCCGGGAGATCGCCGGCTGCTACGGGAATCGGATCGTCAGGACGCCGAACATCGATGCCCTGGCCGCGCGCGGCGTCGTCTTCGAGAACGCCTACTGCAACTCGCCGATCTGCGTGCCGTCGCGGGCCAGTCTGGCCACCGGCGACTACGTCCACCGCTTCGGTTGCTGGGACAGTGCCGCCGCCTATGACGGCCGCGTCCCTTCATGGCATCACCGGGTGCGCGACGCCGGACACGACATGGTGTCGATCGGGAAGCTGCACTACCGCGGGGCCGACGACGACAACGGGATGAGCGAGGTGCATCATCCGATCTACATCGTGGACGGCATTGGAGACACGCACGGACTGCTGCGCCGCGACAAGAGGGTGCGCGAGGTGGCCCGCGAGCTGGCCGAAGAAGCGGGGCGCGGATGGTCGCCCTACACTCGCTACGACACCAGGGTGGCCGATGCCACGGTGCGCTGGCTGCGCGAGCGCAAGGATCGGGCGACGGACAAGCCGTGGGTGCTGTTCTCCTCGATGATATCGCCCCACTACCCGCTGATGGCGCCCGACGAGTTCTACGAGCTGTACGT
>CBDFKJ010000003.1:0-166655 GCA_965248805.1 Alphaproteobacteria bacterium
GGTCGTGCCGTGCCGTTTGTAGTCATGGGTCATGGTGCCGGCGCGTCCCTTCTTCATCGGCAGACCGGCGGTCGAGCGCCTGGATCTGTGACTTCTCATCGATCGACAACACCACCGCATGGGCCGGCGGGTCGACATACAGGCCGACGATATCGGTGAGTTTCTCGGCGAAGGCAGGGTCGGTCGACAGCTTGAAGTTGCGCCAGCGGTGCGGGCTGAGACCGTGAGCCTTCCAGATCGCCTGCACCGTCGAGGCGGCAATACCGGCCGCCCTGGCCATCGCGCGCAACGTCCAGTGGGTCGCCTCAAACGGCGGCGGTTGCTGCGTCAGGCGCACGATCTCGGCGACACGATCGAGCGGGACCGGCGCCTTGCCGGTCGCATACCACAGCAAAATACGGAATCCCAATTCGGACTCTTTCGTTCCGATCCCTCCACTAGGTCAGGCTTGGCGCGATTACAACGAGGTGGCGCTCCGTTCTGAAGGCAATGGACGACGGGCGCGCAGTCTTACCACCGGGCCCGACATAGAGACCTGCGACAAGTGCGTAGAAACTGGAACCGTTGAAAGAGTAGGTGCCTTGGAGGGCTGCAACTGCCCTTCGCGTAGCAAATTGGGCCTCTGATCGCAATACTGGAAACGGGCGGCAATTCAGACCCCTCGAAACGGCCTTAATTTACCGCCCGATAACAGCCCCTGAAACGGCCCGAAAATCATCTTTTCTAGGCCATTTACACCCGGTGAACGGCGGATTCACAAAGACTTTCGTCTCTAGACCATCCGATCGCCGCCGCGCCGCAAGCCTTTGAATAACAAGGCCTCGCCGCAACTCTTCGCACCACTTCGCACCTCTTCGCAATTCTCAAAGACTTTTGTCCCCCTACAGCCTACGGTTTGCGAATTGAGCCTTCCTTTTAGGCGGCCCGGCGGCGGCCGCACCCCCCGCTTCCCAGCCCAGCTCTTTTGTGACAGCATGGATCGTCTATCACACCTAGGAGGATGCAATGATCACGCGAATGCTTGCGTCGGCAGCGCTGCTCGCGCTGCTCGCCGCACCGGCCGCGGCCGGACAGTGCCCCCGGCTTATGTCGCAAATCGACCAAGCGCTTGCACAGAACCCGCAACTGACAGAGGCGCAGTTGGTGCAGGTAAGGGAGCTTCGCGCTCGTGGCGAGGAACTGCACACGGCGAGCACCCACGGCGAATCCGTCGCAGCCCTGAATCAGGCGTTGGCTATTCTTGGCCTGAACTAGAAGCGGTCGTGGGCGGCGGTCGAAGGTGTTCCGCGCGACCGCCGTTTTCGGCCTCAACTGGCCTGGGCGCCGCTGCGCCACCCTTGCCCGAACGGCCGCTCTCGGCGGCCGTAGGGGGGGGGCGGCGCGTCGGCTTCGGGCCTTGGAGGGCTGGCTCTTTGGCGGCGGCCGACAGTTGCGCGTGGTCGAGGTCGCGTCCGCTGGGGCATCCTTCCTGCTGCCAGATCTGATATCGATCCTGTCGCGTGTTTTTCGCCACACCGACGGCGATCGGATCGCGTCGAGAAACTCGTACCCGGAGAACGTGATGCGCCGGTCCTCGTCGTCAACGAAGCCGGCGTCCGACAACAAGGCTGCATGGTGGGCAATCTGAGCGGAGTCGTACTGGTCGAGGGCGATCTCGGTGATCAAGAACGGTTCTTCCCGCTTTTCGATGGCGAGCAATAGCGATCGGATAAGGTCTGCGTCGCGTTTCATGGTCATCGCCGCCTCCCACGTTTTCGCCCCAGCCCGGAGTCGCGGAACCGCCCGGCGAGCTTCTTCGCCGCCTGTTCGATCTTTGTGCCGAGCGTCTTTCCGATCGTGGCGAGCGCCTTGTCCGCCGTCGCCTCGAAAGCCGGACGCAGCCACGGCCGTTTTGCCTGCCGCGACGTTCCGAACTCCAGAAACAGGCCGTAAAACCCCCGCCTGGCAGGTCCCACCAGATAGGTCACATCATGCTCGGTCTTGCGCGTGCGCAGGGCACGAATGGATTTCTTCAGGTTGCCGGGATAGCGCACCGCGGACCCGCCCTCGACGATCGCGCCGTAGAGCGCTCGCAGGGTCACGCCCGTCTTCTTCGTCTTCAAGCGCTTGGGCTTGCCGCCGGAGCGCACGGGCGCCCGCGCGATCGCCTCCTTGCGCACGACGGCCGCGCCGGCGCGCACCGCGGACGCGACAACCTTGTCGCTGACTTCCTTCGGCATGCTGCGCAGCACGCGCACCATCGCCTCGGCGCCGACCAGCCGCGCCGATCCATATGTCTTGAGCGGCATCTAATCCTGCGTGACGGTCTGCAGTTCGAGCCCGACGCGGCGGCCGAGCTCGCGGATCGAATGGATGTCGTGGGCGCGACCCTCGAACATCACGCGGTCGGTGTCCTTGAGATCGCGTCGCCCGCGGATGCGAAAGATGACCTTGTATTCCGACAGCACCTGATCGTTGGCAAAGAACTCCTGGCCGATCTGGCCGAGCCTCTGCGCCCACACCGTCGCCAGGCCGTTCCAGATCTCGACGGGCTCGTTGAGCGCGTTGTGCGAGACCGTCTTGCGCTGAATGGTAATGCGACGGTCGGGCTTGCCAGCGTTCATAAATAGTCTCTTTAATGACGATTTTGATTGATAATCGTGTATATATAACCTATACTAAGTCCATGAACGGACCGGAATTTGTCAGGCGGGCAAAGCGATATGCTAGGAAAACCGGACAGAAATGCCATTTCGACGCACGCCACGGAAAAGGCAGCCACGGGCGGATTCATATGGGCGGGCGGCTGACGACCGTTCCTCGCAATAGGATCGGCAGAGGCTTGTTGGCCGCCATGCTCAAGGATCTTGGAATCCCCAAGGAGGAGTTCTGAGCAATGCACTATGTGTATCCATGCGTTCTGGCACCGGAGGAAGAAGGAGGCTATTTCGTCTCGTTCCCGGATGTCCCCGGTGCTTTGACGTGCGGCGGTGATCGATCCGAAGCCTTAGCGATGGCCGAGGACGCATTGGCCGTGGCTCTGGCCGGGTATGTGCGCGAACGCTGGGATATTCCGATCCCGAGTGCGGTGATCCCGGGTCAAGAGGTTGTTGCTGTTCCAACTATCGTTGCCGCCAAGTTGGCGCTTTACACGGCAATGAGACTTCAAGGCATCACGAAGGTCGCCCTCGCCGATCGCTTGGGGCTAACTGAAAGCGTCGTGCGCAAGCTGTGCGATCCAGACCATCGGTCCCACATCGGCAGTGTGGAAGCCGCGTTGCGCACGGTCGGCCGCGGTTTGGTAGTCGGCGACAGGGCCGCCTGATGCCGGCAAGTAGCCTCAGACCCGAGGGATCATGTAGGGTCTGAGCAGGTGCTGCGCACCTAGCGGCAGCTCCGACGCCGGCATGCCGTCGCGGACATCCTCACGGTGTGCATAGTGACGGCCGACGATGAGCAACAGCGCCTGGCGGATGTCCGCGGGCACCGTCTCCGCCTCATCGCCGTAGCCGGCCTTGAACCGCACCGTGACCGCATTCATCACAGCGCGTGTGGCCGGCCAGATCTCGCCATAGGCCGGCGTGATCCTCCCCGGCTCCCGTTTGGCGTCGACGCGGTACCCGCTGGCATCGAGTGTCCGTAGAACGCCGTCGGTGTCGACGTGCTTGATGCTTTCAACTGACAGAAGCCTCGGACGTGGCACCTCGATCGCCCAGGCCGGGAAGCGGTCGAGATCCATGTCCCAGGTCTGTGTGATGAGAGAGCGTCCCATGAACGTCTCGGCCTCGCGCCGCGCCGCCACGATCTTGAGAGCGATCAGTCCGTCATGTTCGTCGTGCTCGACGCGGAGATGGAGCTTCGCCTCGTCGCCCGTCAGCGGCTCCTTGGCCGGCGCCGTCACCTCCGTCAGCGCGTAGCGGATCTGCATCACAAAGAACTACTTCGCCCGCGGCGTGCGTGCGGCGCGGCGCTTCGGCGCGATCGCTTCTTCCTGCGCCTCGACCGTCGCAGTCTCGGCCTTAGCCTTCAGAGCTTCGGCGAAGCCACCGTCGAGCAGTGCGGTCGCGGTCTCGGCGTCGACTTCGATGTCCTGGCCGGCGGACGCGGCTGAGCGTCGGGCCGGCAATTGTAGTCAGCATTTTGATGCGCATCGTTGTCAGCGCCTCCGTTCTCTCTTGATGTGCGTTTCGGGATTTGGCGGGTACGAAACACCCAGCCGGTACGGACCTAGTGGAGGGATCGGAACGAAAGAGTCCGAATTGGGATTCCGTATTTTGCTGTGGTATGCGACCGGCAAGGCGCCGGTCCCGCTCGATCGTGTCGCCGAGATCGTGCGCCTGACGCAGCAACCGCCGCCGTTTGAGGCGACCCACTGGACGTTGCGCGCGATGGCCAGGGCGGCCGGTATTGCCGCCTCGACGGTGCAGGCGATCTGGAAGGCTCATGGTCTCAGCCCGCACCGCTGGCGCAACTTCAAGCTGTCGACCGACCCTGCCTTCGCCGAGAAACTCACCGATATCGTCGGCCTGTATGTCGACCCGCCGGCCCATGCGGTGGTGTTGTCGATCGATGAGAAGTCACAGATCCAGGCGCTCGACCGCCGGTCTGCCGATGAAGAAGGGACGCGCCGGCACCATGACTACAAACGGCACGGCACGACCACGCTGTTTGCGGCGCTCAACGTTCTGGACGGAACGGTGATCGGCCAGAACATGCAGCGCCACCGCCATCAGGAGTTCATCCGCTTCCTCAACCGCATCGAGCGCACGGTGCCGGCGGACAAGGCCATCCACGCGATCGTCGACAACTACGCGGCGCACAACAAGGACAAGGTCCGCGCCTGGCTCGCCCGCCATCCGCGCTGGACTTTCCACTTCACACCGACCTCCTGCTCGTGGCTCAATGCCGTCGAGGGCTTCTTCGCAAAACTCACCCGGCGGCGGCTCAAGCACGGCGTCTTCCATTCCGTCGTCGATCTCCAGGCCGCAATCAACCGCTTCGTCCGCGAATACAATGCGGCCAACCCACAGCCATTCATATGGAAAGCCGACCCCGACGACATCACCGCAGCCCGAAACCGAGGGTTCCAAACGTTGGAATCAATCCACTAGTTTGTCGCCGTGCTTCGGTGCGGCGGCTGCATGGCACGGTCGCCAAACCATCACACGGTCGCGGCGGAGGCGGCGAAGACGGCCGAGTGCACGGTGTAGTCGATCAGCGCGATCGCATCCTGGGCATCGATGATCCCCGACAGGCCACCACCGATCAGCAGCCACATGATCACGCCCACGATCACCCACAGAAACACCGTGAGCCACGGCCGGAACAGCGCGCGCACGTCGTTGACCCACGTATGCACCGGCCCCGAGACCATGCCCATGTCGTAGGACCGCGCCTTGATGTCGGCGGCCGCCTTCTCGCTCGTGATCAGAAGCTCCTGCTCGGTCTCCTGCGCGCCGCGCTCCGTTTCGAGGCGCAGCAGGCTTTCCTCGTGCGCCCATTTCTGCATCTCCCAGGACTGGCGCTGGCGTTCCTGGACGAATTTCGCGCCGACGCCGATCAGAGAGCCGACGAGGCCGAACAGCCCGCCCGAGGCAGCGTTGCCCAGCGCGCCGAGGAGATCGCCGATCAGATCCATCGTGCCTTTCCTCCCGGCCCCCACCATTGCCGGCGGCGGCCTAGATCGAGGTGAAGAAAGCTCCGGTAGAAGCCAAAGCCGGAAAACCCGAGCGCTCGCGCCGTCTCGTAGAGCGCGTGCCGGTCGTGGCCCGTGAGCGCGAGGTCGAAGGCGTGGCCTTGCTTGTGCGCGGACCGGGGCGCGCCGCCGACCTGCGCGTTGTAGATCGGGTCGCGGTAGGCCGAATTGACCTGCAGGGATCTCCCGAGCCAGTCGCGCAGGCTCTGCAACAGGTCCATCGCCGCTGTCGCCACTACCAGCGAGCCGTCGCCGTGCGAGGCGATTTCGACCGGCGTGAAGTTCGGCCACGGCCACGCGTCGTGCGGCACTTCGCCATAATGCGGGAAGGCAAGCGCGCCGTTCATGACCCGCCGCCAAAGATCTTGAGCTTGATGGCGGTCCCGGCCATCAGCGCGAGCCTGGCGCCGGATGTGTCGGAGAACCGGTAGGTCACGATGGCGCCGGCCAACCGCGCCATGCGGCCTGAAGGGCCAGGCCGACGATGCCGAGCACGATGGCCCACAGCAGCTTGGTGTTGCGCGAGACGGCTGTCTCAAGACGCCCGAACCGTCCGGCGTCGCGTTCGTTCCGTTCGGCGCACTGCCGCTCATGCTCATGCTGGCGATCCGCGACGCGCTCCAGGCGGTCGGCGAGCCGCGCGATGACCCGGTCGTCCATGAGCGCTTAGGACTCGGCCGGACCGTCGACCGCCTTGGACGCAGAGACCGTCGATCCCTGCGTCGTCGGCTTCTTGCGCGGCCCGTACCGGATCGCGATCATACCGTCGATCACCGCGTCGGCGGTCCCGCGGCTGACCACGCAGCGCACGTAGCGTTCGGTCAGGTGCTTGACGTCGAGGATCAGCAACTGGTTGTCGTCGTCATCCTCCGCGTCGCCGACCCTCGTTCCGTCCAGGTCGGTGAAGGCGCCGTCCGGGGCCGTGGCCTGCTGCGCCTTGATTGAGGTCTCCTGATCGGCGGTCAGCGTGCCGAGGGCGGCGATGAACATCACGCCCTCGAAGTTCTGCATGTCGACGGCCGTACCGTTTTCGACCGTCGCGCCCGCGGCCTTGGCGTCCATGACGCGGGCGATCTCGGTGTTGCTCAACAAAGATTGCATCTTCGGTGTCTCCTTTAGGGTGCTAGCTCAGCTCGGCCTCACGCCGGTGCGGATGCCTCAGCCCAGCTGGACGCGCACGAAGGCTTCTTCGAGCACCGGCATGGCGTCGGTGGCCGCTCGCGCGATGATCCCGATCTGATTGGTCTCGGCGTACAGCTCGGCGAGGCGCTGCATCTGCAGCTGGATGTCGTCGGCGATCCAGTAGTAGGAGAAGTCGCCCAGGATCCCGACATAGGTCCCGGTCGTGAACGTGTTGGGCACGAACTCCGATTCGAAGTACGGCAGCCCCAGCAGACGGTCCGGCTCACCGACCCGGTGCGACTCCTGCCAGATATAGCGCCCGTCTGCGTCCTTGATCTTGCTGAGCTGCTTGATCCCGTCGCGGTGGAACATCCAGCGCGCGTTGCGGCGGTGCCCGGCCTTCAGAGCGAACTTGGCGTTCTGCAGACCGTCGAAGGTGACCGCCGCGGCATCGTTATCCGCGCTCACGTCGCGCCTGGTGCTGATGCCGTCATCGGACGCCACGAACACGCCGAGCGGCTGGTTGGCGCCATGTCCGAGCAGGAACGCCTTCTCTTGTGTGATCGCGAACTTATAGGCCAGGCGGTCGCGGACAATGCTCTCCGCCGGCAGGACCGAGCGGCGCATCAGGTCGTTGGAGATCTTGATCCGCTTGGCCAGCGGGTGCGGATGCAGCTCGCGCTTGCCGAACTTCATCGCGTCGTCTTCCCGGCCGGTCCCGAACTCGGTCGTCCAATCCGCATCGTCCGGATCGGCGTCGAGCGACGGCGCCCCGAGGCTCGACGCTCCCGCAACCATCTGCACCGTGGCCCACCCGCGGATGTAGACCATGTCGTCGATTTTTTTGATCAGCGAGGTGACGAAGCGCTCGGGCGTGACCAGGAACCCGCCTTCGGTATCGACACCGGCGGACAGGTCGCGGAACTCCTGAAAGCCGTCGGGGTCCACTCGCAAGGCACCGGCGGCGCCACCGCGAAGCCATGACCGGAAGCCGTCAAGGGCCAGCGTCGGCCGGTCGCGGGTCTCGTCGCCGGCGTTGCCGGCACCCCGGTTCTCCGGAGCGTCCTGGGCGGCGATGGCGCGTTCCTGCTCCAGCAACTGCTGCTCGCGCTTGATCTTGTCGGCGAGCTTGCCGGCCTCCGCCATCAGGGCGTCGTACCTGGCGGACTCCTCGTCCAAGAGATCGCGGCTCTCCGCCTGGGCCGCGTCGAGGATGGCTCGGGCGTCGGCGACCACCTTGGCCCGCTTCTCCAAGAGTTCGTTGAGTTTCATGGGTCAGCTCCGTGTTTCGGGTACAGGAAGGATCGCGCCACCGGCACCCGGTGCGGTGGTCGCCAACAAGAAGGCCGGCGATGTGCCGGCCGCGATTTTCTGGTTTGTCGAGTGTCCTAGGTCAGAAGGTGGAGACGCCGGCGGGCGAGATTGCGCCGCCATGGCACAGGCGGCTTGAGGGTCTCGCGGAAGGCTTCGAGCGAGCGCACCGCGACATCGGTTTGCGCGTAGGCCGGGAATGTCACCGGCGAGACGTCAAAAAGGCGAACGGCCCGGAGCGTGCGCACCGGCTCGCCGTCCTCGATGTTCCATTCGTCGGTGAGCGTCCGAAAACTGATCGACATGCCGCTGACATCGCCGCGCCCGATCAGAGTCACCACATCTCGCGCGGCGTTCGTGTCGGGCGGCTCGATACGAACCGACAGGCCGGTGTCGTCCTCGGCGAGACGAAGCGTGCCGGCGCGGTTGCGGCCCAGCACCTGGTCGGAACTGTGGTTGAACAGCGCGCGGATATCGTCCTCGGCGATGGTGGCGGCGAAGGCGCCGGGCGCGATCCGTTCACGGAAGCCACCCAGATCTTCGCTCAGGCTGTCGAACACCGCCGCGTGACCGATGATCACCGGCTGCGCGCCCTCGGAGGGCTCGGCGCGCAGCTCGGCGCCATGCAGTGCGCGGCGCTCGCGGTCATTCCTCATCTTCGTCGTCCTCCGGTTCGGGCTCGGGCTCCGGCGGCTCGGTGCCTGCGTCCATCAACGCCGCCATCGGCTGCATGTTGACCGGGCTGACATAGACGTCACCTTCCGGACCGATCGGGTTCTCGCCGATGCGCTCGCGCACATCGTTGGGCGAGTACCAGCCCCACTGAATACCCTTGGCGTGGGCCTCGGATTGCACCTTCACGTCGCCGCGCAACAGTTCGCCGAAGTCCAGCATCGCGGCGAATTGGAGCCGCCCCTGCGGCGTCATCAGATCGCGCTTGATCGCGTCCTCGATGCGGCGTGCGAGCGGCACCAGGGTATCGGTGACCCAGGCCCGGTTCTGCTGCTCGACATTGTTGAGCGTCGATTTTTCAAGAATGCCGATCTTGTACGGCGGCACCCGGTACAGCCGCGCGATCTCAAGATCCGTGTAGCCGCGTGTTTCCAGGTACTGCGCGTCCTCGTTCGTCATGCCGATGCTGTGGAACTTTGCATTCTGCTCCAGGATCGCGACCCCGTGCCGGTTCTCCCCGGCGTAGGTCTCCCGCCAGCTCGCCCTGAGGCGATTGAACGCTTCCTCGCCCAGAACTCCGTCCACCTCCAGCACGCCGCGCGGACGAGCGTCGTTGGCAAAGAGCCGGGCACCGTAGTCACGGCTGGCGAGCGCCATGCCGATCGTCTCGCGGTGGATCGCGATCGGCGTCATGCCCATCAGGCCGTCGCCCTGCAATGGCCCGCGGACGTGGAACACCTCGCCGGCGAGCAGGATCTCGCGCGCGCCGGTCTCGGGCTGGTGCTCGTAGGCCGGCCGCCGGTCCCGCGTCCAGAAGGGTCGCACCCGGTCGGGGTGCATCGGCTCCAGCGCTACTGTCCGGCCGGCGCCGTTGCGGACGATCCGCGAATAGTGGTTGCCGCGCAGTTGCAGGTGCTCGACGACCATCTCCCAGAAGTCGAAGGCGGTCTGCCAGCCGTTCGGCGCGTGCAGCAGCACGCCATGCAGCGGGTGTTCCGTCGCTTCCTCGCTGCGCCGGCGTCCCGCGTCGTCGCGTGTCACGCGCTTGAGCAGACACGGCAGCGAGGCGATCGTCTCCGCCGTGTTGCGCACGCAGGCGAACACGGCCGAGGCTTGCAGCGCCGTCCGCACGGTGACCGGCTGGCCCGAGGCGCTCGCCGCGCCGACGCCCAGCCACGAGGCGATGACGGGGTCGCGCGGGTGGCCGCTCGGCCCCGTGTGCGCGCGGACCTCGCCGCTCGGCCTCTCGTGCGCCTGGGTTTCGCCGCTCGGCTTCTCGTGCGCCCGAGCCTCGTCGTTCGGCCTCTCGTGCGCCTGGGTCTCGTCGTGCGCCCGAGCCTCGTCGCTCGGCCCCGTGTGCGCGCGGACCTCGCCACCGAACAGCACTACCATCGCGTCCGCCAACCGGCCCATCAGATCACCCGCAGGCCGCGCGTCTGATAGACGCTCGGCGGCGGCACCAGCGAATCCGCATGGCAGGCCGCGCCGATGGCTTCCACCAACGCCACCGCGCCGTCGATCCGCCCCGACGACTTGCGCGTGTCAAAGCGACGGTCAGTCGGCTCGATCGAGCTCGGGACGCAGTTCGCGCTGGCAACGCACCAGTTCATGACCGGGTTCTCGTGGATGCGCAGCCGCTGCTCGATCAATGCCGCCTCCGTTTCCTCGATCGATCCCGGCATCCAGAGCCCGGTCTTCTGCGCCCTGTAGAACCCCTGGCCGTGCTCGACCAGCGGCACCGTCGCGCCCGACTTGTCGAGCTCGGCCGCCAGCAGTTCCAGCTTGGCCCGGTCATAGGCGATGGCCCTCACGTCGAAGCGAAGACAGACATCGACGATCAGACGCGCCGCATGCTCGTAGTCGATCACCTTGCCCGGCGGCGCGAACAGATGGCCTTCGTCGCGCCATTGCTGGTAGCGCGGCGTCATGTTGTCGCGGTCCTGAAGCTCCAGCAGCCGGTCGCCCGGCATCCAGAAGAACGAGAATACGTCCCACTTCCGGTGCCCGGTCTCGAACGCCAGCACCAGCGCCGTCAGATCGCTCGATATCGCGAGGTCGAGGCCGCCATAGCAGGGCAAGCCCTCATACTCCGAGATATCCAGCGCCGCCTGCGCCGGGAACCAGATCTCAGGCGGCAGCCAGCCCTCGGCCGATTCCGTCCATTCGCAGAAGTTGAGGCGCCTGACCACGTACTGCTTCGACGGGATGCCGCGCGCCGCCTGCACCTGATCGCGCAGATAGTCGTAGCCCGGCACCCCCGGCAGGCTCGGGTTGGCCTTGATCCAGCAGCCTTCGTCCTTGAACGGATCGTCGCCGTCATCGAGCGCGCACACGTAGCCGAAGAAACTGTCGTCTTCGAGCGTTCCCGCGGCGATCTTGCAGGCGTAGTCGTGGTACTCTCAACAGACTGTCTCGCGGTCGGAGCCGCTGTTGGTGATCATGAACGTCAACGGCTGCCTGCGGTGTTTCACTCCGGCGTCGAGGAACTCGACCGTCGCATTGGTCGGGTGCTCGTGGATCTCGTCGAGCAGCGCGCAGTGCGGCTTCGGCCCCGACTTGCCCCGCCCCTGACGCTCCGACGAGATCGGCTGGAACCACGAGCGCGTGGCCAGGTAGTCGATCCGGGTCTTGCGCTTTTCGCCGTGGACCTGCAGCCGGGCGCTCAGTTCAGGCGACTGCTCGACCATCGCCACCGCATCGCGGAACAGGATCTCGGCCTGGGCCTGGTTGTAGGCCGCCGAGTACACCTCGGCCCGGATCTCGCCATCGGCGCACAGCATCAGCAGACCGACGCCGCCGGCGAGCGGCGACTTGCCGCAGCCCTTGCCGGCCTCGATGTAGACCCGGCGAAAGCGCCTGGTGCCGTCGCCGCGCTTCCAGCCGAACACCGAGCCGACGACGAAGCACTGCCAGGGCAGGAGCTCGAACGGCCGGCCCTCGTACTCCCCGCTGTTGAGCCGCAGCACCACCCGGAAGAACCGGATCGCCCGGTCGGCCGCACCGACGTCCCAGACCAGCCCGCGCGCCTGTCCCTCCTTCCGGTCCCGCAGGTGGCGCGCGCAGGCCGCCCGGACATGAGGGCCGGCGGCGATCGGCTTGCGCTTGCGCGTGACCGCGCGCGCGTAGGCCGTGACCGGATCAGTGCTCGAAGAACTCCGTGGCCTCGGACTGTTCCTGCGCGGCACCGTAGCCCTTTCTCGCCGAAGGCGCCTGCGACCGCGCCAGGCTGACCAGGTTGAGCCCCATGTCGGCCGCCGCCTTCATCATCGTTTCGCGGGCCTTGTTGCGGATCGACAACCACGGATTCTGGATCGGAAAGTCGGACGGTGACTTGATGATCTTGCCGGTTCCCTCCAGATGCTCGCTGGCTTCACGCCAGTCCGCGAACGCCTCGGCGTAGATCGCGAGCTCGGACACGAACAGGTCGGACCACTGGTCCAGGCGCGTGAGCAGGCGGGCCACACGGACATATTCCTTGCGCGCCGCTCCGCTCAGATAATCCGGGACGATGACGTCCTGGTTGTGGACCAGTGTGATGTGGCCAGTCTTCGGCTTGCGTCCGCGCACCGTCGGTCTCCGCGAGCGTCTCAAGACGCTCCAGCGCCAGCTCCACCATGCGCCGCAGCGCGATCGCCGAGTTGTGCACGTCCTCCCGTTCCTTGACCGCGATCACGGCATCGAAGATCACATCGAAGTCCTCGAAACGCGCGACGTGCACCGTGCCGGCGCGGTTGGACTTCCGCTCGATGCGGGCCAGCGCCGCTTCGAACTGTTCCGCCTCGGCCGGCAGGAACTGCACGGACATCTCGTGATACTCCGGCGCTCCGACCGCGAGGCTCGCGATATCCACCGGCGACGCCTTGTCGAACATGTCGTCGGTCAACCCGGAGTAGGTCTTGGCATCGAAGCCAAGCGCGTCATACAGCTCGCGCAGCGTGTTGGGATCGTCCTCACCTTCGATGGCGTTGTGCGAGAGCTGGATGGCAACCCGCTGCCCGGCCGTCAGCAGCGAGATGATCTCGATGCAGTCCGCAACCTCGATGCCGGCCGCGATCGCCGCCTGAACCCGATGGTTGCCGCTCAGCACCGTGTCTTCGTGGATCAGCGGCGCCGTGGTCAGGCAGCCGTCCTTGCGAAGATTGTCCACCAGACGCTCGAACTGCGCCGGCTGCATGTAGCGGGCGTTCTTCTCAAGCAGCTTCAGCCCGCGCAGTTCCTTGGTGACGGCCCGCGTCTTGAGCCCAGCGCCGATACCAGCCTTCGTAGAGCGCTTGTGGAGACCGGCGTCTGACTTCGCTTTCATAGTTCAGCATCCCCTCTCCGCGGGCCGCGAGCGTGAAGACGCCGCGGTACTTCATCGACACCGGCTTGTCGGTGAACGCCGTGGTGTAGAGCCGGGCGACCCGGACCAGCTCGCGCCGCTCGAAGATCGACACCGGCACGTGACTGGTAGCGAGCAGCGCGATCAGTTTCGACATCCTGCGGTGTCGGCAGATGGCGAAGTCGCTCAACAGATAGATCGCGCTCGTGTCCCCGAACTTCGAGCGCTGGTAGATGAAAGCTCCCGCCAGCTTCTCGTCGAGGTAGACGAGGAAGTTCAAGCCGCCCGATACATGGGCGATGCCCTTGGACAGATAGCGGTCTTTCAGAAAGTTCAGCTTCGCCGAGTCCGTCTGAACAAGGTCGACCTTCGTGTGCGACGTCAGTGCCGCAGGGTCGACCGCTTCGTACAGGAACGGCGTCGAGCGGTGGTGCGTTGCCCGCAGCGATGAGCCGCCGGCGCTTGCGTATGTGTAGACCGTGCGCCGACCGTCGTTGCAGTAGCCGGTCACCGGACACAACGCGCCATCTTCGAGCAGGTGATCGGAGAAGACGCAGTACGGCAGACCCTGGTCGTGAATGCCGCGCACCCAGGTTGCCAGGTCCGCCGGGTCCCAAACCTCGTAAGCCGGCCGCCGCCACTCGGTGTTGTCGTCGACGAAGCGAAACAGCCGCTCGTAGCCACCCTTGTACGTCGGCGGAAAGGCCACGATACCGCCGCCGGCCTTGCGCGCCAGCGCCGGCATTTGCCGGAAGTCGCCGGCGACGAACCCGTCAGGCCGTGGACCGGCGAGCATCGCGTCCAGGCGCTCTCGTGCGCGCCGGAGGAAGTCCGCAAACGCCGTCTCGTAGTGTGCGAAGTGGGTTTGCGCCCACTCGTTCTTGCCGCGGTACCGCGCCATGTCCACGGCGACCATCACCGCCGCCACGCGCTCGGCCGGCGCGCCGCCGATGCGTCCCTCGATGAACGCGAGCCTGCCGGTGAAGCGGACGTCGACGGGCCGGCCTGTCAGCAGGTGCCCCAGCGCCACCGAGAACAGCGACACGTCGTTCGAGATCACCCGGCACGCCGGATAACCGGCCTTGATCGCGCGGTCCACGCGGAACGAGCCCGAGCAGCACACATGGACGCTGCCCCAGGCCCCAAAATCGACCGTCCGCAGGATCTGATCGACCACCGGGCGCGGCACCGAACCGACGAACATGAGTGAACGCACCCCCCCCTAGTTAATTTCGTTCGCGAGACGAGAAACCTCCCCCGCCGGTCTACGCGCCGACCGGCTCTAGTTTGGAACCCCCCTATCCCCCTTTGGGTGAATCCGAGTACACGCCCCTGTTCGCAGGGTGCCTCGGATCGAGGGGCCAGCCGTTCGGCGCTACGGCATTGCTGTAGCCGCGCGCCTCATGGCGCTGCTTGGCCGATCCGTGATGGCTGTCGCACAGCGGCTGCCAGTTGCGGCGGTCCCAGAACAGCGCCTGGTCGCCTCGATGCGGCACGATGTGGTCGACCAGCGTCGCCGCGATGACGCGGCCTTCGGCCTGGCACATGGCACACAGCGAATGGCGGGCGAGGAACGTCTTGCGCGCCTTGCGCCAACGCCTGCCGTAGCCGCGGGCCGCCGCCGACTCCCTCGTGTCCTGGTTCATGTAATAACAGCTTAAGTCGTTGTTTTTATTGCTTTTTACTTGACGTCTGTAAGTAATTATATAGAATAGTACTTGTCAAAACAGTAGAGCCCCGGGCGCCCTAAGTTTGGGAGACGACGGCGCCCAGGGCTCATTGCCAACCCCTCTGCGAAAAGGAGCAAGCAAAATGACTATAACCTCAAACTACACCCTCAAACCATCGC
Source organism: Alphaproteobacteria bacterium (assembly GCA_965248805.1). Taxonomy (GTDB): domain Bacteria; phylum Pseudomonadota; class Alphaproteobacteria; order UBA6615; family UBA6615; genus CBDFKJ01. The sequence continues at coordinate 14,950 of CBDFKJ010000003.1, forward strand.
AGGTGTCCGAAGCCCTGAGCATCCTGGTCGGCATCAAGCAGCCGATCATGATCTGGGGGCCTCCCGGCGTCGGCAAGTCGGCGGTCGTCAAGCAGATCGCAGACGAGAACGGCCTGGAGCTGCGCGACGTCCGGGCGATCCTGTTGGACCCGGTCGATCTGCGCGGCCTGCCGCACATCAACGGTGATGGGCGCGCCCATTGGGCGGTGCCCGAGTTCCTGCCCCGCGAGGGTAAGGGCATCCTGTTCCTGGACGAGCTGACGGCGGCGCCGCAGCTTACCCAGGCGGCCTGCTATCAACTGATCCTTGATCGCAAGCTGGGCGAATACGAGTTGCCCGCCGGCTGGACCATCATCGCGGCCGGCAACCGCGAGAGCGACCGCGGTGTCGTCCACCGCATGCCCTCTCCGCTCACCAACCGGTTCGTCCATCTCGACTTCGGCGTCGACCTCGACGACTGGACCAAATGGGCGACCAAGCACGGGATTGCCACCGAAGTGATCGCGTTTCTGCGTTTCCGTGACGAGTTGCTGCACGACTTCGACCCGAAGCGCTCGGAGAAGGCTTTCCCGCCGCCCCGGTCGTGGGAGTTCGTGAGCAACATCGTCGGCTCCGGCACCGTCACCAACGGTATCGAGTATCCGCTGATCGCCGGCGCCGTCGGCGAAGGCGCGGCGGCCGAGTTCATGGGCTTCCTCAAGATCGCCCGCTCGATCCAGAGCCCCGACATGATCCTGATGAACCCGGAGAAGAGCGATATCCCCGAGGAAGCGGCGACGCTCTATGCGATCTCGACCGCGCTGGCCCGCAAGGCGACCGAGGGCAACATGGATCGGGTCGTCGCTTACGCGAACCGGCTGCCCGACGAGTTCGGCGTGCTGCTGGTCAAGGACGCGCTCGACCGCGACCCGGCGGTGGCCAACACCCGCGCCTACATCGAGTGGGTGTCCGAGCATCATGAGGTGATGTCATGAGCAATCTGACCGAGAAAGCCATGCTGGTGCGCCCGGCGATCAACGTCTGGTCGGGCCGCAAGTTCGACAAGAAGGTGACACGGGAAGTCCTCGATCACCACAACGCGAGCACCGACGCCGGCCGCTGGAACAAGAGCCTGATCGCAAGGGCCGCGCTGGCCGACGTGACGAGGGCCGCGAACCAGGCCCGGACCCACCATTACGACCACACACTGTCGTGGGAGGACTGGGGCGCCCGCATCCTGCCGGCGGCGGCGTATTTCGAGTACATGGACGAGCAGCGCGACTTCAAGACCGCGTTCGACGCGGCGGCCGACGCGTTCGAGCGCAACTACGTCCAGTATGTGAACGATGCAAAGGCGGCGCTCAACGGCATGTTCGACCCGAACGACTACCCGGCGGTCGCCGATATCCGGGCCCGGTTCGCCTTCGAGACGATCGTTAGCCCGTTGCCCGATCAGGCCGATTTCCGGGTCAGTCTCAACGCCTCCGAGGTCCAGCGCATCCAGGCAGACATCGAGAGCCGGACCCGCAACATCCTCCATGATGCGACCGACGAGTGCTGGAAGCGCCTCCACAAGTCGGTAGAGCACATGACCGAGCGGCTGTCCGACATGGATCACCGCTTCCATGACACGCTGGTCGGCAATTTGCGCGAACTGGTCGACCTGCTGCCGAAACTCAATATCGCGGACGACCCGGAGCTTGAGCGGATGCGCCAGGACGTAGCGGCAAAGCTCTGCCGCAACGATCCGTCCGTGCTGCGGCCGAACTCGAAGGACTTCGACGAGGCCGCCCGCGAGCAGCAGGCGAGCGACGCCGAACAGATCCTCGACGCGATGTCCGGCTACGTCGCTTAAGGAGACGAGACATGGAAACCAGAACGAAACTCACCAAGGCGCGGACCCGTCTGGTCCTATCGCAGCCGTTCTTCGGCTCGCTGGCCCTGCGCATGGGCCTGATCGAAAACCCCGACATCGAGACCATGGCGACGAACGGCCGCGACGTCTATTTCAACCCCTCATTCGTTGACGGACTCACCATGGACGAGCTCGTGGGCGTGCTCGCTCACGAGGTCATGCACCCCGCCTGCAACCACCATACCCGCCGCGGTCAGCGCGATGCCGAACGGTGGAACACGGCCGCGGACTACGCGATCAACCCCGTCCTGATCGACAACGGCTTTACGCTGCCCGAGGGGGCGTTGCTCGACCCGGCCTATTCGGGTCTCAGCGCCGAAGCCATCTACAACCGCCTGCCGCCGGCCCAGTCGGGTGGTGGCGGCGCCGGCGAGGACGGCACCTGCCCTGACCCCGGCCGGTGTGGCGGCGTCATGGATGCCCCCGGAAAGGCGGGCAACCCGTCGCCGGCCGAACTGGCGTCCGCAGAAGCCGAATGGCGTCAAGCCGTGGCGCAATCGGCGACCATCGCCAAGAACGCCGGCAAGCTCCCCGGCGATCTCGCGCGCCTGGTCGACGAAGTGCTGCGTCCGAAGGCCGACTGGCGCGAGATGCTCCGCCGTTTCGTGGAGATGTCCGCGAAGCAGGAGTACCGCTGGACCCCGCCCAACCGGCGCTTTGTGCATCAGGGCGTATACCTGCCCTCGTGCCGGTCGGAGCAGATGCCACCGATTGCGGTTGCCATCGACACCAGCGGCAGCGTCTCGCAATCCGAGATGAACCAGTTCGCGGCCGAGATCACGAGCATCCTCGAAGACTGCATGCCCGAGGAAATCCATGTCCTCTACTGCGATTCGCGGTTGCGCAACGCGGAGACGTTCTCGCCGCATGACCTGCCGATCGAGCTGCACCCGAGAGGCGGCGGCGGGACGAACTTCCGTCCTCCGTTCGAGTGGCTCGACGAGGCCGGGATCGACCCCGTCTGCGTGGTCTATCTGACCGACTTGTGCTGCTCCAGCTATCCCGACGAGCCGGCGTATCCTACCCTTTGGGTGACGACGACCGCGCCGGGATATGTGAGTGAGCCGCCCTTCGGCGAAATCGTGCACATGGGAGCAGCCTGATGAAGACCGCCAGCTTCAAGACCTACACCGGCCCCGGGCGCATCTCGATTGCCCGTTGGGCGCCGCGTGGAACGCCCGCCGGCTACCGTACCTATAAGGCGCTCGCGCCGACCCGCGAGATGATGAGCATGCCCGAGGACCGGTATCGCGAAATCTACTTCCGCGACATCCTCGGCCCGCTCGACGCTCAGACCGTGTGGGACGAGCTGCACGCGCTGGCCGGCGGCGCCGAGCCCGTGTTGCTCTGCTGGGAGCAACCTCCGTTCAGCCTCTCGAACTGGTGTCATCGCACGATGGTGACCGAGTGGTTTGCCGATCAGCTCGGCGCCGTGATCGGCGAGCACGGATCGCCTTGATGGAGCGGGCTGCCGGACCTGCCCCGGCTCGACCAGGTGGTGCCTGGTCGTGGTCTGTCCGCCCGCATTAGCTTCGATGGCTGCGTTCGCCGTCTGGCAACAGATCACGCCGGCGGCGAACCCAGCCAAGACCTTGACGGCGGCTGCTCGGTTCATGTCGCGTCTCCCATGGTTGGGAACAAAAAAAACCCGCCGCGGCGGGGGAGCTGGGCGGGGCTTAGTTTTGGGCGCAAGTGTGGCGCCTCAAGAATCCGTCTACAACGTGATGCGCCGGCCCGTCAAGAAGGATTTGGCCAGAGCGTCGAGCCCCTCTCGAAGCCGAGCCACCTTGAAGTTTGGCGCGGGTCGCTCGTAGACGCAGACCGTATCGACGATCGCCTTGCGACAGGCTTGGCGCAGGACGTGAGCAGCGCCGCGCCATTCCCGTTCGATGTCCGCCTGCTCATCGTCACTTAGTGGGCTCGCGTGCCCAGGTTCGTTGCGGGTCAGCGGATTGCCAAGCGACACACCACGCAGCCATGCATACCGGCGGCCGGCGTCGTGCTGCTGCTGGGTGATCAGATCGCGCGCCAGCAACACCCCGAGCGGATAGCTGGCCAATGGATCTTGGTCGTTTCCGACGAGCGCGATCCGTCGCGCCTTCTGCTCGGGCGTGGGGCCAACTCGTCCGCCGATAGTCCTACGAGCCCGCGCGGGGATCTTCGGTAGCCGGACCTTGAAGCGCTTGCGCTTGGTCATGTGCCTCGCAGAGCGCCCGCACGGCGGGCACAACGGTTGCGCGCAACACTGCGTGAAAGACGCTCCGGCAGCAGAAGCCCCAGCGGCCGGCCAGCCCGCCCAAGGTTCGCGAGCAGTAACGTTTCAGCGGGCCGGAACATTACGGCGACACGTAAGTGTTTCTGAAATGTTCTGATTGAATAGTCGGCGCAAAGCTCACAACTTCGCAGGGCTGACCAAGTGGCGCGCGGCCCCGAGTCGCTTCCAATCGATCGGGACCGCGCTGCGTCAGCTGGCTGGGGGCATGGTGCGCCCCAAACCCGCGGAGAGGCCCATCCACTTTGGGCTTCTCCGCGCACCAGCGTGGGGCCTAGCAGGTTCGCGGGGGAAGGCTTCCAACCTGACGCCCCGTCGGTTCGAGTCCGACTAGGTCCACCACACCGCTGGCCAAACTGGCCAACACAAAATTGTAACACAAGCTGTTATTGCGTAGCTCGTGCATTTTTATGCGTAGCTTGTGCATTTTTCAAATTCAAAAGTTTAAAACGAACGCCGTCGGATCGTCCGCAAACGCGACTTCGTACCGTGACATCCTGGGCGATTCCATTCTCGATTTCATTCATGCGTTCGTTTTTTCGTAACGCGGCTGCAAACAGCAGTCGCAATATTGGGTCACGTTCGTGACCTCGAAAAGTTACGCGCCTCGCCCGCGGCCCATCTTGTCGCCGAGCCGATCGACGAGTGTTGCGAGCGGTCCGGCGAGTTCGGGTCCGCCGACGGCGACGTGGCGTTCATGGGCCGGCAGCTGCGACAACGTTGACCAGCCCTGGGCGTTGCGCCCATGCAGCCAGGCGCGGCTGTGGCCGCAGGCGTGCTCATCGCGCTCCCACGGGCTGGCGGCGCCGGGACCGGCGTCACGGTACATCCCAAGCGTCCCCTGGCCATAGCTGCCGTCCTCGGCCTTCTCGGAGCCGCACAGGTCGCAGCACGGCCGCCTGACGGGCTCGGGCGGCGCGGCGGTCGCCTGCCGGCGGTCGCGCCGTGTGCTGCCGATGGCGTCGACGATCTCGGCCGGCATCGGTGCGGTCCGATGCTTCTGCCGCGACATCCAGTCGACGAAGCCTTTGCCGATGTCGTGGGCGCTGAAGTGCGGACACTCGCGATCGCCGACCAGGACGTGCTCGAAGAACGGCATGTTGAGCTCGGCCTGCTCCGGCGTGAGCGCCCTCGGGAACAGTTGCGTGCACTTGGTCAGCATGGCGGCGACGGCGGCGCGGGCGTCGGCGCGGTCGTCGAGCGGCGAGTGCTGCAGGTCAAGCTCGGTCGTCGTCACCATCGCCCCCCATCAGGCGCTGGAACGTGGCCTCGGCGCGCTCGTCGCCGGTCGGTTCGGCTTCGTCTTTCCAGCGCTCGCCGTTGAGCCAGGTCGCCGGATAGCACTGGTAGGTTGGATCGGCCGGGGCTTGCCGCTTGTAGGCGTCACGGCCGGCGAACAGCTCGTCTCGCGTGGCCTTGCCCTTGCGCCGGATCGACACGTACGCCTTGCGGGCATGGCCCTTGTCGCGCTTGCGCCAGACGCCGGCCCACCATTCCTCGAATTCAACATCGAGATCGACGCCGTTCGAGACAGACACCCGCAACGCATTTGTACCGCGTTGCGGGACTCTCACATTCAGAGCTGGATCTTCAATTTCAGACTCGGTGTTACCAACAAGCTCCTTCCCTACTATCCCTGTCCCTGTCCCTGTCCCTGTCCCTTTCGGCATTGCGTCACGCATACCTTCCGCATTGCGGTTCGCATCCGATTGCGATGCGATTGGTATGCGGTTCGCATCCGATTGCGATGCGTCAGGCGTACCCTCCGCATCATCATCACAATCCTCATCGCATCGCGGCTCGCTGTCCCATCGGGCAGCCGCCGCAGCTTTTGCGGATGCGATTCGCTTTGCCCTGCGCTCACGGTAGGCATACTTCTCGGCCCACGCCTCCAGCGCCTTCTCCGCGATGACCGGGTGGTAGAAACGGCCATCGGAACACAGCACCCATCCGTGCAGCGCACCCTCTCGTACCTTCATCCACTCACGCACTGCCCGCCCGAATCCGGCCAGCCGGGAGAGCTCCACATCGTCATTCGGGAGAGAGCCGGCGGGCCGCTGATGCCAGCTTGCGCAGGCGAGAATTATCCAGGCCATGAACTCGTCGCCCGAGGAGATGGCGGCCAAGCGGCTGTCGCGAAGCCGCACCACGTCGAGCGGCATGAACGGGAAGTCGCGCAGATCGATCTCGCCGGGTACCAAGGGCGCGGTTTCCATGGTCGCCATCACGCGGCCTCGGTGAGCAGCGGGGCGTAGTCGTCGTCGCGCTCAAGACGTCTGCGGCAAGGCGGCAGCCAAACGAACCCAGGTCCGTATCGGCTGATGGCCTCGGCGGGACAGAGCCAGACGATCCAGCAATAGGCTGTGGCGCTCGCCGCGGTCCGCGAAAGCCTGCCTTTGAGCATCGGCACGCGTTCGGTGAATTGGCAGATCCACTCCGGCGGGTGCGGTTCGAACAGCGTGGCGTATCGATCGATGCCTTCGAGGAAGGCCGTGCGCACGAGCAGACAAACGCCGGTCTTCGCCAATTCCAGGCCGCGCTTGGCGAACGCCGCGGCCCGATTGAACGGCGGGTTGGTGATGATCCAATCGACCGTTTTGGCAGGTTCCCAGGACGGCAAGAGCTCGCCGGCAAGGAAGTCACCAACGGGATGGCCCAGCCCGTAGTCGCGAATGTCGGATGCTTCGACGCGCGCGAAGTACTCGGCCAACGGGCGAACCATGTGGCCTTCGCCGCAGGCCGGGTCCCACGCCGACTCCGAACCGATCCGCCCCCAATGGTCCAGATGCTCGCACAGCGCCCGCGTCGCCCACGGCGGCGTCGGGAAGTAGTCGAGCGAGTCCGGTGGCTCGTGTCGTCGTGCCATCACGGCCGCGGACGTGTTCTGTGCCATCACGCCGCTTTTCCGAACAACGCCCCGCACGGCCACGGCACATCGAGCCTGTAGACGTGCGCCGCGAAATCGAGCACGGCCAGCGCGTCGGCCTCATCGTCGTTGGCAGGCTGCCAGCCGCGCGCTCGGCAGGCCTGCGTCACGAGACGTTTCATTTCCCTGCGAGGCGCCCGGCCCTTGCCGCAGAAGTGCTTCCTCACGGCAGCGTTGTTGACCTCGCGACGGGAGATGGCCGCGCGATGGCAGATGAACTCCAGCATGCCCGCCAGGCACATCAGCTTGCGCGCGGTGTCCTGATGCGTGTTCGGGCCGATCCAAGGGGCCTCGAACACCACGACGTCGGGCGCGACGGCGAGCACCGAGACCAGCCGGTCATCGAACGCGGCCAGGAAGCGGCCAATGTCGGGGCCGGACTTCGGCAGGGCTATCGTGCCGAACCGGACCTCACTGCCGGATCGCCAACGCGCCCACCCGGTGTGGGTCGCCAGATCGAGGGCCAGCACGTCGCGCGGCGCGGCCATCAGGCGCGGGCTTCGGCCCCGGCCACGACCGCCGGCGTCGGGAAGAACTCGCCCTGCCCGCCGATCCCCAGCGCCTCGCAGCACAGCCGGATGTTGTCGATGGTCTCGTTGCGATCCTTGTTTTCGAGACTCCGCCAGCGCGCCACGGTGTTGAAGTCGGCCAGCTTGACGCCGTGGGCCTTCACCTTGGCCTGCTTGATCAGGTTCTTCTCGGCCCTAAGTTCGGCGATCTGCTCGTCGATCCGGGCGATCTCTTGCGCCGCCAGCATCAGGTCGCGCTTCAGTTCGCCGACGTTGTGCCCGACACCAGGCTCGCCGGCGCCGTTGTCTTTCAGTTTCTTGGCCATGCGAATGTCCTTTCATGAAGTGATTTCTCGGCGATAGTCATGTGCCGTCCCGAAACGCCAAATAGATTGAGGCAAGCGCGGCCACAGTGTCGGCGAATGTGTCAACACCCGCGTCCAACGGGTGCAATCGCGCCGCCGTCTCCCAGATTAGAGATCGCTCGGCCATGTTGGGTTTCCGAACCTGATGGTCCATGCACATCGTTCCGATTCCCACGATGTCGGGACATATCTCGCGCCAATTCGCGCTCCACTCCGCCGCCATCGACTCCGTGAAGTAGTCGACCTGCGGGTACGCCTCCGGATCGAGGTATCGGCCATGCCAAGGATCCCAGGCGCGCCACTCGCCGTGGCGGAAAATTGCCTTGCTGTCGTCCGTGAACCTCAGAAACACCGTCACGTCCCGTAGGTCGACCTTGGTCGGTTCCTCCATCATTCCGCCGCCACCGAGCGCAGCCGCCGGTGTATCGCCAAGTCGCGGTCGCACGCTTGTTGGATGCGTTCGCACATGCGCTGCACGTCGGCGGTCTGCCGCTTGACGGTGTGCAGTTCCTCGGCGTGGCGGCAGCCGTCGGCGTCCATTTCCAGGATGGCGCTGTGCACTTGGCCCAGCTCGGCGCCGGCGTGATGCACCAGCCGGCCGAGATCGGCGCTGGACGGCACCGCGCCGCCCAGATCCTCGGCGTGCGCGCGCGCCAACCGCTCCATGCAGATCAGCAGCCGCGGCTCGCGGCCGTGGCGCATGTCCAGCGCCGCCAGTCGCACGGCGTCGATGAAGTGCAACTGGTAGCTGCTGTCGGGATCGCTGACCTTGCGGAACAGGCCGGCCGTCTTGCCGGTCGCCTCATGAATGTCGTTGGGCGCATGAGCGTTGATGCAGGCCAGGACCTCTTCGTCGACCGAGCCGACGTCACGGCGCTTGGTCATCTCCCGCCTCCCGCGCGGTTATCGTGTCCATTCCGGCACCGGCGATTGGCCACGACCGGCGCGGCCGGTGCGGCTACGGTGCGACTGTGGAAATCGTCGTCCGTAAGAGTGAGGGGCCTGGCTGCCCTTACCGCCAAACGCCTGGGGGCGTCCGTCAACCGTGGGCGGTGGTTCCTAGCCACGAGGGTCAGCTTTGTGCGCAGCGAGGCCCCGGCGCCGCGATCGGAGGCAGGCTGACGGAAACTTGTTCGGTGCCGCGTCATAGTCACGCGACGCTCGCCCACGGTGGGGCGGAGGCACCCCCCGGTGATACGATCAGTGCCGCCACGCAACCGATCAATCACGGAAGGAGCCTCCGATGAGCTTTTATGAAGCGAAAACCTGCTTCGAGCAGGCAGCGGCGCAATCCCGCGATCCTGCGATCGAATCCTTGGCGCGAGGTCTAGGCGCACTGACCCACGATTTGGAAAACGAGTTTCGGGATGTCGCGGCCAAGGTCGAAGCAGCAAAGAGAGCGGCACGGCGGTAGTCATTTGCCGTCCCGAAACGCCAAGTAGATTGAGGCAAGCGCGGCCACAGTGTCGGCGAATGTGTCAACACCCGCGTCCAACGGGTGCAATCGCGCCGCCGTCTCCCAGATCAGAGATCGCTCGGCCATGTTGAGGTTAGCTAGGTTTGGACTTCCCCGTAGGTCGACCCTGGTCGTTTCCTCCATCACGCCGCCTCCCCCTCCGCCTCGTCGAGGAAGTCCTGCGAGCCAACGCCGCAGCGGGTCACGGCGACCGGGAGGCTCGCAATCTCTGACGTTTCAAATGACCGCCGCTCAAGCACGACAACTTTCCGACTCTCTACGGCTCTTGGCGCAAGAGGCCGAGACACGACTCGATCCTCCAGACGACGAACCGCATTAGTCGGAACCGTGTATGCGCCAGCCTCTACCATCACGCCGCCTCTCCCTCCCTGTCCTGGTCCAGGAAGTCCTGCGGGCCGACCGCGCCATCAGTGGCGGCGACAATGCGGCGCATGACGGCGCGGCTCGGCCAGATTTCGCCGTTGCAGAGAGCCGTCACGTACGAAGGAACCACGCCGACAGATGCGGCGAATTTGTTTCGGCGGATGGCGTTTTCGGCGAGCCAGCGTTCCAGGAACATGCTCCCCAAAATCAATTTGCCTGAAGATTCGTCAAGCGCAAGATTTCAGGCACATTGCGTGGCGCCATCATGCGCCCTGGTAGACGATGTTCAGGCACACAGCGCGTGAGTATGGTGGCATGTTGGAGGACGAGCGCCGCCGGCAAAAGCCAGCGCAGGTCCGCAACAATGTGAAAGCGTGGCGTATGTATCGCGGGTTGACGCAAGAACAGCTCGCGGAACGAATTGAAATGTCGACGGCCAGTGTGTCTCAGATCGAGACGCATAAGCAGGGGCTATCAGACGATACGCTGTTTGGCATTTCGACTGCGCTGGACTGCTCGCCGGGCGATCTTCTGAGTTGGGATCCCAGATCAGCGGACTACCAGTTATATCGCCTGATCAGTGCGATGGTGGCGGCCAAGCGGGAGCAAGCGCTCCGACTTATCCACGCGCTCGCGGAGCCCGACGACGAAGGAAATGACGCAACGTGAAGCGACAATCGCTTGTGGCGTTGGTGCTGGTCAGCGCGTTGGGACTAGCTGGGTGTGATACCACACAGAAAATTCGTGAAACGCCATCCGGGCGGCCGGAAGTAACCCTATATCAGCGGCCCGACGATGTTGCAGCGCGTCTCGCTGGTGTATGTCTCGACCAGGGGCTGATCGTCCGAGAACAAAGCCCATACCAAGTAGTGTGCTCAAAAGAATTGTCCGGTTTCGAAGCGGCCATAGCAACGTTGGCCATCGGAAATTCCTATTCGACCGCACCAACGCAAAACATTCGATTCTCACTTGTCCGCCAAGAGAATGGGACGCGCGTTCAGGCGTATCAGTGGATCGAAACCCAAATGGCCTTCGGTCAGATAAACAGGAGCAAGCTGAACAGCGGCCAGCAATTCAACGACACACAATCGCTGCTTGATAGTTTGAGATATTGAGGCCCGCACACCCCGATCCTGGCGGGCGCGCGGAGCAGCGTTACATGCATATGATGAAGCTCTTATCCCACCCAGCCATCTCCAACAACCCGCTGCACAAGATGTCGCGGCCGAGCAGCGCCTGATAGTGGCTCGAGTTGGTTTGGAACTCCATGACTTGGCGGCTGGCCGTCACCTGCGCGCTGAAATCTCCTGCTCGCGTTGGATCGCCGAAGGGCAGGATGATGTCTGCCATATAGACGTTCATCTCCCTCACGCCGTGCACACCGGCTGAAGGCATCTTCCCGATCAAGGGCAAATTTGCGTGCCTTGCCACCTCTTCGGTAACGCAGGTGACCGAAGCGCCGGTGTCTACCAACGCCTGCGCCCCTGTGACCTGGCCCGCGCCTGTACCCTGGCGCGCCGCAGCGTCACCGATCGCGCCTGGTGGCGTAAATCCGAGTTTGAGAACGGGACCGACTTTGGGATCAAAACTGAATTTAATGCACGGCATGGGAGAAATATCCGAGGTCTGCCACTACGTCAGCGACATGCTGGACGGAGAACAGCCGGTCCTTGAATTTCTCCTGCCCGAAAATCATAGCGTCGCGGGCCGTGTCGAAGTACTCGACCACCCCGCCGTCGCGCAACAACGCAAACTTGTTCCGGTGCGTCCTCAGCAGCTCCGGCAGCAGGTCCTTGAACGCCGCGTAATTCTTGTCGACGGCCTCTTGGATCGCCCGGTCATCCGACATGGCACGCATTCTCTCGTCAATTGGGCTTGCTCAGCAACAATATGCGCCCAAGCGTTTCCGGTGGCAAGATGACGCCCACGCGCCCCACGACGCCCCGCCTGACCCGGCGCGCTGAGTAAACACGGCTGAATTTCAATATGCCTAACAATCTTGTTGACTATACTTCAGGCACACTAAATTTCATGGCGCCGCACCCCGGGCGGCTACGCCGCCGGCTACACGGGAGGGGCGCATGCCCACCACCTTCGACCACGACATCGACCATCTCCCGAAGCGCTTCTACGTCGACTGGATCAACCTCGGCGGCGACCTTGAGGTCACGCCGTTCTGGGCCGCATCGGCGGGCGAAGCGCTAGCGCAGGTCCACGCGTGGTCGTGGCTCAAGCCGGGCGAGCGCCTGCTGGGCGTCAGCGCCGAGTGGGACGCGGTGGTCGTCGACGACGAGGTGATGCTCCGGCGGGAGTGGTTCGAGCGCCAGCGTGAGGCGGAATACGCGCTGGCGATGGGCGCGGCGTTCTCGTGCTCGAAAGAGGCGGCGTGATGGCTGAGCACACGCCGGGGCCTTGGTGCGTAACCCGAAGTGACTGGGGGCAGCCGCAATTCATCAGTGCCAGTGGCGACACGCCTCTCGTCGCACTGTGTGGCTATGTCTCGGAGAAAACCACCGTCTCTTCCAACTCGCGCCTGATCGCGGCCGCGCCCGAGATGCTGGAGGCGCTGACGGCGAGCAACCGGACGCTGATCGCCGAGCGCGACGTCATCTACGACAGCATCACGAACAGTGCTGGAGAAATTACTGACCCAGCGGAAGGCAAAGGACTGGCCGAGTACAACGCCCTGATCGACGCAACCGCGCCGCCATCGCCAAGGCGACGGGAGAGGGCGCATGACCGCCATGAAGCAAGCTGAGGGAGAGGACGGATGACCAAGCACACGCCTGGGCCTTGGCGGATCGACGATGATCCAGACCCGATCACGTCTTACTTCGTGCAAGTTCTGGCAAGCGAAGGGCGGATCGCCGAGGTCATCTTGCACTCTGGCGAGAGAGCTGGCGAAGGAGACGCCAACGCCCGCCTTATCGCCGCCGCGCCGAACCTACGCGACGTTGCCGAGGCACTTATCCTCTTTCACAGCGGCGACCCATGGGATGGAACCAAGCGGCTGCGGTGGCTGCAACTTACCGGCGCCGATGAAGCGACGACGAAGACGCTATACGACCTCGCCCGCGCCGCCATCGCGAAGACGGAGGATGCGGCATGACGAAGCACACGCCGGCGCCTTGGGTCTACAACGGCGGCGACCGGGTGGTCGAGGCCGCGCAGGCAGGGACGTGCCGATGAGCGCGAAGCCGACACGAAGAGGCGAGCGCCGCGTTGAAGCGATCTTTGCGTTCCTTCTTCTTCTAGCCGGACATCTTGCTCTCGCCAATCGACTAGGCTGGGGGTGGTTCGATCTGTTGCTGCTCGATTTGTGGCTGTTGCCCGTTTGGTTCGGTCTGAAACCCTGATGCGCGCCTATTGGACCGCCGCTCGAGCGCTGCGCGGGCGGAACCACGTGTCACGCGCCACTGCGGCGGGCTTTCTCGCCGGCCAGGCCGAGCGCCCGGTACATCCGCTGATCGAGCGCCCGTGCCGGCAGGCCGTCGCCGACCTCGGGCTGTCCGGCATCGAGCGCATCCGCCGAGGCTCGAACGGATGACACAGTCGTACCCGCTGCACTGGCCCCAAGGCATGCCACGCACGACGAGCCGGGAGTACAGCCGGTTTCGCACCGGCGTCGAGGGCGCCGTCGCTAATGTCACCAAGTCGTTGCGCGCCTTCGCCAACGACAGCCGCAAGGACATCGTGAACCTGGTCGTGAGCAGCAACGCCACGCTCCTGCGCGACGATCCGCGCGATACGGGCGTCGCGGTGTACTTCACATGGGACAACATCGACTGCTGCATCGCCGTCGATCGTTACCCGAAGATCGCGGACAACTTGCAGGCGATACACCACATCATCGAAGCCGAACGGGTGAAGCTGCGGCACGGCGGGCTCAACATCGTGCGCGCCGGCTTCCGGGGCTTCGCGGCGCTGCCGCCGCCGAAGGACGCGAGCGGCCAGCTCGCGCCGCCATGGCGGCAGGTGCTGTTCGGCGACGCGGACACCGCGGCGACCATCGTCGATGTCGAGCGGCGCTACCGCGAGCTGATCAAGGAGAAGCACCCGGATCGGGGCGGCGATGCCGGCGAGTTCAACGCCGTCATCGATGCGGTGCGCCAGGCGCGCCAGGAACTGGCGGCATGAGCGTGCACGAGATGCCGGCGGCGATCGATGCGTCCAAGCCCATTGCTGGTTTCTACAAGACGCGGCGGGTGCGCAACGGGCCGTGGGTGCCGGCGGAGATCGTCTACTGCGAGGACGCCTTCGACCTGCCGGTCTGGCACATCAAGCTCGGCACCGGCGACGAGATCACGGACCAGATCGAGGTCCTGGAGATGTGGCCCTATCTCGCCAAGCACCCGATCGATCAAGCCAGCTACGACTACATGCTGGCCGACCAGGCGCACGCTGCCGAACATCGACCGCTGGACGCGAAGGCGACGCCGACACGGCCCGTTGATTGGACCGGCCATAACATGCCGCCGTCCGACGATCTCATTAAGGCAGAGCGGCTCATCGAGCGCGCCGACAGTGCTGGCCGGGTCGCCACCATCGACGATGCGCATGTTGCGATCGATCTGGTGAAGCAGATGACGGTGCTGGCCAAGCGCCTCGACGACGCCCGGAAAGAGGCTGCCGCGCCGCACAAGCAGGCGCAGGCCGAAGCCGAGCTGCCGTACAAGACGCGGCTCACACCGATGGGCGTGGCCAAGACGAAGCTGCTGGACGCACTCGACGGCTGGCGCCGCAAGGCGGGCATTCGGCGCATTACCACCGATCTGGGTGCGACCGCTTATCCGCGCACGACCTATCGCGTGAAGATCACCGACCCGAGCGCGATTCCCCGCGCCTACTGCGCACCGAACGAGGACGCTATCAGCGTCGCGCTGCGCAATGGCGCGGAGGTGCCCGGCGCCGAACTGGAGGAACAGACGACCACGGTCGTCAGCTAGGAGAGATCATGTCCGCGCGACAGCAACTGAGCGTATCGCCAACGCGTTTGCCTTATCACCCGACCTTGGGAGAGCGGTATGGAGTCGATGAGGTGAGTTGGCGCGCGCTGGTCGATGCGATCTGGCCTTCGGCGCAGACCGCCGAGGGCGTCATGCTGGCCCTGAGTTACTGCCACGCCAAGCAGATGGACCCCTTCAAGCGCGTGGTTCACATCGTTCCCGTCTGGAGCAGCGAACAGAAACGCTATGTGGAAGGCGTGTGGCCGGGCATCGCCTCACACCGCATCGAGGCGTCCCGCACCAAGGGTTATGCGGGCGCCGACCCGACGGCGTTCGGCCCCAAAAACGACCTGAAGTTCTGGCACCGGCCCAAGAAGGGCGAGGACAAGGAGGTCACGGTCAAAGCACCGGAGTGGGCGCAGATGACCGTGTATCGCATGATCGAAGGGCAGCGCTGTTCGTTCCCAGGGCCGCGCGTGTATTTCGATGAATTCTACGCGCGCGAAAGCCGCTTCTCGGATTGCCCGAACGAGCGCTGGCGCACGTCGCCGTCCTACATGCTGGAGAAATGTGCCGAAGCCGCGGCGCTGCGCAAGGCGTTCCCCGAGGCGCTGGGAGGCGAATTGACGGCTGAGGAGATGGAGGCGGGCACCGGCCAGGAGATGCGCAACATCACGCCGCCCGAGCCGCCCAAGCGCGCCGACTTCGCAGCCGAGCAAGAGGCGCAGGACGCGCACATGGCGGACATTGCGCACGGCGGTGAGCCGGAGCCTGCCAGCGAGCCCATGGGCGAGGTCAAGTCGGAGGACGATGCGACCACACAATCCGGTCAGGATGAGGGCGACGCGGCCCCGGCCCAGCCTGAATCATCCGCCTCGCCCACCAGCATCGACGAGACGCATCCCGGTTGGAGCCTGTACCAGGAGGCGCTGAAGAAGTGCCGCGTCCTGACGGTGCCGAACATGGACAAATGGCTCACCGAGAACCGCGACGGCCTGTTGGCCCTGCCCGATGCCTGGCAGGACGAACTCATGACCATCGCGACCGCGCGGAGGCAAGAACGGTGACCGCAAAAACGAAGTTTGAAGACTGGGCCATCCTGGAGCTGATGGGCCATCGGCGCCTGGCCGGATACGTCACCGAGCAGGAGATCGCCGGCGCTTCGTTCCTCCGCCTCGATGTTCACACCGCCGACAGCATTGTCGCCACGCAGTTCTATTCACCCGCATCGGTCTATTGCCTCACACCGACCACCGAAGACATCGCGCGGGCGCTCGGGGAGCGGTCCCAGCCGCAGCCCGTCCAGCGCTACGAGCTTGCGCCGGCGGCGCGCTCTGCACGCGACACGATCGAAGACACAGGCAATCCGCAATTCGATCCCGAAGACGACAAACAGTTTTGACATGGCTGACGGCACCAAGATCGAGTGGACCGACGCGACGTGGAACCCGGTTACGGGTTGCTCGGTGGTCTCGCCCGGCTGCACCAACTGCTACGCGATGAAGCTCGCCGGAGGCCGGCTGCGGAACCATCCGTCACGCGTTGGGTTGACGGAGCCAAGCAAGGCCGGGCCGGTTTGGACGGGCGAGGTCCGGCTGAACGGGGAATGGCTCGATCAACCGCTTCACTGGTGGGAGCCGAGGCGAGTTTTCGTCTGCGCACACGGCGACCTGTTTCACGAGGCCGTGCCCGACGAGTGGATCGACGGCGTGTTCGCGGTGATGGCCTTATGTCCGCAACATACGTTTCAGGTGCTGACCAAGCGTCCGGAGCGGGCGAAGGATTACCTCAGCGTCGGCGCCACGTGCATTCGTGTCGGCATCCGACATGAAGCGGAGCGATTGTTTGGCGTTGACCCCGGTGCGGTGACAAAGCCTCTGCCCAACGTATGGCTCGGCGTCAGCGTCGAGGATCAGGCGCGGGCGAACGAGCGCATCCCATCGTTGCTGGAAACGCCGGCCGCGGTGCGGTTCGTCTCGGCGGAGCCGCTGCTGGCGCCGGTGGCAATATTCGACATGGACGGCCCGGTAGATGTGCCGGACGGCGTGCCATCGCCGATCCATTGGGTCATCGTCGGAGGCGAGTCTGGTTCGGGCGCGCGGCCCATGCACCCGGAGTGGGCGCGAGGGCTCCGCGATCAATGCCAGGCGGTTGGCGTGCCGTTCTTCTTCAAGCAATGGGGCACGTGGGTGCCGAACGATGCCGCGTTCCGCGCCGACGTCGTGCCTAGCGCCGTGCGTCATCCGTGGGGCCGGGGTCAGCCGGCGATGGCCCATGTCGGCAAGCGTCTCGCTGGCCGCCACCTGGACCGCAGGACGTGGGACGAGTACCCGCAATGACGGAATGCCCCTGGTGCACGGTGGAGTTCGCGCCGGCAAGGCGCGGCGCCTATGCCAAGCGGTTCTGTTCGGCCGGGTGCCGCAACCAGTTCAACTCCGCGAAGCGGAAGTTCATTGATGCGCTCATGAGCGATGGCGACAGAGTGATCCGCGAATGGAATGCCGTTTCCGCGTCGTGCACGACGGCTGGAGTGCCACCCGAGCCTTCCGGGGTAGGCCGGGGAGCGATGAACACCCTGCGCGTCGCAGCGACGGAATTTGGACGATGACCGACCGCCTCGATGAACACGAGCCCTGGGAAAGCAAGGGCGGGGTGATGAGCGTCCCGCGTGATCAGGTCCGAGGCTTTCTCATGGAGAGCAACCGCATTGAAGGCATCGTTGGCGCGCGCGAAGCCGAAGTCGATGCGGCTCTCGAATTCCTCGGCCTACCGCAGATCGCGATTGATGACCTTGTGCAAATCGTCGGCGTGTTCCAACCCGATGCCAAACTGCGCAGCCGCAAGGGCCTGAACGTGCGCGTAGGGACGCACGTTGCGCCGTCGGGCGGCCCCCAAATCGTCTCAGAACTCGAAGATCTTCTTGCCGATGCCTACGACATTCCTGTCCCATATCAGACCCATCACCGCTACGAGACGCTGCATCCATTCACCGACGGTAATGGTCGCAGCGGGCGCATGCTTTGGCTGTGGCAGATGGTCAGGCTGCACTGCGAAATCCCGCCGCTCGGCTTCCTGCACACCTGGTACTACCAATCGCTGGAAGTGGGCCGGTGAACCCCCACCGCACCCTCACCCCGGCGGCGGGCCGATGACTGCGCGCCGCTCCGACCTCAGCGATCTCCCGGACTGGCCTCGTCTCCTATCGCGCGAGCAGGCGGCAGCCTATCTCGGCATCTCGGTCAACACGCTGGAAAGCCGCATTGGCGATCCGTTTCCAGAACCGATCAGGATAGGCGGACGCAAGCTCTATGACCGCCGCACTCTCGACAGGGCCGTTGACCATCTGACGGGCGCCGTCCCACAATCTGCCGCAGAAGAGGTACGCCAGGGGCTCATGAATGCAGGTCGTCCGGTTGCGGCACGTCAAGCGGTATAGCGCCGGGGGCAAGACCTACTGGTACCACCGGATCACGCGCGAACGGCTGCCAGAGGACGAGCAGGCGCGGGTCGCCCGCGTGCTGGAAGTCAACCGCACGCTCGAAGGCCGGCGCGACGACACGATACCCGGCTGGCTCCTTGACCTGATCAGCCGTTACAGGGCAGCGCCCGAGTTCAGGGAGCGCACGCCAGCCACCAGGCGCGGCTACCTAGTCTATCTGGACATGCTGGCGCGCGGTTTCCCGACCAAGGCAGTAGAGAGGATCGACAGGGCATGGCTCTATGAGCTTCGCGACGCGATGGCGGAAACACCGCGTGCCGCGAACTCGGCTCTGCACATCATGTCCATCTTGATGAGCTTCGCGGTCGAACGCGGTTGGCGCGACGACAATCCAACGGCGAGAGTGAAGAAGCTCCGCGGCACCAGGAGTTTCGAGCCCTGGTCTGACGTCGCAATAGATCGTTTCCGCGTCGGTGCAAACTCGCGCATGGTGTGGGCGCTTGAACTCGCGCTCTGCACAGGACAACGCCAGGGCGACATTCTGGCGATGCAATGGCGTCATATCAGCAACGGACTGATCTCGGTTGCTCAGGCCAAGACCGGTGAGCGCCTGTCGATTCCGATCCATCACTATCTCGCCGGCGTTCTTGAGCGAATACCGCGTATGCACATGGCAATTGTCCACACGAAACGCGGAGCCCCATACACGTCGTCCGGGTTCCGCACGATCTTCTATCGCGAGATAAGGCGGTTGGGCCTTGGTGGTCTACAGTTCCACGGCTTGCGCCACACAGCGGGCAAGCGGCTTGCCGAGGCCGGATGTTCGGATCGGGAGATCATGGCGATTCTGGGCCACCGGACGGCGAAGTACACGCGCGGCGCCGAGCAAAAGCGGCTTGCTAGAGCGGCCATCTTGAAGCTCGAAACAGGAACAAAAGTGTCTAAGCCATCGGATGAAAGTGTCTAAGAAGCTATGCGACGCAATTTAAAATGCTCGTAAGCCATTGAACTCATTGGTAGCGGAGGAGGGACTCGAACCCCCGACACGCGGATTATGATTCGACGGCTATTCCAATGATTCCGATGTCCTTAGACACTTTGACCTCCGAATCCGCCGACCAAGAATCAACGGGTTACGGCGGATTTGTCTAAGAAATCGCGGGCCGCAAGCACCCATTGAACCGATTGAGCGGCCTGCCCATGAGCTGCAAGATGCTCGGCCACACCCAGGTGCAGACGACAGCGCGCTACGCCCACCTCGCGACCGATCCGGTCAAGCAAGCGACGGCGGATGTATCAGCTAGCATTGAGGCGGCGCTGGGACAAAGTTGAATTGACGCTGAGGGGCTTGCGGCGACCCTGTGATTGTGGTCATCCGCCCTCGTCGTAGCTTACCGACAGATTCCAAAGGCGTGCCGATGAGGGGGGGCTTCACTGATTAGTAGCTTCATCACATCATGGACGCATGTTCGGAGATGCCTGTTCCTGTCGCCCGGACTGACACGTGTGTATCCGCCTAGGGTCCGGACTCATAACCATTAGCTGACGGTAGCGGCGAGACAGACGGCGGCGAGGAAGTTTTGGGCGAGGCGGTCATAGCGGGTTGCGATTCTGCGGAAGTCTTTCAGCCGGCCGAACATGCGCTCGATGGCGTTGCGGTCGCGATAGAGCGCCGGGCTGAAGCACGGCTTCCAGCGGCGGTTGGCCTTCGGCGGGATGTTCGGAGCGACGCCTCTGCTCTCGATCTTGCGGCGAACGGCGTCGCTGTCATAGCCCTTGTCGCCAGTCAGGATCGAGGTGGCCGGCATCCGCTCCAGCAGCGGCCGCTGTGCAGTCCGCCACTTGGCCGCCGGTCAGCAGGAAGGCGAACGGGCGGCAGAGGCCATCGGTCAGCGCATGGATCTTCGTGGTGCGCCCGCCGCGGGAGCGGCCAATGGCCTGCGTGTGCTCCCCCCTTTGCCGCCCGAGGCGCAGCGATGAGCCTTCACCGCCGAGGAATCGATCAACACTTGCGCCGGCGGCCCACCCGCCGAAGCCAGAGCGTGGAATATCCCTGTCCACACGCCTTTGGCCGCCCACCGCACGAAGCGATTGTAGAGCGTCTTGCGCGGGCCATAGACGGACGGCGCATCGACCCAACGTCCGCCGGACTTCAACACATGGATGATACCGCTTATAACGCGGCGGTCGTCGACTCTCGGCTTGCCGCGCGTATCCGTCGGCAGATGCGGCACGAGCCGCGCAAACTGTTCCTCGCTCAGCCAGAACGTATCGTCCATCGCAACACTCCCGCAGTTTGGGAGCGTGAATCACACCGCGCCGCGTCGGCTCAAGCGATTTATGGGTCCGGAGCCTAAGAGATCGACATCTGGCGCTGGGGCTTCGCCCACCGGTATCAGAAACTGTATTGCCCAACGTTGAAGAATCGACCTACTGCGGTCATGCGCAGGCGCGCCCTCGGACAGGATGAACGTAATGCGTGGTCGTCTCAGCGCCGCCGCGACCTCGGAAGGCTCCATGGTCAGTCGTGACGGGCGAGCCAGGTCCGAAGGCGAGCGGCTTCTTCGGCCGCGGCCGGATCGAGCTCCGCCTGGTAGAGCCGGGTGCGGACGATGAAGAGGTTCATCTCCGTCGGCTCGTCCCCATCGACGATCTCCTGCACCTTGTGCGGGAAGAAGGTTCCCCAGTCCGGCCGGCCGCCGTCCACGTCGGTCAGGCCGTACTCTTTCGAGAGCGCCCAGGAGGAGAACAAGCCGCCGCTCTTCGCGCCGACCTTCGGGTCGGCGGCCAGCGCCGCGACGGCCCGCCCCACCAGGCAGGGCGTCTCGGACCCCGCGAAGTAGGGGTGCTTCTCGATGGCGTCGCGCCAGTTCACGTCGGTGACCCCGAAGGTGTCGAGTACGGCCTCGGAGCGCAGGAACCCAGGGGTGATCGCCAGCGCCGTCACACGGTGGGCATGGAGGTCGGCGGCCATCGCGTGGGCGAGCCGGATGACCGCGTTCTTCGTCAGATCGTAGAAGAGGTTGCCACGATAGCCGAGCGTGTCGCCGTCCGTGACCTCGACGATGAGCCCGGCGTCCCGCTCGATCATCAGCGGCGCGCCGTGCCGGCTTGTGATGATGTGGCTGTGCACCGCCCGGTCCAGCATCTGCTGCCCCTGGGCGATCGTGAGCTCCCAGAACGGCTTTCCCCATTCCGTCAGCGCGTCACCGCCCCAGATATCGTTCACCAGGACGTCGAGCCGGCCCGCTTCGGCACGGACCCGCGCGAAAACCTGCTCCACCGCGGATTCGACCGTGTGGTCGGTGCGTACGGCGATGCCCCGGCCCCCCTCCGCGCTGACTAGCGCCGCCGTCTCCTCGATCGTCTCCGGACGCCCAGGCGTGGCGGGCCGCCCCCGCACGCTGCGCCCGGTGCAATAGACGGTGGCGCCCGCCGCCCCCAGCATGCGGGCGATGCCCCGGCCGGCGCCGCGCGTCGCGCCGGCAACGAGGGCCACTCGATTGCGGAGCGGCTGCTCAGACATGCTCCCCCCTCCCGTGAGTCCGCGGGCCTTTTGAGCCGCCCTTGTGAGGGTCGGTGTATTCGTCGGTATCTGTTCGGCGAAGCCGTAGCATCGTCCGGCCCGCGAGAGAAGTGGGCGATCGCAGCCGCCCCATTTGCTGCAACAGCGGTCGTTCCCTGCCTCCCCTCCATTCGAACGTCCACGGCGTGAACGAACGCCTACCTGCACCGCGCCCGCTCGATGCCCGAACTCTCCGGGCGCGGCAGCGTGCTCCTCGCGGTTGACCCTGCGCCGCAGCGTCGAGCGCTGCAAGCGCACCAGTGGGATTTGCTCCCCCTGGCGGCTGATCAATCACCCTCGTCGGGACTATGCGGATAGTGGCCAGTCACTTGGCTGCGCCTGCCGCCATGCGTTCGATAGCATCGGTCTTCTGCTTCGATCTCGCCGACGAGCCGAAATATCAGGGATCGTCGTCCTCATAGTGCTCGGTCTCGACCAAGGTGACGGTGACGGTTCCGCCACTGACGCTTCTTGCGAGCGCGTATGTCTCTCTAACAAGAATGGTGCCTTGTCCCTGGTTGGGGCCGGTCGTGTTCGCGACACGGACGCTTGTAATACCGCCGGGCACGGCGGCGATGGCGGCGTCGATGGCCGCCTTGGTGGCGGAGGGCGTCATGGCGCGCGTCTGGTCTTGTCCGGAGAGCGCTTCCGCGGTCGTGGCAAGCTCGGCGGCGCCGGCCCGGCCTGTGGTCGCGGTGCGCAGAGCGATCTGGCGGGCTTGGAGGGCGCCGGTCCCGGAGGCGTTCTCGGCCTCGGCATCGGTTGCGAGCGGCACGGCGCCGGCGGCGTCCGTGGTGGCATCCGGCAGGTGGGTGACGGGCACCTTGCCCGCTGCGTCGAGGGGCGCGACGCCGTCGGCGGCGCCGCGGCCGATGCGACCGTCGGGCACCTTGGCGTTGGCGGTGAGCTCGCAGATGCCGCCTGCGACACCCAGCGCCGCGATAATCGCCTTGAGGTAGTCGATCACCCGCTTGAGCACGGGCCGGGCGTCGGCCGGGCTGTCGGCGCCGGCATCGAAGTGGTCGGTGGCGAGGTCGTCGGTGGGCCAGGCCATGGGGCCTCTCTCCTTCGTTTGAGCGTCAGGCGATGCCGTGCAGGACGGCGTCGACGGTGGCATCGGCGGCATTGCCGCTGCCGTCGAAGATCTTGATGCGGGTGGGATCGTTCTTGTTGTCGAGCACCCACGACCAGCCGGCGCCGACCGATTGCAGGGTGAGGTCGATATCGGTGACGCGCGCGAGCGTGGTCGGCACCTCGCGCCCGCCGCTCGCCGAACCGCCCCAGTCGCTGGTGTCGGCGTCGAGGAACTTCTGCTCGGCGGCGGTGCCGAGCAGGGTGTAGCAGAGGTGGTCGAGGCTAAGCATGGTTGCGCCGTCGCCGGTCAGTTGCCAGCGCAGCTGCAGGTGGCGCGCGGTCATGAGCATGGCCGTCGCGTTATCCTGCCAGGTGGCGGTGGCCAGCCCGGAAGCCGTGTCGGCGGTGCGGTACTGCAGCGTCACGGTTCCGGCCGTCTCGGCCTCCCAGGCGATCGAGAACGGCACCTCGGCGCCGATGTCGATGGGCTCGGTGGTGTAGGTCATGGCGGTGGCGCCGTCGTCGCCGTCGCCAAGCGCCCACGAGGTCCAGGCGTCCCAGGTGGCAAGGTCGGCCCAGGTGTAGGCGCCGGCGCCCTCCAGCGCGTCCCGGCCGTCGTCGGAGCGCACGGCGCTCTCGATGGTGCCGGGCCAGCCGCGGGCGGAAGGGCATTCCCACAGGAAGGCGTCGCCGAGGCGGGGATCGGGCAGCTCGGCGATGATGACGGCGGCCGCGGCCGAGAGCAGGCCCGAGGTGTCCTCGGCGCGGATGGCGAAGGTCCAGCGGCCGGCGCCGGGATCGACGGTCTCGTGGGGCGACGAGGTGAGCAACCCGTTATGCAGCGGCGTCATGGCGTCCCAGGCGGGCGCCGCGGCGCCGACGACCGCCTCGGCGTAGCGGATGCGGTAGCCGGCGAGATCGGGATCGGCCGGCGGGGTCCAGCGGAAGCGCCGTGTGCCGTCACCCAGGGCATCGACCAGGAAGTCGGCGACATTGCCCGGCGGCGCCAGCTTGCCGCGGATAGTGTAATCGACGGTGAACGGCGCGCCGGCGGGCGCTGCCTCGGTGCCGGGAATGACGGTGATCGTGAGCCTGCCCGACGGCGGCACGCGCCACGAGGCTTCGGTGGCGCCGTCGATCAGCCTGTCCACTGTCTGCAACGGGCCGCCGTCGATGGCTGCGCGGACGATGCCGCCGCGCCAGTCGCCGGCGACGGTGAGCGCAGCGGCGACCTCGACGGCAAAGCCGTTGCCGATGCGGATCAGGGTCTCGGAGAGCGCGATGTGCAGCACCCGGGGCGGGCGGCGCCCGACCATCGGCAACGGCACCGTCAGATCGCTCGTGGCTCTGGCCTCGCTGTCGACGTTGCCGGCGACCAGCGTCACCCGTCCCTGCGCATCGCCGAACTCGGTCTCCACTTCATCGAAGCTGCCGAGCGGCGTGTCGCCGATCTTGCGCCCGCCGATGTCGAGCGCGCCGAGGCCGAAGTGGAAGATCTGGAGCAGGTACTGGTCGTCGCCGGCGAACTCGGTGTATTCGGCGGCGCCCAAGTCGGGAAAGACGCGGTGGGTGCCGAGCACCAGGAGCAGCGGACCGTAGAGGCGCGCCCGGTTGGCGCCGCCGGCGAGCGAGTAGACCGGCTCGGCCGCCGCCGCGGCGGTGCCGGCGTCGGGCGCCCTGGGCAGGCGCGGCGGAACGAGAGCATTGACGATCAGGCCGCCGACGAGGCTGATGGCGCCGCTGACAAGGGCGCCCTTGAGGGTGAGCCCGCCGGCCGCGGCCATAAGCTCCCAGCCCGCCGGCGCCAGATGGGGGGCCGCGATCGAGGCCACCACGATGGCAAGCTGGAGCATCGTGCGGAGGGGATCGGAATCATCGCCGTCGCGCATGGCGGCGCGGAGCGTAACGATGTCACCGCCGGTGAGAACGATATCGCGCCAGGCCTCGCGCGGCACCGGCCGGCCGTTGACGGCCGCGGCAATGTCGCCCGCGGGCCATTCGGCGGCGATCAGATCGGCCAGCGTGGCGCCGGGCGCGAGCGCGCGAATGCGGATCTCGCGGCGCTCGGCGGTCAGCGGGTGCGGCCACAGATCGGCGGTGATCCCGCCGTGCCGTGCAAGCGCCGTGCAGGGCCGATGCACCGGTCGTGCAACGGGGCTTTGCCCCGCCGCAACGAAACCCGGATCAGGCGCAACGCCTCGGCGCGCGCCGGCGCTCAGAGCCATCGGTACACCCCTGTCGTTTCGAGGCCGTGGCGGGACAAGAGCGACGATCACTTCGACGTCAACCCCGACCGGGTCGATTGGGGCCATGTCGGAACCCTCAACAAGCACCTCGCCGATCTGCGCGAGATCGGCGACGCTTCGCCGCGTAGCCGTCCTCACGGCCCTCCGGCCCCGACCGGGTCCGCCCGGCGGGGCTTCGGGCAGTAGCAGCGCCGCGATGGACGCGGCGCGCTCACCCCGAAGGAGGGACCCATGAAACTCACCGACACCCAGACGAGATCATTCTCTCGGCCGCCGCCGGGCGCGACGACGGCTCGATCCACCCGCTGCCCAAGACGCTCAAGGGCGGCGCGGTCACCAAGGTCACCGGCGCGCTCCTGCGCCGTGGCCTGATCGCCGAGGCGCCGCGCCGGAACGGTGCGGCCATCGGCGAGACCAACTTCGCCATCACGGCCGCGGGCGCTCTCGCCATCAACGTCGAGCCGGCCGAGTGTCCGCATTTGGCCGATACGGGCGCACAGGCGGCCGACGGCGGCCAGGAGGCCGAGCCGGCGGCGGACACTCCGGCCAAGGCGAAGAAGGCCGCCACCGGCCGCAACGGCGCGAATGCGCCGCGCAAGGCCCGCACCGGCACCAAGCTCCCCCTCATGATCGAGATGCTGCGCCGGCCCGAGGGCGCGACGGTCGATCAGATCATGGCGGCCACCGGCTGGCAGCGCCACTCCGTGCGCGGCGCCTTTGCCGGCGCGCTCAAGAAGAAGCTCGGCCTCGCCATCGCTTCCGAGAAGGTCGAGGGCGGCGCGCGTGTCTACCGCGTGGCCGGCTGAGGACGACGACGTCATCCTGCGGGCGCGCCGCGTTCATACCGGCCGGCCGGACAACTGAGGCCGATCGCTCGACCGACACCGCCGTCCCTCGCGGGGCGGCGGTGTCACGTTCGGATGCCGCCGCGCACCCGGATCGCCTCGAACAGGCGCCTGAGCGCGAACGCGCGTGCGATCGAGACCACCGTGAATATCCCGCCGATCACCAGATTGCCGGCAAGCACCAATCCGAAGAGCGGAAAGACCACGAGCTGCACCGCCACCGCGATGCCATAGCCGACAGCCACGTTGGTCACCGCCTCGACCAGCGACATCGCTCGCGACTGCCGCCTCATGCCGCGACCCGCTCGGCACCGGCGGCGACCGCATCGAACGTCTTGCCGTCGCTGTCGAGGATCGCGCCGTGACCCGTCCAGTCCTTCCAGCGCCGGACGACGACGTCGCAATAGCCGGGATCGAGTTCCACCAGCCGTGCCGTGCGTCCGGTCTTCTCGGCCGCGATCAGCGTCGAGCCCGAGCCGGCGAAGGGATCGAGCACCACGTCGCGGGGCTTCGATGAGTTGCGGAGCGCGCGCTCGACCAGCGCCACCGGCTTCATGGTCGGGTGCAGATCGTTGCGCGCCGGCTTGTCGACGAACCAGACGTCGCCCTGATCCCGGGCGCCGCACCAGTAGTGGTCGGTGCCCTCCTTCCAGCCGTAGAGGATCGGCTCGTACTGGCGCTGGTAGTCGGCGCGGCCCAGCGTGAAGGTGTTCTTGGCCCAGATCACAAAGGTCGACCAGTGCCCGCCGGCCTCGCGGAACGCGCGCTGCAGCGTCGGCAATTCTGAGGACGACATACAGACATAGGCCGCGCCCTTGGTGACGGTCAGGATGTTGACGCAGTCGTCGTACAGAAAGCGCTCGAAGTCGGCGCCGAGATTGTCGTTGCGGATCCGGCGTTTCTTGCCACGCATCCGGTCCTTGGCACTGTTGCCGTAATCGACGTTGTAGGGCGGATCGGTAAAGCACAGGTCCGCGAGCCCGCCGTCCAGCGCCCGCTCGACGTCGCCGAGCACGGTGGCGTCGCCGCAGAGCAGCCGGTGGCCGCCCAGCAGCCAGAGATCGCCCGGCCGGGTGATCGGGTTCTCCGGCGTCTCCGGCGCCTCGTCGTCGTCGATATTGCCGGCGGGGCCGTCTGCCTGCAGCAGCCGGTCGATCTCGTCGAGCTCGAAACCCGTGAGGTCGAGATCGAACTCGGCCTCGCGCAGCTGCTCCAGCTCCACGCGCAGCAGGTCCTCGTCCCAGCCGGCGTTCTCGGCGATCCGGTTGTCGGCGATGCGGAAGGCCCGGGCCTGCGCCTCGCTCAGATGCTCGAGGCGGATCACCGGCACGGTCTCCAGCTCGAGCTGCCGCGCGGCCAGCAGCCGGCCGTGGCCGGCGATCAGCACGCCGCGCTCGTCCACCAGGCAGGGCACGTTGAAGCCGAAGGCGGCGATCGAGCCCGCGATCTGCGCCACCTGGTCCTCCGAATGCGTGCGCGCATTGGCGGCGTAGGGCAGCAGCCGGTCGAGCGGCCAGTGTTCGATCGTGAATTCCATCAGGCGGCCTCGGCAACGATCTCGCCTTCGCGCTCCAGGCGTTTGCGGGCGATGTCGGCGTAGTCCGGGTTGAGCTCGACGAGCACGGCGTTCCGGCCGAGACGGCGCGCCGCCAACCCGGTGGTGCCGGCGCCGGCGAAGGGATCGAGCACGGTGCCGCCCTCGGGACAGCCCGCCGCGATGCACATCTCGGCGAGCCTCGGCGCCATGTCGCGAAGTGGGCTTGCGCGAAGGGTTGGGTCGCAATGGTCCAGACGTTCCTCAGGTTGCGCCGTGTCCCGCTCCCGACCGCGCGCTTGCGGCCGATGCGCGAAGCGGCGCTGGCCTTGGAGAGCGGATCGGCGAGGTCCTTGTGCTTGCCGCCGATGCGGTCCCGGTTCTCGCGCATCTTGCGCCGGTCCGAGGGACCGCTGGTGCAGGGCTCGCTGGCCGCTGCGCGGTCGTAGTGGTAGCGCGCGCTCCTGGCGAGCAGCAGCACCTCCTCGCAGGCCATGCTGGGCCGGTCGCGCACGCTCTCGGGCATCGGGTTGCCGGACCACGGGCCGAAGCTCGCGCCCTTGGCCCAGACGATCCGCGAGCGCACCCACCAGCCGTCGGCCTGGAGCGCGAGCGCCGCGCGCGAGGGGACCATGATCAGGTCCTTGGGCTTGAGGCCGGGAACGGTGGCGCCGGGCGGCCGGCCGCTCCAGCCGCCGTCCCCCTCGTAGGCCCGCCGGGGAAAGCGTTCGGAGGCGCGGACGCGCTGCCGGCCTTCCCGCGCACCATAGTTGCCCCACGAACCCGCGTAACAATCGCCGAGGTTGAACCACACGGTGCCGTCGTTCCGGAGAACCCGGCGCACCTCCCGGAACACCTCGACCAGGTGGGCGACGTAGAGGTCGGGATCGGGCTCGAGCCCGAGGCAGCCGAGCCAGGCGCCGGCCGCGTGCTTCTGATGGTTGCCGTTGAAGCGGCGCGATGGGGCCCCGTAACAGCGGTCCGTGGTCCGGCTCTTGCCGGCAACCGTCGTCTCGCGCTCGTCATGCGCCTCCGTCCATGCACCCCACTGGTGGTCGCAGGCCGGATCGCCGCCCCAGACCGAGGGCGGGACGCGGTAGTCGCGGAGCGAATAGTAGGGCGGGCTCGTGACCGCGCAGTGGACCGAGCCCTCCGCCAGCTCGCGAAGCCGCTCACGGCACTCGCCGATGAGGATGCGCACACTCATATCCCGCACATCCCTTCGCACTCGCCGGCCCAGAGATCGGATTGATCGACCGGACCCCCGGCCGCGAGTTCCTCCAGCGGCCGGCGGTTCACGTTGACGTAGAGGCTGCCGCTCTTCCTGAGCCCGGCCCGCTCGTGGGCCGGCATGTCGCGGATCAGGCGGTCGATGGCGACGGCCTCGTCCCAGTCCTCCGGACTGCTTCGCAGGGCCTCCCACTCGGCGGCACTCCGGTAGGGGCAGAAGGTGCAGGCCGAGCGCGGCGGGACCGGGTATCCATGGCTCGTCAGCCACGCGATGCAGTCCTGCCGGCTCATCCAGCGCTCGTGCGGCGGCGGCCCGTCCTTCGTCGCGCGGTCGATCAGCGGATGGCGCTTGGCGAGCCAGCGGACGTCCGAGGGCTTCACGCGGATCCACTCGTCGGCCGAGATGCCCAGCCACGAGCAGACGAGCGGCACGGCCGAACGGATCGGCTTGTCGGGCGGCCGCCCGAGCAGCTCCTTGATGCGACGCTGGATCGGCTTGATCTTGTAGTTGGACGTGCACTCGCGACGCAGCATCCCATGCGAGCCGTCGACGTTGACGGTGAAGAAGGGCGGCGCGAGATAGCCGTTCGCGCGGCCCGCCACGGGCTTCACACCGGCCGCGGTCTTGCGGATGTCGTCGGCGAGGTCGGAGAACCGGACGACCTCGACCGGGAACGGCAGCACCCCCGGCGATCGCAGCCAGTCCAGATGCTCGTAGACCGCCGTCGGCTCGATCTCGCCGTGGGCCGCCATCAGCGCCATGGTCGTCGACTGCACGCCGGCGCCGAGCGAGATCACATGCATGATTGGCGGGTGGTGGGTCATGGGTCTCCCATCACGAAAAGGCCGCCCGCGCCCAGGGAGGGCGGGACGGCCGATGTCGATGTCTCGTTGGTGGGCGGAGCATCCCGCCGGCCGGTGCCGATCGCGCCGGTCCGGCGTCCTCGATGGTGGTAACCGGAGGTGGTAACCAAGGGGTGGTAACCAAGGGCTCTGGTTACCAGGTGGTTACCACCCGGGTTACCACCTCAAGCTGACGCTAGTCTTTGCAATAACGTAGTTTTCCAGCTCCGACGGGGTGGTAACCGGCAAGCCGTGGTTACCACTTGGGTTACCACCCTGGTTACCACCCCTGCTCTGGCCGTAAGTCATTGACAATGCGTGGTTATTTTGTCCGGCTGGAGCACTGGCCGGCAGCCGGTGGTAACCTCGGTTACCACCCAGGTTACCACCCCGATCCGTCTCTAACTCTTTGTAACGGCGTGGTTTTCTCCGCCGGGCGCAGGTGGTAACCGGCGGTAACCCAGTGGTAACCCAGTTTTTGCCCCTGTCGCTGGCGCGATTTCGCGCTGAGCCCGCCTGCTTGCGTTTGTCGCCAGGAAGGACCCGCAAAATCAATTGGTTAGGCATGCCAGCGGTCCCATCTCGGGACCATCACGCCGCCTCACGCGGCGGCGTAGAGCCAAGCCTTGAGACTTCGCGGCAACCAGCAGTGGGGCCCAGCCCATCAGAATTGCAACGAACAGTGGGGCGCGCGTCTCGCCGGCATATGAGGGTGCTCTACTAGGGGCGCGTCCAGAAGCGCTGGCAGGCCATCGAGCAGAACTTATTTCGCAGGCGCGCGCCGGACACTGAGGCGTAAGCGCGCCGGGATATAAACCTGGAACCGACGGCTCGGATCGGCCAATCTGTCGGCACTGAGAGCACGCCGGCGAGGTTAGTTATAGAGTGGAAGCCGTTCAGGCGCACTGCCCGCTTTGCGACGGCGTCGGCATCTTTGCGCGCGCGCTCGACGCCAGCGACATTCGTCAGCAACTGGGAGAAGTCTTCGGCTTAGCGCCGCCGGATCAAATCGGAATCGCCGATTACGCGATGCACACCTGCGCGAACTGCACGCTCGTATTCGCGTCCCCCATGCGGGCCGGCGACAGCGAGTTCTACGCCTGGATTAGCGGATTTACCCGCTACAATGCGACCCACCGCTGGGAGTGGCGCACGATCAAAGACATCGTGGCTCGCGAGACTCGCTCCGTACGGCTGCTCGAGATCGGATGCGGCGACGGCGCGTTCCTGCACTCGATCGCCGATCTGGAGCACGTCCGCGCCATGGGCATCGATCGAAGCGCGACCTCGGTGGCCGCGGCGCGGAAGCGCGGAATTGTTGCGCACGAAGTCGACCTCGAGTCAGTGGGCGACAACGACGACGACATCGCGAGCTTCGACGTCATTGTCGCCACCCACTTGCTCGAACACATCGAACAGCCGCTTGACTTTGTGATCCGTTGCGCCCGACGCCTCAACCCGGGCGGCTGCCTCCTTGTCAGCACGCCTTACTCGCCCATGTCGCGCGAGCTGCTGAGAAACGACATCATGAACTTGCCGCCACATCACCTGACGCGATGGAACGAGAAGTCCTGGCGCGCGTTGGCCGCGTTGGCGGGACTGCAGATCGAGTTGATCGTTCCCCGCGCGAAGCCGGCGCTGATGCGCGCCGTGCGCCAGACCTGCATTAAGGTCACCGGTATGGATCGGCGTTTCCCGATCCCGGAGCGAATCGCCATCCTCGCCGCCAACGCGCCGACCTTCGTGAGGATTCTTGGCCGCGCCCTTCACCGTGAGCGGCTCGACGGACGCACTGCGCCCGACAAGATTCTGGCGCGCCTAACCAAGCACTCGGTCAGCCCGGTGTGATCGACGGCGGGCTGATCGTCTCGCATACGCCGCCGGCCAGGAGCGAAGCGACAACGCGATGTCCGTCCTGGTTGTAGTGGCCGTCGCCGAGCACTCCATCGGGAAAGCCATGATAGTGAACGCCGCTGCGATCCACCGCAGCCTGCATGTCTTCGGCAATCGAAAACACGCTCAGTCCGCGGTCGCCGCCGAACGCGGTCAAACGATCATTCGGATAGAACAGGGTATCGATGTCGAGACGGGCCATGTACGCATCGCGCGCGGAGCGATCCGGGCACACCTGGACGGGAATGGAAAGGATGCCTCCCGCAAAGGTTGCGCCGTCCTCCTCTGTCGCGTCGCGCATCGCGACCAGCAGGGCCTCTGTGGCAGCTCACGCGTCCTGCCACGCAGTGTCGGGTGGCGGTCGCATGACGTCGGCGGCGGGATGACCGGCGATGAACGACGGCTGCGCCCCACCACGATCAGTTTTGCGTCCGTATTTGAGCCGCCCGATGGCGTCGCGCGTGAATTGTGGAAGGTAGGAGCCGTTGATCAAAGCGTTGGTCGAGCGCCTGGATCTGCGATTTCTCATCAACCGACAGCACCACGGCATGAGCCGGCGGATCGACATACAAGCCGACGATATCTGTGAGCTTCTCGGCGAAGACGGGATCATCGGAGAGCTTGAAGTGTCGCCAGCGGTGCGGGCTGAGGCCATGGGCCTTCCAGATCGCCTGGACCGTCGACGCCGCGACGCCGGCAATCTTCGCCATTGCGCGCATCGTCCAGTGGGTCGCCTCGTGCGGCGGCGCTTGCTGGGTCAGGCGGACGATCTCGGCGACGTGCTCCGGGGGGGGGCCGATCAATCCACTAGTACATCGGAACTAGTGGATTGATCGGAATGAAAGAGTCCGAATTGGGATTCCGTATTTTGCTGTGGTATGCGAATCTGGCGCATGCGCAGTGGAGTCTCCTTCACCCTATCCGCCGGCGACCGTCAGCGATTGCGCGCGGTCGTCGCGGATCCCAAGAGCCCGCAGAAACACGTCTGGCGGGCACATTATTGTCCTTCTCAGCGGCGAGGGTCTGGGCACCTCGGCGATCATGACCGAGACCGGCAAGTCCAAGACCTGCGTGTGGCGCTGGCAAGAGCGGTTCGTGCACGAGGGTGTCGGCGGCCTGCTTCGCGACAAGTCCCGTCCGCCCGGCAAGGCGCCGGTCCCGCTCGATCGTGTCGCCGAGATCGTGCGCCTGACGCAGCAACCGCCGCCGTTTGAGGCGACCCACTGGACGTTGCGCGCGATGGCCAGGGCGGCCGGTATTGCCGCCTCGACGGTGCAGGCGATCTGGAAGGCTCACGGTCTCAGCCCGCACCGCTGGCGCAACTTCAAGCTGTCGACCGACCCTGCCTTCGCCGAGAAACTCACCGATATCGTCGGCCTGTATGTCGACCCGCCGGCCCATGCGGTGGTGTTGTCGATCGATGAGAAGTCACAGATCCAGGCGCTCGACCGCCGGTCTGCCGATGAAGAAGGGACGCGCCGGCACCATGACTACAAACGGCACGGCACGACCACGCTGTTTGCGGCGCTCAACGTTCTGGACGGAACGGTGATCGGCCAGAACATGCAGCGCCACCGCCATCAGGAGTTCATCCGCTTCCTCAACCGCATCGAGCGCACGGTGCCGGCGGACAAGGCCATCCACGCGATCGTCGACAACTACGCGGCGCACAACAAGGACAAGGTCCGCGCCTGGCTCGCCCGCCATCCGCGCTGGACTTTCCACTTCACACCGACCTCCTGCTCGTGGCTCAATGCCGTCGAGGGCTTCTTCGCAAAACTCACCCGGCGGCGGCTCAAGCACGGCGTCTTCCATTCCGTCGTCGATCTCCAGGCCGCAATCAACCGCTTCGTCCGCGAATACAATGCGGCCAACCCACAGCCATTCATATGGAAAGCCGACCCCGACGACATCATCGCAGCCCGAAACCGAGGGTTCCAAACGTTGGAATCAATCCACTAGCAGGCGAGCGGGTGGTTCGCAACGGGATATTCCCGATCCCGGACCACTTCGTCGCGCTCCAGGCGGGCGCTACAAGCGACCGGTATCTCCGGTATCAGCCGCCCAGGGACGAGAGAGCTTCTGCTCGGGAAGGGTGAATGGGCAGGATCTTGTCAAAACCGCTTATCTCGAAGACCTCGCGGATCGGGTCCGAAAGCGAGCAAAGCAACAGCTTGGCGTCACGGCTGTGGAGGGACTTCGCCGCCAACAGGACGGCGCGAAGGCCAGCGCTGCTGATATATACCAGCTTCCCAAAGTCCATGATCACGGCGCGGTCGCTTTCCTCGATCGCAGTTCTGATAGCCTCCTCGAAGTGGCCGACATTGGAGCCGTCGATGCGCCCACCCACGTCGGCAGACAGAACATCGTCATGCCGTTCAGTCGCAACGTCCATCGTCTTCGTCTCCTGGGTTCGCTTCCCTCTAATTTCATCCCACGTCCGTCTGGTGGCCGGCCACAGACGATACCGCCGCGCTTAGGCAGGCTGTTCGGCCCCAAGTCATCGGCGTCTGGCACGACCGCGAATTCCAAAGCGGCCTCTATGCCCAACTCAGCCACATCCTGGCCCAACCGCTCGAAAATCAGCGTGGCGCGGCCGCCAATCGTCCACTTCGTGACCGACTACGTCAACCATGAGGCACCGAATACCACAGCGCCTGATGGCTACGATTCTGACGATTTGTACCAGCAGATCTCCACCGTCTGCAATACAAAACGCTAGAGTCCCCCAGACGCCAGCGAACAGATGGGCCAGGATTGCGCCAACGAAATCGTCGATCTCGAAGCGCTCCAGGAGATTCAGACCGGCGACGCATATGGCGCCGCCGACCGCGCCGATGACAACAGCCCAACAGTGATCGACGATGTCCGGCCCCACCGTGATCGCCACCAGTTCGGCGATAGCGCCGCTCAGGTTCACAAGCAGATCGACGCGCCCTATGATAGGCTGCGACAAGCACATCGCGGCCATCACGCCCGCGGCCGCGGCGAGGTTCGTGTTGGCCAGGATATTGCTGATCGCCGCCGCCCGGCGAGCGTCGACTGCGAGCTGCCGTTGAAACCGAATCAGCTGAGCCAGCGAATGAAGCGCACCGTCTCATGGCAGATGTCGATACCGCGCTCGAACAGCAGATCTTCGACCTGCCTCAGCGACAAGGGGTAGCCGACATACATCATCACCGCGAGGCATATTACCTCGGGTGAACTGTTGAAATAACGGAGCTATAGCTGAATCTTGGTGATGGCCTGAGTTGCAGGCGGCGTATTCTGGCGATTGTTGAAGTCGCCGATTTCCGCGAAGGAAGGATACGCCAAGATGCGGTTGGACGCCTCTATTTACCTCGCCAATTTTGCCTTGTTGTGATTCTCTGCGGCGGTTCGATTCGAGGGGGGTATTGATGAGGCAGACTGGCCTGTTCGGCTTACCGGATCATTTGCGCAAGCTTTCGGCGACTGGCGATCCGTTGGAGGTGCTGGCGAAGGTTGTCGATTTCGAGATTTTCCGCGCACCGCTTGAGGCGGCGCTGGGCTATTCGGACGGATCGAAAGGCGGCCGCCCGGCCTACGATGCGGTGGCGATGTTCAAGGTTCTGGTCCTGGCCGCACGGCACACGGTGAGCGACGAGCGGATGGAGTTTCTGATCCGCGACCGCTTGAGTTGGCTTCGCTTCCTGGGCTTCGATCTCGGAGCGCCGACGCCGGACCGGAACACCATCTGGACCTTTCGCGAGCGTCTGGTCCGGGCCGGGGCGATGGATGAGCTGTTTGCCGCCTTCGATGGCGAGCTGCGCCGGTGCGGCTATCTGGCGATGGGCGGGCAGATCGTCGATGCGACCCTGGTATCGGCGCCCAAGCAGCGCCACCGCGATGACGAGAAGCGGGCGATCAAGGCGGGCAAGAGCGCGGCCGAGATCTGGCCCGATCAGCCGGCCAAGGCGGCGCAGAAGGACACAGACGCGCGGTGGACGGTGAAGACCGGAAGGCGCAAGAACCCCGCCGGGGCGCAACGGCGCGTGCCCGACATCGCGATCCCGGTGTTCGGCTACAAGAATCATGTCGTCATCGATCGGGCCTACGGCTTCATCCGCGGCTCGGCGGTGACCGATGCCGCCCGCCATGACGGCAAGATGTTGCGTCATCTCGTCACCGGCGACAATCTGGCCGCCGGCGTGTGGGCTGACAGCGCCTATCGCTCGAAGGCCAACGAGGCGTGGCTGGCCGGCAAGGGTCGGATCTCCCACATCCACCGCAAGAAGCCGCCGGGCCGGGCCATGCCCAAGGCGACCGCCCGGGCCAATGCCCGCAAGTCAGCGGTCCGTGCACGCGTCGAGCATGTCTTCGCCCAGCAGAAGGATCGCATGAGCCTGTTCGTCCGGACCATCGGGCTCAAGCGGGCCGAGACCAAGATAGGCCTCGCCAACCTCGCCTATAATTTCCAGCGTCTGATCTTCCATGAGCGCAGGGCCGCCATGGCATGAGTCCGCCCGTATGACCAAAAAACACCCCGCTGAGAACGAAACCGCGGACGAATAACGCCGTCAAATCCACCCGCCGCACGGATCGGCCAACAGGACACCCTTATCCGCGCCAAATCGGCCGGTTGTTAGAGGTCTCCGGTTGTTTTGTTTTCTCATCCACAGCGGGTTTCGATCGAGGATCCGTTAAAAGCCCGTTGAAGAAGACTGAGTTGATGAAGCATCGGGCGTGATAACAATGGCGGCGGCGAGACCCGGCGCCGGGGCGTTGTTGAGGACGAGGATGACGATCAGCGATTGCTCCTGTCGCAAGACAAGCAGCAGGACCGCCAAGCCCTTGGCCGCAGCCTCTCGCGGGGTCTCGGCGCCGATCAACTGGCGCAATAGGACGCCCAGGTTGTGTCCGGCGACGTGGATCAGATAGCGCTTGCCGACGTTCTCGCGCCCGCGCAGCCAAGTGCGGCGCATGCCGCCGCGATCGAGGACCTGGGCGAAGCCCCACTCGACCACTTCGGCGCGGAAGTGTCAACGGCGGCGTAAAATGTACCGGCGCGGCGGCGCAACAATGATGGAGTGGACGCCTCCTCCCGACGGCATCACGATGTGCCAAGGTTGTGGTGTGATCAACCCCCTGAAGGAGGAGGCATCCATGGAAGAGGTTAGTATCATCGGGATCGATCTGGCGAAGCGCAGCTTTCAGCTTCACGGTGCTCGGGCGGACAGTTCGGCTGCGTTCCGCAGGAAGGTGAGCCGGGAGAGGCTGCTGTATTTTCTCGGCGCGTTGCCGCGCTGGGTGGTGGCGATGGAGGCCTGTTCCGCGCTCTCACCTAGGCCAATCTCCCCATCCTCGACGATTGGGGACCCGACCGCTTCAGCGCCGATCAGCGACGCGACCTCATGGAAATCGTTGAGGACCGATACCAAAACGCCGCCATCCTGATCTGCCGAGCACCTGCGACCAGCGGGCGGCGACATGTTCGAACAGGTCCTCGGGCTCGCCGTACTCGTCGCGCCGTTTCTCGACGACGGCGGCGGCGTGGCGGAGCAGCATGGCGCCGTTCATGGCGCACCCGCCCGACTTTCGATCGCCCACAGCAGCAGCGCGATGGCGTCGGCCTCGTTGTCGTCGGCGGGCGCGAAGCCGCGCGCGCGGACCGCCGCGATCACCGCCGCCTTCGGCGCGTTGCCCTTGCCGGTGACGTGACGCTTGATGGTGCCCACCGGCACGCCCTGATAGGGGATGCCGTGGTGCTCGCACCAGGCGCTGACCTGCGCCAGGAAACCGCCGCAGATCTGGCCGGCACTGGTGCCGGCATGACGGCGGACGTCCTCGAGATAGACCGCGTCGATGTTGCCGGCCGCGTTCTTGACCTCGGTGAGCCAGGCCTTGAAGCGCAGAAAGCGCATCCCGCCTCCGGAGAACCGGTCGGGCCGGAACGACACCGTGCCGCTGGTGATGGCGCCGTATTCGTCGCGGAGCGCCCAGCCGGTCGCCGTGCCGAGATCGAGCGCGAGGACGGAGCCAAGATTGGACACGCCGGCATCGTTGGCGGCCGGCACCGGCGGTTCGGAAACCGGGCAGGCGACACCGGCATTGCCGCCGTGCCGTGCCGCCGGAAGCACGGCGCGGTTCTCAAGCGGCGAATTCTTGGGCAGAGTTACGTGAGCCATGATGGTCTCCTTGATCGGGGTTGTCGTGGTCAGGGTGGCGGCGGGGAACTGCCAGGAACGCCGCCGCCACCCGCTCTAGAACGGGAGCTCGTCTCCCTTCTCCCAGTCGATGGCGGGCTTGGCGATGCGCTGGACCGATGCGCCGGGAAAGACGCGTTTGACCTCGATCACGGTCTCGCCCAGGGCCTCGATCAGGATCGCGATCTCGTCCAGGGTGAACACGCGGCACTCGCGGCAGACGTGATGCGCCTCGGCCTCGGTGCGGGTGATCGAGACCACCTCGCCCGAGCCGGGCAGCACGCATTCCCAGACCTCGGGCGAGAGCGGAGTGTGGCCGTCCTCGGTGGCCGCGTGATCGAGCGCGGCCCAGGCCCGCTTCATGCCCTCGGCCTGGGCCCGGACACAGCGTTCCCGATTGGTCTCGATGGCGGCGTCGAGCTTGTCCTTCTGGGCGCCGAGCTTCGCTCTCAGGAGATCGCTCACCAGCAGGCGCAGCCGGCCGACGCCCCATTTGCGCTCCATCTCGTGGGCGGCGCGGTCGAGGATGGCGCAGATCACGTAGTCCGAAGGCGCCATCGGATCGCGCGCGGGATCGACCGCGGCGACGGGCGAGCGAGATCGCGCCCGGGTCATGGCCGAGCCTCGTCGCAGGGAAGTTCCGATGTGCCGGTGCCGGGGGACCCCAAGGGTGGGGGGCGCGGGCTTGTGTGCCGCGCCCCACCCACCCCTTTAGGGGTGGCACATGTGAAACACTGGCACACCCAAGGAATCCGGGCGTGTGTCACGGTGTGTTTCAAATTCTCATGAAACATTGGCACACGCTTGGAATCCCTTGTGTTTCACCGAAACACAGGCGTGAAACACGGGATCATGGTTGGCGGTCATAGGGTGTCCTCGTCGGCGAATTCAGGCGGTTGAGCTGCGATGTCGGCGCTCAATGCCGGCACCGCGAAGCGCTTGAGCTTGAGCGTGATCGGCTTGCGGCGCTCGTCGCAGGTGAAGCCCTGCGACGAGCCGTTCTTGACGATGCAGATGGAGACCTCCAACAACCGGGGGATTTGACGAAGATTTTGGTGTGCTGTCCGACTTTCGCTGAGATCGGCGGTGTTGACGTCCGCAACCATCCGCCGTTTCGTTCTCGGCGGAGGGTTTTGGCGCTATTCAGGCGGACTCATACCATGGCGGCCCTGCGCTCATGGAAGATCAGACGCTGGAAATTGTAAGCCAGGTTGGCGAGGCCGATCTTGGCCTCCGCCCGCTTGAGCCCGATGGTACGGATGAAAAGGCCCATGCGATCCTTCTGCTGGGCGAAGACGTGCTCCACATGCGCACGGACCGCTGACTTGCGGGCATTGGCCTGGGCGGTCGCCTTGGGCATGGCCCGGCCCGGCGGCTTCTTGCGGTGGATGTGGGAGACCCGACCCTTGCCGGCCAGCCACGCCTCGTTGGCCTTCGAGCGATAGGCGCTGTCAGCCCACACGCCGGCGGCCAGATTGTCGCCGGTGACGAGCTGACGCAACATCTTGCCGTCATGGCGGGCGGCATCGGTCACAGCCGAGCTGCGGATGAAGCCGTAGGCCCGATCGATGACGACATGATTCTTGTAGCCGAACACCGGGATCGCGATGTCGGGCATGCGCCGTTGCGACCCGGCGGGGTTCTTGCACCGCCCGGTCTTCACCGTCCACCGCGCATCCGTGTCCTTCTGCGCCGCCTTGGCTGGCTGATCGGGCCAGACCTCGGACGCGCTCTTGCCCGCCTTGATCGCCCGCTTCTCGTCATCGCTGTGGCGCTGCTTGGGCGCCGATACCAACGTCGCATCGACGATCTGCCCGCCCATCGCCAGATAGCCGCACCGGCGCAATTCGCCATCGAAGGCGGCAAACAGCTTATCCATCGCCCCGGCCCGGACCAGACGCTCGCGAAAGGTCCATATGGTGTTGCGGTCCGGCGTCGGCGCTCCGAGATCGAAGCCTAGGAAGCGAAGCCAGCTCAAGCGATCGCGGATCAGAAACTCCATCCGCTCGTCACTCACCGTGTGCCGCGCGGCCAGGATCAGAACCTTGAGCATCGCCACCGCATCGTAGGCCGGGCGGCCACCTTTCGATCCGTCCGAATAGCCCAGCGCCGCCTCAAGCGGCGCGCGGAAAATCTTGAAGTCGACGACCTTTGCCAGCACCTCCAACGGATCACCCGTCGCCGAAAGCTTTCGAAGATGATCCGGTAAGCCGAACAGACCAGCCTGCCTCATCAATACCTCCTCAAACCGAACCGCCGTAGAGAATCACAACGAGGCAAAATTCACGAGGTAAATGGAGGCGTCCAGATGTTGCTTCGGCAGGCCGCGAGGATGGCGCGCCGAAGGGTCTGGTTGACCCGTTGATTGCGTCTCGAGTCGGGTTGACGGTATTTGGCGAAACGGTCGTCGCCACCCCAGGCCAGCAGCCTGGCCGCCGACTCGATCATGGGATCCGCCGCCGGTGCGGCCGTTGGTGCGGCCCCTGACGCGGTTCTCTGACCAAGATGGTCTCGTCGTTACGGACGGGCTTCCATCATACCGGGCTGCGATCACTGTGATCGGCAATGCGGCCGCCCGGACCTCCGGTCGTTGGCTCAACAACCTGGCAGAAAATTCACATCAACCCTTTCGGCGACGAGAATGCCCAATGGCAAAATTCAAGAGTGAAAGGACGCTGCAGAATTTTGCCGCATTCCACGCTTCAGTTCACAACCACTTCAACCACCAACGCCATATCAACCGCCGCAACATCTTCAAACAAGACCGAGCAGCCGCCCTGGCCGAGTGGCGTCAACTCGCAGCTTGAGGGCGTTCGATTGTAGGTTCTACAAATCCTGTCCAGCTAGTCTGACAATGCCCGCACCGCGTCCGTCAACTCTCGTCGAGATAGCCCGGTCCGTATGACGCTTTCCAAATTCCGTTAGTTGCGAAGGTCACGACCTTGTTCACTGCCGTTTCGAGACGAGCGCTGGGATGTTTTTTGTGCGCTACGAGCAATTCATTGGCGTATCGCTGTGTGATTGCTTGGGCGCCTTCAACACCGAGGAATTGCGACACGATCGAGATATGAACCGCTCCGGGTTTGGCGGAGGCTCCAACTCTTGAGAAAGTGGAGCCATTATGAGCAAGACAAGGAACAGGTTTTCTTCTGAGGTTCGCGCCCGTGCGGTGCGGATGGTTGTGGATCACGAGGGCGAACACGCCTCGCGTTGGGCGGCTGTTTCCTCGATAGCTGGGAAGATCGGCTGCACGGCGCAGACACTCAATGAGTGGGTGAAGAGGTTCGAGCGCGATAGCGGCGTGCGCGCCGGCGTCCCCAGCGAGGTCGCCGAGCGGCTGAAAGCCCTGGAGCGGGAGAACCGCGACCTCCGGCAGGTCAACGAGATCCTGCGCAAGGCGAGCGCCTATTTTGCCCAGGCGGAGCTCGACCGCCGGTTCAAGCCATGATCGCGTTCATCGGCGATCACCGCGAGGCGCACGGGGTCGAGCCGATCTGCAAGGTGCTGCCGATCGCCCCGTCGACCTACTACGACCATGTGGCCAGGCGGCGCGATCCGGCCAGGCTGTCGGCACGGGCGAAACGGGATATGGCTCTCAAGGTCGAGGTCCGACGCGTCTTCAAAGAGAACTTCCGTGTCTACGGCGTTCGCAAGGTGTGGCGACAATTGCAGCGGGAAGGCTTCGATGTCGCTCGCTGCACTGTTGAGCGGCTGATGCGGGAGATGGGCTTGCAAGGGGTGATCCGCGGCAAGCCGATCCGCACGACAGTCAGCGACCAGGCCGCGCCTTGCCCGCTCGACAAGGTCAATCGCCAGTTCCACGCTCCGGCACCGAACAGGCTGTGGGTCTCGGACTTTACCTACGTGGCCACTTGGGCTGGCTTCGTCTATGTCGCCTTTGTCATCGACGCCTATGCCCGCCGCATCGTCGGCTGGCGGGTGAGCCGGACAGCCCATGCCGGCTTTGTTCTCGATGCCCTGGAACAAGCGCTTCATGCGCGGCGACCCGTCCATCGCGGTGGGCTGATCCATCACAGCGATAGAGGGAGCCAATATGTCTCGATCAAATATACCGAGCACCTGGCGGAAGCGGGCATCGAACCCTCGGTGGGCAGCGTCGGCGACTCTTATGACAATGCTCTGGCCGAGACCATCAATGGTCTTTACAAAGCCGAGGTCATTCACCGGCGCGGGCCGTGGCGCTCATTCGAGGCCGGCGAGCTCGCTACTCTGGAATGGGTGGATTGGTTCAACAACCGGCGGCTCCTGGAGCCCATCGGAAACATCCCGCCGGCCGAAGCCGAGGAACGCCACTACGCCATGCTGAAGCAGTCAGACATGGCGGCGTGACTCAAACAAAATGGCCTCCGCCAAACCCGGAGCGGTTCAATATGCCCTTCAGAGAGCGTCACTATGGGATATGAATCAGCCTCGCCCCCGACGCGAATCAGCACGCGTAGTGCATCTATCGCTTCATTGAGCAGCGCCTCCGCATCGTTCCAGTTCGGCGACATAGAGGCGATGATCATCAGATGTTGGGCATAGGCGTGGTCGATTTGAGGCGAGCTGTACGCCTCGCGTGCCGTCTTGGGCTCTTCGCCCCATCAGCGGAACAAGGCTCGGCCAAACCGCGATTTCGGACCTCACGTGGCCCGCAACCACTCGCGCGCGCTCTGGCGAGGATTGCGGGGGCTTCGGAAGGAGGGGTTTCGGCAGGTGGAGACCTCTAACAACCGGCCGATTTGGCGCGGATAAGGGTGTCCTGTTGGCCGATCCGTGCGGCGGGTGGATTTGACGGCGTTATTCGTCCGCGGTTTCGTTCTCAGCGGGGTGTTTTTTGGTCATACGGGCGGACTCATGCCATGGCGGCCCTGCGCTCATGGAAGATCAGACGCTGGAAATTGTAAGCCAGGTTGGCGAGGCCGATCTTGGCCTCCGCCCGCTTGAGCCCGATGGTACGGATGAAAAGGCCCATGCGATCCTTCTGCTGGGCGAAGACGTGCTCCACATGCGCACGGACCGCTGACTTGCGGGCATTGGCCTGGGCGGTCGCCTTGGGCATGGCCCGGCCCGGCGGCTTCTTGCGGTGGATGTGGGAGACCCGACCCTTGCCGGCCAGCCACGCCTCGTTGGCCTTCGAGCGATAGGCGCTGTCAGCCCACACGCCGGCGGCCAGATTGTCGCCGGTGACGAGCTGACGCAACATCTTGCCGTCATGGCGGGCGGCATCGGTCACAGCCGAGCTGCGGATGAAGCCGTAGGCCCGATCGATGACGACATGATTCTTGTAGCCGAACACCGGGATCGCGATGTCGGGCATGCGCCGTTGCGACCCGGCGGGGTTCTTGCGCCGCCCGGTCTTCACCGTCCACCGCGCATCCGTGTCCTTCTGCGCCGCCTTGGCTGGCTGATCGGGCCAGACCTCGGACGCGCTCTTGCCCGCCTTGATCGCCCGCTTCTCGTCATCGCTGTGGCGCTGCTTGGGCGCCGATACCAACGTCGCATCGACGATCTGCCCGCCCATCGCCAGATGGCCGCACCGGCGCAATTCGCCATCGAAGGCGGCAAACAGCTTATCCATCGCCCCGGCCCGGACCAGACGCTCGCGAAAGGTCCATATGGTGTTGCGGTCCGGCGTCGGCGCTCCGAGATCGAAGCCTAGGAAGCGAAGCCAGCTCAAGCGATCGCGGATCAGAAACTCCATCCGCTCGTCACTCACCGTGTGCCGCGCGGCCAGGATCAGAACCTTGAGCATCGCCACCGCATCGTAGGCCGGGCGGCCACCTTTCGATCCGTCCGAATAGCCCAGCGCCGCCTCAAGCGGCGCGCGGAAAATCTTGAAGTCGACGACCTTTGCCAGCACCTCCAACGGATCACCCGTCGCCGAAAGCTTTCGAAGATGATCCGGTAAGCCGAACAGACCAGCCTGCCTCATCAATACCTCCTCAAACCGAACCGCCGTAGAGAATCACAACGAGGCAAAATTCACGAGGTAAATGGAGGCGTCCAGGTCTTTGTCATGCGCTCCGTCGAAGAAGTTGAGCGACTGGAGATCAGCCTTCGCGATGTACGGCGAAACCACCGGTGAGGTCGATGAGTTTGGGCTTCCCGTCCGGTTGGAGTGGGCGCGCGACTACCGCGGCAAGGCGGATGTCGTCTACGGACACACGCCGGTTCCAGAGGCCTAATGGTTGAACCAAACCATGTGCATCGACACCGGTCGCGTGTTCGGCAGGAAACTGACGGCGCTTCGCTGGCCGGAGCGCGAGACGGTTTCGGTGCCGGCAATCCGTCGATACGCCGAGCCCAGGCGGCCGATCGACGTCGAAACCGACCTCACCTCCCAGCAAGACCACGATCAGCTGCTCTACTTCGACGATGATACGGGCAAGCGCCGGATCCAAACGCGGTTCGATAGCACGATACGTATCCCTGCAGAGAACGGTCTCGCCGCGCTCGAGCTGGCGCCTACAGGGACGGATTCGACTTCCTGATCGTCTCCGACGCCTCCGCCCCGCTCGAGTTCGAGACCCGGCGGAGCTGGTGACCGACAAAGGCTACTTCGGCCGCGAGGT
Source organism: Alphaproteobacteria bacterium (assembly GCA_965248805.1). Classification (GTDB taxonomy): domain Bacteria; phylum Pseudomonadota; class Alphaproteobacteria; order UBA6615; family UBA6615; genus CBDFKJ01. The sequence goes on from CBDFKJ010000003.1 coordinate 59,110, forward strand.
GCTGATGCTCTGGCTGGGCCACCGGCGAGCTCCCTTTGCCGCCGCCATTGTTATCACGCCCGATGCTTCATGAACTCAGCCTTCTTCAACGGGCTGCTAAGCTGTCGCTGGCGCCGCGCGGACGGCCATGGCTGCGTCGCGGGTCGATATGCCAAATAGCAGCGTATAGAGGGCGGGCACGAATCCTAGCGTGAAGATTGTCGCCACGATCAGCCCGAAGGCGATCACGCTTGCCATGCCGTAGAAGAGCGCGCCACCAAACAGGATTAGCGGGACAAGGCCGAGAACGGTTGTCAGCGTCGCCATGAGAATCGGGCGCAGACGCGTCAAGCAAGCCGTTACCACGGCATCCAAAGGCTCGCGCCCCGCTCGTTCCTCGATCTGGATGCGATCGATCAGAACGATGCCGTTGTTGATCAGGATGCCAGCAAGACCGAAGAACCCCAAAAGCACCATGAAGCCGTACGGCGCATTCATGACGATGAGCCCCAATGTTCCGCCAATCAATATCAGTGGAATCGTGGCCAGAATGATCCCGCCCTTCCGGAACGAGTTGAACTGGCCTACGAGTAGAACGACGATACCGGCGAGCGCCAGCGGCAAAAGGCCAAAGAGTCTTTGGTTCGCCTGCTCTTGATCCTCGATCTCGCCGCCGACTTCGAAGCGATATCCGGCCGGTAGGTCGAGTATATCCAGGGCTGGGGCTATCGCTTCGAAGAGTTCCGGTGCAGGCAGATCGGGGTTGCGCGCCTCCACCGTCAGCGTGCGCTGCTGGTCGCGCCGCTTGATGCGACCAAAGTGCCACTCTCCTCGGACGTTCGCCACCTGATCCAACGCCACAAAGCTATCGGTGGCCACCGAATAGACCTGAACTCGCTGCAGACCGGAAAGCGTGAATCGCATGCTATCATCGCCGCGAAGTACGATCGGGATGGTCTTGTCGCCCTCTCTGTAATCGCTGATCGCCATCCCCGCAAAGATCGTGTTCAGTGCACCCGCGACATCACTTGATGTCACCTGCGCGCGCCGTGCGCGAGTTTGATCGACGTCCACGATCAACGTCAGGATTCTGTTCTCCCAATCTTGTTTTATGCCGACCGTTCCCGGGACCTCCTGAAATGCTGCAAGCAGGCGTTGCGCGTGTTCCGCGAGAACGTCGCCGTCGGGGCCGATCAAGCGGATCTCGACGACGCCCGGCTCCGTCCCTCCGAACCACATGCGTTTTGCATCCGCCCGGGCTGCCGGTAGGTTCGTGTCGAGAAAGTCGTTGACCCGATCGATGAGTGTGTCGACGTCGCCGACGGATCGCGTGTTTACCAGAGCGAACGCGCGATGTGGATCGGGGTCCACCGGCGGGAGCGCGAGGAAAAAGCGCGGGCCCCCATAGCCGACGTAGGCAACGTGGCTGGTGACCTCCGGATTGGCATTCTCATCCGCCAGCCACGCAGTCAGCTTGCGCAGCTCGGCCTGCGTTTTCCGCACGTCTGTGCCTGCCTCGAAGTCCAGATAGACGAGGAACTGGTTGCGGTCACCCAGTGGGAAGAACTCTGTCTTGACCAGGCCAAGGACCTGCACGGATAGGATCAGCAACCCGATAAGCGCGGCAATCGATATGAGGCGCCACCGCAGGAACAGGCTCAGAATGCGACGGTAGATCCCATAGAGGAATCCGCTATAAAGCGGTGCTGTGGTTGCCGATGCAGGCGCCCGCATGAACCAGGCACACATCGCCGGCGTCACCGTCATCGACAAGAACCAGGAACCCAGCACCAGGATCGCGACCACCTGAGCCAATGACTGCACGTATTCACCCGCGCTGCCTTCGACCAGCAGCATCGGCAGAAAGGCGAAGACCGTCGTCAACGAGGAGGTAAGCAACGGAACCGCGAGTTTTCCGGACTCGGCCGCTGCGCGCATGCGGTCAACGCCCTGCTCCAATCGGACCCGGATATCCTCCGCGACGACGATGCCATTGTCGACCAGCAAGCCCAGGGCGATGATCGTTGCCGCGATCGACATGCGTTGCAGCTCGACCCCATAGAAGCGCATCACGATGACGCCCAGAAGCATGGTCAGCGGCACGAACGATCCGACGATCAAACCGGTACGAATTCCCAAGAACACCATCACGACGGCCAGCACGATCGCGAGCGTTTGGTAGACATTCGAGACCGCGCTTTGTACCGCGGCTGCGATCAGCTCGGGCTGGTAGGTCGCGTAGTCCAGGACGTATCCGATCGGCAAATCCTGCTGGACTGCATCGAGAAGCACCGTCAAGCGATCGCCGAACTCCAGATTGTTGGTGCCCTCCACTGTCGAGACGGACAGGATGATCGCCGGGCGATCATTGTAGAAGGATGGCAGTTCGGGCGGGTCGACAAAGTCGCGGCGAATTGTCAGGATCTCGTCCAAACGAAGCACTCGGTTCGTATTCGGTATCCGAAACACGACGCCACGAATCTCATCAACTGATTCCAGATTCCCAGAGGGCTCCAGCAACACCTTACGGCCGTCGGCGACGATTTCGCCACCGGGCTCGATAATGTTCTGCTGAGCGAGCGCGCCGAAGACCTCTTGGGGCGAGACACCCAGTTGCGCCAGCCGGGCCGGTGTCGTTTCAAGATAGATGCGCTCTTGCTGTTCTCCGAGGATCTGGACTTTTTTCACTCCGTCGAGCGTGTGCAGCAGGTCGCGGATGTCGCGCGCGACATCTCGCATCTCGGCCAGCGAGAAGCCGTCGGCCCACAACGCAATTGTGGCGACGGCGGTCAGCCCCTCCTCATCGTTGACGATTGGCCCGGACGTCCCTTCGGGCAATTCCGATCTGACGTCATCTGCCTTGTTGCGGATGTCTTGAAAGATCCCGCATCGCTGCCTCGAGAGGCTTAGTGATCAACTCCTCTACACGCTCCGGCATCATGCCCGGATAGGACGCCGTCACGCTGGCGGTTCGGATCGTGATCGTCGGGTCTTCCGCACTCGGAAAAGTCAGATAAGTCGATACACCGACAAGGGCGACAATGACTATCCCGCTAACTGTGATGCGGGAATTTTCGAGGGCGAGCTTTGCGGGGTTCATGGTTCGGTGCTCCGCCGGCCGAAAAAGGGGGGCGCTATTCGCCCATCAGTTTCACACGCTGGCCGTCGCGCAGAAAGCTCACCCCAGCCGCCGCGATAATGTCGCCGGCTTCAACTCCCTCGGTGATGCTGATCAAGTTTCCGCTGACCGCACCATCGCTCTGAAACGGCGTTTTTTGGACGACACCATCCTCCGAGTCATACTTGAAGACGTAGCCACGCGCGGTTTCATCGCCCGGTGCGATGGCCACGAGCGGCACCAGGAAGCCGCGCGGTCCGCCATCGTCAGACAAGATGACGCTTGCCTCAACGGCCATGCCCGGCAAGAGACCATCCGGGCTCTCAAGAATGGCCGCTGTGACTGACACGGCGTTGGCAGCGCCTGCTGTCGCACCGATCTCCGTTATCCGACCCGTACAGCCGCAGCCAGCCACAGTGGGCGCATCTATGCTCACCGGAGCGCCAATCGACAATCGTCCAACCAGGGTATCCGGGATCGAAAGATCGACCTCGAACGCACCTTCCGAATCGAGCTGAATTATCGTCTGTCCCTTCGAGATCTCGACGAAGGGCTCTACGTCGCGTAACGCGACCACGCCGTCAAACGGTGCCGTCAGTCGCGCACTCGCCAAATCGCGCTCGGCGAGCCCGAGTCGGGAACGGGCGAGGTTAAGCTTCCCCTCGGCCGCCTCAGATGCAGCGACGGCCTGGTCAAGCGCGGCCTTGGCGACCCAGTCGCGCTGGTAGAGCTGGCGTTGTCGATCGAGTTGAGCACGCTGGTTTTCGAACTCCGCCTGCGCGGAGGCGCGTTCAGACTGGGCCGCGGCGACATCCAACTCGAACGGCTCGGGATCGAGGGTCGCCAATACCTGCCCCTCGACGACACTGTCGCCGTTGTTGACCTCGACGGTCAGAACCGTTCCGGACACAGCGAAACTCAGAGCCGAGGTGTTTGTCGCTGCGATGGTCCCGGAATAGCGACGCACATCGCCACCGGCTGGCTCGGCCACATAGTAAGGCTTGATCGCCCGGATCCGCTCAACGTACTCCGGTGGAGCGTCGTCGCATCCGACCAAGGTCGCGGCGATGGCCAAAACGGCGGCACGCGCCAAATGGCGGTCACTGTTCATGTTCATTGGCTCTTATGTTTCGACGGCTCCCCACCGTGTGAAAAGTAAGCTAGCGTCTAGAAATTCGCCAGCACCACGCCGATACCCTGCCCGCTGGTCGAGTCCTCAGGCGGTTCGGGTCTGCGAATGAGGCCGTTGACTCCGGCGAATGCCCTGGCAAGAGAAAGGCACACCCCCAAACGGAAAGGACTCGCATGATCCTGCAGTTGGCAATCGGATCAGTCGTGGTTTCACTCACGGTCGCAGTTGAGGCAATTTTCATTGGCGCGGCGATTCGAGCCTTTGGCCGGTTCGGCCCCTGGCTTGCCACGCCGCCGCACGCCAGCAAGGCAGTCTTGGCGCTTATCGCCATAACGCTATGGGTTCTCGCGGCACTTACCCTGAGTGTATGGTTATGGGCGGCCGCATTTATCATTGTTGGCGAGTTCGATACGTTGGAGCCGGCGCTTTACTTTTCCCTCAGCGCATTCACGACGCTCGGTTTCGGAGACGTTCTTCTTTCGGAGACATGGCGCCTGCTGTCAGGAATGTCGGCCGCAAATGGCCTACTGCTCTTCGGGCTGAGTACGGCCTTCTTAATCGAGTTTCTGAGCAGGCTGCGACATGCCCACGAGAGCATTGTCAGACTCACTGGATCGGACCTGTAAGACCTACAATCGAAGGCCCTCAGGCTGCGAGTTGACGCCACCCAGTAGTCGAACGCGTCCGGTTCGCGCCTGCCCGCCGCGTTACCAACCTTAACGGCTTCGGAATCAGGGTCCCGCCTTCGCGCGAGAAAGACTCCTTCCTGCAAACGCAATACGAAGGCCAACACCACCGGAGGAAGATCGGCGATGGCGTTGTCAGAGCAAATCGGCTTGGCCACCTGGCGAGGTAGCTAGTGGATTGATCGGAATGAAAGAGTCCGAATTGGGATTCCGTATTTTGCTGTGTTATGCGAATCTGGCGTATGCGCAGTGGAATCTCCTTCACCCTATCCGCCGGCGACCGTCAGCGATTGCGCGCGGTCGTCGCGGATCCCAAGAGCCCGCAGAAACACGTCTGGCGGGCACATATTGTCCTTCTCAGCGGCGAGGGTCTGGGCACCTCGGCGATCATGACCGAGACCGGCAAGTCCAAGACCTGCGTGTGGCGCTGGCAAGAGCGGTTCATGCACGAGGGTGTCGGCGGCCTGCTTCGCGACAAGTCCCGTCCGCCCGGCAAGGCGCCGGTCCCGCTCGATCGTGTCGCCGAGATCGTGCGCCTGACGCAGCAACCGCCGCCGTTTGAGGCGACCCACTGGACGTTGCGCGCGATCGCCAGGGCGGCCGGTATTGCCGCCTCGACGGTGCAGGCGATCTGGAAGGCTCACGGTCTCAGCCCGCACCGCTGGCGCAACTTCAAGCTGTCGACCGACCCTGCCTTCGCCGAGAAACTCACCGATATCGTCGGCCTGTATGTCGACCCGCCGGCCCATGCGGTGGTGTTGTCGATCGATGAGAAGTCACAGATCCAGGCGCTCGACCGCCGGTCTGCCGATGAAGAAGGGACGCGCCGGCACCATGACCCATGACTACAAACGGCACGGCACGACCACGCTGTTTGCGGCGCTCAACGTTCTGGACGGAACGGTGATCGGCCAGAACATGCAGCGCCACCGCCATCAGGAGTTCATCCGCTTCCTCAACCGCATCGAGCGCACGGTGCCGGCGGACAAGGCCATCCACGCGATCGTCGACAACTACGCGGCGCACAACAAGGACAAGGTCCGCGCCTGGCTCGCCCGCCATCCGCGCTGGACTTTCCACTTCACACCGACCTCCTGCTCGTGGCTCAATGCCGTCGAGGGCTTCTTCGCAAAACTCACCCGGCGGCGGCTCAAGCACGGCGTCTTCCATTCCGTCGTCGATCTCCAGGCCGCAATCAACCGCTTCGTCCGCGAATACAATGCGGCCAACCCACAGCCATTCATATGGAAAGCCGACCCCGACGACATCATCGCAGCCCGAAACCGAGGGTTCCAAACGTTGGAATCAATCCACTAGCCGACATCGAGGCCGGCCAAGTCGACGTCGTGGTGGTCTACAAGATCGATCGCCTGGTCCGCGCACTCATGGACTTCGCCAAGCTGGTCGAGTTGTTCGAGGCCCATGACGTCACCTTCGTCTCGATCACCCAGTCCTTCAACACCACCACCTCCATGAGGTTCGAGACCAAACTGCTGGCGACCGAGGAGAACCTCGCTGCCCTGGCGGATCTGTCGGGCGTCTGGATCGGCCGGATTCACGACCGCAATCCGCCGACCGCCATCGTGCTCGACATGGATAGCTCCGTCAGCCCGACCCACGGCGAGCAGGAAGGCACGGCCTATAACGGCCATTTCGGCTGCACCTGCTATCATCCCTTATCAGCCCGTTGACGAAGTCCGGCGTGTCTGATTCTGTCTGAACATAGAGATTTAGACGGGCGTCGTGCGATGGCATTGAGACGACAGAGCGAGGTTCAGGGTGACCTCGTGGTGACATGGGCGGAGATGCCGCGTTCGCCTGGACACGCGTTTTCCGACCGGCTGCATGAGTTGCTGACCGAGTCTGGCTTTGACGGCTTCGTGGAGGCGACGTGCAAGCCATACTACGCACCTCGGATGGGGGCTCCTTCGCTGCCGCCGGGGCGTTATTTCCGGATGCACATGATCGGCTATTTCGAGGGCATCGGCAGCGAGCGCGGCATCGCTTGGCGCTGTTCGGATTCGCTGTCGCTTCGCGCGTTTCTGCGGTTGGCGAACCGGGACAAGGTTCCCGATCATTCCTGGTTGTCGAAGACGCGCGGCCGTCTGCCGCACGAGGTCCATGAAAAGGTTTTCGACTGGGTTCTGGCTCTCGTCGCCGCGCGCGGTCTGGTGAAGGGCGAGCGGATCGGCGTCGACGGCTCGACGATGGAAGCCAACGCCGCCCTGCGAGCCATCGTGCGGCGCGATAGCGGCGAGACCTATCGCGAGATGCTGACGCAAATGGCGAAGGAGAGTGGCGTCGAAACGCCGACGATCGACGACCTCGTCCGGCTCGATCGCCGGCGGAAGGGCAAGAAGCTTTCGAACAAGGATTGGACGAGCCCGACCGATCCTGATGCGAAGATCGCGCGGATGAAGGACGGCACCACGCATCTGGCCTACAAGCCCGAGCACGCGGTCGATCTCGATACCGGCGTCATCGTTGCGGCACCGATCTATCCAGCCGATGAAGGCGACACGACGACTTTGCCTGGGACGCTGGAGGCGGCCGCGCGCAACCTCGCCGAGGTCGGCCTGGCTCCAACACGGGCAGAGCCCTGCAGTCTCGTTGGCGACAAGGGCTATCATTCACGCGAGGGGCTGAAAGACCTCGACGGCGGCGTCTGGAAAACGCGGATCTCCGAGCCGGAGCCCGCCAACGGCTATCTGCGCTGGCATGGCGACCAGGCGGCACGTCAGGCTGTCTACGCCAACCGGGCGCGATTGAAGTCCGGCGTCGCGCGGAACGCCATGCGCAGGCGCGGTGAGATGGTCGAGCGCAGCTTCGCCCATGTCCTCGACCGTGGCGGCATGCGCCGCGCGTTGCTGCGGGCGCGCGAGAACGTCCACAAACGCTACCTGATCCATGTCGCCGGGTTCAATCTCGGCATTCTGATGCGCGCGCTGTTCGGATCAGGCACGCCGAGGGAGGCTGCGAGTGCAAAGAGCACCCTTTTGTTCGTTATTCAGTTCGATGCTGCCCTGGCGATCGCCATCGTGGCGAACATCGAAGGCAAACCAGCCATGCTCGTTATCATCATCATCGTCGCCCCCGAAACCGATTGATCAAAGCGCGACTTCATCACCGGGCTGTGAGGGATTGGCGTACTTGCCGCAGGCCTCGGATGGGGCGCGGCATGGGCGCAGAGTACCGACCCGATTTATCAAGAAGTTACTGCAACGCATTTGCCTACAAGCGATCTTCTCGGATGCTCCATGGACGCGCATCCAGTCGACGTCGATGGCGACGGCGACTTGGATGTCATGATAGCCAACGAGTTCCGCCCCAATATTCAGCTGATCAATGACGGTGCCGGGCGGTTCACCAACGAGAGCGCACGGCGCATTCCGCAAACCGATCACGACAGCGAAGACGTCGGCGTCGGCGATTTCGACGGCGACGGCGATCCCGACATCATCGTCGTCAGCGAAGACGACCAGATCAACGAGCTCTATGTCAACGACGGTACCGGAGTCTTCGCCGACGAAGGCGCGCGTCTGCCAGTCACCGGCACGACCAACGGAGTGCTCGTCGCCGATATCGATCACGACGGCGACCCGGACGTGCTATTCGCCAACAACGGTCAAAACTTCATCGTCACCACGGATGGGCGCGGCAAATTCACCGACGAGACGCGCTTGCGGCTGCCGGCGATCGAGGACATCACACAAGACCTGGAGTTGGGCGACGTCGACGGCGATGGCGATCAGGACCTGTTGGTGGGCAACGAAGGCGCAAACCGCCTGCTGCTCAACGACGGCGGCGGGCGGTTCACCGACGCGACGGCGGAGCGGCTGCCGCCGCACCGCTCGGTCGAGGAAACCCGCGAGGCCGATTTCGGCGATGCCGACGGCGACGGCGATTTGGATATCTTCTTCGCTAATGTGCGGTTCTTCCAGCGCGGCGCGGTCCTCGAAAACCGACTGTTGATCAACGACGGCCGCGGCGTCTTCACCGACGAGACACAAGACCGGCGGCCGCAACCCGGCGAGCACACCGTTGACGGCGACTTTGTCGACATCGATGGGGACGGCGACCTCGATATCGTCACCGCCGGTGCACGGGGCCTGCGGCCGGGCGACGAAGCGCCCTACCGCACCTTGGTCAACGATGGCGCCGGCAGCTTCCGTGACGGTACGGAAGCCGTATTTCCAGCCTCGCTGGTCGGCATCGGATTCGACGCCGAGGCCGCCGATTTCAACGGCGATGGTCTCATGGACTTCTACTTCGCCAGCCGTGGCGGTACTGACCGCATCACTTTCGGGCGCCCGCGTTAGGGCCCGAGCCCTCCGTCATGGCTGCTCCGGGTCGCGGCTGTCGGCCTGACTGCGCAGGTCTTGAAACGCGTCGGAGAACGCCGCAGCCAGGATGCCCGCCGGCAGAGCGATGATGCCGATGGAGGCGGCCGCCGATATACCGGCGAACACTTTTCCAAGAGCTGTTACAGGATAGTCGTCGCCATAGCCGACGGTGGTCAGTGTCGCCATAGCCCACCACATAGCACGTGGAATGCTGCCAAACGCCTCGGGCTGCGCCTCACTCTCGACCAGGAACAGAATCGTTGCCGAGACCAAGAGGACGACCCCGGCCAGGCCGAACGCCATGGCGAGCTCGCGCCGACGATCGTGCACCGCCCGGGCCAGGCACCGGAGCGCGACCGCCCAGAGACTGCCCGGCGCGAGCGTGATGACGCGCAAGACCCGCACCAGGCGCAACAGCACGCCATAGACGCCCTGAGCATCGAGGAAAGGCTGAACCATAGCGATAAGGCGGCGACCAGATCGACCAAACTCGTCACGGTCACCGCGTAGCGCAGCCGACCGGCGACGCCGGCATATTCCGCCCTCGCGCCCATACACCACAGCCGCGCCACGTACTCGATCGTAAACAGTACTGCGAACAAACCGTTCGCCGCCCTGAACAGACCGGGCACCCGGCTGTTGATCGTCGGCTCCGATTCGAGCACGGCGACGAAGATGCTAATCAACACCAGCGTCAATATGCCGCAGTTGAGCGGCGATATGCCCTCGCCCGGCCAGTGAACGGGATCGAGGCTGGCATGCAAGCGTGCCCGCAGCCGGACGCGAAACTCATTCATGTGTCGCTTGCCCTCACCGGAGACCGTGTGCGTGGACCAAGGCCATGCGCGTTCCCTATTGACGCCGATTCTGCCACACTCTTTGTACGCGAATCAGCGGCGGCTCGCGATGCGCGGGCGAAGGAGTTTTCATGCGGCGCGCGATGACCCTGGCTGCAACGTTGGTGTTTACCGCCGCTTTGATGGCAGCGCGGGCGGAGGCGTTCAATTCGCAGTTCGCGCAGACCGGCCACAGCCGGTCGCTTCTGGTGCGCGTACAAGCGGCGGTCGACGCCATGCCGGAGCAGATGCGGATCGCGTTTGTCCGGGGCATCCAGGAGGAACTGGCGGACCACGGTTACGCGCCCGGTCCCGCCGACGGGATAATGGGCGCGCAAACACGGGGCGCCATACGCGCCTACCAGACTGACGCGGGTTTGCCGGTCGACGGCGTGGCCACCAAGGAACTGCTCGACCACCTCAAGTTCGTGCAGCCACGCGTTATGCGCCAAGCTCCAGGGGCGGCATTGGACCCGCAATTGCTCGCGACCAATGTCCAGATCGAATTGGCACGGCGGGGCTACTACCGCGACGAGATCGATGGCCTTGGCGGGCCGCGTACGAGCGAAGCGGTCCGCACGTTCCAGCAGGACGCGGGGTTACCGGTAACCGGCATACTGGATGACCGCCTGCTGGCCGAACTGCGCAGCACCTATCCGGACATACGCGCGCGCGAAGCGCGTTGACGCGAACACCGCGGGGGCGAGTTAGGCGACACGTACGATCGCGCGCCACGCCAACGGTATCATGTTGTGTATCACCAAGAAAATTTCCCTATTTGTGCCAAAATCCTATATACTCTCTTAACGATAAGGTGAGCGCACGAAATTACTGTTTTTGGAGTGAGGATGAGCGATCCGGAACATAGAAAGCCGGAACGTGACGTTCAGTATGAATCCAAAGCCCGGCGCTGTTTGATGTGCAGTTCGCGTTTTGAAAGCGAATGGCCGGGAGAGCGGGTTTGCAAGCGCTGCAAATCAACGGCAGCGTGGCGGCAGGGAGCAGCATAAATATCGCGTCAATCAGTTTAAGACGCGATTAGCTACGGCATCACGCGTACGCCATTTGTTGGTGACGCTAGCTGGTTGTGGTGTGCGGCCGACTCGGGTCGACACTAGTACACCTGAAGCCCTCGACTTGCTCGGAGCTTCGCGCTGCGTCTTGCCTGTCAATCGGCAGGCTCCAAAGTGATCCAACTGGTCACGATACCGACATACGCCAGCGCGGCGCGCCAATCGGCGCGCCGTTGCAGCGTTCGCTGCGCCCCGCGCGTAATTCGCTGCGGCGGCGACCGCGGCCGTTCAACGTATGCGCATTTCACTCCATGACAGTGTCGTACGAACCGCCTAACATCGGCTGACGACTGTTGGCCTTCGGGCATTCTGGGGAGGATACCATGGTGCAGGCGCGCGGCTTGATCTGCGTACTTGGCGTGATAGTGGCGGCGGCCGCACCGGCAACCGCACAGACGCTGACGATCGGTACCGGTGGGCCGAACAGCATCTTCCAGGCGTTTGGCGAGATGATTTGTGCGCCGGCGGCTGCCATCGAGGGTCTGAACTGCGAAACCCGCGCCTCACGCGGCTGGCGCGAATCGCTGGCCGATATGGGCACTGGTGCGCAGAATCTCGCGCTGCTGGCCTCCGATCGCCTGGCCGAGGCCGCCGAACGGGGCGACGAGACGCTGGCCGCGGCCAATGCGGCGGCGGTGCTGGCGCTGCCGGCGCGCTCGGTCACCATTCTGGTCCGCGCCGATAGCGATATCCAGACCATGGACGGATTGCGCGGTCGCAACGTTCGCACCGCGCCGCGCCAGCAGATCTGGCCGTTCCTGCAATGGCTGCGCGAGGCCGGGTGGGGCGGCGAGGACGTTCAGGGTTTTGCCGAGCTCGGCTACGAGAACTCGGTGAACTCGCTGTGCGACGGGAACACCGAAGCGGCGATCTTCCTCGATGGTCACCCAGGTCAACTGACCCGCATCGCCACCGACCGCTGCCCCTTGAGGCTGGTCTCGATCGACGACGACGCGGTCGACCGCGTCGTTGAACTGTTTCCGGATATAGCGCGCTCACAAATCCCAGCGCAGACCTACACCGGACAGGATCAGCCAACGTCATCCTTCGGCACCTATTTGGTGCTGGCGGCGCGCGCCGACGTCGACGCCGACGCCGTGCGCAAACTCATGACGGCGCTGTATGATGACTACGCGGAGGTCAGTGCCGACCTCGAGCCGCTCAGGACATGGGGGCGCGAGCAGCTTGTGCGCGATCGGTTCCCCTTGCCGCTGCATCCCGGCGCCGAGCGCTTCCTGAGCGAGAACGCGGCACGCTGAGGCGCGGCGTCACGCCGCCCGGTTAGCGCACGCCATCGGGAAACGGAATTGACTTCGTCCGGCGCGATGATGCTCTATACCGGCGCCGCTGTGGGCGCGTAGCTCAGCGGGAGAGCGCCTCGTTCACACCGAGGAGGTCCGTGGTTCAATCCCACGCGCGCCCACCACGCCACCGCTAAGCGGTTGATATCTAAATAAACCCCCGGAATCTAAGCGTTTTCCGTTCCGACAGTGATCTAAATTTGGTACACTATCAGCCCGGTGATGAAGTCGCGCTTTGATCAATCGGTTTCGGGGGCGACGATGATGATGATAACGAGCATGGCTGGTTTGCCTTCGATGTTCGCCACGATGGCGATCGCCAGGGCAGCATCGAACTGAATAACGAACAAAAGGGTGCTCTTTGCACTCGCAGCCTCCCTCGGCGTGCCTGATCCGAACAGCGCGCGCATCAGAATGCCGAGATTGAACCCGGCGACATGGATCAGGTAGCGTTTGTGGACGTTCTCGCGCGCCCGCAGCAACGCGCGGCGCATGCCGCCACGGTCGAGGACATGGGCGAAGCTGCGCTCGACCATCTCACCGCGCCTGCGCATGGCGTTCCGCGCGACGCCGGACTTCAATCGCGCCCGGTTGGCGTAGACAGCCTGACGTGCCGCCTGGTCGCCATGCCAGCGCAGACAGCCGTTGGCGGGCTCCGGCTCGGAGATCCGCGTTTTCCAGACGCCGCCGTCGAGGTCTTTCAGCCCCTCGCGTGAATGATAGCCCTTGTCGCCAACGAGACTGCAGGGCTCTGCCCGTGTTGGAGCCAGGCCGACCTCGGCGAGGTTGCGCGCGGCCGCCTCCAGCGTCCCAGGCAAAGTCGTCGTGTCGCCTTCATCGGCTGGATAGATCGGCGCCGCAACGATGACGCCGGTGTCGAGATCGACCGCGTGCTCGGGCTTGCAGGCCAGATGCGTGGTGCCGTCCTTCATCCGCGCGATCTTCGCATCAGGATCGGTCGGGCTCGTCCAATCCTTGTTCGAAAGCTTCTTGCCCTTCCGCCGGCGATCGAGCCGGACGAGGTCGTCGATCGTCGGCGTTTCGACGCCACTCTCCTTCGCCATTTGCGTCAGCATCTCGCGATAGGTCTCGCCGCTATCGCGCCGCACGATGGCTCGCAGGGCGGCGTTGGCTTCCATCGTCGAGCCGTCGACGCCGATCCGCTCGCCCTTCACCAGACCGCGCGCGGCGACGAGAGCCAGAACCCAGTCGAAAACCTTTTCATGGACCTCGTGCGGCAGCCGGCCGCGCGTCTTCGACAACCAGGAATGATCGGGAACCTTGTCCCGGTTCGCCAACCGCAGAAACGCGCGAAGCGACAGCGAATCCGAACAGCGCCAAGCGATGCCGCGCTCGCTGCCGATGCCCTCGAAATAGCCGATCATGTGCATCCGGAAATAACGCCCCGGCGGCAGCGAAGGAGCCCCCATCCGAGGTGCGTAGTATGGCTTGCACGTCGCCTCCACGAAGCCGTCAAAGCCAGACTCGGTCAGCAACTCATGCAGCCGGTCGAAAAACGCGTGTCCAGGCGAACGCGGCATCTCCGCCCATGTCACCACGAGGTCACCCTGAACCTCGCTCTGTCGTCTCAATGCCATCGCACGACGCCCGTCTAAATATCTCTATGTTCAGACAGAATCAGACACGCCGGACTTCGTCAACGGGCTGCTAAAAGGGATGGAAACCATGTAGAGACAGCCGCGCCTCCAGCAGCGGGGGCATCGTTGGTATTGCCGAGTCAAGGTGCCCCCGGAATTGCGCGCAGCAGTGGGCAAGACCGAGATCGTCCGCACCCTGGGCACCGGAGACCGTCGGGAAGCAGTCCGGCGCCTTCCGAGCTCTCTGCCGAGATCACGCCCTGCTGGCGCGGGCCAGGCGCGAGCGCGACGAGGAGCCAGCCACCACGATATCGCCAGCCGAGCTGAGCGGGCTGGTACGTCGCTGGTTCGCCGCGAAGGAACGCCGTTCGCAGGAGTGCGAACTGAGGGAGACCCCGGCGTACAGCCGCGACGAGGTGCTGGACCAGCTCGACTACGACCTCGGCGTGCTGACTACTCCAGCGCCTTCGGTATCATCGAATATAACCGCGGCTCTGCTGTTATGACCAAGCATTTGCGCGATTGATGCAAGCTCGTTGATACGTAATTGTCAATTATTTAGCATTGCATTAAAAATTAATACAGATGATGAGGAAAACAAGGACCAAAAACCAAGTCGATAAAATGATAAAAAGTATTTTTTCCTTATGGAATAATTTTGGCGGAAGTGTATTCTATTGCGCATTTTCTTGCTCTCAAGTTGAATGATTTCGTCGCGAACTACTAGATGGGGTTCCTGAACCTGTCGTGCATGATCTCCCCAGAAATGACGTCCGCCAACATGAGCAGATCGGAACGAAACGTCAGTCCGACTCTCTGCGCGAGGTTGGTATTGATCTCGAACCGGATTAGCTGCTTGATAACCTTGAGATGAATGATGCCGCCAAGGCGCGCGAACTCGTCGATATCAGCAATCGTCAGTATTGGCTGTTCCGCCAACGCTTCGAAGATTTCCTGTAGGCGAGGTTCTTCCGATTGGGCGATAAATAGCAGATGGCAGCCATCGGCGTGCCGTGCGCTCTTAACAGCCCGTTGAAGAAGACTGAGTTGATGAAGCATCGGGCGTGATAACAATGGCGGCGGCGAGACCCGGCGCCGGGGGGTTATTGAGGGCGAGGATAATGATCAGCGATTGTTCCTGTCGCAAGACAAGCAGCAGGACCGCCAAGCCCTTGGCCGCAGCCTCTCGCGGGGTCCCGGCGCCGATCAACTGGCGCAATAGGACGCCCAGGTTGTGTCCGGCGACGTGGATCAGATAGCGCTTGCTGATGTTCTCGCGCCCGCGCAGCCAAGTGCGGCGCATGCCGCCGCGATCGAGGACCTGGGCGAAGCCCCGCTCGACCACTTCGGCGCGGAGTTTGAACGCGGCCTTCGCCACGCCCGACAGCAATCGGTTGCGGTTGTTGTAAACGGCCCGCCGAGCGGCGTCGTCGCCGTGCCAGCGCGAGAGCCCCTTGCCCTTCGGTTCGGCGATGCGGGTCGTCCAGGCGCCGTCGGCAAGGGACTTCAGCACCTCGCGGCCGAAGTAGCCTTTGTCGGTCACCAGCTCCGCCGGTTCGTCGGCCGTCGGCGCTGCGCCCACAGCCGCCAGCTTGGCCTCGGCTGACGTCAACGTTGTCGGCAGGGTGGTCGTGTCGCCCTGATCGGCCGGATACAGCTCGGCCGCGATCACCGCCCCGGTGTCGAGGTCGACCGCGTGTTCGGGCTTGTAGGCCAGATGCGTCGTGCCGTCCTTCATCCTGGCGATTTTGGCCTCCGCGTCGAGACCCAGTCCGCATTGGAGAGTTTCTTGCCCTTGCGCCGCCGATCCATCTGCGCCAAGTCATTCGCCGCGGTCTCGATCCCGCTGTCGGCGGCCATGCGCTGCAGCATCTGGCGATAGCTTTCGCCGCTGTCGCGGCGCACGATCGAGCGCAGCGCCGCGTTCGCCTCCATGGTCGAAGCATCGACCCCAATGGCGATGCGGGTCGTCCAGGCGCCGTCGGCAAGGGACTTCAGCACCTCGCGGCCGAAGTAGCCTTTGTCGGTCACCAGCTCCGCCGGTTCGTCGGCCGTCGGCGCTGCGCCCACAGCCGCCAGCTTGGCCTCGGCTGACGTCAACGTTGTCGGCAGGGTGGTCGTGTCGCCCTGATCGGCCGGATACAGCTCGGCCGCGATCACCGCCCCGGTGTCGAGGTCGACCGCGTGTTCGGGCTTGTAGGCCAGATGCGTCGTGCCGTCCTTCATCCTGGCGATTTTGGCCTCCGCGTCGAGACCCAGTCCGCATTGGAGAGTTTCTTGCCCTTGCGCCGCCGATCCATCTGCGCCAAGTCATTCGCCGCGGTCTCGATCCCGCTGTCGGCGGCCATGCGCTGCAGCATCTAGCGATAGCTTTCGCCGCTGTCGCGGCGCACGATCGAGCGCAGCGCCGCGTTCGCCTCCATGGTCGAAGCATCGACCCCAATCCGCTCGCCCCTGACCAAGCCGTGCTCGCCAAGAACGTCCAGCACCCAGGCGAACACTGCCTCATGCACCGCGTGCGGCTGCGGATCGTGCTCAACGACGAGTGGTCAGGCACACGTGCGCGCGCCTCCAGGCGCAAGAACTCACGCAGCGACAAGCTGTCGGCGCACCGCCACTCCAACGCCCGCTCACTGTCGAGGCCTTCGAAGTAGCCGACCAGGTGCATCCGGAAGTAACGCCCCGGTGGGATTCCCGGACGTCCGATCCCTGGCGCGTAATAGGGCTCACACAGGTCCTCGGCGAACGCATCGAAACCGGCATCGACCAGCCAGCTGGTCGTAAAACACGTGGCCGGGCGAGCGAGGCATCTCTGCCCAACTGACCATCAAGTCCACCTGTCGATCCCCTTGTCGTCCCAACGCCATGACGAAGCTCCCGACTCGAACCATGCCCTCGTCACAGAGTCAGATGGCCGCGACTTTTTCAACGGGCTGTTAAGGGAATGCGCCCTCGGCTGGTACCAGCTAAGCCGTTGAAAGTATTGGGGTGGCTGAGGGGACTTGAACCCCCGACCCCCAGATCCACAATCTGGTGCTCTAACCGCCTGAGCTACAGCCACCGCACTATCCGTTAAGTAGTGCCGCCGGCCCGTACGCGTCAAGCACCGCCGGCGGTCGGAGCCGACGCGGCACCGGCGAACAGTCGCGCCAGGCGCGAGGCCGCTTCGTCAAGCACGTCGTCGTCTTTGCAGAAGCAAAACCGCACGAAACGGCGCGCGGCGTTTTCGGCGTAGAAGGCGCTTGTGGGAACTGCCGCGACGCCGGCGGCCAACGTGATGTGCCGGCAGAACGCCTCATCGTCGCCGTCGAACCCGAGTCGCCCAAAGCCGGCGGTAAGGAAGTAGGTGCCCTGACAGGGCAGCACGTCGAAGCTGATTTCGGTGAGCGCATTGGTCAGCCGGTCCCGCTTGGCCGCCAGCGACGCCGACAGGTCGCTGAAGTAGGCGTCGCCCTTCGCCAAGCCGAAAGCGACCGCGTACTGCAGATTGGGCGGCGTGGTGAAGGTCAGGAACTGATGCGACTTGGCGATCGGCGCCAGCAAGTGCGGCGATGCCGTAACGTAACCGACCTTCCAGCCCGTGAGAGAGAACGTCTTGCCCGCGGAACCAATGCGCACACAGCGCTCGCGCATGCCATCGATCGACATCAGCGGCACGTGCGCGACATCGTCGAAGCTCAGATGCTCGTAGACCTCGTCGCACACCGCGTAGGCGTCATAGCGGCGCAGCAGATCGGCGATGCAGTCTAGATCGGAGCGTGAAAACACTTTGCCGGTGGGGTTCATCGGAGAATTGATCACGACGAGCTTCGTTCTGGGCCCGAAGGTCGCCGACAGCGCGGCGCGCGGTAGCGTCCACTCCGGTGGCTGCAGACGCACCAGCCGGGGCACGCCGCCGGCCTGGCGCACGATCGGCAAGTAACTGTCATACAGCGGTTCGATCAGCACCACTTCGTCGCCGGGATTGATCAGGCCGAACAGGCTCGCTGCCAGCGCCTCGGTGGCGCCGGAGGTGACCATCACCTCGCTTTGCCAATCGACATGCAAATCGTAGAAGCGCGCGTTGTTGGCCGCCACCGCCTGCCGCAACTCCGGCACGCCGAGCATGGGGGGATACTGGTTTGGCCTGTCCTCCAGCGCCGATGCGGCCGCCGCGCGCACGTCGTCGGGGCCGTTGCCGTCGGGAAAGCCCTGACCCAGATTGATCGCCTTGTGCTCGCGCGCCAGCCGGCTCATGACCTCGAAGATGGTCGTGCCGTAGCTGGACAGTATGGCGTTGCCAGGCCGCAACTTCGCCCCCCACGCGAACGATAATCTTGCTAGGTGGCGCGAACGGCGGGCGGGCGGGCCGCCGCTCGTTGCGCCAGGACAGCTAGTCTAAGGCCACCAACACCCGCTTCGATTCTTCGAATTCTTCGCGCAGCCGGCGCAGCTTGCTGTAGCTAATCTCGACCTTGGCGGCGTTCGATTCCTTGTCACTCTCCAGTTGCGCGATATCAAGCGCCAGGCCGATGTAGTTTCCCCGGCAGCGCTCGACCCAATGACGCAGTCGCAATCGCTCTTCATCATTAACCGTCATCGGTCCGTCCGTTCTTGGTTTTGCTGCGGCCGGTGGTGCGGCTGGTTGTGGAACCTCGGGCGCCAAGACCTGGGGTTCCGGCGTCTGTCCAAATCGACCGATCATTGTTTGGGCACCTCTACTTGTTGCTCTTTGCCTCCGAGACCGTGGAGGATGTCGTTGGCGCGGATGATAACATACTCGACGCCTTCGGGCACGATCACACCGCCGAGTGAGCGCGTGAAAGGCTGCTCATTATCGTGTGGATGCAGCAATATGCGGGTGCCCAGCACGGACCCGTCGGGCGCCAAGACGTCCCAGCGGTCGGCGTAGTGCTCCCAACCGGCGTCGGCGTGGCGCACGGAAACGTCGATGCGATAGGTGTCTCCGGTCTTCATCATCTCGACCGACACCACGTCGGCGACGCCGGCGACAACCGGCGCGGCGATCAAACACACGGCGGCGACTGCCGACCAGCAGAAGGATCGGTTAACCATGCTCGGCATCGCCCTCTGCCGGCACCGCACGCGGGCGGCGATTGCTGTCCACAGCAACATAGGTGAACTCACCCTCGGTTACTTTCGCCTCGGTCCCGTCGTGGTGGCGGATCACCCGCGCCTCGATGCGGTATGTCATCGACGTGCGGCCGATCCTGATGAGGTGTGCATAGGCGCACAAGATGTCGCCGATAAACACCGGGCGGTGAAAGGCCATCGACTGAATGGCGACGGTGACCACACGGCCGCCGGCGCGGCGCTTGGCGGTGACGCCGCCGGCGACATCCATTTGTGCCAGCAGCCAACCGCCGAAAATGTCACCATTGGCGTTGGCATAGGCCGCCATTGCGACGGTGCGGATCGCCAGCTCCCCAGGTGCGTCTTCCATGGCCGCGTCCAATGCCGAATTGGGCTCTCGATCGTCCTGCGCGGCGCTTGCACCGCGCTGGTCAGTCCACCACATATCGTGTATCACGCCTGCCCGTCTACCTGATAGGGAGTAATTCTTGCCGCGCACGGCCCCCACGCCCGATCTGTTCGCCGATGGGTCGGGCAGCGCCAGCTACTCGGCCCGCGACATCGAGGTGCTCGAGGGGCTGGAGCCGGTCCGGCGCCGGCCCGGCATGTATATCGGCGGTACCGACGAGCGCGCGCTGCACCACTTGGCGGCGGAGGTGCTCGACAATGCCATGGACGAGGCGGTCGCAGGTTTCGCCAATGCGATCGAGGTCGAGCTGGCCGCCGATGGCACACTGACGGTCCGCGACAACGGCCGTGGCATCCCGATCGATCCGCATCCGAAGTTTCGCGACAAGTCGGCGCTGGAAGTGATCCTGACAACGCTCCATTCCGGCGGCAAGTTTTCCGGTCACGCCTACCAGACCTCTGGCGGCCTGCATGGCGTCGGCGCCAGCGTCGTCAATGCGCTTTCCGAATGGCTGCAAGTGGAAGTCGCGCGCGACCGGAAACTTTGGCGTCAGACCTACAGCCGCGGCAAGCCCCAGGACAAGCTCAAAGCGGCGGGCCCGGTTCACAACCGGCGCGGCACTTCGGTGAGCTTCCGCCCCGACCCTGACATCTTCGGCACCGGCGTTCACTTTCGCCCGGACACGCTGCACCGCATGGCGCGCTCGAAGGCGTATCTGTTTCGCGGCGTGCAGATCCGCTGGCAGTGCGCACCGGAATTGGTCGCCGGCGCCGATGTGCCGGACAAGGAGACGTTCCACTTCGAGAACGGGTTGCTGGACTTTCTGCGCATCAGCGTCGCCGAGCGGGCGTTGATCGCGGCCGAGGTCTTCAGCGGCGAAGCCAATCTTGCCGACGGCTCCGGACGGGTCGAATGGGCGATCTGCTGGCCCGCCGACGGCGACGGCTTCATGCGCTCGTACTGCAATACCGTGCCGACGCCGGCGGGGGGCAGTCATGAGTCCGGCCTCCGCGCCGGCCTGACCAAGGCGCTCAAAACCTACGGTGAGATGACCAACAACCGGCGTGCGGCGCAAATCGCGCCCGAGGACGTGGTTGACGGTGCTTGCGTCATGCTGTCGCTTTTCATTCGAGAGCCGCAATTCCAAGGCCAAACCAAGGAGCGTCTGTCGATGGCCGCAGCGGCGCGCTTAGTCGAAGGCCAGATACGCGACCACTGCGATCACTTCCTATCGGCCGACCGTGTTCTCGGCACCGCCTTGCTGGAATGGGCCGTGGAGCGCGCCGAGGAGCGGCTACGCCGGCGCCAGCGCCGTGAGCTCGAACGCAAGACCGCCACCCGTCGCACGCGCCTGCCCGGCAAGCTCTCCGACTGCAGCCGCACAGGACCGCAGGACACCGAGGTCTTCCTGGTCGAAGGCGACAGCGCCGGCGGGTCGGCCAAGCAGGCGCGCAGCCGTGAAACGCAGGCGGTGTTGCCGTTGCGCGGCAAGATCCTGAACGTCGCCAGTGCGTCGACCGACAAGCAGCGCGCCAACCAGGAGTTGCGCGATCTGGAGCAGGCCTTGGGCTGCGGCTCGGGTAAGAACCTTCGCGTCGACGATTTGCGCTATGAGCGCGTCATCATCATGACCGACGCCGATGTCGACGGCGCCCACATCGCAGCGCTGTTGTTGACCTATTTTTACCGCGAGATGCCCGGGCTGATATCTGCGGGGCACCTGTTCCTCGCCGTGCCGCCGCTCTATCGCCTGTCGCAGGGTGGGACCACGCATTACGCGATCGACGACGCCGACAAGGACCGGCTGATGAAAGAAGCGTTCGACGGCCGCGGCAAGGTTGAGATCAGCCGCTTCAAGGGCCTGGGCGAGATGCCGGCGCGGCAACTGAAGGAAACCACGATGGACCCGGCGCGGCGTGTGCTGCTGCGCGTCGATTTACCCAACGTATTGGTGTCGGACGAGGAGGAAGCGGCACGGCAAACCGCGTCCCTGGTCGAGCGGCTGATGGGCCGCAAGCCGGAGCTCCGGTTCGTCTTCATTCAGGAGAATGCCCGCTTCGTTTCCACCGACGAGTTGGATGTTTGAGCGCTAGATCGGGCCGAACCTGTCGCGAGTTC
Organism: Alphaproteobacteria bacterium; assembly: GCA_965248805.1. Taxonomy (GTDB): domain Bacteria; phylum Pseudomonadota; class Alphaproteobacteria; order UBA6615; family UBA6615; genus CBDFKJ01. The sequence continues at coordinate 80,776 of CBDFKJ010000003.1, forward strand.
GGCGAACACGTGCTTTTGACCGGCCGCAATAGTGGGTCCGAATGATTTCGATGGCCGCGCCGACCGTCCGAGTTTAGACCTTTGGTGTTACGTGCGCCGACGCTGCAGCGGCCAGCGTTCGAACGATCGATTTCGGTGGTTGCGATGGTTGGCTCCGATGCACGCGAGGAGGCGTGCCGATGACCCGGCAGATGAGCAACGTGGTAAACGCGGCCGCCAATCTCGCTTCACGGCGATTCGGCATGTCGGCGCTCGTTCTGAGCGCGTTGGCGCTCGGCGGTTGCCCCCCGGCGACGACGAAGTTCGAGATGACGCAGTTTGGCGGTAGCTATCAAGCCGCCCAGTTCGAGTTCATCGCCGGAGGGCGGGATTTTCACACCGTCGTCGTAGGCAGTCCGGTGGGCGGCGACGATGCCGCGTTCGCCGATCGGGTAACCACGATCCTGAGGGCGCGAAGCACCCGCCAACGATCGAACTTCACGACTGAGCCCGGATGCAGCGCAAAGCTCCAGTTTCGGATGGTCATGGTGTTCAACCTGGCGCGCCGGGTTCCGCCCAACATCCTTCGCAGCCAGACGGATGCGCAGGCCGTCGCGCCGCAGGGCACGCAGACAATTGTCGTAGATGCCGCTTACTGCAACGGCGAGCAGGCCGTGACGAGTGTTCGTGGCAGTGTCGCTGCCGGCGATGATGCCGCCCTGGAACAATTCCTGGCGCAATTGCTCCAGCTTCTGTTCCCGCAGACGGCATTCAGGCAGTTGCCCCGCCGACCAGGCACTTTCATCGTGCACCACAACTTCGGCGAACACCCACGTTTTGACTGACCAACACCATAGCGCTATCTGAATTCGACAACGGCGCCGGACAACTGCGCTTGGTAGGAGGGGCGACCCCCGATACACTCGAGGAGGCGTATCGATGTGGCGACTGAAGAGCATTGCGATGTTGGCGACCGCGATCCTGGCGTCTCGAAGAAGGGGCCTGGCGGCACTGGTACTTGGCGCCTCGGCGGTTGGCAGTTGCGCCGCGGCGACGAAGTTTGAGTCGACGCAGTTCGGCGGACGCTATCAGGGCGTCGAGTTCGAGTACATCGCCGGCGGGCGCGACTTTCACACCGTCGTCAGGGGCAACCCCTTCGGCGGCGACGATGCCGTGTTCGCCAACCGGGTCGTTGCCATCCTCAACGCGCGCAACACCCGCCAGCGATCGAATTTCACGACCGAGCCCGGACCGAGCGCGCGGCTGCAATTCCGTATGGTACTGGTGTTCAACCCCGTGGGCCGGGCGCCGCCCAACACCCTTTGCAGCGAGCCGGACTCGGTGGAAGCGGCGCCGCCGAACCCGCAGACGATCGCCGTCCACGCCGCCTACTGCAACGGCGCGGTCGCGGTGACCAGCGTGCGCGGCAGTGTCGGTGGCGACGACGACGCCTTCGAACAACTCCTGGCGGAAATGCTGACGCTTCTGTTCCCGCACAGGGGGTTCAGACGCCGAGGCTTCGACGACAGCGATTAGGTGCCATGGCGATCACGGCCGGCTTACATGTATTTGATGAGTTAGGTCGCACACTGCGGCAGATTTCGGCGCATAACCCTTGAATGCCCGCGGTAAACACTGCATGTTGTCGCCATAGGGCGCGGCCGATCCACATGTTCACGATCAGCAACCCACAAGTATGACATTCTCCGACCTCGGGCTAAGCCCGTCCGTCCTTCGCGCCGTCGCGGAGGCCGGCTACCAGGACCCCACACCGATTCAGGAGCAGGCGATCCCACCGATCCTCGCCGGGCGCGATATCGTGGGCACGGCGCAGACCGGCACCGGCAAGACCGCCGGGTTTGCGCTGCCGATGCTGGACGTCCTGGCCGCTGGGCGGGCCCGTGCGCGCATGCCGCGATCGCTGATCTTGGAACCGACCCGCGAGTTGGCGACGCAAGTCGCGGAGAATTTCAACGTCTACGGCAAGTATCATCCGCTCAACAAGGCGCTGTTGATCGGCGGCGTCAGCTTCGCCGATCAGGACCACGCTCTGCAGCGCGGCGTCGATGTCCTGATCGCGACGCCGGGGCGGCTGCTCGACCACGTCGAGCGCGGCAAGGTCCTGCTCGCCGACATTCGCATCCTCGTCATCGACGAGGCTGACCGCATGCTCGACATGGGCTTCGTGCCGGATATCGAGCGCATCATCAAGCTGCTGCCATGGCGGCGTCAGACATTGATGTTCTCCGCCACGATGCCGCGGGAGATCCGGCGGCTCGCGAGTGCCTATCTTTCGAACCCAGCGGAGATCGCGGTGGCGGCACCGGACTCGGCGGCCGAGACGGTGATCCAACTGAGGGTCCCGGTGGCCGGCGAATTCAGAGCCAAGCGCGCGGCCCTGCGCCAGCTCTTGCGCACGCATGACGTGCAGAGTGCAATCATCTTCTGCAACCGCAAGCGCGACGTGGGCATCCTGCACCGCTCGCTCGACCGTCACGGATTCGACGCCGCCGCGTTGCACGGCGACATGCCACAGAGCCTGCGTACCGAAACGCTCGACCGGTTTCGCAAGGGCGAAATCCGGCTTCTGGTCGCCAGCGACATCGCCGCCCGCGGGCTCGACATCCTGGCCATGAGCCATGTGTTCAACTTCGACGTGCCGTTGAGCGCGGAGGACTACGTCCACCGCATCGGCCGCACTGGCCGCGCCGGACGCGAGGGCCACGCGATCACGCTAGTGGCGCCGATCGACAGCAAACGCATCGCCGCGGTCGAGAGGTTGCTCGGCACGAAAATTCCAACTGCCGCGCCAGGAGGCGCCGCGCCGGAACCCGTCTCGATCGCCGCAGAACCCGTCTCGATCGCTGCAGAATCCGCATCGATCGCCGCGGAATCGCGGCGAGCGCCCACCGGCCGTTCGCGTCGGCGAACGCGCGCGCCCTCGCATGACAAGGCAGCCCCTTCGCCGCAGAATGGAACGACGCCGAAGGACAAGCGGCGCCAGACCACGCGCAGTGAGGAGTTCGTCGTCGGCATGGGCGATCACATACCGGACTTCCTGCTGCGATAATTCCTGCCCGCCGCCGACGCCCGTTGGCAGCGACGAAACGAGGCGGACATGCAGACGATCTTCGTGATGGTCAAATGCGAGCTCGGCAAGGCCTATGACGTGGCCGACGCGTCGGTTCTGTCGGTAGAGCAAGTGTCGGAGGTGTATTCCACTTCGGGCCAGTACGACCTGTTGATGAAGTGCTATCTGCCGGACGATCACGACGTCGGTCAGTTTGTGACCCGGCACATCCAGACGTTGCCCAGCGTCAAGGACACGTTCACGATCATCGCGTTCAAGGCGTTCGGCTGATCAATCGCGGCCGCGGCGACGGCCGGCAACGCGGCACCGCTCAATGGGCACAATATTCTCCTCCCGGTTTGACGTCACGCCGTGCACTGAACCGACCGGCGGCAAGACCCGACGCTACCGGTCGTCATCGTCGGCGCCGGCCCGGTGGGCCTGGCGGCGGCGGTCGATTTGGGAATGCGCGGTGTCCAGACCATGGTCCTCGACGCCAAGGATGCGATCGGCGAAGGCAGCCGCGCGATCTGCTGGGCCAAGCCACGCTGGAGATCTGTGACCGGCTCGGCGTCGGCGACGATCTGGTGGCCAAGGGCGCAACCTGGAACCGTGGCATCGTGTGCCTCGGCGACCGCAAGATTTATGAGTTCGACCTGCTGCCCGAGCCCGACCACCGGCGACCGGCCTTCATCAATCTTCAGCAGTACTATTTCGAAGCCCGTATGATCGAGCGCGCCGCCGAACTGCCTGCCGTCGGTCTGCGCTGGCAACACCAGGTCGTCGGGCTATCGCCACGGCCCGACAGCGTTACGATCAAGGTCGCCACGCCGGAAGGCCGCTACGATGTCGAGGCGGATTGGGTGCTGGCCTGCGACGGCGTCCGCAGCCTGTGCCGGCGCCTGCTCGGCCATGAGTTCGAGGGCCGAGTCTTTCGCGACCGCTTTCTGATCGCCGACATTCGCCTGCCGTCGAGGCAGCCTGCCGTGCGCCGGTTCTGGTTCAGCCCGCCCTTCCACCCTGGCCAGTCGACGCTTATGCACAAGCAGGCCGACGACGTATGGCGCGTCGATTTCCAGTTGGGCTGGAACGCCGACCCGGGGCGGGAGACGGATCCGCGCGCCGTCACTCAACGCTTGCAGAATATGCTCGGCGATGGCGCCTCGTTCGAGGTCGTTTGGTCGTCGGTCTATACCTTTGCGTGCCGGCGCATGGACCGGTTCCGCCACGGCCGCGTATTCTTCCTGGGCGATGCTGCGCACGTCGTCTCGCCCTACGGCGCGCGCGGCGGCAATAGCGGCATCCAGGACGCCGACAACCTGGTCTGGAAGCTGGACCTGGTTATCGCCGGATTGGCGCCGGAGCAGCTTCTGGTGTCGTACGAAGGCGAGCGCATCGCCGCCGCCGACGAGAACATTCGTCACTCCACACGCAGCACCGAATTTCTCACTCCGAAGTCTGGCGCCAGCCGCGCTTTCCGCGACGCAGTGCTGGAACTGGCGCGTGATCACGAGTTCGCCCGCCCCTTCGTCAACAGCGGACGGCTATCGACGCCGACGGCCTATGCGAGCTCGCCGCTCAACACGCCCGAGCGCGACGGATTCGCCGGCGCGATGATACCCGGTGCGCCGTGCGCCGACGCCCCGGTCACCGTCAAGGGTAAGCCGGATTGGCTGCTCAAAAATCTTGGTGGGCGCTTCACGCTGCTGCTCTTCGCTGACCGGGCACCGCCGAAGCGAGTGGCGCAGGCGTCGAAGTCTCTTTCACCGCCCATCGAGATCGTGCGCATCGGCAAGGGCGGAAGGCTGACTGACGTGAATGGCGTCGCCGCGGCGCGCTACGACGCGCAGACCGGCACATGCTACCTCATTCGCCCCGACCAACACGTCGCGGCACGCTGGCGCGAGATCGACATTGAAGCCCTGACCGCCGCGCTTGACCGTGCCATGGGCCGCCGCCTGGTCGCCGCCGACGCCGATATTGTGGGAGCCCTGCTATGACGGGCAAACTGAAGACCGAGCCGCGCATCGCCCGGCCCGACGAGGTCTATGCACAGCTGATGGCGCTGCACCAGGATGCCAGCGCCGAGAAAAGCCTTAACAGCCCGTTGAAAAAGTCGCGGCCATCTGACTCTGTGACGAGGGCATGGTTCGAGTCGGGAGCTTCGTCATGGCGTTGGGACGACAAGGGGATCGACAGGTGGACTTGATGGTCAGTTGGGCAGAGATGCCTCGCTCGCCCGGCCACGTGTTTTACGACCAGCTGGCTGGTCGATGCCGGTTTCGATGCGTTCGCCGAGGACCTGTGTGAGCCCTATTACGCGCCAGGGATCGGACGTCCGGGAATCCCACCGGGGCGTTACTTCCGGATGCACCTGGTCGGCTACTTCGAAGGCCTCGACAGTGAGCGGGCGTTGGAGTGGCGGTGCGCCGACAGCTTGTCGCTGCGTGAGTTCTTGCGCCTGGAGGCGCGCGCACGTGTGCCTGACCACTCGTCGTTGAGCACGATCCGCAGCCGCACGCGGTGCATGAGGCAGTGTTCGCCTGGGTGCTGGACGTTCTTGGCGAGCACGGCCTGGTCAAGGGCGAGCGGATTGGGGTCGATGCTTCGACCATGGAGGCGAACGCGGCGCTGCGCTCGATCGTGCGCCGCGACAGCGGCGAAAGCTATCGCCAGATGCTGCAGCGCATGGCCGCCGACAGCGGGATCGAGACCGCGGCGAATGACTTGGCGCAGATGGATCGGCGGCGCAAGGGCAAGAAACTCTCCAATGCGGACTGGGTCTCGACGCGGAGGCCAAAATCGCCAGGATGAAGGACGGCACGACGCATCTGGCCTACAAGCCCGAACACGCGGTCGACCTCGACACCGGGGCGGTGATCGCGGCCGAGCTGTATCCGGCCGATCAGGGCGACACGACCACCCTGCCGACAACGTTGACGTCAGCCGAGGCCAAGCTGGCGGCTGTGGGCGCAGCGCCGACGGCCGACGAACCGGCGGAGCTGGTGACCGACAAAGGCTACTTCGGCCGCGAGGTGCTGAAGTCCCTTGCCGACGGCGCCTGGACGACCCGCATCGCCGAACCGAAGGGCAAGGGGCTCTCGCGCTGGCACGGCGACGACGCCGCTCGGCGGGCCGTTTACAACAACCGCAACCGATTGCTGTCGGGCGTGGCGAAGGCCGCGTTCAAACTCCGCGCCGAAGTGGTCGAGCGGGGCTTCGCCCAGGTCCTCGATCGCGGCGGCATGCGCCGCACTTGGCTGCGCGGGCGCGAGAACGTCGGCAAGCGCTATCTGATCCACGTCGCCGGACACAACCTGGGCGTCCTATTGCGCCAGTTGATCGGCGCCGGGACCCCGCGAGAGGCTGCGGCCAAGGGCTTGGCGGTCCTGCTGCTTGTCTTGCGACAGGAACAATCGCTGATCATTATCCTCGCCCTCAATAACCCCCCGGCGCCGGGTCTCGCCGCCGCCATTGTTATCACGCCCGATGCTTCATCAACTCAGTCTTCTTCAACGGGCTGTTAAGCTGAATGCGAAGCTGATTCTGCTGTTAGCCAATCATATCGGTGACGAGGCGGTGCTGGAGGAAGCCTGCGCGCTCGCCAGCGGCGGCTCGGACACCGGCTAACGGCGTTTGCTTCTGCGACGTCCGTTGGACCTACTCGTTACCGGCATTGGATAGAATAGATCGAACCGTGCCTATCCGCTTGACGCATACACCCACTAGGGATAGGTTGTGTGCGTACAACGGATAGTGGGTCATGGACGTTCTCGACCGCACCGACCTGCCCTTCCCGCAATCCCTCCCCGAGTTTCAGCGACTTTTCTCCGACGATGCGGCGTGCGCCGCCTACCTGGAAAGGGCTCGCTGGGGTGACGGGTTCGCCTGCCCGCGCTGCGGCGTCGTGGGTGAACCTTTCCGCATCGCCACGCGGCCTGGCGTCCTGACCTGTCGCGCTTGCCGCCGCCAGACGGGATTGACCGTCGGCACGGTCATGGAGCGCAGCCACACGCCTTTGAGCACGTGGTTTTGGGCCGCCTATCTGGTCGCCAGCCAGACGCCGGGCATGTCGGCGGTGCAGTTTCAGCGGCAGCTTGGGCTGACGCGGTACGAAACCGCCTTCGGCATCCTGCATAAGCTCCGCGCGGGTATGGTGCGGCCCGATCAGGATCGGATCGGTGCCAGGGCAGGAGAGCATGTCGAGGTGGACGAAACCTATGTTGGAGGCCGGATGCGTGGTGAAGGCCGAGGCGTTCACCACAAGACGCTGGTGGCTGCTGCCGTCGAAGTCAGCCACAGGGAGCCCGGCACCGCGCAGGACAAGCGGAAGGATGGCCGCTACGCCGGGCGTGTGCGGCTGTCCGTCGCTGCCGACCGCAGCGCCGATTCGCTATGTGGCTTCGTCGAGAACGCCGTTATGCCGGGGTCGCTGATCGTCACCGACGATTGGAGTGGCTATGGCAGCTTGCGGACACGCGGCTATGATCACCACGCCACTGCCGAATGCGGCGACCCCGAGGTGGCCGAAGAGTTCATGCCGATCATCCACCTCGTCTTCAGCAACCTGAAGAATTGGCTCAGTGGCATCCACCATGGCGTGAGCGCAAAGCATCTACAAGCCTACCTCAATGAGTTCACGTTCCGCTTCAACAGGCGGTTTTACCCGTTCAACGCCTTCCGCTCATTGCTCGGAATCGCAGGAGAGGCCGAGGCTCCAACCTACGCCGAGCTATATTCCGGCGAGTGGAAGCACCTACATGTAGTGGGTGTACGAATTAACCGGATAGGCACGGATCGAACTATCTCTAAACATCCGAGCATTTTCGCCATGACCGAGCGACTCCCCTACATAGCTCGTTGGCACAAGAGCGAAGATGGAGCGCGTCGCCTCCAATAAGACTGCATTTCGCGTATTTTCGTCACTTGCCGCACTTACAAAGGCTTGAAACGTTTTCAATGCATTTGCCGATGCTTATTGACTTTGGCGTGATGTTTCGACACTCGAAATAATCTTCACACCATAGAGTGCCGGTTATTAGGCTCCGGACCCATAAATCGCTTGAGCCGACGCGGCGCGGTGTGATTCACGCTCCCAAACTGCGGGAGTGTTGCGATGGACGATACGTTCTGGCTGAGCGAGGAACAGTTTGCGCGGCTCGTGCCGCATCTGCCGACGGATACGCGCGGCAAGCCGAGAGTCGACGACCGCCGCGTTATAAGCGGTATCATCCATGTGTTGAAGTCCGGCGGACGTTGGGTCGATGCGCCGTCCGTCTATGGCCCGCGCAAGACGCTCTACAATCGCTTCGTGCGGTGGGCGGCCAAAGGCGTGTGGACAGGGATATTCCACGCTCTGGCTTCGGCGGGTGGGCCGCCGGCGCAAGTGTTGATCGATTCCTCGGCGGTGAAGGCTCATCGCTGCGCCTCGGGCGGCAAAGGGGGGAGCACACGCAGGCCATTGGCCGCTCCCGCGGCGGGCGCACCACGAAGATCCATGCGCTGACCGATGGCCTCTGCCGCCCGTTCGCCTTCCTGCTGACCGGCGGCCAAGTGGCGGACTGCACAGCGGCCGCTGCTGGAGCGGATGCCGGCCACCTCGATCCTGACTGGCGACAAGGGCTATGACAGCGACGCCGTTCGCCGCAAGATCGAGAGCAGAGGCGTCGCTCCGAACATCCCGCCGAAGGCCAACCGCCGCTGGAAGCCGTGCTTCAGCCCGGCGCTCTATCGCGACCGCAACGCCATCGAGCGCATGTTCGGCCGGCTGAAAGACTTCCGCAGAATCGCAACCCGCTATGACCGCCTCGCCCAAAACTTCCTCGCCGCCGTCTGTCTCGCCGCTACCGTCAGCTAATGGTTATGAGTCCGGACCCTAGTGGATTGATTCCAACGTTTGGAACCCTCGGTTTCGGGCTGCGATGATGTCGTCGGGGTCGGCTTTCGATATGAATGGCTGTGGGTTGGCCGCATTGTATTCGCGGACGAAGCGGTTGATTGCGGCCTGGAGATCGACGACGGAATGGAAGACGCCGTGCTTGAGCCGCCGCCGGGTGAGTTTTGCGAAGAAGCCCTCGACGGCATTGAGCCACGAGCAGGAGGTCGGTGTGAAGTGGAAAGTCCAGCGCGGATGGCGGGCGAGCCAGGCGCGGACCTTGTCCTTGTTGTGCGCCGCGTAGTTGTCGACGATCGCGTGGATGGCCTTGTCCGCCGGCACCGTGCGCTCGATGCGGTTGAGGAAGCGGATGAACTCCTGATGGCGGTGGCGCTGCATGTTCTGGCCGATCACCGTTCCGTCCAGAACGTTGAGCGCCGCAAACAGCGTGGTCGTGCCGTGCCGTTTGTAGTCATGGTGCCGGCGCGTCCCTTCTTCATCGGCAGACCGGCGGTCGAGCGCCTGGATCTGTGACTTCTCATCGATCGACAACACCACCGCATGGGCCGGCGGGTCGACATACAGGCCGACGATATCGGTGAGTTTCTCGGCGAAGGCAGGGTCGGTCGACAGCTTGAAGTTGCGCCAGCGGTGCGGGCTGAGACCGTGAGCCTTCCAGATCGCCTGCACCGTCGAGGCGGCAATACCGGCCGCCCTGGCGATCGCGCGCAACGTCCAGTGGGTCGCCTCAAACGGCGGCGGTTGCTGCGTCAGGCGCACGATCTCGGCGACACGATCGAGCGGGACCGGCGCCTTGCCGGGCGCATACCACAGCAAAATACGGAATCCCAATTCGAACTCTTTCGTTCCGATCCCTCCACTAGTAGACCCAACACAACTGGAGACCTCCAACAACCGGGGGATTTGACGAAGATTTTGGTGTGCTGTCCGACTTTCGCTGAGATCGGCGGTGTTGACGTCCGCAACCATCCGCCGTTTCGTTCTCGGCGGAGGGTTTTGGCGCTATTCAGGCGGACTCATACCATGGCGGCCCTGCGCTCATGGAAGATCAGACGCTGGAAATTGTAAGCCAGGTTGGCGAGGCCGATCTTGGCCTCCGCCCGCTTGAGCCCGATGGTACGGATGAAAAGGCCCATGCGATCCTTCTGCTGGGCGAAGACGTGCTCCACATGCGCACGGACCGCTGACTTGCGGGCATTGGCCTGGGCGGTCGCCTTGGGCATGGCCCGGCCCGGCGGCTTCTTGCGGTGGATGTGGGAGACCCGACCCTTGCCGGCCAGCCACGCCTCGTTGGCCTTCGAGCGATAGGCGCTGTCAGCCCACACGCCGGCGGCCAGATTGTCGCCGGTGACGAGCTGACGCAACATCTTGCCGTCATGGCGGGCGGCATCGGTCACAGCCGAGCTGCGGATGAAGCCGTAGGCCCGATCGATGACGACATGATTCTTGTAGCCGAACACCGGGATCGCGATGTCGGGCATGCGCCGTTGCGACCCGGCGGGGTTCTTGCACCGCCCGGTCTTCACCGTCCACCGCGCATCCGTGTCCTTCTGCGCCGCCTTGGCTGGCTGATCGGGCCAGACCTCGGACGCGCTCTTGCCCGCCTTGATCGCCCGCTTCTCGTCATCGCTGTGGCGCTGCTTGGGCGCCGATACCAACGTCGCATCGACGATCTGCCCGCCCATCGCCAGATAGCCGCACCGGCGCAATTCGCCATCGAAGGCGGCAAACAGCTTATCCATCGCCCCGGCCCGGACCAGACGCTCGCGAAAGGTCCAGATGGTGTTCCGGTCCGGCGTCGGCGCTCCGAGATCGAAGCCTAGGAAGCGAAGCCAGCTCAAGCGATCGCGGATCAGAAACTCCATCCGCTCGTCACTCACCGTGTGCCGCGCGGCCAGGATCAGAACCTTGAGCATCGCCACCGCATCGTAGGCCGGGCGGCCACCTTTCGATCCGTCCGAATAGCCCAGCGCCGCCTCAAGCGGCGCGCGGAAAATCTCGAAGTCGACGACCTTTGCCAGCACCTCCAACGGATCACCCGTCGCCGAAAGCTTTCGAAGATGATCCGGTAAGCCGAACAGACCAGCCTGCCTCATCAATACCTCCTCAAACCGAACCGCCGTAGAGAATCACAACGAGGCAAAATTCACGAGGTAAATGGAGGCGTCCAACTATCTTCGTCAAAGATACTTGCACTATTTGCGGAATGGTTGCATCACTTTGCACTTGTAAACAAAATAAAAACGCGAATGCGGTTACTAGGCTAACAATTGCCCCTAAAACTGTAATCCAAAGCCATCCTTTACTCTCTTTCTCGTTTTCTTTTGCTTCCTCTGAAAAGTCAATCGTGAAGTGCGCCACGCCAGCGTTAGTGGATTGATCGGAACGAAAGAGTCCGAATTGGGATTCCGTATTTTGCTGTGTTATGCGAATCTGGCGTATGCGCAGTGGAATCTCCTTCACCCTATCCGCCGGCGACCGTCAGCGATTGCGCGCGGTCGTCGCGGATCCCAAGAGCCCGCAGAAACACGTCTGGCGGGCACATATTGTCCTTCTCAGCAGCGAGGGTCTGGGCACCTCGGCGATCATGACCGAGACCGGCAAGTCCAAGACCTGCGTGTGGCGCTGGCAAGAGCGGTTCATGCACGAGGGTGTCGGCGGCCTGCTTCGCGACAAGTCCCGTCCGCCCGGCAAGGCGCCGGTCCCGCTCGATCGTGTCGCCGAGATCGTGCGCCTGACGCAGCAACCGCCGCCGTTTGAGGCGACCCACTGGACGTTGCGCGCGATCGCCAGGGCGGCCGGTATTGCCGCCTCGACGGTGCAGGCGATCTGGAAGGCTCACGGTCTCAGCCCGCACCGCTGGCGCAACTTCAAGCTGTCGACCGACCCTGCCTTCGCCGAGAAACTCACCGATATCGTCGGCCTGTATGTCGACCCGCCGGCCCATGCGGTGGTGTTGTCGATCGATGAGAAGTCACAGATCCAGGCGCTCGACCGCCGGTCTGCCGATGAAGAAGGGACGCGCCGGCACCATGACTACAAACGGCACGGCACGACCACGCTGTTTGCGGCGCTCAACGTTCTGGACGGAACGGTGATCGGCCAGAACATGCAGCGCCACCGCCATCAGGAGTTCATCCGCTTCCTCAACCGCATCGAGCGCACGGTGCCGGCGGACAAGGCCATCCACGCGATCGTCGACAACTACGCGGCGCACAACAAGGACAAGGTCCGCGCCTGGCTCGCCCGCCATCCGCGCTGGACTTTCCACTTCACACCGACCTCCTGCTCGTGGCTCAATGCCGTCGAGGGCTTCTTCGCAAAACTCACCCGGCGGCGGCTCAAGCACGGCGTCTTCCATTCCGTCGTCGATCTCCAGGCCGCAATCAACCGCTTCGTCCGCGAATACAATGCGGCCAACCCACAGCCATTCATATCGAAAGCCGACCCCGACGACATCATCGCAGCCCGAAACCGAGGGTTCCAAACGTTGGAATCAATCCACTAGTTCATCAATTTGAGTTGCAGTACTTTCTTCAGCGATCTTGCGCAGTCCAGAAACTAAATCGTTCTCGGCCATTCTTCGCCCTTTCATACTTGGGCAGCTGCGAAAGCGAAAATTACTTTGAGAGGGTATTCAACGTCCGGCAGGAACCATCGTCCTTGGCATCCGATTTTATCCTATTCTTGTAATTTGCGCCACAAACGCTTGTCGCGGGCGGCCGTCCAGATGCGCGGATCGTCGACTCCGCGAAGCTCGTCATAGGCGCGGCTGACATTGAACGGCAGGCAGTGCTCGAAGATCACCCAGTTACCATATTTCCCGCGCAACCCGGCATGGGCCCGATCGAACACCTGCTTCAGGCCTTCGTCTCGCGTCACGCCCGCGCGCACTTGGCGCAACAGGTCTGAGACGAAAGCCGCGGTTGACTCCATCGCGGTCCGACACGCGGCCGGCGTGGTCAGCGCCGGCCCGCGTCCAGGCACCAGCTTGCGCGGCTTAAGCGCGGCAAGGGCCTTCAATGTCTTCCGCCAGTCGCGCAAATAGGCATCCCCGCAATAGGGCGCCGCGCTCTTCTCCACCAGATCGCCTGCGAACAGAACGCGTTCCTTAGGCAGCCAGACAACCGTGTCGCCCTTGGTGTGTCCGCGTCCAAGATGGGCGATCCGCACTTCGCGTCTACCCAAAAACAGCGTCAGCGCGCCGCCGAAAACCAGCGTCGGCCAGATCAGTCCGGGCACCGATTCCACAGCACGAAACAACCGTGGGAACCGATCCACCTCGCTCTTGAAGTCTTGCGCGCCGCGTTCGCGAATGAGGTCGTGCGTGCCGGCGCTGGCGATGATGTGCTCGGCGCCATAGGCGGAAGCGCCCAGAACCCGCACCGCATGGTAGTGGGTGAGAACGAGATACTTGATCGGCTTGTCGGTGACGGATTGGACCCGGCGGATGACGTCCTTGGCCATCACCGGCGTCGCCTGTGCGTCGATCACCATGACGTCATCGACGCCGACGATGACGCCGGTGTTGGGGTCGCCTTCGGCCGTGTAGGCGTATCAGCCCGGTGATGAAGTCGCGCTTTGATCAATCGGTTTCGGGGGCGACGATGATGATGATAACGAGCATGGCTGGTTTGCCTTCGATGTTCGCCACGATGGCGATCGCCAGGGCAGCATCGAACTGAATAACGAACAAAAGGGTGCTCTTTGCACTCGCAGCCTCCCTCGGCGTGCCTGATCCGAACAGCGCGCGCATCAGAATGCCGAGATTGAACCCGGCGACATGGATCAGGTAGCGTTTGTGGACGTTCTCGCGCGCCCGCAGCAACGCGCGGCGCATGCCGCCACGGTCGAGGACATGGGCGAAGCTGCGCTCGACCATCATCACCGCGCCTGCGCATGGCGTTCCGCGCGACGCCGGACTTCAATCGCGCCCGGTTGGCGTAGACAGCCTGACGTGCCGCCTGGTCGCCATGCCAGCGCAGATAGCCGTTGGCGGGCTCCGGCTCGGAGATCCGCGTTTTCCAGACGCCGCCGTCGAGGTCTTTCAGCCCCTCGCGTGAATGATAGCCCTTGTCGCCAACGAGACTGCAGGGCTCTGCCCGTGTTGGAGCCAGACCGACCTCGGCGAGGTTGCGCGCGGCCGCCTCCAGCGTCCCAGGCAAAGTCGTCGTGTCGCCTTCATCGGCTGGATAGATCGGTGCCGCAACGATGACGCCGGTGTCGAGATCGACCGCGTGCTCGGGCTTGTAGGCCAGATGCGTGGTGCCGTCCTTCATCCGCGCGATCTTCGCATCAGGATCGGTCGGGCTCGTCCAATCCTTGTTCGAAAGCTTCTTGCCCTTCCGCCGGCGATCGAGCCGGACGAGGTCGTCGATCGTCGGCGTTTCGACGCCACTCTCCTTCGCCATTTGCGTCAGCATCTCGCGATAGGTCTCGCCGCTATCGCGCCGCACGATGGCTCGCAGGGCGGCGTTGGCTTCCATCGTCGAGCCGTCGACGCCGATCCGCTCGCCCTTCACCAGACCGCGCGCGGCGACGAGAGCCAGAACCCAGTCGAAAACCTTTTCATGGACCTCGTGCGGCAGCCGGCCGCGCGTCTTCGACAATCAGGAATGATCGGGAACCTTGTCCCGGTTCGCCAACCGCAGAAACGCGCGAAGCGACAGCGAATCCGAACAGCGCCAAGCGATGCCGCGCTCGCTGCCGATGCCCTCGAAATAGCCGATCATGTGCATCCGGAAATAACGCCCCGGCGGCAGCGAAGGAGCCCCCATCCGAGGTGCGTAGTATGGCTTGCACGTCGCCTCCACGAAGCCGTCAAAGCCAGACTCGGTCAGCAACTCATGCAGCCGGTCGGAAAACGCGTGTCCAGGCGAACGCGGCATCTCCGCCCATGTCACCACGAGGTCACCCTGAACCTCGCTCTGTCGTCTCAATGCCATCGCACGACGCCCGTCTAAATCTCTATGTTCAGACAGAATCAGACACGCCGGACTTCGTCAACGGGCTGGTAGGCGCCCGTGGCAATTTGATCGAAGCTGACCGTCTTGGCGGCAAGATCGCCGGCGCTGGCGAAGGCTGCTGTCATGCCTCTCCAACGGTTTGCGGACGGTCGTCCTCCAAGCCGGGCACGCCCTTGGTGGTGGAGTACTCGAAATGCAATTCCTCGCCGGGCCGCACCATGGGGAATATGGCGTGCGCCGCCTGCGCCGCCTCGGCGAAGCCGCTCAGGATCAGCTTCAGCTTGCCCGGGTAGAACGCGATGTCGCCGATCGCGAACACGCTGGGGAGGCTGGTTTGACAGGTTCCCGGCTCGACCAGAATCAGCCCCTGCCTCAGGCGCAGACCCCAGTCGGCGATGGGGCCCAAGTCCATCGCCAGGCCATAGAACGGCAGCAGCACATCGGACTCGAGATGATGTTCGTTGCCGTCGAGATCGCGCACGACGACCGCGTTCAGGCGGCCGCCCTGCCCGTCCAAGGAGGATAGCTGAAACGGGATCTGCAACTGAAGCTTGCCGTCATTGGCCAGCTGATGCAGCCGCGCGATGCTGCCCGGTGCGGCGCGGAACTTGTCTCGGCGATGCACGACCGTCACGCTGGCGGCTATGTTGTGCAGGCTGAGCGCCCAGTCGACGGCACTGTCGCCGCCGCCGGCAATCACGACACGCTTGCCGCGCAATTCTTCGGTATTCGTCACGAAATAGCGCACGGCGCCGGTCGCCTCGTAGCCGGCCAAGCCCGGCAGCGGCGGCCGGTTGGGTCCGAACGCACCACCGCCGGCGGCGATGATCACGGCTCCACAATCGATGACCGCGCGCCCTGATGTCTCAACCAGCCAACGGAACTCGTCGGTTTGCGTTAGCTTCCTGACCGCCTGGCCGAGATGGAATGTCGGATTGAACGGCGCCGCCTGCCGGTCGAGCCGCTCGACCAGCTTACCGGCGTCGATGCGCGGAATGCCTGGGATGTCGAAGATCGGCTTCTGCGGGTAAAGGGCGGAGCACTGCCCACCTGTCATATCGAGAGCATCGACGACGTGACAGTTGAAGCCCAGCATGCCGCACTCGAATATGGCGAACAGCCCGACCGGACCGGCCCCGATGATGCAAACGTCGGTGAGATGGCGCGCGTCGCTCATGCGCTACTTTTGCCCGGAGTTACTTCCGGCGCCCTAGGTATGTGCAAACTCGGGGCGGCGCAAGGGTGACGCTAGGCGGCGGACTCGGCGGGCGCGGTCTCGACCGGGTCCGGCAAACGCGCACCGTCAAGCTTTGCACCGTCGAGCGTCGCGCCGGCCATGTTGGCATTCTGCAGCAAGGCTTGCGTCATGTCGGCCCGGCTGAAGTCGGCATTAGCGAGATTGGCGTGACGCAGATCGGCGCCACGCAACCGGGCCTCAACCAGCTTGGCCTCGGACAGGTTCGTCGGCCAAAGCCTGCCGGTTGTTCGGCCGGCGCTGTCCTTCAGATCGACCGCGCCCATGCGGCACTTCTCCAGCGACGCCTCGGTCATGTCGACCGCGCGCATGTTGCAGCCCTCGATCTCGGCTTGATCAAACTTGGCGCCCGACAGATCGGCGCCTTCGAAATCCGACATCACAAACAGGCTGCGCGACAGATCGGCGCCACGTAGGATCGTGCCACGCAAGTTCGCGCCGCTCAGATTGGCGCCGGCCGGATCGATGAACGCGAGACCGACCCCCGACAGTTCCGCGCGCTTCCCGCTCTCACCGTTGCTATTGATCCACTCGAAATGCTCGCTCAGAATTTCCTGGATGTAGGAGGAGAAGTTGGCGGCGGAGCGCACGATATTGGCGCCTGTGGTCTCGGCCTGCCCCAGATCAACACCGTTGAGGATCGCGCCGGCCAGATCGGCGTTGCGTAAATTGGCCCCGGCGATGTGTGCGCCGGTCAGATCGGCGTCCTGCAAGCAAGCGCCGGCCAGATTGACATTCTGCAGATCGGCACCCGCCAGGTTAGCGCCCGTCAGATTGGCGTTCTTCATCTTGGCGCCGCGCAAGACCGCCGCGTGCAAATCGGCATCGGCGAAGTTGCAATCCTGCAGGCTCGACCCGGCCAATTCGGCGCCATTGAGCTTGGCCCTGGCGAACGAGGCGCCATCGTAGTTGGAGCTGCGAACCGCGGCGCCGGTTGTGTCGCAATCGGCGCCCATGATCCAGCCGCTGCGCAGATCGGCACCAGTCAAATTGGCACCATCGAGAACGGCGGCGGGCATATGCGCGCCTCTGAGGTCCGCCCCACTGAGGTTGGCGTTGCACGGGTCTGCCGCTTCCAACGTCGCTGAAAATAGATCGGCTTTCGTCAAGTCGGCGCCGGCCAGAGCGCAACCGCTCAGATTGGCGCCGGCTAATTTCGCTTCCTTGAGATCCTAACATCGCCATGAGTCGGACGGAATCCCCCGCCACCCAGAGTTTTCACACGGTCTGCATCGTGAAGGACTACGTCCGCGAGCGCCAGCACCGGTCGCGGTGGATCAATTCCCTTCCTTGCTCAATGCGCGATCGGACACCTGCATGTCGATCTTGAGAACCACTGGAATTAGGCCTGGGTGGCGAGTGCTTTGGCTGTCCCGACGAGGCGGTAGACGCGTACGGGTGCAGTGCGGCCCTTAACCTCCATCTCTCCGACCGGCTCGATATCGAAACTGCTGTCCAGATCCGCGACTGTCGCCGCACTGATGCTGATTGCCACCTCGGCATCGGGGGTTACCTGTTTGCCGATCTGTTCCAACCGTTGCGCAACATTTACATCGTCGCCGATGACCGTGTAGTTGATCCGGTCCCGTGTTCCGATGTTGCCAACCGTCGCCTCGCCCGAATGGATGCCAATGCGCATGCATATCGGCAGTTCCGCGCGGTCGGCTCTCGCCTTGTTGTCTGCGGCTATGCCGGCACGGATGGCAAGCGCCGCACGGCAGGCGCGGATTGCCCGGTTCTTTTGCTTCTCAGGTGCGCCCCAAAAGGCCATGACGCTATCACCGATGAACTTGTCCACCGTGCCGCCTTCGGCCTCGATCTCACGTGTAACAATTGCAAAATGATGATTGAGCAGTGCCGCGATTTCCGCAGCGCCCTTGCCTTCCGAAACCGTCGAGTACCCGGCGATGTCGGTGAACATTACGGTCACATTCCGTCTGCCGGAGGCGAACGCGGCAAGATCACCCTCGCGGACCAACTGGCGCACCAGCGACCGCGGTACATAAGCCTGAAACCATTTTAGGGCGCCGGTCATCGCGTTGAAGGCGCTTGATTGCTCGTCCAACTCACGCACACGGCTGCGTGGTAGATCACTAATATCCTCGAGTTGCATCTCTCCCACCAGGCGTGCAGCGGACGACAGGCGGGCGACCGGTCGCGCCAAGCGCCATCCCATAAGCAAAGCCAGTGCAACCGAAAACACAAGTGCGATGAGGCCAGCAATGATCGAGTTTTGTAATCGATTCACCTCACCGGCGACGACATCTTGGGGAAAATGCATGCCGACATACCAAGGTGTCCTGGTATAGGTTTCGAGCCTGCGGTAGATGAACACGTGCTCGACACCATCGATATCCGTCACGTGGCTCTGCAACGGTGGGCGGAGTTCAATTATGCTCGGCCGCATCGATTCCCGGTCCCACATTTGGCCCAGAATGCGGTCCCCGAAACCGTCTAGCCGAGGCAACGGATCCCGAAGAGAAAGACCTGGATAGCCTGCCTCCATGAGGCTATGGGCGAGTACCCTTTCCTCGCCGTACAGAACGAAAACGTTGGGGCCGAGATGTTCGACCGCCCGCTTCAGATATTCCGATAAGGTACGGACACCGATCGCCGCCACCAGGACGCCACGAAATTCACCCTCCTTCCGGACAGACGACTGCCAACTCAAGATCGTTCGGTCGAAGTCAGGGCGATATGACGGCGGCCCCCAGATCGGTTCATCGCTGACGCGGCCGTAATCGAGTGCTTGCTTGACGGCGGTGTCGGCAGCGTAATCGACGCGATAACTCCGTGCCGGATCCGCCATCCTGTCGGCAATCACCGCCCCGCCGTCGGGGTAAAGAAACGCGAGTGCACCGATCGCCGGGTCGGCCGCCATGGCGCCGAAAAGCAGTTTCTCCATCTGATCAAAATCGCTGACGTCCAAACTGCCTGCCTCCAGTGCGCGCGTCACGAAAGAGACTTGGTCGCGTGCCGACTTCAGATGGTCCTCAATCTCGCTTGTGATGATGCCAATGACAAGATCTGCTCGATCGCGCAACAGATCGACGGTATTGCGCGTGGCGCTGACGATAGCAAAACCCAGCACAAACAGGATGGCGACCGTGATCAGCGAGCCGAAGCTCAAAGCCAGAATCGACGCCAGAGAAAGGTGATAATTCATGCGCGGCCAAGCAAAGGGATTGGATCGGGAAAAATTAGGCGTTTCTGGGGTGGCCATTAGTTCTCCGATCGCAAGGCGCGGCTGGGCCCGTCAGTGCGGGTCAACGAAAGCCGGGTCGACTGAGATATGCAGCATGCGCCACGAACGTCACGTTTCACTTCGTCGACCAGAGGAACAGCCACGCATGCACTTGGACCAAGCATGAAATCCCCCCGCATACGCCGCACGACCAGCGTGAATTGCATACGAAAAAGGGCGAAACATTCAAAGTCATTCTATTGGTGACTGTTACCTTGGCCCGTGAGTTATGGCTGAATGTCGGTTGTTGAAGCTTCGGCAGACCGGGAGCCTTCTGGAAGCTCATGATTGCATTGGAGAGCTATTTATAGGCGGATAAACCCGGCGTTTCACGATCTGATCTGGCATCCGCGTATCGTCGTGCCCTGCGCGCAACTCCTCGGGCGCGGCGTGCGCCTCATGTACGATCAGTTGTTCTGCAAGGCGGCAGACCGGGGCGGCAGCGTGACGTGGCACCAGGACTATTCCTACTGGACTTACACCCAGCCCATGGCGCATGCGAGCTGCTTCATCGCGCTGGACGATGCCACGATCGAGAGCGGCTGCGTGCAGTATGTGCCGGGGAGCCACCGCTGGACCCGCAGCGCGAAGCTGAACACCGACGCCGTATGGGCTACGAAACTGGACGACGTGCCCATGCTCGCATCGCTGTACGAGTGCTACGACTTCACCAACGTACCACGCAGTCCGAGCGGCACCGGATAGGGCAACACACCTTGCCACACCGGGCCGTCGGCGAGGCGCGCGGCGTCGAACACGCTGAGCCCCGTGACGCGCCGTTGGACATCGAGCAGAGCGATTTGGTTTCAAACTTTCACCAGTCTAGCGTTGCTGCGTTGGAGATAATTCGCGATTGCTGTCGCATAGAGACCCATACCCGGACCAAACTAGTGGATTGATTCCAACGTTTGGAACCCTCGGTTTCGGGCTGCGATGATGTCGTCGGGGTCGGCTTTCCATATGAATGGCTGTGGGTTGGCCGCATTGTATTCGCGGACGAAGCGGTTGATTGCGGCCTGGAGATCGACGACGGAATGGAAGACGCCGTGCTTGAGCCGCCGCCGGGTGAGTTTTGCGAAGAAGCCCTCGACGGCATTGAGCCACGAGCAGGAGGTCGGTGTGAAGTGGAAAGTCCAGCGCGGATGGCGGGCGAGCCAGGCGCGGACCTTGTCCTTGTTGTGCGCCGCGTAGTTGTCGACGATCGCGTGGATGGCCTTGTCCGCCGGCACCGTGCGCTCGATGCGGTTGAGGAAGCGGATGAACTCCTGATGGCGGTGGCGCTGCATGTTCTGGCCGATCACCGTTCCGTCCAGAACGTTGAGCGCCGCAAACAGCGTGGTCGTGCCGTGCCGTTTGTAGTCATGGGTCATGGTGCCGGCGCGTCCCTTCTTCATCGGCAGACCGGCGGTCGAGCGCCTGGATCTGTGACTTCTCATCGATCGACAACACCACCGCATGGGCCGGCGGGTCGACATACAGGCCGACGATATCGGTGAGTTTCTCGGCGAAGGCAGGGTCGGTCGACAGCTTGAAGTTGCGCCAGCGGTGCGGGCTGAGACCGTGAGCCTTCCAGATCGCCTGCACCGTCGAGGCGGCAATACCGGCCGCCCTGGCCATCGCGCGCAACGTCCAGTGGGTCGCCTCAAACGGCGGCGGTTGCTGCGTCAGGCGCACGATCTCGGCGACACGATCGAGCGGGACCGGCGCCTCGCCGGGCGGACGGGACTTGTCGCGAAGCAGGCCGCCGACACCCTCGTGCATGAACCGCTCTTGCCAGCGCCACACGCAGGTCTTGGACTTGCCGGTCTCGGTCATGATCGCCGAGGTGCCCAGACCCTCGCCGCTGAGAAGGACAATATGTGCCCGCCAGACGTGTTTCTGCGGGCTCTTGGGATCCGCGACGACCGCGCGCAATCGCTGACGGTCGCCGGCGGATAGGGTGAAGGAGATTCCACTGCGCATGCGCCAGATTCGCATAACACAGCAAAATACGGAATCCCAATTCGGACTCTTTCATTCCAATCAATCCACTAGTAACTCTGCCAATGGCAGTTCGGAGGCCCGACCTTGTGGCCAGTGTTCTGTTTGGATATTCTCCATGCTCATGATGGAGGCATGCCAATGAGACCGATTCAACATTTTGCAGCGGCCCTCGTCTTGGCCGCCATGCTTTGGGGTTGCGCCAACCTCCCGTCCGCGCCGGCGGACGAGGCGCCGCAGGCCACGCCCATCGCTGCCGAACCGGCGACCGCGGTGCAAGTCGCGTCCGTCGAAGGCATCACCGAGTACCGGCTGGACAACGGCCTGCGATTTCTGCTGTTCCCCGACCAGAGCAATCAGCAGATCACCGTCAACATCATCTATGACGTGGGTTCGCGCCACGAGGGCTACGGCGAGACGGGCATGGCGCATCTGCTCGAACACCTGCTCTTCAAGGGTTCGACGAACCACCCGGACATTCCCGCGGAACAGGCCGAGCACGGCAACTCTCGCGGCGGCAACACATGGTTCGACCGCACCAACTACTACGAGACTTTCCAGGCTAGCGAGGAGAACCTCGACTGGGCGCTGGATCTGGAAGCCGATCGCATGGTCAACTCGTTCATCGCCGCGAAAGACCTCGAGTCCGAGATGACAGTGGTGCGCAACGAGTGGAAGCGGAACGAGAACAGCCCCAGCAGCGTGCTCTGGGATCGCGTCCTGTCCTCCGCCTACCTATAGCACAACTACGGCAACACCACGATCGGCGCCCGATCGGACATCGAGAACGTGCCCATCGAGCGCCTGCAGGCCTTCTACCGGAAATACTACCAGCCCGACAACGCTGTGCTGGTGGTCGCCGGGCGTTTCGACCCCGAGCGGGCGGTGGAACTTGTCGAGGAGAAGTTCGGCCCCATCCCGCGCTCGGATCGCAGTGGCGCCAACCGGTTGTTCAAGACCTACACCGCCGAGCCCGCTCAGGACGGTGAGCGCGCGGTGACTCTGGAGATCTCATCGAAGAAGCCGCGGATATCTGCATCCACGATCCAGTGCACCTCGCGCCGTTCGATACCGTAGGCCAGGGCATCGAGCGCATCATGCGCCCCGCGCCCCGGTCGGAATCCATAGCTGAACCCCAGGAAAGCCACCTCATAGATCGGCGTCAGAAGCACGTCGACCACCGCCCTTTGAACAATCTTGTCCTCAAGTGCCGCGATCCCGAGCGGGCGTGTGCCCCCGTCCGGCTTCAGGATGTTCACCCGCCGGACCGGCGTCGCTCGATAAACGCCGCTGTGTACACGCTGGTGCAGATCGAGCAGTCGCTCGTCCAGTCCCGAGGCGTACGCGCGCCATGTCACGCCGTCGACACCCGGGGCCGCGTCTCGCTTCAACGCAAGATACGCCTCCCCCAGCGCCAGGGGCGTGATGTGGTGCAGCAGCGCCGTCAGTCGCTCCCGTGGCTTCCTCTTGACGAATAGCCTGTCCCCGTCAGCGCCTATGAGACAGATTGCGGGTATTGAATAACGGAGGATTTCTGGCTCATCGTAACCGCCAAGGAGTGGAGATGAGACAGAAATCCGGAACCCGAGAATCGTCGTCTGAGCGGCTTGTCAAGAACATCCGCCGGGTGACCCGCAAGCAATATTCCTCTGAGGAAAAAATCCGCCTCGTGTTGGATGGTCTGCGCGGTGAGTTCAGCATTGCCGAGCTGTGCCGGCGTGAGGGTATCGCCGAGAGCCTTTATTACAGCTGGTCCAAGGAGTTCCTGGAGGCCGGCAAGCGCCGGCTGGCGGGCGATACGGCGCGTGCAGCAACCAGCAGCGAGGTCACGGACCTTCGCCAGGAGGCGCGGCAGCTGAAGGAAGTCGTCGCCGAGCAGGCCTTGGAACTGCGGCTGCTCAAAAAAAGCATGATAGCGGATGGGGGAGAATGAGATACCCGGCCACCGAGAAACTGGAAATCATCCGCCTGGTCGAGCAATCCCGTCTGCCGGTACGCCGAACGCTGGACAAGCTCGGTATCCTGCCCGCGCGATTTTACCGATGGTACGACCGCTACCAGAGCGGCGGGTACGAGGCACTGAAAGACAGACCACCCAGGCCGAAGCAGGTCTGGAACCGTATCCCGGATGATGTTCGGGGGCGGGTCTTACGACTGGCCCTGGACGCGCCTGAACTGTCGCCACGTGAGCTGGCGACGCGCTTTATCGACACCGAAGGCTATTTTGTCTCAGAAGCTTCGGTCTACCGGCTGCTCAAGGCACACGAGCTGATCACCAGTCCAGCCTTCGTTGTGATCAAGGCCGCCGCCGAGTTCAAGGACAAGACCGTCAGGCCCAATCAGCTGTGGCAGACAGACTTCACCTACCTCAAGGTCATCGGTTGGGGCTGGTTCTATCTCTCGACCATCCTCGACGACTTCTCGCGCTATATCATCGCCTGGAAACTCTGCACGACGATGCGGACCGAAGACGTCACCGACACGCTGGAACTGGCGCTCAAGGCATCAGGCTGCGATCAGGCGAAGGTCGTCCATAGGCCACGGCTGTTGTCCGACAACGGATCCAGCTATATCTCCGGCGACTTGGCCGAATGGCTCGATGATCAGAGCATGGAGCATGTCCGTGGCGCCCCTTACCATCCCCAGACCCAGGGCAAGATCGAGTGCTGGCACCAGACCCTCAAGAACCGCATCCTGCTGGAGAACTATTATCTGCCCGGTGATCTCGAAGCCCAGCTCGGCGCCTTCGTCGAGCACTACAACCACCGGCGCTACCACGAGAGCTTGAATAACCTCACGCCCGCCGATGTCTACTTCGGTAAAATTCGGGTGTTAATTCCTGGCAGGATCTGAAGGGCAAGCGGTTCAACATCGGCAATCCCGGCTCCGGCCAGCGCGGCACAACCGAGGTGCTGCTCGCCGCCCATGGGTGGACGACCGCCGACTTTCAGGCCACGACCGAGTTGACGTCCACTGAACAGTCCAAGGCGCTTTGCGACGGCGACATAGACGCCTACGGTTACACGGTGGGCGTGCCGAATGCCGGCGTCTCCGTGGCCACGGACGGCTGTAACGCAAAGATCATCAATCTTAGGGACGCGGTTGTCGACGGTCTGGTGGAGCAGAACCCATACTACGCGTATACCACCATTCCTCAGGGTACTTACAAGACTAGCGACGCGGACGTGACGACATTCGGTGTCATGGCAACATTTGTCACCAGCGCCGATGTGCCGGAGCAGATTGTCTATGAGTTGACGCGAGCCGTGTTCGAAAACCTCGACGACTTTCGAACTCTACATCCCGCGTTCGCCAACCTGGACCCGGCCAACATGATCAAGGACGCATTGTCGGCGCCCCTGCATCCGGGGGCGGCTAAGTACTACCAGGAAAAAGGCTGGATGTGACGAACTGACGAAGCGGCCTGCGCGCCCTCAGCGGTGATGCAGGCCGCCTTCGCACAGCCGGCGGAACGGTATCTAGTGGAGGGATCGGAACGAAAGAGTCCGAATTGGGATTCCGTATTTTGCTGTGGTATGCGCCCGGCAAGGCGCCGGTCCCGCTCGATCGTGTCGCCGAGATCGTGCGCCTGACGCAGCAACCGCCGCCGTTTGAGGCGACCCACTGGACGTTGCGCGCGATGGCCAGGGCGGCCGGTATTGCCGCCTCGACGGTGCAGGCGATCTGGAAGGCTCACGGTCTCAGCCCGCACCGCTGGCGCAACTTCAAGCTGTCGACCGACCCTGCCTTCGCCGAGAAACTCACCGATATCGTCGGCCTGTATGTCGACCCGCCGGCCCATGCGGTGGTGTTGTCGATCGATGAGAAGTCACAGATCCAGGCGCTCGACCGCCGGTCTGCCGATGAAGAAGGGACGCGCCGGCACCATGACTACAAACGGCACGGCACGACCACGCTGTTTGCGGCGCTCAACGTTCTGGACGGAACGGTGATCGGCCAGAACATGCAGCGCCACCGCCATCAGGAGTTCATCCGCTTCCTCAACCGCATCGAGCGCACGGTGCCGGCGGACAAGGCCATCCACGCGATCGTCGACAACTACGCGGCGCACAACAAGGACAAGGTCCGCGCCTGGCTCGCCCGCCATCCGCGCTGGACTTTCCACTTCACACCGACCTCCTGCTCGTGGCTCAATGCCGTCGAGGGCTTCTTCGCAAAACTCACCCGGCGGCGGCTCAAGCACGGCGTCTTCCATTCCGTCGTCGATCTCCAGGCCGCAATCAACCGCTTCGTCCGCGAATACAATGCGGCCAACCCACAGCCATTCATATCGAAAGCCGACCCCGACGACATCATCGCAGCCCGAAACCGAGGGTTCCAAACGTTGGAATCAATCCACTAGCACCAATTCCGAAATGCGGGCGGACGACGTGACGTCAGACGTTGACGAGACCGTCAGAGCGCTGGAGTCGGAGCGCAATGCGCGCGGACGTAGCTTGGCGGTCGCCATTAGCGCCGTCGCGTTCGCATGGTCGCTGTTCCAGCTTTGGATAGCCTCGCCGCTGCCGTTCCTGCTGGATTTGGGGATCATCATCGGTGTGCCGGCGCGCGGCATTCACCTTGCGTTCGGCCTACTGCTTTGTTTCCTCAGCTTTCCCGCGGCACGGCGTTTGGCCGACAAGCCGATTTCGGCATTCGACATGGCACTGGCGGCGCTAGGCACCGCGTGCGCGCTGTATGTTTTCCTCGCCCACGACGGTCTTGTCGCCCGCCGCGGCGTCCTGCTTGTCTATGATCTCTCCCTGTTCGGATTCGATTTCACCTTTCCGTTTGAGGCTATTCTGGGCGGTGTCGGGATCGCCATCCTGCTCGAGGCGACGCGGCGGAGCATCGGCCTGCCGCTGGTCATCGTCGCGGTTGTTTTCCTGATCTATTCGATATTCGGGCAGTCGATGCCCGAAATCGTTTCGCACAAGGGCCTCTCGTTGACGCGCCTCACGGGCTATCAATGGTTGGGCGGGGAAGCGATATTTGGCATTCCCATCGATGTGTCGGTGAGTTTCGTGTTTCTTTTTGTGCTGTTCGGCGCCTTGCTTGAGCGCGCCGGAGCAGGCCGCTATTTCCTCGACTTGTCCTTCGCGCTGGTAGGCCAGTTCCGCGGCGGTCCGGCCAAGGCGGCCATCCTGGCATCCGGTATTACCGGCATGATCTCCGGGTCGTCCATCGCCAATGTGGTGACCACGGGTACGTTCACCATCCCAGTGATGCGCAAGGTCGGGATGCCCGCGATCAAGGCGGGCGCCATCGAAGTCGCCGCCTCGGTCAATGGCCAGATCATGCCGCCGATTATGGGCGCGGCCGCCTTTGTGATCGCGGAATTTCTGGGCATCACCTATTTCGATGTCATCGTCGCGGCGTTCCTGTCCGCGTTCGTTGCCTACATCGCCTTGTTCTACATATCGCACTTGGAAGCGATGAAGCTCGGACTACGCGGGCTGCCCAAAGCCGAGATTCCGCCGCTCGGGCGCACGTTTTGGAGCGGCCTTCATAACCTGATCCCGGTCGTCGTCTTGATCTATCTGCTGATGATCGAGCGCTGGTCGACCAGCCGCTCTGTATTCTGGGCGATCGTCGCCTTGGCCCTGATCATTGTCGCCGCCAGGATCCGTGGCGACAGCTTGAACCGGCGGCAGACGATTGTGGTCTACGGTCTGCCCATCGTCGCCTTTGCCGCACTGGGGGTGGAGGTCGGTACCGCGTTGTTCTGGAGTGCATCGACGGCGGTGATCGTCATTGCCGGCAATGCGCTGTATCGGATGAGCTGGGATGCGACGGTCTGGGCCGATGGGCGCGGTGCGCTCCACGATATCTTCATCGGGATGGTCCGGGGCGCACGCAACATGGTCGGTATCGCAGTTGCCGTCGCGGCCGCCGGCACGATAGTCGGTGCCGTCAACTCGACCGGCCTCAACAACGCCATGGTCGGCGTCGTAGAAGTGATCTCCGGCGGCAACGTTTACATCCTGTTGGGACTAACCGCCGTCTTGTGCCTCATACTCGGCATGGGTCTGCCGACCACGGCGAACTATTTGGTCGTCGCGGCGTTGTTGGCCGGCGTGGTGGTGGAGCTGGGCAACGCAGCGGGCTTGGTCCTGCCGCTGATCGCAGTTCATCTTTACGTCTTCTATTTCGGACTGATGGCCGACGTGACGCCGCCGGTCTGTCTGGCGGCCTACGCCGCGGCGGCGATTTCGCGCGCTGATCCTCTGCGCACGGGCATGCAGGCGTTCCTATACGAAATCCGGACGGCCATTCTGCCGGTGGTGTTTATCTTCAATACCGAACTGTTGCTGATCGGTGTCGAGAGCTTCTGGCATGGACTGATGGTGTTCGGCGTGTCGTTGACGGCGATCCTGGCCTTCAGCTGCATCACCCAGCGCTGGATGCTTGTGCGGTTGAAGCTACATGAAATGGCGTTATTGGCCGTCGTCGTCGTATCGTTGTTCCGGCCCGATTTTGTTCTGAACCAGTTTTCCCCCGCCTACCGCCCGCAGGATCTGGCTGCCTTTGCCGCGACGGCGGTCGAGCCAGGCCGCTTGGTCCGCTTCCATGTGGTGCGGCAGACGCCCTATGGTGATCGCTTCAAGCTGTTTGTCGTGGAAACGCCCGAGGCTGGCGCGGTGATCCAATTCCCACCGTACGGCGCGCAGCTCGAGCCGGCCGAGGAAGGCAACTATCTGGTTTCCGGTCTGGCCTTTGGCTCGCCGGCTGCTCGGGCAGGTGTGGCGTGGGATGATCTGGTCACGGAGGTTGACGTAGAACAGTTGGAACGCCCCCCCAAGGAGATCGTCTATCCGTTCGCATTGGCGCTGCTGGGGCTCGTAATCAGCCAGCAATATGCGCGGCGGCGCCGCGCCGACGCGGATGCACCGCCGATCGCGGTGGATTGAAACGAAAGGAGCCAAGTCATGTACGCACGAATTCTGATGCCCATCGACTTGAGCGAGCCCACTTCGTGGATCAGGGCGCTTCCTGCGGCACTGGGTTGCGCGCAAAGCTTTGAGGCCGAGTTGCACGTAATGACGGTCGTGCCCGACTTCGGCATGAGCATCGTCGGATCCTACTTTCCGCAAGGGTTCGAGGACAAAGTGATGAATGAGGCGCAGGCTAAACTGCATGCCTTCACGACTGAAAACGTGCCGAAGAACGTGCAGGTTCATCACGTGGTCGGCCATGGCAGCGTCTACGTGGAGATTCTGCGCATCGCCAGTGACATCGGCGCCGATCTGATCGTCATGGCCTCGCACGGGCCGGAATTGAAGGACTCGTGCCTATCCGGTTAATTCGTACACCCACTACATGTAGGTGCTTCCACTCGCCGGAATATAGCTCGGCGTAGGTTGGAGCCTCGGCCTCTCCTGCGATTCCGAGCAATGAGCGGAAGGCGTTGAACGGGTAAAACCGCCTGTTGAAGCGGAACGTGAACTCATTGAGGTAGGCTTGTAGATGCTTTGCGCTCACGCCATGGTGGATGCCACTGAGCCAATTCTTCAGGTTGCTGAAGACGAGGTGGATGATCGGCATGAACTCTTCGGCCACCTCGGGGTCGCCGCATTCGGCAATGGCGTGGTGATCATAGCCGCGTGTCCGCAAGCTGCCATAGCCACTCCAATCGTCGGTGACGATCAGCGACCCCGGCATAACGGCGTTCTCGACGAAGCCACATAGCGAATCGGCGCTGCGGTCGGCAGCGACGGACAGCCGCACACGCCCGGCGTAGCGGCCATCCTTCCGCTTGTCCTGCGCGGTGCCGGGCTCCCTGTGGCTGACTTCGACGGCAGCAGCCACCAGCGTCTTGTGGTGAACGCCTCGGCCTT
Organism: Alphaproteobacteria bacterium; assembly: GCA_965248805.1. Taxonomy (GTDB): domain Bacteria; phylum Pseudomonadota; class Alphaproteobacteria; order UBA6615; family UBA6615; genus CBDFKJ01. The sequence continues at coordinate 110,004 of CBDFKJ010000003.1, forward strand.
CACCACGCATCCGGCCTCCAACATAGGTTTCGTCCACCTCGACATGCTCTCCTGCCCTGGCACCGATCCGATCCTGATCGGGCCGCACCATACCCGCGCGGAGCTTATGCAGGATGCCGAAGGCGGTTTCGTACCGCGTCAGCCCAAGCTGCCGCTGAAACTGCACCGCCGACATGCCCGGCGTCTGGCTGGCGACCAGATAGGCGGCCCAAAACCACGTGCTCAAAGGCGTGTGGCTGCGCTCCATGACCGTGCCGACGGTCAATCCCGTCTGGCGGCGGCAAGCGCGACAGGTCAGGACGCCAGGCCGCGTGGCGATGCGGAAAGGTTCACCCACGACGCCGCAGCGCGGGCAGGCGAACCCGTCACCCCAGCGAGCCCTTTCCAGGTAGGCGGCGCACGCCGCATCGTCGGAGAAAAGTCGCTGAAACTCGGGGAGGGATTGCGGGAAGGGCAGGTCGGTGCGGTCGAGAACGTCCATGACCCACTATCCGTTGTACGCACACAACCTATCCCTAGTGCGCGTGTATGCGTCAAGCGGATAGGGACGGAAGGGCTATCTGATCGGGCCCAACGCCGCGCGGGTCGTGCGCCACGCCACCTGTTCGGTACTCGTCGTCCGCTAGCCTACAGCTCGGCCAAAAAAAGCGGGCGCCGCACGGGCGCCCGCTTTCGCATGTGTGCAGGGCGACGTATTAGTTCGCCCGGAACTCTGCCGGCAGGAAGAACAGGTTGTCCTGAGCGTCAGCCACGGCGCCGTGGCAATCAACACAGAACTGCACGTTGGCCGAACCCTCACCGAGAGTCTCGCCGAAGACGCTGCCGTTCGGCATGATCATTGTGTAGCGCCAATCGCCGGAACCAGCGTTGAAACCGGCGTTCATCTTCTCCATGAGGAACAGCGGCCCGACACCGACCTCACCGTTGCCAGTGACGGTCATGCTGGGCTTGGCGACCTGTAAGCCCACGGGCGCCTTGCCGACATCCTCATACCTGCCATAGGCGGCCTGGCCGATACCGTTGGCGAAATTCTGCACGTAGCGGTTGCCGTGCGTGCCCGACGGATATGCGACGGTGCTGAATGCCCTCCAATCGGCAAACGCTACGGCTACCGGGTGACCGGACTTTGCATAGGCCGCCTTCAAGTCGGGCATCATACAATCCCATGCCGCCGCCGCTTCGGCGTTGGTCAGCTTGATCGCCCCTGCGGCCGCGCACGGGTTGCAAGGATTGCATGGGTTGGCAGCGCACGGATTGCAGGGGTTGGCCGCCGCGCACGGATTGCACGGATTGGCCGCCGCGCACGGATTGCAGGGGTTGGCCAATGCCGCGACTGCGCATGGATTGCAGGCCGCACAGGGATTACAGGGATTGGCTGCTGCGCACGGGTTGCACGGGTTCGCCAGTGCCGCGACTGCGCACGGATTGCAGGCCGCGCAGGGATTGCAGGGATTGGCCGCCGCACACGGATTGCAGGGATTGGCTGCCGCGCACGGGTTGCACGGCTTCGCCAGTGCCGCGACCGCGCACGGATTGCAGGCCGCGCAGGGATTGCAGGGGTTGGCCGCCGCGCACGGATCGCAGGGATTGGCCGCCGCACACGGGTTGCAGGGATTCACCGCCGCCGCCATGAGACGCGGCACGGCGCACGCCATGTTGTAGGCCGCGCCGCCTGCAGCGCACGGATTACATGGATTGGCCGCGCACGGGTTGCAGGGGTTGGCCGCCGCGCACGGATCGCACGGGTTGGCCTGTGCCAACTGCATCGCGCTCGGCGAAGGCTTCGCGGTCGGATTGGCCTGTGAGCCCGAGAACGATACGCCGACAAGCGCCACGCCGACCAGCATGGGCACCACCGTCGACGAAAGCAGTGTGGCTCTGTAGGTTGATGCGATTGCTCTCCCTCTTCACATCTGGCGGACGGGTTGCGCACCCGCCGAGGTTTTCGATCTTTGGAACTTACAAGTGACGGCCGGTCGACCGGCGTCACACCACGTCACATGTTCGTGACACTTGAATGACATCAGCGGTCGAAATAAGCCAATAGTATCAGATGATTAGCCGCTTGCAGCTATGGTGCCTCCTGGTTGCCGGCATAGGGATGAGCCAAGCCTGCGCAGCGCAAGGCGCGACGGATGCCGTGCCCGTCACCGTGGGGATCCCCGCCGGCCGGTTCATCGCCGGCTCCGACGCGTCCGAGCGCGAGTTGGCCTACCGTCTGGATGAGGCGGCGTATGGGCACGCCATCACCCGCCGGCGTGGCTGGTACGCAAACGAGCGGCCGCGCGCGAGTTACCACCTGGATGCCTTCCGCATCATGGCCGCGCCGGTCAGCAACGCGCAGTACGCGACGTTCTTGGCGGCGACCGGACACGTATGGCCCGACGTCGATCGCGTGACCTGGCAGGGCTACGGATCGGTGCACGATTATGCGCGCACGCGCCGACATGCCTGGGCCGACGGAACGCCGCCGCCGGGTCGCGCCGACCATCCGGCGGTGCTGGTGAGCCACGCCGACGCGCGCGCCTATGCCCGGTGGCTGAGCGCTACGACCGGGCGCATCTGGCGGCTGCCGACCGAGTTGGAGTGGGAAAAGGCGGCGCGGGGCACCGACGGCCGGCTTTTCCCCTGGGGCAACGAATTTGATGCAAATCTGCTGAACAGCGCCGATGCCGGCCCTTTCGACACCCTGCCGGTGGGACTCTTCGCGGCCGACAGCAGTCCGTTCGGCGTGCTCGACGCGGCGGGACAGGTGTTCGAATGGACTGCGAGCCCGGGAAATCCGGGGCGGTTTGTGGTCAAGGGCGGCTCCTGGGACGATCGCGGCTGCGGCGTTTGCCGGCCCGCGGCGCGCCACGCGCGGCCTCAAGAGTTGCGCCACATTCTCATCGGATTTCGGCTGGTGCTGGAGCCGGACTAGCAGCCGGGGCTTGACTTGACGCTTGGTTCTGTCCTCCCATCTGCAACGCCAGGGACGACCGCAGCGGTGAGAGCAGGCGGAATATGGCGCTGCAAATGGTTCAAGGCGAGTTGACCGACATCGACCGGGCGGCGTTGAAGCGCATGGCGGCCGCCGCCGACGAGGTGCTGAATTGCGAGCGTGTACTCGCCAAGTCGGGCGATAACGTCGTCGGTGAGTTGCTGCGCAATCAGGGGACGTTCTACGAGTTGGATCACTATCCAAAGGGTGGCGTCTACGACCCACAAACGCACGCGCAATACTTCTATCACGCGCATCCGCAAACGAAGCGCTCCGGCGAAAACGGCCATTTCCACACCTTCCTGCGCCCAAGGGCATGCCCGGCGGTATCGGGCCGGCACCCGTGCCGAAAGCCCCGCCGGCGCCCGGCGACAACGACGCGCTCAGCCATATCATTGCGATTTCGATGGACAAGGCGGGCAATGCGACACGCCTGTTCACGACCAACCGCTGGGTCACGGGCGAGACTTGGTATTCCGCGCCCGACGTGATCGCTATGATTGATCGCTTCGTCATCGATGTGGCGCGGCCGTCGTTGCCCACCACCCAGATCTGATGCTAAGCCTTTGCAATAACGGCGGTTTCTGTTTTCGACTGGGTGGTAGCCGGCAACCCGTGGTTACCACTTGGGTTGCCACCCTGGTTACCACCCCTGCTCTGGCCATAAGTCATTGACAATGCGTTGTTATTCCGTCCGGCCGGAGCACTGGCCGGCGGCCGGTGGTAACCTCGGTTACCACCCAGGTTACCACCCAGATCCGTCGCCAAGCCTTTGTAACAGCGTAGTTTTATCCGCCGGGCGCAGGTGGTAACCGGTGGTAACCAAGTGGTAACCCAGTTTTTCGGCCTGTCGCTGGCGCATTTTCGCGCAAAGCCCGCCCGCTTGCGATTGCGGCCCGGAAGGACCCGCAAACTCAATGGGTTAGCACGGCGTCTGGTCCCGAACGGGGATTACGAGTGATCCCCGATTGGGACATTTGGGCTTGGTCCCGAACCGGGACTGCGCTATGTTGCTCGCGATGAGGATCATCGCGCTCGCGACCCTGAAGCGGGTCATCGAAGCCGGGCCAGCCCATGCCGATGCCCGCGAGCCGGCGATGGCTTGGTACCGCCAGGTCAAGGCCGCCGACCGGGTGAGCCCCGCCCAGCTCAAGCGGGACATCCGCAGCGCCAGCATCCTCAAGGACGGCCGGACGGTGTTCAACGTCGCCGGCAACAAGTACCGCATCGTGGTGTGGATCAACTATTCCTACCGCGTCGTCTACATCCGGTTCATCGGAAGCCACCGGGACTACGACGCCATCGATGCCCAGACAATCTGAGGGTCGAGCCATGGACATTGCACCGATCAAGACCAAGCGGGACCACCAACGGGCACTGAAGGAGATCGAGGGCCTAATGACGGCGAAGCGCAACACGCCGGAAGGAGACCGTCTCGACGTCCTTGTAACGCTCGTCGAGGCCTGGGAGGCCAGGCACTGCCCGCCCGACCTTCCGGACCCGGTCGCCGCGATCCGCTATCACATGGAGCAGAACGGGATGGCGCCCAAGGATCTGGTTCCCTACATCGGCAGCCGCAGCCGGGTCTACGAGGTCCTCAACCGCAAGCGTCCGCTCAGCCTGAAGATGATCTGGCGCCTGCACCGAGGCTTGGGCATTCCCGCCGAGTCGCTCATCAAGTTGGACGAGCATGCCGCCGCATGAAATTCCTTCCAGACTTCCGCCCGTACTATGGAAGACAATGAAACGCTTGCGTTCGCAGTAAGTAACTGTCGAGAGGTGAACGATGCCATCCGTCAAAGAGTTCGAGCTGTACCACGGTGCGGCGTTGGTCAAGCTGATTCGGGGCGACCGTCCCGTGAGTCTGCACTTGATCGAAACCAAGCCGAAGGAAGCATGGTCAACGTACAAGATCAACGACGCTTCCCTGTTGGTTAAGTACAGGACGTTTCCCACTCAGTTAAAGGGTCCTGAAACCAGTTGGTCCTTCTCATTTGGATCGGGAGAGTTAAGCCAGCTGGGGACCGATGATTACTTCCTTGCGTTGGTCTGCGGACAAACCGATCTCAACAACGTGGACACTATGGAGATTTGCCTTCTTGAGCCCGATCACATCAAAGCGCTGTTGGACCTCGCGGCAAAAACACACAACCTGAAAGTAGCAGTGAGACCCAAAACAAAGCTTCATGTTTCTTCGGGTTCAGGAAAGGGCAAGAAAGAAGTCAAGATCTCACGCACCGCTTTCGCCAACTGGGATGTTCCTGGCCAGCCGGCGGCGAGATCTTCGAACACATGGCCGGCGGCGAAGATGCGGAGCGTCTTGCCGTCGAAATCGGCGCCGTCGTCCTTCGGCGCGGCGGCGTATTCGTACTGGAGCGCGCGCTCGCAAGGCACGCCGAGGCGCGAGCCGCCGAGATACGCGCGCGGCGTCTGCGCGGCGTTCCCCGCTTCCAGGCCTGCGTCGATCAGCGCGTTGATGCCCTCGGTGAAGCTGGCCGAATGGTTGTAGTCCAGCATCAGGACCGATCCTCCCGGCAATAGCCCCGGGCGGCCGTTTCCGGCGGCAGATTGAGGCCCCGCAGCGCATAGAGCAGCGAGATGAACTCGGGTTCCGTGAGCCGGCGCTCATTCCCGCCCAGATGGAGACCTCTAACAACCGGCCGATTTGGCGCGGATAAGGGTGTCCTGTTGGCCGATCCGTGCGGCGGGTGGATTTGACGGCGTTATTCGTCCGCGGTTTCGTTCTCAGCGGGGTGTTTTTTGGTCATACGGGCGGACTCATGCCATGGCGGCCCTGCGCTCATGGAAGATCAGACGCTGGAAATTATAGGCGAGGTTGGCGAGGCCTATCTTGGTCTCGGCCCGCTTGAGCCCGATGGTCCGGACGAACAGGCTCATGCGATCCTTCTGCTGGGCGAAGACATGCTCGACGCGTGCACGGACCGCTGACTTGCGGGCATTGGCCCGGGCGGTCGCCTTGGGCATGGCCCGGCCCGGCGGCTTCTTGCGGTGGATGTGGGAGATCCGACCCTTGCCCGCCAGCCACGCCTCGTTCGCCTTCGAGCGATAGGCGCTGTCAGCCCACACGCCGGCGGCCAGATTGTCGCCGGTGACGAGATGACGCAACATCTTGCCGTCATGGCGGGCGGCATCGGTCACCGCCGAGCCGCGGATGAAGCCGTAGGCCCGATCGATGACGACATGATTCTTGTAGCCGAACACCGGGATCGCGATGTCGGGCACGCGCCGTTGCGCCCCGGCGGGGTTCTTGCGCCTTCCGGTCTTCACCGTCCACCGCGCGTCTGTGTCCTTCTGCGCCGCCTTGGCCGGCTGATCGGGCCAGATCTCGGACGCGCTCTTGCCCGCCTTGATCGCCCGCTTCTCGTCATCGCGGTGGCGCTGCTTGGGCGCCGATACCAGGGTCGCATCGACGATCTGCCCGCCCATCGCCAGATAGCCGCACCGGCGCAGCTCGCCATCGAAGGCGGCAAACAGCTCATCCATCGCCCCGGCCCGGACCAGACGCTCGCGAAAGGTCCAGATGGTGTTCCGGTCCGGCGTCGGCGCTCCGAGATCGAAGCCCAGGAAGCGAAGCCAACTCAAGCGGTCGCGGATCAGAAACTCCATCCGCTCGTCGCTCACCGTGTGCCGCGCGGCCAGGACCAGAACCTTGAACATCGCCACCGCATCGTAGGCCGGGCGGCCGCCTTTCGATCCGTCCGAATAGCCCAGCGCCGCCTCAAGCGGTGCGCGGAAAATCTCGAAATCGACAACCTTCGCCAGCACCTCCAACGGATCGCCAGTCGCCGAAAGCTTGCGCAAATGATCCGGTAAGCCGAACAGGCCAGTCTGCCTCATCAATACCCCCCTCGAATCGAACCGCCGCAGAGAATCACAACAAGGCAAAATTGGCGAGGTAAATAGAGGCGTCCAGATGGCTCCGGGCGGGACCGTTGAGCGCCCGCACCCGCCACCAGGAGAAATCGGCCGCGCGAACCACGTAGAAGGCGGGAAGGCCCGCCCGTTCGGCGAGGCGCATGAAGGCGCGCGCCGGCTTGCCGTCGAGGTCCCAGGGTGCGGCATGTTCCAGCTTGCACTCGATCAGGGCTACCGGCTCGCCCGCATGGAACTCCAGGAAGTCGATATCCATCGCCGGACAGTTCCAGCCCCAGCGGCGATGGCGCAGGGAGAGTTCCCGGTCGCGCCAGCCCGAGCGTTCCTGCCTAACAGCCCGTTGAAGAAGACTGAGTTGATGAAGCATCGGGCGTGATAACAATGGCGGCGGCGAGACCCGGCGCCGGGGGGTTATTGAGGGCGAGGATAATGATCAGCGATTGTTCCTGTCGCAAGACAAGCAGCAGGACCGCCAAGCCCTTGGCCGCAGCCTCTCGCGGGGTCCCGGCGCCGATCAACTGGCGCAATAGGACGCCCAGGTTGTGTCCGGCGACGTGGATCAGATAGCGCTTGCTGATGTTCTCGCGCCCGCGCAGCCAAGTGCGGCGCATGCCGCCGCGATCGAGGACCTGGGCGAAGCCCCGCTCGACCACTTCGGCGCGGAGTTTGAACGCGGCCTTCGCCACGCCCGACAGCAATCGGTTGCGGTTGTTGTAAACGGCCCGCCGAGCGGCGTCGTCGCCGTGCCAGCGCGAGAGCCCCTTGCCCTTCGGTTCGGCGATGCGGGTCGTCCAGGCGCCGTCGGCAAGGGACTTCAGCACCTCGCGGCCGAAGTAGCCTTTGGCGGCCGTCGTGCGCGGGCATGTCCGCGGGCGGCGTCTTGCGCTGTTCGCGGCGGCGGACGGCGGCGGCGCGGCGCAGGGTCTTGTGGTGGCCCGAGCGGACGCCGTCGACCAGGGCATCCTGCTCTTCGGGCGGACGGTCGACGATGGCGGCGGCGTCGCTGACCGTGACCAGCCCCTGATCGACGGCGTCCTGGAGCAGGGTGCTCCCTCTATCTCGTATCCGGCGGGCATTATTGACGGAACGATGCGTCGTTGAAATCGTTCCAGGCTCCGCTCATGGTTGGGGTGCTCCTTCCTCTTGCGTTTCGCTCTGCGGGGTGGACGGGGTGCCGGCGGGCGCGGGGGCGGGGCGGCCAAACTCCAGCCTCTCGCTCGCCGGTCTGACGGGGCCGCCGATCTTGGTCATCAGGCGGCCGAGATGAGGTTCCTCGATTTGATCGAGACGCCCGCTGCGGTCTTTCGCGGGATAGCCGAAGGGATTGAGGGTGCGGCAGACGAAAGCCCGGTAGGGATCGCCGTCGGCCTGGCCGATCTCGGCCATGACGATGACCTCGTCGACGATGCCGGGGAGTTCGTTGCCGGTCTTCGAGCCCTCAATCTGGGGGGAGAAGACCCGGCGATTGAAGTCGTCGAGCTTCTCGTCGAGGATGCCGACGAACCAGACGTTCTTGCTGCGGGTGTGCTGCAGGTGGGTGAGCCAGGCGATCATTTCCTGGCCGTGGAGCCCGTAGGCGCCGCGCATGTCGGGCTTGCCGTTGCGGTCCGAGAACGCCTGGGGCTGGCCCTTGCACCACTGGAAGCAGAGCCGCCCCGCGACCGTGATCGAGTCGATGAACACGGTCTCGTAACGATCGAGCGCGGCCGGATCGCCGAAGCGCTCGGCCACCGCCTCGTAATGGGCCCGGCTATAGACCTGGTCGTCGCGGAGCGCCGGGTTGGGCCCGCCGATGAAGACCGCGAAATCGCGGCACTCGGACCAGGTGCGCGGCCGGATGGTGTCGCCGGGCCAGTCCTCGATGGCGAGATCGCCGGCCTCGAGATCGAAGAACAGCGTGGCGCCGGGCTCGAGGGTCCGCAGCAGCGAGGTCTTGCCAATCCCGGATTTCCCGAAGATGCAACCCTTGATGCCGCGGCGCTCGGCGAGGCGCTCGTCGGCCGAGATGATCGGGAGGCCGCTCATTGCCCGTCCTCCTTCGCGAGAGTCAGCTTGAAGACGGGCTTGCCGGTGCGCACCGTGCGGGCGTCTTCGAAGGCGGCGCGGATCGCACTCGGCCAGGCGGCGTACTTGCGTTCGGGAACCTTGAAGGCGATGTCGACGTACTCGGCCGGATCGTCGCCCTCGGCGCGGATGCGCTCGACCAACACCGCGAACTGGGCCTGATCCCAATCGACGCGCTTCTGCAGGTCGGCAACGACGATCACGCCGTCCTCGGCCAGCCGGACCGTGCCGGTGTCCTTACCGGCGTTGCGCCGCGCCGCGTGCGCCTTCTCGGCGAAGTGCAGGCCGATAGCGCCGTCGAGCCATTCCTTGAGCTTCTTGGCGACCGTGAGCGCCGCCTCGGCGTCCTCCTGCAGCAGCGCCGGCTGCTCGGCCGGCAGGGCGGCGATCTCGCCGTCCGGCATGGCGCGGATGTCCTCGAGATGGATGCGGTTCGACATCAGGTTGTCCTCCGACGATTCGAAAGGGGAAGGCCTCCCGACGGCGCTTCGCGGGGGCCCGGGCCCGGATCGCGATGTAGCTGTAGTCGGCGTCGCCGTGGCGCTTCTGGACGAGATGAACGAGGCCCTGCCTGGAGGCCCGCATGGCGCGGTCCGCGAGACGGTTGAGCTCGTCGCGCGCCGGGTCGTGCGGTGCGTGGAGCCGTTGCTGCCGGTCGACGCTGAGATGACCGCGGTGGAGGGTGATCCGGCTCCCCGGATGGGCGGCCCTCAACCATCCCTCGAAACCGGCCACGTCGATGATGAGGGAGGGCGTCCGTGGACCGGGGATCGGCGCCGCCGGACACGCGCTCAGCGCGAGGTGGTTCATGCGCCGCGCCCCCGGCCGGCGGCGCCGAAGGCGGGCGAAGGGCGGGATTCGGGTTCGGCCAGGCGCTCGTCGGCACAGAGGATCGGGAATGCCATTACTTGCACCCCGTCATCGCAATCGCGTCGAGAGCATTGTCGGCGCCGAGGGCACCACTCTTGCGCGCCCTGTCATGGACGCGGCGCAAGGCGGCGGTCTGGGCATAGATGGACAACGACTTGGCCTGCAACGCCAACTGGGCAAAGGCGATGTCGTCGATGGAGGCCGTCTCAATGGGCTTTGTTACCTCTGCCCGGCAATTGCCGAGCGGAGGGATACGGATGTTGTCGGGGCCGTCGCCGTGTGCGGAGACCAGCCGAAGCGATGCGACCGGTTGGTCCTGACCCGGCAGGATATAGCGATCCATGCATTGGACGCCCGAAGGCTCTGCACCCTCGTAGCCGGGACCTTCGGTATTGATCCGGCGTTTGAGGAGATTGCGGGCCTTCGCCAGACTTGGCGGGTTGGCGATTATCATCCCCGGGCCGGGAGACGGTTCCCTCTTTTCCTCGCCATCCAGAGCGATGCCGCGTCGTCTCGCGATGTCGCCACACAGCTTTGCACCGCCACCGAGGCGCCGTTCATCTTGACGGTCCCGACCGTGCGGTTTTGCGACCTGTCGGTCGTGGACCTGCTCCGGCGCCAACAATCCAGGCTCGCGGCATTGTCCGACCTGTTCGAGAACGACGGTGCGGGAGAACTCGTGGCTACGGACGCCGCGAGGACCTTGTTGGCTGATTTCCACGCGGCGGTGATGCCCGAAGCAGAGCTGGGGCAGCCCAACCGGTTCCCGACGCCGCCCGGAACCAGGTGGGAGGACATACCGCCGAAGAGGTCGCCACCATCCGATGCAGAGGCGGCATCACGCGCCGTGTGGAACCGGAGCACCTGGACATGAAGAACCGCAAGAACGGCCGGCCGACGCTCCAGTGGGCCCTGCTTTGGTCGTTCGCCTGCGGCAGCGGCACCGTGTCGTGGAAAGGCCCCGATGCCAGTGTCAGCATCAAACAGCAGAAGCGGCAGCTGTCAAAAAAGCTGATGGCGTATTTTGGAATCGAAGAGCCGCCGATCGATTGGCACTACGACGACAACGAGTACCGGGCGAGGTTTTCGATCAGCTGACCAAACCACCTGCCATATTTTGATTCCGGTCGCTTTCGCAGGGCAATAAGCGTTCAAAACGGTGAGCAGAAAGAAAATCGTAACATATTGATTTATCAAGTGTTTTTGGCGGTACCCGAAACGGGTACCTCGGCCCAAAGTGCACACCCTTTAGAGAATATGGGCGAAGAGAGAAAGGAAACGGCCGAAAACGACGGTCTGGCCGAGGGCGACGCATCGAGCCTGGAGGCAGCGGCATGACCATGAGGACCGGCTCGGAGGTGGACACCGTCACCATCCGCATCCCGGTGCGGTTCGCCCGCCGCGGCGGCCGCAAGTACGTCATCGCGCCCGAGGGCGCCGGTCCCGCGCCCGCGAAACCCGCCCGCGACGAAACCATCATCCGGGCGCTCGTGAAAGCCCACCGCTGGCGGCGGCGGATCGAGAGCGGCCGGGCAAAATCGATTACCGACCTCGCCGCCCAGGAGGGGGTGACACTTGCCTATGTCTGCCGCCTGTTGCCGCTCACCTGCCTCGCCCCCGACATCGTCGCCGCGATCCTCGACGGGCGGCAGGCCAAGGGGCTCACCCTCGCCGACTTTCTACGTGATGTGCCGCTCGCCTGGGAAGACCAACGCGCGGCGTGGGGTCGGTAGGAGGCGGGACCCCTTGCGAGCGGTTCCGTTTCCGAACCAGGCGGTTCGACGTGATTTGCGCTTGCCCAGCGAGCGGCCTTCAAACCCTCGGCCGACGAACGCCTGCTAAGTCCTTGATTCTTGGAGGTACAGTTCAACTGTACCAAATCGCCGAGGTTTAGTTGTGTTGGAGAATAGGCGCCGAGAGAGAACGAAAACGGGTAAAATTCAGCGCTCCCGGCAGGCCGGAGGTTTAGTTATTCTGGCCGAATGCACAAGGACCGCGCCGTTCTTGCGGTTCCGCCTGCCCATCAGAGAATGTCACTGACGACGGGAATGGCGGAGCGGCCTGCGCTGGATCGCCGATCGACTCTCGCACGCCAACAGTAGGCGAACCGGCCGCTCAGGAGCCAGCCGCAGAAAGACATACAATGTTACGGGCTACCAGGGGGCAGTCCACAAATTCGGCGCGAAGTCCCTCTATCGGGGGATTCTTTTTCTCGCCGTCGACGCAGGCCTGGAGGATACCGCAGCCCCGCCACGGCCCGCCGACTTGGGGCGCCGGTTCGTGTCTATCCATTTCGACGTCGCGGCCGCACTTGCCCTGACCTCGTCGGGAACGGCGATACCCCTGTCCCGCGCGATCGCCTCGGCGAAGGACAGTTGCGCCGCACTCGGCGCCTTGGCTCCTGTTGCTCCGGTGCTCGCCGTGTTGCTGGCAGCGCGAGCGGGCGCGTGCCGGTCCAGGAACTGTCGGCACACGGAGGCCGACTTCGTGTAGCCCGCAGGCGGCTTGATACCCTTGCGTTTGGCGATCGACACGGCAAACCGCTTCATCGCCGCCGTCGGCGGGCGATCCTTGCCGCTGTAGCCGCCCGAAGCGTCCCCGAGCGCAACCGCCGCTCCGCCGGCGGCGCCCTCGCCCAACCTGCCGATGATGCGCCGGGCGGCATCGCATATGGCGTCGATCGCCACCGTCATCTCCTGCTTACCGAGCACAACGTCGTCCAGCAGGCACTCCAGCTCCGCCGTCACGCCCGGATCGACCAGCGCCGGATCGGCGCGCCCCAGAACCCCGAACAGTGCCAGCCCCCGGTCGCTCGGCACGATGTTCTTGTCCCGGACCGTCAGGAAGCCCTGCTTCTTGAGCCCCACGATGATCTCACCCCGCGTCGCTGGCGTGCCGATCCCCCTGGCCTCCCTGAGGCGCTCCCGAAGAGCCTCGTCCTCCACGAAGCGCCAAGCGTTCTGCATCGCCTCGATCAGCGTGCCCTCCTTGTAGCGCGGCGGCGGCCGGGTCTCCTTGTCCTCGATCTCCGGGTCGTGCAGCCGGGCAGTCTCCCCGTCGCGCAGCACCGGCAGCGCCTGCGCCCCTTCGCCCTTCTCCTCAGCCGGCCGCCAATCGGGAAAGGCATCGCGCCAGCCGGCCTCGATCGGCTGGCGGCCCGCTGCGCGGAACCCGAAGCCGAGGACATCCAGCGTCACCGTCGTCTGCCGGTAGCGGTAATCGGGCATGACCGATGCCAGATAGGACCGCGCAATCGCGTCGAACAGTTTCTTTTCGTCGCTCGACAAGCGCGGCCAAATCTCGCCCAGATCGCCGATCGTGTTGACGTTCGGAATCACCGCGTGATGGCTCGCACCCTCGAGGCCCTTGTCGTGGAAGCTGCCGTTGCGCCCCTTGCGGATCACCGGCTGCGACGGCACGGGGACGGCGGCGTAGGCCTTGCCTGCCCGCAGTCCGGCGACGATCTTCGGCACGTCGGCGATCGCGCTCTCCGGCAGGTAGCGCACCTCGGCACGCGGATAGGTGAGGACCTTCTTGCCCGCGCCGTCATAGAGCTCCTGCGCCACCTCCAGGGTCCTGGAAGCGGACCAGCCGAAGCGGGCGCTGCACAGCTTCTGCAGCGAGGGCAGGTCGTGGAGCTTCGGCGGGCGCTGGCGCTTGTCCTCCACCCGCACGCCGAGCGGACCCGCGAAGTCCTTCGCCGACTTCACAACCGCCTCGGCGTCTTCGCGTTTCAGAATGCGGTCCTTGGGCGCGTGCCGCATCCGAAAGGCGCCGCCCCCGGCATGGGCGGCGGCCGTGACCTCGAAGTAGGTGACCGGAGCGAAGTCGCGGATCTCCAGCTCGCGCTTGCAGGCGATCGCAAGCGTCGGCGTCTTCACCCGCCCGACCCCGATCACGCCCTGCGCGCCACGGCCGAGCGTGACCGTCGCGGTGCGGGTCAGCGACAGGTTGTAGATCTGGTCGGCCTGACGGCGCGCGACGGCGGCGGCGTAGAGAAGGGCATGCTCGGCGTTGGGCAGGGCGCGGCTGAAGGCGTCGCGAATGGTCTTCGGATCCTGCGCGGTGAACATCACTCGCATCACCTCGCCGCGGTAGCCGCAATGCTCCAGGATCTCCTGCCCGATGAGCTGTCCCTCGCGGTCGCAGTCGGTCGCCAGCCACACGCGTTTCGCGGTGCGCAGTGCCGCGCGGATGGCCTTCAGCTTGGCCGCCTTGTTGCCGCCTGTGGCAGGCTTGGTGCCGTAGAGCCCCTCGGGCTTCAGCAGATCCGTCGACCAGCGCTTCCAGGCCGGGTTCACGTCCTCCGGCTCGCACAGGTCGAGCAGGTGGCCCTCCGCGGGGAGGACAGTGCCGTAGCGGGACCCGACGGCGGCGCGGATGTCCGTCGCCTGGCTGGACTTCTCGGTGATGACGATCTGGTCGGTCATGGCAGGGCGGTAGGAGGCATTCCGCGGCGATGACTGTACAAGAACATAGAACGAACACTATCGACAGGCAAGCCGTGCGACAGCGCTGACGCGGGTGCGGTAGCGGACGTCCCGCGCTCAGCCGGTGTCGGGGAGTGCGGCCTCGATGGCGGCCAGGAAGGGCTCGGCAAACTGCTCGAGCTTGGCCGCGCCGACGCCGTTGACCTCGGCGAACTCCTCTTTCGTGCGCGGACGCCGGCGCGCCATGTCGATCAGCGTGCGGTCCGGAAACACGATGTAGGCCGGCACTCCCCGTTCCTTCGCCAGTCGCAGCCGCAGCGCCTTGAGCGCATCGAGCAGGGCCGCCTGGTCGCCGCTCAGCGGGTGCTCGGGCTCCTTGCCGCGCGTCTCCCGCGACGGCGCCGACGGGCGTGCTGCCACCGTGTCCTCGCGGTAGCGGAACGCGCCCTTGCCCCGCAGCAGGTCCCGGCCCTTGTCCGTGATCCCGAGCCCGCCGTAGCCTGCGATGTCGAGACGCAGGAACCCGGTCGCCACAATCTGGCGGATCAGCGAGCGCCACTCGTTCCTGCCCCGCCCGGCGCCTGCCCCGAAGGTCGGCAGCCGGCCATGGCCGAAGCGCACGATCTTCTCGGTCTCGGTCCCGCGCAGGATGTCGATCAGATGCGCGGCGCCGAAGCGCTCGCCGGAGTGCTGGACCGTCGACACGATCTTCTGCGCGTCCTCGGTCCCGTCGACACGCTCGGACGGGTCAAGGCAGCAGTCGCAGTTGCCGCAAGCGCCGGTCCGCTCGCCGAAATAGTCGAGCAGTGCCACCCGGCGGCAGGCCGGCGCCTCGCAATAGCCCAGCAGCGCGTCGAGCCGCTTGTGCTCTCGGCGCTTGCGCTCAGGCCCCGCGTCCTCCTCCTCAATGAACTGGCGCCGCATCCTGATGTCGTAGAGCCCGTAGAGCATGTGCGCCTCGGCCGGCGCACCATCCCGCCCAGCCCGGCCGATCTCCTGGTAGTAGGCCTCGACGCTGCCCGGCAGGTCGGTGTGGAAGACGTAGCGCACGTCCGCCTTGTCGATCCCCATGCCGAAGGCGATGGTGGCGACGATGACCACGCCGGGATAGGTCATGAAGATGTTCTGGTGCGCCTCCCGCTCCTCCTTCTCCATCCCTGCGTGATAGGGGAGCGCCCGAACGCCGTCCGCCGCCAGCATGGCGGCGGTCTCCTCGGTCTTCTTGCGCGAGAGGCAGTAGACGATGCCGCTCTCGCCCTCGTGGCGGGCGACGAAGCTCCGCAACTGGCGCTTCCACTCGCGCTTCATCTCCACCCTGAGCTTGATGTTGGGGCGGTCGAAGCCGAGCACGACCTGCTCCGCCTGGCCGCCGAACAGCTTCTCGGCGATGTCGTTTCGGGTCACCTCGTCGGCCGTCGCCGTCAGCGCCGCGATCAGGACGCCGGGGAAGAGCGCGCGCAGCCGGCACAGATCCTCATACTCCGGCCGGAAGGCCGGCCCCCATTGCGAGATACAATGCGCCTCGTCGATGGCGAACAGGCTTACATGCAGGCGATCAAGCGCCGCCAGCATGCGCTCGGTCATCAGCCGTTCCGGGGCCATGTAGAGAAGCCGCGTCTCGCCCGCCGCGGCGCGGCGCCAGGCAGCGACATTGTCGGCGCGGCCCTTCGCCGAGTTGATGCAGTCCGCCGCGACGCCCGCGAGCCTGAGCGCCGCCACCTGGTCCTGCATGAGGGCGATCAGCGGCGACACCACCACCGTGAGACCGCGCATGACCAGCGCGGGGATCTGGAAGCAGAGCGACTTGCCCGATCCCGTCGGCATCACCGTGAGCGCGTTGCGCCCGGCCAGCAGTGCCGTGATCGCCGCCTCCTGGCCGGGCCGTAAGTCCTCGAAACCGAAGACCTCCCGCAGCACCCGGCGTGCCTCCAGAATTGCCTGTCCGGACGCGGTCGTCAGTCGCACCGATTCGCCTTTGCCGCGCCGGTCGTGGAAGGCCCTGTCCGGATGTCCGGCCGGGTCAACGCTCTCCTGGAATGACATGCGACGTCGCGAAACCTCCGGAATGCCGGTGAGCTACGAGGCGCCTACCGCCCTCTTCAGAGCGGCCGACGGTCGGAACCTCAGCACCTTGGAAGCCTTGATCCGGATCTGCTCACCGGTCTGCGGGTTGCGGCCCTTGCGCGCCTTGCGGCTGGTGATGGTGAAAGTGCCGAAGTTGCCGATCGTGTAGCGGCCCTCCTTCTTGGACTTCTTGAGCCCCGCCTCGATCTCGCCAAGCACCAGATCCACCGTGCGCTTGGCCTCGGCCTTGTTCATGTTACCCTTCCTGGCGACGTTCTCGATGAATGCGGCTCTGCTCATGGTGCGCAGCCTCTTGTCGTTATCGGGCCCACTCGATCTCCACGGTACCGCTATATATAGAGGTCATCGGTCCCGTGCACACCAGGAATGGAGGACAGTCCGCACCCTGGGTCGACCCTGTGTCGTGTGCGTGAAATTCAACCGACTGGGCCGGGTCCTGGACGAGGTTTTGGCTGTCAACTGTTGACCGGCGTCGAATGTTGACCCCTCACAGTCACGCAATATCAACGCATTAGCGCGCCGATCGGCGTCGAAACGGCGCGCCGATCAACAACCTCGGGGGGACAACGAGCCCCCACGGCGTCTCCGTGTCCCTGCTTCGTGTGACACCCAATATATTGAAAATAATGGATGTATGCTCAGAGCATACGGCAACGTCGCAAAATGGTTGCGCCTTTACCATGACAGCTCCGGCAACGCCGGGCGGCCTCAGAGCAAGAAAACGCAAGCGGACGAACCCGTGGCACCCATTACAGCGGGCTGTGTTCAGGTGTGGAAACTAACGGCGCATGCCGTAGGAAATGGCCGACGGCGTCGGAGAAGCGATCGGGAATCGGAAGCGGCACACATCGGGAGCCGAAGCCGGCGCGGCGCGTGAGCGGGTCCACAAGTACGACCTCGAGGGCGTGTCCCGCGTTGTCGACCGATTGGGACATGCAAGAGACCGCATCGCGGATAGGCGTCGGACGTCGGCCTGTGCGGGGACAAAAGTCTTTGTGAATCCGGAAGAGGCCGGAAGATGCCGGAAGAGGCCGGATAAAACCAAGGTTATCAACGGTTTGCGGCGCGGCGACGCTCGCGCGGAAGGAAGCCAAAAGTCTTTGTGAATCGGCCGTTCACGAGGCGAAAATGGCCTTGAAAACGCGATTTTACGGCCGGTTCAAGGGGCCTGAATCGCCGGGAAAGTCGGGTTGTTTCGAGGGATCTGGAATCGGCCGCAATTTTAGCAAGTCTGACGTTGCCTAATAGACCCCCATGAACGACGGGGTTGCTGTCGCGGGGTGCGGCTGCCGATTGCCACTGCCAGGATCACCTCCCTCCTCACTTGAAAACGCCGAGCATCACGGCGTAAATTGGCAACGGCGCCTGAGGCATTTCGTATTACCCGTACGGCTTCGGCCACGCGAGGGGGTTACGGCCCTCCAGGCGCTTTACTTCAGTCATGGACTAGCCTGAAACGTCGCCGAGCGTTGCGGTGGTTGTGGTCGTGCGCCCGGCGCAGGGTGACAAGGAACGTCTCGCCGCCGTCTTCGGTGGCTTTGACCACGGCGCGCCAGAGGCGGCCATCCTGCTCGAGGAAGCCGGCGGCTTGGTTCCCATAGGTCGCGAACACTTCCCCCTCGTCGAATATCCGCTGGATGCGGGCGTAGTCGCCGGGCGCGAGCTCGGGATGGCGGATGGTCTGCTTGGCGGCGGTCTCGCCGGAGAGGCGGACGGTGTGGGACCGGCCGCCGATGGCTTTTCTGATCGCCTCGGGCACGACCGCGACCGGCCAATCACCGTCGGAGGCACCGGAGAGATGGCGCGCGAACAGCGGTGTCCGCCAGGGCCGGCCGATGGCGGCCCTGGCCAACGCTTCAGGTGCGGTGTCGATCTTGGCGATGAGGCGGTCGGCGGCGTTCCTGCCGGGGTTGATCAGCCCGACGTTGTGGGCGAGGCTAGGATCGACGCCGACGGGCACCCGGGCGGGCTCTTCGGTGCGCCTATTGACCCAGGGGCGGGTTTGTTGCGAGCCGGGCGGCGGGCCGGACGAGACCTTGTAGCCGTAGCGCTCGAGATCGTCGTCGGAGAGTTGCTGGACGATGCAGCGGCAGCGCCAGCCGTTGGGCGGATAGTGAGTGTGCCAGAAGGGATGGTCGACGGGCAGCACGGTGCCGTGCCAGGCGGCATGCTGGGGCCTGGTGCGGGCATCCCGGACAGCCACATAGCGCAGGTACGGCATCTGCTCCTTGAGGCGCTCGATGCCCTGCCAGCGGCCGTGGGCGTAGGCCATGCGGACGTTGGTGTCGAAAATGATGCGCAGGCGCCGCGGCGAGCCGAGTTGGACCATGCGGGTCTCGCCGGTGACCGGGTCGAGCATGGGCTGGCGGCCCCACCAGCCTTTCTTGCGCAGCGTGGGCTCGAGGTTGTCGCGGAACCAGTCGAAGGTCCGGCCGTCGGCAATCGCCGCGTCCATGGCCCCCTGGATATCCTGGAGGATGTCGAGCTTCATGGCCTTGGCGACGGTGAAGCTCCTGACATGGGTGGCGGCGTCGGTATCGCGCCAGTCGAAGCCGACATGGAAGCCTTTGGCGCGGAAATGCTTGACGGCTTCCTCGGGCGGGATATCGAGGATCTCGGGCTCGGGCACGGCGGATCAGTCGTCGCCGGCGTCGTCATCCACCAGCCCGGCCTCACCGGAGAGCTCGGCTGAGAAGGCCGCGCGGTGGAGCTTGGTCGCCACCGGCGTCTCATCCATGCGGCCGTACAGGCCACCGAGGCCGTCGCGCACGTCCTGGAAGCCATCGGCATTGCGGATGGCATCGAGGACGGGCTCGATCATGGGCTCCATGAGGGGTTGCCAGCCGTCGAGCTCGGCGGCGAGCGCCCGGTCGATGGAATCGTCCCGGCCGGCTTCGGCAAAGGCGAACCGCTGCTCGGCGCTTGGCGCCGGCGCGTCCTCCCATTCGCCGCCGTAGGTGTCCTCGATGTAGCGCCGGGCCGGGCGCATCCCGCTCATGCGGGCGACGATCTCGTCGCGGGCGGCGCGGGCGCCCAGGTCCTCGGGCGGGGCGATCTCGCGCACGACGCGGGGACAGGCTGCGCCGGGATGGTTCCAATCGGTGAGCCAGCGGGCGACGGTGCGCTCGACGCCGGAGCAGATCATGCGCGACAGCGTGGCGACGCGTTCGTCACGCACCAGCTTCTGCACCTCGGCGGTGCCCTTCCACGGCCCCATCTCGGTGGTCGCGGTCTGCAACAGGACGGCCTCGACGATGAGGGCGTCCATGTATTTGCAGAACTGGGCATGATCGCCGCCGCTGCGCCGGGTGGCCTCGAGGAACGTAATCTCCTGACCCTCTGGGATGGCGATGCCGGCACCCTGGGCCAACCGCTGGAGGGTCTCGAGGAGACGGTCGACCTCTTCGGTTGTCGCGTTGCGGCCGTGTTTGCCCATGGGCGTCGGGGTGCCGAACTTCTCGAGTGCCACGGCCCAGTGGCGGATGCCGTTGCGCTTCAGCCAGACCGGCCAGAAGCAGAGCCGGGCGGCGCCGGGCCCGTGGGCCTGGCCGCCGTGCTCGGCGGGCATGCGGGCGAGCCAGAACTTGGCCTCGGGCACCGGCGCGCCGCGAGGGTGGGTCCGGCTGATCAGGCGCAGGTCCCCGTCCGTGCCGAAGCGGAAGCGCTCGGGCGCACGGGTGCGGATGGCGGCGATCTCGACCCGGCCGCCGGCCGGTTGCCAGATGATCTCGGCCACCGAATAGCCGTACCAGACGGCGTGGGCCATCTCGCGGAAGGCGGTATCGAAGTCGGCCGCCGCGAGCTGCTCGGCGAGGTCCTCGGCCGCCGCGGCATCGCGGCGCCCCGGCCCTCCCGGCTCGACGCGCCAGGGGATGGCCGAGACCGCATCGAGCAGTTGGGCAAGGCTGGTGGCGGCCTTCTCGTCGCGCAGGGTCTCGCGCCAGGCCGCCGGCCCGCCGCGTAGAATGCTCTGTGGCGATCCCGTAGCGCCGATGAACGGCGAGAGCGCGGCATCGATGCCGCCGCCGGTGGCGGCGACCTCGCCGCGGGGCGGCCGCGCCGGGGTCTTTGATCTGCGGTTGCGCGCCATCAGTGCCAGCCGCTCCAGTCGGTGCCGCCGTTGACGATGTTGAGGCGCCGGTCGATGGCGTAGGCATCATTGTCGCCGCCGTAGGCGGCCAGCCCTGAGTAACGGCCATTGGTGGTGCGCGCGGTAAAGGGCCCGGTCGTATCGGCCGCCGCGGCGCAGGCCAAGGCAATGGCCCAGAAGCGGTCGGCATGACCGTCGGTGGCGCTGCGTTCGGCGACAAGACGGGGGGCGCCGGTGGCGCCGGCCTCGGCGCGCACGCTGTGCAGGTCGCGCCTGAGCTCGTCATCGGCGGGAATGCGCAGGCGGCGGTCTTCCAGGACCTCGCGCAGCGCCGTGGCGACATCGAGCTTGCGGGGTGCGGACATCTGCACCCCCTCGACGTGCAGCCGGCCGTGCGTGTCCTGAAGGCGTTCGACCATCATCTCGCCCATGCCGGTCTGGTCGACCGCGATGCGCAGTGGCCGGTAGCGCCGATCGAGTGCGGCGACGATCGCCTCCTGCTCGGAAAAGGTGATGTTGTGGCGAACCACCAGCTCGCGCAGCCAGAGCACGTCGCCCACCGTCTCGACCGCGGCGGCGACCCAGAGATCGTGGCGGCGCGCGATGTCGATTCCGATATGGGCCGGACCGCCCGCATAGCCGTCGGGCGCTCCGGCACCGGCGTCTTCGGCGGCGCGGATCAGCTCCCAGGCGAGCCAGGCACCGGCACCGGCCGACGGAACGCAATCCAACTCCTCCGCCGCGCGGATGCCGTATCGGTGGCGGATCTCCGCCTCCCACACCGCCTCGGCCTCTGGTGACCAGTCCTGCCCCGTAACCGCACAGATGCGTTCGTACAGCCCCTCGGCGAGCGCCTGTCCCAAGGTGACCGTATGCAGGCTGCCGGAGGTCACGCCGTCGCGGATATCGCGCACCAGCGCGGCAAACGGCGAGGCCTCGCCGTCATGGGTCGAGAGGACATGCACGCGGCCGCCCCACAAGCCGAAGGCGAGCGCGGCCTTGAGCACCTCGCCGAGGTTGTCGACGAAGGCGGCCTCGTCGATGACGGCGATATCGCCCGGCCGGCCCTTGGAGCGGAATGCGCGCGGCGCCGAGGTCATCGCCAGCACCTCCTTGCCCGAGGCCAGCGCCAGACGGAACGCCTGCACGTCGCGCTCGCCGTCGCGGATCAGGGTCTCGCCGACGGCCTCGACGCCGACATTGAGGGTCCGCGCCCACTCGGCGCAGTCGTCGATGAAGCCGCGGGTCATGTCCTTGTTGTAGGACTGGTAATAGACGTTGCCCCGGTCCTCACCGGCGTGCATCACGGCATCGTAGGCCTCGGCCCATGAGAGCCCGATGCGCCGCGGCTTCTCGATCACCTTGACGCCGGCGCGATCGGCAACCCAGCGCGCCTGGTAGGGCAACGGGGTGCGGTTCACGGCGCCGCCCCTTCGATGGCGGCGCGGATCGCGGCCGCGGTATCGGCCGTGAGGCCGGCCTTGGTTGCAGCCTTGTCGGCGGCGTGGGCCGCTTCTCTCAGAACCTGACGGCGCTCGCGGCGGATCGAGATCGAGGCCCGCGCGACCTCGGCAAGGGCACGGGCGGCAGCAGTGATCTGCTTCATGTCGCCCCGTTCGGCGGCGAGCAGGAGATCGAAGATAAGGGTCTGCACTTGGCGCAAGGCGCCCTCGGCCAGGGCGCCGGCATCGTCAGGCGTGGCCGCCAGCAGGGTTTCCGCCTGCTCGGTGGCCAGACGGGTCTGCTCGATCCGCCTCTCCAGCGCCGCGCCATGCTGGTGCAACGCCGACTTGCCGATCGGGTGACCCTGTTCGGCGATCCAGTCGGCAAACTCGGTGTAGCCGGAGAAACCGCGTTCGACGATCAGTGCGTCGAGCTGGGCGCGCAATCCGCGCGGCAGCGCCAGCACCTTGGAACGCCGCGGCATCAGTCGCCCGGCCGCGACCGGGGTGGCCGGCGGATGCCGGGCTCGCAGGGAACCTGGTAGTCGGCCACGTCGTAGCCGTGGCGTGTGAGCACGACCCGCCAGGGATCGACCGCGTGGCGCTCGATCGTGACCAGCTTGCGGGATTCCAGGTAGGCGATCTGGTCGCGCAGCCAGTGCCGGGTGATGCCGAGATAGCCGGCGACCAGCACCTCGCGGATCATCCTCTCGGTGGCGCCGAGATGGCCGCCGATCCGGAGCGTACGAAGGATGTCCCAGCGCGCTGCCGGCAGCATACGCTCGTCGATCAGCGGGTTGATATCGTGCTCGCTCATTTACCGTCTCCGTTCCAGACCCGCTCCGCGGCGCTGAAGCGCTCATCGAGCCGCGCCAGCATGACCGAGTGATCCTCCAGCATGCCGATCACGCGGCTGGTCATCTGCACCCAGTCGTCGCGCCGCACATAGTGCTCGGCGACGTGCAGCCGGAGGCCCGCCAGGTCGCGCTCGATCGCCACGATCCGCGCCGGGCCGTCATCGCCGGCGGCGCTGGCCTGGGCCGCCGGGCCGCCGGTGCGAATCACCCCCAGCCGTTGCAGCGCCAGCACCAGGGCGCCCAGCAGGATCACCACCGCCGCGACCCCGCCGAACGCTTGCCAGGCCGCGGGCTCGATCACCGTCCCGTGTCCCGCTTGGCGAGCTGTCGTGCGCCGAACCACCACAAGACGCAGGTGGTGGCGAGGTAGAGCACGGTGTCGATGATGCGGGGGCGGATATCGATGGTCTCCATGTCGGAGCCGCCGAGCGTGAAGTAAATCGTGCCGACGAGGCCGACGAACATGAAGGTGAGGCCGGGCCGGGTCAGGCCGCGCACGACATCGACGAAGACCAGCCACTTGCTGTCGCCCCGCGACCAGCGCCGCGAGGCTTCTTTGTAGGAGGCCTCCAATGCCGACCAGGCGGCTTGGTCGCGAGCCGATTCGGCCTCGACGGCGGCGACACGCTCGGCCGAGGCCGCCTCGGCCCGGGCCATCTCCATGTCGAGCCGGCGCAACTCCATCTCCTGGGCGTGGCGCTGCTTGGCCTGGAAGTAGCTGGAAAAGAAGCTGACCGCGGTGCCGAGCAGGCCCGAGACGCCACCGGTCAGGATCGAAAGCAGCACATCAAGCATGGCCAATCTCCAACTCGAAGGGCCGGCCGGCGGCCCAGGCCATGAGGTGCCGCAGTGCCGTGCGGCTGCCGAGCACGGCCTGCTGCGCCCGGCCCTTGACCGTGAGGCGGCCGGACCGGAGCCCCGGCAGCAGGCAGCCCAGCGTGTGGGTGTGAAGCCCCGCCTCGACATCGCCGCCGACGTTGCCGGCATGGATCAGGATGTGTGAGCGGTCCGCTACACATGTGACGAGCAGACAGCGCCCGAAACGGGGCGAGAGGTGTGGCAATGTCTCGTAGACGCCTTCCGGGATGCACGAGCGGTTGCGCCGGTTATCCCGCCATGGCGGCTCCATGGTGTGCAGATGCAGATCGCCCGCCGCCAGGACACCCATGGTGCCGTGCACGCTCGACTGGTTGCGGATCAGGCTGGCCCGTCGCATGGGTGGATAAGAACAGAGCCGGACACGCCCGTGCAGCGGACCATGGTCCGCACCCCATCGGGCCGGATGCCGGCGGTGAGACCTAGCGCGCTGCGGCCACGAAGATCAGTATCAAGAAAAGACCGATGAGGAGAATGGCGGGAAAGAAGATCGCGAGAAGCGGAAAAACAACGTCTTGCCAGAATTCCTGGCGTTTCCTGATCAGCTCGAACTGATGGGCTTTCGTCAAACTTGGCCCGCCGGAATTGCCTGCCGCGAAAGGACGGCTCGCGCCATCGCCCCGCCGACTAGCCGCAAACACGGCGACCACAGCGGCAACGATCGCCACGACGATCCAAATCCAAGCCTCGGCGGGGAACGAGCCGCCGCATTCAGCCATCATAATGATGGCCCATGAGGCACGTGAACGGATATGGCCCGCCGGTAGCGGCGCGCGGTGCGCCGGGAGAGACCGAGACGCGCGGCGATCTCGGCAGTGGTGCGGCCCTGGTCTGCGAGGTACGCCACCAGCGCCCGGCGGGCGCGAGGGATGTAGACCGGACCGCCGCCGCAACGCCGGGCGACGGCGCGGGCGGCCTCAAGGCCCAGCAGGGCGACCAGCGGATGGCCGCGCTCATGCGCGAGGTACTCGGGGCGCGGGATATGAAAGGCGTCCTCGCCGCCGTGCGCCAGGGCGACCTCGAGCGCCGCCGCGTAGCCGGCGACCTCGGCGATCTCGGCCAGCACGCCGGGCAGAGGCGCGGCCACTCACGCGACCCCGAGCGGCAGCGGCTTCTGCTCCGACTCTATATAGAGAGGCAATGCCGGCTCGGTTGCGGCCGAGCCGATACGCTCACAGGCCATGTCGTGATAGCCGCGGTCGATCTCTATGCCGATGAAGCGCCGGCCCAGGGCCAGACACGCCAACCCAGTGGTGCCCGAGCCCATGAACGGATCACACACCAGGTCGCCGGGATCGGTATAGAGCGCCACCAGCTCCATCATCAGGGACACCGGCTTGGCGGTCGGGTGCCCGCCCTTCACGGTCAGGTGGTTGAACACGCCGCGGCGGCCGCCGCCGTTCCAGCGCCGGTGGCCGGTGCCGCACCAGGCGGTGGCGATGCACTCGAAGCCGCGGGCGGCGCCCTGGCCGTTGAAGCGCGGCGCCGCATCCGGCTTGATCCAGCAGAGCGTGGTGTCCCAGCGCGCGCCGGCCGCCTGCAGCGCGTCGCGCCAGGCGCGCACCCCCTCGGCCAGGGTGAACACCACGGCCCAGCCGCTCGACGCCGCGGCGATCCGCATGGCGGCATCGCCGCGGATCGCATCGATGCCGGCGAAGTCCGGCCCTCTGGGCACGATCTTGCCGTCGATGCGCTCAATGCGCCCCACCGCACGGTGCAGCGCGTCCTCATACGGCGGATCGGTGATGACGTGATCGATGCCGCGAAGGCTCGGCAGGATCTCCAGGCAGTCGCCCTGGTGGAGCGAGGCATCGCCGATGAGGCACGGCTCGGCGCAGCCGTCAGCCATGGACGGTCGGTCCAAGCGTGCGTGCGGCCTGCGGAGAGATGCGCACGGCGATGTAAGCCCGCCGGTCCGCCGCAATTCGGCCGCCCGCCCTCTGGAACAGCGCCACCTTGCCCTCGCGCCACAAGCCGAGCGCGGCCGTCCGGATCGCGTCGTGCCGGGGGTCTGGCAAGCCGGACAGAGCCGTGCGTGCGTACACCACGCCGTCGCCGGGCCGGGCGTCATCGGCCCAGCCGAGCAGCGCCTCTACCGTCGTCACGCGCAGCACGGCACCACCCGCCGTCACGGCCGGCCAGCCTTGGCCCGCCGGACGCGCCCGCCCAGATGCTCGATCAGGGCCTTGGCCTCATCGGCCTCGAGGTGGGTGTGGGAGATCGTCCGGCCGATACCGGCATGGCGGGCGGCGTAAGATGCAAGCGCGCCGGGATCGTCGATGTGCACGACACCGAGACCGGCCAGGATGCGCCACTGCGCCTCGATCACGCGCGCCCGAGGATTGTCGATGTCCTCGCCCTGGGCGGCCGCATACGGAGACCAGTCGACGCCGGCCTCGCGCGCGAGCCAGGCCTTGAGGCCCTCGATCGCCTTGGCCGTATGGCGTTCGTCACGCGCCCACCTGGCGGCATCGAGCCCGGTCTGGCGTTTGATGAAGGCGGCCAGCGCGGCCTCGGTCGGCGTGTCCACTACACCCAGGTGCCAGCCCGAGAGCCACGGTGCCCACAGCTTGCCCCGGTGCGCGGTGTCGGGCAGTCCGTCGCCGCGCGGGTTCCGGTTTACCCCGTTCCCCCGGCGAAGCGCACCGGCCATGCGCTCCAGCTCGGCCACGCTCATATCGCGGCAGGAGGCATGGCCGGTGACGCGCACTTGCAACGCCCGGCGCGCATCCTGGTCGATGGCAAGCTCCCGGGCGCGGGCATGGACGAACCGGATCAGGCGCTTGCGGGTTGGTGAGACCATAACGCTAGACAAGGCCGGCCTCCCGCAGTTCAGAGAACATCCCGGGAGGCATGTCGCCGGCGCCGATATCCTCGCGCGGCGCCAGGTCCGCCGGCGCATCGGCATCGTTCAGGTAGCGCCAGCCGCGCACAAAGCCGACACGCCTGCGCTCGACACGGATCAGGCGCGGCGTCATGACGCCGCCGGCGAGTTCCGGCAGGCGCGCCGGACACCGCGCCGTCCATGTCGCGAACGTGGCGTCGTCCGGCAGCGACGCGATCCACTGTTCGGCGGCGGACACGGACCCGCCGGTACGCCATTCGGTAAACGGGCGCAGCAGGTGGAGGCGTGAGGCGGCCGTCATCGCAGCACCTCGTCCACCGGACGGGCCACTTCATCGCCCGGGTCGTCCGCATCGACGGGCACTCCTGCCTTGTCGAGACGGCCGCCGATGTCCTCGAGCCAGGCCCGTTGCCTGGGCGAGAGGTATGTGTCGGCGCCGTAGCTCTCGAGCCGCCGCGCCAGATCGTCGATGAAGCGAAGCTCGTTGTCGGCGAGTTGCTCGGCGTTATCCCGGGCACGGCGCATCTGACCGTCCAGCCAGCCGAGGTCGTCGGTGATGCGGCGGTCGTCCTTCTCCGGCGCGCTCATGCCGCCTCCCTTTCCTCCGTGCCGTCCTCGAGCAGGGCGTCCACCAGCTTGTCGAGATCGTCCGCCGCCGCGGCGATCACGATCTCGTCGTCCACATCGATGATGCTGGCGCCGATGGTCGCGAGCTCGCGGCCGTCCAACCGTTTGAGGGCGCCACGATCGAGGCTTTCCTTGACGCGCACGAGTTCGGCCTCACGCGCGGGCCAGCGCGCCCTGATACGGGCGATCACCTTGGCCTCGTCGGCGTATTCGATCCGGCCGGGCATCTTGCGGTAGCCCACCTTGATGCCTTCGATCGCACGGGTGCGCGGGCGCTCGAACAGGTGCGGCGCCACCGCGAGAGCTTGGCGCAAGGCGTCCCTGGCGGCCGAGGCCGCGGCCACCCGCGCCTTGAGGCCGCGCAGGCGACGGCGCACGGCGGCGCGTTGTTCGTCGCGGATCGCTTCCGCGGTCTCTTCCAGCGCCTCGCGGGCATCGGCATAATCGCGGCACAAGTTGCCGATGCGCTCCAGCGTGCTCATGCCGAACGTCCCTCCATCATGGGCGAGACCCGCCCGTTCTCCCGCCGGCACGATTTGCACACCCGGTTGGCCGGCCCGGCGCTGTCAAACGCCTTGTTGCACTTGAGGCAGGTGCGGCGGGCGGGACCGTTCCTCACGCCACCGCCGGCGTTCCCGGGCACCGCCCGCAGCCGCTCGACGGCGCCGGCAAGATCGGCGTCGGAATCCGCAAGCTCCGTCGCGAGTGCATCGATGTCCGCCCCAAGCTGTTGCAGGCGCCGTATCCGGGCATCGACCGTGGCGCGCAGGGCTTGCGCCGCCGCATCCAGGGCCTCGCGGGCCGCGGGCCGCTGCACCCGGTGCTCGTCCGTCTGGTCGCGCAGCGCTCCGACGGCCGCCGCGAATGCCGCGTCGCCCGCCATCAGTTCCTCGACGCGGCGCACGGCGTGCATCACGGTGGTGTGGTCGCGGCCGCCGAAGGCGCGGCCGATCACGGGTAGCGAACAAGGCGTCATCTGCTTGGCGAGATACATCGCCACCTGGCGCGGGCGCACCGTCTTCCAGGCCTTGCGGTCCGAGAACATCTCCGACAGATCGATGCCGTAACGGTCCGCGACGCGGGCCTGGATCGCGGCAATGGGACGCCTCCATTTACCTCGTGAATTTTGCCTCGTTGTGATTCTCTACGGCGGTTCGGTTTGAGGAGGTATTGATGAGGCAGGCTGGTCTGTTCGGCTTACCGGATCATCTTCGAAAGCTTTCGGCGACGGGTGATCCGTTGGAGGTGCTGGCAAAGGTCGTCGACTTCAAGATTTTCCGCGCGCCGCTTGAGGCGGCGCTGGGCTATTCGGACGGATCGAAAGGTGGCCGCCCGGCCTACGATGCGGTGGCGATGCTCAAGGTTCTGATCCTGGCCGCGCGGCACACGGTGAGTGACGAGCGGATGGAGTTTCTGATCCGCGATCGCTTGAGCTGGCTTCGCTTCCTAGGCTTCGATCTCGGAGCGCCGACGCCGGACCGCAACACCATATGGACCTTTCGCGAGCGTCTGGTCCGGGCCGGGGCGATGGATAAGCTGTTTGCCGCCTTCGATGGCGAATTGCGCCGGTGCGGCTATCTGGCGATGGGCGGGCAGATCGTCGATGCGACGTTGGTATCGGCGCCCAAGCAGCGCCACAGCGATGACGAGAAGCGGGCGATCAAGGCGGGCAAGAGCGCGTCCGAGGTCTGGCCCGATCAGCCAGCCAAGGCGGCGCAGAAGGACACGGATGCGCGGTGGACGGTGAAGACCGGGCGGCGCAAGAACCCCGCCGGGTCGCAACGGCGCATGCCCGACATCGCGATCCCGGTGTTCGGCTACAAGAATCATGTCGTCATCGATCGGGCCTACGGCTTCATCCGCAGCTCGGCTGTGACCGATGCCGCCCGCCATGACGGCAAGATGTTGCGTCAGCTCGTCACCGGCGACAATCTGGCCGCCGGCGTGTGGGCTGACAGCGCCTATCGCTCGAAGGCCAACGAGGCGTGGCTGGCCGGCAAGGGTCGGGTCTCCCACATCCACCGCAAGAAGCCGCCGGGCCGGGCCATGCCCAAGGCGACCGCCCAGGCCAATGCCCGCAAGTCAGCGGTCCGTGCGCATGTGGAGCACGTCTTCGCCCAGCAGAAGGATCGCATGGGCCTTTTCATCCGTACCATCGGGCTCAAGCGGGCGGAGGCCAAGATCGGCCTCGCCAACCTGGCTTACAATTTCCAGCGTCTGATCTTCCATGAGCGCAGGGCCGCCATGGTATGAGTCCGCCTGAATAGCGCCAAAACCCTCCGCCGAGAACGAAACGGCGGATGGTTGCGGACGTCAACACCGCCGATCTCAGCGAAAGTCGGACAGCACACCAAAATCTTCGTCAAATCCCCCGGTTGTTGGAGGTCTCCAATGGTGCTCATGCCGCGTTGCCCGAAGGGTGCCCGCCCGCGGGGCCGTTCCGCCGCGCACGCACGGGATCGAGCCGCAGCACGTTGTCCCGGCCCTCGACGACGCGCGCCGCGGCGGGCACCGTGTGGCGCTCCAGCTCGGCGGCCTGCAAGCTCGCCGAGGCAAGCTCGGCGCACCACACCGAGACCATGGCGGCCGAAAGCTGAACGCCGGTGTGCTCGTACTCGCTCAGTTGAGAGGCCAGGGCGGAGAGATCGTCGCTCAGCATCAGGCCGCCTCCGCCGCGGCCGCGAGGTCGCCGGCCTCGATGCGCCCGTGGCCCGCGGCGCGCGCCAGCACCCAGGCGCGCGCGAACAATCGCCGCAGCGCGTGCAGCCCGCCGGCGCCGCGCGCGGCCGCGATAAGATGCTTCCTTTCCGCCTTGGCCGGCGCGCGGCCGAGCACGCCGCGGGCCAGCTCGAGCACGTCCGCCTCGGCGGCGAGGCCCAGCGGGAGGCGAATGCCGACGCGCCCGACGATCTGATCGCAGCGCCGCGAGCTGGCGAGCGCCGCCCATAGCTCGTCGCCGCCGATCATCGCCAGGCCGCAACCGGCGAGGTCGCGGATGCAGCGCAGCTCGTCCAGCAGGCGCGGGCCCAGATGGTGCGCCTCGTCGACCACAAGCAGTGCGCCCCGGTTCTCCAGCCGCGACACGATGGCGGTCTCGGCGGCGAGCGCCGACGGATGCTCGGCCCCGGCGCCGACCGCGTGCGCAACGCGCCCGAGCAGGCCGGCCAGGGTCACCACGGCGTCGGTGACACTCAGCCGGTAGGCCGCGGTACGACCGGTGCAATAACGCGCCGCCGCCCAACTCTTGCCGCAGCCCGAGCGGCCGTGGACCAGCACCACGTCTCCCGTCGCCTGGGCATGCCCGAGCGCCGCCTCGATTTCCTCGGTGACACCGAGGCCGACATGGCGGTCGAGGCCGGCCGCGGCCATGTCGCGCCGCGCCGCTTCGGCGCGTGTTTGCAACCAGGTCGCCACCCGTGCCGTCACCGCCGGCACATCGCCCTTCTCGTAGACGCCGCGCAGCCACTTGCTGAGCGTGGCGTTTGACGCGCCGCGCCCCATCTCGTGCGCGGCCTGGGCGATCGACAGGCCTGCCGCGTCCAGCTCGGCGCGGCAGGCCGCGACAGTCGCTTCGTAGTCGTCGGCCGATGCCGCGGCCCGGCCGGCGCCGGGAAACGCCGCGATGGTCGAATCGTTCATCGATCGTCCTCCTCCATTTGCTGGACCGTCTTCAATGCCGCCATGAACGCGCTGCGCCGGCGCGGCGTCGGCCGCGAGAGCGCCAACGGCTCCGCGGCGGCATCGATGCCAGGGCCGCCGGCATCGGGCCGCTCGCCACCCTGGCGCGGGATCTCCGGAAGATGCGGCCCCGTCACCAGCCGCACCGCCGCCGGCTCGGCCTCCGGTGGCGGTTGCGGTGGTCCCGCGGCGGCGAGGCCGTCGAGCAGCGCGGCCATGTCGCGCCGGCCCTCGAGCGCCTGCCGGGTGGCCCGTTCGATTTGACGGCGGGCGCGGTTTACGTGTCCGGCCGCGGCGGTATCGCCGATACCGGCCGGCAACAGGCACGCCGCCTCGCACAGCCAGCGGCCCTCCCGGTCGTAGACCAGACAAGGCCCGTGCAGATTGTTCGGGTCGAAGCGCGCCACCAGCATCTCGCCGGCGCGCTCGACCAGCATCGGATCGTGGTAGCGGTTGGGCGGGCGATGGGCCACGCGGCCGGCATTGAGATGGAACTCGCCGTTTCGGGCAATCTTCACCCGCTCGGCCGAGAGCATCAGGACGCGCGCTTGCCCATCGCTGATCTTGCGCACGACGGTGCCGGCCATCGCCTCGGCCCAAGCTTCGTCGAAGGAACGCCCGGCGGCGATCTCCGTGCGCCGGCCCGGGTGGGCGTTGTGCGCGATGACGCATTCCGTCACTACTTCGATGAAGGTCTGCCAGGGCGCGGCCTTGCTGCGGTGGGTCTCCGGCCGCGCGTTCGGCGAGCGCCCGGTGGCGGAGCCGGCAAGGCGGGGATGGGTGTCGATCTTCGCACACAGGTCGCGGAACGCGCGCTCGACCGGCTTGGCGCGGCCCCGGCCGACCCCGCGGCCGCCGTCGTCCATGTCCACTGATGTGGTGGCGTAGCCGATCCCGAGCAGCTTGAGGACGCCCGGCAGCTCGGCGTCCAAGGGGCTCTTGGCGGCGCGGTTGCGCTTGCGCGCCTTCTGCCCGCCGGTGATAGCCTTGGCGCTGGCCGCCCGGGTGTTGTCGAGCACCACCTTGCCCGGTAGGCCGCAGGTGGTGATGACCTTGTGCAGCGAGGTGCGGATCAGCGCCGCCGATTCCGTCTCGCCGGACGCCCAGGCCAGGATGCGCCGCGTGTAGACGTCCTGCCAGTACCAGACCGTCGGCCGGCCCTCGTTGCCCGATGGCAGCATCACCCAACAATCGTGGATCTTGCCGTCGCCGTTCATGATCGCCAGCGGACAGAGCCCGGCCACGGTACGGCTGACGTGCGGCACCAGGTCCACGGCGGCGATGGCTCCGTCGCGGGCGCGCACGATCTCGCGCCTCGGGATCTCGCGGTCGAGGCGGCGCAGGAACGCCTTGTAGGGCGGTACGGCCCAGCCATGGTGCTTGGCAATGCGCCCGGCCCGGCCCCAACTCGCCGTCGCTTCGGGTCGCTCGGGGCGGAGATAATCGGTCAGGAAGTGCGCCCACAGCGCCTCCGCCCCCGGGCCCGACCAATCGCGCCGGGGCCGGCCCTCGCGCGGCGCGTCCAGCAGCGCCGCCGCACGCGCCTCGGAAGCAATTCCCCGCAACCGGCGGCGCCAGCCGGTGAGGGCGGAAGCCGAAACACCGGTCTCCACGGCGGCGATCGCGTCGGCCTCGGTGCGCGAGAGCCCCGCGGCCTTTCCCGCATCCGAACGCTCCACCGCCGCGAGACGCTCAAGCGCACGCGCGCGCTGGCCGTCCGTCGCCCGGTCCCAGGGGGATGGAGCCGCCGGTTCAGGGTCGGTGCACGGAGCCTGCAACGCCAGTGCATCGCCGTTGCACGGCGCGCGATCGGGCGTTACGGCGGCCGCACGTGACGCACGGCGGCATCTGGCGAGCGCCGTCATTCGACCGCACCCCCAATCGCGGCCACCGCCGTTTCGACCCGCTCGATCGCCTCGTTTACGTCGGCAACGAGTGCGTCGGCAGTGCGGCGAATGTCGCGCACGACCCCGCGCCTCGCATTACCATGCAACGCAGTCGTCACCTCCGAGGTGGCAAGTTCCTCGACGATCCTGGCGGCCCGCCGGGCCGCGTCACGCACGACCCGCCGTTCGGCTTCGAGGCGCGAGCGCGCTTGCGACGCTGCATCACGGGGATCGGCCCCGGCCACACGCAGGCGGCGCTTGTACTCGTCACGTTCCGCTTCTGCTCGCGCCAGACGGGCCTCGATGGAGACTTGGTGGGCCGCTTCGCGCACCTGGTTGCGCGTCCAATTGCCCGCGGCGGCTTCGTCCAAAATGTTCACACGCGCCGCCTCGGGCAGGCGCACGACTTCCAGGTGATGCGAAAATGTCAGTGAGTTCCGCCGGCGGAACTCTGGGTAAACCTTTGCCAGCAAACGAAAGTCGCTGATTTTTCCCGGTGATATTCCAAGCCGCTCAGCCGCCGCCTTCACCCCGTCGCCGGGATAGCGCTCATCGCCGTCGCGCAGCCAGTCCACAAGGCTCCAGCCCTGGTGATCGCGCTGACTGACAATCTCCCCGCCGCGCGCCATCCAATCGTCGTAACCGGCGGCGGCCGGGCGTGCGGAAGTTGTCTCACCGACAACACGAAGGTCCGCCCGCTCGGTCATGGGCGCGGCTCCTCGATGTAGCCGCGGCGGAACGCGTCCCGACCCGCTCCCGTGATGACACCGACCTCCGGGCCGCGCAGCCACTCCGTGATCCGAACCAGCCCATGGCGGTCCAGTGTCATGATCACCGAGGTCCTGGCGACGCCGTGCAGTGGCCACGGGAGGATGCAGAGACCGTCGCAACGATTGCTGCCGCTCGACAGCGTGCCGTGTACCGCGGCGCTCAACAGCTTGCGGCAGGGCTTGGGAGAGGCTGTCATCGGAGACACAACATCAACCTGATGCCGGCCCCGATCGCGCCGCCGGCAAGCGCCGTGGGCACCAGATCCGATCCGAGGAAGTACGACAGCCCGAGGCCGATCAACGCGCCCGGAAGCGTAGCGCAGATAGTCGCAATTGCCAGAAGCGCCCAGAACTTGTCGGCGCTCATGCCGTCGCCCCTCGCGAAAAGGCGCGGCGGGCAGCCCGCAGGGAATGCAGACCCACCCGCCGCCAGCTCAGGGAGGAATGGTGCCGGTCTCTCCCGGCCGTCACGCCCGCACGGTTGACGTTCCAGTCCGCGTTTCCCATCTTCGCGGCTGACCCTACTAACGGGCTCCACGGCGGCAGTGCATATCGCCGCCGTTTCACCGCCCGCGTCCGCGAGGGATTCGGTTGAAGACGCCGGGCCATTACGCGTCGTCCCTGGTGGTTGGTGCCGGCACCGGCACCGGTATCCGGTACACCCAGACGCGTTCGCACGTCGCCAGGGCCGCAGACCCTGTCGTGCGCCTCGAAGATCCGCGCCCACCGGGCCGGCGTCATCGCGCGGCGCTTGGTCGCCACCATCGCCATCACGCCGCTTCTCCATGTTTGCGTTGTGCGGCCGAGGGCGCGGGCCGCGGAATGCTGGAGTTGTCGTGACGCAACTGATTGATCGTTCTATCGTGGAACTCGGCGTCTCGCTCACGGGGACCGATGGCAAGAGAAGCATTTGAGCGCGCGGCAGAGTTCTTCCGTCGTTGCCTCGGCCATGATTGGGAAGAGGAGGCAACGCCTGTTGAGCTCAGCGGCGCGGCGGTGACGGAAGCGCTGTGGCCGCTCAACGAGGTGTTCCGACCGCGCCTAGTCGACGTCGAAAACCTGGAATACGATCCGAGATACGCAGCTGCTGCCGACAGCGCTCTCGACGACATGGCGGAGGCCATGGATATCGCGATACTCGGGCAGGCGCCCGCGGGTGTCGTGTGCGTCCTCCTGGAGCGGCACAAACAGATGCTCGTCGTGGCCATGGCGAACGAGGCCGCAGGCAACCCGGTCACCTATCTGCCCTCCGGGCTCTCGCCGGAGCAGAAATGCATCGCATTAGCTCTGCTGTTCCTGCGCGGAATGACGTTCCCGTGGCCACCAGGCGGTCCATACGCCGACGAACCACACTGAGGCGGCGCGGCGGAACCCGTTTTGCAACCGCTGTCGCGTTCCGCCGTTGGACATCCCAAAGCGTCGCCCAATCCCCCATCACGCCGCCCTCCAGCGCCGGTTTGGCGGGCCCCGGGTGCTGCACATCGCGCTCTCCGAGACCCTGATCCGCATCGGCAACGGCTTTGCCGTCGAGATCGCCGCTGCGCTCACCGTCGCCGGCGACTGGCGCGGCGGCATCGTCCGCGCAGCGCTCGACGGCGGCCCGTTGCAGACAGTGGACAGGCTGATCGACGGCGCCGCCGAAGCCTCGTGGCGCGTGCCGCCGTCGGGCAGGCTCACGATCACCGTCATTCCGGGCACCGAGGCAGCGCCCGCCGGCGCGCCGTTCACCGTCGATTACACTATCCGCGGCAAGCTGGCGCCGCCGGGCAATGTCGCCGACTTCCTGGTCGATGCCCTGGGTGACGGCACACGGCGCTTCCGCTGGACCCCGCCGGCTGATCTCGATCTCGCCGGCTACCGCATCCGCCACGCCGAGGCGGTCGTCGGCGCCGCGGCGCCCGCCTGGGACGCCATGACGCCGCTGCATAACGGGTTGCTCACCTCGTCGCCCCACGAGACCGTCGATCCCGGCGCCGGCCGCTGGACCTTCGCCATCCGCGCCGAGGACACCTCGGGCCTGCTCTCGGCCGCGGCCGCCGTCATCATCGCCGAGCTGCCCGATCCCCGCCTCGGCGACGCCTTCCTGTGGGAATGCCCTTCCGCCCGCGGCTGGCCCGGCACCATCGAGAGCGCCGTGTGCTCCGACGACGGCCGGGACGCGCTGGAGGGCGCCGGCGCCTACACCTGGGCCGACCTTGCCACCTGGGACGCCTGGACCTCGTGGGCGCTTGGCGACGGCGACGACGGCGCCACCGCCATGACCTACACCACCGAGGCCATCGACATCGGCGCCGAGGTGCCGTTCTCGATCGCCTGGGAGGCCGAGACGGCCGGAAACGTGACGCTGCAGTACCGCACCGCCGACACGGCTTCCGGGCTGGCCACCGCCACCTGGCAGGATAACGCGACGGCCATGCTCATGACCGCGCGCCACCTGCAGCTGCGCTGGCAACTGACCGGCGACGGCGCAACCATGCTTAGCCTCGACCACCTCTGCTACACCCTGCTCGGCACCGCCGCCGAGCAGAAGTTCCTCGACGCCGACACCAGCGACTGGGGCGGTTCGGCGAGCGGCGGGCGCGAGGTGCCGACCACGCTCGCGCGCGTCACCGATATCGACCTCACCCTGCAATCGGTCGGCGCCGGCTGGTCGTGGGTGCTCGACAACAAGAACGATCCCACCCGCATCAAGATCTTCGACGGCAGCGGCAATGCCGCCGATGCCACCGTCGACGCCGTCCTGCACGGCATCGCCTGACGCTCAAACGAAGGAGAGAGGCTCCATGGCCTGGCCCACCGACGACCTCGCCACCGACCACTTCGATGCCGGCGCCGACAGCCCGGCCGACGCCCGGCCCGTGCTCAAGCGGGTGATCGACTACCTCAAGGCGATTATCGCGGCGCTGGGTGTCGCAGGCGGCATCTGCGAGCTCACCGCCAACGCCAAGGTGCCCGACGGTCGCATCGGCCGCGGCGCCGCCGACGGCGTCGCGCCCCTCGACGCAGCGGGCAAGGTGCCCGTCACCCACCTGCCGGATGCCACCACCGACGCCGCCGGCGCCGTGCCGCTCGCAACCGATGCCGAAGCCGAGAACGCCTCCGGGACCGGCGCCCTCCAGGCCCGCCAGATCGCTCTGCGCACCGCGACCACAGGCCGGGCCGGCGCCGCCGAGCTTGCCACGACCGCGGAAGCGCTCTCCGGACAAGACCAGACGCGCGCCATGACACCCTCCGCCACCAAGGCGGCCATCGACGCCGCCATCGCCGCCGTGCCCGGCGGTATTACAAACGTCCTTACCGCGAACACGACCGGCCCCAACCAGGGACAAGGCACCATTCTTGTTAGAGAGACATACGCGCTCCAAAGAAGCGTCAGTGGCGGGATCGTCACCGTCACCTTGGTCAAGACCAATCAATATGAAGAGGACGACGATCCCTGATATTTCGGCTCGTCGGCGAGATCGAAGCAGAAGACCGATGCTATCGAACGCGTGGTGGCAGGAGCGGCCAAGCGGTGCATCGCTTACGTTTGAAATCCGCGCGCCTTGATGTGACGAGACGTGGTCGCTTCGCATCACTTCCGACTCCTACCATTTTGTGGGTCAGCACAATATGGTGTGATGGCCCGTCGAGCGGCATACAGACTTGGCTTCCTCCGTGGATTCTGCAGGGAGCAGGCGGCCCGGCATACCGATTTTCCAGCCTAAAACACGCCGGAAATCGGGGCGATTTTCCAGCCTAAAACACGCCGGAAATCGGGGCGATTTTCCAGCCTAAAACACGCCGGAAATCGGGGCGATTTTCCAGGCCATTTGCAAAGACTTTTGTCCCGATTCTGAAAGACTTTTGTCCGCTTACAGCCGGCCAGCGTGCAAAGCTCGGCGATGAGCCCGGCTTCGGCCGCACCCTCGCCGCGCGCTTCGGCCCGGACCGCATCGAGGTCGACGACCTCAGCGGTCTTCGGCTCAGGCTTCGCCGCATCGCGAGCGGGCGGCGTGGCGGCAGCGCTCGCTGCCGGCGGCGTATTGCTCGTCTCGGGTTCCGGCGGCGCGCCGGCGTTCATGGATTGCTCCTTTCCGGTGGTTGGCTTGGGTGGGGCGTTTCCGGTGGTTGGCTTGGGTGGGGTGTTTGCCGCCCCGGGTCGGGCAGCCGGCGCGGCAACGATCGATCGAGGGTTGGTGAGCGTCACCGCGAGTGCAGCGAAGGCGCTCCGCACGTTGCCGACCTCGTCGGCAAGACCGGCGCGGACCGCATCTTCACCGAAGTAAAGCCGGGCTTCGGTGGCGCGCACGGCATCGGCCGTCAGGCCGCGGTTGCGGGCGACGGTGTCGACGAAGAGCGCGTAGACCCGGTCGACCTCGGTCTGCAGTGTCCGGCGCGCGCCGTCCTTCAGGGTCTCGTGCGGGTTGAAGTCGTTCTTGGCCGCGCCGGCATAGACGGTGGTAGTGCGAAACCCCTCCATGGCGTCGCGGGCCGAGCGATCGACATGGAGGGCGACGACGCCGATCGAGCCGAGGCCCCCGGTGCGCGGCACGATCAGTCGTTCGGCGGGGCTGGCGATCGCATAGGCGCCGGAGAAGGCCTCCTCGTCGGCCACCGCCCAGACCGGCTTCAGGCTGCGCGCCTCGAACACGAGGTCGGAAAGATCGAACACGCCCACCGCCTCGCCGCCGGGGCTGTCGACCTCGAGCAGGATGGCGCGCACCGCCGGATCGGTCGCGGCGTCCATGATCTGCTCTTCGAGGTGGCTGTAGGAGGTAAGGCCCGAGGCTGCCTCGATGGCGCCGGCCCGCTTGACCAGTGTGCCGAACACCGGGATGACGGCGATGCCCTCGGACGTTACAAGATTCACGCCGCGTCGTCGGCCGTCGCCGTTCATGACGGTGGGCCCCGGCAGGCCCTCGCGGTGGGTGAGTTCCAACGTTCCGGTGCCCGGCGCCTCGATGCCGATGCGCGGGCCGATCACGGCGAGGATCGCCTCGAGCTTCGCCTGGCCGATCGCCAGCGGCGTATCCAGCACCCGGCTCGCGATATGCGGCAGCATGGTCATGCCGGCCTCCTCATCTCGTTCA
This sequence comes from Alphaproteobacteria bacterium, assembly GCA_965248805.1. Taxonomy (GTDB): domain Bacteria; phylum Pseudomonadota; class Alphaproteobacteria; order UBA6615; family UBA6615; genus CBDFKJ01. Next base: position 148,470 of record CBDFKJ010000003.1, read on the forward strand.
TGGGTTCGTTCTCCCCGCTGTCGGGTGCCCGTTCGATCTGTTCTCGCTCCGCCCCGGACTCGGCGTCGGGCTGGGCAGCGCCGATGCGCGCGACCTTGCGCGGGTCGCTGTCGAGCACCAGACCCAGCGCGTCGGCGCGGGCGTTGTCGGCGGCGATCTCGCGGTCGATCTCCTCGGCGTCGTAGCCGAAGGCCGAGATCGCCTCGGACCGGCTCATGAGGCCGGCCCGGATGGCGAGCACCACCGCCTTGAACTCTTTCTTGGGATCGACCCACTGCCAGCCCTGCGGGATCCACTTGGCGACCAGGCAGGGCGCCGGGTCGGCCGCGAATCCGGGCGCCTCGAGGGCGCCGGCGAGCACCGCGGTCGCCATCCATTCGCGCCACACCGGCCGGCACAGCTGGTGGATCACCACCGCGTGCTGGATCGTCTCGCAGCGGCGGCGGAACTCGAGCAGCCCGGCGCGGATCGAGGAATAGTTGACCTGGGTCAGATCGCCGCTCAGCTGCTCGTAGGTGACGCCGGCGGCGGTGGCGACGGCGCGCAGCTGGTTGCGGAAGAACCCTTCATAGCTCGACCCGGCGTCGGCCGGCTCGGCGAAGCGCACATCCTGGCCGGGGCTCAGCCGCTGCATGGTGCCGGGCTCGAGGCTGGCCTCGACGACGCCGTCCTCGTCCGGCCCGTCCCCGCCCATGACGGCGTCCTCGGGATCGGGCGAGACCACGAACCCGGTGAACAGCGCCGCGACCTTGGCCTTGACCAGGGCCGCGTCGTCGAACTGGTCGAGCTCGTCGAGCTTGGCCAGCGCCCAGGCGAGCCAGGGCTCGCCCCGGATCTGGCCGGGACGGAGCGGCCGGAAGAGATGGGCGATGCGGTCAGCCGGCACCCGCGCCAGATCGTGGTCGCGCGGCCGCATCACCGGATCGCCGGGATGGGCCCGGGTCAGGTGGTAGGCGATCCTTCGTCCCAGCCGGTCGAACTCGATGCCGGCGCGCACCAGGTTGCCGCCCGGCAATGTCGTGTTGAAGGTGAGCGGCACATGCTCGGCCTCCAGGAGCTGGAGCTGCAGCGGCACCGCGAGCCCGTCCTCTGGCCTGCGCACCCTGAGCCGCACGAAGCACTCGCCGCCCTCCAGCATGGCCCGGCAGGCGAGCGCCTGGAGGCCGTAGAAATCGGTGACGCCGTCGGCGTCGGCCTCCCCGCACCAGTCCCACCACAGCGCATGCACCGCTTCACGGAATGCCGCATCCGTTGCGATCGACTGCGGCTTGATGCCGGCGCCGATGCAGTTGGTGACGAAGGCATCCACGGCGCTGCCGGCCCAGGCGTTGCGGCGCACCAGGTCGCGCGACTTGACCCGGAGGTCGTGACCGGTGGCGAAGGTCGTCGCCAGCGCGCCGGGATTGCACGGCCGCCAGGCGAGCGCCCGCCTTCCCGAGCCCGCGGCCTCGTGGATCGGCCGGCGGGATGGACCGGCGCCGGCGCGGAGCGCGCGCCAGGACGCGGCGGTGCGTGTGAGCCAGCCCATGCTCAGAACCCCTTGTTGCCGACGATACGGATCTGGCGCACCTGCCTGCCGGCATCGCGGGCGCGAGCGTTCTCGATCTCGGCGAGCGCCTTCTTGATCTCGTCCACCGAGCGGTAGGTCACGCTCTTGCCGTCATAGGAAACGGTCAGCACGCCCGAGGTCAGCGCCTCGCGCAGCGCCCGCACCTGGTCTTCGGTGTAGGTCATGTCTCAGCCCATCCACTTGCTGCGGGTGACGCGCCGGCGTCCCGCCGGGCGGGCTGCGGGATCCGGCGCCGCCGCGTCCTTCGTGCCGGCCCGTTCGGGACCCGTGTTGCCGGCCAGCGCCGCTTCCATGCGCCGCCAGCGGCGTTCCGGGAAGCGGTCGGCGCCGGCGATCCAGGCGGCGGCCCGAGCGTAGACCCGGCAATCGAGCGCCTCGTTGCGCTCGCGCAACTTCTGCCATTCGAGCCGGGCGAAGCCGCGCCGCGTGCGCACCGTTACCAGCTGCTCGGCGACGAACTGCTTCAGCCACTCGTCCTCGACCCAGTGCGGCAGATGGACGCTGCCGGGCGGATACGGTTTGCCCTCGGCGCGCTCCTCCTCGGTCGGCCGTTCGAGCCGCAGGAACCGGTAGGTCTCGGCCTTGAAGGTCGACACGGCCACGCTCCAGAGCCGGGCGCCTCTTCTCAGGCGTTTGCCGCCGTCGGACGCGTCCACATAGGTCGGGCCCGAGACCGGGCTCGAGCGGTTGAAGCCGTCGGTGCCCTTGACGGGTGCTACCTGGGGGATCCCGGCGCGCTGCGCCCAGCCATAGACCGCGGTGGGCTCGTAACCGGTATCGATGGCGAGCTTTGCGAGCGCCAGCGCGGCGCCGTTCTCATGGCTCCAGGTTTGGCCGAGCAGCCGGTCGAGTTCGGCCCAGGGCTCGGCCCGTTCGGGCCCGCCCTCGATGACGACATGCTCGATCAGCCAGCTCTCGAGGCCCCGGCCCCAGGCCCAGACATCGACCTCGATGCGGTCCTTCTGGATATCGGCGCCGGCGGTCAGGAACAGCCCGCCGGCGGGCACCGTGCCGGGCGCCCAGCGCTCGCGGCGGTCGTAGAGCCGCTGCCAGTCCGGCGCCTCGCCGCTCTCGATCCAGGTCTCGCCGAGGATGGTGTTGCGGAAGGCGCGGATCGACTCATCGGACCCTTGCGCCGCCTCCCAGGACCGGGCGATGGCCTCCCAGGAGAGCCAGCCCACCGGCGAATAGAGCGCCGACAGGTGGAACCCGATGGTCGCGGGATCGGCCGCAACGCCGGTGGCCCGCCACTCGCCAGCCTCCAGCATCGCCGTCTTGTGATGCTCGGCGATCGGCGTCCCGCAGGATGCGCAATGGTAGGCCGCCGTCTCGGGCTTGCCCTTGTCCCACTTGAGACGTTCGAAGACGAGCGCCTGTGCGTGCCCGCAATGGGGACAGGGTACGTAATACCGCCGTTGGTCCGAGGCTTCGTACTCACGCTCGATCCGCGAGAAGCCGCGGACAGTCGGCGTCGAGATCAGCAAGACCTTGCGCCGGTGCGCGAAGGTGAGCGAGCGGGCTTCCGCCAGCGTCACCGGATCGCCTTCCTCGTCGGCCGAGGCCGGATAGGCGTCGACCTCGTCCAGGAGGATGTATCGCGCCGGGATCGAGCGTAAGCCCACCGCCGAGTTCGCCCCGGTCATGATCAGGATGCCGCCGGCGAATTCCTTCGACAGCATGGTATTGCCGGAGTCCCTCGACCGCGCCGGCCGGACCAGACCGTGCAGCGCCGCGCTCTCCTCGATCAGCGGATCGATGCGCTGGCGCGAGTTCCGTTTCGCCAATTCCACCGTCGGCTGGACCGCCAAGGCCGGCCCCGGCGCCTGGTGAATGATGAATCCTATGAAGCAGTTCGCCCCTTCGGTCGCGCCGACCTGCGCCGCCTTCATGAACACCACCCGGCGGCACGGATCGGCCGGCGACAGCGCGTCCACGATGGCCCGCATATAGGGCGTGCGCGCGATGCGGTAGCGGCCGGGCTCGGCCGAGGCCCGCGCCGCCAGCATGCGGTGCTTCTCCGACCATTCCGAGACGGAGAGCAGCGGGTCCGGCGCGAGCCCGTCGTACCAGGCGCGCCTGATGTCATCCGCGCCGGCGAAGTCGCCGGCGAAGGGCTCGGCGGAGCCTTCAGCGGAACTCGGGCCGGATCTCGGCGAGCTCGTTGAGATGCTCTCGGACATGGGTCTCCAGAACCTTCTGCATGGCGTGCGCATCGAGGCCGAGTTCGGCCGCCATCAGGGCGGCGACGCGGGCCGGCCAGTTGACCCAGGCGTCGCGCTCGCGCCGTGCGAGCCGGAACACCTCCGCCGTCGCCTGGGCCCGGTCGACCACCTCCCCGCGCAGGCGCTGCACCTGAATACGCGCCCGCTGCGCCTTGGCTATCTCGTGCGCCGTGCGTGCCTGCGTGAAGCTGGTGCCGGTGCCTTGCGGAGCTGGCTCGGTCACGGTCGGCCGTGCCGGGGCGGGCGGCTCAGCCGGCGGCATCTCCTCCGCCGTGACCTCGGGCGCTCGCGCCGGATCGGTGTTGGCGTCCCACTGGGCGTCGGCCTTGACCGGATCGAGGGTGCCGTCGGGCTCCGGCGTGATGCGGCCAATCTTGATCGCCTTCATCACCGCGACATGGCTCACGCCGCGTCGGCGCGCATATTCCCGCAGCGATACACCCATGCCCGTGGAACCTTGAAAATAGCATTTGAATCATTGGCTTAAGCGCTTGCCTTCGGGCCGGACCAGAGCGTGTATGACGTCGCAATCGAACGGAGGGAACCATGATTCAACCACTCACCGGCACCGAACGTGACGCGCTCACCGCCGCCGCCAAGCGCCCGGACGGGCGCATCCATCCGCTGCCCGAGGGCGTCGATGCCGACTTGCTGGTCGGCGGTCTCGTCGTACGCGACCTGATCGATCAGGTGCCCGACGAGCGCCCCGGCTTCGATCCCTTCCTGCGCATCACCTACACGGGCCTGAAAGCGCTTCACGCCGACCCGAGCGAGAGCGCGTCGGCCGATGAGCCGGCCGACAAGACCGCGCTGGAAACCTTCATCGCCGGCCGGCACGAGTTCGACGGCTCGCTCGAGCGGCTGAGGGACGAGTGCTGCGTTCACTTCCATGTCGACCTCCAACAGGTCGATTGGGGCCACGTCGGGACGCTCTACATGCGCCTCGCCAGCCTGCGCACCCTTTGCGACCACGTCTTCCAGGAAGGCGAACACGCCGACTAGCCGATTTCACGCCCCTCCGGCCCCGCTCAGGCTCGCGCCTCGCGGGGCTTCGGGCAGTAGCAGCGCCGCAACGGTCGCGGCGCGCTCAACCGAAGGAGGGAGCGATCCCATGAAACTCACCGACACCCAGCTGGTCATTCTCACGGCCGCCGCCCAGCGCGATGACGGCTCGATCCACCCGCTGCCCAAGATCCTCAAGGGCGGCGCGGTTACCAAGGTGACCCAGGCGCTCCTGCGCCGAGGCCTGATCGCCGAAGCGCCGGGGCGCGAGGGCTGGCCCGGCCGGCGGGACCCCTACTTCGCCATCACGGCCGAGGGCGCACTCGCCATCAACGTCGAGCCGGCCGATTGCCCACACTTGGCCGACACGGGCGCACCGGCGCCCGACGGTGGCCAGGAGGCCGCGGCGCCTGCCACCCGCGGACAGGCGAAGAAGGCCACAAACGGCCGCGACACGGCGAACGGGCCGGTCAAGCGACGCACCGGCACCAAGCAGGCCGGCATGATCGAGATGCTCCGCCGGCCCGAAGGCACCACCATCGACCAGATCATGGAGGCCACCGGCTGGCAGCGCCACACCGTACGCGGCGCCTTCGCCGGCGCCCTCAAGAAGAAGCTCGGCCTCACCGTCACCTCGGACAAGGTCGAGGGGCGCGGGCGCGTGTATCGCATCACCGCGAACTGAGGAGACGGCCATGTCCCGCAAGACCGGAAAGCGCGGGCGGACCGAAGGCTATGCGGTCCACCACGTCAACAGCCCGGCCGGGCAGGCGCAACTGGCGAAACGCGAGCTCACTGCTCGCGACCTCGCGAGAGCCGTTGCCCGGTTCCAGACGGCCGAGAAAGTTCGCGTCGGCACCCCGATCGGCGTCAGCGAGGACAGCTTCTTCGGCTCGACCGAAGACGGCTGGACTCCGAACCGGCCCGGCGCCTTCGACGAGCCGCTCGTGACCATCCCTTGGGTGCAGATCCTCGAGTTGCTGGGCCGCGTCCCGGAGAACACCACCGGGGAGTTTCTCGACGGTGGCGGCAAACTCCAGTAAACCCGGCCGCAGACCGACACCGCCGTCCCTCGCGGGGCGGCGGTGTCACGTTCGGATGCCGCCGCGCACACGGATCGCCTCGAACAGCCGGCGCAACGAGTAGCTCCTTGCGATGGATGCGATTGTGAAGACGGCGCCAATCAGGAGATGATCCCCGAGGCTCGCGTGAAGTCCTAAAGAGCGGAAACACCAGCAACTGGATGATCACGGCAAAGCCGTAGCCCACCACCACGTTGGTTACCGCCTCGACCAACGACATGGACCGCGATTGCCTCATGCCGCGGCTCGCTCGGCGCCGGCGGCGATCGCGTCGAACGTCTTGCCGTCCAGCGTTGCGGCCTTGCCCGTCCAGTCCTGCCAGCGCCGGACGATGACGTCGCAGTAGCCCGGCTCGAGTTCCACCAGCCGCGCGACGCGGCCGGTCTTCTCGGCCGCGATCAGCGTCGTGCCCGAGCCGGCGAAGGGATCGAGCACGACGTCGCGGCTCTTCGATGAGTTGCGGATTGCCCGCTCTACCAGCGCCACCGGCTTCATGGTCGGATGCAGATCGTTGCGCGCCGGCTTGTCGACGAACCAGACATCGCCCTGGTCGCGCGCGCCGCACCAGTAGTGGTCGGTGCCTTCCTTCCAGCCGTAGAGGATCGGCTCGTACTGGCGCTGGTAGTCGGCGCGGCCCAGCGTGAAGGTGTTCTTGGCCCAGATCACAAAGGTCGACCAGTGCCCGCCCGCCTCGCGGAACGCGCGCTGCAGCGTCGGCAGCTCCGAGGATGACATGCAGACATAGGCCGCGCCCTTGGTGACGGTCAGGATGTTGAGACAGGCATCGTTGAGGAACCCCTCGAAGTCGGCGCCGAGATTGTCGTTGCGGATCCGGCGCCGCTTGCCGCGCATCCTGTCCTTGGCGCTGTTGCCATAATCGACGTTGTAGGGCGGATCGGTGAAGCAGAGATCGGCGAGCCCGCCGTCCAGCGCCCGCTCGACATCGCCGAGCACAGTGGCGTCGCCGCACAGCAGGCGGTGGCCGCCCAGCAGCCAGAGGTCGCCCGGCCGGGTGATCGGGGTCTCCGGCGGCTCGGAGACTTCGTCATCATCGATGTTGCCGGTGGGGCCGTCGTCAGCCCCCTGCAGCAGCCGCTCGATGTCGTCGAGCTCGAAGCCGGTGAGGTCGAGATCGAACTCCGCCTCGCGCAGCTGCTCGAACTCGACGCGCAGCAATTCATCATCCCAGCCGGCGTTTTCGGCGATGCGGTTGTCGGCAATGCGGAAGGCGCGGGCCTGCGCCTCGCTCAGATGCTCGAGCCGGATCACCAGCACGGTCTCCACCTCCAGCTGCCGGGCGGCCAGCAGCCGGCCGTGACCGGCGATCAGCACACCGCGGTCGTCCACCAGGAAGGGCACGTTGAAGCCGAAGGCGGCGATCGAGCCCGCGATCTGCGCCACCTGATCGTCGGAATGCGTGCGCGCATTGGCGGCGTAGGGCAGAAGCCGGTCCAGCGGCCAGTGCTCGATCTTGAATTCCATCAGGCGGCCTCGGCGATGATCTTGCCTTCGCGCTCCAGCCTGTCGCGGGAGATCCCGGCGTAGTCCGGGTTGAGCTCGATCAGGATTGCGTTCCGACCCAAGCGGCTCGCCGCCAACCCGGTGGTGCCGGCGCCGGCGAAGGGATCGAGCACGGTGCCGCCCTCGGGACAGCCCGCCGCGATGCACATCTCGGCGAGCCTCGGCGCCATGGTCGCGAAGTGGGCTTGCGCGAAGGGCTGGGTCGCGATGGTCCAGACGTTTCTCAGATTGCGCCGTTCGGGATTCCCGACCGCGCGCTTGCGGCCGACGCGCGAAGCGACGTTGGCCTTGGAGAGGGGATCGACGAGGTCCTTGTGCTTGCCGCCGATGCGGTCCCTGGCCTCGCGCATCTTGCGTCGGTCCGAAGGGCCGCTCGTGCAGGGCTCGCTGGCCGTGGCGCGGTCGTAGAAGTAGCGCGCGCTCCTGGCCAGCAGCAGCACCTCCTCGTAGGCCATGCTCGGCCGGTCGCGCACGCTCTCCGGCATCGGGTTGCCGGACCACGGGCCGAGGCTCGCGCCCTTGGCCCAGACGATCCGCGAGCGCACCCACCAGCCGTCGGCCTGGAGTGCGAGCGCCGCGCGCGAGGGGACCATGATCAGATCCTTGGGCTTCAGGCCGGGAACGGTGGCGCCGGGCGGGCGGCCGTTCCAGCCGCTGTCCCCCTCGTAGGCCCGCCGGGGAAAGCGTTCGGAGGCGCGCGATCGCTGCCGGCCGTCCCGCGCACCATAGTTGCCCCACGATCCGGCGTGGGAGTCGCCGAGGTTGAGCCAGGCGGTGCCGTCGACCCGGAGCACCCGGCGCACCTCCCGGAACACCTCGACCAGGTGCTCGACGTAGAGGTCGGGATCGGGCTCGAGCCCGAGGCAGCCGAGCCAGGCGCCGCACTTGCCGCACCAGGCGCCGGCCGCGTGCTTCTGATGGTTGCCGTTGAAGCGGCGGGACGGGCCCCCGTAACAGCGGTCGGTGGTCCGGCTCTTGCCGGCAACCGTCGTTTCGCGCTCATCGTGCGCCTCCCGCCATTCGCCCCACTGGTGATCGCAGGCCGGATCGCCGCCCCATACCGAGGGCGGGACGCGGTAGTCGCGGAGCGAGTAGTAGGGCGGGCTCGTGACCACGCAGTGGACCGAGCCCTCCGGCAGCTCGCGCAGCCGCTCGCGGCACTCGCCGATGAGGATGCGCACGCTCACAGGCCGCACATCCCCTCGCACTCGCCGGCCCAGAGATCGGACTGATCGACCGGGCCCCCGATCGCGAGCTCCTCCAGCGGGCGGCGGTTCACGTTGACATAGAGGCGGCCGCCCTTCCGGAGCCCGGCCCGCTCCCGAACCGGCATGTCGCGGATCAGGCGGTCGATGGCGACGGCCTCGTTCCAATCCTCCGGGTCGGCCCGCAGCGCCTCCCACTCGGCGGCACTCCGGTAGGGGCAGAAGGTGCAGGCGGAACGGGGCGGAACCGCGTAGCCGTGTTTCACGAGCCAGTCGATGCAGTCCTGCCGGCTCATCCAGCGTTCGTGCGGCTCTGGCCCGTCCTTCGTCGCGCGGTCGATCAGTGGATGGCGCTTGGCGAGCCAGCGGACGTCCGAGGGCTTCACCCGGATCCACTCGTCGGCCGAGATGCCCAGCCACGAGCAGGCGAGCGGTTGGGAAGACCGGATCGGCTCGTCGGGCGGCCGGCCGAGCAGCTCCTTGATGCGGCGCTGGATCGGTTTGATCTTGTAGTTGGACGTGCACTCGCGGCGCAGCATCCCATTCGAGCCGTCGGCGTTGACGGTGAAGAAGGGCGGCGCGAGGTAGCCGTTCGCGCGACCCGCCACTGTCTTCACACCGGCCGCGGTTTTGCAGATGTCGTCAGCGAGGTCGGAGAACTGGACGACCTCGACCGGGAAGGGCAGCACGTTGCCGGATCGCAGCCAGTCCAGATGCTCGTAGACCGCCTTCGGCTCCGCGCCGGTGTCGGCGAAGATGGCACAGTCCGGCATCGGCTCGATCTCGCCATGGGCCGCCATCAGCGCCATGGTCGTCGACTGGACGCCGGCGCCGAGCGAGATCACATGCATGATTGACGGGTGCTGGGTCATGGGTCTCCCATCACGAAAAGGCCGCCCGCACCCGGGAGGGCGGGACGGCCGATGTCGATGTCTCGTTGGTGGGTGGTGCACCACGCCGGCCGGTGCAGATCGCGCCGGTCCGGCGTCCTCGATGGTGGTAACCGGAGGTGGTAACCAAGGGTGGTAACCTGGGTGGTAACCAAGGGCTCTGGTTACCAGGCGGTTACCACCCAGGTTACCACCCTGATCTGACGCTAAGCCTTTGCAATAACGGCGGTTTCTGTTTTCGACTGGGTGGTAACCGGCAAGCCGTGGTTACCACTTGGGTTGCCACCCTGGTTACCACCCCTGCTCTGTCAGTAACTCATTGATATTGCGCCGTTATTCCGTCAGGCCGGAGCAGTGGCCGGCGGCCGGTGGTAACCTCGGTTACCACCCAGGTTACCACCCTGATCTTGGCCTAAGTCTTTGTAGAGGCGTGGTTTTCGCCGCCTGGCGCAGGTGGTAACCGGTGGTAACCTAGTGGTAACCCAGTTTTTCGGCCTGCCGCTGGCGCGATCCGCCCACTTGCGTTTGACGCCAGGAAGGACCCGCAAAATCAATGGGTTAGCATGGTTATTGGTCCAGAATAGGGATCAACACTGGTCCCCAATTGGGACTTGAGAGAGTTGAACGCCTCGGTGGCACGACCTTGTCGGGCGGCACGGGCCTTCCCATTCGGGTGTATTTGGGCGTCGAATTGGGTTGCCTTATCGGGTGTAATTGGGTGTATATTCGGGTATGCCCCGACGCCCGCTCGACACCGATAGCATCGAGATCACCCCCGCCATCCTCGGGCTGATCGCCGAGATCGACGAGTTCAAGGGTGCCTGGCGGGCGCTTGGAACGCTGGCTCCAGACAGGCTGTCGACCCTAAGACGTGTCGCGACCATCGAGAGCATCGGCTCCTCGACCCGCATCGAAGGCAGCCGGCTCTCGGATTCCGACGTCGAACGGTTGCTCGCCAATCTCGACATCACGTCCTTTGCCACCCGCGACGAGCAGGAGGTGGCCGGCTACGCCGAGACCATGGAGCTCGTCTTCCGCGCATGGGAGGATCTCTCGGTCGCCGAGAACCACGTCATGCAGCTGCACCGCGATCTGCTGGTCCACAGTGAGAAGGACGCCTGGCATCGCGGCGCCTACAAGACCTCGCCGAACAGCGTCGCCGCATTCGACGAGGAGGGGCAGGAGATCGGCGTCGTCTTCGAGACCGCAACGCCCTTCGACACGCCGTTCCTGATGGTGAAACTCTTCGACTGGTTGGCGCTGCGCCAGGATCGGGGCGACCTGCATCCGCTGATCGTCATCGCCCTGTTCACGGTGGTCTTCCTCGAGATCCATCCCTTCCAGGACGGCAACGGGCGGCTCAGCCGGATCTTGACGACCCTGCTCCTGTTGCGTGCCGGCTACGCCTATGTTCCCTACAGCTCGCTCGAAAGCGTCATCGAGCAGAACAAGGAAGACTACTATCGCGCGCTCCGCCGGACGCAGGGCACGATCCGCACCGATCGACCGGACTGGCAGCCCTGGCTGGAGTTCTTTCTGCGCGCGCTGCAGCAGCAGATGAGGCGGCTGGCAAGCAAAATCGAGCGTGAGAAGCTGGTCCTGCCGGCCCTGCCTGCACTGTCGCTACGCATTCTCGATCACGCCCGCGACCACGGCCGGGTGAGCATGGGCGAAATGGTCCGATTGACCGGCGCCAGCCGCAACACGCTGAAGCAGCAATTCCGACGACTTGTCGAGCGGGGCCATTTGACCAAGCACGGCGGCGGCCGGTCGACCTGGTACACGCTGACCTGAGTCCTTTGCGATCGTGCCGTCGCCTGCAGCGTGGCACAGGGCCACGCCGACCGCGATGCCGGCCCCGAACACGACCAGCGCCGCCCAGATTTTCCAGGTGACGATGAAGCGCAGGTTGCCCAGGAGGGCTTTCAAGGACGTTGCACGGCTCATGTCAGGCTCCTTCAGGCAACAAAAAACCCGCCGCGGCGATGCCGGAGCGGGCTGGGTTTGGACACACCTATGAGGTGGCGACATAAACCTACATCTTGTGGCCTGCCACTGTCAACCCACAAAATGTAGAAAATCATCCCCGCCATCAGCCGGCCCGCCTGGGCCGCTCATAGCCGTAGTGGACGGCGAGCATGCCGAGCGTGGAGAGCAGGATTCCACTGGCCTCACCGCGTCGGAGGGGCCGTCCGTTCCAACCCTGCTGCATCGCCCACTCCCTGAGACTCATCTGCAGCCCGACCACGTGCCAGACGCAGCTGCCGCCGGGGCTCGCCATGCCGCCGAGCGCGTCGAGCGCGTCATGCACGCGATCGCGGGCCGTGATCTGGCGCACCGTGAGATCGTCGTTCCAGGTGATCTTCTCGCCGCGCAGCCGTCTTACGCGAACGATCGACGCGGTGGCCGTGGTGTCATAGGCGGCGATGGTGAAGTGGGCCGGGAAGTCACGCGCCGCCTGATGCATGGCACGCGTGATAGTGCCGGCCTTGCGCATCCGCGCCAGCGTGTCGACCGTGCGGACAAGGGTGACCGGCCGGCCCTCGGGGTCCGCCACGCGCACCGTCTCGAGCTTGCGGCCGCCGGGCAGGCGCATGGCCTCCGGCTTCGCGCGTTGGGCCCGGGCCTTGCCCTTGGGAGCGCGCTTCCTGCGTTTAGCCACGCGCCGCTGTCCGATGGTCTCGCATGGACACGGTGCGCCCGCATGCGTCTCTGCTCGACTCCGATCGTCTGCCGTAGAGCCGCTCGCCGAGTCTCTGGACCAGCTCGCGCTCGGGCCAAGTGAGGCGGCGGTCCTCGGCAGCAACCACCGGGATGCCCTGCTCGCGCCAGCCCTCGCGTTTGATCTCGTCGGGCGGCCGGCGCTCGCCGCCATAGCCTTTCGGCGACCACCTCACCGGGTGATCTCCCTGAGACAGGCGCCGTAGCCAAGGACGTCGACGAGGCTGTCGAGATGCTTCGGATTGTGAGCGAGCCGAGCCATCTTGAGGTCCATCAGGCAGACCGCCACCTGAGCGGCCGTGACCCGGATCCCGAGCACCTGCGACCAGCGGGCGGCGACATGCTCGAACAGGTCCTCGGGCTCGCCGTAGTCGGCCCGGCGTTTGTCGACAACGCCGGCAGCATGCTTCAGCAGCATGGCGCCGTTCATAGCGCACCCGCCCGGCTCTCGATGGCCCACAGCAAGAGCGCGATGGCGTCGGCCTCGTTGTCGTCGGCGGGCGCGAAGCCGCGCGCCCTGACGGCCTCGATGACGGCTTCCTTGGGCGCGTTGCCCTTGCCGGTGATGTGCCGCTTGATGGTGCCGACCGGCACGCCCTGGTACGGAATGCCGTGGTGCTCGCACCATGCGGACACATGCGCCAGGAAGCCGCCGTAAATGTGGGCGGCGTCGACACCGGCATGGCGGCGGACCTCCTCGAGGTAGACCGCATCGATGCCGCCGGCCGTATTCGTGACCTCGGTCAGCCAGCTCTTGAACCTCAGGAATCGCATCCCGCCGCCGGAGAATCGATCGGGCCGGAACGACATGGTGCCGCTGGTGATGGCGCCGTATTCGTCGCTGAGCGCCCAACCGGTCGCGGTGCCGAGATCGAGGGCGAGCACGGCGCCGGGACCGGCCGCGCTGATGTCGTTGGCGGCCGGCACCGGAGGTTCGGCCGCCGGACAGGCGACACCGGCATTGCCGCCGTGGCGCGTCGCCGGCAGCCGGGCGCGGTGTTCAAGCGGCGCGTTCTTGGGCAGAGTTACATGAGCCATGGTGATCTCCTTTGATCGGGGTTGTCGTGGCCAGGGTGGCGGCGGGGAACTGCCAGGAACGCCGCCGCCACCCGTCTCTCGATGTTCAAGTCATCGCCGTCATCTCCTCCCGCCACTCAGGGCGCGGGCCGAGGCACGATGAGTGGCCGTCGTCCGGGCCTTGCGTCTCGCGAACATCCGTCTTGCGCGTTGCCGCGCGGCCGCAGTCACCGCTCGACCGGGTGCGTGGTGTGCCGGACAACGGCGATTGATGGCTTTGGCGGCAAGTCCCGTGGTGACCTCGAACGGTTGGCCGCAATCGGCGCAGTGGCTGCGCCAAGTGATCAGCATCGTCGGCGTGTCGTCCTTGCGATGATGCGGCCTGGTCGCGACGACCACGTAGCGCTGTGCGTCCATCATCAGCACGGTGCCGAGGGCCGGTGCCTGCCGGAAGGCGATTCGATTCACGACTTCTGGGTTGGACATGGAGACCTCCGAGAGACTGGAACGAGAGGTGGTGTTATGAGCAACGGTGCCGGTGACCGTGCAGTGATCATCGGGTGGCAACGGAAACCGGCAACGGCCCCTCCACCGAACCAGGGGAGGTGTGTGTTCAGGGAGTACACACACCTCCCCCTGTAAGGGATGGAAACGGGTGGAAACGTGGAAACATTTGAATTCATTGGCTTTTTCGTTTCCAAATCGGCTTGGCAACGCTTGGCAACTGGCAACGATGTTTCCTTTGGTTTCAATGGGTTAGAAGACCGATTTTTGGCAATTGCCAAATGGCAACGTGGCAATTGGCAACGGAAACGCCCCTCCGATTTTGGAAAGCAAAGGCTGGAAACGCTTGGCAACGGAGCGTCGATGCCACTCCATTTCCGGCCCGCCATCTGCCCCGACATATTCTTTTCGGGCAGGGCTTTTGGGCGCGTTGTCATGATGGTCACTCCCACTCCCCGGCCTCATCGGCGCCATGGACGAACTCACCGACACCGCGGGCGAAGGGGCCGGCCGGCACATCGAGCCATTTGTCCTCTTTCGAGCCCGAGGCCATGCCCTTGACCAGAACGGGTGGGCGGGCATTGAGCAGTTCCTGGGTCATGTCCTGGAGGCGCTTGCGGCCCATCGCGTGGAAGGCGGCCGGGAGCCGGTGACGCTGCTGGTAGATGCCGGCACCCCCGGTATGGGTGAAGGGATGGCCGTACGAGGACCTGCAGGATGCGCTGGTCGGCCTTCGGCGCGGCGGCATATTCGTACTGAAGCGCGCGCTCGCAAGGCACGCCGAGGCGCGAGCCGCCGAGATACGCGCGGGGCGTCTGCGCGGCGTTCCCCGCTTCCAGGCCTGCATCGATCAGCGCGTTGATGCCCTCGGCGAAACTGGCCGGATGGTTGTAGTCCAGCATCAGGATCGATCCTCCCGGCAATAGCCCCGGGCGGCCGTTTCCGGCGGTAGATCGAGGCCCCGCAGCGCATAGAGCAGCGAGATGAACTCGGGTTCCGTGAGGCGGCATTCGGTCGCGCCTAGGTGGTTGCGCGCGAGGTCGTTGAGCGCCCACACCCGCCACCACGAGAAGTCGGCCGCGCGCACCACGTAGAAGGCGGGAAGAGCGGCCCGTTCGGCGAGACGCATGAAGGCGCGCGCCGGCTTGCCGTCGAGGTCCCAGGGCTGGGCATGTTCGAGCTTGCATTCGATCAGCGCCACCGGCTCGCCCGCATGGAACTCCAGGAAGTCGATGTCCATCGCCGGACAGTTCCAGCCCCAGCGGCGATGGCGCAGGGAGAGTTCCCGGTCGCGCCAACCCGAGCGTTCCTGCCTATCCTGCATGGCGAACCTCCCGCAGGGTTTCCAGGAGCCGGCCGCGGGCCTGTTGCACGGCCGTCCCGTCACTGTCGGAGCCGATGAACAGGCGGTTCAGACCGAGGGCCGCGACGCCGGTGGTGCCGCCGCCGAGGAAGGGATCGAACACCGTCTCGCCGGCACGGGTGAAGCGGCGCACCAGATCGGCCATGCCGCTCTCGGATTGCCCCCAATGGTGGAAACGCTTGTCGTTGTCATTGGCATCGCTGCGCGCCACGTCGCCGACCCACTCGTCCGGGTATCCGGCGGCGTCCGGGTCGTTGACGAACCACAGAACCGGCTTCCAGAAGGTGTTGACCTTGCGCTCCCAGAGCTGGACCGATTGGCCGCCCGGGGTGAGGTAGGCCACCGTCCAGTGGTAGCGAAGGTGCGGCGTCATGGCGGCGATGATCTCGGGCAGGTAAGACTGCCCGGCCATGACCAGGCAGGAGCCGCCCGGCCGCAGAACCCGGGCGGCGGTCCGCGCCAGATCGCCGTAGACGGCCAGGCAGGCGCGCGGGTACGGCGGATCGGTGACGATGCAATCGACGCTGCCGGGCGCGATGTGTTCGAGCGCATCGGCGACGGCGGCGGCGAACAGCCGCAAGCGGCCGTCGTGCGCGGGCAGGTCCGCGGGCGGCGTCTCGCGCTGTTCGCGGCGGCGGACGGCGGCGGCGCGGCGCAAGGTCTTGTACGTGCCCGAACGGACGCCGTCGACCAGGGCATCCTGCTCGTCGGGCGGACGGTCGACGATTGCGGCGGCGTCGCTGACCGCGACCAGCCCCTGGTCGACGGCGTCCTGGAGTAAAGCGCTCCCTTTGTCTCCTACCCGGCGGGCATTGTTGACGGAACGTTTGGAGGTATTCACGAGGTCGGAGGCCTCAGAAACGCAAATTTGCGTTTCTGAGATCGCGCGGTGCTTTCCGATTTCCCCTTGCCGGATATTCACCAGTCTCGCCGCCACCATGGCCCGCTGGCTGTCGCTCAGATGCCGGCGGTGAAGGTTCAGGCTGACGATGAAGGCCGTCGGATCGTCGCCGTCGTAGATCCGGTAGGCCGGCGGCACGGCGGCGAGCCGGCAGGCGCGGTCACGATTGCGCCCGTCGAGAATGCGGCCCTCACCGTCGAGCCAGATCGCCTCCCGGAGGCCATGACTGCGAATGTCGTCGACGAGGCGGTCGAAGTCGGCGCCGGCCATCATCGGGAAGGCCTCGGCGACGGGATGGCAGGGACGCACGGATTCGTTCAGATCCACCATCAGAACGGGATCTCCGTGTCGTCGGCCGCCGCGGTCTCGTGCATGGCGTCCTGAAAGCCGCCGACGGCGACCTCGATGAGCGCCAGCACCTGTTCCTCGGTGAGGCCGGCGAGCCGGGTCGTCCAGCCGATCTCCTCCATGAGCTCGGCGACCGGCTTCATGGCGGCGCGGATCGCCGCGCACTCCTGTCCGGTGAGATCAATCACGGCCGTGCTCCGGCGCGAGCGCCGCGTCCAGTAGCCCTGGCAGACCATCGAGCAGAAACTCACCGGCGGACGCGGGGGCCTCAAACCCGACGTATCGAACCAGCCGAAGCCACGGGCCGGGCGACGGCAGACGGCGCAGAACGGCTCGCGGGAATAGAGCCGGTGCCGGCGGGCCATGAGGTCGGTCGGAGGTGTGGGCATCGGTCATCGCTTCCCGCCTCGGACGGTCTGGAAGATCTTGTCCATCACGCCCCGCAGGTGGATCCTCACGATGGACTGGGCTCTTGAGTCGGCCGCGTCGGGATGCGACCGCTGGAGTTGCCGTTCCTCCTGCTCGGCGATCCAGCGCAGGAGCGTGCTTTTTCGCGCGCAGGTAAGCGAGCCGATCTTGAAATACGGCATGCCCGTCTTCGCTTCGCCGGTCAGGTAGTAGACCTTGCGGCGGTGGTTGACGTCGCCGAAGACGAACTCGGCGATCTCGCCGGCGCCGCGCAGCAGGTCGTCACCGATAGCCGGGGTTTTCGGGTTATCGCTCATGCTGCTCTCCTCTCGTTGCCGCCGCCGCCCGTGCTCATGACCAGGCGGCAGATCGCGGCCTTGTTGAAGGTGAAGGTGAGGAGCACCAATGCCTGGTAGCGGGTCATGCCGTAGTCGTGGCGGCATTGCGGTGGGAGGTCGCGCAGCTGCTTCTCGGTTGCCGGCTGGTTCAGCCAGCTCCGGCTTTTGTGGGCACTCTCGTCGGTCTCGTTTTCGTTGAGCCAGTCATCGGCCGCGGCCAGACACACCGTGCGCGCACCGACGCCCAGAAGCCGGGCCGGCTGACCCTTCGCGCCGCCGAGCGCATGCCAGTTGCCACCCAGGAAGAAAATGCCGCCCCAGGCGTGGAAGCCGTTGGCGACGAGCGCCGCGTCGTCGCCGAACAGATCGGCCCAGCGGAAGCTCGACCGCTTCAAGAGATCGATTTCCGACATCATGAAGTCACCGAGCGGAGCGCGGTCGCCGCCGGAGGCGGAATCGCTCTCTTCCCACGACCATTGAAAACCGCAGAGTGGGCATTCCTGGACCGCCAGCGGCACGATGGCGCCGCACTCGGGACATTCCTTCGTCGGCGCCTCGCCGCCGCCGCGCTTGCCGTCGAGATCGACGTCCTGCTCGAGGCAGCCGTGAATGAGGCTCGAGGTGCCGAAGTCGAGGACCAGGCAGTCGGTCTTGACGACGCCCGGGAACTCGGCCGGATCGACGACCCGCAAGCCCCGGCCGACCATCTGGATCATGGTCGACTTGTAGGAAGACGGCCGGAGCAGCACGACGCAGCTCGTCGGCGGATGGTCCCAGCCCTCGGTCAGCACCGCGACGTTGACCATCACCCGGGTCTCGCCGCGGCGATAGGCGGCGCGAGCCGAGCGCCGTTCGGCCGCGCCCATCTCATGCCAGACCATGTCAGCCGACACGCCGGCGGCGGCGAAGGCATTGCGCACGTTGCGGGCGTGATCGACGGTGGAACAGAAGACGACGGTCTGGCGTTCGCCGGCTTCCTCGTTCCAATGGCGGACCACCGCCTCGGTGATCGGCCTTTTGTTCATGATGGCGTTGACCGCGCCCATGTCGAAATCGTTGGCGGTCTTGCGCACGCTTCTCAGCGCCTTCTGGGT
>CBDFKJ010000004.1:0-200110 GCA_965248805.1 Alphaproteobacteria bacterium
CCAGTCGAAAACCTTTTCATGGACCTCGTGCGGCAGCCGGCCGCGCGTCTTCGACAACCAGGAATGATCGGGAACCTTGTCCCGGTTCGCCAACCGCAGAAACGCGCGAAGCGACAGCGAATCCGAACAGCGCCAAGCGATGCCGCGCTCGCTGCCGATGCCCTCGAAATAGCCGATCATGTGCATCCGGAAATAACGCCCCGGCGGCAGCGAAGGAGCCCCCATCCGAGGTGCGTAGTATGGCTTGCACGTCGCCTCCACGAAGCCGTCAAAGCCAGACTCGGTCAGCAACTCATGCAGCCGGTCGGAAAACGCGTGTCCAGGCGAACGCGGCATCTCCGCCCATGTCACCACGAGGTCACCCTGAACCTCGCTCTGTCGTCTCAATGCCATCGCACGACGCCCGTCTAAATCTCTATGTTCAGACAGAATCAGACACGCCGGACTTCGTCAACGGGCTGCTACGGCACTGCTGTAGCCGCGCGCCTCGTGCCGCTGCTTGGCCGATCCGTGATGGCTGTCGCACAGCGGCTGCCAGTTGCGGCGGTCCCAGAACAGCGCCTGGTCGCCTCGATGCGGCACGATGTGGTCGACCAGCGTCGCTGCGACGATGCGCCCTTCGGCCTGGCACATCGCGCACAGCGGATGGCGGGCGAGAAACGTCTTGCGCGCCTTGCGCCAACGCCTGCCGTAGCCACGGGCCGCCGCCGACTCCCTCGTGTCACGCGTCATGTAAAAAACAGCTTAAGTGGTCCGACCCTGTGGGTCGCGTCGTCGTCGCTGGAACTGGTAGGGCGCTACGGCGAGCCGCCCTTCGGCGAAATCGTGCACGTGCCTCGCCCGCGGCCCATCTTGTCGCCGAGCCGATCGACGAGTGTTGCGAGCGGTCCGGCGAGCTCAGGTCCGCCGACAGCGACGTGGCTCTCATGGGCTGGGAGCTGCGACAGCGTCGACCAGCCCTGGGCGTTGCGCCCATGCAGCCAGGCGCGGCTGTGTCCACAGGCGTGCTCATCGCGCTCCCACGGGTTGGCGGCGCCGGGACCGGCGTCACGGTACAGCCCGAGCGTCCCCTGGCCATAGCTGCCGTCCTCGGCCTTCTCGGAGCCGCACAACTCGCAGCACGGCCGCCTGACGGGCTCGGGCGGCGCGGCGGTCGCCCGCCGGCGGTCGCGCCGTGTGCTGCCGATGGCATCGACGATCTCGGCCGGCAACGGCGCGGTCCGATGCTTCTGCCGCGACATCCAATCGACGAAGCCTTTGCCGATGTCGTGGGCGCTGAAGTGCGGACACTCGCGATCGCCGACCAGGACGTGCTCGAAGAACGGCATGTTGAGCTCGGCCTGCTCCGGCGTGAGCGACCGCGGGAACAGTTGCGTGCACTTGGTCAGCATGGCGGCGACGGCGGCGCGGGCGTCGGCGCGGTCGTCGAGCGGCGAGTGCAGCAGATCAAGCTCGGTCGTCGTCACCATCGCCCCCCATCAGCCGCTGGAACGTGGCCTCGGCGCGCTCGTCGCCGGTCGGTTCGGCTTCGTCGGCCCAGCGTCCGGCACGCAGCCAACTGGCCGGATACGCCCAAGCGTAGTCCGGCGGTTTGGTCGCGATGTAGCGGTCGCGCGCGGCCATCAGCTCGGCGACTGTGGGCGCGGGTTTGAGCACGTCGCCGCGCCGTGCCTGGCGCCATGCCTTGAGTGCGTCGGCGGGTTTTTGTTTGAGCGGGTAGCCGCCGTACCACTCGTCGAAACCGGCATCCAAACCGGCGCCGTTGGCGTGTGAGCGGGCCGGCGATTTTCGTTTGCGCCAGCCAACTCTCACATTCAGAGATGATTCTTCAGACCTAAGCTCGGTGTTACCAACAAGCTCCTTCCCTACTATGGGTATGGGTAGGGTGTTGCCCTCCCGTTGAAGTTTCGTTGGTACGCCCGTTGACCCTCTATGCTTTCTTTTTAATGCACTAGCTCTGCCCGCATCTGACCGCTGGGCACGGGCCTGTCTGACAGCATCGAGTTCGTCGAGCAGCCTGCGGTTCGACCACCGCCCGTTTGCGACCATCCAGAACGGTTCTAAGGTAGGCCGGATTCGCCGCCATTGGCCGACGGTCAACCTGCAATATCTGGCGAGCATGCGATCGTCATCCGGCAGGTCATGCGACCTTGCCCGCCACGCGGTCATCAGCAGCAACAGATACGCACCGTGCTTGATTGTCGTCAGGTGCACGGTGTCGCCTAGGTATGCGTCGGTCCAAAGGGGAAGCGCTGGGAACTCGGCCACATGCTCACTCCGCGCTCACGCGGCCTCGGTGAGCAGCGGGGCGTAGTCGTCGTCGCGCTCAAGACGTCTGCGGCAAGGCGGCAGCCAAACGAACCCAGGTCCGTATCGGCTGATGGCCTCGGCGGGACAGAGCCAGACGATCCAGCAATAGGCTGTGGCGCTCGCCGCGGTCCGCGAAAGCCTGCCTTTGAGCATCGGCACGCGTTCGGTGAATTGGCAGATCCACTCCGGCGGGTGCGGTTCGAACAGCGTGGCGTATCGATCGATGCCTTCGAGGAAGGCCGTGCGCACGAGCAGACAAACGCCGGTCTTCGCCAATTCCAGGCCGCGCTTGGCGAACGCCGCGGCCCGATTGAACGGTGGGTTCGTGATGATCCAATCGACCGTTTTGGCAGGTTCCCAGGACGGCAAGAGCTCGCCGGCAAGGAAGTCACCAACGGGATGGCCCAGCCCGTAGTCGTGAATGTCGGACGCCTCGACGCGCGCGAAGCACTCGGCCAACGGGCGGGCCATGTGACCCTCGCCGCATGCTGGGTCCCATGCGGACTCCTGCCCAATCCTGCTGGCCCAAAGGTCCAGATGCTCGCACAGCGCCCGCGTCGCCCACGGCGGCGTCGGGAAGTAATCGAGCGAGTCCGGTGGCTCGTGTCGTCGTGCCATCACGGCCGCGGACGTGTTCTGTGCCATCACGCCGCTTTTCCGAACAACGCCCCGCACGGCCACGGCACATCGAGCCTGTAGACGTGCGCCGCGAAATCGAGCACGGCCAGCGCGTCGGCCTCATCGTCGTTGGCAGGCTGCCAGCCGCGCGCTCGGCAGGCCTGCGTCACGAGACGTTTCATTTCCTTGCGAGGCGCCCGGCCCTTGCCACAGAAATGCTTACGCACGGCGGCGTTGTTGACCTCGCGACAGGGGATGGCCGCGCGATTGCAGACGAACTCCAGCATGCCCGCCAGGCACATCAGCTTGCGCGCGGTGTCCTGATGCGTGTTCGGGCCGATCCAAGGGGCCTCGAACACCACGACGTCGGGCGCGACGGCGAGCACCGAGACCAGCCGGTCATCGAACGCGGCCAGGAAGCGGCCGATGTCGGGGCCAGACTTCGGCAGGGCTATCGTGCCGAACCGGACCTCACCGCCGGATCGCCAACGCGCCCACCCGGTGTGGGTCGCCAGATCGAGGGCCAGCACGTCGCGCGGCGCGGCCATCAGGCGCGGGCTTCGGCCCCGGCCACGACCGCCGGCGTCGGGAAGAACTCGCCCTGCCCGCCGATCCCCAGCGCCTCGCAGCACAGCCGGATGTTGTCGATGGTCTCGTTGCGATCCTTGTTTTCGAGACTCCGCCAGCGCGCCACGGTGTTGAAGTCGGCCAGCTTGACGCCGTGGGCCTTCACCTTGGCCTGCTTGATCTGGTTCTTCTCGGCCCTAAGTTCGGCGATCTGCTCGTCGATCCGGGCGATCTCTTGCGCCGCCAGCATCAGGTCGCGCTTCAGTTCGCCGACGTTGTGCCCGACACCAGGTGCGCCGGCGCCGTTGCCCTTCAGTTTTTTGGCCATGCGAATGTCCTTTCATGAAGTGAGCAGCCGTCGTGTTCGGCCGTGTACGACGCGATGAAGGCATGGAGCCGGGACTGCTGCCGGGTCATGCATTCACCGAAGCGCGAGACGGCGCCCACGTGGGGGTGCGGGCGCCGTCTCTGCCGGGAGGAACGCAATGGGGATTGCGGC
Organism: Alphaproteobacteria bacterium; assembly: GCA_965248805.1. Lineage (GTDB taxonomy): Bacteria > Pseudomonadota > Alphaproteobacteria > UBA6615 > UBA6615 > CBDFKJ01. Next base: position 3,995 of record CBDFKJ010000004.1, read on the forward strand.
CATTGGCCCTGATTAGACCGATAAGCCGATGCGAGGCTCTGCATGGCCGCTTGGTATGCTGCGCCATCCCCGATTGTGGCACCCGATGATGGCACCGGCTTGACCTTTGCACCTGAGCGTTTGCGCGGGGGCCGCGCCCGTCGCCCGCGCGGCGTCCACCCTGACGGATCTTCATTCCGCCGCCACCGAGTGCAGCCGCCGGTGCACCGCCAGGTCGCGGTCGCACGCTTGTTGGATGCGTTCGCACATGCGCTGCACGTCGGCGGTCTGCCGCTTGACGGTGTGCAGTTCCTCGGCGTGGCGGCAGCCGTCGGCGTCCATTTCCAGGATGGCGCTGTGCACTTGGCCCAGCTCGGCGCCGGCGTGATGCACCAGCCGGCCGAGATCGGCGCTGGACGGCACCGCGCCGCCCAGATCCTCGGCGTGCGCGCGCGCCAACCGCTCCATGCAGATCAGCAGCCGCGGCTCGCGGCCGTGGCGCATGTCCAGCGCCGCCAGACGCACGGCGTCGATGAAGTGCAACTGGTAGCTGCTGTCGGGATCGCTGACCTTGCGGAACAGGCCGGCCGTCTTGCCGGTCGCCTCATGAATGTCGTTGGGCGCATGAGCGTTGATGCAGGCCAGGACCTCTTCGTCGACCGAGCCGACGTCACGGCGCTTGGTCATCTCCCGCCTCCCGCGCGGTTATCGTGTCCATTCCGGCACCGGCGATTGGCCACGACCGGCGCGGCCGGTGCGCGTACGATTCGGCTGTGGAAGTCGTCATCCGTAAGAGTGAGGGGCCTGGCTGCCCTTACCGCCAAACGCCTGGGGGCGTCCGTCAACCGTAGGCGGTGGTTCCTAGCCACGAGGATCAGCTTTGTGCGCAGCGAGGCCCCGGCGCCGCGATCGGAGGCAGGCTGACGGAAACTTGTTCGGTGCCGCGTCATGGTCATGCGGCCCGCGCCGAGAGTGCGGCGGCGGAGGCGCGCGCTCATTGGTCTGATCCGCAGGACGCTGTTTCCAGGGCAAACTTCCGCCTGATCGCCTTCCCGAGCGGACCGTCGCGGTGGATGTCATCGACGAGTTGTTTGACCAAAGTGTCACGCGCCATCTCCGGTTCCGATCCGGATGCCGACAGGCTGACACCGACCAGTGGCGGCACGGCAAGACCCGCATCGTCCTCAACGATGTCGAGACGGACATTCCGGACGGAGACAACGTCATCCGAATTGACGATCGTGACTGAAACGATGTTCCCCATCTTGTGGGAGACAAAGCCCAGCTCCCGGCCTGTCCGGTTGGCAATCCGGACTTCTGCCATCACGCCGCCTCCACCTCGTCGAGGAAGTCCGGCGGGCCAACGCCGCAGCGGGTCACGGCGACCGGGAGAGTCGCAATCTCTGACGTTTCAAATGACCGCCGCTCAAGCACGACAACTTTCCGACTCTCTACGGCTCTTGGCGCAAGAGGCCGGGACACGACTCGATCCTCCAGACGAGGAACCGCACTAGCCGGAACCGTGTATGCGCCAGCCTCCACCATCACGCGGCTCTCTGGTGGGCCAGTTCGACCAACAGTGCTTCCGTGACTTGCGAGAGACCTCGTCGGCGTGAGGCGGCCAATACGGCCTTCCAATGCTCCGCCGGGATGAAATTCCGACTGCGCCACTGGCGCGCCGTACCACCCGGCACTTGGATATCGCTGGCGAAATCCTCAGCCGAGGCCCACAGGCTGATGATATCCCTAAAGCTGTTCATGCCCGCACGATACATAACGTAACGGGCCAGTCAATACACATTGCATCTTACGGAGCACGAGGCAGCCGTTACAATGTGTATCATGGACACGCAAGGCGAACGGCTCAAATGGGCGCGTCTAGCGGCAGGATTCCAATCGGCTGCCGAATTCGCGCGTCAGTGCGACATCCCAGAACCTACGTACCGTGCCCACGAATCAGACGGCCGAAAGCTCTCAGAACCATCGGCGCGGGCTTACTCCAAATTCCTCAATGTACGTTGGGCTTGGCTCATTACCGGTGAAGGTGATCCTGCTATCCCAGACTCGTCCGACTTTTGGGGGGTTTCCGAGGAGGAAATTAGCGCGCGAAGGGAGGCTCGACAGTCCGCACAATCTGGTTCGCCTGTTGGTGTCAGCGTACAAGGTATTGCTGCACTGCCACGAGATGTCCGGGTCCTTGGGACGGGGATTGGCGGGAACGATGGTGACTTCTTCCTAAGCGGACAGACTATTGACTATGTTCGCCGACCGCCGAGTGTAAGTGACCAAGAAGCAGTGTTCGCTATCTATTTGATCGGCGAATCAATGTATCCGCGTTACGAAGACGGCGATCTTGTCTACGTGAACACGAAAATTCCGGCGGCGATCGGTCGGGATGTCCTAGTCGAGTTGCACGGCGACGGCGAAACATCAGAGCCTCGCGCAGCGTTTGTAAGGCGTCTCGTGAAGCGCACCGCAGAGAAAATCATACTTCAGCAGTTCAATCCGCCACGCTCCGATATAGAAATCGACGCCGCGCGGGTAAAGCACATATACCGGATAATTTACCCAGTAGAGCTGCTGGGGGCCTAGCGCACAACGGGCTTCGCGCCGGGGGCAATTGCCCCGTTTCTCGTTACGAAACGTATTGAGTATGCATCGCAAAGCGATACATACTGTAACGTTACATCCCAACCCACCCCGTTGGAGGCACCCATGCCCGCCACCCTCGACCACGACATCGAGCGTTTCCCGAAGCGCTTCTACGTCGACTGGATCAACCTCGACGGCGACCTTGAGGTCACGCCGTTCTGGGCCGCATCGGCGGGCGAAGCGCTAGCGCAGGTCCACGCGTGGTCGTGGCTCAAGCCGGGCGAGCGCCTGCTGGGCGTCAGCGCCGAGTGGGACGCGGTGGTCGTCGACGGCGAGGTGATGCTGCGGCGGGAGTGGTTCGAGCGCCAGCGTGAGGCGGAATACGCGCTAGCGATGGGCGCGGCGTTCTCGTGCTCGAAAGAGGCGGCGTGATGGCTGAGCACACGCCTGGACCTTGGATTGCTGAACTTAACCGCAGTTCTTTCGGACCGAACGGGCGATTTACAGTTTGCAAGGACGTTACTTCAGGCGAGCGCACACTGATATGCGAAATGCCGCACGCTTTTGCGCGACGTTCGCAGGCGGCTGAAAGCGAAGCCAACGCCTGCCTGATCGCCGCCGCGCCCGAGATGCTGGAGGCGCTGAGATTGGCAGCCAAAGAACTGAACGCGATCAGAGCGCGTGACGGTGCGCCGCAACATATCGACTGGCACCGCGGGCAGCCCCTGCAGACATCCTCATGCACCGAGGAATGGTGGGACGAACTCACCGATAAGTGTTTTGCAGCCATCGCGCGGGTCGAGGGAGAGGACGAATGACCACGCACACGCCGGCGCCTTGGGTCTACAACGGCGGCGACCGGGTGGTCGAGGCCGCGCAGGCAGGGACGTGCCGATGAGCGCGAAGCCGACACGAAGAGGCGAGCGCCGCGTTGAAGCGATCTTTGCGTTCCTTCTTCTTCTAGCCGGACATCTTGCTCTCGCCAATCGACTAGGCTGGGGGTGGTTCGATCTGTTGCTGCTCGATTTGTGGCTGTTGCCCGTTTGGTTCGGTCTGAAAGACGCGAATGGACGCGCCGATGAAGAAAACGACACCAAAGAACAAAAGGATCCATGCCATCCAAGTGCGAAGCAGATTTGCGCCGTCAGAACCCCAATCGGTGCGGATAATGCGACTGGCGGCATAAAAGACGCCGACGCCCAGCACCGCCAATTCCAACGCGCCAGACGTGCCGAGAACGGCGAATACCTCGCCCATCGTCGAAACCTAACCTCCCACGCCGCCATCACCAAGGCGACGGGAGACGACACATGACCGCTCCCGCGTCCCTCCACACCCTGATGCGCGCCTACTGGACCGCCGCTCAAGCGCTGCGTGGGCGGAACCTGGTGTCACGCGCCACTGCGGCGGGCTTTCTCGCCGGCCAGGCCGAGCGTCCGGCACATCCGCTGATCGAGCGCCCATGCCGGCAGGCCGTCGCAGATCTCGGGCTGTCCGGCATCGAGCGCATCTGCCCGGACGGGCCGGAGGCGGCATGACAGTCGAGCGAACAGCCGCCGTAGCCGCCCCCGGCGTGTACGACATCGCGGCGGCCGAGTACTTCGCGCTTGATGCGCTGAACGCCTCGACAGCTTGGATGGTAGTGTCGCGCTCGCCGTTGCACGCCTGGACCGACAGCCCGCGCAACCCGGACTGGCAATCGGTCAACAAGCGTACCTTCGACCTCGGTACCGCGGCCCATCACATGGTCTTGCGGCAGGATTTCTGGCGCGAAGAGATCGTCCGGATCGACGCGGCCGACTTCCGCGGCAAAGACGCTCGCGAGGCCCGCGACGACGCCCATGCGCGCGGCCTGACGCCGATCCTGCGCGACCAATACGCGGCGCTGGAACGCATGGTCGTGGCGCTGGAGCAACACGCGCAGGCTTCACGCGCCTTCACGAACGGCAAGCCCGAGCGCACGCTGATCTGGCGCGACGCCGAAACCGGATTGCTCCTGAAATGCCGGCCCGACTGGACACCGAACGTGCTGCCGTCGCCGTTCCCGGACTTCAAGAGTACTCAGGACGCCAACCCGCACACCTGGGACCGCCGCTTCTGCCTCGACCATGGCGGACTGCTGCGCGCGGCGTGGTACGCCGAAGGCTTCCGCAACGTGTTCGAGATCGACAAGCCGACGCTCTACTACGTTGTACAGGAGATCGCGCCGCCATACGCCATCTGCATCCGCGTGGTCGAGCATGACTCGACCGTGATGCGCATCGGGCGCGCGCTGATGCGCAAGGCAGTATGGAGTTGGGCGCAGTGCATCGACTCCGGCAAGTTCCCGTCCTACCCGCTGATCGGCCGCATCGAGGCGCCGCAATGGGCGGCCGACCGTTACGACGTCGAGCTCGCCGACTACATGGCCCCGCGCAAGCGCGAGGCTTTCATGCCCGAAGCCTTGGAGGCTGGATAGGTCCGATGGCCCAGCCGCAGCCCAGCCTGCGCGTGCTTTCGCTCGGCGCCGGCGTGCAGTCGACGACGCTGGCCCTGATGGCAGCGCACGGAGACATCGCGCCGCCGCCGGACTGCGCGATCTTCGCCGATACGGGCTGGGAGCCACAGGCGGTGTACGAGCACCTAGCCTGGCTGCGGTCGCCCAACGTCCTACCCTTTCCCGTGCATGTCGTGAACAACGGCAATCTGCGCGACAACATCCTCGCGCGCCGCAACACCACCGGCGGCCGCTTCGCGGCGGTGCCCTGGTACATCGTCAATCCCGACGGCTCACACGGTCTCGGCCGCCGCCAATGCACGTCGGAATACAAGCTGACCCCGCTGATGTGGAAGATGCGCGAGTTGCTCGGCGTCGGCCGCCGCACCTGCATCCCGGCCGGCGCGGTCGAGGTCTGGGTCGGCATCAGCCTGGACGAGGTCCTGCGCATGAAGCCGGCACGCCAACAGTGGCAAACGACCCGGTGGCCGCTGATCGAAGCCGGCATGACGCGCCGGGACTGTCTCGGATGGCTGCGGCGCCACGATTATCCCGAGCCGCCGAAATCGGCCTGCATCGGTTGTCCGTTCCATGGCGACCGGGCTTGGCGGGAACTGCGCGACAACTCTCCGGAGGAATGGGCCGATGCCGTGACGGTAGACGCGGCGCTTCGTGAGGGCGATGCACGCGGCATGGCGGGCGTCGAGTACATGCACAGCAGCCGGCAGCCCATCGACGAGGTCGATCTGTCGACCGCGATCGAGCGGGGCCAGGGCGATCTATTCATCAACGAGTGCGAAGGGATGTGCGGCGTATGAACGACCTGGCTAAAACCCGCCGTGAGCAGCCCAACCGTGAGCTGCTGGACCCGCTGACGACGAGCCCAACCGGCACACGCGGCGCGCTGGTGCCGACCAACGCCGGCGAGGCCATGGAGTTCGCCAAAGTCATGGCCTCGGGCGATATCGGCGTGCCGGCGCACCTGCGCAACAAGCCGGGCGTGTGCCTGCGTATCGTCTCCGACGCCATGAACACCGGCATGTCGCCGTTCCACCTGGCCTACGACAGCTACGCGATCAGTGGACGCCTGGCCTACGGCGCCAAGTCGATCCACGCGATGGTGCTGGCCAGTGGCCTGCTCGACGGCGATCTGAGCCTCGACTTCCATGGGGAGGGCGAGGCGATGGTCTGCACCGTCACCGGCCGGCGCCGCGGCAGCGGTGAGCACGCCGAGAGCTATGCGCTCAGGAACATCACCGTGCGCAACTCACCGCTGTGGAAGTCGCAGCCACGCCAGCAGATGGGCTACTACGCCGTGCGCGCCTGGTGCCGGCTGCACGTGCCCGACGCCATCATGGGCCTGGTCGCGCGCGAGGACGACCCTTTGCCGATGCGCGACGTGACGCCACGTGCGGAGCCTGCGACGGCCGTCGGTGCGGTGGCGCAGCAGTTGGGGATCAATGGTGACGTAGCTCAAGGGACAGAGCGCGGTGTTCCAAACTCTGAGGTTGCAGGTTCGAGTCCTGCCGTCACCACTATGGGCGAGGTCAAGTCGGAGGACGATGCGACCACACAATCCGGTCAGGATGAGGGCGACGCTGCCCCGGCCCAGCCTGAATCATCCGCCTCGCCCACCAGCCATAAGCCATCGCCGGCCGAAGCGTTCGTCACACGAGCGATGGGTGCCTACGCGAGCGCGCCCACCGGCATCGCCATCTCAGACTTCAAGACGGAGAACCGTGGGCACTACGAAGCACTGTCGGACGATCAGCAGGCGACGCTCAAGCAAGCCGAGTCCGCGCGCCGCAAGGAACTGAAAGCGGGTGCAGGATGACCGCAAAAATGAAGTTTGAAGACTGGGCCATCCTGGAGCTGATGGGCCATCGGCGCCTGGCCGGATACGTCACCGAGCAGGAGATCGCCGGCGCTTCGTTCCTCCGCCTCGATGTTCACACCGCCGACAGCATTGTCGCCACGCAGTTCTATTCACCCGCATCGGTCTATTGCCTCACACCGACCACCGAAGACATCGCGCGGGCGCTCGGGGAGCGGTCCCAGCCGCAGCCCGTCCAGCGCTACGAGCTTGCGCCGGCGGCGCGCTCTGCACGCGACACGATCGAAGACACAGGCAATCCGCAATTCGATCCCGAAGACGACAAACAGTTTTGACATGGCTGACGGCACCAAGATCGAGTGGACCGACGCGACGTGGAACCCGGTTACGGGTTGCTCGGTGGTCTCGCCCGGCTGCACCAACTGCTACGCGATGAAGCTCGCCGGAGGCCGGCTGCGGAACCATCCGTCACGCGTTGGGTTGACGGAGCCAAGCAAGGCCGGGCCGGTTTGGACGGGCGAGGTCCGGCTGAACGAGGAATGGCTCGATCAACCGCTTCACTGGCGGGAGCCGAGGCGAGTTTTCGTCTGCGCACACGGCGACCTGTTTCACGAGGCCGTACCCGACGAGTGGATCGACGGCGTGTTCGCGGTGATGGCCTTATGTCCGCAACATACGTTTCAGGTGCTGACCAAGCGTCCGGAGCGGGCGAAGGATTACCTCAGCGTCGGCGCCACGTGCATTCGTGTCGGCATCCGACATGAAGCGGAGCGATTGTTTGGCGTTGATCCCGGTGCGGTGACAAAGCCTCTGCCCAACGTATGGCTCGGCGTCAGCGTCGAGGATCAGGCGCGGGCGAACGGGCGCATCCCGCTGTTGCTGGAAACGCCGGTTGCTGTGCGGTTCGTCTCGGCGGAACCGCTGTTGGGGCCGGTGGCCATATTCGACATGGACGGCCCGGTAGATGTGCCGGACGGCGTGCCATCGCCGATCCATTGGGTCATCGTCGGAGGCGAGTCTGGTCCGGGCGCGCGGCCCATGCACCCGGAGTGGGCGCGAGGGCTCCGCGATCAATGCCAGGCGGTTGGCGTGCCGTTCTTCTTCAAGCAATGGGGCACGTGGGTGCCGAACGATGCCGCGTTCCGCGCCGACGTCGTGCCTAGCGCCGTGCGTCACCCGTGGGGCCGGTGTCAGCCGGCGATGGCCCATGTCGGCAAGCGTCTCGGCGGCCGCCACCTGGACCGCAGGACGTGGGACGAGTACCCGCAATGACGGAATGCCCCTGGTGCACGGTGGAGTTCGCGCCGGCAAGGCGCGGCGCCTATGCCAAGCGGTTCTGCTCGGCCGGGTGCCGCAACCCAGTTCAACTCCGCGAAACGGAAGTTCATTGATGCGCTCATGAGCGATGGCGACAGAGTGATCCGCGAATGGAATGCTGTTTCTGCGTCGTGCACGACGGCTGGAGTGCCACCCGAGCCTTCCGGGGTAGGCGGGGAGCAATGAACGCCTCGCGCGTCTCCACGACAGAGTTTGGGTACTACCAATCGTTGGAAGTGGGCCAATGACCCCCGAGCGCATCCTCACCCCGGCGGCGTGTGCCATCACCGGCCTCAATTTACGCACAATGCAGGAACTCGCGGCCAAAGGTAGCATTCCCAGCGCAGCCAAGCTTGGCGCGCGCTGGACCTTCGACGAGGCGCGCTTGCGGCTGTGGATAAAGGAACGGGAGGACGACGCGCAATGTCGCGCCAACACGACGACAGCAACCTCTATCGGGTGGGCGGCACCTACTACCTCAAGATCGAGATCGATAAGAAGCAAATACGGCGATCTCTACGAACAAAGAATCGGGCGGAGGCGCAGACCCGCCGAGACGAGTGCTTGAGTGAGTTGCTCGGGAACACGCATCCGTGGCGCGATGCTGTCACCCTATGGCTAGCCGAATACCTGCCACAGAACGTCGGAGCCGCAACGGCGCAGCGCTACGAAGTCTCTTTGGGCCAAATTGCAAGCGCCATGGTCACCCATCGCGGCGCGCGCGTGATGCTTGAGGCGATGCCGATCGAGGCCATCACGCTGAAGACCGTCCGCGAGGTTGTCGCCTGGTCCAAGCGCAATCGCCCCAGCATCACCCACGCCACGCTGTGCCGCGACCTGACCGCGCTGTCATCGGTGCTGCACGCGTGCGTCGGCTGGGGATGGCGCGAGGACAACCCAGCCCGCAACTATGATCGCTCGCACATCAAGGAACGCCGCGACCCGATCACCCTGCCCACAGACGACCACGTCGACGCCGTGTTGGCTCATGCGCCCGCGCCCTGGGCTGAAGCGGTGCGCTTCCTCGACGCCACCGGCATGCGCGCCGACGAAGGCTTCGGCCTCACCCACGAAGCCATCGCCACCGATCTGAGCGGCGCCATACTCACCAAGACCAAGTCTGGGCGGGCGCGCTTTGTTCCATTCAGCCAGAGGGCAGCCGGCATAGTAGCCGGCATACCCCGGCATCTGCGATCGCCCTTCGTATTCTGGCATGGTAGCGGCGCTCGCTACGCCAACGTCTCAGCCCGGCATATCACGCTCAGGTCCAAGTCAGCGGTCACGGAGATGGCGGGCGGTGAGGTTACGTTTTCGTTGCACCACTTGCGCCACCGCTTCGCGGTTCGTTATCTACATGAAGGCGGCAACATCTACGATCTGCAGGCGATCCTGGGTCATGGCAGCCTCAAGACGACCGAGATTTATCTCGACTTCCTGGACCCGGAAACCCGCCAGCGCGCCATGCGCCGCGTCACCTACCCGGCACACAAGCCGGCATAGATGTAACGGTTTGCCATGAACCAATGCGTGAAGATCGACGCGGAAAGAGTTAGCTGGCGGAGGGAGGGGGATTCGAACCCCCGGTACGGCTTGTCACCGTACAACGGTTTAGCAAACCGCCGCCTTCAGCCACTCGGCCATCCCTCCGATCGGTCGCAAGCGATCGAAGGGCTGATGTAGCCAGCGCAGCGGGGGCTGTCAATTGCGGGGCCGGCTCAAGCGGCGCACCATCGTTGGTAGCAGGATTTCATGGCTTCGAACGCCGTCTTCTCGGCATCGCCCGCCCCCGGGTTGGCGGCGCAGGCCGTCCGATAGCGATCGCGCGCGTCGACAAAGTCGATCCACAACCCGGCCCGTTCGAGCGGGCAGCCGCGACGACGCTCGTGCGTTGGCGCGCGCATGCTGTCGACCACGTCTTCGAGGATCTGGCGCAGTCGCATCGCCCGCTCGAATTCCCCAGCGGCATAGGCATGGCTAAAGGCGGCGAGGATCTTGTCATTCAGCCGCCGATCGAAGCGGGACGATACCGTCGGCGGTACAGAGACTTGCGTAACCTCGGCCACTTGCGCACGCGTATCGCGCATCGTGTCCCTCCCTACACTCGATTGCAGCCGCCTTTTACGGCCGCCGCCGCTAAGGATTGCCTAACGCCGGCCGACGGCGCGGCAGCAGCTATGATCCTTCAACCTTTTCTTTACGCAATCCTTGGTAAATCGATTGGATCGAGCGGTAATTCGGGACGTCGCCACATGTCGTTGTCGCAACAGTCGATTGATGCCCTGATTGATCTAGTCGAGATCAAGCTGACCTGCATGCAAGTCCTCGATCGCGAAGACGCGCGCGAGCACGCCGCCCTCGAACAATGCCTAGGCGAACTGCGCACGCTGTTTCAGAAGGCGGTGGACGGCACGGTCGTGCAATTGGTGGCCGATGGCGGAAAACGCCGGCGCCGCGGCATGCGCGTAGCCGTCTGACCTAACCGGCGCTGGATGCGTCCAGCGCCTGCTCCAGATCGGCAATCAGATCGTCTGGATCTTCCGCGCCGACCGACAGGCGCAGCATATCGGAGGGGATGGGGCTGCCCTCGCCTTCCACGGTCGCGCGATGCTCGATCAGGCTTTCCAGCCCGCCGAGCGAGGTGGCCGGAACGAAAACGCGGCAGGCCTTTGCGACCGCCAGCGCGCGCGCCTCACCGCCCTTCACCCGCAACGAAAGCGTGCCGCCGAACCCGCCCTTCATCTGCCGCACCGCCACGTCATGGCCCGACGTTGTCGGCAGGCCCGGATACAGCACCGCCTCGATATGGCGATGGCCGTCGAAATGCCGGGCCAGTGTGAGCGCCGTCTGACTGGCGCGCTGCACCCGCAGATAGAGCGTGCGCATGCCACGCAACAACAGCCAGCATTCCACGGGCCCTAGCATGGCGCCGTTCTCGAACCGCAAGTAGCGGATGCGGTCCCAAAACGCGTCGGTGCGCGCGGTGACGAGCGCCCCGGCGAGCACGTCGCCATGGCCGTTCAAATACTTGGTCGCCGAGTGCATGACCACGTCAGCGCCCAACTCGATCGGCTGTGTCAGGACGGGCGTCGCGACGGTTGAGTCGACGCCAAGGCGCGCGCCGGCCGCGTGGGCGACGTCGGCGGCCGCGGCGATATCCGTCACCTGCCAGGTGGGATTACAGGGCGTCTCGATCCAAACCAGCTTGGTGACCCCGGGACGTATGGCCGCCTTGATCGCGTCAATGTCACCCGGCGGCACGAGATCGACCTCGAGCCCCCAATGCCTGCCCACCTGCTCCAACCAATCGCGCAGGCCGAAGTACATGACCCGCGGCGCCACCACGTGATCTCCCGGCGCCAGCGCCAGAAACACCGTCGTCGCCGCCGCCGTGCCGGCGGAAAACACCAACGCGTCGGCGCCTTTCTCCAGCGCCGTAAGCAGCGCCTGAACCTGGGCGTAGCTGGGATTGTCGTCGCGCGTATAGCCGCGACCGGCGACCTTCTGATACTGCGCGTCACGCGCATAGTTCGTCGACAGGTGGATCGGCGGCACAACGGCATGCGTCGCCGGGTCCAGCCAACCCAAGCCGCGCGCGGCCAGGCTCTCTGGGCGCAACGCGGGGCCTTGTCGTTTCTTCGAGGTCATGGTGAGCCGATTTAGAGCCAACGGCGCGACCAGGTCAAAGTCGACGCACGCCGACAATCCTGGGGTCACCATCTGGAGACCTCTAACAACCGGCCGATTTGGCGCGGATAAGGGTGTCCTGTTGGCCGATCCGTGCGGCGGGTGGATTTGACGGCGTTATTCGTCCGCGGTTTCGTTCTCAGCGGGGTGTTTTTTTGTCATACGGGCGGACTCATGCCATGGCGGCCCTGCGCTCATGGAAGATCAGACGCTGGAAATTATAGGCGAGGTTGGCGAGGCCTATCTTGGTCTCGGCCCGCTTGAGCCCGATGGTCCGGACGAACAGGCTCATGCGATCCTTCTGCTGGGCGAAGACATGCTCGACGCGTGCACGGACCGCTGACTTGCGGGCATTGGCCCGGGCGGTCGCCTTGGGCATGGCCCGGCCCGGCGGCTTCTTGCGGTGGATGTGGGAGATCCGACCCTTGCCCGCCAGCCACGCCTCGTTGGCCTTCGAGCGATAGGCGCTGTCAGCCCACACGCCGGCGGCCAGATTGTCGCCGGTGACGAGATGACGCAACATCTTGCCGTCATGGCGGGCGGCATCGGTCACCGCCGAGCCGCGGATGAAGCCGTAGGCCCGATCGATGACGACATGATTCTTGTAGCCGAACACCGGGATCGCGATGTCGGGCACGCGCCGTTGCGACCCGGCGGGGTTCTTGCGCCGCCCGGTCTTCACCGTCCACCGCGCGTCTGTGTCCTTCTGCGCCGCCTTGGCCGGCTGATCGGGCCAGACCTCGGACGCGCTCTTGCCCGCCTTGATCGCCCGCTTCTCGTCATCGCGGTGGCGCTGCTTGGGCGCCGATACCAGGGTCGCATCGACGATCTGCCCGCCCATCGCCAGATAGCCGCACCGGCGCAATTCGCCATCGAAGGCGGCAAACAGCTTATCCATCGCCCCGGCCCGGACCAGACGCTCGCGAAAGGTCCATATGGTGTTGCGGTCCGGCGTCGGCGCTCCGAGATCGAAGCCTAGGAAGCGAAGCCAGCTCAAGCGATCGCGGATCAGAAACTCCATCCGCTCGTCACTCACCGTGTGCCGCGCGGCCAGGATCAGAACCTTGAGCATCGCCACCGCATCGTAGGCCGGGCGGCCACCTTTCGATCCGTCCGAATAGCCCAGCGCAGCCTCAAGCGGTGCGCGGAAAATCTTGAAGTCGACGACCTTTGCCAGCACCTCCAACGGATCACCCGTCGCCGAAAGCTTTCGAAGATGATCCGGTAAGCCGAACAGACCAGCCTGCCTCATCAATACCTCCTCAAACCGAACCGCCGTAGAGAATCACAACGAGGCAAAATTCACGAGGTAAATGGAGGCGTCCATCTGTGCGAACGGGAACCGGACTAATAGCCCCAAGGACCTGGCGCGTGGCCGAACAGCTTAACGTCACGCGGCCGCAACAACAGCAACAGAACGAGGCCGGCGACGAATCCGCCGATGTGTGCCCACCAGGCGATCTTGAGAAATCCGTCACCGACGAGTGCGAACGCAAGCTGAATGGCCATAAAGCCGAGAATGGCGACCCATGCCGGCAGGCGCAGCGGAATGATGAAGAATAGCAGGATGAATAGCTGGGCGCGCGGATGCAGCAGCAGGAACGCGCCCAGCACGCCCGAAACGGCGCCGCTGGCGCCGATCACGCAGCCCAGCGCATCGGAACGCATGTAGGCATCCGCCAACATCGAAAGCACGCCGCTGGCAAGATAAAAGATAAGGAACCGAAAATGGCCCAGCGCCATTTCCACCTTGGCGCCGAAACTCCACAGGAACAGCATGTTGAGAATCAAATGCAGCCAGTGGGCATGAAGAAACGTCGCCGTCAGTAGTCTTACCGCGGCCGGAACCGGCTCCAGTTCGGGCGGCAACTGCACGCGGCCAAAAAAGACTGCGGGTATGCTGCCGTAGCCGACGTATAGGCGGTCCACCGCCTCTGGCTCGAGTGTCGTCTGCCAAAAGTGGATGAGCGTGCACAGCGCGACGAGGCCAATCGTGACGGGATAGGTGGACGATCGCCGCGTGCGCGCGCCATCGTGCAAAGGCAAAAACGACATTGTCTACAGTACGGCGCGGGCGCGCCGAGGCGCAAACGGGCGAATACCGAACCGGCACGTTGACAGGTTTCAGCGTCAGTGGCGCGCGTATTGGGTTTTGCCGAAGAGGACTTCCCGCTCGGCCTGCTGAACGGGTCCGGGTCGGCGCTGGTCGGCCGGCACTTCCAGGCCGCGCACGACCGCCGGCCGCGCGGCGATGGTCTCAAACCAGCGCTTCAGGTGCGGGTAATCGTCTAGGTTCTGGCCCTTCTTCTCGGGAAAACGCAACCACGGAAAGGTCGCCATGTCGGCGATCGTGTAGTCATCACCGGCAAGCTAGGCGCTTTGCGACAAGCGCTTGTCGCAGACGTTGTACAGCCGCGTCGCTTCGTTGGTGTAGCGGTCGATGGCATACGGGATCTTCTCCGGCGCGTAGTCGCGAAAGTGGTGTGTCTGGCCGAGCATTGGGCCGACGTGAGCCATCTGAAACATCAGCCACTCCATCATCGAGTAATATCCCACCGCATCGTCGGTCTCGCGCGGCATGAATTTTCCGGTTTTGTTGGCGAGATAGATCAGGATCGCGCCCGATTCCATCATGCGGATCGGTTTGCCGCCCGGGCCGTCCTCGTCGACGATGGCCGGGATCTTGTTGTTGGGGCTGAGCTTCAGGAACTCCGGCGTAAATTGCTCGCCCTTGCCGATCCGAACCGGGTGGACCTGATAGGGCAGACCACACTCCTCGAGCATGATATGAACCTTGTGGCCGTTGGGCGTGGGCCAAGTGTGCACGTGGATCATGTCTTCCCTCTCTTGCGCAGCGCCGATCAGCGGGCGTGCGCTAAGGTAGGCCTCCTCCCGTCAAGCGCAACCTGGACAACGCGAACATCCCATCACAGGCCGCTGAATTCCGGTTGCAACCGCGTTTTCCTAACCCCATCATCGCGGCCCAGCCAGGTCGGCGAAGAGGTTCAAAATCCCGCAGTGCCTGCAGTGATCCACGCCCATGGCGCCAGGACTCGGCGATGGTGCAGACTGATCGCATTCGGGTCGGCCGCAATTTTTGCCGCATCGCACGCGCTCGCGGCAGACCTCGACGCGCGCCTCACCGCCGACGTGCTGGCGCACGTCTACCCCGACGCCGATCGCATCGGACCGGCCGAAGGCGAGCCGCCGGCCGCACCGGTCTATGTCGGCGACGAGATCGTGGCGTACATCTTTTCCACCCTCGACGTGGTGGCCGCTCCCGGCTATGCCAGCGTTCCCTTTGACGTGATCGCTGCCGTCGACCTGAACCGCGAAGTCATCGGGGCAAAGGTCATTTTCCACAAAGAATCCTACGTCATGAACGACCCGCGTCGGCAGGTGCTGCTCGATGAATTCCTCGACACGCATCAAGCATTCCACATTGCCCGCAAGACTCCCGGCTCGCCGCGGCCGGACTATGTCTCCGGTGCCACCGTGTCGGCACGCGCGATGCGCGCGGCCATTGTCGACAGCGCACGGCTGATCCTGCGCGCACGACACGACCGGCCCGCGGTCACCGAGCCGACACTCGATCGGGAAGGCTTCCGGCCGGCCGGATGGCCGCAGTTGATCGAGGACGGATCGATCGTCAGCGCCAGGGTCACAAATGCCGCGATCGCCGAGATGTTCGCTGCCGCCGGCGCAGCACCTGGCGTGAAGACGGGCCCGCCGGATGAGGCATTCGCGGAGATGTACACGGGCCTCATCACGCCGCCGACAATCGGGCGCAATCTGTTCGGACGGGAGCGCTTCGCCGGGTACATGCGCAAAGGCTTTGAGGGCGGCAACGCTATCGTTGTGGCCGGCGCCAAGTACGATTTCTTCGGCACCGCCTATTTCAAGAAAGCCAATGACCACCAATTCGATCGGCTGCAACTTGTTCAAGGCGAGCGGACCTTCCGGTTCGACCGCGATCACTTCCAGCGCCTGAGCCTGCGCGGTCGCGACGGGATTCAAAGCTTCGGCCGCGCGGGGATTTTCCACATCGCGCCGGACAGTGGCTTCAATCCGCTGCAGCCGTGGCGACTGCAGATCCTGGTGCCGAGCGCGGATGCCAACGCGCCTCCAATAACCGCGATCGAACTGCCATACGTCTTGCCGGACCAGTACATTTTGTTGCCGGAGCCCGAACCCGAGCCGGCTTGGATGGAGGCGTGGCGCGACGACAGCACCGACATCGCCGTGCTCGGCGGCATGTTGGGGGTGCTGACGCTGATCATGGGTTTCCAAGGCCCACTGACCCGTCGCAACCGCGAGTACCGCTGGCTGCGCAACGGATTCCTGCTGTTCGTCCTGGTGTGGCTTGGCTGGACCGCCGGCGGTCAGCTATCGATCATCAACGTGTTCAACTACGCGCTGGCACCGTTCAAGGGTTTTGGCTGGGGCTTCTACCTGGCCGAGCCCCTCATCCTGATCGTCGCCGTCTATACCGCGCTTTCACTGGTCGTCCTGGGCCGCGGTGTGTTCTGCGGCTGGCTGTGCCCCTTCGGCGCGTTGCAGGAACTGCTCGGCCAGGCGGCGCGCGCGCTGCGCCTGCCCCAATGGCAGCCGAGCGAGGAACTGCAGCGGCGCCTGTGGTGGGGCAAGTATGCCTCCGCCGCGGCCGTCTTCGCGGTGGTGATCTACTCGCTCGACATGGCCTCGACCGCCGCCGAGGTGGAGCCGTTCCGCACGGCTATCACGGCCAAGTTCGCGCGCAACTGGCCGTATGTCGTCTACGCTGGCGCGCTTCTGTTGATGGCGCTGTTCACCGAGCGCTTCTATTGCCGGTTCCTGTGCCCACTTGGCGGCGTGCTCGCGCTGGCTGGCCGTCTCCACATCCTGAACCTGCTCAAGCGTCGGCCGGAATGCGGCAGCCCGTGCCACCTGTGCGAGCGGTCATGCCCGGTCAAGGCAATCGAACGAAGCGGGCGCATTAACATGGTTGAATGTTTTCAGTGCCTGGACTGTCAGGTCGAGTACGCCAACGACCACCGTTGCCCGCCGCTGGCGTGGGAGCGCAAACACCGGGAGCGAAAGCACGCCCCGATGCGCGAACCGGTGCCGGCGCTCGTCTGAGCGCTGGCGCAATGGCCGCGGCGGCGCCGTGATTTACGCTTACGTCCGACCCCCCGGCCAAAAGACCGGACGTGCCATGCACTTACACCCTGTCATGGACGGCATTGTCGCCGTAGACATGGCCATGGACGCCGTCAGCCCGCCGGATGTGCGCATGACATCAGTCGCGGGCGCATTGGGCCGAGCGTAACGGCGAAACGCCTCTGAGAACTTGTGATGATCCAGCCAGCGATAATCACTGGCGGGGTCGGGTCAGAACGGGCTCTTGTCCGGCTGGATGATCTCCGGCATGTCCTGCAGCGTTAGCGTCAGCAGGTCCGGATCGAAGTTCTCCGGCAGGAACCCACCGCCGGGATTGTCGCCCCGTTCAGCGAGTTCGATTTCGTCCTCGTCGGCGGGCTCGGTGTCCTCTTCTTCCTCCTCGCCTTCGATCACGTCAACCGTGCCGGCGACCTCCTCGCCTTCCTTGATCTTTTCGTTAGCTGCCAACAACTGGTCGGCCAACTGATCGTCGTAGGGCAGCTTGTAGTTACGCGGCACTCCAATGGGGACGTTGTTCTCATCGAGCGCTTCCAACCACAGATAAATCGCGCCGGGATTCTGCGTGAACTGGTTGGGCTCGACGATCTTGGACCAGTGAAGCTGAAAATTCGATGGCGGGCTTTCCTCGGACGGCCATCCCACCAAGGCAGCCACCGACACATAGGTCGTGAACCAAAGCCAAAATACCACCACGGTGGCGGAAGCCTTCACCCACCACAGCCAACGCGAGGCCACGTTAAGGCTGAGCAGCAGAACCAACACCGCGACGCTGGCAGCGACGATGCCCAGCACGCCAAAGGTCATCATAACACCATCCTCCGCTGCCGATTACGCGTGTGGCGCCAATTGAATACGACCGTCATCCCGGTGATCGTCACTTCGTCTGGCGGGTGCGACGTACCAGCGAAATCGGTCGAAATCCCATATCGGTAACGGAACCGTCCGGCGCGACGGTGAAGCGAACAATGGTTTCTTCCTGACCGCGGTGGTCGAGCTCGACAGTCGTGTAGTAGACCACCGTAAGCTGCGGGTTCACCTTCTCGACCTTCACATTGACCGGCACCGGATCGGTTCCCGTCGCCAGGTAATGGTACACGTTCACGACATACTCGCCGGGGACGATACCGCGCATCGATACGGATTCCTGATTGAGCGGATTGGAAATCTTCTCGCCGTTCACCAGGATCGTGTCGCGATACATGCCGCGGTCATCGCGGTCGAGATGCAACAGGCCTGCTTCCTTGGAGTGGTACCAAACGATCTGACCCGCCGGGTCCTCGACATAAGTGTCGACGTCATCGGGATGCTCGTCCGGCCAGGTAACGGTGACGATGAACTCGGCCATCGTGTCGACCTTGCCGGTCATCTCATCCGGACTAATCAGAATGAAGGTGATGATAAACATCATGGCTGTGACCGACAGCACCTTGAACAACACCGCCACGAACGGACCGACGGCTTCGTCTTCGCGCGCGTAGACGTTGTATTCGGCCATCATGCTCATGATACGGCGCCCTTATCGAGGATGGGCACGACCTGAACCTCTGTCAGCTCCGTCGTCAACTCAAACAGGTGATGCGTCGCGTCGTCGATGAAGTAGTACTGGATCTTGACCAGGATAGCGCCGACCAGACCGGCCAGCGTCGTGTACAGGGCAACGCCCATGCCCGTGCTCATGAAGGTCAGAACCGATTTCATGGATGCGACGCTGAAATCCTCCAAGCTGTCGAGCGGCAGCAGCATGTAGATGAACCCGACGATGGTGCCGAGCAGGCCCAGCTTAAGCTGCAAGTCAGAGGACAAATGGCCCAGGTTCTGCTTACCGCGCAGCTTGTCGGCGAGCGAGCGCATGAGAGGCGTCTGATCGATCGGATTGCCATCGGCCCGGCGCGCCTTGTTCACCAGATCGCGGATGTGGCTGGTCAGAACTCCGGGCAGAAGCTCGGTGCCGTCGCTGAGCAGCACCCGGTCGCCAATAACACGATATCCTTCGGTACCGCCCATTATCTGCTCGCGCACACGATGGGCGGTGTTGATCTCGCTCGACATTTCGACGGTAACCGAGAGCGCATGCACGCTCGTCAGGGCATACACGATCAATATGACCAGCGAGATGTAGCTGACGTCGCGCTCCACCATTCCCTGGATCATTTCGAAATGCCACAACAGAACGAAGCCGAACACCGACACCGCCGTGAAAATCAGCCATTTGAGCAACAGGAAATGGTCGCGCATCTCCACGGCATTGCCGAGCAGCCTAATTGGAACGGCTTGCATGGATCCTCCTCGTTCGTCTCCGCTCTTCGACCAACCGGGTCATTTCACTTTGTTCAAGATGCGTGCCGGCGCCACACAGAGCCAGGGCGGCATCTCCATGCCGACCACGCCGCCGGTTCCCGACGACCGCCATCACGCAAATACCGTATTCTATCGGGTCGTCAGGCGCCCTCTGTAAAGCCACACTCGCACATCATCACACCGTCCGAACCGCGCCGGCGGCCGGCCGACGATAAGTCCACAAACTCCCCGAAAGCCCGAACTACCTCGCCAGCACCGGTTTGGCGACCGCACATCTCAGGGCGTGAAGTCGGGAAAACTAGCAGCATCGGGGGCCCGAGTGCAATCACATCGCGCCCACGAATATGCACACTCCGTTGACCCGAAATCGCATCACCTGGCGCCGCCGCTGGCCCAGACAGCCCATATCCGGACGATTGCAAACGAGCCTCAGCCAACGCCCGGAAGCGCCCGATGGGACAGGCGCCGCGCGGTACTACCACACGCTCAGTCCCGACTCCGATCGACGCATCGCGTTGCTCAAGGGTCGTCAACTTCGACGCCGGCTTGCTCGCGCCATACCCACGGCGGCACAAACGCGGATTCCCACAGCCCGATCCCTTCCTCCCGGGCTGCGTCCTCCGCCGCAACGTACTCCTCGGTCTGGATTCGGCGCACCATCGCCCAGCCGGCGCGAATGAACATCTCGCTTAGATCCTGACCGCCGATCATACACTTTGCGAACACCCGAGCGTAAAAGTCGCGCTCGCCGACCTGATCGCATTGCACCGGCTCGTTGGCGACCATGATCTCGAGCTGCCGGATGGATACGGCATGGCAGTCCCATTCCCGGCCGTTGAGATTACAGGCCTGTGGCCGCTCGACCGCCTCGACGCCGTACAACTTGATCCGTTGATCGTCGACGACGATCTTGTCGGCATCGATAACCCTCGCCATACCCTCAAAATCTGCCGCCGCGACCGGCGAAACGAGCAGGGCGAGGCCAAGAAGTGCCATTATAAATCTGTTCATGCCGCGCATTTCCCATTTTGTTTGCCAGTTGCCCATAGCTTAGGCACACGCGGCGTTGTGGGCAATACGCGGCGTCCGGCGGGTTGCCGCTGTCGGCTATTCGCCCTCGGCCAACTCGGCCAATGCTTCCGGCTGCGACAACTCCACAGCATTTCCGGGCAGCAGCCGGATGGCGCCGGAGGTCTTCAGCTGGGTAAATGTTCGGCTGACCGTTTCAGTCGTCAATCCCAGGTAGTCGGCGATGTCGGTCCGGCTCATGGGCAAGTGCACCGGTACCGCGGGCTCGCCGCGCCGTTCCTGGCGCCGCGACAGCTGCAGCAGGAACGAGGCGATGCGCTCGCGCGCGCTCTTGCGGCCCAGCAGTAGCATTTGATCCTGTGCCTGAACCAGCTCGCTCGACGCGTCCGAAAGCAGGCGCTTTTCCAGATGCGGCAACTGCCCCAACAATGTCTCGAACCGGCCGCGCGGAAATCGACACAGCTTCACATCACCGACCGCCTCTGCGGAATAGGCGTACGTTTCGTTCATCGCCAGGCCGAGGAAATCGCCGGCAAACAGGAACCCCGTGATCAGGCGGCGGCCGTCGGGCGGCAATTTGTAGACCTTGACCGTGCTCTCGGTAACGTTGAAGAGCGCGGCGGCAGGTTCGCCTTCGGAGACTATGGTCTGTCCCTGGTCCAGGCGCGTTGTGGCCGCGATCGACGCCAAGTCGGACAGCTCCCGGTCGTGCAACACGCTGCAGATAGCCAAGTCGCGGATCGAGCATGCCGCGCATGGCGGGATTGCACCAGCGTGAGGGCTGCGCGCGCGGGATTCGGCGGCAACGTTCTCTCGCTTTCCCGTCACAGATCCGCTCTCCTCTGCCAACCCGGTCGCGTCCGATGGCCCCGATCGCGATGCTGCGCCTTAATCACGTTGACCTACGTCAACGCCCGCTCGCCGCCAAACGCTAGTGGATTGATTCCAACGTTTGGAACCCTCGGTTTCGGGCTGCGATGATGTCGTCGGGGTCGGCTTTCCATATGAATGGCTGTGGGTTGGCCGCATTGTATTCGCGGACGAAGCGGTTGATTGCGGCCTGGAGATCGACGACGGAATGGAAGACGCCGTGCTTGAGCCGCCGCCGGGTGAGTTTTGCGAAGAAGCCCTCGACGGCATTGAGCCACGAGCAGGAGGTCGGTGTGAAGTGGAAAGTCCAGCGCGGATGGCGGGCGAGCCAGGCGCGGACCTTGTCCTTGTTGTGCGCCGCGTAGTTGTCGACGATCGCGTGGATGGCCTTGTCCGCCGGCACCGTGCGCTCGATGCGGTTGAGGAAGCGGATGAACTCCTGATGGCGGTGGCGCTGCATGTTCTGGCCGATCACCGTTCCGTCCAGAACGTTGAGCGCCGCAAACAGCGTGGTCGTGCCGTGCCGTTTGTAGTCATGGTGCCGGCGCGTCCCTTCTTCATCGGCAGACCGGCGGTCGAGCGCCTGGATCTGTGACTTCTCATCGATCGACAACACCACCGCATGGGCCGGCGGGTCGACATACAGGCCGACGATATCGGTGAGTTTCTCGGCGAAGGCAGGGTCGGTCGACAGCTTGAAGTTGCGCCAGCGGTGCGGGCTGAGACCGTGAGCCTTCCAGATCGCCTGCACCGTCGAGGCGGCAATACCGGCCGCCCTGGCCATCGCGCGCAACGTCCAGTGGGTCGCCTCAAACGGCGGCGGTTGCTGCGTCAGGCGCACGATCTCGGCGACACGATCGAGCGGGACCGGCGCCTTGCCGGTCGCATACCACAGCAAAATACGGAATCCCAATTCGGACTCTTTCGTTCCGATCCCTCCACTAGCCTACTCAATTCCATTGCGAGAAGCCAACGACTCACCACTGCCCGCGCATGCCATAATATGACACACTTCCTCGCCGCCCCCCTTGACGAAACCAACATCGACCAAGCCTTTCCCCTGGTCCGATCTCTTCGCTCGAGCGTGCCGTTGGCACGTTGGCGGGATTACGCCTTGACTCTGGTATCGGGATCCGCGGACCGTGGCGGCGCGTTGGGCGTGCGCAACGCTGGCGGGTATCTGCACGGACTGTGCACCTACAATGTCAGCGATGCCCCATGTCCAACGAGGTACCGGTGGTTCGCTTGAGAGCAGGAAAGGACCGGCGGCTGCGCGCCGGTCATCCCTGGGTCTACGCCAACGAAGTCGACATGTCGCAAGCCACGCGCGGCTTGCCGCCTGGAAGCGTAGTACGGTTGATGGCCGGCGGCCAAGCCCTGGCGGTCGCGACGTTCAATCCACACACGCTGATCGCCGCGCGGGTGCTGAGCCGCTCCGCCGGCACCCGCATTGATGCCGAATTCCTTGCGTCGCGACTGACGCGCGCCATGTCGTTGCGCGAGCGGCTCTACCCTTCGCCCTTCTATCGTCTGGTGCATGCCGAGGCCGACGGCCTGCCGGGGATCGTCGCCGATCGCTTCGACGACGTCGCGGTCTTGCAGCTCAACAGCGCCGGCGCCGACCGGCTGACGGACGACATGCTCGCCGCCGTGGAGCGCGTGGTCGCGCCCAGCGCGATCGTGCTCCGCAACGACTCTCCGGCGCGCGAGGTAGAGGGGATCGAGCGCGCCGTGCGTGTCGCCAAGGGACAAATCGACGGTCCCATACCTGTCGAGGAAAACGGCATCCGCTACTTCGCCGACGTGCTCGCGGGCCAAAAGACTGGATGGTTCTTCGATCAGCGCGACAACCGCCGCTTTGTCGCGGCGCTGTGCCGAGACCTGCATGTCCTCGATCTCTATTGCCACTCGGGTGGCTTCTCTATTGCCGCCGCCCATCACGGCGCCACCAGCGTTACCGCCGTCGACAGCTCGCAGCCGGCGCTGGATCTGGGCGCCAAGGCTGCCGCAGCGAATGAAAAGGCCGGCCTGATCGCCTTTCAGCGCGACGACTGTTTTGAGCGCGCCCAGGCGCTCGTGGACGCCGGCGAACGCTACGGCGTCGTCATTGCCGACCCGCCGGCCTTCGCAAAGAGCAAGAAGCAACTCGGCGTCGGCAGCCGCGCCTATCGCAAACTTGCACGACTGGCGGCGTCTCTGGTGGCGCCCGGCGGGTACCTGTTTCTGGCCTCGTGCTCGCACCCGGTGGACGCGGGCACGTTCGCGCAAATCGTGCGCGGCGGCGTCAGTGCCGCCGGTCGGACAGGCCGCATCCTGCGCACCGCCGGCGCTGCACCGGACCATCCGGTGCATCCACATCTTCCGGAATCCGCCTACCTCAAAGGGGAGGTCTTGCAACTCGACTGACCGACGTCGCCGCTGCCTGTTCGTCCCGGAATGCACCTCGGCGGCGGCGCGCAATGGTGGCTCAATCGCCTGCGATGCAATGCGATCCGTTGAGCGTCCGCGCCACGTCCAGCGGGAGGGTCAGGCGAAACTGCGTTCCGCGCTCGCTCGTCGAAACCAGCACGATGTCGCCACCGTGAGCGCGCATGACGTCGCGCGCGATGGCCAGACCGAGGCCGGTGCCGCCTTGCCGCGCCGATCCGGCGAACGCCTCAAACAGGCTGTCCTGGGCGCGCCGCGGCAATCCCGGGCCGTTGTCGATGATGTCGATGGAGACTACGCCTTGGCCATTGGAGGCGCGCACACGGATGGCATCGGCGCCCGCCTCGACTGCATTGCGAGCCAGATTGGCAAACACGCGGTACAGCTGGTCGCGGTCAGCGTCGATCTTCAGTTCATCTTGGACCTCGCTTCGAACGGGACACGGGCCCGGCCGCACGGCACTCAGGTCCTCGCCAACCTCGCGTACGAGACTGCTCAGCGGGAACTGGCTGCGATGCAATTGCGGGCCTTCTTCACGAGCAAAGTTCAACGTCTGGGCGCACAATGCGATGGCGCGATCGATCGACTGGATGAGCGGCGCGGCGATGCGCTTGACGGTGAGATCGTCGATCGTGGCCAGCCGATCCGACAGCAAGACCGCGGTCGAGAGGATGCCGCGCAGATCGTGGTTGATCTTCGCCACGGCCGAGCCGAGCGCCGCCAGGTGCTCCTTCTGCCGCAACGCAGCGCGCAGATCGTCCTGCATCTTGGTCAGCACCGTTTGCGCGGCGCCGATCTCATCGGTCCGCCGCGACGGCGGTACGCCGGCGCTCAGATCTTCGGGGTTTTGGGCGAACTGGGTCACGCCTTCGGTGATGCGCCGCATCGGCCGCACCAACAGCCGGTGGATCGCAACATAGACCAGCGCCGCCGTGAACATGGAGATGATGACCGACAGCACCAGGATGTTGCGCGAGTATTCAAGCATCGCCGCGCGCAACGGCGCCTCATCGATCAGTACTTCGATCGTGACGTTGCTCTCCTTCGGCGACGGCCCCAGCACCCGCAGCACGCGGTCGCCGCCGACGGCCAGGGCCGCAAAAGCCTCCCATACGAGCATCGGCACGGTTCCCTCGCCCAAATGCTCCTCCAGGTCCATCGCCGGCAGGGAGTCCGACGCCAAGAGCAAACGCATCCCGGGCTGGTGCATGACGATGGCGTGGGCGCCGGCGTGGTCGAGCAGCTGACCCTTGAGCCGCTCGCTCACGATCTGATCGGGTGTCGCCTCCAGGGCAAGGATGGCCAGATGCGCCGCCGCGATGCGATCCTCCAACCACCCCTGCCGGAAATTGGCGATGGAAGGCACATAGATCAGCACCTCGGCCACCATGACGAAGAAGATGGTCAGCACCAGGAGCCGCATCGACAAGCTGCGACGTGCACTCGGCACCGGCGATGATGAAGCGCCAAACATGGGTCTAGGGTAGCAAATCCTACCTCGAGATGCATACTCGCGCGCGCAAGACCGATCTCAGCCCAGCCGGGCCAGCAGGCGCACGAGTTTGCGCATTCGCTCGGAAAAGAGCCTGGGCGCGTAGAAGGCGCCCGCAACGCGCTTGTTGATCTCGCCCAGCGTCGGATAGGGCACGATCAGGCCCGCCATCGTCGACAAGCGCAGGCGCTTGTCAATCGCCAGTATCCACGGCTGCAGCAACTCTCCCGCGTGGAGGCCGACGATGCCGGCGCCCAACACCCGGCCGCGCCGGTCGGCAACGAGCTTGATCAAGCCTTCCGTCGCCTGTTCGGCTCGCGCCCGGTCGTTGTCGGCGAGCGGCCAGCGCTCGACCCGCACGCCGGGATACCGCTCTCTCGCGGTCGCTTCGGTCATGCCGACATTCGCCAGCTCGGGGTCGGTGTACGTCACCCACGGCATGGCATGTCTGTCGGCCCGGGCGGGCAGTCGGAACAAGGCGTTGCGCAGCACGATCCCGGCATGGTGAGCGGCCATGTGCGTGAACTGCGGCCCACCGGCGACGTCGCCGATGGCATAGGCGTAGCGATTGCTGGTGCGGAGCCGCGCATCGACTGTGATCCCCCTCGGCGTGTAGGCGATGCCCGCCACCTCCAGGTCTAGGCCGTCGACCACCGCGCGCCGGCCCGTCGCTACCAGCAGGTGGCTGCCCCGTATCGATGCGTCGGGACCGGCA
Organism: Alphaproteobacteria bacterium; assembly: GCA_965248805.1. Taxonomy (GTDB): domain Bacteria; phylum Pseudomonadota; class Alphaproteobacteria; order UBA6615; family UBA6615; genus CBDFKJ01. The sequence continues at coordinate 29,868 of CBDFKJ010000004.1, forward strand.
AGGCTCAACTCGACGCCGTCCTCGCTTGCCGCCACGCACTCGACGCTGGCGCCCTCGCGCAGGCGCACGCCTTCTGCGGTCAGCCGCGTGCGCACGACCTCGACCAATTCCGGATCGTCCTTCGACAGGATGCGGTCGGCCTCCAGGACCGTGACGTCGCTGCCGAGCCGGCGGTGGGCCTGGGCCATCTCGGCGCCAATCGGGCCGCCGCCGATAATAACCAAGTGGGCCGGCCGTTCGGCGTTGTCGAAGATCGTCTCGTTGGTGAGGAACGGCACGGTGTCCAGCCCCGGGATCGGCGGTACGGCGGCGACCGAGCCGGTCGCCACAACGACACGCCGCGCGGCCACGCGGGTGCCATCTTCGGCGATCAATTCACGGCCCCCGGTGAAGCGGGCCGACTGCTGGATCACGCGCACGCCTAGCCCTTCGAAGCGCGCGACCGAATCGTGCGGCTCGATAGCGGCGATGACGGCCCGCACATGGTCGCGGACCTGGGCGAAACGGACCTCCGGCTCTGGCGCCACCACGCCGAAGCGCTCGGCGCGGCGGATCGTGTCGGCGGCGCGCGCGGCGGCCAGCAGAGCCTTCGACGGCACGCACCCGTAGTGCAGGCAGTCGCCGCCCATCTTGCCGCGTTCGAACAGGACCGTGCGTGCGCCCATCTGCGCCGCGCCGGCGGCGACCGCGAGACCGGCGGCGCCGCCGCCAATCACGCACAGGTCGCAGGTCAGAGGTTCAGCCATGTCCCGTGCCGGCCATGCGACGACGCCAGCGTCGGTAGATGATCGGCAGGGCCGACAGCGCCGCCAGGGCGACCAGCGGTCCGAACACTTGCGGCTCGAAGATGACACCCAAATCGGGCTCGCCACCGGCCATCAACAGCTGGCCGATTCCGCTGCCGACCCAGGCATAGACCGCGGTCCCCGGGATGATGCCGAAGAATGTCGCCAGTACATACACGCGCAGCGGCACGCCGAGGAACGCCGGCGCCAGATTGACCAGCCAGAAGGGGAACAGCGGGATCAGTCGCAAGATGAGCAGATAGTTCAGCGCGTTGGTTTGAAATCCCTTCTCCATGCGTTGCATGAAGGGTCCGGCGCGGGCGCGCAGTGGATCGCCGAGGGCGGTCTTGGCCACCAGAAACAAGAGGGTCGCCCCGATCGTCGCACTCACAACGACGCAGGCCGTCGTCACTACGGTGCCGAACAGAAAGCCGCCGGCGATTGTCATGACCGCCCCGCCGGGAAGCGATAGCAGCACGACCAACACGTACACGATGCTGAAGACCAGCGCCGCAAGGACCGCGTGTTCGGCAACTATGTTCGCCAGTTCGGCGTGATGTTGGCGCAGGACCTCCCAGTCGAGGTAGTCATCCAGCCCGAAGGCGAAGAACGCAAAGAACCCGCACACAACGAGCGCCAGCGGAACCCACCGTCGCCAGTGGCTTTTCGATGCTCTTTCGACTCCGCCATCAGCCATGGGAATTCCGGTGTGACGCCCGGGCGCGTCGCCCGGCTCGATTGCCGCGTGCGTGCACTGCCACAAGGGCAGCGGCGCATCAATACCGCATGCACTCAATAAGTCGCGACGGCGGGCCGCTGGATGGCAACAGACGCGCCGGTTCGCCTGACGGCCGTCCTCCACCCGACCCATTCTTCGCTTGATATGTCAGATTGGTATCGTAACTTATTGTGCTAGAGCAATGAATCTCTCTCACATTGCGCACTCCGAGCAGACGCAATGGGCGACAAAAAAGCCCGCAAATCATATAAAGACATCTTTATATTTTGATGTCGCGATGCTATATCGCGGCGAGTCCACCACCGACGCACCCGGGAGCCCGCCATGACCGTCGTCCGCAAGCAGGCATCGACCGACTACAAGGTCGCTGACATCACCCTCGCCGAATGGGGCCGCAAGGAAGTCGCAATCGCCGAGACCGAGATGCCGGGCCTGATGGCCTTGCGCAAGGAATATGCCGGTCAGGAGCCGTTGCAGGGCGCCCGCATCGCCGGCTGCCTGCATATGACCATCCAGACCGCGGTGCTGATCGAGACCCTGATCGATCTGGGTGCGGAGGTGCGGTGGTCGTCATGCAACATCTTCTCGACCCAGGATCATGCCGCCTCGGCCATGGCCGCCGCCGGCGTGCCGGTGTTCGCCTGGAAGGGTGAAACGGAGGAAGAATTCTGGTGGTGCATCGACCAGACCATCATCGGGCCGGGCGATTGGCGGCCTAACCTGCTGCTCGACGATGGCGGCGATCTGACCAAGGTCATGCACGACAAGTTCCCGGAGCTGATGGGCGACGTGCGTGGACTGTCGGAAGAGACGACGACCGGCGTCCATCGCCTTTATCAGATGGCAGGCGAGGACAAGCTCCTGGTGCCGGCGATCAACGTCAATGACTCGGTCACCAAGTCGAAGTTTGACAACCTCTACGGCTGCCGCGAGAGCCTGATCGACGGCCTGAAGCGCGGCACCGACGTGATGATCGCCGGCAAGATCGCCGTTGTGTGCGGCTATGGCGATGTCGGCAAGGGCTGTGCGGTCAGCCTGCGCGGCCAGGGCGCACGCGTGCTGGTCTGCGAGGTCGACCCGATCTGCGCGCTACAGGCCGCGATGGAGGGCTACCAGGTCGTGACCATGGAAGACGCCGCACCCATCGGCGACATCTTCATCACCGCCACCGGCAACACCGATGTCATCACGATCGAGCACATGCGCACCATGCGCGACCGCGCCATCGTCGCCAATATCGGCCATTTCGACGCCGAAATTCAGATCAACGCGCTGCGCAACTATCGGTGGCACAACGTCAAGCCGCAGGTCGACGAGATCGAGTTCCCGGACGGCAAGCGGCTGATCGTGCTGGCCGAGGGCCGCTTGGTGAACCTCGGCTGCGCCACCGGCCATCCCAGCTTCGTGATGAGCGCGTCGTTCACCAATCAAGTGTTGGCCCAGATCGAGCTATGGCAAAACGCGGGAGACTATGAGCGGCGTGTCTACGTGCTGCCGAAGCATCTGGACGAAAAGGTCGCGCGCCTGCATCTCGACAAGCTCGGCGTCAAATTGACCCAACTGAGCAAGGAACAGGCGGCCTATATAGACGTCCCGGTTGAGGGACCCTACAAGCCCGACTTCTATCGCTATTGATTGCGTGCCGGGAGCACGCGGCGGAGGATCACTCTATGAGTTCCGTCGCCTGGGCCAGGATCTCCGGCGGAGTGGTGACGCCGATTTTGCGAGCCGTGTTCAGGTTTATGGGGAGGATGAATTCGGTTGGCTCTTGTATCGGCATCACGGCAGGGTCGGCGCCTTTGAGCACGCGGTCGACATAGCCTGCGGTTCCCCTCCCGAGCGCGGCTGCGTCTAGGTCGTACCCCACCAGCAGACCGAGCTCTACCGATCGAGCGCTGCCACGCATGGTGGGCATGCGGGCGGAACTCGCAAATTGCGCGAGCAGGACATAGGCGCCTTCGAAAAATCCCACTGCGCGCGGTATCACAAGCGCTTCGGTGCCCAATCGGGCAAGGTCCTCGAACGCTACCTGGAGAGTGCGTCTTTCTATTGGATTTTCGATAATGACGGGAACGAGCCTAATGCCCAGCAACTCATCCAGGCCATCGTAAACCTCCGCGAGATACGGTGCCCTTTGCTCAGTCGTTAAATAAGCAAACCGCTGTGCGTCCGGTACCGTGTCGCGCAATATTTGGACGCGCTTTCGGTCAATGTCTGCACTGGACCCGAAAGTCACTCCCGTCGCGTTGCCGCCGGGCCGGGCCAAGGACTCGGCCACACCCAGGCCAATCGGATCAGTAGCATTGAAGACAATCGGAACCGTATCGGTAGCCGAGCTGAACAAGGCCGTGGCATCGGTACCGTTGGCAAAGATCACATCGGGTTGGGTTGTGACGATCTGCTGCGCGAACTCGCCCCACTCGCTTCGCGGCCGGTCGGCCAGCCGCCAACGTTCGATCTCCAGGCTTTGCCCCTCGATCCAACCAAGCTCGCGCAGCTCGGTCATGAAAGCGGATATCCGCGGGTTGACGGATGCCTCGCTGATCTGATCTGCCGTGCGATTCACATCCGCGACGGCCAGCCGATATACCTTGCCGGGCTCTTGCGCCAACGTGCCCGTCGCCACAACGACGAGGATGGCGGCGGCGGCGGTGAGAAAGGCACGCCGGTGCATGGTGTGATCACCTCCGAGGCTCAGGTTGGGAATGCGCGAGCGCGCTCACCGGCCCGTTTCCGTGAAGGCGTAGGATAATACGTTCGCCTGCTGTGTCACCTAGTTCGCGCGGCCATAGGCATCGCGGGCAGCATCTGCGGAGACCTTGCCGTCGGTTAGGTCTCGGCTGAGGGCATTGGGATCGCGCTCGGCAGGGTGGCCGAAGCCGCCGCCGCCAGGGGTCTCCACGCGCACGCAGCCGCCCTTGGGCACGTCGATGGTGATCTTCGACGGCAGATCGCGCGCCTCGCCGTACGGGTCGTAGATGAACCGCGCCGGCCGTCCCGATTGCCCGCCCATGAGTCCCCACGGCGCAAACTTGCGGCCGTCGGACAGCACCGTCCACGAACAGTCCGCGAAGGGAAATTCAAAGTCCCGGCGGACGCCGACGCCGCCGCGATATGTGCCGGCGCCGCCGCTGTCGCAAATCAACTCATAGCGCTTCACCCGGATCGGGTAGAACAGCTCGATCTCCTCCACCGGCGCGTTCTCGGTGTTATGTAAATTGGTCTGCACGGCGTCCGGCCCGTCCTTGGTCGGGCGCGCGCCATTGCCGCCGGCGATGGTCTCCATGTAGCAATAGTACTCACCGCGCCGCGGGTCCTCGCTGCCGAAGCCGATATTGACGATCAGGCCCTTGCCCGCCGCCGGGATGCGATCGGGCAGCGCCGGGTGCAGTGCCTTGAAGCATATCTCGGCCAGGCGCGAGCCGAGTTCCCAGCCCCCGACCACCGCCGCTGGCCGCATCGCGGTGCAGATCAAGCCATCCGGCCCGTCCACATGCAGGCGATTGAGAAACCCGTCATTGACCGGGATCTTGTCATCGACCAGGCAGCGGGTGATGAACGCGAGCGCACACTTGGACATGGACCGCGTGCAATTGATCGGGCTGCGCCGCTGCTTCGACGAGCCAGACAAGTCCATTCGCACGTTGCCGTTGCGGATCGTGATCTTGACCTGCAGGCGAACCGGTTCGTCGGTGAAGCCGTCATCGTCGCGGAAGCCTTCGGCCGTGTACTCGCCCTCCGGCAGGGCGCGGAATTTCGCGTTCGGTCCAGCGGTCGGTATAGGCCATCAGCTCGTCGCAGAAACTCTCGAAGGTGTTGACGTCGTAGCGGTCGAACAGGCTGCGCAGGCGGCGGGCGCCGACGACGTTGGCCGACATCTGAGCGCGAATGTCGCCACTGGTTTCGCGCGGCGCACGGATATTGGCGAGGATCAGGTTGAAGATATTGTCATCGATCTTGCCGCCCCGGGCGATGCGCGTGGGCGGCAAGATCACGCCCTCCTGACACAGCTCGCGGCTGACGCCCAGGCTCGCCGGCGACGAGCCGCCGACATCGACATGGTGCGCCATGTTGGAGAGATAGCCGATGCGGCGACCGTTGAGGTCGACGGGGCTGAGCACGGAAATGTCGTTCAGTTGGCTGGCACCGCGGTGCGGATCATTGACCACAATGACATCGCCTTCCTTCAGATTGTCGACCCCGATCTCACGAATGGCGACCGGAGCGATGGTGGCCATCGACGTCAGGTGCGCCGGCTGCGCGAAGGACTGGGCTACGCAGCGCAGCTTGGTGTCGAAGAAGGCGCAGGAGAAATCGGCGCGGGTCTTAATATTGGTCGAGAAGGCTGCGCGGCGGATCGTTACCGCCATCTCCTCCGTCATGTTCACCAGCGCATTGCGAATGACCTCGAAGGTGACCGGGTCCATCGCCGCCTGGCGGTCGGCGCTCGCCTCGAGAGTTTGCGCCATTGTTATTGTCCTTCCGATGCAGCAGATACGGTAATGATCAGGTTGCCGTGACGCTCGACCTCGACGCGCGCCGACGGCGGCACGACCGTGGTCGAGTCCATCTGCTCGATGATCGCCGGCCCGTCCAACACGTCACCGGCGAGCAGCAGATCCCGGTCGTAGATGGCGCAGTCGACCCTGCCCTCGGCGAAGTAGACCTGGCGCCGGCCCTTCAACGCCCGCTCGGCAGAGTCGCTTGCGCTCGGCAACACCCTGAGCGTCGGGCGATCGACTTTGCCGATGGCGGTGAGGCGCAGGTTGACGAACTGGGTCGGCTCGCTCTCGTTGGCGAACCCGTAGGCCTCGGCGTGGCGGGCGTGGAACTGCCCCGACATCACCGCCGGGGTCTCGCCGTCAATCGTCGCCGGCACCGATATGTTGAGCTGGTAGGACTATCCGACATAACACATGGCGATCTCGCGGGTGATCGCGACGTCTTGCTCGGCCACCCCCTCTTCGCGCAGCAGCTCGCGCGTCGTCGCCTCCAGCTCCGCAAACACCGCGTTGAGTTCGGCCGGGTCGGCGGCCCGCGCCTCCTTGATGTAGGTGCGCACGATCTCGTGCTTCAGGTCCGTGGCCAGCAGCCCCACGGCGGAGTTCACCCCGGGCGCGGGCGGCACCAGTACCTTCGCACACCGAGAGCTTGGGCAATCGCCACCGAATGCATGGGTCCGGCACCGCCCGATGGCACTAGTGGATTGATCGTAACGAAAGAGTCCGAATTGGGATTCCGTATTTTGCTGTGTTATGCGAATCTGGCGCATGCGCAGTGGAATCTCCTTCACCCTATCCGCCGGCGACCGTCAGCGATTGCGCGCGGTCGTCGCGGATCCCAAGAGCCCGCAGAAACACGTCTGGCGGGCACATATTGTCCTTCTCAGCGGCGAGGGTCTGGGCACCTCGGCGATCATGACCGAGACCGGCAAGTCCAAGACCTGCGTGTGGCGCTGGCAAGAGCGGTTCATGCACGAGGGTGTCGGCGGCCTGCTTCGCGACAAGTCCCGTCCGCCCGGCAAGGCGCCGGTCCCGCTCGATCGTGTCGCCGAGATCGTGCGCCTGACGCAGCAACCGCCGCCGTTTGAGGCGACCCACTGGACGTTGCGCGCGATCGCCAGGGCGGCCGGTATTGCCGCCTCGACGGTGCAGGCGATCTGGAAGGCTCACGGTCTCAGCCCGCACCGCTGGCGCAACTTCAAGCTGTCGACCGACCCTGCCTTCGCCGAGAAACTCACCGATATCGTCGGCCTGTATGTCGACCCGCCGGCCCATGCGGTGGTGTTGTCGATCGATGAGAAGTCACAGATCCAGGCGCTCGACCGCCGGTCTGCCGATGAAGAAGGGACGCGCCGGCACCATGACTACAAACGGCACGGCACGACCACGCTGTTTGCGGCGCTCAACGTTCTGGACGGAACGGTGATCGGCCAGAACATGCAGCGCCACCGCCATCAGGAGTTCATCCGCTTCCTCAACCGCATCGAGCGCACGGTGCCGGCGGACAAGGCCATCCACGCGATCGTCGACAACTACGCGGCGCACAACAAGGACAAGGTCCGCGCCTGGCTCGCCCGCCATCCGCGCTGGACTTTCCACTTCACACCGACCTCCTGCTCGTGGCTCAATGCCGTCGAGGGCTTCTTCGCAAAACTCACCCGGCGGCGGCTCAAGCACGGCGTCTTCCATTCCGTCGTCGATCTCCAGGCCGCAATCAACCGCTTCGTCCGCGAATACAATGCGGCCAACCCACAGCCATTCATATGGAAAGCCGACCCCGACGACATCATCGCAGCCCGACACCGAGGGTTCCAAACGTTGGAATCAATCCACTAGGGGGTGCGCCGGTGGCTTCGTCGGATGCTCGCCGGCGACCTGATCAGGCTTGGATGATGTCTTGCGTTTCTCCGACCAGAACAAGTGCGGTCAGCGCGCCACCATAGCAGGCGCCGGTATCGATGCCGACGCGGTTGTGCATGATCACAGGATCTCTCGACGGTGTATGGCCATGCACCACGATCTTTCCGTACTGCGAGTTCGGCGGGTTCGAGTTCAAGAAACTCCAGTGTTTGCGCTACGCCTGCCCTTGTCCCGCGCCGCAGTGCCTCGCTTTCCAGCACAAGCACACGGTCGCGGCCGAATTGTTGAAACCAGCGCTCGAGTTGGCGGGCGTAAAAGCCACGGGCAAGGTATGTGCGACGGATGCCGCGCCGCTGTGCCGCCATGTCCCGGTGCGCGCTGCTTGACAACGGCGGCAAGGTTCAGCTCTCCGGCGCCCACAGCGCTTCCTCCATCGGCCGCGACTCGCGACCCGCGCGGACTTCGTGGTAATAGTCGAGATGGCGCGCGAGACCGGGTCGCGCAACAGCGCGATCAGCTTCACATCGGGCACGGTGGCCGCGACGCGCGCCGGTACATCCGGATGCGCCAGGTAGAATGGCGATGCTTCGCCCGTCACAGCGGCGCCTGCGCAATCCTTTGCCAGCGGAAAATGCGCCAAGTACCAATCGAGTTCGCGATACCAGCCGAAATCGAAAAACCGTGCCTCCTTCACCAACGGGGCACGGCACGGGGATGGAGCATCAGGTGGAGACCTCCAACAACCGGGGGATTTGACGAAGATTTTGGTGTGCTGTCCGACTTTCGCTGAGATCGGCGGTGTTGACGTCCGCAACCATCCGCCGTTTCGTTCTCGGCGGAGGGTTTTGGCGCTATTCAGGCGGACTCATACCATGGCGGCCCTGCGCTCATGGAAGATCAGACGCTGGAAATTGTAAGCCAGGTTGGCGAGGCCGATCTTGGCCTCCGCCCGCTTGAGCCCGATGGTACGGATGAAAAGGCCCATGCGATCCTTCTGCTGGGCGAAGACGTGCTCCACATGCGCACGGACCGCTGACTTGCGGGCATTGGCCTGGGCGGTCGCCTTGGGCATGGCCCGGCCCGGCGGCTTCTTGCGGTGGATGTGGGAGACCCGACCCTTGCCGGCCAGCCACGCCTCGTTGGCCTTCGAGCGATAGGCGCTGTCAGCCCACACGCCGGCGGCCAGATTGTCGCCGGTGACGAGCTGACGCAACATCTTGCCGTCATGGCGGGCGGCATCGGTCACAGCCGAGCTGCGGATGAAGCCGTAGGCCCGATCGATGACGACATGATTCTTGTAGCCGAACACCGGGATCGCGATGTCGGGCATGCGCCGTTGCGACCCGGCGGGGTTCTTGCGCCGCCCGGTCTTCACCGTCCACCGCGCATCCGTGTCCTTCTGCGCCGCCTTGGCTGGCTGATCGGGCCAGACCTCGGACGCGCTCTTGCCCGCCTTGATCGCCCGCTTCTCGTCATCGCTGTGGCGCTGCTTGGGCGCCGATACCAACGTCGCATCGACGATCTGCCCGCCCATCGCCAGATAGCCGCACCGGCGCAATTCGCCATCGAAGGCGGCAAACAGCTTATCCATCGCCCCGGCCCGGACCAGACGCTCGCGAAAGGTCCATATGGTGTTGCGGTCCGGCGTCGGCGCTCCGAGATCGAAGCCTAGGAAGCGAAGCCAGCTCAAGCGATCGCGGATCAGAAACTCCATCCGCTCGTCACTCACCGTGTGCCGCGCGGCCAGGATCAGAACCTTGAGCATCGCCACCGCATCGTAGGCCGGGCGGCCACCTTTCGATCCGTCCGAATAGCCCAGCGCCGCCTCAAGCGGCGCGCGGAAAATCTTGAAGTCGACGACCTTTGCCAGCACCTCCAACGGATCACCCGTCGCCGAAAGCTTTCGAAGATGATCCGGTAAGCCGAACAGACCAGCCTGCCTCATCAATACCTCCTCAAACCGAACCGCCGTAGAGAATCACAACGAGGCAAAATTCACGAGGTAAATGGAGGCGTCCAGATAGCCGAACAGCGCCGTCGTGCCGGCCTTCATCGCGCCGATGATGAGGAACCGCGGACGCAGCCGTTCTTGCTGTTGCGCCATGCGCAAGCCGACGCGAGTTGCGACGACGCTGTCCCGCACCGAATTGGCGATGCGCGCTACGGACGGCGGCGCCAAGTTCCGCGCGCTTCGAACGAGGCTGGTTGACACGCTATACCTTAGCTCTTGCACTCAAGAGCATCCTACCCCGAAATCCGCCGCCTAAAAGCAAAGCCTAGTGCGCTTGGTAGTAATTGATGCAGAAAATGCGTCGTCGTATCAATCTATTACTATATTTTGATTGTTTTCATTAATTTTCTGCATTTCAGCTATGCGTATTCGCGTCGCCATGAATTCGCGGCGATGACCTCCCTACTGCACACGCACATGAGCCAATTGGGTTTGCTCCCGCCCGAGCATGCGGCAGGGCAGTTGGCTTACTCAGCAACTCCCCGGAGGCTCAGAGTCATGATCGCGGGCATGACCAATCTTCAACAGTAAAGTATTCACGCGGGTCAAGGCGCGCCTCCGTAATCTCGGCTACGTTCTCCCGATCGTATCGGTTGATGTATTCCCACACGATTTGCCCCTCGCTATTCGTTTCGAGCACGCGACCGGCTTCGAATTCCGTGATCAGGAAGCCGCCGCTTTCAGTGACCTCGTGTTTGCCACGCAGCACGGTCAGCATTTCCTGATCTGCGCGGCCGCCGTAGGCGACCCGCAACTCTCGGGTGCGCGGGTTGATCCGCATGATGTTTGTGGTGCGGCTTGCAGCCGGATCAGACCCTGATTGTGGCAGGAGAGCATTGCGGTAGGCGTTGTTATTGAAAACCGTCAATGTGCCGTACTGATTGAACTCCGGATCGTGTTGGCGAATCCACGGGCCTGTCTGCCACCACTTGATACGGCGCGCCTCCGGGCCGACCACGACGACAAGATTTGATCTGCGAAGCGAGATGAGCAGGTCGCCAGGTGCGAATTCGGGGAAAGCTGCTGCAATGTCGCTCGTCAATTTGTCAATCTTGTTCAAGTGCACGAGATCCCGGTCCCAAGGCACGTTTGGATCGAACAGCTCTCCGGCGGTTATCAACGCCTCCAACCCATTTTCGTAAAGGATTTCCGGAACCGAGATCTCGGATAGAACGCGGCCATCCGTCGATACCCTGACAAGCAGGTCTTCGTTGAACGGCGGTGTGAAGGGTCTGAAAGCCGACGCCGGGCCGTCGGGTCGACGCCGTCCCGGAACCCAGAACGTGCCGTGGTCCGCCTGCTCAACCGAATGATGCGTTGGGTGGCGCACGGTCCAGACGGGCGCAGCGCAGCGATCGAGTTTGACCAGGCCTCCGTACTCGAAGTTGAAGACGACCGATCCGTCGGGCTGGATCAGCGCTCCGTGGATGTCGACGTTCCAATCCGTGGCGGGTGGACTTTGCATATGATCCGGTTTGGGGAAAAGCGCGCTGAACTCGACGGGCCAGCGCCGAACAATGGAGCCGTCGCGCCGGATTAAGCGCAGCTCGTTGCCATCGTCGAAAAATCCCGAGAGAAGGATGAGCGCGGCGTCGTCCGGCTGCGCATTGATCGTAACGCCTGCGCCCTCGGCCCGCGCCGGCTGCAAGAAATGCTCCGGGACGGCAAACGACGTTTCGTCGAACGCTGCCAGCGATTGGTCGATCGTGATCTTGACGCTTTGAACGAGCCTGAAGGCGGCGTTCCTCTCGACACCAGAATACAATCCGGCTGCAAACGAGACTGCCAAAGACGCGACAGTCAAAGTCACCACGAAGGCGAGCCTTGAGACGTCCATACCCAGTCGCCTCCTAACGGGGTTCAAGTCACATCGATTCCGATCACTTCCTAGTGGATTGATTCCAACGTTTGGAACCCTCGGTTTCGGGCTGCGATGATGTCGTCGGGGTCGGCTTTCCATACGAATGGCTGTGGGTTGGCCGCATTGTATTCGCGGACGAAGCGGTTGATTGCGGCCTGGAGATCGACGACGGAATGGAAGACGCCGTGCTTGAGCCGCCGCCGGGTGAGTTTTGCGAAGAAGCCCTCGACGGCATTGAGCCACGAGCAGGAGGTCGGTGTGAAGTGGAAAGTCCAGCGCGGATGGCGGGCGAGCCAGGCGCGGACCTTGTCCTTGTTGTGCGCCGCGTAGTTGTCGACGATCGCGTGGATGGCCTTGTCCGCCGGCACCGTGCGCTCGATGCGGTTGAGGAAGCGGATGAACTCCTGATGGCGGTGGCGCTGCATGTTCTGGCCGATCACCGTTCCGTCCAGAACGTTGAGCGCCGCAAACAGCGTGGTCGTGCCGTGCCGTTTGTAGTCATGGTGCCGGCGCGTCCCTTCTTCATCGGCAGACCGGCGGTCGAGCGCCTGGATCTGTGACTTCTCATCGATCGACAACACCACCGCATGGGCCGGCGGGTCGACATACAGGCCGACGATATCGGTGAGTTTCTCGGCGAAGGCAGGGTCGGTCGACAGCTTGAAGTTGCGCCAGCGGTGCGGGCTGAGACCGTGAGCCTTCCAGATCGCCTGCACCGTCGAGGCGGCAATACCGGCCGCCCTGGCCATCGCGCGCAACGTCCAGTGGGTCGCCTCAAACGGCGGCGGTTGCTGCGTCAGGCGCACGATCTCGGCGACACGATCGAGCGGGACCGGCGCCTTGCCGGGCGGACGGGACTTGTCGCGAAGCAGGCCGCCGACACCCTCGTGCCTGAACCGCTCTTGCCAGCGCCACACGCAGGTCTTGGACTTGCCGGTCTCGGTCATGATCGCCGAGGTGCCCAGACCCTCGCCGCTGAGAAGGACAATATGTGCCCGCCAGACGTGTTTCTGCGGGCTCTTGGGATCCGCGACGACCGCGCGCAATCGCTGACGGTCGCCGGCGGATAGGGTGAAGGAGATTCCACTGCGCATGCGCCAGATTCGCATACCACAGCAAAATACGGAATCCCAATTCGGACTCTTTCATTCCGATCAATCCACTAGGCGGGCGGCGCCGGCGGCACGGCGAGATCGAGCGGTAGTGCGGTGGAGTGCTTGACACTTCGGAGCGCGAACCGGGAATTGACCGAGCCGATGAACGGCATGTGCAGCAGACGCATCGACAGGAACTGCTCGTACGCCTCGATGCTCGGCACCACGATGCGCAGGATGTAGTCACGCTCGCCGGTCACCGCCAGACATTCGCTGACCTCGGGCGCGTCCTGCACGAAGCGGTCAAACGCCGCGACATTGGCCTCCGCATGGTTGGCCAGCGCCACGGTCGCATAGACCGTGACATTCAGCCCCACCGCCTTCGGGTCCAGCAAGGCGACCTGGCCGCGGATGACCCCCTCTTCCCGCAACCGCTTGATGCGGCGCCAGCACGGCGACGGCGACAGGCCGACGCGATGCGAAATCTCCGCGATCGACAGCGAACTGTCGGCCTGCAGTTCGGCAAGGATGCGCCGGTCCTGGTCATCAATACCAACCAATTTCTGCCTCGATTTGTCACATTAATGAAACAAAGTGGGCGCAATATAGCTAATTCTCGACCACATAGGCAGGAATTTTTTCAATGTGGCGACTATATTATGATCATATGGTTGAGGAACGCGAATTGGCTGGTCGGCGCGACGATCACACGATACCGCAGGACTGGCACGCCTACACGGCGGACGAGCACGCTATCTGGAGCCGCCTGTTCGCGCGCCAGAGCGATCTGTTGCCTGGACGCGCGTCGGCGCTGTTCTTGGCCGGTCTCGATCGCTTTCGGATGGCCGCCACCGGGATACCCGAGTTCAAGCGCCTGAACGACATTCTGCGTGCCGCCACCGGCTGGCAAGTCGTCGCCGTCCCGGGGTTGGTACCCGATGACGTGTTCTTCGCGCATCTGGCCGCAAGGCGGTTTCCCGCCGCGCGTTTCATTCGGCGAGCCGATCAACTGGACTACATCGAGGCGCCGGATGTGTTCCACGATGTATTTGGCCATGTGCCGATGCTGTTGGACCCGAACTACGGCGACTTCATGCAGGCCTACGGGCGGGCGGGCATCGCCGCCGACGGCGTCGGCTTGTTGAAGCGCCTGGCCCGGCTCTATTGGTACACCGTCGAATTCGGGCTGATGTCCACGCCGGCGGGGTTGCGCATCTTCGGTGCCGGCATCGTCTCCTCGCCGGCGGAGAGCGTCTTCGCCCTCGACGACCCGTCGCCCAACCGCATACGGTTCGATCTGAAACGGGTGATGCGCACCAACTACCGCATCGACGATTTTCAGGAGACCTATTTCGTCATCGACGACACGGCGGCGCTGATCGATGCGGTCAACCGCGACCTGACACCGGCCTTCGCCCAATTGGCGCATCTTCCCGACCTCACGCCGCGTGACGTCTTGGCCGATGATGTCGTCCTCACGCGCGGCACCGGCGCCTACGCCCGACGCGCCGTGGCTTAGACTAAGGACACTCGAGGCCTTCGCGCCCTAGTGGAGGGATCGGAACGAAAGAGTCCGAATTGGGATTCCGTATTTCGCTGTGGTATGCGCCCGGCAAGGCGCCGGTCCCGCTCGATCGTGTCGCCGAGATCGTGCGCCTGACGCAGCAACCGCCGCCGTTTGAGGCGACCCACTGGACGTTGCGCGCGATCGCCAGGGCGGCCGGTATTGCCGCCTCGACGGTGCAGGCGATCTGGAAGGCTCACGGTCTCAGCCCGCACCGCTGGCGCAACTTCAAGCTGTCGACCGACCCTGCCTTCGCCGAGAAACTCACCGATATCGTCGGCCTGTATGTCGACCCGCCGGCCCATGCGGTGGTGTTGTCGATCGATGAGAAGTCACAGATCCAGGCGCTCGACCGCCGGTCTGCCGATGAAGAAGGGACGCGCCGGCACCATGACCCATGACTACAAACGGCACGGCACGACCACGCTGTTTGCGGCGCTCAACGTTCTGGACGGAACGGTGATCGGCCAGAACATGCAGCGCCACCGCCATCAGGAGTTCATCCGCTTCCTCAACCGCATCGAGCGCACGGTGCCGGCGGACAAGGCCATCCACGCGATCGTCGACAACTACGCGGCGCACAACAAGGACAAGGTCCGCGCCTGGCTCGCCCGCCATCCGCGCTGGACTTTCCACTTCACACCGACCTCCTGCTCGTGGCTCAATGCCGTCGAGGGCTTCTTCGCAAAACTCACCCGGCGGCGGCTCAAGCACGGCGTCTTCCATTCCGTCGTCGATCTCCAGGCCGCAATCAACCGCTTCGTCCGCGAATACAATGCGGCCAACCCACAGCCATTCATATCGAAAGCCGACCCCGACGACATCATCGCAGCCCGAAACCGAGGGTTCCAAACGTTGGAATCAATCCACTAGCTTCTGCGAGACATTGGCCAGATGGGCGGCGATGCGTTGTTCGTCATCTTCATTCATCGCCAGACTCTATCGGCAAAACGGCGGTGGACCTAACCCGACGCGGATGATTCACCCATGCCGGATCGACTAGCGCGGGCCTCCCGCATAGAACTCCGCCTCCGCCTCCCGCCGCCGCACCAGCCCCTTGAGCCTGCGCCCGCCGGCCCAAACCCAGCGCCGAAGCTCGGCCGGCACGGCGCCGTGCTCCTCGCGGTTCACTTTTCGCCTCAGTGTCGAGCGCTGCAGCGCGCCTGAACCGAGGTTGAAGGTGAAGAAGCCGAGCGCATCGAACCGGCCGGCTTCAAGCGGCACGCGGATCAACCGCAGCACGGCCCGCTCGGCGGTCTCGACATCAAGGCGCAGCAGCTCTTCGGCTGTCGCCTCGCTGATGCCGTTGGGGAACCGCTCACGTTCTTCGTCCCGCACCACGTGACCGTATCCGATGGTGGGCCAGCCGCCGGGGCAGATGTAGGTCTCGGGCGCGAAGCCCTCGAAGCGGCATTGTCAGACTAACTGGGTAGGGCCTATAGAACCTATGATTGAGGACCCTCAGGCCACGAGTTGACACCACTCGGCCAGGGCGGTGGTTCGGGCTTGTTTGAAAATGTTGCGGCGGTTGAAATGGCGTTGGTGGTTGAAGTGGTTGTGGATCGAGGCGTGGACGGAAGCGAATTTCTGCAGGGTCTTGATGTCTCTGAACCGCGCCACCGCCCCTTCCCGCCTTCGAAACGGCTGGTGCGAGTTTTCCGCCCGGTTGTTGAGCCAACGACCGCAGGTCTGGGCGGCCGCATTACTGATCGCATTCATCGCAGCACGGCATGACCGCAGCCTGTCCGTGACGATGGAATCCGGACGGCCATAACGTTTCATCGCGGGCTTCAGAAACTTAAGCGCAGCCCTGCGATCCCGCCGTTTCGTCGCAAAAACCTCGATCACCTCCCCTTCATGATCGACCGCCCGCCACAGGTAATGTGTCTCGCCGTTGATGCGGACAAACACCTCATCAAGATGCCAGCGCCAGTTCGACCAGTTGCGCCGGCCTACCCGCCGCCGCCTGATCTCGCCGGCAAACAGCGGACCAAAGCGGCTCCACCAGTGTCGCACGGTCTCATGGCAGATGTCGATGCCACGCTCGAATAGCAGATCTTCGACCTGTCTCAACGACAACGGGTAGCGGACATACATCATCACCGCGAGGCCGATGACCTCGGGCGAACTGTTGAAATAGCGGAAGGGATCTCGCATCCGGCAAAACTATGGACGCCACATCTGCACATCATTCCACTTTTGTCTGACACCGCCCCTGGGTTGACGATTCCGGTTGCGGTTTGACTACGCCGGTCACGACGTGCCGAGCGCGGTGGCGGTCAACAATTCATTGACGACATCGAACTGCCGCGCCCGCTCCGCGGCCGCTGTCGGGTGTTCAAAGTTCAGGTCATCGTCTTCAATGACGGCCAAGGCGGACTCACGATGCTCGCGCTCGATGCGTGCGAGGTGCGCTTGTAGCTCTTGCGCCGTGAACATTTGCCGCACCCGGGACACAAACCGGGGCAGTTCGCGGGCGAATTCGGGGTGCTGGGCGGCCGCTTCGGCGAAGTGCAGCAGTTTCTCGGAGATCACGTAATCGAAGGCCGCCTTGATACCATACCGTAGCTTGATGGTCTCGGCGGCGTCACACAGCTCCATCCACTTATGATGCCAATTGCGGTCCCTCATCCGCCGGCTCTCCCTTCCCCTCCGCCATCGCGCAATCGATTACACCAATGCGAGTTCCGCTCTGCGCGCCCCATCTTAACTATTGAAAAGCTTCGTTACATGCGCGGCAACGGCGTCCCGGCTTAATATGTTCCCTAACCTTCTCCCCGGTGCGGTCCCAGGCACATCCAGGACAACCTCATAACCTGAAGGTCGTAGGTTCAAATCCAACCCCCGTAACCAAATAAATCCCTCTAAGTCAATGACTTAGATGGCTTTTGTTTTGACCGCTTGATCAGGATTCCCGCTCGGGGGAGCACGGGGGGAGCAAGAGGGTGCGAAAATCTGCGCGTCTCCGGGAGGCCGCGCGCGCTGCGGGAGTAGGTGTCGCCATCCCGGTCAGTATCCGTTCCGTCAGACCGTGGAAACATCCGACCCGGGGAGATAGGTCGGAGCGCGCAGCCGAGCGGTTCGTCCGATAGCGGCCGTTCACTACCTCGGCGCTCCCGGACCATCACAGCTTGACGGAACGGATACGAGATTTGTACTCCGAAGGCAAACGGAGCATCGGAGTAAGGTTGGGGTTGGGACCATCCGAGCGGCCGGTAGTGACGATTGGACGGGTCGATACAGAGACGGATTGCAGCTAGGGTGATCGGATGCGGATAAGAAACATACGCTTGAAGAACTACAAGCGATTCACCGAGCTCACGATAGCCGACCTACCCGCAACAGCGAGGCTCGTGGTACTCGTCGGCCCGAACGGCACTGGTAAGTCGTCGGTCTTCGATTCGTTACTGCTGAAGGCCAGCGCGGCCGTCAACAACCAGCGACTCTCCGGGAACACCGAGCAGTACTACGAGAAGGTGGTGCAGTCCAATAACACCCATGAGGTCGCGCGCCGCGTCCAGATCGAGTTCCATGACGCCGGTGAGGGCGAAGTGGACTGGAGGTCCGCGTTCCAGGTGCGATCGGCGTACCGGAACGAGTCGGACTTCCGCATCGAGCACCTGCGGGCGACGAGGCCGGAAGACGCAGGGCCCCGCCTGGCTCGCATCATTGATCCTGACGCATCCGTCTCGAGGAACTATGAGCGGATGGCATGGAAGAGGATGCAGGATCTGGACCAGGATGCTCCAGAGGAACTCACGATCGGCGAGTACCGAAGAAAATCCCTGGGTGAATTGCAGACGGCCATGCGTGGCCTTTTCTCCGACCCGAGCCTCTCGCTGCAGGATTTCGGCGGGATCCAGGCGGGTTCATTTCGGTTTTCAAAGGGCGACGTCACCGACTTCCACTACAAGAATCTCTCCGGCGGAGAGAAGGCGGCGTTCGACATCCTCCTCGACGTGTTCCTGAAACGGGACGAGGCTAAGGAGGCGGTGTTCTGCATTGACGAACCGGAACTGCATTTAGCGACGGGTCTTCAGGGACCGCTGATCGCGTCGGTCCTCGCGTTGCTTGGGGAGGCGTCGCAGTTGTGGATCGCAACGCATTCGATCGGTGTCGTCAGGGAAGCATACAGGATGCTGCTGGACCGACCCGGGGAAGTCGTGTTCTTGGACTTTTCGGGCACGGACTTCGATGGCTCGATCACCGTAACGCCCAGCACTCCCAATAGAGTGTTCTGGGACAACATGTACAAGGTCGCCCTCGACGACTTGTCCTCTCTCGTCGCACCACACCGTGTCGTCATATGCGAAGGCAGCAAGGACAAGCATGTGAACGCGTTTGACGCACGATGTTACAACCGTGCCTATCCGGTTAATTCGTACACCCACTACATGTAGGATGCTTCCACTCGCCGGAATATAGCTCGGCGTAGGTTGGAGCCTCGGCCTCTCCTGCGATTCCGAGCAATGAGCGGAAGGCGTTGAACGGGTAAAACCGCCTGTTGAAGCGGAACGTGAACTCATTGAGGTAGGCTTGTAGATGCTTTGCGCTCACGCCATGGTGGATGCCACTGAGCCAATTCTTCAGGTTGCTGAAGACGAGGTGGATGATCGGCATGAACTCTTCGGCCACCTCGGGGTCGCCGCATTCGGCAATGGCGTGGTGATCACAGCCGCGTGTCCGCAAGCTGCCATAGCCACTCCAATCGTCGGTGACGATCAGCGACCCCGGCATAACGGCGTTCTCGACGAAGCCACATAGCGAATCGGCGCTGCGGTCGGCAGCGACGGACAGCCGCACACGCCCGGCGTAGCGGCCATCCTTCCGCTTGTCCTGCGCGGTGCCGGGCTCCCTGTGGCTGACTTCGACGGCAGCAGCCACCAGCGTCTTGTGGTGAACGCCTCGGCCTTCACCACGCATCCGGCCTCCAACATAGGTTTCGTCCACCTCGACATGCTCTCCTGCCCTGGCACCGATCCGATCCTGATCGGGCCGCACCATACCCGCGCGGAGCTTATGCAGGATGCCGAAGGCGGTTTCGTACCGCGTCAGCCCAAGCTGCCGCTGAAACTGCACCGCCGACATGCCCGGCGTCTGGCTGGCGACCAGATAGGCGGCCCAAAACCACGTGCTCAAAGGCGTGTGGCTGCGCTCCATGACCGTGCCGACGGTCAATCCCGTCTGGCGGCGGCAAGCGCGACAGGTCAGGACGCCAGGCCGCGTGGCGATGCGGAAAGGTTCACCCACGACGCCGCAGCGCGGGCAGGCGAACCCGTCACCCCAGCGAGCCCTTTCCAGGTAGGCGGCGCACGCCGCATCGTCGGAGAAAAGTCGCTGAAACTCGGGGAGGGATTGCGGGAAGGGCAGGTCGGTGCGGTCGAGAACGTCCATGACCCACTATCCGTTGTACGCACACAACCTATCCCTAGTGCGCGTGTATGCGTCAAGCGGATAGGCACGGTTACAACCAGTTGTTCGCCAGCGAGTTCCCGGAAACGCTCTTCATATCCCAGGGTGGATCCCGCGAGGTGATCCAGTCCGAGCACTTGGTCACCATTCTGCAATCCATCGCGCGCGGCATCAACGTGCAGAAGCTGATCGATAGGGACGACATGACTGACGAGGAGAGAGCACGAAAGATCGAGCAGGGGATCCGTGTGCTTCGTCGACGGGAGCTCGAGGAGTATCTCTACGATCCAGAGGTCTTACGCACGTTCCTCCAGACGGAGGGTTGCGAGGAAGCCGTGGTGGAGACGGTCCTGAGCAGAAGGGAGTCGCTGTTGAACGGGCAGTTCGGACCGAAGAACATCAAGGATGTGTCCCAAGACCTATTCGCGGCAATTGGCAACGATACGGGGTTGCCGAACCTCGGGAACAAACGGGAGGAGTTTGCGTCGCAGTTCCTAGTTCCAGCGCTCCGCAAAACTCACGTCGTGTACCAGGAACTCCAGGAGGACGTGTTCGATTGGGACTGACTCTGAACGCGGTGAATTCGCAAGCATGGTTCCCGCATCGAAACGACGGCAGCCGAGGCGGCCGGTGAGCGATCGCCGCACTTCACTTGAGACAGGATTGGAAACGCACACTCAATCGCTAAACTTTCGCTGCGCTCCGAGTATGCGTGTATGCGCGCCATCAAGCGGACGACCATCTCCACGCCTTGTCGGAACGCTTACCCCGGTCAGTCCTTGGTCGGGCCTTGGCCGCTGACCCGGACGCCGAAGCCGCGGCCCTTGATCACGGCCTCTTCGCCGAAGCGTTCCTGTAGCCGATGGAGCGTGCTCTCGATCTTGCAGTCTCCAGTGGCCTCTCCCTGAAAGAGGTCGGCCTGGGCGACCACGTTCACGTCCGAGAGGCCATTGGCGCCGATGCCGATGAGCCGGAAGGCGCGCCCGTCGGTCTCACGTCGGAGCAGTGGTTCGGCCGCCCGGAACAGCACCTCGGCGGATTGGCTCGGCTGCGCAAGGCGGTGGCTGCGGGTGATGAGCCGGAACTCGGCGGTCTTGAGCTTCAGGGTGACGCCGGCGCCGGCCAAGGCGGTCCGCCTGAGCCGCCGCGACACTTTCTCGGAAAGCCGCCACAGGATCGGGCGCAGGTGGTCGAAGTCGGCGAGGTCGGCGTCGAGGGTGATCTCCGAGGAGATGCTCTTGGTCTCGCGATCGGGATTGACGGCGCGGTCATCCTCGCCCCTCGCGAAGGAATGAAGGCGACGGCCGATCTTGCCGTAGCGGGCGACAAGCTCGTCCTCGGGCAGCCGGGCGAACTCACCGATCAGGGTGATGCCGTCACGCGCAAGGCGCTGCTGCATGGCCTTGCCCACACCCCACAGCAGCGTGACCGGCTTGTCGGCGAGGAAACGGAGCGCCTCGGCCCGCCGATCGCCGCGAAGCCGCGCGGCTTGTCGAGGTCCGAGGCGATCTTGGCGAGGAACTTGTTGTAGCTCAGGCCGATCGAGACGGTGAGGGCGAGCTTGTTCTCGATCTCCCGTGCCAAGGCTGCCAGCGTCTCCGCCGGGGCACCCTGGTGCAACGATTCCGTGCCGCTCAGGTCCATGAAGGCCTCGTCGATGGAAAGCGGCTCGACGAGCGGCGTCAGCGCCTGCATCATGGCGCGCACCTCGCGGCCCACGGCGGCGTATTTGGCCATGTCGGGCTTGATGACCATGGCCTCGGGGCAGAGCTTCAGCGCCCTGTGCATGGGCATCGCCGAGCGCACGCCGTAGGGGCGCGCCGTGTAGCAGGCGGCCGCCACCACGCCGCGGTGCCGGCCGCCGACGATGACCGGCTTGTCGGCGAGCTCCGGCCGGTCGCGCTTTTCAATCGAGGCGTAGAAGGCATCGCAGTCGAGGTGACCGATGGCGAGGTCGAAGAGCTCGTCGTGATGCACAAGACGATGCGAACCGCAATCGGCGCAGATCCCGGTGTCCTGGTCGGGCTTATGGCCGCAGTCTCGGCACAGCGCCGGCATGGTCGATGTCGTCCGCCTATTGTCGACCCTCAAATCTCGCCCCAATAAACCCCGCCAGCTCTGCGGGGGCGAACTCGTCGGCCTGATCCCCGGCGGCGAGGCCGGCGAGCAGTGAAAGCGCCCGGCGGTCCTCAACAGTGAGCGCGCCCCGCGGCCAATTGTCTTGTAGCGTCGCCATGCCTTCGGAGAAACCACGCGCCCAGGTCGCGAGATCGTCGGCACCCAGCTCGGCCAGCATGGCAGCGACGAACTCGGCCTTGGCGACGCCGGCATTGAGCTCGTTGTAGCGTGCTGTTACGAGCGACACGAACCGCTCCAGCGCCTGCTCGTCGGCAAACTCGGGAACCCTTTCCACCAGGGCGGAAAGCCAGGCGCCCGGACGGGGCACCACGGGCGCGAGCACGGCGGCCGTTATATAGCCGTCGAGCCATGCCGCCGACAGGGGGCCGTCCGGTGGCATCTCGCTCTCGTCCCATGGCGCTGGCGCCGCCTCCAGGATGTCCGCTGCTCCGTGAGCCTCGCCCTCCCAGGACCCGTATTCCTCCTCCTGCCAGGCCGCGACCGTGGCGTCGAAGACATAGCCTATGATCGGCGTCTTCTTGAGCGGTCGGCCGTCGAGAAGCGCGGCTCCGGTCGCCGCGAAGGACATCCACTGGGCGTCTCGCCCAGCCGCCTTCAGAATATGGGCGGCTCGCATCATCGCGAGCGCCCAGACCTCGCGCCGCGTCTCGAGATGTGCCCAGAGCGCCGCCTCCAGTTGCCGCGGTCCGTGCTCTTCCTTCAACATCTCATCGAAGATCGCCGTGCCTTCGCACCAGGTCTCGACGATCGGGTGGTCGTCCGGCCAGGTCTCGCTTCGATTGACCAGCCGGCCCCGTTTCTGAACGGAGAGAGCGGCGATCTCGCCCTCCGGATCGACCTCGGCGAGCCAGTCGCGCGGCGTCAAAGGCCGAGGCCGCAATCCGGTCAGACCGCAGGCGAGGGCGACGTCGAGCAGGCCGGCCGACGGCGGATGCCCTGACGCAAGACCCTCGGCCAGGGCGGCGGCAAGCGTCGTCGGCACCGTCTCCCAGGGGATATCGAGCGCACCGGCCTCGAGCTCCATCTCCGTCATGATCTGATTCGGTCCGTTCCCTTCCTCATCCGACACCACGAACGCGTCCTTGATGCCATGGCCGGACTTGACCAAAACCATCGCCACGGCCGGGCCGGCGCCGCCGCCAAGCCCGATGGCAAAGCTCTGGCTGCCCGATCCGTCCGGCAGCGTGCCGAGACAGCGTTCCAACTGCCCAGCGGGTTGCTGAATCGGTCCGAGGAGATCGCGGCGCCGCGCCTCGCGCAGGGCCGCATCGAGGACCTGACGCGCGCGGTCCGCGGGCATCCAGCTCCGGATCAGCGGCAGCGGCGCGGCCGTCGCCGGATCGAGCGCGCCCCGCCGAGCGCGCTCCAGAACGCCGGCCGCGGCGGCCAGGCGGATGTCCGCCACGGGGTCGAGCATCCAATAAAGTGCGAGCCGTCCGTACGAGCCGTCGTCGCGTCCCGCCACGTAGCGCACGAAGTCGGGGCGGAGCTCGACAGGAAGCACGCCGAGCCCGCCGCCCAGAGCCCCATGCAATCCGTAGACATGGTCCTCCGCTTCATCCCGGATGCGGTCGAGCAGGCTGTCCGGGTCGACCGGCAGCCGGGTCACGCCGTCCCCTTCCTCCAATCCGACCGGTATCGATGACCCCAGGGACCCGGGCGCTTCCAAGTTGGCGCGGGCGAAGGCGTGCGCCAGCAACACCGCGGTGCCTTCGTCGAGGTTGTCGGCCCTGGCGAGCGCATCAATGGCGTCATGAGCCTCCGACAGGAAGCGTTCGCCGAAGCGCCCGCGGTTCTCTTTGTCCATGCGGGCTTCATCGATCAGGACCTCGAGCAGCGCCAAGCGGCGGTCCAGCTCCGCATTCGTCACGTCGGCCAGGCATCCGATGACCTCGGACGTGACGCCGGGCGTTCCCAGGAGAGCCGGTCTGTTCTCGGTCACGAATCGCCTCGCCGCGCCGGCGTCATCGGACCGTTCGAATTGGTCGAGGCAGGTGTGAATTAGAGAGGTTCTTGCCATGACCACCCTGTCGTTCTCCCGGAAGCAAAACTATCGAGGGCACGCTAACAATGACATCGTCTCATCTTTGACCAGTTTCTCAAAGAACGCCTGATGCGCGGTGTCCCGACGCCGTAAGTGACTTCGGGGGCGGTCCCTGCTGCCTGTCCGCCCTCTCGTACACCGCCGCACAGGGCCGCAGCGGATTCGCTGACCCGCCGCACTTGCTCTTGGCGGCGAGCACCCGGCGATTGTCGGGCAGACCCGCCCGCGGCCCGTAGGTCCGGATCAGAGTCTCCGTCCGATAACGGCCCCGGCGCCCGCACGGCGCGCAGACCACCGTCAATGTCCCGCCGGTGCTCGGGACAAGTGACGTTCGGACAAATCTTGCCGGGCCTGTCGGCATACGGCACTCTTGATCAATGTCGCGCGGCCGCAAAGGGCCATCGACGCCCCACCCTAGCGACCCAGAGTCCGCCGCTCCCGTGCCTGGACGCACGGTGCGGGTGGCGCGCTCCGGTGGCGATACATCAAGGCGGCTTGCCCTGCCCTCCGATTTGCCCGCCTCTCTCCGATATCTCGACGATGCCCAGCTCGACACTCTGCTGCACGCGGTCAAGGCGGAAGCACGGCAGCGTGGGCGCTTGATCGGGGATGACGATACGAAGGCCGCCCAGACCGCGAAGGCGTCGCGGATCGAGCCGGCGCTACCACGCAAGCCAAGGGCGAAGGGCCGCGCGTCAAAGATAACTCCGGGTCAGACCAACATCATCCGGGCTGCGTTCGAAGCCGGTGTAAAGCCGTCGGCCCTCGCTCGCCAGTTTCGGATATCGCGCGCACAGGTCGAGCGCATCGTGGGCGCGCCCAAGAGAGGCACGTCCTGAACGGCCCATTTACCCGCGCCCCACTGTCATGCTCCCGAGACCGCTCTTCCACAGCCGGGAGACCTTCTTTCTGACGGTGCTCTCGTCCGGCGCGTCGTTCGAGATGCCGTCGAGCCGGTCCATCAGATTGCGCACCAGCGCGGCCTGGGTCTCGGGCCAGCCGTTGTCGTGAATGTAAGTGCAGACGGCGATCCAGAAGCCGTCCCAGTCATGGCGTGGTAAGCGGCCGGGACCCGCGCCCCGCGAGTTGGCCGGTCTTGGCCCAACCACGCCGTTCAGCCCATGTGCCGCCTCGAAGCGCTCGCGTTCCTCGCGCGCGATCACCAGGTCGGCGAGGCCGATCTCGAGGCCGCCGGCGGGCTCGTCGATCTCGATGAACGCGCCGGCCTCGTCCGCACGCAGGCGCTGAATGACCGTGCTTTCGCCCGTGAACGCCGGCCAGGCGTCAAAACCGAAGACCCGATGGACGCCCGAAAGTCTGAGGCGGCCGTCACAGACACGGACCCTCTCTCCGTCTTCCCCTTCGACATAGCGCCCGATCTCGGCATCGATCCCGTTCACCACCGTGGACAGAGAAAGCATCTCCTCAATTGCGTAACAGCCGAGATCGTGCACGCCGACACCCCAGCGCCGGGCGATCTCGGGAAGCGTGAACAGGGTTCGGCGCGGCAGCGGCATGATCGCGGTCTCACTCGTCCCGGTTTACCGCCCGGAAGCGCCGGTAGGCGCGGACCACCCGCTTGACATCGCGCCGCATATCGGGCGGGAAGCGCGCCGCCTCGACGAACAGCTCGTCGAGGCGCACGCCGAGAACGGCGGCCGTCTTCTCGATCAGACCGTCACTCGGCGGCTTCTCCAACTCCCGCTCGATGCGCGACCAATAGGCCGGCGAGCAGCCGATCCGCCCGGCGAAGTCGTTGAGCCCGATGCCGTGCTCCAGCCGCTTCGTTCGAACGTAGTTGCCAAACGCCATTATCGCCTCCCCTGTTCGTAGCCGTGGAGCAGCCGGTGCTTGACGAGGCGGCGCCAGATGAACGCCTCCGAGAGACCGAACTCGTCCGCCAGTGCATCAGCCATCGGCTGCAGGTCGGCGCCGTCGAGATCGCGGGCATCGACCACCGGATAGCCCGGCTTTCCCCGGTGGGGCCGGAACGCGACGGGCAGGCCCGCTTGTCCGGCCAGACGCAGCAGATGGCGATGCAGCGGATCGGGCGGCGCCAGGAAGGCGCCCATGAACTCGTTCGCCCGCCATTCCCGCCAGTCCATCGGTCCATTGCTGCTCCGGCTGTCGCGCAGGTGCTCCGGCCCCGGCGAGACGATGCGGAACGCGCGGCGCACCACCGGCCCCTCGCCCAGGTTCAGACGCAATTGCCGCTCGCCCTGAACCGCCGCCGGCATGTCGAACACCGCATGGCCCAGCTCATGGCCCGTGGTGCTGCGCAACGGATCGGGCCGCTCGTCAAGAATCTCCCGGTTGAGACTGATCATCACCTGGTCGGGTTCGTCCGCGTCGTGCTCGCACACCCCATCACCTCCCGCCCGTCCTCATCATGCACGGTTCCACCGATGTCCCAGATCACGTCGAAGACGACACCGTTGACCGCGAGCCGGCGGGTGCGCTCGATCGCCACCCGCGCATCCAGCCGCCGCCGGGCCGGAGTGAAAGCGACCTGACGGCGCACCTCGGCGGCGATGCGCCAGATCGCTTCGGTCTTCATCGGCCGCGGTTCGCCCGACCGATAGCGCGGATAGCTCACCCGGATCGTGGTCATGAGACTCTCCCTGATCGTTGCGTGTTTCGTTAACGCCTTTGTTCGCAGTATGTTCTAGTCCTTCCATCGAGTCGAGTCCTTTCTTGGGGGTGGCGGAAAGGGTCCGGTTTGTTTCCGCCTATTGCGCCCAAGAGCTGTGGATAACTCCACCTAACACATTGATATAGCGTTATTAAAGGTAGGCGGAATTGGTTTCCGCCGGTTTCCGCCGGTTTCCGCCTCCCCCCTGGCGCGCTCCATGTGCTGCAATTCGTGCAGATGGCCACGAACCGGCAAGGACAGGAGGAATGACATGGGAACTCTACAGGAACACGGCGCAGCGGCGGGCGGGGTCCGGCTCGAGGGATTCCTCGGCCCGTCTCAACTGGCCGGGCGGTTCAGGGAGGGCATCGGGCCATCCCGCCGAACCCGCCTGGCAGCGCAGCGCCAAGAGCCGCGGAGATAGGGATGGCATTACAACACTTGAACCAGACCCAGCTGGCGGCGCGCTGGAACATCTCGCCGCGCACGCTGGAGCGCTGGCGCTGGATCGGCGAGGGCCCGCGCTACCTCAAGCTCGGCGGCCGCGTTGCCTACCGGCTTTCCGACATCGAGGCCTACGAGGCCGGGCAGCTGCGCCTAGCCGAGCCCGAGACGGACCACCGCGCCGCCACCGGCCGGGGTCGCGGCGCATGACCCTGATGGCGTGCAGCGCCGCCCCGGAAGCGCCCGTGCGGGTCCCGGCGTCGACGATCCCTCTGATCATCGATGTGGCCGGCTTCGAGGGATGGCTCCGCGCCGCCCATCCCGGCAGCCGCATCACCTACCACCGTGGCCTTCTCGTCGTTGACCGCGCGCCACGGCCGGACGCGGCGGATGCGGAGGCGCGTGCGGCACTCAACCGGCTCGCGAACCGCGCCATGCGCGCCTCCGCGCAAGGCCTCGTCCACCTTTTCCAGAAGCGTCACGGCGAGGCGGACTTCAGCTATCTGGCGATCCGGACCCGCGCTCCCGCGAAGTGCCGCCGCGACCCATCCCGTCTCCCAAACAGTTGGAGGACCGCCTGATGTCGAACCGCATTCAACTTGAGGAACTTCGCGCCATGCCGGTCGGCGAGATCGCCGCACTGCCGGCCGAGCAACTAGCGCTGTTGCGGGAAGACGCTGAGGCGGCGCTCACGGCCGCCAAGACGGTCAAGGAATGGCTCGACGGCGCCATCGGCCTCCGCGCTTCGGCGAACAGGCGCACGGGGCACGGCAGGCATCCGGCAAGGACACCGGCACCGTCCGGCTGGTCGAGGACGGCGTAATCGTCATCGCGGATCTTCCCAAGCGCGTCGATTGGGACCAGGCCCAACTCGCTGCGTTGGTCGAGCGCATCCGCGCCGAAGGCGACGATCCGGCCGAGTACGTCGATATCGCCTTAAAGGTGCCGGAGCGTAAATACACCGCCTGGCCGACCGGCATCCGAACTGCCTTCGCGGGCGCGCGTACCGTCCGGGTCGGAAAGCCGACTTTCAATCTGCGCTTGGCGGCGAAGGAGGACGCGCAATGAGCGGTCTCCCGATCATCTCGGCCGAAGAGCGTCTCGCCGAGCGCCGCGGCATCAAGGGTTGCATCTTCGGGAAATCCGGGATTGGCAAGACCTCGCTGCTGTGGACCCTCGAGCCCGGCGCCACGCTGTTCTTCGACCTCGAGGCCGGCGATCTCGCGATCGAGGGCTGGCCCGGCGACACCGTCCGGCCGCGCACCTGGTCCGAGTGCCGCGACTTCGCCGTCTTCATCGGCGGGCCTAACCCGGCGCTTCGCGACGACCAGGTCTACAGCCGGGCCCATTACGAGGCGGTTCGCAAGCGCTTCGGCGACCCCGCCGCGCTCGAGAAATACGAGACCGTGTTCATCGATTCGATCACGGTCGCCGGCCGGCTCTGCTTCCAGTGGTGCAAGGGTCAGCCCCAGGCGTTCTCGGACCGCAGCGGCAAGCCCGACATGCGCGGCGCCTACGGCCTGCACGGCCAGGAGATGATCGCCTGGCTCACCCACCTTCAGCATACGCGCGATAAGAACGTCTGGTTCGTCGGCATCCTCGACGAGAAGCTCGACGACTTCAATCGCCGGGTCTTTTCCCCCCAGATCGAGGGCTCGAAGACCGGCAACGAGCTCCCCGGCATCGTCGACGAGGTCATCGTCATGGCCGAGATCGGCCAGGCCGACGCCGATCCCTATCGGGCCTTCGTCTGTCGGACGCTGAACCCCTTCGGCTATCCCGCCAAGGATCGCAGCGGTCGCCTCGATCAAATCGAGGAGCCCCATCTCGGCCGGCTGATGGAAAAGATCGGCGGCCCCGTCAGACCGGCGAGCGAGAGGCTGGAGTTTGGCTGCCCTACACCGCCCAAGGATACCCCCTTACCCGCCGAATCCCCCGTTCCCCCGGAAGATGAAGGAGCACCCAGACCATGAGCGGAGCCTGGAACGACTTCAACGATGCCGAGGAGCAAACCTCCTACGACGTCATCCCCAAGGGCACGATCGCGCCCGTCCGCATGACCATCAAGCCGGGCGGCTACGACGATCCGGGCCAGGGCTGGACCGGCGGCTACGCCACCCGCAACGAGACCACCGGCTCGGTGTATCTCAACGCCGAGTTCGTGCTCCTCGAGGGCCCCCACGCCAGGCGCCGGGTGTGGAGCCTCATCGGGCTCTCGAGTCCCAAGGGCCCCGAGTGGGCCAACATGGGCCGGTCGTTCGTGCGCGGCATCCTGAACTCCGCCCGCGGGCTCTCCGACAAGGACGCCTCGCCGCAGGCGCAGACCGCGCGGCGCATCGATGGTCTCGCCGTGCTCGACGGCATCGAGTTCCTGGCCAAGATCGATGTCGGCAAGGACCGGAACGGCGATCCGAGGAACGAAATCCGCTTCGCCGTCACGCCGAACCACAAGGACTGGCAGGCCTTCCTGGAGGCGGGCGGACAGTGGCGCCCGGGTGCCTCCCACGCCGCCCATGCGGCGCAGGCCCAACCCCATGGCCCCGCGGCCGCGCCAGCGCCCCAGGGCCCGGCACAGGCGCCGGCAGCACAACCGGCCAATCCGAACCGTCCGGCCTGGGCACAATAGTCGGTTCCGGCCCTTGCTGCTCTGCCCGCGCCAGAAGACCTTCGTCGAGCGCAGTGTCCGCGCACTGGGCGAACACGGCAACACGCTAGGCGTGGCACCGACCGGCAGCGGGAAGACGGTGATGCTCTCCGGCGTCGTCGGCAGGGTCCTGGCGGACAACGATGCCAAGGCCTGCGTGCTCGCCCACCGCGACGAGCTGACCGCACAGAACGTCCTCAAGTTCGCCAAGGTAACCCGGCGCTCTCGACCTCGATCGTCGATTCGCGCACCAAGTCGTGGCGCGGACGCGCCACCTTCGCCATGGTTCCGACGCTCGCCCGCGCGGCCAATCTCGAGGCCATGCCGTCGCTTGATCTCGTGGTCGTCGACGAGGCCCACCATGCCGCCGCCGAGAGCTACCGGCGGATCATCGACCGGGCGCGCGAGCGCAACCCGGATGTCCGCATCTACGGCGTCACCGCGACCCCGAACCGGGGCGACCGCAAGGGCCTCCGGCCGGTGTTCTCCAACGTCGCCGACCAGATCCTGCTCGGCGAGCTGATCGGTTCCGGCCACCTGGTGCGGCCGCGTACCTTCGTCATCGACGTCGGTACCCAGAAGGCGCTGAGAAGCGTGCGCAAGACCGCCAACGATTTCGACATGGGCGCGGTCAACGCCATCATGAACAAAAGGCCGATCACCGAGGCGGTGGTCCGCCATTGGAACGAGGAAGCCGGCGAACGCCAGACCGTCGTCTTCTGTTCCACCGTCGATCACGCCCGCAACGTGCGCAATGCCTTCGCCGCCGCCGGCGTGTCGGCTGACATGGTCTGGCATGAGATGGGCGCGGCCGAACGGCGCTCGGCTCGCGCCGCCTATCGCCGCGGCGAGACCCGGGTGATGGTCAATGTCGCGGTGCTGACCGAGGGCTGGGATCATCAGCCGACCAGCTGCGTCGTGCTGCTCAGGCCGTCCTCCTACAAGTCGACCATGATTCAGATGGTCGGCCGCGGTTTGCGCACGGTCGATCCGAACGAGTTCCCCGGCACCGTCAAAACCGACTGCATCGTCCTCGACTTCGGCATCTCGATCCTCATTCACGGCTGCCTCGAACAGGACATCGATCTCGACGGCAAGCGCCGCAGCGGCGAGGCGCCGACGAAGGAATGCCCGGAATGCGACGCCATCGTGCCGTTGGCTGTCCTGGAATGCCCACTCTGCGGTTTTCAATGGTCGTGGGAGGAGAGCGATTCCGCCTCCGGCGGCGACCGCGCTCCGCTCGGTGACTTCATGATGTCGGAAATCGATCTCTTGAAGCGGTCGAGCTTCCGCTGGGCCGATCTGTTCGGCGACGACGCGGCGCTCATCGCCAACGGCTTTCATGCCTGGGGCGGGATCTTCTTTCTCGAGGGCCGCTGGCACGCGCTCGGCGGCGTCAAGCAGCAACAAACCCGTCTCCTTGGCGTCGGCGAGCGCACGGTGTGTCTGGCCGCGGCCGATGACTGGCTCAACGAAAACGAGACCGACGAGAGTGCCCACAAAAGCCGGAGCTGGCTGAACCAGCCGGCAACCGAGAAGCAGCTGCGCGACCTCCCACCGCAATGCCGCCACGACTACGGCATGACCCGCTACCAGGCATTGGTGCTCCTCACCTTCACCTTCAACAAGGCCGCGATCTGCCGCCTGGTCATGAGCACGGGCGGCGGCGGCAACGAGAGGAGAGCAGCATGAGCGATAACCCGAAAACCCCGGCTATCGGTGACGACCTGCTGCGCGGCGCCGGCGAGATCGCCGAGTTCGTCTTCGGCGACGTCAACCACCGCCGCAAGGTCTACTACCTGACCGGCGAAGCGAAGACGGGCATGCCGTATTTCAAGATCGGCTCGCTTACCTGCGCGCGAAAAAGCACGCTCCTGCGCTGGATCGCCGAGCAGGAGGAACGGCAACTCCAGCGGTCGCATCCCGACGCGGCCGACTCAAGAGCCCAGTCCATCGTGAGGATCCACCTGCGGGGCGTGATGGACAAGATCTTCCAGACCGTCCGAGGCGGGAAGCGATGACCGATGCCCACACCTCCGACCGACCTCATGGCCCGCCGGCACCGGCTCTATTCCCGCGAGCCGTTCTGCGCCGTCTGCCGTCGCCCGGCCCGTGGCTTCGGCTGGTTCGATACGTCGGGTTTGAGGCCCCCGCGTCCGCCGGTGAGTTTCTGCTCGATGGTCTGCCAGGGCTACTGGACGCGGCGCTCGCGCCGGAGCACGGCCGTGATTGATCTCACCGGACAGGAGTGCGCGGCGATCCGCGCCGCCATGAAGCCGGTCGCCGAGCTCATGGAGGAGATCGGCTGGACGACCCGGCTCGCCGGCCTCACCGAGGAACAGGTGCTGGCGCTCATCGAGGTCGCCGTCGGCGGCTTTCAGGACGCCATGCACGAGACCGCGGCGGCCGACAATTCGGAGATCCCGTTCTGATGGTGGATCTGAACGAATCCGTGCGTCCCTGCCATCCCGTCGCCGAGGCCTTCCCGATGATGGCCGGCGCCGACTTCGACCGCCTCGTCGACGACATTCGCAGTCATGGCCTCCGGGAGGCGATCTGGCTCGACGGTGAGGGCCGCATTCTCGACGGGCGCAATCGTGACCGCGCCTGCCGGCTCGCCGCCGTGCCGCCGGCCTACCGGATCTACGACGGCGACGATCCGACGGCCTTCATCGTCAGCCTGAACCTTCACCGCCGGCATCTGAGCGACAGCCAGCGGGCCATGGTGGCGGCGAGACTGGTGAATATCCGGCAAGGGGAAATCGGAAAGCACCGCGCGATCTCAGAAACGCAAATTTGCGTTTCTGAGGCCTCCGACCTCGTGAATACCTCCAAACGTTCCGTCAACAATGCCCGCCGGGTAGGAGACAAAGGGAGCGCTTTACTCCAGGACGCCGTCGACCAGGGGCTGGTCGCGGTCAGCGACGCCGCCGCAATCGTCGACCGTCCGCCCGACGAGCAGGATGCCCTGGTCGACGGCGTCCGTTCGGGCACGTACAAGACCTTGCGCCGCGCCGCCGCCGTCCGCCGCCGCGAACAGCGCGAGACGCCGCCCGCGGACCTGCCCGCGCACGACGGCCGCTTGCGGCTGTTCGCCGCCGCCGTCGCCGATGCGCTCGAACACATCGCGCCCGGCAGCGTCGATTGCATCGTCACCGATCCGCCGTACCCGCGCGCCTGCCTGGCCGTCTACGGCGATCTGGCGCGGACCGCCGCCCGGGTTCTGCGGCCGGGCGGCTCCTGCCTGGTCATGGCCGGGCAGTCTTACCTGCCCGAGATCATCGCCGCCATGACGCCGCACCTTCGCTACCACTGGACGGTGGCCTACCTCACCCCGGGCGGCCAGTCGGTCCAGCTCTGGGAGCGCAAGGTCAACACCTTCTGGAAGCCGGTACTGTGGTTCGTCGCCGCCTACCGCATGGCGGTGGTGGGCCCGCTCAACAACATCCTCGGAAGCATTTTCGGCGCCATCGGCGGCAGTGTCTTCGGTGGGACGGGTACTGTTGCTACGACGTCCTCCGGCACGCCGATGATCGGCGACTTCCCGATATCCTCGGGTTCAACCATGTTGGCCCATACCGGCGGCGTGATCGGCCGCGACGCCTTCCCAACCCGCAGGGTCGACCCGAGGGTGTTCGACGAAGCGTTCCGCTATCACCGCGGCGGCATCGTCGGTAGTGAGATGCCGATCGTGGCGCGTAGCGGCGAGGGCGTATTCACGCCCGGGCAGATGCGCGGCCTTGCACCGATCTCGGCCGCAAGGCCTACGGTCAATGTCGTGGTCAATGTGCGCAACACCGCACCGGGCACCCGGGCTTCCGCCGATATGCGGCGCGAGCCGGGCGGCGATCTCACCCTCGACATCATGATCGAGAAGATCGAAGGCGGTATGGCGCGCAACATCGGCCGCGGCCAAGGCATGGCGCCGACCCTGGAGCGCCGCTACGGCCTCAACCCGGCGGCCGGCAGCCTCCGGTGATCGTCCGCTGGCCGGATCAGCTGCCGCTGCCGACCCTCGACGGCTACGCCATCCAGCCCGGCGAGGCGATCCTGCGCACCGAGATGGAGGCCGGCCCGGCGCGTCAGCGCCGGCGCTTCACCAACGTGCCGAGCCGTATCGCCGTGCGCTGGGTGATGCGCGTCGAACAGTTCGCGCTGTTCGAGGCGTGGTACCGCTGGGCGGCGGTCGAGGGCGGCGCCTGGTTCGAGATCGACCTCCTGGGCGGCCTCGGCCTGGTGCCGCAGGAAGCCCGCTTCACCCGCCAGTTCGAGGCCCGGCTCTATCGCCGCCGGCTCTGGGAGGTGACCAGCGAACTGGAAGTTCGCGCCCGGCCGACACTCAGCGAAGCCGGCATGGCGATCCTGCTCACCGAGGAGGTGGCAGGTCTTATCGCAAGCGTCGACGGCTTGCACGACCTCGTTCACCGGACCCTGCCCGGGACCCACACAGGGAGAGACGACCATGACCATTGAAGCCGATCTGCGCGCGGCGGCGGCCCGCGCCGATGCCGACAGCCGTTTGCTCCATGAAATCGTGCACGGCGATGCGGCCACCACCGTCGACACCGAAGGCGGCCCCGTGAAGAGCGTCGCCAAGGCGATCGGGGATGTCGAGACCGGCGTTGCCGGCGCCGCGGCCGCGGTCGCGCAAGGCGTCGCGGCAACCGAAGCCACCCGTGATCAGGCTATCGCGGCCCGCGATGCGGCGCTGGCCGCCGGCGTCGTCCTGGCGAGCGATGCCGAGACCGAAAGCGGAACCGGCGACGGCGTCGTCCAAGCCCGTCAGCTCGGTCTTCGCACCGCAAGCCAAGACCGTTCCGGCCTCGTCGTGCTCGTCACCGATGCGGACGGGATCGCAGGTCAAGACCGGACCCGCGCGATGACGCCGGCCGCGGACAAGGCGGCTCTCGATGCAGCTCTTGCCGGCGGCGTCAGCTGGGCGCCGGTGCTCGCGGTCAATAACCACGGCGCACGACGCGTGCTGCGCATCGTGGACTGGACCGGTGGCGTCGGCGTGGCGCCGGCCGGCGGCTATCTCGGCCCGTCCGGCATCGTCGCCACCGCTGCGGCCGCTACCGATATCCGCGGCCCCCGGGGGTCTGTGGGACCGCAAGGGCCACAGGGGCCACAGGGCCCGCAGTGGTCGCCGGACAGCGACGACGACGACGACGACGAATGATAACGTCGAGCGACGACGAGAATGCCCGATCCGGCTCTCGAGCAGGCGCTCCGCGAGGCCTATGCCTCCGCACCCTCCGACACGGTCATCCTGCACACCCTCGAGTTGCGCCATCCTGCCTTCGTCGACGATGACGGCAATCCTACCGCCATTCGGGTGGTCAGGAACTTCGCTGACGCGGAACACTGGTTGCGGCTGGGCGGTGCGGAGGTGGAAGCGGTGCTGGACGCCATGCCGGCGGAGAGCCGCGGTCCGGTCGGCCTGGTGGCTCGCCTGGAGGCGGACGCGCCGAAGGACGCCGGGCGGATGGTGCCCTTCATCGCGCTCGGCTTCGAACTCGAACTGCCGCCGGTCGACACCGCGCCGGTGCCCGAGATCACGGTGACGCTGGACAATGTCAGTCGCGAGATCGTCCGTCATCTCGACGCCGCGGCGACCTCGCGCGAGACCATCGAGGTCACCTACCGGCCCTATCTCTCGACCGACCTGGAGGGTCCGCAGATGGACCCGCCGATCACGCTCACTCTGACCGAGATCGAGGTCGACGTGTTCCGCGCCACCGGCAGGGCGCGCATGCTCGATATCGGCAACAAGGCGTTCCCGTCCGATCTCTATACCGCCAGGCGGTTCCCGGGCCTGACCCGCTAGATGCACTGGGCCGAAGACCTGATCGGCCGCCCGTGGGAAGCGGGCGGACGCGGACCGCACGCGTTCGACTGCTGGGGCCTGGTGCGTTGGTGCTGGCGCGAGCGCTTCGCCATCGAGGTGCCCGAGATCCCGGTCGACGCCGCGAACCTTCGCGCCGTGCTCGCAGGCTTCCGCAATCACCCCGAGCGCCGGCGCTGGCAACTCGTGGATAGACCCTGTGAAGGCGATGCGGTGCTGATGCGCCAGTCCCGCCATCCGGTCCATGTGGGCTTGTGGCTCACGGTCGACGGCGGCGGCGTGCTCCATGCCGCCCGCGGCATCGGTGTCGTGTTCCAGCTTCCCGTCGATCTCACCGCCCATGGCTGGCGCATCGAGGGTACATACCGCTTCACCGGAGAGCACTGATGCCCGGCACCGTGGTCATGCTGCACAACCCGTTCCGCCCGGAGCGGGGGCGGGAGGTGATTGCCGTCGCCGAGCCGCTCGCCATTCGCGCCTGGCTGGATGCGCGACACGTGGCGGAGTTCGATCGCCCGACGATCTGTCTCCGCAACGCCGAGCCGGTGCTGCGCGGCCGCTGGCACGACACCTTCATCAGCGCGGGCGACGTGGTAGTGTTCGTGCCATTGCCCCAGGGCGGCGGTGGCGGGGGCGGCAAGAACCCGCTGCGCACCGTCCTCATGCTCGCCGTGATGGTAGCCGCCCCCTATCTCGGCGCTGTGATAGCGGGCGCCATCGGCGTCACCTCCACGATCGGCGTCTCGCTCATTACCGCCGGCGTGGCACTCGTCGGCACCACCCTGGTCAATGTCCTGCTGCCGCCGCCGAAGCCCGCCGCGCCCAGCTTCGGCAGAGGCGTGCCGTCTCCCAGTCCGACCTATTCGCTGGCCGCCCAGGGTAACCAGGCGCGCCTCACCCAGCCGATCCCGGTGATCTACGGCCGCCACCGGGTCTATCCCGACCTCGCGGCTACACCGTGGGTGGAATACAGGAACAACGACCAGTACCTGCATCAGCTGCACTGTATCGGCCAAGGCGAATGCGACCTCGAGCAGGTCCGCATCGAGGACACACCGATCGCTTCCTTCGAAGAGGTGGAGACCCAGTTCGTTCCGCCCGGCGGCAGCGTCACCCTGTTCCAGGCCGACGTGGTGACGGCGCCCGAGGTCGCGGGCCAGGAGCTGATCGGGGCCAATCAGCGCGATGCGGGCGAGGACGGCTGGGTCGGTCCCTTCACCGCCAACCCGGCCGGGACGAGGGCCACGGAAATCGGCATCGATGTGGTGATGCCGCGCGGACTCTACTACGCGCGCGAACAAGAACACGCCGCAGCGCCGAAGCTATCGCTACACGGTTGCGGCCGGACGCTACGAGGTCAGGCTCAGGCGCACCAACGACAAGATCAGCGATGCGCGCGCCGGCCATGAGATCCGCTGGGGCGGCCTCAAGACTTTCCTCGCGGACGCACCCGCGTTCGGCGACGTGACGCTGCTCGCGCTTCGATGCCGTGTTCGACCAGGGCCTCACAGTGTGGGAAGCGCTCTCCCGCATCGCCCGCTGCGGCCGCGCGCTGCCGTTCCTGCAAGGCGGCATCCTGCGGATCGCCCGCGATGCACCGCGCACCTTGCCCGTCGCGCTGTTCGGCCCCCGCAACATCGTCCGTGACAGCTTCCGCGTCCAGTACGTCATGCCCGGCGAGGACACCGCCGACGCGGTGACCGTGACCTACTTCTCGGAGCGCACCTGGACCCCGGACGAGATCGTCGCATCATTGCCGGACAGCGCCGCCGAAGCCGCCGACATGCCCGCCACGGTGGAGCTGTTCGGCTGCACCGGCGCATCGCAGGCTGAGCGCGAGGGTCTCTATATGGCCGGAGCCAATCGCTACCGCCGGCGCATCGTCACCTTCCGCACCGAGCTCGAAGGACTGATCCCGACCTACGGCGATCTCATTGCCGTCACCCACGATCTGCCGCGCTGGGGCCAGGGTGGCGAGGTGACGGCCGTCGACGGCCGCACGCTGACCTTGAGCGAGCCGCTGGAATGGAACGGGGACACGGCCGAACCGCCCATCCACTACATCGCTCTCCGCCGGCGTGACGGCGGCTTGAGCGGGCCCTGGCCGGTCGAGCCCGGCGGCGATGACCGCACCGTCGTGCTGAGCGAGGACCTTGACCTCGAGCCCTACACCGGCGCCGACGAGGAGCGTACCCACTTCGCCTTCGGCCCCGGCGAGGCATGGGGCCTGCGCGCGCGAGTGATGGCCGTGCGGCCGCGCGGCGAGCAGGTCGAGATCACCGCCGTCGGCGAGGATGCCCGCGTGCACGAGGCCGACCAAGCCGCCTGACCACCACCCAACCGTAGACACACGCCGTGATGGACCGTCCTCCGGGACGGGCAGTTCGTCGCGGCGTTGCAGTATCGGAGACCCACAAGTGACTGAAACCCATCTCATCGAGATCGAGCGGGTGCGCTCGGAGGCGGCGCGGCACCTCGCGGAGCATGAGATCGCCTGCGAGCGGCGCTACGGCGAACTCCAGGCGCAGCTCACCAAGATCGAGGCGCTCCACAACCGAAACACGCGCCTGCTCTACATCGTGCTCGGCGGCATGCTCGCCGTCGCCGCCCGCGCGTTCTGGCCGACGCTCTTCGGCTGAGGCCGTTCGGCGGCTGACGCCGCTGGCGGCCGTTTTCCGCCGCACCTTCCCCACGCACCGATCCACGCCGCCGTCCGTCCGGCTGTCGTCGCCGTCTGCGTGCCGGCGGCCGGGATCGCTTTCACGTTCAACCCAATTGGAGGCTCACAATGCTGACCCTGCTTGGCAGTCTGCTGGGATTCGCCACCAGCGCCATTCCCGACATCATGTCCCTGTTCCGCGAGCGCGCGGACCGCAAGCACGAACTCGCCGTGCTCGACCGCCAGATGGAGCAGATGCGGCTCGGTCACAGCCAGCGCCTCGAGGAGATCGAGGTCAACGCGGACATCGCCGAGAGCAACGCCCTTTACCAGCACGACGCAGCGCTGGGCGGCAGCAGCCGATGGGTGCGGGCCTCGGTTCGCCCGCTGATCACCTACGCCTTCTTCATCCTGTTCGCGGCCGTCAAGGGTTCCGGCCTCTACCTGCTGATCGCGGTTGAGGGTCTGCTCATCGCCGAAGCCCTGCCGCGCATCTGGGACGCCGAAACTCAGGCGCTATTCGCCGCCGTGATGAGCTTCTGGTTCGGCAACCGCACACTCTCGAAGCTCCGCGAGCGGCGCTGAGGCTATGCGTCACATCACCGACGAGGGCCTCGCGCTGATCAGGCGCTTCGAGGGCTTCGCGCCCGAGATCTACATCTGCCCGGGCGGCTGGTCCACCATCGGCTACGGCCATGTCGTGCGAGATGACGAGCGGGAGCAGTTCGTGGACGGCATCGACGAGGCCGTAGCCGAGGACCTGCTGCGCCGCGATGTCGAGGCAGCCGAGCGCGCGGTGCTGCGGCTCATTCGCGTGCCGCTCGCGGAGGGCAAGTTCGATGCGCTCTCCTCGTTTACGTTCAACCTCGGCGCCGGCGCGCTGCAGCGCTCGACGCTGCGGCGCAAGGTCAACCGCGCAGAGCACGACGCCGTGCCCGGCGAGCTCCGGCGCTGGGTGTGGGCCGGAGGGCGCAAGCTCAAGGGGCTGGTGCGGCGGCGGGGGGCGGAGGCGGGGCTCTACGCAGGGTACCTTGGGGAGCGTGCCGCGGCTGCGGATGCTCGGTCGATCGGCCGCCCTCGCGATTCGACCCTAGGACGGTCGACCTAGTGGGCCTCGAGCGGGTTCGCGAAACGCTGACAAGTCTCCAGCATTTCGTTTACTATAGCGTTTCCAATGTCCTGGGCGAGGTGACTGGTGTGTCAGAGCAAGGCGTTTCTCGACTTGTGAAGCAACTCCGAGAACGGTTGGGCCTCACCCAGGAGCGATTCGCGCAGGAAGTTGGAGTGACCTTCAGCACGGTAAACCAGTGGGAAAACGGTCATCGGCGGCCCCAACCTTACCTCCTGAAGAGGCCTTTTGAAATGGAGCGACGGCTCAACCAGGAGAACGCCAAATGAGTGGCTGGGAACCACCGGCCATCCAAGTCAATTCCTGGAAGCCTGCGATCCATCCGGCTGCACCGGTGGCCGTTGAGCTTTGTTGTGGGATGGGGGCAATAGGACTTGGGTTGCGATCTCTCAGCTTTCAGGTGGCACACGCCTACGACTCGTGGGACGCTGCGGTGGCCATTTATAATCGCAACGCCTCCGAGCCTGTTGCCGTGGAATGCGACCTCTTGACTGATGATGGGCTCCGCGCGTAAAGAGGGATTGCCGCGGACCCGGAGGCGTGGATCTTCTCGCTGCGGGGCCGCCCTGCAAAGGCTTCAGCCAGATTCGGAACGGTCACCACCATCATGAGATGGCGAATCAGAACAATCGCGTACTCGCGGCGATGCCCGACTACGTGGCTGCGTTAAGGCCACGCTTTGTCCTTATCGAGAACGTTCCTGATCTCGCTCGGCATCGGGGGGGCAAGACCCTGGAGGACTTGCTTGCTCGACTCGAAGCACCCGGACCGCGTGGGCTTCGCTATCGAGTTGAACACGAAATCTATGACGCCGCGCTCTATCAGCCCGGTGATGAAGTCGCGCTTTGATCAATCGGTTTTGGGGGCGACGATGATGATGATAACGAGCATGGCTGGTTTGCCTTCGATGTTCGCCACGATGGCGATCGCCAGGGCAGCATCGAACTGAATAACGAACAAAAGGGTGCTCTTTGCACTCGCAGCCTCCCTCGGCGTGCCTGATCCGAACAGCGCGCGCATCAGAATGCCGAGATTGAACCCGGCGACATGGATCAGGTAGCGTTTGTGGACGTTCTCGCGCGCCCGCAGCAACGCGCGGCGCATGCCGCCACGGTCGAGGACATGGGCGAAGCTGCGCTCGACCATCTCACCGCGCCTGCGCATGGCGTTCCGCGCGACGCCGGACTTCAATCGCGCCCGGTTGGCGTAGACAGCCTGACGTGCCGCCTGGTCGCCATGCCAGCGCAGACAGCCGTTGGCGGGCTCCGGCTCGGAGATCCGCGTTTTCCAGACGCCGCCGTCGAGGTCTTTCAGCCCCTCGCGTGAATGATAGCCCTTGTCGCCAACGAGACTGCAGGGCTCTGCCCGTGTTGGAGCCAGACCGACCTCGGCGAGGTTGCGCGCGGCCGCCTCCAGCGTCCCAGGCAAAGTCGTCGTGTCGCCTTCATCGGCTGGATAGATCGGTGCCGCAACGATGACGCCGGTGTCGAGATCGACCGCGTGCTCGGGCTTGTAGGCCAGATGCGTGGTGCCGTCCTTCATCCGCGCGATCTTCGCATCAGGATCGGTCGGGCTCGTCCAATCCTTGTTCGAAAGCTTCTTGCCCTTCCGCCGGCGATCGAGCCGGACGAGGTCGTCGATCGTCGGCGTTTCGACGCCACTCTCCTTCGCCATTTGCGTCAGCATCTCGCGATAGGTCTCGCCGCTATCGCGCCGCACGATGGCTCGCAGGGCGGCGTTGGCTTCCATCGTCGAGCCGTCGACGCCGATCCGCTCGCCCTTCACCAGACCGCGCGCGGCGACGAGAGCCAGAACCCAGTCGAAAACCTTTTCATGGACCTCGTGCGGCAGCCGGCCGCGCGTCTTCGACAACCAGGAATGATCGGGAACCTTGTCCCGGTTCGCCAACCGCAGAAACGCGCGAAGCGACAGCGAATCCGAACAGCGCCAAGCGATGCCGCGCTCGCTGCCGATGCCCTCGAAATAGCCGATCATGTGCATCCGGAAATAACGCCCCGGCGGCAGCGAAGGAGCCCCCATCCGAGGTGCGTAGTATGGCTTGCACGTCGCCTCCACGAAGCCGTCAAAGCCAGACTCGGTCAGCAACTCATGCAGCCGGTCGGAAAACGCGTGTCCAGGCGAACGCGGCATCTCCGCCCATGTCACCACGAGGTCACCCTGAACCTCGCTCTGTCGTCTCAATGCCATCGCACGACGCCCGTCTAAATCTCTATGTTCAGACAGAATCAGACACGCCGGACTTCGTCAACGGGCTGATAGAGGCCGTTTCGAAAGGTGTTGAGTGGTCGGGGACGATGTGATTCCAGGAGGTTGCTAAGACCGACTTGGAGCCGTCATGTGGACCCCGACCACCCGAGAGCAGCATAGTCGCAGGGCGCTGCGTTACCAGACCGATTTGACCGACGCCGAGTGGGCCGTGATCGAGCCTCATTTGCCTCCAGTTCGTAGCACGGGACGGCCGCGGGTTTGGCCGATGCGCGAGGTCGTCAACGGCATCTTCTACGTGATGCGTGCAGGCTGCCCTTGGCGCTTGCTACCGAGCGACTTGCCGCCCTGGGGAACGATCTATCGCTGGTTCGCCGCGTGCCGCGATGATGGCCGGTTCGAGAAGATCAATCACGCACTGGTTATGGCCGATCGCGAACGGACCGGACGCAAAGCCAGTCCAAGCGGCGCGATCATCGATAGCCAGAGCGTCAAGATGACGGAAGCCGGCAGCCCACGGGGCTACGACGCCGGGAAGAAGGTCAAGGGGCGTAAGCGTCACGCGCTGGTCGACACCGACGGGCGCGGCCTTCTGCTCGAGCCGCATCCAGCGAGCAACCAGGATCGTCATGGCGGCGGAGCGCTGCTGTGCGCCTCGCGCGGCTTGTTTCCCTTCATCGAGAAGGTCTTCGCCGACAGCGGCTACGCCGGCGACAAAGTCGCCACCGCCACGGTGATCGCCGTCGAGAGCGTGCGCGAGAACCCCGATCAGGTCGGCTTCGCCGTCCAGCCCCGCCGCTGGGTCGTTGAGCGCTTCTTCGCCTGGATCAACCGCAACCGGCGACTGGCAAAGGACTTCGAGGCCACCATCGACTCCGCCCGCGCCTTCCTCTACGCCGCCTCCGTCATGCTCCTCATCCGCAGAATGGCGCGCCTATCATGACTTTCGAAACCGACTCTAAGCCGGCCACCAGTTCTCGATACACTAGCCTCTTCCCGACCATGCCGGCAACCATCGCGGCGACCGACATCGACATCGACATCTTCGATCCTTCGTCGGGATCAAACACGCTTCGCGCCCTCTGCGAGGCTCGGACGATGCCGCCGTCGCTCTAGTGGGCCGCCGGCTGGAACAGTTCGATAACGTTTCCGGAAGGATCCTGAAGGAGGATTTGGGCGCCGCCCTTGCCCACGGCGATGTCGTTCCGGAATTCAAGCCCAGCGCTGCGCAGCCGCTCGACTTCGGTGGCGAG
The DNA here is from genome assembly GCA_965248805.1 of Alphaproteobacteria bacterium. GTDB lineage: Bacteria > Pseudomonadota > Alphaproteobacteria > UBA6615 > UBA6615 > CBDFKJ01. Next base: position 72,711 of record CBDFKJ010000004.1, read on the forward strand.
ATCGCCGAAGTGGATTTGGAACCGGCTCCACCCGCCGGGAGCTTGCTTGCGGCCATCGGGCATTGCCTTCGCACCGGCGCTGGTGGTGGCGCTCAGCAGGAGCCGCAGGGGACCGCGGTCGAGAGCCGCGAACGCGGGGGAAGTATCCTGGTGTATGGTGAAGCCAAAGTGCGCGGTATAGAAGCTCAGGGCTTCGGCCACGTCTTCGACAATGTAGCGGACGGTTACGGCGGGTGTTGCCATGGAGGCCTCCGGCGGCGGCGTTGCGATGCGTGCATCCTAGCCGCCGCGAAGCGGAGCGGCGAGGCCGGCGGCGGGCGTGCCGCGTAATCTTAACTATTGAGCGCCGCAGCACCGGGGTGCCGAACCTCTTCGCCCGTTTCAACGCGGCCTCGGGAGATCGATGTCGGCCACGGACCTGTTGCGGTTCAATTGCTTATGATCAGCTCTCCGGCCTTACCGCGGCTGTTGCCCTTGCCGGCTACCGTGTAGGTCGTCTCAAGGGCCTCGATTTCGAAGTCCATGAATATCTCGCGCACCTCCGGGACGTCGTTCAGCGACATCAGGAAGCGCCCCGAGAGGCCTGCGAGACAGGTCGCCATCCGCCCAAAATCCGCCCGCTCGAACAGATCGCGGCCGTAGTCGCCCTCGCTGCCGTAGTGTCCGTCGTCAGATGGAGACCTCCAACAACCGGGAGATTTGGCGAAGCTCTTGGTGTGCTGTCAGACTTTCGCTGAGATCGGCGGTCATCGTCGACGATTGCAGTAGGGAATGTCCCGGTCAGATCGTCGAGCCGTCGATCTCCGGCGAGCGGCTGGCCCGCTTCCTCGACGATCTTGCCATGCGCCGCCGCGGCCTGCCCGAGGCACTGGTCATGGACAACGGCCCCGAGTTGTCATCGAAGGCGATGTTCGAATGGGCGCGGAGGACCGGCGTCGAGCTCCACTTCATCGAGCCCGGAAAGCCGGTGCAGAACACCTTTGTCGAAAGCTTCAACGGGAGGTTCCGCGATGAGTGTCTGAACGAGGAATGGTTCGTCAGCCTGGCCCATGCCCGGGCCGTGATCGAGGACTGGCGCATCCACTACAACACAGCCAGGCCGCATTCGGCTCTCGGCTACCGACCGCCGCCGGCCTGGCTGGCGACACGGGCAGCTTCGCTTGAGCTACGCAAGGGCTCCGCTCAGCCTGCCCTTGAGCCCTATGATCGAAACCGAAAACTCTCAAACGGTCCAGCCCTGAAGACGGGGGAAGGGTGGGCTTCTTCATTCCGGATTCAAAATCTCGACGGTCGCCTTGCTTGACGCAGCCTTGCCAGACTATTTCGGCCAGATCACCTATGCTGAATTGATGACGTCCATCGCCCAGCGCATGAGTCAACCGGTAGCCCATACCGTGGTCGACTGTGAAGGCGACAGGCGGTCAACGGGTGCCGTCTGGTTCTCTCCACAGACGAAAACCGCAAGCACCCGCTACCACCACGAACAGTGGGTCGATGAACGCCCATAACAGCGGTTCGTCCCGCGACATCAGATTCCCGAACCAGTTCCAAAAAAAACCACAGGCCCAGAACCGCGGCCGCGTAAAAGAGGGCGTTCACCTCAAGGTAGCGCCTCATATCGGAGCCGTCGTCTTCGCCTCTGTACAGGCGAAGCTTCCAGGTCAGGCTCGCGATCAAGGTGGGGAGAACGGCCGGCGCCATGAACCAGTCGAAGATGCTCCGTACGGGGAAGCCCGTACTTCCATCGTCGTACAACGGTGCGATGATGAAATGCCCGCCCACCGCAAAGGCCACCAGGATGGCGTAAGCGCCCACGATGCGTCGAATGGTCGTCACGATCCGTCGCCCTCCTCTTCCTCGTTCGTGGCGCGACTAACACGAGGTTAGCAGCCCGTTGAAAAAGTCGCGGCCATCTGACTCTGTGACGAGGGCATGGTTCGAGTCGGGAGCTTCGTCATGGCGTTGGGACGACAAGGGGATCGACAGGTGGACTTGATGGTCAGTTGGGCAGAGATGCCTCGCTCGCCCGGCCACGTGTTTTACGACCAGCTGGCTGGTCGATGCCGGTTTCGATGCGTTCGCCGAGGACCTGTGTGAGCCCTATTACGCGCCAGGGATCGGACGTCCGGGAATCCCACCGGGGCGTTACTTCCGGATGCACCTGGTCGGCTACTTCGAAGGCCTCGACAGTGAGCGGGCGTTGGAGTGGCGGTGCGCCGACAGCTTGTCGCTGCGTGAGTTCTTGCGCCTGGAGGCGCGCGCACGTGTGCCTGACCACTCGTCGTTGAGCACGATCCGCAGCCGCACGCGGTGCATGAGGCAGTGTTCGCCTGGGTGCTGGACGTTCTTGGCGAGCACGGCCTGGTCAAGGGCGAGCGGATTGGGGTCGATGCTTCGACCATGGAGGCGAACGCGGCGCTGCGCTCGATCGTGCGCCGCGACAGCGGCGAAAGCTATCGCCAGATGCTGCAGCGCATGGCCGCCGACAGCGGGATCGAGACCGCGGCGAATGACTTGGCGCAGATGGATCGGCGGCGCAAGGGCAAGAAACTCTCCAATGCGGACTGGGTCTCGACGCGGAGGCCAAAATCGCCAGGATGAAGGACGGCACGACGCATCTGGCCTACAAGCCCGAACACGCGGTCGACCTCGACACCGGGGCGGTGATCGCGGCCGAGCTGTATCCGGCCGATCAGGGCGACACGACCACCCTGCCGACAACGTTGACGTCAGCCGAGGCCAAGCTGGCGGCTGTGGGCGCAGCGCCGACGGCCGACGAACCGGCGGAGCTGGTGACCGACAAAGGCTACTTCGGCCGCGAGGTGCTGAAGTCCCTTGCCGACGGCGCCTGGACGACCCGCATCGCCGAACCGAAGGGCAAGGGGCTCTCGCGCTGGCACGGCGACGACGCCGCTCGGCGGGCCGTTTACAACAACCGCAACCGATTGCTGTCGGGCGTGGCGAAGGCCGCGTTCAAACTCCGCGCCGAAGTGGTCGAGCGGGGCTTCGCCCAGGTCCTCGATCGCGGCGGCATGCGCCGCACTTGGCTGCGTGGGCGCGAGAACGTCGGCAAGCGCTATCTGATCCACGTCGCCGGACACAACCTGGGCGTCCTATTGCGCCAGTTGATCGGCGCCGGGACCCCGCGAGAGGCTGCGGCCAAGGGCTTGGCGGTCCTGCTGCTTGTCTTGCGACAGGAACAATCGCTGATCATTATCCTCGCCCTCAATAACCCCCCGGCGCCGGGTCTCGCCGCCGCCATTGTTATCACGCCCGATGCTTCATCAACTCAGTCTTCTTCAACGGGCTGCTAGGACACGTGAGGTCTTGCCAAGGATATGGCGTGGACGGCTACATGTTCTATTGGCACATATCAAAACAATATCCAAGGCGCGTTTCTTTATCGCAGTTCGATCCGGGTTTCGCTCGCTGTGCGGTTGTAATTGTAAACCGTCTCCACCACGGTAAGCGCCCAACTGGAGACGGTTCGAACCCAGTCGCCTTCCCTCCGCCATTCCTCACATCCCAACTTTCTCCCACCGCTTTCGGCGGCGCTGAAACGCCCAGCTTCTGCGCGGGTTTCGACCACCAACCGTTGACTGAGGTCGCGCGTTCCCGCCCGAATCCGCTTTCTCTCCGCCGACATTCTCTGCGACTGTTGACTGCGCCAATTCGGTATGGGATTTCAGACTGTAGAAGTTTCAATGGGTTGGCGGGATTTGGAATTCCCGAAGTTCGAATATCGCTCGCCCGGGCGGGCGACACCGGGCTCTAACCCGAGCATTGAATTCGTTGGGCTTTTCCGATGCGCCGGTACGCTCGTGAACCGGTGCCGGCATGTGTCGCCGGTCCGTCCCCGTCATGCGCACGGTGGCTCGCGCGTTACAACGCCGCCCCCACCGGTACGACCATCCCGGCCTCGGCCGGGGGGTAACGTGGTCGATTGAACGCATCGAGCCCAACTTAAGTGGGAACGAACCGATGAGCCCACTCGTTCCCCTCAAAATAGCTTACGAATTCCTAGCCCTACACCTCGGGACTGAGATGCACGATAAGGCTCCTCAAATGTTCAAGCTGCGAAGCGTTATTCGCGACCAGATCGAGCACGACCCCTGCTATTCGATTGAGCCGCTTATGGCGGCCGACTATGGGCCGTTTCATGGGATAGCGTTTGAGGGGGAACATGTCCCCCATCAGCGCCTATGAGACAGATTGCGGGTATTGAATAACGGAGGATTTCTGGCTCATCGTAACCGCCAAGGAGTGGAGATGAGACAGAAATCCGGAACCCGAGAATCGTCGTCTGAGCGGCTTGTCAAGAACATCCGCCGGGTGACCCGCAAGCAATATTCCTCTGAGGAGAAAATCCGCATCGTGTTGGATGGTCTGCGCGGTGAGTTCAGCATTGCTGAGCTGTGCCGGCGTGAGGGTATCGCCGAGAGCCTTTATTACAGCTGGTCCAAGGAGTTCCTGGAGGCCGGCAAGCGCCGGCTGGCGGGCGATACGGCGCGTGCAGCAACCAGCAGCGAGGTCACGGACCTTCGCCGGGAGGCGCGGCAGCTGAAGGAAGTCGTCGCCGAGCAGGCCTTGGAACTGCGGCTGCTCAAAAAAAGCATGATAGCGGATGGGGGAGACGAGGAATGAGATACCCGGCCACCGAGAAACTGGAAATCATCCGCCTGTCTCGACCATCCTCGACGACTTCTCGCGCTATATCATCGCCTGGAAACTCTGCACGACGATGCGGACCGAAGACGTCACCGACACGCTGGAACTGGCGCTCAAGGCATCAGGCTGCGATCAGGCGAAGGTCGCCCATAGGCCACGGCTGTTGTCCGACAACGGATCCAGCTATATCTCCGGCGACTTGGCCGAATGGCTCGATGATCAGAGCATGGAGCATGTCCGTGGCGCCCCTTACCATCCCCAGACCCAGGGCAAGATCGAGCGCTGGCACCAGACCCTCAAGAACCGCATCCTGCTGGAGAACTATTATCTGCCCGGTGATCTCGAAGCCCAGCTCGGCGCCTTCGTCGAGCACTACAACCACCGGCGCTACCACGAGAGCTTGAATAACCTCACGCCCGCCGATGTCTACTTCGGGCGCGGCCAAACCATCCTGCTGGAAAGGGAAAGGATCAAACGAAAGACCATCGACCACCGGCGCTTGCAACATCGCGACGCCGCTGCCTAAAATTATCAACCAGGTGAGCCAGAGCCTCCGTTATTCTAGGACCCACCCTGTCTCAAATCATCTGACGACGGACAGTCGGTGCGGTCGAGAACGTCCATGACCCACTATCCGTTGTACGCACACAACCTATCCCTAGTGGGTGTATGCGTCAAGCGGATAGGAACGGTTCAAACAACCCGGGACGAAGCCATAGATTCGTTGAAATCGGAACTCGGCGACAATCGTTTTTCGTGAAACCTGTACCGAAGCGTACAATCGCTCCCGCGCTGGATACGATCTGAATTCTTATACAAGCGGCTATTCTCCGTCTTGCAGCATGGCCTCGGTCTGTTTCTCTATTTCCTCCCTCGTGACGATATTATATTCAAGCAGAATGCGCTCCAACGCGATCAACCATCTTTGATAATAATCCCACGAGGGATCGTCTTTGGCATTCTCATCTTCCCATTCGGAAATGGATGCGATCAATTTTTGACGGAACTCCTCCCATTCGAATTGTCCTCGCTTGGAGAGCGCCAGGGCCAGGCCGAACGCACGCCCCTCCCATTCACGGGTGAACAGAATCTGACCGTTCCGACGCGGCGGCGCGTCCTTGGAACCGAGCATCGCGGTCGCCGCGTAATGTTCGAACCTCGTGTGCATCGTCTGCGCCTCGAAACAACGCCCTAGAATCCCTGGTCGGCGGCGTTGTAGCCGCGCTTCGCCGGGGAGGCTTCGACCTTGGCAACGCCGATCATCGATTCGGGCGTCACGAGTTCCGCCAGCTCTTCTTCGCTCATTCCTTCGGTACCCGCCGGTCTCTCGGGCAACACGAACCGGCGGATCTGGGCGCTGCTGTCCCAAACGTGAATATTGACCGAATCATCGAGATCCATGCCCATTTCCTTCAACACCGCACGCGGCTCCCGCGCCGCGCGGGCGCGAAACGTCGGATCCTTGAACCAGTAGGGCGGCAGCCCCAGCACCGGCCAGGGATAACACGAGCACAGCGTACAAATGATCAATTGATGGTCGGTCGGCGTACATTCGGCGCAGCGCATGTGCTCCCCTTCCGCTCCCGACATGATCGGCGGAAAGTCCAACTCTGCGATGGCCGCATTGGCGTCCTTCAAAAGCCGTGCCTTGAAATCCGGATCAACCCACGCCCGGGCGACTATCTTGGCGCCGTTGAACGGTCCCATCTTGGTCTCGAAAAACTCGATGACCTTACCGACCGTGTCTCCGGTGATAACACCCTTTTCAATCAGCAGTGACTCCAGGGCCTTGGCTTTCGCCGCGCTCTGCTGTTCCCTTTCGCTGCCATAACCAAAGCGTTCAGTCATCTTGATCTCCTGTTCGTTGATTCGGGCTTCACCACGCGAATGTCATGCGGCCTCGATATAGGTTTCGAAAACGTCCGCGTAGAACCAGTTCCTGTCTTCTGCCAGTTTGTTCCAAAGTTCCTTGGGATCGAATTTGACGCAATAGGAAGGCATCGGCTCGCCAAGTCCGTCCGGTCCGGTAGAGCAGAAGTATGTGTAACTGCCGGCGTACACGAGATCGACGATCCCTGCCTTGCCCCTGAGATGGCCCGGAAGCCGGGTATGGGCGCTCGGCGGGACATCCTTCGCTCTGACTCTGTCACCTTTTTTGAATTTTGGCGTTATGTCGACATCCCGCAGGGGCGAATCACCGGTTTCCAAGTAATGGATAACCTGGTCGTCGACCGCCGGATCGCCGCCCGACGGCTTGCGAGCGTCCGGATTGGCGAGAAATTCTTTTGTCCTGGCGTCGAGTTCCTCTTGCGAAATATAGCCCTGGGAGACGAAGAATCCGGAGATGCCGCCAAGCCATTTTTCGTAATAGCGATATTTGAAGTAGTCGAAAGGATTCATCGACTCGGCACCCATGCGGAGAGAGGCCCAGGTCCATTCATCCCGAAATTTGGTCGGAACCTGGTCGATTCTGAGGTGCTTGCTCAGCCCCATCATGGCCGCGTGAATGGCGAATATGATCTTCTCCCACTGCTGGACGAATACCCGTTTTTCCGAATTCGTCAGGGAGTCGAGATTTTCAAGTCCACCGATCCCATGTTGAAGTTTCATAGCATTCTCCTCACGTGGATTCTTTTTTGGTCAACGCGTTCGCCATGAGCTCGTGCAGGATGCCGAAGGTGGCGCCGATGACCATCGCGACAATCGCGATAAGTGTCGGGTGCGCTAGCGGGTCCGACGATATAATCGGCACGTCGAGCAAGAATCTCGTGCCCACGAGCGAGGCAAAACCCCACACGATCGCCGGCAATTTCGAAATCAGACCGATTTTCGCGGCTTGAACCATTCCCCCGCTGCCAACGCCGACCAAGAGCGAAACGAGGTAAATGTTGTCGCCGGCAAGTTCGATCGCCAGCAAAGTCAGTGAGGCAATGCAGATGCCCGTGATGTTGGAGGCGACGGACTTTGTCCAGCCCTGCGGCCCCCCACCAAGAATGAAAAAAGAAGCCCACGCAATGAATGTCACCCACACGGGTACCGGAATGATTTCAGCTACCAACCAATTATCAATTGCACCAAGTACGATGATACCAACAGTTAAAGCTTCAGCCTGCTTCATTCTTTTTCTCCTTCCTCAATTTCGTGTCCATGCACAGCCGGCTTTATCACCGGTAGTGGACACATGCCCCTTCCACTTGCTTCAGCCGAAATTCCCTTCGCTTCGTTTACACGTTCCTACGAGTTCACCTGGAGACCTCTAACAACCGGCCGATTTGGCGCGGATAAGGGTGTCCTGTTGGCCGATCCGTGCGGCGGGTGGATTTGACGGCGTTATTCGTCCGCGGTTTCGTTCTCAGCGGGGTGTTTTTTGGTCATACGGGCGGACTCATGCCATGGCGGCCCTGCGCTCATGGAAGATCAGACGCTGGAAATTATAGGCGAGGTTGGCGAGGCCTATCTTGGTCTCGGCCCGCTTGAGCCCGATGGTCCGGACGAACAGGCTCATGCGATCCTTCTGCTGGGCGAAGACATGCTCCACATGCGCACGGACCGCTGACTTGCGGGCATTGGCCCGGGCGGTCGCCTTGGGCATGGCCCGGCCCGGCGGCTTCTTGCGGTGGATGTGGGAGATCCGACCCTTGCCCGCCAGCCACGCCTCGTTCGCCTTCGAGCGATAGGCGCTGTCAGCCCACACGCCGGCGGCCAGATTGTCGCCGGTGACGAGCTGACGCAACATCTTGCCGTCATGGCGGGCGGCATCGGTCACCGCCGAGCCGCGGATGAAGCCGTAGGCCCGATCGATGACGGCATGATTCTTGTAGCCGAACACCGGGATCGCGATGTCGGGCATGCGCCGTTGCGACCCGGCGGGGTTCTTGCGCCGCCCGGTCTTCACCGTCCACCGCGCATCCGTGTCCTTCTGCGCCGCCTTGGCTGGCTGATCGGGCCAGACCTCGGACGCGCTCTTGCCCGCCTTGATCGCCCGCTTCTCGTCATCGCTGTGGCGCTGCTTGGGCGCCGATACCAACGTCGCATCGACGATCTGCCCGCCCATCGCCAGATAGCCGCACCGGCGCAATTCGCCATCGAAGGCGGCAAACAGCTTATCCATCGCCCCGGCCCGGACCAGACGCTCGCGAAAGGTCCATATGGTGTTGCGGTCCGGCGTCGGCGCTCCGAGATCGAAGCCTAGGAAGCGAAGCCAGCTCAAGCGATCGCGGATCAGAAACTCCATCCGCTCGTCACTCACCGTGTGCCGCGCGGCCAGGATCAGAACCTTGAGCATCGCCACCGCATCGTAGGCCGGGCGGCCACCTTTCGATCCGTCCGAATAGCCCAGCGCCGCCTCAAGCGGCGCGCGGAAAATCTTGAAGTCGACGACCTTTGCCAGCACCTCCAACGGATCACCCGTCGCCGAAAGCTTTCGAAGATGATCCGGTAAGCCGAACAGGCCAGTCTGCCTCATCAATACCCCCCTCGAATCGAACCGCCGCAGAGAATCACAACAAGGCAAAATTGGCGAGGTAAATAGAGGCGTCCACCTCATCCGTTTCTGAGCCGATCACGACGCACAACGTCATCGATAACTCGGGCCTCAAGCGGTTGCTGGGGTTGCGGCCCTATGCCCGAACGCAATCCGCCGCACCAGTTCTCCGGTCAGCACGCCGAGCAAAAGCCAGAAGACCCCCGACGAACCGAGAGAGGCGACGATGAACTGCCACTGTACGTCGTCCGGTACTAATGCCTCATGGACTGCGGGATGGGGCGCGCCGATAGCGTGCGGAAGGACGAACAGGCCGACCGCGACGATAACCCAGGTCCGCCGGGCGTAAGCAATCAAGGCCAATCCGGCCGCTGTGGCGAAGGCCGTTCCGATCCACCATATCTGGCGTGCCTCCAGTTCGGCCGCAGCGGTTCCCGGAAGCTCGGGCGGCAGGCCAAGCGCGGGAGCCAGGCTGAAGGCAACGAAGGCGGCTCCGCCCCAGGCAAGGCCGAGTAGGGCATGAACCGACCGATGGCATACGAGCTTGTGGAGGACGAGGCCCGTAGCGAGCAGCAGACCGGCCCCGAATCCGAGCAGCACGTTCGTAACCATGGTCCAAAACGTCCTCTCGAGGCCGTCGTCCGGTGCCCAAGCTTCAGCACCGTGGTGATGCCCCGCTTCGAGCGGGTGTTCTTGCACCGTCCCATGGGCATGGCCCAAGGCGATGGCCTCACCACCCCCGGCGCCTTCGAAGGTTTCGGCATACAAAATTAGATGAATTGATGATGACAATTGCACGGCCGTCATAACGATACCGGTGATAGTGCCCGCGATCAGGGCAACCATAAGAATACGATTCAACATCCGACTCTCCCCGAAACCCGCCTCATGCGCGACCCAACCTAATGGCAGGGAAACGCCATGACGTGGCGGCTGTCGTGAGCCATGTTGTGAGTTTCCTGCGGGCCTGCGAAGCCAACCGCGAAAAAAATAAAAAGGCCCAGTAATGTTGCAAACGCGATCGCAGGCAATGCCTCCGCCACCTCGTTTGCGCTGGTTTTCGGGAACTCCAGGCCAAATAGGGCTATCCTCATTTCTCACTCCTCAGATTTTCGAGTACTTCTCGATAGGCAGTGATTTTATCTGCGTCAAGAAAATTCCCGAGTTGTCGGTTTAAGGCTCATAAGGCTTATCCCCTTGGCTCCTGACCTTGCCCCCGTTGCCCCACAAGGGTCAAATGCAGAACGGACTCAAGCTAGCGCCGGCTGAGAATGGCCAGGCCGAGGCGGCATTCCGCCGCGCGCAGCAGCACTAGGCCACCTTCGGAGGAGATCAGGCCGCCGTCGAAGGCAGCGCGCACTTTCTGCCTTGCGCCGAACGGCTGGAAGATCGAAGGGAAGAAGGCTATCGTCGGTCATGGTGGGCGTGGCGTCTTCGTTGTCCGGAAAAAATGTCGCTTCGACAACAAATTTCTACGCCAGATCAACCGATTACGCTATCTTCGCCAACCCAAATTCAGGACCGAATCGAATAATCCGGGCTAGGCGCTGTTTACAAAATGACCGCGCGTAGCCGTTTGCGGATGGTGGCGAGATGAAGGATGTCGGGGAAGGATCGTGCCAGCTTGTCATAACGGGTGGCGACGGCGCGGTTGATCTTGAGGTGGCCGAACGTGCGCTCGAAGCGGTTGCGCTCGCGATAGATGCGTCGGTTCCAACGGATTTTGGTCCTGCGATGGGAACGCGGCGGGATGGCGGCGCGGATGCCATTGTCGCGCAGCGCGCTGCGGATCGCGTCGGTGTCGTAGCCCTTGTCGGCGAGCAGATTAGGCAGGGCGTGCTTCGGCGAGCGGGGTCATCGAACGCCGTGCAGTCCGCCGCTTCGCCGTCGGTGAGGTGGAAGACGAGTGGGATGCCTCGGGCATCACTGAGACAATGAACCTTACAGGTGAACCCGCCCCGCGAGCGGCCAAAAGCCTGTTGGCGAGTTCCCCTTTTGCGCCGGCTGCCGAGACATGGCCTCGGACCGTCGTTGAGTCCATGCTGCGGCGGGAGTTGTTCGCCATCGCCTACCAGCCCGTTGACGAAGTCCGGCGTGTCTGATTCTGTCTGAACATAGAGATTTAGACGGGCGTCGTGCGATGGCATTGAGACGACAGAGCGAGGTTCAGGGTGACCTCGTGGTGACATGGGCGGAGATGCCGCGTTCGCCTGGACACGCGTTTTCCGACCGGCTGCATGAGTTGCTGACCGAGTCTGGCTTTGACGGCTTCGTGGAGGCGACGTGCAAGCCATATTACGCACCTCGGATGGGGGCTCCTTCGCTGCCGCCGGGGCGTTATTTCCGGATGCACATGATCGGCTATTTCGAGGGCATCGGCAGCGAGCGCGGCATCGCTTGGCGCTGTTCGGATTCGCTGTCGCTTCGCGCGTTTCTGCGGTTGGCGAACCGGGACAAGGTTCCCGATCATTCCTGGTTGTCGAAGACGCGCGGCCGGCTGCCGCACGAGGTCCATGAAAAGGTTTTCGACTGGGTTCTGGCTCTCGTCGCCGCGCGCGGTCTGGTGAAGGGCGAGCGGATCGGCGTCGACGGCTCGACGATGGAAGCCAACGCCGCCCTGCGAGCCATCGTGCGGCGCGATAGCGGCGAGACCTATCGCGAGATGCTGACGCAAATGGCGAAGGAGAGTGGCGTCGAAACGCCGACGATCGACGACCTCGTCCGGCTCGATCGCCGGCGGAAGGGCAAGAAGCTTTCGAACAAGGATTGGACGAGCCCGACCGATCCTGATGCGAAGATCGCGCGGATGAAGGACAGCACCACGCATCTGGCCTACAAGCCCGAGCACGCGGTCGATCTCGACACCGGCGTCATCGTTGCGGCACCGATCTATCCAGCCGATGAAGGCGACACGACGACTTTGCCTGGGACGCTGGAGGCGGCCGCGCGCAACCTCGCCGAGGTCGGCCTGGCTCCAACACGGGCAGAGCCCTGCAGTCTCGTTGGCGACAAGGGCTATCATTCACGCGAGGGGCTGAAAGACCTCGACGGCGGCGTCTGGAAAACGCGGATCTCCGAGCCGGAGCCCGCCAACGGCTATCTGCGCTGGCATGGCGACCAGGCGGCACGTCAGGCTGTCTACGCCAACCGGGCGCGATTGAAGTCCGGCGTCGCGCGGAACGCCATGCGCAGGCGCGGTGAGATGGTCGAGCGCAGCTTCGCCCATGTCCTCGACCGTGGCGGCATGCGCCGCGCGTTGCTGCGGGCGCGCGAGAACGTCCACAAACGCTACCTGATCCATGTCGCCGGGTTCAATCTCGGCATTCTGATGCGCGCGCTGTTCGGATCAGGCACGCCGAGGGAGGCTGCGAGTGCAAAGAGCACCCTTTTGTTCGTTATTCAGTTCGATGCTGCCCTGGCGATCGCCATCGTGGCGAACATCGAAGGCAAACCAGCCATGCTCGTTATCATCATCATCGTCGCCCCCGAAACCGATTGATCAAAGCGCGACTTCATCACCGGGCTGCTAAATGGGAAAGATTGAGCGACAATGGCGAAGTTGCGCTTTGCGACGGTACAGCGTTCTTTTTTGGATGCCGGCGAAGGCGGGATGATGGTGACAGCCCGCCATGTTTACGAGGGCTATCTTGATGCGCTGCACTCATGTCTTCAGTCGTTCTGTCGGCTCGGCGACATGCCATTCGATCCAGCGCAAAGGCTGATGGATCTAGATGCAGATCCGACCTATACCGGCTTGTAGAACGTTTGACTCGTTAAAGTCCTGTTAGCAGCCCGGTGATGAAGTCGCGCTTTGATCAATCGGTTTTGGGGGCGACGATGATGATGATAACGAGCATGGCTGGTTTGCCTTCGATGTTCGCCACGATGGCGATCGCCAGGGCAGCATCGAACTGAATAACGAACAAAAGGGTGCTCTTTGCACTCGCAGCCTCCCTCGGCGTGCCTGATCCGAACAGCGCGCGCATCAGAATGCCGAGATTGAACCCGGCGACATGGATCAGGTAGCGTTTGTGGACGTTCTCGCGCGCCCGCAGCAACGCGCGGCGCATGCCGCCACGGTCGAGGACATGGGCGAAGCTGCGCTCGACCATCTCACCGCGCCTGCGCATGGCGTTCCGCGCGACGCCGGACTTCAATCGCGCCCGGTTGGCGTAGACAGCCTGACGTGCCGCCTGGTCGCCATGCCAGCGCAGATAGCCGTTGGCGGGCTCCGGCTCGGAGATCCGCGTTTTCCAGACGCCGCCGTCGAGGTCTTTCAGCCCCTCGCGTGAATGATAGCCCTTGTCGCCAACGAGACCGCAGGGCTCTGCCCGTGTTGGAGCCAGGCCGACCTCGGCGAGGTTGCGCGCGGCCGCCTCCAGCGTCCCAGGCAAAGTCGTCGTGTCGCCTTCATCGGCTGGATAGATCGGTGCCGCAACGATGACGCCGGTGTCGAGATCGACCGCGTGCTCGGGCTTGTAGGCCAGATGCGTGGTGCCGTCCTTCATCCGCGCGATCTTCGCATCAGGATCGGTCGGGCTCGTCCAATCCTTGTTCGAAAGCTTCTTGCCCTTCCGCCGGCGATCGAGCCGGACGAGGTCGTCGATCGTCGGCGTTTCGACGCCACTCTCCTTCGCCATTTGCGTCAGCATCTCGCGATAGGTCTCGCCGCTATCGCGCCGCACGATGGCTCGCAGGGCGGCGTTGGCTTCCATCGTCGAGCCGTCGACGCCGATCCGCTCGCCCTTCACCAGACCGCGCGCGGCGACGAGAGCCAGAACCCAGTCGAAAACCTTTTCATGGACCTCGTGCGGCAGCCGGCCGCGCGTCTTCGACAACCAGGAATGATCGGGAACCTTGTCCCGGTTCGCCAACCGCAGAAACGCGCGAAGCGACAGCGAATCCGAACAGCGCCAAGCGATGCCGCGCTCGCTGCCGATGCCCTCGAAATAGCCGATCATGTGCATCCGGAAATAACGCCCCGGCGGCAGCGAAGGAGCCCCCATCCGAGGTGCGTAGTATGGCTTGCACGTCGCCTCCACGAAGCCGTCAAAGCCAGACTCGGTCAGCAACTCATGCAGCCGGTCGAAAAACGCGTGTCCAGGCGAACGCGGCATCTCCGCCCATGTCACCACGAGGTCACCCTGAACCTCGCTCTGTCGTCTCAATGCCATCGCACGACGCCCGTCTAAATCTCTATGTTCAGACAGAATCAGACACGCCGGCCTTCGTCAACGGGCTGCTATGTCCGCAACATACGTTTCAGGTGCTGACCAAGCGTCCGGAGCGGGCGAAGGATTACCTCAGCGTCGGCGCCACGTGCATTCGTGTCGGCATCCGATATGAAGCGGAGCGATTGTTTGGCATTGATCCCGGTGCGATGACAAAGCCTCTGCCCAACGTATGGCTCGGCGTCAGCGTCGAGGATCAGGCGCGGGCGAACGAGCGCATCCCGCTGTTGCTGGAAACGCCGGTTGCTGTGCGGTTCGTCTCGGCGGAGCCGCTGCTGGCGCCGGTGGCAATATTCGACATGGACGGCCCGGTAGATGTGCCGGACGGCGTGCCATCGCCGATCCATTGGGTGATCGCAGGCGGCGAGTCCGGCCCCGGCGCGCGGCCGCCGATGCACCCGGAATGGGCGCGATCGCTCCGCGACCAGTGCCAGGCGGTTGGCGTGCCGTTCTTCTTCAAGCAATGGGGCACGTGGGTGCCGAACGATGCCGCGTTCCGCGCCGACGTCGTGCCTAGCGCCGTGCGTCATCCGTGGGGCCGGTGTCAGCCGGCGATGGCCCATGTCGGCAAACGTCTCGGCGGCCGCCACCTGGACCGCAGGACGTGGGACGAGTACCCGCAATGACGGAATGCCCCTGGTGCACGGTGGAGTTCGCGCCGGCAAGGCGCGGCGCCTATGCCAAGCGGTTCTGCTCAGCCGGGTGCCGCAACCAGTTCAACTCAGCAAAGCGAAGGTTCATTGATGCGCTCATGCGCGATGGCGACAGAGTGATCCGCGAATGGAATGCCGTTTCCGCGTCGTGCACGACGGCTGGAGTGCCACCCGAGCCTTCCGGGGTGGGTGAGTGGCCATGAACGCCTCGCGCGTCGCAGCGACGGAATTTCGGCGATGACCGCGCGCCGCTCCGACCTCAGCGATCTCCCGGACTGGCCCCGGCTGCTGTCGCGCGAGCAGGCCGCGGCCTATGTCGGCATCTCGGTCAACACGCTGGAAAGCCGCATTGGCGATCCGTTTCCAGAACCGATCAGGATAGGCGGGAGGAGGCTGGACGCCTCCATTTACCTCGTGAATTTTGCCTCGTTGTGATTCTCTACGGCGGCTCGGTTGGAGGAGGTATTGATGAGGCAGGCTGATCTGTTGGGCTTACCGGATCATCTTCGAAAGCTTTCGGCGACGGGTGATCCGTTGGAGGTGCTGACAAAGGTCGTCGACTTCGAGATTTTCCGCGCGCCGCTTGAGGCGGCGCTGGGCTATTCGGACGGATCGAAAGGTGGCCGCCCGGCCTACGATGCGGTGGCGATGCTCAAGGTTCTGATCCTGGCCGCGCGGCACACGGTGAGTGACGAGCGGATGGAGTTTCTGATCCGCGATCGCTTGAGCTGGCTTCGCTTCCTAGGCTTCGATCTCGGAGCGCCGACGCCGGACCGCAACACCATATGGACCTTTCGCGAGCGTCTGGTCCGGGCCGGGGCGATGGATAAGCTGTTTGCCGCCTTCGATGGCGAATTGCGCCGGTGCGGCTATCTGGCGATGGGCGGGCAGATCGTCGATGCGACGTTGGTATCGGCGCCCAAGCAGCGCCACAGCGATGACGAGAAGCGGGCGATCAAGGCGGGCAAGAGCGCGTCCGAGGTCTGGCCCGATCAGCCAGCCAAGGCGGCGCAGAAGGACACGGATGCGCGGTGGACGGTGAAGACCGGGCGGCGCAAGAACCCCGCCGGGTCGCAACGGCGCATGCCCGACATCGCGATCCCGGTGTTCGGCTACAAGAATCATGTCGTCATCGATCGGGCCTACGGCTTCATCCGCAGCTCGGCTGTGACCGATGCCGCCCGCCATGACGGCAAGATGTTGCGTCAGCTCGTCACCGGCGACAATCTGGCCGCCGGCGTGTGGGCTGACAGCGCCTATCGCTCGAAGGCCAACGAGGCGTGGCTGGCCGGCAAGGGTCGGGTCTCCCACATCCACCGCAAGAAGCCGCCGGGCCGGGCCATGCCCAAGGCGACCGCCCAGGCCAATGCCCGCAAGTCAGCGGTCCGTGCGCATGTGGAGCACGTCTTCGCCCAGCAGAAGGATCGCATGGGCCTTTTCATCCGTACCATCGGGCTCAAGCGGGCGGAGGCCAAGATCGGCCTCGCCAACCTGGCTTACAATTTCCAGCGTCTGATCTTCCATGAGCGCAGGGCCGCCATGGTATGAGTCCGCCTGAATAGCGCCAAAACCCTCCGCCGAGAACGAAACGGCGGATGGTTGCGGACGTCAACACCGCCGATCTCAGCGAAAGTCGGACAGCACACCAAAATCTTCGTCAAATCCCCCGGTTGTTGGAGGTCTCCAGCTCTATGACCGCCGCACTCTCGACGGGGCCGTTGACCATCTGACGGGCGCCGTCCCACAATCTGCCGCAGAAGAGGTACGCCAGGGGCTCATGAATGCAGGTCGTCCGGTTGCAGCACGTCAAGCGATATAGCGCCGGGGGCAAGACCTACTGGTACCACCGGATCACACGCGAGCGGCTCCCGGATGACGCGCAGGCGCGCGTTGCACGCGTGCTGGAAATCAACCGCACCCTCGAAGGCCGGCGCGACGACGCCGTTCCAGGATCGCTCCTGGACCTGATCAGCCAGTATCGGGCGAGGCCAGAGTTCACAGGGCTGGCCACGTCCACGCAGAGTGGGTATCTGACCTATCTCGACATGTTGGCGCGAGCTTATCCCGCCAAGGCCGTTGAAGACATAGACCGCGCGTGGCTGTACGAACTGCGCGATGCGATGTCGATGACGCCACGCGCCGCCAATCTGACGCTGGCGCTCGTGTCGATCCTGATGGCTTTCGCCGTAGACCATGGCTGGCGGGCCAACAATCCGGCCATTGGTGTGAAGAAGCTGCGCGGCGGCAAGAGTTACGAATCATGGCCCGATGTCGCTCTTGAGCGATTTCGGGCGGATGCCAACCCACGCATGGTCTGGGCGCTGGAACTGGCGCTGTACACTGGGCAACGGCAAGGCGACGTGCTGGCCATGCAATGGCGTCACATCCGGGATGGGCTGATCTCGGTGGCCCAAGCCAAAACCGGCGAACGGTTGGCAATCCCGGTCCACAGGGATTTGGCCATGGTTCTCGAAGACATCCCGCGCGGCCATTTTTTTATCGTCCATCGGCAGAACGGTCGGCCCTACACAACCGACGGCTTCCGCTCGATCTTCTACGGCGAACTGCGTCGACTCGGTCTGTCCGGTCTGCAATTTCACGGCCTACGACACACTGCGGGCAAGCTGCTCGCCGAGGCGGGTTGTACGGATCGGGAGATTATGGCAATTCTCGGCCACACGGACGGCGGCGATGGTTGGTCGGTACACACGCGGCGCGGAGCAAAC
This sequence comes from Alphaproteobacteria bacterium, assembly GCA_965248805.1. Taxonomy (GTDB): domain Bacteria; phylum Pseudomonadota; class Alphaproteobacteria; order UBA6615; family UBA6615; genus CBDFKJ01. The sequence continues at coordinate 90,472 of CBDFKJ010000004.1, forward strand.
CCGACTTGCGAAGGCAGCTATCATCAAGCTCGAAACGAGAACAGAAGTGTCTAAACCGCCTGACGAAAGTGCCTAAGAAATCAACCTGTGGTGCGTAAGTATTTGATTTCGTTGGTGTGGGCGCATAGCTCAGTTGGTAGAGCAGCTGACTCTTAATCAGCGGGTCCAAGGTTCGAGTCCTTGTGCGCCCACCATATTTTTCAATAACTTAGAGACAGTCCAGGGAGATCCCTTCCTCCTTGTGGTAACAGCTACCGGCCGATATGACCTAGTGGAGGGATCGGAACGAAAGAGTCCGAATTGGGATTCCGTATTTTGCTGTGGTATGCGCCCGGCAAGGCGCCGGTCCCGCTCGATCGTGTCGCCGAGATCGTGCGCCTGACGCAGCAACCGCCGCCGTTTGAGGCGACCCACTGGACGTTGCGCGCGATCGCCAGGGCGGCCGGTATTGCCGCCTCGACGGTGCAGGCGATCTGGAAGGCTCACGGTCTCAGCCCGCACCGCTGGCGCAACTTCAAGCTGTCGACCGACCCTGCCTTCGCCGAGAAACTCACCGATATCGTCGGCCTGTATGTCGACCCGCCGGCCCATGCGGTGGTGTTGTCGATCGATGAGAAGTCACAGATCCAGGCGCTCGACCGCCGGTCTGCCGATGAAGAAGGGACGCGCCGGCACCATGACCCATGACTACAAACGGCACGGCACGACCACGCTGTTTGCGGCGCTCAACGTTCTGGACGGAACGGTGATCGGCCAGAACATGCAGCGCCACCGCCATCAGGAGTTCATCCGCTTCCTCAACCGCATCGAGCGCACGGTGCCGGCGGACAAGGCCATCCACGCGATCGTCGACAACTACGCGGCGCACAACAAGGACAAGGTCCGCGCCTGGCTCGCCCGCCATCCGCGCTGGACTTTCCACTTCACACCGACCTCCTGCTCGTGGCTCAATGCCGTCGAGGGCTTCTTCGCAAAACTCACCCGGCGGCGGCTCAAGCACGGCGTCTTCCATTCCGTCGTCGATCTCCAGGCCGCAATCAACCGCTTCGTCCGCGAATACAATGCGGCCAACCCACAGCCATTCATATGGAAAGCCGACCCCGACGACATCATCGCAGCCCGAAACCGAGGGTTCAAAACGTTGGAATCAATCCACTAGATCGGCTGCCCTCAGGCTGCCGTTGAAACTTTCTCACTATGGGCCGGTGCCTCGTGGGCATTCCACGTTTCCTTGCCTTTGTAGTACCAGTGCCGAACCGTCGCTTCCGGAGTTTTGTCCCCGACCTTTAGCCGCTCTTTCATGTACCGGCGCACACCTTCCGAAACCTTGCGTACCTCGCCGCTTGAGTGCCAGTCCCGAATAATCAAGTAGACCTCCTCCGGGTCCCGCAGGGGCTCATACGCGTCCGGCTTTCTCTCTTTGTACAGTTCCATCGCCTGCCACAGCGTCCATGGACTCTGCTGCCTGCTAACGTTCTCGATCGCGCGGGCGACGCGGATCAGATAGCTCCGAACCCAGTCGGGATATGGTAGGCGAGAAGACTCACAGTATGCGATGGCGCCCCAGACGCCACGTGCCCCTTGGCCCTCGTAGGAATCGAGTATCAGTACCTCGTCCGTAATTTTGTTGGGAATGCTGCCGGCAGCGCCAACAGATTTCTTCTTCGGCATCCTCTAACCGTGCCTATCCGGTTAATTCGTACACCCACTACATGTAGGATGCTTCCACTCGCCGGAATATAGCTCGGCGTAGGTTGGAGCCTCGGCCTCTCCTGCGATTCCGAGCAATGAGCGGAAGGCGTTGAACGGGTAAAACCGCCTGTTGAAGCGGAACGTGAACTCATTGAGGTAGGCTTGTAGATGCTTTGCGCTCACGCCATGGTGGATGCCACTGAGCCAATTCTTCAGGTTGCTGAAGACGAGGTGGATGATCGGCATGAACTCTTCGGCCACCTCGGGGTCGCCGCATTCGGCAATGGCGTGGTGATCATAGCCGCATGTCCGCAAGCTGCCATAGCCACTCCAATCGTCGGTGACGATCAGCGACCCCGGCATAACGGCGTTCTCGACGAAGCCACATAGCGAATCGGCGCTGCGGTCGGCAGCGACGGACAGCCGCACACGCCCGGCGTAGCGGCCATCCTTCCGCTTGTCCTGCGCGGTGCCGGGCTCCCTGTGGCTGACTTCGACGGCAGCAGCCACCAGCGTCTTGTGGTGAACGCCTCGGCCTTCACCACGCATCCGGCCTCCAACATAGGTTTCGTCCACCTCGACATGCTCTCCTGCCCTGGCACCGATCCGATCCTGATCGGGCCGCACCATACCCGCGCGGAGCTTATGCAGGATGCCGAAGGCGGTTTCGTACCGCGTCAGCCCAAGCTGCCGCTGAAACTGCACCGCCGACATGCCCGGCGTCTGGCTGGCGACCAGATAGGCGGCCCAAAACCACGTGCTCAAAGGCGTGTGGCTGCGCTCCATGACCGTGCCGACGGTCAATCCCGTCTGGCGGCGGCAAGCGCGACAGGTCAGGACGCCAGGCCGCGTGGCGATGCGGAAAGGTTCACCCACGACGCCGCAGCGCGGGCAGGCGAACCCGTCACCCCAGCGAGCCCTTTCCAGGTAGGCGGCGCACGCCGCATCGTCGGAGAAAAGTCGCTGAAACTCGGGGAGGGATTGCGGGAAGGGCAGGTCGGTGCGGTCGAGAACGTCCATGACCCACTATCCGTTGTACGCACACAACCTATCCCTAGTGTGTGTATGCGTCAAGCGGATAGACACGGAACAAACCACTCCCCATCGGCGTGCGCAGTTATCCGTGCCGCGAAGCCTATGGGTTGATCTTCGTTTATCCCGGCGACCCGGCGAAACTAGAGGGGGCGCCGTTCCCGGGCATCCCCACACATGGCGATTCCAAGTACAAGACGCGCTATCTCGATCGCCGGATCAATTGCCACTACTCGTTCATGCATGAGAACCTCATGGACATGAACCACCAGTTCCTGCACCGCAAACTCATGGGGCGAATCAAGACTTTGTTTCTAGTGGATTGATTCCAACGTTTGGAACCCTCGGTTTCGGGCTGCGATGATGTCGTCGGGGTCGGCTTTCGATATGAATGGCTGTGGGTTGGCCGCATTGTATTCGCGGACGAAGCGGTTGATTGCGGCCTGGAGATCGACGACGGAATGGAAGACGCCGTGCTTGAGCCGCCGCCGGGTGAGTTTTGCGAAGAAGCCCTCGACGGCATTGAGCCACGAGCAGGAGGTCGGTGTGAAGTGGAAAGTCCAGCGCGGATGGCGGGCGAGCCAGGCGCGGACCTTGTCCTTGTTGTGCGCCGCGTAGTTGTCGACGATCGCGTGGATGGCCTTGTCCGCCGGCACCGTGCGCTCGATGCGGTTGAGGAAGCGGATGAACTCCTGATGGCGGTGGCGCTGCATGTTCTGGCCGATCACCGTTCCGTCCAGAACGTTGAGCGCCGCAAACAGCGTGGTCGTGCCGTGCCGTTTGTAGTCATGGTGCCGGCGCGTCCCTTCTTCATCGGCAGACCGGCGGTCGAGCGCCTGGATCTGTGACTTCTCATCGATCGACAACACCACCGCATGGGCCGGCGGGTCGACATACAGGCCGACGATATCGGTGAGTTTCTCGGCGAAGGCAGGGTCGGTCGACAGCTTGAAGTTGCGCCAGCGGTGCGGGCTGAGACCGTGAGCCTTCCAGATCGCCTGCACCGTCGAGGCGGCAATACCGGCCGCCCTGGCCATTGCGCGCAACGTCCAGTGGGTCGCCTCAAACGGCGGCGGTTGCTGCGTCAGGCGCACGATCTCGGCGACACGATCGAGCGGGACCGGCGCCTTGCCGGGCGGACGGGACTTGTCGCGAAGCAGGCCGCCGACACCCTCGTGCATGAACCGCTCTTGCCAGCGCCACACGCAGGTCTTGGACTTGCCGGTCTCGGTCATGATCGCCGAGGTGCCCAGACCCTCGCCGCTGAGAAGGACAATATGTGCCCGCCAGACGTGTTTCTGCGGGCTCTTGGGATCCGCGACGACCGCGCGCAATCGCTGACGGTCGCCGGCGGATAGGGTGAAGGAGATTCCACTGCGCATGCGCCAGATTCGCATAACACAGCAAAATACGGAATCCCAATTCGGACTCTTTCATTCCGATCAATCCACTAGCGCTTCGAAAGGGAACCAACTGGATCGAAGCGGATTATACCTTCACGCGCGCCAAGGGACTCCAGTCGTTGGGCGAACGGTTCATTCTCGGTTCGCTGCCGCAACCCACCGAAGGTCGAAGCCAGGACATAATGACCATCCGAACGGAGTACCCATACCAGACCTTGAAGTTCTGGGCCGCAGGCAGCCAGGAGCCGGCGCTGGATCTTTGGAATGTGTATGTTCCGATCGACCGTGCTCAACGGGTCCACCATACCTTCGGCATGATCATGATACGCAAGCCCTCGGTGCCGGGACTGATGCATCTCATGTGGCCGTTTATTACTTGGTTCACCGAAAGCATCTTTACAGAGGATCGTTTGATCGTCGAGGCGGAGCAAAGAGCGTTCGACCAGCAAGGCGCTGACTGGAACCAGGAGATCTACCCCGCAATCCTGGCCCTCAGGGAAGTCCTAGTCAGCCAAGGGGTTCCTTTGACACAGGCGCTTGAGCCGCGACGTCGGCTCTAGTGTCGACACCGGTCGCAATTTGGCGTCCTTGGGCATGCTCCTTGTAGCCTCGACGCGACATTCGACAGGCTCGCATCACCCCTGGGTTCCTCACCTCCCTGGCCCGTCTCTGTGCCAAGGGAGAGAATTGAGTGGAGCATCGGCCCGCTGCCAGAGGAAGTAACTAGGCGCCTGTCAGACGCAAGGCCATTCGACGCCCCCTAGGTCTCGCGGCGGAACGGGCGCGACAGAAGCTGCGCAATCGTCGCATCGAGGTCTGCATCGCCGTGCAGGACGGCGTTGACGGCTTCGCAAATCGGCATCTCGACGTTCGCACGTGCCGCGCGGATCAGCACGGCGGGGGCAGTGTACACGCCTTCGGTCAGGGCCCCGTGGCCGGCCGATGCGATCGGTTCGCCGCGGCCCAGCGCCTGACCGAACGCATAATTGCGCGACATCGCCGACGTGCAGGAAAGCGTCAGGTCGCCGAGACCGGCAAGGCCCATCAAGGTCCGTGCATCGCCGCCCAGCGCAGTTCCCAGCCGGGCGACCTCGGCCAGCGCCCGTGTCATGAGCGCCGCACGCGCGTTCTCGCCCATGCCCCGCCCGGCGACAATGCCGCAGGCGATCGCCGCCACATTCTTTACCGCGCCGCCGACTTCGACGCCGACCACGTCGTGAGTGGCGTAGGGCCGAAAGGCCGGCGACCCGAGCGCATCGACCAGCGCGTTGGCGACACCTTCGTCGGCACACGCCAGCGTCACGGCGGTCGGCAACCCGCGGGCCACTTCGCCTGCGAATGTCGGGCCCGACAGGACGGCCGGCAACGCACTCGGCGTGACTTCCGCCAGCACCTCGACCGGCAGCAACCCGGTCTCCTTCTCGACCCCCTTCGCGCACAGAACGACCGGACGCCGATCGGCAAGAATCGGCGCGAGCACGGCGCCAACCGAGCGCAGAGACTGAGCGGGCGTGACGATGAACAGCGCGTTGGCGTTCGCCGCGGCGCCGATATCGGCCGTCACCTCGATCGCGTCGTCCAGGCGAACGCCGGGCAGCCGGTCGGTGTTTTCGCGTGCGGCCGCAATCGCGGCGGCCTTGCCGGCGTCGCGGGCCACCAACACGACCTCGCGGCCCGCCTGGCGGGCCACCATCGCCAGCGCCGTGCCCCAGGCGCCGGCGCCAATGATGGCAACGCGCCTCACTGGCTAGAGACTGAGATTATAGGCGACCGAAATGCGTTCTCCGTCGCCCAGGTACGCACGGACGCCGTGGTTCAACCAGGATGGGAAGAGCAGCGCCTGGCCAGCGACCGGTTGCAACGTGGCGTAGGCGCCGCTCGATTCCGCGCCCGGCAGGCTGGGCACCAGATCGGGCCGGTACATTGCGGGCGCCACACCACGCGGATCGGCGATCTCGAATTCGCCGCCGAGCGAGGTGTCGGTGGCGGCGCCGGCGTCATCGACATAATAGACGCCCGACCAGAATGCGCCGGGATGGGTGTGGAACTCGTTGGCGTGCCCCTTGCGGTTGACGTTGGCCCAGGAATTCTGCTTCCATTCCGGTTGGATGGCGTGACCTTCGCGATGCTTCGTCAAGCGCGTCGCCAGCTCCATGACGAATTTGAGCAGCATCTCCGCACCTTGGCCGCCCCAACTTTCGAAATCCCAACTCGACTGCCAGCCGCCCACGTTTGAGTGATGTGTCGACGGCTGATCGCGCTCGCGCTGCAGGATCGTGTCCTTCAATAATGCATTCAGCCGGTCCGCGTTGGGATGACGGACGACGGCCACAGGGGTCGCGAACAGGGCGCGGATCTCGACTTGGGCCGTGGCCTGCTCGGTTTCGGTCATGGTCTTGCTCCCCTCGTGATGGCTGCCTTATGCAGAGCGGCCACGCGTCGTGGCAAGGCGCTTGATCAATTAGCGGCCTCAAGAGGCCAGCGCGGCCGCGCGGCGAAATCGAGCGGACTTGTCATGCCGCGCCGCCGCCGTTCGCAGCCGGCCCAAGCTATCATCGCCGCATTGTCGGTACAGAGGTGGGCAGGCGGTGCCACCAAGCGCGCGTCTTGCTGCGCACACAATGCGGCCAATCGGGCGCGAAGGGCCGCGTTGGCTGCAACGCCGCCGGCTACCACCAGTGTCGTGCCGTGCGGCGGCGCGTCGCTATCGCGCTTGAATGCCTGCAACGCGTTGGCGCAGCGGTCGGCCACGACATCGGCGACCGCGCTCTGAAATGCCGCACTCAGATCGGCGACCTCTTGCGCCGTCGGTTCGCGCCCGCCGAGTTCATGGACGGCGTGGCGCATCGCCGTCTTGAGGCCGGAAAACGAAAAGTCACAACCTTTCCGCCCGCGCATCGGCCGTGGCAGAGCGAATCGGCGGTCATCGCCATGGGCGGCGACTTGCTCGATGGCCGGACCACCCGGATATCCCAGGCCAAGCAGCCGAGCGGTCTTATCAAAGGCTTCGCCGACGGCGTCGTCGCGCGTGGCGCCCAGGCGGCGGTACCGGCCGACGCCGTCCACAATGACCAATTCGGTGTGGCCGCCGGAAACTAGGAGCAGCAGATAGGGAAATGCCGTGTCATCGGTGAGCCGGGCGGTGAGCGCGTGGCCTTCCAGATGATTGACGGCAATGAAGGGTGTGTCATTGACCAGGGCGATCGCCTTGGCCATGGTGACGCCGACCAGCAACGCGCCGATCAAACCGGGCCCGGCGGTCGCTGCGACACCGTCGAGATCGGCAAAATCCACTTTCGCTTCGGCCATCATCCGCGCAATCATGCCGTCCAGATGATCAAGATGCGCGCGCGCCGCGATCTCCGGCACGATGCCGCCATAGGGACGATGATCCTCCAGCTGGCTGAGCACGAGACTTGCGAGAACTGTGCGGTCGTCGCGCACCAACGCGACCGCCGTCTCATCGCAGCTTGTCTCGATTCCGAGCACGACCATGGACGCAAGCTATACTCTCGGCGGCGGCGGCCAGGCAAAGCGGTGATTGGATGAGCACGTCAGCCACGCGCATCGGCAGCCGCGGCAGCCCCCTGGCGTTGACGCAGGCGCGCATCGTGCGCGACCTGCTGGCTACCGCGCATCCGCACCGGCCGGCGCCGGAGATCGTCGCCATTACCACCACCGGCGATCGTGTGCATGACCGCACGCTCGCCGAAATCGGCGGCAAGGGCCTGTTCACCAAGGAGATCGACGAGGCCCTGTTGGACGGGCGGATCGACGTTGCGGTCCATTCGATGAAAGACGTCCCGACCGGGCTCCCCGACGGCCTGATCCTCGCCTGCGTGTTGGAACGTGCCGATCCGCGCGATACGCTCATCATGGCGACGCCAGGCGGGATCGAGGCGTTGGCGCCCGGTGCCGTGGTCGGGACGGCCTCGCTGCGGCGCGCGGCTCAGTTGCGCGCGCTGCGGCCGGACCTCTCGGTGATCCCCCTGCGCGGCAATGTCGAGAAGCGGCTGCGCAAGATCGCCGACGGCGTCGCCGACGCCACATTGCTTGCGGTTGCCGGACTGCAGCGCCTCGGCCTCGATGCGCATTCCGGCACAGTGCTCGAACCGGAGGTGATGTTGCCCGCCGTGGCCCAGGGGGCCATCGGACTGACCTGCATGGCCGACCGCGAGGACGTGATAGAGGCCACCGCGCCACTCAATCACGGGCAAACCTGGGACGCCGTGGCGGCGGAGCGGATGCTACTGCGCGAGCTTGACGGTTCGTGCCGGACGCCGATTGCGGCGCTAGCCGAAATCGAGAATGGACAAATGCGACTTCGCGGTCTGGTCGCGCGGCCGGACGGTGGCGCTGTGCATCGGACCGAACGGTGGGGCGCCGCCGGCGATGCCGCCGCCATCGGAGAAGACGCCGGGCGGGCGCTCAGGGAATTGGCCGGCGACCCGATCCTGTCGGAATGACGACACGCGTCTTGCTGACGCGGCCGCGCGCCGACTCTGAGGCGCTGGCCATGCTGCTGTTCGAGCGTGGCGTCAAGGCCACGATCGAGCCGCTCCTGACCGTAGCCGATGTCCCTTCGCCGCCGCTGGATCTCAACGGCGTACAGGCGCTTGTCGTGACCAGCGCCAATGGAGCGCGCGCGCTCGAGCGCGCCGTTGAGAAGGCCCGCCACATTCCCGTGTACGCCGTCGGTCAGGCCAGCGCCCAGGCCGCACGCGACGGCGGCTTCGCGCATGTCAGCGATGCCGGCGGCGACGTCGCCGCGTTGGCGCAACTCATTCGCGAAAGTGTGGACCCGCGGCGCGGCGCGCTGGTGCACGCCTGCGGTACCGTGGTCGCCGGCGATCTGTCGGGCGCGCTCCGTGCGCAGGGATATGAAGTGCGGCGGGTGATTATTTACCGCGCGGAGGAATCGCGCGCATTGTCAGCGGCCGTGCGCCGGTATCTGGCGGCCGGGGCCTTTGCGGCCGTGCTTCTGTATTCACCACGGACGGCGCAGACCTTCGTCCGGCTGGTGCAGCAAGCCGGACTCGACCTTGCGGTGTGCAGCCTTGCCGCGCTGTGTCTGAGTCCGGCCGTGGCCGAGGCGCTGCGCGACTTGGCGCTGCAGCGTGTCCATGTGGCTGCGTCGCCAACGCAAGATGGTATCCTGGAGTTGATCGAGGCCTGCCTAGTCTCGCACGATAAGCCGGTACATTGACCGGTCATCTTGGTAGGCTGCGGGATCAGCCCGTAAACAAAGAATGGGGCCAGGGAAAATGACGGACGGGAACGACACGCAGGAAACATCAGGCGCCGCAGGCGATGCGCACGTCCGTGCGTCGTCGATCATCGACCGCTTTGGCGGCATTCGCCCCATGGCGGGGAAGCTGGGCGTCGCGGTGAGCACCGTGCAGGGATGGAGGCAGCGCAATACCATTCCGGCATCGCGGCTGGAGCAGATTCGCGCGGCGGCGGTCGCGCACGATATTGAATTGAGCAACAGCGACTTTGCGCCGATCGCGGCTGCACCGACCGAGCCTACGTCGGCCGAGGCCGGGCCCTTGCACCGGCCGGTCATCGCACCGCCTCCACCATTGCCCACAGCGCGGGCGACGTGGGTCCTGCCGGCGCTAGCGCTGATCGTGGCCGTCGGCGCCGTCGTCTACGCGGCATGGATCGGCGCTCGTGCGCCGACGGAGGGCAGCGGGCAGACCGCCGCGTTGGAGGCCCGCATGGCGACGCTGGAGCAGAACCCTCCGGTCGGCGCCGGCGCAAGGCTCGATGGCATCGAACAGCGCGCCACGGCGCTCGCCGGCCGTGTCGACGAATTGGCGATGACGCCGCGGTTGCCGCCGGACGCAGAGGCCCGACTAGCGACGCTCGAAGGCGCGATGCCGCGCATGACGGCGCAGGTCGAGGCCGTGGTGGATCGGCCGGCGCAGATGACCGCCCGCCTGGCCGAAATCGAGGACGGTCTTGGCGCACTGGCGCAGCGCCAAAGCGAGCAAGCCGGCAACGCGGCCGCATCGAATGTCGAAACCGTGGCGACCGTAGCAGCGTTGCAGCGAAGCATCGCCGCGTTGCGGACCGACATGGAGTCGCTGCAGGCCGAGTTCGAAGAGCTAAACGCCGCCGCGCACGGCGCCGACGCCGCAACCGCGAGCGCGGTCGGATTGGCAATGGCGGCGGGTCAACTGCGGGCGGCCATCGCCACCACGCGGCCATACACGGAGGCGCTGGCCGCCGTGCGTACGGCGGCGGTCCACGATGCGGCGCTCGAGGCGAAGCTGGCGCCGCTGGCGCCGACCGCCGGTACCGGCGTCGCCGATCTGGCGAAGTTGCGCCAGGATTTCGTTACCGTTGCGCGCGAGATCGTGGTGGCGGCACGCGGCGCCGAGGACGGCGATTGGGTCGACCGCACCTTGGCGCGCGCCGCATCCCTGGTCAGCGTTCGTCGCGTCGGCGCCGACGTCGAGGGCGACGACGCAGCGGCCATCGTCGCCCGCGCCGAGGCCGCCTTGGAGCGCGGCAATATTGTCGCTGCCGTCGATGAGTTGGACAGCCTTAGCGGCACGGTGGCGGACGCCGCCGGCCCATGGCTGGTGTCGGCGCACGCGCAGATCGCGGCCGAGCAGGCGCTCGGCGCGCTCGACGACGCCGTGCGCGCCGCGCTCGACAACGCCGGTTGAGTATCGAAGCACGATGCGCCGCGCCGTCTGGTGCTTCGTCCAGATCGCGGCTGCGATCGTCTTGGCGATGTGGCTTGCCGATCGGCCGGGCGCGGCGACCATCGAGTGGCAGGGTTGGCGGATCGACACCTCAGTCGGCGTCCTCGCGGTCGCAGTGCTTGTCGTTGTGGTGGTTGCCGTTGCGGCTTATCGCGCGGCACGCTTCATGCGCCGGGCGCCCGGCAGCGCCCTTGCCGCCCGGCGCAGCCGCCGCCAGGCGGCCGGCTATCGCGCCCTGACCCAAGGCATGGTTGCGCTCGCCGCCGGCGACGCCGAGGAGGCGCGGCGCCAGGCGCGCAAGGCCGACGTGCTGTTGGGCGAGCCGCCGCTGACCATGCTGCTATCGGCGCAGGCGGCTCAGTTGGGCGGCGACGAGTCCGCCGCCAGGCGCTACTTCAACGCCATGCTCGAACGGCCGGAGACGGAATTCCTGGGCCTGCGCGGACTGCTGATGCAGGCGATGCGCGATGGCGCCAGCGACGAGGCGCTGGCTCTGGCGGAACGAGCGCGGGCACACCGGCCGCATGCGCCGTGGCTGCTCGACGCCCTCCTCCGGTTGTACACCCAGGCCGGGCGCTGGCAGGAGGCCCAGTCGGTCGTCGAGGAGGCCGCACGGCGCAAACTCGTCGATCGCGAGGTGATCCGGCACCGTCGCGCCGCCCTGCTGGTCGAACGCGGGCGCGAAACCAACAACCAAGGCGACACTGCGGCCGCCGTGCAACAAGCGCGCAAGGCGCACGAGCTCGATCCGTCGCTGGTGCCGGCCGCTGTGTTGCTGGCCCGGCTGTTGGCCGCCCAAGGCCACGCCGCGCGTGGGCGCAAGGTGATCGAGCGAACCTGGGCGCTGTCGCCGCACCCAAGCCTGTCGGCAGCACTGGTCGCCATGGTCGCCGATGAGGAGCCCATTGATCGGTTGCAAACGCTGCGCAAAGCGTTGGCGGCCAATGGCGAGCACCCCGAAGCACACATGGCGCTCGGCGAAGCGGCGCTGGACGCAGAACTGTGGGGCGAGGCGCGGCGGCATTTGGAGGCGTCCGCTCGGCTCGCGCCATCGGGACGGGTCTTTCGCGCCCTGGCACGCCTCGAAGCGGCGGAGCGTGGCGACGACACCGCCGGGCGGCAATGGCTGGCACGCGCCGCGGAGGCCGAGGCGGAGACGGCGTGGCGTTGCAGCGCCTGCCGTACGGAAGCGGCCGACTGGCGGGCGGTGTGTGGGCATTGCGGCGCGTTCGCAACCATTGCCTGGCGCCCCAGCCCGCACGGCACGTTGGCGCCGCCTGCGTTGCCGCTGGACGCCGATGCCGAAATTCACGCGGCATCCGAGCCCGCACGCGCAGCAAGTTGAGCCCGCGCCGGCGTCTTGCAAGCGATGTGCGCGGTGCCTATGGTCCGGCCCGGCGCCGAAGTAGCTCAGTGGTAGAGCAACTGATTCGTAATCAGTAGGTCCGCGGTTCGAATCCGCGCTTCGGCACCATATAAATCTTTATAACTCAATAACTTATATGGATTACGGATTCCGCGGCCAGCACGCAACTTGGCTTCTTGGGTCCACTATGGGTCCAATTGGGCGGGATTTTGCGGGCTCTGGGAGTGAGCGCGCATGTAGGTGCGGGAACGGAAATCGACCCGCGGCCCGGTCATCGGGCCGCCTTCCTTGGAGGCGACACAGAGGGTCGAGAGGGTCGGCACGAAGGTGCTGAAGTTTCCGGTTCGAATCGCCGGGTGGGGCTAAGGCGCGCGACGCGCCTCCGGGGCGAGTTGCTGAACGGAGAGATCTTCTACTCGCTGCAGGAGGCAAAGGTGCTGATCGAAACGCTGGAGACCGTTGAGACGCACCCCCGCCCGCGGTCGTCGCCCGGACCGCTTTCATCGAGCCGGGTTCACCCTGGGAGAATGGATACATCGAGAGCTTCAATGCGCGGCTACGCGGAGCCAGATCCTCCGTTAAATCAGGCTCCTACTTGTCCAAATTCTTCTGACGACGGACATCAATAATCTAAATCTGTCTCAAAGGCGCTGACGGGGGACAGTACAGATCGGACCGTGTAGAAGGTGCGTTCGGCTGGCTTTGACGTCACGTCGAATCCTGCGGGTCGCACTTGGGTAACAAGATGCACGAAACTTTGATGAAGCGTCATGCAATATGTTGATGCGTACTAGAGGTGACTTTAGATAAGACTCTTCCCGAAGCGGGTTTCGCCGCGTTTCACGGAATTGCGCAGAATTGCGTGGGGAAGGAGGTTCAAATCCTCTCTCCCCGACCATCGGTCGCATCCGCAAAGCGCAGTAGGGGATCCGCAGTCCGGCTTGGCACTTGGCGACACTCCCATGAATCCACATCGTGAATTCACAGTAGCCGTCGGCGGTGGCAGGTCTCGCGAAATGAAGGGGGCGGCGGCTGTCGCCGCGGCGGCATTGCTTGCGTCGGTTTGCTATGCCTTTCCCCTGTCCGCGGCCGGCTTGAACGGCGATCCGGCCTACACGGAGGGTCCGCAGGTCTGCGGCAATTGCCATGAGCAGGCGTTCGAGGATTGGCTGAGTCACGGCCATAGTCGAATCCTTGGCATCGGCGGGCCGGTGTTGCGTGCGATCGACGGCAGGTTCGGCCTGTTCGGCAACGCGCGAGACGGCGGTTTCCGCCTGCCGGACGACTATCCAGCGACGTACAATTGGGACAACGTCGCGTTCATCGTCGGCGCATCCAAACGCTGGAAGACGCGCTTTGTGGACCGCAACGGCAATATCATCACCAAGGGCGGGAACAACCAATACAACTGGGCGAACGGCGCCTGGGTCGACTACCACAAGGACGCGGAAGCGCCATACACGTGCGGCGGCTGCCACACGACGGGATATCGAACGACCGGCACCTCTTTCAATGAGCACGGCATTCGCGGCACCGATCTCGGCCCGATGCCCGGAATACGCGGCGACTGGGCGCAGTTCAATGTGACCTGCGAGGCGTGTCACGGTCCGGGGGCCGCCCATGCATCTCGGCCGGGAGCGGGGAATATCTTGTCGGACAGATCGGCGCAGTCGTGCGGAGCCTGCCATGGGAGCGCAGAGCCCGACCAGATCCTGGCTGTCGGCGGGTTCATCAGCCATCACGAGCAATACGCGGAGATGGTCAGCGGCCCGCACGAGGAACTCAGATGCGTGACCTGCCACCAACCGCATGCGGGCCGTGCACACGGGACCAAGGTTCGTACCGGGAACACAACGGTCTGCGAGACATGCCATCGCGAGCAAAAGCAGTCGTTTGCCGGCAGTCCGATGCAGCAAGCGGGCGTGACGTGCATCGACTGCCACATGGCCAAGATTGGCATGTCCGCCGTTGCGGCGGGGCCATTCGAAGGAGACCTAAGGACGCACATAGTGCGAATTGATCCCGCGGCCGACTACAAGATGTTCACGCCGGACCGTCCAGTCGTTGCCGATGCCATCGATCTTAGGTTCGCCTGTTTTCGGTGCCATGCCTCGGCGAGCCAGGCCGAGTTCGCGAAGATCAAAGATTTCCACACAGTAGGTAAGTAGGCGCTTTAGGTACAGACACGCGCTATCAATTCTGTCTTGTGATTCCGCCATCTTCGAGAGAACTTGCACTTGTTGTTTTCTCAATTCAGCCACCAGCTCTCTCTGGAAATCTTCTGACAGTTCAGTAAATCTCATCTCGTGAACTTCTCGCATGCTCCAATTCCTCGTTGCGTTTCTATGAAGCTAGTAAGAATCGCAATGGCGTCATTACCGGATTCGGCACTCGCATTATTGGGTTGGCAAGCGGCGGTGACGCACCTCGATAACCGGGAGTTCCCAAGTGGGGACGACGATCCGGTCTTGGTACTCCGGTCCGCAATCTTCCAGCCTGCGCGATACCATGCCTAGAACCCGGACTTCATCGATCAGTTGCAAGCTTGGCTGCTGCCAGGCCGCCGCAGTGGACTTCGAAAGACACCCAACTTGCACACCCTCGCAATCCAGCACGATGACCTGACCGGCCTGGTCGCGTTTCAAGGTAACCGGATCACCGGCTTGCATGCGGGCCAGCGAGCGGTGTGCCCGGTGTCCTTGAGGTTTCCAACCCGCGAAGTCGATGAACAGATCACGCATCCCAAGCACCGAATAGCGGACATCGGCGAACTCGTCCGATAGGCGCTCGGCGACACCGATCTTTCGGCGACGCAAGCTCTTCAGATTTAGCTGCCGCGCAAAGGGCAGAGGGTCGTCTTGCCGGTCAATCAACGCGAGCGTCTTGCGTGCTCGCGTCATCGCCACGTAGTAGAGGCGACGCTCCTCCTCGGAACGACCGTGCTGCTCCGTGGGCTGGGCGTCCGTCTCCTTCCACCCACCGCCGAGCACGGCGACATGGGCGAACTCCAATCCCTTCGCCGCGTGCACCGTGCCCACCAACACCCCGTCACCAACGACGTGTGAGCGATGATGGTCGGCAAAGCCCCGATGCAAGGCTTCCGTCATATCGACCACGGCGCAGGGTTCCGCTCCGAATTCTGCTTCAAGAGCTACCAACATGCGGCTCGCCATTCCCGTCCAGAATGAGCGCAAACCGCAGATATCTGCGAGTCGTCCACGCAGTTCGGGTATGGAGATGTCCGAGGACTCGTTCTCGTTTAGATGAGTAAGAAGGCGATTGAATTCTCGGATACGAACGAGCGGCGGCAATCCGCCTTGAAGAGCCCTGCGGATCGGCACGCCCTCGCGCTCGAGGAGCGCACGCACGCCAGACAGTTGATCATGCGTCCGAGAGAGGATGGCGAAGTCGTGCCAGTCTGGCGCCTGATCGAGCGATCTCAGACGCTCGACCTCCGCCAACACCGCAGCCGCTTGCGCCTCGCCGCTCTCCACCTCCAGCAGCGAGACGTGTCCCCGTGCGACGGGATCAAGCGCCTCCCACTTACCGCCGGCAGGATCGCTCGAGCGGTTCGCGTTCACCCGAATCGAATGCTCTCCCTTCATCCGGTCCCGGTTGTGACGGATCAAGGCGTTGGAAGCATCGATGATGTGCCGCGTCGACCGGTAATTCTCGACGAGGTAGTGTCGCTCGGCGCTGAACTCTTCCTCGAACTGTCGCAGAAATCGGACGTTCGCGTCGCGCCACTCGTAGATGCTCTGGTCATCGTCGCCGACGGCCAGGATTGTCGCGCATCGGTCGCGATCTTTGTCCTCGTCCGCCCGCCGCGCGATATGGGTGATCAGCTCGTATTGGCGGGCGTCGATGTCCTGATACTCATCCACAAGCACGTACTCGAAGCCGGAGAGCAGCCGGTCTCGAAGCTCGTCCGGCTCCATTCCCACCACCTGCTCTTCGCCCCGCAGCCGGCGGTTTGCCTCGTCGATAATGCCGTCGAAGTCGATTTGCTCTTGGACCGCCGCCTCGACCCGGGCCGCCATGGACCGCTCGGTCAGCCGCAAGGCGAGAGAGTGATAGGTGTGCACGGCGACCTGGCGTGCCAGATCACCGACGAGCTCCCTGAGCCGCACCCTCAACTGGTGCATGGCGGAGCGGTTGAAGCAGACGACCAGGATGCGTTCCGGACGGATGCGCTCGACCCTCAGCAGATAGGCGCAGCGATGGACCACGACGCGCGTCTTTCCGGCCCCGGGGCCCGCCAGCACCAGAAGATTACGCTCCTTCGGCGCGGTGACGATCCGCTCCTGGGCATCGTTGCGCAGGCTTTCGACGATCGCCGCATAGCTCTCTCGCGAGGTGGCCCGCTCAAGCGTCTTCGGGTCGTCCCCGAAATAGTGCCGAGTGAACTCGGGGGCGGGCAGACTGAAGTAGCTCTGCACGTAGCGGCGACCGCCGTCGAGTCCCGCCTGCGCTTCCTCCACGTAACGTCCGATCGCGTGGATCTGGCACACGCGCTGATCGTAGTGGTCCTGGAGGGGACGGTAGTGACGGCCGGAATAGCGTTTCCCCTTCGCCTCTTCCGGGAACCGGATGGTCATCGCCTGGCGGAATATCGAGAGGCCTTTCTGGAGCTTGATGACGTCGTGCTCATCCAGGAACAGGAGCGTCTTCTCGATGGCGTCGAACGGGTCTCCAATCCGATGAGCCAGTCCAAGCTGCCCCTCGATGCCGCGACGGAGATCCTCGAGAGAAAACAGCACGAGCTGTTCACCAGTCAGGCCCTGTCGCTCGGCAATGGCGAGAAGAGCGTCGAGCACCGTCCGGCTCACCCAGACTCGTAGGTCCAATTGTTCCTGAATACCGGCCCAGTCGGCTTGGAGTCCCACACGCAAGCCGTGCCGCCCGCCGCTCCCAAGCGTGATGAGCGCCCGTTGTCCGAAGCCCGGTCGCGCCCAACCCGCAAATAGCTTGAGCGCGCTGTCCCGGGTCACCTGCACTTCCTCGGCTCGGAGGCGCTCCTGCAAGTGGGTAATGGAGAGTTGCACGTTGTCGCCGGGCGTCACGTCCGGATATTCCTCGCGCAGAAGGTCGACCGTCGTCTTTTCGACGCCCGTGATCGCCGTCAGCCGATCGAGAGATCGGCTCGTCGTCTTGTGACGTACCCACGCCGTGAAGTAGAGCCCGCTCTCCAGCAGTCCCGCGCGCGTCATCTCGTCGAGGGTGCGGAGGATCTCCCGTGTCGCGGTGCGGTCCCAGCCCGCTGAATCTTCGCCGACGCGGGACTTGAGGGATCGAAACGCGGGCAGGTGAGCGAGCTGGTCCGCGTCAATCCCTTCTCGGAGATCCGCCTCTTGCAGCTCACCGAGCACCTCCAGCCACCGGCGCTTTACGTGATCCGCGAGATCAAGCCCCTCCATTTTCTTATTCGCGGTCTCGAGGTCGGGCACCGCCGGTACGCCCTGGAAGACGCGGGTCCGGTTTTCGTCGCGCAGCACGAAGCCGGCGCGCTCCAACCACGAGACGGCCGTTCTGATCTTTGTATTCGCTGACGGCTCACGCTCGTCGAACGATACCTCGGTATCCGGTACCCGCAGGATTTCGCCCGGCGAAAGCACGATCTCCTCGGCGTCCCGACGCCGTGCCCGGCGAATCGCTCGGAGAATCTGGGACATGTCCCGTTGGGTGAGACAACTGCGGGAGGCCAAGTCGAATTGGTCCTCGAGGTCGCCCTTCGCAAAGAGCAGGACGCAGTGTGCGGGCTCCCCGTCTCGGCCGGCCCGCCCGGCTTCCTGAAGATAGTTCTCCAGGGACCCCGGAACATCGGCATGCACGACAAGCCGCACGTTTTCCTTGTCGATGCCCATGCCGAAGGCGTTGGTCGCGACGATGACCAAGACCTCGCTGGAAATGAACGCATCCTGGACCCGCTTCTTGTCGGGCGGATCGAGGCCGGCATGGAAGTGCTCCGCATTCCATCCCCGCGCCTTCAATGCCTCCGAGAGCTCCTCGGTCCGTTTGCGCCTGCCGGCGAAGATGATTGCAGCGCCTCGCGGCGCTTTAGCCGATGGATCCCCGATGTGCTCTGAAAGCAACTCAAGGATACGAGCCACCTTTTGCGGGATGGGCACCTCCTCGACCGAGTAGCGCAGGTTCTCCCGGTCAACCCTGTCGGTCGCAAGCACCTCCATCTCTTGGCCGAGCGCTTCACGGAAATGCGCGACGATTTCCTCGCGTACGTCGAGCTTCGCGGTAGCGGTGAAGCACGCCACCGGCGCGGGATCGATCCCTTCCCTCGCAGAGAACTCTCGGATGAAGCGGGCCGCGTACAGGTAGTCCGGACGGAAGTCGTGCCCCCATTTCGAGATGCAGTGGGCCTCGTCGAACACCCAGGTGGCGATCTCACGCTGGCGTATGGTTGTTGTGAAGGAACGGGTTCGCAGTTGTTCGGGCGAGACATAAAGAAGCGCGAAGCGCCCGAGCCCTATTCCTTCGAGCACATCGTGGCGCTCGGGCATGGTGAGAAGACCGTTCAACGCGGCCGCGAGGCTCCCGGTCTCGGTCTTGCGGTTGAGATTCTCCACCTGATCCTTCATCAGCGCCTGGAGCGGAGAGATGACGACGGTAAGCGCACCGGTCCGCTCGTTGTGAACAATGGCGGGTAGCTGGAAGCAAAGCGACTTGCCGCCGCCTGTCGGCAGGATCGCTAAAAGCGGCCGCCGCTCGATGCCCCTGGTGACGATCCGCTCCTGGAGACTCTCTCCGTCGCTCGCCGCCGGGGTAGGACGAAAGTCATGGAACCCGAAGTACGACTCCAGTTTGCCGCGCGGGTCGTGATGGACGGAGCAGTACGCGCACTTCGGGTCGTCGCACCGAACGCTTCGGACCGCGTGCAAAAACCGGGGGGCGGCCGGGAAGGAGCGGTGCACCCAACGTGGCAGGACGGACTCCGTCCCCGCCACCGTAAGCCAGGCGAGAGAATAAGCGGCGGCCGGCCGGGTCATCGGGTCTTCCAAGAGGGACGGAAGCTCGCGGCGGATCGCGGCGGGACATGCCTTGTCGCGGGCGTAATGCTCGAACCCGCGGAGAACGCGATCACGCAACAGTGTCTGGGCGCCGAGAGCTTCGAGAAAGTTGCCGGTGCCCGTTAGATTGAGCGGCGAGACACCCCCTGAGGCATCGGCATCGTCGAAGCAGCTGCGATAGATGGACACGAGGCCGGGCTGCGTGCGCTCCCGGTTCTCAAGGATGTTCCAACAGTCCTCGAGCAGTTGCAGGGAGAGCCGGCAGTCCGCAACAGGATCGCTTCGCTCAGTGCCGACAAGCTTGTAATCCTTCACCAAGCGATGATAGGGCCGCTGCGGACGCGAGAGGGGCGCCAAGTAGAGGGTGTCTATGACAGGCAGGTTGAGGAGCGCGGACCCCGGCAAGTGGGCTTCGATGAAACGTCTGTCGTGAGCGACGATGTTGTGACCCACAACGAAATCGAGCCCGTCCGCGAACGCGCTGAGCCTTTGGACCGCATCACTTGACGATGCGGCATCGCGAACCCGCAGCTCGCCGCCTCCACGTAGCGCACCGACGTCCCGGATTCGGCCGTCAGCGCCCACCTCGAGATCCAGTGCGAGGCATCGTTCGATGAAATCCGTGAACGACACGATTTATCCGACCATTTTCGAGACGCTCATCCAGACAAATTACTTTGATCGCAAGGGGATGTAATCCAGGACCCTGGCGATCTACTCGCGGACGCTCAAGCGAGATGCGGTGGCTGTATCGCCACGGCCAGCCCGAACTGCACGCCCGGCTGGATTGCATTGACGCGGCGCTGACAAGCAAACGCCTGGACATGCACGGCGGGGTACGACTTCAATGTCTTATCTCCAGCCGTATACTCTCATACAGTCCCATTACGAAGCTGCTTGTTGGGCGCAAAGAGCAATGCCTCCCAAAGTTGGTCGAAATGAACCCTGCCCTTGCGGTTCTGGCAAAAAATACAAACGTTGCTGTTTGAGCCAAGAGCAGCGGATGAGCAAATGGGACTTCGCCAGAGAGTACAACAAAGCGTTTTCGAACAATGAGTGCTTAGTACCCGAACCCCTGAAGCACGAGTGCGACAAGAGTATCGCCAAGGCTCACACTGTTCCGAAGAATTGCCTTAACAGGATTGCTCGCAATGGTCACGTATGTTCGTTCCTAACCACACCGGAAATTCACCCCCGACTGGCGCCCGCAACTGGTCTCCTGCAGCCGCACCGGGCGGGCGTCAAAAAGGCATCCACGTTCTCCGGTTTTTGTCCAAAACACGACAACGAATTATTCGCACCGTTGGAGAAGTCGCAGTTCTGCGCTACCCCAGAACAGTGCTTTCTGCTCGCGTATCGAGCCTTTGCTCGAGACTACTACGTGAAGCGGGTCGCAGCAGCCAATGTTAGGTTGTTACGCGAAGCTGCTATGGGGCAACCGCTTCGTGAGCAAATCCTGGTTCACAAACTCTCGACCGGTTTCATTGCCGGCGCACATGACAATGAAGTACAAAAGGCGAGATACGACGAGGTCCTCGAGACGCGCCAATTCCACCGTGTACGGGCGTATGTTGTAGAGTTCTGTCGGCCACCTCCTGTTATGTGCGCAGCCGCCATAAACCCGACACAGGACTTCGAGGGGAGGGCGCTCCAAGATCTGGGCAATCTAGATCGTGTCCCTGACCTGCTCTCTTTCACCTCGTTCAGTGAATGGACGACTGGCATAGTCGCGCTCACTTGGTTGAAGGACAGTGACAAGACATGCTTACCCATGGTCGAGACCTTGATTTCGTTGTCGGACGACGACCTCACGTCGGCACTGTTGCGCTTGTTCTTCTCCACGTGCGAGAACATCCACATGGCTCCAGATTGGTGGAAAAATCTCACCCCCGCGCCCAAGCGAGCCCTCGTCCACCGTTTGTCCTGTGCTTCGGACCCTGCACAACCCCCAAACGAGCGCGCATTGGTAGACGATGGGATGGTCTTAGAGCGGTTCCGGAAAGTTTTTGAGTCGTCGGAATCGGTTGTGTTTTATTGTCTGTCACCTGTCCAACTGCTTTGGGGTGCCCGATGTGGAAGCCTGAACACCGCGCGGCCGCCGACCGTGGCCGGCTTCGCTATCCGAGTGATCTGACCGACGCCGAATGGGCGCTGATCGAGCCGCTGATCCCACCGGCGAAGCACGGTGGGCGTAAGCGGACGGTCGATGTCCGCGAAGTCCTGAACGGCATCTTCTACGTGCTGTCGACCGGCTGCCAGTGGACCGCGCTGCCCAAGGACCTGCCGCCGAAGAGCACGGTGTACGACTACTTCGACCTGTGGGAATGGGACGGCACCCTGGCTCGCATCCATCATGAGCTCTACGTGGCGGTGCGCGAGCGCGCGGGCCGCGAAGCCAGTCCGAGCGCGGCCATCATCGACAGCCAGAGCGCCAAAGCGGCGCAAAAAGGGGGGCGTCGATCGATCCGCAGGGCTTCGACGCGGGCAAGAAGCTCACCGGCCGCAAGCGGCACATCCTGGTCGATACGCTCGGCCTGATGCTGGGCCTCGTCGTGCATCCCGGCAACGTGCAGGACCGCGATGGCGCGGCCACACTGCTGCGCCGGACACGCCGGCTGTTTCCGTTCATCGAGGTGATCTACGCCGACGGCGGCTACCAGGGACCAAAGATGGCTGCCGTGGTGGCGAAGACCGGCGCCTGGCGGCTGGAGATCGTCAAGCGCAACAGCGTGCCGCGCTTCGAGGTGCTGCCGAAGCGCTGGATCGTCGAGCGCACCTTCGCCTGGATCGTCCGTTGCCGCCGGCTGGCGCGCGACTTCGAACGCCACGTCCGTTCTGTCGTCGCTTTCATCCACCTCGCCATGATCCGCATCATGCTGCGACGCTTGACCCGGCCAAGCCCTTGCTCGTGAATCTCTACTTCCCGGAACGGCTCTTAGACCGTTGGCCGGTCCATCGTCGATACCCGATTCAATTGCCAGATTGAGCTGCCGTGTTCGGACGCAGAGTGCCGAAGATCGTGGGGGGATTCGGCGGACCCGTCGCCTCTAGGAGACACCGAGACCCCGGCCGACCCAATTCAACGTCAGTTCACAACCTCCTTTCGTATTTCTGGCCTAGTTGTTCGCGCATTCCAATGGGGAAATCCCACGCCCGCTTGACTATGTCATCACCGTTGCGCAGCTCTTTGACATTGATCGTTTCCAACGGAAATCCGTTGCTCAGAAGCAATGCATACGAATTGATGTCGCGCGAGTCCAAGACCTCCAAGACCTTCTGCCGTTCTGAAGCGGGAATAACGCACTGCCACAAATAGTCCCGTTGTTCATGGTCAACGTCAGCGAAAACTTCATCGTAATTGCAGCAATACCACTGCCTTGCTTCTTCACCGTCCTGTGCCCAACGATGTACTAAGGCCATCGTGTATTCGGTCTGTTGAGCGCGGTGCCGGGGGTCACTATGAACGTTTGGACCGAAACTCACAATCTGAGGCTTGTCCGTCTGCCCTTCCCTGCAACTAGACCCCCAATACACGAGAATTGCCACCTCCTTTGCGTCTGTCTGCGGAGCCTTAAAGGCAAAGTAGGCGGCAGTGTATGGAGAGCTGGTCCAATCAAGCAGGGGAGAGGGGAACCCATGATGTCGGAGGTAAATGAGATATTCGTACTCAGGGTGCGGCATCGTTTTTGGCTTAGAGAATTTTGTCCCCCAGTCGTCAACCTCTTGTTGATCCGGGATTTTCCAGGGCGGACGCTCCTTCATAAGCTCCACAAATCTGAGGTTCGGCCTTTTTGACTAAATCAAAGTACGACACCAGGCTCTGCTGGCCGCAGAGTTTTCGATCAAGGGTCGTACTTAGAGTCCAACATCTGCTCGAGTGTCCGCGATAAAGAAGTTCTGAGATATCTATAACACTTTTATTTTGGTTGTGATGTTCTTTGATCTTGCGCAAACAGTCTTCGACTTTCTCCCATGTCTTGCAGTCCTTTACCTCCATCATTGCAAAATACCGTTTCTTTCACACCAACGTCCGTGCGGTCCACACCACCTCGCCGGCCACTACGGCATCGTCGGGCCACGGGACGTCCGGCCAGTCGGGTGAATCGCTGTCGCTCACCAGCAGCCAGCCGCCGTCATCCCTTTTGCCCATCCGCTTGACGACAAGACCGTCCGGTGTCGTGATCACAGTGATGACGACTTGGTCCACGTCAACGCCGGGTCGCCCATACGATTAGGATGATCCAGGGGGCGAGCGTCCAACCGAGCAAGATGTTCAGCAACCAAATTACCCTGCTGTGCGGGTGATGCCGCTTGCTTGCGACAATCGCCGGCAGCAAGTACACGGCCAGTACCAAGCTCAGTACCAAGGTCAGTACGATGATTTGCCCAATGTCGTCGCTCATGGAAACTCCCGCGCCATCCACTTGACCTCGCCGGCCACGACCGCGCCGTCGGGCCACGGCATGTCCGGCCAGTCGGGCGCCCGGTTTGCGCGTTCCGGGTTTCTCCGCCTTTCTTGAGCGGTGTTGGTAGCGCATCGGATGCACTACCGGTCCCCGAAGTGCGTTGACTAGCGGGTAGTGGAAGACCGTGTAGAAGCCGCGGGAAGGAATATGGCGGCGCGTTGAACGGCGCGCGAGAAGTCACCCAGGCGCAGGTAGGCGATCGCAAGCGAGATCACCAACAACACTAACGCGCCAATCATGGCACTGATCGGGTCGTGCAGGGCGTGGGTCACCAGCGCCCCGAACATGATAGTGGCGAGCCCGAGCGCGGCCAGGGTCGCGATCGGAGGGATCAGGAGTCCAATCGCGGCGACACACTCGCTCAGGCCTACGAAGCGCATGAACCAGGTTGGCAAGCCCCAGCCGGCGAACGCCTGAGCCATTGGCTCTGCACCCGTGGCCTTCGTGAAGCCGGCGCCGGCAAATGCTAGCGCGGCGATGATGGTCAGCACCCACACACCAATGCGCCGGCCGCGGCCCGGCTGTGTCAAGTCAGCACTCGTCATGGCGAACCCCCAAGTCCTTGTTGAAATACGGTGGTTCTGGTCCCGCTCACGGAAACTCCCGCGCCATCCATTTGACCTCGCCGGCCACTACGGCATCGTCGGGCCACGGGACGTCCGGCCAGTCGGGTGAATCGCTGTCGCTCACCAGCAGCCAACCGCCGTCATCCCCTTTGCCCATCCGCTTGACGACAAGGCCGTCCGGTGTCGTGATCACGTAGATATGCCCGAGGTGGCGCCGCCGGCGATTGCGGTCCACCAGGATCTTGCAGCCCGCCGGCAACGTCGGCTCCATCGAGTCGTTGCGCACCGAGATGACGACAGCCCGGGTCGGATCGATCCCGCGACTGTCGATCCAGTCGCGCCGGAACCAAACCGGGCCCTTCGCTGGCGCGTCGTCGAGGTTGTAGTTGCCGTCGCCGGCGGCGGCCTCCATCTCGATCATCTGCACCGACCGCGCGCCGGGGACGTCGGTGGCGCCGTCCCCGACCGTCGCCACGGCAAGCGCGCCGGCGTCCTCGAGGGATTGGGCATGCCGCGTCAGGCGGGAAATTGTCTCGTCCTGCAACGAATGCAGATGCTGGCTGATGCCCTCGCAGACTTCTTGCCGGATCGTCTGTGCTTCGGCCTTCAAGATGGTTGCCATCTGGTCGCGCAGCTCTTCCCCACTGGGCGGCGGCGAAGTGGCGCCTTCAGCCGAGGACGTGGGCTCTACTGGCGAAGTTGCTGAATCAGGAGCGGTTAGGGACTTCAGTGGCTGTTCGGTGGACGCGGTACCTTCTTCGCCCGGCGCGCCAATTTGAAGCTGCACACCGAGGACTCTGCATATAGCTTCTAGGGTGTCGGCTCTAGGATTCACTCCTCGTCGGATGTTTCGAATCGTATCGGTGCTGCCTGTTGCCAACATGGACAACCGGCGGTCCGACATGCCGGTCTCCTTGATCGACTGCAAGAGCTGTTCCCGAACGCCCATGCGGTAAGCATACCGCAAACGTCGCCCGCGGCTCAAAAACTTCTTGCATGTGCGGTTTATCGACCGCAGATTGTGCGGTATGAATCACCGCACAATAGTCCTGAGCCTCGCTTCCTCCTATTGCCGACACAGGAATCTGAGCTTAGCCCGCGTATCCACGCTCGTATTCAACCATGGTGCTCGGCTTCAGCGCATCGAAGCCGGTGCTGACCTGACAACTAGGTCCTTCGAGCATGCTCTCCAATGGTTCTCCGACCACTGGCCGGACGGCCTTGAGTGGCCGGCTGACATCCCACGGCCCGAGCCACGCCCCGAGGGCGAGCGCGGGGAGGCGGCGTGAGAAATCCCGGAGAAGAGAGACTGCCGATGACGGTGCATCTAAGGCCGGAGGACCTTTCTGCGCGTTGGCACATTGCCACGCGGACGTTGGACAACTGGCGCTGGAGAGGTGAGGGGCCCCGATATCTCAAGATCGGCGGGCGCGTCGTCTACCTCCTCAAGGACATCGAGGCCTACGAGGCCGGGCAGCTGCGCCTGGTCGAGCCGGAGTCCGGCGCATGAACGTGCTCGCGCTGGGCCGCTCCCCGGCGGCGATACCGGCACTGGCCCTCGCCATCGACACGGCCCGGTTCGAGGCGTGGCTACAGACCGCCCGGCCCGGCAGCCTGATCGAATATCACCGCGGCCATCTTTGCGTCGACCGTCAACAAAGGTTCGACGCCCCACATGACGCGCCGGACAACGAGCCGCGCGCAGCGCTGAACGACCTCGCCGATCGCGCCATGCGCGCCTCCGGGCTGGGCCTCGTTCATCTGGTGCAGCACCGCCACGGGCCTGCGGACTTCAGCTATCTCGCGATCAAGTCGCGGCCCTCGGTGAGGGCTGGCCGTTTTGAAAAGCCTTCTTGGCAAAAACACGAGGAGCCAAAACATGAACGCCGCAGATGAACCCGGCATCGGTCACAACGCGACCGAGATGAAACTCGATCTGATGCTGGCGGCGCAAGAGATCGCCCGGATCGACGAGCAGATCGCCGAACTTAGGGCCGAGAAGAACGAGATCAAGCACGAGAAGGTCAAGACCCACGGCATCAAGCTCGCTGATTTCAACACCGTGGCGCGCTGGTGGAAGCTCGAAGGCGACGACCGCAACGAGACCCTCGACAACATCCGTGTGTGCTGCGAGGCGCTGGGGATCGGCGGGCAGGGGGATCTGTTCCCGGCTTCCCCCGAGCCGCCGGAGGCGGCCTGATGTCAAACCGCATTCAACTCGAGGAACTTCGCGCCATGCCGGTCGGTGAGATTGCCGCGTTGCCGGCCCAACAACTGGCGCTGCTGCAGGAGGACGCTGAGACAGCGCTTCAGGCCGCCAAGACGCTCAAGGAATGGCTCGACGGCGCTATCGGCCTGCGTTTCGCGGAGAAGGCGCACACGGCACGGCGCGACGCCGGTAAGGACACCGGCACGGTCCGGCTGGTCGAGGACGGCGTGGTCGTTATCGCCGACCTGCCGAAGCGCGTCGATTGGGATCAGGACCAGCTCGCGGCGTTGGTCGAGCGCATCCGCGTCGAGGGCGACGATCCGGCTGAGTACGTCGATGTCGCCTTCAAGGTCCCCGAACGCAAGTACGCCGCCTGGCCGAGCGCGATCCGGGCCGCCTTCGAGGACGCCCGCACGGTGCGCACCGGCAAGCCCGTCTTCAAGCTGACGCTCGCGAAGGAGGGCGCGTCATGAGCGGCCTTCCGATCATCTCGGCCGACGAGCGGCTCGCGGAGCGCCGCGGCGTGAAAGGCTGCATTTTTGGGGTCAGTGGAATTGGGAAAACGTCGCTTCTCTGGACGCTGGAGCCCGGTGCCACGCTCTTTTTCGACCTCGAGGCCGGCGATCTCGCCATCGAGGGCTGGAAGGGCGACACCATCCGCCCGCGCACCTGGTCCGACTGCCGCGACTTTGCGGTCTTCATCGGCGGGCCGAACCCGGCGCTCCGCGACGACCAGGTCTACAGCGGGGCGCATTACGAGGCGGTGGCCGAGCGTTTCGGCGACCCCGCCGCGCTCGATCGTTACGAGACCGTGTTCATCGATTCGATCACGGTCGCGGGGCGTCTCTGCTTCCAGTGGTGCAAGGGCCAGCCCCAGGCGTTCTCGGACCGCAACGGCAAGCCCGACATGCGCGGCGCCTACGGTCTGCACGGCCAGGAGATGATCGCCTGGCTCACGCACCTGCAGCACACCAGAAACAAGAACGTCTGGTTCGTCGGCATCCTCGACGAGAAGCTCGACGACTTCAATCGCCGGGTCTTCTCGCCGCAGATCGAGGGCTCGAAGACCGGCAACGAGCTGCCCGGAATCGTTGATGAAGTCATAGTCATGGCCGAGATCGGCCAGGCCGACGCCGATCCCTACCGGGGCTTCGTCTGCCGCACCCTCAACCCGTTCGGCTATCCCGCCAAGGACCGCAGCGGGCGTCTCGATGCGATCGAGGAACCCCATCTCGGCCGCCTCATGACCAAGATCGGTGGCCCTGTCAGACCGGCGAGCGAGAGGCTGGAGTTTGGCCGCACCGCCTCATCGCCCGCCGATACCCTCGTCACGCAGGGAGACGATCAAGGAGCAGCCCAACCATGACTGGAGCCTGGAACGACTTCAACGATGCGGAAGAGCAACGGTCCTACGACATCATTCCCAAGGGCACCATCGCGCCCGTCCGCATGACCATCAAGCCCGGCGGCTACGACGATCCCTCGCAAGGTTGGACCGGTGGCTACGCCACCCGCAACGCAACGACGGGCTCGGTCTATGTCAACGCCGAGTTCGCGCTCCTCGAGGGCCCGCATGCGCGCCGACGCGCATGGAGCCTGATCGGCCTCTCGAGCCCCAAGGGTCCCGAGTGGGGAAACATGGGCCGCTCGTTCGTGCGCGGCATTCTCAACTCGGCGCGCGGGCTGTCCGACAAAGACACTTCGCCGCAGGCGCAGACCGCACGGCGCATTAGCGGGTTTGCCGATCTGGACGGCATCGAGTTCCTGGCCAAAATCGACGTCGGCAAGGATCAGAACGGCGATCCCAAGAACGAGATCCGCTTTGCGGTGACGCACAACCACAGGGATTGGGAGGCATACCAGCAAGCCGGCGGCCAGTGGTGTCCGGGCGCGCCGGCCGCGTCAGCCACCCAGGCATCAGCAACACAACCAGCGGCGCCCCGGCCGGCCAACCCGAACCGTCCCGCCTGGGCGCAGTAGGCAGCCCGGTGCTGCTTCGCCCCCGCCAGAAGACGTTTGTCGAGCGCAGTCTTCGCGCGCTCGAGGAGCACGGCAATACGATTGGGGTGGCTCCAACCGGATCAGGCAAGACTTTGATGCTCTCGGGCGTGGTCGGCCGGCTGCTGGCGGACAACGACGCCAAGGCCTGCGTGCTCGCTCACCGCGACGAGCTGACCGCGCAGAACGTCCTCAAGTTCGCCAAGGTCAATCCGGCCCTCTCGACCTCGATCATCGATTCCCGCACCAAGTCGTGGAGTGGCCGCACCACCTTCGCCATGGTCCCGACGCTCGCCCGCGCGGCCAACCTCGAGGCCATGCCGGCGCTCGACCTGGTGGTCATCGACGAGGCACATCACGCCGCCGCCGACAGCTACCGGCGGATTATCGATCGGGCCCGCAAGCGCAACCCCGACGTCCGCGCTTTCGGGGTCACTGCGACGCCCAACCGCGGTGACCGGAAGGGTCTGCGGCCGGTGTTCTCCAACGTCGCCGACCAAATCATGATGGGCGAGCTGATCGGCTCGGGTCATCTGGTGCGGCCGCACACCTTCGTCGTCGATGTCGGCGCCCGGGAGGCGCTCAGGAAGGTCCGCCGGACCGCCGCCGATTTCGACATGGCCGAAGTCGCCGCCATCATGAACACGGCGCCGATCACCGAGGCGGTGATCAAGCACTGGCGTGAAAAGGCCTCTGACCGCCAGACCGCTATTTTCTGTTCGACCGTCGATCACGCCCGCAACGTGCGCGACGCCTTCGTCGCGGCGGGCATCGATGCCGGGATGATCTGGGGTGAGATGCCCGAGAGCGAGCGGCGGGACGTTCTCGCCGCCTACCGGCGCGCTGACATCCAGGTGGTGGTTAACGTCGCGGTGCTGACCGAGGGCTGGGACCATCCGCCGACGAGCTGCGTCGTCCTGCTGCGGCCGTCTTCCTACAAGTCGACCATGATCCAGATGGTCGGCCGCGGCCTGCGCACCATCGATCCCGCCGAGTTCCCCGGCGTTATCAAGACCGACTGCATCGTGCTCGACTTCGGCATCTCCAGCCTCATGCACGGCACGCTCGAACAGGACATCGATCGATCCGCGACCGCTTTACAACCGGCCCGGCATCAAGGCGGCCTCCGAGGTCATTCTGGTCGAAGGCGAGAAATCCGCCGATGCGCTGATCGAACAAGGGATCTCCGCCACCACCGCCATGAACGGCGCATCGGCGCCGGTTGCAAAGACCGACTGGTCGCCGCTCAAGGGCAAGCGCGTGCTGATCTGGCCCGATCACGACGAACCCGGCCGGCAATACGCAGAGGTCGCATCCCAAGCGGTGCTCACCGCCGGCGCCGCGTCGGTCGCCGTTCTCAATCCGCCCGGCAATAAGCCGGACAAGTGGGACGCTGCCGACGCGGCGGCCGAGGGCATGGATGTCACATCGTTCATCGCCACCGCCCCGCGCCAGGCCGTGCGACCCGTCGAAAAGCCGCTGGAACTCCCTGACTGGTTTGCCACCCGCTATGCCGGGGATGCGCTCAAACAGCAGTTTCTGGTCGACGGCTCGATTCCCCTGGGCGTCGTCTCAGTACTCGCCGCCATGGGCGATACCGGCAAGGGCATGATCACTCTGGATCTGGCGCTGTCGGTTGCCACCGGAAAGCCGCGCGCGGTCTCGGTCAGCCCCGAGCCCATGGCCTTGGGCGGTGCGGTGCGCGCCTTCGGCACCGCCGTCGTGATCACCGCCGAGGACGACGAGGCTGAGGTGCACCGCCGTCTCGAACGCCTCGATCCCGAACGGGCACGCCTCAAACAGCCCGAACGGCTGATCGTGGTGCCGCTGCCCAACGCCGGCGGGCCGATCCCGCTCGTCACTTCGGGCCGCAATGGCCCCGAAGCGACCGCGCGGTTCCACGATCTGCGCGACCAACTCGCCGGCATCGCCGATCTCAGGCTGGTGGTGCTCGATCCCCTGTCGTCCTTCATCCATGCCGACGTCAATGCCGATCCGGCCGCCAGCAGTTTCGTCACCGGACTGCTCGCAGGCCTCGCCACCGAGACCGGCGCCGCAATCATCGTCGCTCACCACATGCGCAAGCCCCAGGGCAACCGGCCGATATCAACAGTCGAGCAGGCGCGCGACGCGGTGCGCGGCACCAGCGCCCTCGTCGACGGCGTGCGCCTGGTCTACGCGCTCTGGCCAACGTCCGAAGACTATCAGCGCGGCGTGTTCAAGGCTCTCGACGAGAAGCCTGCTCGCAACGCCGTGTTCCAGGGCGCCGTGGTCAAAGCCAATAGTACCGTCGACCGCACCATCCGCACCTATCTCAGGGCGCCCACCGGGCTGCTGGCCGACATCACGGAGCGCTTGGATGAACGGCGCACGGCGGCCGCGGAGTTCTCCGAAGCGCTGATCGCCTCAATCGCGCGGGCGGCTAAGAAAGGCCACCCGTTCACCCATACCGGTGGGAACGGCGTCTATCGCCAGCGCCATCGCCTTGCGGCCATCTTTCACGACGTCACCCGCAAGCGCATCGAGGCCCTGGTGCAGGAACTGCTCAACGAGAGCGTCCTGGTCAAAGGCAAGGCCTCGGGCTCGAAGGAGGACAAGTGGCTCGACGTACCCACCGGACCCTTCGCCGAGGGCGTCGGCGAGTTCGTTTTGGGCGCTGATAAGGGGGAGAACAAATGAGGGTCATATCCAATCTCGTTCCCGCTTCCCGACCCTTCCCGCACCGTTCCCGGGAAGCAAATCTCGTTCCCGCTTCCCGCTTCCCGCCGGGAACGAAAATTCGACGGGAACGAAAACGCCAATATTTTCAACTCTTTATCGACTTCGCACCGTTCCCGTTCCCGAGTTGGGCGGGAACGAAAAAGCCAATGATTTCAAAGGTTACCGCTTCCCACACACCCCCCCCTACGGGGGAGGGTGTGTGTGTGCGTGTGGGGACACACACACACACCCTCTGGTGGGAAGGTGCGGTTCCCGGCTGGTTGCTGAGATCCGGAGCACGAAATGACCGATCCGACCGTGTTCAAAAAATCACAGCCCGATGAGGCGCCCCAGCCGGCGATGGCGAGCGGCGCAATCGGCGATGTCATCCTCGCGCTCGATCTCGGCACCATGACCGGCTGGGCGCTGCGCAGCCCGGACGGCACGAAGACGAGCGGCACGGAATCGTTCCGGCCGGACCGCTTCGAGGGCGGCGGCATGCGCTACCTCCGCTTCAAACACTGGCTGACCGAGCTCAAGAACACCGCCGGCGGCATCCATGCCATCTTCTTCGAAGAGGTCCGCCGCCATGCCGGCACCAACGCGGCCCACATCTACGGCGGCTTCCTGGCGCACGTGACCGCCTGGTGCGAGCACCACGGAATTCCCTACCGGGGCGTGCCGGTCGGCACCATCAAGCGTCATGTCACCGGCAAGGGCAACGCCAACAAGACCGCCGTCATCGAGGCCGTCAGGGCACGCGGTTTTGACCCGACTGACGACAACGAGGCCGACGCCATTGCGCTGCTTCTATGGGCGACCGATGTCCGGGCGGGTACGCAATGAACGGGCCCGATCTGCTCCGTCACGCCGCCGGCGTCGTCGACAAGCGTAGGTCCGACTACGGCGAGCCCGAGGACGCCAGCGTGACGCAACCCGTTGTGTCCGCCGTGCTTGCGCTGCGCGGCACATGACCAAGCGCAAGCGGTTCAAGGTTCGGCCACCGAAGATCCCGGCGCGGGCTCGTAAGACGATCAGCGGACGAGTCGGCCCCACGCCCGAGCAGAAGGCGCGACGGATCGCGCTCGTCGGAAACGACCAAGATCCACTGGCCAGCTATCCGCTCGGAGTATTGCTCGCGCGCGACCTGATCACCCAGCAGCAGCACGATGCCGGCCGCCGATATGCATGGCTGCGTGGTGTGTCGCTTGGCAATCCGCTGACCCGAGGCGAGCGCACGTACGCCGATCCGCTCGATGACGAGACCCAGGCCGACGTCGAGGCGCGCTGGCGAGGGGCCACGCATCTGCTCCGAGCCGCGCGGTGTAAGTCAATCGTCGACACGGTTTGCGTATATGAGCGGATGCCGCCGCGCTACCGCCTGCCGCGGTTGAAGGACGGTCTGGAAGTGCTCGAACAGTTCTTCTTGACAGGCCGCGGCGGTATGAAGTAGGCAGTTTCTTGACGCGCCAGAAGTGTGACCAGACGCAGCCCGCCCGGCTCCCCCGCCGCGGCGGGTTTTTTCATGTCCGCTTGGTCAGGCTGCTGGCCTAACGGCGATCTCGAGGCGCTGGCCGAGGGCGCCGAGAGCGGCCTCGAGGCGGGCGATCTTCGATGCGTGACGGGGGTCGAGAAGACGACGGACCTCGCCCTCGGCAATACCGAGGCGTTCAGCCAGTGCGGTGTTGGTCAGTGCGGCATCGCGTAGCGCCGTGTGCAAGGCCGCCTTGGCGGCGATGATGGCGCCCGGAACGACAGTCGGGCGGCCGCGTGCCGGAGAGGGCGACGGCACCGGTTCGCGTCGCGCCAGACGACCGGCGATTGCCTCCTGAAGACAGTCGGGAGCCTCCGCCAGAGCCTCGGCGCGGTCGGCGCCATCGGTCGCGGCTTCAGGAAAGTCAGGGAACAACACCAGGACACGGCCGGCGCTGTCGGTTTCGAGGGTAACGGGGTAGGCGAGAGTGGGCATGGCTGATCTCCAGGTCGATGCGGTTATCATTTCAGGTCGTCGCGGGTGAGACCTAGATCGCGGAGCATCTTGGTCAGCAGGCCGGGGCCGATTTCCTTTGTACGATCCTTCACGATGGTGGAGCGGTCGCCGTAGTAGAGAGTTCCATGGCTGCCCTTGCCTTGCTCCTTGGCGAAGCGAACCGGGATGTTATTGCGGCGGCCCGTGCGGGCGATCTTGCGGATGAATTCGGCGCCCTTCATAACTTGCATGTTCGCACAAAAATGTACGATAGTCAAGAGAGAAAGCGTACACTTTTGTGCGAATTCACAGGGCTTGAGCAAGGCTCCCGCGGGTGCGGCGAACCCAGCCATCGAAGCTAATGCGGGCGGATAGACCACGATCGGGGTCCACCTGGTCGAGCCGGGGCAGGTCCGGCAGCCCGCTCCAACCTCTATAGCCTGGGGGGCGCTGCCTGGCCGATCCGAGGCCGCGGTGAGTGTGATTGGGTTCGCGGCCGCGGATCGGATCTGGCGGGGGCTCTACGAGGAAATGGCTGAGTAGAACTCGTCGACGGTCTTGCCGATCTCGTCGGCGAACCACTCCGTGACCATGTGCCGATGACACCAGTTCGAGAGGCTAAACGGCGGCTTCTCCCAGCAGAGCAACACGGGCTCGGCGCCGCCGGCCAGAGCGTGCAGCTCGTCCCACACGGTCTGAGCGTCGAGCGGGCCGAGGATGTCGCGGAAGTAGATTCCGCGATACTGGCCCTCGGGCATGCGCATCATGTCGCGACGTGGCGCCAGGGCCGAATACCGCCGGTAGCCGGCGGGTGTTCCGCGCGGCTCCCATCGTGCGATCGAGATGCGGCCGGGGCCGGTGTAGGTCTTGAAGCTGGCGGTCTTCATCAGGCTGCTCCCATGTGCACGATTTCGCCGAAGGGCGGCTCGCCGTAGCACCCTACCAGTTCCGGCGACGACGACATGACCCACAGGGTCGGGTACGCCGGCTCATCGGGATAGCTGGAGCAGCACAAGTCGGTCAGATAGACCACGCACGCCGGATTGACGTCGGCCTCGTCGAGCCACTCGAACGGAGGCCGAAAATTCGTCCCGCCGCCGCCGCGCGGGTGCAGCTCAATCGGCAGATCGTGCGGCGAGAACGTCTCCGCGTTGCGCAGCCGCGAATCGCAATAGAGCACGTGGATTTCTTCCGGCATGCAGTCTTCGAGGATGCTCGTAATCTCGGCTGCGAACTGGTTCATCTCGGACTGCGAGACGCTGCCGCTGGTGTCGATGGCAACCGCTATCGGCGGCATCTGCTCCGACCGGCACGAGGGCAGGTAGACGCCTTGATGCACAAAGCGCCGGTTGGGCGGGGTCCAGCGGTATTCCTGCTTCGCGGACATTTCGACGAAGCGGCGGAGTATCTCGCGCCAGTCGGCCTTCGGGCGCAGCACTTCGTCGACCAGGCGCGCAAGGTCGCCGGGTAGCTTGCCTGCGTTCTTGGCGATGGTTGCGGACTGGGCCACCGCCTGACGCCACTCGGCTTCGGCGGACGCCAGTTCGGCCGGCGACGGGTTGCCGTTGTCGCCGGGGGCATCCATGACGCCGCCGCAGCGGCCGGGATCGGGGCAGTTGCCGTCCTGTCCGCCACCGCCGCCGCCGGACTGAGCCGGCGGCAGGCGGTTGTAGATGGCTTCGGCGCTCAAACCCGAATAGTTCGGGTCGAGTAACGCCCCTTCGGGCAACGTAAAGCCGTTGTCGATCAAGACGGGGTTGATCGCGTAGTCGGCCGCGATGTTCCATCGCTCGGCATCGCGGCTGCCGCGTCTCGTATGGTGGTTGCAGGCCGGGTGCATGACCTCGTGAGCGAGCACGCCCACGAGTTCGTCCATGCCGAGCCCGTCAACGAACGAGGGGTTGAAGTAAACGTCGCGGCCGTTCGTCGCCATCGTCTCGATGTCGGGGTTTTCGATCAAGCCCATGCGTAGGGCCAGCGAGCCGAAGAACGGCTGCGACAGCACCAGGCGGGTCCGCGCCTTGGTGAGTTTCGTTCTGGTTTCCATGTTTCGTCTCCTTAAGCGACGTAGCCGGACATCGCGCCGAGGATCTGCTCAGCGTCGGTCGCCTGCTGCTCGCGTGCGTCCTTGTCGAAGGCTTTCGAATTCGGCCGCAGCACGGACGGATCATTGCGGCAGAGCTTTGCCGCCACGTCCTGACGCATCCGCTCAAGCTCCGGGTCGTCCGCGATATTGAGTTTCGGCAGCAGGTCGACCAGTTCGCGCAAATTGCCGACCAGCGTGTCATGAAAGCGGTGATCCATGTCGGACAGCCGCTCGGTCATGTGCTCTACCGACTTGTGGAGGCGCTTCCAGCACTCGTCGGTCGCATCATGGAGGATGTTGCGGGTCCGGCTCTCGATGTCTGCCTGGATGCGCTGGACCTCGGAGGCGTTGAGACTGACCCGGAAATCGGCCTGATCGGGCAACGGGCTAACGATCGTCTCGAAGGCGAACCGGGACCGGATATCGTGGACGCCTGGGTAATCGTTCGGGTCGAACATGCCGTTGAGCGCCGCCTTCGCGTCGTTCACATACTGGACGTAGTTGCGCTCGAACGCGTCGGCCGCCGCGTCGAACGCGGTCTTGAAGTCGCGCTGCTGGTCCATGTAGTCGAAATACGCGGCTGCCGGCAGGATACGGGCGCCCCAGTCCTCCCACGACAGCGTGTGCTCGTAGTGGTGCGTCCGGGCCTGGTTCGCGACCTTCGTCACGTCGGCCAGCGCGGCCTTTGCGATCAGGCTCTTGTTCCAGCGGCCGGCGTCGGTGCTCGCGTTGTGGTGATCGAGGACTTCCCGTGTCACCTTCTTGTCGAACTTGCGGCCCGACCAGACGTTGATCGCCTGGCGCACCAGCATGGCTTTCTCGGTCAGATTGCTCATGACATCACCTCATGATGCTCGGACACCCACTCGATGTAGGCGCGGGTGTTGGCCACCGCCGGGTCGCGGTCGAGCGCGTCCTTGACCAGCAGCACGCTGAACTCGTCGGGCAGCCGGTTTGCGTAGGTCACTACCCGATCCATGTTGCCCTCGGTCGCCTTGCGGGCCAGCGCGGTCGAGATCGCATAGAGCGTCGCCGCTTCCTCGGGGATCGCCGCGCTGTCCGGGCTCATCAGGATCATGTCCGGGCTCTGGATCGAGCGGGCGATCTTGAGGAAGCCCATGAACTCGGCCGCGGCGCCCTCGCCGACGGCGCCGGCGATCAGCGAATACTCGATGCCGTTGGTGACGGTGCCGGAGCCGACGATGTTGCTCACGAACTCCCACGACCGGGGCGTCGGAAACGCCTTCTCCGAACGCTTCGGGTCGAAGTCGTGCAGCAACTCGTCACGGAAGCGCAGGAAGGCGACAACCTCGGTGGCAATGCCGTGCTTGGTTGCCCACTTGGTCCAGTCGTCGAGGTCGACGCCGAAGTCGAGATGGACGAACCGGTTGGTGAGCGGAGAGGGCATGCGGTGGACGACACCGCGGTCGCTCTCGCGGTTGCCGACCGCGATGATGGTCCAGCCGGCGGGCAGCTCGTATTCGCCCAGCTTGCGATCAAGGATCAGTTGATAGCAGGCCGCCTGGGTCAGCTGCGGCGCCGCCGTCAGCTCGTCCAGGAACAGGATGCCCTTGCCCTCGCGGGGCAGGAACTCGGGCACCGCCCAATGGGCGCGCCCGTCGCCGTTGATGTGCGGCAGGCCGCGCAGGTCGACCGGGTCCAACAGGATCGCCCGGACGTCGCGCAGCTCCAGATCGCTCTCGTCTGCGATCTGCTTGACGACCGCCGACTTGCCGACGCCGGGAGGCCCCCAGATCATGATCGGCTGCTTGATGCCGACCAGGACGCCCAGGGCTTCCGAAACCTGGGATGGTTTGAGAGTGTAGTTTGATGCTATGGTCATTTCGCTTTCTCCTTTTCGCTGAGGGATTGCACGGCCCCCGGCACCTTGGTTGCACCTTCGGTGCCGGGGGCTCCTTCCTAGCTGAGCACGTATAGGTAGGTGCATCCGTTCGGGGCCGACGCGCGCGCCAGTCGGCACGCTTCTGTGAATGTGACGTTGTGGAACGCGGTGACCTCGTCGCCGTTCACGATCTGCTCCCTGGTCGGGGCACGGTGTGGACTGAAAAACCATGTCCCGCGTCCGCGAGGGCCTCGCCCGTGAGCGGCCACGAATACTGATTTGTCGATGATGATCACTTCGCTTCTCCTTGTGGGTAGTGCTTTTGACAAGGTTTATTCTATAGAAATACTCCGGTAAGGCAAGTAAAAAGCGCGCAATATCAACGACTTAAGCTGTTATTACATGAACCAGGACACGAGGGAGTCGGCGGCGGCCCGCGGCTACGGCAGGCGTTGGCGCAAGGCGCGCAAGACGTTCCTCGCCCGCCATTCGCTGTGTGCCATGTGCCAGGCCGAAGGCCGCGTCATCGCAGCGACACTGGTCGACCACATCGTGCCGCATCGAGGCGACCAGGCGCTGTTCTGGGACCGCCGCAACTGGCAGCCGCTGTGCGACAGCCATCACGGATCGGCCAAGCAGCGCCATGAGGCGCGCGGCTACAGCAATGCCGTAGCGCCGAACGGCTGGCCCCTCGATCCGAGGCACCCTGCGAACAGGGGCGTGTACTCGGATTCACCCAAAGGGGGATAGGGGGGTTCCAAACTAGAGCCGGTCGGCGCGTAGACCGGCGGGGGAGGTTTCTCGTCTCGCGAACGAAATTAACTAGGGGGGGTGCGTTCACTCATGTTCGTCGGTTCGGTGCCGCGCCCGGTGGTCGATCAGATCCTGCGCACGGTCGATTTTGGGGCCTGGGGCAGCGTCCATGTGTGCTGCTCGGGCTCGTTCCGCGTGGACCGCGCGATCAAGGCCGGTTATCCGGCGTGCCGGGTGATCTCGAACGACGTGTCGCTGTTCTCGGTGGCGCTGGGGCACCTGCTGACAGGCCGGCCCGTCGATGTCCGCTTCACCGGCAGGCTCGCGTTCATCGAGGGACGCATCGGCGGCGCGCCGGCCGAGCGCGTGGCGGCGGTGATGGTCGCCGTGGACATGGCGCGGTACCGCGGCAAGAACGAGTGGGCGCAAACGCACTTCGCACACTACGAGACGGCGTTTGCGGACTTCCTCCGGCGCGCACGAGAGCGCCTGGACGCGATGCTCGCTGGTCCACGGCCTGACGGGTTCGTCGCCGGCGACTTCCGGCAAATGCCGGCGCTGGCGCGCAAGGCCGGCGGCGGTATCGTGGCCTTTCCGCCGACGTACAAGGGTGGCTACGAGCGGCTGTTTCGCTTCGTCGACGACAACACCGAGTGGCGGCGGCCGGCTTACGAGGTTTGGGACCCGGCGGACCTGGCAACCTGGGTGCGCGGCATTCACGACCAGGGTCTGCCGTACTGCGTCTTCTCCGATCACCTGCTCGAAGATGGCGCGTTGTGTCCGGTGACCGGCTACTGCAACGACGGTCGGCGCACGGTCTACACATACGCAAGCGCCGGCGGCTCATCGCTGCGGGCAACGCACCACCGCTCGACGCCGTTCCTGTACGAAGCGGTCGACCCTGCGGCACTGACGTCGCACACGAAGGTCGACCTTGTTCAGACGGACTCGGCGAAGCTGAACTTTCTGAAAGACCGCTATCTGTCCAAGGGCATCGCCCATGTATCGGGCGGCTTGAACTTCCTCGTCTACCTCGACGAGAAGCTGGCGGGAGCTTTCATCTACCAGCGCTCGAAGTTCGGGGACACGAGCGCGATCTATCTGTTGAGCGACTTCGCCATCTGCCGACACCGCAGGATGTCGAAACTGATCGCGCTGCTCGCTACCAGTCACGTGCCGGTGTCGATCTTCGAGCGGCGCGAGCTGGTCCGGGTCGCCCGGCTCTACACCACGGCGTTCACCGACAAGCCGGTGTCGATGAAGTACCGCGGCGTCTTCACGCTCGCGGCCCGCGGAGAGGGGATGCTGAACTATGAAAGCGAAGTCAGACGCCGGTCTCCACAAGCGCTCTACGAAGGCTGGTATCGGCGCTGGGCTCAAGACGCGGGCCGTCACCAAGGAACTGCGCGGGCTGAAGCTGCTTGAGAAGAACGCCCGCTACATGCAGCCGGCGCAGTTCGAGCGTCTGGTGGACAATCTTCGCAAGGACGGCTGCCTGACCACGGCGCCGCTGATCCACGAAGACACGGTGCTGAGCGGCAACCATCGGGTTCAGGCGGCGATCGCGGCCGGCATCGAGGTTGCGGACTGCATCGAGATCATCTCGCTGCTGACGGCCGGGCAGCGGGTTGCCATCCAGCTCTCGCACAACGCCATCGAAGGTGAGGACGATCCCAACACGCTGCGCGAGCTGTATGACGCGCTTGGCTTCGATGCCAAGACCTACTCCGGGTTGACCGACGACATGTTCGACAAGGCGTCGCCGGTGGATATCGCGAGCCTCGCGGTCGGAGCGCCGGAGTATCACGAGATGTCCGTGCAGTTCCTGC
Source organism: Alphaproteobacteria bacterium (assembly GCA_965248805.1). GTDB lineage: Bacteria > Pseudomonadota > Alphaproteobacteria > UBA6615 > UBA6615 > CBDFKJ01. The sequence goes on from CBDFKJ010000004.1 coordinate 130,122, forward strand.
CGGCCGAGGCGGAACAGTTCGAAGCGGCGCTGGCCCGCATCGAGCGGAAGTCCAACCGCGCCGGCACGGTGCACGTCGCGCGTTTCGAGGACTTCGATGTGATCTTCGATGCCGTGATCGCGGTCAAGGAACGGGAGGACGTGCACAACTCGGCGATCGCGCTGCGGCGCATGGTGGAGCTGGCGCTGGAGCGTCTTGAGACGCTCGCGGAGACCGACGGTGCGCGGACGCAAGCCGAAGACTGGCCACATCACACTGGTCCACAACCAGGACGTCATCGTCCCGGATTATCTGAGCGGAGCGGCGCGCAAGGAATATGTCCGTGTGGCCCGCCTGCTCACGCGCCTGGACCAGTGGTCCGACCTGTTCGTGTCCGAGCTCGCGATCTACGCCGAGGCGTTCGCGGACTGGCGTGAAGCCAGCGAGCATCTGGAGGGAACCGGCAAGATCATCAAGTCACCGTCCGACTTTCCGATCCAGAATCCGTGGTTGTCGATCCGCAACAAGGCCCGCGAAACGATGATGAAGGCGGCGGCCGACATGGGGCTCAACCTGGTCAGCCTGGCGCGGTCGCAGGCGCCTTCGGCGAGAAAGGGCTACGGTGCCGCGCAGGAACAGTCCGAGGCCACGGAGTTCTTCGAGCACTGATCCGGTCACGGCCTACGCGCGCGCGGTCACGCGCAAGCGCAAGCCGATCGCCGCCGGCCCTCATGTCCGGGCGGCCTGCGCGCGCCACCTGCGGGACCGGAAGGAGGGACAGGCGCGCGGGCTGGTCTGGGACGTCGGTGCGGCCGACCGGGCGATCCGGTTCTTCCGGGTGGTGCTGCGGCTCAACAGCGGGGAGTACGAGGGCCGGCCGTTCGAGCTCCTGCCCTGGCAGTGCTTCGTCGTCGGCTCGGTGTTCGGCTGGAAGCGCGGCGACGGCACCAGGCGCTTTCGCCGGGTCTACATCGAGGCCGGCAAGGGCTGCGGCAAGTCGCCGCTCGCCGGCGGCGTCGGGCTCTTGATGCTGTGCGCCGATGGCGAGATCCGGGCCGAGGTGTACTCGGCGGCCTACAACCAGGCCCAGGCCGAGATCCTGTTCCGCGATGCGGTGGCGATGGTCGAGCAGTCGCCTGAACTGAGCACCCGGCTGCAGGTCCACGGCGAAAAGCGCAAGACCCGGATCGACTACCTGGCCACGCGCTCGTGGTTCCAGCCGATCTCGTCGGAGCGCCAGGGGCGGGGCAAGTCGGGGCCGAAGCCGCATTGTGCGCTGCTCGACGAGATCCACGAGCACCCGACCAATGCGACGGTCGAGTTCCTCGACGCCGGAGTGAAACACCGCAGGCAGCCGCTGACGTTCATGATCACCAACAGCGGCTCCGACCGCGAAACAGTCTGTTGGGAGTACCACGACTACGCCTGCAAGATCGCCGCGGGAACGCTCGAAGACGACAGTTTCTTCGGCTACGTGTGTGCGCTCGATGACGGAGACGACCCGTTCAAGGACGAAGGCTGCTGGATCAAGGCCAACCCGAGCCTGCCGGGGGTGCCGGGCTACGACTATCTGCGCGATCAGGTGCAGGCGGCGCGCGGCATCCCGTCGAAGCAGTACGTGGTCAGGCGCCTCAACTTCTGCGAATGGACGGAATCGGCCGAGGGCTGGCTGCCGCCTGAGATCTGGTTCCCGGCGCAGGCGGCGCTGGATATCTCGGAGTATGAGGGCTTGCCCTGTTATGGCGGCCTCGACCTCGCGATATCGAGCGATCTGACGGCGCTGGTGCTGGCGTTCGAGACCGGGCACCGGAAGTGGGACGTATTCTCGTTCTTCTGGATGCCGGGCGACCGGCTGCTGGAGCTTCAGGACCGCGACAACATGACGCCGCGCTACCAGCAATGGCGCGACGAAGGCCATCTGTTCGCGCCGCCGGGCAAGGTGATCGACTACGAGCATGCGGCGCGTCTGATCGTCGATGTCTGTCTTCGCTTCGACGTGAGGGCCATCGCCTATGACCGGGCCAAGCTGGAACTGCTGGCGGCCGAGCTCGACAAGTCGGGCGCGACGGTGCCGCTGGTCGAGCACGGCCAGGGGTTCTACAGGGCGCAGAAGACCGGGCTCTGGATGCCGGGATCGATCGAGGAAACGGAGGCGGCATTGATCGAGCAGCGGCTGCGCATCCACGAGAACCCGGTCATGAACTGGTGCGTTGCCAGCGCGAACTGCGTCCCGAGCTCGATCGAGCCGACTGACCGTCGCTTTGACACGCGCAAGTCGTCGGGGCGGATCGACGGCGCGGTGGCGTTGGTGGAAGCCATCGGCGCGGCCTGCCATGCGGATTCGCTGGTGCCGCCGCCGAGCGTCTATCAGACGCGCGGCCTGCGGGTGATCTGATGATGGGCCGGTTGGCGGACGCGATGGTAGTGCTGTTCGGCGGCGAGGTCCGCGCGCACACGGGGCCGAACGACGAGGCTCGGGCGCACGAGAAGCCGAGCGGCGAAACCCAGGCGCACGAGAGGCCGAGCGGCGAGGTCCGCGCGCACACGGGGCCGAGCGGCCACCCGCGCGACCCCGTCATCGCCTCGTGGCTGGGCGTCGGCGCGGCGAGCGCCTCGGGCCAGCCGGTCACCGTGCGGACGGCGCTGCAAGCCTCGGCCGTGTTCGCCTGCGTGCGCAACACGGCGGAGACGATCGCCTCGCTGCCGTGTCTGCTCAAGCGCGTGACACGCGACGACGCGGGACGCCGGCGCAGCGAGGAAGCGACGGAACACCCGCTGCATGGCGTGCTGCTGCACGCGCCGAACGGCTGGCAGACCGCCTTCGACTTCTGGGAGATGGTCGTCGAGCACCTGCAACTGCGCGGCAACCACTATTCGCGGATCGTCCGCAACGGCGCCGGCCGGACAGTAGCGCTGGAGCCGATGCACCCCGACCGGGTGCGACCCTTCTGGACGCGGGACCGGCGGCCGGCCTACGAGCACCAGCCCGAGACCGGCGCGCGCGAGATCCTGCTCGCCGGCGAGGTGTTCCACGTCCGCGGGCCATTGCAGGGCGACGGCCTGATGGGCATGACGCCGATCGCGATCCACCGCGAGACGATCGGCATGGCGCTCGCCAGCCGTGACTACGGTGCCCGGCTCTTTGCCAACGACGCTCGTCCGCGCGGCGTGCTGGAGGTGGACGGAGTTCTGGGCGAGGAAGCGTTCAATCGCCTCAGGGCGAGCTGGCGGGAGACCTACGCCGGGGAGAACCGGCACGGGGTCGCGATCCTGGAGCAGAATGCAAAGTTCCACAGCATCGGCATGACGAACGAGGACGCGCAGTACCTGGAAACACGCGGCTACACGGATCTTGAGATCGCGCGGCTGTACCGGGTGCCGCCGTACAAGATCGGCATTCTTGAAAAATCGACGCTCAACAATGTCGAGCAGCAGAACCGGGCCTGGGTCACCGATACCCTGGTGCCGCTCGCACGCCGCATCGAGGACGCGATCAAGCGCGATCTGATGACGCCGCAGGGGCGGCTCCAATTCGCCGCGATGCTGGACTTCGGCGAACTGTTGCGCGGCGACGTGAAGGTGCAATCCGAGGCCCACGCCAAGGGTATTCAGTGGGGCTGGTACTCGCCCAACGATGTGCGCGAGCGCATCGGCGAGAACCCGATCGGTCCGGAAGGTGACGTCTATGTCAGCCCGGTCAACATGCAGCCGATGGCGGCGTTGATGGACGCAGGCACCGAGCCGCCGGAGCCCGAGCCCGAACCGGAGGACGACGAAGATGAGGAATGACCGCGAGCGCCGCGCACTGCATGGCGCCGAGCTGCGCGCCGAGCCCTCCGAGGGCGCGCAGCCGGTGATCATCGGTCACGCGGCGGTGTTCGACAGCCTGAGCGAAGATCTGGGTGGCTTCCGTGAACGGATCGCGCCCGGCGCCTTCGCCGCCACCATCGCCGAGGACGATATCCGCGCGCTGTTCAACCACAGTTCCGACCAGGTGCTGGGCCGCAACCGCGCCGGCACGCTTCGTCTCGCCGAGGACGACACCGGCCTGTCGGTTCGTATCGAGCCGCCCGACACGAACGCCGCGCGAGATGTGGTGACTCTGATCGGGCGCGGCGATGTCAGCGGCATGTCGATCAGTTTTCGGACGCTCACCGACGAATGGAACATCGAGGACGGCGAGCCGGTGCGCACGCTCCGGGCCGTTCGCCTTTTTGACGTCTCGCCGGTGACATTCCCGGCCTACGCGCAAACCGATGTCGCGGTGCGCTCGCTCGAAGCCTTCCGCGAGACCCTCAAGCCGCCTGTGCCATGGCGGCGCAATCTCGCCCGCCGGCGTCTCCACCTTCTGACCTAGGACACTCGACAAACCAGAAAATCGCGGCCGGCACATCGCCGGCCTTCTTGTTGGCGACCACCGCACCGGGTGCCGGTGGCGCGATCCTTCCTGTACCCGAAACACGGAGCTGACCCATGAAACTCAACGAACTCTTGGAGAAGCGGGCCAAGGTGGTCGCCGACGCCCGAGCCATCCTCGACGCGGCCCAGGCGGAGAGCCACGATCTCTTGGACGAGGAGTCCGCCAGGTACGACGCCCTGATGGCGGAGGCCGGCAAGCTCGCCGACAAGATCAAGCGCGAGCAGCAGTTGCTGGAGCAGGAACGCGCCATCGCCGCCCAGGACGCTCCGGAGAACCGGGGTGCCGGCAACGCTGGCGGCGAGACCCGCGACCGGCCGACGCTGGCCCTTGACGGCTTCCGGTCATGGCTTCGCGGCGGCGCCGGCGGCGCCGTGCGGGCGGACCCCGACGGCTTTCAGGAGTTCCGCGACCTGTCCGCCGGTGTCGATACCGAAGGCGGGTTCCTGGTCACGCCCGAGCGCTTCGTCACCTCGCTGATCAAAAAAATCGACGACATGGTCTACATCCGCGGGTGGGCCACGGTGCAGATGGTTGCGGGAGCGTCGAGCCTCGGGGCGCCGTCGCTCGACGCCGATCCGGACGATGCGGATTGGACGACCGAGTTCGGGACCGGCCGGGAAGACGACGCGATGAAGTTCGGCAAGCGCGAGCTGCATCCGCACCCGCTGGCCAAGCGGATCAAGATCTCCAACGACCTGATGCGCCGCTCGGTCCTGCCGGCGGAGAGCATTGTCCGCGACCGCCTAGCCTATAAGTTCGCGATCACACAAGAGAAGGCGTTCCTGCTCGGACATGGCGCCAACCAGCCGCTCGGCGTGTTCGTGGCGTCCGATGACGGCATCAGCACCAGGCGCGACGTGAGCGCGGATAACGATGCCGCGGCGGTCACCTTCGACGGTCTGCAGAACGCCAAGTTCGCTCTGAAGGCCGGGCACCGCCGCAACGCGCGCTGGATGTTCCACCGCGACGGGATCAAGCAGCTCAGCAAGATCAAGGACGCAGACGGGCGCTATATCTGGCAGGAGTCGCACCGGGTCGGTGAGCCGGACCGTCTGCTGGGGCTGCCGTACTTCGAATCGGAGTTCGTGCCCAACACGTTCACGACCGGGACCTATGTCGGGATCCTGGGCGACTTCTCCTACTACTGGATCGCCGACGACATCCAGCTGCAGATGCAGCGCCTCGCCGAGCTGTACGCCGAGACCAATCAGATCGGGATCATCGCGCGAGCGGCCACCGACGCCATGCCGGTGCTCGAAGAAGCCTTCGTGCGCGTCCAGCTGGGCTGAGCATTGCAGCCGGCACGATCATCACGTCGGGCATGGACGCCCACATATGCGTCAGGCTCACCGTATTATTTTTTTGTCGCGCTTCGTCTGTGCGTAGGAACCGAAACGGGCGACTCCCCAACACGGCTCAGCGAAGTCGGCGCGCAAAACACCTACCCTTGCTGCGGCAGGAGGCAGCTCAGATGTCCAGACGTCGTGCCACTCGCCGTCCATGCCGCACCAGAACGGACCGATCTGTCCGGTATATTTTCCTGTGCGCTCGGCGATCAGCCGGAATCCGTCGATCGAGGTCTGGACCGACATGACCTCGCGGCGCGCTTGGCTGTCCCAACGCTTGACCGCGTAGATCTGGCGGGCGAGTGGATCGAGCCCCGTTCGCTGCGCCTGATAGGGGAAGAGCTTCAACTCGTCGTCGGTTGCCCCCTTGCAGATCGTCCGCTTGATCAGATCGACTTGGTCGACTGGATATTCGGCGGCCGCCCTGGGCTTCGTTGTGGCGGCTGCGGTACCTCTGGCGTTAGCCATCTTTCAACTCTCCTATCCTGAGCGCGCCGTTGCGCGCCTTCTTGACCTCGATCCCGTGTCCGTAGGCACGCGCCGCGTCGTCGGGCACCAGCGCCTTGAGCTTCTTTTCTGCGTCTCGGAACGCCTTCGCGGCATCGCGGTGCTCGATCCAATCTGGCGCAAAGGATCCCCATTCGTTGCTCGTAGACATATCCACTTCGCGAGCCGCCGCCGGTCGGGGAGGCTCGACCGGCGGCGGCATAACTGGCGGTGTGAGGGACGTAACGTACCGCCAGAAATCGTCAGCACGCTGCAGCAGTTCGGAGACGTAGTCGCTATGCAGCCGCACTTCCTCGACCACTGGCGCGCGCGCGCCCTCGATGATCGACAACACGGCAATCTCGGCGCCGGTGACGTACATCTGCCAATGGATCTGTGGCATGTAGCGGGCGACGATGGTCTCCAGCGTTTCAAACCCGCCAACATGCTTGCACTCGATGACCGCCGGCCCATCGGGGTGCTGGGCGTCCATGCCGTCGAGCGTCGCGGCGGCCCAATCGCGCTCGCCCGACACGATGACATCGCCGCGCATGGTGACTGCGCGGCCCGTCTTCCGCTCGTACCAGTTTAGATTGAGCGTTTCCGTCACGGTGCCGAGCTGCACCGGCCAGACGCCGGACAGGTCGGGTGGCTCATACGACGGATCGCCAATCAGCTCGCGCCACAGATCATAGACCGCTTCATCGTCTCCGCGCATCAGTACGCTGACGCGGCTCGCGGTCAGCTTGCCCTCGCGGGCGCTGAGTTGCTCGGGGGTCAGAGTCATGGTGTGACGACCCCCAACGCTACTGCCAACAGGATCACCAAAGCCGGCGGCACGAAGATCCAGGCGAAGGCGCCCAGTAACTCGGTGATGAGCCGTAGGACGCTCATTCGCCGGTCGCCTTCGCGATGGCGGCGCGGGCAAGGTCGCATAGCGTCTTCGTCGTCGCTTCATCGGCGCCGGTAAGTTGCAGCCACCGCAGCCGCTTGGTTTCATCCCATGGGTCGCCGCTGTGAAAGAGGATCAGTGCCTCGGCAACGTCGCGTAGGTTCGGCGCGGAGGCGATCAGGCAGGCGTTGGCTTCGACGGTGGTTTTCTCCGAGACATAGCCACACAGTGCGACGAGAGGCGTGTCGCCACTGGCACTGATGAAGTGCGGCTGCCCCCAGTCACTTCGGGTTACGCACCAAGGCCCCGGCGTGTGCGCAGCCATCGCGCCGCCTCTTTCGAGCACGAGAACGCCTCGCCCATCGCTAGCGCGTATTCCGCCTCACGCTGGCGCTCGAACCACTCTCGCCGCAGCATTACCTCGTCGTCGACGACCACCGCGTCCCAATCGGGGCTGACGCCCAGCAGGCGCTCGCCCGGCTTGAGCCACGACCACTGGTGTAGCTGGGCTAGCGCTTCGCCCGCCGATGCGGCCCAGAACGGCGTGACCTCAAGGTCGCCGCCGAGGTTGATCCAGTCGACGTAGAAGCGCTTCGGAAGACGGTCGATGTCGTGATCGAAGGTGGTGAGCATGGCTTCCGGAAAAGCGCAGCCGAGTATCAGGTCCTCGATGTCGTCGGGGTTCACGTTTGTTTTCTGAACCAGACCCTTGACGACCTGGGCCGCCAGCTCGTCAGGCCGCACCTTGACAAGGCCACCCTTGCCCGCCGGGGTGAAGGGAGACCGCAGATATCCCGCAATGACGACGCTCTTCATATTCACCTACTGCGATTCGGCCGTGCCGGCTGCCGGTGGGTCCGCTCGTGGGTTTGCATCCTTGCACTCTGCAACCAGGTCCTCCTTCGATATCTTGCCGGCCGCGATCTTGGGTAGATCGGCGCGAAACTCGACGCTGCGGGGGATTTCGAAGGGCGCCAGTTTGTCCCGCAGGAAGGCTCGCAGTTCGGAGGACGTCAGGGTTTGGCCGGGCCGCAGTTTAACGACACACTTCACGACCTCGCCGCGGTGTGAATCGGGGATGCCGCAAACGGCAACCTCCTCCACCGCGGGATGCAGGTAAATCGCCTCCTCGACCATGCCGGGGTAAACGTTGAAGCCACCGGTCAGAATGATCTCCTTGATCCGGTCGACGATGTATAGATAGCCGTCGGCATCCAGGTAGCCGATGTCGCCCGTGTGCAAACGCCGCGGAAAGTGTCGACGTTTTCCTGGGCCCGGTTGGCATAGCCCACCATGACTTGCGGCCCCGAGACGCAGATTTCGCCCTGCTCGCCCGTCGGCTGCGGGACATCCGGCTTGTCGACACGGACGATCTCGATAATCGTGCCCGGCAGGGGCACGCCGACCGAACCCGCTTTGTTTCGCCCGCCGCCGGGGTTGACGGTGCAAACCGGGCTTGCCTCGCTAAGCCCATATCCCTCGACCACGGAACACCCGGTGAGTTTCTCGAATTTTTGCTGGACGGGCAGAGGAAGAGGGGCGCCGCCCGAGATGCAGTTTTGAGTTTGGATAGATCATAGCTGGCAAGGTCCCGGGCGGCGTTGATGGCCGATATCATCGTCGGGACAGCAAAGAGGAAGGTCGGCTGCTCGCGGTCGATCGTCTTCAACACCTCGGAAACCTTGAAATGGGGCGTGAGCACGAGTTCTGCGCCAATTGCGATCCCGAGGTTCATGACGGCAGACATGCCGAAGGCATGAAACAAGGGGATCACACCCAGAATTTTCTCCTCGCCGGGTCGGGCCCCCTGGCTCCAGAGCGCCAGCTGCATGGCATTGGCATAGAGGTTGGCGTGGGTCAGGCGCGCACCCTTGGTCAGCCCGGTTGTCCCACCAGTGTACTGCAGCACGGCGACATCTTGAACGGAGTCGATGTCGATCGGATCGAACGGCGGGCCGGTTTCGGTCAGCCGCTCATACGAAACGTGCCGGTCGTCCTTGGGGATCGTCGCGATATCGCGGCGTTTCAAAAGCGGAAACAGGGCTTTCTCACCGAACGGCAGAACGCCCGCCATGGAGCAGACGACGATCCGTTCGAGGCGATTGTCCTGGTCCAGCAGCGGCGCGACTTTTCCATAGCAGCCCGGTGATGAAGTCGCGCTTTGATCAATCGGTTTTGGGGGCGACGATAATGATGATAACGAGCATGGCTGGTTTGCCTTCGATGTTCGCCACGATGGCGATCGCCAGGGCAGCATCGAACCGAATAACGAACAAAAGGGTGCTCTTTGCACTCGCAGCCTCCCTCGGCGTGCCTGATCCGAACAGCGCGCGCATCAGAATGCCGAGATTGAACCCGGCGACATGGATCAGGTAGCGTTTGTGGACGTTCTCGCGCGCCCGCAGCAACGCGCGGCGCATGCCGCCACGGTCGAGGACATGGGCGAAGCTGCGCTCGACCATCTCACCGCGCCTGCGCATGGCGTTCCGCGCGACGCCGGACTTCAATCGCGCCCGGTTGGCGTAGACAGCCTGACGTGCCGCCTGGTCGCCATGCCAGCGCAGATAGCCGTTGGCGGGCTCCGGCTCGGAGATCCGCGTTTTCCAGACGCCGCCGTCGAGGTCTTTCAGCCCCTCGCGTGAATGATAGCCCTTGTCGCCAACGAGACTGCAGGGCTCTGCCCGTGTTGGAGCCAGGCCGACCTCGGCGAGGTTGCGCGCGGCCGCCTCCAGCGTCCCAGGCAAAGTCGTCGTGTCGCCTTCATCGGCTGGATAGATCGGTGCCGCAACGATGACGCCGGTGTCGAGATCGACCGCGTGCTCGGGCTTGTAGGCCAGATGCGTGGTGCCGTCCTTCATCCGCGCGATCTTCGCATCAGGATCGGTCGGGCTCGTCCAATCCTTGTTCGAAAGCTTCTTGCCCTTCCGCCGGCGATCGAGCCGGACGAGGTCGTCGATCGTCGGCGTTTCGACGCCACTCTCCTTCGCCATTTGCGTCAGCATCTCGCGATAGGTCTCGCCGCTATCGCGCCGCACGATGGCTCGCAGGGCGGCGTTGGCTTCCATCGTCGAGCCGTCGACGCCGATCCGCTCGCCCTTCACCAGACCGCGCGCGGCGACGAGAGCCAGAACCCAGTCGAAAACCTTTTCATGGACCTCGTGCGGCAGCCGGCCGCGCGTCTTCGACAACCAGGAATGATCGGGAACCTTGTCCCGGTTCGCCAACCGCAGAAACGCGCGAAGCGACAGCGAATCCGAACAGCGCCAAGCGATGCCGCGCTCGCTGCCGATGCCCTCGAAATAGCCGGTCATGTGCATCCGGAAATAACGCCCCGGCGGCAGCGAAGGAGCCCCCATCCGAGGTGCGTAGTATGGCTTGCACGTCGCCTCCACGAAGCCGTCAAAGCCAGACTCGGTCAGCAACTCATGCAGCCGGTCGGAAAACGCGTGTCCAGGCGAACGCGGCATCTCCGCCCATGTCACCACGAGGTCACCCTGAACCTCGCTCTGTCGTCTCAATGCCATCGCACGACGCCCGTCTAAATCTCTATGTTCAGACAGAATCAGACACGCCGGACTTCGTCAACGGGCTGCTAGAGCGCCTTCATGTTGAGCGTGACCAAAATGCAGGCCCCGGAGTCAACTAGTGGATTGATCGGAACGAAAGAGTCCGAATTGGGATTCCGTATTTTGCTGTGGTATGCGAATCTGGCGCATGCGCAGTGGAATCTCCTTCACCCTATCCGCCGGCGACCGTCAGCGATTGCGCGCGGTCGTCGCGGATCCCAAGAGCCCGCAGAAACACGTCTGGCGGGCACATATTGTCCTTCTCAGCGGCGAGGGTCTGGGCACCTCGGCGATCATGACCGAGACCGGCAAGTCCAAGACCTGCGTGTGGCGCTGGCAAGAGCGGTTCATGCACGAGGGTGTCGGCGGCCTGCTTCGCGACAAGTCCCGTCCGCCCGGCAAGGCGCCGGTCCCGCTCGATCGTGTCGCCGAGATCGTGCGCCTGACGCAGCAACCGCCGCCGTTTGAGGCGACCCACTGGACGTTGCGCGCGATCGCCAGGGCGGCCGGTATTGCCGCCTCGACGGTGCAGGCGATCTGGAAGGCTCACGGTCTCAGCCCGCACCGCTGGCGCAACTTCAAGCTGTCGACCGACCCTGCCTTCGCCGAGAAACTCACCGATATCGTCGGCCTGTATGTCGACCCGCCGGCCCATGCGGTGGTGTTGTCGATCGATGAGAAGTCACAGATCCAGGCGCTCGACCGCCGGTCTGCCGATGAAGAAGGGACGCGCCGGCACCATGACTACAAACGGCACGGCACGACCACGCTGTTTGCGGCGCTCAACGTTCTGGACGGAACGGTGATCGGCCAGAACATGCAGCGCCACCGCCATCAGGAGTTCATCCGCTTCCTCAACCGCATCGAGCGCACGGTGCCGGCGGACAAGGCCATCCACGCGATCGTCGACAACTACGCGGCGCACAACAAGGACAAGGTCCGCGCCTGGCTCGCCCGCCATCCGCGCTGGACTTTCCACTTCACACCGACCTCCTGCTCGTGGCTCAATGCCGTCGAGGGCTTCTTCGCAAAACTCACCCGGCGGCGGCTCAAGCACGGCGTCTTCCATTCCGTCGTCGATCTCCAGGCCGCAATCAACCGCTTCGTCCGCGAATACAATGCGGCCAACCCACAGCCATTCATATCGAAAGCCGACCCCGACGACATCATCGCAGCCCGAAACCGAGGGTTCCAAACGTTGGAATCAATCCACTAGCAGGTGTGCAATTTCCCGGCGTGCGTAAAGCGGATTGACGTTCACCACGGTGCCGCCCGCCTTCAGAACCGCGAAAAAACAGCGATGTCGCCGTCAAACGCCGGACCGAAGCGAATGTCCATATCCGTCTCTTTGAAGAGGATGTTTCCCTCGATCAGGAGTTCCTCCCTGAATTCTTCCCGCAAGTCCTTCGCAAAAAGGTGAACTGCCCAATTGACGATGTTATCGCTGGTCCTGATCGGAAAGAATGTGATGTTCGCGGGGACGATCACAGTCGGCGTTCGCGCCGCCGCCAGGAGTGCGTCCAAATCCGCGAAACCCAGGGCCTCCACCCAGCGCGCCAGGCGTGATGTCTCACCGGCCGCATTGACCGAGAGGATCCGCTTCTTGAGAATCGCCAACATCACCGAGATTGCGGCCGCCCCCTTGTGGTGCTTGCGACGTCTATTGGCGCTGGGCGAGAAAACATCGAACTTTCCGGAGGCGTCGACCACCTGTCGGTTTTTGATCATGCCGCCTTCGGGGAAGAGAACGATCTTGCGCCCGCGGAGAATTTCCGCGGCAAGGCCCTGCAAATTGTTGGGCACCGCGCCGACGCTATGCAAGAACTTGGCAAACGTGGCGTTGCTGGCGAAGAGTTCAGAAGAGGCCACTACGCGGCAGTGGGCGCCGGTCTCCCGATAGATGAGGTACTGCGGGATGATCGCCTCGAAACGGGCGAAGCGGTTGAAAAGGAAAATCTGCCCGGCGGCGACTTTTCCGTCGGTTCCGTGGGACCTGATCCTGAGTCCTAGTGGATTGATTCCAACGTTTGGAACCCTCGGTTTCGGGCTGCGATGATGTCGTCGGGGTCGGCTTTCCATATGAATGGCTGTGGGTTGGCCGCATTGTATTCGCGGACGAAGCGGTTGATTGCGGCCTGGAGATCGACGACGGAATGGAAGACGCCGTGCTTGAGCCGCCGCCGGGTGAGTTTTGCGAAGAAGCCCTCGACGGCATTGAGCCACGAGCAGGAGGTCGGTGTGAAGTGGAAAGTCCAGCGCGGATGGCGGGCGAGCCAGGCGCGGACCTTGTCCTTGTTGTGCGCCGCGTAGTTGTCGACGATCGCGTGGATGGCCTTGTCCGCCGGCACCGTGCGCTCGATGCGGTTGAGGAAGCGGATGAACTCCTGATGGCGGTGGCGCTGCATGTTCTGGCCGATCACCGTTCCGTCCAGAACGTTGAGCGCCGCAAACAGCGTGGTCGTGCCGTGCCGTTTGTAGTCATGGGTCATGGTGCCGGCGCGTCCCTTCTTCATCGGCAGACCGGCGGTCGAGCGCCTGGATCTGTGACTTCTCATCGATCGACAACACCACCGCATGGGCCGGCGGGTCGACATACAGGCCGACGATATCGGTGAGTTTCTCGGCGAAGGCAGGGTCGGTCGACAGCTTGAAGTTGCGCCAGCGGTGCGGGCTGAGACCGTGAGCCTTCCAGATCGCCTGCACCGTCGAGGCGGCAATACCGGCCGCCCTGGCCATCGCGCGCAACGTCCAGTGGGTCGCCTCAAACGGCGGCGGTTGCTGCGTCAGGCGCACGATCTCGGCGACACGATCGAGCGGGACCGGCGCCTTGCCGGGCGCATACCACAGCAAAATACGGAATCCCAATTCGGACTCTTTCGTTCCGATCCCTCCACTAGCCGCTTCTCGAGCAAAGAAAAGACGCGGACACACCGCTGATAGGTGTCCTCGTTAATTGCCAGATCTTCGACCACGTTCATGGGCGGGCTCAGGGCCTGACTTGGCTTCACGTGAGCGAAACTGATCCACCCCGCCTGATGAACAAAATAATAACGCAAGGACCGTTATGGATTGGTAAACCATTATTTTTTGAAAGCGGCTTGGTGCTCTTTTGCGGGACACGGGCCGGACGCCGGGCTACTTTGGTTGCCTTGGGGCTGTGCAAGACCCAGGGCTGGGGGCGGCCCCTCGGTCAACCTTGCGGAGGTGCCATATCGCCTATCGGCGCCGATCGAAACTACGGAGAACACAGAATGCGATCGATCAAAGTCAGCCGGCGAATCGCTTCCGCGCCGGCAAATATCTGGGCGGTCCTCGCCGACTTCCCGAACATTGCGACGTGGAACACAGGTATCGCGAAGTCGTTCGCGACGTCAGACAGCACGGCCGGCGTAGGCGCACGGCGGCACTGCGATCTGACCCCATTTGGCGAGCTCGAGGAAACCGTCAAGGAATGGGACGATACACGTCGCATGGTCATCAGCATCGACTCCACGAAAAAACTGCCCATCGCCCACGGTGAAGTAACATTCGTTCTTAACCCCGTGGATGACGCCACCGACGTAAGCGTCAACTACACCTACAAGCCGAAGTTTGGCTTGCTGGGGCAGATCATGGGTGGCCTTGCCCTGGACGGGCAGCTTACGAAGGGCTTTAAAGGGTTTCTGAATGACCTGGACGCGGCCTCCCGCCGATCGCGCTAGGGCGCTCGCGGACATCCCGCCGCTGTTCGGCCCCCGCTGAAGTCGGCCCTGGAAGGACGATGTCGGATCGGGTCGCGCGGCGGTGATGCTTGCTTTCCGTCACGCTTGTCGTGGCACAGGTCCGGCAGCGCCGGAGATGTACCAGAGGAGAAACGCATCATGGTGAACCTAGCGGCTAAGCACTTGCGCGCGCTGACAGCCGCCACTTTTGGCGGCCTCGCGGTCGCCCTCACGCCGGTTGCGGCTGTATCAGGGCCGCTTGAGGACGGACTAGCCGCATACACTCGTGGCGACTACCCGGCAGCAGTCCTATCCTGGCGGCTGGCGGCTGCGCAGGGCAACGCCGAAGCTCAATACAACCTTGGCAGCCTGTACGCCGACGGCCAGGGTGTCCCACAGGACTATGCCGAGGCAGTGGTGTGGTGGCGTCTGGCGGCCGATCAGGGCGTCGCCGACGCCCAGTACAACCTGGGCGGTATGTACGCCGAAGGCCAGGGCGTCTCACAGGACTATGCCGAGGCGGTGGAGTGGTGGCGCTTGGCGGCAGAGCAGGGCTATGCACTGGCCCAGTACAACCTGGGCGTCATGTACGCCAGAGGCCAGGGCGTCCCGCAGGATTATGCCGAGGCGGAGAAGTGGCACCTACTGGCGGCAGAGCCCCGTTAGCAGCCCGTTGAAGAAGACTGAGTTGATGAAGCATCGGGCGTGATAACAATGGCGGCGGCGAGACCCGGCGCCGGGGGGTTATTGAGGGCGAGGATAATGATCAGCGATTGTTCCTGTCGCAAGACAAGCAGCAGGACCGCCAAGCCCTTGGCCGCAGCCTCTCGCGGGGTCCCGGCGCCGATCAACTGGCGCAATAGGACGCCCAGGTTGTGTCCGGCGACGTGGATCAGATAGCGCTTGCCGACGTTCTCGCGCCCACGCAGCCAAGTGCGGCGCATGCCGCCGCGATCGAGGACCTGGGCGAAGCCCCGCTCGACCACTTCGGCGCGGAGTTTGAACGCGGCCTTCGCCACGCCCGACAGCAATCGGTTGCGGTTGTTGTAAACGGCCCGCCGAGCGGCGTCGTCGCCGTGCCAGCGCGAGAGCCCCTTGCCCTTCGGTTCGGCGATGCGGGTCGTCCAGGCGCCGTCGGCAAGGGACTTCAGCACCTCGCGGCCGAAGTAGCCTTTGTCGGTCACCAGCTCCGCCGGTTCGTCGGCCGTCGGCGCTGCGCCCACAGCCGCCAGCTTGGCCTCGGCTGACGTCAACGTTGTCGGCAGGGTGGTCGTGTCGCCCTGATCGGCCGGATACAGCTCGGCCGCGATCACCGCCCCGGTGTCGAGGTCGACCGCGTGTTCGGGCTTGTAGGCCAGATGCGTCGTGCCGTCCTTCATCCTGGCGATTTTGGCCTCCGCGTCGAGACCCAGTCCGCATTGGAGAGTTTCTTGCCCTTGCGCCGCCGATCCATCTGCGCCAAGTCATTCGCCGCGGTCTCGATCCCGCTGTCGGCGGCCATGCGCTGCAGCATCTGGCGATAGCTTTCGCCGCTGTCGCGGCGCACGATCGAGCGCAGCGCCGCGTTCGCCTCCATGGTCGAAGCATCGACCCCAATCCGCTCGCCCTTGACCAGGCCGTGCTCGCCAAGAACGTCCAGCACCCAGGCGAACACTGCCTCATGCACCGCGTGCGGCTGCGGATCGTGCTCAACGACGAGTGGTCAGGCACACGTGCGCGCGCCTCCAGGCGCAAGAACTCACGCAGCGACAAGCTGTCGGCGCACCGCCACTCCAACGCCCGCTCACTGTCGAGGCCTTCGAAGTAGCCGACCAGGTGCATCCGGAAGTAACGCCCCGGTGGGATTCCCGGACGTCCGATCCCTGGCGCGTAATAGGGCTCACACAGGTCCTCGGCGAACGCATCGAAACCGGCATCGACCAGCACCTCCTGCAGCTGGTCGTAAAACACGTGGCCGGGCGAGCGAGGCATCTCTGCCCAACTGACCATCAAGTCCACCTGTCGATCCCCTTGTCGTCCCAACGCCACGACGAAGCTCCCGACTCGAACCATGCCCTCGTCACAGAGTCAGATGGCCGCGACTTTTTCAACGGGCTGTTAACGGCGCTGGTGCAATTTCATGGGCGCCCGATCCGTGTCGAACCGCCGGACGATCGCAATGAGCATCGAAGTCGCAACTGAAACCGATGAGCTCCACGACGAGGAGCGGCTGAAGACCAATCTCGCGGCCCTCAAGACAAGGGCGCCGCATCTTCACGCCCGGCTTTCCGCTCTTCGAAAGGTGCACGCCGAGTTGCTCATCGCCGAGGATGGCAGCATCGATCTGGCCCTGATGGGCCAGCGGTTCTACGGCGGCGATGCCGCGGTGCACGCACAGCGCCAGCTCGACACCTTCTTCGCCAAGCCGCTGCGCAATTACATGAACCGGCCCGATCCGTCGAAGCTGAAAGGCACGGTGGGTGATTTTTGCAAGCGCATGGAGCGGCGCATGGCGGTCGCGGGGATGGAAACCAAGATGACCGCCAACCCGGACGCGGCGCGGTTTCTGGTCCTGTTCGGCGTCGGCCTCGGTTGTCACGTTGCCGAAGCGATCGAGCGCAGCGATGCCAAGGTCGTGATCCTGATCGAACCCAACCTGGAAGTATTGCACCATTCCCTTCGGGTCGTTGATTGGGACGATATCTTGCAGCGCGCTGGCGATGCGGGCCGCAACCTACACTTCATGGTCGACAGCGATGCGGCCCACATCGCGGCCAATGTGTGCAACATCGTCAGGCGCAATAACCCCGCACTGCTCGATGGCACCTATCTGTACATGCACTATCCGTCGAGCATCCTGGCGCAAGCCTACGATATGGTGCGGCGCGATCTCTACCTGACCCTGACCGGCCTCGGCTACTTTGAGGATGAGATCATCATGACCGAGAACGCCGCGGCCAATATCGGTCGCGGCGGAGTACGCGTGTTGAGCCAATACCTTCCAAAACGCGAGGAGCCCTTCTTTGTCGTCGGTTCCGGGCCGTCGGTGGAGAAGGACCTTCCGTTCTTGCGTGCGCACGCCGACCGTGCCGTCATCTGCTCGATCGGGACCAGCCTGCGGGCGGTGCTCGCCGCCGGCATCCGGCCGGATTTCCATGTCGAGGTGGAAAACACCGAAGACACAGCTGATGCGCTTGCCGCGTCCTGCGAGGGGTTCAATCTCGACGGCGTGCGGTTGCTGGGCTCGCTCACCGTCCACCCCCGGGTCGCGGCGACGTTCTTCGAATCCGTCCTGTTCTTCCGTGAGCGCATCAGCACCACCAAGCTATTGGGTGGCGGCTTCGAGCCGCTGCGCCCCTCCGGACGCACGGTCGCCAATGCCGCGCTCAGCGGCGCGCTGCGCCTGGGCTTTCGCGAGATTTACTTGTTCGGCATCGATATGGGCACCAAGGTCGAAGGCCGGTTCCACGCCGCCGACACGATCTATGAAACCGGTGCGCTCGACGATCCGGGGACGGCGGCGGAACCGCATCCCGGCAACTTCGGCGGCGAGTCCACGGCTATCAACGCACGTCGCGGCATGCCGGTGCTGAACTGGTCGCGCCACATGTTCGAATCTCTATTGACGGCCAATCCC
Source organism: Alphaproteobacteria bacterium (assembly GCA_965248805.1). Classification (GTDB taxonomy): domain Bacteria; phylum Pseudomonadota; class Alphaproteobacteria; order UBA6615; family UBA6615; genus CBDFKJ01. The sequence continues at coordinate 148,128 of CBDFKJ010000004.1, forward strand.
AGTATCACCGTCTACAATTGCAGCGACGGCACCCGCATCGCCGGCACCATTCCCAAGGTGTCGCGGGCGGTGGTGCTGCCCGAGGCGCCGATCGACCGCGAACGCCTGGCGCGCGAGGTTGATGCCGGTCTCACACCTTTCGGCCCGCAATTGGCGGCGCGGCGTTGGTCGCGGTCCGAGCGCGATGAGGAGGCCCGCGCGATATTCGATCAGGTCATCGGGCTGATCGACGGTGCGGCGAAGTCCCCGGCGCCCGATCCGATATTCGACATCGTGCGGCCCGACGCCGATGCGCACCAAGTGACGCTGTCCTACCTGTCGGGCAGCATGATGCTGTTACTCGGCTGCGCGACTTGGTACGAGCGGCACATGGCGGACGACACTCAGCGCGCCCGCTATGCGCAGGTGGCGCTGGAGGAAATGGGCGCGTCCGTGCGCGCCCTGCGCGACGGCATGGCGCGACTGTTCGACGCCGTCGATGCTCAAATCGGTGAGCTGGCGGCAGGCAGCGCCGCCGCCGAATAGCCTGCGCCGGGCCTCGGCCTCCACCCAATATTAACCGTAACGGCCGACAATTCCCGATGGGTCGATGTCGGTTGCCACCGATGGGCGGTGAGCGGACATCTGCCGAGCACACTAGCCGAATTGGCAGGTAGCGATGGCCGGGCGCGGGACCGCCGTTAGGCAATCAGACGACAAGGATGCGGCGGCGGCGGCGGCGCGTCGCAAGGGCGTCGCCGCTAGCAACAAGCGGCTGGCGCAGACCCGCATCGTCGTGTGCGATGTCGAGCCGTTCTGCGCGCCACCGGCGCACTCGATCCGTGACCTGATCGCGCAGATCGACCGCACCAGCGAAGGCTTGGCCCTGCTCGTGGACGATCGGCGGCGGCTGGTGGCGACGGTTACCGATGGCGACATTCGCCGCGCCATTCTCGCCGGCGTGGATATCGCGCGGCCCGCTTCGTCATTGTTGACGGCGAACGTGCGCCGCCTTCATCCGGCCCCGATTACCGCGCCTTGCGGAGGCGATGCGGTACAGCTTCTGCAACTGATGAGCGCCAATGCCGTGCGTCACGTGCCATTGCTCGACGATGACGGCAGCGTGCGCGAACTGGCTCTGCTCAGCCGTCTTCTGCCGAGTGACGATCTGCCGATGCAGGCGGTCATCATGGCCGGCGGACTCGGCACGCGGCTGCGGCCCCTGACGCGGAACACGCCGAAACCGATGCTGCCCGTGGGTGATCGGCCCTTGCTGGAGCGAACGATCGAGCGTCTCAGCCATGCCGGCATCCGCTCGGTCAGTATCACCACCCACTATCTGGCCGAAAAGATCCACGCCCGCATCGGCGATGGCAGCGCCTACGGCATTCGCGTGCGTTATTGCCATGAGGACGAGCCACTGGGCACGGCCGGCGGACTGCGTCGGTTCGAGGCCGGCGGGACCGAGCCGCTGCTCGTGATCAATGGCGACGTCATGACGACCGTAAATTTCCGCGCCATGCTCGACTATCACCGCGAGCACGAGGCAGCGCTGACCGTGGGCCTCGCCGGTACTCCATCAAGGTCCCGTACGGTGTCGTCGACAGCGGAGGGCCGCTGGTCCGTGCCGTGCGTGAGAAGCCCGAGGTGTCGGTGTTCGTCAATACCGGCATGTATCTGGTCGAGCCCGCCGCTTGCGGCCTGATACCGGCCGGCCGCGCCTACGACATGCCCGACTTGATCAACGACCTGGTCGCCGCGGGCCAGGCGGTGGTCAGTTTCCCGATGCACGAACATTGGCTCGATATCGGCGAGCGCGCCGATTACGAGCGCGCTCAGTCCGACGTCGGCGCGATCGGCCGCGCCCGAACCGAATGCTAGAGCAAGTGTGCGGCGCTGGGGCGCACATTGCCGGCGGCGATCCGCTCGCGCCACCAGGCGATGGTCCCGGCGATGCCCTCCTCGAGGGTTACGGTCGGTTGCCAGCCGCTAGCCTCGGTGAAGCGGTCGGCCGAGGCGATCAACTCGTACACCTCCGAGCGCGGCGGCCGAACCCGCGCCGCCTCGCACTCGATCGGCTTTTCGATGCCGGTCTGCTCGCATACCAGCGCGACCACGTCAGCGATCGAGACCGCACGGCCAGTGCCCGCGTTGTACGCGGTGGTGACGTCGAGATCGCCGACGCCGGCTTGCATGAACGCGCGCACCGTGTCGTCAACGTAGTTGAAGTCGCGCGTCGGCGAAAGCGCGCCCAGGCGCAAGGCATTGCAGTTCGGGTCCAGCACCTGGCGAATGATCGATGGAATGACCGCGCGCTCGCTTTGCCACGGACCATAGGTGTTGAACGGCCGCAGCGTCACTACCGCCAGGTCGAAGGATCGGGCGTAGGCCTCGGCCATTTTGTCGGCGCCGATCTTGCTCGCGGCGTAGGGCGACTGGCCCTGGAGCGGATGCGCCTCGGTGATCGGCGTGAACTGCGCCGTGCCGTAGACCTCCGAGGTCGAGGTATGAACCATGCCCACTACGCCGTTGCGCCGGCATGCGTCCAACACGTTCAGCGTGCCGCTAACATTGACGTCGACGTAGGACTGCGGCGCGACGTACGAGTAGGGGATCGCGATCAGTGCCGCCAGATGGAACACCACGTCGTGGCCGGCGACGAGTTCGTTCACGAACGCGGCGTCGCGCACGTCGCCACGGCTGATCTCGATCGCCTGGTTGTCGATCTCGTCCAGCCAACCGGCGGTACCGAAGGAATTGTACAGCGCGAGCGCGGTCACTTTCGCGTCGGCGGCGGCCAAGGCCTCGACCAGGTGCGAGCCGATGAAGCCGTCGGCGCCGGTGACCAGCACCCGGCGTTGTTCGTAGGCGTCGCGGAACGAGACCATGCGCGACTCTAGTCACACGGCCGTAAGGAGATCGTTAACCATGCCGGCGTCGGCACCGATTGCGCTATGCGAGCCGCATATCGGCGGCAATGCCTGGCGCTACGTGAAGGAATGCCTGGACAGCGGCTGGGTATCGTCGGTGAGCCGCTTCGTCGAGAGGTTCGAAAGTGAGTTCGCCGAGCGTCGGCGCCGGCCTCGGCGGCGGCGTCGATCAGGCGCCCCGCCATCTCCACATCGCCGTTGTGATTGACGCCGGCCTCGGCGATGACGAAGCAGCGGCCATCGCCGATGCGCTCAGTGCCGATGGCGAAGGGCTCAGGCACTGGCATGGTCTGCCGATCCGCACCACTGGCGCCACAGCGTGCGATAGGCGTCCTCAAGCGCTCGGCAAAGATCCGCGCGGTCGACCAGGGGCGGCCGGCCGACGTCTTGGCGTAGCGAACTGCGGATTGACTGCAGCGCGGCCACATCACCGGCGTGGCCGCGGACTGGGTGTAGGCTATTTCCGTTGTGGTGATCCATTCCGGGCGGCCCAAGGCGCCGAGCAGGCTCGCGCCCATGCATGCGCCCGGTCCGTCACCGGCAAGCGTGAGCACCGGCACGCCCATCCACAGCGCCCTGCAGGTTTCAATTGTGCCGTTCAGCGGCACGGTGTCGAGCGCAACGTCGATATGCTGATAGAACTCGAACCTGGTGCGGAAGTTGTCCTCCGGATTGATGACGTCGACCCGGTCGCGCACGCCCATGTGGGCGAAGTAGTCGAGCGTACGGTCGATGCACGCCTGGTCCAGCCCGCGTGCGTTGCACAACAGCAGCCTTGCGCCCGGCGCCGCACGCAGGATGCGGCCGTACAGGCGCGCCAGTCGTGGATCGACCAGGCTCAGGTCCAATTGGGCGCCAAACGTCGCGTGTCCGACGCTCAGAGCCGGCGCTGGCTCGATCTCCGGAACGACCGCCGGCGGGTGAAACACAATCGGCGGGCGCGACAGCTTCAAGACGCCATCGTCGTTACCGGCGGGGCTCATGCGTTCGTCGCACATGACGTGATCAAGGCTGGCGCTGCTATTTCCGAGCGGATGGCCGAGCCAGCCCAGTGCAATCGGCGCCGGCCGCCGCGCAAGCATCAGCGGCCGGCCGCTGGCGCCGTGGCCGACCAGATCGACCACAACGTCGATGTCGTCGCCGCGCAGGATTTGCCACGCCGTCTCGTCGTCGACGCCCGCGATGTCGGTCCAGCGGTATGCGGCGCGGATCAGGCGTTCGGTTGCGGTGTCCGTGCGGCGTCCCTCGACATAGCAAAATGCGCGCACCGCGCCACGGCGATGGCCCTGCAGGACCGGTTCCAGCGCGGTGAGGGCGTCGCTGTCGAACTGCGTGCCGCAGATGTAGCCGACATTCAGCGGACGCTCCGGATCGCGATCCTTGGTTGCGGCGGGAGCACGGGCCTCGAACGCGGTGGCGAAGCGTTCATGCCAGTCGGCGTACGCCGCGGTGACTATGGCCGGGTCGCGGCTCGGGTCGCGCTGCATGTCAGCCAGCCGAAGCGATGCCGACGTTGCGTCATCGGGCGCGCGTTCGGTGGCTTCAGCATGACAAACGTCCGATTCGGCATATCGGCCGGCTTGCGCGAGGGATTGCGCTAGCAGGCTGAGATCGCGCGCGCACGCATCGTCGCTGTGCAGCACCGCCTGTCGTGCGGCGATGGCACGCTCCATCTTTCCGGTGCGGCCGCAGGCGCGGGCCATGATGCGCAGCGTCTCGACGTCGCCTGGCGTCAGGTCGAGTTGCGCGGCGCAGGCGCTGATCGCCTCTTCGTCTGCGCCGGCGGCCAGGTGTTGCGCCGCGCGGGCGCGATAGAGATCCGAGCGGCCACGGTTCAAATTGCCGAAGAATGTGCCGAAGCGTTCGGGAAGCAGGCCCTCGCAGCCGCCATGCGGTGGCAACGTGGTCGCGAGCTTTGCATAGAACAGGCCGTCGGCGACCTGCCCGACGCGGGCGTACAAGCCGGCCAGTGCCTCGGCGAACTCCTGCACGTCCGGCGCCAGTGCGTGCGCGCGTTCCAACAGTCGGGCCGCGTTCGCCGGTGACTCGAGCTCCAGACTGACCAGTCCCAGGACATAGTATGCCTCGGCGCAGGTGCCGTCGCTCTTCAGCAGGCCTTCGCACGCAACAATCGCCTCGTCGTGCCGCTCGTCGTCGAGTGCACGAACGGCATCGGCGATCAGTCTGGATGCGTCGTGCGCTTGCGGGGCGTATGCGATTGTTGGCGCCGACAGCGGAATTCACTCCGTCTGGTTGCACGTGGGGTCGAAGTGCGGGCGCGGTGCGCCCAAACCCGTGTGCAGACTGCGCCTTAATGGCTGATTAATTGGTTAACGGCGGCCCGGCACGATCGCGCCGGACTGACCCAAAACGGCTCCCTTGGTACCGATGGCGGTTTCGCGCGCTAGTTGAACAGCTGCAACACCGACTGTTCGCTCTGGCCGGCGAAGGCCAGCGCCTGGATGCCGAGCTGTTGCCGCACCTGCAAGGCCACCAGATTGGCGCCTTCCTCGTTGATGTCGGCCAACGTCAGCTTGCCGGCGCCTTCCTCCAGGGTGTTGACATATTCGGAGGTGAAGGCAAGGCGGGTCTGTAACAGTGCGACGTTGGAGCCCAACGCCTGGGCCTTGCCGCGTAGCGTTTCGATCGCCGACTCGATCTCGTTGAGCGAGGCGATGATGTTGGTGCCCACACTGAAACTGGCGGCGGACGAAATCGACAGTCCGGTGGTGGCGACGCGCAGATCGACCGATGCGATGTCCAGTACGCTGGTGGTATCGTTGCTGAACGATATCGACAGGGTCGTACCGGTGCCGTCGATCAGATTGAGGCCCTGGTAGTTGGCGTCGTTGGTCAGATTGTCGGCCTGCGTCCTGAGCTCGTTGAACTGGCCGACCAGCTCCGTCAGCTCGTTGCCGCTCGCCGTGCGGGCACTGATCGCAATACCCTTCATCTGCTGGACCAGATTGTCGACCGCATCGATCGCTTCCAGCGCGACCGTAACCGAGCTGATCGACTGGTCGATGCCTTGCTTTTTTTCGTTGAGGTCGGAGCCGGTATCGGCGAGCGACTTGGCCTCGAAGAAGGCGCGGGCATCGTCCAGCGAGCTGGACACCCGCAGGCCCGTCGATAGTCGGTTCTGGGTTCGCTCGATCAGGTCCCGCGTGTCTTGCAGCGACAATAGGTTCGAGCGCACGGCGGCGGATAGTGCGATATCGGTGGCCATCGGTGTGTCTCCGTTTTGGATGTGGACGACGCATCGCCCGTTAGCTTCCGCGCGCTCCCACGCAACCGCCGTGCCATCGAGTTAAACTTGCGATATCAATAGCTTGCGCTCGGGTCGTCTGGGTGGCACGCAGTCCTTGCCGATGGTGGATGCAGGCATTGCCGGAATTTAGGGAAAATTTTACCGACCCACTACGGCCCTGCCGCGCAGGCCGTAATTGGGTTGCCATCGACTGCCACATGTCGGAATTAGCTGTGTCATGATCGTTCACGATGCCCGACTCGCCCGCACCGGCGGCGCGTCGCGGTTCGGAGGCCGCGTGCGGTGAATCATGACCGTCGCGACCACGCCGGCGCGATGGTGGCCGCCACCCCTGAGCAGATGGCGCCGTCGGCCCCGCCGCGCGTATTGCAGGTGCTGCCGTCCTTGCGCCGCGGCGGCGGCGGCGTCGAGCGTAGCGCCATCGATGTGGCGCGAGCGCTGGCCGACGCCGGCGGCCGGCCGTTAGTGGCGTCCGCCGGCGGCGAGATGGTCCATGAACTCACACGCGCCGGCGTAGACCATGCCGCGTTGCCGCTGGCGTCGAAGAACCCGGTCACGATCTACCGCAATGCCGGCCGCCTCTCGAAACTGATCGCGCGCCACGCCGTCGACATCGTGCATGCGCGCAGCCGTGCGCCGGCTTGGAGCGCGCTGCTGGCCTCGGCACGGACCGGCGCCCGCTTCGTCACCACCTTTCATGGTACCTACACCCATGGCGGGGCGCTTAAGCACCGGTACAATGCGGTGATGACGCGCGGTGACCGGATCATCGCCAATTCGCACTTCATTGCCCGCCATATCGCCGAGCACTACCGGGCCGATCCGGCGATCGTTCGGGTGATTCCGCGTGGGATCGACACGGCGCGCTTTAGCGCCGATCGGGTGAGCGCCGAGCGCATCGTGCACTTGGCCAGGTCATGGCGACTACCCGACGGGCTGCCGGTCGTCATGCTGCCGGGCCGCATGGCGCGGTGGAAGGGGCAGGCGCTGCTGATCGAGGCGTTGGCGCGGCTGGGCCGGCGCGACGTGACCTGTGTGATCGTCGGCGCGGCGCGGCGCAGCGACTGGTTTCGATCGGAGCTCGTCGCGCAATGCCGACGGCAGGGGGTCGCCGATATTGTATACCTGCACGATCATTGCGACGATATGCCTGCAGCCTACATGCTGGCCGACGTCGTGGTCTCCGCCTCGATCGAGCCCGAGGCGTTCGGCCGGGTCGTGGCCGAGGCGCAGGCCATGGGGCGGCCGGTCGTGGTCGCCCGCCACGGCGGCGCGCCCGAACAGATCATTGACGGCCATACCGGCTGGGCGTTCGCGCCGGGCGATCCGGACGGGCTAGCGCGAGGCTTGGCGCTGGCGCTCGATCTCGATCAGAGCGCCCGCGAGCGCATGAGCGCCGCGGCGGCGGCCCATGCGCGCGAACACTTCGCCGTCGAAACCATGTGCGCGGCGACGCTTGCAGTCTACGAAGAGCTCATGGTGGAACGGACATGAGCGCCGCCGCCGCCATGGTTCCGCCCGCACCGGACGCCGCCCAGCGGCTGCTGATCATCAAGCTCAGCGCGTTGGGCGATTTCATCCAGGCCACCGGTGCGTTTGCGGCGATCCGCCAGCATCATCCCTGGGCGCATATCACGTTGCTGACGACGCGCTCGTTCGTCGGCCTGGCGCAGGCCAGCCCCTGGTTCGATGAGGTGTGGGAGGATCGGCGCCCCGGCCCGCTGAGCCTGGGCGGCTGGTGGCGATTGGGCCGGCGGCTGTCCGGCGCCGATTTCGATCGCGTGTACGACTTGCAGACATCGGCGCGCACGGAGCGCTACTTTCGGCTGATGCGCTTCAGCGGCCTGCGCGAGGTCGAGTGGTCGGGTATCGCCCGCGGCTGTTCGCACCCGCACGACAATCCGCAGCGCGACGCCATGCACACTATCGATCGTCTGGCCTCACAACTCCACGCCGCCGGCATCGCCGATCTACCACCCCCCCATCTGGGCTGGATCGATGCCGATGTCTCGCGCTTTGGCCTGCCACGCAGCTACGCCCTACTGGTCCCTGGCGGCTCGCGGCATCGCCCGAACAAGCGCTGGCCGGTGGAACACTATGCGTCGCTGGCGCGCGAGTTGGTGCACCGCGCGGTGACCCCCGTGCTGCTGGGCAGCACACCGGAGCGGGCCGTAACCAAGCGGATCGCGGCCGCGTGCCAGCAAGCGATCGACCTGACCGGCGAGACCAGCCTCGCCGATATCTACGCGATCGGGGCGCGGGCCGCCGTCGCGGTCGGTAACGACACCGGACCGATGCACGTCATCGCGGTTGGCGGCACACGGACGGTGGTCTTGTTTAGTGATGCATCCAATCCCCACTTGTGCGCGCCGCGCGGCGACAACGTGACCGTGCTGCAACGCAACGCTCTCCGCGGCCTGTCGGTCGGCGAGGTTGAAGCCGCCCTGCGCATGCGCTAAATCCGGCGCCAATGATGCAAAGGACCCCCAATGATGCAAAGGACCCACTGCGTCCACGCGGCGCGCTTCTCGTCATGAACTCGAACGGCCAAGGCGCATTGCGCGTTTCGCTGCCCGACGGCAGCGGACGCGACTTTCCCGGCCCCGTCAGCGGCGCCGAGATCGCGGCCGCGATCGGCCCCGGGCTGGCGCGCGCGGCCCTGGCGGTGCGCGTCGATGGCGAACTGAAGGACCTGGCGGCCACGATCGCCCGCGACGCGGCCGTGTCGATCGTCACCGCCAAGGACGAGGATGCCTTGGAACTGTTGCGCCATGACGCCGCGCACGTGCTGGCCGAGGCCGTGCAGGAGTTGTTTCCAGGCACGCAGGTGACCTTTGGCCCGGCGATCGAAAACGGCTTCTACTACGATTTCTACCGCGAAGTGCCGTTCACGCCCGACGATCTGGAGCGCATCGAGGCGCGGATGCGCGATATCGTCGGCCGCGACGAGACGATCATCCGCGAGGTGTGGGACCGCGAGACGGCGATCGATCACTTCAAGCGGGCGGGAGAGCACTTCAAGGCCGAGCATATTGAGACCCTGTCCAAGGATGGGGAGATATCGGTCTATCGCCAGGGCAAGTGGCTCGACCTGTGTACCGGACCGCACCTGCCGTCTACCGGCAGGCTGGGCAAGGCGTTCAAGCTGACCAAGGTGTCAGGCGCATACTGGCGCGGCGATCCGACCAAGCAACCGCTGCAGCGCATCTACGGGACAGCCTGGGCCAACCCTCAGCAGCTAAAGGACTACCTCCTGATGCTGGCGGAGGCCGAGCGGCGCGATCACCGGCGCCTCGGACGCGAGATGGGCCTGTTTCACATCCAGGAGGAGGCGGCCGGTTCGATCTTCTGGCACGCCAAGGGCTGGACCCTCTATCGCGCCTGCGAGCGCTACATTCGCCGGCGGCTGGAAGGCGCCGGCTATATCGAGGTCAAGACCCCGCAGCTCATCCACCGCAGCCTGTGGGAGCGGTCCGGTCATTGGGAGAAGTTCGGCGACGGCATCTTCTCCATGACCGACGAGGGCGACCATGTCCTGGCTATAAAACCTATGAACTGTCCGGGCCATGTACAGATCTTCAAGCAGGGCATCACCAGCTATCGCGACCTGCCGATCCGCATGGCCGAGTTCGGCGCCTGCCACCGCAATGAGCCGTCGGGTGCGTTGCACGGGCTGATGCGCGTGCGCGCGTTCACTCAGGACGACGCTCATATATTCTGCACGCCGGATCAGATCGTGCCCGAGACCATCGCCTTCTGCGATCTCCTGAAGAGCGTCTATGCCGATTTCGGCTTCACCGACGTCGCCATCAAGTTTGCTGACCGGCCGCCGGTGCGCGCCGGCGCCGACGTGACCTGGGACCTGGCCGAGGCGGCGTTGATGGAGGCCACCAAGGCGGCGGGCCTTGATTTCACGCTGAATCCGGGCGAGGGCGCCTTCTACGGGCCGAAGCTCGAATTCGTGCTGCGGGACGCTATTGGCCGCGACTGGCAATGCGGTACGCTGCAAGCGGATTTCGTGCTGCCGGAACGGTTGGACGCCCACTATGTCGGCGCCGACGGCCAGAAGCATCGGCCGGTGATGCTGCACCGCGCTATTCTCGGCTCGTTCGAGCGTTTCCTCGGTATCCTGATCGAGCACTATGCCGGCCATATGCCGCTATGGCTGGCGCCCGTTCAGGTCGTGGTGGCGACCATTACCGACGACGCGAATGCCTACGCCACCGAGGTGGCCGCGGTGTGTCGGTCGGCGGGGCTGCGAGCGGAGCTCGATAACCGCAACGAGAAGATCTCTTACAAGGTGCGCGAGCATAGTCTGGCCAAGGTGCCCGCCATGCTTGTGGTGGGAAAGCGCGAGGCCACGTCGCGCCAGGTGGCGCTGCGCCGCCTGGGCAGCAGCGCGCAAGAAGTGCTTGCGCTGGATGAGGTGGTTCCTAATCTTAGCCAGGAAGCAGCAGGCCCCGGATATGATCGATGATCGGGACCGGCCGCCGGTGGCCAATGACCAGCGACTGCAATGGCTAGTGACAACGATCGAAGGAGTTCCGTAAATCGCTAGACGACCAATTGACCTAACCCCACCGCAGAAGACCGGCCCGCGGATCAACGAAGCGATCGCCGCGGCCCAGGTTCGTCTGATCGATCAACACGGAGAGCAATTCGGCGTCGTATCCATGGAGGATGCCCTGGAGCGCGCCTATGGTGCCGGCCTCGACCTGGTCGAGATTGCGCCGGGGGCGGACCCGCCGGTCTGCAAGATCCTCGACTCCGGCAAGCTCAAATACAAAGAACAAAAGAAGCGGACGGAGGCGCGCAAGAAGCAGCGCACCATCGACGTCAAGGAAATCAAGATCCGGCCGACCATCGAGCAGCACGATTACGATGTGAAGATCCGCAATGCGCGGCGGTTCCTCGGCGAAGGCGACAAGGTCAAGGTGACCCTGCGTTTCCGCGGCCGCGAGATGGCGCATCAGGATCTGGGCGCCAAGGTCCTCGAGCGCGTGCGGGATGAACTGGAGGAAATCGCCAAGGTCGAGCAAATGCCCAAGATGGAGGGGCGGCAGATGATCATGGTGATGGCCCCGCGCTGACTTCCCGCGCTGGCTTGCGAAACCCGGCGGGCGCGGCTATAAACCGCGCGCTAGTGAGCCCGTGCCGAGCGCCGGCCGGGACGGTGCCGGCGTTGAGTAAGGCGACCAGACGATGTCCAAGCTTAAGACCAAGAGCTCTGTGAAGAAGCGGTTCCGGCTGACCGCCTCGGGCAAGGTGCGCATGAAGCCGGCAAATATGCGCCACGGTATGAGCAAACGGCCGCAAAGCATGAAGCGTAAGGCGCGCCATATCGGCAATCTGTCGGCGCCTGACGCCAAGATCATCAAACCGATGATGCCCTACGGCAGTTGAGGGGAAGCCATGTCACGCGTATCGCGCAGCCCCGCCCGCAACGCCCGCCGCAAGAAGATATTCAAGCTGGCCAAGGGCTACCGCGGTCGCAACAAGAACTGCTACCGCATGGCGGTGGAGCGGGTCGAAAAGGCGTTGCAGTACGCCTATCGCGACCGCCGCAACCGCAAGCGTGAATTTCGCGCATTGTGGATCCAACGGATCAATGCCGGCGCCCGCACTCATGGGCTGAACTATTCCGAGTTCATTGCCGGCATGAAGAGCGCCGGCGTGGATCTCGACCGCAAGGTTCTCGCCGACATCGCGGCGCGTGAACCGGCGTCGTTTGCCAACTTGGTACAAACCGCACGGGACGCTCTCGCAAAAGCCGCTTGAGGCGGGACGCGCCCCAAAGGGGGGGCGGGCCCGTTGGTTTAGGATGAGGGGTCGCTCCTGTGGACGGCCCCTTTTTGCGTGGCAGTTCGATCGACAAGTGGAATGGATCAGGACGTAGACGGCATAAGGACGGAGACCATGGCGTCGGTCGCGGCTGCGGCCGATCCCGCCGCCCTGGAAGCCGTGCGCGTGGCCGCGTTGGGCCGAAAAGGCGCGATCACCACGCGCATGAAGGCGCTCGGGGCGCTAGAGCCGGAGGCGCGCAAGCAGGCCGGCCAGAGCCTTAATCGCCTGAAGGAGGAGATCGCCGCCGCGATCGCCGTGCGGCACGACGCGCTGCAGGCGCAAACGCTGGACGCCAGGCTCGCCCAGGAAGCCGCCGATGTCACCTTGCCGGCGCGTTTGTCGCCACCCGGGCGGCTGCACCCGATCAGCCAGACCATGGACGAATGCATCGCCATCTTCGGCGAGATGGGCTTCACCGTGGCCGAGGGACCCGACATCGAGGACGACTTCTACAACTTCACCGCCCTGAACATCCCGCCGGCGCACCCGGCGCGGGACATGCACGACACATTTTATTTCGCGCCTAAGGAAGATGGCACGCAGCGCCTGCTGCGCACCCACACCTCGCCGGTGCAGATCCGCACCATGCAGGCCGGCGCCCCGCCGATCCGCATCATCGCACCGGGACGCACCTATCGCTGCGACAGCGACGCCACGCACACGCCGATGTTCCATCAGATCGAGGCCCTGGTGGTCGACGAGACCACGCACCTGGGTCACCTCAAGGGCTGCATTATCGAGTTCTGCCGGGCCTTCTTCGACGTGCCGGATCTGCCGGTGCGCTTCCGTCCCAGCCACTTCCCCTTCACCGAGCCGTCGATGGAGGTCGATATCGGCTGCAAGCGCAAGGGCGGCGAACTGATCATCGGCGGCGGCGACGACTGGCTGGAGATCATGGGCTCGGGCATGGTGCATCCCAACGTGCTCAAGGCCGGCGGCATCGATCCCGACCGCTTCCAGGGCTTCGCCTTCGGCATGGGCATCGACCGCATCGCGATGCTCAAATACGGCATCCCCGACCTGCGCACCTTCTTCGAGGCCGACATTCGCTGGCTGCGCCACTACGGCTTCGATCCGCTGGACGTGCCGTCCTTGACGCGCGGCGCCTAGGCGGGACCGGGCGATGAAATTCACGCTTTCCTGGCTGAAGGATCATCTGGACGGCGATGCGCCGCTGGATCGGATCGTCGACACCCTCAACGCCATTGGCCTGGAAGTTGATTCGGTCGAGGACCGGGCCAAGGCGTTGGCGCCGTTCCGGGTCGGACGCGTGGTGTCCGCAGAGCCGCATCCTGACGCCGACCGGCTACAGGTTTGCGTCGTCGACACCGGCGCCGGCCAAGTGCAGGTCGTGTGCGGTGCGCCTAACGCGCGCGCCGGCATGAAGGGCGTATTTGCACCTGCCGGCACGACCCTTCCGGGCACGGCGTTGCTGCTGAAGGCAAGCCGCATTCGCGGCGTCGAGTCCAACGGCATGTTGTGCTCGGAGCGCGAGATGGGCCTGTCCGACGAGCACGCGGGCATCATCGAGTTGCCCGACGATGCCGCGGTTGGCGATCCGTTTGCGCCGATCATGGGTCTCGACGAGGCGGTGATCGACGTCGAACTGACGCCCAACCGTCCCGATTGCACGGGTGTGCGCGGCATCGCCCGCGACCTCGCCGCCGCCGGTTTGGGCGCGCTGAAGCCGCTGGAAGTTGCCGCGCCCGTCGCCGGCACCTTTGCCAGCCCGACACGTTGGACGATCGCCGATGACACCAATGCGTGCCCCTATGTCGTGGGCCGCAGTTTCCGCGACGTCACCAACGGGCCGAGCCCGCGCTGGGTGCAGGACCGATTGCGCGCAATCGGCTTGCGGCCGATCTCGGCGTTGGTGGACGTGACCAACTACGTGACGGTCGATCTCGGGCGGCCGCTGCATGTCTTCGATGCGGCCAAACTGTCGGCCGGCAAACTCACGATGCGCCGTGCCCGCGGCGGCTCTTCGATTGAGGCGCTCAACGGCAAGACCTACGAGCTCGACGACACGATGACGGTCATCACCGACCCCGCCGGCATCCATGGCATCGGCGGCGTCATGGGCGGGGCGGCCAGCGGCTGTGTTGCGGAGACGACCGAGGTGTTCCTCGAGGTCGCGCTGTTCGAGCCGACTCAGATCGCGGCGACCGGGCGCAAGCTCAACATCGTCTCCGACGCCCGCTATCGCTTCGAGCGCGGCGTCGACCCGACATCGTCCGATTGGGGCGCGGAAGTTGCGGCTCGGCTGATCTTGGACTGGTGCGGCGGCGAGACGAGCGAGATCGTGCGCGCCGGCGCGATGCCTGAGCGCCGGCCGGTGATTGCCTTGCGTGCGGAACGCGCGCGCACGCTCGGCGGCGCCGATATTCCGGCCCCGCGCCAGCGGGAAATCCTCACCGCGCTCGGGTTCGAGGTCTCGGCGGAAAATGGTGCGCTGCGGGCCCTGCCGCCGACCTGGCGGCCCGATCTGGATGGCGAAGCCGATCTGGTCGAGGAAGTGGTGCGCATTCACGGCCTGGACAACGTGCCCGCGGTTCCGCTGGAGCGGACGACACCGCTGTCCAAGCCGGCGCTAACGCCAGCGCAGCGCCGGGTAAGCCCGGTCAAGCGTGCCCTGGCGAGCCGCGGGCTGTGCGAGGCCGTGACCTGGTCGTTCACCGCGCGCGCCGCGGCCGAACGGTTCGGTGGTGCGCCGGAGTCGTTGAGGCTCGCCAATCCCATCAGCGCCGAGTTGGACGTCATGCGGCCGTCGATGCTGCCGAACCTGATCGCCGCCACCGGGCGCAATGCCGATCGCGGCTACGCCGACGTCGGCCTGTTCGAACTCGGCCCGCAATATGTCGACGACACGCCCGACGGACAGCGACAGGTGGCGGCGGGGGTTCGCCTCGGGCGCATGGGCACGCAAGGCTGGCCCGCCACGCCGCGTCCCGCCGACGCCTTCGACGCCAAGGCCGACGCGCTGGCGGCGCTGCAGGCGGCGGGCGCGCCGGTCGACAAGGTGCAGATCACAACCGACGCGCCTGAATGGTATCATCCGGGCCGATCCGGCACGCTGCGCCTGGGTCCGAAGGTGCTAGCGTGGTTCGGCGACGTGCATCCCGGCGCGATGGCGGCGCTCAACGTAAAGGGCTCGGCCGCCGCATTCGAGATGTTCCTGGACGCGGTGCCGTTGCCGCGCAGCAAGTCGGCGATGCGCGCCGGCCTGGAGCTGGCGCCGCTCCAGCCCGTGCATCGCGATTTTGCCTTCCTCGTCGATGACGGTGTCAGCGCCGACACCCTCGTGCGTGCTGCCAAGGCGGCCGACAAGGCGTTGATCGCCAACGTCACCGTATTCGACGTCTATGAAGGCAAGGGGGTGCCGGAAGGCCAGAAGTCACTTGCCGTCTCGGTCACGTTGCAGCCGCGCAAGGCGACGCTGACCGACGCGGAGATCGACGCCGCCGCCGCCCGCATCGTCGCCAGCGTCACCAAGAAAACCGGCGGCACTCTGAGGTCTAGTTGACGCAATCCGGCGGTGCTGAGCGGCCGTTGCGTGGCAAGTGGCTGATTCCTATGTTCCGCTCGGGTCCCGGGAAAGACGTCGCATGACCGACCTGTCGCACATCCGTAACTTCGCGATCATCGCCCATATCGACCACGGCAAGTCGACGCTGGCCGACCGTCTGATCGAGCATTGCGGCGGGCTGACACGGCGCGAGATGCGCGCGCAGGTGCTCGACTCGATGGAACTGGAGCGCGAACGCGGCATCACCATCAAGGCACAGACCGTGCGCCTCGCCTACACGGCCAAGGACGGCTGGACCTATCAGCTCAACCTGATGGACACGCCGGGCCATGTCGACTTCGCCTATGAGGTGAGTCGGTCATTGGCCGCTTGCGAAGGCTCTATCCTATTGGTCGACGCCAGCCAGGGGGTCGAGGCGCAGACGCTCGCCAACGCCTATCTGGCGATCGACAGCGATCAGAAGGTGGTCACGGTCCTCAACAAGATCGATTTGCCGGCGTCCGAGCCGGAGCGCGTCAAGCAGCAGATCGAGGAGGTGATCGGACTCGAAGCCGAAAACGCCATCGCTATTTCCGCCAAGACCGGCATTGGCATCGAGGACGTGCTTGAAGCGCTGGTCGCGCGCCTGCCGCCACCCCAAGGAGACGAAAGCGCGACGTTGAAGTCACTGCTGGTCGACAGCTGGTACGATCCATTCCTGGGCGTGGTGGCGTTGGTGCGCGTCGTCGACGGCACGCTGACCAGGGGCCAGCGCATTCGCATGATGGCGACCGGCAGCGTCTATCAGGTCGACCGGGTCGGTGTGTTCACACCGGCGCGCAAGGAAGTGCCGACGTTGGGGCCCGGTGAACTGGGGTTCATCACCGCCTCGATCAAGGACGTCGCCGATTGCCGGGTCGGCGACACCGTCACCGATGATCGCAGGCCGGCCGATGCGCCGCTGCCCGGCTTCAAGCCGTCGGTGCCAGTGGTGTTCTGCAGCCTGTTCCCCGCCGACAGCGCCGACTACGAAGACCTGAAAGACAGTCTCGCCAAGCTGCGGCTCAACGACGCCAGCTTCCACACCGCGCCCGAAACGTCGACCGCGCTGGGCTTCGGCTTTCGTTGCGGCTTCCTCGGCCTGCTGCATGTGGAGATCGTGCAGGAGCGCTTGCAGCGCGAGTTCGGCCTCGATCTTATCGCCACCGCGCCTTCGGTGCTCTACCGTGTGCACCTGAGCGACGGAACGCGCATGGATCTGCACAATCCGTCGGACTTCCCCGATCCGGCGCGGATCGCCGCCATCGAGGAGCCCTGGATCAAGGCCTCGATCATCGTCCCCGACACCTATCTGGGCAGCGTGCTGGCCCTATGCACCGAACGCCGCGGCGAGCAGGTCGAGCTATCGTACGTCGGCAGCCGGGCGCTAGCGGTCTACCGGCTGCCGCTCAATGAGGTCGTGTTCGATTTCTACGACCGTCTGAAGTCGGTCAGCCGCGGCTATGCCAGCTTCGACTATGACGTCGAGGGCTATCGCGAGGGCGAGCTGGTCAAAGTGGCGATCCTGGTCAATGGCGAGCCGGTCGACGCGTTGTCGATGATCGTGCACCGTACTCAGGCCGAGCCGCGCGGACGCGCCCTGTGCCAACGCTTGAAGACCTTGGTGCCACGTCAACTGTTCAAGGTGGCGATTCAGGCGGCGATCGGCGCCAAGATTGTCGCCCGTGAGACGGTCGGCGCGTTGCGCAAGGACGTGACGGCCAAATGTTATGGCGGTGACGTGACCCGTAAACGCAAGTTGCTGGAGAAACAGAAGGCGGGCAAGAAGCGCATGCGCCAGTTCGGCAATGTCGAAATCCCGCAATCGGCGTTTATCGCCGCGCTGCGCATGGGCGACGAGTAGCGGTCGCATCAACCGTGCTCGCTCACCGCCGCTTTCTCTTAAGGCGCGGCAAATACCAGCCGGCCGCGAACATCAGCAGCCCGCCGCCGAACAGGACCAGCGAGGCGCGCCACGTCAGAACGGTCACGATGCCGGGCTCCCAGAGCGCCGGGTGGACATAACGCTGAATGATCGCCTGCAGAAAGTTCAAGCTGCCGCGATGCCAGCGGAACCAAAACTCGCCGAGGGCTATGGCACGGAGTTCGCCGGTGTCGCGCCAGACCGCGATCTCCTCGACGAGCGCCAACGTGGCAAGCACCAGCAGGACGACTCCCAACAATCTAAATACGATCAAAGCTCTAGCCTAGCCTGCCGCGGTAATGGTGGCCGCCATCGTAACAGTGACGACGGCCACGGCAAATTGGATGCATGGGCGCTTGCATCGGCGTACGGCGATTCGTTACATGCCGCGGGTGCGGGAGGGATGGCCGAGCGGTTTAAGGCGCACGCCTGGAAAGCGTGTTGGGGCGAAAGCCCCTCGTGGGTTCGAATCCCACTCCCTCCGCCACGGCTTAAATCATTGATATCACAGTGTTTTTTGACTTTCGGCGGTGCGGAATTAGCGACTCTTTGCGGGGGTTTAGGGCCTATGTGGGCATTGACACGTTAAGTGGGTGGCCGTGGTGACCTGGCGTCGCTACCGTCGCCGAATGACCCCGATATCCTTTAAGCGACATCGCTTTCCGCCAGTGATCATCCAGCACGCGGTCTGGCTTTACGCCCGTTTCACGCTGTCGTTTCGCGACGTCGAGGAATTGCTGGCCGAGCGTGGGATCGATGTTTCGAATGAGACGGTACGGCGCTGGTTTCTGAAGTTCGGGCGTCTGGTCGCCAGCAATCTTCGCCGCAGCCGTCCGCGTGCCAGTGCTCGCTGGCATCTCGACGAGATGGCCATCAGGATCCGCGGCCGGAGACACTGGCTGTGGCGGGCGGTCGACGACGAGGGTGAGGTGCTCGACTTTCTGGTCCAGCGACGACGTTGCGCCCGATCGGCGGCGAGATTGCTGCGAAAGCTGCTCAACAAGCAGGGCTTTGCGCCGAAGCGGATCACGACGGACAAGCTTCGATCTTACGCCGTCGCCATCCGAAAAGAGCGGCTTTCCGCGGTCCACGAGCAGCGATTGCGGGCGAACAATCGCGCTGAAAACTCACACCAGCCGGTTAGACGACGAGAACGAAAACAGCAGCGGTTCAAGTCACCGGGATCAGCCCAACGGTTCCTGTCGATCCACGCCGCCGTTCAAAACGCCTTCTACGTCCAACGCCATCTTCTGCCACGCCGCATCTTCAAGACCTTTCGAGCTGAGACGTTTGCCGTCTGGCAGCAGTGCTGCCTCGCAGCCTGACCCGGATCACGGCGAATTTCGGCCGACTGCGTCAGTTAACGTGTCGATGCCCTTGGCCGGCTAGAGAGAAATTTTGCGGGCGTCGGATTGACATAATCATGGTTGCGCGGCGCAAAATCTGGTCAAATGCATGCGCGGGGGCGTGAGCCCAAACATGAGCGCGTGATCACGTGAACGGATAAGCGCGGCGGTTTACCCGTGTGCGGTCCTTTCGGTACACTGTCCAAAGAATCGAGGGTTTTTGGGGGAATGGCGGCGGACACGACAAGTACGGCCCAAGCGGTTGCGCAGCCGATTGGCGCACGGGCCGCCGATTATCTGACCCTGCTGAAACCGCGGGTGATGTCGCTGGTGGCTTTTACCGGCGTTGGCGGCTTGGTGGTGGCGCCGGGAAGCCTGCACCCGCTGGCTGCGGTGACAGCCGTGTTCTGTATAGCCGTCGGCGCCGGCGCGGCCGGGGCAATCAACATGTGGTACGAGCGCGATATCGATGCCTTGATGGCGCGAACCCGGCGGAGGCCGATCCCGGCCGGTCGGCTCGCGCCGGACGAGGCGCTTGCATTCGGCGTCATGCTGAGCCTGTTCGCGGTCCTGCTCATGGGCATCGCTGTCAACTGGGTGGCGGCCGCATTGTTGGCCTTTGCCAATGCATTCTACGTGTTCGTCTATACCGTCTGGCTGAAGCGCCGAACGCCGCAGAACATCGTTATCGGCGGGGCCGCCGGCGCGTTTCCGCCAATGATCGGTTGGGCTGCCGTGACCGGCTCGGTGAGCCTCGAGTCGATTGTGCTCTTCCTGATCATATTCATGTGGACGCCGCCGCATTTCTGGGCCTTGGCGCTCTATCAGGAGGGCGACTACGCAAAGGCCGGCGTGCCGATGCTGCCGGTGGTCGCCGGTAAGGCCGAAACCAAGCGTCATATCCTGGTCTATACCTTGTTGCTCACGCCGCTGACTTTCGTACCGGTGCTGCTCGGCATGGCCGGGCCCGCCTACGGTGCGGCGGCGACGTTGTTGGGCGCGTACTTTGTGGTGCTCGCGGTTCAGGTCTTGCGTGAGTCCGGCGACCGTGCCGCGCGACGCATGTTCCGCTTCTCCATCCTCTATCTGTTCACGCTGTTCGCGGCCCTGATCGTCGAGCACGTGACGGCCATGACGATCATCCCGTTGACGGTTTGAGCCGGCCGATCATCGACCACCGGACGCTATGGTAGACACGGGCAGGGAGGTTTGCGTCGGGGGCCCCCGCCGCGCGGCCTCATCGCTTGCGTGCGCGCCACCTTTTCTGCCCGACATAGGCGATCGCCAACGCGATTATCGTGCCCAGAATGATCAAGAGCGCCGTACCGCCCGACGAGCTGCCGGTACCGGTGACGCCGTGAGCGGCAAGCGCGGTCGAGATCAATGTGTAGCTCTCATCATTGCCATAACGTCCTCAGCGCCGTCGGGCTTTGGGATCGCTGCCGATGGCGCTATTCCAACTGATAGCAGCGCGTAGGCTGATTGCCGGCGCACCATAGCGGCGCGGGCGGTGGGAGACAATCGATCCGGCCGCCGTCTGGATACGCGAAAGCCCGCGCTCGGGACGGTCCGAGCGTGGGCCCGCGTTGGTCAAATCGGCGTCAGTGCGCGATCGGCAGCGGTCCGGGGCCGAAGAAGATGATGCGCGTCGCGAACGTATAGTCAGACTCGAACGTCATGATCGCAACGAACACCAAAATCGCGATCGGCGGCAGCAGCAAGGCGTAAATCAACGCCATACGCTCCCACATCATATGCATGAAGACGGCGCAGATCAGCCCCGCCTTGAGCATCATGAACACCAAAATTAGCGTCCATCGCAGATAACTTTCGACGTGGAAGTAGTCGACCGCGTACGAGAACGCGCTCAGGACGAACAGCAATCCCCAGATCCAGAAGTAGACCCCGAGCGGATGTTGTTGTCCCTCAGCCGCTTGTGCCATGTCTCAGCCCCTCACCAAAGATAGAAGAATGCGAAGATGAACACCCACACCAGATCGACGAAATGCCAATACAGGCCCATGATCTCGACGACCTCATAGCCGCCCTTGCGGCTAGTGAAATAGCCCCGGCGTCCGGTGTCGTCGTAGTCACCGCGGAAGCACTTGATGGACGTGATGATCAGGAACAGCACCCCGACCGACACGTGGAAGCCGTGGAAGCCGGTGATCATGAAGAAGGTCGATCCGAACTGAGCCGCGCCCATCGGATTGCCCCAGGGCCGCACGCCCTCTTCGATCAGCTTGCTCCATTCGAACGCCTGCATGCCGACGAACGACGCACCGAATGCCGCCGTCGCTAGCATCAGTAGGGCCGCTGCCACGCGGTTCTTGCGGTAGCCGAAATTGACCGCCATCGCCATGGTGCCGCTACTGCTGATCAGGATGAAGGTCATGATCGCGATCAGGATCAGCGGGATCGGCTCGCCGCCGAAGCTCAAGGCGAAGACCTCGCTGGGGTTCGGCCATGGCACCGTCGTCGAATTGCGCACCGTCATGTAGGACAGCAGGAAACAACTGAATATGAAGGTGTCGCTGACGAGGAAGATCCACATCATCGCCTTGCCCCAGGGAACATTCTTGAATGCCCTCTGGTCAGACGCCCAATCAGCGGCCAAGCCCTGCATCCCGTCGGGCCGCCCGAGTGTGTCTGCGTGTGCCATATGCCCCGACCCTAGTTTAGGTAAACAACAATAGACCGAACAGAACCGCCCATACGATGAGCAGGTAATGCCAATAGATCGCGCACAGCTCGACACTCATGCGCAAATCGCCGGCCGCAATGCCCGGCTGCCACAGTTTGAGCGCCGTCCGGCCCCAGGCCACCAGTCCACCCAGCAAGTGCAACCCGTGCACCGCCGTCAACAGATAGAAAAACCCGACGGCGGGATTCGTCGACGCAAAATAGCCTTGCGCGACCAACTGCTGCGACACGAAGAGTTGGCCGAGCAAAAACAGGAACGTGAGCGCGCCGCCGGCAATCAGGCCGACGCGGACGCGATCCAGATCGTCGTCACCCGCGCCGCGTTGCGCCCAATGCAGGGCGACACTGCTGAGCACAAGCATGAGCGTGTTCAGCCACAGCATCCACGGCTCGGCCAGAGGCTGCCAATCGCCATAGGTCATGCGGTCCGAATAGATGACGATAAACAGCGAAAATAGAACCGTCGCGACGCCGAGGAACACGCGCAAGGCGACGTGCGGCGTCGGCAAAGCGAAGGTGCCGCTGCCATGGCGCTCGTCGACCGTGCCGGCCGCCGTCTGCCAAGGCTTCTCCCTGATCTGCTCGAAAATTCCCATATCCAGCCTCGGGCAGTCGGTCGCCTAGCCGCCTGCCGCCCGCGCCGGAGGCTCGTTTTGCGGGATGAAGTCGTCCTTGGCGCCCGGCACGCTGTAGTCATAGGCCCAGCGATAGACCAGAGGCAGCTCTTTGCCGAAATTGCCGTGCCCCGGCGGGAATTCGTCCGTCTGCCACTCCAACGAAGTCGCTTTCCACGGGTTGCGCTTGGAAACCTCGCCCTTCCTGGCGCTGTGGGCCAGGTTGTAAATGAACAGGAACTGAGCGAGGCCGACAATGATCGTAATCACGGTTACGAAGCCGTTGAGTTCGATCGCCGAGTCCGGGATATAGCTGGTGCCGCTCATTTCGAAATACCGACGCGGCACGCCCAGGAAGCCCAAATAGTGCAGCGGCAGGAAGATCGTGTAGGTGCCTAGGAAAGTGACCCAGAAATGCACCTTGCCCAACGTTTCATTGTACATGCGGCCGGTCAGCAATGGGAACCAATGGTAAATTGCCCCGAAGATGACAAGTGACGGTGCGATGCCCATAACCATGTGGAAGTGGGCGACCACGAACATCGTGTCCGACAGTGGAACGTCGACGACGACGTTGCCCAGGAAGAGCCCGGTGATGCCGCCGTTAACGAACGTGACGATGAACCCGATCGCAAACAGCATCGGCGTCCTGAGATGGATGTTGCCGTGCCACAGCGTCAGCGTCCAATTATAGACCTTCAGCGCCGTCGGCACGGCGATGATCAGCGTCGTGGTGGCAAAGAAGAAGCCGAACCACGGATGCATGCCGCTGACGTACATGTGGTGTGCCCAAACGACGAAACTCAACGCGCCGATGCTGGCGATCGCCCACACCATCATGCGATAGCCAAAGATGTTCTTTCTTGCATGGGTGCTGATCAGGTCGGAGACGATTCCGAACGCCGGCAGGGCAACGATGTAGACCTCAGGATGGCCGAAGAACCAAAACAAGTGCTGGAACAGGATCGGGCTGCCGCCGCCATATTCAAGTTGTTGACCGAATTCGATGATGGTCGGCATGAAGAAGCTGGTACCTAGAAGCTTGTCCAGCGACATCATGACAACGCCAACGAACAGTGCCGGGAAGGCAAACAGTGCCAGGACCGTGGCCGTGAATATGCCCCAAACAGACAGTGGCAGTCGCATGAGCGTCATGCCGCGGGTGCGCGCCTGCAGCACTGTTACGACATAGTTCAAGCCGCCCATGGTGAAGCCGACCACGAACAGCGCCAAAGAGACGCCCATCAGGATGATGCCGCCGTCCGATCCGGGCGTGCCGGAGGTAATGGCCTGCGGCGGATACAGTGTCCACCCCGCGCCGGTGGGACCACCCGGAACGAAAAGGCTCGCCACAAGCACAAGCACGGCCAGAAAATAGATCCAATAACTCAACATATTCACATAGGGGAACACCATGTCCCGTGCACCGACCATCAGCGGGATAAGGTAGTTGCCGAAGCCGCCCAGGAACAGCGCGGTCAGCAGATAGACCACCATGATCATGCCGTGCATGGTGATGAACTGATAGTACTCGGCGTTGTCGATGAAAGTGAAGATCTCCGGAAATCCGAGCTGCAGCCGCATCAGCCACGAGAACATCATGCCGATCAGGCCGATCGCGATCGCCGTGAAGGAATACTGGATGGCGATGACCTTAGCGTCTTGCGAAAATACGTACTTCGTCACAAAGCTCTTGGGGTCGTAGAGTTCAACCTCCGGAACTTCTGCGGTCGGCACGAACGTGGCGTCAGAGCCGGTGATTTCAGCCATCACAACATCCTCTCGCTAGGTCTCTCATAATCGACGCGTCCAGGTCGGCTTTCATGGCGCCAAGGGAACGGGTGCGGCTACGGCGTTGGCCTGTCGCCGCGCCGGGGTTAGCGGATCGTCCGGTGTGGGAGCGGCGTCTGCCAGGAAATCCGCGAATGTAAACTGCTCTTGCAGCCATTGCTGATAATCAGCCGGCTCATCTACGACAACAGCACCGCGCATGTTATAGTGATTGGTGCCGCAAAGTTCAAAACACATGGCGTCGAACCGGCCTGTCCTTATCGGCGTAAACCAGAAAAAAGTGGTGGCTCCCGGCACGGAGTCCATCTTTGCCCGAAACTCGGGAACGTAGAAATCGTGCAGCACATCGAGGGAGCGGAGCAATACCTTCACCGGTTGATCGATCGGGATGTGCAGATCCTCGAAAACCAACACATCGTCCACCCCATTGGGGTCATCCATATGGATGCCGAATGGGTTGTCGTCGTTGACATTGGCGGCGTCTGTGGTGCCGAGCTTGCCATCCTCGCCCGGAAGACGGTAATTCCACGACCACTGCTGTCCCAACACTTCGACCTCGGTCGCATCGTCAGGCACCGTTACGTAGTCGTTCCAGACGATGAGCCCGGGCGCCAGCATGATGGCGACGCCGACGGCCGTGCCGACCGTGAGCCAAGTCTCCAGCTTGCCGCTTTCGGGCTCGTAGTGGGCCTTCAGGCCGGGCCGATTGCCGAAGCGAAAAATACAATACGCCGTGAAGCCGAGCACGATAATAAAAACGATGCCGGTGACCCAGAACGTAATGATGACCGTGGCATCGATGAAGCCCCAATTGGACGCGATCGGCGTGAACCACCACGGGCTCGCGAAGTGAAATACGATGGTGCCCACCAGCACCAGCAGTATAAGAAGTGCTACGATCATGCCCTTGTCACCCTTGCCTCAACCACTACCGCCATGAACCAACGGAACCGCCGCCTTTAATGCGACTTGCAGCCACACTTGGCGCGTTACCATCCGTTCATGCATGGCAAATACCGCGCGCGCAATCCTCCCCCTTGATCCGTACGCATTTTTCAGTTCATTCGCGCGCAGTCCGTGCTGCAATTTGGCATAGGCGAGACACGTGATCAAGCTCTAGCGTCTGCCCCCATGCCGGCGCGGAAAAGGCCGATCGCCGGGCGCGTGTGTGCGCCATCAGGGCCAATCTCGCAGCCCCGCAGCAACTGGCTCGGGGTTATTGACTGTGGGCAAGTGATGGGTTTCGCGCGTACCCGCTCCGCTTGCATACGCTTCGCGTACGGCCGTGTCTTTGGCCTGGAAATGTGCACAGGCGCGTGTACCGCGATGCAGTCGCTGTAGTCCGGCGAATACGCGCGCGACTGAATCCGGTGCCGCCGTTGCCCCCCGGCTAGAAGAAGCGGATGAACCCGATCAGGCTGATCACAAGGACGGATCCGCCGATGATCAGCGCGACCTTCCCGACATTGCTATGGTCGAAGTCGTGGCCATGTTCCGACACATTCGTCTCCCTTCGGACGGCTAATCGCGGGCGCAATCTCTGAGAATCACCGGGCCGAGTCAACCTCATCGCTGCGGCCGGGGCTGACGCGGGACGAGCCTCCGGCCCCGATTGCCACGTCCCCTGCGACCTGCGACACTCTGGCGCAAGTCGGGATTGAAATAGCGGCGCGCCACGCAAGGCAGGCGTCAGCTACGCCGAATCCGGCTGTGTCTGGGGATTTCGACAACCGGCCGGAGTGGTTGAGATGGCGGGAAGGAACGCTTTATTTGTGCCGGGGCCGACCAATATGCCCGATCCGATCCGTCGGGCCATGGAAGGCTCGTTGGAGGACCACCGCGCCCCAGATTTTCCCGAACTCACGCACGGCTTGCTTCGCGATATCAAGAAAGTCTTCAAGACCGAGGACGGCGCGGTCCTGATTTTCGCCGCCTCGGGTAGCGGCGGCTGGGACGCGGCCATCGCCAATACGCTGTCGCCCGGCGATAAAGTCTTGGCTGCCCGCTGCGGCCAGTTCTCGCACCTCTGGATCGAGACCTGCAAGCGCCTGGGCATGGATGTCGAGGTCATCGAGGTTGAATGGGGCGAGGGCGTGCCGTTGGACGCCTATGCCGAGCGCTTCGCCGCCGATCGAGACCGAGCGATCAAGGCTGTTCTGGTCTGCCACAACGAGACCGCCACCGGCGTCACCAGCGACGTCGCCGGCGTGCGCAGGGCGCTCGACGGGGCCGACCATCCGGCACTATTGTATGTCGACGGCGTTAGCTCGATAGCCAGCATCGATTTTCGCATGGACGAATGGGGGGTGGACCTCGCCGTCAGCGGCTCGCAAAAGGGGTTCATGATGCCGGCGGGCCTCGCCTTTGTCGGCGTCAGCCAAAAGGCACTGGCGGCGCATCAAGCCGCCGGGTGCCGACGGTCGTACTTCGACTTCACCGAAATGATGGGGCCGAACACGAGCGGCTACTTTCCTTATACGCCGGCGGCGACGCTGCTTCGGGGCCTGCGCGCCTCGCTCGACATGCTGATGGCCGAAGGTTTGGATAGTGTCTTTGCGCGCCACCAGCGTTTGGCCGAGGGCGTGCGCCAGGCGGTCGCCGCTTGGGGGCTCGATCTGTGCGCCAGTCACCCGTCGTTGTATTCGGACACCGTCAGCGCCATCCGCGTGCCGGAAGGCGCCGACTCGAACGCGCTGATCAAGCTCGCCTACAGCCGCTACAACCTGTCGCTCGGCGGCGGGCTGGGCCGGGTGGCGGGCAAGGTCTTCCGCATCGGCCATATGGGCGACCTCAACGAATTGATGGTGCTCAGCGCGCTGGCCGGAACGGAGATGGCGATGCGCGACATCGGCATCGACGTAGCGCCGGGCTCCGGTGTCGCCGCGGCGGAGGAGCACTACCGCAGCACCGCCAAACCCGTCGAGGTCGGCCAACCGCGCGCCGTCACCGGCTGACGTGCGCCGGCGCCGTCAGTCTGCAGCTGCCGGCGCGAACTGCAATTCGATACGATTGCCGTCGGGATCATGGGTGAAAATCTGGATGGCGCCTGTGGTCGGCACCGTGCGGCGCTGAAACGCGAAGTCGGCGGCCTCTAGGCGCGCGGCCACGGCATCGGGGTCGGTCACGGCGAAGGCGCAGTGGTCGAACCCGCCGTTACCGCCGGCCGGCGTCTCGGCCACCTCGACCAGATGGACCAATGGCGCGCCACCGGCATAAAGCCACGCGCCGGGAAAGACGAAATCGGGTCGAAAACCGCGCTCCATCCCCAAGGCGTCTTCATATAACCGGCACATCGCGTCCAACTGGGCGGTGCGCAGGTTGACATGGTCCAAACGCGTCAGCGGCATGCGTACTTCCTTCCCGCTGGCCGATATAGGACGTGCCGCCGGTGCCGGGCAAGCCCGTGCGGAGCGCCGCGACCGGCGCGCAAAGCAACAGTGGTCTGGACTTGCGCGACATCACGACCGCCGCGACACTGGGCGCCAACCGAGCGGGAGGTTTGACATGAAATATCAATCTACGGGTCGTGTCGCCGTAGCCGCCCTGGTCGCGGCCACCGCTTGGCCGACGGGACCCGCACAAGCTCAGGAAGCGCGCGACTATCTGCTCGCGACCGCGACAACCGGCGGCACCTACTATCCGGTCGGCGTGGCACTTGCGACTTTGGTCAAGGTCAAGCTGCAGCCGCGCCAGAAGATCAACATGTCGGCTATTACCTCAGCTGGCTCCGGCGAGAACGTCAAGCTGCTGCGGGACAACGAGGTGCAGTTCGCGATCCTGCAAGGGCTGTTCGGCAGCTACGCGCGCCAAGATACCGGGCCGGTGGCCGTCGACGGGCCACAGACCAACCTGCGCTCTATCTCCATGCTGTGGTCGAATGTCGAGCACTTCGTCATCCTCAAGGATATGGCCACTACCGGCACGGTTGCCGACATGCTCGCCATCAGGGGTTCGGCTGTGTCCATGGGCGCGCGCAACTCCGGCACCATCGGCTCAAACGCGGTGTTGATGAAGAACATGGGCGTCGATATCGAGGCCGACTACCAACTCGCCTATATGGGCTACAACCCGAGCGCCGAAGCCCTGCAGAACGGCAACATCGTCGCCATGAGCACGCCCGCCGGTCCGCCGGTCGGCGCCGTAACCGCGGCGTTTGCGGCCATCGGCGACGACATCGCACTCCTCGATTTCACGCCGGAGCAGGCGGCCGCGGCCGATGGCGGGCTGAACCTTTGGACGCCGTTCGTCGTGCCGGCCGGCACACACCCGGGCCAGGCTAAAGATCTGTACACCATCGCCCAGCCCAATTTCCTCGCCGTGCCGGATGACGTCGACGACGACGCGGTGTACCAAATCACCAAGACGATATTTGAGAACCTGCCTTTTCTGCAGGCGATTCACGGCGCGACCAAGGCGATGGCGGTAGAACACGCCACCGCAGGTCTGCCGATGCCGCTGCATCCCGGCGCGGCGCGCTACTATCGCGAAGCCGGACTCGATTTGCCGGCCCATCTTATCGCCAACTAGGCGGCACCGGTCGCGGCGCGTGAGGTCGCGCGTCGCCACCTTGGCGAGTTTCGGTGCGCGGCGTGCCCATGACGCACGCTGACCGGGAAAGCCTGCCGGCCCAATCCGTCGGCCAGAGTCGGCCAGAGACCGGGATGGTCGCCGGCGTGGTCTATGTCGTCGGCGTCGTCGTTTCGCTGGCACACATCTACTTCAACACCCTGGGCACGCTCTCGACGCTGACCCAGAACGCGCTGCATTTCGCCGGATTCGGACTGCTGTGCGCCCTCATCGTTCCCGGCATGCGCACTCGCGGCGCCCACACGCGTGCGATGATGCTGGCAATCGATGCCACGGTCGGGCTGCTGGTCGCGGCGGCGGCCATTTTCATGATGCTGTCTGAGGATGCCATCTACGCCCGCGGCGTGCGCATGTCGCCGCTCGAGTGGGCCGGCGGCATCGTCCTGATCGTGGCGGCGATCGAGTTGACGCACGACGGGTTGGGTCATTCCCGCCCTTATCGTCCTAGCCCTTACCTACGTTACCTGGTGGGGCGGCTGGCTCTCGGGTGTCTTTCGCTTCGCCGGCCTGCAGCCGGAGACCATCCTGTTTCGCAGCATCTACGGTGACGACGCGCTGTTCGGAACCATTGCGCGCATCTCGTCCACATATGTGATGATGTTTATCCTGTTCGGTGCCTTCCTGGTGCGCTCCGGTGCCGGCGAGTTCATCATCGACATCGCCCGCTGCATCGCCGGCCGTCTGATCGGCGGGCCCGGGTTCGTCGCGGTTCTGGCTTCAGGGCTGACGGGCACCATATCGGGCTCGGCCGTCGCCAACACCGTATCCACCGGCGTCATCACCATCCCGCTGATGAAGCGTGCCGGCTTCGACCCCAAGGTCGCCGGTGGGGTGGAGGCGGCGGCATCGACGGGTGGCCAGATCATGCCGCCGATCATGGGCGCCGGCGCCTTCGTGATGTCGACCTACACCCAGATCCCCTATCTCGACATCGTCGCCGTCGCGTTCCTGCCGGCCATCATGTACTTCCTGTCGGTCGCGTTCTTCGTGCGCATCGAGGCCAAGCGTCGGCGTGTGCGCCAAGTCGACGACGCGGCGCCGCGGTTGGCGACCGTCCTGAAACGCGGCGGCATCGCCTTCGTGTTGCCGGTCACTCTGCTCATCGTCCTTTTGGTACGAGGCTTCACGCCGACCTACGCCGCGGGTGTCGCCATTCTGGCCGTGATCGCGGCGTCGTGGCTGACGCCGCACCGAATGGGTGTGCGCGCCGTCCTCGATGCCCTGGCACTGGGCGCGCGAAATATGGTCACGACCGCCGTTCTGCTGGTCGCGGTGGGCTTGATCGTCAACGTCATCGCCACGGACGGCATCGGCAACACGT
This sequence comes from Alphaproteobacteria bacterium, assembly GCA_965248805.1. GTDB lineage: Bacteria > Pseudomonadota > Alphaproteobacteria > UBA6615 > UBA6615 > CBDFKJ01. The sequence goes on from CBDFKJ010000004.1 coordinate 177,979, forward strand.
TCTCGCTCATGATCTCGCAATGGGCCGACGGCAGCCTGCTGATTGCGCTGGTCCTGATCGCCTTGCGTCGCTGGTGCTGGGCATGGGGTTGCCCGTGACCGCGTCCTATATCGTGCTGGCGACGCTGTCTGCGCCGGCGTTAAGCGCCATGATCGCGGAACTGCGGCTGGTCGACGTCATCGCCGCTGGGACGCTGCCGGATGAGGCCAAGGCGATCTTCATGCTCGTTGCGCCGGAGAGCATCGCCGCCTTGGGATCGGCAATGAGCAATGGGGACGCGCTGGCACTGGTCAAGCTGGTGCCGGCCGACCTCATCAGCACACTGCAGCAGCAAGCGCTCGCGCCTGCGGTGCTGACGATGTCGCTGCTGTCCGCGCACATGATCATCTTCTGGCTATCGCAGGACAGCAATATAACGCCGCCGGTTTGTCTGACCGCGTACGCCGCCGCCGCGATCGCCAAGACCAAGCCCATGGCTACGGGCTTCGCAGCCTGGAAGATCGCCAAGGCGCTCTATCTCATACCGATATTGTTCGCGTTCACACCGTTGCTCGGCGGTACGTTCTGGCAGGTCGCCGTCATATTTCTGTTCGGCTGTCTGGGGCTGTACGCATTCGCGGGCGCCCTCGACGGACATTGGGAGGCGCCACTGGGCCGGCCGCAACGACTGGTGTTGTTTTTCGCCGGCGCGGCGCTGTTCTGGCCCGACGCCCTGGCCGCACAGCTGGCCGCGCTGGCGGTGGTGGCGGCATTGGTCTATGCCAATCTGCGGGTCGACCGGCGCAACCGCATCGTGGCCGATGCGGGGTGAGCGCAAGCGCAGCGCAGACGATCGGCGGCGACGGGAGCGAGCACTATGGAGGGTCAATTCAAACCCGCCGATCGCATTTCGGTGGACGAGCGCAAGCGCGAGTGGGTCCGCTATTACTCGCAAAAGCGCATTCACGAGCAGCTGCTGCAGGTCTCGCTACTTGAAGGTCTGCCGGTCCATACGATCCTGGAGATCGGTCCCCACTATGGATTGGTGACCGCCATGCTCGACAATGCGGGCTTCGCGGTGACGACCATGGACATGCAGCCGCGCAGTTTCGAGCGGCCCGATGTGCCGCACCTGCAAATGGACCTGACCAGGATCGAGCCGGACAAGCTCGCCGGGTTCGATTGCATCATGTGCTGCGCGACGCTGGAACATATTCATTACCATCAGGCGCAGGCCGCGCTGGCGGCGTTTCGAGACTCCGGCGCCCGCTACATCCTGATCTCCGTCCCCTACCAGGGAACGCAGCTATTCTTTCAGCTCTATGGTAACCGACACACTCTGCGCCACCATTTCGCATTCAAGAAGCTGCGCTTCTTGCGCCGCTTCCGGTTCGACGAGCAGGACGACCCGTACGGCCACAAATGGGAGGTGGGTTACCGCGGCCACGCGCTCCTCCGATACGAGCAAATGCTGCGCGACAGCGGTCTGTCGATCTTCAGACGGGACTTCTCGTATCCCTCCTACGCGGTATTCCACTTGCTGGAGTCTGCGGCAGGCCGCACCGGCAAGTGATCGCGGGGAGCGCGCCTGGGCCAAACAAAGAGCTTGAAATTGCCCGCCGCAATGTTCAACTCAAATTCGATCAGTCTCTGCTTCGGCGAGTGTTGCCGATCCGCCGCTGGCGCTCGAACCACCGTCCCGTAAGCCGTGATTGCCCCGGCGCGCGTAGGATCTGCGCACGTCTCGCTAGGACTCCAGGAGGCCAATGTGACTCAAGGCACCGTCAAGTGGTTTAACCCGACCAAGGGTTTTGGTTTCATCGTTCCGGATGATGGGTCGAAAGACGTCTTCGTCCATATTACGGCCGTCGAGCGCGCCGGATTGAATTCGCTGCAGGAAGGACAGAAGGTTTCGTTCGAACTCGCCACCGAGCGTGGGCGAACGGCAGCCGTCGATCTCAAAGCCGAGTAACCTGCCCCGTCGCTTCCGTGCCTGGCATGGGCGGGGGCGGTCGCACCAACGTGTACGGCGGCCCACGGGCCGCCGTACTGTTTCGATGGCGTCGCGATCGCCTCGCCACAGGCGCCTTGTCGCTCTAGACTGAGCGGCGACGAGACAAAGCGGCCCCCGGCGACCCGTGCACCAAGCCTCCACGATCACGAACTTGTTAGCACGCGGCGCCGACAGTGCGGTGGCGGTCCTGTCGCCCGTCGGCGATGCGCCGCCGCTGACCTACTCCGCCTTGCGCCGGCTGTCGGCCGGCACCGTGTCCGGCCTCAACAAGGCCGGCATCGGCCGCGGCCATCGCCTCGCCATTGTGTTGCCCAACGGGCCGCTGATGGCGACCGCATTCCTCACCGTGGCCCAGTGCGCCACCACCGCACCCCTCAATTCCGCCTATACCGAGGTCGAGTTCCGCTTCTATCTGGAAGATCTCGGCTGCAAGGCTTTGCTGGTCCAAATGGGCGACAGCTCGCCGGCGGTTGCCGCGGCGGCCGCGCTCGGCATTCCGGTGATCGAGCTGCGGCCGAACGACCCAGCCGGCTGCGGCGCGTTCACGCTGCCGGAAATGCGCATCGGCGAGCCGATAGAGCGCGGCGATTTGACCCCCGACGACGTGGTGCTGGTGCTGCACACTTCCGGTACGACCTCGCGACCGAAAATCGTCCCGCTGACGCACGGCAACGTCACGGCATCGGCGCGACACATCGTCGCCACGCTTGCGCTGACCCACGCCGACCGCTGCCTCAATATCATGCCGCTGTTCCACATCCATGGGCTAATGGCCGCGGTGCTGGCGAGCATGGCTGCAGGCGCCAGCATCGCCTGTGCGCCCGGGTTCGATGCGCTACGGTTCGGCAGTTGGCTCGCGGCGAGCGCGCCGAGTTGGTACACCGCGGTGCCGACGATGCATCGGGCCATCCTTGCCCGTGCCGCCCGCAATCGCGAAATTGTCGCGGCCTCCCGCTTGCGCTTGATCCGCTCGTCCTCGGCGTCGCTGCCGCCGCAAGTGATGGCGGCGCTCGAGGAAACGTTTCACTGCCCGGTGATCGAGTCCTACGGCATGACCGAGGCCGCGCACCAGATGACCAGCAACCCCTTGCCGCCGGCGGCGCGCAAGCCCGGCACCGTCGGCCGCGGCGCCGGGCCCGAGGTCGCGGTGATTGGTGCTGGCGATACGTTCGTTGCCGCCGGCGAGACTGGCGAAGTGGTGATTCGCGGGCCGAACGTGACGCCGGGCTATGAGAGCAACCCGGAGGCCAACGCCGCCGGCTTCACCGACGGCTGGTTTCGCACCGGCGACCAGGGCGTGATCGACGCGGATGGCTACCTCACCATCACCGGACGCTTGAAGGAGCTGATCAACCGCGGCGGCGAGAAGATCAGTCCGCGCGAGGTCGACGAAGTGCTGCTGGATCACGCCGCCGTGGCGCAGGCCGTAACCTTCGCCCTGCCGCATCCCAAGCTCGGCGAGGACGTGGCGGCGGCGATCGTGTTGAAGGACGGCGCTGAGGCCAGCGAACGCGAGCTCAGGGACTTCGCCGCCGGGCGTCTGGCCCCGTTCAAGGTGCCGCGCAAAATCGTGCTGGTCGGCGAGATTCCCAAGGGACCGACCGGCAAGTTACAGCGCATCGGCCTGGCGCAGAAATTGGGGCTCGCCGCGTGAGCGCACGTGACGATGCTTGCTGGGTGGTGACGCCCGGTCACGCCGGCATGGAAAATCAGGCGGTGGGTCTCGCCGAGGCCGTGGGCCTGCCGTTCGCGGTCAAGCGCGTGCGCCCGCGGCCGCCTTGGACGTGGTTGCCGGTTGGGACTTGGCCGGCGCCGCTGCGCGCGCTCGATGGGTCGAGCGATCGCCTGGCACCGCCGTGGCCGGATCTGCTGATCGCCGCCGGGCGGCGCAGCATCCCGTATGCCTTGCATGTCGGCCGCGCCAGCCGCAGCGCGACGTTCACCGTGTATGTGCAAGACCCGCGCATCCGTCCCGACCGATTTGATTTGGTTGCGGCCCCGCGCCACGACCGCATCAGCGGCGAAAATGTGACCGAGACCATCGGTGCCCTGCATCGCGTGACGCCGCGCCGACTTGCCGATGAGGCCGCGCGCATCGCCCCGGCGCTGTCGTCGGTGCCAAAGCCACGAGTCGCCGTGCTGATCGGCGGCAGCAACAGCTGTTATCGGATGACGACGGACCGCGTGCGCGACCTCGCGCAGTCGCTGAAGGCCATGGCCGAACGCGACGGTGCCGGACTGCTGGTGACACCGTCACGACGCACTGGCGCCCAGAATCTGGGCGTGCTCGAAGCCGAACTGGCGGACGTGCCGGCTTTGATCTGGGATTTCCAGAGCGACAATCCGTATTTTGGCTATCTCGGCCTGGCCGATGCCGTCGTCGTCACCTGCGACTCGGTGTCCATGGTTTCGGAGGCGTGCGCGACCGGCAAGCCGGTGATGGTGGCCGAACTCGACGACGGCAACCGCAAATTCACCGCGTTCCATGCGGCCTTGCGCGCGGCGGGCTACACGCGGCCGTTTCGCGGCCAGTTGGAGACGTGGGCGACGCGCCCTCTCGATGACACTGGCCGGGTGGCGGCGGAGGTGCGCCGGCGCATGTCGGCTGGTCGCGCCGCTGATGCAAGCGCCGCTACCGGCGCCGCACTGTCCACGGCGCCACGGCGAACATGAAGGTCTGTATCTACGGCGCCGGTGCCATCGGCGGCTTCCTGGCCGCAAAGCTGGCCCAATCCGACGTCGAGGTGTCGTGCATCGCGCGCGGGCCCCATCTGGCGGCGATGCGCGAGAACGGACTGACGGTCCGAAGCGGTGATGAGGAGATCAGTACGCGCGTCGTCTGCACCGACGATCCGACGACCTTGGGGCCACAGGACTTCGTGATCATGACGCTTAAGGTACCGTCGGCGGCGGCGGTCGCCGATCGCATGGCCCCGCTACTTGGCGCCGACACGGCCGTCGTCACGGCTCAGAATGGCGTGCCCTGGTGGTACTTCTACGGCCACGGCGGCGCGCATGACGGGCGGCGGCTGGTGACTGTCGATCCCGGCGGCCGGCAATGGGAGCTGATCGGCCCCGAGCGCGCCATCGGCTGCGTCGTCTACCCGGCGGCCGAAGTGGTGGCGCCCGGCGTTATCGCGCACCTCTACGGCAATCGCTTCATGCTCGGCGAGCCTGACGGCAGCCGGTCAGAACGCGTACGTGCCTTGAGCGAGCGGCTGACCGGTGCGGGCCTGAAGGCGCCGGTGCGGCCACGCATTCGCGACGACATCTGGCTCAAACTGTGGGGCAATGTCAGCTTCAACCCGGTCAGCGCGCTCACGCACGCGACGCTGGTGAAGCTTGCCACCGAGCCCGGCGTGCGCGCGGTAATCGCCGCCATGATGGTCGAGGCCCAGGCGGTGGGAGAGGCGCTCGGCGTCAAGTTCTCGGTCGACATCGACACCCGCATCGGCTGGGCCGCCGACGTCGGGGCGCACAAGACCTCGATGCTGCAGGATCTGGAGCGCGGCCGGGCGATAGAAATCGACGCGCTGGTCAGCGCGGTGCAGGAAATGGCGCGGCTCTGTGACATCGCCACGCCTGCGATCGACACGGTCTTGGCGCTGGTGAAGCAACGCGCACGGGAAGCCGGCTGCTACGACGGCTGAGACCCTAGCGCCGCGCGCAGGTCGCCGTCGTTTGCTTCCAACAACGTCCGCCCCGTCTCGGCAGTCATGCCCTTGGCAATCAGCACCGCCAGCTTTACATGGCCGTTCGCGGCGCTCAGCGCACTCTGCGCGGCAACGTCGTCGACGCGCGCAATGTCCTTGACCATCTCCAGCGAGCGCCGCCGCAGCTTGTCGCTGGTCGCGACCACGTCGACCATGCGTCCATCGTAGACGCGGCCGAGTCGGATCATCACCAGTGTCGACAGCATGTTGAGCGCCACCTTTTGCGCCGTGCCGGCCTTCATGCGGGTGGAGCCGGCGATCGATTCGGCACCGGTGTCGAGCAGTACCGGCAGGTCGGCGGCGGCAAGCAGGTCAGCGTCGGGATTGTTGGCGATGCCGACCGTCAGCGCGCCGGCGGCCCTGGCCGAGCGCACGGCGGCGATCGCATAGGGCGTGCGGCCACTGGCGCTGACCGCGATCAGTGCGTCGTCTTCGCCGATCGACTCGGATGCAACGGCGGCCGCGGCGGCGTCCCCGTCATCCTCCGCGCCCTCGATCGCGCTCAGCAGTGCGTCGGCGCCGCCGGCGATCAGGAAACAGAGCCGTTCGCGCGGCCAGCCGAACGTGGGCATCAATTCGACCGCGTCCTGCACCGCGAGGCGCGCCGAGGTGCCGGCACCGGCCAGCGCCAGCCTGCCGCCGGCGCGCAAGCACTCAGCGACCCCTTCAGCGGCATCACGCAGGGCCGGTATCGCCGTGCGCACCGCCGCGACGCTGGCCAGGTTGGCCTCGGCCAGCGCCTCCAGGATCTCGCGATCGTCCCACGCCTCGATGCCGCGGAAGCGCTTCGACAGGGCTTCGGTCTGCATGCGTCTACCTCGCGATCGCTTCGCCTACACTACGGCGCAACGCCTCGATCGACGGTGTGCGCTCGGGGCTGGGATGCACGCGGTTGGTCAGAAGCGTCCAGCCGTGGCCGCGTGCGAAGTCGAGCCAGAGGCCGGTGCCTGTGAAGCCGGTATGGCCCAGGGTAGCATCCGAGCAGGCTTGACCCCCGCTCCAGTTCGGATGCTTGAGTACCCAGCCCAAAGCGCGCGTGTCCGTATGCGGCCGGCGCAGTTCGCTCATCGACTCAGCGCTCAACAGATCGCCGACCAGCATGCCGTGTGCGAAGTCCAGCACACCGGCGATGGTCCCGAACAGGCCGGCGTGACCGGCTGCGCCGCCCAGCGCGAAGGCGCGTTCGTCGTGCACCTCGCCACGCAGCACGCGCCCGCGCCAGGAGCAGTCCTCGGTCGCCACCGTTTGATCCGGCGGCGGATGAAACCCGAGTCCGGGCGGCGTGGCGAACCGGTCGAGCGGTTTTTCGTGGATACGTTCGAGCATGATGCCGAGCAGGATATAGCCGATGTCGGAATAGACGGGCTCGCCGAGCTGCCACTGGCAGCGCACGACGCGCGCGCGCAGTTCGTCGGCATCATCGCACCAATGCTGGAATGGCGCGAATGGTTCGAAGCCGGCCTGGTGGATCAAGATCTGGCGCAGTGTCAGGCGGCCGACGTCAGCGTCGATTTCCGGCAGGAAGCGCGCCAACGGGTCGTCGAGGTCGAGCTCACCCGCCTGGCGCAGGTGCAGCACTTCGGTGACGGTGAGCATGACCTTGGTCAGGCTCGCCAGATCGAACCACATGTCTTGCCGCAGCGCGATCGTATCGGGTGCCCATTGCGCCGACCCGGCGATCGCGATCGCCGATCGCCCGCTGGCGTCGACCACGCCAACCGCGGCACCCGGCACCAGGCGTTGGGCCGTCGCATCCTCGATGAGACGCCGCGCACCACCCAGCCCGATTTCCGATGTCTTCGTTAACACCACGTCAGTATAGCGAACAAATGCGATGGATTCGTTGACCGGCGTGACCGCCGGGACAATGGTTCGGCGCGGCCAATGATAGGGCGATGACATCTGCGATCTACATCGCGGTCGACGGCGGTGCCAGCGCCACGCGCATTCGTGTCGCCGACGACCATGGCGCCGTCCGTGCGCAGTGCCAGGCCGGGCCGACGTCATTGACGTTGCGGGGACCTGCCGCCTGGGAGGAGATCCTGGGCGCGCTCGCCGATCATGGTGTCACCGACGCCGAACTGCGCCACGCCCACTGCGCTCTCGGGCTGGCCGGCGCCAACGACGAACGGCAGTGCAGGGACTTCCTTGCGGCCGCGCCAAAACTCGCGTCGTTGATCGTCGCTACCGACGCCTACACGTCGGTGTTGGGTGCGCACGCAGGCGCGCCGGGCGCCGTGGTGGCGGTTGGCACCGGCAGCGTCGGCTGTCGACTCTTGGACAGCGGTCCGGTGCGACTCGTCGGGGGTTGGGGGTTCCCGGTCGGCGATGAGGGCGGCGGCGCCTGGCTGGGATGGCGGGCGATCACCGATGCCCTGCGGACGCGCGATCGCGGCGCGACAGCCACGCCACTGAACGAGGCCGTCTTTGCACAGTGCGGCCACGATCGCGCGTCTCTTCTGGATTGGTTGAAAGACGCGACCTCGACGCGGTACGCTGAACTGGCGCCGCTGGTGCTCGACCACGCCCGCGGCGGCGACCGGAGCGCGTTGTCGCTCGTCACAGCAGCCGGCATGGAGATTGATCGACTTGCACTCGGACTGGACCCGTCGCGCACCGCACCTTTGGCGCTGACCGGGGGACTCGGCTTGCCGCTCGCAGCCTATCTTCCCGAAGAGCTGAACCAATGGGTACGGCCGGCACAGGGCGATACCCTCGACGGGGCGATGTTGCTGGCGCGCGGCGACGCTCCTCCTGAAAGCCTGTTGGACCCATGCGTCTCGACGGCCACATCCTGACCGCGGACGGTTGGGTCGACGGGCGCGTCGACTTCGCTGAACGGATTGCCGGTGTGGAAGCGGGTTCGATCGCCGCCGTTGCGCCCTACATACTGCCGGGTTTCGTTGACTTGCACGCGCCCGGCGGCGGCGGCGCCGATGCACTGGCCGGGGAAGAGGCCGTGCGCACGATCGCGCGTACCCATGCCCGCCACGGCACGACGGCGTTGCTGCCGTCGCCGGTGACCGCACCGGCGGACGAGCTTGATCGTGCTGTGGCGTCGATCGCCGCTGTGCACGCCGAGCGGCGACCGGACGAGGCGCGGGTGCTCGGCGCCCATGTCGAGGGCCCGTTCCTTGATCCCGCCATGCTGGGAGCGCAGCCGCCGCACCTGCGACCGCCGGACCTCTCACTGGTTCATCGGCTATGCGAGTCGGGCCCCGTCAAGATCGTGACGCTGGCGCCGGAACTCCCGGGCGCATTGCCCGTGATACGGGCGTTGGTCGCGCATGGTGTGCGGGTGCAACTCGGCCACAGCTCCGCGACCTATGGTAAGACCCGCGATGCCATGTGGGCTGGGGCGACCGGCTTTGCCCATCTTTTCAATAGGATGAGCCCGCTACTCCATCGTGCACCGGGCATGGTCGGCGCAGCCCTGGCCGACGCCGAGTTCGCGGCCATCATCCCGGATATGGTGCATGTCGATGCCGGCGCGATCCGGGCCGCGCTGCGCGCGATCCCGCGCCTATTCTGCGTCACCGACGCGGTCGCCGCCGCCGGCATGCCGGATGGCCATTATCCGCTGGGCAGCCATACGGTCGAAAAGCGCGGACCGGCGGTCTTTCTCGCCGACGGTACGTTGGCGGGCAGCGCCCTCACCATGGATCGGGCGTTGCGCAACCTTCTCGAAATCGGCCTCGAGCTTCCCGATGCCTCGCGGCGATTATCGACCTACCCGGCGGATTTTCTGGGCCTCGACGACCGTGGCCGCATCGCTCCCGGCGCCTGGGCCGATCTGGTCGTGCTCGATCAGGATCTGCGCGTTCGCCAGGTCATCGTAGAGGGCGTGCCGCTTGCCACCGAGCGGTGATCGCCTCCGGCGTTTTGCCCGCCTCGATACCCGTTCGCAGACCGGCCTCGCCGAGCAAATAATCGACCATGTAACCCTCCGTCGCGGAAAATGAGAGCCGACCGGCCGGCACAGGGACTTTGGATTTCGCCCAGTGGAAGTCGCGGTGGTGGGCGTGCAGCCAGTTTACCAGGCGCACGCCGAGGCAGAGCGCATCAATCGTGGCGTCCGGCTCGACATGGAAGTGGACCCCGTCACAGACTTGGCCTTTGTATTTGCTTCGCGAGGGCGTCGCGCGCACGGGCCGCGCGCGCACGCCGGTATCCGGCCAGCCATTGACCGCCGCGGCCAAGGCCGCCCCATCCAAGCCCGGCGCCAGCGCGCAGCGAAACGGTGCCGGTGTGCCGCGTCCCTCCGAGACGTTGGTACCCTCCAGCAACACCAAGCCGGGATAGAGCCACGCGGCCTCCCAACTCGGCAGTCCGGGCGAGGGCGGCAACCAGGATTGCGGCGGCGCTAGGCGGCGCGCTGGCGAATCGATCACGCGCAGACGCGGGGCGTCTCGGATTGTCTTGGCAAACGCCGCCAGCATCTCGCCGAGACGCCTGCCATGCTGGAAGCGCACCGGCAGATAGCCGATAAAGGAGCGCAGCGCCGGGTCCAGCCAAGGCCCCGCGGTGCGCCGGCCCAGCGGATTGGGCCGGTCGCAGACGATAACCTCGATATCGCGTCCGGCGAGGCTCTCAAGGAGTAGCGCCGCGGTGGATACGTAGGTGTAGCATCGCACGCCGACATCCTGCAGGTCGACGATGATCGCATCGAGGCCGTCGAGGGCGCCCGGCGCGGGCGCTTTGCGCGGACCATAGAGGCTGAGCGGCGGCAGGCCCGTGGCCGGATCGATGTCATCAGCGATGCGTTCGCCTTCGGGGGCGGCACCGGTCCAGCCGTGCTCGGGCGCGAACAGGCGGCGCAAGCCGCGATTTCCGCTGCCGATTACCCGCGCCAGGGCCAGCGATGTCGGGACGTAATCGGCGCTCACGCTGGCGAGGCTGGCGAGCAGACCGACGCGCTGTCGGCGGAGCCGGCCGATCAGCGCTTCGTCGGCGAGCAGCCGGTCGATGCCCGTTGCCGCGCGCACGGCGGCGTCAGCGCGTCATAGCGCGGTGGCGGGACTGGAAATTGTGGCGTCGAGGTACGATGCGGGTGGGCCACAGTTGATTGGCCATCTCGGCATCCTCTATAGTCAGAGCCGCGTCCCGACGGTCGCGCCGCACCAGCATCGCGCGTGCAAACACGGCCAAAGTCGATGTATAACATCGACTTAGCAGATTCGCACAACAATCCTGCCGGCGCCGAACGCACCGCTGCGGGTCACCTTGAAGGAAGCATGCCATGCAAAGCAGCCACCCTCGTCAACGCAGGTTGCGCGCGGCCGTCATCCGGCCGATTGCGCAGGCGCTGTCGGTCGTCGTCGTCGGGATGGGGCTGAGCGCCTGCGAATCGGTGGCCACGGCCGACTGGATCGATCCCGCCAACTGGTTCAAGGACGACGCCCCGGAGCCACGCACCGAAGCCGCCGCCGAGACCCGTCAGCGCGGCGAAGAAGCGGCCGAGTTGGCCGTCGACGCGCCATTCCCAAATCTCGCGACAGTGCCGGACCGGCCCGATCCGACCGCGGCCAGTGTGCGCGAGCGCGTGGCCGAGGGCTTGGCCGCCGACCGCGAGAACGCTCGTTACACGGCGGATGCGGTCGCGCGACTCGGTTATGTCGAGGTGCCGGCGGACGGCGAGGCGAATGCGGCGCCGTTAACCGCCGCCGCCAACGGCGCTCCGCCGGTCGAAGTCGCCACCATATATTTCGCCGCAAACTCGACCTCGCTGCAGCCCGGTGACGAGGCGGTTCTGCGCGACGTCGCGATATTGCACGAGCAACTCGGCGGCTCGCTGCTTCTGGTCGGTCATGCATCGCGCGGGCAGAGCGAACTCGGCGTACTGGACGAGGAAGTGGTGAACCTGGGCGTGTCACTCGACCGGGCGCTTGCCGTTGCGGAAATGCTGACGACGCTGGGCGTCGCCGTCGACAAGGTCGCCATGGAAGGCCGTGGCGACAATCAGCCGCTTTATCAAGAGACGGCGGCGACCGGCGAGGCAGGCAATCGTCGAACCGTCATCTACCTGCTGCGATGACGCTCCTGGTGATCCATCACCTTTGAGCGTGCGCGTGATGCAGCAAGAGTTCTATCGTATCCGGCGGTTGCCGCCCTACGTGTTCGCCGAGGTCAACGCGATGAAGGCGCGCGCCCGCGCCCGCGGCGATGACATCATCGATCTGGGCATGGGCAATCCGGATCTGCCGACGCCGGACCATATCGTCGACAAGCTGGCCTTGACCGTGCGCGATCCGCGCACCCACCGTTACTCCGCCTCGCGCGGCATACCGGGATTGCGGCGTGCGCTCGCCGCCTACTACCGGCGGCGGTTCCAGGTGGAGGTGGACCCCGAGGACGAGGTCATCGTCACCCTCGGGTCGAAGGAAGGGCTGGCTAACCTGGCACAAGCCATCACCAGTCCGGGCGATGTCGTGCTGGCGCCCAATCCGTCCTATCCGATCCATCAGTTTGGCTTCATCATTGCCGGCGGCTCGGTGCGCCATGTGCCGGTGACGCCCGACGCCGAGTTCCTGGCGGCGCTGGAGCGCGCAGTCATGCATTCGGTGCCGCGGCCGGTGGCGCTGGTGCTCAACTATCCGTCGAACCCGACGGCGCTGACGGCCGATCTCGATTTTTACCGCCAGGTCGTGGACTTTTGCCGTGGCCACGGCATCTATGTGCTGTCCGATCTGGCGTACGCCGAGATTTATTTCGACGGCGTTCCGCCGCCGTCGATCCTGCAAGTGCCGGGTGCCAAGGAGATCGCGGTCGAGTTCACGTCACTGTCGAAGACGTACTCCATGCCAGGCTGGCGCATCGGCTTCGCGGCCGGCAATAGGCGTTTGGTGCAAGCGCTGGCGCGGGTGAAGAGCTATCTCGACTATGGCGCCTTCACCCCGATACAGGTCGCGGCGACGGCGGCGCTGAACGGGCCGCAGGATTGCGTCGAGGAGATTCGACGCACCTATCGCGAACGCCGCGACGTGCTGATCGAAGGATGGAATCGCGCTGGCTGGAGCGTGCCCAACCCACCGGCAACGATGTTCGCCTGGGCGCTGGTGCCGGAACCCTTCGCGCGGTTGGGCAGCGTCGGCTTCGCCAAGCTGCTGTTGAGTGAGGCGCATGTCGCGGTGGCACCTGGCGCCGGCTTCGGCGAGCACGGGGAAGGCTTCGTGCGCATCGCGCTGGTCGAGAACAAGCATCGCATTCGCCAGGCGGCGCGCAACATCCGGCAGTTTCTCGCGCGCGCCGACGAGCTGGTCGCCGGCACCGACGGTCGTGCGCCCGCGCCGCGCGTCGTGGCATCTTGAGCGTGCCGCTGCGGATCGCGGTCGCCGGTCTGGGAACGGTCGGCGCCGGTGTCGTCCGCCTCATCGATACCAACGCGTCGTTGCTTGCTCAACGTGCCGGCAGAGCGTTGCAGGTGGTTGCCGTGTCGGCGCGCGACCGGGGCCGCGACCGTGGCATCGACCTGGCACCGTTTGACTGGTGCGACGATGCCGTGGCGATGGCGCGCGAGGCGCCGGCCGACGTCGTTATCGAGCTGATTGGCGGCGCCGACGGTCCGGCCAAGGCGGTGTGTGAGGCGGCGCTCGCGGCCGGGCGCCATGTCGTGACCGCCAACAAGGCGTTGCTCGCCCATCACGGCAACGCGCTCGCCGCCGGCGCCGAAGCCGCGGGCGTATCGCTGGGCTTCGAGGCGGCGATTGCCGGCGGCATCCCGATCGTGAAGTCCCTGCGCGAGGGGCTCGCCGCCAACCGGATCGGGCGCATCTACGGCATCCTCAACGGCACCAGCAACTATATCCTGACGCAGATGCGCCAAACCAGCCGGTCGTTCGCCGACGTTCTCGGTGAGGCGCAGAGCCTTGGCTACGCCGAGGCCGATCCGGCCACCGATGTCGACGGCGTGGACGCGGCGCACAAGCTCGCGTTGTTGTCGAGTCTCGCCTTTGGTTGCGCCGTCGATTTCGACGGCGTCTACATCGAAGGCGTGCGGCAGATTGCGTCAATCGATATCGCGTTCGCAGAAGAGCTTGGCTACCGTATCAAGCTCATCGGTTCCGCCCGCCTCACCGATGACGGGCTCGAACAACGCGTCCATCCCTGCATGATCGACTGCGCCGCGCCCGTCGCCACCGTGGAGGGCGTGCTCAACGCCGTGGTCGCGCATGGCGACTTCGTCGCCGACACTGTGTATGAGGGGCCCGGCGCCGGCGCCGGCCCGACCGCATCGGCGGTGGTCGCCGACATCCTCGACATCGCGCGCGATCGCCGCACGCCGACATTCGGCGTGCCGGCGCGCGAGCTGCAAATATTGCAGCGGGCGCCGATGGAGCGTCATCGCGGCGCCTATTACGTGCGGCTTTTGGTGCTTGACGAGCCGGGCGTGATGGCCGATGTGACGGCGATCTTCCGCGACACGCACATATCGATCGAGACCATGATCCAGCGCGGGCAATCGCAAACCGACGCGGTGCCGGTGGTGATCACCACGCATGAGTGCGAGGAAGCGCAGATGCGACAGGCGGTCGCCGCAATCGGCGACCTGGCGACGGTGGTCGAGGCGCCGCACATGATTCGTATCGAACCTTTATAGGCGAGGCGAGGGACCGTGGCCGCGCCGGCGATTTCATTGCCATCCGATCCGACGATGCTGGGCGTCGCCGACTCGCTGACGGGTCGGCGCTGGCTGATGCGCGACGGTGACGCGCGCGTCGGCATGGCGCTGGCGCAGCGTCTGGGCGTGCCGGAAATCGTCGGTCGCGCGCTGACGGCGCGTGGCGTCGACCTGGACCGCGCGGAGGATTTTCTCAATCCGACACTGCGCGCCCTATTGCCCGACCCGCACGGCTTGAAGGACATGGATGTCGCGGCGCGGCGATTGGCCGATGCGGTCATGGCGGGCGAGGCGATGGCTGTGTTCGGCGACTACGACGTCGACGGCGCAACATCGTCGGCATTACTGGCGCGTTTCTTCGCCGCCGTCGGCTCACCCTTGCGCATCTATATTCCCGACCGCCAGCGCGAAGGCTACGGTCCCAGCGCGCGGGCCATGCTGCGGCTGAAGGCGGAAGGCATCGGCGTCGTGGTGACGGTGGACTGCGGCACCCACGCGTTCGAGGCGCTGCAGGTCGCGACCGAGGCCGGGCTCGACGTCATCGTCCTTGACCATCACCAGGCACCGCCGGCGTTGCCGCCGGCCGTCGCGGTGGTGAACCCAAAGCGTCACGACGATAACAGCGGCCTCGATCACCTTGCCGCGGTCGGCGTCGCATTCCTGCTCGTGGTGGCGGTGAACCGAAGGCTGCGCGCCGTCGGGTGGTACGCCGACCGCCCCGAGCCTGATTTGCGGCTGTGGCTCGACATCGTCGCCCTGGGAACCGTATGCGACCAGGTCCCGCTCGTCGGGCTTAACCGAGCGCTGGTGGCACAGGGTCTGCGGGTGATGGCCGGGCGCGCCAACGTCGGCCTCGCGGCGCTCGCCGATGTCGCCAATGTGCGCGAAGCGCCCGGCGCCTACCATCTCGGTTTCATGCTCGGCCCTCGCGTCAACGCCGGCGGCCGGGTCGGCGAGGCCGAGCTCGGCGCGCTGCTGCTATCGACCCAGGACCCGGGCGAAGCCGCACGCATGGCCGCCGCGCTGGATGGCTACAACGCAGAGCGCCGCACGATCGAGCACGAGGTACTCAAAGCGGCCATGGCGTGCGCCGACGGCCGCAGGCCGTTGGTGCTCGTGGCCGACGAGGGCTGGCACCCGGGCGTCATCGGCATCGTCGCCAGCCGCCTGGTCGAGAAGCACCGGCGGCCGGCGTGCGTCGTCAGTCTGGACGGCGACGTCGGCAAGGGCTCTGGCCGCTCGATCGACGGTGTCGATCTCGGCGCCGCGTTGCTCGCCGCGCGCGAGGCCGGGCTCCTGCGCGATGGTGGCGGCCACGCGATGGCGGCGGGGTTCACCGTCGAACGGACACAGTTGCCGGCGTTCGAGGCCTTTCTCGCACAGCGCGTCGCAGCCGAGGTCACCGCGAATGGCGCTGCGCCGACGCTGCGGCTGGATGGCGCCGTCACCGTCCGCGGGGCCGACTCGACGCTGGTTGAATCGCTGGCGCGCCTGTCGCCATTCGGCCGTGGCAATGCCGAGCCGCGGTTCGCCCTGCCGTCGGTGCGCGTTGTCAGGTCCGATGTCGTCGGCACAGACCATGTGCGCTGTATCGTCACCGACGATAGCGGGGCACGCCTGAAGGCCATGGCGTTCCGCGCCGCGGGCGAGCCGGTCGGTCAGGCGCTGACGGGCGCGGCCGGGCGGCCGATCCACCTGGCAGGACGGATACGCGCGGACAATTGGCGAGGCGGCGGCGGGGTCGAGTTTTACATCGACGACGCCGCTTGGCCGTAGCCCGGCGCGCTGTGCGGGCGGCGGGTTTGCGCGCCCGAATTGATCTTGTATTTTGACCGCCGCGCGAGCCCGATCTTCCGTGGGCTCGCCGGAATGCGGGGAGCCGGAAAATCATGCATGGCAAAGTCCTGGTCGCCCAAGGCGGCGGCCCCAGCGCCGTTATCAACCAGTCCATGGTCGGCGTCGTCCTCGAATCACGACGGTCTCCACAGGTCGAGCGCATCTATGGCGCGTTGCACGGCGTGCGCGGCATTGTCGATGAGGAACTTGTCGACCTCACGCAAGAGACCACTCACAGCCTCGAGATGGCGGCCGTGACG
Source organism: Alphaproteobacteria bacterium (assembly GCA_965248805.1). Classification (GTDB taxonomy): domain Bacteria; phylum Pseudomonadota; class Alphaproteobacteria; order UBA6615; family UBA6615; genus CBDFKJ01. The sequence goes on from CBDFKJ010000004.1 coordinate 194,398, forward strand.
CCGTCGTCGGTGCTCGGCTCGACCCGCGACAAGCCGGATGCAAAATACTGTCATGAAATCTTTCGCGTCCTGCAGGCGCACGGCATTGGCTACTTCTTCTACATCGGCGGCAACGACAGCGCCGATACGGTGCGAATCGTGTCGGAGGAAGCGCGCGCGGCCGATTACGAGCTGCGCTGCATCCATGTGCCCAAGACCATCGATAATGATTTGCAGGTCACCGATCATTGCCCCGGCTTTCCGTCGGCCGCACGGTTCGTCGCCCAGGGCTTCATGGGCCTCAATCTCGACAACTGGGCGTTGCCGGGCGTCTATATCGCCGTCGTCATGGGCCGGCATGCCGGCTTCCTGACCGCCGCCTCGGCGCTGGGTCGCAAGTTCGATGACGATGGGCCACACCTGATCTACATGCCGGAGCGCGACTTCGCGCTCGACGCGTTCCTGCGCGATGTGAAGGCGACCATGGATCGGCACGGGCGCTGCATGATCGCCGCGTCGGAGGGCGTTCATGCCGCCGACGGCGTTCCGATGACGGCCAAGCTGGCGCCCAAAGTTGAAAAGGACGCGCACGGTAATGTCGGGCTGTCGGGCAGCAGTACGCTGGCCGATGCACTGACCGCCGTGGTCAAGTCGGAGCTCGGGTTCTCGCGCGTGCGCGGCGACACGCTCGGTTACCTGCAGCGTTCGTTTGTCGGCTGCGTGTCCGACGTCGATCAGCGCGAGGCCCGCGAGGTCGGCGAAAAGGCGGTGCAGTATGCCATGTGGGACGGCAAGGACGGCACGGTGAGCATCTATCGTACCGGATTCTATTCCGTGGACTATCGCCTCACCGCGCTTGAGGAAGTGGCGCAGAAGACGCGTACCATGCCGGACGAATTCATCGCACCCAGTGGCACCGATGTCAGCGACGCGTTTCTGATGTATCTGCGGCCACTGCTGGGCTCGGGCATGCCGGATGTGCATCGACTCCGCCTGCACCGGGTGCAGAAGGTGTTGACCGAGACGTGAGGCGGGCCGAGCGAAGGTCGGTCCGGCCCCCGGTGGCGGGGTTGCTTTCGCGCTCCGTGGCCCGTATTTGATCCCCGATCGTCCCCATCGTCTAGAGGCCTAGGACACCGGCCTTTCACGCCGGCAACACGGGTTCGAATCCCGTTGGGGACGCCAATAATATCAAATAGTTATCGATGAATCTGGCTCGGAACCTCATTGCTGCCGGACTTTTCGCAATGACCATAGTCTAAATCGTGCGCTGACGACTTTGCGACAATCTGTCGCGCAGGCGGATGGGGTACGAAATCGTATCGACTCCCTTTTAGAACAAGGACTTTGGGATTGGACGAAGCGCCGGATCACGCACACCCGTCCGGCGAGTGCCTGTGCTCAAGTCGACTGTGGCGCTGCGGTGCTGCCGACAGCACCTGTTCGAAGGCGAAAGACGTCCAACCGAGCGCCGTGGTAAGATTGGGTGGTCTACGCTGCGAGGCTGCCCTGTCGCCGGACGGCCTCCGGGGAGCCCTAGGAGTCGCGCATGCGAGGCGACCGTTTGACGTTGCGTCAGAAAGAGATCCTCACTGGGATCGTCGTCCTTGCCGTGTGCTTCGGCTCCGTGAGCGCTGCCGAGGCGCTGCTACGGATCCAGCAATTTCTCGCGTTCGGTTCGGCGGAGACGGTAGAGAAGACCAAGCAGTACTATGTCCACGAGCCGACCGGGCTGCGGCTTCCGCTCCCCAACTCTGATCATGGCCGGCTCCATTACAACTCGCTTGGCCATCGCAGTCCCGAGATCGAAGTGCCGAAGCCCGACGACACACTGAGGCTGGCATTCCTTGGCAGCTCGACGACCCTCGACCCGTATGTGCTGACGTTGGAGAACGCCTGGCCGCACCGCGTCGCGGACGCCATCGGCGCGGCATACTCTGAGTGCCGCGTCGACTATCTCAACGCCGGCGTACCTGGGCTCAGCAGTAGGCGGCTCGCGACCTATGCCGGATGTGGTCTTTATCATGACCAACGACCAGAACACCGACCTTGACGCGCTGGCAGTGGAGACCGGGACCCATGACGGCACGCACTATCGGCCATCATGGCTGGCCCGCAACTCGCTTTTCTGGTCCAAGGTCGAAAAAAACGGAGTGGTCATTCAGCGGCAACGCTCGGCCCAAACGGGGTCAGGTACTCTTGCCTTTAGCCGCGAAGCGTTGGCCGCCGCTTACAGTATCCGCATTGAGCAGCTTGTGACCCTTGTCCGAGAATCTGGCGCGCTACCGGTCCTGCTTGCGGTCGGCGGGCAGCTTCGAGCCGGCCAGAAAGAATCGCATCAGATCGCCGCCGCCGAGACCGATCTCTTCTACATGCCATACATGTCGATCGCCGGCCTTCTTGGCGCTCGCGCCGCTTACAACGAGGTCATCCGCGACGTCGCTAGGTGGATGGAATTGCCGGTGATTGATTGGCTATCGGCGGTGCCCGGAGATGGCCGTCATTTCGCGGATTCACACCACTTCAAGCCAGCTGGCAGCCGCGCGATGGCGGATTATGTGGCGCAACAGATCCTCGCCCAGCCGATATTCGCCCGGCTGGGATCGAGCTGCTGAATGGCGGCCTGAGCGAGAGCGCGACCAACTACGCTCAAAAGGTCAGTTAGTTGAACTCGGCCTTCGGCTCGAACGCGAAATAGAACACGAGAAAGATTAGCGCAGCATACCAGACCGCGGTCGCCAAGTCGGCAAGCCAGATCGGCATATAGTGGCGCAACAGGTCGTGCATGCCTCAAACCCAGAAGAACAGGACCGTGGAAATCACATTCCAGGCGCCCCCGAGCGTCGGCTGACGGACGATGACGAACCCGAACCACACGAAGTGGACCGTCAGTAGGATCTTGGACGCGTCGACAGCAGCGTTTGCGAACCGCCCCTTCACCTCCGGAAAGGAGGGGCCGAAGCGTTGGAGTTGCTGCCAGGCAACAATACCGAGTCCGTGATAAACACGCCACACGAAATACGTGAGCGACACCTCGTGCCAGATGCCAATGACAACGAGTGTCGCGACGGCACCAAGTGGATTGATTCCAACGTTTGGAACCCTCGGTTTCGGGCTGCGATGATGTCGTCGGGGTCGGCTTTCGATATGAATGGCTGTGGGTTGGCCGCATTGTATTCGCGGACGAAGCGGTTGATTGCGGCCTGGAGATCGACGACGGAATGGAAGACGCCGTGCTTGAGCCGCCGCCGGGTGAGTTTTGCGAAGAAGCCCTCGACGGCATTGAGCCACGAGCAGGAGGTCGGTGTGAAGTGGAAAGTCCAGCGCGGATGGCGGGCGAGCCAGGCGCGGACCTTGTCCTTGTTGTGCGCCGCGTAGTTGTCGACGATCGCGTGGATGGCCTTGTCCGCCGGCACCGTGCGCTCGATGCGGTTGAGGAAGCGGATGAACTCCTGATGGCGGTGGCGCTGCATGTTCTGGCCGATCACCGTTCCGTCCAGAACGTTGAGCGCCGCAAACAGCGTGGTCGTGCCGTGCCGTTTGTAGTCATGGTGCCGGCGCGTCCCTTCTTCATCGGCAGACCGGCGGTCGAGCGCCTGGATCTGTGACTTCTCATCGATCGACAACACCACCGCATGGGCCGGCGGGTCGACATACAGGCCGACGATATCGGTGAGTTTCTCGGCGAAGGCAGGGTCGGTCGACAGCTTGAAGTTGCGCCAGCGGTGCGGGCTGAGACCGTGAGCCTTCCAGATCGCCTGCACCGTCGAGGCGGCAATACCGGCCGCCCTGGCCATCGCGCGCAACGTCCAGTGGGTCGCCTCAAACGGCGGCGGTTGCTGCGTCAGGCGCACGATCTCGGCGACACGATCGAGCGGGACCGGCGCCTCGCCGGGCGGACGGGACTTGTCGCGAAGCAGGCCGCCGACACCCTCGTGCATGAACCGCTCTTGCCAGCGCCACACGCAGGTCTTGGACTTGCCGGTCTCGGTCATGATCGCCGAGGTGCCCAGACCCTCGCCGCTGAGAAGGACAATATGTGCCCGCCAGACGTGTTTCTGCGGGCTCTTGGGATCCGCGACGACCGCGCGCAATCGCTGACGGTCGCCGGCGGATAGGGTGAAGGAGATTCCACTGCGCATGCGCCAGATTCGCATAACACAGCAAAATACGGAATCCCAATTCGGACTCTTTCATTCCGATCAATCCACTAGCGCTGGGCTGCGGCTCATCGAGAAGACGGTTGTGTAAACGTACTCGCGGCACCAACTGGTCAGCGAGATGTGCCAACATCGCCAGAAGTCCGAGATGTTCTTCTGGAAGTACGGCCGGTTGAAATTTTCCATCACCCGAAAGCCGAGCAGCCGGGCGAAGCCGATCGCTACGTTCGAGAATCCGGAGAACTGCAGGTACAGGTTGAGGCCGCCGCGGACGATTTCCAGGTAGAAGATCAGCGCCTGCTTCTCGGGGTCGATCGATCCGATGAGCCGCGCGAACTCACCCGACACCAGATAGTTCGCCAGCACCGTGATCTTCACATATCCGTAGAGGAGCCGCTCGATCCCCTCGGATATGAGACGCGAGTCCCATCGGTGTCGCTTCAGGTCGCTGTAGAAGCGCGGAAATCGATGAATGGGCCCGACGACGATTGTCGGCAGGAAAAAAAGATAGGAAACCAGATCCCCGAAACTCGCTGCCTGGATCGTGCCCTTGTACCGTTCGAGAATGTAGTGGATGACCCTGAGGGCGTAGTGCGAAAGGCCCAAGGGGATGACAACGTTCTGCAGAAGGTCCTCGGGCGGCGCCGCGACGACGGCCTTGTAGGCGACGAGCACGACAATGATCACGCTTGAAAGGCCGCCGGCGCGATAGCCGCTGACCTCGTCTTGACGCGTGAAGCCGTAGCTCACGGCTGTGGAACAGGCTGAGAATGAGAGCAGACTCCGGCGAATAAATGATCAGGAATGCCATTGTGACCGCAGGCAAGAAGTAACGCCGCCAGACGCCCGGGCACAGCCAGGCAATCCGAACGTCGCAGCCATCCAGGATAGCCACTCGATCGAGACGAAATGCATTGGCTGCTCGGGCCGGGCGTCGAGGCGGCTATTTGGAGGCGCGCGGCGTTGGCCGCTTCAGCTGACGATGAGCCAAGTGAAACCGGCTGCGGCCGCTGCGCCGCATAGCACGATTGTGAGAAGCCAAACCCGCAGCGGCGGCGGTTGGTGATGTTCCGACAGCCGCTGCCATACGGTTCCCCAATCCATCTTTGCTTTAGTCCTCCTCGGCCGCGGCGCCGCGCGCGGCATGCACGACCAAGCTCTATGTATAGCGGCGCCTTGATTTGGCCTTTCTGGGTACAGGACCCTTCTCGATCGGGTCGTAACCACAGAGCTCCAAGAGCGGGTTCACGATGTCCGCCAGATGGTGCAGTTGCGGCTCGGGAGTGGACTGCCAGCGCCCCGTGCTCTTGGTATGGACCTTGCGGACCTGATAGCTTTTGTGGTCGCTGAATCCGGGATGGTCCGTGTTCTCGAAACCCTTCACGAGCATTTCCGGCTCGAAGCTCTCGCCGACAAAATCCAGTAGTGCGCCGAGTGTTTCCTCCGGCGCGCCGACCAAGTCTTCGTATCGGCAGATCACGCAATTATCTGGATGACGTTCGCCGAAATCGAACAGCCTGCGGTTGGTATCGGTCCAGGAATGGGCGAACGCTTCGATCGGGTGGGGAAACCGG
>CBDFKJ010000005.1:0-431170 GCA_965248805.1 Alphaproteobacteria bacterium
GGGTCGGCGACGCGGAGGATGACGACGACAACCAGTTGCTGATCCTCGACGTCAAGCACCTGACCGAACGCTACGTGCGCTGCGTGGTCAGCCGCGGGACCGCCGACGCGGTGATCGACGGTATGATCGCGATCCGGTACGGGCCGCGCAAGAAGCCGACGACGCAGGGATCGACGGTCTCTGCGTCCAAGGCGGTCGACGGTCCGGCCGAGGCCTAAGCGCTCATGGACGACCGGGTCATCGCGCGGCTCGCCGACCGCCTGGAGCGCGTCGCGGATCGCCAGCATGAGCATGAGCGGCAGTGCGCCGAACGGAACGAACGCGACGCCGGACGGTTCGGGCGTCTTGAGACAGCCGTCTCGCGCAACACCAAGCTGCTGTGGGCCATCGTGCTCGGCATCGTCGGCCTGGCCCTTCAGGCCGCATGGCGCGGTTGGCCGGCGCCATCGTGACCTACCGGTTCTCCGACACATCCGGCGCCAGGCTCGCGGCGTGTGACGCGCGCCTTCAGGATCTGTTCGGAGAGGTCATCGGGCACGTCGACTGCACGATCATAGAGGGCCACCGCGATGAGGCCCGGCAGAACGAGATGTTCCGCACGGGCAAGAGCCAACTCCGTTGGCCGCAAGGCAAGCACAACGTACTGCCGTCGCTGGCCGTCGATGCCGCGCCCTATCCGATCGACTGGGGCGACCGCGAACGGGCGACGCTGTTTGCCGGCCTGGTCCTGGGTCTCGCGCACGCGCGCGGACTGCGTCTGCGTTGGGGCGGCGACTGGGACGGCGACTGGCAGGTGAAGGACAACCACTTCGACGATCTCTGGCACTTCGAGTTGATGGAGGAAGACGCATGATCGGAGCATTGCTCGGGCTGGCGCAGTTCGCGCCGGCAATCATCAGTCTGTTCGACAGCGACGATAAGTCGACGGCGGCCAAGGCGGCCAAGGCGGTTTCCGAGACCGCGCGCGCGATCACCGGTTCAGGATCGGATGACGATGCGCTCGCCGCTCTCAAGACCGATCCCGAGAAGATGCTGGCCTACCAGGCCGCCATCAACGCGCATGCAGCCACCATGTATGCGAGCGAGACCAAACGGCTGATCGCGATCAATGAGACAATCCGCCGCGAGGCCGCGAGCAGCGATCGCTACGTGCGGCGCTGGCGGCCGACCATGGGCTACGCTGTCACGTTCTCCTGGATGTTCACGGTGTTGGCCATCGTCTATGCGATCATCGCGACACCGGAACAGGCGCCGGCCGTGATCGCATCGGTGGGGTCGCTAAGCTCGATCTGGACGGTGGCGCTCGCGGTGCTCGGGCTCTCCGTTCACAAGCGCAGCCAGGACAAGCAGCCGCCGCGGACCGGCGCACTCTCGACGCTCGTCAAACGACTGACCCAATGAGGTGACCAAATCATGCGCATCAGAATGTTGACGACAATTGCCGGCCCGACGCTCGCCGCGTCCGCCGGTCAAGAAATCGAAGTCGACGCCGAGACCGCGACCGCACTGCTCGACGGTGGCTTCGCCGAAGCTCTGAAGGCCGAGGCCGAGACCGCGGCGGTCGAGGCGCCGGAGAAGACGACCGCGCCAGCGCCGAAGCGCCGCGCCGCGCGCAAGCCACGGGCGAAGTAGTCCTTTGTGATGCAGATCCGCTACGCGCTGACGGAGGTGACGGCGCCGGCCGATGAGCCGCTGACGGGCGACGAAGCGAAGCTCCATCTCCGCGTCGAGGACGACGAACATGACGAACTGATCGCTCTCCAGATCGCGGCGGCGCGGCGCGAGGCCGAGACGTTCATGGGGCGCTCGCTCATCACACAGACCTGGGACATGGATCTCGACCGCTTCCCGGCCTGGGCAATCGAGGTGCCCCGTCCGAGGCTTCAGTCGGTCGAAAGCATCAAGCACGTCGACACCAGCGGCGTTCTACGGACACTCGATGCCAGCGGGTACCGTGTCGACACCAAACGGGAGCCGGGGAGAATCACGCCGGCCTATGGCGAGACCTGGCCGGCCGCACGCGCCGTGATGAACGCGGTCACGGTGCGGTTCAAGGCCGGCTACGGCGATGAAGCGGAGATGGTGCCCGCGGACATCCGCCAGGCGCTGTTGCTCATCGTCGGCCGCTTCTACGCGCACCGTGAGGACGTCCGCGACGGCATGCCGGCGACCGAACTGCCGCTAGGCGCGCAGCACCTGCTCAGGCCCTACATGGTCCCTCGGGTCTGAGTACTTGGGCGCTTAAGAACGGTATGCATCATGCTCGCTGGCAAGCTCGACCGCCGGATCACGATCCAGCGCAAGACGGAGACGCGTAACACGCTCAATGAACCCGTCGAGGACTGGAACGACCTGGCGACGGTGTGGGCGCAGAAGCTCGGCCAGACCGGCCAGGAGTTCTTCGCCAACGATCAGGTGCTGTCGGAATACAGGGTCATCTTTCGTATCCGCTGGCGACGCGATCTCAAGGACACCGACCGCGTGATGTTCGAGGGTCGCGCCCACGACATCCATTCGATTGGCGAACTCGGCCGCCGCGTCGGGCTCGAACTGCAGACCGTCAAGCGTGTCGGGCTCGAACCGCAGACTGTCACGCAGGATTAGATGCCGCTCAAGGCATATGGATCGGCGCGGCTGGTCGGCGCCGAGGCGATGGTGCGCGTCCTGCGCGGCATGCCGAAGGAAGTCAGCGACAAAGTTGTAGCGTCCGCCGTTCGCGCCGGCGCGGCCGTCGTGCGCAAGGAGGCGATCGCGCGGGCGCCCGTGCGCTCGGGCGGCAGGCCCAAACCCGGCAACCTGAAGAAATCCATTCGTGCCCTGCGCACGCGCAAGACCGAACACGACGTGACCTATCTGATGGGGCCGACCGGGCGGGGGTTTTACGGCCTGTTTCTGGAGTTCGGAACGTCGCGGCAGGCAAAACGGCCGTGGCTGCGTCCGGCTTTCGAGGCGACGGCGGACAAGGCGCTCGCCACGATCGGAAAGACGCTCGGCACAAAGATCGAACAGGCGGCGAAGAAGCTCGCCGGGCGGTTCCGCGACTCCGGGCTGGGGCGAAAACGTGGGAGGCGGCGATGAGGGCTTGGCCATGAAACGCGACGCAGACCTTATCCGGTCGCTATTGCTCGCCATCGAAAAGCGGGATGAGGCGTTGTTGACCTCCGAAATGGTTCTCGATGATCGCGACTCCGCTGAGATTGCCCACCATGCCGAACTGCTGTCGGACGCCGGTCTCATTGTCGGAGAGGACGCGTCGACGATGGGGTGTCCAAGCTTTCATATCCGGCGCATCACGTTCTTCGGGTACGAGTTTCTCGACGCGATCCGATCGCCGTCGGTGTGGCGAAAAACACGCGACAGGGAAAACACGCGACAGGATCGATAGGGCCGGTGGCGGTTTCGTGTTTGCCGTAATCAAGGATGTCGCGGTGTCGATCCTGCGCCAAAATCTCGGTCTCTAAGACAGTGGCCGTCGAAGAAGAACTCATCACGCGGCTGCTCGGCTTCGCCGGCCTGGCCGCATTCACCGGCCAGCGCGTCTACTTTATCGCTCGCCCGCAAGGGGACGCGCTGCCTTCAGTCACTCTGCAGTTGGTCGGTGGGGGCCGGCGCGAAAGCGCGATGGGCGGCGACACCGGCTATGTGCGCCACTTGTGGCGGACGAGCGCCTGGGCCGCGTCCTACCTTGAAGCGCGCGATGTCTCGGAACAGGTCCGCCTCGCACTCCAGCGATGGCCCGTGAAAGACCCGGCCTATAGCGGCGTGATCGAAGACATCTACGCCGGCGACGAAGAAGACGGCTACGACCCGGAGACCGAGGCCCATATGCGCGCGCGCGTTTTCGAGATCGTTCACCGGGAGCAACCGACATGAGCATTGCGCGCGACCACAAGGTCTGGCTCGGCGGCCACGACTTCAGCGGCGTCATGAACGCACTCGGCCTGGAGCTGACGCTTGAAGCGCACGACGCGACCACGTTCGACGACGGCACGCGGCGGTCGGTGACCGGCCTGCGCACCGTCCGCGCCGAGCACCAAGGCTACTTCGATGCCGAGACCGTCGACGCGCGCTTGTTCGATGCCGTGGATCTCGACGGTGAGGTCATGACGATGGCGGTGGCCGGCGCGGGTGAGGGGACGCTCGCCTACAGTTTCCCGGCGGCGATCGCCCAGTACAGCCCCGGCGCCACGGTGGGCGAGCAATTGGCGTTCTCGGTCTCGGCCGAGGCGTCGGGCGACGATGCCGACGTGCTGCGCGGGACCATCCTGCACAACGCGACCCGGACAGCGTCGGGCACGAGGCCCGCGCGCAATCTCGGCGCCGTGCCGGCCGGCCGTAGTCTCTATGCGGCGTTGCATGTGCTTGAGGCGTCCGGCGGCGATACCGCGATCGACGTGAGCATTGTGTCGGGCGCGACCACGCTCGCATTCGACAGCGCGCCGGTCATCGGCAGCCAATGGAAGATGCTGGCCGGCCCGCTGACCGGTTCGAGCTACCGCGCTGAGTGGACCATCGCCGGCACCGCGCCGCGGTTCCGCTTCGCCGTCATCGCCGGCGTCGTCTGACGTTTAACACAAGGAGAACTTCATGATCCTCAAGAACGCCTTCGTCTCCATCAACGGCGTGGATCTGTCCGATCACATCCAGGAGGTCAACCTGGAGATCGGTCGCGAGAGCCACGACGACACGACGATGGGCGACGACACCAGGTCGATGACACTCGGGCTCAAGACCTGGTCGCTTGCGCTGACGTTCAAACAGAACTTCGCCGCCGACAAGGTCGATGCGACACTGTTCGCCGTCTACAACGCCGGCGATGCGGTGCCGATCATCGTCCGTGTCGACAAGGGCGCGAAAGCGGCCGGCAATCCCGAGTTCACCGGAGATGCGGTGATCGAAAGCTATACGCCTCTCGGCCAGTCGGTCGGCGACTTCGCGACAGCGCCGGTGCAGTTCGCGGCCGCCGGAGATCTCACCCGCGCGGTCGCGTGACGGAGGCCGGCATGGCTGAAACCAAAACCCCAAAGACCCTCGACGCGGCGGCGATCCTCGGCGCGGCGAAGTCACCGCCGCAGGCCGTCCATGTTCCGTCGCTCGGCGGCATCGTCCACGTCCGCGAGATGACGGTGGGCGAGCGCGACGAGTACGAGATGCAGCTGGCGGGCACCCGTACGGACGAAGCCAGCGCCAAGCGCCGCATCGTGCGGTCGTCACTGCTGGTGCGCGCGCTCTGCGATGCCGACGGCAAGCGGCTGTTCATCGACGACCAGGCCGAGGAGCTCGCCGGCACCCTCGGCGCCCGTGCAGCGGACCGGTTGTTTTCCGTAGCGCGGCGTCTCAACGGGATCGGTGCCGACGCCGTCGAGGAACTTGAGGGAAACTGACGCGGCGGCCGAGCCGCCGGTTCCTGTTCTCTCTGGCTCGCGAGCTCGGCAAGACCGTGCACGAACTCGAAACCGGGATGGGCGCGCGCGAACTCGCCGAGTGGGTCGCGGTGCTGCGCATCGAACGGCGCGAGGCCGATGAAGCCCAGCGCCGCCGGAGCCTCGAAGACGGCGTGCGCAGCAATCTGAGCAGAAAGCGGAGGCGCTAAACATGGCACAGACCGTCGCCGCGCTGGTAACGGAACTGTCCGCGAACCACGCGGAGTTCCGGCGCGACATGGGCAAGGCCGCCGATGCCGTCAACTCCTCGCGGGCGCGCATCAACCGCGAACTGGGCAAGATCGACAAGGGCTTCGGGCGGCTGCGGAAGTCGGTCGGCCGGTCGATCAAATCGGCGCTCGGCTTCCGTTCGATCGTCGCCGCGGCGGCCGGGTCGGCCGGCTTGGGACTGTTGATCAAGAGTTCCCTGGATGCCGCCGACGCCATCGCCAAGATCGCCGACAAGGCGGGCGTCGCGACCGACTTCCTGCAGGAACTCCGCTTTGCCGGCTCGCAAACGGGTGTCGCCGGGCGCGATATCGACGATGCGTTCACGCGGCTGAACCGCCGGCTTGGTCTGTTCGTCACCAACGGCGGCGGCCCGGCGGCGGTCGGTTTCAAGGAACTCGGCATCAGCGCGCGCGACGCCGCCGGCGCCGTCCGCTCGACCGAGTCCGTGTTCGACGAGATCGTGGCCAAGCTGGAGACCTACGAGAACACGGCGCAGCAGGCCGCGATCGCCTCTGCGTTCTTCGGCGAGGACGCCGGACCGCGGCTGGTCAACCTGCTGTCGAAGGGCTCCGCCGGCGTTGACGAGCTGCGCCGGAAGGCCCGCGATCTCGGCATCGTGCTCGACGAGCAGCTGTTGCGGAAATCCGAGCAGGCCAACGACCAGCTCGATGCGCTCGCCAGAACCCTGAAGGCGCAAGTCTTGACGGCCGTGATCGAGAACGCCGACCAGATCAAGGATTTTGCGACGGTCCTACAGGACAAACTGCCCGGAGCGCTCAGAACAACGGTAACGCTCGTCAAGGAGCTGGCCGACAATCTTGCCCTCGTCGGCCTCGTCATCGCCGGCTTTAGCGGCGCGAGTGCGGGTGCCAGGATCGGTGCAACGTTCGGACCCAAGGGCGCGCTCGTCGGCGGTGTGGCCGGCGCGGCGGCGGCCGTCGGCAGCACGTTTCTCGCGATGGAGTACCTCAAGAGCCTCACGGACGCGGCCGAAGAAAATATCGACGTAAGGGTCGCCGAGATCCAGGCCAAGATCGCCAAGCTGGATAGAGTCTCCGGTGTCGCGAGGGCCAACGCTCAGGGGCAAATCAAGAATCTGAACGCGGAACTGGAAACCCTAAAGGCCGCGAAGAAAGAGCTTTCCGAGCGTGCAGCTTCGCAGCCTGGAGGCGGCACGCCGACGCTGGCTGCGATCACCGCGACCCCGGCAACGGACCCCGGCGGGAACGTCATCAAGGGCCTGCGGTTTGAATTGGAGCAGCTCCATCGGACGAGTCAGGAACGCGAGCTGTACAACCGGTTGCGGCAGGCGGGCGTCGCCATCGGTACCGAGGAAGGGAGACAGATCAAGGAACTGGTCAGCGACCTCCAGGCGAAAAAGGCCGCCGATCAGCTGGCCGCCGAAGCGACAAGGGATCATCAAGCCGCCATCCAGGAGACCAAGCGCGAGATCGAATCTCTGGTCGACGCGACACGCACCCCCCTCGAACGTTTCCACAAATCCTTCCTGGATCTCACCAAACTCGCCGGCGAGTCGCCGGACGTGTGGAAAGCGGCCGGCCGCGCCATGTCTCAGGCAGCGAAAGAGGCGGCCGAATGGGACAAGGAAATCGCGGCCGGCGGCGACGACTTGCAGAAGTTCAACGCCGAGATCGAGCGCCTCAACGACCTGGTCATGCGCGGCAGGATCAGCTGGGACGATTACCGTCGCAGCCTCCGGCGGGCGCAAGATCACTTCGATGAAGCCGCCGAACGGTCGCGCGAGCTCAAGCGGCTATCGGAGGAACTCGGCAACACCCTTGGCGGCGCGTTCGAGGACGCGATCCTGTCGGGCCGAAAGCTCGGCGAGGTGCTGCGGTCTCTGGCCCAAGACATCATGGGCCTGATCATCCGAAGCCAGACCACCGCGCCGTTGTCCGACGGCCTCGGCGACGCTCTGGGAGGCGTGCTGCGCGCAATTCTTGGTGGTTCGACGCCGGCGCTCCCGGCGGGTTCGCCGACGATACCTGTGAAAATCGAGCGGCTGCCGCCGATCGGCCCGCGAGCCCGAGGCGGGCCGGTTCAGGCGAACAATCTCTATCTCGTCGGTGAAGAGGGGAAGGAGCTGTTCGAGCCTCGAACGGCGGGCCGGGTCGTCCCGAATTCCGAGCTCGGCGCCGGCTCGATAGATGTCGATATCAATTTCGTCAATCAGGGTACGCCGAAGCGCGAGGTCGACCGCGATGTGCGCTTCGACGGCGAGCGCTGGGTGCTCTCCCTGGTCGCCGACGATATCGAGACCGGCGGCAAGGTCGCCAAGGCAATCGACGCCCGCCAGATGGCGTTCTGATGGCGGCCTGGCCCGAGTATGCGGCGGTCGCGGCCGACGGCTACAGCGCCGGCCAGGACGGCGATGTCGCCCGCACGCCGTTCGCGGACGGCCTGATGCGCCAGGAGAAGCGATTCACCGCGGCGCTCAGCGTGCGCCGTCTCACCGCCTATCTGGCCGACGACGATGCATATGTGCGCTTTCGCACCTGGGCCACCGAGGACGCTCACCGCTGGTTCGCCTGGGCCGACCCCGAAGACGGCCTGGTGCGCGAGGTGCGGGTGCGCGGCGGCGCCGGCGGCATCCAATACCAGGCGCTCGGCACCGGCAGTCGCCGGCGTTGGGTCCTGACTTGCGAGCTGGAGGGCTACATGAGCCGAACCATAGAGACGGGAGTCTGATCATGGGACTAAAGACCGAAGGCGAGAAACTGTGTTTCCAGGGCGGGCTGTTGTCGGCCACGGTGCATGTGGCCTTGCACACCGCCGACCCGGCGGCCGCCAACGAACTCAGCGGCAACAACTACGCCCGCGTCGCCGTGAATGCCGCGGATTGGACCATCAATGCGGGAAACGGGAGAGCCTCGAACACGAACGACATCCGGTTCCCCACGCGCACGGCTACCTGGAGCAAGCCGACGCATGTCGGCCTGTGGGACGCCGCCACGGGCGGCGAGTTGCTGCTGTCCCTCGCCCTCGATGAGGCCGTGCCGGCGCCTTCACCTTCGATCGACGTGGCCTTCGACGCCGGCACGCTCATCTTCAATTTGAAGACCGACTAACCGCGGATGCCGGTTCGCCGTCTACGTCTCGCCGCTACCTTCAACGGCGGCCGACTCAAAGGCCGCGCACCGCTGCGGCTTCGGCGCCGCCTGCCTCTGGCCGCTACCTTCACCGACGCTGCGCTGACCGGCAGCGCCCCGCTGCGGCTTCGCCGCCGTCTACGTCTCGCCGCTACCTTCAGAGGCGGCCGACTCAGAGGCCGCGCCCGGCTGCGGCTGCGGCGCCGCCTGCCTCTGGCCGCTACCTTCAGAGGCGCGGCGCTGGCAGGCAGTGCCCCGCTTCGGCTGCGGCGCCGTCTACGTCTGGCCGCTACCTTCAAAGGCGGCCGACTCAGAGGCAGCGCCCCGCTTCGGCTGCGATTGCCTCTCGCCGCTACCTTCACCGGCGCGGCGCTGACCGGCAGCGCCCCGCTTCGGCTGCGCCTGCCTCTCGCCGCTACCTTCACCGGCGCGGCGCTGACCGGCAGTGCCCCGCTGCGGCTGGTCCTGCCTCTCGCCGCCACCTTCACCGGCGCAGCGCTGACCGGCAGCGCCCCGCTGCGGCTGGTCCTGCCTCTGGCCGCTACCTTCACCGGCGCAGCGCTGACCGGCAGCGCCCCACTGCGGCTGCTCCTGAAGTACCGTTACGACCGCGCCTTGCGCGCCAGCTCGCCGCTGGACCGGGTGCTCACCGCGCTGGAGATCCGCCATCCCGCGATCGTCGAGCCGGTGCGTGTGGTCAACGACGCCGACGATCACACCATCGAGGGCGAACGCTACGTGCGCCTGCGCTTCGGCGCCCGGTTCGCCGACGACGTCGAGGGCCGGGAACCGCGGGCCGAGCTGGTGATCGACAATGTCGGGCGCGAGCTGACGCAATGGATCGAGGCGGCCCAGGGCGGCGTCGGCGCCACCGTGCGCGTGATGCAGGTGGTCGACGGCATTCCCGAATGGGAGATGACCATGGACGTCGCCCATATCCGCCTCGATCAGGAACGCGTGACCGCCCGGCTCGGCTTCGACCCGCTGCTCGGCCGCGCCGCCGTGACGCTGCGCCACGATCCGCAGACCAGCCCAGGGCTGTTCTGATGCACTGGGCCGAAGGCTACGTCGGCCGTGCCTACGTCGAGGGCAGCTTCGACTGCGCGCACCTGGTGGCCAAGGTGCTGCGCGAGCGGTTCGGGCGTGACATCGCGCTGCCGTCCCATGCCACGGGTGTCCGCGGCCGCGACGCCCAGATCGCCGCGCTCAAGGGCACGTTCGCCGCTGAGACCGTCACGCCCATAGAGGGCGACGCGGTTCTGATGCGCGCCGCCGGGCGCCGCCGCGGCCTCGGCCACCATATCGGCATCTGGTGCGATATCGCCGGCACACCGCACGTGCTGCACTGCCTCAAAGGCATCGGCGCCTGCCTGCACCCGCTGCGGGCACTCGGCCGCCACGGCCTCGAAACGACAGGGGTTTACCGTTGGCTCTGAGCACCGGCTCGCGCCGAGGCGTTGCGCCTGATCCGGGTTTCGTTGCGGCGGGGCAAAGCCCCGTTGCACGACCGGTGCATCGGCCCTGCACGGCGCTTGCACGGCACGGCGGGATCACCGCCGATCTGTGGCCGCACCCGCTGACCGCCGAGCGCCGCGAGACCCGTATCCGCTCGCTCGCGCCCGGCGCCACGCTGGCTGATCTGATCGCCGCCGAATGGCCCGCGGGCGACATTGCCGCGGCCGTCAACGGCCGGCCGGTGCCGCGCGAGGCCTGGCGCGCCACGGTGCTTGCCGAAGGTGACATCGTTACGCTCCGCGCCGCCATGCACGACGGCGATGATTCCGATCCCCTGCGCACGATGCTCCAGCTCGCCATCGTGGTGGCCTCGATCGCGCTCCCCCATCTGGCGCCGGCGGGCTGGGGGCTTTTGACCGCGGCCGGCGGACTCAGCGTCCAGGGTGCGCTCGTCAGCGGCGCCATCAGCCTCGTCGGCGGTCTGATCGTCAATGCTCTCGTTCCGCCGCGCCTGCCCAGGGCGCCCGACGCCGGCGCCGCCGCGGCGGCGGCCGAGCCGGTCTACTCGCTCGCCGGCGGCGCCAACCGGGCGCGCCTCTACGGTCCGCTGCTCCTGGTGCTCGGCACCCACCGCGTCTTTCCCGACTTGGGCGCAGCCGAATACACCGAGTTCTCCGGCGACGACCAGTACCTGCTCCAGATCTTCCACTTCGGCCTCGGCGCGCTCGACATCGGCGGGCGCAAGATCGGCGACACGCCGCTCGGCAGCTTCGATGAAGTGGAGACCGAGTTCGGCGATGCGCAGGGACGGGTGACGCTGGTCGCCGGCAACGTCGACAGCGAAGCCGGCGCCGCGCTCGACGACACCGGCTGGATCGAGCGCACCACCGCCGCGGATACCAAGCGGATCGGCATCGACCTCGCCGGGACGCTGTTCCGGGTCTCCGATCAGGGCGGCGCTACGCGCCACACCGTCACCGTCGAGATCGAGTACTGGCCGCAAGGCAACGAGAGCCTGAAGACAAGCCACACCGTCACCCTGTCGAACGGCGACACCACGCCCTATCGCAAGACGCTCGCCTATGGTCTTGCCGCGGCCGGCACCTGGACCGTGCGCGTGCGCCGCACGAGCGCGCCCTCATCGAACGAGCGCATCCACGAAGCCATCACCTGGACGGCGCTCAGGTCCTACCAGCCCGACACCGGCGACTATGCCGGTCAGACCCGGTTGGCGCTGAAAATCCGCGCCTCGGGCCAGCTCTCGGGCCGCCTCGACCGGCTGTCGGCGACGGTCGGGCAGAAGATCCCGGTCTGGGACGGAACCCAATGGAGCGCGCCGCAGGTCTCCGGCAATCCCGCCTGGCTGTTCCGCTGGTATGCCCGCGGCATCCAGATCGGCGGCAAGCCGGCCGCCGGCGCCGGGCTCGCCGAGACCCGCATCGACGACGAGACCATCAAGGCTTGGGGCGCCTGGTGCGACACGCAAGGACTGCGCTGCGACTACGTCATCGACCGCCGGACCACCCATGCCGAGGTGCTGACGCTGATCGCCCAGTGCGGGCGCGCCAATCCGAGTTGGCAGAGCGGCCGCCTCGGCGTGGTGTGGGATGAGGCGGACAAGCCCGCGACCGCCCTGATCACGCCCGGCAACATCGTCGCCGGGAGCTTCGAGATCGACTACGCCGGCGGCCAGACGGTCGGCGAGATCGCCTGCCGCTACATCGAGCCTGATCTCGACTGGCAATACAACACCGTGCGCCGGGCGGTCCCCCGAGCCGCGCCCGGTGGCCATACCGCGACCCTGACGCTGGCCGGCGTCACCTCGCGCAGCCAGGCCGCGGCCGAATGCAACCTCCAGGCCGCGCGCCAGCTCTACCACCGCCGCCGTCTCAAGTGGGAGATGGGCGCCGAGGGCCTGGCCGTCGCCCGCGGCGATGTCGTTCACCTGACCGACGCCCTGATCGACGGCGGCGTCGCCGGGCGGCTCACGGGCGGCACTGCAGACCGCCTCCGGCTCAACCGGCCCGTCACCCTCTCCGGCGCCGACGACTACCTGCTATTGCGCCTGCCCGACGGCACACTCCACAATACCGCCGTCAACCATCCGGACGGCGGCGCCGGCGAGACCGATACCCTGGTGCTCGCCGAACCGTTGACGGACGCGCCCGATACCCTCGGCGCCCTCGGCGCCAGCCCGCTCGATACGCTGTGGCGGTTCTACCCCGGCGACGCGCCGCCGGCTCGGGTGCGCATCGTCGCCATGGAGCCCACCGCCGAGGGTCGCGTGCGCATCGAGGCCATCGACGAGGTCGAGGCCTATTACCGCGCCGCCACGAGCGATCTGACGGTGCCGTTGCCGATGGTCGGGCACCGCCCGCCCCGGGTGCTGCACATCGCGCTCTCCGAGACCCTGATCCGCATCGGCAACAGCTTTGCCGTCGAGGTCGCCGCTGCGCTCACCGTCGCCGGCGACTGGCGCGGCGGCATCGTCCGCGCAGCGCTCGACGGCGGCCCGTTGCAGACAGTGGACAGGCTGATCGACGGCGCCACCGAAGCCTCGTGGCGCGTGCCGCCGTCGGGCAGGCTCACGATCACCGTCATTCCGGGCACCGAGGCAGCGCCCGCCGGCGCGCCGTTCACCGTCGATTACACTATCCGCGGCAAGCTGGCGCCGCCGGGCAATGTCGCCGACTTCCTGGTCGATGCCCTGGGCGACGGCACACGGCGCTTCCGCTGGACCCCGCCGGCCGATCCCGATCTCGCCGGCTACCGCATCCGCCACGCCGAGGCGGTCGTCGGCGCCGCGGCGCCCGCCTGGGACGCCATGACGCCGCTGCATAACGGGTTGCTCACCTCGTCGCCCCACGAGACCGTCGATCCCGGCGCCGGCCGCTGGACCTTCGCCATCCGCGCCGAGGACACCTCGGGCCTGCTCTCGGCCGCGGCCGCCGTCATCATCGCCGAGCTGCCCGATCCCCGCCTCGGCGACGCCTTCCTGTGGGAATGCCCTTCCGCCCGCGGCTGGCCCGGCACCATCGAGAGCGCCGTGCGCTCCGACGACGGCCGGGACGCGCTGGAGGGCGCCGGCGCCTACACCTGGGCCGACCTTGCCACCTGGGACGCCTGGACCTCGTGGGCGCTTGGCGACGGCGACGACGGCGCCACCGCCATGACCTACACCACCGAGGCCATCGACATCGGCGCCGAGGTGCCGTTCTCGATCGCCTGGGAGGCCGAGACGGCCGGAAACGTGACGCTGCAGTACCGCACCGCCGACACCGCTTCCGGGCTGGCCACCGCCACCTGGCAGGATAACGCGACGGCCATGCTCATGACCGCGCGCCACCTGCAGCTGCGCTGGCAACTGACCGGCGACGGCGCAACCATGCTTAGCCTCGACCACCTCTGCTACACCCTGCTCGGCACCGCCGCCGAGCAGAAGTTCCTCGACGCCGACACCAGCGACTGGGGCGGTTCGGCGAGCGGCGGGCGCGAGGTGCCGACCACGCTCGCGCGCGTCACCGATATCGACCTCACCCTGCAATCGGTCGGCGCCGGCTGGTCGTGGGTGCTCGACAACAAGAACGATCCCACCCGCATCAAGATCTTCGACGGCAGCGGCAATGCCGCCGACGCCACCGTCGACGCCGTCCTGCACGGCATCGCCTGACGCTCAAACGAAGGAGAGAGGCTCCATGGCCTGGCCCACCGACGACCTCGCCACCGACCACTTCGATGCCGGCGCCGACAGCCCGGCCGACGCCCGGCCCGTGCTCAAGCGGGTGATCGACTACCTCAAGGCGATTATCGCGGCGCTGGGTGTCGCAGGCGGCATCTGCGAGCTCAACGCCAACGCCAAGGTGCCCGACGGTCGCATCGGCCGCGGCGCCGCCGACGGCGTCGCGCCCCTCGACGCAGCGGGCAAGCTGCCCGTCACCCACCTGCCGGACGCCACCACCGACGCCGCCGGCGCCGTGCCGCTCGCAACCGATGCCGAGGCCGAGAACGCCTCCGGGACCGGCGTCCTCCAGGCCCGCCAGATCGCACTGCGCGCCGCGACCACAGGCCGGGCCGGCGCCGCCGAGCTTGCCACGACCGCGGAAGCGCTCTCCGGACAAGACCAGACGCGCGCCATGACACCCTCCGCCACCAAGGCGGCCATCGACGCCGCCATCGCCACCGTGCCCGGCGGTATTACAAACGTCCTTCTCGCGAACACGACCGGCCCCAACCAGGGACAAGGCAGCATTCTTGTTAAAACGACATACGCGCTCCAAAGAAGCGTCAGTGGCGGAACCGTCACCGTCACCTTGGTCAAGACCAATCACTATGAAGAGGAAGACGATGATGGTGAGTGATCAGCCGCCAGGAGTGCCCTGCTATTTCGGCTCGTCGGCGAGATCGAAGCAGAAGAGCAATGCTATCGAACGCATGGTGGCAGGCGCGGCTAACCGGCATACCGAATTTCCAGCCTAAAACACGCCGGAAATCGGGGCGATTTTCCAGGCCATTTGCAAAGACTTTTGTCCCGATTCTGAAAGACTTTTGTCCGCTTACAATCATTATGACCGTCGCCCGGCAGATCGTGCCGGCCCCGGCTGATCAGAGTTGCCGCGACTAGAACAGGTGACCGCTGCGGTCGCGCTTGGTGTCCAAGTAACGGGCGTTGTGTTTGTTGGGCACGGTTGTCAGCGCCACGCGTTCGGTCACCTCGACGCCCCAACGGCCGAGGGCGGCGATCTTGCCGGGATTGTTGGTCATTAGGCGCACGCGTTTGTAGCCGAGCAAGCGCAGCATTTCCGCCGCTGGCATATATACCCGTTCGTCATCGTCGAACCCGAGTTGGGCGTTGGCGTCGACGGTGTCGAGGCCGGCATCCTGCAGGGCGTAGGCGCGTAGCTTGTTAGCCAGCCCGATGCCGCGCCCCTCCTGCGCCAAATATAATAGAACGCCACCGCCTTGTTCGCGCATGGCCGCAATGGCGCCGCGTAGCTGGTCGCCGCAGTCGCAGCGCAAGCTGCCCAACAGATCTCCGGTAAAGCACTGGGAATGCAGGCGTGTCAGCACCGCACTCTCCGGGTCCGGCTTGCCGATGACCACGGCCACATGTTCGGTGGCGCCGTCGCGCGGACGGAAAGCGTACACGCGCGCCGGCTCCGCATCGGCCAGCGGCACGTCGGCTTCCGCCACCTTGCTGAGGGCACGCGCGGCGAGCGTCCGATAGGCGCGAATGTCGTCCCATTCGACGAGCAGGAGTTCCTCGGCATTCGCCCACGCCGACAAATAGGCCAGGCGAGCGTCGGGCACCGGGGCGATTATCGCCGCCGGCAACAATCGCGCCAATTTGGTCATGGCGATGGCCCCGAACGCCAAGCTGTCTTCGGCCACCGCCTCGAGGGAGATCGGCGGCGGCATCGAGGTCGCGTCGCCGGCGGTCGGATCGGCCAGGGTGTGCACCAATTCAGGGCTCAAATCGCCGGCGTAGGCCGCACGCACCATGCCCTTCACCTGATCACCGTGGCCCAACGCCTGGGCCCGCTGGCCGGTGAGCGCGACCGAAAGGCCGCGGTCGGTAAGTGAGCGCATGCGGGCCAAGTTGGCGCGATCGGCGTTCTCAGCGGCGAGCACCAGCAATGCGCCGCCAGCGCCCGCCAGCACGTCGATCGCCCCGCGTCGCAGGTCCGCGATCGCCCGCTCGACACCCAATAAGGTCGTCGACAGCGTCCAGTCGGTGCCCGCGGCGGTCGAAATGTCCTCAACCACAATCCGTTGCAACGAGGTCGATGCGTCTGGCCGCGTCGAAATAACGCGGATATGGTGACGAGCGCCAATTCGCGCCGCCGTTCCGTCCGGGCGCGGCGGTTGCACTATAGCCGCAATTGGGCTTGAAACAATTACGCAGCAGAGGATCAGGGGTCTTGGAACCGATGGCGGCTAACGGCAGCGGGGCGATCGATGGCGACAGCGATGATTGGCGCCGGCTGCTGGATTTTGCTGCAGCTTGCCGCGACGCGCCGTCCACTGCGACGGCGCCGTCGGCTGGGAACGGCGCGCCGGCGTCGCTTGAATTCTACGAGCCTCTGGCCGAGCGCGCGGCCTGCGGCAACTTCGTCGTCGCTCATCTGGGCCAGAGCCTGGACGGCCGGATCGCGACGGTAAACGGTGACTCCCGATACGTCACCGGACTCGCCGACATCACCCACAATCACCGCATGCGCGCCATGTTCGATTGCGTCGTGGTCGGCGCCGGAACTATCCGCGAAGACGATCCGCAGCTCACCGTACGATACGTCAGCGGCGACAACCCGGTACGCGTCGTGCTCGACACCAACCGCAGGCTGGCCACGAATTACCGCGTTTTCGATGATGGGGCGGTGACCTCGTACTTGTTTTGTGCCGAGGATCTAGCCGGTGGCGACGACCGACACGGGGGCGCGCGCGTGGTCGGGGTTCCACGTTCCGGCAATGGCATCGACCTGGGCGCGGTAACCGGTTGGCTCGGGCAGCGGGACCTGGGTGCGGTATTCATCGAAGGCGGAGGCATCACCGTGTCGCGGTTTCTTGCCGCCGGTGTGCTTCATCGACTGCAAATCACGGTGGCGCCGCTGATCCTGGGTTCGGGGCGGCCCGGCATCGACCTGCCGCAGATTGAGTCACTTGCCGAGGGTACGCGCGCGCGCGTCCGGCATTTGACGCTCGATGATGATGTGCTGTTCGAATGCCGGTTGAATGACTAGGGATGCCGCGGATCCCGAGCAGGCGCGCGCCTTTTGGCTCGCCGAACCAGGGCGCGGCGAGATCCGGACCGAACCGCTGCCGCCGGTGTCGCCCGGTCAGGTCCGGGTGCGTGCACTGGCCAGCGGCGTCAGTCGCGGCACTGAAACGATTGTTTTCTCCGGCCGCGTGCCGGCCAGCCAGTACGATGCCATGCGAGCTCCGTTTCAGGCCGGGTCGTTCCCGGCGCCAGTGAAGTATGGCTATTGCTCGGTCGGCGTTATCGAAGCCCATGCCGGCGACGGGCGGCGGGAAGTCGGCCAGCGCGTCTTTTGCCTGCATCCGCATCAGGACCATTATGTCGTTCCCGCCGATGCGGTCGTAGACGTTCCCGATGCGGTGCCGACCGAGCGCGCCATACTGGCCGCGAACATGGAGACGGCGCTCAACGGACTGTGGGATGCGGGCCCGCGCATAGGCGATCGCATCGCGGTCGTTGGCGCCGGCGTCGTCGGCGGCCTGACGGCGGCACTTGCGGCACGTATTCCGGGGACGCGCCTCCAAATCGTCGACATCGACGAGAGGCGCGTGGACCTGGCCCGGGCGCTGGGCGTCGACTTCGCGCTCCCCGATCGCGCCAGGGGGGAGTGCGATCTGGTGCTGCATGCCAGCGGCCAACCGGCCGGCCTGCGCACCGCTTTGGGCCTCGCCGGGGTCGAGGCGAAGGTGGTCGAGATGAGCTGGTATGGCGACACGGATGTGCCGTTGCCGTTGGGCGCGGAGTTTCATGCGCGGCGGCTGCGCCTCGTGAGCTCGCAGGTCGGTGACGTCGCGGTTGCCCGCCGCGCCCGCCGGTCGCGTCGTGATCGGCTGGCATTGGCCTTGCGCCTGCTCACCGAGCCGGTGTTCGATCATTTCCTAGATGCCGAATGCGAGCTGAGCGAACTGCCCGATGTGATGGCCGGGCTCGCGAGCGCGCCGGACGGCGTGCTGTGCCAACGGGTCCGATACGACTAGTCTGACACCATGTATAGCGTTGCCGTCCGCGACTATTTCATGATCACCCACAGCCTGCGCGGCGACGTCTTCGGCCCGGCGCAGCGCCTGCATGGCGCGACCTACGATGTCGAAGTCGAGCTCCGCCGGGAGGAGTTGAGCGCCGACGGCATCGTTGTCGATATCGGTCGGGCGGGCGCCGCGCTGCGCCGCATCATCGCCGATTTCGACTACCGCAACCTGGATGAGGACCCGGTATTTCGGGGCGTCAACACGACGACGGAGCGCCTGGCGCGGGAGATCCTGGAGCGCATGCGCAGGCGAATCGCAGACGGTGAATTGGGCCCCGGCGCCGAGGGTCTCGCGGGCCTGCGCGTCCGGTTGCGCGAGAGCCCGTCTGCCTGGGCCGCCTACGAAGCTGCTCTGCCCTAGGCGCGAGCGGATGCGCCGAATGTGGCTGATCGTACCCGGTCCGTTGGCACAGCGAACCGGCGGCTACATCTATGACGCGCGCATGGTGGCCAGCCTCCAGGAGTTCGGCTGGGACACGCGCGTCGGCGAACTCGCTTCCGAACATTCGTTGCCGCAACCGGCCGCGGCATTGGCGGGGACTTTGGCGTCCCTCCCGGATGGTGGTTTGGCGGTTATCGACGGGCTGTGCCTGGCCGGCGCCGCAGAGGTGCTGGCCGCCGAACGCGGACGCCTTCGCCTGGTCGGGCTGGTGCACCATCCGGCCGGGCTGGAGACGGGCGTTACAGCCGAGTGCGCCCGACGCCTGCTGGCGGAAGAGGCGAAGGCGTTGCAACAGCTCGATCGTGTTGTGGTCACCAGCCCGCACACGGCGCGTATCGTAGAGCGTGACCTCTCCGTTGCGCGGCAGCATGTCGCGATCGTCGAGCCGGGCACGGACCCGGCGCCGCTCGCCTGCGGATCGGAGGGCGTGAGTTGCCGCCTGTTGGCTGTCGGTGCGGTCTCGCCGCGCAAGGGTTACGAGATACTCCTGCAAGCATTGGCACAGCTACGGTCGCTGGCATGGGATCTGTCGATCGTCGGCGGACTGGATCGCGATATCGCCTACGCCTCTCGTGTGCAGGCGCTGGTCCGTGACGGCCACCTGACCGACCACGTCACCTGGGAAGGCGAGTGCGACGCCGCCCTGGTCGCCACGGCCTACCAACACGCGGACGTGTTTGTGTCGGCGTCATGGTACGAGGGCTACGGCATGGCCGTGGCCGAGGCTCTCGCGCGCGGACTACCGGTTGTCGCGACGGCGGCGGGCGCCGTCGCCGATACGCTCCCGTCCGGTGCGGGCATGCTCGTGGAGTGTGGCGATATCGATGGCCTGGCGGGCGTTTTGCGGCGCGTCATCTCCGAACCCCGGCTGCGCGCGGACCTCGCCAGCGGTGCCCGATCCGCCCGCTCGGCCCTGCCCGATTGGAAAATGCAGGCGCAAGGCTTCGCGGCCGAACTCCAACGGGTCGGCGCATGAGCAGGTTTAGCGCCGATTGGCTGCGTCTGCGTGCCCCGTTCGACGCCGCCGCGCGGGCATCACCGCTGGCGCGTGCCAT
This sequence comes from Alphaproteobacteria bacterium, assembly GCA_965248805.1. GTDB lineage: Bacteria > Pseudomonadota > Alphaproteobacteria > UBA6615 > UBA6615 > CBDFKJ01. Next base: position 19,498 of record CBDFKJ010000005.1, read on the forward strand.
CGCCGAACGGTTCTGCGCCGCGCTCGAGGCCGCCGGCGGGCGGCCCGTGCGCATCGCGGATCTTGGCGGCGGCTCGGGCGCCAACGTCGGATTTCTGTCGCCGCTGCTACGGGATGAGCCTCGCTGGACCGTTTTCGATCATGACGCCGATCTCCTTGCCCCGGCGATGGCGCCAACGCCCGCGACGTTGTCAGCCCGCCACCTCGATCTCGCGGATCTGAGCAAGGTGGAATTTGAGGCGTTCGATGCGGTCACCGGTTCGGCATTTCTCGACTTGGCGTCGGCGGCTTGGATCGACGACCTGGTGTCCAGATGTGCTGCGGCGCAGTGCGCAGTCTATTTTGCCCTTTCGGTCGATGGCCGCGTCGGGTGGACGCCTCAGGATGCCGACGATGGCCTGGTCTTGGCTGGGTTTCGCCGGGATCAGGCGCGCGACAAGGGCCTTGGCCCGGCGCTCGGACCGGATGCGGGCCGGCATCTCGCCCGCTGCCTGGCCGAGGCCGGAGCCGCTGTCACGACCGCGCCGAGCGACTGGCGGGTCAATGAGGCGGCGCGGCCGATGCTGGGTGCCATGGTGGCAGGCCTGGCGGGAACGCCACCGGAGGCAGAGATGAGCGACCGGGCGCGGGTCGAGGATTGGGCGGCGCGCCGGCGTCGGCAGCTTTCGGATGGTCAGCTTTCGCTCAGAATTGGCCATATCGATGTGGCCGGGGTGTGGTAACAGAGGCTTGAACTTGCCGACAGCGGCATGAAACCAAATATTACCGCCAAACGATCGGAGGGCATGGCGATGGCGCGCTGCGGTTTGGAACGACACGACGCTGGCGGAATCGGAGCAGTTCAAAGAGGTCGAGGGCAACATCTACTTCCCGGCCGACGCCGTCGAGACCCGGTATTTCCAGCCCAGCGATAAGACCACATATTGTGGTTGGAAGGGCGAGGCTAGCTATTACAATGTCGTCGTGAACGGCCAGACCAATGCCGACGCCGCCTGGTACTACCGTGACCCCAAGCCGGCGGCGAAACAGATCAAGGACCATGTGGCCTTTTGGCGCGGCGTCACGGTCGAGCGCTAACGCGAGGCAGCGATGACGACAGGTAAGAAGATCCTGCTGGTCGATGATGACGCGGACATTCGCGCGGCCCTGACCGAGCAACTGCGACTGCACGAGGAATTTGCGACGATCGAGGCAGCGACCGCCCGCGAGGCGCTGGAAGCTGCGCGCAATGAGTACTTCGACGCCATCCTGCTGGACGTGGGCCTGCCCGATATGGATGGCCGCGAGGTGTGCCGCTTGCTGCGGCGCAATGGGGTCAAGGCGCCGATCATCATGCTCACCGGGCAGGATACCGATGCCGATCAGATCCTGGGCCTCGACGCCGGCGCCAACGACTACATCACCAAGCCGTTCCGCCTGAACGTGCTATTGGCGCGCCTGCGTGCCCAGCTGCGCCAGCACGAACAGAGCGAGGACGCGGTGTTCAATATCGGGCCGTACAGCTTCCGGCCGGCGGCCAAGATCCTTCTCAACGAGCCGGTCAACCGCAAGATCCGCCTGACCGAGAAGGAAACGGCGATCCTGAAATATTTGTACCGGGCCGGCGAGAAGGTGGTCAGTCGCGATACGCTGCTGAACGAGGTGTGGGGCTACAATGCCGGCGTGACCACGCACACGCTGGAAACGCACGTCTATCGGCTGCGGCAGAAGATCGAGGCCGACCCGTCGAACGCCGAGCTATTGATCACCGAACCGGGCGGCTATCGCCTCAATCCGTAGGGCCCGGCTCGTCAGAAGTGCAACAAAACCGTCAACTCTGCCGGCCCGCTCCGGGCCGGCCCCTCCCCCGAGGTGTGACGACCGTCACAGTTATTGTTAAGTGTGGGCGGTCACAATGTAGGGTCTCCACGCGGGGGGCAGGCTAGCCGGAGGTGAGCGGCATTGGGCGAGAAGGAGTTCTTCGTCCGCTTCTGGGGTGTCCGCGGGACAGTCGCCTGTCCCGGGCCTCAGTATGTGCGCTATGGCGGCAACACGTCGTGCCTTGAAGTCTGCTGCGGCGACCGACGTCTCATCTTGGATGGTGGGACCGGCCTCCGGCCGCTCGGCGAGTCGTTGAAAGGAAACGGCCCCGTCGAGGCCGATCTCTATTTCACCCACACGCATATCGACCACATCTCGGGCATGCCTTTCTTCAGACCCGTGTACGCGAAGGGGAATACGTTCCGCCTGTGGTCGGGGCATCTGGAGGCGCCGCACACGCTCCATACCGTTCTGGTAGGCATGATGAAGGCGCCCGTGTTTCCAGTGCCTCTCGACGTGATGGCGGCCAATCTTACCTATGGCGAGTTCAGGGCCGGCGAGGATCTCTCACCGGGCGACGATATCGCGATCCGCACCGCACCGCTCAATCATCCCAATGGCGCCACCGGCTACCGGATCGACTATGCAGCCAAGTCGATCTGCTACATCACCGATACCGAACAGCTCGACAGCGGCCGCGACCCATCGATCGTGTCTCTGGTGCGCGGCGCCGACGTGATGATCTACGACTCCACGTACACCGACGACGAATATCCACGGTTCAAGGGCTGGGGGCATTCGACTTGGCAGGAGGGCGTTCGCGTGTGCGATGCCGCCGGTGTCAAGACGCTGGTTATCTTCCACCACGATCCCGGCCATGACGATGACTTTATGGACCGCGTTGCGGCGGAGGCCAATGCCATGCGCCCGGGCACCGTGGTGGCGCGCGAAGGCCTGGTCTTACGACCGTAGTGCCTCATGACCGGCGGCGACATCGTCGATTCGGCTGCCGCACGAGGTGACATGAGCACTGGCCTGCCTTCCCGAGCGTGGGGTCGCGTCACGGGCGCGCCAAGCTATCGCCAGCTCCCGGATCGGGTGCAGTCGGCGATCGCCGACCAGCAGGATGCATCCGAACGGCTCATCTCGCTGGTACAGTTCGGCGTCGTGGCGACGTTCGGCACGCTCTACTTCATCGCGCCAAAGACCGGACCGGCCGGAGCGTTCGCGCCCGCGCCCTGGGCGTTGGCAGCCTACCTCGTGTTCACGGTTACGCGCGCCTTCGGCGCCTCTCTCGGCCGGCTGCCGGGGTGGTTTCTCGCCACCTCGGTGATCACCGACATGGCGCTGCTGTTGGTCCTGATCTGGAGCTTCCACCTGCAGTATGCCCAACCCGCCTCGTTCTATCTCAAAGTGCCGACACTGTTGTACGTGTTCATATTCATCGCCTTGCGCGCGCTGCGCTTCGAGGCGCGCTACGTGGCGCTTGCCGGCCTCGCCGCGATCGCCGGCTGGTCGCTCCTGGTGGCCTATGCGGTGTTTGCGGAGCCCGGCAACATGATGATCACCCGCAACTACGTCGAGTACATGACCTCGAACGCGATACTCATCGGCGCCGAGTTCGACAAGATCATCACCATCGCGACAGTGACGCTGATCCTGGTCGTGGCCTTGCGCCGGGCCCAGGGGCTGCTGGTTCTTCGACGCACCCGTCGCCGGCGAGATTACCGGCGCCGATCACGAGGCGCGCGCCGGAGAAGGTCACGCGCGCGAAGCCGCGATCCTGTTCGTCGACATCCGCTCGTTCACTTCGCTGGCGCACGAGATGGAGCCCGACGCGGTCATGGCGCTGCTCGCCGACTATCAGTCTCTGGTGGTGCCGATGGTCCGCCGGCACGGCGGTGCCATCGATAAGTTCCTGGGCGACGGTATCATGGCCTCGTTCGGTGCCGCCGTGCCGAATGAAACCTATGCCGCCGATGCCCTGCGCGCGCTCAGCGATGCACTGGTGGCAGTCGACGGCTGGAACGCGCGTCCTCGGGCGTCGGGTGTACCGACGCTGCGAGTGTGTGGCGCGGTCGCGGCCGGCCCGATCGTCTTCGGCGCGGTCGGCGATGCGTCACGGCTGGAATACACGGTGATCGGCGATCCGGTAAACCTGGCGGCGAAGTTGGAAAAGCACACCAAGGTCGAGCGGGTGCGCGGCATCACGACCGATGACACGTTGCGCCTCGCCGTCGCGCAAGGCTTCGCGCTGCCGCCGGACGTCGAGCACCGGCGTGCATGCACTGTCGAGGGCCTCGACGCTGCCGTCGACATTGCCGTCGTCGTCGCGTGATTGTCGGTTCCGACTAGGCCGACTCCCTCCGCGCGCGTCACGAAAACTCTCGTGCCATTGCGTATCGGCCGATTTGCCTCCAAGTCGGGGCGCAGAACCGGCTTCATCTCTATGATCTTGTCCATTGCGACACGGGCCCGCTTGGCGACCTGTTCGCCGGTCTCGTAGTCCCTGGCCAACAGCGAGTCTCCGCGGTACGCGCCCCCGGCGTAAAGAATAGGGTCGTGCGGCTTCACTCGTGATTGCAAAGTGACCCCGAGGCGTGCGGATTTGAGCACGAATAAAATAATCAGACCAACAAACACGACAGTAGGGACGTCGCTGTAGAAAACCACGGCGGTAGACACCAACAGAGACAGTATATAATTGGTTTCGTAAGCGGATATCAGCAAAATATTCGCAATCATGGAAGATGCCTCTTCGGTCGCTTGAATCTATATGAATAAATGGACAAAGAATGACTTGCCAGCAACAAGAAAAATAATTTGAATCGCCGCCGTGACGAATATAAGAGCGAGCATGCTTGCTGAAATAATAATTATCGAACTAAAACTAGTAAGATAGGATATTGAGATGTACATACGCGCCACCGCATCGACAGCGATGTACAGTAATATTAGCCAAGATAGTCCTCAGAATACGTAGTACCTGTGGTTCTTTGCCAACGGCCGCGGGATGTTTATTCACCCGGCCCGCTGCCCACTTCTTACTTTCTTTCTGACATAATAAAATATGAGTAAAGCGAGCAATACAAGTGTAATGAACAATTCCAAGTCGAAAAAGATCAAGTTTACCATCTAGCATCGGCCCGATTCGATCGGCCTTGTTTTTGCTGATATGACTACGGGTGTTGCTGGCGGCATCAAGTTGGGAGGCTAATACTGCCTATTTGTACGGATCGGCGGCGTCGCGCAGGCCGTCACCTAAGAAGTTGAACGCCAGCACCACCAGGATCACCGGGATTACCGGCGCCATCAGCCAGGGATAGAGCGCCACCGTCTGTACGTTCTGCGCGTTGTTGAGCAGGACGCCCCAGCTGACGATCGGATCGCGCAAGCCCAGTCCCAGGAAGCTGAGCGCGGTCTCGCCGAGGATCATTTCCGGGATCGACAGCGTTGCCGAGGCAATCAAGTGGCTGGCGAAGCTGGGCATCAGGTGGCGGCCGATGACGCGCGGCGTGCTGGCGCCCATCAGTTGCGCGGCGGTGCAGAAGTCCTCTTCGCGCAACGCCAACAGCTTCGAGCGCACGGCGCGCGCCAGGCCCGGCCAGTCGAGCAGGGCCAGGATCATGGTGATGCCGAAGTATATATAAATCGGCGACCACTTGACCGGCAGCGCCGCCGATAGCGCCAACCACAGGGGAATGCGCGGGAACGATCGCAGGACCTCGATGATGCGCTGGATGACGTTGTCGATCCAACCGCCGTAATAGCCGGCGATGCCGCCCAGGGTGATGGCTATGATGAAGCTGAGCACGATGCCGAACAGGCCGATGGTGAGCGACACCCGCGTGCCGTAGATCAGGCGTGTCAGCATGTCGCGGCCCAGCCGGTCGGTGCCCAACAGGAACAGCGTTCCTCCCTCGGCCGGGCAGACGAAGTGGAAGCGGCCTTCGATCATTCCCATCCATTCATAGTCGGCGCCGCGATAGTTACCGACGCAGAAGAACCGGATGGGTTGAACGGCGTTCAGATCCTCGGTGAAGATGCCACGCAGCGTTTCCGGATCGCGCCGGAAGTCGAAGCCATAGACGAACGGGCCGACGAACGTGCCCTCGTGGAACAAATGCACCGCCTGCGGTGGTGCGTAGATGTGCCGGCGATCGCGATGCTGCACGTAGTAGGGCGCGAGCATCTCGCTGATCAGCACCGAGAAATATAGCAGCAGCAGGAACACGCCGGAGACGACCGCAAGCTGGTGGCGCTTCAGCTTCCACCACATCAGCTGCCACTGCGAGGCGAGGTAGTAGCGTTCCTGCTCCGGCGTCAGCTCGACCTCGGTCTCGAGGTCGAACGGCTTGCTCGACACGAAGTGGCGCAAGTTTGCGCCGCCTGAGGCGTCGTCGTTCATCGCGACGTCTTGCCGGACAAGCGAATGCGCGGGTCGAGTACTGCCAGCCCCAGATCCGAGATCAGCGTGCCGATGACCGTCAGCAGCGCCAGGAACATGAGGAAAGTCCCGGCGAGGTACATGTCCTGCGCCCGCAGCGCCTCGATCATCATCTTGCCTGTCGTCTCCAGGTTCATGACGATCGACACGATCGCCGCGCCGGAGACGATGTCCGGCAGCAGGTTCCCGATATCGGCGATGAACGGGTTGAGCGCCATGCGCAGCGGATACTTCACCAGGTTGCGCCCTTCGGGCAGGCCCTTCGCCCGACCGGTGACCACATACTGCTTCTGCAACTCGTCCAGCAGATTGGCGCGCAGACGGCGGATCATGCCCGCCGTGCCGGAGGTGCCGATGACGATCACCGGTATCCACAGGTGTTCGAGGACCGACAGCGCCTTGCCCCAGGTCCAGGGTGCGTCGATGTACTCCTGATCCATGATGCCGCCGATCTCGGTGTCGAACCAGATGTTGGCGAAATACATCATGACCAGCGCCAGCAGGAAATTCGGCGTGGCGAGACCGATATAGCCCATGAAGGTGGCGAAGTGGTCGCCCAGCGAGTATTGCCGCGTTGCCGAATAGACGCCGATGATAAAGCTGACCACCCAGATGAAGATGATCGTCGACATGGCGACGACGATGGACAGCGCAATGCGCTCGCCGATGATGTCGCTCACCGGCAGATTGTATTCGAACGACCAGCCAAAGTCGCCCTGCAGCACGCCGAACAGCCAGATGAAATATTGCTCGTGCGGTCGCCGGTCGAGGCCGTACTCGCGCCGCAGGCGCTCGATTTCATTGGGATCGACGGCCTCGCCACGCGCTTGCAGTTCGGCCAGCATGGTCTCCAGATAGTCGCCCGGCGGTAGCTGGATGATGATGAACACAAGCGCGCTGATCGCCAGCAGCGTCGGGATCATCACCAGCAGGCGATGGGCGATGTAGGCTGGCATCGTGCGCCGTCGCGGACCGTGCGGGGAACTTCGTTTCTTCGCCTACTTCAACCAGAATGTGTCCGGCAGGTACATGCCGAAATAGGCGCCGGGGTCCCAACTGTAGATGCCTTCGTCGGGCAGGCCGCGCAGGCGGTTCGAAACGACGATGGGCTGGCGCGTGCAACAGACGATGCCAATGGAGAACAGCTGGTCGGCGTGGATGTCGAGCATGCGATGCCAGATCTTCTCGCGTTCGCCGCGCCCGGCGGCCATGCGCCAGCTTTCATTGAGATCCAGCAGCGCCTGCGCCGACGGCAAGTCGGTCGGCTCACCGGCTTGGCCTGCGGTTTCGGTGTATTGGCCCCACGCCGGCCACTGCAACTGGATCTGCTGCACCGGCGCCAAATCCTCGGGGCTGAAGTCGGGGGTCGGGATGCCATTGTCCATGCCGGCCCACACCGCGATCTGGGTCTCGCCGGCGTAGATGCGATTGCGGAACACTTCGCGCTGCGACAGTCGCGTATACAGCTTGATGCCGGCGTCCAGCCAGGTGTCGTGGATCAGCTCCAGCACGTCGGTCTGCTGCGTCTCTTCGCCCGCCGTTTCCACCACCAGTTCAAGCGCACGTCCATCGGCGAGCAGCCGAACCCCGTCGTCGTCTCGTTCGGTCAGTCCGATCTCGTCGAGCAGTTGATTGGCCAGATCCGGATTGAACTCGGTCCAGCGCGACTGGTAGTCCACGTCGAACAATGGACTGTCGGGCAAAACGGTGTTGTTCGCCGGCGTGGCGAGCCCGAGGAAGATCACCTGATTGATCTCGTCGCGATCGATGGCCAGCGACAGCGCCCGGCGGAACCGCACATCGCGGAACAAGGCCCGCCACTCGGGATCGGCGTGGTTGAGGTTGGGATAGAGCGCGACGTCGGCGCCTTTGGCGGTGCGCCAAAGCAGTGTGCGGAAGTTCTCGCGAGCCTCGGCTTCCTTAAGGAACGTGTAGTGCGTCATGAACAGGCTGCGCGCCTGTAAATCCGCCTCGCCGGCGCCGGTCTTGGCAGGGATCAAGCTGCCGTCGGCGATGGCCATCAGCACGCGGTCGACGTAGGGAAGCTGATTGCCGTCGGAATCGATGCGGTGGAAATAGGGATTGCGCTCGAAGACGAAACGCTGACTCGGCGGCCGCACCGTGTTCACCCAGGGCTGGAGCACCGGTAGAGCCGGGTTGTCGTTGTCGTAGAGATTGTCGAGCGCGTTGTGCATCGACGACCAAGTGCGCCGACGAGACTCCTTCAGCAGTCTCGCAAGCTCATCCGGATCGGCATGACTGGGGTGCATTGTTTTTAGATAGTGCGCCGGTCGGTAGATAAATTCCGGTCGCGGCGCCGCCAATCGCGGCAGGAAATAAGGATTGGGCGTCGGCCAGCTGTAGCGAAAGGTCAGCTCGTCGATAATCTCGACTTTTGGATGCACGCCATCGACCTGCAGGAATACCGGCGGACCGAACGCGTAAAGCTCTTCGTCGTTGGCGACGTCTTCCCACCAGTAGCGAAAGTCCTCCGTGGTGAACGGATGGCCGTCGGACCATTTGTGCCCGGCGCGCAGCTTGAAGGTGAAAATCCGCTCGTCTTCGACCTCGAAACTCTCCAAAATATCCGGCACGAGTTCGAGGTCGGTGTTGTAGCTGACGAGCCGAGCATAGCCGTAGACGACCATCAGGCGGATATCGCGCGTGCGGCCCATGATGGTGCGCATGTCGCCGCCATACTTGCCCGGTTCGGCCACTTCGACGATACGCGGAGGCGTCGGCACGCGCTCTTCCACCCTTGGCAGACTGCCGGCGGCGACCCGTTCCGCCAGGCTTGGCGCGCCGTGCAGCTCCAGCGCCGCGGCGCTTGTCGCCGCGCCCCACAGCGCGGCCGCGATCACGATACCCCTTGGACAACGCGCGACTGTGCGCAATTCTGGTTTCTTGTTCATGCTGCCTCCGGTAGTTCCCCCAGCGCCGGATCGGCGCGGACGTAGTGATTGCTTCCCAACTCGATAAGCCGCGGATGGCTTGCACCGTTGATCGTGAACGGTGCCGGCCAAGCCGCCGGCTCCGAGGCCTTACCTTCCATCAGGGCGTTTAGATCGAGTTGGCTCTGCGGGTCTGGCTCAGGTACCGCCGCCAGCAGCGCTTGCGTATACGGATGGATCGGGTTCCGAAACAGTAGGTCGCGCGGCGCGGATTCGACGAGGCGGCCAGCGCACATCACTGCGATGCGGTCCGACACGTAATCGACGACCGCCAGATTGTGACTGATGAAAAGATAGGTCAGGCCCAGCTTGTCCTTCAAATCCTTGAGCAGGTTCAAGATCTGCGCCTGGATCGAGACGTCCAGCGCCGAAACCGGCTCGTCGCATATCAACAGGTCGGGCTTGAGCGCCAATGCGCGCGCGATGCCGATGCGCTGGCGTTGGCCACCGGAAAACGAATGCGGATAGCGGTTCAGAAAGCGCGGATCGAGGCCGACCAGGCGCATCAATTCCTTGACCATCTCCGCCCGCGTCGCCGCCGTGCCGATGGCATGGATCACCAGCGGTTCGCTGATGATGTCGTAGACGGTCATGCGCGGATTGAGGGAGCCAAACGGGTCCTGGAAGATGAACTGGATCTTGCGCCGAAAGTGTTTCAGCGCCCTGTCGTTCAGTGCCAGCACATCGACGAGTTTGCCGCGGTCGTTGAACGTCACGCTGCCGTTGTCGGCGCTGATGGCACGCAGCACGAGCTTCGACGCGGTCGTCTTGCCGCATCCCGATTCGCCGACCAGTCCCAAACACTCGCCGCGCGCGATGTGGAAGCTAACATCGTCAACGGCCAGAAACGCGGCATCGGTCCTGGCGGCTTTCATGCCGATGTTGCGAATTTGAAAGGCCTTGGTCAGACCCTCGACCTTCAGGATCGGACCGACGTCGTCGGCGCCTTTGGGCCACGGCTCCTTTTCTGTCAGCATCTGCCCGGTTTCGGCTTTCACTTCGCGCAACGGCACCAGTCGCTCGCCCGGCAACATGTGAAAGCGCGGAACCGCCTTCAGCAGCGCCTGTAAATACCGATGCGTCGGTTTCTCGAAGATGTCGTTGAGGGTCCCCGACTCGACGATCCGGCCGCGATACATGACCGCGATCTCGTCGGCCATGTTGGCGACCACGCCCAAATCGTGCGTGATCATCAACACCGCCATGTGCAATTCCTGCTGCAGGTCGCGGATCAGCTTCAAGATCTGCGCCTGGATCGTCACGTCCAGCGCCGTCGTCGGCTCGTCGGCGATCAACAGTGCAGGCCGGCACACCAGCGCCATGGCGATCATCGCGCGCTGACGCAAACCGCCGGAGAGCTCGAACGGATAGGTCTTCAGCGCTCGCGCCGGATTGGGGAAGCCGACCAAGCGCAGCATGTCGATACACAGTTTCTCCCCGGCGCGCGCGTTGACGTCTTGATGCAGGTGCAGCGCTTCGCTGATCTGATTGCCGACCGTATGTAGCGGCGACAACGACGTCATCGGCTCTTGAAAGATCATGGAAATGCGGCCGCCGCGGATGGCGCGCATCTGCCGGCTCTGCGGATTCAGAGCGGCCAAATCGACAACGCTCCCGGGCGTGTTCGGATCGGCGAACAGGATCTTGCCGGCGGACAGGCGCGCCATTTTCGGCAGGATGCCCAATATCGCCTGGGCGGTCACCGATTTGCCCGAGCCGGATTCGCCGACCAGCGCCGTGGTCTTGCCGCCAGAGATGCGAAACGACAGGTCCTCGACCGCATCGATGATGCCATTGTGGATGCTGAACTCGATGGACAGATTCTCGACGCGGACGAGATCGGTCATGGCTGCCGCCGGGCCGAGGCGACGGCGGCATCGTCGCCGCCCACGGATTCGGAGAGGCTGTCGCGCAAATTGCCCCAGCGCGTCTTGGCCGCACCGCCGATGCCCAGGGCGGCAAAATTGGCGACGGTCGCGGCGGGCAGCGTCAACCCGTTGGCGGTCGCGGCCTGGTGCGCGCGGGCGGCGATGGCGGCGAAGTTCTCGATGTGCGAGTCGATATCAACCCGCGCCTTCGCGCCCTTGGCCGTCAGCTGCATCCAACCGTCGGTGTGGTTGCGCCGCTTGGCGTAGAAGTTGAGCTTCAACGCGCGCAGGTCGTCCCAGCTCAGGCGCGTGTCGCCGACGCCCGATGTGGCGATGCCGTCATTGTCGAGCCGGACCACCGTCACGTGCCGGACCCAGGTGCGCCACGCGAAATACCCGAACAGTGCCGCCAGTGCGCCAAACAGATACATCACGAAGCCGCCGACGCCGAGACCGAGCACAACGCCGGCGCAGATCGCCAAACCGATCGCGGCGCGGGCGTAGTCGCCCCGAAGCGCGCTCTGTGTGTAACGGTGCTCGCTCACCCGGTATCCCCCGTGGCTGATGGTTGATATCCAAACATCTCTGAGGCGTTTAGCCAAGCCGTGGCGGCGTTGTTGCCTGTGGCGCGCACGAACGCGGCGATGAATTGCCAACTGGCGTCGTCATGCTCTTTGTGATGTGTCAGGAGCCCGGTCGGTTCATCGGCGTCGACTTCACCCAGTCGGCGCTGGCGCAAATGGGCTACGGCCGCGGCCAGAGCGGCGTCCTCGCCGATGAATTTGCGATCGCCGCGCCAATTGACGATGTCGATGTGCGCGTTGGCTTGGCACAAGCCCGCAACCGGCATCGGCGCCGTGCGCGGGCCGAACGTGCTGACACCGCAAAACCCAAGACTGGGTAGCGCGCCAAGCCATTGGTCCGCAAAGCGATTCCAAGGCGGCGCCAGAACCGGCACGAAGCCGGGAAATGGTGCAAGCAGCCGAGACCCTGCGACCAAGTCCGCACTTACCTCTTCATGGCTGCGATCGGCGCCGAACTCAGTGTTCTTTTGGTCCTCCGGCGCGTAATTTCGATGAGCGTAACCATGCTGTAGTACCGCTATGTCGGTTCCACGTCGATGATGATCCGCTAGCCGATCACATAGGCTACGGTCTGCCCCGGCCGGTATCACCGCCAGGGCCAACGGCACGGCAAGGTCCCCGTGCGCGGCGAAAAGGCGATCGAGCGCGGGACACGACCGGCTGGCGTCGTCGTCGCGCCACCAGAATGTCGCCGTGCCGCCGGTCTGCGGCCAGGCGTCGAGTTCCCGCTCCAACACGTCCCAGCCGCTCACGCCCGACTCCGTGTGTCACTATGCGCCGGGGTCGTGCGCATCGGGCCGGCTTCGAGCAGAGCCCGGGCGGTGGCTGCCGCGCCGTCCATGTTCAAGTTCAGTCGGTCCAAGTCAGGCCGCGGTCCGGCCGCCGCCTGGTCGATGGCGGCGGCGAGCGCGCCGGGTGTCAGCGCGGATTCGGCGAGGATTTGCATGCCGCCCGCACGATCGGCGAGCCGGTGCGCGCGCAACGTCTGCTCGGTCTCGCCGGCACCGACGAACGGCACCAACACCGACCGCGCCTGCGCAACCAGAATATCCATCGCCGTGTTGTAGCCGGCCTGGCTCACCGACACCGCGCAATTGGCGAGAAGCGCGGTGTAGTCGGCACGGGCGCGTTCGATAGTGACACCTGCGTCGGTGCTTGCCGCCAGGTCAGCCAAGTCGGTGTCCGCGATACCGCCACCGGCCAGCAGACGCCAAGGCCCTGCCGCCAACGCGCTCAAGGGCCGTGCCGCGAGCGCGGTGCGCAGAAGCGGCAGCCCAACCGCGCCACCGCCGGCGGCGACGATGACTTCGCCCCGACCGAGTTGGCTCGGACGGGGAGTCGTTGGCGCGACGTAGCCTGTGTAGCGCGTCTTCAGCGCCAGTTCCCGGGTCATTGGAAAAGTCTCGGCAAAATTCACGAGGTGCTCGTCGCCGTGCACCAAGACCCAGTCGTAATGGCGGCCGGCGACGGCGGTCGCCTCCTCGGCGCGGCCGGCCTTGCGCGCCGCGTGTACGATATCGCGTACCGAGCAGACGGTGACCGGCGGCGCGGGCCGCGCATCCGCGGCTTCGAGCAGCGGCAACAACTCGAACCGGCATTGTCGTCGTCCGAATGGATACAGTTCCGTGACCAGCACATCCGGCTCGAACGCGGTGAACAAGTCGAGGAGGCGATCTCGCCGGTGGCTCCGCCATGTGTCGTCGATTGCTTGACCGTCGGCGTCGACAAGGGCCGTGAACGCCGCATCGCTGGCGCGCATGGGCGGCAGTTGAACCAGCCGGGCGCCGCCAGGGTCGAGCGCCATCAGAGGCGGACCGCCGGACGCCAGCACCGTGTCGAGACCGGCCTCGGCGCAGGCGCCGGCGATGCGCGCAGCGCGGATCGCATGGCCGACACCCAGCAGGTGCTGGACGTGGATCAAGACGCGCCGCGTCATTCGTCGTCGGGCGTGTGGCGCAGGCTTACATTGAGGTGGCGCATGTACGGATGGCCGGCGTCGTCGACGGTAAAGAGATGGGCACTCGCCCAATCCAGGTGATGCGGTGGCCGACCGCGAAAGTCCCAGCCGGTCGCCAGCGCATAGACGGCGTAGATGACACCCTTATGGCTCACCGCCGCAACCGGTCGCGTCTGCGACGCGAGGTCCGCTAGCCATGGCTTCACCCTCGCCTGGACCTCGATATGGGTCTCGCCGCCCGGCGGACGGAAGCTGGGGCCGATCTCCTCATATTGTTTGAAATCGTCACGGTATTGGCGGCGCAGCGCCTTCAGGGACTGCCCCTCCCATTCGCCCCAGTCGCGCTCGATCAGCCGGTCGTCGACGGCGACATCGGTTGCGCCGAGCAGGTCGCCGGTCTCGCGGCAGCGGTCCAGCGGACTGCGGCACCACGCATACCCGTCCAACGTCGCCGGCACCCGCCAGCGCGCGGCGGCCGCACGTCCGTCCGCGTCCAGCGGAACATTGCGCCGGCCCTGGATGCGCCCCTGGTGGTTCCAGGACGTCGGGGCGTGGCGGATCAAGGCGAGCTCATTCACCGGCGACGAGCCGGCGCAATGTTGCGTCCAGCGTGGCGGCGGCGACCGGGATATCGAGATGGGAATCGGCGTGGTGGCGCGCGCCGCGCGCGAGGCGGGCGCGTAGCGCCGGATCGGCCAGCAGCCGGCCCGTTGCGGCGGCGAAAGCCTCGGCGTCGCCGGGTGGGACAAGGAGCCCGCTCTCGCCGTCGCGCACTACCGCCGGCACGCCGCCCGAGCGGCCAGCGACCACCGGCAGGCCGGCCGCCTGGGCCTCGACCAACGCCATGCCATAGGCCTCATTGATGGCCGGCCAGACCAGCGCGTCGCCGGCGGCGAGCAGGCTCGGCAGATCGGTCTCGTCGACCTGACGCAACCAATGCGTCCGGCCCTTGGCATGGTTATCGAACCGCTCCAGGATCGCCGGGGCTTCCGGGCCGTCGCCGGCGATCATCAGGCGCCAGTCAAGATGCTGAAGCCGCCCCAGGGCGTCGGCCAACAAGGAGTAGGACGCGCTCTTGTCGCCGGCCCGCATCATCGCGACGGCCAGCAGCCAGGGTACGGCGGGATCGGCCCCGCTCCGCCGCGCCCAGTCCTGACGATGTCGGTCGCGCGCGGCCGCTGCGAACGTCGCCACCTCGACGAAGGGCGTCATCGTCACCCAACGGTCGGGCGCGGCCAGCAGCGGCAGCACACCGTCGCGGTCCCTGGGATTGAGGCCGATGACGGCATCGGCGCCGGCGATCGCGTCGTTGGCGGCCAGATAGCCCATCTGCCAGGGGGCCCCGGCCTGCTTCGGCGCGCACGAGGCCTCGGCGACGAGATACGGGATCTCCAGCGCGTCGCAGACCGCCGGGCCGAGCCAATCGGGGGCCTTGTGATACAGATGATAGGTGAACCACGCCTGTGGCCGGCGCAATGCCGGCCGGCTGCGGTACCGTGCGCTGAGATGCCGGGCCAAGCGGTGACCAAGATCACGCACGCGCCGTTGCCGCGCTGCGTCACCGATGCCGTCGCGTGACGAAAAGCGGCTGGCCAGCTCCGGGGCGTGCCCGGCGCGCCTCAGCGCCGCCATCAGCAACCTCGCCATGCGTCGGTCGCCGGATGGCACGGGGTGCGTCGGCGCTTTCATCGGCGCGTAAAAGGCGATGCGCATCCGGTCACTGGGCCGCGGCCGGCACGTATTCCACGTCGACGCCCAGCTTCTCGGCCAAAGCGGCGATCCCCGCTTCGGCGGCGAAGCTCTTGCGCACACGCCGCGACCCGGCGCTGCCCAGGCGTTTACGCTCCGCCGGGTCGGTAATGAGACGCACCAGCGCCTGCGCCAGCGCGTCGGGATCGCGCTGCGGCACCAGGATGCCGGTCTTGCCGTCGACGATCAGCTCCGGAATGCCGGAGATATCGGTGGTGACGCAGGCCACGCGCTGGCTCTGCGCCTCCATCAGAACGTTCGGGAGCCCGTCGCGATCACCGTCGTCGGCGACACGGCTGGCCAGTGCGAATATGTCCGCGCGGCGCAGCCACGCCAGCACCTCGGTCTGCGGCTGCGGCCCCAACCAGGCGATGCGGTCGGACAGGTCCAGCGCGCGGGCTTGATCCTGCAACGCGCCCGACAGCTCACCGCGGCCGATGTGAATGAATTGCCAGTACAGGCCGTGCGGCAGGCGTGAGAGCGCCGTCAGCAGGTCGTCATAGCCCTTCTTGGGCACTGGCCGCCCGACTGACAGGATCGTCACCGGCGCCTTCGGATCACTGCCGTCGCGCAAGGATTGGCGGTCGCGGCGGGCGGCAAAGCGCCGCAAATCCAAACCGTGATAGATGAGCGCAATTTTTGCCGGATCGGCGGTCAGCGTTGCCAGATGCGCCGCCCCATAGCGCGTGCATACGGTGACCCAATCGGCGTCGGCGAGTTTCTCGCGCTCCTCCCACTCGGGCGTGGTCCAGATATCCTTGGCATGCGCCGAGATGCTAAACGGCAGGCCGCGCATCAACGCGGCATAGCGTGCGACCGACGTTGGCGTGTGCAGGAAGTGAGCATGGATCCAGCCGACGTCGGCCGGCATCTGTGCCGCCAGAACACAGGCCTGGCCGAAGCGGCGGGCGCGGTTCCGGGTGCGATCGCGCGCCCAGTCGGCGCGAAACGCGGCATAGGCGCGCCCGTAGCCGGGCAGGCGGCGCGCCTTAGCCCAGCCGTGCAGGACATGGACCGGTGCCTGGTGCAGATACTCCGGCAAATAGATCACCGGCGCGGCGATCTCGTCATGGATGGGGTGTGTCGCCGGGTCGTACGGGCGGCGCAGCGAGTAGATGCGCAGCCGTGCGCCCAATTGCTCCAGCCCGCGCAACTCTTGTGCGATGAATGTCTCCGCCAAGCGCGGATAGCCCTTCAGAACAACCGCGATTGTCGGTGACATGCGCAGGTCCAACTCCCAGTAACGCGCCGACAGACACTGTCGGCCGGCCGCCGGCCTACGCCGTTTGGCGCGCCAGACGCACCTGCGGCCGTTTGCGGCCCCGCGCCAGCCGGTGGAGCACGCGACGATTGACGCTGTGCAGGCCGTCGAGGAGTTCCGGCAGCACGACCTCTGACGGTGTCGTCTGATACGGTAGCTGGCGCAAGGCGCGTGCCATCACCATCGGATCGCGTTGGCCGTCGTCGGCCAGCATGCGGACCAGGTCGAGTTCTTGTCCCCGCTGGGCGCGAATGAGCTGCTCCATCCGCGGCTGTGTGCGGGGCACGATCAGCGCCTTCTTATCGAACGACAGGATCTCGCAGAACGTGTTGTAGCCACCCATCGCAACGACCCCGATCGCACCGGTCATCAACGGCTCGAGCCCAGCGGCGAAGGTGGTGGCGGCCACACGGTCGAGGCCGGCGACGCGTCCGTAGAACTCGGCCTGCCGGTCGGGCGCCAGGAACGGTCCGAATACGATGAAGGCCGGGTAGGGTATGCCCGGGTCAGTCTCATAGGCGCGGAGCACCCAGTCGACGACTTCCGCCCCGTCGCCGCCACCGCCAGTAGTGACCAGTACAAAGCCGGTGTCGCCGAACGGGGTCAGCGGCGTCGCCGACTTGCGCGGCGTGGCATGCTGATCGCGGCGCAGATAACCGGTGAACACCATCTTGCGGCGGACCGAGTCCGGCACGTCGAGCCCGGCCAGCGGGTCGCAGAATTCCGCCGGGCCATAGACCCAGATTTCGTTGTAGAAGGCATCGAGCGCCGCGACGGCGCCCTTGCGCTCCCACTCGGGGGCGAGCAGCGCCGGCGCGTCCATCACGTCGCGCAGGCCCAAAATCGTCGGCGTTCCCCGCCGCTTCATGAGCTCCAGAGTGGCGGCCACCTCGCCGCGCAGGCCCAGGGGCTCCTTGTCGACCAACAACAGATCCGGATCGAAGACGTCGGCTGCGGCGTGTATCAGGGCGGCGCGCAGTGCCGCCGTGTCGTCGATATCCAAGTCCAGCCGCGGCGAGACGTACTCGCCCGTTGGGCGCTTGACGATCCCCGGAACGCGCACGAAGTCGACGCGGCGGGCGAAGTCGAAGCTACCGATCAGTGGTGATCCGGACACGATCAGTACACTGACATGCTCGTCGGCGGCCACCAGACTGTCGGCGATGGCGCGGCAGCGGCGCAGATGGCCGAGCCCGAAACTGTCGTGGCTATATATCAGGATGCGTTTTCGCGATCGCGGCATTTCACCCTCGCCGGCAGGCTCGCCCAGCGAAACCCTGTGACTATGGCATGAAATAAGGCGGCTCAGGAAGCGTTACTGGCACGCCGGGCGCGAACCAATTCCACTACAAGGAAAAAAGGGCTAAGCTGCGGGCGCGCTCGCGCTGCTTGGTCGCGGTGCGCCAGAAATTGAGCGAACCAAATGCCGCGGTATGGAACGAAACCTTATCAAGTTCGTTTGGAAGCATTCGAAACCACAGCAGCTGTATCTGCTCGTGGTCATAGTTCTCTCATGGCCTATCAACTATTTTCTCTACGACATTCCGAAAGACATCGTCAACCGTGCCATTGTTCCGGCGAGCCTTGGCGAAGAGCCGCCGTTTGGAGTCGAAAAATTCGGTGTCCAGCTATTTGTGGACGATCCCATAATCCTTCTGGCAGTTCTTTGCACGGTGTTTCTCTTTATCGTGGTTATTAGCAACGCCTTGAAGTTCCATATCGGTGTCTACAGGGGGCGATTGGCCGAACGCCTGCTGCGGCGGATGCGCTATATGCTTTATCACCGCGTACTGCGGTTCCCGCAGCCGCATTTCAGGCGCGTCAGTCAAGGCGAGTTGGTCTCGATGATCAACAAGGAAGCCGAGGAGGTCGGCAATTTCACCGGCGGAGCTATCGCCCAACCAATTTTTCTGGGCGGCCAACTCATGATCGCGCTGGGGTTCATTTTGATCCAGAATTGGAGGCTCGGCATTGCCGCGGCATCGTTCTACCCGGTGCAGGCATGGATCATTCCCCTACTTCAACGCCGTTTGCGCGAACTCGCCAAGCAGAAAAACCGCGAAGTGCGTCGCTTGAGCGAACATATCGGCGAATCCGTTTCGGGCTCGACCGAAATCCACAGCTCGGACACGTCGAAGCTCGAGCTGGCCAGGTTCACCGATCGGCTGGGCGAAATATTCGAGATCCGATATCAAATATTTCGCCGCAAGTTCACCATTAAGTTTCTGAATAATTTCTTGGATAAGGCAGCGCCGTTCCTCTTCTATTTGATTGGGGGTTATTTCGTCATCCTTGGCGACCTGACCATTGGTGCTTTGCTGGCCGTGATTGCGGCCCATAAGGACATGTCGGCGCCATGGAAGGAAATGCTGGCCTGGTATCAGGACCGCGAGGTGGCGCGCGTCAGGTACGAGGACATCGTCAAGCAGTTCGATCCGCCCGGCCTCATCAACGAAGACTTGCTTGATTCCGATACAACGGAACCGGAGGTGCTTTCGGGCGAGGTAAAATTGAGCAATGTCAGCCTGATCGACGAGGACGATGTCAGGCGGCTCGCGAACGTCAGTTTCGACTTCGGCATCGGCCAGCATGTTGCGATCATTGGCGGTTCGGGCAGTGGCAAGGAAGACCTGGCGATGGCGCTGGCGCGTCTGGCCACACCGACGAGCGGTCACATCATGATCGGCGACTATGATTTGGCGACCCTTCCCGAGGCGGTCACCGGCCGCCGCATCGCCTATGCCGGACCTGCAACCTTCCTGCAGTCAGCCAGCGTGCGCGACAATCTGGTATATGCCCTCAAACACCGGCCGACGAACGCGGGCGGCGACGGTGAGGGCGAGGCAAGCCATCGCCAGGACGACCTGGAGGAAGCGCGCCGCGCCGGCAACCTCGATCTCGACATCCGCGCCGATTGGATCGACTTGGCGGAGGCAGGCGTTGAAGATGAGGCCGGACTGACAGAGCGCCTGATCGCCATTCTGAAAAAAGTCGATATGGCCGATGATGTCTATCACATGGGGTTGCGCGGTTCGATTGATCCCGAACGCCGGCCCGACCTCGCGGAAAACATTCTACAGGCGCGCTGGGCGTTGCGTGATCGGCTGCGCGAGCCAGAGTTGGCGGAGCTGGTCGAACCCTTCAACCGTGAGCTCTACAACACCAACGCCTCGGTCGCCGAAAATCTGCTGTTCGGAACGCCTGTCGGCGAAACGTTCGGCGACGATCGGCTGGCCGAGCACGACTACATCGCCACCGTGTTGCGCGAAGTTGGACTGTTCGACGAGTTTCTCGAAATTGGCCGCCAGGTCGCCGAAACGATGGTCGAGATCTTCGCCGATCTGCCGCCGGGCCACGAATTCTTCGATCAGTACTCTTTCATCAGCTCCGACGATCTGCCCGACTTCCAGGAAATCCTGCAGCGCACCGAGCGCGCCGGCCTGGAGGATCTCGGCACCGAGGATCGGCTCAAGTTGCTGTCGCTGCCGTTCAAACTGACGCCGGCGCGCCACCGTCTCGGTTTGATCGACGCGGCGTGGCAGGAGAGGTTGCTCGAGGCGCGTCGATACTTCGCGCAAAACCTGCCGAAAGACTTGCATGGCAGCGTCGAGTTTTTCGACGCCAACAAATACAACAGCGCCTCATCGCTGCAGGACAACATTCTGTTCGGCAAGGTCGCCTTCGGACATGCGCAAAGTGCACAGCGTATTGGCGAGTTGATCGCGACGACGCTCGATGACCTCGGCGTGCGCCCCAGCGTCATGGAAGCCGGGCTGGAGTTCAACGTTGGCATTGGCGGCAGTCGGCTGTCGGCGGCGCAGCGGCAGAAGATCGGATTGGCGCGCAGCGTTCTGCGTCGAGCCGATCTGCTGATCGTCAATGAGGCGACCGATGTCGTCGATGCCGCGACCGAAGCGCGAATCGTGTCGCAGATGCTGGCCGAACGGGCGGGACGCGGCGTCGTGTGGACACTAAACCGCCCTGTGCTGGCCGAGAATTTCGATGCCGTCATCGTGATGCAGGACGGCCGGGTCAAGGAGCGCGGCCCTTTTAGCGATCTCGACAATGACGGAACCGCGCTGGATGAGTTGCGAAAGTCGGCGTAGTGCCGACGCGTGTGAGGAGGTGCTGCAGTGAGCCTGGATGAGGAAGTCGAGCTACTGAGAAAAATTCCAATGTTCGCAAAGATCGAGCCGTCGAAGCTCAAGCTCTTGGCGTTCACCAGCGAACGATTGAGTTTCGATTCCGATCAGGACCTGTTCCGGCAGGGCGATATGGGTGACTCGGCCTATATCATCATCGACGGCGAGGCCGACGTGCTCATCGATACCCCAGGCGGCCCGATCACGGTGGCGACGCGTCATCGCAATGACTTCGTCGGCGAGATCGCAATCTTGTGCGACATCCCACGCACCGCCACCGTGCGCGCCAAGACCAAGCTCACCACGCTGCGCATCTCGCGTGAGCTGTTCTTTCGCATGGTCACCGAGTTTCCGCAAATGGCGGTCGAGATAATGCGCGAGCTCGCACACAGCCTCGAACTCGCCAACAAGTCACTGCGCGAGGCCAACACCAGGATACACGAGCTCGGCGCGCCACAGAGCTCCTAGATCCTAAGGGCCGGAGCTTGTCGCCGTTGCCGGCGTTGCCATGAAATCTCACGTCAACCGGGTACTGCGCGCGGCGGAAGCGCGGACCGAACGCATTGCGGCGTATTTGCGATTGGCGGCAGTGGTCGATCTGGCCTTGGTCCTGTACCTGATCGACGCGCCGCATCCGCAGGCCGGTACCGTCCTGTTTGGCACCCTGGCTCTCTATGGCGTCGCCACGCTTGCCGCCTTGGCCTTGTCCCATATTGGCTACTTCCGGGCATGGCTGCCGTATGTGTTTACGACCCTCGACATGGCGATGGTGCTCGGTCTGGTCGCGGCCATCGTCGGGATGCTCGATCTGCCCTTGGCGCAGGCCCTGCGCGCGCCGGGCGCGGCGCTGGTGTATATGTTTCTGGCACACGCGGCGATGCGCTATCGCCCCGGCCTCGTTGTCTATGCCGGCGTCATCTATGTTGCCGGCTGGTCACTGCTCTACTGGCAATTTTCAGGCGTTGGCGGTGATGCGGTCGCACCGGTGCAGGTGCTGCCGTTGGAGGTCGAGTTCGGCAGATTGGTGATCACGTTACTGGTCGCCACCACTCTGTTCATCACCGTCTCACGCACGCGTCGTTTGTTGCTGCGCTCGATTGTCGATGCGCGCAGGAGCGCAAACCTGCAGCGCTTCGTGCCCGAACAGGTCGGTGACGCGCTTGCCGCCGACGGCGCCGCCTCGGCCACCGGGCGGCGGCAACCGGTGGTGGTGATGTTCATCGACATCCAAGGGTTCACAACGATGACCGAGGACATGCCGCCCGAGGAGGTCACGACGCTGCTCAACGACTATCGCCGCCGCGTCGGCGCGCCGGTGGTCGAACGCGACGGCACTATCGACAAGTTCATCGGCGATGCGGTGATGGCGGTGTTCCGCGTGCCGCAGTCGCGAGATCGCGACGCCGCCAACGCCTTGGCCGCGGCCCGCGCAGTCCTCGACGCCATCGACGGCTGGAATCGTGAGCGCCAGGCTGCGGGCGCACCGGCGGTCGATGTCGGCACCGGCGCGCACTACGGCGACGTCGTCGCCGGCGTGCTCGGCGGCGATGGCCGGCTCGAATACACCGTCATCGGCGACACCGTAAACACGGCCGAGCGGATCGAACGGTTGACGCGGGCGACGCCGACGCGCTTGGTCGTTTCCTCGGCGCTGCTGAAGGCCGCCGGCGCGCTTCCGGCCGGTCAGGACTGGCAGCCGCTGCCGCCGCAATCGGTGCGCGGACGCCGCCAGCAGGTCAAGTGCTACGCCTATCGACCGAAGGTGAGCCGGTTGATCGGCCGATCCTTCGCCGCGCGCTGATCGTGAGCCGCCTCGACAGCGCCATCCGTCGACTCCAGGCGCAACGCGATTGTCTGAATGCGTGTGCGACTTTGATTGCTGATTTGCCCGGCCCGATCCTCGATCTTGGCCTGGGCAACGGCCGCACCTATGACCATTTGCGCACGCTGCTCCCGCGGCGCGAGGTCTATGCCTTCGACCGCGAGGTGCGGGCCCATCCCAAGTGCGTCCCCGATACAGCGCATCTATTCCTCGGCGACGTACGCGACAGCCTGGCCGAAGCCGCGCGGCGTTTGGACCGCAGCGCGGCGCTCGCCCATGCCGATCTCGGCAGCGGCCGGGCGGAGGCTGATGCGCGGCTGGCGGCGTTCGTCGGCGCGGCGTTGGCGAACCTGGTGCAACCCGGTGGCGTGGTGCTCAGTGACCAGCCATTGACCACCGGCGATTGGCTGCCATTGCCCCTGCCCGACGGCGTGCCGGCCGAACGCTATTTCATGTACCGGGCACCGCGGACTTGAGCCGACAGTGGATCGTTTGACGCAGATGATTGCGCGGCTGGTGACCCAGCGCGCGTGCCTGGATTTCGCCGCCGTCGAAATCGCCGCGCTCGACGGGGTGATCCTGGAGGTCGGCCTTGGCAAGGGCCGCACCTATGACCGCCTTCGCCACCTGTTCCCGGACCGCGACATCTACGCCTTCGATCTGAGCGTGCACTGCCCGCCATCGCTGGTGCCCGACCCCGATCACCTGATGTTGGGCGACTTCGGCCAAACGCTGAATGATACCGCAGGACGGCTCGGCCGCACGGCGGCACTTGCGCATGCCGATTTCGGCACCAGCGCCGGCACGACCGACGCCGAAACTGCGGCAACCATCGCGCCGTTGTTGGGGCGTCTGGTGCGGTCCGGCGGGCTGATCGTCAGCGACCGGCTGTTGCCGGGCCAATACTGGCAGGCGCTCCCGCTGCCGCCGGACGCGTCCGACTGGCCGTACCACATCCACAGGGTCGATTAGGACCCGCGGGCCCTCAGGGCAACCGGCCCCTCCGCCGGCGTGGCTGCGCGCGCGCAGCGGCGGATACCGGGCGAGCAGGGCCGCGCACTCGGCCATGGACTCCGAATCGTTGAACATCGGCACGCCGGCGGCCTCCATGGCGCCGAACCAAGCGTCCTTGTCGACCAATGTCCCCATCATCGAGTGCAGCATCGGCAGTCCCGCTGCGGCCGCCTCGGGGGCCAGCGCCGCCAGGCGGGCGATCACCGGTGCAGCGTCGACCATGAACGGCACGACGTGAATGCCCAGGATCGCGTCGTAGGCGTTGGCTGCCGCTGCGATGGTGGCCTCCAGGACCTCGCCGAAACGGTCCTCGCGGGCATCGGCCAGCAGGTCGAGGGGATTGGCAATCGACGCTTCGCCGGGCAGTTCGCCGCGCAGGCGTTGCGCCATCGGTGGCGGCAGCGGCGCCAGATCGAGCCCGCTTGCCGCCGCCATATCGGCGGTCAGCACGCCGGGGCCGCCGGAGTTCGAAAGGATCAGCGCCCGCCGGCCGAGGCCCTGCGGGTAAAATCCGAAGCCCTTGGCGGCCAACAGCAATTGCCGCGCGCTGCGCAGGCGCACCATGCAGCAATCGGCGCAGAACGCGTCGATGGCCGCGTCCTCATTGGGCACTGCGCCGGTGTGCGCGCGCGCCGCGGCGCCGCCGCGATCGGTGTGGCCGCCGACCAACGCCAGCACCGGCTTCTTGGCCGCAACGGCGCGGGCCATGGTGCGCAGCCGCTCCGGGTCGGCCACCGATTCCACGTACAGGATGACCGCGCCCAGCACATCGTCGTGGCCGAGGAACTCCAGGTAGTTCTCGATCCCCAGATGCATGGCGTTGCCAACGGATACGACGGTCGTCAGTGGGATACTTTGCTGCACCGACTTGGCAATGATCTCCTCGGCCAGCGCGCCGGATTGGGTGATCAGGGCGATGCCGCCATGGCGGCCCGGCCCGGGGGGCAGGTCGCGCAGGAACGCCGGTGCGAAGGACTGCGTGGGCACCATGCTGATGATGCCGGCGGAATTGGGCCCGGCGATGGTTACGCCGCCCGCTTCGGCGATCTCGCGCACCCGGCGATCGCGCGCCTGCCCCTCGGCACCGGCCTCGGCGAAGCCGCCCGGCAGGATGAGAACGCGCTTGTGGCCGGTTGCGGCGGCCTCTTCAACCGCGTCGGGGATCAGATCGGGGCGAATGACGATGACCACGAGATCGGCCGGCGGCGAAACCGACGCCAACGAGGAGTGCACGGTCAGCCCGAAAATGGTGCCGCCCTTGGGATTGACCGGGATGATCTCGCCGCCGTAGCCGCTGCGCAGCAAAAGTTGCAGCACCGCCCCGCCCGACGACGTCGGACGCTCGCCGGCGCCGACGACGGCCACCCGCCGGGGCGCGAAGAAGGGTCTGAGGTCGCGGGCCACGGTCAGATATCGGGATCAACGACTACGGGTACGTGGTCGGATGCGTGGGATCGCCCGCGAGCGCCATATGCCGGCCGACGCAGCGGATCCATGCGCGGGCGCACGGAGTTGATGTTCGACGAGGCGATTCGCATGGCGGTTCCAGCCCCTAAGGCGAGCAATCTAGCGCGCCTGATCGGCTCAAAAAATGTGGAAGTGGTCGCCGACCACGCCCAGTGGCCAGCGGCCCGCAGCGTACAGTCGGTATTTGACGGCAAACACATGGTCACCGTCGCCGCAGCCGAGGATGGCGAGTACCGCCTGGTAGCAGGCTTGCGTGGCGGCACCGGCGGCGACACGGATGAGGCTCTCATCGGCGATACCATCGCGCGCGGACGCCATCGCAGCAGCGCCGAGCACGATGTCGCCGGCCGCGTCCGTGACGTCACTCAACTGTCGCAGCGCCACCGACGCGCCGTGCCGCGCTGCCGCGTGGGCGCCCAAGAGGTCCTGCAGCTCTTGCTCGGTGCTCCACCAGGCTTGCGACCAGTTCGGGTCACGTGTCGTACGCTCAGCGTCACGCCAACCAGTTGCATTTTTTATACAAATAATTGGTATACAAAGTTCATCGGCATAGGCGTTGATGTCGGCGATCTCACCGGCGGTCAGGGGGGCGCCGAGCGCCGCAAACCATGAGTCGCGGCGGAGTTGCCGGACGAAGGCGTGGATCGGCGAGTCAGCGTCTACCGGGCGCAGCGACACGATCGGTGGCTAGGCCGCCGCGGCCGGCACCGGCGGCAGGCGCAGGCCCAGCTTGTCCTCCACCAGCGCTCGCGCACGCACGACGTAGTCGGCGCGCATCGCCTCGTTGGTGCGTTGCTTGATGCCGAAGCGGCGGAAGGTCTCGTTGTTTGGCGACTTGGCGCGACCAAAGAACGGCGGCAGCAACGGGAAATAGCGGTCGATGGCGTCTTGAACAGCGACCCGTCCATCAGCGGTCTGAGCGAGGTCGCCGCAAAAGTCCTCGCCGAACTGGGCGTGAAAGCGCTCCTCCGGCATTGTCATGCGCGCCAGGTTGCGCAAGGGATGGAAGCTGCAGTGCAGCAAATCCTCCACCTGCAGGATCTCCGCCAGATCGGCCAGCAGCTTGATGACGCAGAACTCCGGCCAGCTTTTCATCGGGAAGGCAAAGATCGACAGCGGCCGCTTGTCGCCGCCGGACGTGAGTTCGCCGTCGGGAAGGCCGATCTGCTCGCCCAGCTCCTTGAAACGGACGTGGTGACCATACTCCTCCATGGCGACGCGGCGGGTCAGCCACTTGGCATACGGCGTCGGCGCCAGGGCGATGGCCGGCTCGTCGAACACCTGCGCGCCGTAGAGCTCGTTCACGGCATGGCTGCGCACGATCTTGCGCACGGCGTTCTGGTAGTCCTCGGGCTGGCGGTGTGAACCGCTCCGGGTTTGGCGGAGGCTCCAACTCTTGAGAAAGTGGAGCCATTATGAGCAAGACAAGGAACAGGTTTTCTTCTGAGGTTCGCGCCCGTGCGGTGCGGATGGTTGTGGATCACGAGGGCGAACACGCCTCGCGTTGGGCGGCTGTTTCCTCGATAGCTGGGAAGATCGGCTGCACGGCGCAGACACTCAATGAGTGGGTGAAGAGGTTCGAGCGCGATAGCGGCGTGCGCGCCGGCGTCCCCAGCGAGGTCGCCGAGCGGCTGAAAGCCCTGGAGCGGGAGAACCGCGACCTCCGGCAGGTCAACGAGATCCTGCGCAAGGCGAGCGCCTATTTTGCCCAGGCGGAGCTCGACCGCCGGTTCAAGCCATGATCGCGTTCATCGGCGATCACCGCGAGGCGCACGGGGTCGAGCCGATCTGCAAGGTGCTGCCGATCGCCCCGTCGACCTACTACGACCATGTGGCCAGGCGGCGCGATCCGGCCAGGCTGTCGGCACGGGCGAAACGGGATATGGCTCTCAAGGTCGAGGTCCGACGCGTCTTCAAAGAGAACTTCCGTGTCTACGGCGTTCGCAAGGTGTGGCGACAATTGCAGCGGGAAGGCTTCGATGTCGCTCGCTGCACTGTTGAGCGGCTGATGCGGGAGATGGGCTTGCAAGGGGTGATCCGCGGCAAGCCGATCCGCACGACAGTCAGCGACCAGGCCGCGCCTTGCCCGCTCGACAAGGTCAATCGCCAGTTCCACGCTCCGGCACCGAACAGGCTGTGGGTCTCGGACTTTACCTACGTGGCCACTTGGGCTGGCTTCGTCTATGTCGCCTTTGTCATCGACGCCTATGCCCGCCGCATCGTCGGCTGGCGGGTGAGCCGGACAGCCCATGCCGGCTTTGTTCTCGATGCCCTGGAACAAGCGCTTCATGCGCGGCGACCCGTCCATCGCGGTGGGCTGATCCATCACAGCGATAGAGGGAGCCAATATGTCTCGATCAAATATACCGAGCACCTGGCGGAAGCGGGCATCGAACCCTCGGTGGGCAGCGTCGGCGACTCTTATGACAATGCTCTGGCCGAGACCATCAATGGTCTTTACAAAGCCGAGGTCATTCACCGGCGCGGGCCGTGGCGCTCATTCGAGGCCGTCGAGCTCGCTACTCTGGAATGGGTGGATTGGTTCAACAACCGGCGGCTCCTGGAGCCCATCGGAAACATCCCGCCGGCCGAAGCCGAGGAACGCCACTACGCCATGCTGAAGCAGTCAGACATGGCGGCGTGACTCAAACAAAATGGCCTCCGCCAAACCCGGAGCGGTTCAGTGAAACTCCTCGACGGTCTTCACCACGGGTATGTCGGCCATGACCTCTCCTGGGGCTTATCCGGCTGAATTTTGATCCACTGCGACAAAGCTTCCGGCGCAGTGCGGCATCGCCTCCTCCGACACGCCCGCCAAAACAGCCGCGCTTGTGAAAAACATAATCCTTCCAAACTGGTTGGACAGTGCATCAGATCAATGGCTCGGAATTGAAGGCCTCAAGGTCGGTCATGGGGTCCGCAAAGTGCGGCTGCAACTCGGTCGAGATCGCGGCGGCGAGATCGTCGAGCTGGTCGCCGGCGATACGTGCGCGTGGCCGTGGCTGAGAAAAAACGAACACCTCGCGGCCGCGGACGCCAAAGAGTTGGCCGGTGATGGCCGCGGCCGCCGGACTGCACAGATGGCCGACGAAAGTGGCCACGTGATCGGCCCCGACCTTCAGTGCCCGCTCCTTGTAGACGGACTGTGCTTCGTTGGCGGGCGTGTTGGTCTCGGTAACGCGGGTCGCTGCGAACGGCGCTACTGCGTTGCAGGTCACCGCCGAGCGCGCCATGTCGAGCGCGGTTACGCGGGTGAGGCCCATCAGGCCCGCCTTGGCGCTGGCATAGGCCGCCTGACCGTAGTTGCCGTAGAATCCGGCGCTGGACACGATGTTGACGATGCGTCCCCAATCGTAGGGGGCGCCGCCGCGCTCGGCCTTGGCCTGCGCGCGTAGAATCGGCGTGGCGGCGTTGATCAGGTAGAACGGGCCGGAAAGATTGGTCCGTAGCACCGCCTCCCAGTCGAAGGGGTCGGCCTTGAAGACGAAGGCATCGCGCAGGATCGCGGCGTTGTTGACCAGAATATCGAGCCCGCCGAACCGATCGAAGGCCAGCTCGACCGCTTGAGGCGCGGTGCTCGGGCTCGCGATCGATTCGACAAACGCCACCCCCCCCCAGCTCCTCGGCCATGCGTTGCGCGATGGAAGGATCGGCGCCGATGCCGTCAATGCCGGTGCCGTTGTCGGCGACCACGACCCTGGCGCCGCGGGCGGCGAGCGCGCGCGCGATGGCGGCGCCGATGCCGCGGCCGGCGCCGGTGACCAGCGCGACCCGGCCGTCGAGTTCGGTCGTTGTCATGCTTGCGTCAACCGGTCTGCCTTTTCGGCCTCAGTGTGGAAGGCGTCGTCATGGATGTCCTCGCTACGCATCCCCTGCCCCTGCAGGAACGCGCGCGTCGCCTCGACCATCGGCGGCGGGCCGGCAAGGTACGCCTTCCAACCATCGAAGTCGTCCAAGCGCCGCGCCATCTCCTGGTGGACGAGCCCGCAAGCGCGTGTTGTCGACCCAAGGGGCTGCGAAAGGACGATCGTGTAGTCGAAATTGGCATGGCCGGCGGCGAGCGCATCGAGGTGCGCCGCCATATACACATCGGGCTCGTCGCGGACGCCGAACATAAGGTGAATCGGCTGTCGACTGCCGGCGCCCAGAGCAGTTTCGATGATCGACTTGATCGGCGCCAGGCCCGAGCCGCCAGCGACCGCCAAAATCGGGCCGCTATGCGTATCGCGCCAATACGCCGCGCCGTAGGGACCCTCCAACTGCACGGCATCGCCCGGCTGCAGCGAGTCGTAAACGAAATTGCTGGCGCGGCCGCCATCGATCCGTCGGATGTGGAACTCCAGGAGTTCCTCGTCCGGCCGATTGGGCATGGAGTAGTCGCGCGGCGGTTGGCCGTCGAACGTGAGTTCGGCGTACTGTCCCGGCGAGAACAAAAAGGGATCGTCCGATGGATTTCGCAGCCCCACCCGCCTGATGTCATGGGTCAGGTCGTCTAGGCCAACCACGTTACACTCGATCCGCCGGTGCGGGTGCACCGCGATTTCATCCTGGGACAGCCAGGCGACAGTGACGGGGTCCCAGGGAACCGAACGGCAGGCCAGGATGAGGCCGGTTGCCTGTTCCGCCTCGGTAAGAGCATACTCCGAATGGGCCATGAGTTCGACTTCGCCTTCGATCACGCGGGATTTACACGCTCCGCAATTGCCTGACCTGCAGCCATGCGGGTATGGAATACCGTTGCGCAGTGCCGCTTCCAGGATGGTCTCACCAAGTTCCACCTCAATCGGTACCGCATGTTGCTCGATCGTTACGGCTACACCCATGCCGTGGCCCGCACGCCTATCGGTTGTACCAAAGGGGGGAGGACTAGATTTGTTTGCCAGTCCAACTAAATTCAAGCCCCGGTCATTAGTCCGAATTCATGATGGCTGATCAGGTAGTGACCCGGCGGCCGGCCGCTAAATATGGGATATTGTCCAACCTCACCGGTTTTCATATTCGCCGCGCCCAAGTCGCCATGTTCCAGCATTTCTCCGAATCGGTGGCGCCGCACGATGTGACGCCGGGGCAGTTCGGTGTCCTCAGCTTGATCGCGGCGAACCCCGGCCTCAGCCAGTCCGATCTCGCCGGCGCATTGGATGTGGACCGGTCGACGGTGGTCGCAGTCATCAACCGGCTGTCCGCGCGACACTGGGTCGAGCGCCGTCCGTCGCAGCGCGATCGGCGTGGCAACGCTTTGCATCTGACACCCGGCGGGGATGTGGTGTGGCGCGAGATCACCGAACGCGCGCGTCAGCACGAGGAGGCGTTTCTCAAGCCCCTCGACGCGTCCGAACAACGCCAATTGCTCGACCTACTCCGCCGCCTCGCGCGCTAGGTCCGCCGCCCGTGCCGCGGCGCGCACCCGGCAAGCGTCGCCGAAGGCCCCGAACAACGCCTGCGCGTGCGGGTTTCCCATCACCTTGTACTCTGGATGCCACTGCACCGCGATCGCGAACGCCGGCGCCGTAGTGACTCGCACGGCCTCGATCACCCCATCATCGCTCTCGGCCTCGACCGCCAGCCCCGCGCCCAGGCGGTCGATGGCCTGGGCGTGCAACGAATTTACGATCACATGCGCTGGGTCCAGTCCTAGCTTGGCTGCCAGCCCGGCCAGGACACCACCCCGGGTTAGCCGTACCGGATGCGCTGGCCCGTAGTTGACGTCATGCGGCGCCCCCGGCGTTAGCCGATGGTCGCGCTTGCCCGGTAGCTCACGCACGTTTTGATGCAGCGTGCCGCCCAGAGCGACGTTCAGTTCCTGGATGCCACGGCACATAGCGAGCAACGGCACACCGGCCTTGATCGCGGCCCGGATCAGCGCCAGCGTCGTGGCGTCGCGGGCGGGATCGTGACGGGTGCCATCGCGACTCGGCGCGCCGTCATAGTGACGCGGCTCGACATTGGAAGGGCTGCCGGTGACCAACAGGCCGTCGATACGCGCGACGACGGCGGGGATATCGAGCCGCCCGCCGGCTCGAAGATCGCCGAGCGCCGGCACCAGTAGCGGCAGCGCGCCGGCGGCGTCGCAAACGGCGGTGACGTATTTATCGCCGACCGCGTGATAGGGACCGCCGTCGACTTCACGCATACACGCTGTCAACGCCACGATCGGTACATTGTCACTGGCAACCATGGCCCTCGCCCTGAAGCACTGCGCGCGCTGGCGCCGCCGTCACGCCGATATTACGGTGCGCCTGTGACTGAGATAGTTCAGACGCTGGTCGCATTCAAACTCGCCATCGTGGCGGGCTGGTTCGCGCTGTTCTTTGTGCTGGAGCGCTGGCGCGCGGCCGCACCGGTCCCGCCGAGTGTCGACCGTCGGCGGCGGCTCGGGCGCAATGGCGGGCTGTGGCTGGTCAATTCGGTCCTGTCGTTGACGTTGGTTGTGCCGGTCTCGGCCTGGGCCGCGGGCCACCATCTGGGCTGGCGGCCAGACAGTTGGCACAGCATGGTGCTCGACCTCGCGGTGTTGGAGTTGCTGATTTATTGGTGGCACCGCGCCAATCACGCCGTGCCGTTGCTGTGGCGCTTTCATGCAACGCATCATCTGGATCGGACGCTCGACACGTCGACGGCGATCCGCTTCCATTTTGGCGAGGTGATGTTGTCCGCATTGGCGCGGGCGGCGATTATCATGGCGCTCGACATACCGCTGGCGTCGATATTGGTGTTCGAGATCGTCATCCTGCTGACGACCATTTTTCACCACTCGAACGTTCGGTTGCCGCACGGATTGGAAGCGGCGCTGGCGCTGGTCATCATCACCCCGTCAATCCATTGGGTTCATCACCACGCGGTGCGCAGCGACACCAACGCCAACTACGGCATCGTGTTTTCGTTTTGGGATCGGCTGTTCCGCACCATGAGCCGCAGCAGACGAACACCCGCCATGGAGATCGGCATCGAGGGCGAGGGGGAAGAAGATCTGGGACGGCTGTTGCTGCGTCCGTTCGTCGCCGGCTGATTGTGCGCGTGCCTACTCGCGCTCGTTGAGCACGGGATCGATCATGCTGAAGAGATCGTCATCGAGGACGACGCCGAACTGCGGGTCGAGAAGCGCGACTTCCACCTCGGCGCCCTGCGCGTCGATGATCTGCCACTTGACCAGGCGCAGCGGGTTATCCTCCATGACGATCGTCAGTGTACCGGCGTCTGGCTCCTCGCGCATGACCAGCGACACGCGGATGGCATTGGCCTCTCGCTCGAAGCCGACGATTTCCGCGCGCTCGTCGAGACTTATGTCTTCGTTCAGCAAAAGGGTCAGCGGCGTTTGGTGGGCGGGGATGTAGCTCGTCTGCCTGAGCTTGCTGTCGTGGTACATGACCCAATTGTCGTGGGCGACCATGAACACCGGCACCGGAGGGTCGTAATCAATGCGCATGCGGCCCGGCCGCGACATGTAGATCCGCCCTTGCGCGATTCGGCCCTCGGCAAGCTGCAGAAACCGGGCCTCGAAGGTGGTTACGCGGTTGAGATAGTCCTCTATCCTGACGACCAGCGCCCGGTCGTCCTCGCTGAGGTCGATCGCCAACGCCGGCGCCGCCGTGAGTACGGCCAGCGCCCCCAGGATCAGACCAAATCGCCACATGTCTGATAGATGGCGCGCGAACGCGTCGCTGTCGATCAATTTCGTGTGGTGGCAATTCCGCGTGGGTGTCCGCCAATGCGGACGGCGGCCGTCGGGCAATCAGTCGGCGCGTCGACGCCGCCTCGCCATAAGCACGAGCCCTCCGACGCCGAGGATCAGCAGAAAGAGGGTCGGCGGTTCGGAAGCGCGGCTTCGGTCGGCGGGGATAACAGCGTGAACTTGGCGTAGATCGAACGCGTCTGTTCGTTGTCGTCGAAGGCGATTGTATTGGACGCGCCGGCCACAAAACCGTCCAGAAGCTCGACCCTGAAGTGACCGCCGATGCCGAAATTAACCAATATGGCATCGAACGTAACTTCAAGATCGTTATGCGAGTCGTTCAATTCCGACTCGAACGCCAGAGCGTTGCCGGGGATATCCTCGCTCGAAATCAGCGGGCTCGATATGCCCAACATCGCGGTAATATCGAGGTTGTCCAACTCGTTGGTGTTCGCCCTGTCGCAATTGCCGGCGTTGTTGTTTCCGTCGCAAATCTTGCTGTCTTCTTCGAAGATGTACGCCGTGCCGAAAAGGACGGTTTCCATGTCGCCGACGGCGATCAGGTCGAATGTTGTGCCGCTGAGACTAGCTTCGATGTTCCAATCGACGTTCAGCAGGTTCCAGTTGGCCAAGTTGTTGCTGGGCGCCGGTGTGGCGCCCCCCCCAGCCCGTGCCCAAATCATAGGAACCGCCCGACAGCGCGAACATCACGGCGTGGGCCGGCGTGGCCAAGAGGCTCAGTACGGCGGCGGCGCCCCCTACCAGCCCGTTGACGAAGTCCGGCGTGTCTGATTCTGTCTGAACATAGAGATTTAGACGGGCGTCGTGCGATGGCATTGAGACGACAGTGCGAGGTTCGGGGTGACCTCGTGGTGACATGGGCGGAGATGCCGCGTTCGCCTGGACACGCGTTTTCCGACCGGCTGCATGAGTTGCTGACCGAGTCTGGCTTTGACGGCTTCGTGGAGGCGACGTGCAAGCCATACTACGCACCTCGGATGGGGGCTCCTTCGCTGCCGCCGGGGCGTTATTTCCGGATGCACATGATCGGCTATTTCGAGGGCATCGGCAGCGAGCGCGGCATCGCTTGGCGCTGTTCGGATTCGCTGTCGCTTCGCGCGTTTCTGCGGTTGGCGAACCGGGACAAGGTTCCCGATCATTCCTGGTTGTCGAAGACGCGCGGCCGGCTGCCGCACGAGGTCCATGAAAAGGTTTTCGACTGGGTTCTGGCTCTCGTCGCCGCGCGCGGTCTGGTGAAGGGCGAGCGGATCGGCGTCGACGGCTCGACGATGGAAGCCAACGCCGCCCTGCGAGCCATCGTGCGGCGCGATAGCGGCGAGACCTATCGCGAGATGCTGACGCAAATGGCGAAGGAGAGTGGCGTCGAAACGCCGACGATCGACGACCTCGTCCGGCTCGATCGCCGGCGGAAGGGCAAGAAGCTTTCGAACAAGGATTGGACGAGCCCGACCGATCCTGATGCGAAGATCGCGCGGATGAAGGACGGCACCACGCATCTGGCCTACAAGCCCGAGCACGCGGTCGATCTCGACACCGGCGTCATCGTTGCGGCACCGATCTATCCAGCCGATGAAGGCGACACGACGACTTTGCCTGGGACGCTGGAGGCGGCCGCGCGCAACCTCGCCGAGGTCGGCCTGGCTCCAACACGGGCAGAGCCCTGCAGTCTCGTTGGCGACAAGGGCTATCATTCACGCGAGGGGCTGAAAGACCTCGACGGCGGCGTCTGGAAAACGCGGATCTCCGAGCCGGAGCCCGCCAACGGCTATCTGCGCTGGCATGGCGACCAGGCGGCACGTCAGGCTGTCTACGCCAACCGGGCGCGATTGAAGTCCGGCGTCGCGCGGAACGCCATGCGCAGGCGCGGTGAGATGGTCGAGCGCAGCTTCGCCCATGTCCTCGACCGTGGCGGCATGCGCCGCGCGTTGCTGCGGGCGCGCGAGAACGTCCACAAACGCTACCTGATCCATGTCGCCGGGTTCAATCTCGGCATTCTGATGCGCGCGCTGTTCGGATCAGGCACGCCGAGGGAGGCTGCGAGTGCAAAGAGCACCCTTTTGTTCGTTATTCAGTTCGATGCTGCCCTGGCGATCGCCATCGTGGCGAACATCGAAGGCAAACCAGCCATGCTCGTCATCATCATCATCGTCGCCCCCAAAACCGATTGATCAAAGCGCGACTTCATCACCGGGCTGCTAGGCCAGCGTGGCGGCAACGGCTTCCCAGACGCCGGCTTGGCGCCAGCGGCGGAACCGCTGGTACACGGTTATCCACCTGCCGTACTTCTCGGGAACATCCCGCCACGGCGCGCCGGTGCGGATGGCCAGAGGACGCCATTGACGATGGTCCGGTTATTGTGCGCCGGTCAAGTTCCTGCTGCCCCGCTCCACCGCCAGCGCATCCTTCAACAGACGCCATTCCGCTTCGCTCAGATCACCTCGGCTCAATGGACCCTCTCTCCAAGAGAAATCCTTGAATCAAACTTCGATTCAGGCGTTAATCATTTTGTAAACAGCGCCTAGAACGAGGAACAAGACATGTTGGGCAAGGTCCCCGCCACAGTGCTCACCGGATATCTCGGGTCGGGAAAGACGACTCTTCTGAACCACATTCTCTCTTCCGAGCATGGAAAAAAGATCGCGGTCATCGTCAACGAGTTCGGTGAAATTGGCATCGACCACCAGCTGATCGTGAGTTCGGATGAAGAAATCATCGAGATGAACAACGGCTGCATCTGCTGCACGGTGCGCGCTGATCTCATTCGAATCATCGATGACATTTTCTCCCGCTACCAGAAATTGGATCATATCGTCATCGAAACGACGGGGTTGGCTGATCCGGGGCCGGTGATCCAGTCCTTTCTGGCCGATGATCGCGTGGCTTCACGTACCGCGCTCGACGCCATCGTAACCGTCGTCGACTCCAAGCATATTCATGAACATCTGGATAGCCACGAGGCGGAGGAGCAGATCGCATTCGCCGACGTCATCTTGATCAACAAGACGGACCTCGTCAGTCCACGCGATTTGGAAGCGTTGGAAACAAAAGTTTGTCGCCTTAATCCGACCGCGAGGATTTTCCGCACCGCCCACTGCGCCCTCGACCTCCGTCACGTTCTCGGGGTCGGAAGTTTTGATCTAAAGAACGCCCTCAGCGTTACCCCCGATCTCTTGAGCGAGGACGATCATCAACACGACGAATCGATTCAATCGGTTTGTATCAATCAACCTGGCAGCATCGACCCAAAAAGATTCAACCGCTGGCTCTTCGACTTGGCCCAGGAACACGGCCAGCACATCTTCCGCATAAAGGGCATCCTTAACATCTGTGAGGAGGATAGACGTTTCGTGTTTCAGGGGGTCCACATGATGATCGACAGCCGGCCCGGCCCCCCCTGGGCGGCCGACGAAATTCGCCACAACGAACTCATTTTCATTGGCCGCCATTTAAATTTGATGTCCCTCGAGGACAACTTCGTAGCCTGCCTGAACTGAAGCCGCATTTTCGGAGGACCCAGGCTGCCGGATCCGGTAAACATGGGATGGTCGCCCATGATCTTCGTTACAGAGTCGGATCAAATTGCTAGTGGATTGATCGGAATGAAAGAGTCCGAATTGGGATTCCGTATTTTGCTGTGTTATGCGAATCTGGCGCATGCGCAGTGGAATCTCCTTCACCCTATCCGCCGGCGACCGTCAGCGATTGCGCGCGGTCGTCGCGGATCCCAAGAGCCCGCAGAAACACGTCTGGCGGGCACATATTGTCCTTCTCAGCGGCGAGGGTCTGGGCACCTCGGCGATCATGACCGAGACCGGCAAGTCCAAGACCTGCGTGTGGCGCTGGCAAGAGCGGTTCATGCACGAGGGTGTCGGCGGCCTGCTTCGCGACAAGTCCCGTCCGCCCGGCAAGGCGCCGGTCCCGCTCGATCGTGTCGCCGAGATCGTGCGCCTGACGCAGCAACCGCCGCCGTTTGAGGCGACCCACTGGACGTTGCGCGCGATGGCCAGGGCGGCCGGTATTGCCGCCTCGACGGTGCAGGCGATCTGGAAGGCTCACGGTCTCAGCCCGCACCGCTGGCGCAACTTCAAGCTGTCGACCGACCCTGCCTTCGCCGAGAAACTCACCGATATCGTCGGCCTGTATGTCGACCCGCCGGCCCATGCGGTGGTGTTGTCGATCGATGAGAAGTCACAGATCCAGGCGCTCGACCGCCGGTCTGCCGATGAAGAAGGGACGCGCTGGCACCATGACTACAAACGGCACGGCACGACCACGCTGTTTGCGGCGCTCAACGTTCTGGACGGAACGGTGATCGGCCAGAACATGCAGCGCCACCGCCATCAGGAGTTCATCCGCTTCCTCAACCGCATCGAGCGCACGGTGCCGGCGGACAAGGCCATCCACGCGATCGTCGACAACTACGCGGCGCACAACAAGGACAAGGTCCGCGCCTGGCTCGCCCGCCATCCGCGCTGGACTTTCCACTTCACACCGACCTCCTGCTCGTGGCTCAATGCCGTCGAGGGCTTCTTCGCAAAACTCACCCGGCGGCGGCTCAAGCACGGCGTCTTCCATTCCGTCGTCGATCTCCAGGCCGCAATCAACCGCTTCGTCCGCGAATACAATGCGGCCAACCCACAGCCATTCATATGGAAAGCCGACCCCGACGACATCATCGCAGCCCGAAACCGAGGGTTCCAAACGTTGGAATCAATCCACTAGGTGCGGGAAATTGATCGATCGTTGTGAAGTGGCTCCGCCCTTTCGGACAGTCTGGCGGCTGAGTTAAGGTGTGTTCCGGCTCTTCTCAGGCCGCCAGACTGTCCTTAAATCGATCTTCCTGTTGCTGCTGTGGCTCCGCCGGGTCCGTGTCCGTCGTCAGCAGAATGGGACAGTCGCGACGGATGTCTAAGGTTCTGGCTCATCCTGGTTGATGTTAAGCCGCTTGCTTGTGATGGGCCAAGCGGCGTTTGCAGAGAGCTATGGTCGAAAGTGGTGTACGGATGAGTTACCAGCCCGGTGATGAAGTCGCGCTTTGATCAATCGGTTTCGGGGGCGACGATGAATGGCTGGTTTGCCTTCGATGTTCGCCACGATGGCGATCGCCAGGGCAGCATCGAACTGAATAACGAACAAAAGGGTGCTCTTTGCACTCGCAGCCTCCCTCGGCGTGCCTGATCCGAACAGCGCGCGCATCAGAATGCCGAGATTGAACCCGGCGACATGGATCAGGTAGCGTTTGTGGACATTCTCGCGCGCCCGCAGCAACGCGCGGCGCATGCCGCCACGGTCGAGGACATGGGCGAAGCTGCGCTCGACCATCTCACCACGCCTGCGCATGGCGTTCCGCGCGACGCCGGACTTCAATCGCGCCCGGTTGGCGTAGACAGCCTGACGTGCCGCCTGGTCGCCATGCCAGCGCAGATAGCCGTTGGCGGGCTCCGGCTCGGAGATCCGCGTTTTCCAGACGCCGCCGTCGAGGTCTTTCAGCCCCTCGCGTGAATGATAGCCCTTGTCGCCAACGAGACTGCAGGGCTCTGCCCGTGTTGGAGCCAGGCCGACCTCGGCGAGGTTGCGCGCGGCCGCCTCCAGCGTCCCAGGCAAAGTCGTCGTGTCGCCTTCATCGGCTGGATAGATCGGTGCCGCAACGATGACGCCGGTATCGAGATCGACCGCGTGCTCGGGCTTGTAGGCCAGATGCGTGGTGCCGTCCTTCATCCGCGCGATCTTCGCATCAGGATCGGTCGGGCTCGTCCAATCCTTGTTCGAAAGCTTCTTGCCCTTCCGCCGGCGATCGAGCCGGACGAGGTCGTCGATCGTCGGCGTTTCGACGCCACTCTCCTTCGCCATTTGCGTCAGCATCTCGCGATAGGTCTCGCCGCTATCGCGCCGCACGATGGCTCGCAGGGCGGCGTTGGCTTCCATCGTCGAGCCGTCGACGCCGATCCGCTCGCCCTTCACCAGACCGCGCGCGGCGACGAGAGCCAGAACCCAGTCGAAAACCTTTTCATGGACCTCGTGCGGCAGCCGGCCGCGCGTCTTCGACAACCAGGAATGATCGGGAACCTTGTCCCGGTTCGCCAACCGCAGAAACGCGCGAAGCGACAGCGAATCCGAACAGCGCCAAGCAGTCCAGATGCTCGTAGACCGCCGTCGGCTCGGCGCCAGTGTCGGCGAAGATCGCGGCGTCCGGCATCGGCTCGATCTCGCCGTGGGCCGCCATCAGCGCCATGGTCGTCGACTGCACGCCGGCGCCGAGCGAGATCACATGCATGATTGGCGGGTGGTGGGTCATGGGTCTCCCATCACGAAAAGGCCGCCCGCGCCCAGGGAGGGCGGGACGGCCGATGTCGATGTCTCGTTGGTGGGCGGAGCATCCCGCCGGCCGGTGCCGATCGCGCCGGTCCGGCGTCCTCGATGGTGGTAACCGGAGGTGGTAACCAAGGGGTGGTAACCAAGGGCTCTGGTTACCAGGTGGTTACCACCCGGGTTACCACCTCAAGCTGACGCTAGTCTTTGCAATAACGTAGTTTTCCAGCTCCGACGGGGTGGTAACCGGCAAGCCGTGGTTACCACTTGGGTTACCACCCTGGTTACCACCCCTGCTCTGGCCGTAAGTCATTGACAATGCGTGGTTATTTTGTCCGGCTGGAGCACTGGCCGGCAGCCGGTGGTAACCTCGGTTACCACCCAGGTTACCACCCCGATCCGTCTCTAACTCTTTGTAACGGCGTGATTTTCTCCGCCGGCCGCAGGTCGTAACCGGTTGTAACCCAGTGGTAACCCAGTTTTTCGGCCTGTCGCTGGCGCGATCTTGATAGAGTCGCCTTGTTCAGGCAGCGACATGGGGGCGATTGTGCGCCCATCGTCAACCACGACATACGCACACATGCAGTGTTGTAGAACACTGCCGACAAAACGTCCGAAATTAGCGGGTGCCGAGTCGTGCCGCATGACGTACTGGAGAAAGTCGAATACCTTGTTGAATTTTGCCATTGCGGACGAAGGTCTTAGAGCGGTTCCGGAAAGTTTTTGAGTCGTCGGAATCGGTTGTGTTTTATTGTCTGTCACCTGTCCAACTGCTTTGGGGTGCCCGATGTGGAAGCCTGAACACCGCGCGGCCGCCGACCGTGGCCGGCTTCGCTATCCGAGTGATCTGACCGACGCCGAATGGGCGCTGATCGAGCCGCTGATCCCACCGGCGAAGCACGGTGGGCGTAAGCGGACGGTCGATGTCCGCGAAGTCCTGAACGGCATCTTCTACGTGCTGTCGACCGGCTGCCAGTGGACCGCGCTGCCCAAGGACCTGCCGCCGAAGAGCACGGTGTACGACTACTTCGACCTGTGGGAATGGGACGGCACCCTGGCTCGCATCCATCATGAGCTCTACGTGGCGGTGCGCGAGCGCGCGGGCCGCGAAGCCAGTCCGAGCGCGGCCATCATCGACAGCCAGAGCGCCAAAGCGGCGCAAAAAGGGGGGCGTCGATCGATCCGCAGGGCTTCGACGCGGGCAAGAAGCTCACCGGCCGCAAGCGGCACATCCTGGTCGATACGCTCGGCCTGATGCTGGGCCTCGTCGTGCATCCCGGCAACGTGCAGGACCGCGATGGCGCGGCCACACTGCTGCGCCGGACACGCCGGCTGTTTCCGTTCATCGAGGTGATCTACGCCGACGGCGGCTACCAGGGACCAAAGATGGCTGCCGTGGTGGCGAAGACCGGCGCCTGGCGGCTGGAGATCGTCAAGCGCAACAGCGTGCCGCGCTTCGAGGTGCTGCCGAAGCGCTGGATCGTCGAGCGCACCTTCGCCTGGATCGTCCGTTGCCGCCGGCTGGCGCGCGACTTCGAACGCCACGTCCGTTCTGTCGTCGCTTTCATCCACCTCGCCATGATCCGCATCATGCTGCGACGCTTGACCCGGCCAAGCCCTTGCTCGTGAATCTCTACTTCCCGGAACGGCTCTTAATCACATCGGTATTTCTTGGAAAACTATTAGAGAATTCATCACCAGGTTTTGTTAGAAAATATGTGTGATAACCATATAGAACGTCACGCCAAGGTTCCGTTACGACACGATAACTTGTGAGGGCGTCTAAAGATTTAATAGTACTAGTGGAGGGATCGGAACGAAAGAGTCCGAATTGGGATTCCGTATTTTGCTGTGGTATGCGACCGGCAAGGCGCCGGTCCCGCTCGATCGTGTCGCCGAGATCGTGCGCCTGACGCAGCAACCGCCGCCGTTTGAGGCGACCCACTGGACGTTGCGCGCGATGGCCAGGGCGGCCGGTATTGCCGCCTCGACGGTGCAGGCGATCTGGAAGGCTCACGGTCTCAGCCCGCACCGCCGGCGCAACTTCAAGCTGTCGACCGACCCTGCCTTCGCCGAGAAACTCACCGATATCGTCGGCCTGTATGTCGACCCGCCGGCCCATGCGGTGGTGTTGTCGATTGAACCGCTCCGGGTTTGGCGGAGGCCATTTTGTTTGAGTCACGCCGCCATGTCTGACTGCTTCAGCATGGCGTAGTGGCGTTCCTCGGCTTCGGCCGGCGGGATGTTTCCGATGGGCTCCAGGAGCCGCCGGTTGTTGAACCAATCCACCCATTCCAGAGTAGCGAGCTCGACGGCCTCGAATGAGCGCCACGGCCCGCGCCGGTGAATGACCTCGGCTTTGTAAAGACCATTGATGGTCTCGGCCAGAGCATTGTCATAAGAGTCGCCGACGCTGCCCACCGAGGGTTCGATGCCCGCTTCCGCCAGGTGCTCGGTATATTTGATCGAGACATATTGGCTCCCTCTATCGCTGTGATGGATCAGCCCACCGCGATGGACGGGTCGCCGCGCATGAAGCGCTTGTTCCAGGGCATCGAGAACAAAGCCGGCATGGGCTGTCCGGCTCACCCGCCAGCCGACGATGCGGCGGGCATAGGCGTCGATGACAAAGGCGACATAGACGAAGCCAGCCCAAGTGGCCACGTAGGTAAAGTCCGAGACCCACAGCCTGTTCGGTGCCGGAGCGTGGAACTGGCGATTGACCTTGTCGAGCGGGCAAGGCGCGGCCTGGTCGCTGACTGTCGTGCGGATCGGCTTGCCGCGGATCACCCCTTGCAAGCCCATCTCCCGCATCAGCCGCTCAACAGTGCAGCGAGCGACATCGAAGCCTTCCCGCTGCAATTGTCGCCACACCTTGCGAACGCCGTAGACACGGAAGTTCTCTTTGAAGACGCGTCGGACCTCGACCTTGAGAGCCATATCCCGTTTCGCCCGTGCCGACAGCCTGGCCGGATCGCGCCGCCTGGCCACATGGTCGTAGTAGGTCGACGGGGCGATCGGCAGCACCTTGCAGATCGGCTCGACCCCGTGCGCCTCGCGGTGATCGCCGATGAACGCGATCATGGCTTGAACCGGCGGTCGAGCTCCGCCTGGGCAAAATAGGCGCTCGCCTTGCGCAGGATCTCGTTGACCTGCCGGAGGTCGCGGTTCTCCCGCTCCAGGGCTTTCAGCCGCTCGGCGACCTCGCTGGGGACGCCGGCGCGCACGCCGCTATCGCGCTCGAACCTCTTCACCCACTCATTGAGTGTCTGCGCCGTGCAGCCGATCTTCCCAGCTATCGAGGAAACAGCCGCCCAACGCGAGGCGTGTTCGCCCTCGTGATCCACAACCATCCGCACCGCACGGGCGCGAACCTCAGAAGAAAACCTGTTCCTTGTCTTGCTCATAATGGCTCCACTTTCTCAAGAGTTGGAGCCTCCGCCAAACCCGGAGCGGTTCAATCCGGCCCTTCTTTTTCGATGACGAGCTGCCAGCGTTGGGCCTGATGGCGTATGCCGACCGCGGCGATGCGCACTATGACCTCGCCGATCGTGAACACGCGATCGCGCAACTTGCCCAGGGCGCGGCCGAGACGGGTGCGCTGCGAGCGCTCGCCGCCGTCGCCCAGCGGCAGCGGCGGCTCGCAATTTATGGCAATCTCGTGCAGCTCGGCGGTACCGACCTCGGCGGTGCCGTGGCGCTCCCACCAGGCGGCGACGAAGGCGCGCCAGACCGCGCCCTCGGCGTCGGCGGCCTCGTACATCTCGTCGAGATTGGCGAGGAAGCCGGGCACGCCGGCGGTCTCTAGGATGCCGCCCATGACCGCGGCCCAGTCCTCGAAGCTGCCGAGGATTTGCCGGTGGCGCGGCTTGCCGGCGGCGACCCAGGCGCGGCCGAGGGTGAGGCAGGCGGCGACCAGGGCCGGCCGGCTGGCGTGGGTCCAGGCGAGCAGATTGGGATGGGCGAAGCCCTCGCGCCGCCAGGGTTGGTCGACATGCGCATCGAGCCGGATGCGCACCAGGCGGCGGGCGAGCTCGTTGGAGAACTGCGGGTTGTTGCCGGTGGCGATCCAGACGCAGCGGATCGGGAAGCGCGCGGTTTCGGACTTGCCGAGGATACGGTCCTCCCAATAAGGCGCGGTGAGCGCCGCGGCCAACGGTGCTGCATCGAGGCGGCGGCGCAGATTGTCGATCAGGACCACGGCGGGGATCTGACGCAGCTTGGCGGTGAGCCTCTTGCGCCATTCCTCGTCATCG
The DNA here is from genome assembly GCA_965248805.1 of Alphaproteobacteria bacterium. Classification (GTDB taxonomy): domain Bacteria; phylum Pseudomonadota; class Alphaproteobacteria; order UBA6615; family UBA6615; genus CBDFKJ01. The sequence continues at coordinate 62,814 of CBDFKJ010000005.1, forward strand.
CGGCCCTCGACCATGACTCTCACGCCGGCGCCGGTAGCGACGACGGCGATGGCATCGACCATGAGTGTCGCGCCGGTGCCGGGGGCCGGCTTCTCGATGAGATGCATGGGCGTCGGTCCGTCGATCAGGGGGCGCATGAAGGGCAACAGGCCGGCAGTGCCGTCGACGCCTTCGTCACCAACTGCATCGGCACCGGCATCAAGCCGCAGTCGATCGCGACGGACGCGGCGTTCCGCGAGGCCGTGCATGCGCTCTGGTGGGACTGGTGCGCCGACGCCGACGCCGACGGCGTCACCGATTTCTACGGCCTCCAGGCGCTCGCCTGCCGGGCCATGCTGGAGGGCGGCGAATGTTTCGTGCGGCTCAGGGTGCGCAGGCCCGAGGACGGTCTGGCGGTGCCGCTGCAGATCCAGCTCCTGGAGGCCGAGCATGTGCCGCTCACCTTCAACACGACATTGCCGGGCGGCAACCTGGTGCGGGGCGGCATCGAGTTCGACCGGCTGGGCCGCCGCGCCGCCTATCACCTGACCCGGGCCCATCCCGGCGATCCGGTGATGCGGCCGCGCGACCACGACCTGGTGCGGGTGCCGGCGGACCGCATCGCCCATCTCTACCGGCCGCTCCGTCCCGGTCAGATCCGGGGTGAGCCCTGGCTCGCCCGGGCGCTGGTCAAGCTCGACGAGCTCGACCAGTTTGACGACGCGGCGCTGGTCAAGGCCAAGGTCGCGGCGCTGTTCACCGGGTTCGTCGTCTCGCCCGATCCCGAGGACGCCGTCATGGGCGGGGACGGGGCGGACGAGGACGGCATCGTCGAGGCCAGCCTCGAGCCCGGCACCATGCAGAGGCTGAGCCCCGGCCAGGACGTTCGCTTCGCGGAACCCGCCGACGCCGGATCGAGCTATGAGGGGTTCTTCCGCAATCAGCTGCGCGCCGTCGCCACCGCCGCCGGCGTCACCTACGAGCAGCTGAGCGGTGATCTAACCCAGGTCAACTATTCCTCGATCCGCGCCGGGCTGCTCGAGTTCCGCCGTCGCTGCGAGACGATCCAGCACGCGGTCATCGTCCACCAGCTGTGCCGGCCGGTGTGGCGCGAATGGATGGCGACCGCGGTGCTCGCCGGTGCGCTCGAGACGCCCGGGTTCGCGACCGACCCGGCGCCGTATCTCACCGCCAAGTGGATTCCCCAGGGCTGGCAATGGGTCGATCCGGAGAAGGAGTTCAAGGCGGTGGTGCTCGCCATCCGGGCCGGCCTCATGAGCCGGTCGGAGGCGATCTCGGCCTTCGGCTACGACGCCGAAGAGATCGACCGCGAGATTGCCGCCGACAACGCCCGCGCCGACGCCCTCGGCCTGGTGCTCGACAGCGATCCGCGCAAGGTCGCGCGCACCGGTGCCGCCCAGCCCGAACGGGACGAAGACGAACGGGATCCCGATGCCGAGGAGAACGCACCCATGGAAGAGTTGAGGAGGCCCGCATGACCATGCTGCCGCATATCGCGAGCCGGGTGCTGGACACGCCGCTGGCGATCGGCCAGGCGAAGATCGAGGCGATCCTCGCCGTGATCGGCCCGCGTATCGGCATCGAGGCGCCGGCGCCCGCTGTCATGAACGGCGACGCCCGACGACGCGGCGTGAATCTTGTAACGCCCGAGGGCATCGCCGTCATCCCGGTGTTCGGCACGCTGGTCAAACGAGCCGGCGCCGTCGAGGCAGCCTCAGGCCTGACCTCCTACGGTCATCTCGAGGAGCAGATCATGGACGCCGCCACCGATCCGGCGGTGCGCGCAGTCCTGCTCGATATCGACAGCCCCGGAGGCGAGGCGGCGGGCGTGTTCGATCTCGCCGATCTCGTCTACGAGGCGCGCAACCTCAAGCCGGTCTGGGCGGTGGCCGACGAGGAGGCCTTCTCCGGCGCCTATGCGATCGCCAGCGCCGCCGAGCGCCTGATCGTGCCGCGCACCGGGGGTCTGGGCTCGATCGGTGTCGTCGCCCTCCATGTCGACCGCTCGGTGCGGGATGCCATGGAGGGGTTCCGCACCACTACCGTCTATGCCGGCGCGGCCAAGAACGACTTCAACCCGCATGAGACCCTGAAGGACGGCGCGCGGCAGATGCTGCAGGCCGAGGTCGACCGGGTCTACGGCCTGTTCGTCGACACCGTCGCCCGCAACCGAGGTCTCACCGCCGAAGACGTGCGCGCCACCGAGGCACGGCTCTACTTCGGCGAGGATGCGGTTCGCGCCGGCCTCGCCGATGAGGTCGGCAACGTGCGGAGCGCCTTCGCCGCGCTCGCCGCGGCGCTCTCCACCCCTCGATCGATCGTTACCGTGCCGGCCACCCGGCCCGGGGCGGCGAGCGCGCCACGCAAGCCGGCTACCGCACCAGCTTCCAGAAAGGAGATCGAGATGAACGGCGATATCACTACTGAGACCATCGAGACCGACGCCGGTGCGCCGCCTGAACCCGAGACGAGTAATGCGCCGCCCGCTCCCGCGACGCCCGCACCCAAAGCGGCGAAGTCCGAGCCGACGATCGCCGAGGTGGTCGACCTCGACGCGGTCCGTAAGGAAGCGCGCGGCGAGGGTGCGGCCGAGGCCGGGCTGATCGCCGAGCTCTGCACCCTCGCCGGCATGCCCGAGCGCACCGCCGACATGCTCGACAAGGGGGTTTCGGCCGACACGGTTAGGCGCGAGCTGCTGACCCTCGAGGCGGCACAGGACGCCGAGGTGCACAACCATGTGCTGCCTGGCGCCGGCACCGGTGCCCCCCGGAACCTTGACGACAATCCGGTGGTGCGGGCGGCGACAGCCCGGGCCGCCGCTGCAAAGGAGGCCTGATCCGTGAACGCTTACTCTGAGTCCACCTACCTCGGCGACGTCCTCAAATGCGAGGCGCCGAACTTCTACAGTCGCGACACGGTAACGGTGCTCGCCGGTGACGGCGCCGAGCGGGCCCTCAAGGTCGGCGCAGTGGTCGCCCGGCGGACCCGGGCCACGGTCACGGTGACCTCCGGTGGCGGCAACACCGGTGACGGCGCCGCGACCATGGCCGACCCGCCGCTCGGCGTCCGGGCCGAGGCCGGCATCTACCGGCTCGCCTGCACCACCGCCGGGGTCAACGGCGGCACCTTCCAGGTGTTGACACCGAAGGGGTACGTGCTTCCCGATCGCACGGTCGGCACTGCCTATGAGGGCAATCACCTCAACCTCACCGTTGCCGACGGCGCCACCGATTTCGTCGCGGGCGATACGTTCGCGATCGAGGTATTGGGCGACGGCAAGGTGGTCGGCCTCGATCCGGCCGCTGTCGACGGCACGGCCGAGGCCATCGGCATTGCCGCCTATGACGTCACCGCGCCCGACGGGACCGACACGGAAGTCACGGCGATCCTGCGCGATGCCGTCCTCGCCGACCGGGCGATCGTCTGGCCCGCCGGTATCACCGATGAAGGCAAGGCGATCGCCGTCGCCGATCTCGAGGCCCGCGGCATCCTCATCCGCAAGGCCGCCTGAGCCCGACACCTCGATCATCCATCCTCTGCGACCATCTAATCGGCGCGGCTTCGCCGGCGCCGGAGGAGCTTTGCCATGCCCATGAACAATCCTTTCGATACCCCCGCCTTCCACGTGACGGCGCTGACCGCGGCCATCAACATCCTGCCCAACAGCTATGGACGGCTGGAACGCATGATGCTGATGCCGCCCCGGCCGGTGCGCTTCCGCCAGATCGCCGTCGAGGAGAAGAACGGGGTTCTCAACCTGCTGCCGACCCTCCCCATAGGCTCGCCCGGCACCGTCGGCGAGCGCGGCAAACGCAAGCTCCGCAGCTTCAACATCCCGCATATCCCGCACGACGACGTGGTGCTGCCCGAGGAGGTTCAGGGTATCCGCGCCTTCGGCTCGGAGAACGAGGCCCAGGCGCTGGCCGACGTCATGGCCGACCACCTCCAATCCATGCGCAACAAGCATGCGATCACCTTGGAGCATCTGCGCATGGGCGCCCTCAAGGGGGTGATCCTCGATGCCGACGGCTCGGCCCTCTACGACCTCTATGCCGAGTTCGGCATCGAGGCGAAGACCATCGCCTTCGGTCTTGACGACGACGACACCGACGTCAAGAACCGCGGCATCTCGGTGCTACGCCATATCGAGGACAATCTCCGAGGCGAGTTCATGACCCGGGTTCATGCCCTGGTCAGCCCGGAGTTCTTCGATGCGCTCACCTCTCACGCCAAGGTTGAGAAGGCCTATGAGCGCTGGATGGAAGGCGCGGCGCTGCGTGAAGACCTGCGCGCGGGCTTCACCTTCGGCGGCATCACTTTCGAGGAGTACCGCGGCCAGGCCACCGATCCGGACGGCGTCGTGCCTGTCGCGCGACTTCCGAGGGGCACTGTAGGAAGCACGCGGTAGCAAAGAAACAGCGTCGCTGAGCCAACTGCGGACGGATTGCGCATGATGCGCATCGAGAAGCCGACGGCGGCGCTGTTCCAACCGCCCGCTACCGGTGGACATAAGATGAAGCGGCGGCGCTGGCGATCCTCGTCGGTTGCTATGGGTTTCCACGGCCATTCACTTGTCGTAGATTGGCCTCGTCCCTGTAAGGTGAGGGAGGGTTTATTCGTTGGCGTGGAGATGGAGTGTCAGTGGCGTTGTCGGCGCGCTTGCGCTCAGCCTCGTCGTCCCGCTGGGGGCGTGGGCGGAGGAGTCGGGCAACGGCTGGTACGCCTCGGGTAATGTCGGCGCGGCATTTACCGGGGCGTGGGACCATGAGTCCACGGTCACGACGTTCGTTCCCTCGGGCTCGGACGCGCTGGGCGAAGAGCAAACCTCGCTGGAGAAGGGCGAACTCGAGACCGATACCGGTTTCGGCCTGGGCGCAGCCGTGGGCTACGGCTGGAGGAACGTCCGGATCGAAGGCGAACTATCCTGGCTGCGGCTCGGTGTCGATTCGTTCGACGTCGGTGGCGTGGACGGTTCGGATGAGGATACCGTCGTCGAATGGGGTGGACGCACCTCTATCCTCGGCCTGATGGCCAATGGTTACTACGATATCGATACGGGCACCAAGTGGGTTCCATACATCGGCGGCGGCTTGGGGGCGGCGCGAGCGAAGTTGAAGCTTACCGTTTCGTCCAGGGACGTATTGGATCCGGCGACCGTGGAGACCGGCGGTGGCGACGACGCGCGATGGGTGCTGGCCTATCAAATCGGTGCAGGTGTCGCATACCCCGTGAGTGAATCCGTGATGGTCCAACTCGGCTACCGGTTCTTCGGCACGAGCGAGGCCGAGTTCGAGTGGCAAGACGAGGGCAAAACGAAGGCCAGCTTGTACGCTAATAAGATCGAGATCGGCGTTCGCTACAGGTTTTAGGCGCCAGCCTCGGACCCGTCCATAGGCCGGCGTCCCATCTCGATTGCGGCGCGGGCCACTTCAGCGCCCCGAGGACTCCGGCAAAACGACGACGCCAGGTGGGAACGGGGTGCCGGCTCGTCACGAGTGCGGTTGAATTCAGGCCGGGTCCAACCCGCTGCCCATGTGCCATCGCCCCGGTGTGCTGGTGAAGCTCACGGCCGAGTGAGGTGGACCCCTTCGCCACCGCGGCCGCGGTCGACGACTGCTTTCGCAACCTCGGCCGCGCCGCCGTCTATACGGCCGACGGCGGTGATCCCGTCACGGTCAGGGTGATCGCCAAACGCCCGGACGAGATCGTCGGCCTCGGTGAGACCCGCATCCATGCCGGCACCGCGCTGTTCGATGTGCGCGTCTCGGAGATCGCCGAGCCGCGTGCCGGCGACCGGCTGAGCGTCGACGGCGAGGGCTATCTCGTCCAGGGCGAGCCGGTCGGCGATACCGAACGGCTGGTCTGGACGCTCGAGGCCTGTCCGGCATGAAGCTCGCCGCCACCATCGTCGGCTCACTCAAGAAGGACATGCAGGCCGAGCTGCGCCGTATCGAGCGCGCGGTGCCCGACGGTGTGAAGGCCGCCGGCGACGGTCTCAAGGGGAGCTTGCGCAAGCAGGTGGTGGCGGCCGGGCTCGGCGCCCGGCTGTCGCGCACCTGGAGGGGAAGGGTCTACAAGAACAAGGGCCACGACGCCGCGAGTTTCGTCTGGTCGAAGGCACCGCAGATCGCGTTGGCCTTCGACAAGGGCGCGGTGATCAAGGGCAAGGGCGGCAACTGGCTCGCTATTCCGACCCAGGCTGCGCCGAAGCGCGGCATCGGCGGCAAGCGCATCACGCCCGCCACGTTCCCGACCGGCCGCCACGGGCCGCTTCGCATGGTCCGCCGCTCCGACCGTGCGGCGCTGCTGGTGGTCGACGGTGTGCGCGTGAGCGCCCAGAGCGGGCGGGTCGGCCGGCAGGCCAAGGGCGGCGGGCGCACCAGGTCGGGGCGCTTCAAGCAAGGCATCGCCACGGTCGTAATGTTCGTGCTGGTGCCGCGGGTGAAGCTGAAGAAGCGCCTCAATGTCGCCAGCGCGGCGGAGCAATGGACCCGGAGGCTCCCGGCGCTGATCCGGAGGCAGGTGCGATCGGGACGATGCAGTGGCTCATCCGCGGACGAGATCGCGATCGATGCAATCGATAGCCCCTGGACCCCGCACTCGTCACGGTCCGAATGAGGCAGCTGCAAGATCACAAGCCGAGGCGGTAGAGAGTTGCTGCGCCACGTAGCGAATCGACGGTGTCGAATGCCAACCAGCCGCGGCGCTGCAGCATCACATCGGCGACATCGGTGGAAGTAAAGATTTCAGGGAAGCCAAGCCGGCGTGCCCGATCCTCGATCGCCGCCACCAGCGCGGTGCCGACGCCTTTCCGGCGATATTCCGCACCGACCAGAAAGGCAGCCAGCCACGGTCCGGGGGCGCGGGCGCTGCCCAGAGAGTCGGCTTTGAGCGCGGCGGTTCCGAGCACGCAACCCTCGGCATCCAATGCGACCAGAGCGAACGGCACGGCGTTTCGGTTGAGGCATGCGGTAAGTTCGTCGACGGCATCGCCGGGCCCATCGGGGCCGTAGTAGGGCTCCCACTCCTTGACGAACCAGCCGGCCAGCATCGGCAAGGCCTCGCGTACGTCCGCCAGGGCGGCGATGCGAACATCCGATCGAGTTCGGATTTCCATGTGCGCTCCCGAGACGCTGCAGGTCGCCGTCGGCGGTCGATCCGAATTCGTCGCCGCCAACTGCCGGCCTCCGCAATTGGGCCGAAAGCAATCGGCTTCGAAGGACTGTTGCCATGGCGAGCAAGACCGAGCAGATCCTGACCGCGCTGGCGGACCGGCTGCGCGCCGTGCCGAAGGCCAAGGTCGAGCGTAACACCGCTGTGCCTGAGTGCATTCCGCGCGGCGGCCTGATCGTGCTGCGCGACGGCGATCCGGGCGAGCCGGAGCAGACCCTCGGTGGTGTGAGCAGCGTCTATTACAGCCACGCGGTCGAAATCGAGGTCCATGTCGAGACCGGCGAGGCGGCCGTCAGGGACGCGGCCTTCGACGCGCTCGTGGTGTCAATCGGCCAGGTCCTCGACGGCGATCCCACCCTCAGTGGGCTTGCCTTCGGCATCACCACGGCCCGGCCCGGGATCGACACCGAGGCGGTGATCGGCGCGCCGGCCATCAAGACCGGCACCGTCGACGTGATCGTCGAGTACGAGACCGCGACGCCGCTCGGCTGAATTCTCCGCCACCACCAGATATGAAGGAGAAACCACAATGGCCCGAGCCTATGGTTCGAGCGCCACGCTGCTGCTCAAACGCGAAACGACCTATGGAACGGCAGCGATTGGCAACTACGTCCGCATTCCCTTCAACCGCTGCACCCTCGGCTCCGAGCAGGGCCTGATCGACGATCCGGTGCTGGGCCAGGGGCGCGATCCCTATGCGCCGCTGCAGGACGCCATCATGGACGAGGGCGAGATCGTCGTGCCCGTCGATCCGCGCTACATCGGCCTCTGGCTGACCGGCCTCCTCGGCACGCCCACCACCGACGACGACGGCGCGGACCCGGCGACCTATACCCATGAGTTCGTCTCGGGCAAGGACAGCCTGCCGAGCTACACCGTCGAGGTCGGTCATCCCCGGGTGCCGGCCTACTTCCGGCATGGCGGCGTAGTGTTCGATTCCATCGCGCTCGAGTTCGCGCGCTCCGGCGCCGCAGCCGCCACCATACAATGCGTGGCCCAGGGCGAGACCCGCTTCAACGCGAGCCAGGGCGGCGCGCCTTCAAAGCTCGACTTCAAACGTATCAGCCAGTTCCAAGGGTCGATCAGCCGCGCCGGCACGGCGGTCGCGAACCTCACCGGCGGATCGCTCACTTACGCCAACAACCTGGAGAAGATCGAGACCATACGATCCGACGGTCTCATCGACGGCGCCGATCCCACCGTCGCCGCGCTCACAGGCACCATCGAGGTTCGGTTCGCGGACACGACGCTGATCGATCTCGCCTCCGACGGCACCGCGGTCGATCTGGAATTCGCATACCGCATCAGCGACGATCTCAAGCTCACCTTCGAGGCCCACGAGGTCTATCTGCCGAAGCCCAAGCTCGCCGTCGAGGGCCCGGGCGGGGTGCAGGCGCGCTTCGATTTCCAGGGTGCGAAGAATGACACCGCAGGCCAAATGCTCACGGTGACCCTGGTCAACGATCTGGACGGGACCGATTACGCATGATCTCACTCGAACGAAAGACCGAACCTTACGAGCTGACGCTGCCCTACGGCGTCACCGTCACGGTGACGCCGCTCACCACCGCCGCCATGGCGACAGCGCAAGCCGAGGCGCGGAAGCGTCTCGAAGGCCTGAAGGCGCAGGCGAAGGAGCGGAGGGAAGCAGGCCTAGCGCTCGACGGGCTGCCCGACCTCTCCAACGACGGCGCCCGCGAGGGGCAGTATCAGGCGCTGCTGATCCACGCACTCGCCGCCCGCCACATCACCGCCTGGTCGGGGATCGAGGACGACCCGCCGGTGACGCGCGAGAACGTCGCGGCGCTGATGGACCTCTACCCGGTGGGCGAGCGGTTCATTCAGGAGTTCACGCTGCGCCAGGTGCTGATGACGTCAGCAAAAAACGCATACGGGCCCTCTGCCGATGGCACCTCCAGCCCGGCGGTGGGCCCGGATACTGCGGATCCTGCGAGGCGGAAAAAGCGCCCTGCGCCCAAGGCGGTTTCGGCCTGAACGGCGAGCCCTGCCCCTATCGCGCACATGCTCCGGAGACACTGGAGGAGCACCAGGCCTGGGAGGTGTTCACCGCCTCTCTCGGCCAGCTCCGCATCGCCCCTTCGAGCCGGGTGCTGGGCATCGACATGACCGTAGCGCTCGGCATCGCCCGGGCGCGCGGCTTCGATGAAGGCGTGATCTCCGAGCTGCTGCAGTCGGCCGAGGCCGGGCTGATCGAGGCGATGAACGAGAAGGATGGCGATTGATGGCCAAGGCCAAGCATACCTATGCCGTGCGCCTCGCCGTCGAGGGCGGCAACCGGGTCAAGGCCGACCTGGTCTCGGTGGGAACCAGCGGCGAGCGCTCGATCAAGAAGATCGACCGCGCCTCCGACAAGGCCTCGCGCGGGCTGTCCACTTTGGGCGACCGGGCCTCGGGCCTGCGCAGCCGCATGCGGCTCCTGGGCGGTGTGGTCGCCGGCATCGCCGGCGGCGGCGGGATCGCGCTGCTCATCAACCGGTCGATCGCCGCGGCCGATTCCATCGGCAAGCTCTCCGGCGCCATCGGCGTCGGCACCGACACCCTGCAGGAGCTGCGCTACGCGGCCGGGCTCGCCGGCGTCTCGACCGGGCAGTTGGACGGCGCCATGGTGGCGTTCTCGAAACGCGTCGGCGAGGCCCGGAGCGGCACCGGCACGCTGATCACGCTGCTCAAGAAGATGGACCCGGCGCTGCTCGCCAATGTCCAGGCCGCGCGCACGGTCGACGAGGCCTTCGATATCATTATTCGCCGCGCCTCCTCGCTGGGCAACACGCTCGATCGCAACGCGCTTCTCGCTCTCGGCCAATGTCACACGCGCGGTACTGGGCCTCGCGCCGGCGCTCGCCGACCTCTCGACCTGGCTTGCCAATGTCGCGGTCGATGCGGGCGATGCCTACGAGAGGCTCAAGCTGATCGCCGAGGGCGACTTCAACTTCGAGGATCTGAGCCTCGGGGCGACGCGCCGCGAGGTGGAAGAACGCAAACAGGAGCTGATCGAGATCGCCCGGGAGCTCAAGGCGCTGCCCGAAGAGAGCGACGACCGGTCGTTCTGGGAGTGGCTGTGGGGAACCGAGCGCGAGAACCTGACCGAGGAGCTGCAGGAGACGGTCGCGATCTACCGCCAATGGGCGGCCAAGCTTGCCTGGATGCAGGCGGAGGCCGAGAAGCGCCGCGCCGAGCGCGTGGCCGCCGGCGGTGGTGATGGCAAGACCGCCGGGACCACGGAGGACGAGAAGGTGGCCCAGGAACGGGCGCGGCGTCTCCTGCAGATCGAGCAGAGCCTGAACACCCAGCTGTTCCAGCTGCGTTACCAGGGCGCCGAGCGCATCCGCGCCGAATTCCGCAAGCTGGACAGGGAATTGGAGCGCCTAAGCGAGGCCGGCGCCGACCCGGAAATGACCGAGCGTCTGCTGATCGGCGCGGCGGCGGTCAGGGACGACAAGCTCGCCGCGCTTGCCCGGCGCGAGCAGGAAACGGCGGACCGGCGTGCCCGTGCCAACCAACGCATCCTCGAGGAGCTCGAGGCGGAACGGGCAGCACTCGCCATGACCGACCGGCAGCGCTTCGTCTCGCCGGCGCTCCGGCGTCTCTCGGCCGAGGCGACCGAGGAGCAGCGCCGCCAGGTCGAGGCGCTCGCCGGCGCGCTGTTCGACGAGCGCCAGGCCGAGGAGGCCCGCGACCGGGCAAGCGCGACCGTCGCCGAGCTGGAGGCCGAACGGGCGGCACTCGGCCAGACCGACCGCCAGCGCTTCGTCGGTCAGGCGTTGCGCCGTCCCTCGGCCGAGGCGACGGATGCCCAGCGGGGCCAGGTGCGCGCGCTTGCCGGTGCGCTCTATGACGAGCAGCGCGCGATCGAAGCCCGCAACGAGGCCGAACGCGAGGCCAACCGGCTGCGTGCCGAGGGCGAAGCATTGACCGAACGATTGCGCACGGCGCAGGAAGCTTACGCCGACGAGATCGAACGGCTCCGGGAGTTGCTCGATGCCGGCGCCATCGACCAGGAGACCTTCGGCCGGGCGTCCGAGGAGGCCTACGACCGCATGCTGCGCTCGAGCCGCGAATGGTCCGACGGGGTGCGGCGCGCCATCCGCGATTATCTCGACGACGCCACGGACGCGGCAAAACAGTTCGAGCAGGCGACGACGCGCGCCTTGCAGGCGAGCGAGGACGCTTTCGTCGAGTGGGCGATGACCGGCAAGTTCTCCGCCAAGGACCTGTTCGACACCATCGCCGAGGAAGCGCTCCGCGCCGCCTACCGCATGGCGGTGGTGGGCCCGCTCAACAACATCCTCGGAAGCATTTTCGGCGCCATCGGCGGCAGTGTCTTCGGTGGGACGGGTACTGTTGCTACGACGTCCTCCGGCACGCCGATGATCGGCGACTTCCCGATATCCTCGGGTTCAACCATGTTGGCCCATACCGGCGGCGTGATCGGCCGCGACGCCTTCCCAACCCGCAGGGTCGACCCGAGGGTGTTCGACGAAGCGTTCCGCTATCACCGCGGCGGCATCGTCGGTAGTGAGATGCCGATCGTGGCGCGTAGCGGCGAGGGCGTATTCACGCCCGGGCAGATGCGCGGCCTTGCACCGATCTCGGCCGCAAGGCCTACGGTCAATGTCGTGGTCAATGTGCGCAACACCGCACCGGGCACCCGGGCTTCCGCCGATATGCGGCGCGAGCCGGGCGGCGATCTCACCCTCGACATCATGATCGAGAAGATCGAAGGCGGTATGGCGCGCAACATCGGCCGCGGCCAAGGCATGGCGCCGACCCTGGAGCGCCGCTACGGCCTCAACCCGGCGGCCGGCAGCCTCCGGTGATCGTCCGCTGGCCGGATCAGCTGCCGCTGCCGACCCTCGACGGCTACGCCATCCAGCCCGGCGAGGCGATCCTGCGCACCGAGATGGAGGCCGGCCCGGCGCGTCAGCGCCGGCGCTTCACCAACGTGCCGAGCCGTATCGCCGTGCGCTGGGTGATGCGCGTCGAACAGTTCGCGCTGTTCGAGGCGTGGTACCGCTGGGCGGCGGTCGAGGGCGGCGCCTGGTTCGAGATCGACCTCCTGGGCGGCCTCGGCCTGGTGCCGCAGGAAGCCCGCTTCACCCGCCAGTTCGAGGCCCGGCTCTATCGCCGCCGGCTCTGGGAGGTGACCAGCGAACTGGAAGTTCGCGCCCGGCCGACACTCAGCGAAGCCGGCATGGCGATCCTGCTCACCGAGGAGGTGGCAGGTCTTATCGCAAGCGTCGACGGCTTGCACGACCTCGTTCACCGGACCCTGCCCGGGACCCACACAGGGAGAGACGACCATGACCATTGAAGCCGATCTGCGCGCGGCGGCGGCCCGCGCCGATGCCGACAGCCGTTTGCTCCATGAAATCGTGCACGGCGATGCGGCCACCACCGTCGACACCGAAGGCGGCCCCGTGAAGAGCGTCGCCAAGGCGATCGGGGATGTCGAGACCGGCGTTGCCGGCGCCGCGGCCGCGGTCGCGCAAGGCGTCGCGGCAACCGAAGCCACCCGTGATCAGGCTATCGCGGCCCGCGATGCGGCGCTGGCCGCCGGCGTCGTCCTGGCGAGCGATGCCGAGACCGAAAGCGGAACCGGCGACGGCGTCGTCCAAGCCCGTCAGCTCGGTCTTCGCACCGCAAGCCAAGACCGTTCCGGCCTCGTCGTGCTCGTCACCGATGCGGACGGGATCGCAGGTCAAGACCGGACCCGCGCGATGACGCCGGCCGCGGACAAGGCGGCTCTCGATGCAGCTCTTGCCGGCGGCGTCAGCTGGGCGCCGGTGCTCGCGGTCAATAACCACGGCGCACGACGCGTGCTGCGCATCGTGGACTGGACCGGTGGCGTCGGCGTGGCGCCGGCCGGCGGCTATCTCGGCCCGTCCGGCATCGTCGCCACCGCTGCGGCCGCTACCGATATCCGCGGCCCCCGGGGGTCTGTGGGACCGCAAGGGCCACAGGGGCCACAGGGCCCGCAGTGGTCGCCGGACAGCGACGACGACGACGACGACGAATGATAACGTCGAGCGACGACGAGAATGCCCGATCCGGCTCTCGAGCAGGCGCTCCGCGAGGCCTATGCCTCCGCACCCTCCGACACGGTCATCCTGCACACCCTCGAGTTGCGCCATCCTGCCTTCGTCGACGATGACGGCAATCCTACCGCCATTCGGGTGGTCAGGAACTTCGCTGACGCGGAACACTGGTTGCGGCTGGGCGGTGCGGAGGTGGAAGCGGTGCTGGACGCCATGCCGGCGGAGAGCCGCGGTCCGGTCGGCCTGGTGGCTCGCCTGGAGGCGGACGCGCCGAAGGACGCCGGGCGGATGGTGCCCTTCATCGCGCTCGGCTTCGAACTCGAACTGCCGCCGGTCGACACCGCGCCGGTGCCCGAGATCACGGTGACGCTGGACAATGTCAGTCGCGAGATCGTCCGTCATCTCGACGCCGCGGCGACCTCGCGCGAGACCATCGAGGTCACCTACCGGCCCTATCTCTCGACCGACCTGGAGGGTCCGCAGATGGACCCGCCGATCACGCTCACTCTGACCGAGATCGAGGTCGACGTGTTCCGCGCCACCGGCAGGGCGCGCATGCTCGATATCGGCAACAAGGCGTTCCCGTCCGATCTCTATACCGCCAGGCGGTTCCCGGGCCTGACCCGCTAGATGCACTGGGCCGAAGACCTGATCGGCCGCCCGTGGGAAGCGGGCGGACGCGGACCGCACGCGTTCGACTGCTGGGGCCTGGTGCGTTGGTGCTGGCGCGAGCGCTTCGCCATCGAGGTGCCCGAGATCCCGGTCGACGCCGCGAACCTTCGCGCCGTGCTCGCAGGCTTCCGCAATCACCCCGAGCGCCGGCGCTGGCAACTCGTGGATAGACCCTGTGAAGGCGATGCGGTGCTGATGCGCCAGTCCCGCCATCCGGTCCATGTGGGCTTGTGGCTCACGGTCGACGGCGGCGGCGTGCTCCATGCCGCCCGCGGCATCGGTGTCGTGTTCCAGCTTCCCGTCGATCTCACCGCCCATGGCTGGCGCATCGAGGGTACATACCGCTTCACCGGAGAGCACTGATGCCCGGCACCGTGGTCATGCTGCACAACCCGTTCCGCCCGGAGCGGGGCAGGGACGTGATAGCCGTCACCGAGCCACTCACTATCCGCGCCTGGCTCGACGCGCGCGGCATCCAAGAGGCGGAGACGGGCGAACCTGGGACAGGGAAGCGACAAGATTGGTTCAACTGTCCGACGATCTGTCTCCGCAATGGCGAACCGGTGCTACGCGGCCGCTGGGACGACGCCATTATCGGCGCGGGCGATGTGGTGGTGTTCGTGCCGCTGCCCCAGGGCGGCGGTGGCGGGGGCGGCAAGAACCCGCTGCGCACCGTCCTCATGCTCGCCGTCATGGTCGCCGCCCCCTATCTCGGCGGCGTCATCGCCGGCGCCGTCGGCGTCACCTCCACGATCGGCGTCTCGCTCATCACCGCCGGCGTGGCACTCGTCGGCACCACCCTGGTCAATGTCCTGCTGCCACCGCCCAAGCCCGCCGCGCCCAGCTTCGGCAGAGGCGTGCCGTCTCCCAGTCCGACCTATTCGCTGGCCGCCCAGGGTAACCAGGCGCGCCTCACCCAGCCGATCCCGGTGATCTACGGCCGCCACCGGGTCTATCCCGACCTCGCGGCTACACCGTGGGTGGAATACAGGAACAACGACCAGTACCTGCATCAGCTGCACTGTATCGGCCAAGGCGAATACGACCTCGAGCAGGTCCGCATCGAGGACACACCGATCGCTTCCTTCGAAGAGGTGGAGACCCAGTTCGTTCCGCCCGGCGGCAGCGTCACCCTGTTCCAGGCCGACGTGGTGACGGCTCCCGAGGTCGCCGGCCAGGAGCTGATCGGGGCCAATCAGCGGGATGCGGGCGAGGATGGCTGGATCGGCCCCTTCACCGCCAACCCGGCCGGGACGAGGGCCACGAGAATCGGCATCGATGTGGTGATGCCGCGCGGGCTCTATTACGCCAACGATGACGGCAATCTCGGCAACCGCACCATTACGTGGGATGTCGAAGCCCGTGCCGTCGACGATGACGGTGTCGTCGCCGGCAACTGGATCGCGGTCGCTTCGGAGAGCGTGACCGCGAACAAGAACACGCCGCAACGCAGAAGCTATCGCTACACGGTTGCGGCCGGACGCTACGAGGTCAGGCTCAGGCGCGCCAACGACAAGATCGGCGATGCGCGCGCCGGCCATGAGATCCGCTGGGGCGGCCTCAAGACTTTCCTCGAAGATGCGCCTGCGTTCGGCGACGTGACGCTCCTGGCGGTCAGGATGCGGGCCACCGACAATCTCTCGCAGCGCTCGGCGCGGCTCGTCAACGTCATCGTCACTCGCAGGCTGCCGGTCTGGGGTCCGGAGACCGGCTGGTCGGAGCCGCAACCCACGCGCTCCATCGCCTGGGCCTTCGCCGACGCCGCCCGGGCGAAGTACGGGGCGGGTCTGGACGATGCCCGCATCGATCTCACCGCGCTGCATGCTCTCGATGCGGTATGGCAGGCTCGGGGTGACCGCTTCGATGCCGTGTTCGACCAGGGCCTCACGGTCTGGGAGGCACTTACCCGGATCGCCCGCTGCGGCCGGGCGCTGCCGTTCCTGCAGGGCGGCATCCTGCGGATCGCCCGCGATGCACCGCGCACCTTGCCCGTCGCGCTGTTCGGCCCCCGCAACATCGTCCGTGACAGCTTCCGCGTCCAGTACGTCATGCCCGGCGAGGACACCGCCGACGCGGTGACCGTGACCTACTTCTCGGAGCGCACCTGGACCCCGGACGAGATCGTCGCATCATTGCCGGACAGCGCCGCCGAAGCCGCCGACATGCCCGCCACGGTGGAGCTGTTCGGCTGCACCGGCGCATCGCAGGCTGAGCGCGAGGGTCTCTATATGGCCGGAGCCAATCGCTACCGCCGGCGCATCGTCACCTTCCGCACCGAGCTCGAAGGACTGATCCCGACCTACGGCGATCTCATTGCCGTCACCCACGACCTGCCGCGCTGGGGCCAGGGCGGCGAGGTGACGGCCGTCGACGGCCGCACGCTGACCCTGAGCGAACCGTTGGAATGGGGCGCAGGAGAAGAAACCGCCGCGGGAACCGGCGTGGACACGGCCCGGCCGCCCGTCCACTACATCGCGCTTCGCCGGCGCGACGGCACGCTGAGCGGGCCCTGGCCGGTCGCGCCCAGCGGCGATAAGCGAGCCGTCGTGCTGAGCGAGGATCTCGACCTCGAGCCCTACACCGGCGCCGACGAGGAGCGCACCCACTTCGCTTTCGGCCCGGGCGAGGCATGGGGCCTGCGCGCGCGAGTGATGGCCGTGCGGCCGCGCGGCGAGCAGGTCGAGATCACCGCCGTCGGCGAGGACGCCCGCGTGCACGAGCCGACCAAGCCGCCTGAGCCGTCGCCCACACCACGAAGAACATCCGCCGTGGCGGTCCGTCCTCCAGGACGGGTCTCTCGTCGCGGCGTTGCAGTATCGGAGACACACACGTGACCGAAACCCATCTCATCGAGATCGAGCGGGTGCGCTCGGAGGCGGCGCGGCATCTCGCGGAGCATGAGATCGCCTGCGAGCGGCGCTACGGCGAGCTCCAGGCGCAGCTCACCAAGATCGAGGCGCTCCACAACCGCAACACGCGCCTGCTCTACATCGTCCTCGGCGGCATGCTCGCCGTCGCCACACGCGCGTTCTGGCCGGCGCTCTTCGGCTGAGGCCGTTCGGCGGCTGACGCCGCTCGCGGCCATCTTCCGCCGCACCTTCTCCACGCACCGATCCCACCGCCGGCCGTCCGGCTGTCGTCGCCGTCTGCGCGCCGGCGGCCGGGATCGCTTTCACGGTCAACTCAATTGGAGGCTCACAATGCTGACCCTGCTTGGCAGTCTGCTGGGGT
The DNA here is from genome assembly GCA_965248805.1 of Alphaproteobacteria bacterium. GTDB lineage: Bacteria > Pseudomonadota > Alphaproteobacteria > UBA6615 > UBA6615 > CBDFKJ01. Next base: position 79,946 of record CBDFKJ010000005.1, read on the forward strand.
TCGCCACCAGCGCCATTCCCGACATCATGTCCCTGTTCCGAGAGCGCGCGGACCGCCAACACGAGCTCGCCGTGCTCGACCGCCAGATGGAGCAGATGCGGCTCGGCCACACCCAGCGCCTCGAAGAGATCGAGGTCAACGCGGACATCGAGGAGTCGAAGGCACTCTACCAGCACGATGCAGCGCTGGGCGGCAGCAGCCGATGGGTGGACGGCCTTCGCGCCTCGGTCCGTCCACTGATCACCTACGCCTTCTTCATCCTGTTTGCCTCCGTCAAGGGCTCCGGTCTCTATCTGCTGATCGTGGTCGAGGGCCTGCTCATCGCCGAGGCCCTGCCGCGCGTCTGGGATCCCGAGACCCAGGCGCTGTTCGCCGCCGTCATGAGCTTCTGGTTCGGTAACCGCACGCTGTCGAAGCTCCGCGAGCGGCGCTGAGGCCATGCGTCATCTCGCCGACGAGGGCCTTGCCCTGATCAAGCGCTTCGAGGGCTTCGCGCCCGAAATCTACATCTGCCCCGGCGGCTGGCCCACCATCGGCTACGGTCACGTGGTGCGCGACGAAGAGCGCGAGCGGTTCGCGGACGGTATAGACGAGGTGACGGCCGAGGAGCTGCTGCGCCGCGATGTGGAGGTCGCCGAGCGGGCCGTGCTGCGGCTGATTCGAGTGCCGATCCAGGACGGCCGGTTCGACGCGCTCGGCTCCTTCGCTTTCAACCTCGGCGCCGGCGCGCTGCAGTGCTCGACGCTCCGGCGCAAGGTCAACCGCGAGGAGCACGGCGCGGTGCCGGCCGAGTTCCGGCGCTGGGTCTGGGTCGGCGGGCGCAGGCTCAAGGGGCTGATTCGCAGGCGCGAGGCCGAGGCGGCGCTCTATTCCGATCGCACACTTGGTTGATGCGGCGTGCCGAGCTAGGGTCTTGGCTCATGGCCGAGCGAGCAAGGTTCTCCGGGAAGCTGGAATGGGCGACGCAAGGCAGTTCGATGTCTTGAAGATGTGCAGGCATGTGCCGGGAACAGCCCGATGCTCTCGGCCTTTGAGGCTGAAGCCATTTATTTCCCACATAATTTCCCATATGATGAGGCAGATGGAAGCCCGTGCCAGCTGCGCCAGATGACCTTTTCTAGTGAGAATCCATTCGACGGAACGGTTCCACCGTCTGTTCTGCTGCCCGATACGCCGCTCACGGGCGTGCTGGTTCAGATCAAGTTTCCGGAAGTGCTATCTATTTCCAAGACCGAGTTCATCGCTGGTTTTCAAGAGGAAATCAGAGCGGATTATCCCTTGAGCCAACAGGATCGGGACATTCACCTGCTGCTGGCGCCAGAGGGTGCGAATCAAACCACCTCGCCGAATTGGCGTTTCTTCGACGCAACGAGGCAGTGGCGTATGTCTCTGACGACCGGCTTTTTCGCGCTGGAAACCAGGGCCTACAAGAGTCGCCAGGATTTCACCCAACGCATCGCCTCTGCAGCGCGGGCGCTGTCGGAAACCATCAATCCTGGCTTAATGACCCGGATAGGAGTTCGGTATGTCGACCGCGTTCACGGGGCTCTATTGAACGACCTTGAGCAATATGTGCGGCCAGAGGTGTTGGGTATCTACCATCATGCCCACAACAAGCGGATCGGCCGGACGCTGAGCGAGGTGGGCGCAGAAACGATCGTGGGGCTGATGACGTCCCGCTGGGGGTTCATGCCGGCAGGCCAGACCCACGAGCCAGATTTAATGCCGCCGATAGCAGCGCCGTCCTGGTTCCTGGATATCGACGTGTATCAGGAGTTCGTCCAACCTCAGACGTTCGACCCAGGTGATATTGAAACGCGTGTGATGGATTTGGCGACACGTGTGTACGGGTTCTTTCGTTGGGTTGTGAGCGATAACTTCTTGAGAGCGTGTGGAGGCAAGATATGAGTGAAGCTCAAATCGCGCTAGCAAAGGAGATGGTCCCGCCACCCTGGTTTGAGTTGAAGAGCGAACCAACGAGGGACACGTGGCATGGCGGTGAGAAGCGCCTTCCGGTAGTTCTGATCGGCGGGATTTTTTGGGAGACTCGGCCTTCGTCGTCTCGTCAAGGAACACTTTGGAACTGGGCGAATTTTGTGACGCTTGTATCAAGATCGACGGCCTCCTTAACGGACATTCCAGAGTTATTGCCAAGTTTGTCCCAAGCGGAAAGGCGCTCGACATCGGTGAATGAAGCAGACGCGATCGAAAACGTGTTCGAACTCCGGCGGCTTACGGGTTTCAATTGGACACAGCTCGCCGACCTTCTGAAGGTGGATCGGAGAACTCTGCACAATTGGGTAAAGGGTGGAGAGGTCAGAAGAGCCAACCGACAACACATCGCTAAGACGCTTTCCGTGCTGCGGTTCGCTGACCGGGGGTCGGCAGAGGAGAACGCGAGAGCAGTGGCTGAGGTCTCTTCAGCCGGCGGAACGGTTTTCGAGGCCATAAAGGCCGGCCGGCACGATAATGCGCGGCAGTACCTATCCTTTGGTCGATCCGAGTCTATTCCGGCACCGTCGGTATCCAATCAGGGATCCTGGACCGGAGAATTCCAGCCCATGGCTACCCATGCAGAGGCAATTGGAATCGAAGCGATCGAATCATTGCCCGATGAACCGAGGCCGGCGTCCCGGAGAAGGCGCATCAAACGTGGCTAGGGGACGATCGGTTGCCGGACCAAGAGCAGACAATTCTCGGTAAGGACGATCCACTCAAGCATTGGCGCCAAGGGGACTTCGCTGTCGGAGTTGGCGGGTTTCTATTCGCTGGCCCAGCAACAGAGGAGGAGTCCTTCGAAGCTGAGGAGCATATAGACGGGATCGTCGGTCTGGTTGCGATTAGCCAAACCTGTGACATCGTCCGACGTACCGGCGGACGACACTACGTAACCGTGTGCCCACTCATGGAGGTAGACGCCAATGAGCTGGCGGACATCAAGAGGGGGCGACGGCCGTACCTTACCGATGTTGAAAACGCTGACGAAGCGGTGTTTGCCGACCTGCGGCGGGTTATGTCCGTCGACAAGGATGTCGTTCGCACGTGGGACCGCCGGGACGGGTTCGACTCAGAAGAGGGCCGAGTTCGATTTGCGGCGGCATTGGAACGCAAGTTTGGTCAATTCGCGTTCCCGGACGACTTCGACGAAGCGACGAAAGCCTTCCGACAGCGAGTCTGGTCGCGCCACGCCAAGCAGCAGTCAACACCCAGGAACGGTGTATCGCTCACTCGCCCAAATCCGCTTCCGGGCCGATCCAGATTGGTCCGCAGATGAGCGTACAATTACCGTTGTCGCCATTATGCTTGAGAGGCACGACCGCGAGGCGGAGAGGCGCGAAATAGGCCAAGAGCTTGACCAGGAGCTGAATAAAATACAGTGGTCCAGCGGCTATGAGTGGGGTGAACCAAAATTCATCTTGGGCACCCCAGCGGAGCTCTCTGCCGAAGATGTTATATCGAGCCGCCGCGGCGATTTCGATTTTCTTTGTTACTAGGCTGGCCCTTCAGTAGTGGGCGGACGGTAGTCGAATTGTCGCCGTGAGCCGCGTATCGCCATAACACGGCACGAGATCATGGGCCTGATTCAGCGGCGGGAGGCGGAGGCGGGACTCTATGCCGGTTGAAGGGCAGGGGGGCCGCGACACCCTAATTCTCTTTCGGTTGCGATACCACGTCCCCGCCTCGACGAGGACGGCCGACCTGATGGGCTCCGAGCGGGTTCGCCGCCATCCCCACCGCCGCGCTCGATCCGCCCCACCGTGCGGCGTCTCCCGCGTTCCCCGCGCTTATCGGGTCCGGGTCCCCATCCGGATCGACCGCCGCCGTCGCGCCGGGCGGACCCACCTCATCCCGACGACGGCGGCCTCTACTTCCGTCGACATCGCCTCCGTGCCTCTGCCATGGCGGCGCCGCTCCGGCCCGCTCATGGAAGAGGCCGCGCGGACCAGTCTGACCGGCAGGAGCGGAGATTTCGACCGCCTAAATAACGCCTTTTCCGCAAAATGACGCCTTTTTGCCGCCTATAGACGGATTCAATCAGCAGTTTCAATAGGTTGAGAGAATGCAAAATCAGCGTTCCGAGCCGCTCGATCCCCGGGCGCCGACTTTTCGGCGCAAGGTGAATCGCGAAGAGCACGGCGCCGTGCCGGACGAGTGCCGGCGCTGGGTCTGGGCCGGCGGGCGCAAGCTCAAAGGGCTGGTGCGGCGGCGGGAGGCGGAGGTGGCCGTCTATACCAGCCCGATCTGCTCAACCCATATGAACGCAAAGGTCGGGTCCCACGTTGCTCCTTCACGATGATATGTAGGTCTTGACAAGCTCCAGGTCTTTACCAGCACACGACAGACGGGCATGTCAGCGCCGTCGCCTTCGTGGCCCAGCGTGATGAAGGGGAACGAAAGCCTCGCGTGTCGACTGCCGTCGGGAACGCACATAGTACTTGACGATGGTGTAACCGCCGGTGAGCCCGTGCTCGTCCCTCAGCCGCTCGAAGATCCGCTGCGCCGTGGCTCAGACCCCTCATCGACTGTCCCCCGTCAGCGCCTATGAGACAGATTGCGGGTATTGAATAGCGGAGGATTTCTGGTTCATCGTAACCGCCAAGGAGTGGAGATGAGACAGAAATCCGGAACCCGAGAATCGTCGTCTGAGCGGCTTGTCAAGACCATCCGCCGGGTGACCCGCAAGCAATATTCCTCTGAGGAGAAAATCCGCATCGTGTTGGATGGTCTGCGCGGTGAGTTCAGCATTGCTGAGCTGTGCCAGCGTGAGGGTATCGCCGAGAGCCTTTATTACAGCTGGTCCAAGGAGTTCCTAGTGGATTGATCGGAACGAAAGAGTCCGAATTGGGATTCCGTATTTTGCTGTGGTATGCGAATCTGGCGCATGCGCAGTGGAATCTCCTTCACCCTATCCGCCGGCGACCGTCAGCGATTGCGCGCGGTCGTCGCGGATCCCAAGAGCCCGCAGAAACACGTCTGGCGGGCACATATTGTCCTTCTCAGCGGCGAGGGTCTGGGCACCTCGGCGATCATGACCGAGACCGGCAAGTCCAAGACCTGCGTGTGGCGCTGGCAAGAGCGGTTCAGGCACGAGGGTGTCGGCGGCCTGCTTCGCGACAAGTCCCGTCCGCCCGGCAAGGCGCCGGTCCCGCTCGATCGTGTCGCCGAGATCGTGCGCCTGACGCAGCAACCGCCGCCGTTTGAGGCGACCCACTGGACGTTGCGCGCGATGGCCAGGGCGGCCGGTATTGCCGCCTCGACGGTGCAGGCGATCTGGAAGGCTCACGGTCTCAGCCCGCACCGCTGGCGCAACTTCAAGCTGTCGACCGACCCTGCCTTCGCCGAGAAACTCACCGATATCGTCGGCCTGTATGTCGACCCGCCGGCCCATGCGGTGGTGTTGTCGATCGATGAGAAGTCACAGATCCAGGCGCTCGACCGCCGGTCTGCCGATGAAGAAGGGACGCGCCGGCACCATGACTACAAACGGCACGGCACGACCACGCTGTTTGCGGCGCTCAACGTTCTGGACGGAACGGTGATCGGCCAGAACATGCAGCGCCACCGCCATCAGGAGTTCATCCGCTTCCTCAACCGCATCGAGCGCACGGTGCCGGCGGACAAGGCCATCCACGCGATCGTCGACAACTACGCGGCGCACAACAAGGACAAGGTCCGCGCCTGGCTCGCCCGCCATCCGCGCTGGACTTTCCACTTCACACCGACCTCCTGCTCGTGGCTCAATGCCGTCGAGGGCTTCTTCGCAAAACTCACCCGGCGGCGGCTCAAGCACGGCGTCTTCCATTCCGTCGTCGATCTCCAGGCCGCAATCAACCGCTTCGTCCGCGAATACAATGCGGCCAACCCACAGCCATTCGTATGGAAAGCCGACCCCGACGACATCATCGCAGCCCGAAACCGAGGGTTCCAAACGTTGGAATCAATCCACTAGAGGCCGGCAAGCGCCGGCTGGCGGGCGATACGGCGCGTGCAGCAACCAGCAGCGAGGTCACGGACCTTCGCCGGGAGGCGCGGCAGCTGAAGGAAGTCGTTGCCGAGCAGGCCCTGGAACTGCGGCTGCTTAAAAAAGCATGATAGCGGATGGGGGAGACGAGGAATGAGATACCCGGCCGCCGAGAAACTGGAAATCATCCGCCTGGTCGAGCAATCCCGTCTGCCGGCACGCCGAACGCTGGACAGGCTCGGTATCCTGCCCGCGCGATTTTACCGATGGTACGACCGCTATCAGAGCGGCGGGTACGAGGCGCTGAAAGACAGACCACCCAGGCCGAAGCAGGTCTGGAACCGTATCCCGGATGATGTTCGGGGGCGGGTCTTACGACTGGCCCTGGACGCGCCTGAACTGTCGCCACGTGAGCTGGCGACGCGCTTTATCGACACCGAAGGCTATTTTGTCTCAGAAGCTTCGGTCTACCGGCTGCTCAAGGCACACGAGCTGATCACCAGTCCAGCCTTCGTTGTGATCAAGGCCGCCGCCGAGTTCAAGGACAAGACCGTCAGGCCCAATCAGCTGTGGCAGACAGACTTCACCTACCTCAAGGTCATCGGTTGGGGCTGGTTCTATCTCTCGACCATCCTCGACGACTTCTCGCGCTATATCATCGCCTGGAAACTCTGCACGACGATGCGGACCGAAGACGTCACCGACACGCTGGAACTGGCGCTCAAGGCATCAGGCTGCGATCAGGCGAAGGTCGCCCATAGGCCACGGCTGTTGTCCGACAACGGATCCAGCTATATCTCCGGCGACTTGGCCGAATGGCTCGATGATCAGAGCATGGAGCATGTCCGTGGCGCCCCTTACCATCCCCAGACCCAGGGCAAGATCGAGCGCTGGCACCAGACCCTCAAGAACCGCATCCTGCTGGAGAACTATTATCTGCCCGGTGATCTCGAAGCCCAGCTCGGCGCCTTCGTCGAGCACTACAACCACCGGCGCTACCACGAGAGCTTGAATAACCTCACGCCCGCCGATGTCTACTTCGGGCGCGGCCAAACCATCCTGCTGGAAAGGGAAAGGATCAAACGAAAGACCATCGACCACCGGCGCTTGCAACATCGCGACGCCGCTGCCTAAAATTATCAACCAGGTGAGCCAGAGCCTCCGTTATTCTAGGACCCACCCTGTCTCAATTCATCTGACGACGGACACTCGACGGCGATCACGGTGGCCGTGGCGACCTTCTCGCCGGTGTAGCCGCTGTCGGCAAAGACCTGGACGCCTCTATTTACCTCGCCAATTTTGCCTTGTTGTGATTCTCTGCGGCGGTTCGATTCGAGGGGGGTATTGATGAGGCAGACTGGCCTGTTCGGCTTACCGGATCATTTGCGCAAGCTTTCGGCGACTGGCGATCCGTTGGAGGTGCTGGCGAGGGTTGTCGATTTCGAGATTTTCCGCGCACCGCTTGAGGCGGCGCTGGGCTATTCGGACGGATCGAAAGGCGGCCGCCCGGCCTACGATGCGGTGGCGATGTTCAAGGTTCTGGTCCTGGCCGCGCGGCACACGGTGAGCGACGAGCGGATGGAGTTTCTGATCCGCGACCGCTTGAGTTGGCTTCGCTTCCTGGGCTTCGATCTCGGAGCGCCGACGCCGGACCGGAACACCATCTGGACCTTTCGCGAGCGTCTGGTCCGGGCCGGGGCGATGGATGAGCTGTTTGCCGCCTTCGATGGCGAGCTGCGCCGGTGCGGCTATCTGGCGATGGGCGGGCAGATCGTCGATGCGACCCTGGTATCGGCGCCCAAGCAGCGCGACCGCGATGACGAGAAGCGGGCGATCAAGGCGGGCAAGAGCGCGGCCGAGATCTGGCCCGATCAGCCGGCCAAGGCGGCGCAGAAGGACACAGACGCGCGGTGGACGGTGAAGACCGGAAGGCGCAAGAACCCCGCCGGGTCGCAACGGCGCATGCCCGACATCGCGATCCCGGTGTTCGGCTACAAGAATCATGTCGTCATCGATCGGGCCTACGGCTTCGCCGGGTTCAATCTCGGCATTCTGATGCGCGCGCTGTTCGGATCAGGCACGCCGAGGGAGGCTGCGAGTGCAAAGAGCACCCTTTTGTTCGTTATTCAGTTCGATGCTGCCCTGGCGATCGCCATCGTGGCGAACATCGAAGGCAAACCAGCCATGCTCGTTATCATCATCATCGTCGCCCCCAAAACCGATTGATCAAAGCGCGACTTCATCACCGGGCTGCTATGACGATCTGGATTGAATGTCTTCATCAACTACCTCAGGACTTTTAGGTCGTGGCTCGGGGCATCGAACCTCTATCTCATACCGCCATAACGAATTGCCGCCGGACTTCGCCCGTCCCGACGAATTGGGACAGCAGGCGAAAGTTCTGCCGTTCGTGCCGAATTCTGCCCGCCACGATTGCCGGATGAACTTGCAACCTATTCGCTAGATTCATGACGGCCAAGGGCGTCGGGTGGTCCCGAACCGCGCTTGTTTCCCAAACTGCCCGCGGCATCAACGCGTCCTCCGCCCATTCATCGGCTTGTGCCTCTCTCGGATCTTGTCTCGCACCCTCCACGTTGCGCAGCGTCAAATCGTCGACGAAGGCGTCGCCGTCGTTGTTGTCCATGTGGCGTCCCACATGCGCCAGCTCGTGCAGCAGGCAGAACCAGAAATTGTCGATCCGGTCATAACGTAGGGTCATCCCGATCACCGGCCGTCCGTCGCCAAGCCGGAGCGCCGCTCCGTCGAGATATGTCTTCGGCAAGTGCTCCACAATCACGAGAAGAATACCGTGCTTCGCCAAAAACTCCTTTGCGAGCCGCGGTCCGTCTTCCGACCAGCTTAACCGCGCAATCTGCTTGAGGAAATCCAACGTGACAGTGCCGGGCTCGTAATCCGCCGTTGGTCGATTCTGGTTCGCCGTCGCCAGCACCTGCCAGCACCAGGTTTTGAGCGCATAGGGGTCCATCTTGGCGTTCGCACGCAGGTGATCGTTCTTACGGTACAAGGCGGCGCCCGCCACATCCCGGCCGCCCGCCCGCTCGATCAGATCGCCGACAAGCTCTTCGGCTCGCTGCGCCAGGTCAGGGAGGTCCGGAAGCCATCCAAGCTTCGCCATCGTCTTGAGAGGAAACCGGCTCCACTCGATGTCGGCCAACGGCTCGTCAAGCGCTGCACCCCGCTCCCGGAGCAACACATCCCCCGGAATCCCAAGATGCTCATGGAGCGCGCGCGCCATCGGCATGGTGATCGCGCGCTTGCCGGAGAGAACCTCGGAGACCTTCGCGCGGCTGCCGATGAAGGGGATCAGGTCGCGCGGGCTCAAGCCGTCCTGCTCCATACGGAACTCGATCGCCGCCAGCGGGTTCGGATAAGCCATTGGCTCGTGCTTGCTCTCATAGTGCTCGACGAGATCGACCAGGACGTCGAGATCGTTGAACTCCGGGCTGCCGGGCTCTGCCTCCATCAGCGCGTCGATCCGCGCGAGCGCGGCCTCGTAGTCCTTCTCGGTCCGAATTGGCTTGATCCCGTTATTAGCCATCTCACACCTCCTCCACGTCCACGGTGTCATATTCGGTATGTGTGCCTACGAACCGCACGCAGACGATTCGCCCCGGGTAGTTGATCCTCGCCACGAGTCGGTAGTTGTTGCCCTTGATGTTGAACACCACACGGTTGTTGCCAACGATGCTGGCGCTGCGGTACTTCTCCTTCACCTTCGCTGGCGTATCCCAGTCCTCCTTCTCGACCTCTCGATACCAGGCAAGCAAAGGTTCCTGGACATCCGCATGCCACTCCCAGAACTCTCGGAGCGTTCTCTTGGCGATGATTCTCATCACGAGATATATATCGATCCCAAAACATTTTCAAGTAATACGGTCCCAAAACGCGTAAAAAAGTTACACTCCCGGTCTCTGCGAGTCAAACGTTGAACGGGTGCTCCGTCGACATGGTAGTGTCCGGCATCCAGTGCGCCCAGCTTCCCGCACACGCGCACGATTTCTCGCCCTCATGGGTCCACGGTGGGACCACGCGCCAGATTGCCCGCGATCCGTGGAAAAGCAAGAGCCCGCCCAGTCTTTGACCGGCCCTATCGAGAGCGCCTCGAGGGCTCTTCGGCCTTGGGCGGTTCCGACGACGTTGACCCCATGGACCATTAAATCACGCAGCATCGGTGTCTTGGTTTTGCCCGCTGCCGAGGATAGACGCGATATTGGACGTCACCCGCTCGGCCGCGGCCTTGACCGGATCGGCGGCGAGGTGGGCGTAGCGTGCCGTCGTCTGGACCTGGGTGTGACCGAGCAACTTGCCAATCATCGGCAGGCTTTCGCCAAGGGCCACGGCGCCCGAGGCGAAGTTGTGGCGGAGGTCGTGAATGCGAACGTCGGTGAGGCCGACCGGCAAGTCGAGATGCCGCCGTTGGGCCTCTGCGAGGCACTCATCGTAAGTCGGCTCACGACCGAAAGCGTGCTGAAGACGATGCACTAAATCGGCCTCCTCGCTGCTCTTGGTGCGGGCCCAGAGGCGTACCGTCGCGCGCTTGCGCATCCGCTGCCAGGGCGGCTGGAGGTCAGTCCTGCGCGAGCGCGGAATGCGGCCGCAGATGACCCACGGGTTGCCGAGCTGGCGGGTGATGCCCGCCAGCACGTCGAGGGCGGGCGTTCCGAGATGCACCACCCGCGCGCCGGTCTTGGTATCGGGCAGCCGCAGGCTCGCTGCGTCGAAATCCACATATACCCATTTCAATGCCATGATCTCGTTGAGCCGGCAGCCGGTGAAGATCAGCAGCCGAATCGCGGCGATGGCATAAGCGTCTTCGAGGCCTTCGCTCTCGGCTCGCAACAAGGCCTCACCCAGGGCGGCGAGCTCGGGTCCGCTCAGGTAGCGCTCGCGCTTCACTTCCGGGTATTTCTTGATGTGCCGGCGTGGGTTCGATCCGTCCGGCCTCAGACCCCACATCTCCGCGAGGTTAAACATCTTGGAGACGATCTCGAGGTTTCGGTTGGCCTGGTAGGGGAGATGGCGGAGTTCGTGGTGAAAACGGGAGATGTCGGCTCGCGTCACGTCGGCCACCCTGAGCCGGCCCAGGGCAGGGAGGATGAAGCGGCGCAGGTTGCGGCGGTACTCCTGCGCCGTACTTGACTTGAGACGAACGGCGATGTGCTCTTCTTCGAACCGTTTGGCGAGGTCGGCGATGCTCAGCGCACCGCGATCGGCTCGCCTGTCTTGAACCGGATCCTCACCACGCTCGACGGCCGCCAACGCCTGGCGCGCCAACCGCCGCGCTTCCTCGGGCGTCAGGACGCCATGCCGGCCGAGGGTGAACTTGCGGGACTGCCGGCGCAGGTTGCGGTACTGGATGACATAGGCCTTGACCCCGCTGGGCTTGACCCGCATGGCGAAGCCCGGGAGGTCCCTATCCCATACCCATAGATCCTTTCCGGCATCTGGGGTGAGATCTTCGACGAGCCGCTTGGTGATCTTCGCCTTCATCCGTCTCCTCCGTTTGTCCCGTTCCCCGGGGGAGCAATAGGGGAGCACGAGGGCGCGTTTCGGCGCGCAAAAGGGTGAAGATCGGACCGTGCCTATCCGCTTGACGCATACACCCACTAGGGATAGGTTGTGTGCGTACAACGGATAGTGGGTCATGGACGTTCTCGACCGCACCGACCTGCCCTTCCCGCAATCCCTCCCCGAGTTTCAGCGACTTTATCTCCGACGATGCGGCGTGCGCCGCCTACCTGGAAAGGGCTCGCTGGGGTGACGGGTTCGCCTGCCCGCGCTGCGGCGTCGTGGGTGAACCTTTCCGCATCGCCACGCGGCCTGGCGTCCTGACCTGTCGCGCTTGCCGCCGCCAGACGGGATTGACCGTCGGCACGGTCATGGAGCGCAGCCACACGCCTTTGAGCACGTGGTTTTGGGCCGCCTATCTGGTCGCCAGCCAGACGCCGGGCATGTCGGCGGTGCAGTTTCAGCGGCAGCTTGGGCTGACGCGGTACGAAACCGCCTTCGGCATCCTGCATAAGCTCCGCGCGGGTATGGTGCGGCCCGATCAGGATCGGATCGGTGCCAGGGCAGGAGAGCATGTCGAGGTGGACGAAACCTATGTTGGAGGCCGGATGCGTGGTGAAGGCCGAGGCGTTCACCACAAGACGCTGGTGGCTGCTGCCGTCGAAGTCAGCCACAGGGAGCCCGGCACCGCGCAGGACAAGCGGAAGGATGGCCGCTACGCCGGGCGTGTGCGGCTGTCCGTCGCTGCCGACCGCAGCGCCGATTCGCTATGTGGCTTCGTCGAGAACGCCGTTATGCCGGGGTCGCTGATCGTCACCGACGATTGGAGTGGCTATGGCAGCTTGCGGACACGCGGCTATGATCACCACGCCATTGCCGAATGCGGCGACCCCGAGGTGGCCGAAGAGTTCATGCCGATCATCCACCTCGTCTTCAGCAACCTGAAGAATTGGCTCAGTGGCATCCACCATGGCGTGAGCGCAAAGCATCTACAAGCCTACCTCAATGAGTTCACGTTCCGCTTCAACAGGCGGTCTGAACCGCTCCGGGTTTGGCGGAGGCCATTTTGTTTGAGTCACGCCGCCATGTCTGACTGCTTCAGCATGGCGTAGTGGCGTTCCTCGGCTTCGGCCGGCGGGATGTTTCCGATGGGCTCCAGGAGCCGCCGGTTGTTGAACCAATCCACCCATTCCAGAGTAGCGAGCTCGACGGCCTCGAATGAGCGCCACGGCCCGCGCCGGTGAATGACCTCGGCTTTGTAAAGACCATTGATGGTCTCGGCCAGAGCATTGTCATAAGAGTCGCCGACGCTGCCCACCGAGGGTTCGATGCCCGCTTCCGCCAGGTGCTCGGTATATTTGATCGAGACATATTGGCTCCCTCTATCGCTGTGATGGATCAGCCCACCGCGATGGACGGGTCGCCGCGCATGAAGCGCTTGTTCCAGGGCATCGAGAACAAAGCCGGCATGGGCTGTCCGGCTCACCCGCCAGCCGACGATGCGGCGGGCATAGGCGTCGATGACAAAGGCGACATAGACGAAGCCAGCCCAAGTGGCCACGTAGGTAAAGTCCGAGACCCACAGCCTGTTCGGTGCCGGAGCGTGGAACTGGCGATTGACCTTGTCGAGCGGGCAAGGCGCGGCCTGGTCGCTGACTGTCGTGCGGATCGGCTTGCCGCGGATCACCCCTTGCAAGCCCATCTCCCGCATCAGCCGCTCAACAGTGCAGCGAGCGACATCGAAGCCTTCCCGCTGCAATTGTCGCCACACCTTGCGAACGCCGTAGACACGGAAGTTCTCTTTGAAGACGCGTCGGACCTCGACCTTGAGAGCCATATCCCGTTTCGCCCGTGCCGACAGCCTGGCCGGATCGCGCCGCCTGGCCACATGGTCGTAGTAGGTCGACGGGGCGATCGGCAGCACCTTGCAGATCGGCTCGACCCCGTGCGCCTCGCGGTGATCGCCGATGAACGCGATCATGGCTTGAACCGGCGGTCGAGCTCCGCCTGGGCAAAATAGGCGCTCGCCTTGCGCAGGATCTCGTTGACCTGCCGGAGGTCGCGGTTCTCCCGCTCCAGGGCTTTCAGCCGCTCGGCGACCTCGCTGGGGACGCCGGCGCGCACGCCGCTATCGCGCTCGAACCTCTTCACCCACTCATTGAGTGTCTGCGCCGTGCAGCCGATCTTCCCAGCTATCGAGGAAACAGCCGCCCAACGCGAGGCGTGTTCGCCCTCGTGATCCACAACCATCCGCACCGCACGGGCGCGAACCTCAGAAGAAAACCTGTTCCTTGTCTTGCTCATAATGGCTCCACTTTCTCAAGAGTTGGAGCCTCCGCCAAACCCGGAGCGGTTCAGTTTTACCCGTTCAACGCCTTCCGCTCATTGCTCGGAATCGCAGGAGAGGCCGAGGCTCCAACCTACGCCGAGCTATATTCCGGCGAGTGGAAGCATCCTACATGTAGTGGGTGTACGAATTAACCGGATAGGCATGGATCAGAGTAATGCGTTCAAAGAAAAAATCAAGCAAACCTTTGTTATATCATGCTATTTCGTATTTATTCGTAGTATAGAGAAAGTATTGAGACACGACTCATAACCTGAAGGTCGTAGGTTCAAATCCTACCCCCGCAACCAAATAAAGCCCGTTAAGTCAAAGACTTAACGGGCTTTGGTTTTGGCACCGAACATCTCATAATCGGCCCATGGAATCACTATGGAACCATGAGGGAGCGAAATCGTGCGCGTGTCCGGGAGGTCGTGCGCGCGGCAGGCCGTGAGAAACTGGCGAATGACGTTTCTGATCGTCGCGGCCCAAAGGCGGCAACTCGACTTGCCGGTCGGCCTCACCGACCTCCGCCACGGCTTCGCGTCGGGCGCCGTGGTCCTTGGCGAAAGCCTCGTCATCTCGCTGATCCCGAGTTGCCGGATCGCGCCCGCCATCGACATACCCTGACCGTGCAGAACCTCTGCCTGACGCAGCTTTCCGACAATCTCCTCCGGCTTGTAGCGCTTCCTTGCCATCTCTGGTCCTCCTCATTCCCAATCCTAAGGATGGACCAATCCGATGGCGGAGGATCACCGTCTCGATTGCTCTGAGCTGAAGGACCTCTTGTGCCATGAACAGGACTTGCGGACTCAGAACGGCCTTCTCAAGACCTCGAACAGAGACTTAAACCGGACCTGATTACCTCCCACAATGGCTTGGGCGTAGGCGGCTGCAAGTTGTGGCCCGAGATGATTGGGGTCACCCTCCCAGAGGGGATGAGTGATGATCTCCACAACATTGCCGCGACACCCAGCTTGGAGCCCGCCTATCGTCATTTGTTGCCACCCGGGCATGGCCGCGAAATATGGGCCAGCGACAACCGCGTCGAGTCCTTGCCAGTAGGGGATTGAGAAGTCGATTGGCGCTGCGGGGTCGAGGGCGAGCCGGGCAATGGTTGAGGGCGCGTCTGGATGAAAACGCCGGTAAGCGGAGTCAAAACGGCGTGACAGTCCATTCAGCATATTCTCCGGAAGGTCCCGCGCGCAGCCGCCCGGCGGAATCTTCTGCAAGCGAAGAACCGTCTCGCAGCGAACCGCTGGGGTGCGAGTGCCCGAGAGCTGCTCCGGGGCTCCTTCTCGCATCAAGTGCTGGAAGGCCGACACGGGTTTGGTCGCGTAAAGCCGCGGGATCTCCGGTTCTCCCGGACCGAGGGGGGTGATATCAGAAAGCGCGTGCTCTGCCGGTGTCATGGTCAGGTCGTTTGGGTCCGCGAGTATGGATCGATAGGTTTCCATCTCTGCAGGAATATCGCCGCGATGGCGGATCGCGGCGTAGAGCGGAGCCAGATCTGGCCAGGCGCGGGAAGCGACCCGGCGCCTGATCGTGATCGCACGCAGAGGATAAGGAGTCGGCGGCGGGCTTGTGGCGTTCCGTAGCAGCCCGTTGACGAAGTCCGGCGTGTCTGATTCTGTCTGAACATAGAGATTTAGACGGGCGTCGTGCGGTCTCCGCGGGACCCATCGCCACAGCATCACATGGCACAAGGAACAAATCAAGAACATCATTCCGGCGAAGACGTCGATTGGCAGCGACGTATGCCTCGCGGACCGAGATTGCCGGCAGGGCACAGATGAGATACCTCGTTCGTGCTTGCGCTGAACCGTGGCCGAGCACAACCGGTCCCCACCAATGACTGCGAGCATGAAGCGCGCGCTAAAGTCCGTCGGGCGGATCCTGGCTCCGGACATGACGCTAGCGCTGCTGTCGATACGTTCCCGACGGATGATCGAGGCCCAGTGCCGCGACCTCGGATTGCACGATCTTGCGGGCCGCATCGCCCGGCGATCCGACGCGGGCGTGCACCATGGTCCGTTCGCAGGGGTGGCACTTGATATCGATGCGTTGCCCGTTCACAGCGCTCCTAAGCTCTGCGGCACATACGAGGACGAGTTGCACGAAGCGGTCGAGGAGGCCATCGCACGGCAACCACGGACTATCGTCAATGTCGGCGCGGCGGAAGGATACTATGCCGTCGGACTGGCGCTTCGCCTCCTCGATGCGCCGGTGCATGCACACGACGCCGATCCCAAAGCGCTCAAGGCGGTCCGGCGCAACGCGGCGCTGAACGGCGTCAGCGAGCGTGTGCACACCGGCGGTATCCTGCACGGCGCCGATCTGGATCGCCTCGTTGGCGGCGGCCGGACGCTCGTGGTCATGGATATCGAGGGCGGAGAGGCAGACCTATTGGACCCGGCGCGCGCGCGCAGTCTCCTCCGGGCGGATATTCTGGTGGAACTCCACCCCGCGGCGGTTCCTGGGATCGAGGCCCTGATCCGCGATCGATTTAGCCGGTCGCACGATATGCGCATAATCGAAGCCAGACCGACCGACGCCAAGTTGAAGTATGCGCCCGACTGGCTGCCGGCGGCCGGCCGTCGGCGAGCGGTGGACGAGCGAAGGGGACCTCAGTCCTGGATGTGGCTGCGCCGCCGGGCTGACGCCTAGCCTTGTTCGTGCTCTTGCAGCCGCGGCATAAGCTCGACGAAGTTGCAGGGCTGGTAGCGGATGTCGAGCTGGTGCACGAGAATTTCATCCCAGGCATCGCGGCAGGCGCCGGGAGAGCCGGGCAGGGCGAAGATATAGGTGCCTCTGGCAACGCCCGCCATGGCACGCGACTGGATGGTGGAGGCGCCGATCTTGTCGTAGCTGATCCAGCGGAACAGTTCGCCGAAGCCGGGGATCATCTTCTCGCACACCGCCGTCACCGCCTCGGGCGTTATATCGCGGCCGGTGACCCCGGTGCCGCCAGTGGTGAGGACGACGTCGATGGCGGGCGTTTCGACCCAGGCCTGTAGGTGCTTGATGATGGGGATGATGTCGTCGCGCTCGATCGCGCGCTCTATCAGCTTGTGGCCAGCCGCCTGCAGCCGCTCAGCTAGGGCGTCGCCGGACTTGTCGTCGGCCTGCGTGCGCGTGTCGGAGATCGTCAGGACGGCGATGCCGACCGCGACGAATGGCTTGCTCGTGTCAATTCCCGCCACGCTCAGCGACCTCGCGCCCTTCGGTGTCGAGCTCGATATAACGTGGCCAGTCGCCGGCGGCAATTGCGTCCAGCGCCGGCGTCGGTTGGCCCATGCGATGGCGGTAGATCCACAAATTGGTCAGCACGCGCTCGATGAACAGGCGCGTCTCTCGCGAGGGAAGGCTCTCGATAAACAGCAGCGGGTCGCCGCCGTACTCGACGGTCCGCTCCCACTTGCGCAGATTGCCCGGTCCGGCGTTGTACGCCACCGTCAGGCGGAACAAGTCGCGGCTGACCGCGTCGTTGCCGAGCAAGTGAGTGACGTAGCGCTGGCCGAGTTCGATGTTCAAGGCCGGATCGTAGAGGCGGTCGCGGTTGCCGCGCGCCAGCGATTTCTCACCGCCGATGAAGCTGGCGGTCCGCGGCATCAGCTGCATCAGTCCGCGGGCGCCGGCATGGCTCTTGGCCTTGGCATTGAATCGTGACTCCTGGCGCACGATGGCGTGGACCAGCGCCCGGTCGATGGCAAAGCCCCTGATCGGCTCCCAATCTGCGGTCGGATAGCGCGCCGCCGGCTTGGCATCGGGGGTGGCCGATGCCAGCTTCAGCGTCAGATGCGGCATGCTGGCGCGGCTGCTCAACGCCAGGACGTCCTGGATCGACGACCGTTCGTTGGACACCAACTGACGCAGTTCGGCTTCGGCTTCGTCGTCGCGGCCGAGTTGCAGCAAGGCCATGGCGCGCCGGCCGGCGGGCTGCGCTTTGAGAGCCGCGAAGTCCTGCCGACTGGGCTCGGGCTGCGACCAGTCGAAGTTCAGGTCCAGAGACAGCGCGCGGCGGCACAACAGCCCATAGAAGGTTTCGGCATAGGCCGCACCGATGCCGAGCCACTCGTTGACCATGGCCGGCTCGCCGGCCACGAGCGACGTGCGCGCGGCCCAAAAGGCGCCGGCCGCGGCGTTCCACGGCGACGTGGTCTCCGACAGGGCGAGGGCGCCGAAATGGCGCTGCGCGGCCGCCAAATCGTCGAGACGCCATGCCGCCAGTCCGGACCACCAATGTGCCAGCGGCACGTATTTGTCGGAGCGGGTGGCCAGCCTGCCGACGTCGAGCGCGCGCTCGTATTTGCCGGCCATGTAGTAGCCACCGGCGATGGCGGATCGTTGCTCGTCGGCTTCGGCCTCGGAGAGCAGTTTCGCGGCGGCGGAATCGGTCAACAGTTCGAGCGCGCCGGTCGGCCAGCCGCGGCGAACGCGTCCGCGGATCTGCGACTTCAACTTTGCGACTTGGCGCCGTTGCCCGCTGTTCAAACCGGGTTGGCGCGGTGGCGCGGGGGTGGCAATCCCGACAGCGGACGGCAGACGCACCGATTCGCCGGTCGCCGGCGGCTTCGGCGCCACGGCACGTTCCGGCTTGCGGCGCATCGCCAGACGATGGATGCGGTGGGCCTGCGGCAAGTCCGCGTAGTCCGCGAGCCAATCCCGCAATTCGACAAAGCGCGAGCGATATTTGTTAGGATGCAGGTACTTCTGCGCCAGGACGTATCCAAGCAAGACACGGCCGTCCAGCGCATCGATCAGCGGCGCGGCCTGGTCCCACAGACCATCGGCCTGCAACGCTTGGATGCGTTGATATCGCGCTACGTCGGCTGCCGATAGCACCGGCGGTATGTCGTCGATCCCCTGCCTTAGCGGCACCTTCGGATCGACCGCGGCCCGTTCTATGTTCTGGGCCGCAACTCCCCCCCCGGAAACGACGGCGAGCATCGCGCCCACCGCCACAATTACTCCGACAACTCCCGTGCGCGCGGGATGTCGTTGAACGACATTCCTCACGGCAGCGTTTCATAGTGGAAATTGCTGTTGTTTGCAAGGTGGGTGTTTGGTGACGCTCACATCGCATGTTAGGAGCGTGCGGCGTCAGAGGCGGCGAGTATCGCGCGCCTGGGCTAACGAACGATTAAGTTTTCGGGGTCGCGCCGGCGCCCGGAATTCAAGCAGCGGCGCCGTCCATGAACCTGGCGAGCGCAATGTCGTGCTCGGTCACGCCGCCGGCGTCATGGGTCGCCAGGATCACCTGTACCCGATTGTAAATGTTGGACCATTCGGGATGGTGGTTGGCCTTCTCCGCGTACAACGCGACCCGGGTCATGAACCCCCAGGCCTGGTTGAAATCGGCGAAATGAAAGGTCTTTGTAAGGGCGTCGCGTTCTTCCAGTTGGCGCCAGCCGTCCAGCGAGGCCATCGCCGCCTGCCGTGCCTCGCCGGTGAGCAATTCCACCATCGGTCGTTCCTCATCGCCTGCGCGGCTACACTGGATCGTCTTGGCCGGGCGATCAAGCGGCGCTATGAAAGTCCCATGAGCACGGTCCGCACTTGGGCACGACCGCCCAGCCTCGGGGATTTCGAGCGCATCGCCGACGCAGCCTTCGCCGCGATACCCGAGCGGCTGCGAGGCTACATCCGCAACGTCGTCATTCGCGTCGTCGACTTTCCGGACGAGGAAACCGAGCGCGACCTGGAGCTGGAGAGTCCGTTCGATCTGCTGGGCGTGTACCGCGGCATCGACCTGCTGCAGAAGAGCATCCACGACGTGCCCAGCGACATGGACATGATCCTGCTGTTCCGCCGGCCCCTGCTCGACTACTGGTGCGAGACTGACGTCGATCTGGTGCACCTGGTGCTGCACGTGCTGATCCATGAGATCGGCCACCACTTCGGGCTGTCCGACGCCGACATGGAAGCGATTGAACGAGAAGCGGACAAGGTGCAACTAGAGAGCTAGTGGATTGATTCCAACGTTTGGAACCCTCGGTTTCGGGCTGCGATGATGTCGTCGGGGTCGGCTTTCGATATGAATGGCTGTGGGTTGGCCGCATTGTATTCGCGGACGAAGCGGTTGATTGCGGCCTGGAGATCGACGACGGAATGGAAGACGCCGTGCTTGAGCCGCCGCCGGGTGAGTTTTGCGAAGAAGCCCTCGACGGCATTGAGCCACGAGCAGGAGGTCGGTGTGAAGTGGAAAGTCCAGCGCGGATGGCGGGCGAGCCAGGCGCGGACCTTGTCCTTGTTGTGCGCCGCGTAGTTGTCGACGATCGCGTGGATGGCCTTGTCCGCCGGCACCGTGCGCTCGATGCGGTTGAGGAAGCGGATGAACTCCTGATGGCGGTGGCGCTGCATGTTCTGGCCGATCACCGTTCCGTCCAGAACGTTGAGCGCCGCAAACAGCGTGGTCGTGCCGTGCCGTTTGTAGTCATGGTGCCGGCGCGTCCCTTCTTCATCGGCAGACCGGCGGTCGAGCGCCTTGGATCTGTGACTTCTCATCGATCGACAACACCACCGCATGGGCCGGCGGGTCGACATACAGGCCGACGATATCGGTGAGTTTCTCGGCGAAGGCAGGGTCGGTCGACAGCTTGAAGTTGCGCCAGCGGTGTGGGCTGAGACCGTGAGCCTTCCAGATCGCCTGCACCGTCGAGGCGGCAATACCGGCCGCCCTGGCCATCGCGCGCAACGTCCAGTGGGTCGCCTCAAACGGCGGCGGTTGCTGCGTCAGGCGCACGATCTCGGCGACACGATCGAGCGGGACCGGCGCCTTGCCGGGCGCATACCACAGCGAAATACGGAATCCCAATTCGGACTCTTTCGTTCCGATCCCTCCAATAGGCCTCGGCGCGGGTGAGGAGTATCCCGATGGCTAATCCAGTCGAAGAATTAGACGCCGATTCGCAGGATACCGGAAGCGAAACCGAAGCCGAAGCCTTAAAAGACATCCTTGAATGGCCGAAGGATTGTCCAGCGTGGCAGCGCGATGCGTTGCGCCGCCTCTGCATTAAGGGCGACATGGACGACGCCGACCTCGACGAGCTGACGGCCCTGTGCAAGATCAAGGGCAAAGGCCCTGTCGCCCTTGCCGTGGAACATATCCCCGATCCCGAGTCCGCCGCGACGGCAGTCAATCTCATGGCTATCTACGGCGTCGCGAACGTCAATGCGTTGAAGGAAGGCGAGCGCCTGACCTTCGACAAGAAGGGGTTGACGGTCGTGTACGGCGACAACGGCTCGGGAAAATCGGGATATGCACGTATCCTGAAGAAAGTCTGCCGGGCGCGCATGCCGCCGAAAGACGACAGGATTTCGCCGAACATCTACGCAACGAAGACGGGGCCGCAAAAGGCTATCATCGACTTTAGCGCCGACGAGCACAACAGGACGCATGACTGGACCGCAGACTAGGCGAGCGACGTGCGCCTGTCCTCGATCAGCGTCTTCGACAGCTGCACGGCCAACGTTCATGTCGATGAGGCAAACGATGTCGCCTACACACCGTTCCCGATGCGCGTGCTGGAACAGCTCGCCGAAGTCTGCCAACAGGTCAAGAAGCGCATCAACGTGGAAATCCGAGAACTGGACGATCAGACACCGGAAGCGATCTCGGCCGGAGTGTCATGACGGGACGGCGGTCGGCAAGTTGATCGCCGGGCTCGGCGGCGAAACGAAGGAGCAGGATGTTCGCGGCCTTGCAACATTAGACGACAAAGACAAGGCGCGGCTCAATACGCTCAAAACCGATCTCGGGACCGACCCCGCTAAGGTGGCGCGCCGGGTCGAGCCGCTGAAGAACCGGCTGGATACTGTTACTACGGCATGCGAGGCGTTGCAGAACGCTGTGGACGATGAACAAGCCAGCCGTCTTACAGCGCTGCATCAGGCCTACCAAACGACACAGGTCGCCGCTGCTGCCGCTGCCGGCGCTATCTTCGCCGACGATCCCTTACCGCATATCGGCTCCGAGGTGTGGCGCGCCCTGTGGGAGGCGGCGCGGCGCTACTCCGAACAACACGCCTATCCGGACACACCGTTTCCGTTCACCGGAGATGCTGCGCGCTGTGTCCTGTGCCAGCAGGCGCTGGACGCAGAGGCGGCTGACCGTCTCAATCGCTTCGAAGGTTTCGTGAGGGACGAAACCAAGCGGAAAGAAGAAGAGGCAGCCGCGGTATACCGGGCCGCGCTCGACGAGCTAGCCGATGCCGATGTTCCAACCAAGGACCTTCCGGCAGCGGTCGCTCTGATCCGCGACGAACTGAATGACAGCGAACTGGCGAATTCGGTGCGGCGCGCGGCGGTGACGATCAAATGGCGTTTGCGCACGATTCGCCGCGAGCACAAGCTTGGCGAAGATGCCGTTTTCCCCGTGGCCGATGCTTGGCCCGCGGAGGCCGTCACAGCTCTCATTAACGTCCTGTCGATGCGGATCACGGCACTGCGCGCGGAGGACGAGTCCGAGGAACGCAAGCAGATGCGCGCCACGCTCCAAGGACTGACGGACCGCGCGTGGCTGGCAGTGATACAGAACGATGTCATCGCCGAGATTGATCGCCGGAAGAAGCGGGCTGCGCTCAATGCGGCGCTCAAGGACACCGCGACGAACAGGATCACGACCAAGAGCGGCGAGATTGCTGAACGGCTTGTAACCAATGCGCTTCGCGCACAGTTCTCGAAGGAGATCGACAAGTTCGGTATCGCCGGGCTAGCGATCGAACTGCGCAAGGAGAAGACCAGTTACGGCGTACCGCATTTCCGGGTCAGCCTGATACGAAAGCCCGATGCCTGCGTCGGCGAGATTCTCAGCGAAGGCGAACACCGCTGCGTCGCGCTGGCCGCGTTCTTCGCGGAACTGACCACGACAGAGAGCCCGTCGGCAATCGTGTTCGACGATCCCGTTTCATCGCTCGACCATATGCACCGCAAGGCTGTGGCCGACAGGCTCGCCGAAGAAGGGGGACACCGGCAGATCATTGTCCTGACGCACGATATCGCCTTCCTTTTCCTTCTTGACCAGGCATGCCGTGAGAAGGGTACGCATTTGGCCTTCCGCAGTGTGACCCGGAATGACGATCATGCGGGATTTGTCCAACAGGATCCGCCCGCACGCGCCCAGCCGATTGAAAAGGTCATCCACGGCATGCAGAAGCAGTTCGACAACGAGAAGTGCTTCTACGAGAACGGTGACCACGACAAGTGGGAAACATGGGTGGATGCAATGCAGAAGCGGCTGCGCTGGACATGGGAGCGCGCCGTCGAGGAAGCCCTTGGCCCCGTCATCAAACGCCTTTCGAACAAGATTGAAACCAAGGGGCTCGCCAAGGTTACGACGCTGACGATGGATGACTGTACGCAGATGCGCCAAGCCTACGGTCGCTGCTCGACGCTGCTGCACAGCACGGCCGCCCCTTCCGAAGCCAGAGACTGTTCAAACCGAGATCGCCGTTCTGCGGAACTGGGTCGACGATGTAAAGCAGCGACAGGGTAAAATCGACTGGCTTCAGTGAAACCCAATCGGGACGACGTTCGCTGGATTCAGGTTTCAACCGGACGGTCCGAGGTCGCACGGCTTCTCGCTCGGGCGAACGCCACACACCATTAGCGTGACCGCGCGCACCGGCAGCCCGTCGCGGCAACGGGCCGCACGCCGCCGATGTGCGTTTGCGCGCCTTCGGGCATCCCTGGCCGGGCCACGCTGGCCGGCACCGCGCGCACCGCCTCCCGGACACGCGCACGATTTCGCTCCCTCATGGGTCCACAGTGGGTCCACACGCTAAATCGTCCGTCATTTCCATCAAAACGAAAGCCCGTTAAGTCTTTGACTTAACGGGCTTTATTTGGTTGCGGGGGTAGGATTTGAACCAACCACCTTCAGGCTATGAGTCCAGACAGTGAACATATTTTGGGATGACGCACTCGATACAAGGCGGGGCGCCACCGAGGAAATTCTCTGTTCGATGCCTCTGGCGCAGAGAAGGTGGAGACCTCTAACAACCGGCCGATTTGGCGCGGATAAGGGTGTCCTGTTGGCCGATCCGTGCGGCGGGTGGATTTGACGGCGTTATTCGTCCGCGGTTTCGTTCTCAGCGGGGTGTTTTTTTGTCATACGGGCGGACTCATGCCATGGCGGCCCTGCGCTCATGGAAGATCAGACGCTGGAAATTATAGGCGAGGTTGGCGAGGCCTATCTTGGTCTCGGCCCGCTTGAGCCCGATGGTCCGGACGAACAGGCTCATGCGATCCTTCTGCTGGGCGAAGACATGCTCGACGCGTGCACGGACCGCTGACTTGCGGGCATTGGCCCGGGCGGTCGCCTTGGGCATGGCCCGGCCCGGCGGCTTCTTGCGGTGGATGTGGGAGATCCGACCCTTGCCCGCCAGCCACGCCTCGTTCGCCTTCGAGCGACAGGCGCTGTCAGCCCACACGCCGGCGGCCAGATTGTCGCCGGTGACGAGATGACGCAACATCTTGCCGTCATGGCGGGCGGCATCGGTCACCGCCGAGCCGCGGATGAAGCCGTAGGCCCGATCGATGACGACATGATTCTTGTAGCCGAACACCGGGATCGCGATGTCGGGCACGCGCCGTTGCGCCCCGGCGGGGTTCTTGCGCCTTCCGGTCTTCACCGTCCACCGCGCGTCTGTGTCCTTCTGCGCCGCCTTGGCCGGCTGATCGGGCCAGATCTCGGACGCGCTCTTGCCCGCCTTGATCGCCCGCTTCTCGTCATCGCGGTGGCGCTGCTTGGGCGCCGATACCAGGGTCGCATCGACGATCTGCCCGCCCATCGCCAGATAGCCGCACCGGCGCAGCTCGCCATCGAAGGCGGCAAACAGCTCATCCATCGCCCCGGCCCGGACCAGACGCTCGCGAAAGGTCCAGATGGTGTTCCGGTCCGGCGTCGGCGCTCCGAGATCGAAGCCCAGGAAGCGAAGCCAACTCAAGCGGTCGCGGATCAGAAACTCCATCCGCTCGTCGCTCACCGTGTGCCGCGCGGCCAGGACCAGAACCTTGAACATCGCCACCGCATCGTAGGCCGGGCGGCCGCCTTTCGATCCGTCCGAATAGCCCAGCGCCGCCTCAAGCGGTGCGCGGAAAATCTCGAAATCGACAACCTTCGCCAGCACCTCCAACGGATCGCCAGTCGCCGAAAGCTTGCGCAAATGATCCGGTAAGCCGAACAGGCCAGTCTGCCTCATCAATACCCCCCTCGAATCGAACCGCCGCAGAGAATCACAACAAGGCAAAATTGGCGAGGTAAATAGAGGCGTCCAGGTGTTGAATTGATGGCGCATGCAGCCTGAGGCGTGGACGCATATCCGGCGCAACGCTGTGCCGCCCCAACGAGGCTATGGAGCGCTGCCTGCCCTGGCTTGAAAGCCTCGGCCCGAACGGGCTCTGGCCGCCTATCTGCTGCTTTTCGACGGCATTTGGCTCGACTGGTAATTCAAGAAATACGGCAACGCCCCCGTTTTCGGCGGTCCCTTCCGCATCCGTTGCCCCTTCGTCGGCGCGGGCGTGGATGTGCCGTCTTATGTCTCGGCGGCGGTCGCCGTTGGCAGTCGGCACACACCGTTGACGCCCTGAACACCGGCAATCTCGGCGGGCGTGACTCCTATCCGGATCATAAAGCACGGGCCAATCGATGACACGGAGCCGGACTTCTTGCGGTCGGTCTGGGGCGACCGAGTCCGCGAGCCCTGTCCCGGCCAGGTGCCGGTCAGACCTCGATTCGAACCAGGTGCAGCATGATGTTCTCGTCGTGCCATCGAATGGCCTCAAGATCATCGAACGCGTCGCGGATTCGTTCTTCAAAGCCACGACATGCTTCCTCGAACTCCCGCTCGTCATAGAGCGTAAAGGTCGAGTAGTGCCGGCTCCGCATCTGTTCGAACAGGCGGTCCAGGCTTGCCGTCCGGGCATAGCAAAACACTCTCGCCTCGACCATTTCGAGGCCGGGTGTCCGGGCGATCCATGCTTCCATGCTTTCGATAGTGTGGAGCCGCGATTCCTTCTCGGTGAAACGCGGGAAGAAACGCCCCCATAGGGTGCCTCCGTTCTGTTCGGGCGTGCGTGTATAGATGAACAGGCGGCCGTCGTCTCCGAGCGCTCGCCGGGCTTTGGCCAAAAAGGCGGAAACGTTGAAATGGTGCACCGCATTGAAGGTGAAGATGGCGTCCAGGGAATTGTCCTCGAGCGCCAAGCCGTTGACGCCGGACAACCGGGTCACGAAATTGTCGATGCGCGCCTCGGCGAGGCAATCGGAGAGGCGTTCCAGCATCGGCGCGCTGGAATCCACGCAGACGAGGTGCAGGTTGGGCACATGGTCGAACAGCAGCCTGTCGTAGCGCCCGTCGCCGCATCCGATATCGGCCGCGCGCACGTTTACCCGATCGGCCAGGGCATCGCGAATATAGTGGACCGGGTCCGGATCTGTGGTCCGGACCGTGCCGTAGACCTCCGCCACCCTGGCAAAATGCCCGGACATGCCGGCGCTCGCCGCCTCTTCGGTCATGTCACCAGGCTCCCCCACCGTGGTTGGAACACGCGTCTACTCCGCCGACATCACGATTCGGCGGCCAGTGCTTCGGCGCGCCCTTCTTCGATGAACGCGTCACACAAGTCGCGGGCGACGGAATCGCGCATCTGGACCGGCGGCGACTTCATGTAATAGGAAGACGGCGCTTCCAGCGGACCCGCCATACCCCGCGCCATGCCGAGCCGGGCGCAGCGGACGGCGTCGACGACGACGCTGGCGCTGTTGGGCGAATCCTGGACCGAGAGGCGCATCTCGAGCTCGATGGGAGCGCTGCCGAACCCGCGTCCTTCCATGCGGATAAAGGCGACTTTGTTGTCGCCTTGCCAGGGCACGTAGTCGGACGGGCCTATATGGATGTCGCGTGCGCCGAGGCGCACGTCGAGCTGTGATTGAACGGATTCCGTCTTGGACACCTTCTTCGATGTCAGCCGGTCCAGAGCCTTCATGTTGAGGAAGTCGGTGTTGCCGCCGGTGTTCAGTTGATAGGTGCGGTCCAGGGTGTAACCGCGGTCGCCGAACAGACGTGTCAAGAGCCGGTGTACGATCGTGGCGCCGACTTGGCTCTTGATGTCGTCGCCCACGATTGGCACTCCAGCGATCCTGAACTTCTCCGCCCAGCTGGGATTTGAGGCAATGAACACGGGTATGCAGTTGACCATGGCAACGCCCGCGTCGAGGCAGGCCTGGGCGTAATGCAGCGCCGCCTGCTCCGAGCCGACCGGCAAGTAGCAGACCAGCACCTCCGCGCCGGTTCGCTTAAAGACATCCGCGATATCAACCGGATCGGCATCGGCCGGACGGAATACCTCGTCATCGGGATAATCCGCCATGTGTGGCGCAACGCCGTCGAGAATGGGTCCCATCTGGACCACGACGCCCGATGAGGGAAGCTCATCCTCGAAGACCATCGCGCAATTGGGCTTGGTGAAGATCGCCTCCTCCAGGGGTTGCCCGACCTTTCGGCGGTCGACGTCAAAGGCGGCCACGACCTCCAGATCACCCGGGCCCCAGCCCCCGATACAGGGGTGCATCAGACCGGGCAGGACCTCGACGCCGCCCTTCCCGTAATGCGCAATGCCCTGAACCAACGAGCTCGCACAATTTCCAACCCCTGCAATGGCCAGCTTTACGGTATTCACAGGCTTCATGACAATCGGCATTGGCTGTTCTCTTTCTTATCTTAAACTAGGAAGTTCCAGGATGGGCTCGGGCAAGGTGGGGCACTGTGTTTACGATGTGCGCCCGGACCTTGATCGCCATTCTTCGCTACTCGTCGCCGCGCCATTTGCGGAGATAGTGCGGAGTCGTGGCGGCGGTGTCGTGACACACAAAATTAGAAGGCCCGTAACTGTCTGTAGTTACGGGCCTTTTTGGTTGCGGGGGTTGGATTTGAACCAACGACCTTCAGGTTATGAGCCTGACGAGCTACCGGACTGCTCCACCCCGCGTCATGACCGGCTGTGCCGCGGACGAGATCGACTGGCCAATTAGGTGATCGATCGTCGCAGCAGTTGATCGCGGTGATCAACAAGATCATCGCGGTCAGTGACTATCTTGGCGATGATCGTGGCGATCTGCGGTGCAAACCTTGCTGGTACCGCTTGCTTACAAGACCTGGCAGCGACCTACTCTCCCGCGCCTTAAGACGCAGTACCATCGGCGCTGAGGGTCTTCACGGCCGAGTTCGGGATGGGATCGGGTGTGGCCCCCTCGCCATAGCCACCAGGTCGTGTAAGCAAGCGGATCGGGTCGCGGTTCATGAATTTGCGCGCGCGACGCTTGCCGCTGCGCGTGACGGTCCCACGCAAACGCGTGGGCTTGCGATCAAACCAATCGAGCGATTAGTACCGGTCAGCTTCATACGTTACCGTACTTCCACACCCGGCCTATCGACGTGGTGGTCTTCCACGGCTCTCAGGCGAGACCTGGTTTTGAGGAAGGCTTCCCGCTTAGATGCTTTCAGCGGTTATCCCGTCCGCACTTAGCTACCCGGCTGTGCCGCTGGCGCGACAACCGGTCCACCAGAGGTACGTCCACCCCGGTCCTCTCGTACTAGGGGCAGCGCCTCTCAAGTCTCGTACACCCGCGGCAGATAGGGACCGAACTGTCTCACGACGTTCTAAACCCAGCTCGCGTACCACTTTAATTGGCGAACAGCCAAACCCTTGGGACCGACTTCAGCCCCAGGATGTGATGAGCCGACATCGAGGTGCCAAACCTCCCCGTCGATATGGACTCTTGGGGGAGATCAGCCTGTTATCCCCGGCGTACCTTTTATCCGTTGAGCGATGGCCCTTCCACACAGAGCCACCGGATCACTATGGCCGACTTTCGTCTCTGTTCGACGTGTCAGTCTCACAGTCAGGCGGGCTTATGCCATTGCACTCTACAGCTGATTTCCGACCAGCCTGAGCCCACCATCGCGCGCCTCCGTTACCTTTTGGGAGGCGACCGCCCCAGTCAAACTACCCACCACGCACGGTCCTGGACCCGGATAACGGGCCGCAGTTAGATACCAGGAAACAAAAGGGTGGTATTTCAAGGGTGGCTCCACCAAAGCTGGCGCCTTGGCTTCGAAGCCTCCCACCTATCCTACACATCCATTCCCTGATACCAGTGCGAAGCTATAGTAAAGGTGCACGGGGTCTTTCCGTCTAACCGCGGGAACTCCGCATCTTCACGGAGAATTCAATTTCGCTGAGTCGGCGTTGGAGACAGTGGGGAAGTCGTGACGCCATTCGTGCAGGTCGGAACTTACCCGACAAGGAATTTCGCTACCTTAGGACCGTTATAGTTACGGCCGCCGTTTACCGGGGCTTCGGTTCAGGGCTTGCACCCCTCCCCTTAACCTTCCGGCACCGGGCAGGCGTCAGACCCTATACGTCGTCTTGCGACTTCGCAGAGTCCTGTGTTTTTAGTAAACAGTCGCCACCCCCTGGTCTGTGCCCCCCGCACCTGGTTGCCCAGGCACGGGGCCCCCTTCTCCCGAAGTTACGGGGGTAATTTGCCGAGTTCCTTCAACGCCGTTCTCTCAAGCGCCTTGGTATACTCTACCAGTCCACCTGTGTCGGTTTAGGGTACGGTCTTGTTGCTGGGGCTATTTCCAGGAACGTCTTCACAGCCAGGACAATCCAATAAGCCCTGACCATACACGACGTTCGTCACCTCCAGCAGGCCCAGGAATATTAACCTGGTTCCCATCGACTACGGCTTTCGCCCTCGCCTTAGGGGCCGGCTCACCCTGCGCGGATTAACCTTGCGCAGGAACCCTTGGACTTTCGGCGACAGGGTCTCTCACCCTGTTTATCGCTACTCATGTCAGCATTCGCACTTCCGATACCTCCAGCCGCCCTCGCGGACGACCTTCGCAGGCTTACGGAACGCTCCGCTACCACGCGTGCAAGCACGCGTCCGCAGCTTCGGTGGGTGGCTTTAGCCCCGGTACATTTTCGGCGCAGGATAGCTGATAGACCAGTGAGCTATTACGCTTTCTTTAAAGGATGGCTGCTTCTAAGCCAACCTCCTGGTTGTCTTGGCCGTCCCACATCCTTTGCCACTTAGCCACCACTTCGGGACCTTAGCTGGCGGTCTGGGCTGTTTCCCTCTCGTCTACGGACCTTAGCGCCCGCAGACTGTCTGCCGTGCTGTACTCGCCGGTATTCGGAGTTTGGTTAGGTTTGGTAGGCCTCGCGGCCCCCTAGCCCATCCAGTGCTCTACCCCCGACGGTAATCACACGACGCTCTACCTAAATAGATTTCGCGGAGAACCAGCTATTGCCGAGTTTGATTGGCCTTTCACCCCTAGCCACAGGTCATCCCCCGACTTTTCAACGGCGGTGGGTTCGGTCCTCCAGTGGGTTTTACCCCACCTTCAACCTGCCCATGGCTAGATCACTCGGCTTCGGGTCTTATCCGCGCAACTCAGACGCCCTATTAAGACTCGCTTTCGCTACGCCTTCGCCTATCGGCTTAAGCTTGCTGCACAGACAAAGTCGCTGACCCATTATACAAAAGGTACGCCGTCAGGATCCGCGGCCCGAAAGCCACTATCCCTTCGACTGCTTGTAGGCACTCGGTTTCAGGGTCTATTTCACTCCCCTCGTCGGGGTGCTTTTCACCTTTCCCTCACGGTACTCGTTCACTATCGGTCACCAAGGAGTACTTAGGCTTGGAGGGTGGTCCCCCCACGTTCAGACAGGATTTCACGTGTCCCGCCCTACTCAAGGACTGCAACGACCAGTACCCGTACGGGGCTATCACCCTCTATGGCCCGCCTTTCCAGGGCGGTTCCGGTTCGATTGCTGCAGCCACTGGCCTGTTCCGCGTTCGCTCGCCACTACTAACGGAGTCTCGGTTGATTTCCTTTCCTCCGGCTACTGAGATGGTTCAATTCGCCGGGTTTGCTTCCCGCACCTATGTATTCAGTACGAGATGACCCAATGGGTCGGGTTCCCCCATTCGGAGATCCTCGGATCAGAGTTTGCTCCCAACTCCCCGAGGCTTATCGCAGGGTGCCACGTCCTTCATCGCCTCTTGGTGCCAAGGCATCCACCAAGTGCCCTTCAGCGCTTGATCGCAAAGCCGACACGCGCAGGGGCAAATCCCGCGCGCGCAACTCCATGAAACGCGACCACGTCCGTCGGCCATCGCCGCAACAGCACAAGGCTGGTTCGACATGGCACGGACGCAGTTCCGCAGATCTTCACGATGACAAAGAACACCATCGCGCTCGACCGCAGCCAAAGGGCGCTGCCGGACGCAATGAAACTCGTTCGAGGTGCATTCGATCGGTCGACGCAGCTGGAGTGCGACGGGCGCGCGCTCTCTAATCCGCGCGCGCGAGGCGCTCGATCCGCAGCCGCGTTGCTCACGTGTGTTGGTACACATCGTGCTCACGCATGGTGGAGGTGAACGGATTTGAACCGATGACCTCCTGCTTGCAAAGCAGGCGCTCTCCCAACTGAGCTACACCCCCGAACTGAGAAATCAGGCGTCAGATATTACGTCTCCGAGTGCGAACATCGACTTCGGGTCCCTGACCATCTGATGTCTGACCTGGTGGGCCGGGGAGGATTTGAACCTCCGACCTCACGCTTATCAAGCGCGCGCTCTAACCAGCTGAGCTACCAGCCCGCGATCCGTGATGCTGGTGTGCGAGCGATCGAATGCGGAAGGGATGCGCCGGCGGCGATACGCGCCGGCTTGGTCACGGAGAACGGAATGTCGTGAGCATCCCGTTCTTCCTTAGAAAGGAGGTGATCCAGCCGCAGGTTCCCCTACGGCTACCTTGTTACGACTTCGCCCCAGTCGCTGACCTCACCGTGGACGGCTACCTCTCCAGTCCGAAGACTGGAGTCAGCACACCGGCTTCGGGTAAAGCCAACTCCCATGGCGTGACGGGCGGTGTGTACAAGGCCCGGGAACGTATTCACCGTGGCATGCTGATCCACGATTACTAGCGATTCCGACTTCATACACTCGAGTTGCAGAGTGCAATCCGAACTGAGACGGTTTTTGGGGATTAGCTCCAGGTTGCCCTATTGCTTCCCATTGTCACCGCCATTGTAGCACGTGTGTAGCCCAGCCCATAAGGGCCATGAGGACTTGACGTCATCCCCGCCTTCCTCCGGCTTGTCACCGGCAGTTCCTTCAGAGTGCCCGGCCGGACCGATGGCAACTGAAGGTGAGGGTTGCGCTCGTTGCGGGACTTAACCCAACATCTCACGACACGAGCTGACGACAGCCATGCAGCACCTGTGTTCCGTCCAGCCGAACTGAAGGCTTCAATCTCTCGAAGCCGCGACGGACATGTCAAGGGCTGGTAAGGTTCTGCGCGTTGCATCGAATTAAACCACATGCTCCACCGCTTGTGCGGGCCCCCGTCAATTCCTTTGAGTTTTAACCTTGCGGCCGTACTCCCCAGGCGGCGTGCTTATCGCGTTAGCTGCGACACCGGACAGCAAACTGCCCAACGTCTAGCACGCATCGTTTACGGCGTGGACTACCAGGGTATCTAATCCTGTTTGCTCCCCACGCTTTCGCGCCTCAGCGTCAGTATCGGTCCAGGTAGCCGCCTTCGCCGCTGGTGTTCTTCCCAATATCTACGAATTTCACCTCTACACTGGGAATTCCACTACCCTCTCCCGAACTCTAGACCAGCAGTATCAAGCGCATTTCCCGAGTTGAGCTCGGGGCTTTCACGCCTGACTGGCTGGCCCGCCTACGCGCCCTTTACGCCCAGTAATTCCGAGCAACGCTAGCCCCCTCCGTATTACCGCGGCTGCTGGCACGGAGTTAGCCGGGGCTTCTTCTGCGGGTACCGTCATCATCTTCCCCGCTGAAAGAGCTTTACAACCCTAAGGCCTTCTTCACTCACGCGGCATGGCTGGATCAGGCTTGCGCCCATTGTCCAATATTCCCCACTGCTGCCTCCCGTAGGAGTCTGGGCCGTGTCTCAGTCCCAGTGTGGCTGACCATCCTCTCAGACCAGCTACCGATCGTCGCCTTGGTGGGCCATTACCCCACCAACAAGCTAATCGGACGCGGGCCCATCCCAAGGCGCCGGAGCTTTCCCCCTTGGGGCACATACGGTATTAGCCACCGTTTCCAGTGGTTATTCCGTACCTCGGGGCAGGTTCCCACGTGTTACTCACCCGTGCGCCAGTTTCCACCGGACCGAAGTCCGGCTTCACCTTCGACTTGCATGTGTTAAGCCTGCCGCCAGCGTTCGCTCTGAGCCAGGATCAAACTCTCAGGTTTAATTCCCCAACGCGTCCGAGAGTAATCGAGACGCGCGGGTCAACGCGTTGCCACAAGACTATGCACTTTTAGGTGCGTAGAATGCGCCTTGCGGACAAACGCGTACCGTGCACGCACCGCCGCCTGCGCATCCCTTCCTGAATTAACAATGTCAAATAGCGCGAACAAACCACCGAGCGCACACGCAAAAACGCACAGCATGCGCCTGTGAACGCAGAAACTCAACTAACCCGCGCCCGGAAGAGCGCATTCTTACGCCCGTCGCGTTCGACTCGTCAAACGCTTTTTTGGTGCGATTCCGCTCTTTTACTTCCACCGCAGTTAGCCGTAGGCAGGGCCCGTTAAGCCGCGTTCTCGGCACCAAGCCAGCGGTGGCCCAATACATGGAGCGTCTTGAACACCCATCAATACAGCCCGATTTTGCCGTGCAAGCCACCCCAGGCGGCTCGCCGGGCAAATTCACGGCTTGCGTAGGCTCGCTTGACGACGTGTGACGTATTAATCGTCGGCGCCGGCATGGCCGGGGTTTCCGCGGCCGCCGAGCTGGCGCCGCACATGCGCGTAGTCGTGATCGAGAAGGAACCGCACCCGGCCTACCACGCAACCGGGCGCTCGGCGGCGATGTTCACCGAAACCTACGGCAATGCGCTGGTACGGGCGCTGACCCGCGGCAGCCGGGGGTCTCTGCGCCAGCCGCCGGACGGCTTTACCGACGGCCCTTTGCTGCTGCCGCGTGGGGTGATGATGGTCGCCACCGATGATCTGGTGGATGCGCTGCGGGCCGATTTCGATCGGTTTGGGCGCTTGTGTCCGGATCTGGAATGGCTCGACGCGGCAGGCGCCCGGCGCCACGTCCCGGCGCTGCGCCCCGGGTTCGCCGCTGCCGCTTTCCTGGAGCCCGGCGCCTGCGAGATCGACGTGGCGGCGTTGCTCAGCGGCTATCTGCGCCAAGCGCGCCGCGACGGGTGCAAGGTCGTGACCGACGCCGCGCTCACCGATCTGACCCGCCAAGCCGATGCCTGGCGTGCCGACACGCCACGTGGCAGCTATTCCGCGCCAATCGTCGTCAACGCAGCCGGCGCCTGGGCCGACCACGTTGCCGCGCTCGCGGGCGCCCCGGCGCTGCGCATCACGCCAAAACGGCGCACGGCGCTCGTCGTCGCACCCCCGCACGGAGCCGACATCGCGCTCTGGCCGCTCACTTTCGTCGTCGATGAGTCTCTCTACTTCAAACCCGACGCCGGCAGGCTACTGGTCTCGCCGGCCGACGAGACGCTTTCTGCGCCGTGCGATGCCCAGGCCGAGGATATCGACGTTGCGATCGCCGTCGATCGGCTGACCCAGGCGCTCGACATCGAGGTGCGGCGGGTCGAGCGCAAATGGGCAGGCTTGCGCAGCTTCGCGCCTGACAAGTCTCCCCTCGCCGGATTCGATCCAAAGGCGCCCGGCTTCTTTTGGCTCGCCGGCCAAGGCGGCTATGGCATCCAGATGGCCCCGTCGCTGGCGCGGGTCACCGCATCGCTCATTCGTGACGGCGTGCTGCCGCGTGACCTGATTGAATTAGGCATGACCGCCACCGATCTATCTCCGAAGCGGCTGAGTAACTGAGCAGCACGACCCAAAGGAGGGACGAAGATGAGAGCGATTGCGTATGTGGCGATCGGGCTCTTCTGCGCGACGGCCATCGGGCCACGCGATGCCGAGGCGCAGCGCCGCGGGCGGACCTGCGCGCCGGCGGTGCAGGAACGCCTCGATCAGTTGCAGGTCGATCAAGGCGACATCAGCGAAATCATCTACGATCCAATCTACGAGTACGACGCTGACGAAAACCGCCGCATGTCCAATATCAATGCCTGGGTGCGCTTCAGCTCGTGTAAAGGCGCGCTGATCGTCGACATGCTTCCCAACTGCTACGTGCGCCAAGTCTACACCCGCGGCGAGTGCAAGGTACCCGGCGTCAAGGCTTTCTGATCGCATCCGGCAAGCCGAGCTATGCAGAATCTGGCGTGTGCCGTCGCTTGCCGACGAGCGCGCTGACGACGCCATGTAGCGTGCGCACTTCCTGGTCGGTGAGGTCGGCGCGTTGGAGCATCGCCCGCAGCGCGCGCGTCATCGAGGGCCGCATCTCCGGCACCGGGAAGAACCCGGCATCGTCCAATGCACCCTCCAGCCGACCGAACAGGTTGAGCAGCGCCGCTTTGTCGGCCGGTGTCTCTGCAGGTAACTGCTTATCGGGCGTCGCATCTGCGGCCTGGAACCACTCGTAGCCGACAATCAGCACGGCCTGAGCCAGATTGAGCGAGGCATGCGCGGAATTGAGCGGCACCTCGATGATGGTGTCGGCCAGGGTCAGTTGATCGTTTGTGAGGCCGGTCCGCTCAGGCCCGAAGATAATGCCGATGCCGTCACCGTCGGCGCGCATTTCGCTGCCGGCGTGGCGCGGCGTCACGATCCGTTGGATCATGTCGCGTCGCCGCGCCGTGGTAGCGTAGACGCGGCCCAGATCCCCGACCGATTCCTCAATCGATTGGCACAGTCGCGCGGCTTCCAGGATCGCCTCGGCGCCCGCGGCCATGGCGCGCGCCTTGTCGTTAGGCCACCGATCGCGCGGGCGCACGAGGACCAGTTCGCTCAGCCCGCAATTGGCCATGGCCCGTGCCGCCGCGCCGATATTTTCGCCCATTTGCGGTTCAACCAGTATGACCCGCGGGCCATGCGCGATCGAGGGCTGGCTGGTGTCGGTTCCGGCCATGGCTAGTGGATTGATTCCAACGTTTGGAACCCTCGGTTTCGGGCTGCGATGATGTCGTCGGGGTCGGCTTTCCATATGAATGGCTGTGGGTTGGCCGCATTGTATTCGCGGACGAAGCGGTTGATTGCGGCCTGGAGATCGACGACGGAATGGAAGACGCCGTGCTTGAGCCGCCGCCGGGTGAGTTTTGCGAAGAAGCCCTCGACGGCATTGAGCCACGAGCAGGAGGTCGGTGTGAAGTGGAAAGTCCAGCGCGGATGGCGGGCGAGCCAGGCGCGGACCTTGTCCTTGTTGTGCGCCGCGTAGTTGTCGACGATCGCGTGGATGGCCTTGTCCGCCGGCACCGTGCGCTCGATGCGGTTGAGGAAGCGGATGAACTCCTGATGGCGGTGGCGCTGCATGTTCTGGCCGATCACCGTTCCGTCCAGAACGTTGAGCGCCGCAAACAGCGTGGTCGTGCCGTGCCGTTTGTAGTCATGGGTCATGGTGCCGGCGCGTCCCTTCTTCATCGGCAGACCGGCGGTCGAGCGCCTGGATCTGTGACTTCTCATCGATCGACAACACCACCGCATGGGCCGGCGGGTCGACATACAGGCCGACGATATCGGTGAGTTTCTCGGCGAAGGCAGGGTCGGTCGACAGCTTGAAGTTGCGCCAGCGGTGCGGGCTGAGACCGTGAGCCTTCCAGATCGCCTGCACCGTCGAGGCGGCAATACCGGCCGCCCTGGCGATCGCGCGCAACGTCCAGTGGGTCGCCTCAAACGGCGGCGGTTGCTGCGTCAGGCGCACGATCTCGGCGACACGATCGAGCGGGACCGGCGCCTTGCCGGGCGGACGGGACTTGTCGCGAAGCAGGCCGCCGACACCCTCGTGCATGAACCGCTCTTGCCAGCGCCACACGCAGGTCTTGGACTTGCCGGTCTCGGTCATGATCGCCGAGGTGCCCAGACCCTCGCCGCTGAGAAGGACAATATGTGCCCGCCAGACGTGTTTCTGCGGGCTCTTGGGATCCGCGACGACCGCGCGCAATCGCTGACGGTCGCCGGCGGATAGGGTGAAGGAGATTCCACTGCGCATGCGCCAGATTCGCATAACACAGCAAAATACGGAATCCCAATTCGGACTCTTTCATTCCGATCAATCCACTAGTTACTGCTCGCTCAGCCAAAGAAATGCACGCCACGGCTGGTGCCGCCGTGGAAAAGTGAGCGTTCGCGTCATGGAAGTCCACAATGAGAGCCTTTCGCCTTCGGCACGCCTTTCTTGTCGGACGGCAGGTACGGTGCGATGGTTGCGCGGCGCGATCCATCGGCGCGCCTGCAGACACCGACTGACCGAGGCCGCGCGTGTGCACTTGACCGATCGCGACCACCCACGAGCAACTGCGTGAATGAACCCAGCCGAGGCCAGGCCATGGAGTATCCCGTTCCCGATAACAGCCCGGTGATGAAGTCGCGCTTTGATCAATCGGTTTCGGGGGCGACGATGATGATGATGACGAGCATGGCTGGTTTGCCTTCGATGTTCGCCACGATGGCGATCGCCAGGGCAGCATCGAACTGAATAACGAACAAAAGGGTGCTCTTTGCACTCGCAGCCTCCCTCGGCGTGCCTGATCCGAACAGCGCGCGCATCAGAATGCCGAGATTGAACCCGGCGACATGGATCAGGTAGCGTTTGTGGACGTTCTCGCGCGCCCGCAGCAACGCGCGGCGCATGCCGCCACGGTCGAGGACATGGGCGAAGCTGCGCTCGACCATCTCACCGCGCCTGCGCATGGCGTTCCGCGCGACGCCGGACTTCAATCGCGCCCGGT
Source organism: Alphaproteobacteria bacterium (assembly GCA_965248805.1). GTDB lineage: Bacteria > Pseudomonadota > Alphaproteobacteria > UBA6615 > UBA6615 > CBDFKJ01. The sequence goes on from CBDFKJ010000005.1 coordinate 117,634, forward strand.
TGGCGTAGACAGCCTGACGTGCCGCCTGGTCGCCATGCCAGCGCAGATAGCCGTTGGCGGGCTCCGGCTCGGAGATCCGCGTTTTCCAGACGCCGCCGTCGAGGTCTTTCAGCCCCTCGCGTGAATGATAGCCCTTGTCGCCAACGAGACCGCAGGGCTCTGCCCGTGTTGGAGCCAGGCCGACCTCGGCGAGGTTGCGCGCGGCCGCCTCCAGCGTCCCAGGCAAAGTCGTCGTGTCGCCTTCATCGGCTGGATAGATCGGTGCCGCAACGATGACGCCGGTGTCGAGATCGACCGCGTGCTCGGGCTTGTAGGCCAGATGCGTGGTGCCGTCCTTCATCCGCGCGATCTTCGCATCAGGATCGGTCGGGCTCGTCCAATCCTTGTTCGAAAGCTTCTTGCCCTTCCGCCGGCGATCGAGCCGGACGAGGTCGTCGATCGTCGGCGTTTCGACGCCACTCTCCTTCGCCATTTGCGTCAGCATCTCGCGATAGGTCTCGCCGCTATCGCGCCGCACGATGGCTCGCAGGGCGGCGTTGGCTTCCATCGTCGAGCCGTCGACGCCGATCCGCTCGCCCTTCACCAGACCGCGCGCGGCGACGAGAGCCAGAACCCAGTCGAAAACCTTTTCATGGACCTCGTGCGGCAGCCGGCCGCGCGTCTTCGACAACCAGGAATGATCGGGAACCTTGTCCCGGTTCGCCAACCGCAGAAACGCGCGAAGCGACAGCGAATCCGAACAGCGCCAAGCGATGCCGCGCTCGCTGCCGATGCCCTCGAAATAGCCGATCATGTGCATCCGGAAATAACGCCCCGGCGGCAGCGAAGGAGCCCCCATCCGAGGTGCGTAATATGGCTTGCACGTCGCCTCCACGAAGCCGTCAAAGCCAGACTCGGTCAGCAACTCATGCAGCCGGTCGGAAAACGCGTGTCCAGGCGAACGCGGCATCTCCGCCCATGTCACCACGAGGTCACCCTGAACCTCGCTCTGTCGTCTCAATGCCATCGCACGACGCCCGTCTAAATCTCTATGTTCAGACAGAATCAGACACGCCGGACTTCGTCAACGGGCTGATAACGAGCCCCAACGTATTACGGCGCTTCAGTCGTATGAAATCGACGGCACGCCGCCCGAGATTGACTACGACGGTATCGCCGAGTTGGCGGCGCAGATCTGTCAATGTCCGGTCGGGCTGATCAACCTGGTCGGCGACGACCGCGAATGGCTGAAGGCCAAGTACGGGTTGCCGCCGGAGGTCACTCACTTGCCCGCGGGACGTTGTGCGCGCACGCCATTTGCGGCAGCGATATCCTGGTGCTGCCCGACCTCGCCTGGTGCTGCCCGACCTCGAAGACGACGCCAAGTTCTGCGCCCATCCGACTGTCACGGGCGAGCCCCATCTCCGGTTCTACTGCGGCATGCCGCTGATTACGAAAGACGGCTATGCGCTGGGAACGATCTGTGTCATGGATTTTCAGCCACACGAAATCAATCGCGATCAGATAGAGGCGGTGCGGCATCTGTCGCGCCAGGTCATGGGCCAACTCGAGCTGCGGCGGAAACTCATCGAGCTCGGAAAGGCGCACGAACAGCTCGGAGAAGCGCAGCAGGAAGCCGCGGCAGAAAAAGCCCGTTCCGATGAGCTGCTGCTCAACTTCCTGCCGGCCAAGATCGCGGACGAGCTGAAGGAGAAGGACCACGTCGAGCCGCGATACTTCGGCTCGGTAACGATCATGTTCACCGACTTCAAGGGCTTCACGCGCTTGGCCGAAAGCATGGAGCCACGCGGTCTGATCAACGACCTCGATCAATATTTTTCGGCCTTCAACGACATCATCGAACGGCATGGCCTGGAAAAGCTCAGGACCATCGGCGATGCGTACATGTGCGTCGGCGGACTTCCCGAGGAGAACGCCACCCATACCGTCGACGTCTGTCTGGCCGCGCTCGAAATTCTGTCGTTCATGCCCGCGTGAACGCCCAGCGCGACAAGATGCGCCTGGCTCCGTGGGAGCTACGGATCGGCATTCACACCGGGCCGGTGATGGCGGGCGTCGTGGGCAAGCGCAAATTCACCTACGACATCTGGGGCGATGCGGTGAACATAGCGGCCCGGATGGAAACCAATAGCGAGCCGGGGCGGGTCAACGTGTCCGACACCACGTGGCACCGGATCAAGGACCTGTTCGACACCGAGCACCGGGGGCCGATCGAAGCCAAGAACAAGGGCCGGCTGGAGATGTATTTCCTCAACCGGATCCGACCCGATCTTGCCCGCGACGACAGCGGCCGCGTTGCCGGCGACGCCTTCGCCGACGCCCGCCGGCGATTGCACGTCTGAGGCGTAGGCAACCGGTGACGGCGTCAGCTCGACGCCTGATCACGCAGCAGCTTGTAGGTGATGCTGTCGGACAGCGCCTCGTAGGCGGCGTCGATGATGTTGGGCGAGATGCCGACCGTCGACCAGCGGTGTCCGTGTGCATCGGCCGACTCGATCATCACGCGCGTTGTCGCCGCCGTCGCCGCCTGTGGCGTCAGGATGCGCACCTTGAAGTCGACCAGCCGCAACTCATTGAGCTCGGGATAGATCGGCGTCAGCGCTTTACGAAGGGCGTCGTCAAGTGCGTTAACCGGGCCGTTGCCTTCGGCCACCTGCATCGCGACCCGATCGCCGACGCGCACCTTGATCACCGCCTGGCTGATTGTCACCAGCTCGCCCTTGGCGTTGTGGCGGCGTTCGACCTCGACGCGAAAGCTGTTCATGTGAAAGAATTGCGGCACCTCGCCGACGGCGCGGCGGGCCAGAAGCTCGAAACTCGCCGCGGCGCCGTCGTAGGCGTAGCCTTCGTACTCGCGCGCCTTCACGTCCCCGAGTAGACGGTGCAGCTTCGGATCATCGGCGTCGAGATCGAGCCCGATCTCGTCCAGCAGCGCCAGCAGGCTCGCCCGCCCGGCCTGGTCCGACACCACGACGTGGCGCTGGTTGCCGACCGACTCCGGCGGCACGTGTTCGTAGCTGCGCGGGTCCTTGCGCACGGCCGAGACATGCAGGCCGCCCTTGTGGGCGAACGCGGCCTCGCCGACGTAGGGAGCGTGCCGGTCCGGTGCGCGGTTCATCAGCTCGTCCAGCAGATGCGACACGTGGGTGAGTTGCTTCAGCTCCGCCTCACCCAGGCCGAGCGCATACCGACCGTCGTACTTCAGCATCAGCGTCGGGATGATGGTGATCAGATTGGCGTTGCCGCAGCGCTCGCCGAGCCCGTTCAACGTGCCTTGCACTTGCCGCACGCCGGCATCGATGGCGGCCAGCGAATTGGCGACGGCGTTGCCGGTGTCGTCATGGGCGTGAATGGCCAGATGGTCGCCGGGAACCTGCTTGCCGACCTCGCTCACGATGCGCGCGATATCCTGCGGCAACGTGCCGCCATTGGTGTCGCACAACACGATCCAACGCGCGCCCGCCTCGTAGGCCGCCAGCACGCACTCCAACGCGTACGCCGAATTGGCCTTGTAGCCATCGAAGAAGTGTTCGGCATCGAACAATACCTCGCCGACGCGGTTGCAGGCGTGCGCCATGCTGTCGCCAATCATGGCGACGTTTTCCGCGCGCTCGATACCGAGGGCGACGTCGACATGGAAGTCCCAAGTCTTGCCGACCATGCACACGGCACCGGCCTTGGTGGACAGCAAGGCGTTCAGACCCGGATCGTTGCTGGCGCTGCGTCCGGGCCGGCGGGTCATGCCGAAGGCCGTGAGCTTGGCATGGCCCAGCGTCGGCGGCGCGGCGAAGAAGGCATCGTCGGTGGGATTGGCGCCGGGCCAGCCGCCCTCGATGTTATCGATCTTCAGCGCGTCCAATGCCTGCGCGATCGCCGTCTTGTCGTTCGCGGAGAAATCGACGCCTTGCGTCTGCGCGCCATCGCGCAGCGTCGTGTCGAACAGATAGATGCGCTCGCCGCTCACGCTGCCCGCCGCCATTTCGTCGTGCCATCGGAGCAATCTTCGAGCACGACACCCTTCTCCTCCAGCTCCGCGCGGATGCGGTCAGCTTCAGCGAAATCCTTACGCTCGCGCGCCGCCCCGCGCGCCGCGATCAGACCCTCGATCTCACCGTCGTCAGCCCCGCCCTTGAACCATACTTCCGCATCGCCTTGAGCCAGGCCCAACAGCGCGCCACCGGCGAGCAGCTCCCCCTTGTGCTGCGCCATCAATTCGGCGTCGTTGTTCTTGTGCGCACGGGCAAGGCAGCGCGCCGCCTCACGCAAACGCCTCAAGGCCAGCGGTGTATTGAGGTCATCGTCGAGCGCGGCCAGAAGCTCCGTAGGCGCCTGATCGGTCGACGGCGTCACGGACACCGCCTCGAGCAGGGGCCGATAAAGGCGATCGAGTTGACGCCGGGCGCCGGTCACCGCCTCCTTGGTGAAATCCAACGGCTGGCGGTAGTGGGTCGCCAACAGGGTCAGCCGCAGCGCCTCGCCGGCGAACGCGTCGAGCAGATCGTGCAGTGTGTAGAAGTTGCCCAATGACTTGGACATCTTCTCGCCTTCGGCCAGCAGGTAGCCGTTGTGCACCCAATGGCGCGCGAAGTGCGTGTCGGGATGGCCGCAGGCGCTTTGGGCAATTTCGTTTTCGTGGTGCGGGAACACCAAATCGACGCCGCCGCCGTGGATGTCGAAGTCGTGGCCCAGATACGCGGCGCTCATGGCCGAGCACTCGATGTGCCAACCGGGCCGGCCGCGACCCCACGGACTGTCCCAGCCTGGCAGTTCCGGCGGGCTCGGTTTCCACAAGACGAAATCGGCCGGGTCGCGCTTGTACGGCGCCACCTCGACGCGGGCGCCGGCGACCATGTCGTCGCGCGAGCGCCGCGACAGCCTGCCGTAGCCGGGCCAGGACGGCACGTTGAACAAGACATGGCCGTCGGCCGCGTAGGCGTTGCCGTTCGCGATCAGGTTTTCGATCAGCGCGATCATCTGCGGGACATGTTCGGTCGCCCGCGGTTCGACATCGGACGGCAGCACGCCGAGCTGCTCGATGTCCGCATGGAAACGCTGCGCGGTTTCCTCGGTCAGGGCGCGGATATCCACACCGCGCTCCTCAGCACGGGCGTTGATCTTGTCATCGACGTCGGTGATGTTGCGAACATACTTGACGTGGTCCGCTCCATAGTGATGCCGAAGGAGCCGATAGAGTACGTCGAACACGACGATGGGCCGCGCGTTGCCGATGTGGATGTCGTCATAGACCGTCGGCCCGCACACATACATTCGTACCATATCCCGGTCGAGCGGATCGAGGCGCTGTTTTTCGCGCGCCAGCGTGTTGTAGAGCTTCAGTTCCCGTGGAGACGCCATGGTCGATCTCAATCGATGGTCGGCAGTAAAGGTCGCGCAAGCCTAGGTCGAGGCGCGTTTACATCGCATGAACCGCGGCGTTTCGCTCATCGCCTGCCAACCTAGAAATATTGTCGCCGGCGTTCAACGCTCAGGCGTCGCCGGCGAAGCCATTGGTCATCGGATAGCGCCGGTCGCGGCCGAACGCGCGGCGCGTCAGCTTGACGCCCGGCGGCGCCTGACGGCGTTTGTATTCCGCCCGCTCAACCAGCCGCCAGATGCGCGCTACGGTCCGGCGGTCATGACCGCGTTCGGCCAGATACTCGATGCCCAGATCGTCCTCCACCAGCCCGTGCAGAATGTCGTCCAGCACGTTGTAGGGCGGCAGGCTGTCCTCGTCGCGCTGGTCGGGTCGCAGCTCAGCCGAGGGCGGCTTGGTGAGGATGCGCTCGGGAATAACCGTGCCGTCGGGACCCATCGCCCGGCCGGGTAGATGCACGTTGCGCCAGCGCGATAGCGCGAACACGTCGGTCTTGTAGATGTCCTTGAGCACGGAATAGCCGCCGCACATGTCGCCGTAGATCGTCGCGTAGCCGACCGACATTTCCGACTTGTTGCCGGTGGTGAGCAGCATCGCGCCGTTGGTGTTGGAGATCGCCATCAGCGTCACGGCGCGCAGGCGGGCCTGGATGTTTTCCTTGGCCAATCCTTGCGCCGGGGCTCCCATGGCGTCCTCCAGCATGGTGTCGATCGCCTGCATCACCGGGATGATGGGGATGGAGTCATAGCGCGTGCCCAGCGCGTCGGCGACCGCCGTCGCGTCCTCCAGGCTGTCGCGGCTAGTGAAGCGCGACGGCAGCATGACGCAATGCACGCGCTCCGGGCCCAACGCATCGACGGCGACGGCCGCGCTCAGCGCCGAATCGATGCCGCCCGACAGCCCCAGCACAATCGACGGAAACCCATTCTTGTTCACGTAGTCGGCCAAGCCCAGCATCATCGCCCGGTAGATGGCGTCATGGTTTTCCAGCGGCGGCGTCACCTCACCGGCGGCGCACGTCCAGCTCTCGTCCGTGCCGCGCTGCCAACGCGTGGTCGCGAGATCTTCGACGAAGGAGGGTGCCTGCGCCGCCAGTCCTCGGTCGCCGTTGAGCACGAACGAATTGCCGTCGAACACCAGCTCGTCCTGGCCGCCCACCTGATTGACATAGACCAGCGGCAGGCCGGATTCCGTCACACGCGCGACCGCCAGATTCAGACGCAAGTCCGGCTTGGCGCGCTCGAAGGGACTGCTGTTGATGACCACCAGGATTTCCGCGCCCGACTCCGCTAGCGTCTCGCAGACATCGGTGGTCCACATGTCCTCACACAGGCACACGCCCAAGCGCACGCCCCGGAAACTCACCGGACCCGGCGGATCACCGGCGTCGAACACGCGTTTCTCATCGAACACGCCGTAATTCGGCAGATCGACCTTGTGGCGCACCGACTGCACCTTGCCGCCGTCGAGCAGCAGCGCCGAGTTGGTACGCCTGCCGTCTTCGCGCCAAGGCGCGCCGACAATCATGGCCGGGCCGCCGTCGCCAGTCTCGGACGCTAGCGCCAACACGGCTTCGCGCGTTGCTTCGAGGAACGCCTCTTTCAGCACTAGATCCTCCGGCGGATAGCCGGTTACGACCAGCTCCGTCGCCACCACCAAGTCCACGCCATCCGCCGCGGCGCGTGCGCGCGCGGCGCGCAAAAGGTCGAGATTACCGGTGATGTCGCCGACGGTCGGGTTGAGTTGCGCCAGCGCGATCGTCAGGTGATCGGTCATCGCCGTTGCCAATTTTCCGGGTTGAAAGCAGCGGCAACTTGGCGCGCGCGCCAGCCCCTGTCAACGACGGCAGGCGCGCGTTGACGCGAACCCCGGACGGCAACTACCGTCGCCGCGCATCACCCATCGGGCCATCATTGGCATATGCTGAACCCGGGCCATCACGACGCCTGCGCCGGGCCAAGCGATGCCGATCACCGCCACTTGGTATCGTGTCAGCAGCGCGATTGGGAATTTCGGGGAATGCATGAAACGGCAAGCCCAGAAACTGAAGTCCGACTAGTGGATTGATCGGAATGAAAGAGTCCGAATTGGGATTCCGTATTTTGCTGTGTTATGCGAATCTGGCGCATACGCAGTGGAATCTCCTTCACCCTATCCGCCGGCGACCGTCAGCGATTGCGCGCGGTCGTCGCGGATCCCAAGAGCCCGCAGAAACACGTCTGGCGGGCACATATTGTCCTTCTCAGCGGCGAGGGTCTGGGCACCTCGGCGATCATGACCGAGACCGGCAAGTCCAAGACCTGCGTGTGGCGCTGGCAAGAGCGGTTCATGCACGAGGGTGTCGGCGGCCTGCTTCGCGACAAGTCCCGTCCGCCCGGCAAGGCGCCGGTCCCGCTCGATCGTGTCGCCGAGATCGTGCGCCTGACGCAGCAACCGCCGCCGTTTGAGGCGACCCACTGGACGTTGCGCGCGATCGCCAGGGCGGCCGGTATTGCCGCCTCGACGGTGCAGGCGATCTGGAAGGCTCACGGTCTCAGCCCGCACCGCTGGCGCAACTTCAAGCTGTCGACCGACCCTGCCTTCGCCGAGAAACTCACCGATATCGTCGGCCTGTATGTCGACCCGCCGGCCCATGCGGTGGTGTTGTCGATCGATGAGAAGTCACAGATCCAGGCGCTCGACCGCCGGTCTGCCGATGAAGAAGGGACGCGCCGGCACCATGACTACAAACGGCACGGCACGACCACGCTGTTTGCGGCGCTCAACGTTCTGGACGGAACGGTGATCGGCCAGAACATGCAGCGCCACCGCCATCAGGAGTTCATCCGCTTCCTCAACCGCATCGAGCGCACGGTGCCGGCGGACAAGGCCATCCACGCGATCGTCGACAACTACGCGGCGCACAACAAGGACAAGGTCCGCGCCTGGCTCGCCCGCCATCCGCGCTGGACTTTCCACTTCACACCGACCTCCTGCTCGTGGCTCAATGCCGTCGAGGGCTTCTTCGCAAAACTCACCCGGCGGCGGCTCAAGCACGGCGTCTTCCATTCCGTCGTCGATCTCCAGGCCGCAATCAACCGCTTCGTCCGCGAATACAATGCGGCCAACCCACAGCCATTCATATGGAAAGCCGACCCCGACGACATCATCGCAGCCCGAAACCGAGGGTTCCAAACGTTGGAATCAATCCACTAGCACGATGCCACGCCTCGGCCAGCGCATAAACCGCGCCATCGCGGGAACCTGCAGTCGCGGCGTCCGCTGGCACAGCTCGTGGCGTCGTCACGTCCGGTCGCGCGGGCATTGTGTCTTCCTGGCCTCCATGCCGAAGTCCGCGTCCACCTACTTCGCTGAATTGCTCGTGCGGTCGACCGGTTTCCTGCTTTACAACTTGGACTACAATCATTTGAACGAACAGGATCTCTACTTGCCTCGTCTGGTCGACTCCTGGCCGATGGATATCGTCAGTCACCACCACACCAGGGCAACGCGCGAGAACCTGCGCCTAATGAAAGAATTCGCGATTCGCCCGACGATACTGACCCGAGACATTCGCGACTGTCTGGTGTCCCTTCGAGACCATCTCGAAAACGAAAGCGCGGACACCCCGGTTCTGAAAGTGAGCAACAATTTCCGCGACCTGCCGGTGGAACGCCAGCTTGACATGGTGATCGATTTCGCCGGCCCCTGGTATGTGCGCTTTGTCGCGAGCTGGTCTGCTGCCGAGATCGAGCGCCTTTGGGTGCGCTACGAGGATTTGGTTGCCGACGCCGCGGGCACCATCGCGCGCGTCGGACAGTTCCATAATCTCGATCTGCCGCCAGACAAGATAGACGACGCAGTCAACGCCCTTGGGCAACGCGGCAATGCACAGCTACGCTTCAACAAGGGAGTCGAGGGCCGTGGCCGGCAGCTGATGACCTCGGAACAGCAGGGTCGCATCGCAAGACTCCTCGACTACTATCCGGAGATCGACCGTAGTCTGGTCGGCATCTAGATCACGCATCCGTCATCGGGCGCCCCGAACGATTGCCCACAGCCTGATGCCGCGCTGGCCGGGAACCGGGAATTAGGCCCTGGCCAGGCCAGTGCCGATGGCCGAGATTGACGGCATGACACCCGCGCCTTCACGCCTCGCCTATCTGCGTAGCCCGGAGGGGTTGTTGCTCTTGATGGCGACGGCGATGCCGCTGTCCTTCGCCACCTGGCAAGCGCTGCTCAACAACTTCGTGATCGAGCGCGCCGCCTTCACCGGCGCCGAGATCGGCATCCTGCAGAGCCTGCGCGAGGTTCCGGGGTTCCTCGCCTTTACCGTCGTGTTCGCGCTTTTGCTTATCCGCGAGCAGTCCCTGGCGCTGCTGTCCATCGCAGTGCTCGGAATCGGCACGGCGGTGACCGGCGTCTTCCCGACCGTGCTCGGCCTCTACGTGACCACCGTCGTGATGTCGATCGGCTTCCACTACAATGAAACCATCCAGCAAAGCCTGGCCTTGCAATGGGTCGATCACCGGCGCGCGCCGCTGGTGTTCGGCCGCATCATCGCCGCGGCCAGCGTCGCATCGCTCGCCGCCTACGGGCTGGTGTGGGTGGCCTTCGATATCGTCCACCTCGATTTCATCTGGGTCTATGCGCCGGGCGGCGGGGCGACGATCGCCATCGCAGTCACGGCGCGAACTCTGTATCCGAGGTTTCCCGCCAAGGTCGAACAGCACAAGACCATCGTGCTGCGCCGGCGCTACTGGCTGTACTACGCGCTGACATTCTTCTCCGGCGCGCGCCGGCAGATCTTCATGGTGTTCGCCGCCTTCATGATGGTCGAGAAGTTCGGCTATGCGGTGAGCGAGATCACCGCCCTCTATCTGCTCAACTACGCCACCAATATCTGGCTGGCGCCGCTGATCGGACGGATGATCGGCCGCTGGGGCGAACGCCGCGCGCTCGCGTTGGAATACATCGGCCTGATCTGCGTGTTCACCGCCTATACCTTCGTTGGCAACGCCGTTCTGGCGGCGGTGCTGTTCGTCATCGACCACCTGTTCTTCGCCATGGCGATTGCGATCAAGACCTATTTCCAGAAGGTCTGCGACCCCCGCGACATCGCACCGACCGCCGCCGTGTCATTCACCATCAATCACATCGCCGCCGTGGTCATCCCGGTCGTATTCGGCTTCATTTGGCTGGTGAGCCCGGCGGCCGTGTTTCTCACCGGAGCTGCGATCGCGGCGATGTCGCTTGCATGTGCGCAGCTGATGCCGCACGCACCGGCGCCCGGACGGGAGACACGGCTGGCCGGCGTGGCGCCGGCGGCGGCGGAATAGGCGGCTACTTTCGGAGCAGGAATTCGCGCCCGACCTTGACCCGCGGCGCGCCGCCATAGTCGACCACGTCGGCGGTGGCGAAGCTCTCGTGCCAGTTGCTGGGCAGGAAGGAGCCGGTGCCGATCACGTCGATCGGCGCATCGGCGGCGGCCATGACCTTGCACTTCATCGGCCCGAACCCCGATGAGGCGACGATTTTGACCTTGTCGTAGCCAGCCGCGTTCAGCCGCTCGCGCAGATGCCAGACGGCGACGGCGGAAACGCCGGTGCCGACCAGATGCTGCAACTCGGCGTCGGTGCGATAGAAGCGGATGGCGTCGGGCGCGTGGCGCTCCAGCACGGCGTACGAACTCGGTGGGTCCAGCCCCTCGACGTAGCGCCCGCCGGGCGTGTCGATGCGCACGGCGAGCCGCCCGTCCGCGGTGAGGTCGGCGAAGCGCTCGGCGACCGCCAGACTATCGGTGACCTCATGGCCGAAGTAATCGACCAGGACGGTCAGCCCCTCGTCGGGAAAGGTCTCGTGATACATCTCCGCCGCGCGCACCGTGGAGCCGGCATAGCCAATCAGCGCATGCGGCATAGTGCCCAACCCGCACGCCTGGCCGAAATAATGCGCAGTCGCGTCGGTGGCGTTGCCGATGAAACCGACGGCGCCGGCCTTGCGCTGGGCGCGGATCGAGCCGACCGAAGCGGCATAGGCCATCAGCTCGGCCATGTCGGTGCCGGCGCAGTGGCGGGCGTCGAAGGCGAGGAACGCGGTCTTCGGCAGATCGGCGCACATGGCCGCGGCGTTGTAGGCGGCGACGCACGGCGCGCCGATCTTCTGCAGATATAGCGTCTCCAGATCGACCAGATGTTGCAGCGGACCGGTGACATAGAGCAGCGTCTCGCCGGCGCCGACCCATGCGCCCTCGGCATAGCGGAGATCGATGTTGAAGCGCGTGCCGCGCGCGTCCGCGATGGCGGCGAGCCAATCGATTGCGAGACGCGGCGCCGAGATCACAGGCCGACGCATGAACACCGCATAGGTCACTTGCTGGTCGCCGTGACGCGCCACGATGCGCCGCGTCTTGACGAAATAGGCGTCGGTCAGCCGGTCGATATCATCGGGCGCCGGGCTCGGTGCGCTGGTGCGAGTCGGTTTGTCCATGGTCGATCATCATGCCGCGCACACAGGGAAACGCAAGGCGGTGGCCGGAACCGTAGCAAACGACGCTCGGGGGCACGCGGAGGGGCGCGGAGGACAGTTCCCTCCCGAGACAGTCGCACCCCCTTTATGATGCCGCTTGCACGCGCGCGGCGTCGCGGCGGGACTTGAGCTCCTCGGCGATGGTGAAGGCGAGCTCCAGCGCCTGGCTGGCGTTCAAACGTGGGTCGCAATGGGTGTGGTAGCGGTCGGACAGGCTCTCGACCGTGATCTCTTGCGCGCCACCGATGCATTCGGTGACGTCCTTGCCGGTCATCTCGAAATGGACGCCGCCGGCATAGGTGCCTTCGGCCCGGTGCACGGCGAAGAAGGCGCGCACCTCGGCCAGGATGCGGTCGACCGCGCGGGTCTTGTAGCCGTTGGAGGCCTTGATGGTGTTGCCGTGCATGGGATCGCACGACCACACGACGGCGCGACCCGACTGCTTGACCGCCCTGACCAGCGGCGGCAGGTGGCGGGCGACCAGTTCGGCACCCATGCGCGTAATCAGCGTCAGCCGCCCGGGCTGATTGTCCGGGTCCAGCCGGTCCATTAGCCGCAGCAGGCCGTCGGGCTCGAGCGTCGGCCCGCACTTGATGCCGATCGGATTGCCGACCCCGCGCAGGAACTCGATATGGGCGCCGTCGAGGTCACGCGTGCGATCGCCGACCCATAACATGTGCGCCGAGCAGTCGTACCAGGCGCCGGTCAGGCTGTCGCGGCGGGTCAGCGCCTGCTCGTATTGCAGCAGCAGCGCCTCATGGCTGGTGTAGAATTCGGTCTCGCGCAACTGGGCTACCGTTTCGCCCGTGAGCCCGCACGCCTCCATGAAGCCCAGCGCCTCGTCGATGCGCGCCGCGATCTCCTCGTAGCGGGTCCCTTGCGGGCTGGCCTTGACGAAGTCCAGGTTCCAGCGGTGCACCTTGCTCAAGTCGGCGAAGCCGCCCTGGGCGAAGGCACGCAGCAGGTTCAGCGTCGCCGCCGACTGGTTGTAGGCGCGGATCAGGCGCTGCGGATCGGCCACGCGCGCGGCCTGGGTGAAGGCCATATCGTTGATGATGTCGCCGCGATAGCTGGGCAGCTCGACGTCGCCGATGGTCTCCGTCGGCTGCGAGCGCGGCTTGGCGAACTGGCCGGCCATGCGACCCACCTTGACCACCGGACAAGCGGCGCCGTAGGTCAGCACCACCGCCATCTGCAGCAGCACCTTGAACGTGTCGCGGATGTTGTCGGGGTGGAATTCGGCGAAGCTCTCGGCGCAGTCACCACCCTGCAGCAGGAACGCCTTGCCGTCCGCCACCCTGGCCAGCTGCGCCATCAGGTTGCGCGCTTCGCCGGCGAAGACCAGCGGCGGATAGGACAGCAACGCCGCCTCGGCCGCCCCCAACGCCTCGCCATTGGCGTACTCCGGCAGCTGCTCGACGGTCATGCCGCGCCACATTTCCGGGCTCCATTGAGCCGTCATCACTCGCCTCCGCGACCGCTTGCCAACGCTTATCATTATGGGGAGCACAACCGACGAGTGAAACCCTCGTGCCGGGGCAAATCGCCGGGCAGTTGGTTAACCTTCGCTCAATCGCCGCCGAGCAGTCTTCCGCGTTCGATCCGGTGATTGAGCTCCCAAAGGGCGTTCTTGTTGCTGTCCCACTTCAATAATCGGGAGGCGTCCTGGTAGGATAGCCATCGAAACTCGACATGTTCGCTGGACAACACGAACTCTTCCGCGCCCGTTTGCATTCCAAACGCGTATTCGGGAATGACCAGGACGTCGGGCCCCCATAGAAAGCCCCTCACGTTGACCACGGGTATTGTCGCCATTGAGTCCAGAGCGAGCAGGTTCAGGCAATGCTCGGTTCCGGCTTCTTCTCTGGCCTCGCGCCTTGCGGCCTGTTCTGCCGTTTCCCCTGATTGGCCTCCGCCCGCTATGCCTTGCCAGCAAGTGTCCATCCAATCGCTTCTGCGAAAAACGGCGTACTGCGGTGGAGCCTCCGCTGAGGCCACATAGTAAGGCAATACCAGTACTTGAAATGGCGCACGCTGACTGTCCGAAGGCATTGCCACGGCGCCGCTGCCAGCTGGCTCCGCCTGAACCGGCTCGCGCATACTGACGAATTCCTCGGCGACGGTCGGGTGGATGCCGATGGTGGCATCGAACATCGCCTTGGTGGCGCCGGCGGTAAGGGCCACGGCGATGCCCTGCATGATTTCACCGGCCTCGGGGCCGACCATGTGGACGCCGACGACGCGGTCGGACGCGGTGTCGACGATCAGTTTCATGAGCGTCTCTTCGTCGCGGCCGGAGATCGTGTGCTTGAGCGGCCGGAAGGCCGATTTGTACACCATGACCTCGGCGAAACGTTCTCGCGCTGCTTCTTCGGTGAGCCCGACCGTGGCCAGTGTCGGTTGCGAAAACACCGCCGACGGCGCCAGTGGATAGTCGATCGTGCCGCTGCCGCCGGCATACAAGGCGCGCGCCACAATCATCGCCTCGGCGATCGCCACGGGCGTCAGTTGAACCCGGTCGATCACGTCGCCGATAGCGTAGATCGACGGCACGGACGAGCGAAACGCCGCGTCGACGATAACGGCCCCGTTGCCGTTCATGGCTACGCCCGCAGCCTCCAGTCCCAGCCCACCCGCATTTGGCGACCGGCCCGTGGCGAACAGCACACAGTCGGTCTCCAACGGTTGGCCGCTTTTCAACGTGGCGACCAGGCCGGCCGATGTCTTTTCGATGCCAGCGACATCGGCGTTGAAGCGCAAATCGACACCTGCCTTCACCATTTCCTGCGCCAAATGCGCCCGCGCGTCGTGGTCGAAGCCGCGCATGAACAGCTCGCCGCGATAGAGTTGGGTCACCTCGGCGCCCATGCCGCTGAAGATACCGGCGAACTCCACGGCGATATAACCGCCGCCGACGATGATCACGCGCGGCGGCAACGCATCGAGATGAAAGACCTCGTTCGAGGTGATCGCATGTTCGGCGCCGGGCACCGCCGGCACGCTGGGCCAGCCACCGGTGGCGACCAGGATCGTCTCCGCCGTGACATGGCGCGGACCGATCGCGACCGAATGCGAATCGACAAGGGTCGCCCGTTCCTCGAACACCTCGACGCCGGCGCCCTGCAACAGACGGTAGTAGATACCGTTCAGGCGCTTGATCTCCGCATCTTTGTTGGTGATGAGCGTACGCCAGTCGAACTCGCGGGCCCCCACGGTCCAGCCGAAATTGGTGGCATCTACGAAATTGTCGGTGAAGTGACTGGCATAGACGAACAGCTTCTTGGGGATGCAGCCGACATTGACGCATGTCCCGCCCAGATAGCGTTCCTCTGCCAGCGCCACGCGAGCACCGTACGTCGCCGACATGCGCGCCGCGCGCACGCCGGCCGAGCCGCCGCCGATGACGAACAGATCATAGTCATACTCCGCCATGGGCGGTTCCTCCGCGGGCTTCAGTTCGTTTTAGATGACTGACAGAGTGGTCAGGACGTCGTTGCCGCCATCATAGATCATCGCCAGCGCAACATAGGCGATCACGACCAGCCCGATATAGCTGAGCCAATGGTAGCGCACGAGTATGCTCGCAATGTAGTGGGCGGCGAAGCCCATTAGGGCAATCGACAGCACCAACCCGAACACCATGATCATCGTGTGCTCATTCGCAGCGCCAGCCACCGCGAGAACGTTGTCGAGCGACATCGAGACGTCGGCGATGGCGATTTGCACCACCGCGTCCTTGAACTTTTTCGGCTGACCGGCGAACGGCGTCAGCGCCTCACCGTCGGTTGCCGAGCCGTTGCGGTGCAGCTCGCGCAGTTCGCGCCACATCTTCCATGCCACCCACAGCAGAAGCAGGCCGCCGGCGAGCAGCAGGCCGATGATCGCCAGCAACTGCTGGGCAACCACCGCGAACAGAATGCGGCAGATAAGCGCGACCATGATGCCGATGGCGATGGCGCGCCGACGCTGCTCCGTCGGCAGACCCGCCGCGGCCAAGCCGACGACGATGGC
This sequence comes from Alphaproteobacteria bacterium, assembly GCA_965248805.1. Lineage (GTDB taxonomy): Bacteria > Pseudomonadota > Alphaproteobacteria > UBA6615 > UBA6615 > CBDFKJ01. Next base: position 133,526 of record CBDFKJ010000005.1, read on the forward strand.
GTTGTCGCCGGCCAGCACGATGTCGATCATCACGACCGAGGCCAGGACGGTCAGATGGGTGAGCATGACGTCGTCGAGCATGAACGCGGATCCGCTTCAGGCCGGTGGTCGCGGCGTCGGTGATACGGCGTTATACATGGGCAGCCAGGACGCGATGCGAAGGGTGAGACAAACGCCGGCTACTTGTCGATGTCGCCCATGCACAGATATTTGACCTCCAGAAATTCGTCGATGCCGTATTTCGACCCCTCGCGGCCGACGCTCGACTCCTTCATGCCGCCGAACGGCGCCACCTCGGTCGAGATGATGCCGGTATTGATGCCGACGATGCCGTATTCCAGCGCCTCCGACACGCGCCACACGCGGCCGATGTCACGGCTGTAGAAGTACGCGGCCAGGCCGAACTCGGTGGCATTGGCCATGGCGATGGCCTGTGCTTCGTCGGCGAAACGATAGATTGGCGCCACCGGACCGAAGGTCTCCTCGCGGCTGACCTTCATCTCGACCGTCACGTTCGACAACACCGTCGGCTGGAAAACGTGCCGCCGAGCGCATGGCGGGCACCGCCGACCACCACCTGTGCGCCCTGGCCGACGGCATCGGCGATATGCTCCTCCACCTTCTCGACGGCCGCGGCGTCGATCAGTGGCCCGAGGGCGACGCCGTCCGTCGTGCCGTCGCCCACTTCGAGCGCGGCCGCCGCCTCTGCCAACCTGCCGACGAATGCGTCGTGGACCCCGTCCTGCACAAGGATGCGATTGGCGCAGACGCAGGTCTGCCCGGTGTTGCGATACTTGGACGCGATCGCGCCGGCCACCGCCGCATCGATATCGGCATCGTCGAAAACGATGAATGGCGCGTTACCGCCCATTTCCAGCGACAGTTTCTTCATCGTGCCGGCGCATTGCGCCATCAGCTGCTTGCCGACCTCCGTGGAGCCGGTGAAGCTCAGCTTGCGCACGGCCGGGTTGGAGGTGAGTTTGCCACCGATTTCCGCGGATGCGCCGGTGACGATATTGAGCACGCCCGGCGGCAACCCGGCCCGCTCGGCCAATACCGCCAGCGCCAGCGCAGAGAACGGCGTCGACGTCGCCGGCTTGACCACCATCGTACAGCCGGCGGCGAGCGCGGGCCCGAGCTTGCGTGTGATCATGGCCGCGGGGAAGTTCCACGGCGTGATCGCGGCACACACCCCAACCGGCTCCTTGACCACGACCAGACGCTTGTCGGCTTGATGCTGTGGAATGGTGTCGCCGTAGATGCGCTTGCCCTCCTCGCCGAACCACTCCAGGAACGACGCGGCATAGGCGACTTCGCCGCGGGCCTCGGCCAGAGGCTTGCCCTGCTCGGCGGTCATGAGTTGCGCCAGGTCTTCCTGATTCTCGATCATGAGATCGGCGAAGCGACGTAGAATGATCGCCCGCTCCTTGGCCAATTTGGAGCGCCAATGCGGATAAGCGCTGTTCGCCGCCGCAACCGCGCGCCCGGTCTCGGCACGCCGCAGCCGCGGCACTGAGCCGAGCACTGCGGCGTTGGCCGGGTTGGTGACGGCGATCGTCGCGCCGTCATCGGCATCGATCCACTCGCCGCCGATCAAGCATTGCTGGCGCAGAAGATCCGGCTCCGTCAGCCGCAACATCACCACCCTCCCGTTCGTGTCCGTGTGGGGGTTACTATATGGTTGTGGGCAATCGCTTGCCAGACGCCGGCACGCGCGCCGGTTGCGGTTATTCTACGGTGACGGATTTGGCGAGGTTGCGCGGCTGGTCGACGTCGGTGCCCTTCAGCACCGCGGTGTGGTAGGCGAGCAGCTGCACCGGTATCGCGTAGAGAAGCGGCGCCACGAACGGATCGATGGCCGGCATTTCAATGCTCGCGAACGCTCGCGATCCCAACCGTGCGATGCCGGCGCGATCGGAAATGAAAATGACCTTGCCGCCGCGCGCGATCACTTCCTCGACGTTGGAGGCGGTCTTGTTGAACCAGGCGTCACCGGGCGCGATGACGATGACCGGCACGTCCTCGTCGACCAGCGCGATCGGTCCGTGCTTAATCTCGCCGGCGGCGTAGCCCTCGGCGTGGATATAGCTGATTTCCTTCAGTTTCAGTGCGCCTTCCAGGGCCATTGGGAAGGACGTCCCACGGCCCAGATAGAGAACGTCACGGGCAGCAGCGACGTCATGGGCGATGGCGCGAATCGAATCGTCGTGGTTGAGGACCTCACTCATGCGCGACGGTGCCTCCGTCAGCGCCGCCACCAAAGCCTGTTCGCGCTCGCCATCGATGGCGCCGCGCCCTCGCGCCATGGTGATCGCCAGGCACGCCAGGACGACAAGCTGAGTGGTAAACGCCTTGGTCGAGGCGACGCCGATCTCCGGACCGGCAAGCGTCGACAGCACCGCATCCGACTCGCGCGCGATCGAGCTTTCCGGCACATTCACGACCGACAGAATGTGTTGCGCCTGCTTACGGCAGTGGCGCAGCGCCGCCAGCGTGTCGGCGGTCTCCCCCGACTGGCTGACGAACACGGCGAGCCCGCTGTCCGGCAGCGGCGGGTCGCGGTAGCGAAACTCCGAGGCGACATCCAACTCGACGGGTAGCCGCGCCAATTGCTCCAGCCAGTATTTCGCCACGTGCCCGGCGTAGGACGCCGTGCCGCAGGCAACGACGCTGACCTTGGGCACGGCCGCCAGGTCGAACGGCAACTCCGGCAGGTGCACCGAGCGCGTCGCCGGATTGACGTAGCTCTGGATCGTATCGCCGACCACCGCCGGCTGCTCGAAGATCTCCTTCTGCATGAAATGGCGGAAGTTGCCCTTGCCGATATTGGCGCCCGACAGCTCGGTGAGTTTGATCTCGCGGGTGACGATTGCGTCGCCAGCGTCATGGATGACGGCGCTGTCATGGCTCAGCTCGGCCCAATCGCCTTCCTCCAGATAGCAGATACGCTTGGTCAGCGGCGCCAGGGCCAGGGCGTCGGAGCCGAGAAACATCTCGCCATCGCCGAAACCCACTGCCAACGGGCTGCCGCGGCGGGCGCCGATCATGACGTCCTCGCTGCCGGCAAACAGGATCGCGAGCGCGAACGCACCGTCCAGCCGCCTCAACGCCTGCGCCACTGCCTCGGCCGGCGACAGGCCCTGCGCCAGCAAGTCGGTGATCAGCACCGCGACGACTTCGCTGTCGGTGTCGGTCGTGAAGACGTGATCCCGGCCCGCCAGCTCGTCCTTCAGCGCATGGAAGTTTTCGATAATGCCGTTGTGGACCAGCGCGACCCGATCGGTGGCATGCGGGTGAGCGTTGATCTCGTTAGGGATGCCGTGGGTCGCCCAGCGCGTGTGACCGATACCGGTGGCGCCCGGAAGCGGTTCGCTGGCCAACTTGGCGGCGAGGTTGTCGAGCTTGCCCTCGGCGCGCCGGCGCTCGATGCGCCCGTCGACCAGCGTCGCGATACCGGCGGAGTCGTAGCCGCGGTACTCCAACCGCCGCAGCCCGTCGAGCAGCAGCGGCGCAACCTCGCCGCGTCCGATGATGCCGAGAATGCCGCACATAGCTTAGCCCGTTTCCGAACGTGTCTTGGCCGCCCGCTTGCGCTCGCGCGACGCGGCGGCGTAACCGGGTCGTTCTTCCAATGGCGCGCGCGTCAGCGCCAGCGCATCGTCGGCCACGTCGCGCGTCAGGGTGCTGCCGGCGCCGATGATGGCGCCGTCACCGACACTGATCGGCGCTACCAGCGCGGTGTTGGAACCGATGAAGGCGCCGGCGCCGATGTGGGTGTGATGCTTGGCGAAACCGTCATAGTTACACGTGATGGTGCCAGCGCCGATATTGGCCTTGGCGCCAATATCGGCGTCGCCGATGTAGCTCAGGTGGTTCGCCTTGGCGCCCGCGCCGATCACCGCATTCTTGACTTCGACAAAGTTGCCGACATGGGCCTTCGCCTCCACGCGCGCACCGGGGCGCAGCCGGGCGTACGGTCCGACGATCGCGCCGACCGCGACCTGCGCACCTTCCAGATGCGAAAACGACCGGATCTCGGCCCCGGCGGCGACCGCGGCGCCGGGTCCGAAGACCACCGACGGGTGCACGACGACGTCCTCGCCCAGGACGGTGTCGTGGCTCAGCCAAACGCTGTTCGGATCGATCAGCGTCGCCCCACCAGCCATCGCGGCCGCGCGCAGGTCGGCTTGCACCAGAGCCTCGGCGGCGGCCAGCTCGGCGCGGCTGTTGATGCCCATCAGCTCGTCCGCGGCTCCCTCCACCGCCAGGCAGGATTGGCCCCGCTCGCGGGCGAGAGCGACGATATCGGTCAGATAGAATTCGCCCTTGGCGTTGTCGCTGCCGACGCGATCGACAAGGTCGAACAGCGACCCACCGTCGATCGCCATCACCCCGGAGTTGCACAAGGCGATGTCCAGCTGCTCTTGCGTCGCGTCGCGCGCCTCGACAATGGCGTCGAGCGAACCACCGTCCGCCACGACCAGGCGGCCATACTGCTGGGCTGCGCGCGGCCGGAACCCCAAAACCGCGACCGCGGCATCGGCGTGTGCGCGCGCATCGAGCAGGCGCGTGATCGTCGCCTGCGAAACCAACGGCGTGTCGCCGTAGAGAACGACCACCGCACCCCGGTAGTCCGCCAGGTTCGCCCGCGCCGCCTTGACGGCGTCGGCCGTGCCGCGTTGCTCGGCCTGTTCGACCGTCGGCACCGGCGCCGCGGCCACCGCGACGTCGCCCATGTCGGGCCCGACCACCACCACCGTGCGCTGGGGCTGCAACCGGCCGGCGGTTTCCAACAGGTGGCGCAAGATCGGCCGACCGGCGAGAGGATGCATCACCTTCGGGCGACGCGAATTCATGCGCGTGCCGCGACCGGCGGCCAGAATAACGGCGGCGAATGGGAAAAATGTCATGACGCGGCGCGCACACTGCCACAACGGCGGCAGTCGCTCAAAGTCACGAATTGCGACGCATTATTGCCCGAGCCAGCGCCGAGTGCGTCCGGCCTCAGAGCACCCAAGTCCAGTTGCCGTCATCCTCGCGGCAACTGGTATTGCTGGATGCGCCCTGTTGGTCGGCGATGGCAACGGTTTCGCGATACTCGCGGCAAAAGACGCCCTTATCGGTAACGAAAGTGGCGGTCGGCGTGACGGTGCCGCTGTTGCCGCTTTCGGTGTTTTCCCACTGCACCGCCTCGCCATCGCCGTGCGTTTCCAGCGCCTGCTGCATCGCGGCGGCGGCGAGCGCAACGTCTTCGTCGCTCAGCTGGTCATAACGCGCCGCGGGTTCGACCCCGAACGCAGCGTCGATGTGGGCAGCGGTGCTGTTCAGACCCGACTTAACGGATTCGCAGCCGCTCATCATGAATGCGCGACCGAGCAGGATTGCCCACCCAATCGACCAACGCCGCGTCGGATAAGAGCCCAGCCCAAGTCGCCGAAATACGATCATATCGAATAAGCCCACACGGACTGCCACGCGATCGGTCACAGCATAGGCAATAATCTTTACCGACTTCTTTCCCCAAGTCGCTTCAGTTAGCCGGTTCACAGGCTAGCCGGGGCAGCAGGTCTTCACGGTCGCTCGCGTGCAGCCGTATCGTGATGCGCCGGGGCAGAAACCGGCGCACGATTCTGCGGCGCTCAATGTAGGGCTGCAAGGGATCGATGTCTCGACGCGAGTCCTGAAAAAGGACCGCAGTGGTGTTGAAATCGAGGAAACTGGCGTGGATCGTCGTGGTCGGAAACTGCCATGTCAGTTCGGCCACCAGCGGCTCGCCGCCCGGTTTAGGCACAACACAGGTGCGAGCCGGCGCGCCATGGGTTTCACGCAGCGCCGCGATGACGTCGAGATAGGCCGCCGGCGTGGCGCGTGGCGGCCGCGCTTCCAGCAGCACCTGTTGCAGCAAATCCGTGTTTGCGTTCATCTGGAAGAACACGCGGAATTCCTGCCCATACAGATCGACATCGAGCAGCGCCTGCTCCGCATAGGCCTCGTGGTAAATCCAGCGGCTGGGCAGCCGCTGCAGCACGCCACCGAACGTGGAAGCGAGCGCCACCGCCGTCATATTCCAGCGCGTGCCCTGCCAGCCGCCGATGTCAGCGGGTTGTCCGAGTGCGGTCAGCGGCAACCCAACCGCGACCGCCGCCGCGCACAGTCGGCGCAGGTGGCGACCGAAACGGACCCAAGGCCAAAAAAGCGCCCGGCCCGGTCGATGACGGCCGGGCCGGGCTTTCCCCACGGGTATGTAGCCTCCGAACGCTGACGCGGGCGTCAGCCCCCTCTTTGGCTCATGCGCCGCCATCCGGTGGCGGCAGGTACAACTCTGCCGCAGGCTCACCGGCTTCCTTTGCTTCCACGTCCGCTTGATCAACAACTCCGTCGCCTTTCCAGTCCAGATTCACCCAATCCGGATCGGCCCCCGGCTTCCAATCATCCATATCAGCGGCCATGGTGTAGAGCTCGCCCCTTAGCAGCCCGGTGATGAAGTCGCGCTTTGATCAATCAGTTTCGGGGGCGACGATGATGATGATAACGAGCATGGCTGGTTTGCCTTCGATGTTCGCCACGATGGCGATCGCCAGGGCAGCATCGAACTGAATAACGAACAAAAGGGTGCTCTTTGCACTCGCAGCCTCCCTCGGCGTGCCTGATCCGAACAGCGCGCGCATCAGAATGCCGAGATTGAACCCGGCGACATGGATCAGGTAGCGTTTGTGGACGTTCTCGCGCGCCCGCAGCAACGCGCGGCGCATGCCGCCACGGTCGAGGACATGGGCGAAGCTGCGCTCGACCATCTCACCGCGCCTGCGCATGGCGTTCCGCGCGACGCCGGACTTCAATCGCGCCCGGTTGGCGTAGACAGCCTGACGTGCCGCCTGGTCGCCATGCCAGCGCAGATAGCCGTTGGCGGGCTCCGGCTCGGAGATCCGCGTTTTCCAGACGCCGCCGTCGAGGTCTTTCAGCCCCTCGCGTGAATGATAGCCCTTGTCGCCAACGAGACTGCAGGGCTCTGCCCGTGTTGGAGCCAGGCCGACCTCGGCGAGGTTGCGCGCGGCCGCCTCCAGCGTCCCAGGCAAAGTCGTCGTGTCGCCTTCATCGGCTGGATAGATCGGTGCCGCAACGATGACGCCGGTATCGAGATCGACCGCGTGCTCGGGCTTGCAGGCCAGATGCGTGGTGCCGTCCTTCATCCGCGCGATCTTCGCATCAGGATCGGTCGGGCTCGTCCAATCCTTGTTCGAAAGCTTCTTGCCCTTCCGCCGGCGATCGAGCCGGACGAGGTCGTCGATCGTCGGCGTTTCGACGCCACTCTCCTTCGCCATTTGCGTCAGCATCTCGCGATAGGTCTCGCCGCTATCGCGCCGCACGATGGCTCGCAGGGCGGCGTTGGCTTCCATCGTCGAGCCGTCGACGCCGATCCGCTCGCCCTTCACCAGACCGCGCGCGGCGACGAGAGCCAGAACCCAGTCGAAAACCTTTTCATGGACCTCGTGCGGCAGCCGGCCGCGCGTCTTCGACAACCAGGAATGATCGGGAACCTTGTCCCGGTTCGCCAACCGCAGAAACGCGCGAAGCGACAGCGAATCCGAACAGCGCCAAGCGATGCCGCGCTCGCTGCCGATGCCCTCGAAATAGCCGATCATGTGCATCCGGAAATAACGCCCCGGCGGCAGCGAAGGAGCCCCCATCCGAGGTGCGTAGTATGGCTCGCACGTCGCCTCCACGAAGCCGTCAAAGCCAGACTCGGTCAGCAACTCATGCAGCCGGTCGGAAAACGCGTGTCCAGGCGAACGCGGCATCTCCGCCCATGTCACCACGAGGTCACCCTGAACCTCGCTCTGTCGTCTCAATGCCATCGCACGACGCCCGTCTAAATCTCTATGTTCAGACAGAATCAGACACGCCGGACTTCGTCAACGGGCTGCTAGCCTTTCGGCCTCGGTTTGTGCTGCCTCTTTTTCCGCCTCGGTGGCTTCCGAATCCGCCATTACCGCTTCAGCTTCCCTGAGTTCCGCCTGCTTCTCGTACCAATCCTCAGGCAAGAAGTTCGCCTGCAGCGCGCCTTCGCGCGCAGAGTAGCCCAGATCCTTGGCGACGTGGACCATCTTGCTCACGTACTGGCCGTGGTTCTTCTCGTCGCCGCTGTTCTTCTTGTTCCAGCCGTTTTGGATCAACGCCTGGGTCTCGTTGTTGGAGAAGGTGTACTCGGCGTTACCCAGTTCTTCTTCGCGTTTCGCCTGCCCCGGCGGCACGCCGTTCTTCTTGCCCTGCGCGCGTTCGTACCGCTCCTGCGCGTCTGCCTTCACCTTCGACTTGCCGCCATTGCCGTTGCCGTCATTGGCGCGGCCGAACGCGTTGCCGCCGCCACCGCCGTTACCGCCGCCGTGATCGCCGTCCTTGTCCTTGCCGCCACCGTTGCCATTGCCGCCGCCGTTACCCCCGCCGTTGCCACCGGCATTGCCGTTATCGCCGCCATTGCCGTTGCCGCCGCCGTGCCGCCGCCTTCGTTGCCGCCCTTGGCGAACGCGCTCGCGACCCCTGCATCGACGCCGTAGCTCGTAACGCTCACACCAATCGGCACCGCTGCCAGCGCCCCGCCGATCGTCAGGATGGTTAAGACGCGACTAACGGACATAGCGAGTCCGCCTTTCACGCCGTCGCGACCTTCATAATCAACCATCACAGCTCTCCCGCGGCATTTTCAGCGCTTGGTCATCAACGCGCTTTCACGAGGGACAACGCGTCACCATCCATTTTATTCCGCGCTCGGTGGCGAAAGATACACCGTCGGCGGCACATTTCCCACGCAAAGCGGGCCTAGAGGAATAAAGCGCGGGAATAAAACGCTAACGCCCTGCGTTGTAGTCTCGTTGATGATGCACGAGCGATCGCCAGCAGGTAGCTTTAGCGATCAACTCGTTGCCATCCTGCCTCGTCTCCGCCGCTTTGCCCACGGGCTCGCCGGCGGCGCGCAGGACGGCGACGATTTGGTGCAGGCGGCCTGCGCGCGTGCCTTGGAGCGGAGCGAGCGACTATGTGCTCGCGCGCGTCCTGAGAGAGGGCACGCACGAACGCATGTTGGCCGCCTGCCGGCTGCAGGCCGGCGAGTGGCTGCCCATCGACGACCCGGAACTGGATGCGGGCGCCTAATCCGACGACCGATGTCGACACATTCGCCGCACGCACGGCGGCGAAGGTCCGCGCATTACCGCTGGCGCCGGCCTGAGTGTTCAGCTAGAGCACCATCGAAATAGCGTAACGCAACACCGGTCTCCAACCTGGCGCCGACGCGTGCGCACAGGCGAGGCGGTGCCATGAAGGAAATCCGTCGCGGCGATAACGCTGACCGCGCAGCGCCGGGTGGCGACGACGATCCAGAGGCGGCGTCCATCCTGGTGGTCTTCGATCTCGACGGCACACTGGTGGACACGGCGCCCGATCTGGCGGCGGCGGTCAATGCGTTGCTGGCGGAGATCGGCCGCGATCCGCTGGGCCTGGAGCACGTCAAGGCCATGATCGGCGACGGCGTCCCCAAACTGGTTGAGCGCGCCCTGGAAGCTTCCGGCCGACTTGTGGCCGATCGACAGGCGCTCGTGGAGCGATTCCTGGCGCTGTACCTGCGCGAACTGGTGGCGCGCTCGAGGCCGTTTCCGGGCGTTTTCGACGCGCTCGGCCGGCTACGCGCATCCGGCGCCAAGCTTGCGGTCTGCACCAACAAGCCAACCGCACCGACGATGGCCATTCTCAGCGCGCTGGATCTGCTGCCCTATTTCGACAATGTGACCTGCGGCGATAGCCTGGCGGTGCGCAAGCCCGATCCGGCGATGCTGCGCCATGTCATCGACGCCATGGACGACCCGCCGCGGCGGGTCGTCATCGTCGGCGACAGTGGCAATGATGTGACGCTCGCACGGGCCGGCGGTGTCCCCATCATCCTGGTTCGCCACGGCTATACCGCGACGCCAGCCGACGCGCTTGCAGCCGATGCCGTTATCGACGACATGAGCGGCCTTGTTGACGAACTTCGCGATCTGGAGGCGCGCGGCGCTGGTACGGGCGCTCGTTAGCGGCCGGACACCTTGCGCATATTTTGACCCGGCGGGCTGAGCGGCACGACGTTCGCCCTGGCCGCCGACTCATTCTCGGTGTCACCCACAGATGCAGCCACCAGGCTCTCCAACTCGCGCCGGCACGCCCGCCATCGCGCGATAGCGCTTTCGTGGCGTGACCCAAGCTCGCGAAGCCCGTGGATCTTGCGGTCGATTTGCGCGATCAGCGCCTGTATCGGTTCGTGTGCTGACATGGATACCTTCCACGACACCCGACGGTCCGTCCGGCCCCCAGCCAACAATGAACCACAGCGGTTGGCCGAGTGTTAACGGGATGCCGATGTCGCGGCCATTGATAGGCCGTTAACCGCGCTCGCGTTACAAACGGTGGGCATTCGGTGCACTGACGTGCGCCACGCCCGATGCCGCAACCGTGTGCGCCGTGCCACCCGACCGCGTCCACCGCCTCAAGTCCTCGCCGACATCGCCCGGATTGATGCGCGGCGTGCTGGAAAATCTATCACAGGCGATCGCAAGCCATCAGTCGCGCCTGGACGATCTCGTCACGAAGCACACCGAGGAGCAGCAATCTCAGGCGCAGGCCGCCGCGGAGCTGAGAGAAGCCATGCAGCGTTTGCAGTCACGGCTGGAGCAGCTTGAATCCCGGGTCGACACGGTTGACGCCATAGGCTGACGCACGCGGCCTAACGCCGCGCTGACGGCAACGCCCGAGACGCCGGCCGCATCCTCAGGAATTCACCGTCTGCGCTGCCGGCGTCGCCCGGCGCCGACCCATTGGCGGAGACTCGGAGCGTCCAAGCACACGCTCCGGCGGGAACCAGATGGTCGCCTTCGTGCCTTTGGACAGCTCGCTTTCCAGCTCGAATGCGCCACCGTGCAGTTCGGCAACTGAATTCACCAGCGGCAGCCCGAGCCCGGTGCCCTCATGCGTCCGATTAAGCGAGCTTTCCTGTTGCACGAACGGCTCACGAACGCGCTCCAGATCCTCATCGGCGATGCCGATTCCGGTGTCGGTAACCTCGATGGCGATGCCACCGTCACGCTCGGTGATCGAGATACGCACCGAGCCCCCGCTAGGCGTAAACTTGACCGCGTTTGATAGCAGATTAATCAGCGCCTGCTTGGTCAGTCGCGGATCGGCGAAGAGGTCCGGCAGATCGGCGGCCGCATGACTGGTCATATCGATTGTTGATTCCTTGGCCCGCTCGCGTACCAGGCGCACGGTCGAGTTCAACATCGTGCGCAGACCAACGCTCTCCTCGTGAAGTTCAATCTTGCCGGATTCGATACGCGCGACATCCAGGATGTCACAAATAATCGACAGCAAATGATGACCGCTCTCGCGGATGGCCTTGGCGTAGCTGGCGTACTGCGCGCTACCGATCGTCCCGAGAATCTGCTGCTCCATGATCTCGGAAAAGCCGATGATGGCGTTTAGTGGTGTGCGCAGTTCATGGCTCATCGTCGCCAGGAATTCCGTCTTCGCCCGGTTGGCGAGTTCGGCTTCCTCCTTGGCCGCCATGAGGGCTTCCTCGCGCCGCTTCTGCTCGGTGATATCGGTGCGCACACCGACGACACCGCCGGCAGCGGTTCGGCGCTCGCTCACGCGTATCCAGCGGCCGTCGCTAGGATGCAACTCGAACGGCTCGCCGGGATGGGCGTGCTGGTCCAACCGTTGTGCCAGCCATTTTTCGCGCTCCGGCTCGCTCAGGCAGATTAGATTTGACGCCGCGGACCCGCGAATGAGTTGCTCGAAATGCGCGCCGACCCGCAGGCCTTCCGGCTCGGGTGCATCCGGCGAAATGAAAAGCTTGTTGAATCGCTGATTGGACAAGACCAAGCGATCGTCCGCGTCATGCAGGACGAAGCCCTCCGAGACGCTCGCAATGGCCTCCTCGAAGCTGGGTGCGTGCTTCTTGAGCGTCCCCCTGGGCCCGGCGGGAGGTTCGGCCCTCGGCCAGCAGCATTGCGATCAGCACGCCGCCGACGAGCAGTGTGCCTACCGCGGCGATCACCAGCTGAACGTAGACGCCCTCCAACCGATCGTTGCGAAAGATGGTCTTGCCTTCGTCGTGGACGAGGACGTCGACGATCATCTTGTTGAGGGGCCGGTCGAGGCTGGCGAGTTCACCTCTGATTCTGTCGTACGCGGCATCGTCACCGGGCTCGAACGCCTCGATCAGCGGACTGATCTCCTCAAGCACACCTATGCCATGCCGCATGGTGTCCCAGGCGCCGGGAACCGATTGAAACTTTCGCCCTTCCTGACCGTGAAGGAACAGCGGCAGGCGGCTCCAGAACGCGTTCAACCGAATGATCAGCTGGTCTTTGGAAACGTCGCCAACGCCGAGGGCAAAGCGGTCCAGGTCTAGCAGCCCGTTGAAAAAGTCGCGGCCATCTGACTCTGTGACGAGGGCATGGTTCGAGTCGGGAGCTTCGTCATGGCGTTGGGACGACAAGGGGATCGACAGGTGGACTTGATGGTCAGTTGGGCAGAGATGCCTCGCTCGCCCGGCCACGTGTTTTACGACCAGCTGGCTGGTCGATGCCGGTTTCGATGCGTTCGCCGAGGACCTGTGTGAGCCCTATTACGCGCCAGGGATCGGACGTCCGGGAATCCCACCGGGGCGTTACTTCCGGATGCACCTGGTCGGCTACTTCGAAGGCCTCGACAGTGAGCGGGCGTTGGAGTGGCGGTGCGCCGACAGCTTGTCGCTGCGTGAGTTCTTGCGCCTGGAGGCGCGCGCACGTGTGCCTGACCACTCGTCGTTGAGCACGATCCGCAGCCGCACGCGGTGCATGAGGCAGTGTTCGCCTGGGTGCTGGACGTTCTTGGCGAGCACGGCCTGGTCGAGGGCGAGCGGATTGGGGTCGATGCTTCGACCATGGAGGCGAACGCGGCGCTGCGCTCGATCGTGCGCCGCGACAGCGGCGAAAGCTATCGCTAGATGCTGCAGCGCATGGCCGCCGACAGCGGGATCGAGACCGCGGCGATATGACTTGGCGCAGATGGATCGGCGGCGCAAGGGCAAGAAACTCTCCAATGCGGACTGGGTCTCGACGCGGAGGCCAAAATCGCCAGGATGAAGGACGGCACGACGCATCTGGCCTACAAGCCCGAACACGCGGTCGACCTCGACACCGGGGCGGTGATCGCGGCCGAGCTGTATCCGGCCGATCAGGGCGACACGACCACCCTGCCGACAACGTTGACGTCAGCCGAGGCCAAGCTGGCGGCTGTGGGCGCAGCGCCGACGGCCGACGAACCGGCGGAGCTGGTGACCGACAAAGGCTACTTCGGCCGCGAGGTGCTGAAGTCCCTTGCCGACGGCGCCTGGACGACCCGCATCGCCGAACCGAAGGGCAAGGGGCTCTCGCGCTGGCACGGCGACGACGCCGCTCGGCGGGCCGTTTACAACAACCGCAACCGATTGCTGTCGGGCGTGGCGAAGGCCGCGTTCAAACTCCGCGCCGAAGTGGTCGAGCGGGGCTTCGCCCAGGTCCTCGATCGCGGCGGCATGCGCCGCACTTGGCTGCGCGGGCGCGAGAACGTCGGCAAGCGCTATCTGATCCACGTCGCCGGACACAACCTGGGCGTCCTATTGCGCCAGTTGATCGGCGCCGGGACCCCGCGAGAGGCTGCGGCCAAGGGCTTGGCGGTCCTGCTGCTTGTCTTGCGACAGGAACAATCGCTGATCATTATCCTCGCCCTCAATAACCCCCCGGCGCCGGGTCTCGCCGCCGCCATTGTTATCACGCCCGATGCTTCATCAACTCAGTCTTCTTCAACGGGCTGTTAAGCAAGCGGTGGTAGTCGATCTTGGTCTGGGCGACGATCCACGTCGTGTCAGACAGCTCGGCGCGGCCGAGTTCTTCGTACTTTTTTAGGTTCGCGAAACTGGTGGCCATGCTCGTGGCGAAACCCAACGTCGCCAGAAAGAGTAGAGCATGACCCCAGTGTATCCGTCGCATGTCACTCGATGACGAGTTCGCGTACCTGCCAGACCATGCGATGGTCGGTCTCTTGCGTGTCGAGCTCCGGGTAGTCGTCACGCGGATACACGATCCAGATCGGGCCGAGATCGCGCGGCGTCATGGCCTCGCCATTCATGTCCAGCGCCACCATGATCGGGTACTGCTCAAGCTTCGCCATCGGGATCGTGTACTCGTAGTCGTCCAGCGCCACGGCGGTGATCGCATCACCCTGCGCGCCGACGGCGGCGAGCAGATCGCGTGTCAGCACACCGCGGAACACCGGACGGCCATCGGTCCAAGGTGTCTGCGTCGTAATCTCGGCCAGGCCCAATTGGAGACCTCCAACAACCGGGGGATTTGACGAAGATTTTGGTGTGCTGTCCGACTTTCGCTGAGATCGGCGGTGTTGACGTCCGCAACCATCCGCCGTTTCGTTCTCGGCGGAGGGTTTTGGCGCTATTCAGGCGGACTCATACCATGGCGGCCCTGCGCTCATGGAAGATCAGACGCTGGAAATTGTAAGCCAGGTTGGCGAGGCCGATCTTGGCCTCCGCCCGCTTGAGCCCGATGGTACGGATGAAAAGGCCCATGCGATCCTTCTGCTGGGCGAAGACGTGCTCCACATGCGCACGGACCGCTGACTTGCGGGCATTGGCCTGGGCGGTCGCCTTGGGCATGGCCCGGCCCGGCGGCTTCTTGCGGTGGATGTGGGAGACCCGACCCTTGCCGGCCAGCCACGCCTCGTTGGCCTTCGAGCGATAGGCGCTGTCAGCCCACACGCCGGCGGCCAGATTGTCGCCGGTGACGAGCTGACGCAACATCTTGCCGTCATGGCGGGCGGCATCGGTCACAGCCGAGCTGCGGATGAAGCCGTAGGCCCGATCGATGACGACATGATTCTTGTAGCCGAACACCGGGATCGCGATGTCGGGCATGCGCCGTTGCGACCCGGCGGGGTTCTTGCGCCGCCCGGTCTTCACCGTCCACCGCGCATCCGTGTCCTTCTGCGCCGCCTTGGCTGGCTGATCGGGCCAGACCTCGGACGCGCTCTTGCCCGCCTTGATCGCCCGCTTCTCGTCATCGCTGTGGCGCTGCTTGGGCGCCGATACCAACGTCGCATCGACGATCTGCCCGCCCATCGCCAGATAGCCGCACCGGCGCAATTCGCCATCGAAGGCGGCAAACAGCTTATCCATCGCCCCGGCCCGGACCAGACGCTCGCGAAAGGTCCATATGGTGTTGCGGTCCGGCGTCGGCGCTCCGAGATCGAAGCCTAGGAAGCGAAGCCAGCTCAAGCGATCGCGGATCAGAAACTCCATCCGCTCGTCACTCACCGTGTGCCGCGCGGCCAGGATCAGAACCTTGAGCATCGCCACCGCATCGTAGGCCGGGCGGCCACCTTTCGATCCGTCCGAATAGCCCAGCGCCGCCTCAAGCGGCGCGCGGAAAATCTTGAAGTCGACGACCTTTGCCAGCACCTCCAACGGATCACCCGTCGCCGAAAGCTTTCGAAGATGATCCGGTAAGCCGAACAGACCAGCCTGCCTCATCAATACCTCCTCAAACCGAACCGCCGTAGAGAATCACAACGAGGCAAAATTCACGAGGTAAATGGAGGCGTCCAATTGTTCGAGCATGACACGGTCGAATTTGGCTGAAGCCCAGGCAGCCGACACCGAGTACCCTGCCGTCGCTCGGGCAGCTCTGGAAGCAGTTGGCTAGGGCCGCGTCAATGCCGTCACTCCCGCCGTTGGCACGTCAGAGGCGATAATCTCGATCGGACTATGCGGACGGGTTAGCGACTAAGCGGCGACCCCCACGCGCCGCCGGCTACCATGCGCCGATTACGCCCCCGACGCCAGTGCCACCACCAGGTATCGACAGTCAGCTTGGCGCGTCGGCGGCCGGTGTCTGTGAGCCTTCGAACACCCGACTGGCCAAGATATCATCGGCCTCAAGCGTCATCAGTTCATCCGGCGTCAATGATCGGCCCATCGTGGCGAACAACCGGTTGGCTTGGCGCAATCGAGCGCGATCGAGCGCGTTGCGCACCGAGCGGCCGTTGGCGAAGTGCGGTTGCTTCATGCGCAGATCGATGTAGCGATGGAACGCACGCTCGCCATCGCTGCTGAAATGATAATTTTGCGCCTGCAGCATCAGCTTGGCGATCGCCGCCAATTCGTCGCGCGAATAGTCAGGGAACTCGACGTGATGGGCGATGCGTGAGCGGAAGCCCGGATTGGTCGCGAAGAACGTCGCCATGCGGTCGGAATAGCCGGCCAGGATCACGACCAAGTCCTCGCGCTGATTCTCCATGACTTGGAGCAGAATCTCGATGGCTTCCTGGCCGTAGTCGCGCTCGTTCTCGGGCCGATACAGATAATACGCCTCGTCGATGAACAGCACGCCGCCCATCGCCTTCTTGAGCACTTCCTTGGTCTTTGGCGCGGTGTGGCCGATGTACTGGC
Source organism: Alphaproteobacteria bacterium (assembly GCA_965248805.1). Lineage (GTDB taxonomy): Bacteria > Pseudomonadota > Alphaproteobacteria > UBA6615 > UBA6615 > CBDFKJ01. The sequence continues at coordinate 150,039 of CBDFKJ010000005.1, forward strand.
CGACCAGGTCATCGCGCGTGACGCTGACCAGGTGGCCTTCACGGACATAGCCCATGCGATGGAGGATGTCGGCCATGCGCATGGCGACGGTGGTCTTGCCGGTGCCGGGATTGCCGGTAAAGCTCATATGCAGCGTCGGCGTCTCGGCCGTCAGGTTGAGCCGTTGTCGCACGCGCTCGACCAGGAGCAAGGCGGCGATCTCGCGGATGCGGGTCTTCACCGGCTTGAGTCCGACCAGTTCCCGATCCAGCTTGTCGAGAACCTCGCCGACTTGGGAGGCGTCGAATTCGGCCTTGAGATCGATCGGGCCGGGATCGCCGCCGCTCTTTTCGTCCAATTCGCCGGTCGCTGGCATTTCAGGCCTCCAAACCCTGACGAGCGTGGCACGATGCGTCGGCCGCGCCCCACTGGGACGCGGCCGACGCAATGGTGAAGATGGCTCTAGCTGCCGTAGCGTTCGCCTTCCGGCTTGTCGGTGGCGTAGGAGTGGACCCGGTAGTGGATCTGGCGGCCGGGGCCTTCGGTTCGCGCCACGCCAAAGCCCGGCTCGTTCTCGGGCCGGTTGACGATGTAGGACATGCGCGGCGTTTCCCAGCCCGCCGAGCTGTCGAACGCGACAACGCGAATGTAGTGGTTTGGGAAAGTTTTCCGGCATTCATTGATTTCCATCAGGATGCCCGCGGGGTCCTTCAGATCGAAATTGGGATTGCCGTACATCTCCCAGTACGTGTTCCTGGGGTGTGGATCGTCGGTATATTCGATGCCCACCGCCCAGTTGTTTTCGAGCGCGTATGCAAGCTGCGCGGTGATTTGCTCATCGGTCAGATCCGGCAGGAACGAGAATTGTCCCTGGGTGATCCGATTGCCTAGGTTTGTCATCATGATCGCATTCTCCTTGTGCGCTAGGCGCTGGCGGTCGTGGTCGGCACGAAGTCGGGGGTGTCGGTCGACTCGTAGTTGAAGGTGATGTCTTTCCAAACTTCGAGCGCGGACTTCAGCGGTGTGCACCAGCGGGCGGCCTTCTCCAGAATCTCCGGACCCTCGCGCATGTAGTCGCGGCCTTCGTTGCGGGCCATGACCATGGTCTCCAGCGCGACGCGATTGGCGATTGCGCCGGCTTGGATGCCCATCGGATGGCCGATGGTGCCGCCGCCGAACTGCAGCACCACGTCCTCGCCCAGGTAATGCAGCAATTGGTGCATCTGGCCGGCGTGAATGCCGCCGGAAGCCACCGGCACAACCTTGTTCATCGACGCCCAATCTTGCTCGAAGAAGAACCCGTGCTCGAGGCTGACCGGTGTGTGGATCTTCAACAGAGTGTCGTAGAAGCCCTTGATCATGAGCGGGTCGCCCTCGAGCTTGCCGACGACCGTGCCGGCATGGATGTGGTCGACGCCGGCCATGCGCATCCATTTGCAGATGACGCGGAAGTTCATGCCGTGGTTCTTCTGCCGCGAATAGGTCGAATTGCCGGCGCGGTGCAGGTGCAAGATCATATCGTTCTTGCGCGCCCATTTGGCCATCGATTGGATCGCCGTGTAGCCGATCACCAGGTCGATCATGATGATGATCGAGCCCAAGCTCTTCGCGAATTCGGCGCGCTCGTACATTTCCTCCATGGTGCCGGCGGTGACGTTCAGGTAGTGGCCCTTGACCTCGCCGGTGGCGGCCGACGCGCGGTTCACCGCCTCCATGCAGTACAGGTAACGGTCGCGCCAGTGCATGAAGGGCTGGCTGTTGATGTTTTCGTCGTCCTTGACGAAGTCGAGGCCGCCCTTCAGCGCCTCGTACACCACGCGGCCGTAGTTGCGGCCCGACAGGCCGAGCTTCGGCTTGGTGGTGGCGCCAAGGAACGGACGGCCGAACTTGTCGAGACGCTCGCGCTCGACGACGAGGCCGGTGGCCGGACCCTGGAAGGTCTTCAGATAGGCGACCGGAATGCGCATATCCTCCAGCCGCAGCGCCTTGACGGCTTTGAATCCGAACACGTTGCCGATGATCGACGCCGTCAGGTTGGCGATCGAGCCCGGCTCGAAAAGATCGAGGTCATAGGCGATATAGGCGAAATACTGCGGCTCGGTCTTGGTGCCGGGGCCGGTATTGGGGACCAGCTCGCTCTTGTAGGCCTTGGCGCGATAGACGTCGCAATTGGTCAGCCGGTCGGTCCACACGACGGTCCAGGTCGCGGTCGAGGACTCGCCGGCGACAGCCGCCGCTGCTTCCTCGTGATCTACGCCGGGCTGCGGCGTGATGCGGAACAGCGCGATAATGTCGGTGTCCTTGGGCTGATAGTCGGAATCCCAGTAGCCCATGTTCTTGTACGGAATAACGCCTGCTTGATATCGCTCAGCTTCGCTGCGCCCTTCGGGCATGGAACGCTCCTCCTCTCGGTTTTGGCCTAGTCGCCGCGGATCGTCACACCGCGTGAACGCCCAGCGCCGCCTTGATCATGTGAAAGGTAATCATCAACTGCGTCAGCGCTAACGGATGGCTCAGGATCGAGCGGTTCTGTTCATCCGTAAATTTGCCGACGTTGGTGCGGAGGTGGCTCGCCTCGGGTATCAGATCCCAAAGCAAGTCCTCCAATCGCTCGGCACGCGTGTCGCTCAGGTTGCCCTGCAACTCCAGCACGTCCACGGGCTTGCCGTCGCGGTCGCGCGCCAATTCCAGAAGCAATCCGGAATTGGAGCGACCATTGAGCATCGTCGTCAGGTCGGGGTGCGGCAAGGTCGGCCGCAGAATCTGGCGAACATTCAAATGCTCGCCGCTCTCAAGCGCCGAATCGCTCGGCGGAAAGAAGCTCACGACAACATCGGCGAAGGTGCGCTGGGGATGTATGAACGCGGGACCGTCGTCCTTGCGCTTTTCCAGCGATCGCAGCACCTGTTCGCGGCTATAACCGCGCGTGGCCATGTCGCGCTGGATCTTCCAACGCACGCGTAATTGCTCGTCGGGCTCGAGGTAGATCTTGACGTCGTAGCTGTCGCGCATCCGGCGCGTCGCATAGCCGAGCAGTCCTTCGACGATGATGTAAGGCTGCGGCGCGACGTATTCCGGCGCTTCCAGCATGCCTGTCTGGTGATTGTAGACCGGCTTCAGGATCGGACGGCCTTGACGCAACTGCTCGAGCTGCTGTTCCAGAATGTCGATATGGTTGGCGTCCGGATGCAATGCCGAAAAGCCGTTCGCGGCACGTTCGGCACGGGAGTATTTATGGAAATCGTCGCTGCATATCGTGGCCACGCGGTCGGCGCCGAGGATCTGCGCAATGCCGCGCGTCAGCGTCGTCTTGCCGCTGGCGGAGTCGCCGACGATGCCGAGAATTATGGGATGATCGACGCGCGTCTGCAGCATGGCCGCCCCGCTCAACGCTCGACGCCGTCGGACAGCGGAATGTAGTTCGTCAGCACCTGCCGCTCCCGCGTCGCGCCAGATATCATCAGCGTCTGCACGCGGTAGTGTGTCTCGCTGCGCTCGACGCCGTCGAAAAGCGGTCCCGACGTGATGCCGGTGGCGCAGAACATGACGTTCTGCGACGTGACGATATCGTCGCGCTCGTACCAACGTTCGATGTCCAGTCCGGCAGCCAAGACAGCCGCACGCTCGTCCGGTTTCTGCGGATCGAGGCGGCCGACAAATTCGCCGCCGATGGCCCGGATGGCGCACGCGGTGGTGATGCCCTCGGGCGTGCCGCCCGTGCCCATCAGGCAGTCGATGCCCGAACCCGGGATCGCCGCCATTAGGGCGCCGGCGACGTCGCCGGCCGGATGCAGCGCTACGCGGACGCCAATGGCTTGCAATTGCTTCACGAGATCCTTGTGGCGCGGCTTGTCGAGGACAAACACGGTCAAATCCGCCAGCGGCTTGTGCAATATCTCGGCGAGCACGCCGAGCTTGCGCTCCAGCGGCCACGACATGTCGATCCGGCCCTTGGCGGCGGGGGGCGCGGCGAACTTCTCCATGTAGAACGCATTGCCCGGATCAAGCATCGTGCCCGCCGGCGCCATCCCCAGAACCGCCATGGAGTTGGCCAAGCCTTGGGCCATATAGCTCGTGCACTCGATCGGATCGACGGCGATGTCGAATTCGATTTCGGCGCTGTTCGCGCCCACTCGCTCGCCCGGATACAGATAGGCCGCCTCGTCCTTCTCGCCCTCGCCGATGATCACCCGTCCACGCAGTGGCAAGGTGTTCAGCGTGGCGCGCATGGCGTCCACCGCCGCAGCATCGGCGGCCTCCTTGTCGCCGCGTCCGATCCAGTCGAACGCCGCGCAGGCGGCGGCCTCCGTCGCCTTGCGTAAGGAATAGATCAGTGAACTGTCGAATACCGTCCCGCCCTGGTCCATGGTCGCCTTCTTTGGTGCGTCTAACGCCGCATATGCACCATAGGACGCCGGCGCCGGCGCCGGAACACCTGCATAGGTAGTCCGGCGCACTCAATCGGGCGTGCATTTCCCTACCCGTTCGGGTAGAGTCCCACCTCGTATTTGCAGTCGCGGGCAACATTTCGCTTCTACGATGAGTGCGAGCGAGCCAGGCACCGGGAGTGTTCGAGCCCCCACCACGAGGGCGCGATCGGTACCCGACCAGCCGGCAGACGTCGCCGTCGCGGACAAGAATCCGCTCGTCCTGCAGGCCTTCAAGCAACTGATCGGCGCCGATCCGCGTTTCAATTTGGCGGTCGCCGCTACGGACGGCGAGCGCTTCCTCGATGCGGTGAGGCGGGTGCCGTTCGATGTCGGCGTGATCGGCTGGCTCATGCCCTATGCCGACGGGCGCGCCGTGTTGGCGGCGCTGCGCGAGCAGAACGACACACGCCCGATCATCGTCTATACCGGCACCGATGCCCCCGATATCCCGAGCAAGGCCATGGCCGCAGGCGCTGCCGGTTTTTGCCCCAAGAGCCAACCACCTGAACAGCTGCTCGAGACGATCGCCCAGGTGGCGGCCGGCCGGATGGTGTTTCCATTCCTGGATGTGCGCACCCTCTACCACGACCCGCTGAAGGCACTGACGGATCGCGAGCGGGAACTGCTGGCGGCCTTGCCGTTGGGGCGCACCAACGCCCAACTGGCGCGGGACTTCGGCATTTCCATCAACACCGTGAAGTTCCACCTCAAGGGCCTGTACGCCAAGCTTGAAGTCGTTTCACGGGCGCAGGCGGTCGGTCTGTACTTGTCTGCCACGCTCAATGCGCGCTAAGGAATAGGCTACCGCGTCGCCAGAGCATCCGCCGGAGAAGATGCCGTAAGCGGGGCGCGAAACAGAGGACTGGGGGCAATCATGTTGCGATACGCGAGACTTGGTTTGTCCGCAGCCGCGATGCTGTCGGCGAACTCGGCGGCGGCTCAGGAGGCGGCGATCAGCGGTGCCGATACGGCCTGGATCCTGACTTCGACAGCCCTGGTGCTGTTCATGACGTTGCCGGGTTTGGCCTTGTTCTACGGCGGCCTGGTGCGTGCCAATCATGTGCTGTCGGTGCTGATGCACTGTTTCGCCATCGCCTGTGTGGCGTCGATCGTCTGGTTCGTGATCGCGTATTCACTCGCCTTCGCCGACGGGTTCTCGTGGGTCGGCGGGTTGAGCAAGATGTTCCTGGCCGGCGTCGGCGTGGGCACGGCGTCCGGGACCATCCCTGAGACCGTGTTCTTCATGTTCCAGATGACGTTCGCGATCATCACGCCGGCGCTTATCGTCGGCGCCTATCCCGAACGCATCCGCTTTCCCGCCGTGGTCCTCTTCAGCGCCATCTGGCTGATCGTGGTTTATGCGCCGGTCACACATTGGGTGTGGGGCGGCGGTTGGCTGAGCCAACTCGGCGCGCTCGATTTCGCCGGCGGCCTGGTCGTCCACCTCACGGCCGGGATCTCCGCCCTGGTGCTGGCACAGTCGCTGGGCGGACGCCGCGGCTTTCCCAACGAGCTGCGGCCACCGCATAACCCTGGCTTGACCATGATCGGCGCCTGCATGCTGTGGGTCGGCTGGTTCGGCTTCAATGCCGGCAGCGCACTTGCGGCCGGCGGCAGCGCCGGCATGGCGATGACCGTCACCCACATTTCAGCGGCTACGGCGTCAATTACCTGGGCCGTCGTCGAGTGGATTCGCTACGGCAAGCCCAGTCTTGTCGGCATCGTCACCGGCATGGTCGCCGGTTTGGCGACGATCACGCCGGCCTCCGGGTTTGTCGGACCGGTCGGTGCGCTCATCATCGGCATCGCGGCCGGACTGGTGTGTCAGTGGGCGGTGTCGCTGGTCAAGCAAACCCTGAAGATCGACGACTCGCTTGACGTGTTCGCGGTGCACGGCGTCGGCGGCGCGCTGGGTACCGTGTTGGTCGCGATTTTCGCCGCCACTGCCTTCGGCGGCCTCGGCCTTGCGGATGACATGACCATTGCCAGCCAGCTGGGCGTGCAATTGCTAGGCATCGCGGCCGTGGCCGTGTGGTCCGGCGTCGCCACCTTTATCATCGTGAAGGTTGTGACTGCGTTGGTCGGCCTGCGGGTCGACGAGGAAACCGAAATTATCGGCCTGGACATTTCCGCGCACGGCGAGCGCGGCTACGATTTGTGAGGGAACCATGAAACTGATCATGGCAGTCATCAAGCCCCATCGCCTGGAACAGGTGCGCGACGCCTTGACCGAGGTGGGTGTGCAGGGCCTGACGGTGTCGGAAGTACGCGGCTATGGCCGCCAGCGCGGACATACCGAGATCTACCGCGGGGCGGAGTATCAGATCAGCTTCGTACCAAAGGTGAAGATCGAGATCGCACTGGACGACGGATTGGTCGACAAGGCGGTCGAAGCGATCCTGAACGCCGCCCGTACCGGGTCGATCGGCGACGGCAAGGTGTTCGTCTATCCGCTGGAGCGCGCGATCCGGATCCGCACCAGCGAAGAGGGTACCGAGGCGTTGTAGCCGGTCCGCGATACAGCGCGTCGTTGCGTTCGATCAATCGCAAGGGCGGGCCTTCGCGCTAGTGGATTGATCGGAATGAAAGAGTCCGAATTGGGGTTCCGTATTTTGCTGTGGTATGCGCCCGGCAAGGCGCCGGTCCCGCTCGATCGTGTCGCCGAGATCGTGCGCCTGACGCAGCAACCGCCGCCGTTTGAGGCGACCCACTGGACGTTGCGCGCGATGGCCAGGGCGGCCGGTATTGCCGCCTCGACGGTGCAGGCGATCTGGAAGGCTCACGGTCTCAGCCCGCACCGCTGGCGCAACTTCAAGCTGTCGACCGACCCTGCCTTCGCCGAGAAACTCACCGATATCGTCGGCCTGTATGTCGACCCGCCGGCCCATGCGGTGGTGTTGTCGATCGATGAGAAGTCACAGATCCAGGCGCTCGACCGCCGGTCTGCCGATGAAGAAGGGACGCGCCGGCACCATGACCCATGACTACAAACGGCACGGCACGACCACGCTGTTTGCGGCGCTCAACGTTCTGGACGGAACGGTGATCGGCCAGAACATGCAGCGCCACCGCCATCAGGAGTTCATCCGCTTCCTCAACCGCATCGAGCGCACGGTGCCGGCGGACAAGGCCATCCACGCGATCGTCGACAACTACGCGGCGCACAACAAGGACAAGGTCCGCGCCTGGCTCGCCCGCCATCCGCGCTGGACTTTCCACTTCACACCGACCTCCTGCTCGTGGCTCAATGCCGTCGAGGGCTTCTTCGCAAAACTCACCCGGCGGCGGCTCAAGCACGGCGTCTTCCATTCCGTCGTCGATCTCCAGGCCGCAATCAACCGCTTCGTCCGCGAATACAATGCGGCCAACCCACAGCCATTCATATCGAAAGCCGACCCCAACGACATCATCGCAGCCCGAAACCGAGGGTTCCAAACGTTGGAATCAATCCACTAGTCTGTGCCGATGACATCGACGCAACCGTGACGACGGTGGATGGCCGACGTCACGCACAAGGGTTTCGCCCCTCATTGGGAGCACTTCCCGCATGACGCAGACACCGGCGTGCGGGGGATCGCTGGCACGCCGCAGGCCGCGGTCGAGCAGGCGGCGCTGGCGTTGACGGCGGTGTTGACCGATCCCGCCATCGTCCGCGCCGAAACGCCGGTCGAGATCAGTTGCGAGGCACCGAGCCACGAGATGCTGCTGGTGGAGTGGCTCAACGCCATTATCTTCGAGATGGCGACCCGGCGGATGATCTTCGCTCGCTATCACGTTCGACTGGAGCCCACGCGGCTCACGGCGACCGCCTGGGGAGAGACGATTGACGTGGAGCGGCATCAGCCGGCGGCCGAGGCCAAGGGCGCAACCTACACCGCGCTGTCCGTAAAACGGCGGAACGACGGCCAATGGCTCGCCCAGTGCGTCGTCGATGTCTGAGCATCGCTAGGAGCCGCGCATGGATCCCGCCCAGTTCCAACGAATCGAGGCCGATCGCTGGCAAGTAGCGCCGCGTGGCGACATGCGCGTCCCCGCGATCATCTTCGCCGACGAGCCCCTGATCGAAGAGATGGATCAGAAAGTGTTCGAGCAGCTGACCAACGTGGCGACACTGCCCGGCATCGTCAAAGCGGCGTACGCGATGCCGGACGCGCATTGGGGCTATGGCTTTCCCATCGGCGGGGTGGCCGCCTTCGACGCGGCCCAGGGCGGTGTGGTGTCGGCGGGGGGCGTCGGTTTCGACGTCTCGTGCGGGTGTGGGGGGACGAAAGTCTTTAAGAATTGGGATTTGCGGGGATTCGGTGGCATTGGGCGGGATTTGCATCGGGAGATCAACGGCTTAATCTCGCCGGGGTCCTCGGGGGAGGCAGAACAAAAGTCTTTGTGAATCCACCGTTCACGAGGCGTAAACGGCCCTGAAAACGCAATTTTCGGGCGGTTTCAGGGGGGTTGAAACGCCGGGTATTTCCGATTGTTTGAGAGGGTGAAAATCAGTCCTGAATGCGCGCCGCCACGAACGCCGGTCCGATGCGTTGCCGCGGGGAGCGAACACGCCTAGTATAGTCGCGGAGCCCGAGTCAGACCGCGAGGTCGCTTGCCCAGCCCGGCGTATGTTCGGTGGGGGAGATTGTGGCCCCCCGGGCTCCATCATTCCTCCCGCCATTTTTCAACATCGTATTGCTGAGCCCGCCGGTAGGATTGGAGATAGATCTCGGCGTCAGCGGTGCGCTTGACCACCGCCATCCAGGGCTTGCCGTCCTCCTCGGTCCAGATCAGGCGGTGGTTCGAGCCGCTCTCGATCCACTCGCCGGCATCGACGATGCGCTGCACGCGCCGCCAGTCATCGGCGGCGAAATCGGCGAAGCGCGGGTGCGTGCGGACGGTTGCCGCGGACAGGCGCACGGCGCGAAGCCGGTCCGTGAATCCGAGGGCGGCGCCGCGCTCCGGGTCCATCATGGCAACGGTGCGCTCGGTTCGGTCACCGGATTGGCCGGCGGTGAAACTCCGGAACGCCTCGGTGGCCACGTTATCGCGAACGGCCGCGCGGGCGGAAAGTGCCGCCGGCTCTCCCTCGAGATCGGCGCGGCGGGGGTCGATGGCGATCTCTTCGTCGGTGAACGGCCGCCGTCCGGGGTGCTCGACCTCCCACGATTCCATCCAGTCCAACGACTGACAGCCGCAATTGATGGTCTCACTGGCCGGCCCGGCGGCGGCGCGCGGGAACATGAGCGTCACCGAGCCAAGCTGAAACGGCTCGTCCACTTCACGAATCTGGCCGTCGATGGCGTCATGGTTGAGGCGTGAGCGACGCTTGCCGGATCGCCGCCATTGCTTCTTCAGGCCGGGCAGAACCTCGGCGGACTGGGATTGGCGCTCCTGGGTGGCAACGGAATAGGCGCGGCCGAGCTCGGTGCGCAGGACGGTGAGCGCGCGCGACCGCCCGCCGGTCTTCATGATGCCGGCGATACGGCCGACTGCGTCGCCGGCACTCGTCGTGCCGACGGCAACGAGCCCGATCTCGGCATTGATTCGATCGGCGAGAGCGGTCGAGATGCCGGTCATCTTGTGCGTCACGAAGGCGCGCATGGCGGTGAGCTGGCGGGTATCTACGGTGGGCAGCATCGAAGCGATGCGGAAGTCCGGCGTATCGAGCTGCAGCGCCGCATTCAGGGGCGCATCGACCGTCTCGATGCCGGCGTCCCACGCCCGCGCGGCGGCCTCGGCCGTGGCGGCGCCGGCCGCCGCGCCCATTCGTTCAAGGGCCTGGCGGATGGAGGTCTGCAACCTCGGCAGGGCGAAAGCGTCGAACTCGGACGGCGTGCCGGCCAGCGTGGCTCGGATATCGCGTTCGGCACGGCGCAACAGCCGCGTCACCTCGCCGGCCGTGTCCCGCTGGATACGCGGGAGAACGCGCTGCCGCCTCGAGCGCTCACCCCGCAGCTTGCGCTCGCGCTCGCGGTCGGTCGCCATGCCGGTGCGTCAGTCCCGCTCGGCGTCGTCCTCGGGCGGTGCCGAGAAAGCGTCGTCCTCGGCGCGCGCCTGGACTTCCTCGTGCGCCGTAATGAGCTCGGCTTCGGCGTCGAACTCGACCCCGAGGCGCTCGGCGACCGAGCGGATCAGCTTGAGCGCGGTGACCTCGCTCATCAGCCCTCGATCCACACCCAGGGCAACGGCGCCGGTGACCTGGCCGAGCGCCGTGGCGTGGCTCGAAGCGTCCCGGGTTACCATCTCGGGCCATTCGACGGAGGGCGTGAGTTCGTGATCGGGGTTCTCGATATCGAAGGCCGAACGGCCGGAGGGGTCGAGGCGGAAACGGATGACGTAGGCGGCGACCTGTTCGAGGATCGCGCTCCATTTGCGCTGACGCATGGTGAGCGCCTTGAAGGTGGGATCGCCCATCTCGGCGGCCGTGGCCCGATTGACGTCGCCGCCGCCACCGAACCAGTGCTCGGGCCAACCCAGCCCGGAGAGGATGTGGTTGCGGAACAGCCGGGCGCCGGCCGCGGATCCGTATAGCCCCAACTGGGGTGCGAGCGCCTGCCAGGTCTCGCTGTCGTTGTGAACCCGGATGTTGCCCGGCGCCGGCGCGGAAATCTCGCGTGCCCGGGCCTTCACGGTGTCCTCGTCGGCGCCCGCCAGGTTGACGTCCAAGACGAACGCGCGCAGGAAGTCGGCGCGGTCCAGCTCGCCGAACAGAAAGCGCTCGTAAGCGTCGAGCTAGTCGATGGCGGCGAGCAGATCGGAGCGTCCACGGGCGCCGCACATCAGGCGATTGCGCTGGAACAGGAAAGCATCGCCGTCGGTCATGGTCTCGCGGATCTCCCGGGTCCGCTCGGCAAAAACGGTTTCGGGGCCGGCGACGACGACGCGGTAGCGGCGCGCGCGGCCGTGTTTATCCCTGGTGGTCACGACACCGATCGGCTGGGCGGCGTTTTCCGGGTCGCACACCACGGTTTCGATGAGCGAGGGATCGAGATAACCGAGACGGACATGGCCCGAGACCGGGTCGACAAAGGTCGGCCAGCACTGCTCGCCGAACAGCGCGAGCTCGCGCATCATGCGCGGCAGATTGCGGCGCATGTCGGTGATCGGATCGCGCCTGCAGGCGTCGAGCCAGGGTTGCGCGTCCTTGTCGGGTACAGTGAGGCGGACGCCCTCGGCGAGCAGGTAGGCGATGGGCAGCTCGATGAGCTGGTGGGCGAACAGGTTGGATTCCCACAACCCGGCGGCCAGCGACTGCATGCGGCTCTGGGTGAGCGGTGTCAGATCGCGCGGGCCGGCGGTGAGCGACCGCCATTGGCTCTCGTCCGGATCGATGGTGACCCCGGTTGCTTCACGGAAGGACGGCAGGTCAGTGTCCCGCGGCGCTCCGCCGAGCATGTGAATCAAATGCGGCGCGAGCGCGGTTCATAGGGCGCCTCCGGCGCTGTGCCGCGCCGGCCTCCGCCATAGCGTCGCTGCCGGCCGTGCCGGCATGGCGCGCGGCCGGTAGGTCGCGGCGTGGTCGAAAATGACGGTCTCGCCGGCGGCGGGTTGCGTGCCCTGCGCGGCGGCGGCGCAGGCGAGCGCGCCGGCCCAGAAGCGGTCGGCATGACCATCGCCGCTGTCGTCGGCGATCAGGCGGGGGGCGCCGGTGGCGCCGACCGTCTTCTGCACCGAGTGCAGATCGGCGCGGAGCGCCCGATCGCCGATCGGGATGCGGATGGTGCGGTCCTCGAAACGTTCCCTGAGCGCCGTCGCCAGATCGAGCTTGCGCGCGGAAGTGAACAGCACGCCCTCGGCCCGGCTCGCACCGTAGCGACGCTTCGCATCCTCGACCGGCTTCTCGCCCATGCCGGTCTGGTCCATGGCGATCCTGACCAGCTTGTAACGGGCCACCAGCTCGTCGAGCGCCGCGTCCTGAGCGGCGAAGGTGGCGCCCCTGAGCGTCTTGATCTCGCGGGTCCAGGCGATGTCGCCCACCAGCTCCAGCACCCAGGCGACCCAGAGGTCGTTGCGCCGGGCGATGTCGTTGCCGATGAACACCGGGCCGCCGGTGTAACCCAGCGGATCGCCGGCGCCGCCATGCTCGCAACCGTCGATCAGCTCGTAGGTGAGCCAGGCGCTCGCCTCGTCGAGCCATTCGAGCTCGTACTCCTGGCGCCATAGCTCGTCGTCGGCGAGGCCCTCGCGCAGCTCGTCGACATCGGTGGGATAGCCCTCGGCGACGGCGCGATGGATGTCGACCACGTGGCGCGACCAGCGGGAGCCGTCGGCCGTCATCAGCTCGTAGAACTTGCCCCGCCGGCCCTTCGGCGTCGAGGTCACGCGGATTTTCCAGCCGCGCGCGATCGAGGGGTAGAGCGCGCCCCAGATCTCGCGCGAGTCACGGTGGATCGCGAACTCGTCGAGATAGACGTTGCGGGAATAGCCGCGCGCGGTGTCGGGATTGGCGGGCAGCGCGGTGACGATGTTGCCGCCGCCGGCGTCCCATTCGTGGGCGCGGAAGACCTGGTCGGCGAGGCGGACATCGTATTCGGAAGCCTCGAGCGCGAGCCCGTAGGAGCGGGCGTGGGTCTGGATGCCGGCGCGCATCGCCTCGCGCGCCTGGCGGTCGCCGCGCGAAAGCACGAGCCACGGTGACGCGCCGCCCTCTAAGCTTCGCCGAATACATGTCGTCGACGATCTCGAGGGTGGTGGTGAAGGTCTTGCCGATCTGACGCGACCACATGCCGATCTTGAAGCGTCGCTCGTCGGCCATCCACTGCCGCTGATAGCCGTAGAGCGGCATCGCGGGCGCGTTCATGGCGATGCCTCGACGATCCCGTAGACCTGTTCCCGGATGGCGCGCAACGCCTCCGCCGGCAGCCTGTGGCCGACCTTCTCGGATTCCGCCTCGGCCGCGCTGACCGCCGCCTCGGCGGCCGTCTCGGCCGTTTCCCTGCGGATCGCCAGCACGTGGTCGAGCGATATCTTGCCGGCCCGCTCCAGGGCCTGCATCGCCCGTGACAGGCGACTGATATCGAGCGTATCGACGGCGCCGTCGCCGGCCTCGCGCAGCCGCGCCGTGGTCGTGAACGCCACCGTCTTGAGCAGCTCGGCGACGAGGCGACCGACGTCGCCGTGCGGATCTTCTTTGTACCGTTGAAGCCAGACGCCGGCGATCTCCTGGGCCTCGCGGTATTCCCGCATCGCGTCCTCGGCGCTCTTGCGGTAGCGGCCCACAGCGGAGCGCGAGACCTGCATGTCGAGCGTCTTCAGGTGCGCGACGATCTCGTCGATCATGGCGCCGTCGCGGATCAGCCGGTTGATCTGATCGCGGATTTCAGGGGGTAGCCGCGAGATGCTGGAACGCCGGCCCGCCATTATCAATCCGGGGCCGGCCGCTTGACGCCCGGCACGACTGCCGCGCCGGCGGCAACCTCCGCGCCGCGCTCGCCGAGCTCGGCGATCATTCACGCCACCGATCTCGTTCAGGCTTACCAGACCCTGCTCGGCGAGCCACGACAGCTCCGTCCTCACCCGGTCGCGCGAGACCACGTGGCCCCACTCGGCGAGCGCCATCTTCAACAGCGATTCATTGGCCTTGTAGCCGCTAGTGGATTGATCGGAACGAAAGAGTCCGAATTGGGATTCCGTATTTTGCTGTGTTATGCGAATCTGGCGCATGCGCAGTGGAATCTCCTTCACCCTATCCGCCGGCGACCGTCAGCGATTGCGCGCGGTCGTCGCGGATCCCAAGAGCCCGCAGAAACACGTCTGGCGGGCACATATTGTCCTTCTCAGCGGCGAGGGTCTGGGCACCTCGGCGATCATGACCGAGACCGGCAAGTCCAAGACCTGCGTGTGGCGCTGGCAAGAGCGGTTCATGCACGAGGGTGTCGGCGGCCTGCTTCGCGACAAGTCCCGTCCGCCCGGCAAGGCGCCGGTCCCGCTCGATCGTGTCGCCGAGATCGTGCGCCTGACGCAGCAACCGCCGCCGTTTGAGGCGACCCACTGGACGTTGCGCGCGATGGCCAGGGCGGCCGGTATTGCCGCCTCGACGGTGCAGGCGATCTGGAAGGCTCACGGTCTCAGTCCGCACCGCTGGCGCAACTTCAAGCTGTCGACCGACCCTGCCTTCGCCGAGAAACTCACCGATATCGTCGGCCTGTATGTCGACCCGCCGGCCCATGCGGTGGTGTTGTCGATCGATGAGAAGTCACAGATCCAGGCGCTCGACCGCCGGTCTGCCGATGAAGAAGGGACGCGCCGGCACCATGACTACAAACGGCACGGCACGACCACGCTGTTTGCGGCGCTCAACGTTCTGGACGGAACGGTGATCGGCCAGAACATGCAGCGCCACCGCCATCAGGAGTTCATCCGCTTCCTCAACCGCATCGAGCGCACGGTGCCGGCGGACAAGGCCATCCACGCGATCGTCGACAACTACGCGGCGCACAACAAGGACAAGGTCCGCGCCTGGCTCGCCCGCCATCCGCGCTGGACTTTCCACTTCACACCGACCTCCTGCTCGTGGCTCAATGCCGTCGAGGGCTTCTTCGCAAAACTCACCCGGCGGCGGCTCAAGCACGGCGTCTTCCATTCCGTCGTCGATCTCCAGGCCGCAATCAACCGCTTCGTCCGCGAATACAATGCGGCCAACCCACAGCCATTCATATCGAAAGCCGACCCCGACGACATCATCGCAGCCCGAAACCGAGGGTTCCAAACGTTGGAATCAATCCACTAGGGCCCAATAAGAGTCTCCACCAAGACCCCTCATGGTCCATCATGCGGGTTGTGTGAACCGGACGGGCCGCGTTCAGATACAGAAGTTCCGAAACCGCGCAGAAACCGTAGCGCCGTCCGGCGAATGCGACGCCGACAATGGCCTCCAGCGGGAACCGTGTGTCGCGGCTAGGCCACGCAACCGGATTTTTGGCCGGTGAGCGGATACTACGACGTCCGGCTTTCATTGTTGTTAACTTATTCAGGCAAAAAGTCCGCCAGATCAGTTCTCTCCAGGTTCTTCGGCACCGCACGTTCGAACTTGTCGCGCGCGCTCGGCGGCATCGTCGCGTCGATGAACCATTTGGTGGCACAGCGATAGCCGTCCTGTGCGCCGGGCTCGTGGATGGCGCTGGCGCCGATCACCTGCAGATCGATTTGCGCGTGCACGCGGCTGGCGATGGCCCAGGCGATGTCGCGCGGATCATCGACGTCGATGTCCTCGTCGACGGCGATCGCCAATATGGGGTTGAGGTCGGGCGCGGACAGAGCGGCCATGAGCGCCGTTTTCGACTGCCCCTCCATGCGCGGCCGGATCTTGATGGCAACGATCCGGTTCTCGGTGTGGGGATAGCAGCGCACCGCCACGACGTCGATGCCTCCTTCCACGTCGGCGAGATGGCCGGCGATCGCGCTCTCAATCGCGGTCGCCTGCGTCGCGAAATTGTTCAGCGCCGCGTCGCGCTCCGCCGGGGCGGCTAACGGATAGGGTCGCCGGCTCGTGCCCGGTGGCGCCGTGGCGTCGATCAGCACCTTGGTGCCGATGCGATACATGGCGCTCATGCCGTCGGCGATCGGCGATGCGTTGTCGAGCGCGAACACCCGCGTGCGGTCGATCTTCTGAATGTCGCACCCGGCGTCGACCCGGTTCGCGACCGCCCATAACACTTGGTCCAAGTCGCTGACGTCGATGTCCTCGTCGACGGCGATCGCGAACTTCGGGTGCAAGTAGGGGCTCGACAGGGCCGCGAGCAGAGCCGACATGGACTGGCCGGCGAATTTGGGGCGCAGCTTCACGACCACCAGCATTGGCGTCATGCCCGCCACGCAGCGCACGTCGATCAGATCGACGCCGCCGGCGGCGTTACGCAAATGGTCCCACAGCCGCATCTCGATGGTGGTGCAGATGATCGAATGGGCATCGCTGGGCGGCAGGCCGCATTGCATCGCATAGAAGATCGGATCGCGGCGATGGGTCACTGCCTTCACCCGGAACAGAGGTGTCGCTCCCTCCTGGGCATAGGTGCCAGTCACCTCACCGAACGGACCCTCCTCGGTGCGCTCGCCCGGCAGCAGTTCGCCCTCAAGCACCAACTCGGCGTCGGCCGGGACTTCCATGTCGATGGTCTCGCATTTGACCAGGCGCACGGCCTCGCCCAGCAGGCCGCCAGCGATCGAAAACTCGTCCTGGCCGTACGCCGCGACGAAAGCGGCGGCGAACACGATCGTTGGATGCGCGCCGATCACCATCGCCGCCTCCATCGGCCGGTCCAGCTCGGCGTACATCTGATAGATCTTCAGCGCCTGGCGCGGGCAGATCAGGTAGCCGGTCGTGTTCGGTCCCAGAAGCTGCGCGCGGTGGAACGAGACGTTACGGATGCCGGTGTGTGGGTCCTTGATGACGCACATGCCCGAGGCGATGTAGCGGCCCGGGTCGCGCACCGAAGTCCACATCGCCGGCAAGCGGGTGAGATCGACTTCCTTGCCGATGGCGATGGACTCTTTGACCGGGGCGCCGGCGGCGTCCATTTCCACTGGGTCGATGGTCTGGGCGATGCGCCGATTGAGCGTGGGCACGACCTCTTCCGCGTCGACCCCGAGCGCGACGGCCCACTTGGCACGGTCGGCGACGATCTGGCTGGCGACGCGCCAGCCGGGGTGTCCTTTTACGCGCTCGAACAAACACGCCTTGCCGCGCTCGGCGAATGTCTTCCAGCTAACGGCCGAGAGGTTCTCGTCGGGATCAACCTCGGCGTTGAAGCGGGTCAATTCACCATGCTGCTCTAGCGAGAGAAGGTGCCGGCGGATCGATTGGTCAACCATCAGACGTATTCGGTGGTCCGGAGCGTGAGCAAACTATCGATGCCATGCCTTCGCGCGAGCTTGGCGCGCCGCCGCGACAACTGCATCGCCGGGCGATCCGGCTCACCCCGGCACCCAATGCACATGCGAACGGAGGTGAACGGCGCCATGTGGCAGTGCAGAGCCTCACGAAGCTGCCTACGCTCGTCGGACGATTGCGGTTGAAGTACAACTTCCGCGGCGGCGAATCGCCGCATTTTTTCTTCGTCCAGCCCAGAGAAATGCGCGATCGTCGCCATTGTCAAATCGTGGTAGCGCCGCCGTCGGCGATGGAATGCGCCCACGCAGCATGACGGGTAGCCAAGCCGCGCCGCCTCTGTTGCCTCGTCGATCACATCCAGGCCGCCCATCGCATGGTTCACCAACTCGGGCCGGCCGACATACAGGACCTCGATGCCGCGTCGTGCGTCGACGAGAGGGCCGGCGTACCAGTCCGGCAGGTCGGCGATCTCGCTTCCGACCACCCACATCGGGCCGGGTCCGAACGACACATCGAGGACATGCAACAGCGGCTCGACGTCGCCGAACCACGGTGGTGGGGCGCTCCCACAACCGAACATGGCAAGGGGCTTGCCGTCGGCGAGTACCGCCAACAGATCGAGCGCGTCCAAGGCCGCGTCATGCCGTGCGGCGGGTGGCGCGCGCGCGATCGCGTCGGCGATTGACGCGGCGAGAGTGGAGATAGCGTTTTCTTGCATGAATTTCCGGTCATGACGGCGCGATTGCCCGCGTTGCGTGAACCCGCGGTTGCGCTTTGTCAACGTTCCCCCGCTTCACTACGTTTGGCGCGAACGAGGTCGGAATTGCGGCGCGTGCGATGGCGGTATCGAAACTGATTGTAGCAATCTCCGGCGCGACCGGGGCTATCCTGGGCATCCGTGCGCTCGAGGCGCTCAGGGCCGCCCGCGTCGAGACACATGTGGTCGTCAGCAAGTGGGCGCAGCAAACGGTCGCGCACGAGACCGGCCGTGCGCTCGACGATGCGCGCGCGCTGGCCAGTGTCTGGTATGCGCCCGGCGACATGGGGGCGGCGATCTCGTCAGGGTCGTACCGCACCGATGGCATGTTGGTGATCCCCTGCTCGGCGAGCAGTTTGGCCGCGATCGCCACCGGCGCCGGCACACATCTGGTGCACCGCGCGGCGGACGTGACATTGAAGGAGCGCCGACCGCTGGTGCTCGTTGTGCGCGAGACGCCGCTGAGCGCGGTTCATTTGCAAAATATGCTGAGCCTTTCTCGGCTCGGAGTAACGATTCTGCCGCCGATGCCCTCCTTTTACAAGCAGCCGGAGTCCGTCGACGACATCGTCAATCACATTGTCGCGCGTGCTCTCGATCAGTTCGGCATCGACGCGGCGTTCGCGTGCCGCTGGCAGGGCAAGATGAAACGCGCCACACAAGTGGGCGAGTAGCCGCTTTCTATCGGCTGGCTGCACGATCAGCTGGGCGCAAGGAGGCGGAGCATTCCCGCATTCGGCGCCGGGGCCGGAATAGTCACCATGTGCCGCGTGTTACCCTATGCGCCAAGGTGATGTCCGCATGGTGAAAACCGAAATCGATGATGAGGCCCGACCGCGCGCGCCGGCATCGCGCTCGGCTGCGGCACCGCGTCTGATTTCGCTCGCAACCGCGGTCCCCTCATTTCGTCCCGAACAACGCGATATTATGCGCGGCCTTCTTTCGCACTTCGGGCCTGCGGTGATGGATCGCATGGCGTCGGTGTACGACAACGCCGGCATTGCGCAGCGATACTCGTGTGTGCCGTTGGAGTGGTATACGACATCCGTTTCGTGGCGGGAACGCAATCGGCTGTACGTCGAGAACGCGGTCACGCTGTTGTCGGACGCGGCGCAGCGGTGCATGGCGCGCGCCGGCGTGCGGGCTGACGCGATCGATACGCTGGTTACGGTTTCAACGACGGGCATTGCCACGCCCAGCCTGGATGCGCTGCTGATGGAACGACTACCGTTCCGCCGCGAGCTGGAGCGTCTGCCGATATTCGGACTCGGCTGCGCGGGCGGCGTGCTGGGCTTGTCGCGCGCGGCGGCCATTGCGCGCTCGACGCCGGGCAGCAACGTTTTGGTCCTGATCGTCGAACTGTGCGGCCTGACCTTTCGCAGCGACGATCACTCGAAGAGCAATGTCGTCGCTTCGGCCCTGTTCGGCGATGGCGCCGCCGCGGCTCTGCTGCGTTGCGACGCGCGCGCGGCCAGTCCGTCACTGGTGGCGTGGGGCGAGCACACGTGGCCGCATTCGCTGGACATCATGGGCTGGCGTATCGAAGACGACGGTTTCGGCGTGCTGTTCTCACGCGACATTCCGATGCTCGTGCGCGAAATTTTCCGCAAGCTCTCGATGCTTTTCTTGAGCGCCAAGGGCTCGCGCAAACCGACTTGGACGGCTTCATCTGCGACCCCGGCGGCGCCAAGGTCGTGGACGCCCTCGAAGCCGTGTTCGGTCTGCCGCCGGGCGCGTTGATCGACACCCGGGCGGTGTTGGGTGAGTACGGCAACATGTCTGCGGCCTCGGTGATGTTCGTGGCCGAGCGTGCGCTCGCGCGGGGCGCACCCAGCCGTTACTTGATGACCGCGCTTGGTCCGGGATTCACGGCCGCGTTCCTCCTGCTATGGATGGACTAGCGCCACCCCAATTGATCGTCCTCATCGTCGCCGTGCTGCGCCTTGGCGAGCCTTACCTGTCGCGACGCAACGAGCGGAAACTTGCGCGCCGCCGGCGGCGTCGAGTTCGGCGCCGGCCACTACCCGCTCTTCGTTGTTCTGCACACCGCATGGTTGGGCGCGCTGTTCGTCACGGTGCCGCCGACGGCGGCGATCGACGTGTGGTGGCTCGGTGCGTTCATCGCGGCGCAGGCAGGGCGCATTTGGATCATCGCGAGTCTGGGTCGATTTTGGACCACCCGAATACTATCGGTCCCAGACGAGCCGCTTGTACGTCGTGGGCCGTACCAATTCATGCGCCATCCGAATTACGTGGTGGTCGCGGCGGAGATCGCCCTGCTGCCCATGGTATTTGGCGCCTGGCAGACCGCGCTGGTCTTCTCCACGCTCAATGCCGGCCTGTTGGCCCATCGCATTCGTGTCGAAGATGCGGCGCTGGAGTCGCGGCGTCGCCGCTGAGCATACCTACCGCACTTCTGCGTTAACCATGCTGTTCAATCGCGCGATGAGTTTGCGCCCGACGTCCTCGCCGGTGCCCGTAATCTGTTTTTCCAGCACCCGGCGGATGGCGGCGAGATGGAAACGCGCGATGCCGAACTGCTCATCGGTGGAGAGGCTGACCTGGCGCAGGTATTGGCACAGCGACTGACCGATCTCGGTCACGAGGGGATAGTCGAAACATCCGCCTTGGCCCTTGAGCGTGTGCGCATGCCCGTACAAGGTCTTAAGCGCGGCCTCGCGCGACTCGGCATTCGTGTGCGCTTCCTGCAAGGCGCTGCACGCGGCGTCGAGATCGGCGATCGCCCACTCACAGAAGCCCTCCGCCAAGCGGGCGATTTCGCGCTCCATTGCGGCAATTTGCGCGGCGTCTGCGGCGTCGTCCGTCGATTCCACGCCTGTCGAATTGGCGCCGTTCGTCTTTTCGTCTGGGGTCCGCGTTTCGGTCATGTCACCGGCTCCGTTTCGTCATCAAGCGCGTAACCGCTTGCTCTGTTTTGGAACGTCCGCACTGTCGTCTCGTGTCAGCGCGTCGGCCGACTCGAGCAAGTCCAGCAATTCTGCGCGCGCGGCTGGGTCCGTTTCGTTTGCGGTCGAAGCATCAGGCGTCGCGGCCGACAGGCCCGGCGCCTCAGCGCCCGTCCACTCCGCGACCTTGGCAAGCATGTCCACGGGCTTGACGGGTTTGGCCAGGTAGTCGTCCATGCCGGCCTCCAGATAGCGCTCGCGATCGCCCTTCACGGCGTTAGCGGTCATCGCGATGATCGGCACCCGGGCGGCATCCTTGGGTAGCGCGCGAATGCGCCGCGTCGCCTCGACGCCGTCCATTTCCGGCATTTGGATATCCATCAACACGACGTCATAGGATTGCCGGCGTAAGGCCTGGACCGCCTCCAGGCCGTTGGCCGCGACGTCGACCCGGTGTCCTCCGTTGCGCAGCAATGCGACCGCGTAGAGCTGATTTGCTTTGTTGTCTTCGACGAGGAGGGTATGGCTTGCTGACCCGGTGACCGTCGCGTCGTGCGCGTGTGTTGACGGTTTGGCGCGGCTCAGCGGCAGCTTTGAGCCGAAGAGTTCCGCAACCGATTCCAGCAGCGCCAGCGGGCGCAGCGGCTTCGGCACTTGGGTATCGAAACCGTACTCGTGCGATCGCGACCGCAACTCGGTATCGGGCGAGGCCAATACCAGATTTGTCGGCCGCAGCTGCCGCAATCTGCGCAGGCGCCTCGCCAGGCCGCCGCGGCGCGATAAGTTGGCCGCATCCTGGTCGATGATCATCGCGTCGAATGGGGCCTGCTCGCGCAAACTAAGGCGAATGGCCCGCATCGCCTCCATCGAATCGGCCATGACGGTCACCTCCGCTCCAAAGGCCTCGAGTTGCCGCTCGATCACACCGGCGCTGACGGCGCTGCCGTCAACGACGAGAGTACGCTTGCCGGCAACGCGCGCTATGTAGCTGTCGATTGACGCCGCCAGGTCATCGGATGCGCGGCCGAATCGGGCGTTGAACCAAAATGTGCTGCCGGCACCGGGTTCGCTCGATAGCCCGACTTCGCCTTCCATCAAGGTGACGATCTGCCGGCAGATGGCGAGACCGAGACCGGTTCCCCCGTACTTGCGCGTGGTCGAGGCATCGGCCTGGGAGAAACGCTCGAACAGCTTGGCCTGTTGCTCGGTCGGAACGCCGATGCCGGTGTCGGCGACGTCGAAATGCAGAAGCACATCGTCGTCACCGGCGCTGTCCACGGTGACGGCAATCGATACGCCTCCATGCTCGGTGAACTTGACCGCATTGCCGACCAGATTAGGCAGCACCTGGCGCAGCCGGCCGGGATCGCCATGCACGGTGTGCGGCGCGTCGGGATCGATGAAGGCGGCGAGATCGATTCCCGTGCCCTCCGCCTTGGGCCACAGAATCTCGATAACGCTATCCACGACTTCGGCAAGGTCGAACGGCATGTTCTCGAATTCCAGACGTCCGGCCTCGATCTTCGAGAAGTCCAGGATGTCGTTGATCAGATAGAGCAATGATTCACCGGAGTTGTGAATCGCCTCGGTATACTGGCGCTGCTGGGCGGAAAGCTGGGTCTCGATCAGCAGCCCGGCCATGCCGAGAATGCCATTCATGGGGGTGCGGATTTCGTGACTGATGGTCGCCAGGAATTCCGACTTGGTCGCGTTGGCGGCCTCGGTGAGTTCCTTCTCGGCTGCGTATTTTTCCGCAAGCTCGGCGAGCTGGGCGGCTTGCCCCTCCATGCGTTGTCGCGCGTCGGTCAGTTCGGCAATGTGGACACGCTGCCGATCTTCGTGCTCCCGCAGCAGGCGTTCCTGCTCTTCGAGTTGCCGAATTTACTCGTCCTGCCGTTCTTCCTGCTGCAGCAGCATGCGTTCCTGAACTTCGAGCTGGCGTATATGGCCCGACAACTCCTCGTT
Source organism: Alphaproteobacteria bacterium (assembly GCA_965248805.1). Lineage (GTDB taxonomy): Bacteria > Pseudomonadota > Alphaproteobacteria > UBA6615 > UBA6615 > CBDFKJ01. The sequence continues at coordinate 172,890 of CBDFKJ010000005.1, forward strand.
ATGGTCGCGCAGCTTCCCTTCCTGCTCGTGCATACGGCTCATGTCGAAGTGGACACTGACGATGCCACCGTCGGAGGTCGGCCGGTCGGCGACATGAATGGTGCGTCCGTTGGCGAGTCGATTTCGGCCGCCACCGAGAATGTGGACGCGATGAATGTATTGGTGTCGCCGGCGCGTTTGAAATCGCGGCGCCAGGTTTCGACCGACGCGAGGTCCAGTCCCACCGGCCATGCACTGGGACTCGCCATCGTGTTGAAGCGGACCGGGAAGTGGGCATCGCGCAAGGGCGCGGAACGGGCCGTGCCGTCGGTATCGAGATCGAACAGGTGGGGCGACACTGCGCCCTCGTCGCTGCCGTTGGGTACCCATCGCGCGTCTTTGCAGGTTTGGCGGGGCGGTGCGGCTTGCCACGCCGGACCCCGGTGCATTGGCGGCGAAACTAGATAAAAACGCTTAATATCGGCTTAGCGACCATCCGAAGGCTCTATGGTGCCGACTCAATCCGACAGGCACGTGAAGATCGTGCCGGCAAGATCGCGCATCAGCGTGAAATACGCGGCGGTCCCGGCCGGCAACTCCGCGCCCAAGGGGTCGAGCGCCGCGACGTGCGCGCCGCTGCCCTCTGCCACCGCGTGGACCAATGACGGCTGGAATTGCGGTTCGGTGAACACGCACCGCGCACCGCTCTGGCCAATGGTGGCGCGGATTTCAGCGAGTCGCCGCGCGCCGGGACGGCGCTCGGGGTCGGCGACGATGGCGCCGACGGCGCTGAGATTGAAATGGCGCTCGAAATACTGATAGGCGTCGTGGAACACGGCGAAGGGCGTGTGTGCGATCGGCGCCAGCATTGCTGCAATTTCGCGCTCCAGTGCCGCGATGTCGGTGCGCAATCGGGCGGCGTTGGCCGCGTACCGGGAGGCGTTGGGGGGATCGTTGCCGGCAAGCACCGACTCGATGACGCCGACGATGGCGATCGCGTTGTCGGGGTCGAGCCACAGATGTGGGTCGGCGGGGCCGTGGCCCGCCGGTTCGGCCCAATCCCCAGCGCGCCGGGGCAGCAATTTAAGGTCCGGCCGTTGCATGAGCGTGACGACCGTGGCGCTCCCGGAAAGCGCCGCGATCGCCTTGGCCAGCGGCGCTTCCAGGCTCTCACCGACCCATATCACGACATCTGCCCGCGCGAGCCGGCGGGCGTGCGATGGCCGCAGCGCAAAATCGTGTGGGGAGGCCGCGCCGTCCATCAGCAGCGTCGGCGTCGTTACGTCGGCTGTGACCCCCGCCACGAGCGCATGGATCGGCTTGATGCTGACAACGATCTCCGGCGCCGCCGCCGCGGGAAGGCAGGCGCTTACCCATGCCAAGGCGAGCCAGCGCGCCAGGCGCCATTGGGTCATTCGACCGGCCCGGTGACGCCGGCGTCTGCGAAGCGCGCCATGCCGGTGTGGCAGGCGAGGGCGCCACGCACCAGCGGGATCGCCAGTGCCGCGCCCGATGCCTCGCCCAGCCGCATGTCGAGGTCGAGCAGCGGCCGCAAGCCAAGCCGCTCGAGTAGGCGCCCGTGCGCGGGCTCGGCGGAGCGGTGCCCCGCCAGGCAATGGTCGAGCGCTTCGGCATCGAGTGAGTGCACGATCGCCGCGGCCGCGCAGCAGACGTAACCGTCGAGCAGCACCGGCACCCGCAACCGGCGGGCGGCCAGGATCGCGCCGGCCAGCGCGGCGATCTCACGGCCGCCGACGCAGCGCAACACCGCCAGCCCATCAGTCATTGATGCGCGGTTTGTGGCGACAGCGGCCTCGACGACGCTCGCCTTGCGCTGCAATGCCTCGCCGTCGACGCCGGTACCGGGCCCGGTCCACGCGGCCGCCTGGCCGCCATGGAGCGCCAAGCAAATGGCCGCTGCCGCCGTCGTATTGGCGATGCCCATTTCGCCCAGTGCGAGCAAATCGGTGTCGTCGCTGACCACGGCGGCGCCGGCGGCGACCGCGGCCACGCAGTCCGCCGCATCCATGGCGGGGCCTTGCGTCATGTCGGCGGTCGGCCGATCCAAGTCCAGCGCGATGACCCCGAGCTCCGCGCCGGCGAGGCGGCAAAGCTGGTTGATCGCGGCGCCCCCGGTCTCGAAATTGCGCACCATCTGAGCCGTCACCTCGGCCGGATAAGCGGAGACGCCGTGCGCGGCGACGCCATGATTGCCGGCGAAGACACAGACCATCACACGGTCCAGCCGCGGCGGGTACCGGCCCTGCCAGGCGGCGAGCCAGCGCACCGCTTCCTCCAGCCGCCCGAGCGCGCCCGCAGGCTTGGTAAGCTCAGCGTCACGGGCACTAGCCGCGGCGCTCGCCTCGGCGTCCGGCCCGGGCAATGATGCTGCGGCGGCGCGAATATCGTCCAGGCTGTCGAAGGTCGAAGGGAACATGGGGCGATCCGTACGATGCCGGCGTGTTTCGTGGCCGCCGACCATGGCCTATAAGCGTGGCATGAGTTCCGACGACTTGCCACCGCCTCGGTTCGACATATTCGGCGACGCGAACGTCGCAAGTGCGTTCCTGACTTGGAAGCGAGGCCGCTCGGCGCGATTGTTGGAACCGGGCCGGCTGGCGCAGGCGGCGTGGGCGTTCCCGGCGGCGGGATTTTCTGTCGGGATTTTTGGTGCAGTTCCATACTTTGTTGGATCCTGGGTGGGCTTGCCGGCCATCGCGTGTGCGCTGTTCAGTTTGGCGACGATGGCAGTGCTGACGGGTGGTTTGCATGCCGATGGTCTCGCCGACACCGCCGACGGGCTCGGCGGACGCGATCGGTCGCAACGTCTCGAGATCATGCGCGACAGCCGCATCGGCGCCTACGGCGTCATGGCCCTCGTCTTCGTCATTGGAATCGATGCGGCGGCCCTCGTGGCGATCGACGGCGTTCATCCCAGCGGATTCGCCGTATTCGGAGTGCTGGCGGCGGTTGCATCTGCCAGCCGCGCGGCCATGGTCCTGGTCATGAAGCTGCTGCCGCCGGCACGTTCCGACGGCCTCGGCGCCTGGGCCGGGCGGCCAACATGGACCCGCGTCGCTCTTGCCGGTCTGGTTACGTGGATCGTGATGCTCTATCCATTGGTATTGTACGCGTGGTGGGTCATGGTCCTGATGGTGGCTGCTGGCTTGGCCGCCACGATCGCCGTTATGGCGATCGCCAAACGCGCGTTCGGTGGCTACACCGGCGACGTTCTGGGTGCGGTGCAGCATGTCTCTGAGATGGCGATGCTTCTGGCGGCGGCGGCCGCGCTCACGCATTACACAGCGTCGTGACGGCCACGCGCTGGTGGTGGGTTCGCCACGCGCCGGTGACCGCTAATGACGGACGCATCTATGGACAGGGCGATCCACCGTGCGATATAGGCGATGGGCCGGTGTTCGCCGCCTTGGCGCGGGTACTGCCGACCGGCGCGGTGTTGATCACCAGCCAACTTCGGCGCACCCACCAGACCGCCGACGCGCTCCGCGCTGCCGGTCTGGACTTGCCGCCGGCGGCGGTCGAACAGGGACTCGCCGAGCAACATTTCGGCGACTGGCAGGGTCGCGCCTATGACGAAATTTCCGCTGACGCGCGGCACGTCCATTGGCTGGCGCCGGCGACGTTGAAGCCGCCCGGCGGCGAGACCTTCATAGACGTGATGGCGCGCGTGCATGGCGCCATACGTCGGCTGACCCGGCAATTCGCCGGCCGCGACATCGTCTCGGTTGCGCATGGCGGACCGATCCGCGCGGCGCTGGGCCTGGCGTTGCGGCTGGATGGCGAACAAGCCTTGGCGTTCAGGATTGAAAATTGTGCGCTCACCCGCCTCGACCATATCGGCGCTGGCGACGATGACCCGCGCGAGCACTGGGTGGTCCGCTACGTCAACCGCATACCGGTTGACCGCGGTGAAGTTGGCGCCGCCTGAAGCGCCGTGTTAGCGTGCCCGGCGCGTCGAGACAGGGAAGTCCGGTGCGGCGGGCGCTCCGTCCGCCCAATCCGGCGCTGCCCCCGCAACTGTGAGTGGCGAGGATGCGGCATCAAGTCACTGGACCCGACTGGGTCTGGGAAGGCCGCCGCAATCCGATGAGCCCGAGCCAGGAGACCTCCTCGACGCCGCATGGGTGAACACGCGCCCCGGGTGGAGGGCACGGTCATGAGTTCAAATGCTTCGCCGCCGGCCGATCAACGGCTGCCGCCTGTTATCTTGGTGCTGGGCGGCGCCCGCAGCGGCAAGAGCGCCTATGCCGAGCAATTGATCGCGCAGGTTCCGTGCGCGCGGCCAGCGTATGTGGCGACGGCGGAAGCCGGCGATACCGAGATGGGAAGGCGCATCGCCGTGCACCTGCTGCGCCGTGGTGGGTCTTGGCGCACGGTCGAGGCGCCGCTGGATGTGGTCGCCGCCATCACCGAACACGCCGCGCCGGATGCGCCCGTGGTCGTCGACTGCTTGACACTGTGGCTGAGCAACCTGCTCGCGGCCGGGCGCGATCCGGACTTGGAGACCGATGCTCTTGTCGAATCATTGCAACACGTCGACGGGCCGGTGGTATTGGTGTCGAACGAGGTCGGGCTGGGCATCGTTCCCAACAATGCACTGGCCCGTGACTTTCGCGATGCCGCCGGACGCATGCATCAGGCCATTGCCGCCATCGCCGACCGGGTGGTGCTGGTCACCGCCGGGCTTCCGCTGGTTCTGAAGGACAAGGCCCAGGCGCTGGCAAGGAAGGTCTGACCGCCGATGCACAAGATCCCCGCTACTGTCATCACCGGTTTCCTCGGCGTCGGTAAGACCAGCATGATCCGTCACCTGCTGCACACCGCGGGCGGCAAGCGCCTGGCCATGGTGATCAACGAGTTCGGCGAATTGGGCGTCGACCGTGAGGTGTTGCTCGGCTGCGGCGTCGAAGGGTGCACGGACGATGACGTGGTCGAGCTCACAAACGGCTGCATCTGCTGCACTGTCGCCGACGACTTCCTGCCGACGATCGAGGCGCTGTTGGCGCGCGTACCGGCGCCCGATCACATCGTCATCGAGACCTCCGGGTTGGCCCTGCCCAAGCCCCTGGTCAAGGCGTTCGCCTGGCCCGAGGTCAGGAGCCGGGTCACCGTTGACGGCGTCCTCGCGGTCGTGGACACGCCCGCGGTCGCCGCCGGCCGTTTTGCCAGCGATCCGGTGGCGCTCGCGGCGGCGCGCGTTGCCGATCCGTCGCTCGACCACGACAGTCCGCTCGAGGAGCTGTTCACTGATCAACTCGCCTGCGCCGATCTAGTCGTACTCAACAAGTCCGACCAACTCGACGACAGCGCGCTCGCCGATACACGCGATCGCGTCGCGCGGCAATTGCGACCGTCCGTTAAGCTGTTGGCGGCGTCCCATGGCCGCGTCGACCCGCGCGTGGCGCTGGGATTGGACGCGCGCGCCGAGGACGATCTCGACGCCCGACCCAGCCATGCCGACGGCGAGGATGACCACGACCACGACGATTTCGACAGCGTCGTCATCGCCCCCGGCCCGATCGCCGATCCAGGAGCGTTCGAAGCCAAGCTGCGAGCGCTCGCCGAGCGCTTCGACATCCTGCGCATGAAGGGTTTCCTGCACGTGCCCGGCAAGCCGATGCGCCACGTGATCCAGGGCGTTGGGCCGCGTTTCGAGCGCTACTACGATCGCCCCTGGGCACCCGGCGAAACGGCGCACTCGTCGCTGGTGGTGATAGGCCTGCGCGGCCTCGACCTGGCGGCCGTGCGCGCCGCGATTGTCGATTGAGCCGATGCATCTGCTGGCCACGCAACCGGATGAGATCAGCGACGGGGCTGAGGCCGTCGATCTGGACCAGACGCCGGGCGAGATCGTCGTGCTGAGCGCCGCCGACACCGAAATCGCCTGCCTCGCGGCCGCGCAGCGGGCGCGCGTCGCCGACCAGGGTCTGGCAGCGGTGCCCAGCCTGCGGCTGGCCAATCTCCTGCGCCTCGGCCACAACCTGTCGGTCGATCTTTACGTCGAGCGGGTGGTTCGCCACGCGCGACTGGTCATCGTGCGGCTGCTGGGCGGACGCGGCTACTGGCCGTACGGCGTTGACGAGATCGCCGCTGCCTGCCGAGCCACCGGGGCCGCGGTGGCGTTCCTACCCGGCGACGATCAGCCGGATGTCGAGCTCGATGCCCTGACCACACTCGATCGCGGCGCGGCGCATCGGTTGTGGCAGTTCTGCCTGCAAGGCGGCATCGCCAACGCCGGCAATCTCCTGGCGTTTGCGGCGACGCTGTTGGGCCGGGAGGCAGAATGGCGCGAGCCGGCGCCGCTGCTGAAGGCGGGCCTATATTGGCCCGGAGATGATCAGGCCCAGTTGGATGCCATCCGACGCTGGTGGCGCGGCGATGCTCCAGTGGCTGGGATCGTGTTCTATCGGGCGCTGATGCAGTCCGCCAACACCGCGGCCGTCGACGCGTTGGTCGAGAGACTGCGCCTGGCGCAGCTGAACCCGCTGCCGATCTATGTGACCTCTCTGAAGGACCCGGTGGCAGCGGCCACCGTCGCGCAATTGCTCCAGTCGGCCCCCCCGGACATTATCCTGAACACCACCGGCTTCGCGGTTTCGCGTCCGGGCCAGCCGACAAGCACGACACCATTCAGCGGCGCCGATTGCCCGATCCTTCAGGTCGTGTTTTCCGGCGGCAGCGAGGAGGCGTGGCGCCGGCGCTCCAGCGGCCTTTCGGCGCGCGACATCGCCATGAACGTGGCCCTGCCGGAAGTCGACGGTCGCGTGCTGGCGCGCGCGATATCGTTCAAGGCCGAGGCGCGCCGCGATGACCTGACCGAGGCCGACATCGTCGCCTACGCGCCGGTCGACGATCGGGTTCGTTTCACCGCCCAACTTGCGGCTAACTGGTGCCGGCTCAGGCGCACGCCGGTCGAGGCGCGCCGGGTGGCGTTGGTGCTGGCCAACTATCCGACACGTGATGGCCGCATCGGCAACGGCGTCGGACTGGACACGCCGGCGTCGACGATCACCGTTCTGCGGGCGCTGTACGACGCCGGCTATGCGGTCGGCGATCTGCCCGTGGATGGCGATGCCCTGATACACACGCTGGCAGAGGGGCCCACGAACGCCGGGACTCAGGGCCGCACCGTCAACGAGGTCCTCGCCGGTGAAGATTACGCGGCGTTCTTCGAGCAATTGCCGGCGGCGGTGCGCGACGCCGTGACCGAGCGTTGGGGCGCGCCGGACGATGACCCATTCTGGCTGGCCGGAAGGAAAGGCTTCGCCATTTCCGCAATGCGTTTCGACCATGTCATGGTCGGCGTGCAACCGGCCCGCGGCTATCACATCGATCCGCAACGCAGCTACCACGACCCGGCGCTCGTTCCGCCGCACGGCTATTTCGCATTCTATGCCTGGCTGCGCGGGCAATTCGATGTGCACGCGATCGTGCATATGGGCAAGCATGGCAATCTCGAGTGGTTGCCGGGAAAGGCGCTGGCGCTGGCGCAAGAGTGTTATCCCGAGGCGGCGTTGGGGCCGCTGCCGCATCTCTATCCGTTCATCGTCAACGATCCTGGCGAAGGCAGCCAAGCTAAGCGCCGGTCGCAGGCGGTCATCATCGACCACCTGACCCCGCCGTTGACCCGCGCCGAGAGCTACGGGCCGTTGAAGGACCTGGAAGCCCTTGTCGACGAGTACTACGAAGCCGCCAATGTCGATCCGCGCCGCCTGGACTGGCTGCGCAGTGCCATCATCGAACAGATGCAGGCCGGCGGCATCGCGCGCGAACTCGCTCTCGCGCCCGGCTTTTCCGAATCGGAGGCGGTGACGCGGCTGGATACGTACCTGTGCGAGCTGAAGGAGATGCAAATCCGCGACGGTTTGCATGTGTTCGGCCGCTCACCTGATGGCGGTCGACTGGCGGACTTGCTGGTGGTACTGGTGCGCGTACCGCGTTGCGAAGGTGACGGTGGCGCCGAGTCCATTCTGCGGGCGCTTGCCGCCGATCTGGGGCTGGCGTTCGACCCGCTCGATTGCGACCTCGGGGCGCCATGGCGAGGCGGAACGCCGGCAGTGTTGGCCGACGACGCGCCTTGGCGCACTCACGGCGACACAATCGAGCGGCTCGAAGGACTGGCGCGTGACCTCGTGGCCGGCGAGACCGAACCTGCCCGAGAATGGACACGTACGCGCACGGTATTGGCGCACATTGACGAAAAGCTCTGCCCGGCGGTCACGGCCTGCGGAGCGCATGAACTTGCCGGCCTTTTGGCCGGCTTGGACGGCCGGTTCGTGGCGCCGGGGCCCAGCGGCGCGCCGACGCGCGGCAAGCCGGAAGTGCTGCCGACCGGGCGCAATTTCTATTCGGTCGATACCCGCACGGTCCCGACTCAGGCGGCGTGGGCGCTCGGCTGGCGTTCGGCGTCGATGCTGATCGAACGCTACGCCCAGGACCACGGCGACTGGCCGCGGACCATGGCCTTGACCGCATGGGGCACGTCGAACATGCGTACCGGCGGCGACGATATCGCACAGGCGCTGGCGCTGCTGGGCGTGAAACCGCGCTGGGATCCTACGTCGCGGCGCGTCGTCGGTTTCGAAATTCTGCCGGTCTCGGTGCTCGGCCGGCCGCGGGTGGATGTTACGTTGCGCATCTCGGGCTTTTTCCGTGACGCATTTCCCAACCTGATTGATCTGTTCGACTCGGCCGTGCGCGCCGTCGCCGACCGCACCGACGAAACGCCGGACGACAATCCGCTGGCACACGCCGCCGCCGCCGAATCGGCGATTCTGCAAAGGCGAGGACAAGGCGCGGCGGACGCCGAACGCGCGGCGCGCTGGCGAGTGTTCGGCTCCAGGCCCGGAGCCTACGGCGCCGGCTTGCAGGCCCTGATTGACGAGCGCGGCTGGCACGATGAAGCCGATTTGGCCAACGCGTATGTTGCTTGGGGAGCGTACGCATACGGAGGTGGGGCGGATGGCGCGCAGGCGCGGGCGCCGTTCGAGCGCCGTCTGGCGGCCATCCAGGCGGTGGTCCAAAACCAGGACAACCGCGAGCACGACGTGCTCGACAGCGATGACTACTACCAGTTCGAGGGTGGGTTGCGGGCGGCGGTGCGGGTCATGTCGGGGGCTCAGCCCGCCGCCTATCATGGCGATCATTCCAGGCCCTTCGCGCCGGCGATCCGTACCCTTGAGGAGGAGGTCGCACGTGTGGTGCGCGCACGTGTGGTCAATCCGAAATGGATCGCCGGGGTGATGCGGCACGGCTACAAGGGCGTGTTCGAGATGGCGGCGACCGTCGACTATCTGTTTGCCTTCGCGGCGACCGCGGATTGCGTCCACGACCATCAGTTCGACATGGTCTATGACGCCTATATCGCCGACGATGACGTTCGCGGGTTCGCTGCGGAGCACAATCCGGCCGCCCTGGCCGAGATGGCGGTGCGCATGATGGAGGCGCAGGACCGCGGGTTGTGGCGATCCCGGTCGAACAGTGCCTATGGCTACTTGGAGGCACTGGCCGGTGGTGAAAAGCGATGACCGACGGACAATCGGATGAGCGCGATCGCCGCCATGCGGAGAAGAAGCGCCGGCAACAGGCCGTACGCGAACGCATCATGGCGACGAAAACTGAAGAGAAGGGTCTGCTGATCGTTCACACCGGCAAGGGCAAGGGCAAGACCACTGCGGCCATGGGCCTGGTGCTGCGCGCGCTCGGCCACGGCATGAAGGTCGGCATCGTGCAGTTCATCAAGGGCCGCCGCACCTCGGGCGAACGGCTAGCGCTGGAACGCTTCGCCGACCTGCTCACGCTAAAGGTCATGGGCGAGGGTTTCACCTGGGATACCCAGGACCGCGCCCGCGATGTCGCCGCCGCCACCGCCGCCTGGGAGGCGGCACTGTCGATGTTGCGCGATCCGAGTTATCGGCTGGTGCTGCTGGATGAGCTGAACATCGTGCTACGCTACGATTACTTGCCGTTGGCCGAGGTCCTGGCGGGGCTGGGCGGCCGCCCCGATGGCCAGCACGTGGTCGTCACGGGCCGCAACGCGCCGCCGGCGTTGATCGACGCGGCGGACTTGGTCAGTGACATGACCATGGTCAAGCACCCGTTCCGTGCCGGCGTCAAGGCGCAACCCGGCATCGAGTTCTAGACAAATCGAAGAAAGCCCATGTAGTGACTTGTAACGACACATCAACGAATCGGAGACGGGCGATGCTTCGACAAGTGAAAACCCTGGCGGTCGTGCTGTCGGCGGTGGCTCTCGGCGGCGTGAACGTCAACGCTGAAGATGTGGATCGACCGCAGCAGATCGTGAACGAGGCGAGCACGACGGTCGAGGTGTTGACCAAGGACGAGAATTTCGAGTCCGCGCTGGTCGGTGCGCTGCGCAATGCCAAGGGCGTGCTCGTGATCCCCTCCCTGATCAAGGGCGGATTCATCGTCGGCGCGGCCGGCGGCAGCGGCGTATTAATCGGCAAGTACGCCGACGGCACGTGGAGCGCGCCATCGTTCATTACCATGGGCGAGGCCTCGGTCGGCCTCCAGGTCGGCGGCTCGGTGTCCGAGATCATGTTCGTCATCAACTCGGACAAGGCGATGCAGGCCATCATCGACAGTAAGGTCACCCTGGGCGCCGACGTGGAAGTCGCCGTCGGCCCCATCGGCGGCAAGATCGGCGCCCGAACCTCGCTCGCCGTCGGCACCGACGTCTGGGCATTCGCGCGCAGCCAGGGACTGTTCCTGGGCGGCGCCTTCGACGGCGCCTATATCGAGCCGCGCAACGACTGGAACAAGCTGTACTACGGAGAGGCGGTCGAGGCCCGCGAGATCACAAAGTCACCCCTTATCACCAATGCCGGATCCGATGCGTTGCGGCAGGCATTGGCGCGCGCCATTGCCGGTTAGCGATGGCACGCGCACCGGCGCTGATGGTGCAGGGCACCGGCTCCGATGTGGGCAAATCGCTGATCGTCACCGGCCTGTGCCGCGCCTTCACCGGGCGCGGCTTGGCCGTGCGGCCGTTCAAGCCGCAGAACATGTCCAACAATGCCGCGGTGACCGCCGATGGCGGTGAGATAGGGCGCGCCCAGGCGCTGCAGGCCCGCGCCTGCCGCACGCCGCCAACCGTCGACATGAACCCGATCCTGCTCAAGCCGCAGTCCGAGGTGGGCAGCCAGGTTGTCGTGCGCGGACGGGTTCGGTGTACCGCCGCTGCCCGCGACTATCACGCCCTGAAGCCCGCCCTGCTGCCCGAGATCCTGGCCAGCTTTCGGGCGCTGTGGGCCGGTGCGGACATGATCTTGGTCGAGGGTGCGGGCAGCCCGGCTGAGGTCAATCTACGTGCCGGCGATATCGCCAACATGGGGTTCGCGGAGGCCGCCGACGTGGCGGTGGTGCTGGTCACCGACGTCTCGCGCGGCGGCGCGTTGGCCAGCGTGGTCGGCACTTGGACGCTGCTTGAGCCGTCGGAACGGACGCGTATTGTCGGCTATATCGTCAACCGATTTCGCGGCGATCCGGTGCTGTTCGACGATGCCATCGACGTGATCGGCGCCCGCACCGGCATCGCGTGCCTGGGTGTCGTGCCGGAATTCCCCGATGCGCGCCGGCTGCCGGCAGAAGACGCCATGGCGCTGGAGGCGCCGGCCGGGCCGCAGCGCAGCGGCGCCATCCGCATCGCCATTCCGCGCCTGTCCCGCATCGCCAATTTCGACGATTTCGACCCTTTGCGCGCCGAATCCGATGTTGCCGTCGAGTTCGTGCCTCCCGGGCGGCCGCTGCCGGTCGATGCCGACGCCATCATTGTGCCGGGCTCGAAGGCGACGCTCGCCGATCTCGTGTTCCTGCGCGCCCAGGGCTGGGACATCGACATCCACGCGGCGCGTCGGCGCGGCGTGCATGTGCTGGGCGTTTGCGCCGGCTATCAGATGCTGGGGCGCAGCGTCGCCGACCCGCACGGCGTCGAGGGCCCGCCGGGTCGGTCCGAGGGGCTCGGCCTGCTGGATGTCGAAACCGAACTCGGGCCGCGCAAGACGCTTTTGCAGGTGCGTGGCACTGCCGTGGCCGGCGGCCGGACCGTGCATGGCTACGAGATGCACATGGGGCACACGTCGGGTTCCGACTGCGCGCGACCGGTGCTCGATCTCGGCGATCATCGCGACGGCGCGTGCAGCGCCGACGGCAAGGTCAGCGGATGCTACGTGCATGGCTTGTTCGCATCCGACGAGTATCGCGCGGCGTTCCTCGCCGAGCTGCGCGCCGGATACGTCAACGGCATATCGTATGAGGCGTCCGTAGAGGATGCGCTAGACGGCCTCGCCGACCATCTGGAGCGCCATCTCGATCTCGAAAGAATTCAGGCGCTGGCGCAATGATCGCGCCCCACTCACATGGGCAAGATGACCGCCAGCAGCACGGCGATGAGCGCGGCATGCAACAGGCACGCCACCACGAACACGGCCAGCCCGCGGCGCATGTCGGCAGGCCCGGCCCGTGCGGGCAATTCCTCACCCAGCCACGGGTCGTCGACGACCGTGTCCGCATAGCGCCGGGGGCCGGCCAACGCCACGCCGATGGCGCCGGCCATGGCTGCTTCGGGCCAACCGGCATTGACCGAGCGGTGCTTGCCGGCATCACGCAGAATGACGCTGAACGCGCGGACTGTGCGGCAACGCGGCACGATCGTCGCGGCCAGTGCGATCAGAGTCGCGGCCAGGCGCGCCGGCAGATAATTGAGCGCATCGTCGAAGCACGCCGCCGCCCAGCCGAAGTCGGCATGCTGCTTGGTGCGATGGCCGATTATGCTGTCCAGGGTGTTGGCGCACTTGTAGGCCACCAGGCCGGGCAGCCCCAGCAGCAGATACCACACGGCCGGGGCCACGACGCCATCGGAGAAATTCTCGGCCAGGCTTTCCAGGGCCGCGCGCGCCACGCCATGCTTATCCAACGACCGCGGATCGCGGCCAACGATGTGACGCACCGCCAACCGGCCCGCCACCAGATCCCCGGCGCGCAGAGCTTGCTCGACGGCGCGGACGTGGTCGAACAGGCTGCGCTGCGCCACCAGCACCACGACAAGCGCAATCTCGACCGCCCAGCCATAGGCGATCGCATTCGCCGCGGTGGCGCCGAGCCAGCCGAGGAAGCCGCTCGCGGCCACCAAACCGATCACAACCGCGGCGCCACGCTCGCGCAAGGATCGTGGACTGCGATCGGGACGATTGAGCCGGCGGTCCGCCCACGCCGCCGCGCGGCCCATCAGCACCACCGGATGCGGCACCGCTCGGAACAGCGGGGCCATGTCGCCGACCAAAGCGTCCAACAGCAGGGCGAGCAGCAGCACAATGAAGCGCCCGCCCTCGCCGTGGAGTTCCAGCTCCGCCAATGGCATGGTGGGCGCGAACATGCGTCGCCATCCTGGGTGCGTCAATTGCCGCCCGCATATCGCAGTAATTCCACCGTTCGCCGCCGCCGGTGGCTCGCCGTATTGTCGGCCTCGGCGGCGATCGCCGCGGCCTGGGCATGGCTAGGACGGCAGGCCGATCCGGCGGTGGTGTGGCGGGCCGAGTTGACGCCGGCGGCCCGTCACCTGGCCGCCGGCGACATCGCCGGGGCCGAGACTGCGTTGGAAGCGGCGCTCGTCGCGGCGGATGAACCGGAGATGCAAGCGGTGGCGCTGGAGCAATTGGCGCGACTCAGCCAGGCGCAGGGCGCGCTTTCGCAGGCGCGGGCCCATGCGACGGGCGCAGTCGCGGCGCTCGACGGCGCGCCGAATGGGGACATGGCGTTGGTGGCGGCAAGCTTGTCGACCCTGGCCCTCATAGAGCGCCGGCGCGAGGCTTGGTCCGACGCCGCGGCGGCGTATGCGCGCGCGGCCGAGCTGTGGCGGCAGGAAGTCGGGCCCGATCACGCCAATGTCGTGCAGATGCTCGACGGACTGGGACGCATGCAGTTGCAGCTTGAACGACCGGACGATGCAGCGGGAGCGTTTGCCGACAGCGTGGCGATGCAGCGCCGACTTTCAACCGAGGCCAGCGATGCGCTCGGCGAGGCGTTGAACAATTGGGCCGAGGCGCGTCGGATGGCCGGGCGCGATCGGGACGCGGAGTCGCTGTATCGCGAGGCCGCCGACGTTTTCACGGCCGTGCATGGCGACGATCATCCGACGGTTGCCACCGCGCTGGGCAACTTGGCGGCGCTGTATGTGACGCGCGACCAGTTCGCCGATGCCGAGGAGCTTTTCGCGCGCGCGCTGGCAATGCTCGGCGAGGCGCATCCGGCGCGTGCGGCGATGCTGGAGAACTATGCCGTGTTAATGGAGCGTGCGCAGCGGCCAGAGCGGGCCGCCGAGTTGCGCGAACGGGCTTCGCTCGTTCGCAGCCTCGGCGGTGGAGCCGCACGATGACTGAACCGACCGGCGTACTCTTGTGCGGCCACGGAAGCCGCGATCGTCATGCGATCGAGGAGCTCGCTGGTCTCGCGGTACAGCTCCGCGAGCGGCTAAGCGCCTATCGCACCACGCATGCATTTTTGGAATTCGCCACGCCGACTATTCGCGATGGGCTCGACGAGCTACGGCAAGCCGGTACGCGGCGGGTGCTGGCTATCCCCGGCATGCTGTTCGCGGCGGGCCACGTCAAGAACGATATTCCCTCGGTGCTCAACACCTACGCGGCGCAACACCCGGAGGTGGAAATCATCATGGGCCGCGAGTTGGGCATGGACCTCAAGGTCATGCGCGCGGCCGGCGCACGCGTCGCCGCCGCGGTCGACGAAGCCGACCGTGCGGACGGTCCTGTCGACCGCCACGATACCTTGCTGCTCGTCGTGGGACGCGGCGCCTCCGATCCCGATGCCAACGGCAATATCGCCAAGGTCATGCGCATGGTGTGGGAGGGGATGGGTTTCGGTTGGGGCGAGACCGCCTATTCGGGCGTGACCTTTCCGCTGGTACCGCCGGCGTTAGAGCGCGCGTCCACACTCGGCTTTCGCCGCATCGTCGTATTCCCCTATTTCCTGTTCACCGGCGTTCTGGTGAGGCGCATCCATGCGCAGACCGATGAGGCGGCCACGCGCTTCCCACAACTGCAGTTCGTGAAGGCGAAGTACTTGTCCGACCATCCGCAGGTGGTCGACACGTTTGTCGAGCGGGTGGCGGAGATCGCAAGCGGCGACAACGTCATGAACTGCCAGCTCTGCAAATATCGCGAGCAGGCGTTGGGCTTCGAGGACGAAGTGGGACTGACGCAACGCAGCCATCACGACCATGTCGAGGGTGGCTCGGACGGAACTGTCGCGCCCATCCATCATCACCACGCACATCATCCGTATCCGCACGCCGACCACCCGCTGGGCCCGATCGTGCTGCGCGGTGCCGCAAAGCGCGATGGTGGATAGCGGTGCATGGCGATATCGTTTCCGATGTCCACGGCGCGAGTGTGGACTATGTTCGCGATCCCAAGGCTATATTTGCGCAATCGCTGGCGCGCATCCAAGACGCCGCTGATCTGTCGATCCTGCCTGCCGATTTGCGCGACGTCGGCGCCCGCATCGTCCACGCCTGCGGCATTGCGGATGCGTTGACGCGGCTGCGCTGGTCGAAGGGTGCGGGTGCCGCCGGCAAGGCCGCGTTGGCGCGGGGTGCCACGGTACTCGTCGACAGCCAGATGCTGCTGCACGGCATCGACCGCGCGCATATCCGTCCCTCGCGCGTGCTGTGCACGCTGGGCGTCGGCGTCAGTCGGGGCATGGCGCGGCGGTCGGGATCGACGCGATCGGCCGCCGCGGTCGAGCTTTGGGTGCCTTGGCTCGACGGCGCGATCGTAGTGATCGGCACGGCGCCGACGGCCCTGTTCCGGCTGCTCGAGGGACTGGCGCAAGGCTGGCCGCGCCCGGCGTTGATCCTGGGCTTCCCGGTCGGCTTCGTCGGCGCCGACGAAGCCAAGCAGGCGCTGACCACGCACGCCGGAGACGTGCCCTATGTGACGCTGCTCGGCCGGCTCGGCGGCAGCGCCGTCGCCGCCGCCGCGCTCAATGCGCTGGCGCAATGACGCGCTGGTTGAGCGTCGTCGGCATCGGCGCCGATGGCTTGGCCGGGCTCGCGCCGGCGGCGCTCACGCTCGTCGACAATGCCGAAGTGCTCGTCGGCGGGGCGCGCCATTTGGACGGCGTCGCCAACATTGCCGCCGGCGCTCGCCGGCTCCCGTGCCGGCAACCGCTGTGCGACAGCATCGGTGAGATCGCCGCGCTGCGTGGAACACGCGTTGTCGTGCTCGCCAGCGGCGATCCGATGTGGTTTGGCGTCGGCGCTAGTTTAAGCCGTCACTTCGCGCACGATGAGATGCAGGTCGTGCCGGTACCGGGTGCCTTCAGCCTGGCCGCCGCGCGCATGCACTGGCCGCTCGACGAGGTCATGTGCCTATCGGTGCATGGCAGGCCGTTCGATGCGCTGCGTGCCGATATCGTCTCCGGCGCGCGGCTTCTGATCTTGAGCGAAGATGGCGCCACGCCACGGCGCATCGCATCTCTCTTGTGCGAGAACGGCTATGGCGCGAGCACGATGTCGGCGATCGAGCGCATGGGAAGCGCGCACGAACGTCAGATTGACGGCACCGCCGCCGACTGGGGCGAGCGGTCTTGCGCCGACCTCAACACCGTTGCAGTGGAATGCATCGCCGATGCCGATGCGCGCATCCTATCGCGGTCGCCGGGCCTACCCGATGAGGCCTTCATTCATGACGGCCAGATCACCAAGCGCGCCGTCCGGGCGGCAACGTTGGCCATGTTGTCACCGCTGCCGCATCAAGTGTTGTGGGACGTGGGTGCCGGCTGCGGCTCGATCGCAATCGAGTGGCTGCGGACGACGCGCCATGGCCGCGCGTACGCGATCGAACGTGACGGCGCGCGTGTCGACTTGGTCGCTCAGAACGCGCTTGCTCTCGGCGTACCGCAGTTGCAGGTAATCGGCGGTGACGCGCCGGCGGCGCTTGCGGACCTCGAACCGCCGGATGCGGTGTTTATTGGCGGCGGCATCACCTCGAGTGGATTGATTGAGATGTGTTGGCGGGCGCTGAAGCCGGGCGGACGGCTGGTCGCCAATGTGGTCACCGTCGCGGGCGAGGCCGCGGTGCTTGCGGGGCGCGACACGCACGGCGGCGCGCTGTCACGGCTTGCGGTCTCCGTCGCTGAACCATTGGGCGAGCGTCTGGCCTGGCGCGCGTTGCGGCCGGTGACGCAATGGCAGGCGAGCAAGTCGTGAGCGCCACCGTGTATGGGATCGGCGTCGGGCCCGGTGATCCGCAGCTCATCACGTTGAAGGCGCTGAGTATCTTACAACGGGCGAGTGTCGTTGCGTATCCGGCGCCGCTGGAAGGTCCGAGCCTGGCACGGCAGATCGCGGCCACTCATCTGCCGGGTGGACAGTCCGAGATCGCGATCCGCATGCCCCTGGACCCCAAGCGCTTTCCGGCTCCCGAAGTCTATGCCACCGCCGCGCGAGAGATCGGTGCGCATGTGGCGGACGGACGCGACGTTGCCGTGCTGTGTGAGGGCGATCCGTTTGTCTACGGCTCGTTCATGTACCTCTACGCGCAGCTGGCCGATCGCTGGCCGGTGGAAGTGGTGCCGGGTGTGTCGTCGCTGACGGCCTGCGCGGCGGTCGCCGGTGTGCCGATGGCGGGGCGCAACGATGTGCTGTCGGTCATTCCCGCGCCTCTGGACGCCGAGACGCTGGCGGCGCGCCTGCAGGCCTGCGATGCCGCCGCGATCATCAAGCTCGGGCGCCACTTCACCAAGGTACAGACGGTGATTGGGGAGCTCGGCCTATCTGGGCACGCGCGCTACGTGGAACGCGCGACCATGAGCGAGCAGCGCGTGCTGCCGATCGATCGGGTTGCGGCCGACTCCGTGCCCTACTTCTCGATGGTGCTGGTGCATCGCCGAGGCGCGGCATGGCGGTAGACCACCCTGGCGCCGCGCTGATCGCGCTCACCCAATGCGGGTTGACCCTGGCCAAGAGACTGCAGCCGGAATTCCCGCACGCGACGGTGCATGGTCTCGCCCGCCGCACCACCGGTGCCGACGTCACCTTCAACGAAACGTTGGTGCATTTGCGCGCGCTGTTCCTGGCGGGAACCCCGATCATCGGCATCTGCGCTTCGGGCATTCTGATCCGCGCGATGGCGCCTTTGCTATCGGACAAACTTGACGAACCGCCCGTGGTCGCGATCGCCGAAGACGGCAGCGTCGCGGTGCCGCTGATCGGCGGGCACCACGGCGCCAATGATATTGCGCGGATCGCCGCCGCCGCGAACGGCGGGATTGCGGCCGTCACCACGGCCAGCGATGTGAGGCTTGGCGTCGCGCTCGACGATCTGCCGCCCGGCTGGCGCATAGGCACTCCGGAACAGCTAAAGACCTTCAGCTCCGCGCTGCTTGCCGGTGCGCCGGTGCGTCTCGTCGTCGACGCCGGCGACGCCACGTGGCTGAGTGCGTTGCCGATCGCGGCGAACGCAAGGCTCACGATCCGCGTGACCGATCGCGCCGTCGCAGCGTCGGCCGACGAGTTGATCCTGCATCCGCCGACGCTCGCACTGGGCGTCGGCTGCGAGCGCGATGTGCCGCCGGCGGATTTGGAGGTGCATGTACGGACGACACTGGCCGGGCACGACCTTAGCGTGAAGTCGGTCGCGGTCGTCGTGTCCCTGGCGTTGAAGCAGGACGAGCCCGCCGTGTTGGCGTTGGCCCGTTCGTTGGGTGTGCCGGTGCGGTTCTTCGATGCCGACCGGTTGGAGCGCGAGACGCCGCGCCTACCCAACCCATCGGACACGGTGTTCGATGCCGTTGGCAGTCATGGCGTGGCCGAGGCGGCGGCGCTCGCCGCGGCCGGCGAAAGGGGCGAGTTAATCGCACCTAAAGGCCGCGGCGCGCGCGTCACGTGTGCGGTTGCGCGGGCGAAGTCGATCGATGCGAAAGCGGTCGGACGCAAGCAGGGTGCGGTTGCGATCGTCGGGCTGGGTCCGGGCGCGCATGGCTGGCGCACGCCGGCGGTGGGTGCGGCGTTGGCACGCGCGGAAGATCTTGTCGGCTATACCGGCTATCTGGACGCGCTGGGCGACTCGTATGCCGGGGCCGAGCGGCATGGGTATCCGCTGGGCGAAGAGGTCGCGCGCGTGACAAAGGCGCTCGATCTGGCGAGTGCAGGCCGCGAGGTGGCATTGGTGTCCAGCGGTGATCCCGGTGTCTACGCGCTGGCGACGCTTGTGTTCGAGAGGCTCGACCGCGCCGCCGCCGATCGCTGGCGCGGTGTCTGCGTGTCCGTCGAGCCGGGCATTAGTGCCATGCACGCGGCGGCCGCGCTTGCCGGCGCCCCTTTGGGACATGACTTTTGTGCGATCTCACTGTCCGATCTGCTAACGCCTTGGCCTGTGATCGAGCAGCGCTTGCGCGCGGCTGCCGAGTCCGACTTTGTCGTCGCCCTCTACAATCCGCGCAGCCGCCTGCGGCACGCGGGGCTGGCGCGCGCGTGCGCGATCCTTGGCGCGTACAGGGCGCCTGACACTCCGGTGGTCGTCGCGCGGCAGGTCGGGCGCGACGGCGAAGATGTTACGATCACGACACTGGCGGAGTTGGATGAGGCTGCCGTCGACATGCTGACGCTGCTGATCGTGGGAAGTAAGCAGTCGCGGAATGTCCGCCACGGCGGTCGGCAATGGATGTATACGCCGCGCGATTACACGCTTGCCGAACCGTGACCGTTCATTTCATCGGCGCCGGACCCGGTGCGCCCGATCTGATCACCGTGCGCGGCCTGGCGTTGATCAGGCGCTGCCCGGTGTGTCTGTACGCCGGCAGTCTGGTGCCGCGCGAAGTCGTGGCGGCGGCGCCGGACGGCGCGCGCGTCATCGATACGGCGCCGCTGACGTTGAATGCCATCATTGCCGAAATCACGGCCGCACACGCGGCGGGCAAAGACGTGGCCCGCGTGCATTCCGGCGATCCGTCGCTTTATGGCGCCATCGCCGAACAGATGCGCCGGCTTGATGCGGAGGACATTCCCTATGACATCGTGCCGGGCGTGCCGGCTTTTGCCGCGGCGGCGGCGGCGCTGAAGCGGGAACTCACGCTGCCCGGCGTGAGCCAGACCGTGATCCTGACTCGCACGGCGGTGCGGGCGTCGGCGATGCCTGAGGGAGAAGATCTCGCCACGCTCGGCGCCAACGGCGCCACGCTCGTGGTGCATCTGTCGATCAACAACTTGGCGCGCGTCGTGCGCGAACTCACGCCGTCGTATCGTGCCGATTGTCCGGTGGCGATCGTCTATCGTGTCGGTTGGCCCGACGAGACGATTATCGAAGGCACGCTCGCCGACATTCGTGCCAAGGTAAAGTCGCATCGCATCACGCGCACGGCGCTGATCCTGGTCGGGCGTGTGCTCGCGTGCGGCGACTTCGAAGACAGCCGGCTCTACGCCGCCGATTATCATCACGTGCTAAGGCCGGCAGGGTCCGAATAGACGGTGCGCTAGTTGGCGCCGGCTTGTTGCAGCACTTGCATCGTCTGGGCCGATCGCGAGTCGCGCGCCCACTCCAATACCGACCGGCCGGTGTAGTCGGTGTGATTGACATCGGCGCCGGCGGCGATGCACAGGCGAGCCACATCGGGGTGACCATAGCGTGCGGCCACGACCAAAGGCGTTTCGCCCTGATTGTTTTCACCATTGGGGTCGGCGCCGGCGGCGATCAATGATGCGACGACATCGTAATGGCCAAGTTGCGCGGCGTAATACAGTGCCGTGTTGCTCGCATCATCGGCGTGATCGATGCGCGGATCGAAGGACAGAATAGCCTCCACGGTTTCCGTGTGGCCTGCAATCGCCGCCCAAATGAGTGCCGAACGCCCATCCTTATCCATCGTATCGACCGGACTGCCGCCCATGATCAAGCGCCTCGCGTCCTGGGCGTCACCGTCATAGGCCGCCACTAGCAGCGGATCGCTGGCGAGTAGCTGGATCTCGCCGGTCGCCGGCGCGGCCGCCCAGACGACTGCGGCGACCAGCAAAACGATGCTAAGCGGCTGTTTCATCACGGCCATGGTCGGGTCGTTGGGGTGCTGCGTCAAGCGGCGCGGCGATGTGGTCGGCAATCCAGTCAAGTGCGGCGGCGACGGAGTCCACGCGGGCGCCGTAGGCGTCGGCCGGTGTGCGTGGCCGCTCGATCAGGAGCACCGGAAGCTTCAAAGCGCGCGCCGCGGCCAGCTTGGCCTCGGTTGCCCGACCGCCGCTCGCCTTCGTGACCAGCACATCGATACGATGGCTACGCATGAGCTCGACCTCGCCGTCGACGGTGAAGGGGGCACGTGCAATCACGAGCTTGTGAGTCGCCAACGGTAGTGGCACGGCGGGCGGATCGATCAGCCGCACCAAGAACCAGTGCGATGACAGTTGGGTGAACGCGCTGACGTTGCGTCCGATCGTGAGGAAAACGCGGTGCCCCAAGGACGGCAGGAGACGCGCGGCGGCGCGCGCGTCGGCGACTTGGTGCCAGCGGTCACCGGCGGATGGCGTCCAGGGGGATCTCTCGAGAGCGAGCAACGGTGTTGCCTCGGCCGCACAGGCCGACCGCGCGTGGTCCGATATGCGCTGCGCAAACGGATGGGTCGCGTCGATGACGAGGTCGAAAGAGGTGTCACGGATATGCCGCGCGAGGCCCTCGGCGCCGCCGAAGCCGCCGCTGCGCATCGCACCAGCGACGCGTGCCGGGGTGCGCGTGCGCCCAGCCAGTGACGTGGTGACGGCGAGGGCCGGCCCGAACCGTTCGCTCAGCGCCGCGGCCAAGTCGCGCGCATCACCGGTGCCGCCGAGGATCAAGAGATGGGGTGTTCCTTGCCTCGGGTGCCTACGGCTCCGGCCCCGCTGCAATGGTTCGAACTGTGGCATGCAGGGAGGAAAAGCATAGACACGGATCGAGGTCACGGGCCAATTTGCGTCGGCGTCGAGATGCTGCCGGCCCATCGATCCCGGCATGCTGCCAAGGGTGGGACGGCAACGGACCCTTGTGGGGTTGAAAAACCGCCGAAGACTGACCGGCGGTGTCTCTCGTACGGCGCTGGTATACCAGCCCGTTGACGAAGTCCGGCGTGTCTGATTCTGTCTGAACATAGAGATTTAGACGGGCGTCGGTTCCGGCGCAGTTCGTTCCCGAAGGCTATATCAAACTTGAGGCGGTGATCGGTCGGATGGGCAATCATCTTCTGGACTCCACCGCGCCTGAGCAGCAGAACCCACCGAAAACCTTCACTCACACCTTCATTTACGGCGCCAACGGTGGCTCCATAATCTTCCTGGAGCCAATGATTACGCGCGCGTCCCTGCTCGACCGACCCGATCTGTGCATTCCGCTCAAGCTGTTAGCGCCAAGGATCGTTAATCTGGTGCAGTCGCTTGGCGGCGACGCGAGCGATGCGTAGCGTCAGCGCACGCCGGCGACTGGCATGCAGCGGTCGCACGGGCGCCGGCCGCAATTCCTCGGCGCCATAGGAGTCGGCAACCCACAGCCCGTGATCGTCGGGTAACAACAGCAGCGGAAACTCGGTGGTCACCGCGAAAAAGAACTGATCGCAAAAATCGAGGTACTCCGGCCATTTCTGGTCGGCCTGAAAGTCGGTCTGCGAGCTCTTGACTTCGATGATCGTGATCTCGCCGCCGGCGCCGAGGGCGATCACATCAGCGCGTCGGCGGTTGCTTAGTGAAAATTCGGTTAGGCTGACGCGCCCCAGTGCCGCTAGCGCGCGGCACACCCCGCGCTTGATCTGATCGGCGATCTGATCAGCAGCTTGCTCGTCGGCGTCAGCAACCGCGCGTGCCGGTGCCGGGGTCTCTTGAAATTCGCCGGCCATATTGGGGCAACGGGGCTCAGGCCGCTTCGCCGACGTCCTGGTCGGTGGGCTCCATGCCGTCCAGCAGCTGCCGCAGGACCTGCTGCAACGCTTCGCCGGTCTGTGCCGTGATCAGACTGCCGTCGGCGACCAGTGCTTCGTCGACGACCGTTGCGCCTCCCTGCTCGACCTCGTCGCGGATGGCATCGGTCGCGGCCACTTGCCGGCCCGCAAGAACCTCCGCGTCCTTCAGCAAGACAACGGCCTCACCAATGACGGCGGCGGGTTTCTTCGAATCGACGAAGGCCTTGACGAATCGACGCGCATGAGGATTGCGCCGCAACGTAGCGGTGCTCTGTGCGCCATCCGGAACCAGCAAGCCATCGAAATCGGCGGACAAGACATCCGCCAGGTTCGCCTCCGCCATGAAATGGTGGCCCCATGCGCCCTGATGCCAGCCGTGTACGAGGCTGCCCTCGGCCCCGATCACCTTGGCCTGGCACGCTGAGTCTATGAGCTTCTTCTGGGTGTCGGTCAGTTGCCGCTCCTCAAATCCATCGGCAACGAGAATGGCAAGCGGCTTCCGTTTCTGGTCGGACATTTCACCTCCGTGGATTATGTCGTGCTGCGAACGCGTATTCGCGTGCGATCTGGCTTTGTCGCCGGCCAAATTGCGAAGACTAGATGTGCGTACCCGACCGCCGCATCCGGCTACCACCATCTGGTGCCGCGGCTTGGCCTGGTCAATAGCGCCCATTTACGTGCGCCCGCCGGGTCCATCAATTACGCTGATCAACCGACGACCGCACGACTTACCTGACGCGCGGCAATCTAGAAATCGGCATACGGAAAGTCAACTGCGCGCCGCCGCGCCGCCGTAGCGGCCACGAAATGCCGGTGTCGTGGCGTCAGCCCGGGCGGGCTAGCCGCTGGTCGCTCTGCGGGGGCGCGTCATTGCCATGACGCTGTTGCGAAGCGGAGCCGAGCACCGGATGCGGTGCGATACCGGTCGCAGCCGGCGCGTCGTCCGCGCTATGCATGCCGACATCCCCGGCCAGGCATCCCCCCGGCGCGACCTCGAGCGTGCCGTAACGGATACAGCCGTCGACCTGGCCCCCCGGATGAACCCGTAGCGTCTGATTAACCATCAGCTCGCCCTCGACGTGACCGTGAATCTCGGCGGTTTCCACTTCGGCCTTGCCCGTGAAAACGCCGTCCGCGGCGACTTCGATGCGCTTGCAGTTGATCGAGGCCTCAACGTGGCCTTCGACGACGAGAATGTCGCACGCGGATATCTGGCCCTTGAGCCGAATGTTGCGGCCCACGGTCAGTATACTTTCTTCCTCCCGAGCGGCGGGTGTAACCCGACGCGTGGGCGTCACCGGCGCCGGTTGCGCGACCGGCGGAGCCACCGGCGGCGCGACTGGCATCGCCTGCTGTGCGGGTGTGCTCGGCATGTCGATCACACGTCGCGGCGGGGTCGGGAACGTCATGCCTTTGCGAGCGTCCGCCATGGCCTCTCCTGTGCTTTCGTCCGACGGCGACGCAGACTGTTGCTGCGGTGCGTCGTTTTGCAGGGGACGAAGGCCCACGTTCATGGTCGGTTCGCTCCGCTGCCTACGACGTCGAAACAGTAGACTTGCGTCACTCACGGGCATCGCTCCTTGCTTTGCGTATGCGCACAGGATGCCTACGCAGCGTAAACGAAAAGTTAAGCGATGGGCCTGTAGTCAGGACACGACGACACGTCGAGATCAAGTTTGCTTGACCCGTATCAATGCGCCCCACTGTGCAGCCCGCCAGCATCATAGCCTGTTTACGGTGCCGAGTCAGCGTGGCGAAGCGGATGGCGATGCAGAAAAATCCCGTCAGCACGGTATTGATTGTCACATTTCTGTGGGCGGTTTGTGGAAACAACGCGTTTGCGGTGGGCGACGCCGACAACGGCGAACAGCTGGCCGCGCAATGGTGCGTCTCTTGTCACTATGTTGGCGAGGAACCGCGCGCGGTTGCTGTCGATCAGGCGCCGGCCTTTGCGACCGTGGCGCAATATACCGATGATCGATTGGGTACTTTTCTAACGCGGCCGCATCCGCCGATGCCGAACCTGGACCTGGCCCGGGAACACATAGACGACATTATCGCCTATCTGCGCACGCTCGTGCCGTAGTCCGCTGCCGGCGATGCCGGCGCGGTCGCTACGTCTTGGCCGATCGAGGCTGAGAGCTTTGGTTCGCAGGGCTCTTGCCGCCCTCGGACAACATCGCGTCGATCGCCATGCCCTGATAGAGGTTCAGGCCCAGTCCGCGACCGTACTCGATGGCGCGAACGTTATCACAGCGGCAGATGATCACGCGACCGGCCTCGGAGCGTTCGACGAGACTGCGGATCGCGGCACGACGCTGGCCGCTGGGATCGTCCAGCATGTCCTGGCTCCAATAGACCTTCAGCAGATCGATGCCCAAGGTTTCGCGGTCGATCAAGGGCGCCGTCAGGTGCGTCAAGCCGTCGAGGCGAACGCTGTAGCCGCGTTCTTGCTCCAGATCGCAGGCAAACATGTAGGCCCCCATGTCGCTGAACAGATCGACAACCGGGATCTCGATGACCACCGTGCCGCGCGCACCGGGTCGCAGACGCGCATCGAAGTTCAGGAACTCAGGCGTCAACAGGCTGGCGACATTCAGGTTCAGGGACACATTGCCGTTCAGCGCGTCGTCGCCGCTTTCCGTGATCGAACTGAGCACGCGCCGGTCCAGCGTGTAGGTCAGGCGCTGGAACAGCCATCTGTCGGCGAGCAGGTTGATGTTCGGGGTGACGCTGGCCTGCAGGTCGGCGATAGAAACGTAGAGCTCGCGATAGACAGGCTGCGGCGGCAGGGCGTCGGAGACTTCGCAAACCAACTGGCGCCGCATCAGTTTCGACAGATTGGCGCCGGCCAGGACCTTCTCGATCTCGGCCAGCATCGCGGGCTGGATCGGTACTTTCTTCGACCTTGCCGCCGGCCGCTTGCCCCGCTTGGCTGGGGCCGTGTCGGCTGAACCGTCGGCCAAGGCCTGGGCCGCCGCCAGCAACGCGGCATGATCGTTGGGCAGATCGTACCACGTGCAGAAGCGCGGGTTGTGGCCGTCGTCCTCGCCTTGGGTCAGAGGGTCTTCGCTGAACAGGCGTCGGACCTCCAAAACGGCGTCATCGATCTCGCTGACCGGAGCGTCCTTGCAGATAAAGAGGATGTCGCCGCACGTCAGCGCGAACAATTCGGCTTCGGGCGCCCGGACCATGGTTTCGAACGCCTTCGTGGCGATGCGCTCATACTCGTTGCGGCGGCTGGGATTCTGCAAGCGCGACAGGTGCAGATGCACCGCCCGGCGCTTGCCCCGCCGCAGCCGCTTCAGGCGCTCCACGAGCATCAGTTCCGGCTTGGTGTCGTCGTTGGCCGCGCGTTCTACTTTCTTGCGTTTGCGTTGGGCGCTCGCCATGGATGTCTGCCTTGCGTGATTGGGAATGTTGCCGTTTTGCCAGTTGCGGGCGCACTCGCCCACACACCTCTAGGCAATACCGCCGTCGCCTTTAGGATCTGTTAAGATGGTGGGGAATCCGCGGCGTACCGCGGGCCAGGGGCGGTTGTTGGAGGGCTTCGTGGAGGGACTTGCGGGCGCGCTGGAAAAGCTCATCGGCGTTCGCGTGCTCGTCGTGGGCGACGTCGTGCTCGACCGTTTCGTGCACGGCTCGGTCGACCGCGTCTCGCCGGAGGCGCCGATCCCGATATTGCGGCTATTGCGCGAGGAAATCATGCTCGGCGGTGCTGGCAACGTCGCCCGTAATCTGGCGACCCTGGACGCGCTCGCATCGGTGGTCGCCGCGCACGGCGACGACGCCGAGGGTGAGCAGGTGGCACGGCTACTTGCCGAGACAACGGCCGACGCCCGCCTGGTGCGGCTGGCCGGGCGGCCGACATCGCTGAAAACGCGTTATCTATCGGGAAACCAACAGTTGCTGCGGACCGATCGCGAGGATGTCCGTCCGCTGGCTGCGGCGCAAATCAAGGAGATCGTGGCCGCGACCCGGCAGGCGATGGCGCACTGCCAGGCGGTCGTTCTGTCCGACTATGGCAAGGGTGCGCTGGCGGCCGATGTCGTAAGCGAGGTGATCGCGGGCGCGCGCGGCCGCGGCGTTCCCGTCGTGGTCGATCCGGTCGGGGACGACTATGCAATTTACCGCGGCGCCGATGTACTGACGCCCAACCGCAAGGAACTGCAGCACGCCACGCGCATGGCCGTCGATGACGATGCGCAGATCTCGGATGCGGCGCGCCATGTGGTCGCCAGTTGTGGCATCAGCGGTGTGTTGGTGACGCGCGGCGCCGATGGCATGAGTTTGGTGGTCGGCGACGACGCGCCGCTGCATCTGCGCACCACCGCGCGCGAGGTGTATGACGTCTCGGGCGCCGGCGACACGGTCGTTGCAGTGCTGGGCGCGGGGCTGGCGGTCAAGCTCCCACTGCCCGAGGCGGTTGCGCTGGCGAATTGCGCCGGGGGCATCGCGGTCGGCAAGTCGGGCACCGCGGCGGTACGCCGTGAGGAGATCGCGCGGGTATTGGACGGCGGTGCGCACGGCGCAACCGGCGAGAAGATCATGGCACTCGATGCCGTTTTGGACCAAGTCGGCCGCTGGCGCCGGTGCGGCCTGGCGGTCGGCCTGACCAATGGCTGTTTCGACTTGCTGCATCCCGGCCATGTCTCGCTGTTCGAGCAGGCCAGGGCGGCGTGCGATCGCTTAATCGTCGCCCTTAACACCGACGCCTCGGTGCGGCGGTTAAAGGGTGACGCCCGGCCGGTGCAGGGCGAGGACGCCCGCGCGCATGTCATCGCTGCGCTGGCCTATGTCGACGCGGTGGTGACGTTCGACGAGGACACGCCGATCGACCTGATTCGGGCGGTCCGTCCCGATGTCCTGATCAAGGGCGCCGACTACCGCGCCGAGGACGTGGTCGGGGCCGATATCGTCCAGGCCTATGGCGGGCGATTGTTGTTGGCCGAGCTGACCAGTGGCCAATCTAGCTCGTCCTTGATTGCGCGCGCCGGCGAGTGAGTCCCCTCAGTTCGTGCGGCCGACCAGGGTGCCGTGGCGGTCGAACACGACCACGTCTACGTAGACGGTCCCGGCCAGGGTCGCCAGCGCCGTCGCGCGAGCTTGCGCCGCGATGCGTGCGCCGATCGGCAGGCCGTGGGCGATTTGCAAAATCGCTCCGGCGCTGGCGGCCTGGCGCGCGGCGGCAAGCGTCTGCGCATCGGCGCCGAGCGCCGCCAGATCGTCGACGAGCCGGTGAATGTCGACGGATGAGCGGTCGCTGTGCAGGTCCAGGTGACCGGCCGCCAGCTTGGCGACCTTGGCAAAGCCGCCGGCCAGCGTGAGCCGGTCCACCGGATGCCGCCGCAGGTATTTCAGCACTCCGCCGGCGAAGTCGCCCATGTCGATCAGTGCCGTTTCCGGCAAGTCGTACAATCGTTGCACGGCCCGCTCGGAGGTTCGCCCGGTGGCCGCCGCGATGTGGCGGTGTCCGAGCGCCCGCGCGACGTCGATGCCGCGATGGATCGAGTGGATCCAGGACGCGCAGGAATAGGGGATCACGATGCCGGTGGTGCCCAGGATCGACAAACCGCCGACGATGCCGAGGCGGGCGTTGCTGGTGCGCTCGGCCAAGGCTGCGCCGTCGGGGACCGATAGCGTCACGCGCACATTTGTGGGTGCGTTGTGGGTAGCCGCGGTCTCCTTGATCACGTTGCGGATGAGCTGCCGCGGACCCTCGGTGATCGCCGGCTCACCGACAGCCAGCGGCAAACCGGGCAGGGTGACGACGCCGACGCCTTCGCCGGCGGCGAAGCCGACGCCGCTGTCGGCCGGGTCCCAGGCGAGGCAGGCGACGATCAGCGCCCCGTGGGTCACGTCCGGGTCGTCGCCGGCATCCTTGATCACGCCGGCACGGGCGCTGTCGCCGTTCATCTCTTTTATCGCCAAGGAGAAGTGCGGCTCCTCGCCGCGCGGCAGGCGGATGGCGACCGGGTCGGGGAATTCACCGGTAACGAGTGCCGTATAGGCGGCTCGGGCCGCCGCGGCCGCGCACGCACCGGTGGTCCAGCCCTTGCGCAACGCCTGCCGTTTTCGCCGTGCCGCCATGGCCGACAGTCTAGTCGCCTCGCGTTGCTGGCGGAACGGTGACGGCGCATGTAGCGTCGCCGCCATGGAGGGGCCGCCATTCGACCTGCCGGAGCATCAGCCCGGATCGGTGTGGCTGGTCGGCGCCGGGCCCGGCGATCCGGGACTATTGACCCTGTACGCATTGCACGCGTTGCGGCAAGCCGACGCCGTGGTCCACGACGCGCTGATCGACCCACGTGTCCTGGAGCTTGCCCGCCCGGGGGCGGCGCGAGTGTTCGCCGGCAAACGCGGTGGCCGGCCGTCGCCGACCCAGCCCGACATTTCGGCGCAGCTTGTGGCGCTGGCGCGCGCGGGCAAGCGGGTGCTGCGGCTGAAGGGCGGCGATCCGTTCGTGTTCGGGCGCGGCGGCGAGGAAGCGCTGGCGCTGGTTGCCGCCGGCGTGCCGTTCCGCGTCGTGCCGGGCCTGACCGCCGGTGTCGCCGCGCCGGCCTATGCCGGCATTCCGCTGACCCATCGCGGCATCAATTCCGCGGTCACGCTGCTGACCGGCCACGACGCGGGCGCCGAGTTGAACTGGCCGGCGATCGCCGCCGGCTCGCCGGTCATCGTCGGCTATATGGCACTGGCCAATATGGAACGCATTGCCGCCGCACTGATCCGGCACGGACGCGACCCGGCGGAGCCGACCGCGCTGATCGCCAATGCAACGATGCCCGAGCAACGGATCATCGAAACCACGCTGGGCCGCGCCGGTGACGATGCCGCAACCCTGGCGACGCCGGCACTGATGGTCATTGGCGAGGTCGTGCGCCTGCGCGCCGGCGTCGACTGGCACGGCGCCCTCACCGGCCGCCGCCTGATCGCCGATCCGTTACGTCGCGAGTAGTCGTTGAGAGGATGGTTTTCTGGCGCGCCCGTAGCTCAGTGGATAGAGCGTCGGCCTCAATCGAGCGACCCTCCGGCGAGCGCCTGACCGGCACGTAGCCGACCACCTTGCTATCTGGCTGACTCGGGAGGTACCAGCGCAACCGGGCGGACGGGCCATTGCGCCCGCCCGTTCGCCCGAAAATTTCAAAAAGAAAGAAGTCCGTCCTCCTCGACTTGTATTATGCTTGGCGGGAGCAATGTCACCGTCCCGCTCGGCTCGTCGAAGTGTACTTTCGCAACCTTGTGGAGGGGCTTCACGACCTTCGACTTGAATACGCTCTTGTTGCTGTGCTCGGTCCAGGCAAATAGGTGGTCGAGCTGCGCCTTGCCAACAGAGGCATAGAGAAGGACCCGCGCCCTTTCGTTCATCTTGAGGCTCGTGTTGAGCACGCGCTTGGTTTCTCCCTCGGTCCAGACGACGAGAAAGCTGCGTTCGGTTACCGACTCGATCAAATCTCTGGCCACCGTGGTATCCATGCTGCCAAAGTTACGCACCAGCTCGGCCATGAGCCATTTTGCCGCCCGGATCATGAACTCCGCATCCATGTGATTGGGGTCGACATCGCTGCCGACGCGTCCAATGTCGCGGTTGTTTCGCAATTCGTAGACGGCGGTCAGGACGCGTGGCACCTGGATCCAGAGTAGACCGCCCGTGCAGCCTGTTATTTTGTTCCAGCTTTTTGCAGTCGTCCACCATGTTCTTGGGCTCCGGCTGTTTCCGTTCATCGAGGTGATCTACGCTGACGGCGGCTACCAGGGACCAAAGATGGCTGCCGTGGTGGCGAAGACCGGCGCCTGGCGGCTGGAGATCGTCAAGCGCAACAGCGTGCCGCGCTTCGAGGTGCTGCCGAAGCGCTGGATCGTCGAGCGCACCTTCGCCTGGATCGTCCGTTGCCGCCGGCTGGCGCGCGACTTCGAACGCCACGTCCGTTCTGTCGTCGCTTTCATCCACCTCGCCATGATCCGCATCATGCTGCGACGCTTGACCCGGCCAAGCCCTTGCTCGTGAATCTCTACTTCCCGGAACGGCTCTTAGAGCGGTTCCGGAAAGTTTTTGAGTCGTCGGAATCGGTTGTGTTTTATTGTCTGTCACCTGTCCAACTGCTTTGGGGTGCCCGATGTGGAAGCCTGAACACCGCGCGGCCGCCGACCGTGGCCGGCTTCGCTATCCGAGTGATCTGACCGACGCCGAATGGGCGCTGATCGAGCCGCTGATCCCACCGGCGAAGCACGGTGGGCGTAAGCGGACGGTCGATGTCCGCGAAGTCCTGAACGGCATCTTCTACGTGCTGTCGACCGGCTGCCAGTGGACCGCGCTGCCCAAGGACCTGCCGCCGAAGAGCACGGTGTACGACTACTTCGACCTGTGGGAATGGGACGGCACCCTGGCTCGCATCCATCATGAGCTCTACGTGGCGGTGCGCGAGCGCGCGGGCCGCGAAGCCAGTCCGAGCGCGGCCATCATCGACAGCCAGAGCGCCAAAGCGGCGCAAAAAGGGGGGCGTCGATCGATCCGCAGGGCTTCGACGCGGGCAAGAAGCTCACCGGCCGCAAGCGGCACATCCTGGTCGATACGCTCGGCCTGATGCTGGGCCTCGTCGTGCATCCCGGCAACGTGCAGGACCGCGATGGCGCGGCCACACTGCTGCGCCGGACACGCCGGCTGTTTCCGTTCATCGAGGTGATCTACGCCGACGGCGGCTACCAGGGACCAAAGATGGCTGCCGTGGTGGCGAAGACCGGCGCCTGGCGGCTGGAGATCGTCAAGCGCAACAGCGTGCCGCGCTTCGAGGTGCTGCCGAAGCGCTGGATCGTCGAGCGCACCTTCGCCTGGATCGTCCGTTGCCGCCGGCTGGCGCGCGACTTCGAACGCCACGTCCGTTCTGTCGTCGCTTTCATCCACCTCGCCATGATCCGCATCATGCTGCGACGCTTGACCCGGCCAAGCCCTTGCTCGTGAATCTCTACTTCCCGGAACGGCTCTTAGGTTTATTAGGACGCTGTGTTAGCGCCGACCCCGCCGCTGTCTTCTGAATTTTCGTAGATTTGGGATTTCGCAGAACGCGGGCCGCTGCGGACGCTCGTGACTTCCTTGTTTGGTCTCTTTGCCATCTCAGGACTGGCAGTAGTTCAATATGATTATCTCGATATATTAGCGAACGGTCCGCTGTCGGTCAACATCCTCTTCGAACGAACCGTGCCTATCCGCTTGACGCATACACCCACTAGGGATAGGTTGTGTGCGTACAACGGATAGTGGGTCATGGACGTTCTCGACCGCACCGACCTGCCCTTCCCGCAATCCCTCCCCGAGTTTCAGCGACTTTTCTCCGACGATGCGGCGTGCGCCGCCTACCTGGAAAGGGCTCGCTGGGGTGACGGGTTCGCCTGCCCGCGCTGCGGCGTCGTGGGTGAACCTTTCCGCATCGCCACGCGGCCTGGCGTCCTGACCTGTCGCGCTTGCCGCCGCCAGACGGGATTGACCGTCGGCACGGTCATGGAGCGCAGCCACACGCCTTTGAGCACGTGGTTTTGGGCTGAAAGCCCAGCCTCTCGTACAAATGAATGGCAGGGTTGTAGACCTCCACGTGGATAGACACGCACTGACCTGCGCCAGCGGCCTCGTCGAGAAGCGCCTGCATCAGGCGGCCGCCATAGGCGCGCGCCCCGTATTCCGGCGCGAGTGTATGTCGAGAATGTTGATTTCATCCGGCCAGCGCGCGACATAAAGATGTCCGATTGCCTTGCCCGCCTGCTCGATGATGTCAAAACGCGCCTTCGCATAGTGCTCGTGGTAGTACTTGCGCTGGGCAGCAAACTGCATGCGAAGAAAGTCCTGCGTCTCTTGCTCCGTCCAGTTCACCATCTCCATCTCGTCGGCGCGGTTGCTGGAATAGAGGTCGTAGACGAATTCCAAATCTTCGCCATGTTCCGGACGCAGGACGAAACCCGCCAGCGTCCGGATACCTTCACCGGGTTTCTTGGCCATATTTGAATCGCGCCGCCGGCGGTTAAACTCGGCCGCACTATCCAATTTCATGACACCCCGCATCTCTTCCCAACTCAGCAAAGACGCCAAGGTCGGCCTCGCCGCCGGCGAAGGGATCAGGGAATGATCCCGCAACGGATGCGTTGAGGAACTCGATAAGACGCTCGATCTGGGTTGTGCAAAGCGCCAGACCCCCGTCGGCGTCTTGCGCCCACGAAGCGCTCAGGGTCGCGAAGGCAAGCCCCAATGGGGCGAGCGCGCCGAACACGTGGCGAAGCCGATTGTGCCGCATTTTTCCGATCGTGTCCCATGGAGTGGTGTAGCTGACGGCAGATGGCCGCGCGCTCCGGCATGGGCCGGGATGATCAGCGTGCGACAGCTGGCAGGCTGATGAGAGGATCATCATTCATCTGGGCGATGGTTTCCAGGGTCATGTATCTGGCCCGTTGCACGACCCACTCATCGTTCTGTTCGAGCAGGAGCGCGCCGACCAGCCGGACGATGGCATCATCGTTGGGGAAAATGCCGACGACGTCGGTCCTGCGCTTGATCTCGCCGTTGAGGCGCTCGATCGGATTGGTGCTGTGCAGCTTGGCGCGATGCTCCTTGGGGAAGGTCATGTATGCCAACACATCGGGCTCGGCGTCGTCCATGATGGCGGCAAGCTTCGGGACCTTCGTTCGGATCTGATCGGCGACGGCACGCCATTGAAGGCTCGCCGCCTCGGCCGTCCCCTGTGCGAACGCGGTGGCGATGAAGGCCGAGACGACGCGCCGCCCGTTCTTCCCGGCATGGGCGAGCACGTTGCGCATGAAGTGGACGCGGCAACGCTGCCATGTGGCGCACAGCACCTTGGTGACGGCGGCCTTCAAGCCTTCATGCGCATCGGAGACGACGAGCTTGACGCCGCGCAGTCGCGTCAGCTTGCGCAGGAACTCCGTCCAGATCGGCTCGGCCTCGGAGGTGCCGATCTCCATGCCCAGCACCTCGCGCCGGCCGTCGCTGTTGACGCCGACGGCGATGATGACGGCGACCGACACGATGCGTCCGCCGCGACGGACCTTCAGATAGGTCGCGTCGATCCACAGGTACGGCCAGTCACCTTCGATCGGCCGCTCCAGAAAAGCCTTCACCTTGCCGTCGATCTCCTCGCACAGCCGGCTGACCTGGCTCTTCGAGATGCCGCTCATGCCCATCGCCTTGACCAGGTCGTCGACCGACCGCGTCGAGATGCCCTGGACATAGGCTTCCTGGATAACAGCGGTCAGCGCCTTCTCGGCCATGCGGCGCGGCTCAAGAAAGCTCGGGAAGAAGGAGCCCTTCCTCAGCTTGGGAATGCGCAGCTCGACGGTCGCCGCCCGCGTCTCCCAGTCGCGGTCACGGTAGCCGTTGCGCTGAGCCTGCCGCAGCGGGTTCCTCTCGCCATAGGCGGCGCCAGTAGACGCGCCCACCTCCAGTTCCATCAACCGCTCGGCGGCAAAGCCGATCATCTCACGCAACAGATCGGCGTCCGCTGACTTTTCCACAAGCGTGCGCAGGTGGAGACCTCCAACAACCGGGGGATTTGACGAAGATTTTGGTGTGCTGTCCGACTTTCGCTGAGATCGGCGGTGTTGACGTCCGCAACCATCCGCCGTTTCGTTCTCGGCGGAGGGTTTTGGCGCTATTCAGGCGGACTCATACCATGGCGGCCCTGCGCTCATGGAAGATCAGACGCTGGAAATTGTAAGCCAGGTTGGCGAGGCCGATCTTGGCCTCCGCCCGCTTGAGCCCGATGGTACGGATGAAAAGGCCCATGCGATCCTTCTGCTGGGCGAAGACGTGCTCCACATGCGCACGGACCGCTGACTTGCGGGCATTGGCCTGGGCGGTCGCCTTGGGCATGGCCCGGCCCGGCGGCTTCTTGCGGTGGATGTGGGAGACCCGACCCTTGCCGGCCAGCCACGCCTCGTTGGCCTTCGAGCGATAGGCGCTGTCAGCCCACACGCCGGCGGCCAGATTGTCGCCGGTGACGAGCTGACGCAACATCTTGCCGTCATGGCGGGCGGCATCGGTCACAGCCGAGCTGCGGATGAAGCCGTAGGCCCGATCGATGACGACATGATTCTTGTAGCCGAACACCGGGATCGCGATGTCGGGCATGCGCCGTTGCGACCCGGCGGGGTTCTTGCGCCGCCCGGTCTTCACCGTCCACCGCGCATCCGTGTCCTTCTGCGCCGCCTTGGCTGGCTGATCGGGCCAGACCTCGGACGCGCTCTTGCCCGCCTTGATCGCCCGCTTCTCGTCATCGCTGTGGCGCTGCTTGGGCGCCGATACCAACGTCGCATCGACGATCTGCCCGCCCATCGCCAGATAGCCGCACCGGCGCAATTCGCCATCGAAGGCGGCAAACAGCTTATCCATCGCCCCGGCCCGGACCAGACGCTCGCGAAAGGTCCATATGGTGTTGCGGTCCGGCGTCGGCGCTCCGAGATCGAAGCCTAGGAAGCGAAGCCAGCTCAAGCGATCGCGGATCAGAAACTCCATCCGCTCGTCACTCACCGTGTGCCGCGCGGCCAGGATCAGAACCTTGAGCATCGCCACCGCATCGTAGGCCGGGCGGCCACCTTTCGATCCGTCCGAATAGCCCAGCGCCGCCTCAAGCGGCGCGCGGAAAATCTTGAAGTCGACGACCTTTGCCAGCACCTCCAACGGATCACCCGTCGCCGAAAGCTTTCGAAGATGATCCGGTAAGCCGAACAGACCAGCCTGCCTCATCAATACCTCCTCAAACCGAACCGCCGTAGAGAATCACAACGAGGCAAAATTCACGAGGTAAATGGAGGCGTCCAGGTTCATCATGTCATCGGTCATCGGTGGTCCTTCCGGTCAAAGGTTGGTGTCGCAACCAGACCCTACCGGAAAGCGCCGATGACCAATGCGCGCCGAGCTACACCACTTCCGGGGACATCACCCGCTATACTCTCGGATCGAAATGCCGACCTTATGAATGTCTATAAAGCAAGCCAGCAAGACCGGCAGATGGTATCTCGCGATTTGCGTTGCCACTATCGCAACCACAGTAAGAGTTACTATTACCTCGAAAGAAACCGAGTGCGACGGGCTTCGCACCAGCGCGCGTCGCAGTTGATCTACCTAAACCGCACGTGCTGGAACGGACTCTACCGCGTCAACCTCCGAGGTGAGTTCAATGTGCCCATTGGCACCAAGAATTCAGTCCTTCTAGTGGATTGATTCCAACGTTTGGAACCCTCGGTTTTGGGCTGCGATGATGTCGTCGGGGTCGGCTTTCCATATGAATGGCTGTGGGTTGGCCGCATTGTATTCGCGGACGAAGCGGTTGATTGCGGCCTGGAGATCGACGACGGAATGGAAGACGCCGTGCTTGAGCCGCCGCCGGGTGAGTTTTGCGAAGAAGCCCTCGACGGCATTGAGCCACGAGCAGGAGGTCGGTGTGAAGTGGAAAGTCCAGCGCGGATGGCGGGCGAGCCAGGCGCGGACCTTGTCCTTGTTGTGCGCCGCGTAGTTGTCGACGATCGCGTGGATGGCCTTGTCCGCCGGCACCGTGCGCTCGATGCGGTTGAGGAAGCGGATGAACTCCTGATGGCGGTGGCGCTGCATGTTCTGGCCGATCACCGTTCCGTCCAGAACGTTGAGCGCCGCAAACAGCGTGGTCGTGCCGTGCCGTTTGTAGTCATGGTGCCGGCGCGTCCCTTCTTCATCGGCAGACCGGCGGTCGAGCGCCTGGATCTGTGACTTCTCATCGATCGACAACACCACCGCATGGGCCGGCGGGTCGACATACAGGCCGACGATATCGGTGAGTTTCTCGGCGAAGGCAGGGTCGGTCGACAGCTTGAAGTTGCGCCAGCGGTGCGGGCTGAGACCGTGAGCCTTCCAGATCGCCTGCACCGTCGAGGCGGCAATACCGGCCGCCCTGGCCATCGCGCGCAACGTCCAGTGGGTCGCCTCAAACGGCGGCGGTTGCTGCGTCAGGCGCACGATCTCGGCGACACGATCGAGCGGGACCGGCGCCTTGCCGGTCGCACACCACAGCAAAATACGGAATCCCAATTCGGACTCTTTCGTTCCGATCCCTCCACTAGCGCCTCTATTCAAGCGAACTGCTGCGCCAGGTGCGCGATAGTCCGATTCCGCGGCACGTCGGCATCATCTTGGATGGCAATCGTCGGTTCGCGCGGAAATGGGGGCTGGAGTCGGCCAAGGAGGTCTATCGGCTTGGTGCCGAAAAGCTCGAAGAAGTTCTCGATTGGTGCGACGAACTCGGCATAGTTGCGGTTACACTGTGGGTTTGCTCAACCGACAACCTCTCCCGCCCTCCGGAGGAGGTTTCCGGCATCCTGAACGCGGTCGAGGGTCGGTTGATGGCTCTTCTCGACAATCCGGAAGTGCACAGGCGCCGCATCCGTATCCGTGCCGCCGGCCGGCTGGAGCTACTTCCGGTGCCGCTCATCGCAGCCATCCGCGCCGCGGAGGCCGCGACAGCGGACTATAGCGACCAAGTTCTAACGATCGCGGTGGCCTACAGCGGCCGCGAGGAGATCGCCGACGCGGTCAAACGCTTGGTGCATGATCGTATGGCGGTTCTCGGCAATCTGGAAAGCGCGCTGGCGGACATCACGCCCGAGGCCATCGGGCGATATGTCTATACCGCCGATCTGCCGGATCCGGATTTGATCATCCGCACGAGCGGCGAAATCCGCCTATCGGGTTTTCTGCTGTGGCAAAGCGCCTATAGCGAGTATTACTTTTCCGACGTGTATTGGCCGGCGTTTCGGAAGATCGATTTCTTGCGGGCGATCCGCTCGTTCCAACAACGTCGCCGCCGCTTTGGCCAGTAAGCTTGCTGTGCGGTGTGTCCCGAGCGCGCCACCGGTTGCGCGTACAACCCATCGGCATCGCGGGCGAAGCGAAGCGCGTCAGAAGCTCAGATTGCCGCTCAGCGTGACCACACTCTCGGTGAATTCATCCTCGCTGACATCGGCGAACTGGCGCTGCGCGGCATAGCCGGCCGACACGCTCAAGTTGATCGCGGCCCGATAACTCAAGCTGGAGCGCAGCCGCACGCGATCCTCGTCGCCCCTGCCGGCTTCCGCGAAATCGATGTGACGAACTGAACCGCTCAAATTGAACCCGGCACGAGGCGAAAGCTGGCGGGACCAGGTAACGGAGCCGGCAATGTTGGTCTCGGTATTCTCTATCTCCGACACGTCCTCTTGCGTGCCATAGGTGGCCCGGACCGTGATCGCGTTGGGGCCGCTGCTGCGGGTGAGTGCAGACGAGAACCGGCGGTTGCGGGTCGTGCGGTCATCGATATCGAACGGACTGGTGTTCTGGTCGAATGGCAGTCCGGTGCGGGAATCGATGAACCCCCCATCTTCGCCGACGTCAAGGAAGGAAAGATCCCTTTGCAGCCGGTCCTGAGCGGTATTCACAGTTTCGGCGTAGGAAGCGACGAGCCGTGTCCTGGGTC
Organism: Alphaproteobacteria bacterium; assembly: GCA_965248805.1. GTDB lineage: Bacteria > Pseudomonadota > Alphaproteobacteria > UBA6615 > UBA6615 > CBDFKJ01. Next base: position 211,319 of record CBDFKJ010000005.1, read on the forward strand.
CAATCTCCTGAGTGAGACTGCCGTTGAAGTTCTCATTATCGTCACTACGACCATAGCTCAGCGAAACGGAGCTACCCGGGCTCGGGTTCCAACGCAAGCCGACACGCCATGTCACGCCGTCAAACTCGTTGGTGTTGTCGCCATCGTCGAACAGTTCGTAGCCGGCGGCGATAGACTGCCCGTGAGTCGATAGCGGAGGTCGGCCGATCCGTTGGCACGTGTTATCGATTCGGACTCGGACCTGTCAGTGTACGACCCATCGGTCTGAGCCAGAAGTTGGCACCGACGGCGCACTTCTCGCGGCGGATTGTCGGCACCAGCAAGGGCACTGTAGCCTTGATGCGCGCCAAGCCCGAAGATGTCGCTCTAGGCGAGCATGTTGCTTTGCCCGAGCTCATTGTGTTCCAGCGCTACAATCGGGACGCGCCGGATACCGTGCGCATCGAGGCGGCCGATCGGATCAGGTGCTTCACGGGTCTGGTCGATCAAGCAGTCAACTACAATGCATTGCGCAGGAAGGGTTTCGACACTGTATCGCGCTTGGCCGAACACTGTCGTGCATTTGAGCTCGAATTCAGCGACATCGACGCTGCGATTGCCGCGTTAACGCAGGCCTGCGAGGCCAGCAGGAAAGCCGGTTGTGCCGCCTGAGACCGACCTGCAGGCGACTCCCTTCGCCGTCGCGCTGCGCGAGCCGCGGCGCGCCGCCGATTTCGATTTGGATACATGGAACTGCGTTGTGCGACAGGCGCGAAATTGCGGCCTGTTGGCGAAGCTGCAAGCGCGATTTGACGATTCCGGCACGGGCGACCGCGTTCCGGATGAAGTGCGCGCGGTCATGGCAGACGACTGGGCGGCCGCGGATCGCCGGCAGATCGAAATGCGGTTCGAAGTCAATCGCCTGTTACGTGCGACCGCGCATCTCCAGGTGCCCATTATCTTGTTGAAGGGCGCCGCTTATTTGTTCGCCAAGCTACCGCCGGCGCGTGGCCGGTACGCCTCCGATGTCGACATCTTGGCGCCAGCCGACCAACTGGACTCCGTCGAGCAGGCGCTGCTGGCGGCGGGCTGGATCTCGGCCAAAGAAGACGATTACGACCAGGCCTACTACCGGAAATGGATGCACGAACTGCCGCCGCTGCTGCATCCGGAACGGCAGACCGTCATCGACCTCCATCACACCATCCTGCCGCGCACCAGCCGCATTCGACCCGATGCGTTCGCCCTTATCGCCGACGCGCGTGGTCTTTCCGAGCCCGGATTGCGGGTTTTGGCGCCGACCGACATGGTCATCCATAGTTGTCTGCATCTGTTTCACGACGGTGCGTTCGCGGGAGGGTTGCGCGATCTGATCGATCTCGATGAGTTGTTGCGCTATTTCGCACGCCAGGACGGCTTTTGGGCGGAGCTGTACGCGCGCGCCCAGTTGCATGGCGCGCTTCGTCCCATGTTCTGGCTGGTCCACTTGACCACGCGTCTGCTCGGCACGCCGGTGCCGCAGTCGTTGCAGACGGCTATCGCCCCCGCAGGTCCGTCGGCGCTCACCCGGCGGTTAATGGACGGTCTGGTGCTGCGCACGGTGCTGCCGTCGCGGCCGCGCCGTCCAACGCGCACGTCCGGATTTGTGCCCTGGTTGCTTTACTGCCGGTCTCAAGCACTGCGCATGCCGCCGGGCATGCTGGCGCGACACCTTAGCCTCAAGGCGCTTCGGCGCGCGCCAGCCAGGTAGGCCCGAAGGCCCGCGTCACGATCAGCCGGAACAGGCCGGCGATCGCGAGGCCAGTGAGTACGCCCAGGCCATCGATGACGAGATCGAACCAGCTGCTGCTGCGCGTGATAACGAACAGCTGCAGCACCTCAGAGGTCAGCAACGCCAGGCCGAGATAGGCCGCCAGTGCGCGGACGGGCGTCGCGGGGAAGGACAGCCAAGCGGCGAACGCGAGTGCGGCAAAGCACAGAAAGTGGCCGAGTTCCTTGAATGATATCGGGGAGTCGGCGGCAAGGTCGGACGGCATGCGCGGTGGCGAATCGATCATTAGGTTCCCTCGATTGCCGGCATCTGGCGCTGCGCCGGGTCGAGGCGCCGCGTCCGGTGTAGCGGTGAGCCGGTCGGCGGCTTGGTCGGCGGTCGATGCCGTGAGGGGGTTGTAGGTCCGTAGCGAGTCCTCCAGCGGAGCCGCCGCCCGGCTGAATTGGGGCTGCGGCGTCAAGACTCCTGCTAGCGCCACAACGCTCACGCCGACCAGCAGGACCTTTCCGGCCGCCAGTCCACGCCGGCGCAACAGCCCGGTGGCGATCCACGCGATGACAAGCACCCACGCGGCAAGCAGTACATACATGGAGATCAACATGGCCGGCCGCAGCTCAACGGGCCTCAGGCGCAGGCCGCGCAATGCGACTTCACCGCTGAGCGACGCGTTGCGTGCGATCAGCACCATGCGGTCGACGCTGCCGCCCAGTGGAATATCAACCGAGTGCCAGGTCCAGCCATAGCTGCCGTCGACGGTGACGATGCGCTTCGGCCAGTACCACAACGACTTCCCGGTGCGATCGAAACCCCAGAGCGCGACCTCGGCATACTGCCACGGTCGGGTACCATGCTCGATTTTGTCGGCTCGAACTTCGATCTCTGCCCGGATCGCGCCGGCATCCGGAAGCGCAGGCAAGACATAGGCCGCGAAGTGCCCCGGCGCGCGCGGCTCCGCGTCGACGCGGAGGACGGCTCGCTCGTCCGCATCATCGATGCGCACACCGTCGCGGAACTGAGCCGCACCGACCCATTGGCCGCTGTCGCCGGCCAGGTCGGCGGCGCCGGAAACGGCTCTATAGCGCCCCGGTGAGGCCATGACCGCCAGCGACACAATGCACAGTGCGATCACCCAATATGCCTGCCGCGTCTTTAGGATCGGCAACAATGCGCTCATGACCGCCGCCATGCTGCTCGTGGGAAATCGCCTGCTCGGCGCTCACGAGTTGGTAGGCGGGGGAAGGTATCGAACCTTCCGACCTCTCCCGTGTTGTAGGAACGCTCTGCCACTGAGCTACCCGCCTATGAAAATACAGGGGCCCGCCGACCGCGCGGCCCAGGCGTGGCCATCGCGGATGCAGAATGCGCTCTAGACCAGACTGAAACAATTCCGTCACGTAGGCCGCACTTGGCGCCGCGCTCGCCCGTATCAAGTTACCGGCTCCTGAGCCGCCGCGTCGCCAAATGAAGCTGTATCGGATTGGACAGCGCGCTAGCCGGCAAACAGCGCATGCAGCGCCAATCCCAGCAGCACGTAGCAGCCGATCGTTCTACCGATGAGCACGGTTTGCGCTACGGCCGCCCGCGGTCCGTAACGGCGCGCTTGGTGAGTGGGTGGTTGGCCTTCCTGATCGTTGTGGCGGCCGGCGACTACGGCGCTGGCGACGGGAATGACCGACAAAAGTACCTCCCCCTGGGATCAACATTTCTTATTGGTTCTCATAGAAATCCACAGGTGCGGTCGTGTCAATGACGCTCGGCTATACTTCCCGATCACAGATGCAGCAAATTGAAGCACTGATTATACTGTTCGGTTGGCGCCGGCGCTCTCACGGCCGCCGGATGGCGGCCCTCGCCTACCGGCATTCAATCGGTGTGGCCAAAGTGTTTCATTACAGTGCTGCGCCTTGTGATGTCCTCGATGCGCGCGATGGGATCGCCCGGAAGCTCGCTGCGCCACTTATCCGCCGAAGTCCGCGGGTTCTTGAACACACTGTGATAGGCGCTGTTCTCGCGCCCGGTACTGGCGCGGAGGAAGTCTTCCGATTGCCGCGCCCAATCGAGACCGGCAAAGCCGAACAGGTCGCGCACGGCCGTCGCGGGATCCTCGCACAGTCGTTCGTAGACGACGGTTTTGCAGTTGGGGAGATCGGCTGTGTCGGCGATCGCCTTTTCGTTACACACGACCACTCCCAGGCCAGGCGTTCGACGGCGTGGCCCCGGCGAAAGACATCGAGGCTCAGCCCGTGCGCCTTCGCCTGCTCCGTGTCCAACAGTGCTTCGAACATACCGAAGTCCTCGCTCGCGGAATCCTTCGCCTCGAAGCCGCCGGTCGCCTCGCCAGTCAGCCGCGACGATATCTGGCCGCAGGGATGACGCAGCGTCACGATGGACTCGCAGTGTGGCAACAGGCGCGCGATCAGGCCGATGCGGCCATACATACCGATCGACTTCCAGACGATTGTCAGATCAGATGCGGTTCGTGGATCGAAGAAGTCGGGGATCGGCGCCCGCGCGCGCAGCCGGTGTCCGAGCCTGGCGAGATAGACGAACAGCCGGCGCAATTGATAGTCGCCGGCGCTCAGATAGGCCTTATCAGCCCGTTGACGAAGTCCGGCGTGTCTGATTCTGTCTGAACATAGAGATTTAGACGGGCGTCGTGCGATGGCATTGAGACGACAGAGCGAGGTTCAGGGTGACCTCGTGGTGACATGGGCGGAGATGCCGCGTTCGCCTGGACACGCGTTTTTCGACCGGCTGCATGAGTTGCTGACCGAGTCTGGCTTTGACGGCTTCGTGGAGGCGACGTGCAAGCCATACTACGCACCTCGGATGGGGGCTCCTTGGCAAGATGACGCGTGATCGTTTGGCTGCATCTGGTCAACGCGATTCTGGTTCTGGGTCTCGGCACAGCGAACCTAGTGGAGGGATCGGAACGAAAGAGTCCGAATTGGGGTTCCGTATTTTGCTGTGGTATGCGCCCGGCAAGGCGCCGGTCCCGCTCGATCGTGTCGCCGAGATCGTGCGCCTGACGCAGCAACCGCCGCCGTTTGAGGCGACCCACTGGACGTTGCGCGCGATGGCCAGGGCGGCCGGTATTGCCGCCTCGACGGTGCAGGCGATCTGGAAGGCTCACGGTCTCAGCCCGCACCGCTGGCGCAACTTCAAGCTGTCGACCGACCCTGCCTTCGCCGAGAAACTCACCGATATCGTCGGCCTGTATGTCGACCCGCCGGCCCATGCGGTGGTGTTGTCGATCGATGAGAAGTCACAGATCCAGGCGCTCGACCGCCGGTCTGCCGATGAAGAAGGGACGCGCCGGCACCATGACCCATGACTACAAACGGCACGGCACGACCACGCTGTTTGCGGCGCTCAACGTTCTGGACGGAGCGGTGATCGGCCAGAACATGCAGCGCCACCGCCATCAGGAGTTCATCCGCTTCCTCAACCGCATCGAGCGCACGGTGCCGGCGGACAAGGCCATCCACGCGATCGTCGACAACTACGCGGCGCACAACAAGGACAAGGTCCGCGCCTGGCTCGCCCGCCATCCGCGCTGGACTTTCCACTTCACACCGACCTCCTGCTCGTGGCTCAATGCCGTCGAGGGCTTCTTCGCAAAACTCACCCGGCGGCGGCTCAAGCACGGCGTCTTCCATTCCGTCGTCGATCTCCAGGCCGCAATCAACCGCTTCGTCCGCGAATACAATGCGGCCAACCCACAGCCATTCATATGGAAAGCCGACCCCGACGACATCATCGCAGCCCGAAACCGAGGGTTCCAAACGTTGGAATCAATCCACTAGTCCTTGCCAAGGGCACGCTGCGCCACCGCATGACCGGATGGGTCTGGATCCTCGCCATGCTGTGCGTGACGCTGTCCTCCTTCGCCATACGGGACCTGAACGATGGTGCGCTGAGTTGGATTCACGCGCTCACAGTCTGGACTCTGTTCAGCATGCTCGTGGCTATCGCCGCGATCCGCCGCGGACGCGCCGACATCCATGCCGGTTTCATGATCGGAACGATGATGGGCGTCGTGGTTGCGGGCTCGCTCGCGCTTTCGCCGGGGCGGTTCTTGAGCGAACTACTCGGCTATTAGACCCGGGCCTTGTTGTGTCCGCCGTGCGTGCGCTGGGAGCCACATGACCAGGCGCAAGCGCTTCAAGGTCCGGCCACCGAAAATCCCCGCGGGGGCTCGTAAGACGATCAGCGGACGAGTCGGCCCGACGCCCGAGCAGAAGGCGCGACGGATCGCGCTCGTCGGCAATGACCAAGATCCTCTAGTGGATTGATTCCAACGTTTGGAACCCTCGGTTTCGGGCTGCGATGATGTCGTCGGGGTCGGCTTTCCATATGAATGGCTGTGGGTTGGCCGCATTGTATTCGCGGACGAAGCGGTTGATTGCGGCCTGGAGATCGACGACGGAATGGAAGACGCCGTGCTTGAGCCGCCGCCGGGTGAGTTTTGCGAAGAAGCCCTCGACGGCATTGAGCCACGAGCAGGAGGTCGGTGTGAAGTGGAAAGTCCAGCGCGGATGGCGGGCGAGCCAGGCGCGGACCTTGTCCTTGTTGTGCGCCGCGTAGTTGTCGACGATCGCGTGGATGGCCTTGTCCGCCGGCACCGTGCGCTCGATGCGGTTGAGGAAGCGGATGAACTCCTGATGGCGGTGGCGCTGCATGTTCTGGCCGATCTCTACACCGCAACGCGGTTCCCAGGGCTCGCGCGCTGATCACGCTTCCCAGGGATTGAGAAGCTCAACACCGGTTCCGGCGAAGTCGCGGACATTGCGAGTTACGATGGTCAGGCGGTGACGGAGCGCCGTGGCCGCGATCAGGCTGTCGATGGCGGGGACCGATCGCTCAAGACGTGCCATCAGGCGGCCCCACTCATCGGCGACGCCCGCATCGACCGTCAGAACACGCTCTTCGAACCAGGCGGGAAGCCGTGTTTCGAGCCAGCCAGCTATGCGGGCGCGGCGCCGACCATGGGTCAGCCTCTCGACCCCCTTGCGCAGCTCCCCCAGGGTCAACACGCTGATGTAGAGCACTTCCTGTGGGGTCGCTTCGAACCATTCGCTCACGAGCCGGGAAGGCTTGGGCTTCACAAGTTCGGAAAGCGCGCAGGTATCGATCAGAAAGCTCACAGATCGACCTCGCGCGGCAACGACTTGTCCCGTTCGGTATCCAGTTCGATCCCCATCAGGGGAGAGGACCTCAGCAGCTTGACCAGACTGGGCTTGCGGCCCCTGAGCCGGTCGAACTCTTGTTTCGAGACCACCACCGCCGTCGTCCGCCCGCGCACGGTAATCGCCTGGGGGCCGGCCTCGGCGGCATCGCGCAACAACTTGCTGAAGCGCGCCTTGGCTTCCTGCACCTGCCAACTGTTCATCAATGTCTCCTGACCATTCTGACCAGATCACAATAACGCCCATGACCGCGGAACGCCACTGGGCCGAGGACCTGATCGGCCGCCCGTGGGAAGCGGGCGGACGCGGACCGCACGCGTTCGACTGCTGGGGCCTGGTGCGCTGGTGCTGGCGCGAGCGCTTCGCCATCGAGGTGCCCGAGATCCCGGTCGACGCCGCGAACCTGCGCGCCGTGCTCGCCGGCTTCCGCCATCACCCCGAAAGGGAGCGTTGGAAACTGATCGAGCGCGCCCGCGAGGGCGACGCCGTGCTGATGCGCCAGTCCCGCCATCCGGTCCATGTGGGCCTGTGGCTCGCGGTCGACGGCGGCGGCGTGCTCCATGCCGCCCGCGATATCGGCGTGGTGTTCCAGGGCCCGGCCGATCTCACGGCCCATGGCTGGCGCATCGAGGGTTTCTATCGCTTCACCGGAGACGCTTGATGCCCGGCACCGTTGTCATGCTGAAGAACCCGTTCCGGCCCGAGCGGGACCGGGAGGTCGTCGCCGTCGCCGAGCCGCTCTCGATCCGCGTCTGGCTCGACGCTCGCGGTGTCGAGGACTTCGGGTGCCCGACGATCTGTCTGCGCAACGCCGAGCCGGTGCTACGCGAGCGTTGGCAGGACACACTCATCGCGGACGGCGATCTGGTGGTGTTCGTGCCGCTGCCCCAGGGCGGCGGCGGGGGCGGCAAGAACCCGCTCCGCACTGTTCTCATGATCGCCGTCATGGTCGCCGCCCTTACCATTCCCGGCGCTCAATGGGGATTGGCACTCGAAGGCGGCACCTTCGCCCACACGCTCGCCACCGTCGGCATCACGGTTGTCGGCACCGCGCTGGTCAATGTCCTGCTGCCGCCGCCCAAGCCCGCCGCGGTCACCTCCAGCTTCGGCGGCGCGCCGGCGCCGAGTCCGACCTATTCGCTGCAGGCCCAGGGCAACCACGCCCGGCTCGCTCAGCCCATCCCGGTGATCTACGGCCGCCACCGGGTCTATCCCGACCTCGCCGCCATGCCGTGGGCCGAATACACGAGCAACGACGACCAGCACCTGCACCAGCTGCACTGCATCGGCCAGGGCCAATACGACCTCGAGCAGGTGCGCATCGAGGACACGCCGATCGCTTCCTTCGATGAGGTGGAGACCCAGTTCGTACCACCGGGCGGCAGTATCACCCTGTTCGAGGCCGACGTGGTCACCGCGCCCGAGGTCGCCGGCCAGGAGCTGATCGGCGCCAACCAGCGGGATGCGGTCGAGGACGGCTGGATCGGACCGTTCACCGTCAATCCGGCCGGGACCAGTGCGACGAAGATCGGCATCGACGTGGTGATGCCGCGCGGCCTCTATTACGCCGCCGCCGATGGCAGCCTCAATAACCGCACAATCGAATGGGATGTCGAGGCACGCGCCGTCGACGATGACGGTGCCGCCACCGGCGGTTGGACAAAGCTCGCGTCCGTGAGCGTGACCCGAGGCCACCACCACGCCGCAGCGCAAGAGCTATCGCTACACGGTGACCAGCGGCCGCTACGAGGTCAGGCTCAGGCGCACCAACGACAAGGACACCGACGCCCGTGCAGGTCACGAGATCCGCTGGGGCGGGCTCAAGGCGTTTCTCGATGGCCAGCCTGATTTTGGCGATATCACGCTGCTCGCCGTCAAGATGCGTGCCACCGACAATCTCTCGCAGCGCTCGGCACGCCTGGTCAATTGCATCGTTACCCGCAAGCTGCCGGTCTGGGACCCGGAGAGCGGCTGGTCCACGCCGCAAGCAACCCGTTCCATCGCCTGGGCCTTCGCCGACGCCGCCCGGGCGAACTACGGCGCCGGCCTCGCCGATGCCCGCATCGATCTCCCGGCACTCCATGCGCTCGATGCGGTGTGGCAGGCTCGCGGCGACCGCTTCGATGGGGTGTTCGATCAGGGCGTCACGGTGTGGGAAGCGCTCACCCGCGTCGCCCGCTGCGGCCGGGCGCTGCCGTTCCTGCAGGGCGGGATCTTGCGCATCGCCCGCGATGCGCCGCGCACTCTGCCCGTCGCCCTGTTCGGCCCCCGCAACATCGTCCGTGGCAGCTTCCGCGTCCAATACGTCATGCCGGGAGAGGACACTGCGGACGCGGTGATCGTGACCTACTTCTCGGAGCGCACCTGGGCGCCCGACGAGAGATCGTCGCCGCGTTGCCGGACAGTGCCGTCGACGGCACGGACAAGTCCGCAGCGGTCGAGTTGTTCGGCTGCACCGGCGGTACCCAGGCCATGCGTGAGGGTCTCTACATGGCCGGGGCCAACCGCTACCGCCGGCGCATCGTCACCTTCCGCACCGAGCTCGAGGGGCTGATCCCGACCCACGGCGATCTCGTCGCCATCACCCACGATCTGCCGCGCTGGGGTCAGGGCGGCGAGGTGACGGCCGTCGACGGCCGGACGCTCATCCTGAGCGAGCCACTTGAATGGGAGTCGGGGGACGAGACGGCCGAGCCTCCAGTCCACTACCTCGCGCTTCGCCGCCGCGACGGGAGCTTGAGCGGTCCCTGCCTGTTTCACCCGGCGCCGATGAGCAAACCGTCGTGCTGAGCGAGGACCTCGCGTTCACCCCCTACACCGGGGCCGACGAGGAGCGCACCCACTTCGCCTTCGGTACCGGCGAGGAATGGGGCCTGCGTGCCCGGGTGCTCGCCGTCCGTCCGCGCGGCGAGCAGGTCGAGATCACCGCCGTCGGCGAGGACGCCCGCGTGCATGAGGCCGACGGGGCTGCCTGAGCCCGCCTCCCAACCGGCAGGCCCACCGTGACGGCCTGTCCTTCGGGACGGGCTGTTTGTCGTGGCATTGCAGTATCGGAGACACCCGTGACCGAGACCAGTTTGATCGAGATCGCGCGGGCGCGCTCGGAAGCCGCGCGGCATCTCGCCGAGCACGAGATCGAGTGCGAGCGGCGCTATGGCGAGATCAACGCCACGCTGGCCCGCGTCGAGGCGCACGGCAAGCGCAATCTGTGGCTGCTGTGTGTCCTGTTGGGCGGGATGCTTGCGGTGGTGAGCAAATCGTTCTGGCCGGCGCTGCTTGGAGGGTGACCATGCCGACGTTGGGAGAGACCAGCCTCACCCGGCTGCGCACCTGCCACCCGGATCTGCGGCGGGTGCTGTCCAAGGCCATCGAGGACGGACCAGACTTCACCGTTCTGTGCGGTCACCGCGGCCGTGACGCGCAGGACCGCGCGGTCGCCGAGGGCCGAAGCAAGGCGCCGTGGCCGCGCTCGAAGCACAACACATCGCCGTCCGTGGCCGTGGACATCGCGCCGTGGCCCATCGACTGGGACGACAGGAACCGTTTCCGTCTGCTTGCCGGATACGTCCTGGGTGTTGCCGCAGCCATGGACGTGCGCTTGCGCTGGGGCGGCGACTGGGACCGCGACTACGCGGAGACCGATGAGCGGTTCCGCGACCTGCCGCACTTCGAGCTGATGGAGGGATCGGATGTTTGATGCACTGGGCAAGGCTCTCGCAGGGCTCGCCCCGACCCTGGCCGGGGCGCTCGGCACGGCGGTGGGCGGACCCGTCGGCGGCGCGTTGGCGCGCACCGCCGTGGGCGCGGTCGGCAAGGCGCTGGGTCTGGACACCGATGATCCGAAAGAGGTTTCGGCGGCCTTGGAAAAGGCGACGCCGGAGCAGATCGCGGCGATCAGGCAGGCCGACCAGGCGTTCGCCGCGCGCATGCGCGAACTCGACCTGCACGAGGTCGAGATCCATGCGCGCGACCGCGACAGCGCCCGGCGGCGTCAGGCGGTCACGCGCGACCGGATGCCGGCTTTCATCGCGCTCGCCGCGTTGTCCGGCTTCTTCGGCATTCTCGCCAGCATGATCCTGATCGCGATACCGGCCGACGCCATGCAGCCGCTGCTGGTGATGCTCGGCGCGCTCGCCACGCTGGTGACCCAGATCGGCGCCTTCTACTTCGGCTCCTCGGCGGGATCGAAGCAGAAGACCGATGCTATCGAACGCATGGCGGCAGGCGCAGCCAAGTGACTGGCCACTATCCGCATAGTCCCGACGAGGATGATTGATCAGCCGCCAGGGGGAGCAAATCCCACTGGTGCGCTTGCAGCGCTCGACGCTGCGGCGCAGGGTCAACCGCGAGGAGCACGGCACGGTGCCGGCCGAGTTCCGGCGCTGGGTGTGGCGGGCGTAGCGTCTTCTCGGTCGGTTCTCCGCGACCGGTCAGTCGAACGATGCGTCGACGATCCACGAAATGGCGAAATACCAGGCCCAGGCTGTCAGCAGGAAACACGTCCAATTCGAGAATAGATCGCTGCTCTTTCGCTTAAAGGAAGAACTATCCTCGCTTATTTTATGGCGTATGATAGTTTCTCCGAACCGCTCAACCTCTGCATCTTCCTTGTTGTGAAGGCATCGTAAGATGTACCAGTAGAGTTGGGTCACGATTGCTGCTGCGCTGATGATGATCACTCCCCAATTCCCGTCAGGTTTCACCCCGAACGCGCTCAGGTCGCCAGGGTCGGCGCCGGCTAAGCCAGCCAAAACCAACACGCTTGCAAGCGCTAGGGTATTCCGACGGTAGACCTTGGACCCGTCCGCTTCTGAGAGCATGTCCTTGGCATGCCCGCCGCTCGGACTCCTAGTGGATTGATTCCAACGTTTAGAACCCTCGGTTTCGGGCTGCGATGATGTCGTCGGGGTCGGCTTTCCATATGAATGGCTGTGGGTTGGCCGCATTGTATTCGCGGACGAAGCGGTTGATTGCGGCCTGGAGATCGACGACGGAATGGAAGACGCCGTGCTTGAGCCGCCGCCGGGTGAGTTTTGCGAAGAAGCCCTCGACGGCATTGAGCCACGAGCAGGAGGTCGGTGTGAAGTGGAAAGTCCAGCGCGGATGGCGGGCGAGCCAGGCGCGGACCTTGTCCTTGTTGTGCGCCGCGTAGTTGTCGACGATCGCGTGGATGGCCTTGTCCGCCGGCACCGTGCGCTCGATGCGGTTGAGGAAGCGGATGAACTCCTGATGGCGGTGGCGCTGCATGTTCTGGCCGATCACCGTTCCGTCCAGAACGTTGAGCGCCGCAAACAGCGTGGTCGTGCCGTGCCGTTTGTAGTCATGGTGCCGGCGCGTCCCTTCTTCATCGGCAGACCGGCGGTCGAGCGCCTGGATCTGTGACTTCTCATCGATCGACAACACCACCGCATGGGCCGGCGGGTCGACATACAGGCCGACGATATCGGTGAGTTTCTCGGCGAAGGCAGGGTCGGTCGACAGCTTGAAGTTGCGCCAGCGGTGCGGACTGAGACCGTGAGCCTTCCAGATCGCCTGCACCGTCGAGGCGGCAATACCGGCCGCCCTGGCCATCGCGCGCAACGTCCAGTGGGTCGCCTCAAACGGCGGCGGTTGCTGCGTCAGGCGCACGATCTCGGCGACACGATCGAGCGGGACCGGCGCCTTGCCGGGCGCATACCACAGCAAAATACGGAATCCCAATTCGGACTCTTTCGTTCCGATCCCTCCACTAGGCGGATACACACGTGTCAGTCCGGGCGACAGGAACAGGCATTTCCGAACATGCGTCCATGATGTGATGAAGCTACTAATCAGTGAAGCCCCCCCTCATCGGCACGCCTTTGGAATCTGTCGGTAAGCTACGACGAGGGCGGATGACCACAATCACAGGGTCGCCGCAAGCCCCTCAGCGTCAATTCAACTTTGTCCCAGCGCCGCCTCAATGCTAGCTGATACATCCGCCGTCGCTTGCTTGACCGGATCGGTCGCGAGGGTGCATGCGGCCCCCGATTCCTTAGACAAAACCGTCGTAACTCGTTGATTCTTCGTCGGTGGATTCGGGGCCAAAAATGTCTAAGAGCGTTGAAATTGTTGAGAAAGTCGGAGATTAAGAGTCAGCTACTCTACCAACTGAGCTACGCGCCCTGCGCGCCATATAGCAAAGCCGCTGCGGCCTGTCGAGCCGGGCGGAAGCCGAAAAGGCAACTCGGACGGCGCGCGCTGCGACCGCGAACCGCTACGGGGCCGCGCCCCGCCGGTTGATCCACAGGTCACGGTGGATCGACACACACATGATCAACCCGAAGCCGACCAAAAGGGTCAGCAGCGACGTGCCGCCATACGAGATGAACGGCAGAGGCACGCCGACCACGGGGATCAGGCCCATGACCATGGCGACGTTGATGAACACGTAGAGGAAGAACGTCGTGGTCAGCCCCATCGCCAAAAGACGCCCGAACTGGTTGCGGCTGCGCCAGGCGATGGCGACCCCATAGGCCACCAACAGGAGGTACAGGCACAGCAGGGTCAGTGCCCCCAACATGCCGAACTCCTCGGCCAGCATGGTGAAGATGAAGTCGGTCTGCTTTTCCGGCACGAAGTTAAGGTGGCTCTGCGTCCCTCCCATGAACCCCTTGCCGCTGAGCCCGCCGGAGCCGAGCGCGATCTTCGACTGCAGGATGTGATAGCCGGCGCCCAGCGGATCATTTTCCGGGTTGAAGAAGGTCAGGACTCGTTGCTTTTGATAGGTGTGCAGGAACTGCCAAACCACGGGCACGGCGCCTATGGCCGCGGTCGCGACTAGTCCGACCTGCCACAATCGCACGCCAGCGAGCCAGAACATCACGCCGCCGACCATCACCAGGATCAACGCCGTGCCCAGGTCCGGCTGCTTGACGACCAGTGCCACCGGCAGTGCCACCAGCAGCAACGCAGGCACAAGCGCGCGCAGACGCCCCATGTCCTCGATGTCGACGCCGTTGAAATGGCGGGCCAATGCGACCACCAGCGCGATCTTCATCACCTCGGACGGCTGCAGTTGGATGACGCCGAGGTCGATCCAACGCTGGGCGCCCATGCCGGTCGAGCCGATAAACTCCACCAGGACCAGCAGTGCCAACGCCGCGACGTAGCCGCCATACGCCCACCGCAGCCAGAATCGCAGATCGACGACGGCAACGGCGATCATGATCGCGGCGCCGACGCCGAAGCGGGCTAGTTGGCGTACAGCCCAGGGCTCGAACGAGCCGTTGGCGGCCGAGTACAGGAGGGCGACGCTGATGCCGGTGAGCATCAGCAGAAGGGCGACCAAGCCCCAATTGAGCTGCCACAGCTTGGTGCCGAGGCTGATCTCCAAATCCGTCAGGTGACCGAACGACATCGCGGCGTCAGTCCGCCTTCGCCAGCGCGCCCGAGTGCGCATCGGCAATGTGAATACCGGGGGTGCGCGCGCCGGGGTCGCGCTGCAGGCACTCCAGCATGATGTCATGGGCAATCGGTGCCGCGGCGGTGGAGCCGCCGCCGCCGTGCTCGACCACCACAGCGACGGCATACCGTGGGTCGGCGATGGGCGCGAAGGCGATGAACAGAGCGTGGTCGCGTCGCTTCCACGGCAGGTCCTCGTTATTGACGATGCCGGCCAGTCGTTCGGCCCGGGTGATGCGCCGCACCTGAGACGTGCCGGTCTTCCCGCCCATTTCCATGCCGGGCTCTTTGATGGCCGACTTACGCGCCGTGCCGCGCGCATGTTGGGTCACTTGCGCCATGCCTTCGATCAGTGTCGCAAGGTGCCGCGGTGAAACGCCCAACTCGGCCGGCTCGGGCGGCGCTTCGCCCGCCTCGGCAGGACGCGTGAGGCGCGGCACGATCGCACGCCCGCCATTGACCAGACGGGCGGTCATCACCGCCAGCTGTGCGGGCGTCGTCAACACAAAGCCCTGCCCAATACCGGCGACCAGCGTCTCGCCGGGGGTCCACGCCTGGCCGATCACCGCCTGCTTCCACGATTTGGTCGGGATCAGACCGGCGCGCTCGCCCGGTATACCCAGGTCGAGCTTGTGGCCCAAGCCGAGCCGTTCGGCCATCGCAGCGATGCGGTCGATGCCCACACGCTTGGCAACTTCATAGAAGTAGACGTCACAGGATTCGCGTATGCCCCGTAGCAGGGGGACCCGACCGTGGCCGCCGCGCTTCCAGCAATGGAACAGGCCGTCGCCCAACTGCAACTTGCCATTACAGAAAAACGACGTGTCGCGATTGACGACGCCGGCCTCCAGCGCTGCCAACGCCACCACCATCTTGAAGGTGGATCCCGGTGCGTACTCGCCTGCGATCGCCTTGTTGCGCAGCGGCGCTCGTTCGTCATTGACCAGCGATTGCCAATAGCTCGGGGAGATGCCCGAGGAAAATGCGTTCGGATCGTAGCCGGGCGACGAGGCCAGGGTCAGGATGTCGCCGTTGCGCACGTCGATGGTGACCACGGCGCCACTCTCCTCGCCGAGCCGCTTGCTGGCGCTGCGTTGCAGGATCGCATCCAGCGTTAGTACGTGCGGCTCGCCTGTGATGCCCTCGCGGCGATCAAGCTCGCGAATCTCGCGTCCCAATGCGTTGACCTCGACATGGGCACGGCCGGCGGAGCCGCGCAGGGCCGAGTCGAACTGGCGCTCGATGCCGCTCTTGCCGATGCGAAAACTCGGCAGGGAAAGCAGCGGATCGCCGGTCTGATCCTCCAGTGCCGGCGCGCCGACATGGCCCAGAACATGGGAGACGTCGGCGCCGAAGGGATAGTGGCGCACCTGACCCACCTGAATCTCGATGCCCGGCAGATCCGGCGCCGACACCTCGATACGCGCGACCTGATCCCAAGACAGATGCGACTTGACGCTAACCGGAACGAAGGGGCGCTTGCGCGCGACCTCGCGCAGAATGCGCGCGCGGTCGTCTTCGTCGAGCGACACGATGGCCGCCAGGCGATCGAGCGTCGCCTCGACATCCGGCGTGTCCTCCGAGGTTATCAGTACCTGGTAGTCTTGCTCGTTAACGGCGAGCGGGGCGCCGAAACGGTCGTAGACCAGGCCGCGGGGCGGCGCCAGCAGGCGCAGGTTGATGCGGTTTTCGTCCGCCAGCATGGTGTAGCGATCGGCCTGCAGCACCTGCAGGTAGTAGATGCGGCCGGCGAGGGCGGCGAACAGCGCCAGCTTGCCGCCGGCCACCAAGGCGGCGCGGCGGCCAAACATGCGCACCCGGTCCTGGTCACGCCGGTCCATCAGACGCCTTGCAGCAGCCGCCGCTGCACCGTCAACAACGGCCAGCTCAGCCAGGGGAACAGGAGCACTGCCATCACGACCTGGCTGAGCATCGGTTGGTAGGGCAGCGACACGCCTTGAAACGCCGAAGCCAAAAACCACTGAACGGCATAGGCCGCCGGCGCGACACCGGCCATGCCCGCCCACAGCGTCCGAAAGGGCTTGCCCAAAAGATACCGCCGATTGCGGACGACAATTTCATAGACGAGGGCGTAGCTGAGTGCCGCGGTGCCGATAGGCGTGCCGTGCAACATGTCGATCGCAAGGCCGATCAAGAACACGGCCAGCCGTGGCAGCAGATCGGGTCGGTGGACCGCCCAGTAGTAGACCGCGATCAGCGGCAGCGAGGGCCCGATCCAGCGCAGTATCGGCGTGTGTATCGGCACTAGCGCAGCCAATGTGAGGAAGGCCGTGAGGATAAACGGGATCGCCGTCGCCGCGTGCCGCGCAACACCTACCGGCGGCTCCTCGTGCTCGGTCATCCGTCGTCTCCGTGTGGCGGCGGCACGATCGCCTCCGCGCCGTAATCAAGCACGCGGACATAGTCCAGCCGGCCTAATTCCGCGAACGGAATGACGATGGACCTGTTCTCGCTGACATCGGCCAGCGTCCCGACGGGCAGGCCGGGGGGAAACACGCCGCCGTGCCCGGACGTTGCGACGATATCGCCTGCGGAGATCTGCGCATTGCGCGGCACATAGAGGAGTTGCAGCCGCTGGCCATTGTCGCCCGCGACGATCGCGCGTCCGCCGGTCGAGTGGAGTTGTACAGGCACGCGGGAGATCAGGTCGCTGAGCAGAAGCACGCGCGCCGATCGGCCCCCGACCTCGACCACGCGTCCCACCAGCCCGTCGCCGTTGATCACCGGCTGGCCGGGCCGCACGCCATGCTCGGAGCCGGCGCCGATCAGTACGCTGCGCACGAAGGCGCTCGCCGAATCGGCGACCACGCGCGCGGTTATCTGTCGCGGCTGCGGGTCCGGCACCAGGTTGAGTTGGGCCCTCAGCGCCGCGTTCTGCATCTCCAAGGCGCGCATGCGCTGGCTCGCGAGGCGCAGTTGGTCGTTCTCGGCGATCAGGCGCTCGTTTTCGGCGTGAACCAGCAGGTGGGACTCAAGCTCATCGATACTCGAGCGCGCCGCTTCCACGGGTCGGCTCAGCACGTCGATCACCGGCAGGATTGCGTCGATCACGGCGACCCGCATTCGCTCCACCGCGATCGGATCGATGCGGCCGAGCAGGACCAGCCCGACGGCGGCGGCGACGGCCAGGACGGCCATGAACCGCTGCCCCCATGCCTTCAGCGGCACGGCAAGAACGGCCATTGTCGAAGGTTCGATGCGTCTCACTTCAACGTATTCGCCGCCGAGCCACCACGAAAGCCGGCGGTGTGCCCATCTTGCACACCTTTGGCTAATACATGCTTACGAGCACATCCTTAAGTTTCTTCATTTCCTCCAGGGCACGTCCCGTGCCCAGCGCCACGCATGACAGCGGGTCGTCGGCGATCGAGACCGGCAGACCGGTGGAGTGCCGCAGTACGAAATCAAGATTTCCTAGCAAGGCGCCGCCGCCCGTCAGCACAATGCCCTTGTCGACGATGTCGGCCGCCAGTTCCGGTGCGGTATGTTCCAGCGCGACCTTGACCGCATCGACGATCTGGCTCACCGGCTCGGCCAGGCTTTCCGAGATCTGGCGCTCGCTGATGGAGATTTCGCGCGGTACGCCGTTCATCAGATCACGGCCCTTGATCTCCATTGACCGACCTTCGCCGTCCTCTGGCGCGCAGGCCGATCCGATCGCCTTCTTGATACGCTCGGCGCTGGCCTCACCGATCAGCAGATTATGGTTTCGGCGGATGTAGCCGATAATCGCCTCGTCCATCTTGTCGCCGCCGACACGCACCGAGCGCGAATAGACGATCCCGCCGAGCGACAGCACCGCGACCTCGGTGGTGCCGCCGCCGACGTCGACCACCAGTGAGCCGGTCGGTTCCGTCACCGGCAGTCCGGCGCCGATCGCCGCCGCCATCGGCTCCTCGATCAGCCACACTCGTCGGGCACCGGCGGATTCCGCCGATTCCTGGATCGCGCGCCGCTCGACGGCCGTCGACCCCGAAGGCACACACACGACCACTTGCGGGCTGGCGAAGCTACGCCGGTTGTGCACCTTGCGGATGAATTCCTTGATCATCTCTTCGGCGACTTCGAAGTCGGCGATGACGCCGTCGCGCAGGGGCCGGATCGCCTGGATATTGCCTGGCGTGCGGCCCAGCATCTGCTTGGCTTCGTTGCCGACGGCGAGCACCCGCTTGCGGCCCTTCGAGTCCGCGATGGCCACGACCGAAGGCTCGTTGAGCACGATGCCTCTGCCCTTGACGTAGACCAGGGTGTTGGCCGTGCCGAGGTCGATCGCCATATCGGCTGACAGAACCCCGAGTATCCGCGTGTACATGTTTATGGCGTTGGCCCCCTATCTCCTGGGTTGATGCCGGCCACGGCGCCCCCGCGACAGCCGGATAGTAGGCGCGGCCCGAGCGGCGGTCTCACCACCGCTCGGTCGCCGCGGCGGCTAAGCCGATATGGCGCGTGGTGCCGTTTTCTCACGTTTTACGAACAGCTTGTTCAGGGCATGGATGTAGGCCCGGGCCGATGCGACGAGCGTGTCCGCATCCGCCCCTTGGCCGTTGACGGTCTTGCCGTCCTCGGCCAATCGCACCGTAACCTCGGCTTGCGCGTCGGTGCCTTCGGTTACGGCATGGACTTGATAGAGCTGCAGCTTGGCGTTGTGCGGCACCAGCGCCTTGATGGCGTTGAAGGTCGCGTCGACCGGTCCGTTGCCGGTCGCCTCGGTGCGCTGGATTTCGCCGTCGATCTCCAACTCGAGATCTGCCCGCTGCGGGCCCTTGGAGCCGGCGACGACGCCCAGCGACACGAACCGCACGATATCGTTGCCGCGCAGCACCGCGTCATCGACCAGGGCGACGATGTCCTCGTCATAGACGTCCTTCTTCTTGTCGGCGAGATCCTTGAAGCGTTGGAACGCCTCTTGGATCGCATTGTCGCCCAAGTCGCCGAAGCCGAGCTCTTTCAGCTTCTCGCGGAAGGCGTGACGGCCGGAATGCTTGCCCATTACGAGCGTGGATTTCACCAAACCCACTGATTCCGGCGTCATGATCTCGTAGGTCTCGGCGTGTTTGAGAACGCCGTCCTGATGGATGCCCGCCTCGTGGGCGAAGGCGTTGGCGCCGACGATCGCCTTGTTGGGCTGGACCGAGAACCCGGTGATGGCCGAGACCAGATGGCTCGCCTGGGAGATCAACTTGGCGTTGACGTCAGTCCAGTACGGCAGCGCGTCGCGGCGCGTGCGCAGCGCCATCACCACCTCTTCCAGCGCGCAGTTGCCGGCGCGTTCGCCGATGCCGTTGATCGTGCATTCGATCTGCCGGGCGCCGGCGTTCACCGCGGCGAGCGAGTTGGCCACCGCCAATCCCAGGTCGTTATGGCAATGCACCGAAATGACGGCCTGGTCGATATTGGGCACGCGCTCGAACAGATTGCGGATCAGCTCGGCGAACTCATGCGGCACGGCGTAGCCGACCGTATCCGGGATGTTGATCGTGCGCGCGCCGGCCTTGATCGCGGATTCGACCGTCCTGCATAGAAAATCGATCTCCGTACGCGAGCCGTCCTCCGGCGACCATTCGACGTCGTCGCAAAGATTGCGCGCATGCGAGACGCTATCGATCACCGCCTCGTGCACCTGCTCCGGCGTCATCTGCAGCTTGTATTGCATGTGCAGAGGGCTGGTGGAGATGAAGGTGTGAATGCGCGGCCGTGCCGCCTCGCGTAGCGCTTCCCAGGCGCGATCGATGTCCACGCGGTGGGCGCGCGCGAGGCCCGCGACCGTCGACGTCTTGGTCTGGCGGCCGACTTCGCGGACGGCCTCGAAATCGCCGTTGGAGGCGATCGGAAAGCCGGCCTCGATCACATCGACGCCGAGGTCCTCAAGCGTGTGCGCGACGCGCAGCTTCTCTTCCAAATTCATCGAGCAGCCCGGAGACTGCTCGCCGTCACGCAGGGTCGTGTCGAATATCACCACACGAGCGTCCGGATCGCGTTCGGCGCCTGGTGCGGGTTGACTGGATTCCGGTTGCATTTTGTCGACTCCTCTGCCGGTCGAATTATTGGACTTAAGTGTGTATTGGACCCCCCTGAACGCCTGCACCGAGCATGGCCAAGCAACGTTCAGGGGCACCTAAGTCGCAGTTCGCGACCGGCGCGGAGCGGCAGGAGTACGAGCGATAGCGGACAGGGACGACGAACGGCCGGGCACACCGTGCGCGGCGATCCATTTCGCAGTCTCAGTGATGATCTGCGGACCATCCGCCCAAGGGCTCCCGCTATGAGGTGTCGGCGGCGTTACTTATCCACAAGTAACGCACGGACTCGCGCTACCACAGCCAACTCCACTATCCACGACGCGGATTGGTTTAGCGCCGCGAGCCAACGTTCTGTTTCTAGTTCGTTTTGGTCCGACGTGGCAATCATTTTGTGGGCTCACGCGTGGCAGTACACTGTAGATAGCGACCGTCAGAGATAATCAGCATCGCCCGATCTCATGGGCGCCATACCATTGCATGGCGGCCGACGCCCGCGACCTAAGCGAAAAGACGGCGGCGAATGGTCTCCTTACGAACCTGCCGCTTCAGGAAATACGACATCGTCACCGCGCCGTACACCCACATAACTCCGCCTAAAATCATGGTCATGGCCCACCTCGCAAGGATATGCGCTTGATCTGCGAGCCAGTGCGGACAGCTCAATCTACACGGCGCGGCTCGACGGGCCAAAGTCTCGAGTATTGACGTTAATGTTCCGTAAAATTTTACGTTTATGCGCCTCAAGTCGGCGGCGAAAACGCGCTGCTCGCGCCGTCAGTTCTTTGATTTGTCGACCAGCTTGTTCTCGCTGAGCCACGGCATCATCGCCCGCAAGCGCGTGCCGACCTCTTCGATCGGGTGCTCGGCCTCCAGTCGGCGCATGGTCTTGAAGCTGGTCTGGCCGACGCGGTTCTCCAGCATCCACTCGCGCGCGAACGACCCGTTCTGGATATCGGCCAGGATCTGCTTCATCGCCGCCTTGGTCTCGTCGGTGACGACGCGGGATCCGCGCGTATAGTCGCCATACTCGGCGGTGTTCGAGATCGAATAACGCATGTTGGCGATGCCGCCCTCATAGATCAGGTCGACGATCAGCTTGACCTCATGCAGGCACTCGAAATAGGCCATTTCGGGGGCGTATCCGGCTTCCACCAGGGTCTCGAAGCCGGCCTTGATGAGCGATGTCAGGCCGCCGCATAACACGACCTGTTCGCCGAACAGGTCGGTCTCGCACTCCTCGCGGAACGTGGTCCCGATGACGCCGGCGCGGCCGCCGCCGATGGCCGAGGCATAACTGAGGCCGATGTCGTGGGCGTTGCCGGAGGCGTCTTGCTCGACCGCCAGCAGGCATGGCACCCCGCCGCCGCGCTGGTATTCCGAGCGCACCGTGTGGCCGGGTCCCTTCGGCGCCACCATGAACACGTCGAGGTCCTCGCGCGGCTCGATCAGGCGGAAGTGAATGTTGAGGCCGTGGGCGAAGGCGAGCGCCGCGCCCGACTGGAGATTGCCCTGGATATGGTCGCTATAGAGTTCGCCCTGCAGCTCATCGGGCGTGAGCACCATCACCACCTCGGCCCACGAAGCGGCGTCGGTCGGCGTCTTGACCTCGAAACCGGCGGCTTCGGCCTTGGCCGCGCTGGCCGAGCCTTCGCGCAAGGACACGATCACGTTCTCCGCGCCGCTGTCGCGCAGGTTCATGGCATGCGCGTG
This sequence comes from Alphaproteobacteria bacterium, assembly GCA_965248805.1. GTDB lineage: Bacteria > Pseudomonadota > Alphaproteobacteria > UBA6615 > UBA6615 > CBDFKJ01. Next base: position 233,431 of record CBDFKJ010000005.1, read on the forward strand.
GCCCTGGCTGCCGTAGCCGATGACGGCCACCTTCTTGGACTTGATCAGATTTACGTCGGCGTCCCGGTCGTAATACACACGCATGGTCGTTCCCCTCGCGGTCTCTCGGTCCGTGTGGTTTTAGCGCCAAGTAACCCGAAGTGTAAAAGGTCCGCAGCGGGCTCGACCCTTCGCCGTGCCAGCGGCGGCGTCCAGATCGGCCCTCAACCGTCAGGCACTCATTCCGGCATCCCGAGCCGGCTCCAAGTTTCGGCCCAGTGGTCCAGTGTGCTGGGATCCTTGTAACGGCGGAACGACCTGAACCATGTTATCGATGTCCGGGGATGAACCTCGACCGCGCGGGCAACTTGGTCGCGGGCCTCCTGCTCGCGCCCCATGGTGTCGTACACCACTGCTAGACGCACACGCGTTTGAGCTTCAAAAGCGGGCGAGGAGGGAGGACGAGCGAGATGGGTCTCAAGTGACTGCAGCGCCCGATCCAGATCACCCGAGAGAACATAGGACTCACTCAGATAGTCTCGGACCCAGTCCGGAGAGACGGGGCTGAGCCGCATCGCAGTTTTGAGTTCCGGAATGGCTTCCGAGGGCCGTCCGTCGAACAACAGTGCCACGCCAAGTGCACCGTGACTCACGTAGTCATTGGGATCCAGCTCGATCGCCCTTGTCGCAGCCTCGATCGCCAGATCATACTGCCTCCGATCGCGATAGAGGAACGTCATGGAGGCATAAGTGTAGCCATGCGCTGGATCTTTCTCGAGAACGTGGTTGTACATCTGAAGGGCTTTGTCGACCGTCTCCTCTCGTGCGTCGGTCCAACCGCGTTGGGCCTCCAGTAGATAGCTGTTGGCCAGCGCCGTATGAGCCGAGAGGAACTCAGGATCGAGCGCGATGGCGCGCTCGAAACGGTCTCTCGCGAGGAGATTATCTTCCCGCGAGAAGTGTAGAAGCAATTCATGCCCTTTTCGATTGAGCAGCCAGGCCTCCAGACTGTCGGTTTCGCTGCGGAGCCTACCTACGATCCCTTTCACCCTCTGAGAGCTCCGCGCCGACGTTAGCGACGACATTGAGTGTGATCTCGTCCTTGACGGTAAACAGATAGGTCATGTCGCGGTCGTAGCGGTCCGCCCAGACGTGGTCGCCGATCAACGCATCGATCAGCTGCGCCGTCACCCGCATGCGCTCGCCCTGGCGCTGGACGCCGCCTTCGAGCACGTAGCGAACACCTAGTTCCTCGGCCACCTGCTTCACCGTCACATCCCTGTCTGTGTATGTCGCGGTCGTGCTGCGCGAGATGACGAACAGTGCCGGCAGCTTCGAAAGCGACACGGTGATGTCCTCGCTGATCCCGTCTGGCAGGAATTCATCCGCCGGATCGCCCGAGATATTGACGAACGGCAGCACGGCAATGGAGGGCTTGTCGGGCAATGGGAGGGCCATCCGCTCAATCGATGCAGCCTCCACGCGATCGAGGCGCCCGTAATTGTTCCACAGCCAGATGCCGCCGCGTGTGCCGGCGAACAGCAACAGGATGGCCGCGGCGACGGCGGCCCAGCGCCTCGCCGACGACCGCCGCGTCGGATACGGCGCGACGGCTTCGTCCGGATCGAGGATGACGCGATACGCGCGCACGGGCTCGGCGATGTTCTTGAGCTTCTGCTCGCCCAAATCGGCATAGCCCACATCGATCTTGGTCTTCAGGTGGTCGTAGGCGGTGCCCGAGAGGCAGATGCCGCCGGGCTCGGCCACGGACTCGAGGCGCGCGGCGATGTTGACGCCGTCGCCATAGACGTCGTCATCGTCGACGATGATGTCGCCAAGGTTGATGCCGATGCGGAAGTCGACGCGCTGGTCGTGCGGCAACTCAGCGTTGCGCCGCGCCATGCGTCGTTGAATTTCTGCCGCGCACTGCACTGCGTCGACGACGGATGCGAACTCGACCAGCACACCGTCGCCGGTGGTCTTGACGAGGCGGCCGTTGTTCTTTCCGATGGCCGGGTCGATGAGTTCGGCGCGGTGGGCCTTCAGGCGTGCGAGCGTGCCGGACTCGTCGGCTTCCATCAGCCGCGAATAACCGACCATGTCGGCGGCGAGAATGGCCGCCAGCCTACGTGTCTCTCGCCCTGTTTCCACGGGCGCTCCCGGTGGACATGCCTCTTACTGTATGAGCCTAGATCGCTTTCGAACCGCGGGCAATCGCCACCACGCCGGAGCGCACGAGCTCGACCGTGCCCAGGGCCCGCATCAGCTCGATGAAACTGTCGATCTTCTCGGGCGCGCCGGTGAGCGAAAAGACAAAGGACCCGATCGTTGTGTCCGCCACCCGCGCGCCGAAAATGTCGGCGATGCGCAGCGCCTCGCGCCGCTCCGCGCCCTGGTTGAGCACCTTGAGCAGAGCCAACTCGCGCTCAAGATGCGGGCCTTCGTCCGTCAGATCGTGCACCTCGTGGATCGGCACCAGGCGCGACAGCTGCGCCTTGATCTGCTCGATGATCATGGGCGTGCCGGAGGTCACGACGTTGATGCGGGACTGGCTCTCGTCTTCGTTGATCGCCGCGACCGTCAGGCTGGAGATGTTGTAGCCGCGGCCCGCGAACAGTCCAATCACGCGCGCCAGCACCCCGGGTTCGTTGTCGACGATGACGGCGATGGTATGTGTTTCGATGACTTCGGACACGGCGGCGTTTCCATGCGTTCACCCTCAGACAGGCTCAGGGTGAGGTCCTCCTCTCGGGCTTGCCGACGGACGAGGACCGATTGCGGTGATGACGAGGGCCTGAACTAGACCAGGACCATGCCTTCCTCTGAGGTCTTCTGTTCGGCCTGGCCCGGCGGTCCCAACAGGATCTCGTTGTGCGCCGAACCGGCCGGGATCATGGGAAAGCAGTTCTCTTCCTTCAGCACCTGGATGTCGGCGACGACGGCGCGATCGACCGAGATCATCTCGGTGATCAAGTCGTCGACTTCGTCGGGACTCGTGGCACGCAACCCGACGGCGCCGAAACTCTCGGCGAGCTTCACGAAATCCGGCAACGCGGCGGTGTAGCTCTCCGCATAGCGGCCGCCATGCAGCAGTTCCTGCCATTGGCGCACCATGCCCATGTATTCGTTGTTGATGATGAAGATCTTCACCGGCAGGCGGTGCTGCGCGACGGTGCTGAGTTCCTGAATGTTCATCAGGATCGAGGCTTCGCCGGCGATGTCGACGACCAGCGAGTCCGGATGCGCGATCTGCGTGCCGACCGCGGCCGGCAGGCCATAGCCCATCGTCCCGAGCCCGCCGGATGTGAGCCAGTGATTGGGCGCCTCGAACCGGTAGAACTGCGCGGCCCACATCTGGTGCTGGCCGACCTCCGTGGTGATGTAGGTGTCGCGGTTCTTTGTCAGTTCGTACAGTCGTTGGATGGCGTATTGCGGCTTGATCACGGTCTTCGACGCCTTGTACTTCAGGCAGTCGACCGCGCGCCATTTCCCGATTTGCTGCCACCACTTGTCCAGCGCCTTGTGGTCGGGTGCCAGGTGGCGCTTGCGCCACACACCCAAGATGCCGCCGACGACGCTCTTCACGTCGCCGATTATCGGCAGATCGACGCGCACGCTCTTGTTGATCGAACTCGGGTCGATGTCGATGTGGATCTTCTTGGAATCGGGCGAAAAGGCGTCCAGCCGTCCAGTAACGCGATCGTCGAAGCGCGCGGCGACGCTGACCATCACATCGCAGTCGTGCATCGCCAGGTTGGCCTCATAGGTGCCATGCATGCCCAACATGCCCAGTGACTGCGGCTCCGACGCCGGGAACGCGCCCAACCCCATTAGTGTCATGGTCGCCGGTGCACCAGTGAGCCGCACCAGTTCGGATACCAGCTTGCACGCTCGCGGCCCCGAATTGATGCAGCCGCCGCCGATGTAGAATATCGGCCGCTTGGCCCCCGCCAGCATTGCGGCCGCTTGCTCGATGCGCGCCGTGTCGCCGTCCACCTGAACGCGATAGCGCCGCGTGGCGACATCGTCGGGGCCGACATAGTCTGTCTCCGCAAATTGGATGTCCTTCGGGATGTCGACGACCACCGGTCCGGGCCTGCCGGTGCGAACGACGTGAAACGCCTCGTGCAACGTCCGCGCCAGGCGGGCGCCGTCCTTCACCAGATAGTTGTGCTTCGTGCAGGGCCGCGTGATGCCCGTGGTGTCGCACTCCTGGAACGCGTCATTGCCGATCAGATGTGTCGGGACCTGCCCGGTCAGGCACAGCACCGGCACGCTGTCCATCAGGGCATCGGTCAGTCCCGTCACCGCGTTGGTCGCACCCGGTCCGGACGTGACCAGCACAACGCCGACCTTGCCGGTCGAGCGCGCATAGCCCTCGGCCGCGTGCACGGCCGCTTGCTCGTGGCGGACGAGCACATGGCGGATCGAGTTCTGCTTGAACAGGGCGTCATAGATCGGCAGCACGGCGCCGCCGGGATAGCCGAAAATAACGTCGACGCCCTGATCAACCAACGCCTTCAGGATGACTTCCGCACCGGTCGTGCGCGGCTCACTCATCGTCCCAGTCCCCACTTCGCGCCCTAAGCTCGCCCACTATGAAGGCCCGGGCCACCGCGCATCGCGGCCGGGCCACGGGCCTGTTGGCCAGCAAGCTACCGACGCGCCTCGATGCGGTCAAGTTATAATGTTTAAGATTTCCTGCCCAATGTTGTTATTATGTTGCGCATCAAAGGTCGTAGATGAGGTAATATTGCCGTTGGCCTCTGTGGGCCACTGGTTGCGTAACCATGTCATCTGACGCTTCGCGAACCGGCGCGTCGCTTGCTGCGCAAGCTCGATCGCGCGATCGCGAGTGACCCGGCCGGCGAGGCAACCGGCCAGTTCCCGCACGCCGACCGCGCGCAAAACGGGCAGAGACGGGTCGAGACCGCGGCCGCACAGGGCCCGCACTTCGTCGAGGACGCCCGCGTCCAACATGCGGTGGAAACGTTGGTTGCAGGCGTGATAGAGCGCGGCGCGCGCCGGCATCAGCGCGATGAGGGCGTAACGCCCGGGCTTCGCCGCAACGGCGTCATTGTGCCAGTGGCTAAGCGCCCGTCCGGTAGCGTGCCAGACCTCCCAGGCACGGGTGAGGCGCTGCCGATCGCAGGGATGTAGCCGCTCCGCACTGTCCGGGTCGAGCGCGGCAAGCTCCTCATGGAACGCCGCCGGGCCGATCAGGGCATAGCGCGCCTCCGCCCGGGCGCGAGTCTCTGCAGGGATGCGCGGGATGGCCGCAATGCCATCGATCATGGCCTTGAGATAGAGCCCGCTGCCACCGACGACGATCGGCCGCCGGCCCTCGGCCCGCGCCTGACATATCGCCTCATGCGCCAAATCCGACCAGCGGGCGGCGGAGCAGGGATCCTGCGCGGCGAGCATGCCGTAGAGCCGATGCGGCACGCGCGCCTCGTCTTCCGGACTCGGCCGCGCGGTCGCGACGCGCAAGTCACGATAGACCTGCATGGCATCGGCATTGATGACCGTTGCGTCCATGTGTTCGGCCAACAGCAGGGCCAGCGCCGACTTGCCGCTGGCCGTCGGCCCGGCGATAACAACAACCGGTGGCGCATCGTCGCGGGCGCCCATGCGGGGAACGTTTTTGAACATGGACCGGGTTCTGACCCTCGTCTCAGGCGGCGTCCCTATGGACGATAGCACACTGGAGCGCGTGGTCACGGCGCTGCGCGAAGGCGGTGCAGAGGTCGGCGCCGCTCACTGGCTGGCGCCGAGCCGAGCCTGTGACGTGCCCTTCGCCGGCATGGATGGCGATGCGGCCGATGCGACGGCGCGGCGCGCGTTGGCCGACGCGCCCATCGATGTGGCGGCGATCGGGACCCTTGGCCGGCGCAAGCGGCTGCTGCTGGCGGACATGGAATCGACCATGATCGAAAACGAAATGGTCGATGAAATGGCCGACATAACCGGCGTCGGCGCACGAATTGCCGAAGTCACCGCGGCGACGATGGCGGGAACGCTCGAGTTCGCGGCATCACTGCAGCAGCGGGCCGCGTCCTTCGCCGGCGCTTCCTCCGATATTGTTCAGCAGGCCCTGGCACGGGTGAGATTGTCCCCGGGCGCAGCGGTACTCGTTGCCACGATGCGCCATCACGGCACCCATACGGTGCTCTTGTCCGGCGGCTTTTCGTGTTTTGCCGCGCCGGTCGGTCGTACGCTCGGCTTCGACGACGTCGTCGCGAACACGCTCGAGATCGACGGCTCGGTGCTGACTGGCAAGGTACGGGCGCCGATACTGGATCGAGCCGGCAAGGCGGCGGTGCTGCAGCGCTTCGTCAAACAGCTCGGCGTGGGGGCCCGCGACGTGTTGGCCATCGGCGACGGCGCCAACGATCTTGACATGATGCGTGCGGCCGGTCTGGGCGTCGCCTATCGGGCAAAGCCGATCGTTGCCGCCGCCGCCGGGGCACGCATCGACCACGCCGATCTGCGCGCCGTCCTATACCTGCAAGGCTATGCCGAGAGCGAGATCGTCACGCCCGACGTTGCGCTGCCGATCAGCCCTCGTTGACGCGCACCGCAACGAAGCGCAGATCACCGTCGCGCGCCACCAACAGCAGCACCGAGCGCCGGCCGCTGTCCTTCGCGGCCTGAATCCGCGACTGCACTTGCGCCGGCGAAGAGACGACCTCTTGGCTGACCTCGACGATCACGTCGCCGGTCTGGATGCCCTTTTCGGCCGCCGGTCCATTTTCCTCGACATCGGTGACCAGGACTCCCGCAACATCGGCCGCCAGGCTGTGCTCCTGGCGCAGCTCATCGGTGATCGAGGCGAGGCCGACGCCGATCATGCCGATGTCACCAGTGGCGGCATCCTCCGCGATGTCGGCATTGGGCAGCGCCGCCAGTTCCTCGGCGGCTTCCAACTCGCCGACTGAGATTGCGACCTTTTGCGGACCGCCTTTACGCCATACGTCAACGTCGACCACCCTGCCGATCTCGGTCTCTGCGACAAAGCGGGGCAGTTCGCGCATCTGCAGGATATAGCGGCCGTCGAACGACAGAATGACGTCACCGGCCTCGATGCCGCCGTCCTCAGCCGGCCCACCTTCGGTCACGCTGGCGACGAGTGCGCCGCGCGCCTTGTCGAGACCGAGACTCTCGGCGATTTCGTCCGTGACGGTCTGAATCCGGACCCCGAGCCAGCCGCGCTTGGTGCGGCCGAAATCACGCAACTGTTCGATCACCCGGAACGCGATCGATGACGGCACCGCGAAGCCGATACCGACGCTGCCGCCGGACGGAGAGAAGATCGCGGTGTTGACGCCGATCACCTGGCCATCGAGGTTGAACAGAGGCCCGCCCGAATTGCCGCGATTGATCGAGGCGTCAGTCTGGATGAAGTTGTCATAGGGACCGGCGTTGATATCGCGTGCGCGCGCCGAGATGATGCCGGCGGTGACGGAGCCGCCCAGGCCGAACGGATTGCCGATGGCCATGACCCAGTCACCGACCCGCGAGATTTCCGAATCACCCCACCCAACGGCCGGCAAGTCGCGGTCGGGTACGATCTTCAGCAACGCCAGATCGGTCTTCTCATCGACACCGACAAGCTCGGCTTCGTACTTGGTGTCGTCCTGCAGGATTACCGAGATTTCGTCGGCCTCGGCGATCACGTGGTTGTTGGTCACGATGTAGCCAGCCGGATCGATAATGAATCCCGATCCCAATGACGCGGCGCGGCGCGGCTCGTTGCGCGGCCGGTTGCGCTCGAAGAAATCACGGAAGAAATCCTCGAATGGGGATCCGGGCGGCGCTTGCGGTATTTCAAACTGTTGGCCGCCGGCAGCAGCCTGCGTCGACGAGATATTAACAACGGACGGTAGGAGAATCTCGGCCAGGTCGGCGAACGATTCCGGCGCTGGCGCCGCGATCCCGGTGAAGGCACTGCCGACGACGGCCGCTGCCGCCACCATGCTTACCGCGGCACGGGCGATCACCGTGCCGAGCCGTGCTCGACTGTCGAGGAGAGATGTGGGGGCGTGGTGCATGCTCGTAGCTACTCCCTGGCTCGGCTAATCATACGGCTGACTATGACCCGACATAGTAAGAGATTTAGCCAACAATGTGGTGACGAATTTCTCGCGTCAAGGGTATTGGGCCGCCAGCGGGCGATGGCCGCTTCCCATTGAAGCACGCTGGAATCGGCAGAATCCGGCGAATGTCGGCGATCAAAACCTCGTGCGATGGCGCTCACGTCGGTCATGCCCACCTATCCGCGCAGAAACCATACGCAGACGATCCCGACCACTGCCGCAGCGATACCGCCCTTGCGCAACGTATCTTCCGATCTGGTCAAAACCGTTTCCACCAGCCGCTTCATAGCTGCTGGAAAGGCCGCGTAGATGACGCCCTCAATCACCAGGACAAGCGCCAGCGCCGTTAGGAAGTCGCGCATATATGCTACGCCGCCGCCGAAGCCGGCCTAGCGCCAGCTCCGGGCGCTCAGCGCGTCATCGCGGCGCCGGCGGCGCGGCCGGTCCGGGCGGCAAGGCGCCCAATGCGGGCGGAGCGATGATCGGGCCGACGAAATCCCCTTGCCGGAAGTAGCGGAAGAAGTCGCTGTCCGGTGACAGCACGAGCGTGGTGCTTTCATCCAGGAAGGTCTGCCGATAGGCGTCGAGTGTGCGATAGAAGTCGAAGAACTGCTGATCTCGGCCATAGGCTTCGCCTAGAATCAGATTTCGCCCGGCGTCGCCTTCACCGCGCAATATCGACGATTGGCGCTCGGCCTGGGCGAGTATGACCGTTCGCTCGCGGTCGGCCTCGGCGCGAATTCGGCGCGCATTCTGCTCGCCTTCCGCGCGCAAGGTTGCGGCCTCACGCTCGCGTTCGGAGCGCATGCGGTCGTACACGTTGGTCAAAACGTCGCCCGGCAGTTCGGTCCGGCCGATGCGCACATCGACAAGCTCGATCCCATACGCGGTGCCTTCCTCGGCCACCGCGTCGCGGATCCTGCGCATGATGTCGGCGCGCTTCTCCGACAACAATTCCGTCAGATTGCTCTCGCCCAGGATGGCGCGCACCGAGGAGTTGAGGACGCGCCCGAAACGGTCGACGAACACAGATTCATTCCCGACCGTCTGGTAATACAAAAGCACGTTGGTGATGCGATAGCGAGCGAAGGCGTCAACGATGATCCGTTTCTGGTCGGTGAGGATCACCTGTTCCTCCGGCGGATCGACGTTGAGAACGCGGATGTCGAATTCGACGACGTTCTGGATGATCGGCCACTTGAACTTCAGTCCAGGCTCGGTGTGTTCATCCACTGGCTCACCAAATTCCAGCACCAGCACCTGTTTGGTTTGATGGACGATGAACATGGACGAAGACGCGGTGATGGCCACCGCCAAGACGACGATAGCCAGCGTTATCATGCTCACCCGGTTCATGGCGCCGCTCCGTTGCCGGCGCCGCGTATTCGCCGGTTCACTTCCGGCAACGGCAGATACGGCACGACGCCGCCGGCGCCCTCGGCGGTGGGATCGATGATGATCTTGTTGGCGTTGGCCAGGACATCGGTCATCGTATCCAAATACATGCGACGTCGGGTCACTTCCGGCGCGGTCTGATAGGCGGTGTGGACGTCAATAAAACGGTTCGCTTCGCCCTCCGATTCCTTGATCACTCGCTCCTTGTAGGCGGTTGCGTCCTCGACGATGCGCGACGCCTCGCCGCGCGCGGTCGGCACGATGCGGTTGAGATAGGCGTCGGCCTCGTTCTGGGTCCGGGTGCGATCCTGGCGCGCCCTCTGCACGTCATTGAACGCATCGATCACCGGCCCGGGCGGCTCGACTTCGAGCAATTGAATGGCCTGGACGAATATGCCGGCCTGGTAGTCGTCCAACACCTGCTGCAGCAGGGCCTGTGTGTCCTGTTCAACGGACACGCGTCCGGTGGTCAACAATGTCTGCAAAGGCGTGCGCCCGACGACTTCACGCATCGCGCTTTCGGCGGCGATCCGCACGGTCGGCTCCGGATCACGGATCTTGAACAGGAACTCGCCGGCGTCGCGGATCTTCCACAAGACCGTAAAATCCAAATCGGCGACGTTCTGGTCGGCCGTGAGCATGAGGCTTTCCTTCGGCATGTCCGATCGCCGCGTGGAGATCCGGGCGTCGACATCCGCGCCGCCGCGAAAACCGATATCGACCCGGTTCAATCGCTCCGTGTTGGGCGTGACGACCTCGCCGATCGGACTCGGCGGCCAATAGTGCCATCCAGGTGCGGTCGTCGCGCCGACCCACTCGCCCAGTAGCAGCGGCACGCCCTGCTCGGCCGGGGACACGGTGTAGAATCCGGTCAATCCCCAGAGAAACACGGCGACGCCCGCCACCAACGCCAGCCCCTTGCCGCCGCCGACGCCCCCGGGCATGGCGCGTCGTACGCGGTCTTGGCTGCGGCGCAGCAGGTCCTCGAGATTAGGCGGGGTCGGTCCGCCGCCGGAGCCGCCGGATCCGCCGGGGCGCTGGCCCCACGGGCCGCCACCGCTACCCCAAGGGCCGCCGCCGCCTCCTTGATTGCTCCATGGCATTTTGATGGTCCTCTATTCGCAGCCGCGCCGCGTGGCGGCCTTCTTCAGGCTTGGGCTCATACCCATATGTCGAGCCGACCGCAACGATATGCACAGGCCACACTCCGAGCCACACGGAGCGCGTGGCCGGGTCTCCACATAAGTCTATATAGAGTATTGACGGCCTTGGCGGAGTTTTCAACCGGGACGGGACCGATGGAGCAAGCTATCCGGCGCGCCTTGAGCGCCGTCATTGACCCGCGATCGGGCCGCGACGTCGTCTCCGCGGGCTTGATTTCCGGCGTCAGCGTGCGCGACGGCAACGTCGCCATCACCATCGAGATCGATGCCGCCGACGGGGCCGGCCTCGAACCGGTGCGCAAGGCCGCCGAGGATACGGTGCGCAAGCTGGACGGCGTGGCCAGCGTACGGGCCGTGCTGACGGCGCAACGGCGCCCGGCGGGTCGGGCACAATCGCCGACGTCCGGACGGGAACTGGTGCCCGGTGTGAAGGCGATCGTCGCGGTCGCAAGCGGCAAGGGCGGGGTTGGCAAGTCGACGCTGGCGGTCAATCTGGCGCTCGGTCTGGCGCGCAGCGGCCGCTCGGTCGGGCTACTGGATGCCGATATCTACGGTCCCTCGGTGCCGCGCCTCCTCGGCACTTTCGACAAACCTGGTTCCGCCGACGGAAAACGCCTTGAGCCGATCCGCGCCAGCGGGCTGACGGTGATGTCGATCGGCTTCCTGATCGGCGAGGACACGCCGATGATCTGGCGCGGGCCGATGGTGATGAGCGCGCTCGAGCAGATGCTGCGCGACGTGGACTGGGGCGTGCTCGACGTGCTGGTGGTCGACATGCCGCCGGGGACCGGCGACGTACAGTTGACGATGGCGCAAAAGGTGCCGCTGACCGGCGCGGTGATCGTCTCGACACCGCAGGACATCGCCCTGATCGACGCCCGCAAGGGCCTGAACATGTTCCGCAAGGTTGACGTGCCCGTTATCGGCGTCGTTGAGAACATGAGCACGTTCATCTGTCCGCACTGCGGCGGCCGCAGCGATATTTTCGGTCATGGCGGCGCCGAGGCCGAGGCGGCGCGGCTGGGGTGCGACTTCCTGGGCGCGGTGCCCCTGCATATGGCGATCCGCGAGACCTCCGACGCCGGCCGTCCGGTGGTGGCCAGCGCGCCCGACAGCGAGCAGGCACGGGCCTTTATCGCGATCGCCGACCGGGTGGCCGATGCACTGGCCGCTCTCACCGGAGCGCCGGAGCGCGCCGCGCCATCGATCGTGATGCGATAGAAGGCCCGCAGCCCAGGGCGCGACGGCGCGCCTAAGGCCATCTTAACGCATCGGTCGTGCCAAGGTCGGAGTATCCCCGTCGCCCCCCCGCCCAATGCCCATCCCTCCGGACGGCACCGCCTGAGATCCATGCGCTCAAGCTTCCCGCATGACAATGCCGCCTTGCCCGATCTGGCCATCGCCGTGGGCGTGGCGGTCGGCCTATTTGCTGTCGCGGCGTTTTTGGATCTGAGCGAGGTCTGGTATGGGTGGGTCCACGCACACGAAGGTTGGGAACTGGACGAGGTGCCCATCGCGCTGGGCCTCAGCAGCGCCTCGTTCGGCTGGTTCGCCTATCGCCGCTGGCGTCACTCCGCTCGGGAACTTCAAGACAGAATCCGGCTGACTCGGCAGCTTGAACGGGAGATCGCCAGCCGCCAGCAGGCCACGGCCGCACTCGAACGAAGCCAGCGCGAGTTGCGGCAGCGTATGGGAGAGCTTGAACTGGCGCATGAATCGGCAAAGGCGCACGAGGCGGAATTGGTCCGTATGGCGAGTGATCTCGAAGCTGCGCGCGATGCCGCCCAGTCCGCAAACACCGCCAAATCCGAATTTCTCGCCAACATGAGCCATGAACTCAGGACGCCCCTCAACTCAATCATAGGATTCTCTGAGTTTCTGAACAGTGCGACCTTCGGACCCTTGGGCGATCCTCGATACAACGACTATGCGCAGGACATTGCGACCTCGGGACAGCACCTGCTTGATCTGATCAATGACATCTTGGACTTGTCGAAGATTGAGTCTGGGATGGACGATCTCAGGGAGATGTCGCTCGATCTCATACAAGCCATCGATATGGCGCGCCGGCTGGTGACGCAGAAGGCCGAGTGTGCGGGGGTCGAACTGACGGTCGAGGTGCAGGACGGCCTGCCGCCGCTACGCGCCGACGCGCGCAAGTTGAAGCAGGCTCTGGTGAACTTGCTCGCCAACGCGATTAAGTTCACGCCAGAAGGCGGCGCCGTCAGGCTAAAGGCCTGGTGCCGGCCCGAAAGTGGTTTCGTCATACAGGTAATCGACTCCGGCATCGGCATGGCGGCCGACGACATTCCCGTGGCGCTTTCCAAGTTTGGTCAGATAGACACTGACCTCGGCCGCAACCTCAAAGGCACGGGTCTCGGCCTGCCGCTGGCAAAAGGCCTGGTCGAGCAACACGGCGGCGTGTTCGACCTGCAGAGCCAGATAGGCGCCGGCACCACGGTGACCATACGCCTGCCGGCGTCACGAATCGACGTGAGCGCCGAAGCGCAAGCGGATCAGACGAACGCCGCCTGGGCGAGTCTATCGTTCCTCTAGCGTCCGTCGGCGGATGGACCGCGCTCTGTCTTCAAAAGGTGAGCGTGCCAGACGAGGGCTGGTGCGGACGGCGAGACTCGAACTCGCACTCGCTTACGCGAACGGGATTTTAAGTCCCGTGTGTCTACCGGTTCCACCACGCCCGCGGCGGTGCGGTTGTAGCGGCAATCAGGAGGGTTCGCCAGCGAGGCGGGGTGAGCGAGGGTTAGTCCGGGCGGCCTCGGTCAGCCGCCGCCGATGACGTCGGTGAGAATGTCCAAGATGATGCCGGTCGCCTGCTCGATCAGCAGCACGTCCTGGTCGACCACCACGCGCTCGGTGCCGAAGCGCTGCCGGGGCAGGCGCCGGCTCAGTTCCTCCGGCAGGGCGCGTTTGGCCAGACCCGGCGGCAACGTGCCATTGCGCTCGTATTGCCGCGCCAGTCCCCGCGGCAATTCGTCGCGTTTGGCCAGCCCGGGCGGCAGGCTGCGCCCCGGGCCACCTTGCCGTGCGCGCCGGTCAAGCCGGTCGCCGTCGGCACGCGCCGGCTCGGGCGCGTAGTATTCGCGAAGGCGTTTGTATATCTATGTGACCCAGAACGATAGCACTTCATTTTGTTTTCTTGGCAAGCTTCTCTGGGTCCGACTGCCGACTCTTGATGCCGAGAAAATTCGATTTCGAGACGACCTTCTGGCCGGTTTCTGGGTCCGTCAAGTATATAATCACCTTCGCGAATGAGGTGTTTCTCGGTCTCCGAGAAGACGATATCGAACGCGCGGTCATTGGCATTGTCGCGTTCGGCCTGGGCCGCGGCGGTTCCGCCGAGCGCGATCAGCATCGCCAAGCTCGCGAGAATCGTCCGCACCGGTGCGCCTCCTTGCCGAGTCGATTAATCTGCGCGCCGCTTGCCGTCATGTGGCACGCACGCGCGGCCAAAGTGTGGGCCGCGTCCGTTGACACAACATTAAGCCATGGCGCCCTGGTCGGGCAACGCGCTCAACCATTTGTTTGCCATAACGCGCGCATAAAATGCTATCGGCGATGCGTACGCGACGCAGTATGGCGGCCGACAAACAAGGGGACATACGATGACGCGATTTGCACTCGTCCTATTGGCGCTTGTTGGGCTGTGGGCGCCGCCAGCATCCGGTGACGAGTCGCGGGCCTACGCGGAGGGGTTGCTGTGGCGCGTGGAGGGCCCGACCGCGGCTGCCAGCTACGTTTTCGGAACCGCACATGTCACCGACGCGCGGGTGCGGGCGGTGGTGCAGGACATGATCGAGACCGTTGGCCCGTTGGACAGCATCTCGCTGGAGGTCGTGCCATCGCCAGCGGCGATCGCTGCCGTCGCCCAGCGCATGATCGCCCTGGAAGGCCCGACCTTGTCCGAGCGCGTCGGCGCAGAACTGTTCGCGCAGACGGTCGAGGTTGCCGTGCCATACGGTTTGAACGCCGCGGTCTTGGAACGGTTCAAACCGTGGGCGGTGGCCGTGACCCTAAGTGTGCCGGTGTCCGAAGTCCGAGCCCAGGCTGCCGGCAGTCTCAACTCAGAGGGCCTCTTGGAGGCTCACGCGACGAGCAACCAGATCGCGTTGTATGGGATCGAAACCTACGACGAGCAGATCGGCCTGTTCGACGGACTTGCCGAGGCCGAACAGATCGAAATGCTGCGCCTCGCCGTCCAGTACAGCGACGTCGTCGACGAACTATTTGCGCGGCTCGTCGATGCCTATCTGGCGCGCGACCTGAACAAAGTCTATCGCCTGATGGAAGAAATGGCGGTCGGACAGGAGGCGGAGCTTTAGGCCTTCTTCGAGAGCGAGTTGATTGAGGGACGCAACCACCGGATGGTGGAACGCATCCTGCCGCGCCTGGCCGAAGGCAACGCCCTCATCGCTGTCGGCGCGTTGCACCTGCCCGACGAAGCCGGCGTGCTGAGGTTGCTCGAGCAGCGCGGCTACACGATCGCGCGGATGGATGGCGCGCGCTAGCTGTCCGCGTACAGCGCCAGGATCATGCTGAGTTGACACAACGGCCGGCCCGATTCGGCGGCCCAGGTGTTGAAAGCACTCTGAACGGTGGCGCGCGCCGCCTTGCTCTTGGCCTCGCCGGCAATGACGCCCAGCCGGTTCAGCGCCCGGGTGACGTCCGGCGACAACAGGAACGTGTCCTTGCCCGCCATGCGCAGGAACACCGCGCCGGAGCCGCCGCCCAAGTGGGCGAAGCGTTTGGCGAGATCAGCCCATAATCCGACGATGTCGGTCCCCGGCCACGCGGCGAGATAGGCACCGAAGCTTCCGGACTGGGCGGCCAGCTCGTCCATGGCCGCGGCGTTGGTGCGTACAGCCTTGATCTTGCCCCAGTGGCGGATGATGCGCTTGTTGCCCATGAGCGCCTCCAGGTCTTCATCGGATATCGCGCCCGCGGGTTTGGGTTGGAAGCCGTGAAACACCTCCTCGAACGCCGGCCATTTGTTGTCGACCATCTGGTGGCTGAGCCCGGCGCGGAAGATGCGACGGGCCATCAGCGACAGGTAGCGGTCATCGGTTGTGGCGCGCAGCTTCTTGTCGGTCTGCGGTGTCGGCAATCGGTCCTTCAGCGCTTTTGCGCCGCCGGCGCGGGCTTCCGCCGCCGCCACGATGGACCCAATGTCACTCACGTTGTTACCACCGGCCGCACGTTTCGGTTGCTCGCCTCGACTACTTGATCAGGCCCATGTTTTCCAGCTTCAGGAGGATGCGCTGCGCCGCTTCGTCGGGGCTCAGCTCTGCGGTGTTGATATCCAGATCGGGGTCCTCCGGCGTCTCGTAGGGATCGTCGATGCCGGTGAACTGCTTGATCAAGCCGGCGCGGGCCTTTGCGTAGAGACCCTTGGCGTCGCGCTGCTCGCACACTTCGATCGGGGTCGAGACGTGCACCTCGACGAAGACGCCGTTGGCCTCGACCATCTCACGTACCGTTTTGCGGACGGAAGCGTAGGGCGCGATCGGGGCGCAGATGGCGACGCCGCCGGCCTTGGTGATCTCGCTGGCCACGTATCCGATGCGAGTGACGTTGAGATTGCGATGTTCCTCCGAGAAGCCCAGCTCGCTGGACAGATGCTGGCGCACGTGATCGCCGTCAAGGAGCGTGACCGAGCGGCCGCTGCCCTCCATCAGCTTGACCATCAGTGCCTTCGCGAGCGTCGACTTGCCGCCGCCCGACAGGCCGGTAAACAGCACGGTAAATCCCTGACGATGACGCGGCGGATAGCTGCGGTGTAGCTCGGTGATCACCTCCTTGAAGGAAAACCACTCCGGAACGTCGATGCCCGCCTGCAGTCGCCGCCGCAGTTCGGTTCCCGATAGCGCCAGCACGGTAACGTCGTCTTTGACCTCGTCGCGCGGGACGTACTGCGCCAGATCCTGGACATAGACCATTTCCTTGAACGGGATCATGGCGATGCCAAGCTCGCTCTCCAGCTCCCGCAGCATGTTCTGGGCGTCGTAGGGGCCGTAGAATGGTTGGCCATGGCTATCGGCGCCGGGGCCGGCATGGTCGCGGCCGACGATGAAGTGCGTGCAGCCGTGGTTCTTGCGAATAATGGCATGCCAAACCGCCTCGCGCGGCCCGGCCATGCGCATCGCCAGCGGCAATAGGCTGAGAAAAGTGGTCTGGTCGGGATAGAAAGCGAGCACGTGCTCATAGCAGCGCACACGCGAATAGTGATCGATATCGCCGGGCTGGGTCATGCCCACGACGGGGTGGATCAGCAGGTTGGCTTCGGCCAGCCGAGCGGCGCGGTAGGTCAGCTCCTGGTGCGCGCGGTGCATCGGATTGCGGGTCTGGAAGGCGACGATGCGCGACCATCCCCATTGCTCGAACAGTTGGCGCAGTGTCGCTGGATCATGGCGATGCTGCTTGAAGTCATAGTCGACCGGTCGGGTAACGCCGACCAGCGGTCCGCCCAGATAGGTCTCGTGCGCGCGCTCGAACAGGTGGTTGGCGCCGGGATGGGCACGATCCTGCGTGCCGAAGACGCCGCTCGCCTCGCGCGCCTTGTCCGGTTGCCACTTGGAGCCGATCGTCAGGATGGCGATCAGGAACCCTTCGGGATCGCGCAAGGCGACCCGGTCGCCCACGGCCACGCCGTCGGCGAATTCGGTGGTGACGTCTAAGTTGATCGGAATCGGCCAGACGGTGCCGTCGCCGAGGCGTATATCGCTGACGACGCTGTCGTAGTCGGCCTGCTCCAGGAAGCCCTGGAGCGGCGAAAAGCCGCCGTTTAGCAGCAATTTGACGTCGCACATCTGGCGGTGGGTCAGGGTCCAGTTCGGGTAGGTAATCGCCTCGCTCTTCAGGGCGTTGGCGTCATCGGGCGTGGCATAGAGGTCGGTCAAACGGCCGCCATGCGGTCGGATCAGCTGTGTCACGAATTTTTTCCTTGAGGTGGGGTGTTTTGCGCAATTGCTGCGGCGCAAAATGCCGGCTCGCGCCCGCCATTGCAATACCGAGTTGCGGCGGTGCGCGGTATTGGAGCGTCAGGCAAATGTGTCTTGTCCGCGATCGCCGAAACGATAGGCTGATGCCAGGACAATTCGGGGAGTTTGCCATGATGAAACGCCTTATCGTTGCAGCGGCGCTGGCGGTGTGGTTGCCGGCAAGCGCCATGGCGGGCGGCGACATGTTGATGGCCGAGGACGCCTACAAGTGCGGTGACTTCTGGACTGCCTTTACCGAGTTCAAGGCGACCGCTGATCAGGGCGACGCAAATGGCCGGTATATGGTCGGTCTGATGTATTGGAACGGCGAGGGTGTGCCGAACGATGAGGCCGAGGCCGCGAACTGGTATTTAGTGGCGGCGAACAATGGTGATGTCCGCGCCCAGTTCCAGATCGGCAATTTCTACCACAAGGGCGTAGTGGTGGAGCAGGATCCGGTGCAAGCCCATTTTTGGTACAGCGTGGCAGCGGAGAGCAGCCACTACTCGGCGACCAAAATGCGTGACGAGCTTGCCGCCCAGCTTCAGCCGACGCAATTGGCAGAGGCGCAACAACTGGCGCGCGACTGGCGTTCGAACACGAACTAGTGGATTGATCGGAATGAAAGAGTCCGAATTGGGATTCCGTATTTTGCTGTGTTATGCGAATCTGGCGCATGCGCAGTGGAATCTCCTTCACCCTATCCGCCGGCGACCGTCAGCGATTGCGCGCGGTCGTCGCGGATCCCAAGAGCCCGCAGAAACACGTCTGGCGGGCACATATTGTCCTTCTCAGCGGCGAGGGTCTGGGCACCTCGGCGATCATGACCGAGACCGGCAAGTCCAAGACCTGCGTGTGGCGCTGGCAAGAGCGGTTCATGCACGAGGGTGTCGGCGGCCTGCTTCGCGACAAGTCCCGTCCGCCCGGCAAGGCGCCGGTCCCGCTCGATCGTGTCGCCGAGATCGTGCGCCTGACGCAGCAACCGCCGCCGTTTGAGGCGACCCACTGGACGTTGCGCGCGATCGCCAGGGCGGCCGGTATTGCCGCCTCGACGGTGCAGGCGATCTGGAAGGCTCACGGTCTCAGCCCGCACCGCTGGCGCAACTTCAAGCTGTCGACCGACCCTGCCTTCGCCGAGAAACTCACCGATATCGTCGGCCTGTATGTCGACCCGCCGGCCCATGCGGTGGTGTTGTCGATCGATGAGAAGTCACAGATCCAGGCGCTCGACCGCCGGTCTGCCGATGAAGAAGGGACGCGCCGGCACCATGACTACAAACGGCACGGCACGACCACGCTGTTTGCGGCGCTCAACGTTCTGGACGGAACGGTGATCGGCCAGAACATGCAGCGCCACCGCCATCAGGAGTTCATCCGCTTCCTCAGCCGCATCGAGCGCACGGTGCCGGCGGACAAGGCCATCCACGCGATCGTCGACAACTACGCGGCGCACAACAAGGACAAGGTCCGCGCCTGGCTCGCCCGCCATCCGCGCTGGACTTTCCACTTCACACCGACCTCCTGCTCGTGGCTCAATGCCGTCGAGGGCTTCTTCGCAAAACTCACCCGGCGGCGGCTCAAGCACGGCGTCTTCCATTCCGTCGTCGATCTCCAGGCCGCAATCAACCGCTTCGTCCGCGAATACAATGCGGCCAACCCACAGCCATTCATATGGAAAGCCGACCCCGACGACATCATCGCAGCCCGAAACCGAGGGTTCCAAACTTTGGAATCAATCCACTAGCACCAATTCCTGAGCAGACGTGGAAGCGCCGGCCCATTGGGCCGGCGCTTTTCCGCGCGGCTTGAAGCCCGATCGGCCGCCGGTTCAATCGGTCGCCAGTGCGGCCAGTCCGGCGCGGTAGTCGGGGTAGATGAGTTTCACGCCGAGCTCCGTCTTGATCCGGGTATTGGCCACGCGCTTGCTCTCGGCGTAGAAGCTGCGCGCCATCGGGCTGAGTTGCGCCTCATCGAACGGTACCTCCGGCGGCGGTTGCACATCCAGCAGATGGCACGCGTGCGCCACAACGTCTTGCGGCGGCGCCGGGGCATCGTCGGCGACGTTGTAGACCGCGCCAGGCTCGGGGCGCGACATCGACGCTCGCAGCACCTGCACGATGTCGGCGACATGGATGCGACTGAACACCTGGCCAGGTTTGACGACACGCCGGGCGGTTCCCGAGCTGGCCTGCGTCAGGGCGTTTCGGCCGGGGCCGTAGATGCCGGCGAGGCGAAAGACATGGACCGGGACGCCGTGATCGGTCCACAGCGCGCGCCACCTCTCCTCGGCCGCCACGCGCCGCCGCCCACGCTCGGTCGCCGGTGTCAGCGCCGACGCCTCGTCCACCCAGCCGCCGGTGCGGTCGCCATAGACCCCGGTCGTCGACAGGTAGCCGACCCAGGATAGTCGCGAAGCCCGCGCGATCAGATCGCCGGCGTGCGCCTCCAACACCGGATCCCCGGCCTCGTCGGGTGGCACCGAGCTCAGCACGTTCGTCACGCCCGCCAGCGCCCGTTCGCTCGGCAGCGGACGGCCGTGATCGAGCACAAACGCCTCGATCCCGCTATCGCCGAGCGCTCGCGCCTTTGCGGCGTCACGCGTGGTGCCGCGGAGTGTCCAGCCCTCGCGGCGCAGGTCATCGGCAAGCGCTTGCGCCGTATAGCCTACGCCGAAGCAGAAGAGCGTCCGCGGCATCAAGCGCTAGAAATCGAGCTCGGCATAGTGAGCGGGTGCGGCAATGCCGGGCACCGCGTCGGTCAGAAGCGGCCGAAAGCTGGGCCGCGACTTGATGCGTGCGTACCAGTCCTTGGCGCCTTCATGCTCGGCCCACGGCACATGGTCCATGTAGTCCAGGCACGATAAGTGTGCGGCGGCGCTGAAGTCGGCCAATGACAACTGATCGCCGGCCAGCCATTTCCGCGCGTCGGTCAGATAGGCGATGTAGTCGAGGTGATGGTGGATGTTGGCGATCCCGGCCCGGATCGCCGACGTATCGGGGCCGCCGCCGCCGACGAAGCGGCGGTACAGCTTCTCCTCGACAAGGTGCCGCGTGACTTCGTCCCAGAACCGCCCGTTGAACCAGCCAACCAGGCGGCGCATCTCGGCGCGTGCCGTCGGTTCGCCCGGTATCAATGGCGGCTCCGGATGGCACTCGTCAAGATACTCGCAAATCGCAACGGTGTCGGCGAGCGCGGTGCCGTCCTCCTGCAATAAGACCGGCACCTCGCCGGCGGGATTGAGGGCGAGAAAGGTCTCGCGCCGCTCCCATACCTTCTCGATCTCGAGTGCGAACTCCAGCTTCTTCTCAGCCAGCACCAGGCGCACGGTGCGGCAGAACGGCGACAGCTGTTGGTAGAACAGGACGCGCATGCGCTCACTGTATCCCGCCCATAGTCCGACGCAAGCGATGTGGCCGCACGGGACGGGCTTGTCAAAGCCGGCCGGCGCCGCGCATGACTAGCTGATGACCACCTATGTGCTCCGCCGCCTTTTCGCGTTCGCAGTCTCGCTACTCGCCGCCAGCGTCATCATCTTTTTGGTGCTGGAAGTGTTGCCCGGCGATCCGGCCCTGTTGATCCTGGGCGTGAATGCCCAGCCCGACACGTTGGCGGCGCTACGCGCGGAGATGGGTTTGGATCGGCCTGCGCTCGTGCGCTACCTGGCCTGGATCGCGGACTTCTCCCGCGGTGAATTGGGCGTGAGCCATACCTATGGCGTGCCGGTGGCGAGGCTCGTCGCCGAACGCTTGTCGATCACGATGCCGCTGGCGCTGGGGGCGTTCGTGCTGTCGACGCTGGTGGCGCTGCCGTTGAGCGTCTTGGCGGCCAGCCGCCGTGGCCGTGCCGCCGACTACGGCGTCATGGCCTTCGCGCAAATCGGTTTGGCGATCCCGGAATTCTGGTTCGCGATCCTGCTGGTCCTGCTGTTTGCGGTGCGGCTGGGCTGGTTTCCGTCCGGAGGCTTTGCGGGTTGGGAGGCGGGCGCCGGGGCGGCCGTGTGGTCGCTGCTCCTGCCGGCGGTGGCGCTCGCCGTGTCGCAGGCGGCGATACTGGCGCGGGTGACGCGATCTTCCGTCATCGAAGCGATGAGTGCCGACTACGTGCGCACGGCTCGCGCCAAAGGCGTGAGCGAGGCGGCAATCCTGTTCCGTCACGTGCTGCGCAACGCCTTGACGCCCATGGTCACCATCATGGGCTTGCAACTGGCATTCCTGCTCGCCGGCGTCATCGTGGTCGAGAACGTGTTCTTCCTGCCGGGCCTGGGCCGGCTGTTGTATCAGGCGGTCAGCCAGCGCGACGTGATCGTCGTGCGCGACGTGGTTCTGCTGCTGGTCGCGATGGTGGTCGCGGTCAATTTCGTGGTCGACGTCGCCTATGCGGTGATCGATCCGCGCCCCAAGGCCATGGCGTGAGCGGCATTGCCCAAACTTCGGCGCAGCTGCCGCGACGCCGTATCAATCTGACGGTCGGCGCGGCCCTGGTCGGCGCCGTTGTGCTCGCGGCCGGCGTGTCCTTCATCTGGCTGCCTTATCCGTGCGATGTCATGGACCTGCCGGCCCGGTTGCAGGGACCCTCGGCGGCGCACTGGCTGGGCACCGATCAATTCGGGCGCGATGTCGCCGCCCGCATCATGGTCGGCGCCCGCAACTCGATCGCCGTGGGGGTCGTGGCTGTCGGTATCGGCGTCGCGTTCGGCGTCGCGTTGGGCGCCGTGGCGGCGGCGCGACGGGGCTGGGTGGACGAGGCGGTAATGCGCTTGGGCGACGTGATCTTTGCCTTTCCGGCCATCATCTCCGCCGTGCTGATCACCACCTATCTGGGGCCGGGTGCGGTCAACGCCATGATCGCGATCGGTATCTTCAACGTGCCGGTGTTCGCGCGCGTCACCCGCGGCGCCGCGTTGCAGATCTGGGGGCTGGAATATACGCGGGCCGCCATCGCGATCGGCAAGGGGCCGATCGGGATCACGCTCGACCACGTGTTGCCCAACATCGCCTCGATGCTGATCGTGCAGGCCACGATCCAGTTTGCCGTCGCCATTCTGGCGGAAGCCGCGCTCAGCTATCTCGGCTTGGGCGCGCAGCCGCCGCAGCCGAGCTGGGGACGGATGTTGTTCGATGCCCAGACCATGATGGTCCTATCGCCGACCCTGGCAATCTTTCCCGGTCTGGCCATCGGCCTTGCGGTGCTGGGTCTCAACCTGCTCGGAGATGGCCTGCGCGACGCGCTGGATCCGCGATTGCGGCCGTTGAGTGTCCGCTAGACCCGATAGCTGACACTATGATCGCGATGTCCGCCAGTCGCCCACATCGGCGTCCCGTTGGCCATAAAAGTGAACCGTGACGCTGCGGAGAAACCCGGCCTGACGATCCCTGACACTATTCTGTCCCGTGCGAATGAGATAGTTCGATAACGGGCCTCCGCGAAGCTCGGCGGCAGAGTTGTTTTTGCCGCCGAGCATCATCGGCGGGGTTCAAACCATCTGAGACTAAGGCCCACTGTGAACTGCGGTGCGATTTCTGGTCTGGGTCAGTTCCGGTCGTTCCCGTGTTCGCTAGGGTCGAGCGTGGCTGATCAAACCGCCCGCCGGAACAGCATTTGCTTGCCGGTAGGTCGTCGGCATGCCGGCCGCGCGCGCTCCAGCGCAATCGGTTGGTAAAGGTCGGGGTCACGGTCTCTATACCGGATTTCGTAACGGACATTCTCGCCGTCGACATAGCCGAGGTCGCTCATGCCCTGAACGAAGGCATCAGCGAAACCCAATCATCTCGGACAACTGAGAACCACGCTACTGCAATACTGGCTGTCGGCAAGCCTCTGCCGTTTCTGGACGTCCTTCATTTGGGTTTTAGCTTTCTCCGTGCGGCTCCCTTGCCGCCAAATAGCCCTGGGAGAGCGGCCAACACTTGCTGCGAAACAGCGACCTCGGACTTTGCTCTTTCAAGCTCCACCATAGTTTGCCCCTTTTCAAGGATATAATTTCGCTCCACCGCTCCCATGGTCTTTATCACAGCTGTCTTTAATGCTTCAGTGCCGCCCCACATAGCAGATCTTAACGCTAGTGGATTGATCGGAATGAAAGAGTCCGAATTGGGATTCCGTATTTTGCTGTGTTATGCGAATCTGGCGCATGCGCAGTGGAATCTCCTTCACCCTATCCGCCGGCGACCGTCAGCGATTGCGCGCGGTCGTCGCGGATCCCAAGAGCCCGCAGAAACACGTCTGGCGGGCACATATTGTCCTTCTCAGCGGCGAGGGTCTGGGCACCTCGGCGATCATGACCGAGACCGGCAAGTCCAAGACCTGCGTGTGGCGCTGGCAAGAGCGGTTCATGCACGAGGGTGTCGGCGGCCTGCTTCGCGACAAGTCCCGTCCGCCCGGCGAGGCGCCGGTCCCGCTCGATCGTGTCGCCGAGATCGTGCGCCTGACGCAGCAACCGCCGCCGTTTGAGGCGACCCACTGGACGTTGCGCGCGATGGCCAGGGCGGCCGGTATTGCCGCCTCGACGGTGCAGGCGATCTGGAAGGCTCACGGTCTCAGCCCGCACCGCTGGCGCAACTTCAAGCTGTCGACCGACCCTGCCTTCGCCGAGAAACTCACCGATATCGTCGGCCTGTATGTCGACCCGCCGGCCCATGCGGTGGTGTTGTCGATCGATGAGAAGTCACAGATCCAGGCGCTCGACCGCCGGTCTGCCGATGAAGAAGGGACGCGCCGGCACCATGACTACAAACGGCACGGCACGACCACGCTGTTTGCGGCGCTCAACGTTCTGGACGGAACGGTGATCGGCCAGAACATGCAGCGCCACCGCCATCAGGAGTTCATCCGCTTCCTCAACCGCATCGAGCGCACGGTGCCGGCGGACAAGGCCATCCACGCGATCGTCGACAACTACGCGGCGCACAACAAGGACAAGGTCCGCGCCTGGCTCGCCCGCCATCCGCGCTGGACTTTCCACTTCACACCGACCTCCTGCTCGTGGCTCAATGCCGTCGAGGGCTTCTTCGCAAAACTCACCCGGCGGCGGCTCAAGCACGGCGTCTTCCATTCCGTCGTCGATCTCCAGGCCGCAATCAACCGCTTCGTCCGCGAATACAATGCGGCCAACCCACAGCCATTCATATGGAAAGCCGACCCCGACGACATCATCGCAGCCCGAAACCGAGGGTTCCAAACGTTGGAATCAATCCACTAGATATTTTGCTTCAAGCGTCGACAGCTCGTTCTGAAAGTACTTTATTTCGTCAAGGCTCGATTTATATAGGCGAAGGAAGAAATAAGCAAAAATTTCGACGAATATAAACAAAGAAAGGCGCGGTATCGTGACGACCAAAAATTGTCGATAAAAGGTAGCGTCGGCAGTATCAACGTCGCTTGCTTTGGTTCGGAGTAGCTCCGATTGATCAATCAGAGTTACGCTACCGGCGCCACTTCGTATAGGCTGCGAACGACAGGTTATGGCTAGTGGATTGATTCCACGTTTGAGAGCGGTTCCGGAAAGTTTTTGAGTCGTCGGAATCGGTTGTGTTTTGTTGTCTGTCACCTGTCCAACTGCTTTGGGGTGCCCGATGTGGAAGCCTGAACACCGCGCGGCCGCCGACCGTGGCCGGCTTCGCTATCCGAGTGATCTGACCGACGCCGAATGGGCGCTGATCGAGCCGCTGATCCCACCGGCGAAGCACGGTGGGCGTAAGCGGACGGTCGATGTCCGCGAAGTCCTGAACGGCATCTTCTACGTGCTGTCGACCGGCTGCCAGTGGATCGCGCTGCCCAAGGACCTGCCGCCGAAGAGCACGGTGTACGACTACTTCGACCTGTGGGAATGGGACGGCACCCTGGCTCGCATCCATCATGAGCTCTACGTGGCGGTGCGCGAGCGCGCGGGCCGCGAAGCCAGTCCGAGCGCGGCCATCATCGACAGCCAGAGCGCCAAAGCGGCGCAAAAAGGGGGGGCGTCGATCGATCCGCAGGGCTTCGACGCGGGCAAGAAGCTCACCGGCCGCAAGCGGCACATCCTGGTCGATACGCTCGGCCTGATGCTGGGCCTCGTCGTGCATCCCGGCAACGTGCAGGACCGCGATGGCGCGGCCACACTGCTGCGCCGGACACGCCGGCTGTTTCCGTTCATCGAGGTGATCTACGCCGACGGCGGCTACCAGGGACCAAAGATGGCTGCCGTGGTGGCGAAGACCGGCGCCTGGCGGCTGGAGATCGTCAAGCGCAACAGCGTGCCGCGCTTCGAGGTGCTGCCGAAGCGCTGGATCGTCGAGCGCACCTTCGCCTGGATCGTCCGTTGCCGCCGGCTGGCGCGCGACTTCGAACGCCACGTCCGTTCTGTCGTCGCTTTCATCCACCTCGCCATGATCCGCATCATGCTGCGACGCTTGACCCGGCCAAGCCCTTGCTCGTGAATCTCTACTTCCCGGAACGGCTCTGAAACCCTCAATTTCTCGCAGCGTTGATGGCGCGTAATTGCTGGCGATCCGTGGCGATGGGCGCCACGAACTGCAGCTCCAGGTCCCAGGGAAAATGAATCCATGTGTCCTGGCTTACCTCGGTGATGAAGGTATCCACCAGGGGCCTGCCCGCCGGCTTTGCATAGACGGTGGCGAAATGCGCCTTGGGCAGCAGCTCGCGCACGACGTTCGCCGTGCGGCCGGTGTCGACCAAGTCATCGATGATCAGCAGGCCGGTGCCGTCGCCTTCGACGATCTTGAGCAGTTCCAGCGGGCCCGGATCCTGATGCGCGTAGGAGGCCACGCAAATCGTGTCGATCAGCCGCACTTCCAATTCGCGCGCGACGATCGCGGCCGGCACCAGCCCGCCGCGCGTGATGGCGACGATCCCCTGCCACGGCCCCTTTTCCGACAATCGCCACGCCAGCGCCTTGGCGTCGCGATGCAACTGCTCCCACGATACCGGAAAGCTGCGGCTGGGGCCCGTCACCGCGGCGGCACGGATCAGATGGCGTCGGTGTCGAGATCGACCAGCATGCAGCCGTCGGTGCGCCAGCTGCCATCGCGTTGGCGTTCCATCGGATACATGGCGATGGCCGCCTTGCCGTCGGGGCCGACGACCAGCACTTTTTGCACCGCGCGGTCACCCAGCGTGACTATCTCCAGAAAGGTTGTCGAACGCGGCCGGTATACGGCCTGATAACCGGCGCGCACCATCTCCATGAAATTGTCCGGCGTGCCGAATCGGCCGCGGATGCCTGGCGAGGCGAGAGCGAACGCGGCGGCACCGTCGTCGCGCTGAAACGCGTCGATCTGGCTCAGGATAACGTCGCGAATGGCGGAGCGGTCGGCGCCCTCCAGAGACACTTCGTCGGCGCTGGCCGCCACCGCGCCCATCATGACGACCAAAAAGACGACAATAGAGCGCATCAACATCCTCCTATGCCGGCCGCGGTGTCAGCGAATGAAGACGCTGACCTGCGGGGTGCTCACGCCGGCGTCGGTGCGAGCGCTTAGCTGTACCTGTGATGCTGGGACACCGTGCGCTGCGAGAGAGCGCATCACGCGCTCGGCGGAATCGCGCGCGTCGCGCATCGCCGCCGCTTTCGCATCCAGCGGCATCGCATCCGGCGCCAAGGCCTGGACCTCGAATATGCTCAAGGGGTAGGTGATCAACGCAGCCTCGACCGCCCCACCCAGCGCATCGTCAAACTCGGTGTCGGGATTGTCAAAGCGAATGACGATCAACGGTCGTGCCGCCATGCCGCGCTCCGGCGGACGGGCGGCATCTCCCGCCGCGGGCGCGACCGCCGCCAGGGCCTCGGGTGCTGCGCCGTCTTCGGCGGCCATCGCCTCGGCGGCTTCGTCCTGGCGCAGGAACGACAGCAGCGGCTCGCTTGTGAACTCACAACCCGACAGCACGGCGGCGCCGACGATTGCGGCCGGCCAGATGCGCGCCGGGCGGTGCATTTTGATGTATCGTGCCATCCCTGGAACCCGCCATTGCAATCGCACATATGCTACTGAGCCGGGCCGGCGGCGGCAAGGGCTAGTGGCTCGCGGCCGGTTTCGCCCCCCAACGCCGCGGCTTGTCTTGGCGTGTGGGTTTCAGGTAGGGTCGCGGCCCGGCCGGCCTCGTCTGTCGCGCCGACGCGCCCGTAGCTCAATTGGATAGAGCGTCTGACTACGGATCAGGAGGTTGGGAGTTCGAGTCTTCCCGGGCGCGCCAATATTCCAAGGACTTATCTGGAGAAGGTGTTCAGGCGCTAGCTGCCGAGTGACCAATAAGTGACCACAGGGCGCGATTTCGGCCCTCACACTGCTCTGTTGTCCCTTGACGGGATGAACAGCGTAGCGCCGTCAGCTTCGCGCGCGTGCTGCGGTCGGGAAGCGGCGAACGGTCGCAGTGTCGGGCGTGGCATGACTGATTGCATGCGAACATGGCAGTCGGGCAGATCGCTGTCTCACTCAGGGCGCCGTGCCACTCGAACGTCCGGCGGATCAAATATCCCCATTCGGCACACCCGGGCGGGGCATGGGCATTCGTTGGGGTTCCAAGCTCTAAGATTCGCGGCAAATGTGCCGCGACCACCGCGCGCCGCCTATTTCGGATACCAGAGTTCCACTCGTCCGGCGGCGTTTGGCCGACGTGAAAACTGAGCCGGAGAAGGTCGACGCACCTTGCCAATCACCGGCGGTCGATATCGGGCCAGGAATCCCTCCACACGCGGAAGAGAATTCACGAAGGCACGGGCCAGATCTGCATGAGGGGCCTTGCCCATGATCACAAGCATTGCAACGCTGTAGCGGACAACGGCCGCTAATTCGTTTGGCTTGTATCGAATGCGTCGATCGCGAGTCAGCACCACCCAACCTCGCTGACCTGCGACGGAGAGCCACTCCTCATCGGCACAGTCGGCCTTGAAATGGATGTCGTGACGCTCGACCTTGAGTCCGGCTGATACCAGGGCTTCAGGGAATCGTTTGCCGAGATCGCGGTCGGAGAAGAAGATGCGCGTCAAGCTGCCCGCTCGTAGACCACCGCTTCCTCTATCTCCGCACCCTGAAGGTCGTAGTCGGTCGCTAGGTCGCTGACGGATTCGCCAGCGTCTATGCGCTCTACGATCGTTGCAGTAGAGATGCCCCTTCGGGCCACTACGGGCCTTCCAAAGGCGATTCGGGCATCGATCACGATTGGTCGATCGACTGTCGGAGCATCCGTCGAGACAAACGGATACAGCTTCATTGGAAATTGCGAGTCGTCCCACTCGACCCGTTTCAGGTGCTCCTCAAACAGGCGCCGCATGGCAAGCTGGCCAGACCTAGAGAGATCTATCAGTTGACCATAGCGATTGAGGAAGATTTGGCCCGCATCAGTGCGGATGTCGCCAGACAGCAACAGCCGCTTTATGCCGAATTCCTTCTGCGCAAACTTGATGGCCTGCCTAAGGGCATGAACCGTCACGCCTTGCTCGGTTCTTAGAGACCGCAGAATGTGCGCCTCTATCAAATTTAGAAACGAGAGCAATGTGGGCCGACGCGACGCAGGAACAATCAGCGGAGGCAACCTGCTCGCTCCGATCGACGTGGGCCTGCCCAGCACCCAGGTACGTAGAGTCGCAACGGGCAGCCTTAGGAGTCGCGCGCTTTCGGTAGGATTGTACGCGGGATTGTCCCGCAAATCGGACGCAATCCTGATTCTGCTCGTTTTGGAACCCATCTCGGGCATCCTAGCCAGAGAGGCTTGGCCTCGTCACGGCATGACTACGCCAATTTGGCGCCCATGCCAATCTGTAACAGACTCATCATGTTCACGTTTTGTGCCAGTGCGCTAGGCTGCACTCGTGGTGGGGACCAGGCGTGTCCGGCAAGCCGGACTGCGCGGTCTCGCCCTGGATCGTGACGTCGACCGGCAGGATCGGACGCGGGTCGGCGCGGCTGCTGTCGTAGATCATGCGCAGTGCATGATTGCCGCCGAATGCGCGCACTCCCGGCAGATCGTGCATGACCGTAAGCGCGCCTTGGCACAGGCTCGTCCGCGAACCAGTCGTCTCACGATTTTTGGGACAACCGTCGTCGCCATCGTCGCCGTTTTGCGGCGGCCAATCCTCACCACCACCACCGTCGTCACTGCCGCCACCGCCACCGCCACCGCCACCGCCACCGCCGCCCCGGTCGTTGTCGGGATTGTGGTCGGGATCGTTGTTGAAGGGCCATGGCGGCTGCCAGAAGTGCCAGTCGGCGGCGATGATGCCGCCGGAGATGGTCTCGATCACCGAACCGTCGGAACTGACCTCGCCGGTGCTGACCGACACGAAGGCGCCGGTGTCGGGGTCGAGCGACCAGATGTCTCCCTGGTTGCCCGGTGCCAGGTTGTCGATGTTGGGGAAGGTGATCGGCGCCGGCGTCGTGAAGGTGACGCCCACCGGCTGAATTGTGATCAAGAGGCCCGGCTGCAGCGTCTCGGGCAGCGCCGCAGGCGCCAGCGCCAGCGGTACCTCCGAGATTGACAGATCGCCGTCGAACGGAACCGCTCCCATCATCGCCGTGCCGGCGGCGACCGTCATCGAGACGTTGAGGTTAGTATTGGTGACCACCGTGTCGCCGGGCGCGTTGGGGTCGTAGTGCTGGACGCCGGCGGGATCGATGCGCGGCAGGAAGAACGGCCGGCTGACGACGTTGGTGACGTCGGCGATCAGCGAGATCTCCTCGCGGAAGCCGGCGTAGGTGACGCCGCCGGGGCCAGGCAGAGCCGTCGAGGTATCGAGGTCCAGGATCTGACTGCCAGACGGCACGCCGCTGAGCGTGAAGTCGCCGTTGGCGTCGGTGGTGGTCGAGAAGCCGGTATTGAACAGCGACACCGTCGCGCCCTCGATCGGCGTCTCGATGCTGAGAACATAGTCGTTGGTGTCCAGCAGCCGCCCGGCGAGCGCGGTGACGCCGCCCACCGGCGCGCCGACGACGGTGATGATGATGGCCTCGGAATCGGTCAGCAGCCCGTCGTCGACCATGAAGGTCATCGCGATGGTGCCGACCTGGCTCTCGTCCGGTGTAAAGGTGAACACACCGGTCTGGCCGTCGAGGGACGCACCGGCGGGCAGCGGCACGGGAGAAGCGGAGAAAGCGAGCGGGTCGCCATTGAGATCAGTCGCGGTAAGCGTCAGCGCCAGGCTGTTGCCCAGATCGACCGACCGGTTGCCGACCGGATCCAACACCGGCGGCAGGTTGCCTGCCACCAATTGGGCGGTGATCACCACCGTGTCGGCGATGCTATTGACGGTGCCGTCATTGACGATCAGCTCGACCGTGTAGTTGCCGGCGACGTCGGGCACAAAGGTCGGGTTGACGGCCGTTGGATTCGACAACGTAGCCGTGCTTCCGCCGGGCGTCGCGATCAGCGTCCAGGCGTAGGTCAGGGGATCGTTGTCGGGATCGGTCGAGCCGCTGCCGTCAAGCTGCACGGTGTCGTCGACCGCAACCGTTTGGTCGGGGCCGGCGTCCGCCACGGGCGCCGAGTTGTCGACCGAGACCATCAGTGTGTCCGGTATGCTGAGCTCGTTGCCGTCGTCGACGGTGAGCTGCAGCACATAGGTGCCAGTGACGTCCAGAGTGAGACCAGGCCGGCTGGTCGACGGCGTGCTCAGGCTGGCGCCGCTACCGGAAGGCCGCGCCACCAATGCCCAATCGTAGCTCAGTTGATCGCCGTCGGGATCGAAGGAGCGCCCGGCTTCGAACTCGAGCGTCGCACCGACGCTCGACGTGACGTTCGGCCCGGCATCGGCCACGGGCGGTAGGTTGTCGGTGCTGTAGGTGACGGTTGCCACCGCGCTGGTGGCGGTCCCGTCATCGACGGTCAGCTCGATGATGTAGTCGCCGCTGCTGTCGACAAAGAACGTCGGCCGAGGATCGGTGGCCTCGGACAACGCTGCCCCGCTGCCGCCGGGCACTGACACCAGCGTCCAGCTATACGCCAGGAGATCGCCGTCGACGTCCCACGACGCGGTGCCGTCAAGCTGCACCGTCGTACCGATCTCCACCGACTGGTCGCGGCCGCCGTCGGCCACGGGCACGCTGTTGGAGGTGCTGATGACCACGGCATCGGGATCACTGCTGCGCGGTCCCTCGGTCGCCACCAGCTCGATCGTGTAGTCGCCGGCCAAGTCGGCGACGAAGGTGGGGTTGACCAGGGTCGCGTCGGATAGCGACGCGGTGCTGCCGATCGGCGCGGAAACGATCGTCCAGGCATAGCTCAACAGTTTGCCGCCGTCGTCGGTCGAGCCACTGCCGTCAAGCGACACCGTCGCGCCCACCGTTGCCATCTGATCGAAGCCGGCGTCGGCCACCGGCGGCGCATTACCTGCCGCCAGCGCTTCGCCGATCAGGCCGAGACTGCGCTCCTCATCGGCCGTGCCAGCCAGTTCCGTCTGCGGACCGAAGTCCAGATCCCATCCACGCCACAGGATACTCGCACCTGCGATAACACCGAGGGCCAGGAGCAGAGCACCGGTCTTTCTCATGAATCTTTCCTCTTATTCCGAAAGCGCGCGTCCTGCCGCCGGCTCAGACCTTTCTCAATTCCGTCTCACGACGCGGATGCCGGATGTCTCGGTTCGCGAAGGTGGTGGTGAATTGTGACGCTGCTAGAACAAGCAGCGAGAGATGCTAGATCGTTATTCCTGTCTATAACCTCCCCGCACCAGCAGACGACCGCGCGGCGCTTCCCCCACGAATAGATGGCACTGCCAACATAAGCGCAGACAAGTCGCGGGGCCCCGCACGCACTAAATTATTGCGCGTGGTTGTATGCGGGTGAATGGCGGTTTTGAGTAGCCGGTACAAAACTTGTGGATAACACTGGTATTGTTGCCCATGCCACTGATTGCGGCAGCTTGAACAATTGCTTGAGTAGCAACACTGTAGAGCTTGCCGCTTGATCCAGGGATTGGAGTGACCGGCTGGCGCGTGAAGGGGGAGCGGCACAGTTGGAGTTAACTTAACGGTTAACAGCCCGTTGAAGAAGACTGAGTTGATGAAGCATCGGGCGTGATAACAATGGCGGCGGCGAGACCCGGCGCCGGGGGGTTATTGAGGGCGAGGATAATGATCAGCGATTGTTCCTGTCGCAAGACAAGCAGCAGGACCGCCAAGCCCTTGGCCGCAGCCTCTCGCGGGGTCCCGGCGCCGATCAACTGGCGCAATAGGACGCCCAGGTTGTGTCCGGCGACGTGGATCAGATAGCGCTTGCCGACGTTCTCGCGCCCACGCAGCCAAGTGCGGCGCATGCCGCCGCGATCGAGGACCTGGGCGAAGCCCCGCTCGACCACTTCGGCGCGGAGTTTGAACGCGGCCTTCGCCACGCCCGACAGCAATCGGTTGCGGTTGTTGTAAACGGCCCGCCGAGCGGCGTCGTCGCCGTGCCAGCGCGAGAGCCCCTTGCCCTTCGGTTCGGCGATGCGGGTCGTCCAGGCGCCGTCGGCAAGGGACTTCAGCACCTCGCGGCCGAAGTAGCCTTTGTCGGTCACCAGCTCCGCCGGTTCGTCGGCCGTCGGCGCTGCGCCCACAGCCGCCAGCTTGGCCTCGGCTGACGTCAACGTTGTCGGCAGGGTGGTCGTGTCGCCCTGATCGGCCGGATACAGCTCGGCCGCGATCACCGCCCCGGTGTCGAGGTCGACCGCGTGTTCGGGCTTGTAGGCCAGATGCGTCGTGCCGTCCTTCATCCTGGCGATTTTGGCCTCCGCGTCGAGACCCAGTCCGCATTGGAGAGTTTCTTGCCCTTGCGCCGCCGATCCATCTGCGCCAAGTCATTCGCCGCGGTCTCGATCCCGCTGTCGGCGGCCATGCGCTGCAGCATCTGGCGATAGCTTTCGCCGCTGTCGCGGCGCACGATCGAGCGCAGCGCCGCGTTCGCCTCCATGGTCGAAGCATCGACCCCAATCCGCTCGCCCTTGACCAGGCCGTGCTCGCCAAGAACGTCCAGCACCCAGGCTAACACTGCCTCATGCACCGCGTGCGGCTGCGGATCGTGCTCAACGACGAGTGGTCAGGCACACGTGCGCGCGCCTCCAGGCGCAAGAACTCACGCAGCGACAAGCTGTCGGCGCACCGCCACTCCAACGCCCGCTCACTGTCGAGGCCTTCGAAGTAGCCGACCAGGTGCATCCGGAAGTAACGCCCCGGTGGGATTCCCGGACGTCCGATCCCTGGCGCGTAATAGGGCTCACACAGGTCCTCGGCGAACGCATCGAAACCGGCATCGACCAGCCAGCTGGTCGTAAAACACGTGGCCGGGCGAGCGAGGCATCTCTGCCCAACTGACCATCAAGTCCACCTGTCGATCCCCTTGTCGTCCCAACGCCATGACGAAGCTCCCGACTCGAACCATGCCCTCGTCACAGAGTCAGATGGCCGCGACTTTTTCAACGGGCTGTTAACCCACACCGAGGACGACGAGGGCCTGCAAGCGACCAAATCGTGATAATGTAGCGCGCAGACGACCTGCGAGCCGCCCGACACTTCAAGCCGGGTGGGCTCGCTCAGGTCGGCAACATCCGAATCGGGAGAAGGATGTGCGCAATTGGTTGGCGCCGATCGGGCGCTCGCATTAGCGGCATAGTCGGAACTGCAGTCGCCGATGAAACGTTCGAGGCCGTTGCCGAAGGCGACACCGTGAAGGTCGAGGTCGCCGACGTTGAGGGCGCCTTTCAGGAATTGAGGGGTAGGCCCAGACCCTCCGCGCTGGCGTTGTGTTCCCGTCGCGTACGGGCTGCGCAACCCCGTTGCGCGCGGCGCCAAACTGACGCGCGCCTCTCAGCGACAGATTGAACCCCAATACCACTTCCTCGCCCGGCCGCTCGAGGAGGGGCGCTTTTTTGCTGGAACCGGGCGCGCTGTCTCAGCCTCCGTTTCTATTTTGCGCCTGTTTGGAGTAGTAAGGGTCTTTGCGGCACGTCCAACACTGCAATGAGTTGACGCTGCTTGGATCAGGTCGTTAGCATGTACGTATGTCAGACAGCGCGGCAGAGCTGGTTCGACAGCGCCAGACCACAGGGCGGGTGTGCCCGGTTATGATTTTGAGGCGTTATGACATGTCTTACGCAACTCCGGCCGGGGACGCGAGGCGTCGGCTGGCCAATGGGGAGGAATATCCAATGAGAACCAAGGGAACTTTGCTTGTCGCGGCCATGGTGGCGGCAAGCCTGGGAGTTGGACTGACCGCTTACGCGCAGGATGCAGTCCTAACCACGCCAGAGCGGCTCCTGAATGCGGATAACGAGCCGCACAACTGGCTTATGTACAACGGGAACTACAAAAATTGGCACTATTCGACACTCGATCAGATCAACAAGAGCAACGTCGCCGGACTGCGTATCGTGTACCAGGCCTCGATCGGCGGGTGTGCGACGTCAACCACCGAGGGCGCGCGCTGCCAAGAGCAGGGGTCGCCGCTGGTGGAAAACGGGATCCTCTATGTGACGGACTCGCAAAACAAGGTGATGGCCTTCGACGTGACCAGCGGCAATCGCGCTTATCCGCTGTGGCGCTTCGATCCCGAGGTCGTAAAGTCCGATAGATCCCGCGGGATAGCGCTGTACCAGAACACCGTGATCCAGTCGACCGCGGACGCGCGTATCATTGCGATCGACAAGCAATCGGGCGAAGCGGTTTGGGAAATGGGCGCCCAGGAGCCGGTAGGCCAACCAAACACGGCGGAGATGATCGCAACCCGCTCCTTCACCGGCGTCCCACAGACCTATCCGACCGCCGGAGGCAGGCAAATCCTAACCGTGGGTCCCCGTGGTGCCGGAGTCGGCTCCATGACGGCCTACGATGCCAACAACGGCGAACTGATCTGGCGGACCTATACGATCCCGCAACCGGGCGATCCCAACTTCGGCACCTGGCCCGGCGAAAAATGGCGAACGGGCGCAGCGATGCCCTGGGGATCACCGCCCGCCTTCGATCCCGAAACGAACACACTGTATTTCGGCACTGGCGAGCCTTCGCCCGTCTACGATCCCGAATACCGCCCGGGCGACAACCTCTATTCGGTGAGTACCCTAGCGTTGGACGCCGATACCGGCGAGATCAAATGGTACTTCCAGGAGACTCCCAACGACCAGTGGGACTTTGACTCGACGTCGAGCAGGATCCTGCACGAGGTCGACGGACAGTTGGCGGTCAGCAACTGGTCCCGCAACGGATTCTTCTACACCCTGGACCGGAGCACCGGGGCGTTCCTCGGAGGGGTCCCGGAGCTGGATAACGTCAACTGGACGGCAGGCCTCGACCCGAAGACGGGCTTGCCGCTAGAGTACGTGCCGGGCGGCGTTCTGCAGACCTACAACGTGGCAGGTCCCCGGCGCGGCCGTTCCGAGGCGGACGCTCCGCTGGTCTGCGCCACATGGGGCGGCGGCCCGACGGGGATTTGGCCCGCCTCGTATGACCCATCAACCGGCATCACCTACCAAACCAGAACCACGGGATGCACGTACCAGACGGTCGTGACCACCACTGACGAGGCGTTCGACCCGTTGCGCCGCGAGGGCCTCGGTTCAGTCGTCAGGCAGGTGCAGGTCAACACTGAGGCTGCGCTGATCGCCATCGACACGGCGGGAGGCGAAGTCCTCAACACCTATGTCCGCAACCTGGAAATCCCGAGCACCCGTCAGGCCGAAGTCGGCGCGCTGGCGACGGCCGGTGGCTTGGTGTTCAGCGGGTTTGACGACGGGTCGGTGTCGGTGTTCGACAAGGACACGCTCGAAGAGCTCTGGCGCTTCAACCACGGCACGAGCATGAAGGGTGGCATAATGAGCTTCGCGGTGGACGGGAAGCAGTACGTCGCCCACCTTATCGGCGGCGATAATGCCGGCAATTCGGGGATCAGCACGCTAACGCTGCCGACCGCAATGCTGGTGGTATACGGTCTCTAGAACCAAAGACGGTTTCTAGGGCTGAGCATGTTTCGTGCAGGGGGAGTCCGCTCTCCCTGCACGTTCCATTTGGGGTATTGTGCCGATGCGCATTTTGCCTGCCGTACTCGGGATTGTAGTCGTATTTTGGGTTACGGAGGGGTCTCTGGCCCAGTCGCGGGCCAGGATCTTCGATGTCGAGCTCGGCAGTCCCGTCAGTGCATTGCCGTCGGATGAGTGGGTCGATCCGGCCTGCGGAACCAACGGCGGCCCGCCGTCACGGAAGCTGGACAGCTTCGAGGAATTCGCCCGCTGTCCCGCTGAAGAACAGACAGGGCTTCACGAGATCTGGTTCATTTACGACGACGAGTGGGAATACATCGCCCGCGCGTATCGCGATCCTGCGGAAATCCGGAGCTACTCGGCAAACATCTTCTTTCAGCAGCCCATCATCACGTCCCTTCTGGTCGATGATGGCGGCCTCGTGCAGGGCTACCGCGTGATTACCGACCCGCGCGCGCAGATCGACTTACGTAGCCAAGCCTATATACTGTACGGGATCTTCAAGAGCTTTTTCGACGACGCCCCATGGCAATGTACGGACCTACCCCGCGAGGAGCGCGAACGGCCGGTCGAAGGAAGGTTCCTCAAGGCGACGTGCGCGATGGCGTCCGACCGGTACTTCGTTAGAGTCGAGGGTCGGCACCTTCGCAAGCCCGGACAGGACACCCGCGACGTTCCCGGAGTGCCCGCCTATGCAGAGGGCGACTTCGAAAGCTCAGCGCGCCTTGAAGTCCACAACGTTGATGCGGTCAAGGATGCACCGTGCTGTCGGGCATCCGCGCGCCTGTGAGCACCGCGTTGTGAAGGTTTGCCCTGACGAGTCTGGCGCCGGTCAGGTCGGCGTTGCTCAAGTTCACCCCCCCGAGGTCCGCGCCGTCGAAGTTTGAGTCGCGCAGCACCGCGCCGCTCAGATTGGCGTTACGCATATCGGAATCGACGAAATACACCGTCTCGGCCAACACGCCGCTTAGGTCGGCGCGAAAGAGCGCCGTCTCGCGGAGGTCGGCGTTGGTCAGGTTAGCCTGGCCGAGACGGGCATCGGCGAGCTTGGCGCCGCCCAAATCCGCTCTTGCGAGGTTCGCCCCTTCCAGGTTGGCGCGGATGAGGACGGCATTACCCATCCGTGCCGTCACCAGCGTGGCATCCGAGAGGTCCGCTCCAGAGGCGGCGGCGGCAAAAAACATCGCCTCCGTCAGGTTCGCGCCGCTGAGGTCGGCGGTCGTCAGGTTCGCACGGTTGAAGTTTGCCAGGGCAAGCTCGGCGCCCGAAAGGTTGGCGCCTCTGAGGTTGGCGTTGTGGAACGACGCCTCTTTCAGGTTGGCGCCCGACAGATCGGCGCCTGCCAGGTCGCGCCGCTTCAGGCTGACGCCGGCGAGGTTGCAGCCGGCACAGTCCAAAGTCTCTCCGGCAAGGAACGCTGTTTCGCGGTCGCCGCGTTCCTGCGCGTAGACGCTCCCGCTTGCGGCGATCAGGATCGCCGTCAGCGTGCCGACAAACAAAGGCCGATTGGTCATGAGGCTTGTTTCAGCACGGACCGTTGTCAACCAACACCATACGTGTCTGCGGCCGTCGGCTAGCCCACGCCTGGGGACGATGGCGCACTTGGGCTTGCCTTAGCCGCCATCGGCTAGAACGCTTCCCTGTCGGGCAAGCTCAGCCACCGCCGACGGATACGACGTGGCTTCTATCCGTCAGTACTGGAGGCAGGACGGGACGTTTGGATTCCCGCCGAAGAACGCGCCGCAGTTTTCGCGCGTGATTTTCGTAACGCCGACGACGTTCTCGATCAGGAAGTCCACCAGAGTCGCCAGCTCGTCCGCCGTGAAGACGGCGCCTTGGATGACCTCCGGCGGTGCCTCGCCGACCGGTAGCCCGTAGCACGCCGTCTCGGTATAGGCGCCGGCCAGATTGTAAGGCATTTCTGTATCGGGCCGGCCGCAGCCGATGGCCTCGATCAGCAGCTCGCGGTCCAGCTGCGTACGGCGCAGGTTCGGGCCTTGCGGGTAAGCTGCATCCCCGTCCCCCGCCGCGAGGTTGCCGTGACAGCTAAGGCATCCGCCCCGACCCCAGATCGCTCCGCCGTCCTGAGCCTGGCTCGGAAGCGAAAACGCCAGAACGGCGCATGCCGCGCTGACAAGGCACGCAACCCTTACAGCAGGGCTCAATCGACCGCCCGAACCGGCGCTGTTGGCTAGGTGTCTCAACTGTAACATACCTGTCCTCCTGAGTGTCGGAACAAATAACACGGTAGACCGCAGACACGCGGATGCCAAGTCCGGACCGCGCGATCGTCGCGATCGCCGGCGATGGCGAGGTCCTTGCCGAAGCGGTCATCGGCGTGCCGCCGCGCCGCCAGATCTCGCCGTACTGTGAAGCTCTACGCTGCCTTACGGCAGCGTCTTGGCAACGCGAAACCCGTAGTAGATGACCCGGTGGAGGGCGCTGACCCCAATCCGGCTCGCGGAGCGAACGAGCCCTGGACCGTAGTGCGACGAGCCACTCCGAATAACGTGCATTTCGCAGTTGGCGGTCCGCCAAGCCGTACCGTCGGTCGGTGCGCCGTCGTAGCCGACGAAGCTACAGTCCTGCACCCATTCCCAGGCGTTGCCGTGCACATCGTGCAGTCCGAATCCGTTGGCCGGGAATGAACCTGCGGGCAAGGTCTGCTGCCGATCCGCGCCTTCCGGGCCGCCGCCGTAGGTGAAGTTTCCGTTGTAGTTCGCCTGCGCTGGCGAGATCGTGCTGCCGAAGTGGAATGGTGTCGTCGTTCCGGCACGCGCGGCATACTCCCACTCGGCTTCGCTCGGCAGGCGGTATGTCTCACCGGTCTTTTGGCTCAGCCAGTCGGTATACTGCCGCACGTCGTGCAAATTGACATAGATGACCGGGCGCTGACCTCGCCCCCATCCCTCGTCGTCGGGCCGATGATCGCATCCGCCATCCGCCACGCACTCGTCCCACTGGTCGAAGGTCACTTCGTACCTTCCGATGGCGAATGGCCGGGCGATGGTCACGCGGTGCTGCGGGCCCTCGTTGTCCAGTCGCTCTGCCTCGTCTGCCGGCGAGCCCATCATGAAGGTGCCGGCCGGCACCACGAGCATTTCGGGGCAGTCGGTACAGTCCTGGAACATGTCGCCCGCGTTGCCTTGGTCCGGGAACAACCCGATGGTGGTGACCAGGCACACGATGAACGGCGCTATGATGACAGCAGATTCTTTCATCATTGATCCTCCCGCTGCTTACGCTAACACCTTTCCCGGCGTCGCGGTATCCTGCGGGATCGCCACCATCGGGCATGCCTTGGGGCCGGCGCCCCATCGCGGAATAGGGGAGTTGATCGGGGTTCCGGTAGGATCAGGCGAGGCCGGCTACGAGAGAGGCGTGATCAGGCCGCCCGTCGCGCCTTCTTGCGCTCATGCTCTTTCAGGAGTCTTTTCCGAATTCGGATGGACGTCGGCGTCACTTCGACCAGTTCGTCGTCATTGATGAATTCAAGCGCGTATTCGAGGGTGGTCTGAATCGGTGGGGTCAGCAGGATATTTTCGTCGCTTCCGGCGGCGCGAATGTTGGTCAACTGCTTGGCCTTCATCGGGTTCACGACCAGATCGTTGGCCCGCACATGCTGGCCCACCACCATTCCCTCATAGACGTCCGCCGCCGGCGAAATGAAGAGTCGCCCCCGCTCCTGCAGATTGAACAGGGCGTAGCCAAGGGCCTTGCCGCCCGAGTTCGAGATCAGGACACCATTGGTACGGCGACCGAGCGCGGCTTCCACTTTGGCGCCAAAGTGATCGAAGGCGTGATAGATGAGGCCCGTCCCGGATGTCGCGGTCAGGAACTCCGATCGGAACCCCATCAATCCCCGTGTCGGGATCAGGTATTCCAGTCGCGTGCGGCCCCTTCCGTCCGAACGCATGTCGCGCAACCGGCCGCGGCGTTCGCCCAGCTTCTCCATGACCGCGCCCTGGTGCCCGTCTTCGATGTCGAGCGTCAGGGTCTGCCACGGTTCCGAAATCTTGCCGTCAATCTCCTTCAGGATCACTTCGAGGCGCGAAATCGCGAGTTCGTATCCCTCGCGGCGCATGGTCTCAATGAGGATGCCGAGATGCAGCTCGCCCCGTCCCGAAACCTTGAATTTGTCGGGATCGTCCATCGGTTCGACCCGCAGCGCGACGTTGTGGATGAGTTCCTGCGCAAGCCGCTCGCCCAGTTTGCGGCTGGTCACGTATCGGCCCTCTCGGCCGGCGAACGGGGAGTCATTCACCTGAAAGGTCATTGTGATGGTGGGTTCGTCCACCACCAAGGCGGGAAGGGGTTCGACCGCGTCGGGAGCGCAGACGGTATCGGAAATGTGCAACTCGTCGAGCCCGGTGAAGGCGATGATCTGCCCGGCGGCCGCTTCGTCCCAGTCGATCCGCTGCAGTCCATGAAATCCGAAAATTTGCGCGATGCGTTTGGTGCGGGTCGCACCCTTGGCGTCGACCACCGTGACAGCCGAATTGCGCGCGACGCGACCGCGCTGCACGCGCCCGATGCCAATGACGCCGACATAGCTTGAATAAGTGAGGGCGCTGACCTGAAGCCGAAACGGCCCATCCCGATCGACCGCGGGCGGCGGTACGTGATCGGCGATGGTCTGAAACAGGGGCGTCATGGCGGCCGCCCGATGGTCAGGCTCCAGAGAGGCCCAGCCTTCCAGCGCCGAGGCGTAGACCACCGGAAAATCAAGCTGCGCGTCGCTTGCGTTCAGCCGCTGAAACAGGTCGAAGGTTTCGTCCAACGCCCAACCCGGTCGCGCACCCGGACGGTCCATCTTGTTGATCACAACGATGGGGCACAGTCCCAGCGCAAGCGCCTTGCTGGTAACGAAGCGTGTCTGGGGCATTGGCCCTTCGACGGCATCGACCAACAACAGAACCGAATCGACCATCGACAGGATTCGTTCGACCTCTCCGCCGAAGTCGGCGTGTCCGGGCGTATCCACGATATTGATATGAATGTCGCGCCATCGGACCGCTGTATTTTTGGAAAGTATCGTTATGCCGCGCTCTCGCTCCAGATCATTCGAATCCATCACCCTGACCGTCGCGCCGGCGGCCCTGCCGAGCGTGCCCGACTGGTTGAGAAGCTGGTCAACCAGGGTCGTTTTGCCATGATCGACGTGGGCGATGATGGCGATATTGCGAAGGCTGAAAGGACTGACGGTCATTGCGCAGCCGTGGCGGCGGCTTCGTGGGGCCGCAAGCGGAGAAGTTCCATCACGACACTATGCTCGTTTCACGCGGCCGGCCTGACAATCATACCCCGGACGCCACCGGTCCATCGGGCCCACAAAGTCGCATCGTTGCATGGACGGGGCCTCAAATCGGCTGGCGGCGAATGTCAGGCAAGCTGCCGCACAAACCAAGCACAGGCGGTCCGGGTTTGCGCAGGTCACTGAGTCAAAGGGCCGCCGCCCCTAGCGAGCGGCGGCCCTGAAGCTGGCTAAACGGGCGCGAGGCCCGGCAGCTTAGGCGATCTCGATCGTCCCGACGGCGACCTTACCGCTTCGCGGATCGTTCTGCGTATCGAACTTCACCTTCTGGCCCTCAAGCAGGCCATTGATGCCGGCGCGCTCCAGCGCGGTGGCGTGGACGAACACGTCCTTCTGGCCATCGTCCGGCTGAACGAAGCCGAAGCCTTTTTGGTCGTTGTAGAACTTTACGGTGCCCGTATTCATGGAAATACCCTTCACTTACGGTCTGCACGTGGGATGTGGCGCACGAATTTCCGCGGCCTCCCGGTTCGTCGATTTTGGTGAGAAGGTCTGAAACGTACGCGCCCGTCAGTGTCGAGGCGAGGCAGCCCAGTCATTCGTCCAATATCGGTGCCTCCCACATAGGCACGAAATGGGGCGGTTACAAGGCGGTGTGTCGATGGCCGAAATATGGGCATAGCCGCGGAGTCGCGCAGGCCTGCTTGTCGCTCCGCCGCAATGCCACGGCGTGAGGATCGCCAGACGCGCTTCGGCCGTGGGCGTTGCCCCTGTGACCGGCGCCGGCGCTACGCCGCCCGAAGTCGTTCGACCTCCCGCCGGACGTCCTCGAACCCGCTGCGAAGGTGCGCCAACTCGGCGCGGATGCTCTCGAGGTCGCCGCAAGCGGCCCAGCGCTCGATCTGCTTGCACTTCTCCGAGAAAGCCATCGCACCGATGTCGGCGCTGCTGGATTTCAGAGTATGAGCGGAACGGCTGACCGCCTCCCCACCGGTGGTGAACTTGACCGCGTTGCTGACCAGGTTGCCGAGGATCTGCCGCAAGCGGTTGGGGTCGCCGTAGAACGCGTGGGGCACCTCACCGGACACCGATGAGGACACGAGGACGGATCCAGAGCTGGCAGACTCCAGGAATAGCTCGACGACATCGTTGACCACGCCACGCAGGTCAAACGGCATGTTCTCCAATCTCAGCTTACCTGCCTCCAGCTTGGAGATATCCAGGATATCGTTGATGACATTCAACAGCGTCTTGCCCGAATTGCGGATGACGGACAGGTGCCGCCGCTGAACGTCGTTCAACTCGGTCTGTGCCAACAGGTCGGCCATGCCAAGGACCCCGTTCATCGGTGTCCGGATCTCGTGGCTCATGTTGGCAAGGAACTCGCTCTTGGCGCGAGCCGCTGACTCCGCCGCGACTCGAGCGCTGGTCGTTTCATCAGCCTGCCGCTTGAGTTGTGCCTCGGCGTGCTTGCGCTCGGCGACCTCATTCATCAACGATTCGACCGCTTCCCTTTGCGCCGTGATGTCTTTGATCACGGCGAGAACGTGTTCAAACTGGCCGTCTTGGTCGTGCAGCGCCGACGCATGCATGTCGACCCAGCAGACCGATCCGTCCTTGCGCAAATATCTCTTCTCAAGTTGATGTCGCTCGATTAGGCCCGTCCTCAGCTTCTCAAAACGATCGTCGGTCGAGCCCATGTCGTCCGAATGAGTGATGTCTCGGAAGCTGCGGCCGATCAGCTCGGACTTGTCATAGCCG
This sequence comes from Alphaproteobacteria bacterium, assembly GCA_965248805.1. GTDB lineage: Bacteria > Pseudomonadota > Alphaproteobacteria > UBA6615 > UBA6615 > CBDFKJ01. Next base: position 277,005 of record CBDFKJ010000005.1, read on the forward strand.
AGCATCGCCCGAAATGCAGGGTTGTATTGAGTGAAGCGTCCGGTTGCGTCGGCTAATGCGATCCCGACCCCGGCAGTCTCGTAGATGGCCCGCAACCGGGCTTCGCCCGCCACCAGCGCCTGCTCTGCACGATGTCGCTTGGTTACATCGCGGGTCATGACGTAATAGCCGTCGATTTCTCCGTCAGCCGTGACCTGGGGGATGATGTCTGAGCTGAAGGAGCGAGAACCCTTGCCTGGCAAGTCGGCCTCGAATTCGATCGATGAGACCTTGCCTTCGAACGCACGATCGATGGTCCAGCGGAGTTCGGTGTTTCGTCGCCAAGCACCTCGCGGACCGTCCGCCCAATCAGCTGGTCCGCCGGTTGGTTGAACCATTCCTCCATCTTCCTGTTCACGAACCGATAACGCTCGTCGCGATCGACGGAGACCACTACGGCTGGAATGCTGTCCATGATGAGCCCTTCCACCCGCCGGTGCTCTGCGACTTCCCGGACGAGCTCGTCATAGGCCTCGTGCAGTTCGGCCGCATCGCGGAAGCCGTCACGCTGCTTGTTCGCGTCTTTTGAGCGCATCGGCGGGTCCCGGCGTGGTGGTCGCAATGCTTGCGACGCCCCTCTCATCCCTTTTCGCGGTTCTAGTGGATTGATTCCAACGTTTGGAACCCTCGGTTTTGGGCTGCGATGATGTCGTCGGGGTCGGCTTTCCATATGAATGGCTGTGGGTTGGCCGCATTGTATTCGCGGACGAAGCGGTTGATTGCGGCCTGGAGATCGACGACGGAATGGAAGACGCCGTGCTTGAGCCGCCGCCGGGTGAGTTTTGCGAAGAAGCCCTCGACGGCATTGAGCCACGAGCAGGAGGTCGGTGTGAAGTGGAAAGTCCAGCGCGGATGGCGGGCGAGCCAGGCGCGGACCTCGTCCTTGTTGTGCGCCGCGTAGTTGTCGACGATCGCGTGGATGGCCTTGTCCGCCGGCACCGTGCGCTCGATGCGGTTGAGGAAGCGGATGAACTCCTGATGGCGGTGGCGCTGCATGTTCTGGCCGATCACCGTTCCGTCCAGAACGTTGAGCGCCGCAAACAGCGTGGTCGTGCCGTGCCGTTTGTAGTCATGGTGCCGGCGCGTCCCTTCTTCATCGGCAGACCGGCGGTCGAGCGCCTGGATCTGTGACTTCTCATCGATCGACAACACCACCGCATGGGCCGGCGGGTCGACATACAGGCCGACGATATCGGTGAGTTTCTCGGCGAAGGCAGGGTCGGTCGACAGCTTGAAGTTGCGCCAGCGGTGCGGGCTGAGACCGTGAGCCTTCCAGATCGCCTGCACCGTCGAGGCGGCAATACCGGCCGCCCTGGCCATCGCGCGCAACGTCCAGTGGGTCGCCTCAAACGGCGGCGGTTGCTGCGTCAGGCGCACGATCTCGGCGACACGATCGAGCGGGACCGGCGCCTTGCCGGTCGCATACCACAGCAAAATACGGAATCCCAATTCGGACTCTTTCGTTCCGATCCCTCCACTAGTTCAGCCTCGGCTGCGGTGCCGCGACCGTTCATGTCGGGGGACAATGGACGATGGCATGATCAGACCGATAGACGATGTAATTGGACTATTTCGCGGCTAACAAACTGTGAAAAACCGCCCAATCAGGCAGGTTGCGGCGTCGGTCACGGTCGGCCAACGGCGCGGGCAAGCCGACCCGAGCGACAACCCGCCGGTGGGGCGGACAAATTCGCTGAGAAGGACGCCCAGGATTTTGCGTGACTTCACCGATTATGATAAAATAGCCAATGAGGTCAGTAATATACTGGAAATAGAGTTAAGATGGTGGAGAATATTACACAACTCGTTTCTAAGTGTCATCGACGCTTGGGCTCAATTATGGTCTTGAATATCTTGGACGGTCATCGCGCTGGCGGGCTTCGCCACCTCCTTTGTCGGCACCGTGGCGATATTGGTGGGTCTACTTTCACATCGGTCTCGAGCGCGCGAGCCATCTGATCGATCACTCTCCGAATCCGGGCCGGATCGCACGGCTCTGGTTTGCCTATATTCACATCCCGATCGTCGCCGGAATCATCTTCGTCTCAGCCTCCGACGAATTCTTGCTGGCGCATCCGACCGGCCACGCGTCGATTGAGGCGGCGATCGCGCTGCTCGGTGGACCGGCGCTGTTCCTGTTCGGCGCCCTCTGGCTGAAGAGCGCCTCGTCGGGCGGGCTGTCGTGGCCGCACCTCGCCGGCCTGGCGTTGCTAGGCAGCACGACGTTTGCCGCCGGTGCCCTGTCGGTTTTGAGCCTCGGTGCCATCGCTTCGGCGATCTTGGTCCTCGTCGCCGTGTGGGAGCGCATGTTACCGAGTCCGGTGGCGGCATCCTAGGTGGTTACTATGGGGACTTGCAATTGACGTCAAATTTTCGGCAAATTAGACATATAATTCGATCAACTAACCGATGATTACTCGTTCTAGTGGATTGATTCCAACGTTTGGAACCCTCGGTTTCGGGCTGCGATGATGTCGTCGAGGTCGGCTTTCCATATGAATGGCTGTGGGTTGGCCGCATTGTATTCGCGGACGAAGCGGTTGATTGCGGCCTGGAGATCGACGACGGAATGGAAGACGCCGTGCTTGAGCCGCCGCCGGGTGAGTTTTGCGAAGAAGCCCTCGACGGCATTGAGCCACGAGCAGGAGGTCGGTGTGAAGTGGAAAGTCCAGCGCGGATGGCGGGCGAGCCAGGCGCGGACCTTGTCCTTGTGGATGAACTCCTGATGGCGGTGGCGCTGCATGTTCTGGCCGATCACCGTTCCGTCCAGAACGTTGAGCGCCGCAAACAGCGTGGTCGTGCCGTGCCGTTTGTAGTCATGGTGCCGGCGCGTCCCTTCTTCATCGGCAGACCGGCGGTCGAGCGCCTGGATCTGTGACTTCTCATCGATCGACAACACCACCGCATGGGCCGGCGGGTCGACATACAGGCCGACGATATCGGTGAGTTTCTCGGCGAAGGCAGGGTCGGTCGACAGCTTGAAGTTGCGCCAGCGGTGCGGGCTGAGACCGTGAGCCTTCCAGATCGCCTGCACCGTCGAGGCGGCAATACCGGCCGCCCTGGCCATCGCGCGCAACGTCCAGTGGGTCGCCTCAAACGGCGGCGGTTGCTGCGTCAGGCGCACGATCTCGGCGACACGATCGAGCGGGACCGGCGCCTTGCCGGGCGCATACCACAGCAAAATACGGAATCCCAATTCGGACTCTTTCGTTCCGATCCCTCCACTAGAATACAAACAATTTACCCATTTCGCTTTAAATATCCTGACGATGACTTGTGGGCTGCGGGCCCGATATAGGGGCGCAGTAGTCATTGCCATCCGCGTGGGTGCGGAGGGGACAGTTGATGCGACGATTTCGCCGGAGGGGATGATCGATGCGCGTCGTGGCGTTCATATCGCAGTGTGCCAAGTCCGGCAGGACAACGCTCGCCAGCAATCTGGCAGTCCAGGCAATGCGCGCTGGGGCCGGGCCGGTTTCGATAGTGGACGCCGTGCCGAACGGCGCGCTCGCCGCCTGGAGCACACAACGCGGCGCGCGCTCGCCGAACACCACAACGGTCGCGCCGGACCGCCTCGGCGATCACTTGGCGCACGCGCGCAGTTGCGGCACATCCTTTGCCTTCATTGACACGTCGCCGGCGACCGACACCGACCTTACGGCCATCATCGCACTTGCCGATCTTGTGATCATTCGAGTCTCGGCCAGCGGCGACGACACGTGCGCGGTCGGCGCCACCGTTGAGCTGGTCGAGCGCGCCGACAAGCCGTTCGTATTCGTGGTCAACTACGGCGAGCCCGGGCAGCCGCTGACGGTCGCGACCGCCTTGGCGCTGGCGCAGCATGGAACCCTGTGTCCGGTTGCGCTGGCGCGCGACCCGGCCTTCGCGCGATGCCTCGCCTCCGGTACGGCGCTCACCGAAACGGATGAGGCAGTGGCGGCGGACGTTGTCGCGCTATGGAACTATGTTCGCGACCGCGCCGTCTCGCTCGAAGATACGTCGGCCCCAGTCGTCGCCCCGCGACCGTCAGAGGATCGCCGCATTTTGCCGCGATTTGATCTCACGTGGGAGGTTGTGCTGATCCGCGATGGTGTGCGATCGACCTATCGGCTCAACAACATATCCGGCGGCGGTGTATCGATCGACACGACCGAGCCGTTTGCCGCCGGCGACCAGGTTTGCATCGAGATTCCGCATTTCGGACAGCTCGATGCCAGAGTGGTCTATGTGCGCGGCGGACAGGCTCGCATGGAGTTCGTCGCCGTCTCGCAGACGCGTTCGCGGATCGGGACTGTCGCAAAGCGGCGCAAGGAACTCTCGAATATCATCGGCCAAGGCCGCAAGTCCGTGGCCACGGAATTTACCTCCCTGGCTAACGCACCTCGGCTTTCCGATTTTCGCTCCGACATGCCCCGAGCTTCTTGACCTGCTGCACGCCGACATCCTGGCGGGTAACGTGCGCGCAGGCGTGTGTTGCTGGGATCAGATCGTAACGCGCGCCTTCAGCGCGGCGTAGTCGATCTTGGACTGATGCCGGCGATCCATCGGGATTTGAGGAACGATGACCACGCGGTCGCCGTGCGCCCATGCAAGCCGGGCGCGGGCGTCGTCGGGATCGATGCGTGGACCCGCCGGGCTCTGTTCCAAGGCGAGCACAGCGGTTTTGCCGATCTGCAACATCGCCGCGTTGGCGACGCCCGCCAGCGACCGCGCGGGCGCCTCGACAGCGAGTGGGTACAGGCGTCCGGTGGGCAGTTCGAGGCGGGCCAAACACCGCCCCACCAACCAGAGGCGGCCACGATCATCAAAATAACCGCCGTCGCCGGTGCGGTGCCAGATCGTCGCGCCAACGCGAAACTTGGTCAGGGTGTCATGCGTCGGATCGATGTAGCCTGAGACAACGTTTGACCCGGAAACCACGATCTCGCCCGCCTCACCCGGCCCGAGCATGATCGCCTCGAAACCATCGCGCGTGAAGGGGCCGATCGGCGCGCCATCGTGGTCGGGGAGTATCGCGAGTTCGATGCCATCAACCGGAGGCCCGGCGAGCAGGCCGCCGCCGGCCAGCGTCGCGGCGCGGTCTTGCTCGCCGAGGTCTTTGCGGTCGATGACCGCGATCGGCTCGGCCTCCGTCGAGCCGTAGAGCGCGACGATGTCGGCTCGCGGTGCGAGCCGCGTGATGTCGTCCATCAGGCCGGGAAGGACCGGCCCGCCGCCGGTGTACAATTTCTTCAATCCTGGCAGGTGCGTCCCGGTGTTCCGCGCCGCGCCGACGATGCGGCGACAAAGGCCGGCGGCACGATGACGCGTTCGACGCCGTAGGTCTGGATCTGGCGCAGGACGGCGCCGGGATCGATGTCGAGCGGCCTGATCTCGCCGCCCGCCGGAATCACGCTGGTGACGCCGATCCCGAGATTGACGAAAACGAAGACCGGTAGGCTGTTCAGCTCGACTTCGCCAAGCCGGGGCCGGGTCACGGCAGTGACCGCCTTGTCCTGCGCCAGCAGAAAGCCGTGGCTGCGCGAGACGCCTTTCGGCCGGCCGGTCGAACCGCTGGTGAAAGTGATCAGGGCACGGTCGGAGGCGGAGCGCGGGCAGATTTCCCGCCGCGGCGCCATGTCGTCGGCGCCCCGCGCGCGGACCGCACCCGGCAGCCAGTAATCGGTCGACACCGAAAGCGGCACCCGGCGCAGGCGTGGGACAGCTAGCCGCAGCAGGTGCGAAAGGGCGGTTCCGATGAAGCCGTCGGGTGCCACCGCCTCGCAGGCTGCGCCGATCACGGAGCGCCCGGCCGACACGTCGACAAACATCGGTACGGCGCCGAGCCGCAGGATCGCAAGCACGACGGCATACAGCTCAATGCCGACCGGCTGGAAGACGAGCATGGTCCTATCCGGCGCGAGGCCCCGTGCTTCGAGAAAGTTTGCTAGCCGCGCCGACTTGACACTCGAGTTCACCAAAGCTGATCGCACGGCGTTTTTCGGGGGCGCCCGTCACGATCGCGGGCACATCGGGGGTCTCGCGCGCCGCCGCCACGAACCGCTCTACGATATTCATTCAGCGCAACGACTTGGCGAATAGTGCGTAGTGCCTGAACGGCTCGGCGTACTGACGGCTGATGCGATACGATGGATTTTTGTCATGTATGAGGGCATGGATCACCGTCGTGAACCCTGCCTGCCTGGCGACGGTGGTGGCCTTCGAGATCAGAACGTTGCCGAGGCCCGCCAGATCCGGTCCGGGCCTGCGTGCGACTGTCTTGAGGACCAGGGTGTCGACCGTCGGGCCCGGGCCCGCTGGCAGTAGTCGGGTATCGCGAACATGAAGCCCGCGAGCTCGCCCCCGCGCTGGGCGAGCAGTATGAGGTCTGGGCGCAGCATGTCGCGTATCGGGTCGTAGAGGGCGAGGAAATCAGCCTCGCTTATCGGCGTGTAGTAGGCGTTGTGTGCGAAGCTTTCGAGCGACAGCCGATAGACCCGCGCCAGCTCCCGGTCGATCTCGCCAGGGTCGGGGCAGCGATAGGCGACGCCCAAGCCGGCCAGGCGGGCTTCGGCCTCCCGGCTCCTCGGGTTCTCAATATCGAGCCGCTGCGCGACCGACGATAGGAAGTGCGCGACGATGTCGAAGCCCGACCCGCGCAAGACTTCGGCGTGGATCGGCGAAGTCCAGGGATCGAGAAAGAAGGGCGGGCGATCGTTGGCCTCGACGACGCAACGGTACGAGCGCCAAGTGTTGCCGTCCATCGGCGCCAAGGCGCACTGGCATCCTTCCGCGCCCAGACGGCGGAGCCCATGCTCGACGATCTCTGCGCCGGCGTCTTCGTCGGCGCAGAAGAAGTGGCCGAGCGCCCCGGTCTTCAGTCCGTCGTGGGACGGCACCTCCCGCCACCAGAGCGAGGCGAGCGCGCTGAGGGCGCCGTCTTCGACGACGCCGTAGGTGGCATCCGGGCGATCGCGGGCAAGCGCCGGTGGCGGCGGCGTGTCCGCTTCGGCGGACCACAGCGCCGTAAGGTCCGGGGGCGGCTCGGCAGACGCTATCGCGTGTCGCGACGGCAACGGATTGGCTAAGTATTCTGTGCGATACTGGCCGCTCCCGCATCCTTCGCGGGCGTGCCGACGTCCGGAGTCGAGGACGCGCACATGAGGACTGGAACCATCGCTCGATTAGTCGTGATTGCGCTGACGGTTTGCCTTACGGCAGCCTCGGCAACGCAGGCTCAGACGCCGGAAGACAAGGCGCAAGCGTGGCTGGCAGTTGTGGACGCCGGAAGCTATGACCAGAGCTGGGGCGCGGCGGCGGCCTATTTCAGGGGCGCTGTGGGCGAGGATCAGTGGCACCAGACTATGGTGGCGGTCCGTCGGCCGCTGGGTCGGGTGCTCAGCCGCAAGGCTGCGGCCACGACCCACGTGACGGAGTTGCCGGGCGCGCCGGACGGTCAGTATGTGGTCGTTCAGTTCAGCACGTCCTTCGAGAACAAGCGGGTCGCCGTCGAGACCGTCACGCCCATGATGCAAAACGACGGCAGCTGGGGCGTCGCGGGCTACTTCATCAAGTAGGCCCGCGTCGACGGATAAGATGCCGAGGCAGAACAGAGGTCGCGCCGTGAGACATTTCGCATCGTTGCTGTTGGGACTGTTGATCGCTGGCCATGTGGGCACTGTGCTCACGGACGCCGATGTGAGCGTCCAGACCATGCCCCCGGTCGTTGTCGAGACCTTCCCGAGGGCCGGCGACACAACGGTCGATCCCGCGACCAGCGAGATTCGGGTGACCTGCAGTAAGGACATGATGACGGAGGACATGTGGTCCTGGGTCATTCGAACTGAAGGGTCTTTTCCCGAGATCGCCGGTGAAGTGAGGTATTTGGCGGACGGCCGGACCTGCGTCGCGCCGGTCAAGCTCTACCCGGGCCGGAAGTATGCGATCTGGTTCAATTCCCCGAACTACACCCACAACGCCTTCAGGGATCGGGCCAACAACCCCTCCATCCCCTATCTGCTCGTCTTCGAAACCAGCGAGTAGCCGAAAGACGCCGGTGCAAAGCGCGGCTACCGGCGATGTGGGCGTAGGACGGCGCTGGAATGGCGATCGCTTCTCGCAACGGGGCGTGAGCCCGCCGGGCTCTACACCGCGCCGCCGCGCGCTTTGCGGTTGGCCAGAAACTCGCGTCGCGTCCTCGGGCCGAAGGTGAGGAAGTGCGGGTTCGGTTCCTGCCGGTACTCGGCACGACGGCGTTCGACTTTGTCGAGCCGGGCGCGCTCGAGGACTTCATCGACGTCGATGCCGTAGGGGCGCGCCGCGTTGAGTCCGAATATCTGCGCCCGCAGCTTCGCCGTCATCGGCGCATAGTCGTGCTTTTCCTGTAGCTCTTCGGAGATCTGAAAGGTCCGGAACGCCTGGATCTGGTCCTGGGGCGAGCCGTACCAGATGCAGTCCGAGCCGTAGAGCACGTTGTGCTCGCCGATGTGCTTGACCAACTTACCGATGAGGTGCGCGGCGGTGTTGGGATCGCGCACGGCATACCGCCAGGTGCTGCCGAGCTCGGCATAGACATTGGCGTTGCGCCCGATGCCGTTGTCCTCCACCGAACGAATGAGTTCGTCGACACCCTCGCCGCGCGCGGGATTGTACGGACCCTCCTCTTGACTGGCGATAAACCCGGAGTGATAGATGAGAAAATTCACGTCGGGGAACATCCTGGCGACGATGCCGATATCACTCGCCAGGCTGTATTCATACGCGTTGCGGCTGAAGGGCAGACCCTTGTGGACACAGATGTTCTTCACGCCCAACGCGCGCGCCTTCTCGATCATGCGCAAGCCGACATCGTCGTGGAGGAAGAAGCCGCCGCCGTCCGGCCCCCATTGCGTGTAGCACTTCCACGCCGACACGCCCCACCGCCCGGCGAGTTCGTCCATGTCGTCGATATCACCGTCCTGGTTGGGATTGACGCGGCCGTGGATCAGCAGCCGCTGCGTGCCGTCCATCTGCTCGACGATACGCCGCACCTCGTCGGCCTCCTGAATGGTCAACAGCTCCCGCTCGCGGCGCGACGGGATGAACGACAGCACCATCATGTCGGTATCGGAATCGAGGAAAATGTCCTTGATGAACTGGTCGGCGCCCCCTAGCCGATGGCCGACAGCGTTCTGACCGACGAAGTGGCCCTGGACATCGAACACGAACTCTCGGCCGCCGAGGCGCTCGGTCGCGACGTCCGGATCTACCGCCGCCAACTGCTCCAGCTCGAAGAATCCGCCGGTTCGGCCGGCCGCTGCATTGGCCGCGTTGAAGGCCAACAGTGTGCTCGCCGCACCGCAGCTCGACACCATGAAACGCCGCCGCGAGACGTTGCGCCGTTTGGCATGCTCATCTGCGGACTGTTGCGCCAGGCGGTTAGCATCGCGATTAACGCTGTCGAGCGGTATGGGCTGGAACTCGCCATTGCTGGTCGTATCCAACTTGATCGGCAGGCGCCGGCCTTCGGGATCGAATGACTGCGGCATGACGGATATCCTTTTTGCTGGGCGCTCCTCAACCGATTGCTCACCCCGACAATTGAGCTACATCGCTTGCGTCGTCGTCGCGCGACATCTCTCGAAATGGGGGCGGCGTCCTGGCGCCAACGCGTGACCGTAATCGCGTTCGGCCGGTTTGTTAAGGGCTTGTAGGGCGCCCGGAGCGTGCCCTGGCTTCAGTTGCGCTGGGTCTGCCGCCAGATCGCCAGCGCTTCCGGCATCAGTTGCTGCAGCCGCTGGATACGGGTGCCAGGCGAGGGGTGCGTCGATAGAAACTCCGGTGGCCGGTCGCCGCCAAATGCGTCGAAGTTGCGCCACAGCGTCACTGCCTCGCGCGGGTCGTAACCGGCCCGCGCCATGTACAACAAGCCGGTGTGGTCGGCTTCCGATTCCTGCGTGCGGTTGTACGGTAGGATAATGCCCACCATCGCGGCCTGGACGAGCAAGTCCGCATACTCGGCCGCGATCTGCGAGGAGGCGGCGGCGGCCTGGATGCCTTGCTGCACGACCAGCTGCTGCGATATGCGCTCGGCGCTGTGGCGGGCGATGGCGTGCGCGATCTCGTGCCCCATGACGGCGGCCAGTTGCTCGTCGTTTTGCGCCACCTGGAACAGCCCGGTATGCACCGCCACCTTGCCGCCCGGCAACGCGAAGGCATTGGGCGAGTCGTCCTCGATCACGACGAACTCCCAATCGTAGCCGGGGTCGTTGGCAACGGCGGCGATGCGGCCGCCGACGGTCCGCGTACGGTCGATCAGATCGCGGTCCTGCGAGACCTTGCTTTCGCTCAGCACCTTCTGGTAGGCCTCGGCGCCGAGCTGCGCTTCCTGATCGGCAGGCAACAGGATGAGCTGGCTGCGCCCGGTGACCGGGGCTTGCGTGCAGGCGCCGATCACCGTGATAGTGGCGATGGCCACGAATGACGTTACAAATTTTCATCGCTCAGTCTCGTCGGTTTGTCCGATCGGGAGCGCCGCGGGCGAAAGCCATGTGTTTAGGTAAGAGCGCTGCCGGCATCTTGCAACGACGGGCGCGAAAGCGTCGAGGCTCGCAATGATCGTATGTCTGGGTTGGGGCTCGTTGATTTGGGACCCGCGCGCACTGCCGTGGCGTGGCGACTGGCGGCGCGGTGGGCCGCGCCTGCCGATCGAGTTCGCCCGCGAGGCCGCGGACGGGCGCGTCACCCTGGTGGTCACCGACGGCGCCCCGTTGGTGCATGTGCTCTGGATCGAACTCGACGTATCGTCGCTGGAAGAGGCGATGCGTGCGCTGGCGGTCCGCGTACGGTCGATCAGATCGCGGTCCTGCGAGACCTTGCTTTCGCTCAGCACCTTCTGGTAGGCCTCGGCGCCGAGCTGCGCTTCCTGATCGGCAGGCAACAGGATGAGCTGGCTGCGCCCGGTGACCGGGGCTTGCGTGCAGGCGCCGATCACCGTGATAGTGGCGATGGCCACGAATGACGTTACAAATTTTCATCGCTCAGTCTCGTCGGTTTGTCCGATCGGGAGCGCCGCGGGCGAAAGCCATGTGTTTAGGTAAGAGCGCTGCCGGCATCTTGCAACGACGGGCGCGAAAGCGTCGAGGCTCGCAATGATCGTATGTCTGGGTTGGGGCTCGTTGATTTGGGACCCGCGCGCACTGCCGTGGCGTGGCGACTGGCGGCGCGATGGGCCGCGCCTGCCGATCGAGTTCTCCCGCGAGGCCGCGGACGGGCGCGTCACCCTGGTGGTCACCGACGGCGCCCCGTTGGTGCATGTGCTCTGGATCGAACTCGACGTATCGTCGCTGGAAGAGGCGATGCGTGCGCTGGCGGTCCGCGAGAAAATCCCTGAGCGCAATATCGCGCGCCACGTCGGCTATCATGCTGGTCCGCAGCGCTCGCGCCATGCCCACACCGAGGTGGTCGCCGCGTGGGCGGCGGAGTGCAGCATCGACGCCATTGTGTGGACGGGTTTGCGCGCCGGTTTTCGCGACGCGCGGGGCACGGTCCCGAAAACCGAAGACGTCCTCGGGCATCTCAGGAGCCTGGACGTCACGAAGCGCGACCGTGCGGAGGAATACATCCGGCGTGCGCCCGATCAAATCGTGACGCCGAACCGAAGGGCCATTCAGCGCGAGTTGGGCTGGACAATTGATCGGTCGCCGCCGCCGGTGCGCATCGTTTAGCTTTCGCCGCCGCCCGGCTCGGGCTCGCGATGAACCGTGTCGGGATCGAACGCCGGCACGCAGACGGCGACATAATCGGCGCCGCCTTCGTGCGGGCTGCCGTAGCGGACCCACTCGTTCTTCGGCGTGTGAATCGCCTGTCCGGCCGCGACGTCGAAGGTCGCGTCCCTGGTCTCCACCCGCAGGGTGCCGGCGATGACAAGCGTGTACTCGTCGAACTCGGGCGTCTGTCCCGGCTCCTGCCAACCCTGGGGGCTGCGCATGCGCGCGATGCTCACCTGCTCGGTCTGAGAATTGACGTGCCCGACATACTCCTCAATCATCTTCGGCGCGTTACCGGCGGCGTCGATCTTGGTCGGTGTCGCGATCAGCTTAGCCATGTTGTGTACCTTGTTCGGTGCGAAGGGCGCTCGGGTACTTCAGCCGGGCTACTTGGATAGGGGCTCGAAGAAATTCAGCCGATTTCCGAACGGGTCGGTGATTTGCATTTTCTTCGTATTCCATTGCGTCGTCTCGCAGCCAGGCTTTGCGTGCCGGTAATCCTTCGCGTTCAACCGGCGCTGTAGCTCGTCGATATCCTGCACCTGGATCCGAACCGCCGACCCGGGACAGCTGTCGCCGTGATGTTCGGATAGGTGAAGCTCACAGCCGTCGCGCGATACGCCCACATACAATGGAAAGTTCTCGCCGAACCGATGCTCAAATGTCACCGCAAAGTCGAGGAAGTCGAGGTAGAACTCGCGTGCCTTTGCCTCATCGAAGATCCTCAAAATGGGAGTTGTTCCGCCTAGTGGAGGGATCGGAACGAAAGAGTCCGAATTGGGATTCCGTATTTTGCTGTGGTATGCGACCGGCAAGGCGCCGGTCCCGCTCGATCGTGTCGCCGAGATCGTGCGCCTGACGCAGCAACCGCCGCCGTTTGAGGCGACCCACTGGACGTTGCGCGCGATGGCCAGGGCGGCCGGTATTGCCGCCTCGACGGTGCAGGCGATCTGGAAGGCTCACGGTCTCAGCCCGCACCGCTGGCGCAACTTCAAGCTGTCGACCGACCCTGCCTTCGCCGAGAAACTCACCGATATCGTCGGCCTGTATGTCGACCCGCCGGCCCATGCGGTGGTGTTGTCGATCGATGAGAAGTCACAGATCCAGGCGCTCGACCGCCGGTCTGCCGATGAAGAAGGGACGCGCCGGCACCATGACCCATGACTACAAACGGCACGGCACGACCACGCTGTTTGCGGCGCTCAACGTTCTGGACGGAACGGTGATCGGCCAGAACATGCAGCGCCACCGCCATCAGGAGTTCATCCGCTTCCTCAACCGCATCGAGCGCACGGTGCCGGCGGACAAGGCCATCCACGCGATCGTCGACAACTACGCGGCGCACAACAAGGACAAGGTCCGCGCCTGGCTCGCCCGCCATCCGCGCTGGACTTTCCACTTCACACCGACCTCCTGCTCGTGGCTCAATGCCGTCGAGGGCTTCTTCGCAAAACTCACCCGGCGGCGGCTCAAGCACGGCGTCTTCCATTCCGTCGTCGATCTCCAGGCCGCAATCAACCGCTTCGTCCGCGAATACAATGCGGCCAACCCACAGCCATTCATATCGAAAGCCGACCCCGACGACATCATCGCAGCCCGAAACCGAGGGTTCCAAACGTTGGAATCAATCCACTAGCTTCGCCATCACCTAGTCCGCCACCGATGGGGACACGCCGCGCGCACGGTAGACCACCGTGCGGGATCGGTCGAGTGGAGCGGTGTCAGCGGCGCCCCTCCGGGATCAGATTGAACCGGATCAGCTTGGCGAAGGTCGAGATGTGGTCGACGCCGGCGTTGGTCCGCGTGTCCGCCAACATGACGAAGCCGTCTTTGAGGCAAAGTCCGACGCAGTAGGTCATCGGGGACGGGGCCAGCGAAGGGGAGTGCATCATGTCGAGATGGTCGATTGCCGGGCTGCTGTTGGTCGCGGTCTTGAGCGGCTGCGTGTCGCCCAAGGGCGACACGGTCGCGGAGAAAAAGCAGCACGTCCAGACCATGCGCAGCGAGACCCTCGCCGAGCTGTACCAGATCCATCCCTTCTCCAAGACCCAGATCGAAGGGGCCGCCGGCTACGGCGTGTTCAGCAATGTCGGGTTCAACTTGCTGCTGCTGTCGACCGCCAGCGGCTGGGGCATCGTGCGCGACCGTGATGACGGCAACGACACCTACATGAAAATGTACAGTGCCGGCATCGGGCCGGGCCTGGGCGTAAAGGACTTCCGCGGTGTGTTCGTGTTCACCACGCCGGAGGCGCTGGCCAGCTTCGTCGACAATGGCTGGGACGCCAGTGCCCAGGCCGACGCCGTGGCGAAGTCCGAAGACAAGGGCGGCAGCTGGGCCGGTGCGGTCGATGTCGCGCCGGGCATCAAGCTGTATCAGCTGGCCCGCCAGGGGCTGGCGCTGCAGGCCACGATCCAGGGCACCAAGTTCTGGAAAGACGACGAACTCGGCTAGACGGCGTTTTGCATGACATTGGCTGGCGCGGCAATCGCATCGCTCTACCGGCGCTGGGGCGCGTTGCAAGCTAGGCGAGGATTGCCGCGAGCCGCGCCCTAAACGAGGCGATAACGGTTGCTATCGTGGATGAAATCGCGGTCGCTGATCGCGTCTGACGGTTTGCCGGCGAGTACCTGTCGCATGTCGTCGACCACCCGAGGACTATCGACATAGTATGAGTGTTCGACGATGCCGCTGGCCACCGGCGTACAGTCGATCAGTGTCACCTTTCCGGGAATCGCACGCGGCACTCGCGGACCGTCATCACCCAACCGATCGGGATTGCCTTTGGTCTTGTCCGACACGGCCATCGCCCGGTCTTCGTTGTTGAAGTAGACGTTCACGCGCTTGCCCAGCCGTGGCAGTCGTTTCAGCTTGTGCTCGTACTCGAAGGCGTCGTCGTCTTCGTCGGCCGCCATCAGAAGTACTTGATCGAAGATCCGCGGCGGCTGACCGGCTGACTGCATGCGAATTTCCTGCACCGCATGGCGCAAGACATAGTTGCCCATGCTGTGGGCGATGAGATGAACGCGCTGGTCACAGGCCTCTTGCGGTGTGGAGCCGCGCAGGAAGTCGGCCAGCTTGAGGAAGCCTCGGGCGAAAGCGGGACCCGAGGCGGCGGCGTCTTGGCGATCGTTGGCGTAGGCCAAAAAGGGATTTATCGAGCCGTCGGAGGGCCACGAGAACAGGACGGCATTGATGCCCGGCCCGCCCTCATCGTGTCCGAATTTGAGCTTGAGCCTGGCAGTGGCGGTCAAGGCCTGCTTGAAGCTGACGTTGTAGCCGTGAATGAAGACCACCGTATCGCGCGATTTGTTCTCCATTTTTCGGCGCGCGTGCAAGAATAGGCTTTCGCTGCCGAAGGCCGATTTCTTGACGTCCAGTCGCTTGCGGCCAGGGTCCTCGACAATTTTTTCCGGCTCGACATGCACGTCGAACACATTGAGATCCGCGCCCGTGACCTCGGCGTGGCCGAAAGCGCAGATTGGCAAGACCGTCTTCGCTGAAGTCCGCGCCAAAATCGTCGGGCTTCTGCTTGCGGTTGGGTTTCCGGTTCGTCGCGAAGTATACTTTGACCATTGGTTCCCCGTGTTCGCGTGTCCTGGCGGCGGCCCGCGCAGAGGTACCATAGCACACATCAGTGCCCGGCCAAGGAAGTCGGGCGGAGTTGCAAACCGCCGCCGGGCGGTAGGAGGCGAGCTGTGTTACGCCAGCGCGAACCGGTATTGGCGCCTGCTCAAAGAAACTGCCGGAGGGAGACGATGACCGAACGCCGCAGCCATTGGTCCGCAACTGCACTCATCGCATGCGTTGTGGCGTTCGGAGTCGGCGCCGACGCAGCGGCCCATGACGACGTTCATGGCAAGCCGCATTTCAAAGGCACGCGGGCCAGCCCGACGGCGGTGATGCGCGCCCTCAAGGCCGACGCTCACGCGGCGCAAGGTGCGCCCGCGCTGTCGGCGGTGCCATGTGTCAACGGCTTCGCCGACGTGCATCCATGCCACGGCATCGATTTGCTGGCCCTCGTGCCGCTGTCCGATCTGGGCGGCGCATCGCCACTGTCTAGCGGCAACGACGTCTGGGGCTGGACCGCCTCGGGCCGCGAATTCGCCATCGTCGGCGGCAACAGCGGCACGTCGTTTGTCGAGATTACGGGTCCGGTCAGCCCGGACCTTGTGGGCTTCTTGCCGACCCACACGGTTAACTCGTCCTGGCGCGACATCAAGGTCTACGCCAACCACGCCTTCATCGTCAGTGAGGCCGGCGGCCACGGCATGCAGGTCTTCGACCTGACCCAGCTGCTCGGCGTGGCGGCGGCGCCGGTCACGTTTGCAGAAACGGCGCTGTACAACGAATTTGGCGGCGCCCATAACATCGCCATCAACGAAGACACCGCGTTTGCCTACGCCGTCGGGACCACCACTTGTGGCAACGGTGGGCTGCATATGATCGATATCATCGACCCCGTGGTCCCCACTTTTGCCGGCTGCTTCAGCGCCGACGGCTATACGCACGACGCCCAGTGCGTCACGTACGACGGCACGGATGTAACGTATCAGGGGCGCGAGATCTGTTTTGCCTCCAACGAGAACACGCTCACGATCGTTGACGTCACCGACAAGGGAAATCCGGTGCAAATCGCGCGCCAGGGCTATAACGGCCGCGGCTACACGCATCAGGCGTGGCTGAGCGAGGACCATGAAACGCTATTCCTCGACGACGAATTGGACGAGAGAAACTTTGGTCATGGCACGCGCACGCGGGTCTGGGACGTTTCGCTGCTCTCCAGCCCGGCGGTGATCGACACCTTCACCAACACGACCGCGGCCATCGATCACAATCTCTACGTCAAGGGCGACGCGATCTATCAAGCGAACTACCGCGCCGGGCTTAGTGTCCTGCACATCGTGCGTGATGCCGGGGGCATCTACAGCATGCTCGAAGAGCGTGCATACTTCGACGTCTACCCGTCGTCCGACAGCGCGAACTTCAACGGTGCCTGGAGCAACTATTCCTATTTCCCCAGCGGCACGATTGTGGTCAGCGGCATCGAACAGGGCCTGTTCGTACTCGCCCTAAATCTTGCCGACGAGATCAAATGGATGATGCCCGCCAATGACGATGACGTCGTCTCCGGCGCCGACGTTCCGCTGGAATTTCTGGCCAGGGACGGCGAGCTGGGCGCGGCGGCGCCGACAGTCGAGTGGCGGCTCGGAACCGAGGTGGACTGGAACTCGACCGTGCCGGTTGGCAACGACCTCTATGAGGCGAGCCTGGACTCGACGGCTCTGACCGACGATACGCACGAATTGGTCGCGCGCATGACGGACGCCGACGGCAATCCGACACTAACATCGATCTGGATCACCGTGTCCAACAACGGCGCGCCACCCACCGCCGGCTTCACCAGCCCGGCCGACGGCGACACGGTGGGCGGCAATATTACCTTGATGGCCGCCGCCAATGACTACGGCAGCGTCGTGGCCGTCACGTTCGCCCGCAACGGCCAGGTGATTGGCAACTACCGACGGCAGCAATGGTTGGTCGGTGAAGTTGAACACTAAGAGGCTGAGCCCCGGCGATCACGTCCTGACTGTCCGGGCCGAGGACGATGGCGGGATCTTCTCCGAACCCGGCGATGACCCCAATGGCACGATCACTGTCACCGTGGGTGGTGGCGGCGGTGGTGGTGGCGGGGCGAAGTGTCACCCACGCAAGGGTTGCCCGTAGCCGGTGACTACCGTCGCGGGCCCGCTGCTTGATCGCACCTAGCTAGCTGTCCCCCTCGGCGCGACACGTGCCACTCACGGCGCACGCCTGATGACCGAGCGCGCCGACGCTGGCGGCGATATGCGGCCCAAGGTCATTGGGCCGTCCCTCATTCTGTTCGGTGCGCTCGCGGCTGTCAGTGGCGCTGCGTGCCTATATTGGCGCGGCGCGGCAGCTTTCACGGAAGCGCTCGTCGGCGACGTCGATCTGGTGCTGTTCGTATTGCCGCGCATTGGCGCTGCGGTACTGATCGCTGGTTTCCTGCAGACGCTGGTGCCCAAGGACGTCGTGGCGCGTCTGCTGGGCGAGCGTTCGGGACTGCTTGGTATGGCGATCGCGACGATTGCCGGCGCCCTGACACCGGGCGGGCCGGTGACGTCCTTTTCGCTGGTGGTGGCGCTGGCGACCTCGGGTGCCGGCCGCGGCCCGCTGGTCGCCTATATCACGGCCTGGAGCCTGTTGGGGTTGCAGCGCATCCTGATATGGGAACTGCCGCTGCTCGGGCCCGAATTCACGCTCTGGCGCTACGCCATCTCCGCGATGTTGCCGATTTTGGCCGGCTTGATTGCGCAGCAGCTCCCACTGGCGACCGGCCGTCCGGCGGCACCGGACCGTTGAAGCCATGCTAGCGACACTTATTCTGCTCTGGGCGGTGGCGATCGGGTTGGCGGTGACGGCCTACTTTCGGCCGGGCGATCCGTTCAAGCACGGCATGGCGTTTGCGCACCAGCATTTCCTGATCATGCTGCCGCGCGTGGTCCTGGCCATTCTAACGGCCGGGTTTGTCGCACCGATCGTGCCCCAGGAGCTTGTATCAAGCTGGCTGGGACCGGCGTCCGGCCTCGCTGGTATCGCTATCGGCGCTGTCGTCGGTGCCGCTCTGCCTGCCGGTCCGGTGGTGGCGTTCCCGCTCGCGCTGGTCCTGTTTAAGGCCGGCGTCGGCGTGCCGCAACTGATCGCCCTGTTGACCGCCTGGTCGGTCTACGCCGCCCACCGCATCATCGGCTACGAGCTGCCGATGATGGGATGGCGCTTCTCTGTCGTGCGGTTGACCGCATCTCTGCCGCTGCCGATCCTGGCCGGGCTGGTTGCGTGGCTGGCAACGACGATCGCGCCCGTTGCCACGTCGCCGTGACCGATGCGGTCGACGACAAGGGGCGCCACCTGGCTGGCCTGATCAATGATTAGCGCCCGCCGGCTGCGGGCTTGAATACTCGACGTGCAACACCGTCCCGGCTCAGGACTGCATGCTTTGCCGCGGCCAGCACGTGGACGATGATCAGCGGCGGAAACACATGCCCGGCGGCATCGTGAACCTCCTCGACGAAGTCATGGAATCCGGAGCTTGACCCCATGGGGGAGGGGATGGCGATCACTCCGAATATGTCCAGGGGTCTCCCCAGGGACCACGGCAGCAGATATCCTGAGATAACGACCACGACGATGGCCGCGATGAATCCCCAGAGGACGACTTGTCGAACGACGTTTAGGACGAAGGCCTGATCCGGCGTTTCCGCCATGCCATGCCGTCCGCGGCGCCACACGCGCCATAAGAGAAGCAGGCCCGCGATCGCACCGCCGCTCACGTGAAACACGTACTCGGCGCTGCCCTCCTCACCCTCGTGGGTCACGAACAATGCCACCACAAGGATTGCGGCGACCCAGTGGAGGACGATGGACACTCGTGAATAGCCGACACTGCGGGTGGGATTGGTCGTGTTGTCCATTCTCCGGGTCACTGGCCTTGTTTGGCGGGCGCTGGAGCCGTGCACACGCACAGTACCCAACTGAGCGCGCGGCCCGGCCGATCGCAAGGAGAATTGCAGGCGAACCTCGCCGGCGATCGGCGCGTAACTGGTTGCGGCTGTGCTATCGTGGCACCATGTCAGTCCGCCCCGTCTCCGAAATCTGGTGACACCGGTGCGACTCCGCCGAACACGCATGGCCTTGACCACGGCGCTGGGATTCGCGCCCCGCGGATATTTCATTCCCTACCGCTATGCCGGCCTCATGCCAGGCGCCGGCCAACGCCCACCCTACGCTGCCATCGCCGATCTGTTCGGCCACCACAAGTCCGATTTCGACTCCGTTCTCGCCGCCGTTGAAGGCTTTGCCGACCGGCTGCGGGCCATCGGAGATGCGCCGCCGCCGGCGCCGCGCTGGGATCAGGACTGGTTTGCGGCACTGGACGCGGCCGCCGCATATGCCCTGGTGCGCACGCGCGCGCCAAAGCGCATCGTCGAGGTGGGCTCCGGCCATTCTACCCGCTTCCTGGCGCGCGCAATCGCCGACGGCGGCATCGGCTGCCGCATCACTGCAATCGATTTGGCGCCGCGCGCGACGCTTGCGGGCCTGGAGAGTGTCGATCTGCTGCGCGTGTCGGCACACGAGGCCGGCCTCGCGCCGTTCGAAGCTCTGTCGCCGGGCGACATGCTACTCATCGATTCGAGCCACGTCCTGATGCCGGGAACAGATGTGGATCACCTGCTCAATCATGTGCTGCCGTCACTGCCGCCCGGAACGTTCGTCCACGTCCACGATATCTTCCTGCCTGACGACTATCCTGCCGAGTGGGCGTGGCGCGGCTACAATGAGCAACTCGCAATCGCGCCGTTGCTCACCGGCGGCGGTTATTCGCCGGTATTTGCA
The DNA here is from genome assembly GCA_965248805.1 of Alphaproteobacteria bacterium. GTDB lineage: Bacteria > Pseudomonadota > Alphaproteobacteria > UBA6615 > UBA6615 > CBDFKJ01. The sequence goes on from CBDFKJ010000005.1 coordinate 297,185, forward strand.
TCGCACTATGTGAGGACGCGCATGGCAGATGACTTGCACGATTCGGTCATCGCCGACTTGCCGAGATCGGCGGGGGTGAGGGAATGCTCGCTCTGGATAGAGAAGCGCTGAACCGAAGCTCACACTGCGCGTTTGCGGCGCTGCATGAGCTGCAGGATCATCGGCGTTAGAATGAGTTGCATGGCGATGTCGAGCTTGCCCCCGGGGATGACGATGGAGTTGGCCCGCGACATGAAGCTGTCGTGGATCATCGACACCAAATAGGGAAAATCGATGCCGCTGGGGTCGCGAAAGCGGATCACGACCAGGGATTCGTCGGCGGTTGGTATCCAGCGGGCGATAAACGGATTGGAAGTGTCGACCGTTGGCACACGCTGAAAATTGATGTCGGTCTGAGTGAACTGCGGGCAGATGTACTTCATGTAGTCCGGCATTCGCCGCAGGATCGTGTCCGTCACGGCCTCGGTCGAATAGCCGCGGGCGGCCTTGTCACGGTGGATCTTCTGGATCCACTCGAGATTGATCACCGGTACGACGCCGATCTTGAGGTCCGCATAACGCGCAACGTCGGCCGTCTCCGTAACGGCGGCGCCGTGTAGGCCCTCGTAGAACAGCAAATCGGTATCGTCAGGGAACGGCCGCCAGTCGGTGAACGTGCCCGGCGGCGAGCCATAGGCTTCGGCCTCCTCCTGGTCATGAATGTAATGGCGTGTGCGCCCGTTCCCGGTCTCGCCGTAGGTCTTGAACACGTCGGCCAGCTCTTCCAGCAGGTTGGCCTCGGGCCCGAAATGGCTGAGGTTCAGGTTCCCTTGGCTTTCGGCCTCGGCGATGGCGCGTTTCATGTCGTTGCGGTCGTGGCGATGGAAAGCGTCGCCCTCAATGAATTCGGCGTTGACCTTCTCGCGGTGAAAGATCTGCTCGAACGTGCGCCGCACCGACGACGTGCCCGCGCCGGAGGAGCCGGTGACGGAGATTATGGGATACTTTTCGGACATTGTGCGCTCCTCAAGTCCGGAACAAGCCACGGCGGCCGAATAGCGGTGACCGCTCCCCGCTGGTGTGGGGGTCGCGGTGGAAATTCGCGACTCGCTCCACCTCATCGCGCGAACCGAACACCAGTGGCACCTGTTGATGCAAGGTCTTGGGCACGATGTCGAGAATGCGCTGGTGGTCGTCTGTGGCGGCGCCGCCGGCCTGTTCCATCAGATAAGCGATCGGATTGGCTTCGTATACCAACTGGAAACGCCCCTGCTCGTAGCCGGGCCGGTCATCGCGCGGATACAGGAACACGCCGCCGCGCGACAACACGCGAAACGCCTCGGCCGCCAATGTCCCGATCCAGCGCATGTTGAAGTCCTCATGTTGCATGGCGCCGGCGGCCGAAATACAGGCGTCGATGTAAGCCCGCACGGCCTCATCCCAGTGCCAGTAGTTCGACGCGTTGATGGCGTATTCGCGCTTGCCGGGAGGAATGCTGAGTCCAGCGCGCGTGAGGACGAACGTGCCGGCCTCGCGGTCGAGCGCAAAGCCATGCGCCCCGTCGCCAACCGACATGATCAACGCCGTGTGCGGTCCATACATGGTGAAGCCGGCCGCCAGTTGCTCGGCGCCGGCGCGCATGACCGGAGCCGCGCTCGGTTCGGCCGGCGAGGCCGCCCGGTAGATCGAAAATATGGTTCCCACCGACACGTTGGCGTCGATATTGGAGGCACCGTCCAACGAATCGATCGCGACCGCCAGCGGCGCGCCCGAATTCATCGCACGCGCATCCGGCTCCCGCTTGGAGGCAGCGACGGCGACCGGTGCCTCGCCCAGACCTGCCATGAACAGCGCATCGGCACGGGCCTCGATGTTCGATTCGTCACTGTCATCGCCGGTACTCCATGCCAGCGGCCCCTGGCCGACCAGGGTGGAAACCCGCGCCGCAATATCGGCAATGACACAAATCGTGTCGGCGATAGCCTGTTGCTCGGCGCCTCCGCGCGAAAACTCGCGCAGATGCCCGCGAACATCTATTCTTTCACCCATCGCGCGCTCCCCTTGGCTCGTGCGGCCTCGACGATTGACGGGACCGGAAGGTGTTCGCCGCTGGCAGCCGAGCGTGCGCACCGCCGCAAAGTGTCCCCCGCTGCGGCGGACCGCCCGTGTTCATTTTTCGTCCGCCCACACGACCGGGCGGAGAGCGCCACAACGGTCCAAATGACGCGGGACGGCGAGCAAATTGTCAACTGTGGCGTGCACGGCTAAGTGGCGGCGCCGCTCGCGGCAAAGCGAAAAACAGCACGCGCGCGGCGGTGAAGTGCCCGCTAGCGCGTATGAGACAGAGGCAGCCCGTCCCCGGCCTTGTACACGGCGAGGATTCGGCAAAGTTGCGTGCCCTGATTGCGGCCCTGGTGCATCGCGGTCATCGCTTCCAGTAGCGCCTCTCCCGGCCGGTAAAAGCGCACCCCGTGCCCCTCGTACTCCACTGTGAGTTCGCCCTCGAGAACGTAGGCAAACAGCGGCACGCCATGCGTGTGCCACTCGGTCGCCTCGCCGGGTACGAGGGTCACAATCAACGCGCGGACTTCCGCGTCGGTGCGCGGATAAGCCAGGGGCTCGCCGATAACGGTTTCGGAGGCGCGATAGACCTCCTCCACCGCGGCATAGGGCTGGTTGTCCTGCGCCAGGGCGGGCGTTGCCGCCGCCGTTAGGCAAGCGATGATGCCGATCAAACCGTTGCAACCGCGAGCAGACATGTTTGCTCCAACTCCTGGGCGCACGGATCGATCATACCGGCCCTCGGCCCGGTGTCGCACGCGAAGTGTCGATCTCGCCCTGGCGCATGACGAGCCGCCAATAGTCGATCGGATGGTCGAACCCGCGCAGCACCCCGCTATCGCGAGTCATTTCGTAGGTTTGCGTCTCTGGGATTAGTGTCCTCGGATCAACGGTTGCAACGATGTCGGTGGGGAGCACGATCTCGCCGCCTCGACTTTCGCCCTGCAACCGGGCCGCAAGGTTGACCATGGAGCCGAAATAGTCCAATCGGCCGTCGGTGGTCACCGCGATGCACGAGCCCTGATGCAGGCCGATCTTCAGGTCCACGCCGCCATCGTCACGACCGCGATTGAACTCCTCGATCCCGGACTGCAGTCGGATCGCCGCGCCAATGCCGTCGGCGCCATCGCTGAACGCGGCGATGATGGCGTCACCCATGGTCTTTACCAACGTGCCGTGGTGCTCTTTGACAATGTCCGTCAGGCACTCAAACTGATCGCGCACCAGCTTGTAGGCGCCGGCATCGCCCATTCGCTCGTACAACGACGTTGACCCCTTTAGGTCGGTGAACATCAGGACCACGTTTGAGATGCGGACGTCGTCGCCCGGCCGCAGCGATTGATCCGGGCAGTAGCGCCGAAACGCGGCGCGCGCGATCGCCTGATCGCCGGTCAACGCGTCGCTGCGCCACGCTAGTTCCTCGATGACGACCGTCGCGCGGCCCGGACTTTCGTTGCGCAGAATGATCTGGCCGGGTGGACTGGCGGGTCCGAACGCCAATCCGCTGTCGTCTGCGACGATTTCGGGAAAGCCATCGTCGCCGTCCCACTCTAGCGAGAGCTGCGTGGCGTGCTGAGGGGTGCGGATGCGGTAGGCGGCGGGTTCGAGCGGCGGGTCGATGGTCATGACCTGACCCGCCTTGACGTGGCGTTGGACGACGATGTGCGGCGTGGTCGAGGCGCCCAGCATGCACGCGGCCCCGTCGGGCAGGCGTCGCAACCACGGTTCGGGGGCGAACAGCAGCTCGACGTTGTGGGAGAAGTCGCGCTCGTAGTCGACGTTGCAGGTGGTGCAATGGATCTCGCGCGGCAGCGTCTCCAGGGTGAGGGACGGCGTCTTGCTGTTGCGGCAGCGCGGGCAGAGAATCTCCCAGCGCAATGAGACGAGCTTGGCGTAGTGGGCAGCGAGAAACAGGTCCACCACCTCAATCGGATCGCGGTTCCATGCGCGCGCCAACTCAAGCGGCCGTATGCGACCTAGGAAGTCGTCGGGAGCCCGCAACAGATAATCGATCAACCGGTCCGACATCTGGCGATCGTTGGAAAGCCCCTGCAGTATCCGCCGCGCTTCCGGTAGCCGTCGCTGTGCGCGCTCGTCGAGTGCCGGAGGATCGAGCGGCAGGTGAGCCAGCGGATGGTGCACGTCCGGCCGTGCGGAGCGCGCAATCTCGGCCTCGATCAGGGCCAATTGGGCATCGATAATCCGTTGCACCGCGCGCTGCACCATGCCGAGCTGGATGCCGGCCCAAATAACCGGATTCGACGTCTTGATCTCGACACGGAGATGGGCCCGTGTGCCGCCGCCGTGGGGGCCGAGGCGGATCGTGTACCGAACGCGCTGACTGGCGTCGTCGGAGAACCACCGGCGCTGGGTGCAGTAGTGGGCATACACCCATTCGCCCAGGTCCTCGGTCCAGTGCGAGGTGATCGGCCGCAGTTTGTCGCCGCTGGCGCGGCGCAGCACCGAGCCGTCCGGCTGCAGCTCGTCGACGGCGTCGTAGCGTCCCACGCCCGCAAGCTCGGTGACCAGGTTGGTCTGCGCGACCGCCGGCCAGACGCGTTGCGGGCTGGCATCGAAGTCGTAGATCCTTCTGGTCTCGAAATGCGCCATTTCGCTGGGGACGACGTGTTGGAAGCGGTGCTGAGGCTATCGGTTGCCGCCGCCGCCGGAAAGTGCCGGGCGCGACCCGTCATTCGCGATCTTGTGAAGCCGCACGATCCCAGGGCGTATTGTCGGCAGCGGCCGACGGACTTCGCCTGGGAATGCCGGGAACAAGCGTGACAAGGCATTGTGATCCGCAAGCCTCTCCCAAGACGGCGCGATTCGGCCTATATCCTTTCGAGACCGAATTGGAGGAAAGCCATGCTGAAAACCACCGCGGCGACCGCGCTTTTTCTCGCGCTCGCGTTTGAAGGTGCCGTCGCGCAGGAACTGAAGACAGCCACATTTGCCGGCGGCTGCTTCTGGTGCGTCGAGTCCGATTTCGACCGCATTCCCGGCGTGGTGAAGACTGTCTCGGGCTTCACGGGCGGGACCGTGGAAAACGCGACCTACCGGCAGGTGTCCACGACCAGCACCGGTCACCGCGAGGCGGTGCAGATTACTTACGATCCGAGCCAGGTCGCCTATGCGGATTTGCTCACCGCGTTCTGGCACTCCGTCGATCCCACGGATGCGGGAGGTCAGTTCTGCGATCGCGGCGAATCGTATCAGACCGCAATCTTCGTCAGCGACGAGGAGCAAATGCGCCTGGCCGAAGGCTCCAGGGAAGCGGTCCAGCAGTCGCTCGACGAGACGATCGTCACGCCGATCGAGGTGGCGGGTCCGTTCTATCCCGCCGAAGCGTACCATCAGGACTACTATGAGAAAAACCCGCTTCGCTACCGCTACTATCGTTGGAGTTGCGGGCGCAACAAACGTGTCGAGGGGCTCTGGGGCGAACTCGCCTATCAGGGCATCCCCGACCACGGATGACGAACCAGTATCCAATCGACGTATTGCGCTATCTCGGGAGCGGGCAGAGACCCCGCGCAACCGTCGCTGACTGACACGACGCCGCGGGCCTGCCGACCTCTCAACCACGGCTGTCGCTCGTGCCGGACAACGGCGCGGCGAGCGGGGCTTTTGACTCCGCGCAAGTGGGCGGGGATATTCCCTGTCCGCGAGAACATGAGCTATGATGAGATTGTTTGCTGCGCGCCGCTCGGCTGACATCAAAAGGACGTACGTAGAGGGGAGATTACTTTGGTTATGGGCAATAAGAAGCTGCTCGCTTGGGTTGACGAAATGGCGTCATTGACGCGGCCCGACAGCGTCTATTGGTGTGATGGTTCGCAGGAGGAGTACGACCGGCTGTGTGCGGACATGGTCGAGGCTGGCACGCTGATCCCGCTCAATCAGGAAAAGCGGCCCGGCTGCTTTCTCGCGCGCTCGGATCCGGCCGATGTCGCGCGCGTCGAGGATCGCACCTTCATGTGCTGGCGCAACAAGGCTGACGCCGGACCGACCAACAACTGGGTCGACCCGGCCGAGATGAAGCAGACCCTGCAAGGGCTGTTCGATGGCGCAATGCGCGGCCGGCGCATGTACGTGATCCCGTTCAGCATGGGACCCTTGGGCTCCCACATCGCGCACATCGGCGTTCAGTTGACCGACTCGCCCTATGTGGCGGCGAGCATGCGCATCATGACGCGGATGGGCCAGGCCGCCCTCGAGGTGCTGGGGGACGATGGCGACTTCGTACCGTGCATGCACACGGTCGGCGTGCCGCTGGAGCGGGGGCAGCGGGATGTGCCGTGGTCGTGCAACGAGACAAAGTACATCGTTCAGTTCCCCGAAGAGCGGTCGATCTGGTCGTTCGGCAGCGGCTATGGCGGCAACGCCCTGCTCGGCAAGAAGTGCTTCGCCCTGCGCATCGCCTCGGTAATGGCGCGCGAAGAGGGTTGGCTCGCCGAGCACATGCTGATCCTGGGGCTGGAGTCGCCCCAGGGCGAAAAGACCTATGTCGCCGCGGCGTTCCCGAGTGCCTGCGGCAAGACCAACCTCGCCATGTTGATCCCGCCGGCCGGCTATGAGGGCTGGAAGGTCCGCACGGTCGGCGATGACATCGCGTGGATCAAGCCGGGTAAGGATGGCCGCCTCTATGCCATCAATCCCGAGGCCGGATACTTCGGCGTAGTGCCCGGCACCTCGTCGAAGACCAATCCCAACGCCATGAGCATGATCGCGCGCGACACCATCTTCACCAACGTGGCGCTGACCGAAGACCGTGATGTCTGGTGGGAGGGCACGGATGGCGATCCGCCCGCCAATCTGGTGGATTGGCAAGGCAAGGCGTGGACGCCCGATAGCGGCCGGCCGGCGGCCCATCCCAACGCCCGCTTTGCCTGCTCCACCCGGCAATGCCCCAGCGTCGATCCGGCCTGGGACGACCCGGAAGGGGTGCCGATCAGCGCGTTTATCTTTGGCGGCCGGCTGACCCACACGTTCCCGTTGGTCTATGAATCACAGGATTGGGTGCACGGCGTATACACGGCAGCCACGATGGGCTCCGAGGCGACCGCCGCGTCCGTGAACCAAAGCGCCATTCGCCGCGATCCCATGGCGATGCTGCCCTTTTGCGGCTACAACATGGCCGACTACTGGCGCCACTGGCTGGCTCTGGGCCAATCCCTCGACCAGCCGCCGAAGATTTTCCGCGTCAACTGGTTCCGCAAAGACGGCGATGGCCGTTTCATCTGGCCGGGTTTCGGCGAGAACATGCGGGTCCTCGAATGGATCGTCGATCGCGTCAACGGGCGCGGGCACGCTGTGGAAGGGCCGTTCGGCCTGATGCCGCGATACCAGGACCTCAACTGGACCGGTCTCGAATTCACGCGGGCGGACTTCGGCAGCATCATGGATATTGACGGTGAGGCCGGGCAGAGGGAAGCCGAGGCTCAGCGCGAACTGTTCGACAGTTTCGAGGACAGGCTGCCGCAAGAGCTGGAGCTCCAGCGCCAAGCGCTCGCGGCGCGTCTGCAGCAGTCGCCGGGCGTTTGGCGACCCAGCGGCTAGCACTAATTCGGCAAAAATCGTCACAAATACCGGCGATCGAACCCGGCGCCCGCGCGCGTCGCAACGCCCCCGACATATCGGCAGCGGCGCAGGTCGCGATTACGTGCGCCGGCACTTCGGCTCACGCGCCGGCCGCAAGGCGCCAGGATAGGGCGGATCGTCAGCAGAATACGGCACACGACCATCGTTGAGCACGAAGTTGCCGCTTATGTGACGGGCGTCACTTACAGGCCGCCTGCCCAGGCGTAGGTTTGCTTAGAAAATAATTTTTGTTTGTGTGGGAATATATCCGATCGATCAGGCGTTTTTATCTGGTAAGTAGGAGGATCACATGCCGACTGCCACGATGGAGACCGTTCACCGCGCACCGATCGCGCAAGCCAGCAGCCCGGCCGCACAGGCCCGCAAGGGAGCGAGCGAGCTACGATCGCATACCAAGAAGGAAGTCGACGAACTCGCCGCCGAGTTCGAGAAATATCTCGATGAAACTGGCGGCATTTTAGCATTCTGACTTGCGTGGCTAGCCGGATTGTCCCGGCATCGGCGACTTCGCGCATCGGTCCAACCTATATATATGGCTGATGCGTCGCATCCCAACGACCTCCCGATCTTTCCTCCGCTGACCGTTCTCGCGCTCCGACCCTGCCCGCCGACCGGCCGGGCGTCGCAGCATCTGCGCCGGTGCCCTGGCCAGACCGCCGCGCCGGGCCACGTTCTGGCGCGGGAAAAATCCCTTGTGCAACAAATCCGTAAATGCTGCCTATACCTGTTTGCCCCGTCCCAGGAGCACCGTGTTTCGTGAGCCAAGCACCCGAAGACAAACGGTTGAGCACGCGCTTGGTTCGGACCGGGCTTCGACGATCGGCCTTCAACGAGACGAGCGAGGCCCTGTACCTGAATTCGGGGTTCGTTTTCGACGATGCCGCGCAGGCCGAAAGCGCCTTCAAGGGCGAAAATGATGTCTATATTTACAGTCGCTACGGCAATCCGACCGTCGCGATGTTCGAGCAACGGCTCGCCGACTTGGAGGGGGCGGAGGCCTGTTTCGCCACGGCGACGGGCATGGCGGCCGTGTTTGCGTCCTTGGCCTGCCAGCTCCGCGCCGGCGATCGCGTCGTATCGTCGCGGGCCCTGTTCGGCTCGTGCCATTTCATCGTCGCCGAGATCCTGCCGCGCTGGGATATCGAGACAGTATTCGTCGCCGGCCACGATCTCGGCGAGTGGCAGCAGGCGCTGTCGCGGCCAACGACTGCCGTGTTCCTGGAAAGCCCATCGAACCCGATGCTCGATCTGGTCGATATCGCGGCCGTGGCGGAGCTCGCGCACACGGCGGGTGCAAGGCTGGTCGTCGACAATGTGTTCGCTACGCCGCTGAGCCAGAAGCCCATGCAGCTGGGCGCGGACATCGTCGTCTATTCGGCGACAAAGCATATCGACGGCCAGGGGCGCTGCCTCGCCGGTGCGGTGCTCGCCGACAAGAAGTTCCTGACCGAGACGTTCATGCCGTTCTACCGCCACACCGGGCCTTCGCTGAGTCCGTTCAATGCATGGGTGATGGTCAAGGCCCTGGAGACCCTGCCGCTACGCGTCGATCGCCAGGCCGAAACGGCGCTGCACGTCGCACGCTTTCTCGAAGCCCATCCCAAGGTCGAGCTGGTGCGTTATCCCGGCTTGGAGAGTTTTCCGCAGCTCGAGCTGGCGCTGCGTCAGATGAGCGGGTTTGGCAGCCTCGTAACCTTCGGGATCGCGGGCGGCAAGGACGCGGCATTCGCGGCTATGGACGCGCTCACGGTCGTCGATATCTCCAACAATCTGGGCGATGCGAAGAGCCTGATCTGTCATCCGGCAACGACGACTCACTCGCGCCTGAGCGAGGCGGAGCGGCAGTCGCTGGGCATCAGCGACGGCGTCATACGGCTCTCGGTGGGCCTGGAACACGCCGACGACTTGCAGAACGACTTGGCGCGAGCGCTACAGGCTGTGTAGCGCGCCGGCGGATACGCTTGCTCGGCGCCACTATTCGGGCAGCGTCGCCAGGCGCCTTCGCGGCCCGGCGCTCTGGACGTTGATCCAAGCCAGGATATGCGCGTACGCCGCCTCCGCGCCATGATCGCGCAAGAGCCAATGATAGCCGTCCTCATAGAACTGGTACTCGGCGGACGTCTTCTCCAGGCGCTTCTCTAGATCGGCAAACATCCAGTCGCGAACGAACTGATCCTGTCGGCCATAGAGCACGAGCATTGGCACGTCCACCCGGTCGGCGCCACGTGCGGCGGCGTCCATCAATTGCGTTAGTCCATACAGCACATCGATCCGCGGCCGCACGATTGTGTCTGGGTCGAAGCTCATCTCCCGCCACGCCTCCATGTTGTCCGTCGGCCGGAGGTTCATCCCCTCGTTGCTGGCGGGATACCACGGGATCGTGTGCGCCAATAGCCACAGCGGTGCCCGCCAGTAGACCGGCAGTCGCTGCCAGGTGACGGCGGCGGGCGCGACCAAGACGGCGCCACGAACACCTTCCAGCGCGCCCGACGCGAGCGCGAACAGCACGACGCCGCCACCCATGGATTCGCCGAGAACGTATTGCGGAATATCCGGATGGCGCTCGCGCAGCAGCCGCGCAAACAACGCAAGGTCGGCGGCCAGATTGTCTCGCCCTGGCCAGTAGCCGCGACCCGGGCTTTGCGCAAAACCGCGTTGATCGAAGGCGTACACGGCGGTGCCGTCGGACCGCCAAGCGCCGGCCGGCGAGTCAAACGCCTTGCTGCGGTCATTGATGCCGTGCACGGTAATGACAACCGCCTTCGGCGCCCCGTCCGGCAACCAGCTGCGCACCCGCAACTGCGCGCCGTCCTCGACGATGAACGTGTCACCCTCCAGTGAAGGCTCGACGAGCGCCGAGCCACGCTCCAACACCGTCGGCGCGCATCCGGCGAGCCAAATGCCGACCATCGCCGCCGCTGTCCGAGCCGCGAACGATCCTAGGCGTTCGACGGCAATCATCATGGCGGCGCTAGTCCGGATAACTCTGGCCGCTGACAATGCGTAGCGGGATTCACAATCCACTCCGTTTACGGTGCCGGACGGGCAATCTAGATCATCATAGTGCCGGATTGAATCAATTCTATGGCGCTACCGGCGCACTTGCCCGTGCCCTACTGTGCCGACGGCTTTCGCGCCATTTCCCAGTAGGAGTAGATAGGCAGGCGGGTCGTGAGCGAGACGAACACCGCGAGGAAGCCCGCAAGCAATCCAACCGCTAGAACGACGTCGAGCCATTCGTCGAACGGCCGGTCGGTTGCGGAAAAAACCGGCACCACGGTCAAGTACTTATGCAGCCAGATACCCAAGTTGATGCTGAAAGCAAGAAAGCACATCGCCGGCACCGATCGCTTAGTCGGCGCGAATATGAGCGCGACAAAAGGCACAAAGAAGCCGCCGACCATCATGGCCCAGAAATAGGGCGCGTAGTGGCCGTACATTTGCGGCCACAAGGCGTTGGTCTCGCGCGGCAGGTTGCCGAACCACACCACGAAGAACTGAGACCAGAAGAAGTACAACCACAGCATCGTAAAGCCGGTGATCACCATGCCCAGGCTACGGATCTGGTCGATCCCGACCGGCGAGCCGGTGGCGTTGGAGGCTCCGAAGATGGCGATGAGAACCACCAGCGAAGCGGTGCCCGCGAACAGATTTCCAAAGGAAAAATAAATCGGAAATATTGTGCTGTGCCAGTGCTCGATCAACATCATGCCGAAGTCCCAGGCGAATAGCGTGCTGCATAGCACAAAGCTGAGAATGACAAACGGCGATATCAGGTACAGTTCGCGTTCGACTTTCTCGTGATCGATTCTTGCGGCGCTATTGGAGGCCGCCGCCATATCCGGTCGCAGTGCCTTCAGGGCGTAGATGGCGCACACGCCGTAGAACAACAGAAGGCCGAACAGGTTTCTGGCGAGCAACCAGTTCGTATCCAGCCATGGACTCAGATGTGCCTCGCCGGTTGCACCAAGCCAATAAAAGAGCTCTCCGCGGGCAAGGAAATAGATCAACAGGAAGCCCAGAATCGCGAACGGTGCGAAGGAGAGCGCGCATAGTTCGGCAAGCCTGTAGTACGGCTTGCTCCATTGCGCACCGATCAAACGCAGGATCGCACAAAAGACGATGGCGCCCTGGCTGACTCCCATCAGGTACAGAAACGATACGGTCAACAGCGCGTAGTCGATCTGCAAGCCGTCGCTGTTCAGCGCGTACAACAAGCATGCCACGGCGACCAAAAATATGATGATGAATGCACCGACGGAAACACCGACACGCCGGACTGTCGGGATCGATCGAGCGATTGCGGCTTGTTCTGCGCTCATTGTCGACCGAGTTCCTGCCGCAGGAAATTGATAACGTCCCAGCGCTCGGGCTGGCTCAAGGCATCTCGGTAAAATGGCATCATGATGCCGCCGCGTGTGAGCGTGAAGAAAATCTGCCCGTCGGCCAGCTCTTTGATGTAGGGATCGTTCAAGGCCACAGGCGTAAATCCGAACAGTTCGATGACCGGCCCGTCACCGTGGCCGTCGGGGCCGTGGCATACGAGGCAGATCATCGCATAGAGGTCCCGGCCGCGGGCCACCGATGCCGGCGTCGCCGGCACCGGGTTTACGATCGAGGCGGCTGCATCCTTGGCATCGAATATGTCGTCGACCGTCGTCGGTGCCGGCACGATCTCGCCGCCGTCGATGGGAATCGCACCCGGCTGCGGCGGTGCCGGCGATGCCTGCGGTTTTGCCGATGGCTGGTCGACCATGTCCCGATCCCAAGGCAGGCTCCATCCGGCTGATGCGTAGCTCACCAGCAGAGCTGCCAGCGTGGCGCGCCTAGCGAGCCTCATTGCGCGTCCGCCGTGACATTATGGACGTCTTCGGCGCCTGTTTGGCGCAGCATCGCGGCGGCGCGTTGCAGTTGCTCGTCATGGTCGCATGCGACCGTAACGACGAACTTGTCCACTGCGGCCTCCGGCACGTAGACGCGCTCGCGGACAACGGGCAGATGCGCGCTGATCAAAAAGCCAAACGTTGTCGCCAGTATGCCGCACAGAATCGCCATCTCGTAGGTGACGATCAGAGCGGGTGGGAGAGCGATGATCGGTCGGCCGCCAACCGGCTGCAAATAGTACACCGCCGTGCCAGCCGCGAGTGCAAAGCCGGCCAAACCGCCCGCGATCGCGCCGAAGAACGTAAATCGCTTGATCGCAGACTTCTTCTTGCCGAGTGCATCTTCGACGCCTTCGAGTGGAATCGGCGACATCAAGCCCAGTGTGGTGAAGCCCTCGCTCTTTAGCTTCCGCGCCGCGGCGAGCGCCGCATCGGGACCGCTGAAGACCCCGACTACGTCGCTTGCCATTCGCGGGCTCCCTTGTCGGGTGCGTGTAGAGTCTCCTTGACTTCGTAGATCGACACGCTCGGGAAGATCTTCACAAAGATCAGAAAAAGCGTGCAGAATACGGCGGCCGACCCGATCAAGATAGAGATCTCGACCGCGCTCGGAATGTATACACCCCATGAGTCCGGCAAATACTGTCGGGACAGCGACGTGCCGACGATCAAAAAACGCTCGGTGTACATGCCGATGTTTATCGCGATCGATAGGATCAGCATGGGTATGAACGATGTTCTGAATCGTTTCGAAATCAGCAACAGCGGTGCGACGCCGCAGAACAGGATCATTTCCCAGTACAAGGGCCCGTAAAAGCCGAACAGCCTGTACCTAAGCGCCTCGATCTCAGCCGAGTCACCGCTATACCAGCCCGTGAAGATCTCGATCACGTTGATGTACGTCCAGATAAGTGACAACACGAGCAACAGCTTGCCGAGATTATCGAAGTGCACCTCGGTTATGTAATGTTCGAAGCTCATGAATTTTCGCAGCAAGAACATGACAACGACAATCCCCGCCGTGCCCGAGTAAATCGCACCGACAACGAAAAACGGTGCGAATATTGTCTGATGCACGGCGGGCACGAGCGACAGCGCGAAGTCCCAGGAAACGATGCTGTGCACCGAAACCGCCAATGGAATGATCAGAACCGCGAGGAACGTGTAGGCCGCGCCGAGCCGGTGCCACTCGGTGTCGGTGCCGCGCCAGCCGAGGGACAGCAGCACGTACATATGCCGCCGCCACCCGGTCGTGCGGTCCCGGACGGCGGCAAAATCGGGAATCGTGCCGATGTAGATAAAAATGGAACTTCCGGTCAAGTAGGTCGCCACCGCGACGACGTCGTACATCAGGGGTGATTGGAAGTTGGGCCACAACTGCATCTCGTTGGGGTAGGGCATGCTCCAATAGATGAACCAGGGCCGACCGACGTGCACCAGGACCATCAGCGCCGCCACCATGAGCGAAAACAACGTCATGGCCTCGGCGCTGCGATACATGGCTTTGCGCCAGGAGCTATTGGTTATGTGCAGCACGCACGACAACAACGTGCCCGAGTGACTCAGGCCGATCCAGAAGATGAAGCTCGCGAGGTACATCCCCCAGACCGTCGGGTGGTTCAACCCGGCGGCGCCGATCCCGGTGTAAAGCTGGTACATCCACGGGAATAGGAAACAGACCAGGGCGACGGTGATGGCCACGAGCAGTGCGACGTAGTACTTCGGCCCTGTCTCGACCAGGGACCGTACGACATCGTTGTTGACGTCGGCGAACTGAATATCGTTCTCTCTAGCCTGCACCGGGTTCCACCTTCTTTAGGTAGATTACCGATGGGGCCGTGTTCAGGTCCTCCAACACCCGGTACGCGCGGGGGTCATTCATCGTCTTGGAGACTTGGCTGTCGGGGTCTTTGCGGTCGCCGAACGCCATCGCCCGTGTTGGACAGGACTGCACGCAAGCCGGTTGAATTTCGCCGTCGCGCACGCGCCGTCGGTCATCGTCCTTGGCTTGATCCTTGGCCTGACGAATCCGCTGGATGCAAAACGTGCACTTCTCCATCACACCCTTTTCGCGCACCGATACGTCCGGATTCAGTTGCTGGTCCAGCCGTCCATCCCAACGGTGATCGTTGTAGTTGAAGTAGCGCACCTCATAGGGGCAGTACGCGGCGCACGCGCGTGTGCCGATGCAACGGTTGTAGATCTGTGCGTTGAGGCCGTCCTGGTTGTGATATGTGGCGCTGACGGGACAAACGGTTTCACACGGCGCCGCGTCACAGTGCTGGCACAACATCGGAATATGGCGCAGCTTGATGTTCGGATACTCTCCTTCCCAGTAGTGTTCGATCCGCATCCATTGCATGTGCCGGCCGCGGGCAATCTCCCCTTCGCCAACGATGGGGGTGTTGTTCTCGGCCTGGCATGCCGTGACGCATGCCCCGCACCCGATGCAGCGATCGAGATCGATCGTCATCGTCCAGTGATAGTCGAACTCGTCATAGTAGCCGGGCTTTCGGTATTCGCTCCACCTGGCCAGGAAATTTTCGATGAGATTCATATGTGTACTCGATATGCCTCTAGCCGCCGCTGGTCTGCACGATCCGGCGACCCAGCTGGCGTGATTCGCCGGACACCTTGACGAGCTCTATGCGGTGCCCCATCGGTACGATCTGGACGCGCGTTGCGGCCCACGCCAATGCTCCCGTGTTCGGCTCCATCATCGGCGTTAGAATCTGTATCGGGTTGGCGCCGCGGTCCTTGGCATAGCGGCCGTATGCACTATGCCCTTGCCCGATCGGCATCGCGACAACATCAGGCATGATTGCCGGGTAGATGAGAACAGGTGCGCGCAAGCGCCCGGTCGGCGATGCAACCTGCACGACATCTCCCTCGCGCAGTCCGAGCTTATCTGCGGTCATTGGGCTTAGCTCAACCCAGGACCCGTACACGACGCTGGTCAGCGGGTCGGGCAGTTCCTGCATCCACGGCAGGTTCGCCCCACGGCCGTCGTGCAGCGTGTTGGAAAGATAGGGGTGCAGAACGAACGGGTATTCGGCTTCGGAACCGACAAACTCAGGCACATCGACTCTGATATTGCCGATGACGCGATTATCGAGTGTGAATGCGGCTTGGTCGCCGGGCGTGACTTCGCCCCAGACGCCGGCTTTGACGACCGCGGTCCAGAATGTTCCGAAGTCATCTGGCGCGGGGTCCGCAGAGCCGCGTTCATGGATCTCACGCCAGCGGTCTTTGAGATAGTGTTCCATGCTCGTCCAGGGAAACGCGGCGTCGAGTCCCATACCGCGGGCTAGGTCCAGGATGATGTCGCCCGTCGCACGCGTATCGTACAGTGGCGCCACCACCGGTTGCGAGACCGCACCGATGCGAAAGCCGACGCCAGGCTCCGGCGTGTCGTCTCCCCAGCTCTCCAGGTAGGTGTGGGCCGGCAGGATCAGATCGGCGAGTGTCGTGGTTTCGTCCATGAAACTCGAGAGACTCACGATGTACGGAATCTCGGCCAGCGCCTCCTCGAGGAACGCCGCCGCCGGTAGGTGGAACACAGGGTTCGTATTGTTGACGATCAGCACGTCGATGCGACCTTGGCGCGCATCCTCGGCAAATTCGACCATGGTGCGGAAACTGGCGTGCCGCGAGGTGGTCGGGCCGAACGCCGGAGCGGGATTGAAGATGAGGCCGCCTGCGGTGCCGATACTTCCGGCCAGATAGTTCAGCGCGTTGACGGCGACCAGGGTGTCGAGCCCGTTGGTGTGGTTGGCCGCGGCGCCGCCACCAATGGCCAGGCTCGGCTCTGTTGCGGCAAAGGTGTCGGCCAAGCGTCTGATGGTGGCGTCCGGAACACCCGTTTGTGCAGCGACGCTTTCAACAGTGTAGTTGTCGAGCGCGCTCGTCCAGGCGCTGCGGTCCGCGCCTTGGTAGCCGCCTTGCGTCACGATATGGCGCGCGATCCCGAGCGCCAGGATCCCCTCGGTGCCGGGATTGGCGGGAACCCACTCATCCGCCGCGGCACCGCTCAGCGACATGCGCTGCTCGATTTGGACGAACCGTCCGCGCTCGCCAGCGCGACCCTGCCGACTGTGTCCGAAGCCGAGACCGTAATGCACGGGCGACAACCAGTGGCCCAGGTAGTCGGCGCCGAACGACAACAGATAGTTTGTGTTTTGCAGGTCGTAGTAAGGCAGGATCTGCTGGCCGAAGACGCGTGCGTTGGCCGCATACAGGGTCTCGGGATGGTTGAAATCGTAGTGTAGCAGCCGGTCGGAGCCGAGCTGCGCCATAAACAGCTCGAATAGACTCGCCAGATGTCCGCGTACACCTTGGCTCAGCAACGCGACACGATGACCCTCGCGCCCCTCGCGCAGCCGGTCGAGCCGAACGGTGAGCTCGGTCAGCCCGTCTTCCCAGGTTGTCGGCTCAAACGACAACGAGCCTCGTTGCCCCGTCGACATCAACGGGCCGGTCAGGCGGTCCGGGTTATAAAGGACTTGCAGGCCGGCCTGACCGAGCGCGCAAAGCTTGCCCTGGCTGACCGGGTGCGACGGGTTGCCTTCAATTTTCTTCGCGCGCCCTTCGCGGGTCCGTATCGAGATCCCGCAGCCCGCCGGGCACATGGAGCAGACGCTGTTGTACCAGGTTGCAATGCCGGGGCTGAACTCCTCCGGCGGTACCGGGTACGGGATCAGATGCTCCACCGGATGCTTGATCGACTCCGCAAGCATAAAACCGGCGCTGGCGCCGACACCGCCCGCACCGACGAGCTTCAGGAAGCTTCTGCGATCTACGTTCGGCAAGGCGCCTCTCGGCTCACTTGTGGCAGGTCCAGCAATCGAGCCCGTGCTCGACGTTGTGTGCCTTATGGCAGTCCAGGCACTCGCCCATCTTCGTCGGTGCCATGCGCGCCACTCTGACCATCGTCTCGACCGGCCCGTGACACGTCTGGCACGCGACGCCGGCTACGACATGACGCTTATGCGGGAAGTATACGAAGTCCGGCAGGTCGTGAACCTTGATCCACGGTATCGGTTCCTGGTTTTCGAAGTAGCGAGCAACCTCCACAATCAATGGTCGGTCCGCGGCGACGAAGGCGTGACAACCCATGCATTTGCTGACGCTTGGGACGCCGGCCGAAATGGATCGCCGCGCTTGCGTGTGACAGTACATGCACGGAATCTCGAAATCACCGGCATGGATCTTGTGGCTGAACTCGATCGGCTGCACCGGCGTCGTACCCGGAAAGAACGCTGCGTTTGCGAAATAGCCGCCTACAATTCCGACTATACCGATCGCAATCATCATCGCGGCCGGTTTTAGAGCTCGCAGCGTCGGAACGATAGAAACGCCCACCTAGTGGATTGATTCCAACGTTTGGAACCCTCGGTTTCGGGCTGCGATGATGTCGTCGGGGTCGGCTTTCCATATGAATGGCTGTGGGTTGGCCGCATTGTATTCGCGGACGAAGCGGTTGATTGCGGCCTGGAGATCGACGACGGAATGGAAGACGCCGTGCTTGAGCCGCCGCCGGGTGAGTTTTGCGAAGAAGCCCTCGACGGCATTGAGCCACGAGCAGGAGGTCGGTGTGAAGTGGAAAGTCCAGCGCGGATGGCGGGCGAGCCAGGCGCGGACCTTGTCCTTGTTGTGCGCCGCGTAGTTGTCGACGATCGCGTGGATGGCCTTGTCCGCCGGCACCGTGCGCTCGATGCGGTTGAGGAAGCGGATGAACTCCTGATGGCGGTGGCGCTGCATGTTCTGGCCGATCACCGTTCCGTCCAGAACGTTGAGCGCCGCAAACAGCGTGGTCGTGCCGTGCCGTTTGTAGTCATGGGTCATGGTGCCGGCGCGTCCCTTCTTCATCGGCAGACCGGCGGTCGAGCGCCTGGATCTGTGACTTCTCATCGATCGACAACACCACCGCATGGGCCGGCGGGTCGACATACAGGCCGACGATATCGGTGAGTTTCTCGGCGAAGGCAGGGTCGGTCGACAGCTTGAAGTTGCGCCAGCGGTGCGGGCTGAGACCGTGAGCCTTCCAGATCGCCTGCACCGTCGAGGCGGCAATACCGGCCGCCCTGGCCATCGCGCGCAACGTCCAGTGGGTCGCCTCAAACGGCGGCGGTTGCTGCGTCAGGCGCACGATCTCGGCGACACGATCGAGCGGGACCGGCGCCTTGCCGGTCCCATACCACAGCAAAATACGGAATCCCAATTCGGACTCTTTCGTTCCGATCCCTCCACTAGTTCCCCCTGGCGTTCGTGACTCGTTTCAGCGCAACCCCGTTGCCTGTCCGAACCCGCGGCCGAAATCGCGAATCAATTGCGCCGCCTCGTTGTTTTTTGTCGCGCGCAAGTAGGTGTCGGCCATCTTGTGGATCACTTGATAAAAATAGAGGTTCATGTCTTCGATCGTCGCGTCTTTCGTCCACAGGTCAATCGCGGCGGTGGTCTTGTTCTTGCTGTCCCACAGCGAAAGCATCATAGATTGGCACGATATCGGCTGGTCTGCCAACGCCTCCGTCGCCTGCCACTCTATGCGCGTCGGCAGGTTCTCGTTGTCAAGGTAGACAGTCAATTTGATCTCGGCCGTTGACATCATACCCCGCTTGGAGTCGAATCTACCGTGCAAGAGTGACAGCCCTGGCCGCAATGTTCAATGTGTTCGTTGCGCTCCGCGATAACGGCGCAGCCCGTGCACGCCGCTTGGTTGTGCAGCCGTGCGGAGGCGAAGCTGGGTTGTGCTTTGTTGTGTCAGAGGAATACGCGCATCAGCGTAACAGTAAGCGCAGTCGCGCACTTGCTCACGTGGTCCGGCTGTCGCGACGCGTTCTTTGGCGGAACGCGCCAGGTGGCTACAACGGCAATCGCGGCGGGGCGATGCCGCTGACAGTAATCCGGCCGTCGCCTGCGATTGCGATCTCTGCGTCCGGCACATCGCCTAGGTCAGACAGTTTGTAACGATCGGTTAGGAAATGGACCCATTGATTCGCCGAGCCGAGCAACGCTTCGCCGACATGTCGCGACGGGACGTAGCGTCCCACGATCAGCACATCAATATGGCGCAGGATAGCAGATCCACGCGCCCTCTCCATGGCGATAGCCGGAGAATACGAGGACGGAGAGCGAGCTTCGTCTGCGAATCAGACCAAGCAGGCGGCAGAGCGCTGCGGACTGCTGGAACGGCTCGCCGCCGCTGATCGTCACGCCTTCGATGCCGGGCGCGAGGTCGACAATGGTATCGGCCATCGCGTCGACGGACTGCCACTTGCCGGCACCGGTCCAATGCGTCTGCGGGTTGAAGCAGCCCTTGCATCCGAGCGTGCAGCCCTGGAACCAGACGACCGCGCGCACGCCGGGTCCATTGGCGCGACTTTGCGCTGCGAATGCGTGGAGATTGAGCGCAAGCATGCCCGGGCGATCAATTGCGCTGCGTGCTGCGGGCTTTGGCTTGTGCCGGCACTTGGTCGTACTCCGGCTTGCGGACGCGCTCGACGATCTGACCGCCGAGGGCCTGTTCAAGCACCCAGGTCAGATCCTCGCACGCCGCTCCGGCCACCCCGCGCACTTCGACCCGCACGTTGCCGGCCGCGTCAATCTGCACGTCGATTTCCTGGATATCCGTCCTCGATATCTCCCGCGCCGGGCGCTCAGCCGTCGCCGTCGGCGATGTCTTCGCAGTCCGCCAGCGCAGCCTCAGGCGCGACCGGGTCCAGCGGAATGAATTCGAGCCGCGAGCGTTGCGCGGCAGTGACGGGTGCGGCCACCGAGTGCGATACCTTCGGTTCACCGGGCTCGAAGTCGCCCAGCAGTCCGGGCGCGGGTTTAGAGGCTTGTGCTGGGGAAGCGCTGTTCACGATCTTGACCGTCTTGACAAAGCCGCCCTCGGTCTTGTGCTCGGTGAAGGTGATCTTCGAGTTCGGGTTTTGTTTGGCGACGAGCTCCGCTTCGGACTTGAACTGCGGCAAGGGCTTCGTTGCAGATGCGAACATGTCGTTTAAGGGATGCGTCTTGCCAAGTGCCTGCGCGGCGAGTGCCGCGATTTCCGGCGACGGCCCGGCGCCTTGCATTTCCACGGGAAGCTGCGTCCCGGTCTCGCCGAACGTCACCACCTTCTCTTTCGACTGCTCGATCACCGCTTCGCCCATCGGCAGACGCTTTGCGATCTCCACGGCGTACGGCCGCCAGGCTCGTGCTGCAATCAACGCCTTCAACGCCGGAAAATAGGCCGGCGTGACCTCCGGATATCGCTGGAGAAACTCGCGCGCTGAGCGCTTGCGCGTCCGCCGGCGGATTGGCATTGCGATAATCTTATACAGCCCCCAACCGATGGCCCCGCCCAGTATTACACCGCCCGTTCCCGGCCAGCTACCAGTGGCGGAAGAACTGGCGGCGGTCGGCAGGATCACGATTGATGCCGCAATACCGGCGGCGATACGCGTGGAGACGCGCCGGCGGCGATCGGCGTCGCGCACGAATTCCAGAACTGTTTTCTCGATCGTGCTTTGCGTCATCCTGCTGAACCCGGATCCGGTTAGGCCATGCGGCGGACGGTCATGCGTATCCGGTTGTGGTCGTCGACGTTCTCTTCGACCAGATTGTAGTCCTGCGCCGCCAGCACCTTTCGCGTCAGCCGGTAGGCGTAGCGCTGGCTCAAGCGGCCGAGCCACGTGGCGTCGTAGTTTCGGCGATCGAACTCCGAGATAGGCACTCGCCGTCTGCCTTGGCGATCGCCTCGAGCGCCGCCAGCGGGTCGCGTGCGGCCTGCGGTTCGGCGGCCTTTCCCACGGCCTTCGAAAAGAAATCGGCGTGATCCCACACGAACAGGCTGCGGCCGGTCTTCTCACACAGGCGCGTGAGCTGTGCCAGCGCCCGGTCCTCTTCGAGACTGACGAGGAGAATGAGCGTGAACCGCGCCCGCAGAAAAACGTCGACGTCCTTCTCAAGGTCCATATGGTGCCGCCCCGCGCCAAGTGGACGCCTCTATTTACCTCGCCAATTTTGCCTTGTTGTGATTCTCTGCGGCGGTTCGATTCGAGGGGGGTATTGATGAGGCAGACTGGCCTGTTCGGCTTACCGGATCATCTTCGAAAGCTTTCGGCGACGGGTGATCCGTTGGAGGTGCTGGCAAAGGTCGTCGACTTCAAGATTTTCCGCGCGCCGCTTGAGGCGGCGCTGGGCTATTCGGACGGATCGAAAGGTGGCCGCCCGGCCTACGATGCGGTGGCGATGCTCAAGGTTCTGATCCTGGCCGCGCGGCACACGGTGAGTGACGAGCGGATGGAGTTTCTGATCCGCGATCGCTTGAGCTGGCTTCGCTTCCTAGGCTTCGATCTCGGAGCGCCGACGCCGGACCGCAACACCATATGGACCTTTCGCGAGCGTCTGGTCCGGGCCGGGGCGATGGATAAGCTGTTTGCCGCCTTCGATGGCGAATTGCGCCGGTGCGGCTATCTGGCGATGGGCGGGCAGATCGTCGATGCGACGTTGGTATCGGCGCCCAAGCAGCGCCACAGCGATGACGAGAAGCGGGCGATCAAGGCGGGCAAGAGCGCGTCCGAGGTCTGGCCCGATCAGCCAGCCAAGGCGGCGCAGAAGGACACGGATGCGCGGTGGACGGTGAAGACCGGGCGGCGCAAGAACCCCGCCGGGTCGCAACGGCGCATGCCCGACATCGCGATCCCGGTGTTCGGCTACAAGAATCATGTCGTCATCGATCGGGCCTACGGCTTCATCCGCAGCTCGGCTGTGACCGATGCCGCCCGCCATGACGGCAAGATGTTGCGTCAGCTCGTCACCGGCGACAATCTGGCCGCCGGCGTGTGGGCTGACAGCGCCTATCGCTCGAAGGCCAACGAGGCGTGGCTGGCCGGCAAGGGTCGGGTCTCCCACATCCACCGCAAGAAGCCGCCGGGCCGGGCCATGCCCAAGGCGACCGCCCAGGCCAATGCCCGCAAGTCAGCGGTCCGTGCGCATGTGGAGCACGTCTTCGCCCAGCAGAAGGATCGCATGGGCCTTTTCATCCGTACCATCGGGCTCAAGCGGGCGGAGGCCAAGATCGGCCTCGCCAACCTGGCTTACAATTTCCAGCGTCTGATCTTCCATGAGCGCAGGGCCGCCATGGTATGAGTCCGCCTGAATAGCGCCAAAACCCTCCGCCGAGAACGAAACGGCGGATGGTTGCGGACGTCAACACCGCCGATCTCAGCGAAAGTCGGACAGCACACCAAAATCTTCGTCAAATCCCCCGGTTGTTGGAGGTCTCCAGGTTTCGTCCACCCCGACATGCTCTCCTGCCCTGGCACCGATCCGATCCTGATCGGGCCGCACCATACCCGCGCGGAGCTTATGCAGGATGCCGAAGGCGGTTTCGTACCGCGTCAGCCCAAGCTGCCGCTGAAACTGCACCGCCGACATGCCCGGCGTCTGGCTGGCGACCAGATAGGCGGCCCAAAACCACGTGCTCAAAGGCGTGTGGCTGCGCTCCATGACCGTGCCGACGGTCAATCCCGTCTGGCGGCGGCAAGCGCGACAGGTCAGGACGCCAGGCCGCGTGGCGATGCGGAAAGGTTCACCCACGACGCCGCAGCGCGGGCAGGCGAACCCGTCACCCCAGCGAGCCCTTTCCAGGTAGGCTGTAAGCGGACAAAAGTCTTTCAGAATCGGGACAAAAGTCTTTGCGGATGGGCTCGAAAATCGTCCTGATTTTCGGCGCGTTTTTGGCTGAAAAATCCAGCGGATTGAAGAGCTGCTGGCGGGTTGTCTCAAACCCGTGCCTGACACAACACTGAAGCGAGGGAGAACGGACACATGGCGTATGACGTGGATGCCCTTCGAGCAATCGGGAACGAACGATTCGAAGCTCGCAAACGCACCGCTTCTCCTCCTCATCCGAAGGACTTGGAAGCAATCGCAACGTTACTGGAAGTCGCGGCGTTGTCCCTTACGCCTGAGCCTAACGCCACCTTCACACGGGAAGAGCTTATTAAGGAGGCACAGGATCTCGGCGACGGCGAGGTTGCGATTGAAGAAGAGGACATCAAGATCGTCCTTTCGAAAGCGCGGTTCCTTGCAAGGGCAAACGGTCGCTGGCGCCTAAAGTAAGCAGCCACTGCCACCGCCCGATCCACCGCGCCGTTCAGGCGGCAACGATCGGTGACTGTCGCCGCCCACGCGCTCAGCGCGCGGAAAGAGCCCGCACTTCCTGTCCGGCGCATGTGGCGACACTGCCAACCAACAAGGCAGCAACGGTTGTGAGCGCGTTCGATAGCATCGGTCTTCGATCTCGCCGACGAGCCGAAATATCAGGGATCGTCGTCCTCTTCATATTGATTGGTCTTGACCAAGGTGACGGTGACGATCCCGCCACTGACGCTTCTTTGGAGCGCGTATGTCGTTTTAACAAGAATGCTGCCTTGTCCCTGGTTGGGGCCGGTCGTGTTCGCGAGAAGGACGTTTGTAATACCGCCGGGCACGGTGGCGATGGCGGCGTCGATGGCCGCCTTGGTGGCGGAGGGTGTCATGGCGCGCGTCTGGTCTTGTCCGGAGAGCGCTTCCGCGGTCGTGGCAAGCTCGGCGGCGCCGGCCCGGCCTGTGGTCGCGGCGCGCAGTGCGATCTGGCGGGCCTGGAGGACGCCGGTCCCGGAGGCGTTCTCGGCCTCGGCATCGGTTGCGAGCGGCACGGCGCCGGCGGCGTCGGTGGTGGCGTCCGGCAGGTGGGTGACGGGCAGCTTGCCCGCTGCGTCGAGGGGCGCGACGCCGTCGGCGGCGCCGCGGCCGATGCGACCGTCGGGCACCTTGGCGTTGGCGTTGAGCTCGCAGATGCCGCCTGCGACACCCAGCGCCGCGATAATCGCCTTGAGGTAGTCGATCACCCGCTTGAGCACGGGCCGGGCGTCGGCCGGGCTGTCGGCGCCGGCATCGAAGTGGTCGGTGGCGAGGTCGTCGGTGGGCCAGGCCATGGAGCCTCTCTCCTTCGTTTGAGCGTCAGGCGATGCCGTGCAGGACGGCGTCGACGGTGGCGTCGGCGGCATTGCCGCTGCCGTCGAAGATCTTGATGCGGGTGGGATCGTTCTTGTTGTCGAGCACCCACGACCAGCCGGCGCCGACCGATTGCAGGGTGAGGTCGATATCGGTGACGCGCGCGAGCGTGGTCGGCACCTCGCGCCCGCCGCTCGCCGAACCGCCCCAGTCGCTGGTGTCGGCGTCGAGGAACTTCTGCTCGGCGGCGGTGCCGAGCAGGGTGTAGCAGAGGTGGTCGAGGCTAAGCATGGTTGCGCCGTCGCCGGTCAGTTGCCAGCGCAGCTGCAGGTGGCGCGCGGTCATGAGCATGGCCGTCGCGTTATCCTGCCAGGTGGCGGTGGCCAGCCCGGAAGCGGTGTCGGCGGTGCGGTACTGCAGCGTCACGTTTCCGGCCGTCTCGGCCTCCCAGGCGATCGAGAACGGCACCTCGGCGCCGATGTCGATGGCCTCGGTGGTGTAGGTCATGGCGGTGGCGCCGTCGTCGCCGTCGCCAAGCGCCCACGAGGTCCAGGCGTCCCAGGTGGCAAGGTCGGCCCAGGTGTAGGCGCCGGCGCCCTCCAGCGCGTCCCGGCCGTCGTCGGAGCGCACGGCGCTCTCGATGGTGCCGGGCCAGCCGCGGGCGGAAGGGCATTCCCACAGGAAGGCGTCGCCGAGGCGGGGATCGGGCAGCTCGGCGATGATGACGGCGGCCGCGGCCGAGAGCAGGCCCGAGGTGTCCTCGGCGCGGATGGCGAAGGTCCAGCGGCCGGCGCCGGGATCGACGGTCTCGTGGGGCGACGAGGTGAGCAACCCGTTATGCAGCGGCGTCATGGCGTCCCAGGCGGGCGCCGCGGCGCCGACGACCGCCTCGGCGTGGCGGATGCGGTAGCCGGCGAGATCGGGATCAGCCGGCGGGGTCCAGCGGAAGCGCCGTGTGCCGTCACCCAGGGCATCGACCAGGAAGTCGGCGACATTGCCCGGCGGCGCCAGCTTGCCGCGGATAGTGTAATCGACGGTGAACGGCGCGCCGGCGGGCGCTGCCTCGGTGCCGGGAATGACGGTGATCGTGAGCCTGCCCGACGGCGGCACGCGCCACGAGGCTTCGGCGGCGCCGTCGATCAGCCTGTCCTCTGTCCGCAATGGGCCGCCGTCGAGCGCTGCGCGGACGATGCCGCCGCGCCAGTCGCCGGCGACGGTGAGCGCAGCGGCGATCTCGACGGCAAAGCCGTTGCCGATGCGGATCAGGGTCTCGGAGAGCGCGATGTGCAGCACCCGGGGCGGGCGCGCCCGACCATCGGCAACGGCACCGTTAGATCGCTCGTGGCGGCGCGGTAATAGGCCTCGACCTCGTCGATGGCCTCGATGCGCACGCGACCCTCGGCGGTGGGCTCCATGGCGACGATGCGCACCCGAGCCGGCGGCGCGTCGCCGGGGTAGAACCGCCACAGCGTATCGAGCGGGCTGGCGCCGAGGGCGCCGAGGGTATCGGGCGCGTCCGTCAACGGTTCGGCGAGCACCAGGGTATCGGTCTCGCCGGCGCCGCCGTCCGGATGGTTGACGGCGGTATTGTGGAGTGTGCCGTCGGGCAGGCGCAATAGCAGGTAGTCGTCGGCGCCGGAGAGGGTGACGGGCCGGTTGAGCCGGAGGCGGTCTGCAGTGCCGCCCGTGAGCCGCCCGGCGACGCCGCCGTCGATCAGGGCGTCGGTCAGGTGAACGACATCGCCGCGGGCGACGGCCAGGCCCTCGGCGCCCATCTCCCACTTGAGACGGCGGCGGTGGTAGAGCTGGCGCGCGGCCTGGAGGTTGCATTCGGCCGCGGCCTGGCTGCGCGAGGTGACGCCGGCCAGCGTCAGGGTCGCGGTATGGCCACCGGGCGCGGCTCGGGGGACCGCCCGGCGCACGGTGTTGTATTGCCAATCGAGATCGGGGTCGATGTAGCGGCAGGCGATCTCGCCGGCCGTCTGGCCGCCGGCGTAGTCGATCTCGAAGCTCCCGGCGACGATGTTGCCGGGCGTGATCAGGGCGGTCGCGGGCTTGTCCGCCTCATCCCACACCACGCCGAGGCGGCCGCTCTGCCAACTCGGATTGGCGCGCCCGCACTGGGCGATCAGCGTCAGCACCTCGGCATGGGTGGTCCGGCGGTCGATGACGTAGTCGCAGCGCAGTCCCTGCGCGTCGCACCAGGCGCCCCAGGCCTTGATGGTCTCGGCGGCGATGCGGGTTTCGGCGAGACCGGCGCCGGCGACCGGCTTGCCTGCGATATGGATGCCGCGGGCATACCAGCGGAACAGCCAGGCGGGATTGCCGGAGACCTGCGGCGCGCTCCATTGGGTTCCGTCCCAGACCGGGATCTTCTGCCCGACCGTCGCCGACAGCCGATCGAGGCGGCCTGAGAGCTGGCCCGAGGCGCGGATCTTCAGCGCCAGCCGGGTCTGGCCGGCATAGTCGCCGGTGTCGGGCTGGTAGGATCTGAGCGCCGTCCAGGTGATGGCGTCATGGATGCGCTCGCTCGATGAGGGCGCGCTCGTGCGGCGCACGCGCACGGTCCAGGTGCCGGCCGCGGCATGACCGTAGACGAGCGTCTTGCGGTAGGGCGTGGTGTCGCCGTTCGACAGGGTGACGGTGTGGCTTGTCTTCAGGCTCTCGTTGCCTTGCGGCCAGTACTCGATCTCGACGGTGACGGTGTGGCGCGTAGCGCCGCCCTGATCGGAGACCCGGAACAGCGTCCCGGCGAGATCGATGCCGATCCGCTTGGTGCCGGCGGCCGTTGTGCGCTCGACCCAGCCGGTGTCGTCGAGCGCGGCGCCGGCTTCGCTGTCGACGTTGCCGGCGACCAGCGTCACCCGTCCCTGCGCATCGCCGAACTCGGTCTCCACTTCATCGAAGTTGCCGAGCGGCGTGTCGCCGATCTTGCGCTCGCTTATGTCGAGCGCGCCGAGGCCGAAGTGGAAGATCTGGTTCAGGTACTGGTCGTCGCCGGAGAACTCGGTGTACTCGGCGGCGCCCAAGTCGGGAAAGACGCGGTGGGTGCCGAGCACCAGGAGCAGCGGACCGTAGAGGCGCGCCCGGTTGGCGCCGCCGGCGAGCGAGTAGACCGGCTCGGCCGCCGCCGCCGCGGTGCCGGCGTCGGGCGCCCTGGGCAGGCGCGGCGGAACGAGAGCATTGACGATCAGACCGCCGACGAGGCTGATGGCGCCGCTGACGAGCGCACCCTGGACGCTGAGTCCGCCGGCCGCGGTCAAAAGCCCCCAGCCCGCCGGCGCCAGATGGGGGAGCGCGATCGAGGCCACCACGATGGCGAGCTGGAGCATCGTGCGCAGGGGATCGGAATCATCGCCGTCGTGCATGGCGGCGCGGAGCGTAACGATGTCACCTTCGGCAAGCACCGTGGCGCGCCAGGCCTCGCGCGGCACCGGCCGGCCGTTGACGGCCGCGGCAATGTCGCCCGCGGGCCATTCGGCGGCGATCAGATCGGCCAGCGTGGCGCCGGGCGCGAGCGCGCGAATGCGGATCTCGCGGCGCTCGGCGGTCAGCGGGTGCGGCCACAGATCGGCGGTGATCCCGCCGTGCCGTGCAAGCGCCGTGCAGGGCCGATGCACCGGTCGTGCAACGGGGCTTTGCCCCGCCGCAACGAAACCCGGATCAGGCGCAACGCCTCGGCGCGAGCCGGTGCTCAGAGCCAACGGTAAACCCCTGTCGTTTCGAGGCGGTGGCGGCCGAGTGCCCGCAGCGGGTGCAGGCAGGCGCCGATGCCCTTGAGGCAGTGCAGCACGTGCGGTGTGCCGGCGATATCGCACCAGATGCCGATATGGTGGCCGCGGCGGCGCCCGGCGGCGCGCATCAGAACCGCGTCGCCTTCTATGGGCGTGACGGTCTCAGCGGCGAACGTGCCCTTGAGCGCGGCGATCTGGGCGTCGCGGCCGCGGACACCCGTGGCATGGGACGGCAGCGCGATGTCACGCCCGAACCGTTCGCGCAGCACCTCGGCCACCAGGTGCGCGCAGTCGAAGCGGTCCTCGACGTAAGCACGGCCGACGTAGGCTTCGGCCCAGTGCATCAGAACAGCCCCGGGCTGGTCTGCGGATCGTGGCGCAGCGTCACGGCGGCACGGCCGAGCAGCGGGTCGAAGCCGAGCCGGGCGGTCACTCGTTCCTGATCGAGCGCCGGTGAAGGTGGCGGCGAGAGGCAGGAGCAGCCGCAGTGGGGCATTGCCGGTCAGCGCCGCGCCGGTGAAGGTAGCTGCCAGACGTAGACGCAGCCGAAGCGGGGCATTGCCGGTCAGCGCCGCGCCTCTGAAGGTAGCGGCGAGAGGCAGGCGGCGCCGAAGCCGCAGCGGTGCGCGGCCTTTGAGTCGGCCGCCGTTGAAGGTAGCGGCGAGACGTAGACGGCGAACCGGCATCCGCGGTTAGTCGGTCTTCAAATTGAAGATGAGCGTGCCGGCGTCGAAGGCCACGTCGATCGAAGGTGAAGGCGCCGGCACGGCCTCATCGAGGGCGAGGGACAGCAGCAACTCGCCGCCCGTGGCGGCGTCCCACAGGCCGACATGCGTCGGCTTGCTCCAGGTAGCCGTGCGCGTGGGGAACCGGATGTCGTTCGTGTTCGAGGCTCTCCCGTTTCCCGCATTGATGGTCCAATCCGCGGCATTCACGGCGACGCGGGCGTAGTTGTTGCCGCTGAGTTCGTTGGCGGCCGCCGGGTCGGCGGTGTGCAAGGCCACATGCACCGTGGCCGACAACAGCCCGCCCTGGAAACACAGTTTCTCGCCTTCGGTCTTTAGTCCCATGATCAGACTCCCGTCTCTATGGTTCGGCTCATGTAGCCCTCCAGCTCGCAAGTCAGGACCCAACGCCGGCGACTGCCGGTGCCGAGCGCCTGGTATTGGATGCCGCCGGCGCCGCCGCGCACCCGCACCTCGCGCACCAGGCCGTCTTCGGGGTCGGCCCAGGCGAACCAGCGGTGAGCGTCCTCGGTGGCCCAGGTGCGAAAGCGCACATATGCATCGTCGTCGGCCAGATAGGCGGTGAGACGGCGCACGCTGAGCGCCGCGGTGAATCGCTTCTCCTGGCGCATCAGGCCGTCCGCGAACGGCGTGCGGGCGACATCGCCGTCCTGGCCGGCGCTGTAGCCGTCGGCCGCGACCGCCGCATACTCGGGCCAGGCCGCCATCAGAACGCCATCTGGCGGGCGTCGATTGCCTTGGCGACCTTGCCGCCGGTCTCGATATCGTCGGCGACCAGGGAGAGCACCCAGCGCTCGCCGTCGAAGCGCACATCGCGGTCGACCTCGCGCTTCGGCGTACCCTGATTGACGAAATTGATATCGACATCTATCGAGCCGGCGCCGAGCTCGGAATTCGGGACGACCCGGCCCGCCGTTCGAGGCTCGAACAGCTCCTTCCCCTCTTCACCGACGAGATAGAGATTGTTCGCCTGAACCGGCCCGCCTCGGGCTCGCGGGCCGATCGGCGGCAGCCGCTCGATTTTCACAGGTATCGTCGGCGAACCCGCCGGGAGCGCCGGCGTCGAACCACCAAGAATTGCGCGCAGCACGCCTCCCAGAGCGTCGCCGAGGCCGTCGGACAACGGCGCGGTGGTCTGGCTTCGGATGATCAGGCCCATGATGTCTTGGGCCAGAGACCGCAGCACCTCGCCGAGCTTTCGGCCCGACAGGATCGCGTCCTCGAACGCGCCGCCAAGGGTGTTGCCGAGTTCCTCCGATAGCCGCTTGAGCTCGCGCGACCGTTCGGCGGCTTCATCGAAGTGATCTTGCGCCCGCCGGAGGCTGCGACGGTAATCGTCCCAGCTGATCCTGCCGCGCATGACCAGGTCGTTGAGGCGCTCGATCTCGGCGTTGAACTTCTGCAAGTCGTCGCCGCCGGCCGCGATTTCCTTGTCCCATTCGGCCGCCTCTTTCGCTGCCTGAGACATGGCGCGGCCGGCCGCTTTCCACACGTCCGGCGACTCGCCGGCGAGTTTGGTGAGATCCAGGAAGGATTTGTGGAAACGTTCGAGGGGGGTGCGTGTCGCGTCGACCAGAGATTCGATCTCGCGCTTGGTCTCCTGGATGGCGGCTTGATGATCCCTTGTCGCTTCGGCGGCCAGCTGATCGGCGGCCTTTTTCGCCTGGAGGTCGCTGACCAGTTCCTTGATCTGTCTCCCTTCCTCGGTACCGATGGCGACGCCCGCCTGCCGCAACCGGTTGTACAGCTCGCGTTCCTGACTCGTCCGATGGAGCTGCTCCAATTCAAACCGCAGGCCCTTGATGACGTTCCCGCCGGGGTCCGTTGCCGGGGTCGCGGTGATCGCAGCCAGCGTCGGCGTGCCGCCTCCAGGCTGCGAAGCTGCACGCTCGGAAAGCTCTTTCTTCGCGGCCTTTAGGGTTTCCAGTTCCGCGTTCAGATTCTTGATTTGCCCCTGAGCGTTGGCCCTCGCGACACCGGAGACTCTATCCAGCTTGGCGATCTTGGCCTGGATCTCGGCGACCCTTACGTCGATATTTTCTTCGGCCGCGTCCGTGAGGCTCTTGAGGTACTCCATCGCGAGAAACGTGCTGCCGACGGCCGCCGCCGCGCCGGCCACACCGCCGACGAGCGCGCCCTTGGGTCCGAACGTTGCACCGATCCTGGCACCCGCACTCGCGCCGCTAAAGCCGGCGATGACGAGGCCGACGAGGGCAAGATTGTCGGCCAGCTCCTTGACGAGCGTTACCGTTGTTCTGAGCGCTCCGGGCAGTTTGTCCTGTAGGACCGTCGCAAAATCCTTGATCTGGTCGGCGTTCTCGATCACGGCCGTCAAGACTTGCGCCTTCAGGGTTCTGGCGAGCGCATCGAGCTGGTCGTTGGCCTGCTCGGATTTCCGCAACAGCTGCTCGTCGAGCACGATGCCGAGATCGCGGGCCTTCCGGCGCAGCTCGTCAACGCCGGCGGAGCCCTTCGACAGCAGGTTGACCAGCCGCGGTCCGGCGTCCTCGCCGAAGAACGCAGAGGCGATCGCGGCCTGCTGCGCCGTGTTCTCGTAGGTCTCCAGCTTGGCCACGATCTCGTCGAACACGGACTCGGTCGAGCGGACGGCGCCGGCGGCGTCGCGCGCGCTGATGCCGAGTTCCTTGAAACCGACCGCCGCCGGGCCGCCGCCGTTGGTGACGAACAGACCAAGCCGGCGGTTCAGCCGCGTGAACGCATCGTCGATATCGCGCCCGGCGACACCCGTTTGCGAGCCGGCAAAGCGGAGTTCCTGCAGGAAGTCGGTCGCGACGCCCGCCTTGTCGGCGATCTTGGCGATGGCGTCGGCGGCATCCAGGGAACTCTTGATCAACAGTCCCAAGCCGGCCGACCCGGCCGCCGCGGCGACGATCGAACGGAAGCCGAGCGCCGATTTGATCGACCGGCCGACCGACTTCCGCAGCCGCCCGAAGCCCTTGTCGATCTTGCCCAGTTCGCGGTTGATGCGCGCCCGCGAGGAGTTGACGGCATCGGCGGCCTTGCCCATGTCGCGCCGGAACTCCGCGTGGTTCGCGGACAGTTCCGTTACCAGCGCGGCGACGGTCTGTGCCATGTTTAGCGCCTCCGCTTTCTGCTCAGATTGCTGCGCACGCCGTCTTCGAGGCTCCGGCGGCGCTGGGCTTCATCGGCCTCGCGCCGTTCGATGCGCAGCACCGCGACCCACTCGGCGAGTTCGCGCGCGCCCATCCCGGTTTCGAGTTCGTGCACGGTCTTGCCGAGCTCGCGAGCCAGAGAGAACAGGAACCGGCGGCTCGGCCGCCGCGTCAGTTTCCCTCAAGTTCCTCGACGGCGTCGGCACCGATCCCGTTGAGACGCCGCGCTACGGAAAACAACCGGTCCGCTGCACGGGCGCCGAGGGTGCCGGCGAGCTCCTCGGCCTGGTCGTCGATGAACAGCCGCTTGCCGTCGGCATCGCAGAGCGCGCGCACCAGCAGTGACGACCGCACGATGCGGCGCTTGGCGCTGGCTTCGTCCGTACGGGTGCCCGCCAGCTGCATCTCGTACTCGTCGCGCTCGCCCACCGTCATCTCGCGGACGTGGACGATGCCGCCGAGCGACGGAACATGGACGGCCTGCGGCGGTGACTTCGCCGCGCCGAGGATCGCCGCCGCGTCGAGGGTCTTTGGGGTTTTGGTTTCAGCCATGCCGGCCTCCGTCACGCGACCGCGCGGGTGAGATCTCCGGCGGCCGCGAACTGCACCGGCGCTGTCGCGAAGTCGCCGACCGACTGGCCGAGAGGCGTATAGCTTTCGATCACCGCATCTCCGGTGAACTCGGGATTGCCGGCCGCTTTCGCGCCCTTGTCGACACGGACGATGATCGGCACCGCATCGCCGGCGTTGTAGACGGCGAACAGTGTCGCATCGACCTTGTCGGCGGCGAAGTTCTGTTTGAACGTCAGCGCAAGCGACCAGGTCTTGAGCCCGAGTGTCATCGACCTGGTGTCGTCGCCCATCGTCGTGTCGTCGTGGCTCTCGCGACCGATCTCCAGGTTGACCTCCTGGATGTGATCGGACAGATCCACGCCGTTGATGGAGACGAAGGCGTTCTTGAGGATCATGAAGTTCTCCTTGTGTTAAACGTCAGACGACGCCGGCGATGACGGCGAAGCGGAACCGCGGCGCGGTGCCGGCGATGGTCCACTCAGCGCGGTAGCTCGAACCGGTCAGCGGGCCGGCCAGCATCTTCCATTGGCTGCCGATGACCGGCGCGCTGTCGAATGCGAGCGTGGTCGCGCCCGACACAATGCTCACGTCGATCGCGGTATCGCCGCCGGAC
This sequence comes from Alphaproteobacteria bacterium, assembly GCA_965248805.1. GTDB lineage: Bacteria > Pseudomonadota > Alphaproteobacteria > UBA6615 > UBA6615 > CBDFKJ01. Next base: position 330,491 of record CBDFKJ010000005.1, read on the forward strand.
GCCTCAAGCACATGCAACGCCGCATAGAGACTACGGCCGGCCGGCACGGCGCCGAGATTGCGCGCGGGCCTCGTGCCCGACGCTGTCCGGGTCGCGTTGTGCAGGATGGTCCCGCGCAGCACGTCGGCATCGTCGCCCGACGCCTCGGCCGAGACCGAGAACGCCAATTGCTCGCCCACCGTGGCGCCGGGGCTGTACTGGGCGATCGCCGCCGGGAAACTGTAGGCGAGCGTCCCCTCACCCGCGCCGGCCACCGCCATCGTCATGACCTCACCGTCGAGATCCACGGCATCGAACAAGCGCGCGTCGACGGTCTCGGCATCGAAGTAGCCTTGGTGCTCGGCGCGGACGGTGCGCAGGCCGGTCACCGACCGCCGCGTGCCGTCGTCGAACGTGGTCGCGTCGTGCGCTTCAAGCGTCAGCTCCAGGCCGAGTGCGTTCATGACGCCGCTGAAGTCGTGGCCGCCGAGCCAGACCTTGTGGTCGCGCGCAATGCTCATGTCGGTTGCTCCCGGTGAACGATCTCGAAAACGCGCGCGCGCATATGGGCCTCGGTCTCCGGGTCGTAGCCGTCTTCTTCGTCGCCGGCGTAGATGTCTTCGATCACGCCGCTATAGGCCGGGTCTTTCACGGGCCATCGCTGGAGTGCGAGGCGGACCTGTTCCGAGACATCGCGCGCTTCAAGGTAGGACGCGGCCCAGGCGCTCGTCCGCCACAAGTGGCGCACATAGCCGGTGTCGCCGCCCATCGCGCTTTCGCGCCGGCCCCCACCGACCAACTGCAGAGTGACTGAAGGCAGCGCGTCCCCTTGCGGGCGAGCGATAAAGTAGACGCGCTGGCCGGTGAATGCGGCCAGGCCGGCGAAGCCGAGCAGCCGCGTGATGAGTTCTTCTTCGACGGCCACTGTCTTAGAGACCGAGATTTTGGCGCAGGATCGACACCGCGACATCCTTGATTACGGCAAACACGAAACCGCCACCGGCCCTATCGATCCTGTCGCGTGTTTTCCCTGTCGCGTGTTTTTCGCCACACCGACGGCGATCGGATCGCGTCGAGAAACTCGTACCCGAAGAACGTGATGCGCCGGATATGAAAGCTTGGACACCCCATCGTCGACGCGTCCTCTCCGACAATGAGACCGGCGTCCGACAGCAGTTCGGCATGGTGGGCAATCTCAGCGGAGTCGCGATCATCGAGAACCATTTCGGAGGTCAACAACGCCTCATCCCGCTTTTCGATGGCGAGCAATAGCGACCGGATAAGGTCTGCGTCGCGTTTCATGGCCAAGCCCTCATCGCCGCCTCCCACGTTTTCGCCCCAGCCCGGAGTCGCGGAACCGCCCGGCGAGCTTCTTCGCCGCCTGTTCGATCTTTGTGCCGAGCGTCTTTCCGATCGTGGCGAGCGCCTTGTCCGCCGTCGCCTCGAAAGCCGGACGCAGCCACGGCCGTTTTGCCTGCCGCGACGTTCCGAACTCCAGAAACAGGCCGTAAAACGCCCGCCCGGTCGGCCCCAACAGATAGGTCACGTCGTGTTCGGTCTTGCGCGTGCGCAGGGCACGAATGGATTTCTTCAGGTTGCCGGGATAGCGCACCGCGGACCCGCCCTCGACGATCGCGCCGTAGAGCGCTCGCAGGGTCACGCCCGTCTTCTTCGTCTTCAAGCGCTTGGGCTTGCCGCCGGAGCGCACGGGCGCCCGCGCGATCGCCTCCTTGCGCACGACGGCCGCGCCGGCGCGCACCGCGGACGCGACAACCTTGTCGCTGACTTCCTTCGGCATGCTGCGCAGCACGCGCACCATCGCCTCGGCGCCGACCAACCGCGCCGATCCATATGCCTTGAGCGGCATCTAATCCTGCGTGACGGTCTGCAGTTCGAGCCCGACGCGGCGGCCGAGCTCGCGGATCGAATGGATGTCGTGGGCGCGACCCTCGAACATCACGCGGTCGGTGTCCTTGAGATCGCGTCGCCAGCGGATACGAAAGATGACCCTGTATTCCGACAGCACCTGATCGTTGGCGAAGAACTCCTGGCCGGTCTGGCCGAGCTTCTGCGCCCACACCGTCGCCAGGTCGTTCCAGTCCTCGACGGGTTCATTGAGCGTGTTACGCGTCTCCGTCTTGCGCTGGATCGTGATCCGGCGGTCGAGCTTGCCAGCGAGCATGATGCATACCGTTCTTAAGCGCCCAAGTACTCAGACCCGAGGGACCATGTAGGGCCTGAGCAGGTGCTGCGCGCCTAGCGGCAGTTCGGTCGCCGGCATGCCGTCGCGGACGTCCTCACGGTGCGCGTAGAAGCGGCCGACGATGAGCAACAGCGCCTGGCGGATGTCCGCGGGCACCATCTCCGCTTCATCGCCGTAGCCGGCCTTGAACCGCACCGTGACCGCGTTCATCACGGCGCGTGCGGCCGGCCAGGTCTCGCCATAGGCCGGCGTGATTCTCCCCGGCTCCCGTTTGGTGTCGACACGGTACCCGCTGGCATCGAGTGTCCGTAGAACGCCGCTGGTGTCGACGTGCTTGATGCTTTCGACCGACTGAAGCCTCGGACGGGGCACCTCGATTGCCCAGGCCGGGAAGCGGTCGAGATCCATGTCCCAGGTCTGTGTGATGAGCGAGCGCCCCATGAACGTCTCGGCCTCGCGCCGCGCCGCCGCGATCTGGAGAGCGATCAGTTCGTCATGTTCGTCGTCCTCGACGCGGAGATGGAGCTTCGCTTCGTCGCCCGTCAGCGGCTCATCGGCCGGCGCCGTCACCTCCGTCAGCGCGTAGCGGATCTGCATCACAAAGGACTACTTCGCCCGTGGCTTGCGCGCGGCGCGGCGCTTCGGCGCTGGCGCGGTCGTCTTCTCCGGCGCCTCGACCGCCGCGGTCTCGGCCTCGGCCTTCAGAGCTTCGGCGAAGCCACCGTCGAGCAGTGCGGTCGCGGTCTCGGCGTCGACTTCGATTTCTTGACCGGCGGACGCGGCGAGCGTCGGGCCGGCAATTGTCGTCAACATTCTGATGCGCATGATTTGGTCACCTCATTGGGTCAGTCGTTTGACGAGCGTCGAGAGTGCGCCGGTCCGCGGCGGCTGCTTGTCCTGGCTGCGCTTGTGAACGGAGAGCCCGAGCACCGCGAGCGCCACCGTCCAGATCGAGCTTAGCGACCCCACCGATGCGATCACGGCCGGCGCCTGTTCCGGTGTCGCGATGATCGCATAGACGATGGCCAACACCGTGAACATCCAGGAGAACGTGACAGCGTAGCCCATGGTCGGCCGCCAGCGCCGCACGTAGCGATCGCTGCTCGCGGCCTCGCGGCGGATTGTCTCATTGATCGCGATCAGCCGTTTGGTCTCGCTCGCATACATGGTGGCTGCATGCGCGTTGATGGCGGCCTGGTAGGCCAGCATCTTCTCGGGATCGGTCTTGAGAACAGCGAGCGCGTCGTCATCCGATCCCGAACCGGTGATCGCGCGTGCGGTCTCGGAAACCGCCTTGGCCGCCTTGGCCGCCGTCGACTTATCGTCGCTGTCGAACAGACTGATGATTGCCGGCGCGAACTGCGCCAGCCCGAGCAGTGCTCCGATCATGCGCCTTCCTCCATCAACTCGAAGTGCCAGAGATCGTCGAAGTAGTTGTCCTTCACCTGCCAGTCGCCGTTCCAATCGCCGCCCCAACGCAGACGCAGTCCGCGCGCGTGCGCGAGACCCAGGACCAGGCCGGCAAACAGCGTCGCCCGTTCGCGGTCGCCCCAGTCGATCGGATAGGGCGCGGCATCGACGGCCAGCGACGGCAGTACGTTGTGCTTGCCTTGCGGCCAACGGAGTTGGCTCTTGCCCGTGCGGAACATCTCGTTCTGCCGGGCCTCATCGCGGTGGCCCTCTATGATCGTGCAGTCGACGTGCCCGATGACCTCTCCGAACAGATCCTGAAGGCGCGCGTCACACGTCGCGAGCCTGGCGCCGGATGTGTCGGAGAACCGGTAGGTCACGATGGCGCCGGCCAACCGCGCCATGCGGCCTGAAGGGCCAGGCCGACGATGCCGAGCACGATGGCCCACAGCAGCTTGGTGTTGCGCGAGACGGCTGTCTCAAGACGCCCGAACCGTCCGGCGTCGCGTTCGTTCCGTTCGGCGCACTGCCGCTCATGCTCATGCTGGCGATCCGCGACGCGCTCCAGGCGGTCGGCGAGCCGCGCGATGACCCGGTCGTCCATGAGCGCTTAGGCCTCGGCCGGACCGTCGACCGCCTTGGACGCAGAGACCGTCGATCCCTGCGTCGTCGGCTTCTTGCGCGGCCCGTACCGGATCGCGATCATACCGTCGATCACCGCGTCGGCGGTCCCGCGGCTGACCACGCAGCGCACGTAGCGTTCGGTCAGGTGCTTGACGTCGAGGATCAGCAACTGGTTGTCGTCGTCATCCTCCGCGTCGCCGACCCTCGTTCCGTCCAGGTCGGTGAAGGCGCCGTCCGGGGCCGTGGCCTGCTGCGCCTTGATTGAGGTCTCCTGATCGGCGGTCAGCGTGCCGAGGGCGGCGATGAACATCACGCCCTCGAAGTTCTGCATGTCGACGGCCGTACCGTTTTCGACCGTTGTGCCCGCGGCCTTGGCGTCCATGACGCGGGCGATCTCGGTGTTGCTCAACAAAGATTGCATCTTCGGTGTCTCCTTTAGGGTGCTAGCTCAGCCCGGCCTCACGCCGGTGCGGATGCCTCAGCCCAGCTGGACGCGCACGAAGGCTTCTTCGAGCACCGGCATGGCGTCGGTGGCCGCTCGCGCGATGATCCCGATCTGATTGGTCTCGGCGTACAGCTCGGCGAGGCGCTGCATCTGCAGCTGGATGTCGTCGGCGATCCAGTAGTAGGAGAAGTCGCCCAGGATCCCGACATAGGTCCCGGTCGTGAACGTGTTGGGCACGAACTCCGATTCGAAGTACGGCAGCCCCAGCAGACGGTCCGAAGATCACATCGAAGTCCTCGAAACGCGCGACGTGCACCGTGCCGGCGCGGTTGGACTTCCGCTCGATGCGGGCCAGCGCCGCTTCGAACTGTTCCGCCTCGGCCGGCAGGAACTGCACGGACATCTCGTGATACTCCGGCGCTCCGACCGCGAGGCTCGCGATATCCACCGGCGACGCCTTGTCGAACATGTCGTCGGTCAACCCGGAGTAGGTCTTGGCATCGAAGCCAAGCGCGTCATACAGCTCGCGCAGCGTGTTGGGATCGTCCTCACCTTCGATGGCGTTGTGCGAGAGCTGGATGGCAACCCGCTGCCCGGCCGTCAGCAGCGAGATGATCTCGATGCAGTCCGCAACCTCGATGCCGGCCGCGATCGCCGCCTGAACCCGATGGTTGCCGCTCAGCACCGTGTCTTCGTGGATCAGCGGCGCCGTGGTCAGGCAGCCGTCCTTGCGAAGATTGTCCACCAGACGCTCGAACTGCGCCGGCTGCATGTAGCGGGCGTTCTTCTCAAGCAGCTTCAGCCCGCGCAGTTCCTTGGTGACGGCCCGCGTCTTGAGCCCAGCGCCGATACCAGCCTTCGTAGAGCGCTTGTGGAGACCGGCGTCTGACTTCGCTTTCATAGTTCAGCATCCCCTCTCCGCGGGCCGCGAGCGTGAAGACGCCGCGGTACTTCATCGACACCGGCTTGTCGGTGAACGCCGTGGTGTAGAGCCGGGCGACCCGGACCAGCTCGCGCCGCTCGAAGATCGACACCGGCACGTGACTGGTAGCGAGCAGCGCGATCAGTTTCGACATCCTGCGGTGTCGGCAGATGGCGAAGTCGCTCAACAGATAGATCGCGCTCGTGTCCCCGAACTTCGAGCGCTGGTAGATGAAAGCTCCCGCCAGCTTCTCGTCGAGGTAGACGAGGAAGTTCAAGCCGCCCGATACATGGGCGATGCCCTTGGACAGATAGCGGTCTTTCAGAAAGTTCAGCTTCGCCGAGTCCGTCTGAACAAGGTCGACCTTCGTGTGCGACGTCAGTGCCGCAGGGTCGACCGCTTCGTACAGGAACGGCGTCGAGCGGTGGTGCGTTGCCCGCAGCGATGAGCCGCCGGCGCTTGCGTATGTGTAGACCGTGCGCCGACCGTCGTTGCAGTAGCCGGTCACCGGACACAACGCGCCATCTTCGAGCAGGTGATCGGAGAAGACGCAGTACGGCAGACCCTGGTCGTGAATGCCGCGCACCCAGGTTGCCAGGTCCGCCGGGTCCCAAACCTCGTAAGCCGGCCGCCGCCACTCGGTGTTGTCGTCGACGAAGCGAAACAGCCGCTCGTAGCCACCCTTGTACGTCGGCGGAAAGGCCACGATACCGCCGCCGGCCTTGCGCGCCAGCGCCGGCATTTGCCGGAAGTCGCCGGCGACGAACCCGTCAGGCCGTGGACCGGCGAGCATCGCGTCCAGGCGCTCTCGTGCGCGCCGGAGGAAGTCCGCAAACGCCGTCTCGTAGTGTGCGAAGTGGGTTTGCGCCCACTCGTTCTTGCCGCGGTACCGCGCCATGTCCACGGCGACCATCACCGCCGCCACGCGCTCGGCCGGCGCGCCGCCGATGCGTCCCTCGATGAACGCGAGCCTGCCGGTGAAGCGGACGTCGACGGGCCGGCCTGTCAGCAGGTGCCCCAGCGCCACCGAGAACAGCGACACGTCGTTCGAGATCACCCGGCACGCCGGATAACCGGCCTTGATCGCGCGGTCCACGCGGAACGAGCCCGAGCAGCACACATGGACGCTGCCCCAGGCCCCAAAATCGACCGTCCGCAGGATCTGATCGACCACCGGGCGCGGCACCGAACCGACGAACATGAGTGAACGCACCCCCCCTAGTTAATTTCGTTCGCGAGACGAGAAACCTCCCCCGCCGGTCTACGCGCCGACCGGCCCTAGTTTGGACTCCCCCTATCCCCTTCTGTTGGCGGGGTGGAGCGGGTCCAGGGGCCAGCCGTTCGGCCCTACGGCATTGCTGTAGCCGCGCGCCTCGTGCCGCTGCTTGGCCGATCCGTGATGGCTGTCGCACAGCGGCTGCCAGGTTGCGGCGGTCCCAGAACAGCACCGGATCGCCTCGATGCGGCACGATGTGGTCGACCAGCGTCGCCGCGACGACGCGCCCTTCGGCCTGGCACATGGCGCACCGCGGATGGCGGGAGAGAAACGTCTTGCGCGCCTTGCGCCAACGCCTGCCGTAGCCGCGGGCCGCCGCCGACTCCCTCGTGCCCCGCTTCATGTAAAAACAGCTTAAGTCGTTGATATTGTGCGCTTTTTACTTGCCTTAGTGGAGTACTTCTATAGAATAAACCTTGTCAAAAAGACCACATGTAAAGGATAGAGAAATGGTTACTTCCGACAATGAAATACAAAAGACCACCACCCACAATTTCGTGGCGGCGGCTGGTGAATTCGCGGCCTTGGTCGATCAGTGCAAAGCGCTCTGCATCACGCAATTCGGCGTCGACATCGAAGAGGTCCATTTGGGCCACGTTAAGCGGCTCAATAGCGCCATCAAGGACTTGGAGCGGATCATCGAAATGGTCGGTTTCGAAGCGGCTCCCTGCGACGAAGACGATGAGGATTGACGAAAAGAACAGAGCCCCCGGCACCGAAGCTGCAAACCGAGGTGCCGGGGGCCGTGCAACCCCTCTGTGAGAAGGAGAAAGCGAAATGACCATAGCATCAAACTACACTCTCAAACCATCCCAGGTTTCGGAAGCCCTGGGCGTCCTGGTCGGCATCAAGCAGCCGATCATGATCTGGGGGCCTCCCGGCGTCGGCAAGTCGGCGGTCGTCAAGCAGATCGCAGACGAGAGCGATCTGGAGCTGCGCGACGTCCGGGCGATCCTGTTGGACCCGGTCGACCTGCGCGGCCTGCCGCACATCAACGGCGACGGGCGCGCCCATTGGGCGGTGCCCGAGTTCCTGCCCCGCGAGGGCAAGGGCATCCTGTTCCTGGACGAGCTGACGGCGGCGCCGCAGCTGACCCAGGCGGCCTGCTATCAACTGATCCTTGATCGCAAGCTGGGCGAATACGAGCTGCCCGCCGGCTGGACCATCATCGCGGTCGGCAACCGCGAGAGCGACCGCGGTGTCGTCCACCGCATGCCCTCTCCGCTCACCAACCGGTTCGTCCATCTCGACTTCGGCGTCGACCTCGACGACTGGACCAAGTGGGCAACCAAGCACGGCATTGCCACCGAGGTTGTCGCCTTCCTGCGCTTCCGTGACGAGTTGCTGCACGACTTCGACCCGAAGCGTTCGGAGAAGGCGTTTCCGACGCCCCGGTCGTGGGAGTTCGTGAGCAACATCGTCGGCTCCGGCACCGTCACCAACGGCATCGAGTATTCGCTGATCGCCGGCGCCGTCGGCGAGGGCGCCGCGGCCGAGTTCATGGGCTTCCTCAAGATCGCCCGCTCGATCCAGAGCCCGGACATGATCCTGATGAGCCCGGACAGCGCGGCGATCCCCGAGGAAGCGGCGACGCTCTATGCGATCTCGACCGCGCTGGCCCGCAAGGCGACCGAGGGCAACATGGATCGGGTAGTGACCTACGCAAACCGGCTGCCCGACGAGTTCAGCGTGCTGCTGGTCAAGGACGCGCTCGACCGCGACCCGGCGGTGGCCAACACCCGCGCCTACATCGAGTGGGTGTCCGAGCATCATGAGGTGATGTCATGAGCAATCTGACCGAGAAAGCCATGCTGGTGCGCCAGGCGATCAACGTCTGGTCGGGCCGCAAGTTCGACAAGAAGGTGACACGGGAAGTCCTCGATCACCACAACGCGAGCACCGACGCCGGCCGCTGGAACAAGAGCCTGATCGCAAAGGCCGCGCTGGCCGACGTGACGAAGGTCGCGAACCAGGCCCGGACGCACCACTACGAGCACACGCTGTCGTGGGAGGACTGGGGCGCCCGTATCCTGCCGGCAGCCGCGTATTTCGACTACATGGACCAGCAGCGCGACTTCAAGACCGCGTTCGACGCGGCGGCCGACGCGTTCGAGCGCAACTACGTCCAGTATGTGAACGACGCGAAGGCGGCGCTCAACGGCATGTTCGACCCGAACGATTACCCAGGCGTCCACGATATCCGGTCCCGGTTCGCCTTCGAGACGATCGTTAGCCCGTTGCCCGATCAGGCCGATTTCCGGGTCAGTCTCAACGCCTCCGAGGTCCAGCGCATCCAGGCAGACATCGAGAGCCGGACCCGCAACATCCTCCATGATGCGACCGACGAGTGCTGGAAGCGCCTCCACAAGTCGGTAGAGCACATGACCGAGCGGCTGTCCGACATGGATCACCGCTTTCATGACACGCTGGTCGGCAATTTGCGCGAACTGGTCGACCTGCTGCCGAAACTCAATATCGCGGACGACCCGGAGCTTGAGCGGATGCGTCAGGACGTGGCGGCAAAGCTCTGCCGCAATGATCCGTCCGTGCTGCGGCCGAATTCGAAAGCCTTCGACAAGGACGCACGCGAGCAGCAGGCGACCGACGCTGAGCAGATCCTCGGCGCGATGTCCGGCTACGTCGCTTAAGGAGACGAAACATGGAAACCAGAACGAAACTCACCAAGGCGCGGACCCGCCTGGTGCTGTCGCAGCCGTTCTTCGGCTCGCTGGCCCTACGCATGGGCTTGATCGAAAACCCCGACATCGAGACGATGGCGACGAACGGCCGCGACGTTTACTTCAACCCCTCGTTCGTTGACGGGCTCGGCATGGACGAACTCGTGGGCGTGCTCGCTCACGAGGTCATGCACCCGGCCTGCAACCACCATACGAGACGCGGCAGCCGCGATGCCGAGCGATGGAACATCGCGGCCGACTACGCGATCAACCCCGTCTTGATCGACAACGGCTTTACGTTGCCCGAAGGGGCGTTACTCGACCCGAACTATTCGGGTTTGAGCGCCGAAGCCATCTACAACCGCCTGCCGCCGGCTCAGTCCGGCGGCGGCGGTGGCGGACAGGACGGCAACTGCCCCGATCCCGGCCGCTGCGGCGGCGTCATGGATGCCCCCGGCGACAACGGCAACCCGTCGCCGGCCGAACTGGCGTCCGCCGAAGCCGAGTGGCGTCAGGCGGTGGCCCAGTCCGCAACCATCGCCAAGAACGCAGGCAAGCTACCCGGCGACCTTGCGCGCCTGGTCGACGAAGTGCTGCGCCCGAAGGCCGACTGGCGCGAGATACTCCGCCGCTTCGTCGAAATGTCCGCGAAGCAGGAATACCGCTGGACCCCGCCCAACCGGCGCTTTGTGCATCAAGGCGTCTACCTGCCCTCGTGCCGGTCGGAGCAGATGCCGCCGATAGCGGTTGCCATCGACACCAGCGGCAGCGTCTCGCAGTCCGAGATGAACCAGTTCGCGGCCGAGCTCACGAGCATCCTCGAAGACTGCATGCCGGAAGAAATCCACGTGCTCTATTGCGATTCGCGGCTGCGCAACGCGGAGACGTTTTCGCCGCATGACCTGCCGATTGAGCTGCACCCGCGCGGCGGCGGCGGGACGAATTTTCGGCCTCCGTTCGAGTGGCTCGACGAGGCCGACGTCAATCCGGCGTGCGTGGTCTATCTGACCGACTTGTGCTGCTCCAGCTATCCCGACGAGCCGGCGTATCCTACCCTTTGGGTGACGACGACCGCGCCGGGATATGTGAGTGAGCCGCCCTTCGGCGAAATCGTGCACATGGGAGCAGCCTGATGAAGACCGCCAGCTTCAAGACCTACACCGGCCCCGGGCGCATCTCGATTGCCCGTTGGGCGCCGCGTGGAACGCCCGCCGGCTACCGTACCTATAAGGCGCTCGCGCCGACCCGCGAGATGATGAGCATGCCCGAGGACCGGTATCGCGAAATCTACTTCCGCGACATCCTCGGCCCGCTCGACGCTCAGACCGTGTGGGACGAGCTGCACGCGCTGGCCGGCGGCGCCGAGCCCGTGTTGCTCTGCTGGGAGCAACCTCCGTTCAGCCTCTCGAACTGGTGTCATCGCACGATGGTGACCGAGTGGTTTGCCGATCAGCTCGGCGCCGTGATCGGCGAGCACGGATCGCCTTGATGGAGCGGGCTGCCGGATCTGCCCCGGCTCGACCAGGTGGACCCCGATCGCGGTCTGTCCGCCCGCATTAGCTTCGATGGCTGCCTTCGCCGCCTGGCAACAGATCACACCGGCGGCGAACCCAGCCAAGACCTTGACGGCTTTGGCTCGGCTCACGTCGCGTCTCCCATGGTTGGGAACAAAAAAACCCGCCGCGGCGGGGGAGCCGAGCGGGGATGATACGAGCGTGAACGCACAACGCCCAACTTGATGAGAAACAGCCCAATATCTGTTTCCCGTGTTTCCCGCAAGCGAAAAAGTTCGATGGTAGTGCATCAGTTTGAAATCAGCCTATCACGGGTCGCCGCGATGACCTTATGCATGCCGAAAGCGCCACAGGGCCCAGAAGCGTCCAGACCGACGTGATCGGCAACGCCGTCAAGGTCATGCGGTTCACGACCGGCGAGGAAGAGGAAGAACCTGACGACGATGGCAAAGACCCGGCCGCCACGGCGCTGGGAGCGAAAGGCGGCAATCAGCGCGCTGATGCCCTGCTCGCTGGCATCAGCGGGAAAGGGCTACTGTACGGGGGTTCGTCCAGCGCGTAGAATCCCTTCCGAAGAAGGATTCTACGATGGCCCTCAAGAGTGATATAGAGAGCGACCTCACTTTGGAGGTGGGCGGTCATGCCATTACACCGGATAAATTTCTGCGCAGCGTTCGCTCCTTCTTTGCCATTCTCGATGAGGTGACGCGCGAAGTCGGAGGGAAGCCGAGCGCGGTCCGGTGGGCTGTAGCAGTCACGCACGGAAGCAATTTAGTGCAGGTTTCCCCCCAGCCAGGCTATGACCCTGCCATCATTAGCGTAGTAACCGACGCTGTGGCGGATGGTATTTCTCAAATCGAGGAGCGAGAAGCGCGGCCGGCCCATTTCAGTGAGAAGGCGCTGCGTAGTTTGCGCGATCTGAGCAACGTGGTTGGTCGAACCGATAGCGACGATACGACCGTTCGCGTTTGGGTTCGTCGCAATCCAATTGATGTTACCGCCAAAGCTGCAGCAAATGTCATTGGACTTCTTGCTGGTGAACATAAGGACTATGGGTCTATTGAAGGACGCCTGCAAACTATTACCGAGCGCGGGCGACTTCAGTTTATTGTCTATGTGCGTCTTTGGGATATGCAGGCTCGATGTTATATCCCCGATCACTTGGTTCCAGAGGCCATAGCCGCGTTCGGGTCTCGTGTCGAAGTCTATGGCCCAATCCGCTACCGAAAGGACGGCAAACCCGTAAGTATTGAAGTGGATGAGATACGCGCATTCCCGGAGACTGAAGATATACCGTCATTCCGCGACGTTCACGGCATCTTGCGAAAAGCCTCTTGAGCATAGATAAGCGATATTGGGATTCCGATTGTTTTCTCGGCTGGCTGCAAGCCGAGCGGGACAAAGAAACTGCCTGCATGGAGGTGCTCCAAGCCGCCGAAGATGGCAAAACTTTGATTCTTACATCGGCACTGACAATTGCTGAAGTGCTGGCATTGAAGGGCGCCTTGCCAATTCCTACAACGAAGCGTGCCAAGGTAGAAGCGTTCTTCAGGAATGACTACATCGTAGTGCTAACATCACTAGGCACGTCGCAGAGATGGCCCGCGAATATGTCTGGGACCACGGAGTCCAGCCAAAGGACGCACTGCATGTCGCGACCGCAATAGACGCTAACCTAGAACTACTCAATACGTTCGACCGGCCGTTACAGGGTAAATCAAGACTGCTCGGCAACCCCAGGCTGGTAATTGAAAGACCAAGATGGACCGAGCCTAAATTACCAATGGACCTGCCTCATGGCTAAACCATGCTCGGAGAAGTGATTTCTATCTCATGTTGATGTTCGGTGGTTTGCACCGCCCAAATCAGTCTGCCTGGCCGTACTCAACCGCCATGCGCAGAACGCAATCCCTGAACAGGCGCTTGAGGCTTTCGTGCCGCAGCCCGTCGCCACGCCGTCTGCGCTGGCGCATGATGCGCCGCCAGGAGAAGCCCATTGCCCGCGCCAGCACAAGCCGGCGCTCGCTTCCGTCCAAGACCCAGGCCGCGTCCAGCACACGATCGAGTGCGTTGATTTCGTCGAGCGTCGCGCGCAGACGCGGCGCTACCGCTGCGTGGTAGCCGTATGCCTCGCTGGCGTCGCGGACAATGCTTGGCCACCAGGTCACGGCGCGATCGAGGCGCTCCGGTGGCAGATGCTTCAGCGCCCGGCCGGCCAGCATGAGATCGGCGAGCACGTCGTGGGCCGCCGCATAGGCATTGGCGCCCTTCATCCTTCATACCGCAAAATTCCAGTCCGTTTTGCCGGTTAAGCGCCAGGGCGGCTCCCGCCACGCCTAGCGTTTGGGCGGCTCGCGGTCCAACATCGGGCCGCCCGTCTTGCCCGCAGCCATGCGCTTGGGCGCGTTCGGCAATACCAGTGCCGGTACGTCAACTTCCTCCACGCGCTCCATGTCGAACCACTCGCCATCGGGCTTCTTGTCATTCGAATCGCAATGCGGCATCAGCAATACCGTGTCGCAGCCGGTCCAGTGGTGACAGATTGCCATCACGCGGCCCGTGAAACCCGTCACGACATCTCGACCCATCATTCCGTTTTCGATTTCATTCATGCGTTCGTCCTTTCGTACGCCGCTGCGAATAGCAGTCGCAATTTTGCGAAGAGTTAGGTGCCTCGCCCGCGGCCCATCTTGTCGCCGAGCCGATCGACGAGTGTTGCGAGCGGTCCGGCGAGCTCAGGTCCGCCGACAGCGACGTGGCGCTCATGGGCTGGGAGCTGCGACAACGTTGACCAGCCCTGGGTGTTGCGCCCATGCAGCCAGGCGCGGCTGTGGCCGCAGGCGTGCTCATCGCGCTGCCACGGGTTGGCGGCGCCGGGACCGGCGTCGCGGTAGAGCCCAAGCGTGCCTTGCGCGTAGGTGCCATCATCACGGCGCTCAGCGCCGCACAGGTCGCAGCGCGGGCGGCGATTGGATGTTGCCGCGATGGCCGGCGAGGTTGGTGTTTGCCGGTGGTATCCAGCACATGCGGCGGCGATGTCGGCGGCTTGTGGTGCCTTCTGCCGCCGCCACCCGGTGAGCACGTCGCGTAGTCCCTTGGCGATCGTCTCGGCCGAGAAGCGCGGTCTTCCGTCGCCCACCAAGGCCTCGACGAACACCGGCTTAGCCGCATCCGCCTTCGCCGCGGTCATGTCGTCGTACAGCGCCATGAGCTTGGCGATCGTGTGGTCGACGGCCACCAGTGCCGCGGCGCGGTCGTCGTAGTGGTCGAGCGCCGTCATGGCGCGCTCTGCTTGGCGAGCCATGCCTGTGCCGCAGAGAGTCCTGTGGCCTTGTCGTAGGCGCCCTCCATGAGCTTGGCGAAGAATTCCTCGCGAACCAGCGTGGTGAGGTTGAGCCGCCACCCGCGAGGGTTTTCGCCGAGCATCCACGGGATGGACGCGGCCTTGTCGAGCGCTGCCTGCCAGCCGTCAAGGCCGCCCCCGTCCGCCAGCCTCCGCCGCAGTGCGGCGCGTCTGGCCGTGGTGCGTTGCTGCACCGTGGGCAACCCGTGGGTCTGCGCAAACGCGTTCCAGGCATCGAACGCAGCTTCGACCTGGTCGTGGCCGTTTCGTTTTGGCGAAACGGCTATCTTCCCATCAGGACTCCGATCTTCAGATTCAGACTCGGTATTACCAACAAGATCCTTCCCCACTTTGTGGGTCTGAGTATGGGTATGGGTATGGGGGTTGCTTTTACGTTCAAGTTTCGTTGGTACGTTCGTTGAACCTCTATTCTTTCTTTTCAATGCACTAGTGCGTCCAGCTGCGGCATTTTTGGCAGCCTTCGTTGCGCACCAATTGCGCTCCGCTAAAAGCCGTTTCTGGCGGTAAAATCCGTCGTCGCTTTGGTCGAAGAATGGCATCACGATCGGCTTCAGCCGGTGCCATCCTCTCTGGTCGCCGACGACGCGGCCGAGGAAGCGATCGTCGTCTGGAAGATCGCAATTTGGTCTCCGCCAGGCCGCGATCAAAAGGCGCATGTACGCACCGAACTGCGCGGGCGTGAGATGGTAGGTGTCGCCGATCAACGCGTCCGTCCAAAGCGGCAAGGCTGGGAACTCGGCCACATGCTCACTCCGCGCTCACGCGGCCTCGGTGAGCAGCGGGGCGTAGTCGTCGTCGCGCTCAAGACGTCTGCGGCAAGGCGGCAGCCAAACGAACCCAGGTCCGTATCGGCTGATGGCCTCGGCGGGACAGAGCCAGACGATCCAGCAATAGGCTGTGGCGCTCGCCGCGGTCCGCGAAAGCCTGCCTTTGAGCATCGGCACGCGTTCGGTGAATTGGCAGATCCACTCCGGCGGGTGCGGTTCGAACAGCGTGGCGTATCGATCGATGCCTTCGAGGAAGGCCGTGCGCACGAGCAGACAAACGCCGGTCTTCGCCAATTCCAGGCCGCGCTTGGCGAACGCCGCGGCCCGATTGAACGGTGGGTTCGTGATGATCCAATCGACCGTTTTGGCAGGTTCCCAGGACGGCAAGAGCTCGCCGGCAAGGAAGTCACCAACGGGATGGCCCAGCCCGTAGTCGTGAATGTCGGACGCCTCGACGCGCGCGAAGCACTCGGCCAACGGGCGGGCCATGTGACCCTCGCCGCATGCTGGGTCCCATGCGGACTCCTGCCCAATCCTGCTGGCCCAAAGGTCCAGATGCTCGCACAGCGCCCGCGTCGCCCACGGCGGCGTCGGGAAGTAATCGAGCGAGTCCGGTGGCTCGTGTCGTCGTGCCATCACGGCCGCGGACGTGTTCTGTGCCATCACGCCGCTTTTCCGAACAACGCCCCGCACGCGCGGCTGGCAGCCTGCCAACGACGATGAGGCCGACGCGCTGGCCGTGCTCGATTTCGCGGCGCACGTCTACAGGCTCGATGTCGCTCGGCAGGCCTGCGTCACGAGACGTTTCATTTCCTTGCGAGGCGCCCGGCCCTTGCCGCAGAAATGCTTACGCACGGCGGCGTTGTTGACCTCGCGACAGGGGATGGCCGCGCGATGGCAGACGAACTCCAGCATGCCCGCCAGGCACATCAGCTTGCGCGCGGTGTCCTGATGCGTGTTCGGGCCGATCCAAGGGGCCTCGAACACCACGACGTCGGGCGCGACGGCGAGCACCGAGACCAGCCGGTCATCGAACGCGGCCAGGAAGCGGCCAATATCGGGGCCGGACTTCGGCAGGGCTATCGTGCCGAACCGGACCTCACTGCCGGATCGCCAACGCGCCCACCCGGTGTGGGTCGCCAGATCGAGGGCCAGCACGTCGCGCCGCGCGGCCATCAGGCGCGGGCTTCGGCCCCGGCCACGACCGCCGGCGTCGGGAAGAACTCGCCCTGGCCGCCGATCTCCAGCGCCTCGCAGCACAGACGGATGTTGTCGATGGTCTCGTTGCGATCCTCGTTTTCAAGACTCCACCAGCGCGCCACGGTGTTGAAGTCGGCCAGCTTGACGCCGTGGGCCTTCACCTTGGCCTGCTTGATCTGGTTCTTCTCGGCCCTAAGTTCGGCGATCTGCTCGTCGATCCGGGCGATCTCTTGCGCCGCCAGCATCAGGTCGCGCTTCAGTTCGCCGACGTTGTGCCCGACACCAGGTGCGCCGGCGCCGTTGCCTTTCAGTTTCTTGGCCATGCGAATGTCCTTTCATGAAGTGATTTCTCGGCGATAGTCATTTGCCGTCCCGAAACGCCAAATAGATTGAGGCAAGCGCGGCCACAGTGTCGGCGAATGTGTCAACACCCGCGTCCAACGGGTGCAATCTCGCCGCCGTCTCCCAGATCAGAGATCGCTCGGCCATGTTGAGGTTAGCCTCCCCGAAGGGACTTGGACTGCCCCGTAGGTCGACCTTGGTCGGTTCCTCAATCACGCCGCGGCCACCGAGCACAGCCGCCGGTGTATCGCCAGGTCGCGGTCGCACGCTTGTTGGATGCGTTCGCACATGCGCTGCACGTCGCCGGTCTGCCGCTTGACGGTGTGCAGTTCCTCGGCGTAGCGGCGGCCGTCGGCGTCCATTTCCAGGATGGCGCTGTGCACCTGGCCCAGCTCGGCGCCGGCGTGGTGCACCAGCCGGCCGAGATCGGCGCCGGACGGCACCGCGCCGCCCAGATCCTCGGCGTGCGCGCGCGCCAACCGCTCCATGCAGATCAGCAGCCGCGGCTCGCGGCCATGGCGCATGTCCAGCGCCGCCAGACGCACGGCGTCGATGAAGTGCAACTGGTAGCTGCTGTCGGGATCGCTGACCTTGCGGAACAGGCCGGCCGTCTTGCCGGTCGCCTCATGAATGTCGTTGGGCGCATGAGCGTTGATGCAGGCCAGGACCTCTTCTTCGACCGAGCCGACGTCACGGCGCTTGGTCATCTCCCGCCTCCCGCGCGGTTATCGTGTCCATTCCGGCACCGGCGATTGGCCACGACCGGCGCGGCCGGTGCGGCTACGGTTCGGTTGTGGAAGTCGTCGTCCGCAAGAGTGAGGGGCCTGGCTGCCCTTACCGCCAAACGCCTGCCGGCGTCCGTCAACCGTGGGCGGTGGTTCCTAGCCACGAGGGTCAGTTTTGTGCGCGGCGAGGCCCCTGGGCGCCGCGATTCGGAGGCAGGCTGACGGAAACTCGTTCGGTGCCGCGTCATGGTCAGACGGCCCGCGCGGAGAGTGCGGTGGCGGCGGTGCAGCGCGTGACCAATGGCAGCTCGCACGCCAACTCATACACGTTCGAGTGCGGCGCCTTCGGGTCAATCATGTTCACCGTTCCCATCGGCGGAAAGTTTCAATTTACGCCGGGCAGCGAAAACGCCGCAGCGGGTCACGGCGACCGGGAGAGTCGCAATCTCTGACGTTTCAAATGACCGCCGCTCAAGCACGACAATTTTCCGACTCTCTACGGCTCTTGGCGCAAGAGGCCGAGACACGACTCGATCCTCCAGACGACGAACCGCACTAGCCGGAACCGTGTATGCGCCAGCCTCTACCATCACGCCGCCTCAGCCTCGTCGCCCTGGTCCAGGAAGTCCTGCGGGCCGACAGCGCCGCCGATCGGATCGGGCGGAAGGTGTGAGGTCATTCCGCGGCCTGCGACGCATAGAAGTCGCCCGGCTGCACCGCACCGGCGGTTTCGGCGACGATGCGGGCCATGACTTCGGGCCGTGGCAACCGCGTGCCGCTGACATAGCGGTTGACCGCGGTGTGATGAACACCGATGCGCTCACCGAAGGCGACCGCAGTGACATCATGCTCCTTGAGCCAGTCTGCGAGGGTCATGAGCCATGTTCTGCCTAATCGGCACAGATCGTGTCAAACAAAATCTGCCACATTGGCACAGGACGAGTGCCTGCCAATTTGGCACACTCGCCCGTGTGAATTTGCCTAATCGTATCAAGGAGCTTCGCGAGGCTCGCGGCTGGTCGCAGACCAAGCTGAGCACACTAGTTCACTGCCACCACACGAAGATCGGTCGACTCGAGACCGGCAAACAGCAGCTCACAAAGTTGTGGATGGATCGCCTCGCAGCGGTGTTTGGGATATCGCCCACCGACCTCATCGCTCGACCGGATACCCCACTGACGCCGCCGACCTCCGACGCCACAAGCCAAGATCTAATCGAGGCCTTCGGCGAGCAATACGCGCCGTTACCGGTCTTCGACGTCCGGCTTTCGGCCGGGCCGGGATCACTAGTGGTCGGTGGTCAGGCGCCGGTGCACCACGAGATGTTTCGCTTAGAGTGGCTGAGGGCATTGTTCGTCGGGCGGCTTGATCAGCTCGCGTTGGTTCGTGTCGACGGCGAGTCGATGGAGCCGACCCTGCACAACGGCGATGTAGTCCTAATCGACCGCTCCGCGAGCACCGCCTACCGCGACGGCCTCTACGCCATCCTCATTGGCGACGCGCTTTCGGTGAAGCGGGTGCAGATTGATATTGCCACCCGGACACTGAGCATACTTTCCGACAATCAGTATTATGATCCGCAGCGCGGCGTTGATCCCGCCGACGTCACCATTCGAGGGCGGGTAATCTGGCTTAGTCGGGCCATCGGTTGACAGGCTGCTCAAGACGACTGAAAGACACAGCACAAGGTCGCTGTCTTCTCAAACACGTGATGCACAAAGGAGCAATTCCGTGAGGCAAAAAACACTCGCAATCCTAACAGTAGTTATCGGTGGTTTGGCTCTCGCGGGTTGTGGAAACCAAATCCCGCCGCTGAATTTCAGCGTGCCTAACATGGGGCTTTCTGAGCACCCTCTCGATGCCGAGGTTAGGTCGATCACGGTCACGCTAGCGCGTCCGGACGAACAGGTTGGCCAACTTGACTATCAACTGGCCGAGACCGCTGGAGCGGGCCTGTCATCTGGAATTGCTCTCACCAGCGTGTGGCAAACATCATTGCAAGAGGCATTTGATCGCACGCTGATTTTTCGTGATGACGGAAGCAAGAAAGTGTCCGTCGCAGTGAAAGTGCTGAAACTCGATGTCCCCGGCGCTGGCATCAGCTTCAAGACCGATACTGTAGCGCGCTATGAGGTGATTGATCGATCAAACGGAGACATCATTTTCAGTCAGGATGTGGCGTCGTCTGGAGAAACGCCTGGGAACTATGCTTACCTCGGGATAGCGCGGGCGAGGGAAAGTATAAATCGGGCCGTGCAGAATAATATCGCCCTATTCCTTCAGGCTGCCGAAACAATAGACCTTACTAAACCTATGTTTCCAGCGGGGGTGTGATGTCGAAACTACTATCATTGCTTTTCGTAGCGGCGTTCCTTTGCATCCCCGTTGCTTCGTGCGCGCCTAATGTATCGCCTGACACCTACTCCGTGGGCGCCGTAGGGCAGGTCAACCGGGTAGTCAGAGGGGTCATCGTTAGCGCGCGCGACGTCGCGATCGCGGGCACGAACACCGGTATTGGTGCTGGAGGTGCTGCGATTGCGGGCGGCGTTGGTGGCGCGCAAATCGGCGGTAGCGTTGACGCCAATATAGTGGGAGCGGTAGCTGGCGTCGTTGCGGGCGGCATAATCGGCGCGCTTGCCGAAGATGCTATGACGCGACAGAGCGGCATCGAATACGTGATCGAAACCGAGAATGGTGCGCTGATTACGGTCGTTCAAGGTAACGACGACCCGCTCGATACCGGGCAAAGGGTATTGGTCATTTACGGCACGCGCGCCCGTGTCATCGCCGATGATACTTAGAGAGCCTGACCCAGGCGGCTCCCAGCGCCCACCATTCAGGTTTCTGCCATAACGGCAGATTCATTCTTGACAATATGTGCCAATTCGGCACATAACTGCTCCCATCATCGGCGCTGCACAGTCCCGGTTCCCTGCCGCGCCGTTAAGACGCCGGTGGCGCACCCCTAATCCCGCCGCCGGCCACGCTGACGGGAGTGGAGCATGCCCACCACCTTCGACCACGAAATCGAGCGACTCCCGAAGCGCTACTACGTCGACTGGATCAACCTCGACGGCGACCTTGAGGTCACGCCGTTCTGGGCCGCATCGGCAGGCGAAGCGCTAGCGCAGGTCCACGCGTGGTCGTGGCTCAAGCCGGGCGAGCGCCTGCTGGGCGTCAGCGCCGAGTGGGACGCGGTGAGCGTCGACGGCGAGGTGATGCTGCGGCGGGAGTGGTTCGAGCGCCAGCGTGAGGCGGAATACGCGCTAGCGATGGGCGCGGCCTTCTCGTGCTCGAAAGAGGCGGCGTGATGGCTGAGCACACGCCTGGACCTTGGATTGCTGAACTTAACCGCAGTTCTTTCGGACCGAACGGGCGATTTACAGTTTGCAAGGACGTTACTTCAGGCGAGCGCACACTGATATGCGAAATGCCGCACGCTTTTGCGCGACGTTCGCAGGCGGCTGAAAGCGAAGCCAACGCCTGCCTGATCGCCGCCGCGCCGAACCTACGCGACGTTGCCGAGGCACTGATCCTCTTTCACAGCGGCGACCCATGGGATGAAACCAAGCGGCTGCGGTGGCTGCAACTTACCGGCGCCGATGAAGCGACGACGAAGACGCTATGCGACCTCGCCCGCGCCGCCATCGCGAAGACGGAGGATGCGGCATGACGAAGCACACGCCGGCGCCTTGGTGCGTAACCCGAAGTGACTGGGGGCAGCCGCAATTCATCAGTGCCAGTGGCGACACGCCTCTCGTCGCACTGTGTGGCTATGTCTCGGAGAAAACCACCGTCGAAGCCAACGCCTGCCTGATCGCGGCCGCGCCCGAGATGCTGGAGGCGCTGAAGGCGAGCAACCGGACGCTGATCGCCGAGCGCGACGTCATCTACGACAGCATCACGAACAGTGCTGGAGGAATTACTGACCCAGCGGAAGGCAAAGGACTGGCCGAGTACAACGCCCTGATCGACGCCAACCGCGCCGCCATCGCCAGGGCGACGGGAGACGACACATGACCGCTCCCGCGTCCCTCCACACCCTGATGCGCGCCTACTGGACCGCCGCTCAAGCGCTGCGCGGGCAAAACCACGTATCACGCGCCACTGCGGCGGGCTTTCTTGCCGGCCAGGCCGAGCGTCCGGCACATCCGCTGATCGAGCGCCCATGCCGGCAGGCCGTCGCCGACCTCGGGCTGGCAGGTGTCGAGCGCATCTGCCCGGACGGGCCGGAGGCGGCGTGACGGCGACCATTCATGACTCTAGCGCCCGTAAATGGCAGCAAGCCATTGCAGACGCAGAATCCATGCTCGCACACCATCAGAAAAGAGTCCGCGACCTGAGGCGGGCAATCACGATCTTCCGAAAGAAGATAGAACAGGGCGAGCCGTGGCCGGGAGACGCTCAACCCGATGCGCGGGAGCCGTCCTGATGCGCCGCGCTGCCCAGCAAGCTGCCCGCGAGGGCACGATCACGGAGCCCGGCATCTACGACATCGCGGCGGCCGAGTGTTTCGTGCAATGACCCCCAGCGTGCACGAGATGCCGGCGGCGATCGATCCCTCAAAGCCCATTGCTGGTTTCTACAAGACGCGGCTGGCGCGCAACGGGCCGTGGGTGCCGGCGGAGATCGTCTATCTGGAGGACGCCTTCGACCTGCCGGTCTGGCACATCAAGCTCGGCACCGGCGACGAGATCACGGACCAGATCGAAGTCCTGGAGATGTGGCCCTATCTCGCCAAGCACCCGATCGATCAAGCCAGCTACGACTACATGCTGGCCGACCAGGCGCACGCTGCCGAACATCGACCGCTGGACGCGAAGGCGACGCCGACACGGCCCGTTGATTGGACCGGCCATAACATGCCGCCGTCCGACGATCTCATTAAGGCAGAGCGGCTCATCGAGCGCGCCGACAGCGCTGGCCGGGTCGCCACCATCGACGATGCGCATGTTGCGATCGATCTGGTGAAGCAGATGACGGTGCTGGCCAAGCGCCTCGACGACGCCCGGAAAGAGGCTGCCGCGCCGCACAAGCAGGCGCAGGCCGAAGCCGAGCTGCCGTACAAGACGCGGCTCACACCGATGGGCGTGGCCAAGACGAAGCTGCTCTACGCGCTGCACGCTTGGCGCACTCGCGCTGGCCTCGCGCGCATCACCACCGACCTTGGTGCGACCGTTTATCCGCGCACGGCCTATCGCGTGAAGATCACCGACCCGAGCGCGATTCCCCGCGCCTACTGCGCGCCGAACGAGGACGCCATCAGCGTCGCGCTGCGCAATGGCGCGGAGGTGCCCGGCGCCGAACTGGAGGAACAGACGACCACGGTCGTCAGCTAGGAGAGATCATGTCCGCGCGACAGCAACTGAGCGTATCGCCAACGCGTTTGCCTTATCACCCGACCTTGGGAGAGCGGTATGGAGTCGATGAGGTGAGTTGGCGCGCGCTGGTCGATGCGATCTGGCCTTCGGCGCAGACCGCCGAGGGCGTCATGCTGGCCCTGAGTTACTGCCACGCCAAGCAGATGGACCCCTTCAAGCGCGTGGTTCACATCGTTCCCGTCTGGAGCAGCGAACAGAAACGCTATGTGGAAGGCGTGTGGCCGGGCATCGCCTCACACCGCATCGAGGCGTCCCGCACCAAGGGTTATGCGGGCGCCGACCCGACGGCGTTCGGCCCCAAAAACGACCTGAAGTTCTGGCACCGGCCCAAGAAGGGCGAGGACAAGGAGGTCACGGTCAAAGCACCGGAGTGGGCGCAGATGACCGTGTATCGCATGATCGAAGGGCAGCGCTGTTCGTTCCCAGGGCCGCGCGTGTATTTCGATGAATTCTACGCGCGCGAAAGCCGCTTCTCGGATTGCCCGAACGAGCGCTGGCGCACGTCGCCGTCCTACATGCTGGAGAAATGTGCCGAAGCCGCGGCGCTGCGCAAGGCGTTCCCCGAGGCGCTGGGAGGCGAATTGACGGCTGAGGAGATGGAGGCGCGCACCGGCCAGGAGATGCGCAACATCACGCCGCCCGAGCCGCCCAAGCGCGCCGACTTCGCAGCCGAGCAAGAGGCGCAGGACGCGCACATGGCGGACATTGCGCACGGCGGTGAGCCGGAGCCTGCCAGCGAGCCCATGGGCGAGGTCAAGTCGGAGGACGATGCGACCACACAATCCGGTCAGGATGAGGGCGACGCTGCCCCGGCCCAGCCTGAATCATCCGCCTCGCCCACCAGCCATAAGCCATCGCCGGCCGAAGCGTTCGTCACACGAGCGATGGGTGCCTACGCGAGCGCGCCCACCGGCATCGCCATCTCAGACTTCAGGACGGAGAACCGTGGGCACTACGAAGCACTGTCGGACGATCAGCAGGCGACGCTCAAGCAAGCCGAGTCCGCGCGCCGCAAGGAACTGAAAGCGGGTGCAGGATGACCGCAAAAATGAAGTTTGAAGACTGGGCCATCCTGGAGCTGATGGGCCATCGGCGCCTGGCCGGATACGTCACCGAGCAGGAGATCGCCGGCGCTTCGTTCCTCCGCCTCGATGTTCACACCGCCGACAGCATTGTCGCCACGCAGTTCTATTCACCCGCATCGGTCTATTGCCTCACACCGACCACCGAAGACATCGCGCGGGCGCTCGGGGAGCGGTCCCAGCCGCAGCCCGTCCAGCGCTACGAGCTTGCGCCGGCGGCGCGCTCTGCACGCGACACGATCGAAGACACAGGCAATCCGCAATTCGATCCCGAAGACGACAAACAGTTTTGACATGGCTGACGGCACCAAGATCGAGTGGACCGACGCAACGTGGAATCCGATCACGGGTTGCTCGGTGGTCTCGCCCGGCTGCACCAACTGCTACGCGATGAAGCTCGCCGGAGGCCGGCTGCGGAACCATCCGTCACGCGTTGGGTTGACGGAGCCAAGCAAGGCCGGGCCGGTTTGGACGGGCGAGGTCCGGCTGAACGAGGAATGGCTCGATCAACCGCTTCACTGGTGGGAGTCGAGGCGAGTTTTCGCCTGCGCACACGGCGACCTGTTTCACGAGGCCGTGCCCGACGAGTGGATCGATGGCGTGTTCGCGGTGATGGCCTTATGTCCGCAACATACGTTTCAGGTGCTGACCAAGCGTCCGGAGCGGGCGAAGGATTACCTCAGCGTCGGCGCCACGTGCATTCGTGTCGGCATCCGACATGAAGCGGAGCGATTGTTTGGCGTTGATCCCGGTGCGGTGACAAAGCCTCTGCCCAACGTATGGCTCGGCGTCAGCGTCGAGGATCAGGCGCGGGCGAACGAGCGCATCCCACCGTTGCTAGAAACGCAGGCCGCGGTGCGGTTCGTCTCGGCGGAGCCGCTGCTGGCGCCGGTGGCAATATTCGACATGGACGGCCCGGTAGATGTGCCGGACGGCGTGCCATCGCCGATCCATTGGGTGATCGCAGGCGGCGAGTCTGGTCCTGGCGCGCGGCCCATGCACCCCGAGTGGGCGCGAGGGCTCCGCGATCAATGCCAGGCGGTTGGCGTGCCGTTCTTCTTCAAGCAATGGGGCACGTGGGTGCCGAACGATGCCGCGTTCCGCGCCGACGTCGTGCCTAGCGCCGTGCGTCATCCGTGGGGCCGGTGTCAGCCGGCGATGGCCCATGTCGGCAAACGTCTCGCTGGCCGCCACCTGGACCGCAGGACGTGGGACGAGTACCCGCAATGACGGAATGCCCCTGGTGCACGGTGGAGTTCGCGCCGGCAAGGCGCGGCGCCTATGCCAAGCGGTTCTGCTCGGCCGGGTGCCGCAACCAGTTCAACTCCGCGAAGCGGAAGTTCATTGATGCGCTCATGAGCGATGGCGACAGAGTGATCCGCGAATGGAATGCCGTTTCCCAGTCGTGCACGACGGCTGGAGTGCCACCCGAGCCTTCCGGGGTAGGCCGGGGAGCGATGAACACCCTGCGCGTCGCAGCGACGGAATTTGGACGATGACCGACCGCCTCGATGAACACGAGCCCTGGGAAAGCAAGGGCGGGGTGATGAGCGTCCCGCGTGATCAGGTCCGAGGCTTTCTCATGGAGAGCAACCGCATTGAAGGCATCGTTGGCGCGCGCGAAGCCGAAGTCGATGCGGCTCTCGAATTCCTCGGCCTACCGCAGATCGCGATTGATGACCTTGTGCAAATCGTCGGCGTGTTCCAACCCGATGCCAAACTGCGCAGCCGCAAGGGCCTGAACGTGCGCGTAGGGACGCACGTTGCGCCGTCGGGCGGCCCCCAAATCGTCTCAGAACTCGAAGATCTTCTTGCCAATGCCTACGACATTCCTGTCCCATATCAGACCCATCACCGCTACGAGACGCTGCATCCATTCACCGACGGTAATGGTCGCAGCGGGCGCATGCTTTGGCTGTGGCAGATGGTCAGGCTGCACTGCGAAATCCCGCCGCTCGGCTTCCTGCACACCTGGTACTACCAATCGCTGGAAGTGGGCCGGTGAACCCCCACCGCACCCTCACCCCGGCGGCGGGCCGATGACTGCGCGCCGCGCCGACCTGCGCGATCTGCCGGACTGGCCGCGTGGCCTATCGCGTCTGACGGCGTCCGCCTATGTCGGGGTTTCGCCATCGCTGTTCGATCAGATGGTCAAGGACGGCCGGATGCCGAAGCCAAAGCCGATCAACGCCCGCAAGGTATGGGACCGGCGCGAACTTGACATCGCTTTTGACGGCTTGCCAGACTCCGAGGAAGCCAATCCCTGGGACGAGGCGGCGCTGGCATGAAAGTGAGAATGAGGGATGGCTCGGGCACATCGGACTTGCGGTACGTCGTGGAGGACGTGGACCGCCACGGTAACGTCCGTGTCTATTTCCGGCGTTTCGGCAAGAAAACCAGGCTGCGGCAAGCGCCGGGCAGCGATGAGTTCCTGGCAGAGTATCGGGTGGCATACCGTGTGTCAGTCAGGTCCGAGAAGCCCAATGATCCTACCGTTTCGCTCGGCTGGCTCATCGTGCAATACTATGGCTCGGCCGAGTTTCGGTCGCTTGGCGACGCCACCCGCAAGCAGCGCCGCCGCATCCTCGATCAGATACGCGAGCGCCACGGAGACAAGCCCTTCGCGTTGATGAGGGCGCGTCACATCCGCCAGCTCCGCGACGAAAAGATAGCCACTCCCGACGCGGCGAACAATCGCATCAAGGCGCTGCGTCATCTTTTCAAATGGGCTACATCGCCCGATGTCGAACTCCTGGAGGCGAACCCCGCTCGCGACATCGGCAAGCTCAAGAGCAACAACCCGGACGGCTTCCACACATGGGCGGCGGATGAAGTGAACCGATACGAGGCACGCCACCCGGTCGGCACTACGCCGAGGCTCGCGCTGGCGTTGTTGCTGTTCACCGGCGTCCGCCGCTCCGACGTTGTGCGGCTAGGTCCGCAGATGGAGAAGAACGGATTCGTGTGCTTCATCGAGGCCAAGGGACGGGAGAACGCGCCTAAGCATCGCGAGCTTCCGATCCTGCCTGAATTACGCGCCGTGCTCGATGCGACGCCGTCCGGCCACCTGAGCTATCTGGTCACGGTCTATGGCAAGCCTTTCACGGCCAACGGCTTCGGCAACCGCTTCCGCAAATGGTGCGATGAAGTCGGCCTGCCCCATTGCTCGGCACATGGGCTTCGCAAAGCCGGCGCCACAATCGCCGCTACCAACAGCGCTACGGAGCGTCAATTGATGGCGATCTACGGTTGGGAGACCTCGCAACAGGCGGTGCACTACACCAAGGCCGTTGATCGCAGGCGGCTCGCGGCCGAGGCCATGCACCTGCTCGTACCCAGGGATCGGAACGCCCGATGAACAGAAACTGTCCCACCTGCTGCCGGGTAACTGTCCCACCGGTCGTAACTTACTGATAAATATAGGCAAATAATGGCCGATGGCGTCCCCACGGGGACTCGAACCCCGGTTTTCGCCGTGAGAGGGCGATGTCCTAGGCCGCTAGACGATGGGGACGCAAGCCAGCGGCGCCGGTCGTCGTGATTAGACGAACAGTGGTCGCGGCGCAAGGGCCGGCGCAGCCAGTCACGGCGCGATTTCGGCCACGACTGCGCCGGTGTCCACATCCAGAACGTAAACGCGGTCGCATCCGTCGCCACCGTCGCTGCGGATCATCAGGCGGCCTTCGGCGCTCCAGGCGTCCACGATCCGGCAGCCCTGCGGCAGATCCAACGCGACCCGGCCCAGCTCCGGCACCGCGTCGGTAGACAGGAGATCGGCCATGCGCCAGACCACGGCCCCGAGCGCGGGCACGATCAGCACCGCCAGCGTCATCACCAGCGCCCTTAACGCGGTCAATGGCGGTCTCCAGACGGAGCGTACACGGCGTCGCGTGTGAAGTTACACCGCGCGCCGGTGTTTGCGGCGTAGGATATGGCGGCAGAGTCGGTCGGGAAGGACAGGATGGCACGAAATGCAGCCGGCGATGCGGCGGCGCGGCCCGGGACTTGGCGGACTCTCACCGGCGATCAGCTCCCGTCCGGCGAGCGCCTGGACCGGGCGCTGGCGGCGGCGCTTGCCGACCTGTCACGCAGCCGTATCAAAGCGCTAATAGAGGGCGGCTGTGTCACCGACGCCGCTTCGGCCGTGCCGGTCCACAGTCCTGCCCACCGCATCAAGCCCGGCCAAGGCTTCGCCATATTCATTCCCCATGCTGTGCCTGCCAAGCCGCGCGGCCAGGCGATGCCGCTCACCATACTGCACGAGGACGCCGACATCATCGTTGTCGACAAGCCGCCCGGCCTGGTCGTGCATCCGGCGCCGGGCAATCCCGACCGTACGCTGGTCAACGCCTTGATCGCGCATTGCGGGCCGTCGCTCAGCGGCATCGGCGGCGTGCAGCGGCCAGGGATCGTCCACCGCCTGGACAAGGACACCAGCGGGCTCATGGTGGTGGCCAAGACTCAGCAGGCGCACGTCGCGCTGGCCGGGCAGTTCGCCGCACGCACGGTCGGCCGCGTCTATCGGGCGGTGGTATGGGGCGCAGTGCGGCCGCGCAAGGGCGAGATTGCCGGCAACATCGGCCGCGACCCGCGCAATCGCAAGAAAATGACCGTTTTGTCATCAGGCGGAAAACCCGCGTTAACCATGTATGAGGTCTACTGCATGCTCGGGCCGCGCAACTCTCCTGCGTTCAGCGCAGTGGACTGCCGGCTGGCGACGGGACGAACCCATCAGGTGCGTGTTCATATGGCGTCACTAGGACACCCAATCGTCGGCGATCCGGTTTATGGCGGACGCCGAAGGCGGATCGGCGCACCGGCCGCCGCAACAAACTTTCAACGCCAGGCACTGGATGCTTACGGACTTGCGTTCGACCATCCAGGGACGCAGCAAAGGAT
Organism: Alphaproteobacteria bacterium; assembly: GCA_965248805.1. Lineage (GTDB taxonomy): Bacteria > Pseudomonadota > Alphaproteobacteria > UBA6615 > UBA6615 > CBDFKJ01. The sequence continues at coordinate 359,302 of CBDFKJ010000005.1, forward strand.
CGAATTTACCAAAACATTATCTCAGGATATTAGAGAGTTGATAGATTGTTTGAAAGTATTCTAATATACGAATCGTGGGAGGAAGGATGAAACAGCAGGGAAGAATTCCCATATTGGCACTGTAGAATATTGAGTGCTAACATGCGGGGCGGTTTCCCGAGGAGAGCCTAGCCAATGGCAACCATGGCCGTACCCAGGGTTCCCAACCTCACGCCAGAGGGCAATCTGTCTCGGTATCTACAGGATATCCGCAAGTTCCCCATGCTCGCGCACGACCACGAGTTCATGCTGGCCAAGGCGTGGCGGGAACATGATGACGTCGACTCGGCCCATCAGCTGGTAACCAGCCACTTGCGTCTGGTCGCCAAGATCGCCTCCGGCTACCGCGGCTACGGCCTGCCGCTGGCGGAACTGATCTCCGAAGGCAATGTCGGTCTGATGCAAGCGGTCCGCAAGTTCGATCCGGACCGCGGCTTCCGCCTGGCCACCTACGCCATGTGGTGGATTCGCGCCGCCATCCAGGAATACATCCTGCATTCCTGGTCGCTGGTGAAGATGGGTACGACGGCGGCGCAGAAGAAGCTGTTCTTCAATCTGCGGCGCATCAAGGGCCAGTTGCAGGCGGTCGAAGAGGGCGACCTGAGCCTCGAGAACGTGGAGAAGATCGCAACCCAGCTCGACGTGTCCGAGGACGACGTGGTGCAGATGAACCGGCGGCTGGCCGCGCCGGACAACTCCCTCAATGCGCCATTGCGCGTCGACGGCGACGGTGAGTGGCAGGACTGGCTGGTCGATCAGGGCGAGAGCCAGGAAACGGTGCTGGCCGAGCAGGACGAGCTCACAAAGCGGCGCAAGCTGCTGAACAAGGCGATGGACGGTCTCAACGATCGCGAGCGGCGGATCATTGTCGAGCGGCGCTTGAGCGATACGCCGACGACGCTCGAGGAATTGAGCCAGCACTACAGCATCAGCCGCGAGCGCGTGCGTCAGATCGAGGTCCGCGCCTTCGAGAAGCTGCAAAAGTCGATCCGCAACCAGGCGATCCAGGAACGGCTGGCGTAAGTCGTCAGCCCGCCTGGCGCTGGGGCCACACCCGGCCGGCCAGGCGCATCATGTTTTCCCCCAGAATCTGCTTCACCGCGGCTTGCGGATAGCCGCGGCCGGCGAGACCGGCGGCAATTTCCGGTATCTGTTCCGGCGCCGCGATCTTGACGCGCGGGCCCTGGCCGTAGCCGGGCCACCAATAGGCACGGTCCAAGCCGGGTGGGTCGTCGTCGAGCCCCAGATCGTAGCTGTAGTCCAAGCCCAACCCGACGTGGTGGGGGCCGACGCGCTCGACCAGGGCGTCGATGGCATCGAGGATCGCTGGCGTGCCGGCGTCCGGATCACTGAGAATTCGCCCGACGCCGTCGACGCAGATGACGCCGCCGCCGGCGACACAGGCCTCGATCTGTTCGCTGCGGATGTTGCGCCGGTCGTCGGCGACGGAAAGCGGATTGGAATGGCTGAAGAATACCGGGGCCGCCGATGCGGCGATGATGTCCATGGTGGTGAGGAAGCCGGTGTGCGAGCAGTCCATGAGCATGCCGGCGCGGTTGATCGCTGCGACGATGCGCCCGCCGAGAGGCGACAGCGGCACGTCGTCGTCGTAGCAACCGCCGCCGATCACGTTGTTGCGGTTGTAGGCCAGATGGATCTGGCGCACGCCGAGGTCGTAGAATAGCTGCACCATCTCGGTGCGTCCGCACAGCGGCACACCGCCCTCCAGATCGAAGGCCACCGCCAGCTTGCCGTCCGCCTTGGCGCGGGCGACGTCGCCCACATCGTCGACGGCCACGAACATCTCAGGCCTGGCGGCGAGCTGGGCGCGAATGCTGGCCAGCGTGGTCAGCACCTTCTCGAGCGGGTTCATGTCCATGCCGATATTGACCGAGACGAAGTCGACGCCGGCGCGCTGGTGCCGTTCGAGCGTTCCTAGATCGGCATCCGGGTGCAGCGGCAAGCAGGAATGGCTATCCCAAATAAGGGCGTTTGTATACTTCGCGCCACTAATAGGCGCGAATGATCATTATTCCATGGTCATGATGAAAATCAGAATGAACACCGCACCAAGTTGACCCGCTCGATACATCGCTCGATCTACCCGCTCAACTGCCGTGTCGCCCTTCCATGTTTGGATATCCCAACCACCACGGCCGAGGGCTGAAAGAAGGGCAACGCCCACGGCCAACAGACGCAGCCAATCTCTACCATCAAAAGATGGATTGCTGATCCCCAGACTTACCAACAAGGCAAGCCCCATAATGACGGCGATAGAAATCGCTGACCGAAATAGCCTCTTGCGCAATAAGTCAGCATTACAAACTTGGCCTAGGTAGCTTTCGCCCTTCTCGTCTTTGGGATACCACTGACGCCCTTTGCGCTCAAACATCGAGGGCCATAAATATATGCAAAATCCTAGAGCAACAATTTTGTACCACGTATGTCGCGCTTCAGTTTTATTGACCATGCATTACTCGTCCTCGACCTGATCCGCGTCAGCGCCTGCCTCCAGAGGCGGCGCCTGAGGTTTCGGCTTCGCCAGCCCGCCGATGACGCGGGCGAATTCTTCCTTCGTCATGTCCGCGCCAGACTCGCTGGCGGCTTCTTTGAAGCGCCTCAATTGTTCCCTATTCATACTCAAACGGTCCTCCGCGCACTAACGCAGTTATTGTCTATAGGCGCGCACTTTGTCGTTGCCGTAAGTGCAGTCTTATGGGCATAGTGAGTCGTCAGCACTTTAGGCAACTGAGGCGCGAATGATGATCGTAACACTCCTCGACGAGTTAGCTAACACGCTCTCCCGCGCAGAGGCAGCTGCCTACGAACGCGGCAAGCAGGATGGTATGCGCGAGGCGCTGGACGATCTTATCTCAAGTGCTAAAGCGAAGCAACGCGCGGCACGACAGGACACGGAGCCTCAGCCGCCGCGCAGCGCTGCAATAGAAACGGACAGCACTCGTCCAGCGCCTGCCAGGAAGCGTGCTCCGAAAGGCACCGTGCGCAGTCTTATCCACCGCGTTCTTTCATCGAGTTCTGGGCTTAGGCCCTTAGAAATCATGGCGCACGCGGAAACAGACTACGAAAAGATGGTCCAGCCACCGTCTCTCCGCAATCAACTGCGGAGGGGGCTTGAGCAAGGCCAGTACCGCCGTACTCAAGGCCGTTGGTACTTGGTCGATGCAAGGAGAGACGAAGCGGAGGGCTTGTCCTCGGAAGTCCTGCCCTCCGCTTCTAGCCGCAACCAAGGAAACAGCGCGATGCCGCCGCCTTAGCTTGAAAGGGTGACAGGCGTAGCCTGAACCCGATTCCCAGCCCCCAACCTGCGTGACGCGGACCGGGGCTGGCACTCGATGCGGATGTGGTGAAATGGTAGACACGGTGGTTTAGGAGACCACTGGGGCGAGCCGGTCAAGCTCACACGCCCCGTGCCGGTTCAAGTCCGGCCATCCGCACCATCACTATAGCATTTTTGGACCACTGTGCAAGCCGTTGATATATCATTGTGATTTCAATGTACTAGCTAACAGGATCGGCATATTTCAGCCGCCTTCCTGGCGCCCCTTGGAGCGCCAGAATAGCCCTGCCATGGTCGTCTACGCCGTTGGCGACCCTATTGCTGTACCGGAACTCGAACTCTGCCGCATAGCGATGCAGGTGCTTCTTGGCGCAATGCTGGTAGACGCCCTTCATGCCCCGCTTAAAGATCGAGAAATAGCCCTCGATGGTGTTGGTGTGGATTTCGCCACGAACATATTCGCCAGCACCGTGATGGACGTAATCGTGTGCGGCAAAATCTCTAGCAAGATTCTGATATTGGCTAGCATCATCGGTGTAGATTGTCGCATCCTTGGAGATGTTCTCTTTAAGAATCGGGACCAGCGTTCTGGCCTTCAGGTCATTCACTACCATGGACTTGGCGCGGCCCGTGCTACGGTCCACCAGAGACAGCACCTTATGCTTGTGGGCGAAACCGCGCCCCTTCTTGGAGTGCTTCTGTTTGATCGTTTTGTCGTGGCCAATGAACGTTTCGTCCACCTCAACAATACCGCCGCCAGCACCGAAAGGCGCGAGAGCACCAGTTCTCATGGCCTCGCGAAGCCGATGAAACATGAACCAGGCAGTCTTATAGGTCACGCCCAGCGTCCGGTGAAGCTGGTGGGCGCTAAAGCCCTTCTTACTGGCTGTTAACAGGTAAGTCGCCTGAAGCCAGTGGCACATAGAGACATGACTGGCCTCAAAGACGGTGCCAACCTTTACGGTAAAGTCCTTTTTGCAATCCTTGCAGCGCCGCAGGCCGGGACGTGCCCGCTTACCCTTCAACGCATAGGCGTTGTCGATGACGCCGCACTTTGGGCAGACAGGACCATGCGTCCACAGGATATCCTCGACATAGGCGTATGCCGCTTGCTCTTCGTGGAAAATCGGATCTGACAGAACGCTCATCGCTATCTCCTTGTGAGAGATATATAATCGTCCTGTTTGGTGGTGTCAAGTATATAATCGCCCAAATAAGGGGCTTGTCCGCGGCCGGCGCAGCCGAAGGTGCCATGCCGCTAATCGGCGAAGGGATCGCGCATCAGGATGGTGTCTTGGCGCTCCGGGCTGGTCGACAGCAAGGCCACCGGCGCCTCGATCAGCTCCTCGATGCGGCGCGCATATTTGATCGCGTTGGCCGGCAGATCGGCCCAAGAGCGCGCGCCCCGCGTCGTCTCCGACCACCCCGGCAGCGTCTCGTAGATCGGCTCCACCCTGGCCTGGGCGCCCGGTGACGATGGCAAGTAATCGATCGTCTCCCCGTTCAGGCGGTAGCCGGTGCTGATCGACACGGACTCGAAGCCGTCGAGCACATCCAGCTTGGTCATGGCGATGCCGTCGATGCCGGCGATCTTGACACTCTGACGGACCATCACGGCGTCGAACCAGCCGCAGCGGCGCTTGCGTCCGGTGACGGTGCCGAATTCGTGGCCGCGAACGCCCAACGTCTCGCCCCGTTCGTCGTGCAGCTCGCTGGGGAACGGGCCGCTCCCCACGCGCGTCGTATAGGCCTTGGCGATGCCGAGCGTGTAGGCGATCGCCCGGGGACCCAGCCCCGAGCCCGCCGCCGCTTGACCGGCTACGGTGTTTGACGAGGTGACGAACGGGTAGGTGCCATGGTCGACGTCCAGCATCGCTCCTTGCGCGCCCTCGAACAGGATGCGCTTGCCGGCCCTGCGCGCGGCATCGAGACGCTGCCACGCGACGCCGGCGAACGGCAAGATCTTGGGCGCGATGGCGGTGAGCTGGTCGAGAAGCGACTGCTTGTCCGCGGGCGCCGCGGCCAGGCCGCGCAGCAGTGCGTTGTGATGCATCAGCATCTGATCGAGCCTGCCGGACAACTCGCCCGGCTCGGACAGGTCGCATAGGCGCAGGGCCCGGCGCGCGACCTTATCCTCATACGCCGGACCGATGCCGCGACCTGTGGTGCCGATGCGCCCGGCACCGCGCGCGTCCTCCAGCGCTTTGTCCAATTGGCGGTGGATCGGCAGCACCAGCGCCGCGTTGTCGGCGATGCACAGGTTGTCTGGCGTGACGGCCACGCCCGCGGCGCGCACGCGCTCGATCTCCTCCATCATCGCCCAGGGATCGACGACCACGCCGTTGCCGATGACGCTTAACTTGCCGTCGCGCACGATACCCGACGGCAGCAGGCTCAACTTATGGACCACATCGCCGATGACCAAGGTGTGGCCGGCGTTATGCCCGCCCTGGAACCGCACGACGATGTCGGCCCGCTCCGATAGCCAGTCGACGATCTTGCCCTTGCCCTCGTCGCCCCATTGCGCGCCGACCACTGCTACGTTGGCCATGCCGCCTCACCCCGACGCAAGCGCCCGCGGCGCGCCGTTCTGGAGCACGTGGCTACAGCCGAGGCGCCGCGCCTCCACCGCGCCGTCATCGGCCGGGCTCAGCCCGGCGATGCAGACCCAGCCGTCACCGCGCAAGCGCTCGGCGACCTCTGCCGCCGTGCCGGCGGGCGCTAACACGCGTTGCCTCGGCGGCGGCGGGCTGGCGACCCGGGAGACCGCGTCGAGATACAAGGAAACGCCGGTGGCCGCTTCGCTGCCGTTGATCGCATAACGCCCGCCGCGTCCGAGTTCGGTGCGCGCATCGCGCGCGAAAAAGGCGAAGCTGACTCCGGTTTGATATTCGAAGCCGCGGTATTCCACCGGGTCAAGGGTCAGCGGCAAATCCGGCGCCGCGGCGGCGACCGCCGCCGCGACCGTCGCCAGGCGGCCGAGGTCGCCCGCGCTCTCGGACGGCAACGCCAATTCGCGCAAGCGGTCCAGGGCCGCAGCAACCGGTCCGGCGGCATCGATCAAATGCTGCAGGGTTTCGCGCGCGGCGGTGTCGCTCACCAGGCGCGTCAGCGCGGCAGAGTCCTTGCGATCCAGGGCATCGCGGATGTGGTGGCTGGCCTCGGCGCCGAGTCTCATTGCGGCGAGAACGGCGGCGACGATCGCCGGTGAATTGAGGTCGACGCTGAGTTCGGTAACCCCGGCAGCGCCGAGCGCCCGGACCGCGACGATGATCGCCTCGGCGTCGGCCGCCGTATCCGTGCTGCCGATGAGTTCGAACCCGACCTGAGTGAACTGGCGTTCGGGGCGCATCTGGCTGCCGCGGACGCGCAGGACCTGGCCGGCGTAGGACAGGCGCAGCGGTCGGGGTGAGGCGGCCAAGCGGGTGCTGGCGATGCGCGCCATCTGCATGGTCATGTCCGAGCGCAGGCCCATCATGCGCTGGCTCACCGGGTCCATCAGACGGAAGGTCTGGGCGGACAGGTCTGTGTCCTGCGTCGGGCTGATGGTCGTCTCGAACTCGATGAGGGGAGGGTCGACGCGGTCATAGCCGTGGCCGGCGAACGTCGCCGTCAGCGCGTTGACAATCCATGCTTCCTGCTCAGCCGCGGGCGCAAGCACGTCGTACATCCCGGCCGGGAGCAAAGCGGATAATTCGGCCCGGCCGTCCATCGCCTCGCCCAATGCTTCGCAGTGCGTGGATTGGTATTAAGCCAGATGCCCGCGCATCGGCAAATTTTATCTCTTCCGAAGGCCGCAGAATTCCACGATATCAGGATTCTAGGCCCGGATACTTAAGGATAAATTTGAACTCCATGCTTGACAGTATCAGCGTGCGGGACACGTAATCGCGCCGCGCTACGCGCGCCCCGCAGAAGGGAAACGGCAATCCGTCGCGTGAGCGATAAATATGAGCCAGACCGTCGGGTGTCGCGGTTGGCTCGACTGGCAAAAGGGGGCCCGTTATGACCATGTGGAAAGTACTACTCGGCATCGGCGTGGGCAGTGTCATTGCGCTGTCCGCACAGGCTGGGCCGTTCCATGGCATTCACGACATGAAGAGCGGTCGTGGATTGGAGGCGCAGGGGATCGCGTTCCAAAACGCGCTGTATGGTGGTTACGAAGACCTGTCGCGCTCTCGGCGAAGCGGATGGGATTTCAACGACTCCGAACATTTCAACCACAAGGCGCGCACGTCCGCGCGGCGCTCGGCAGTTCAGCCCGATCAGCTCGACGACCGTCGTCTGAACGAGGGCGACGCGGCGGAGCTGTGGGACGCGCTCGGCCGGTTGTGCCGGGTATTCGACCGCGGTGGGCGGATGCTGGCGCCGACGGAAACGGGCACCGCGCAGGTGAGTTTCGATTGCTGGATGGAAGCGGCCGAGGATGGACGCGACGACGATGTCGCGCGTTGCAAGGACGCCTTCACGCAGGCCATGGCGGCGGCCGAGTCGCTGGCCGACATCGATCCGACTGCAATCCGCGTGGTTCTCGCCCAGCCCGAGGGCGCGACGCCGGCGGCGCCGCCGGTCGCGACCAACTATCTGGTGTTCTTCGATTGGGATAGCGCCGTGCTGACCCAGGAGGCGCGTGATATCGTGGCGACGGCGGCGCAGAACGTCCAAACTGGCGGCTTCAGCCGCATCCAGGCGACCGGCCACGCCGACCGCTCGGGACCGGCCGACTGCAATATCGGCTTGTCGCAGGCGCGCGCGGAAGCGGTTCGGGACTAACTGGTGCGCCAGGGCCTACCCGCCGCGACGGTCAACATCTTTGCCCGCGGCGAGGCTGACCCGCTGGTGCCGACCGACGACGGCGTGCGGGAGCCGCAGAATCGCCGGGCCGAGATTGAGTTGATGTAAGCACGCAATCTCGTCGGCCGGATGCCGACGAGATCAGTCAAGCCGGCTTCGCCGTCACGGTGGAGCCGGCTTTTTCGTGCTCTAGCGTTTGTGGGCGATCGCCGCTTCGGTCTTGCAGGTTTCGGGAACGGCGCGGCTGTTGAAGGTCCGCTGGTACGAGTAGCCTGCCAGCGCCTTGGGCTTCAGGGTCATCACTTCGTCAAACAGGGCCGCGGACAGCGGGCACAGGCGATTGCCTTGGGCGATGCCGCGCGCCGACGCGTCGTTCCCCAGCAATGTGATGAAGCGGTTGAGCGCGCGCGTGCCGTTGCCATCGTGGTAGCGCTGGAACATGCGCCTCAGTTGCACGCCGGAGTCGACCAGGACAGCCTCGAACCGGCCGGCGAAGGCGTTGTACAAGGGCTTGGCCCGGCACGATAGCGCGGCCACCATCAGCTCGCTTTGCAACGACCGTAAATGAACGGCATCGGCGTCTGCCGCCGAGCGGCATTCGGCCGCCGACGCGGGTGAAGCGCTACCGATCGCCAATGCGCCGGCCAGGGCCACGGCGCAAAGGTCCATTTTCAGGTTTCGGGTTCGTACTTGGCGCTGCATTCGTTGCGACCTCACATCAGTTCGGCATCGGAGTATTACACGTCTTGCCCGATGAACCGTTAACAACGCGGTAAATTTGGTTAAGAGGATGGTGACTATTGATGCACAAGTATTAATGCGCCGTTAATAAGTGCAAATACCAGCACGGGGTCGCTGCCAACGATAGCCGCCACGACAGCGGTCGCTATCGGCTGTTCCAGCGCGATGCGATCGAGTTCCCCCAACGTGCCGCCGGCAAGCGATATGATGCGCAACGCCCGCCGGCTCGCATCCGGAACCGCGATGTCCGGTGTGCCGTCGCGGTCCCAATCGACGATGGCTGCCATATCCAGTTCCCGCTCGCCGATGGTGTGGTTGGAAAAGTCCGGTGCGCTGATCTGCAGGCGCAGGCCGCGGTCTTCGAACGCCGATGTGCGGGGTCTCGACGAAGGCGACTTCGGTCAATCCGTCGCCGTCGAAGTCCGCGGCACCGACCGGGTTGAGCCAGCGATAGGCGCGACCGATGGGCGGCGTTTCCGCCACCAGGTGCAATTCCGCGTCGCGCACGGCGAACACGGCCAGGGCGGCGCCGGCATCGGCGCGCGAGCGCACGACCAACACCTCGTCGGCGCCATCATGGTCGAGGTCGCTCAGCCGGGCGCGCCGGTCCTCGAAGACCGTGCCCTCGTTCAGTTCGAGAGTCACGACGGCCCCGTCGCGGGTCCGCACATGCAGTCGCGACGCCTCGACTGCGTCACCCAGGATGCCGTGGCGATAGCGCGTTGTCGGGCCGCGAGCCATGCTGTGGCGACGTCGTTCTGACCGTGAGTCACGTCGCCGTCGGGCAGGATATCGGCTGGTCGTTCTTGGCGTATCGCACTCGGATCCGCTGCAACCAACGCCGCGCCATCCGAGCGCCAATCGAGCCGGTAGTGGCGACCATCGCGTGCCTCAACGAAGATCGGACCGTCGGTCGGTTGCGTCGGCAAGCCTTCGCCGACGCCGCTCGCACGGTACAGACGCGACGCGCCGTTCTCGACCGCCAGGTCGACGATCTCCGCGCCAGCGCTCAGGCCCGGGGACAGCAACGCCAATGCGCACGGAAGTATCGGCACGAACCACCGCATCGCCTAGTGGATTGATTCCAACGTTTGGAACCCTCGGTTTCGGGCTGCGATGATGTCGTCGGGGTCGGCTTTCGATATGAATGGCTGTGGGTTGGCCGCATTGTATTCGCGGACGAAGCGGTTGATTGCGGCCTGGAGATCGACGACGGAATGGAAGACGCCGTGCTTGAGCCGCCGCCGGGTGAGTTTTGCGAAGAAGCCCTCGACGGCATTGAGCCACGAGCAGGAGGTCGGTGTGAAGTGGAAAGTCCAGCGCGGATGGCGGGCGAGCCAGGCGCGGACCTTGTCCTTGTTGTGCGCCGCGTAGTTGTCGACGATCGCGTGGATGGCCTTGTCCGCCGGCACCGTGCGCTCGATGCGGTTGAGGAAGCGGATGAACTCCTGATGGCGGTGGCGCTGCATGTTCTGGCCGATCACCGTTCCGTCCAGAACGTTGAGCGCCGCAAACAGCGTGGTCGTGCCGTGCCGTTTGTAGTCATGGTGCCGGCGCGTCCCTTCTTCATCGGCAGACCGGCGGTCGAGCGCCTGGATCTGTGACTTCTCATCGATCGACAACACCACCGCATGGGCCGGCGGGTCGACATACAGGCCGACGATATCGGTGAGTTTCTCGGCGAAGGCAGGGTCGGTCGACAGCTTGAAGTTGCGCCAGCGGTGTGGGCTGAGACCGTGAGCCTTCCAGATCGCCTGCACCGTCGAGGCGGCAATACCGGCCGCCCTGGCCATCGCGCGCAACGTCCAGTGGGTCGCCTCAAACGGCGGCGGTTGCTGCGTCAGGCGCACGATCTCGGCGACACGATCGAGCGGGACCGGCGCCTTGCCGGGCGGACACCACAGCAAAATACGGAATCCCAATTCGGACTCTTTCGTTCCGATCCCTCCACTAGAACTTCAAGGCCTTGGCCTGGATGACGTGCTCCAGGCTCGCGACCTTGGCCAGCAATGCGGCGGGAATGTCTTGATCGACCTCAATCAACGCGATGGCATCGCCGCCGGACTCCGCCCGCCCGAGATGAAACGAAGCTATATTCACGCCGGCATCGCCGAGCATGGTGCCCAGCGCGCCGATCAGGCCGGGCTTGTCCTTGTTGGTGATGTAGAGCATCGACGGGGTCAACTCGGCTTCGAGTGAAATCCCCTTGACGTTGACGATGCGGGGCTTGTCGCCGCCGAACAGGGTGCCCGCGATGCCGCGCGTCTGGTTCTCCGTCGTCACCGTTAGGCGGATCAGGCTCTGGTAGTCGCAAGGCCGGTCGTGTTGGGTCTCGGTCGTGGCGATGCCGCGCTCATGCGCAAGCCCGGGGGCATTGACCATATTCACGGTCTCGAGTTGCGGCTGCAGCAGGCCCATCAGGGCCGCCGCCGTGATCGGCTTGATGTTCAGCGAAGCGGCGTGTCCTTCATACTCGATCGTGACCGCGCTGATGCCCGATTCGGTCAGCTGCCCGGCGAAGCTGCCCAATTGCCGCGCTAGCAGCATATAGGGGCGCAGGTGCGGGGCCTCTTCGGCGCTGACCGCCGGCATGTTGACCGCGTTGGTCACCGCGCCGGTCAGCAGATAGTCGGCGACTTGCTCGGCGACCTGCACCGCGACGTTCTCCTGTGCCTCGGCGGTCGACGCCCCCAAATGCGGCGTGCAAATCACGTTCGCCTCGGCGCAAAGCGGATTGTCGGTCGCCGGTTCATGCTCGAACACATCCAGCGCCGCGCCGCCGACGTGACCCGATCGCAGCGCCGCAATCAAGTCCGCCTCGGCCACCAATCCGCCACGCGCGCAATTGATGATGCGCACGCCCGGCCGCGTCTTGGCGATCGCGGCACTGTCGATCATGTTCTGCGTATCGGACGTTTTCGGCACATGCAGGCTGACGACGTCGGCGCGCGCCAGCAGCGCGTCCAGATCGACCTTCTCTACGCCCATATCTATCGCTCGCGCGGGCGATAGATATGGGTCGTAGGTGACGACCTTCATCTTCAATCCGTGTGCGCGTTCGGCGACGATCGAGCCGATGTTGCCGCAACCGATGATGCCCAGGGTTTTGCCCGCCAGCTCGGTGCCGACGAAGCGCTCCTTCTCCCACTTGCCGGCGCGCATGGAGGCGTCGGCGGCCGGCACCTGCCGCACCAGCGCCAGCATCATAGCGATCGCGTGTTCGGCCGTGGTGACCGCGTTGCCGGAAGGCGTGTTCATCACCACGACGCCGCGTTGTGTCGCGACCGCCACGTCGATGTTGTCGACGCCCACGCCGGCGCGGCCGACCACGCGCAATCGCGTCCCGGCACGCAAGACGTCGGCGGTCACCTTGGTGGCGGAACGCACGATCAGCCCGTCGTAGTCGCCGAGCGCGGCGATCAGGTCTTCGGTCGCGATGCCAAGGCGCAAATCCATGACGATGTCGCGCCGTTGCAGCGTGTCGACGGCCCTGGGGCTCAGCTCATCGGTGATCAATACGCGGGTCATGGTCTTGTGGCGATCCGTCTATCCGCTGGCTTCGTTCTTTACTGTGGCATAGGCCCAATCGAGCCACGGCAACAATGCCGCCACGTCGTCGCGCTCGACCGTCGCGCCGGTCCACAGGCGCAATCCCGGCGGCGCGTGGCGATAAGCGCCGATGTCGTAGGCGACGCCTTCGTTCTGGAGCTTGCCGGCTACGGCCTTGGCCGCCGGCCGCTGTGCGTCGTCCGACAGACCGTCGAACCACGGATCGACGATACGCAGACACACGCTGGTGCAGGACCGCGTGCGCGGATCGCGCGCCAGGAAGTCAACCCACTCCGTGCGGTCGACCCAATCGGCGATCAGCGCCAGATTGGCCTCGGCGCGGGCGATCAATGCTTCGAGCCCACCGATGTCGCGGGCCCAGCCGAGCGCGTCCAACTGATCGGCGACACACAACATCGACGGCGTGTTGATGGTTTCGCCAGTGAAGAGACCGTCGATGAGATTGCCGCCCTTGGTCAGGCGAAAAATCTTCGGCAATGGCCATGGCGGCTGATGGCTCTGCAGGCGGCCGACGGCGCGTGGCGAGAGCGCCAGCATGCCGTGCTGTGCCTCGCCGCCCATCACCTTCTGCCACGACCAGGTGACCACATCGAGTTTCGGCCAGGGCAGGTCCATCGCGAACGCCGCCGAGGTCGCATCGCACAACATCAAGCCGTCACGGTCGGCGGCGATCCAGTCACCGTCCGGCACCCGCACGCCCGAGGTCGTCCCGTTCCAGGTGAACACGGTGTCGCGCCCGGGATCGACTTGGCCGAGATCCGGCAGTTCGCCGTAGTCCGCCGGCAGCACCCGCACGTCGTCCAGGCGAAGTTGCGTCGTGACGTCGCTCGCCCAGCCAATGCCGAAGCTTTCCCAAGCGAGGACATCGACGCCGCGGGCGCCGAGCAGCGACCACATCGCGGCCTCGAAGGCCCCTGTGTCGGACGCCGGCATGATAGCGAGCCGATAGTCCGCCGGCAGGGCCAGCACCTCTCGCGTTTCATCGATGACGCGGACCAGGGCTTGCTTTGCCGGGCCGGCCCTGTGCGATCGGCCCAAGGCCGCGTCCGTAAGGACGGCCGGCGTCCAGCCGGGCCTCTTGCGGCAGGGACCGGACGAAAATCGTGCGTCGGCCGGCCGAACCGTCGGCTGTGGCGGAACAGAGTTCATGACGAGAAGTGACGTATCCGCAAGTCGTAGCGTTAGAGCCTGTGTACAGCCTTCATTGCGTTACCGCCATCATCTATCCACCGCTACAGGTTGTAGTACCAAGGGGCAAACACGCTGAATGCCAACCATACGAGCACCACCAGCGGCACGCCGGCGCGGGCGAAGTCGGCGAAGCGGTAGTGGCCCGGCCCCATGACCATCAGGTTGGTTTGGTAACCCACGGGCGACGCGAAGCAGCAATTGGCGGCGAACACCACCGCAACGGCGAAGGCCTCCACTGGCACATTCAGTCCCTGGGCGAGGCCGATCGCGATCGGCGTGAACAGCACGGCGGTCGCCTTGGTGCTGATGATGTTGGCAAGCGCGGCCACGAGCAGGAAGAAACCGCTGAGAATAACGGCGGGACCGAAGTCGCCGGCCACGGCAAGCAGCGCCTGCGCCAGGAAGTCGGCGCCACCCGTCTCCTGCATCGCGATGCCCAGGGCCAGGGCGGCCACGATCATCATCACGACATTGCGGTCGATAGCCCGGCCGGCCTGGCGTATGTTGAGCACACCGGTCGCCAGCATCAGTGCCGCGCCGGTCAGCGACGCGACGACGATCGGCACCAGGCCGGTGGCCGCGGCCACAATGGCGCCAAGGAATATGGCCACCGCCGAAGTGCCGTGGTGCACCGCCGGCAGGTCGGTGGCCGACCATTCCATAAGCAGCATGTCCGGGTCGCCACGTAGGCCGCGCACGGCATCGCGGCTGCCCTGGATCAATAGGATGTCGCCGGCTTCCAGGCGGATCTGCGTCATGTGGGCGCGGATCATGCGCGAGCGCCGGCCGATGCCGAGCGCAATGCACCCGTAGCGGTAGCGGAAGGCGACCTGTTCCAGCGCCTGGCCCACCAGGCGCGAGGCCGGGGTCACCATGACTTCGGCCAGGGTCTGTTCGCTGATGCGCTCGTCGGACGCGCTGTCGCCCTCTCCCCGAGCGGTGGGGTGCAATAGCCCCGTCTGGCCCTGGACCGCCTCGGTCAGCGCCTTGCGTGTCGCCGCGACGACGAGGACGTCGCCGGCCATCAGCGCCATGTCGCCGAAGGGCGGCAGGATCGCGTGCTCGCCGCGTTGGATCAGTCGCACGGCCACGTCCTTGAGCATGGGAAAGGCGCCGCCCACTGCCTCGGCACCCGCCAGCGACGATTTCGGCGTCACTGTAATTTGCGCGATGAACTGTTTGCCAGCCGCCGCCAGCCGCGCCGCCAGAGGTGCCCGCTCGGGCAATAGCCGCGGCGCGATCAGGATCACATACACGAACCCGACCGCCGCCATCGCCAGACCGGGCACGGTGAACTCGAAGAACCCGAAGCCGGTGCCGCGGAGGCTGACCAGCTGGGCGTGGACGAGCAGGTTCGTCGACGACCCGACCAGGGTCAACATGCCGCCGAGAATGGCCGCGAAGCTGAGCGGCATCATCACGTAGCTGGCGGAATGATGCAGCCGCTCGGCCAGTGTCTGCATGATGGGAATGAAAATGACCACGACCGGCGTGTTGTTGAGCACGCCGCTGACGACCAGCACGCAGCCGAAGGCCAGCGCCAGCGCGGCAAACGCGCTGCCGCGCGACAGTTGGAGCAGGAAACCCGCTGCCCGCTCCATGACCCCGGTCTGCACCAGGCCCTGGCCCATCACCATGAGCGCTACGACGGCGAGCAGCGCCGGGTTGGCGAACCCGGCGAGCAGGGTCTCCGGCGACAACCGGTTCTGCCCGTCGGCATCGGATATGGGATGAAGCTGAAACAGCAGCAGCAGGACGCACACCACGCCCAGCGACGTGACCGCCAGCGGCACGCGTTCCCACGCGTACAGCGCCAGCGTCGCCGCGATCGTCGCGAACGTCGCCCACATCGCAAACGAAGCATCGATCGGCATGGTTCGGCCGGCCCCTCACCGCTAGACAGAGGCTTAACAGCCCGTTGAAGAAGACTGAGTTGATGAAGCATCGGGCGTGATAACAATGGCGGCGGCGAGACCCGGCGCCGGGGGGTTATTGAGGGCGAGGATAATGATCAGCGATTGTTCCTGTCGCAAGACAAGCAGCAGGACCGCCAAGCCCTTGGCCGCAGCCTCTCGCGGGGTCCCGGCGCCGATCAACTGGCGCAATAGGACGCCCAGGTTGTGTCCGGCGACGTGGATCAGATAGCGCTTGCTGATGTTCTCGCGCCCGCGCAGCCAAGTGCGGCGCATGCCGCCGCGATCGAGGACCTGGGCGAAGCCCCGCTCGACCACTTCGGCGCGGAGTTTGAACGCGGCCTTCGCCACGCCCGACAGCAATCGGTTGCGGTTGTTGTAAACGGCCCGCCGAGCGGCGTCGTCGCCGTGCCAGCGCGAGAGCCCCTTGCCCTTCGGTTCGGCGATGCGGGTCGTCCAGGCGCCGTCGGCAAGGGACTTCAGCACCTCGCGGCCGAAGTAGCCTTTGTCGGTCACCAGCTCCGCCGGTTCGTCGGCCGTCGGCGCTGCGCCCACAGCCGCCAGCTTGGCCTCGGCTGACGTCAACGTTGTCGGCAGGGTGGTCGTGTCGCCCTGATCGGCCGGATACAGCTCGGCCGCGATCACCGCCCCGGTGTCGAGGTCGACCGCGTGTTCGGGCTTGTAGGCCAGATGCGTCGTGCCGTCCTTCATCCTGGCGATTTTGGCCTCCGCGTCGAGACCCAGTCCGCATTGGAGAGTTTCTTGCCCTTGCGCCGCCGATCCATCTGCGCCAAGTCATTCGCCGCGGTCTCGATCCCGCTGTCGGCGGCCATGCGCTGCAGCATCTGGCGATAGCTTTCGCCGCTGTCGCGGCGCACGATCGAGCGCAGCGCCGCGTTCGCCTCCATGGTCGAAGCATCGACCCCAATCCGCTCGCCCTTGACCAGGCCGTGCTCGCCAAGAACGTCCAGCACCCAGGCGAACACTGCCTCATGCACCGCGTGCGGCAGCCGGCTGCGGATCGTGCTCAACGACGAGTGGTCAGGCACACGTGCGCGCGCCTCCAGGCGCAAGAACTCACGCAGCGACAAGCTGTCGGCGCACCGCCACTCCAACGCCCGCTCACTGTCGAGGCCTTCGAAGTAGCCGACCAGGTGCATCCGGAAGTAACGCCCCGGTGGGATTCCCGGACGTCCGATCCCTGGCGCGTAATAGGGCTCACACAGGTCCTCGGCGAACGCATCGAAACCGGCATCGACCAGCACCTCCTGCAGCTGGTCGTAAAACACGTGGCCGGGCGAGCGAGGCATCTCTGCCCAACTGACCATCAAGTCCACCTGTCGATCCCCTTGTCGTCCCAACGCCATGACGAAGCTCCCGACTCTAACCATGCCCTCGTCACAGAGTCAGATGGCCGCGACTTTTTCAACGGGCTGTTAAGCGTACCACAGCACTTGGCAGCGGCGATATGAGGCTCAGGTCGGCGCTCGGCGAGCGATGATAGCGGTCGCTTCGAACGTGGCTACGGTCACGTCCGCCTGATTGTACATCGTGAATTCAAGGACCAGTACGCCGCGATCGGGCTTTGAGCGGGACGGCCGCACCTCGCTCACACATACCGATGTATGCAGGATGTCGCCCGGCCGGACCGGGGTAGTCCAGCGGACTTTGTCCATGGCCGGGCCGCCCATGCTGATACCCTCGAAATGGCCCAGCCGGACCCATTGGGCGAAGCCCATGGCGATGGTCTGAAAACCGCTGGCGATCAGGCCGCCGAAGTGCGTGGCTGCCGCCTCATCAATGCCGGTGTGGAACGGCTGCGGATCGTAGCGCCGGGCGAAGCCGATAATCTCCTCGGCCGCGAGTGCGACCGGCGCGGCAGTAAACGTCTCGCCGACGACAAAATCGTCCAGATAGCGTTCGGGCATGGAAACATGAGCGCAAGGGCAACGGGGCCACAGCGTAGCGCAGCCGCGTCACGGCGCAAGCGGCGCCGACTGCGCGGTGGTCGGCATCTCCGCATCCGTGTGGGCGCCTTCCCAAGCCAGCATCATGCGCTTGCGGTCGTCGCCCCAGCGAAAACCTGCCAGGGATCCCGATGCGCGCAGGACGCGATGGCAGGGGATCAGCCACGAGATCGGGTTGAGCGCGCAGGCCCGGCCGACTGCGCGCGATGCCCGCGCCCGCCCGACCGATGCCGCCAGGCGTTGGTAGGTCGTCACCGCGCCAGGCGGAATGCGCAGCAGCGCCTCCCAGATCTTGAGCTGGAACGGGGTGCCGCGCAGCACCACGGTCAGCGGTCCGGCAAGGCGGCCGAACGCGCGCTCGTCGGCGACGATCTCGGCCGCGCCGAATTGGCTGGCCAGATTTTTTAGGACCGGATCCCGCCCGCCGGGCGGGGCGAAGGCCATGCCGCATACGCCCTGGTCGCCGGCGATAATGAGACAGTCGCCAAAGGGGCTGTCGTGCCAGCCATAGCGTAACGTCAGGCCGCGGCCGCGCGCCTTCCACTGGCCGGGCGTCATCGCTTCATGGACCACGAACAGATCATGCAGCCGGCCCGGTCCGGACAAACCCGCGTCAAAAGCAGCGTCAAGCACGCTATCCTCGCGCTGGAGGCACAGCTTGGCGTGGTCGAGCGTCAGGTATTGCACGAGTTTTTTCGGGCTGACGCCCACTTGGCGGCTAAATTGCCGTTGGAAGTGGTAGGGGCTCAGGCCGGCGACCTCTGCCGCCTGTTCCAGCGATGGTTGGTCGGCGTAGTGCGCCTGCAGCCATTCGAGCGCGCGGCGGATACGCGCGGCGTCGGCGAAAATGGGGCTGTCGGTGGCGGTCATGGCGAACGGGTCCGACTGTGCTTGCAGCATCGTGAACTCTCCCAATTATAGGCGCCAGAAGGGTTTTGCGCTTTCGCCCGCGACATCGGCCCGGCTGATGCCGATATCGCGCAGCATATGCTCGCTCAGGCCCTCGAGATGGCGGCGCTGACGCGATCGCTGGCGCCACACGTTGAAAAGGTGCAGAGCCGCGCCGAGGGCGACGAACCAAGGTGCGGCGGCAGATGGTCGACGCGGCCTGCGAACCGCTTGGCGGGGTAGCGAGCAACTCGCCATGACGGTATCCCTTAAGCGTTGCGATGGGCCACGCTAGGGCTTGGCAAGGTCGGCGCGCCACCCGGTTCTTGCTCGGTGTCGATCACCTGTTCAGGCACGGCGGCGGCGAAGGTCAGGGTGACGGTCAGGCCCGGCGCGTTGTCGCCCAGCTCCAGGATCGCGTCGTGGAGCTTGGCCACCGCTGCCACCAGACTGAGCCCCAGGCCGCTGCCGCGGGTACTGCGGCTGCTGTCCAGTCGCGTGAAGCGGTCGAGGACACGCGCCCGGTCGGCGGCGGCGATGCCGGGTCCGCTGTCGCAGACTTTCAATCGGACCGAGGCCCCCGCTCGTTCGGCGACGAGATCGATGCGTGTGTCCCTCGGCGCATACTTGATCGTATTTTCCAGGAGGTTGGACAGCGCCTGTGCCAACAGCTGCCGGTGCGCACGCACGTGCAGCTTGGGCGCGATGTCGGTGCCCAGTATCTGGCCGTTGTCTTCGGTCAGCGGGCGGTAAAGGTCGGCAATTTCGTTCGCGAGCGTCGACAGATCGATCACCGCGATATCGGTGCGCAGCGCACCGGCCTCGGCGCGGGCGATCCGCACCAGTGTGTCGAACGTCGCCAATATGGTGTCGAGCTCGGCGAGGGCGTCTTCGCTGAGTTGTCGTTCCGGCGTCGCCGGCGCGCTTTCGTTTTTCGCCGTTTCCAGGCGCGCGCGCAGGCGCGTCAACGGACTGCGCAGGTCATGCGCCAGGGCGTCGGTGACCGCACGCATGCCCGTCATCAGGCGCTCGATTTGATCGAGCATGTCATTGAGGTTGCCGGCGAGCCGGTCGAACTCGTCGCCGCTACCGGCGGTCGGAACGCGCCCGCTCAAGTCATCGCGCATGATGCGTCGGCTGGTTGCGGTGACCGCGTCGACGCGGCGCAGAACGTTGCGGCTGACAAAAAGGCCGCCCGCCAGGCCCAGGCCCAGGGTTGCCGCCAGCGCCCAACCCAACGCTTCGATCACGGTCTGGCGGAACTGGCTGCGTTGGTGGGTGTCGCGGCCGACCAGCAGGCGAAACTGCCCGGGCAGAATGAAGGTCCGCGCCTGGACACCGTGCGGCACATCGGCTTCGCCCTCGCGTTTGCTGAGTTCGAGCGTCACCCATTGTCCGCTGGGCCGGTCGGCGCGGGCGGGCCACTCGTCCAGGTTGCCGGCCAGGCGCTGCCGCCGCGGATCGGTGAGCAGGTAGACACTGTCGGCGTCGCCACCGGGGCCGCTGCGCTCGCGCACCACCTCGATCAGTCGTTCCAAACCTTCGTCGTTGTATTGTTCGGCGAGGCCCCGGATCTCGGCTTCGATGGTCGATACGGTCTGTTCCTCGATCACCGCCACGGTCGAGCGATAGATGAACGCCAGCAGGGCGGCGACAGAGGCGCAGAACAGCGCCACATACAGCACCGCGATGCGGAATGACGATGTCCTGAGAAGGTTACGCGTCGGCACGAAGCGTGTATCCGACGCCGCGCACGGTGTGCAGCAAGGGGCGATCGAAACCCTTGTCGATTTTCTGGCGCTGGCGGCTGATGTGCACGTCGATGACGTTGGTCTGCGGATCGAAGTGGTAGTCCCACACGCCTTCGAGCAGCATGGTGCGCGTGACCGCGCGGCCGGCATGGCGCATCAGGTACTCCAGAAGCTTGAACTCGCGCGGCTGCAGTTCGATCGCCTGTCCGCCACGCTGCACGCGCCGCGACAGCAGATCCATTTCCAGATCGCCCACACGCAGTTCCGAGGCGACCGCCGGTGCCGTGCGGCGGCGCACGATCGCCTCCAGCCGCGCAAGCAACTCGGAAAAGGCGAAGGGTTTCACCAGATAGTCGTCGCCGCCGGCACGCAGCCCCTCGACCCGGTCGTCGACCTGGCCCAGCGCGCTCAGGATCAGCACCGGGGTCGTCAAGTTCGCGGCGCGCAGTGCCTTGATCAGTGCCAGACCGTCGAGGCTGGGCAGCATGCGATCGACCACGAGCGCGTCATAGTCGCCACTGGTGGCTAGAAACAGACCGTCGCGCCCGTCCGGCGCGCGGTCGACCGTGTGACCGTTTTCGGTCAATGCCTTGGCCACGTAGGCGGCGGTCTCGTCATCGTCCTCGACGACCAGAATGCGCATGCGATCGGCGGCTCCTGCGATGCCCTCTGCCCGAGTAGGATATATGGGGATCGGCGGGCGCCAAACCGCCGGGTTTTGCGGCCCGACGGTTCGGTGCTTCGGACGGTGCTCTATGCGATTGGCATCCCGAGGTAGAGCGGCGTGCCTTGGCGATCGATCAGGACCAGGACCGAGCGCTCATCGGTCGCCTTCGCCGCGTCGAGGTGCGCGGCCGCCTCGCCCGGCGAGGGACACCTTCGAGCCATTGACCTCGACGATGACGTCGCCGGGGCGCATGCCTTTTTCGAAGGCCGTGCCGCCGGTGTCGACCGCTGCGACCAGGGCGCCATCGATCGCGTCACCGATGCCATAGCGACGGCGCGCATCGTCGGTGAGCGGGGCCAAGCGAGCCCCGAGCACATCGGCGACGGTCCGCTCCCCGGTGCTCAATTCGGCGCGCTGTCCGGTCCGTTGTGATTCGCCCACGGTAACGCTCAGGTCACGACGCTCACGGTCGCGCCAGACGACTATATCGACGGTAGCGCCCGCGTTGGTGTCGGCGACGGTGCGCGTGAGGTCGCGCAGGCTGCCGATCTCGGTGTCGGCGAACGACAGGATGACGTCGCCGCCTTGCAACTTGGCGTCGTCCGCTGGGCTGTCCGGCGTGACATTCGCTACCAATGCGCCGGTCGCGATTTCCAGGCCGATGGCCGTGGCAATCTCCGGCGTCACTGTTTGGATCTGGACGCCGAGCCAGCCACGCTCGACCGTGCCGCCGTCGCGCAGCTGGGCGACGATGTCCTTAGCCATGTTCGACGGAATGGCGAAGCCGATGCCGACATTGCCGCCACTGGGGGAAAAGATGGCGGTGTTGACGCCGATGACGGCGCCATCGCCGTCGAACAGCGGGCCGCCGGAATTGCCGCGATTGAGCGGCGCGTCGACCTGCAGGTAGTCGTCGAACGGTCCGGAGTTGATGTCGCGGCCACGCGCCGAAACGATGCCAGCCGTGACGGTGCCGCCAAGGCCGAAGGGATTGCCGACCGCGATCACCCAGTCGCCGACCTCGACCGTGTCGGAGTCACCGAACGCGACTGTTGGCACATCGACGCCGCCATCTATCTTCAGCAGGGCCAGGTCCGTTTGGGCGTCCGCGCCGACCACACTGGCGGCGTACTGCCCGCCGGTGTCGAGGGTGACAGTAACAGTGTCGGCACCGACGACGACGTGGTTGTTGGTGACGATGTAGCCGTCCGCCTCGATCGCGAACCCGGTACCCTGGCCGCGCATTGGCGACGGCATGTCCTCGTCCGGCATCTCCTCGCCGAACTCGCGGAAAAACCGGTCGAAGGGTGTGCCCTCCGGCCAGCCGAATCGTGGCGCCGGCCGATCCATGCATGTCTGGCGCTTCTGGGTGGTGATGTTCACCACAGCCGGCGAGACTTGCTTGATGATGTCGGAGAAGCCCTCCGGCGCGGCGAAGGCTGGCGTCAGGCCACTTCCCGCCAGTAAGGCGCCGCCCATCAAGACGGCGATTGCGCGGTTGCGTCGAATTGCAGATGTCGACATGCGGACCTCCTAAGTCGGCAGGTTAAATCGCAGATCGACAGAATATGGCGGCGGCGCGGTGTCCGGCGCATTGCCGAGCCATTACAAGTTTGCAAGCTTGCCGGGCTACGGCGCCGGCGAAGCCTCGGCGACTGCCTGATCGTCTGGCTCGACGAGTTTGAAGCGTGGCCAGCCGGTCTTTACCGCCCCGGGGCCGCGCCGCGACATGCGGTGGGCCACATAGGCGTCATGGTTGCCGGTGAACCAGACGACCTGGCTGTCGCCTTCGAACGCCAGGATGTGGGTGGCGACGCGGTTGAGGAACCAGCGGTCGTTGGTGGCGACGATCACGCAGCCGACGAATTCGATCACGGCATTCTCCAGAGCTCGCCTGGCATCCAGGCTCAAACAATGGAGCGGCTCATCGAAGACCAGCACGTTTGCCCCTGCGCACAATGTCTTCGCCAGCCGGAGCCGTTCGCGCCCGGCTTCCGGGAGACCGCTGACCGCCGAGTCCAAATCGCCGACAGAAAAATCCAACGCTGCCAGAATGTCGCGTGCCGCGAAGTCACGCTCGCCCAATTCCATCGTGTCGCGCCCGGCGCTGAAGTCGACCAGCACCGTTTGGTCCGATTTCGGCGACAAGCGGTTCAGATCCGGATGCGCGAGCTTGACCTCATCGGCCGCGTGCAGTGTGCCGCCATCGATCGGCTCGCGCCCGGCGAGGATGCGCACCAAGGTCGACTTGCCGATCCGCGGCGGTCCGGTAATGCCGACCACCGCGCCCGGGGGCAGATTGAAGGAGAGCGCGTCGATCAACACCCGGTTGCCGGCTTGCTTGCGCAAGCCCTCGACGCCGATGACCTCGTCGCCGAGGCGCGTACCGGGCGCGATCGCGAGTTCGACCGGCTCATCCTCGCTGGCGGATCGTTTGGCGAGAAACCGCTGCAGTGTGGATGCACCGGGTGTGGCCCCTGCGCGCCGACCCGGTGTCCCTTCGCGCACCCAAGCGATCTCGCCATCGATCGCCCGCCGGCGCGCCCGGCTCGAGTTGCCCGTGTACGGCAAGTCCTTTGCACGCTGCGCCAGCCAGTCAACGTAACCGCCGCCGATCCAGCGCACGCGCCCGTCGCGTAGTTCAATGAGCTGGCTGGCGGCGCCCTGGAGCAGGGCGCGATCACGGCTGGCGAACACTACCGTTCCGGGTTGTTGGCCTTGCAGGTTCTGCTCCAGCCAGGCGCTGGAATCGGCATCGAGATCGGCGCTGGGATCGTCCAGCAACAGCAGGTCTGCGGCGGCGACCAGGTGGCGGGCCAGCGCTATGCGCCGTTTGTCCGCCTCCTCGACCGTGTCGATGACGGTGCCAGCGGGCGGACAGCGAAGGCCTATCATGGCGTCCTTCATCCGCACGTCCAGGTCCCAGGCGCCGGCGGCATTGAGCCGCTTCCCGATCAGGGCTTGTTCGTCCAGCCATTGGTGCAGGTCTTCATCGATTGGGTGCAACTTTTCGTGTGTGATCATATCGTAGCGATCGATCGCGGCCTTCAATTCGGCCACGCCTTCGCTGACGTAGTCCCACACGGTCACCCCGGGGGAGATATCCGGCTTCGCCTCGGGAAAGCCGGTCGTCACGTCCCCCGCATGCTGTGCGATCGATCGCAGCAATGCCGCACCGGCCTCAGGCTTGTCGGCGATGATCCCGACCTTGGCGCCTTTCTGTATGCGCAGATTGACGTCGCTGGCCCACAACCGGCCCGCGGCGTCCCTCAACTCGGCACTCTCGAGCCGGATGGAGTCGGTTTGATCTGACATCGGCCTATAATTCGCGTTCGCGTGGCCCCATCACAAGTGGATTTGTCGGTGGGGCCGCCGTCGTACGACGGATTCGTTATCTGTTCACGCCGACCGCATGCATGGTGCATCACATCTCCGTTATATTCCACTGTCGGCGGCTAAGGAGTGGCTGAATTCGGCCAATTATCGGTTGTGATTGTCCGCCAATCGGCTAGGGTTGGGCCGTCTAGCGGATAACCAAGCATGGGCGAGTGGATTGGCGTTAGGGTGCCAACCGCTGGGCGTTAGTTTGCAGGACATCCGCCATCATGAGGAGACGCAAATGCCTGACACAGTTGAGCTACAGGCCTTGGATGAGGCCCGCGGGGGCGCTTCGGCGCTGGCCGGCGAGGCCCGATCCCTGGTGAGTGAGGTCGCACAGCATCGCACCTCGCGCCGGGGCTTCATCAAGGGCGTGATCGCCTCGGGCGCCGCGGTGTCCGCAGCGGCCTATGTGTTCCGCCCGGGCAGCCGCCCGGCGCAGGCGCAGGCCGCGGGCGCGGTCGAACGCCTGATCACCCTCAAAGTCAACGGCCAGGAGCGCCGTGTCGACGTGCTGCCGCAGGAGACTTTGGCGCTGACGTTGCGCTACAAGCTCGGCCTGACCGGCACCAAGCTGGGCTGTGACCGCGCCGAGTGCGGCGCCTGCACCGTGATGATCGACGGCGTGGCGCAGTATTCGTGCTCGACGCTGACGCACATGGTGCGCGGCGGCGAAGTGACGACGGTCGAGGGTCTGGAAGGGGCCGACGGCAAGCTGCACCCGGTGCAGCAGGCGTTCGTCGACGAGCTGGGACCGCAGTGCGGCTTCTGCACGCCGGGCCAGGTGATGTCGGCGGCGGCGCTGCTGAAGGCGAACCCGAACCCGACGGTAGAGGAAGCGCGTTACGCGATGTCCGGCAATCTGTGCCGGTGCGGCGCCTACGATCACTACCTCAAGGGCGTGATGCGCGCGGCGCGGGAGGCTTAAGAGATGGCATACAAACTTATCGGTAAAGACTTCACTCCGCCGGATGTTGCCCCGAAGGTCACCGGCCGGGCGAAATATGCGGAAGACATCCGCATGGACGGCATGGTCTTCGCCAAGCTGCTGAGGAGCCCGATGCCGCACGCTAGGGTGCGCAATATTGATGCCTCGGAAGCCTTGGCCATGGACGGCGTCCTTGGCATCTTGACCGCGGATGACCTGCCGGAGATCAAGGTCCCGAACGACACCATCCTCACCAACGAGCCGGTGTTCGTCGGTCAGCCGATCCTCGCGATCGCGGCGGTCGACGAGACCACGGCCGCGGCCGCGGTGGAAAAGGTCAAGATCGACTTCGAGCCCCTGCCGTTCGCCGTCGACCCGCTGGACAGCTTGTTCCCGGGTGGCCCGAACGCACGCCTCGAGGGCAATGTCGGCGGCCGCGAGCCGTCCCAGGAGATCAAGTGGACGGCGCGTGACTATGCCGCCATCGAGGATGGCCAGATGCCTCTGGGCGAAGCCGTCGTCGAGTGGCAATACGGCGATGTCGATGCCGGTTTCGCCAATGCCGCTTTGGTCATTGACGAAAGCTTCATGACCCAGGGCCATCCCCATCACTGCATGGAGCCGCGTTCGGCTGCTGCATATTGGGAGAATGGCAAGGTCTACGTTTATGGCTCCTCCCAGAGCCAGGCCTTCGTCGTGCCCGGACTGGCGCGCTATATCGGCGTCGATCCGGCCGACGTGATCTACGTCGCCGAGTATTGCGGCGGCGGCTTCGGGTCCAAGGGCGGCGGCTATCCGATCATGGCCTTGCCGGCGCACATGTCCAAGAAGATCAACCGTCCGGTGCTATTGCGCGCGACGCGCAATGAAGAGTACTCAATCGGTGTCGGACGCCCGGCGTTCCAGGGCCGTGTCAAGCTTGGCTTCGCCGCCAATGGACGGATTGCGGCCGTTGACTTGTTCCTGGTTGCCGACAATGGCCCGAACCGTGGCGGCGGCGACTACTTGAGCGCTAACCGCGCGGTGTCGATCGTCTACCAGCCGGAGAACATGCGTTATCGCGGCATGCCGGTGCATACCAACACGGCGCCACGTGGCGCCCAGCGTGGCCCGGGCGAAAACCAGATCGCCTGTGCCGTCGAACCGTTGCTGGACAGGGCAGCGGCCGAGTTGGGTATCGATCGTGTCGAGTTGCGTAAGATCAACGCGCCGGGGATGGATGGCCTTGCTTCCAACAACCGGAGCGGCGAACGCGGCCCGATGACCAGTGCACGGCTTGCCGACGCGCTGGATATCGGCGCGGAACGCTTCAACTATGCCGAGCGCATGCAGCGTGCAGGCCAGCGCAATGGTGCCAAGGTGACTGGCATTGGCGTCGGCCAGGCGTTCCACACGGCTGGCAGCAGTGGCTTCGACGGCATGGCGCGCCTGACGCCTGACGGCAAGCTACATCTGCACACTGGCGCCGGAAATCTCGGCACCTATTCCTACGCGAGTACGGTGCGCGTGGTTCCCGAAATGCTGGATGTGGCGTGGGAGAATTGCGAAATCCATCGTGGTGACACCCGCAATGGCACGCCGTGGACGTTGGGCCAGTTCGGCTCCAACACGTCATTCACGGAGTCCCGCGCCAACTACGCGGCGGCCATGGATATGAAGCAGAAGCTGCTCGAGATCGCGGCCATGGATCTCGGCGGCGCGGCCGACGACTACGAGCTCAAAGGAGAGAGCGTCGTGGCGAAGGCCGACGCGGCGAAGTCCATGACTTACGCGGCTGCCGCACAACGGGCGATCGAGCTCGGCGGCAAGTATTCCGGCCAGGAAGTGTCGGAAGATCTCAACGACCTGTCCAAGCAGGCGGTGGCGCGCTTTGCCGGCACCGGTCTGATCGGTGCGGCCAAGGACACCTTGCCCCGCGATGGCATCGTGCCAGCCTTTACCATCACGTTCACCGAGGTCGAGGTCGACACCGAAACCGGCAAGACGACGATCATCGAAATGATCACTGTCGGCGACAGCGGCACCATCGCCCATCCCCAGAGCTATGCCACTCAGGTCAAGGGTGGTTCGGTTCAGGGTATCGGCATGGCGTTGCTGGAGCGGTACATCTACGATCCGCAAAACGGCCTGCCGGCCGCGCACGGCTTCCACAACAGCAGGATCCCGAGCTATCTCGATGTTCCTGCTGAGATTGCGTGGGACGCTGTGGGTAAGCCCGATCCGGCCAATCCGGTCGGCATCAAGGGTGTCGGCGAGCCTCCGGTCGGTTCCGCGGCGGCGGCGGTGGTTACCGCCATCTCCAACGCAATGGGCGGACACTTCTTCGCCCGCACCCCGATTGTGCCGGACATGATCATTAACGCAGCGGCCGGGCGGCCACAATCAACGAAGCCGCTCTCGGTCAACACACAGTAAGGGAGGTCGGAACGATGATTAAAGACATGATCCCCGGCTTCGAGCTGTATCAGCCGTCGGAGTTGGATGACGCCCTTGCTCTGCTCGACCAGCACGGCGAGAACAGCTGGAAGCTTGCCGGCGGCAAGGACAGCCTGAACTGGTTCAAGGACCGCATCAAACGGCCGACGGCCGTGGTGGACCTGACCGGGATCGAGGGGCTGCGCGGTATCCGTGAGGTCGATGGCGGCGTCGAGATTGGCGCCACCACGACACTGACGGAGATCGAGCAGAACGCCGTGGTCCAGGAGAAGTTCGGTCTGTTGGCCGACGCCATCCGCCGGGTGGCGAGCCCGCAGATCCGCAACGCCGGAACGATTGGCGGCAACGTCAATCAGGACGCGCGCTGCTGGTACTACCAGGACGGCCTGCCGTGCTATCGGGCGGGCGGCAACACCTGCTTTGCGGACACGCCCGGTGGCATGAACCGCGAGCATGCGTTGTTCGGCGCCGACCGTTGCGTGTCGGTGACGCCATCGGACACGGCTCCGGCGCTGTTGGCGCTGGAGGCGCAGATGGTGGTGCGCAATTCCGGCGGCGAGCGTGTGGTTGACGCGGCCGACTACTACATCGGCCCGGCGATCGACATCGAGCGGATGACCGACATCGGCCCCGGCGACGTGATGACGGCGGTGCGTATTCCGTCGACGTGGGCGGGGGCGACCTTCTACTTTGAGAAGGTTGCCGACCGCAATGTCTGGGACTTCCCGCTGGTCAACGTGGCCGCGGCGGCGAAGGTCTCGGGCGGCGTGGTCGAGGACATCCGGATCGCGGTCGGCGCGGTGGAGAACGTGCCGCACCGAGTGACGGTTGCCGAGGACGCGGTGCGCGGCCAGAGCGTCGATGCCGAGCTGGCCAAGCTTGCCGGTCAGGCGGCGGTGCGCGGTGCACGTCCGCTCAACTACAACAACTTCAAGATCCCGTTGATGCAGAACCTGGTGGCGCGCGCCCTGCGCTCCGTCGCCGCGTAAGGATCGCGGGCCCGCCGGGCGAACGCCCGGCACCTCGATCGCAACGGATCTGGAACCGGGAGGCCCATCGGCCTCCCGGTTTCCTTTTCGCAACCGCCAACATCGCGCGGATTGCCCGTTCGCTGGCGGGGACGCTATTGTCTGCGCCGACTGTCGCCGAAACGCGATGCAAGGTGATCGCCTATGGCCCGGACACAGGACGAGGCCGTGGCCGAAACCGGCCGCGGCGACGACTTCATTCGCAAGATTGTTCGTGACGACCTGCAGTCCGGACGCTGCGATACGGTGGTTACCCGCTTTCCGCCGGAGCCCAACGGCTATTTGCATATCGGACACGCCAAATCGATCTGCCTGAATTTTGGCATCGCGGAGGAGTTCGGCGGACGGTGTCACTTGCGCTTCGACGATACCAACCCGACCAAGGAAGAGCAGGAGTATATCGAGTCGATTCAGCGCGATGTGCGCTGGTTGGGCTTCGATTGGGGCGAGCACCTGTATTTCGCATCGGACAATTTCGAGACGCTTTTCGAATGGGCCGTGCACCTGATCGAGAACGGCGACGCCTATGTTGACGATCTCTCGGCGGACGAAATCCGCGCCTATCGCGGCACGCTGACCGAGCCCGGCCGCAACAGTCCCCACCGCGACCGTGCGGTGGCCGACAATCTCGAGCTATTCCGGCAGATGCGCGCCGGCGCGCATGCCGATGGCACGCATGTGCTGCGTGCCAAGATCGACATGGCTGCCGGCAACATCAACCTTCGGGACCCGGTGCTCTATCGCATTCTTCATGCGCCGCACCCGCGCACGGGAGACGATTGGTGCATCTATCCCACGTACGATTTCGCGCACGGACAGACCGATTCCATCGAAGGCGTGACGCATTCCCTGTGCACGTTGGAGTTCGAGGATCATCGCCCTTTGTACGATTGGCTGATCGAGCATCTTCCCGTGCCGGCGCGGCCGCGTCAGTACGAGTTCTCGCGGCTTAACCTGACCCATACCGTTCTGTCGAAGCGGCGGCTCACTCAGTTGGTGCGCGACGGGCATGTCGACGGCTGGGATGATCCCCGCATGCCGACGCTGTCGGGCCTGCGACGGCGCGGCGCGCCGGCGCCGGCGATCCGCGATTTCGTCAGTCGCCTCGCGATCTCCAAGAGCGAGGGCACGGTCGAGATGGCCATGCTCGACCATGCGATCCGCGAGCATTTGAACCGCACCGCCCCGCGGCGCATGGCGGTGCTGCGGCCGCTGAAGGTCATCATCGATAATTTCCCGCAGGATGAGGAGGATGATTGGCTGGAGGCGGTGAACAACCCGGAGGACCCGTCGGCGGGCCTGCGCCGAATGCGTTTCGGGCGCGAGATCTATATCGAGCACGACGACTTCATGGAGGACCCGCCCAAGAAGTTCTTTCGTCTGGCGCCGGGGCGGGAAGTGCGCTTGCGCTATGCCTATTTCATCACCTGCCGTGAGGTGATCAAGGATGCGGCAGGTGTGCCGACAGCGCTGCACTGCACCTACGATCCCGCCACGCGCGGCGGCAATGCGCGGGACGGGCGGAAGGTGAAAGGCACCCTCCATTGGGTCGGTGCCGCCGATTGCGTGCCGGCGCGCGTGCGCCTCTACGATCGGCTGCTCACGACCGCCGATCCGGGCACCGGCGGCGACCTCGTCGCCGACCTCAATCCGGATTCCAAAATCGAGCTCGACGAGTGCCGTGCCGAACCGGCGGTCGCGGACGCGGCCGACGGGGAGACCGTGCAGTTCGAGCGGCTCGGATATTTCTGCCTCGATCGGGACTCCGAGCCCGATCGGCTGGTCTTCAATCGCACCATCGCGCTGCGCGATACCTGGGCCAAGGCGCGTTAGCGCCCGAACAGGTTGCGCAGCTGTTGCAATGGGTCCGGCGCGGGCGCCGGCTGTGGCTGCTCCTGTTGCTGCGGCGCCGCCGGCTCGGGTTGTTGCTGTTGCGGCGCGGCAAGGCCAGGCAGATTGCGCAACACGTCGCCGAGCGCGCCCGGCGCGTCCACTCCGGGGATTGCCAGGTCGACGCCGAAGCCTTGCGCGGCATCGCGCAACTGCTCAGGCATGTTCTGCAGCCGCGTCGGGTCGGCCGCCGCCTCGCGGAATACGCTCTGCCAGTCGACGCCGTATTGCGGGCTGTCCCAGGATCCGGTGATATCGATCGGAATGGGAATGCCCGACAGTGCCGCTTGTCCCGCCTGACCCTCCAGGCTGCCGACGAGCTTGGCCTCCACGGCGTAGTCGATGGTGCGCGGTGGCATTGGGACGACGCCCTGACCGGCGAGGCGCAACAGTGGCGCCAACATCGCGAAGTCGAATTGCTGAGCACGCCATCGGCAATCGTAAAGGTACCGCCGAGCTCGGCGAAGTCGGTCTGCCGCGATTCGCCGGCCTCGGCACCCAGGCCCAGCGAGCCGGCTTGGCGCAGGGTCGCGGCCAGATTGATGCCGTGGATCGCGCCGTCGAGGAATTTGAACCCGCCCTGGCCGTTGAGCGAGCCGACCAGCTCACGCTGGCTGCGCCCGGCGGCGGTCACATCGAGATTGAAGGCGGCGGTGCCGCTCAGGCGGTCGAAGTCGGCAAAGGATGACAGGAAGGGGCGGGCCTGCACGCCGCTGATATCGGCACTGACCGCCAGCGCGGCCGCGCCTTGCGCCGCATCGATGCGGGCATCGGCATTGACTTGGCCCTCGGCCATTTCGAGCCCCTCGATGGTCGTGCGCAAGGTGGCGTCGGCGAGCTCGGCTACGATGCGGCCGGCGCTAATCGTCAACTCTCGGTAGCGCACGTTCTGCAGCGACACTTCCGCCCGGCCGCTGACACTGTCCAGCGCCGTCAGGTCAATCGGCTCGTCGCTCCAGTCGCCGGCCGGCGCCGGCTCGGGCCGGCTGCTGTCCGGCGGCTTGCGTTTCCCGTGGCGGCAAATAGGCATCGAGATCGGCCTCGTCGATCGACAGGCGCGCCTCGAAAGTCGGCACCGCCAAGCCACCGTCGTAACTGGCGTCGAGGCGGGCCTTGATAGCTTTACCTTCGATGGTTGCGCCCTCGATCGCGACATTGGTGCCGTCGCCAGCGAAGGTCGCGCGCGCAGCCAGGGGCCCCGGGTCGGGACCGTAGACTTCGGCCGGCTGGCCGAGCCATGTCGCGAGCGCCGCCACCGACGGCACGTCCAACTCGAACGCGCCGTCGAGCCCGGGGACAGGCATCTGCAATACGGCGCCGTCGTAGCGTGCGCGCAGCACATCCGAACTGACCTCCGCGACCGCATCAAACCGCTCACCCGACAACGTCGCGTCCAGCGCGCCAAGGGTCGCGGTGAGCTGCACTGTGTGGGCATTGTAGTCGATATCCGCCTCCAGCGTCGGCTGCTGGTCGGCGCCCGGTAACATCAGTCGCGCCGTGAGCGCCGACAACATCTCGCCATCCACCAAGTCCAGGTTGAACTCGCCCGCCAGGCTTCCGACCATGTCGCGCGGACTGGCGCCGCGCGCGTTGTCGCTAGCAGGATCGATGCAAGGCCCAGTCGTGGCAAGTCGGTGCCACCGGTGACCGCGAGTATGTCGTCCACGGACACCGTGTCGACGATCAGCCCGGCCTCGACCGCGGGAACGCTGTCGGCGGCGTCGATTTGCAGGCTGCCGCGAACGGTGCCGCCGTACAGCGCCAGATCGGAGAGTTCCGTCGTCACGCCGCCGCCGCTCGCCGTCATGGCGAGTGCAATAGTGCCAACCTCATAGCCGCGGGCGCGGATGCCGCCGAGCTGGACCCGGACGCCGCCTTCGAGCTGGCGCAACGTCGACAGGTCGATCGGCTCGTCGCTAAGCGCCGCTAGTAGATTGGCGCCGCCGTTGGCGGAGGTCTGCGCTGGTTGCGCCGCTGCAGCCTCCGCCGATGGCGCTGGCGGCGGCAGGTAGCGGTCGATGTCGAGCACGCCGCCTTCGACGTTCAGCGCGATCGTCGGCGTGGCGCCGGCCAGATCGATGCGACCGTCGGCACGGGCTGAGATCGCCGCCCCCTCGATCGTTGCTTCCTCCAGCACGGTCGCGGTGCCGTCCTGTGCCACGCGTGCCCGCACCGTCAGTGGCCCCCGGGTCGGGCAGGCTGGCGTCCAGCGGGCGATCCAGCCAGGCCGCGAGCGCACCGACCGACGGGATGTCGAGCGCACCGACCGACGGGATGTCGAGCGCAAACGTGCCGGCACCGGATGGCATGCCTTGCAGCCGTGCCGCTGCCGTCCAGGCGCATCGCCACGGCCGGAGCGGAGAGCTCGGCGACGACTTCGACCGACTGGCGCGCGAGCAGCGCCCGCGGCGTCCGAAGATCGAGCGAGAGCGTCACCGGCTCGTCGTTGACCGTGGCGCGCAGGCTCAGCGCAAGCGGCTGACCCATGTCGGGCATCGTAACGTCGACGGCCAAATCCGTCACGCCGAGGAATTGTCCCGTGCGCGCGTCGGCGAAGCTGAAGGCGCCATCCTCGATACGCACCTCGCCAAGCTGAATGTCGGAGAACGGCAACGCCTCGTCGGCGCCGTCGTCTTCGTCACCTTCTCCTTCGGCTGCGCCGATATCCACTGTGGTCCAGTTTCCGCGCCCGGCCTCGTCGATGCTCAGGGCCAGCGTGGGTTGGCGCACGATCAATCGCTCAATCACAACGGTGCGGCTGACCAGCGGCCACAGGCCGATGACGGCGTCGATGTCGCCGACGCTGGCGACCGACTCGCCGTCGGCGTCCCTGACCTGAACAGCCTGCGCGCGCACCTCGATGCGCGGAATCAGTGAGACGTCCAGGTCACCCGCGATCACCAGCTCTTGCCCGGTGGCGTCGCGCACCGCGTCAGCGATGTCGGGTTTGAACGTGTTCCAATTGATCAGTCGTGGCGCGGCGACAACCGCGATCGCGACGATCGCGACCAGCGCGATCAGGAAGAACAGTACTTTTCTCATGTGTCCCAGCTCCGAATGCGCGTGTCTCGGTCGATATCAAGACAATCAGGACTCGCGCCGCATGGTGCGCGCGGGCATGGGTGGCGCGATCCTATCACACAGGCACCAGCCGCGTCAGTAGAAGGCAAAGGCGCGGGCCTCGATGCTCTCTCGTGGGGCGGCCTCGGCCGGCGTTCCAGGGACATCGATGGCGGTATGCAAGGTCGAGTGTCCGCGCCCGTCGTCGGCGGAGTCATAGGTCTTGATCAGCAAGGCCTCCGAAGGCGTCATGTGGGGGAAGAAGTACCAGCGATGGTCGGGGTTGTAGGTCGCCTGCAGGATCTCGCCGACGCGGTCCTGGGAGCGGCGCTCGGTCCTGATCAGGTCGTCGGCGCTCACGCTGGTCGCGTCGCAAACGGCGAGCGGGGCGGTCTCGACCGCTCGCAGCATCGGCCGCCACACATTGACGATGGCGAAGCGCCGATGTTGCAGCCGATCGGACTCGTCGTCACCAAGCGTCTCGCGCAAGCGTTTGCGCGCCGACCACGCCGTGAAGTCGTTGTGGATCGTGCGCGCCGGCTCTCGCGTGTGCAGCACCTCCCGTGTATCGGGCGCATCGGCGCGTCGGGTGAAGTCGAACACCGCGACCCGGCGGGCGCCCGTAACGGCGGCAACGAGCCGGGATACTTCATCCGTATAGATGCTGTCGATCTGCGCCTGGTCATAGAAGTCGGCAACGGCCGTGGTGTGGTCGACGAGCAGGAAACCCTCGCGCTCGAGGCTGAAGGGGCGTGACGCGGCGCGGCCGTTATGGATCACGACAGCGCGGGCATCCATCGGACCCGTGGTCTGGCCCACTTGGGCGCCGCCGGTCGACGGATACGCGATCGGCGTTTCGCCGGTATCGATCGCATAGGTAACAGTGGCTTCCACGACAGGACGTGCCTTGCTTCAGACCCCATGGTCGCGCGAATGCCCACTACATGGGGTGCGACGGGTCCAGATGCCAACACACGCCAAGGGCGCTGGCAGGCAATTTTTGTCCTAAAGGGGGAGGCCGCAGATGCCCACCCGCACGAAGGGCGCGCGGGTGGGCATCTTGGCGCTAGCAGCCCGTTGACGAAGTCCGGCGTGTCTGATTCTGTCTGAACATAGAGATTTAGACGGGCGTCGTGCGATGGCATTGAGACGACAGAGCGAGGTTCAGGGTGACCTCGTGGTGACATGGGCGGAGATGCCGCGTTCGCCTGGACACGCGTTTTTCGACCGGCTGCATGAGTTGCTGACCGAGTCTGGCTTTGACGGCTTCGTGGAGGCGACGTGCAAGCCATACTACGCACCTCGGATGGGGGCTCCTTCGCTGCCGCCGGGGCGTTATTTCCGGATGCACATGATCGGCTATTTCGAGGGCATCGGCAGCGAGCGCGGCATCGCTTGGCGCTGTTCGGATTCGCTGTCGCTTCGCGCGTTTCTGCGGTTGGCGAACCGGGACAAGGTTCCCGATCATTCCTGGTTGTCGAAGACGCGCGGCCGGCTGCCGCACGAGGTCCATGAAAAGGTTTTCGACTGGGTTCTGGCTCTCGTCGCCGCGCGCGGTCTGGTGAAGGGCGAGCGGATCGGCGTCGACGGCTCGACGATGGAAGCCAACGCCGCCCTGCGAGCCATCGTGCGGCGCGATAGCGGCGAGACCTATCGCGAGATGCTGACGCAAATGGCGAAGGAGAGTGGCGTCGAAACGCCGACGATCGACGACCTCGTCCGGCTCGATCGCCGGCGGAAGGGCAAGAAGCTTTCGAACAAGGATTGGACGAGCCCGACCGATCCTGATGCGAAGATCGCGCGGATGAAGGACGGCACCACGCATCTGGCCTACAAGCCCGAGCACGCGGTCGATCTCGACACCGGCGTCATCGTTGCGGCACCGATCTATCCAGCCGATGAAGGCGACACGACGACTTTGCCTGGGACGCTGGAGGCGGCCGCGCGCAACCTCGCCGAGGTCGGCCTGGCTCCAACACGGGCAGAGCCCTGCAGTCTCGTTGGCGACAAGGGCTATCATTCACGCGAGGGGCTGAAAGACCTCGACGGCGGCGTCTGGAAAACGCGGATCTCCGAGCCGGAGCCCGCCAACGGCTATCTGCGCTGGCATGGCGACCAGGCGGCACGTCAGGCTGTCTACGCCAACCGGGCGCGATTGAAGTCCGGCGTCGCGCGGAACGCCATGCGCAGGCGCGGTGAGATGGTCGAGCGCAGCTTCGCCCATGTCCTCGACCGTGGCGGCATGCGCCGCGCGTTGCTGCGGGCGCGCGAGAACGTCCACAAACGCTACCTGATCCATGTCGCCGGGTTCAATCTCGGCATTCTGATGCGCGCGCTGTTCGGATCAGGCACGCCGAGGGAGGCTGCGAGTGCAAAGAGCACCCTTTTGTTCGTTATTCAGTTCGATGCTGCCCTGGCGATCGCCATCGTGGCGAACATCGAAGGCAAACCAGCCATGCTCGTTATCATCATCATCGTCGCCCCCGAAACCGATTGATCAAAGCGCGACTTCATCACCGGGCTGCTAGGTCGACCCTATGGCTTCGAGACCACCAGTGTCGTGCCGTCGCTGTCGCCGTCGGGATCGTGGTTGAGGGCGTCGTCGTAACTCAGCGACTTATGCGTGACGTCATCGACCGTGAAGGTCACGTCGCCGTTGCGCTTGGCGATGAACTGCGTCCACTGGATCGAGCACTGGCCGGCTCCGTCGGTGCCACAGCTGCCATTGCCGGTGGCATCGCGTGCGGCCCAGCTATAGTGGACCATTGCGCCCGCGAGCGGCGCGTCGGCGGCATCGTGGGCTGCAAAGCTCGCCCCTGCGCGCCAGGTGCCCTTGTTGCTCTCGGCCGTGCCGTCGATGTCCGCGATGTGGACGCTATCGGCGGCCGGTGGCGGCGACACGGTAATGATCACGATGTCGAAGCTCTTGGCGCCGTCATCGTCGGTCACCTCGATCATCACGGTGTGCATGCAGATATCGAAGGGCAATGTCAGGTCGGGGTCAGCGCTGGGCGGAGCGAGTGGACTACCGCCCTCGGTCCACGCGTAGCTGACGATTGACCCATCGGGATCGGAGGAACTCGAGCCATCGAGGGTTACGATCTCGCTACCATTTTCGTCGGTGTCGATAACGTTCTGGTCCGGTCCGGAGTCAGCCTGCGGCGGCAGGATGCCGGATAGGACTGTAACCATCATGGTGTCGGTGTCGGTGTCGGTCTCATCGTCTATCACCTCCAGCTCGACCGTGTGGTCGCCAACGCTGAAGGCGACTACGGGGTTCATGCCGGTGGCGATTTCGATGCCGTTTTCCTTCCAGGAATAGCTGGCGATCGCGCCGCCGTCCGGGTCGAATGAGTTCGATCCGTCGAGGATCACGTCCTGGCTGCCGTTCTTGTCGGTGTCGGTGACCGGCGCGTTCGACGCGGCGACCGCCACCGGCGGCTGCGGGATCGGGTCCGTGCCGATCGGACCGTGTGAGATCTGATAGGTGAAATCGCCGCCTTGGCCGAAGTTCGGGTCGTCGGCGAACGGCCACACGTTCAGATACATCGTGCCGACCTCGGACGGCACGATGTGCACCGTCTCGCGCCTACCCACGACGCCGCACTCATTGCCGGCGGGGCAGGTGCTGAGGGTCTCGGGGTCGGGGATGAATTCGTCACCCAGGAACGGCCACAGGGGGTTGGGCACCGCCAGTACACATGCTTCCTGCGCTTCCGTCGAGACTGCCTGCATGGGAGCCGGACCTCGAAGTGCAACTGCTCGACGGCGACATGCAGCCGTTCTTGCCGTCGATATACACCGAGACCGCCAGCGGCAGGCCGACCATGGACGCATCCACATCAATGGGGATCATCGCGTCGCCGTTGTTGGCGACACTGGCGGCACCGAAGGTGTTGACCGGGTACGCAGTGGGCGAGTCGGCGGCGATGGAAGCCGCGGCAGCGATCGCCGCGTAGGCGTCGACAAGCCCGGCGCCCATCTCGTTATCCTTGCCCGGAATGTCGTTCCAGTCGACGGCGGTCGACTCGAAGATCTGGGCGATCTCGGCCGGTGTCAATGTCGTGTCGGCCTCGCGCATCGCGGCGGCGACGCCGGCGATGAACGGTGCCGCCATCGAGGTGCCGCTCAACACGCCGTAACACGCGTCGCCACATGCGAACGGCTGGTCCAGCAGCAGGCTCAGGGGATCGAACAGGTAGCTCGGGTTGCTGACGTCCGAAATGATGGTGACGCCCGGCGCCATGATGTCGGGCTTAATGCGGCCGTCCTTGGTCGGGCCGCGGTTGGAGAAGGGGGCGTCATACAGGCCCTCGGATTGCCAAAGCTCCCATTGCGGATCAACGCTGGGGTCGATCATCCACTCCGCGACCGCGCCGACGGTGAAACCCAGCACTGTGGCCGCCGGCTCACCCATGGTGTTGTTGTCGGCGCCTTCGTTGCCGGCCGCGACGGAGACGAACACGCCAGCCTGGACCGCGTCATCGACGGCGCGGGACATGGCGCTCTTGCCGTCGCCGTTGCCCGGTACGCCGAGGCTGATGTTGATGACATCGGCGCCCTGATTGACGCATTCCTCGATGCCGGCGACGACGCCGCTGTTGGGGCCGGTGCCTTCGAAGTTCAGCGCCTTCATGCCCATGACGACGGCATCGGTGGCTACGCCCTTGAACAGATCGGCCTCGGCGGGCAGGCCGTCCGGGCCGTTGATGCCATCGCCTACTGCGGTGATGGCGACATGGGTGCCGTGGCCGTTGTCGTCGTAGGGATCGGTTTGGATAATGCCGTTCAAGTCACCGACGAAGTCGGTGAAGGCGACGATGCGCGACGTACCGGCAGATTCGTCGAAGAGTTGTTCGTGTGGATGCAGGCCGGTGTCCACGATGCAGACGGTGACGCCGGCGCCGGTGTAGCCGAAGTCCATGGCGGCGTGCGTCACGCCGAAGGAACGCTGCGACGACTCGTTGCTGGCATAGGCGAGGGCGTCTTCCTCGACTCGGAACACGCCGGGCGTGCGTGACAACCCACGTGCCTGACCGGCTGTCATGGTGGCGGCGAAGCCGCGAATGCGGGTGAACTCATGGCTCACATCAAAGGCGCCAACGGCGCCGCGGGCGCTGGCGGCGTTGCCCGGCCCGTCAAACGTGACGATAACGTCCAGGCGCTCGCTCGCGTCCATCCCCTGAAGGCGCGCCTGAAGACCGTCGGCCAACCCGTCGCCATCGTCATCGGCGAGCACAGCGGCGCGACCGCGTGCCACGGCGGCGGCAGGGGGCGCGTTGCCGCGGCTCGGCGCGACCGTCTGCGCTGGCTCTTGGTCCAGCGGGGCCGCATGAATTTCCGTGTTTATGGAGATCGCAACGCTGGCAGCGGCGGCTGCCAGCGTGATCAGATCTAGACGCATCCCGTGCCTCCTCCCTGGAATGACGGCGATGGCGAACGTACCACAGATGGCCGGGAAATGGAATAAGTACAAGCCGATCGTTCAGAAGAAACTGTAGTAGACGATAGCAGCAGACATTGATTCTGCAAAAATGGTATTTGCATCATTACAGAGTAAGTTGAAGAGGATCTCGCGTGTTGTTTGCGGATATTACAGCATATTAACCATATCGCGATCGCCGCACGGCGTCATGAATGCCTCGCGTAAATACTCGGATAACCGGTCGTCGCTACGATAGCCGTCTGCGGTGGCGCAGCAGTTGGCTCGATGGGGACACCAAAATGAATGCGGAATTGAAGCTGGCCTACGATATCAGCGAAATCACCCAAGTCGAGAAGATCAAGAAGGATCCGACCGAGGTGCATGTCACGTTGGATAATGGCACAAGCATGCGCGGGTTCTTCTACGTCACCGATGGCCAAAGGGTGGCCGAGGTGATGAACGACGACCGGCGGTTCATCCCGTTTCTGGACGCCGGCGATTCGGTGCGTCTTCTGAACAAGCGCAACGTCGTCGAGGTCAAGCCGGCCTGACCCGACGGGCTGGGCTCACCGAGTCCGCGTTACCTTGCGCAAACCCCTCGGCGCGTCGATGTCCTTACCGAGATGAGTGGCCAGCGCCAGCACCAGCAACTGACCGCCGATGACCGTGGTCATGGGCGCCAGCCAAGGATGGGTTGGCGCCGGAACGGGAACGTCGGACTCTGCCCCGCCGATGGACACGACATTGGCGCCGGCCGTGCGCAGATCGGCGAGGACCGCGGACATTGTTGTGTCGGCGGCGCCGTCGATCACCATGGCGGGATAGTTTGGTTCGACAACCGCAACCGGGCCGTGGCGAAAGTCTGCCGGTGAATACGGCTCGGCCGCGATCTGGGTCAACTTCTTCAGCTTCAGTGCGATTTCGTGCGCCGTGGCGAACTGGAATCCCCGCCCAATGATGGCCGCGCGGTCGCGCGCCGGCCAGCGTTCGACGAGTGCGGCGACCGGTGCGCGCGCCTGTTCGATCGCGATCTTAAGCAAGTCCGGCAGGCCGGCAAGCGCATCCAGATAGGCCTGGCGACGGGCGCCATCGCCGGCGCTTGCCGCGATCAGCGCGAGGGCGACGAGACTAGCGACGTAGGTCTTCGTTGCGCCGACGCTGTGCTCGGGTCCCGCATGCAGGCTCTTGATCTCATCGGCCTGTTGGGCGAGCGGTGATGCCGTGTCGTTGGTAATGGCAATGGCCAGCGGACCTTGTCGCCGGGCGGCGGCGAGCACGGCAACGATGTCCGGTGACTGACCGGACTGGGAGATGCCGACCACCAACGCGCCCTTCAGCCGCGGCTCCGGGCCGCCATGCGTGAACAGCGATGGTGCGGCGAGCGCGACCGGTAGGCGCAAGAGCGCGCCGAACAGG
Source organism: Alphaproteobacteria bacterium (assembly GCA_965248805.1). Classification (GTDB taxonomy): domain Bacteria; phylum Pseudomonadota; class Alphaproteobacteria; order UBA6615; family UBA6615; genus CBDFKJ01. Next base: position 399,682 of record CBDFKJ010000005.1, read on the forward strand.
TATTGGGCGTAACGCGCGGCGTTGTCCGAAGATCCACGCGCTGCGATGAGGATGTAGTTGGGGCCGAGCCGCGTCATGCGTTGGGCGATCGCCGCGGCGTTGTCGCGCTCGGCGGCGATCAGCCTGGCGAAAACGTCCGGCTGTTCGTCGATCTCGCGTGCGAAGTGGCTCATCGTGGTTGCCGCGGAGACGACGCCGGCGCGCTCGTCGCGCTACTCGGTGGCGAGTGCCGGCAGGATCGGGGGAATGGCGCCGAGAGCAAATTCGTCAAGCGCGCCACCTTCGCGCAACACGCTGAGCCGGCCGCCCTCAATCCGCAGATCGAGCATGGCTGTATCATCGCCGCGGTCGCCTGCTTCGACCAGGAGGGCGGCGTAGTAGTCCGCGCGCAACGTGCCGGCCATACGGCCAAAAGCATGATAGGCGTTGAGCACGGGGATGAATTGTCGGACACGCGCCTCGCCGGTTCCGTCCAGCCTGTGCTCGGGGTCAAGTCGCAACGTTGCGGCCGCATCCAGGGACAGCACGCCCCAAGTGAACCGGGAGTTGGTCAGCGCCAGCGTGCCGTTCGTTCCCCATGCCGCAAGGGCGACGCCAAGATCGAGGCTCGCCAGCTCATCTCGGAACGTGAACTCGGCGGTTAGCACATCCATCGTGCTGCCCAGAGGGCTGTCCGCGTAATGCGGCATGACCAGCTTGTCGATCTCGATGGTCGCGGTCGACTGCGCGGGAACGGCGCCGTCTCCATCCGCGCGCTGCAGTCGTGCCGCAACGCGCTCGGCGACGCTGTTGTCGTCGTCGCCGGCAACAGCGACCTGCGACAACTCGATTGAGATTTGCGTTGTCCGGCCGTCGGTGCCGCGCTCCACCTCAAGCTGGGCGCTTTCCGCCACTATCGGTGCGGCATCGAAGTCGGAGAGGCTGGCGACGATTCGCTCGATCCGACCGGATGCGTTTCGCCGCAGATCGAGTTGGGTGCGCCGTGCCGCGAACTCGACCGTGCGCGCCTCGCCGCTCACCGCGTAACTCAGACGCTGCAATCCGGCCACCGCAAGCGCGATGCGGCCGTCGTCGGAGCCGATAACGGTTACACGGGGCGCTGCCCACCGCCAGCCGGCGTTATCGCCCGCGTCGGCGACCACGACATCCTCGGCCATCGCGCGATCGTTGGAGATGGAGATCGCGCCGAGTTCGACGACATAGCCATCGTTCCTGAGCGCCTCGGCTAGGTCATCGAACGCCGCCTGCGCCGATTGCACTTCCATGCTGGAAAGAATGACCGTAACGCCCCATACGAGCGCCCCGATCAGGAAGACCGCGCCGGCCAGGATCGGCAGCATCCTGCGCATGCTAACCCCGCACCTGCACAGAAGCGTGCCCTGAGCGCCGTGCGGCAGCCACGCTTGCGCGGCTACTCCTCGTCATAGGCGTCGCCGGTCGGTTCAAACGGGTAGTGCAACAGAATGGCTTGGTCGTCGGACCAGGTTGTGCCTTGGCGAAAAGAGACGAATAACCGGTCCAGTTCCTCACCCGTGGTGCGCACTGTAGAAATATTGACGAGGTGCCCGTCGGCGTCGGTGCCGTAGGTGATCTCACGCAGGAAATCGGCGGTGATCAGCATCGCCTGTCCCTCGTCCAGGGGGCCGTGATAGACGTCGATGCCGTTGACCGTACCCAAATAACGATGGGCCGTAATGTCGTCTTTGTGGGTCACTTGCAGGCCGGGGGGCGGCTCGCCTTTGAACCAAACCTCCATCCATTCCGGATCCGTGCTCGAGCGGACCAGCAGTACCGGCTGCCGGCCAGCCGCGATCAGCGGCGCGGCGCGCAAGTCCATGGCGGCTAGGAAGCCGGCGGCGTCCTGCACTTCAACATCGATCGCCGGGCGCTGTGTGAGGCTTTGCCAAACGAAGGCGATCGCCGTGCTATGGGCGGATTCAACGAGCGCATCACGCCAGACGACGAGTACGTCCGCCGGGTCGAGGGCAATGTGATACACCGGATCGATAGCGGTCGAAGCGTGCCTGCGCTCGATCAACCTGTCACCGTCACGCGTAATACTGAAATTCTGAAAGATCTCGATGCCGCCGTTCCCGTCGGTCATTGCATGTTCGAGCCGCTCGCGCACGCCGTCGTGCACGCGCGCGGCGACCTGATCCTCCAAGGTGCGCTGGTCCTCGCGAAACACCCGGGGTTCGAGGAACGTACTGCGCCAGATGCCGACGCCTTCGGTCTTCGCCTCCATTTCGGCCGCGACGTAGTCGTCTGATTGCGAGCGAATCGCGTGCGCCCAGCCCAGGCGCGCCATGGTCTCGCTAAGGTCCTTTCCGCCGACCGTGCACACGGCCCAAACACCCAGCTCGTCGGGCGGGTCTCCGGTCTCGCCGCAGGTCGCGGGCTCCAGAGCGACCAGAATCTCCAGATTGCGGATGGCGGCCGGACCGCATTCCCATGGCTTGCCGTCGACAAAACAGAACTGCAACAACTCGGGTGCATCGACCCCATAGAGACGGAAATACTGGCCGTTGACCCAAATAACGTCGCCGCTCATGACGGCAGCGGGGCCGGTAACGTCGGCAGCGGCTGGCGCCGCGGCGAGCAGGCAGGCGGCGGCTAGCAAAATCTTGCGCATCACTATTCGATCCGGGTTGTCAGAGTCGCGCTGATTGTAGTTAGGCGGCGGGCCGCCGGCAAGCAGACCGAAGGAGCGGATTTCGCGGTACTATCGCAGCGGCACGCTTGCACGTGGTCGATCGGCGATCCACTAGGCGCCGGATCGACGCGTCCCGACCGCGCGACGGGTGCTCGAGCTGGCGATGGCCAGCGGCGCGGAGATCTTGTGGGAGATCATCGAGGTCCGCGGCACCCTCACCGCCATCGCCGAGGCCATGGGCAAGCTGTGCGTGGTGCCGGAGATCGGTGGCGCGATCCTGGATGTCGACTATTTCGATCGGGCCGTGGCGCGCATGGTCAATATGCTGAAGGTCGTGGACGTGTTTGCCGGCACCCCACACACCGAAGGGCCGCGCGTGGTCGTGCGCAAAGGCGCGTCGCTGCGGCCGTCGCACGGTGGCACGTTCATTCCGATTGCCGGGCTGGACGTGTTGGGCAAGAGCGTTTCGCAAGGAACGGTCTTGGGTCGGGTCGTCTCGCCGTATGACTTCGAACAGCTGGACGAAATCGTAGCGCCGTTTGCGCGGAAAGAGGTCATGCAGGTGCGCAACCGCATCTCCAAGGTCCACCCCGGCGAGTACGCCTATATGATCGGCGACGGCGAGTCGGGATACGCTCCTTAGAGCGATTCCGGAAAGTTTTTGAGTCGTCGGAATCGGTTGTGTTTTATTGTCTGTCACCTGTCCAACTGCTTTGGGGTGCCCGATGTGGAAGCCTGAACACCGCGCGGCCGCCGACCGTGGCCGGCTTCGCTATCCGAGTGATCTGACCGACGCCGAATGGGCGCTGATCGAGCCGCTGATCCCACCGGCGAAGCACGGTGGGCGTAAGCGGACGGTCGATGTCCGCGAAGTCCTGAACGGCATCTTCTACGTGCTGTCGACCGGCTGCCAGTGGACCGCGCCGCCCAAGGACCTGCCGCCGAAGAGCACGGTGTACGACTACTTCGACCTGTGGGAATGGGACGGCACCCTGGCTCGCATCCATCATGAGCTCTACGTGGCGGTGCGCGAGCGCGCGGGCCGCGAAGCCAGTCCGAGCGCGGCCATCATCGACAGCCAGAGCGCCAAAGCGGCGCAAAAAGGGGGGCGTCGATCGATCCGCAGGGCTTCGACGCGGGCAAGAAGCTCACCGGCCGCAAGCGGCACATCCTGGTCGATACGCTCGGCCTGATGCTGGGCCTCGTCGTGCATCCCGGCAACGTGCAGGACCGCGATGGCGCGGCCACACTGCTGCGCCGGACACGCCGGCTGTTTCCGTTCATCGAGGTGATCTACGCCGACGGCGGCTACCAGGGACCAAAGATGGCTGCCGTGGTGGCGAAGACCGGCGCCTGGCGGCTGGAGATCGTCAAGCGCAACAGCGTGCCGCGCTTCGAGGTGCTGCCGAAGCGCTGGATCGTCGAGCGCACCTTCGCCTGGATCGTCCGTTGCCGCCGGCTGGCGCGCGACTTCGAACGCCACGTCCGTTCTGTCGTCGCTTTCATCCACCTCGCCATGATCCGCATCATGCTGCGACGCTTGACCCGGCCAAGCCCTTGCTCGTGAATCTCTACTTCCCGGAACGGCTCTTAGAGTTGGTTGAGAGACGCCGGCTCGCCGACGTCTCTCCCCTTTCGGGCGGAGGCGCGATCCCGAGTTCGGCACTCGACCTGCGCAATAATATCCATCAGCGCGATCCGTTGTATATGCGTAGGGCTACCCATTGCTCGTCGCGGCGATGAACCGCGGGCGCTAGAGCTCAAGGACGACACCTTGGTCCTGTCCGCAGGACGCCTTAGCAGCCCGTTGACGAAGTCCGGCGTGTCTGATTCTGTCTGAACATAGAGATTTAGACGGGCGTCGTGCGATGGCATTGAGACGACAGAGCGAGGTTCAGGGTGACCTCGTGGTGACATGGGCGGAGATGCCGCGTTCGCCTGGACACGCGTTTTTCGACCGGCTGCATGAGTTGCTGACCGAGTCTGGCTTTGACGGCTTCGTGGAGGCGACGTGCAAGCCATACTACGCACCTCGGATGGGGGCTCCTTCGCTGCCGCCGGGGCGTTATTTCCGGATGCACATGATCGGCTATTTCGAGGGCATCGGCAGCGAGCGCGGCATCGCTTGGCGCTGTTCGGATTCGCTGTCGCTTCGCGCGTTTCTGCGGTTGGCGAACCGGGACAAGGTTCCCGATCATTCCTGGTTGTCGAAGACGCGCGGCCGGCTGCCGCACGAGGTCCATGAAAAGGTTTTCGACTGGGTTCTGGCTCTCGTCGCCGCGCGCGGTCTGGTGAAGGGCGAGCGGATCGGCGTCGACGGCTCGACGATGGAAGCCAACGCCGCCCTGCGAGCCATCGTGCGGCGCGATAGCGGCGAGACCTATCGCGAGATGCTGACGCAAATGGCGAAGGAGAGTGGCGTCGAAACGCCGACGATCGACGACCTCGTCCGGCTCGATCGCCGGCGGAAGGGCAAGAAGCTTTCGAACAAGGATTGGACGAGCCCGACCGATCCTGATGCGAAGATCGCGCGGATGAAGGACGGCACCACGCATCTGGCCTACAAGCCCGAGCACGCGGTCGATCTCGACACCGGCGTCATCGTTGCGGCACCGATCTATCCAGCCGATGAAGGCGACACGACGACTTTGCCTGGGACGCTGGAGGCGGCCGCGCGCAACCTCGCCGAGGTCGGCCTGGCTCCAACACGGGCAGAGCCCTGCAGTCTCGTTGGCGACAAGGGCTATCATTCACGCGAGGGGCTGAAAGACCTCGACGGCGGCGTCTGGAAAACGCGGATCTCCGAGCCGGAGCCCGCCAACGGCTATCTGCGCTGGCATGGCGACCAGGCGGCACGTCAGGCTGTCTACGCCAACCGGGCGCGATTGAAGTCCGGCGTCGCGCGGAACGCCATGCGCAGGCGCGGTGAGATGGTCGAGCGCAGCTTCGCCCATGTCCTCGACCGTGGCGGCATGCGCCGCGCGTTGCTGCGGGCGCGCGAGAACGTCCACAAACGCTACCTGATCCATGTCGCCGGGTTCAATCTCGGCATTCTGATGCGCGCGCTGTTCGGATCAGGCACGCCGAGGGAGGCTGCGAGTGCAAAGAGCACCCTTTTGTTCGTTATTCAGTTCGATGCTGCCCTGGCGATCGCCATCGTGGCAAACATCGAAGGCAAACCAGCCATGCTCGTTATCATCATCATCGTCGCCCCCGAAACCGATTGATCAAAGCGCGACTTCATCACCGGGCTGATAGCGGCGCTTGCGCGCGGCGTCGAGTAACAGATGAGCACTTCATCCTCGCCGCGGGGCGCGCTTGGGTCGCCGATGTAGTCGACATGGCCACAGGCGACGCGCGTCGCACAGGTGCCGCAGATGCCGGAGCGGCAAGCGAAGGCTGGCGCCAGACCGTTGGCCACGGCTAGATCCAGGATTGTGCCTTGGTCCGGGGTCCAGGCCGCCTCGACCTGCGAAACGGCGAACCTGACGGCGACAGCAGCCCGATTTGTCGCGTTGCGGCGCCGACTTACGTTTCAGGACCGTCGCCGGACCGAAGGACTCGTACCGTATACACTCCTCTGGCACGCCGCGTTTGATCAGCCCGTTGTACGTCGACTGCATGAACGACCTCGGCCCGCAGAGGTAGAAGTCATGGTCGTCGAACGGCGGCAGCGACGTCAGGAGGTCCATATCGATATGGACCTCACTGTCGTGGCTGCCGCCGACCGGTCGGTCGTGTTCGGCTGGCTGAAGCGGATGTGCGCCGTCAAGTTGTCATGCTTGGCCGCGAGCGCGCGGATGTGATCGGCGAAGGCCAGCACGCGGCCGTTGCGCGCGCCGTGGATGAAGTGGGTACGGCGAAACTTGCCGGTCGGCAGGCCCTCGCTGATGATGAAATTGGTCATCGCCATCATCGGTGTGATGCCCACGCCGGCCGAGACGAGCACCACGGGCCGCTCGCTCGAGCGATCGAGGAAGAACTTGCCGCGCGGGGCCATGGCCTGCAGTTGGAAACCGGGCCTCACCCGATCGCGGAAGAAGTTGGACACGAGCGCATCGCCCGGCTCGCGCTTGATCGATAGTCGGTAGTGATCGGCGTTGGCGGCGTCGGAGACCGTATCAGCCCGGTGATGAAGTCGCGCTTTGATCAATCGGTTTTGGGGGCGACGATGATGATGATAACGAGCATGGCTGGTTTGCCTTCGATGTTCGCCACGATGGCGATCGCCAGGGCAGCATCGAACTGAATAACGAACAAAAGGGTGCTCTTTGCACTCGCAGCCTCCCTCGGCGTGCCTGATCCGAACAGCGCGCGCATCAGAATGCCGAGATTGAACCCGGCGACATGGATCAGGTAGCGTTTGTGGACGTTCTCGCGCGCCCGCAGCAACGCGCGGCGCATGCCGCCACGGTCGAGGACATGGGCGAAGCTGCGCTCGACCATCTCACCGCGCCTGCGCATGGCGTTCCGCGCGACGCCGGACTTCAATCGCGCCCGGTTGGCGTAGACAGCCTGACGTGCCGCCTGGTCGCCATGCCAGCGCAGACAGCCGTTGGCGGGCTCCGGCTCGGAGATCCGCGTTTTCCAGACGCCGCCGTCGAGGTCTTTCAGCCCCTCGCGTGAATGATAGCCCTTGTCGCCAACGAGACTGCAGGGCTCTGCCCGTGTTGGAGCCAGGCCGACCTCGGCGAGGTTGCGCGCGGCCGCCTCCAGCGTCCCAGGCAAAGTCGTCGTGTCGCCTTCATCGGCTGGATAGATCGGCGCCGCAACGATGACGCCGGTGTCGAGATCGACCGCGTGCTCGGGCTTGCAGGCCAGATGCGTGGTGCCGTCCTTCATCCGCGCGATCTTCGCATCAGGATCGGTCGGGCTCGTCCAATCCTTGTTCGAAAGCTTCTTGCCCTTCCGCCGGCGATCGAGCCGGACGAGGTCGTCGATCGTCGGCGTTTCGACGCCACTCTCCTTCGCCATTTGCGTCAGCATCTCGCGATAGGTCTCGCCGCTATCGCGCCGCACGATGGCTCGCAGGGCGGCGTTGGCTTCCATCGTCGAGCCGTCGACGCCGATCCGCTCGCCCTTCACCAGACCGCGCGCGGCGACGAGAGCCAGAACCCAGTCGAAAACCTTTTCATGGACCTCGTGCGGCAGCCGGCCGCGCGTCTTCGACAACCAGGAATGATCGGGAACCTTGTCCCGGTTCGCCAACCGCAGAAACGCGCGAAGCGACAGCGAATCCGAACAGCGCCAAGCGATGCCGCGCTCGCTGCCGATGCCCTCGAAATAGCCGATCATGTGCATCCGGAAATAACGCCCCGGCGGCAGCGAAGGAGCCCCCATCCGAGGTGCGTAGTATGGCTCGCACGTCGCCTCCACGAAGCCGTCAAAGCCAGACTCGGTCAGCAACTCATGCAGCCGGTCGGAAAACGCGTGTCCAGGCGAACGCGGCATCTCCGCCCATGTCACCACGAGGTCACCCTGAACCTCGCTCTGTCGTCTCAATGCCATCGCACGACGCCCGTCTAAATCTCTATGTTCAGACAGAATCAGACACGCCGGACTTCGTCAACGGGCTGCTATACCCTTGCCGCCACCCTTGCCGCCGCCATCCGGGATATCCTTGAAGCGGCAAAGCACGGCGGCGGCACGCACCCGGCTAGGGTTTGGCACCGCCCAATTGGCAGACGATCCGCCATTCGGCGTCACGCACGGGCTGTACCGACAGCCGCGCGTTTTTCACCAGCACCATTTCCGACAGTTTCGGATGCGTCTTGATAGTGGCCAGATCGACCGGCTTCTTCAGCGGCGCGATCGTCTTGAGATCGACCATGCCGAAACGACCGCTGTCATCGCTGGGATCGAGGTACCAGGTCTTGGCGACCTCGGCGATGCCGACCACCTGACGGGCGGCGCCGGAGTGATAGAAGAAGGCGCGGTCGCCCTTCTTCATGTGCTTCATGTGGTTGTTGGCCTGATGGTTGCGCACGCCGTCCCACTCGGCCACACCGTCGCGCGCATGATCGTCCCACGACCACGTTTCCGGCTCGGACTTGAATAGCCAATATGCCATGGCGGCGACGGTACGGGATCGGATGCGGCAGCGTCAATCGCGGCTTCCGTCGGCGGCTGCGCGGATTGCCTTGCCCGACTCGGGCCCGCGTGATTTAGCTGGCGCGCGTTGCCGCTTCTGCTCGCCTGGGTGGTCTGCACGCTGATGGGATATCCGCCGCAATTCCTCGACGAGCTCAGAGACCGGCAGCCACTGTCGGCCGTCATCGCCCGCGCCGTCAAGCTCACGCGCCGCGGGCATGAGCACGTCGGTTTGTGCCCGTTCCACCACGAGAAGACGCCGTCCTTCACCGTCAATGACGACAAGGGTTTCTTCCACTGCTTCGGCTGCGGCGCGCACGGTGACGTGATGGCCTTCGTGATGCAAAGCAAGGGGCTGAGCTTCCCCGACACGGTGGAACAGCTGGCCGCAGAGTGCGGGCTGCCGGTGCCTCAGTCGAGCCCCGAGAGCCAGGACCGCGCCCGCCGCGCCGCCGCCCTGCACGAGGTAACGGAGGCGGCCTGCGTGTGGTTCGAGCGGCAGTTGCATAGCGGCGGTGGGGCCGCCGCCCGCGCTTACCTGAAAAGACGCGGCATCGCCGACGCCACGATCGAGCGCTTCCGTCTCGGTTTCGCGCCGGACGGCCGCGGCCGCCTTGGCCAGGCGCTGCGCGCCCAGGGCATCAGCGACGATGCGCTGATCGAGGCCGGGCTGGTGAAGCCATCGGACCCGCCGGGGGAATCCCTGCGGGACACGTTCTTCAACCGCATCATTTTTCCGATCACCGATACGCGCAGCCGCGTCATCGCCTTCGGCGGCCGGGCGCTGGGTGACGGCACACCCAAATACCTGAACTCGCCGGAGACGCCCCTGTTCCAGAAGGGCCGGGTTCTGTACGGACTGGCGCCGGCGCGCGAGGCGGCGCGCCGTAATGCCAGGCTGGTGGTGGTCGAAGGCTATACCGACGTGCTGGCGTGCGCACAGGCCGGCTTTGAGGACACGGTGGCACCGCTGGGCACGGCGTTGACCGAAGCGCAATTGACGCTGCTGTGGCGCCTGGTCGACGAGCCCGTGCTGTGTTTTGACGGAGATGCCGCCGGCGAGCGCGCGGCCGCCCGCGCCGCGGACCGGGCATTGCCCTTGCTCGCGGCCGGTAAGTCTTTGAATTTCATTGCGTTACCCGCCGGAGAGGACCCCGATAGCTTCATCGCCGCACGCGGCGCGGCGGCATGGGAGGCGTTGATCGCCAATCCGCGGCCGTTGGTCGACGTGATTTGGGCGCTGGAGACGGCAGGGCGGGCACTCAACACGCCGGAGCGCCGGGCAGCCCTGCAATCGCGTTTGGATGCACGCGTACGCGCGATCGCCGACCGGGCCACCCAACGTGCCTATCAATCCGAATATTTCAGCCGAACGCGTGGTTTTGAGGCGCCACTCGCTCGTCGCAGGCCCCGACGGCCTGCCGTATCGGTCGCCCGGCTGCACCCGCGCGCCGATTTCGGGCGCCTGGCGGCCCAGCAGGAGCGCCTGTTGCTGGCCCTTATCGTCAATAACCCGGCGTTGATTGACCGCCACGCCGAATCGCTGGCGGGAATTTCGCTCGCCGCGCCAGCCAATGGCAAGTTGTTAAGCGAAATTCTCAATGCCTCGAGCGTGTTGCCGACACTTGACAGCGCCAATCTGCAACGCCACTTGAGAGAACGCGGCTTCGCGGAATCGCTGGAAGCAGCGATGGGGAAGCGACAGGATCGGCAGATGTCGCTCGGCGCGTCCGAGAGTTCACCTGAGATGGCAGAGCGGACGCTAGAGGAGTTTTTTGCTTGGTATGGACGGCGGCCTGTGACTTCAATCGCCGAGTGAGGCTTCGGCAGTCGCTGATTCTTAACCTGGGCGAGCGATACGAGGCGGGGAGCGGACTAACATAGTTGCCGACGTGGGGCCGCGGCGTCCGTTAGGACGGCGCGGAGTCGGTTATGTGCGAACGAGGGCAGGGGAGCACATGGCGAACAAGGAAACTACGGACACTCCGGACGATCGCGAGGACGGCGGAGACGGTCCTCTCATGGACAGTGCCGTTCAGGCGCTGAAGAAGATGATCGCGCAGGCGCGCGAGCGTGGCTACATCAGCGTCGACGAAATCAGTCGCACGCTGCCGTCCGAGCAGGTGACCTCCGAGTACATCGAGGATGTCTTGGCGCATTTGAACGAATTGGGTGTTCACATCATCGAGCAGGACGAGCAGGAAGAGCAGCCCGAACGGCCGCCGCCGCCGGCGGTGGTCGAGATGCGCCCGGCCGTCGCCGACGAAGACCTCGGCCGTACCGACGACCCCGTACGCATGTACCTGCGCGAGATGGGTTCGGTCGAGTTGCTCTCGCGCGAGGGCGAAATCGCGATCGCCAAGCGCATCGAGGCGGGTCGGGAAAAGATGATCGGCGCCATTTGCGAATCGCCGATGACGATCCGCGCCATTGTCGATTGGCGCGACGCGCTGAAGGACGAGCGGCTGCTGCTGCGCGACGTGATCGACCTCGATGCCACATACGGTGGCGGCCCCGAGGTTGCCGCCGCCGAGGACGAAGAGTCTGACGCGGTCGTCGTAGCCAATGGCGAGGATGCCGGCAATCCGCCCACCGATGGCGAGCCCGCCGGCGATCAGCCCAAGGCGCGTGAAGGCAACGAGGAAGAAGACAGCGAGGAAGGCGACGACGCCGATACCAGCCTGTCTCTGGCGGTGATGGAAGCTCGGCTGACGCCGCATGTGTTGGAGCTGTTCGACACCATCGCGAAGACGAATTTGAAGCTGCACCGCCTGCAGGAACAGCGCCTGGCCGGGCTGAAGAAAAAGAGCGAGGCACTGACGCCGGCTCAGGAAAAACGCTACGACAAGGTGCGGCGCGACTTGATCGAGTTGATGGACCAGGTCCATCTGAACAATGGCCGCATCGAGGCGCTGGTCGACGAGCTTTATGGCCTGCACCGGCGGCTGACCTCGCTCGAAGGTCGCCTGCTCAGGCTCGCCCAGACCTGCCGGATTCCGCGCCAGGATTTCCTGTTGCAGTATTTGGAAAACGAGATCGACCCGAACTGGCTGCGGCGGCTCAAGCGCCTGAAGCACAAGGGCTGGCAAAAGTTTGCTACCGTCAAGGCCGTCGACGCCAAGGCCGTGCGCGCCGACATCGGCGAGATCTCGACTTATGTCGGGCTGCCGATCGTGGAGTTCCGGCGCATAGTGTCGCTGGTGCAGCAGGGTGAACGCGAGGCGCGCGAGGCCAAGAAGGAAATGGTCGAGGCCAATCTGCGCCTGGTCATTTCCATCGCTAAGAAATACACCAACCGCGGCCTGCAGTTCCTCGATCTGATTCAGGAAGGCAACATCGGCCTGATGAAGGCGGTCGACAAGTTCGAGTACCGGCGCGGCTACAAGTTCTCGACCTATGCCACCTGGTGGATTCGTCAGGCCATCACGCGCTCGATCGCCGATCAGGCGCGCACGATCCGCATCCCCGTGCACATGATCGAGACCATCAACAAGCTTGTGCGCACCTCACGCCAGATCCTCCACGAATTCGGCCGCGAGCCGACGCCCGAGGAGTTGGCGGAGAAACTGCACATGCCGCTGGAGAAGGTGCGCAAGGTCCTGAAGATCGCCAAGGAGCCGATCAGCCTGGAGACGCCCATCGGCGACGAGGAGGACAGCCACCTCGGCGACTTCATCGAGGACAAGAATGCGGTGCTGCCGTTGGATGCTGCGATCCAGGCCAACCTGCGCGAGACCACCACGCGGGTGCTGGCCACGCTCACGCCTCGCGAGGAGCGCGTGCTGCGCATGCGCTTCGGCATCGGCATGAACACCGACCACACCCTGGAAGAGGTCGGCCAGCAATTCTCGGTTACGCGCGAACGCATCCGCCAGATCGAGGCCAAGGCGCTCAGGAAGCTCAAGCACCCTTCGCGCTCACGCAAACTGCGCAGCTTCCTCGATCATTAGCGAGGCGCTGACACCGCCGCCACCGCCGGGTCGGCGGTGATGACGCGGATCCAGTCGCCGGGCTGCGCCACCTGCATGAAGACCGCGATCTGGTTGTCCTTGAAGGCGTAGTCGTCGTCATTTTCCATACCGCGGGCCCGAAACGGCGCTTGATATTGCGTGTCGGGCGCGCCGAGCTCGGCATTGCTGGCGGCTTCCAGTTGGCCGAAGAAGTCCGACATCACCCCGAGGATGCGTCCGCCGAAGGTCCAGGTGACGAGTTCGCTCGTGCCGACGGCGCCGTCCGCGACATTGAGAAAGATCATGTGGCTGCTGACCACGGTGCCGGCCGGCACGTCCTCCGGACCCGGGCCGATCGGATCGAGGTCGAGATCGCGTTCCAGGCGCACGCGCTGGCGTTCGTTGAAGGCGAGCTGGCCGAAACCGACGGCACCGCCGCCGCGTGAGAAGTCGGCTACTGAGGTCGGTGCGTCGATGATGCCGCCCGGTGGGCCCGCGGGTGACCGCTCCAGCACATCGCCCAGCGCCGACGCCGCGGCAAACGCCGGCAGGCACGCCAGACCGCACGCAAAACGTGCCAGGGTGACACCAATTCTCGAGCCCGCGCCGCGAAGGGGCTCCGTTCGCATCGTCATCAACGCGACGATACGGAATTTCTCGCGTTCGTGGTAGCATCCCGCGTCGCCGCCGCTGCGGGTCACGCCGCGCGCGAGGCAGGGCGCAGCGTTTGACGCGCTGCGCCGGGCCCGTAGCTCAACTGGTTAGAGCGAGCCGCTCATAACGGCTTGGTTGCAGGTTCGAGTCCTGCCGGGCCCACCACCTCAAAATTAAGTGTTTGATTTTGCTCGTGGTTTTTTGGATTTCCCCGCACCTGGAAACGAGGTGCGGGGAGTTTCGTTCTCGATTTGATCGGCAACGATCTCGGACGCCTCCATGCCGAGCCGCGCTCGATCTGCGCCGCGCGTGTAAAGTTCGGCCTGCTCGATCTTGCTCCAACCATACTGAGCCATGAGTTGATGCGCCGCCGCTCCGCCGTTCGCCGCTAAGGTCGCCGACATCTTCCGTAGCCCATGCGCGCTCTTTTTGATCTCGGCCTCGCGGCACCGCTCGCGGAACCAGTTCCCGAAGCTTTCTTTGGTGAACGGCTCGCCGCGCTCGCTGACAATAAAATGCATGTCTCCAGTCGGAGGCACGGTGATCAGGTCGAGAAGCCAAGAAGGGAAGCGGATGGTGACGACCGCGCCAGTCTTCGCGGTGCGGATAGTAAACACGTCGCCGCGCAAGTGCTGCTGTCCGGCAACGATGATATCGGATCGCCGCAATCCCGTGAGCAACAACAGTTCCATGGCGAGACGCGCCTTCTCTCCGATAGGATGGCGGGCACGAAAGCCTTCCACGTCATCCATTGTCCACGCGGGGAAGCCGTCGGTTTTGTAGCGAATGCGGTCGATGGCGGCTGTCGGATCATCGGAGATATGCTCGTTGCGGACGGCCCAGCGGAACAGCCCGCGCATCGATTTCAGAAAGTTATTGGCATAGGCCGGCGTGTCTGCTCGCCTGTCCACGGCCCGCTGAATATCCGCCCGTGTGATCACGGCGAACGGTGCGTTGCCGGATCGCTCGATCGCATCCAGGAATATCAACCCACGCTGTTTGCGCGTCGCCGGGGCCAGCTGCCGCCACGCGGCGCTTTCGCGGTATCGGTCCACGAGCCAGCGCAGCGAGCGGGGCGATGGCGCGTCCCGCCGGATGGACGGCGGCGCATTGCCGGTCAGCGCGGTCCGGTACGCGGCCTCGAACTCTGGCGACGTCGGATCGTCCGGCAGCCTGATCCGCCGTCCCTTGCCGCGCCGGAAGTAGAGCACCCAGCGGCCGTGCCGGGTCTTCTCGCGGTAGACGTAGGGAGGGAGGCGGCGGGGCATCGGCGTTAGCCGCCTCCATTGACCAATAGGCGGATGAGATAGCCCAACATCAGGATGATCGATCCACCGACACCGAGGATGGTGCTGAGCATCCAGACCTTGACATTGGAGACATCGACTTTCTTGGCGAAGTGCCTCGCCGCTTCCTCAAGCGTCGCCACTCGTTCTCGAATTTGGCTGTGGGCATCAAGCTGCTGCGCCACCGCTGCCCGGATTTCTGCGACATCCTCCCGCCCGATCGGAGTCTCCGGGTCGATCCGAACCATAAGTTACTCGGCCGCTGCCGCGCGTTTCCGGTAATGATCCCGGATCAGTTCGTTCGGGATGATTGCCCCGACGCCATACTCCCGAAGGGTGATATCCCACGGCGTCCCTGGTTGGTGCGTGATGTTCGATAGCTGCACAGCCGTGTAGTTGCGATACGCCTCGGCGACCTCCTCGATCAACGCACGCTGCTCATCGTTGAAATCGTCTGAGCCATCAACGGGAACGACCGTGATCGGATCGCCGCCGAACGACTTGTACCGATGATAGACGCTCGGGATGACTGGACCGTACGTCCATGCCTCCGCCGGCTCGTTGACGAGCGGCCGATCATGTATCCCCAGCATCCAACCATGGCTGAGATAAACCAGCTTGATGACGTGCATCGGCGTGGTTACGCAATCCCGCCGAAGCCAGAGAATATGGGCGTCAACCAGAGCCGGGGACACGGGCGCGGCGCCAGTCGGATTCGTCATTGGAACCTCCTTGCGCTTAGCACGCTCATCAGAGCTCTATCTCCCGATGCATGTCAATCACTGGCGCCTTGCAGTCCCCGGCGGCCAGCGCCGCGGGGATCACCCGGTAGATCACGCCGCCGCGCTCAATCTCGAACACGCAACCCATCTCCTTGGCGGCAGCAGCAATCGCCTTGGCTTGGGCGCGGGTGATGTCCAGGCGCGCGGTCATCGCCGAAATTCCGTCGCTGAGACGCGCGAGGCGTTCATGGCCACCCAACCTAACCCCGGAAGGCTTGGGTGGCACTCCAGCCGTCGTGCACGACTGGGAAACGGCATTCCGTTCGCGGATCACGCATTAATGAACTTCCGCTTTGCTGAATTGAACTGGTTGCGGCACCCGGCCGAGCAGAACCGCTTGGCATAGGCGCCGCGCCTTGCCGGCGCGAACTCCACCGTGCACCAGGGGGCATTCCGTCATTGCGGGTACTCGTCCCACGTCCTGCGGTCCAGGTGGCGGCCAGCGAGACGCTTACCGACATGGGCCATCGCCGGCTGACACCGGCCCCACGGGTGACGCACGGCGCCAGGCACGACGTCGGCGCGGAACGCGGCATCGTTCGGCACCCACGTGCCCCATTGCTTGAAGAAGAACGGCACGCCAACCGCCTGGCATTGATCGCGGAGCCCTCGCGCCCACTCGGGGTGCATGGGCCGCGCGCCCGGACCAGACTCGCCTCCGACGATGACCCAATGGATCGGCGATGGCACGCCGTCCGGCACATCTACCGGGCCGTCCATGTCGAATATTGCCACCTGCGCCAGCAACGGCTCCGCCGAGACGAACCGCACCACGGTAGGTAAGGTTCCACCTCCGCCGACGGTTGATTTGCATTTTCGCGTCAACCGCTTCCGCAAGATCGCCGCCGGTTATTTCCGCTACGCCCATCAGAACAATGACCACATCGGCGACCTCCATCATTATGTTGTGGTGTCGCGGATCTGGCGTGGTCACTGCACGCAGCAACTCTGCCATCTCTTCGTTTGCGCGCGCCGTCATGCGTGCAAGACTTGGCGGCTTTCCGAACGTCTTGGCGCGCCATTCCTCAATTGTCCGCTGCGTCTCTCTCACGCCTTTGCTCTCTTGAGTTCGACGCGGCGCGGCCTCGGCTTGCCTGAGCGTCGCCTGCTGATCGTCCGACAGTGCTTCGTAGTGCCCGCGGTTCTTCGTCTTGAAGTCTGAGATGGCGATGCCGGTGGGCGCGCTCGCGTAGGCACCCATCGCTCGTGTGACGAACGCTTCGGCCGGCGATGGCTTATGGCTGGTGGGCGAGGCGGATGATTCAGGCTGGGCCGGGGCAGCGTCGCCCTCATCCTGACCGGATTGTGTGGTCGCATCGTCCTCCGGCTTGACCTCGCCCATAGTGGTGACGGCAGGACTCGCACCTGCAACCCGCGCAGGGATTGTGAGGCGGCCCAGTAGGCGCGCATTAGGGTGTCGAGGTCGACGGTCGCGCTCATGCGCCATCTCCCGTCGCCCTGGCGATGGCAGCGCGGTTGGCGTCGATCAGGGCGTTGTACTCGGCCAGTCCTTTGCCTTCCGCTGGGTCAGTAATTCCTCCGGCACTGTTCGTGATGCTGTCGTAGATGACGTCGCGCTCGGCGATCAGCGTCCGGTTGCTCGCCTTCAGCGCCTCCAGCATCTCGGGCGCGGCCGCGATCAGGCAGGCGTTGGCTTCGACGGTGGTTTTCTCCGAGACATAGCCACACAGTGCGACGAGAGGCGTGTCGCCACTGGCACTGATGAATTGCGGCTGCCCCCAGTCACTTCGGGTTACGCACCAAGGCGCCGGCGTGTGCTTCGTCATGCCGCATCCTCCGTCTTCGCGATGGCGGCGCGGGCGAGGTCGCATAGCGTCTTCGTCGTCGCTTCATCGGCGCCGGTAAGTTGCAGCCACCGCAGCCGCTTGGTTTCATCCCATGGGTCGCTGTGAAAGAGGATCAGTGCCTCGGCAACGTCGCGTAGGTTCGGCGCGGCGGCGATCAGGCAGGCGTTGGCTTCGCTTTCAGCCGCCTGCGAACGTCGCGCAAAAGCGTGCGGCATTTCGCATATCAGTGTGCGCTCGCCTGAAGTAACGTCCTTGCAAACTGTAAATCGCCCGTTCGGTCCGAAAGAACTGCGGTTAAGTTCAGCAATCCAAGGTCCAGGCGTGTGCTCAGCCATCACGCCGCCTCTTTCGAGCACGAGAACGCCGCGCCCATCGCTAGCGCGCATTCCGCCTCACGCTGGCGCTCGAACCACTCTCGCCGCAGCATCACCTCGTCGTCGACGACCACCGCGTCCCAATCGGGGCTGACGCCCAGCAGGCGCTCTCCTGGCTTGAGCCACGACCAATCGAGGACCTGGGCTAGCGCTTCGCCCGCCGATGCGGCCCAGAAGGGCGTGACCTCAAGGTCGCCGCCGAGGTTGATCCAGTCGATGTAGTAGCGCTTCGGGAGATGGTCGATGTCGTGGTCGAAAGTGGTGGGCATTCCATCCTCCCGCGTGGGCCAACGTGCCGTGCCGGGAGGAAGTAAAGCATCACTTTATATGGATAGTCAAGTGTGCCTTTAGCTTTGTGCGCTGCTGCCATATTCGCCCCTCGCGTCGCACGGCGCGTGGGTGGCCGCTGAGATGCCGATGTTTGCTGCTTATGATTCAGAAATGCGCTTTGGCAACAGAGCACTGACTGGGCAATGGGCCTACTATGGAGGGCGCCTGCCACTCGAGTGTGTCAGGGATCGGCGCCAGCGTTGGCTTCTCGGCTGGGCAGCCTCGGCTACTTGGCTCGATGGTCACCATGCACCGAGCTGTCAAAGAGACAACGAAAAGGAACCATCTGGCTCACTGTATACCAAGACGCAAACCGCCAAGACATCTCGGCCGATCAACGCAATCAACCTCTGCTCGGCAAGGTTGACCCCGTAGGCCCTCTTGGTGTCGATGTTATGCGGGAGATCTTGTATATTAAATTGGCCAGCAAATATTGGCACGATTTAGTTGGCATGGGTCGCGGAATGCATTGGGCCACTATCTACAGAGATCGGCATGCGCGGCAACAAAAGCCTCGACCTCCGCCTTCACGGCCTCGGCCAGGAGCCGGCGGGCACCCGACCGCAGCACTTGTGTCAGCGGATCCTCGATCGAAATCTTCTCTGGATGGGAAAACGAAACAACCGTATCTTCGTGCATGGCGTATCCTTCCTTCGTGGAGTTAGGCGACCTCAACAATCGCCAGGATACGCCGCCTCTACATCACGCCATCACCAAGATTCAGCTATAGCTCCTATCTACAACCGCTAGGCTCGCTTTCCTGGCCGCCTCTATATCAATGCATGTTCCACTTTCACCTGTATCAATTAGTGCCATTCCTGTTACCGTGGTGGCGGCAAGTCGTGGTATCATCGGCTGCTATGGTTGATGTCCCGGCCATCCAGGCTCTAGATTGGCCTTCTCCGAGCTGGCGATGTAGCGATTCGATTAACCAGAATCAATACTGATGCAGACACCGCCGTTAAGTGAAATTGAGTTACTGAGAGCTACGCGTGACGGTGTGCTTGATCCAGCGCATGTATTCGGGCACATTGAAGGGGGATCTTCTCCGTTCTATTTGATTTGTAATTCTGTCCCAAAGTCAGGAACCTACCTCATACTTGAGATTGCGAAGAAAATCGGGTTCGCGGATATTAAATTTCATCTTTGGAACGACTATATTCGCCGTCGCATTGACGATATGAATGTTGATCATGAGCGGCCGGTCCCCGCGATACTGTCTACCGCTGCACTTGCCCCTGGAACAACGGTTCCGGCCCATCTTCGCTATTCATTTGTTCTCGAAAACGCTTTGCTCTCGCGTCCGGAGCACAGGATGTTATTCATTATCCGCGACCCGCGCGACCTCGTAATAAGCCGGTCTGACTTCGTGCGCTCCAAAGCATACTTAAGTCGTCCATGGAACGCCTACTTGCAGCGCAAACGAGCCCGGGAATTGCCGTCCGACGAGGAGTCGATATCTGCGCAGATCGAATCGCATCTGAGCCGCAAACTGGACGAATTTCTGCCCTGGCTACACTCTCCAGCAGGCCTCACCGTACGGTTTGAGGATCTCTATTCAGACCTCACGCAAGTTGGCGAAGCCCCGACGCTGAAAAAAATTTTAGATTACCTTGAAATCAACGTTGATTTGCAGAGTTTGAGATCGGTTTTAGACAAGAGCCGAACTTCATCCGGGCGTGAGAAAAAAATCGGCATTTGGCGTGAACGGATGACGCCGAAGCATCTCGAGCGCATTTGTCAGCCCGATTTTCAGAAGCTCGTCGTTCAATTCGGCTACTAACGCCCCGGTGGGGTTCCCGGACGTCCGATCCCTGGCACGTAGTAGGGCTCACACAGGTCCTCGGCGAACGCATCGAAACCGGCATCGACCAGCCAGCTGGTCGTAAAACACGTGGCCGGGCGAGCGAGGCATCTCTGCCCAACTGACCATCAAGTCCACCTGTCGATCCCCTTGTCGTCCCAACGCCATGACGAAGCTCCCGACTCGAACCATGCCCTCGTCACAGAGTCAGATGGCCGCGACTTTTTCAACGGGCTGTTAGGTCGTGGTGGCGCAAGCGTTTTCCGACCGGACCCTGCGCGAATGCGGGCCATTTGGTCAATGGTGCCGGCTTCCCGATCCCTGTGCCGGCCGTCCCCGTCGATTTCCACCGCTCCGCCCCGATAATTACAGACTCCCCGCCGCCCAAACGACGCGCCCGAGCACTTCAACATGCTCGCTAGAATCAGGCGGGATAGACTCGTCTGGGTAGCGCTCGCGATTGTCGGATCGGATGATCCACCCACCATCATAACGGTGATACAGGCGCTTCACGCGTAGTTCGTCGCGGTACCGGATCGCGTGCACCTTGCCGTCCTCAAAGTCGTCGCCGATCCGGGTATGCACCAGCAAGATATCGCCATCGTTAATCGTCGGCTCCATGGAATCTCCGGTGGCATCCATCAGCATCAGTGCGCCCCCGTACAGGCCCTTGGACTTGACCCACGCCGTCTCGAAGGGGAGCGCCGGCCCCTGTTCTTCGGTAAAAACAATCTCGCCGCTGCCAGCCGATAGGCGAGCGTAGGAGCGGGGTACGAAAACATACTTGTCATCTGGAAGATCCTCCGGGGAATCCCAAACAACAATGCGTTTGGAACTCAGATCAGCGTTTGATTTGGGAGCAAGAGATCGGCCAATTTGGCCTCCTCCTGACATCAACCACACGATCTCGGTGCCAGTTTCTGCCGAAATCGTCGGAAGGTGTCGCATTGCGATTTTGCCATCTCGCAGCCATCCGGTGACCGCTTGAACGCTAACGCCGCATCGTTCGGCAATTTGGGCGTTTGTAACTCCGCTCCCGCGAAGCGCTTCCCGAAGCCTGCTTGCCAAGCCTTGGCGGTCCTTATCAAGCATTGCTTGATTTTGGCGCAAGCCACGGCCGTGGCAAGCAAGTGTGGCTTGACCAAAGATATAAAGTCATGCTTTAGTTGCGATGATGATTAACCCATTGAATCGCGCCATCGCGCACTTTGGTGGCCGGGTCGCCTTCGCGGGAGCATTGGGCGTGACACCGCAGGCTGTATTCTTGTGGGTCAAGAACGGCCGCGTGTCGGTCGAACGAGCGCTTGCGATAGAAGCTGCCACCGACGGCAAAGTTACACGCCACGATCTGCGTCCTGACATCTTCAGCCCCCCGCCGCAGGACTTCCTAGACCAGGACAGGGAGGGGGAGGCGGCGTGATGGTAGAGGCTGGCGCATACACGGTTCCGGCTAGTGCGGTTCGTCGTCTGGAGGATCGAGTCGTGTCCCGGCCTCTTGCGCCAAGAGCCGTAGAGAGTCGGAAAGTTGTCGTGCTTGAGCGGCGGTCATTTGAAACGTCAGAGATTGCGACTCTCCCGGTCGCCGTGACCCGCTGCGGCGTTGGCCCGCAGGACTTCCTCGACGAGGCGGAGGGGGAGGCAGCGTGATGGTGACGCTGGGAACGCCTGTCCTGCGGACGTGGCGCCTTATCACCGGGCCGGCTGCCGTTGCCGCCGCGGGAAGCGAGTTCGACGAACTCCAGGAACGGGCGTTTCGTCTTCGCGCGGTCATGCTCAGGCATCGGGCGGATTCGGCAGTTGGGCCATACCGCGAGCATCTTCTGGCAGAGTCCACTCTTGCATCGCTTCGCGCATCAGAAATTGCAAATCGTCGTCGCTCATCGCGCGCACGTCCTTGGGCAACCAGCGGTATCGCTCGACTATGTAGAAATGGATCGCGTCGATGCCGTCGTGCTGTGCGTAACCTTCGCGTTCGGCTAGCTCGTCGCCGAAGCATATCAAGGCGAACTTGAGGTTGGCCGCGGCAGTGACGGCATCTGGAGCAAAACCGGAGATGGCGCGTGACACCTTGGTCAAACAACTCGTCGATGACCTCCACCGCGACGGTCCACTCGGGAAGGCGATCAGGCGGAAGTTTGCCCTGGAAATAGAGTCCTGCGGATCAGACCAATGAGCGCGTGTCTCCGCCGCCGCACTCTCCGCGCGGGCCGCATGACCATGACGCGGCACCGAACAAGTTTCCGTCAGCCTGCCTCCGAATCGCGGCGCCCAGGGGCCTCGCCGCGCACAAAGCTGATCCTCGTGGCCAGGAACCACCGCCCACGGTTGACGGACGCCGGTAGGCGTTTGGCGGTAAGGGCAGCCAGGCCCCTCACTCTTACGGATGACGACTTCCACAGCCGAATCGTACGCGCACCGGCCGCGCCGGTCGTGGCCAATCGCCGGTGCCGGAATGGACACGATAACCGCGCGGGAGGCGGGAGATGACCAAGCGCCGTGACGTCGGCTCGGTCGACGAAGAGGTCCTGGCCTGCATCAACGCTCATGCGCCCAACGACATTCATGAGGCGACCGGCAAGACGGCCGGCCTGTTCCGCAAGGTCAGCGATCCCGACAGCAGCTACCAGTTGCACTTCATCGACGCCGTGCGTCTGGCGGCGCTGGACATGCGCCACGGCCGCGAGCCGCGGCTGCTGATCTGCATGGAGCGGTTGGCGCGCGCGCACGCCGAGGATCTGGGCGGCGCGGTGCCGTCCAGCGCCGATCTCGGCCGGCTGGTGCATCACGCCGGCGCCGAACTGGGCCAAGTGCACAGCGCCATCCTGGAAATGGACGCCGACGGCTGCCGCCACGCCGAGGAACTGCACACCGTCAAGCGGCAGACCGCCGACGTGCAGCGCATGTGCGAACGCATCCAACAAGCGTGCGACCGCGACCTGGCGGTGCACCGGCGGCTGCACTCGGTGGCGGCGGAATGAAGATCCGTCAGGGTGGACGCCGCGCGGGCGACGGGCGCGGCCCCCGCGCAAACGCTCAGGTGCAAAGGTCAAGCCGGTGCCATCATCGGGCGCCACAATCGGGGATGGCGCAGCATTACCAAGCGGCCATGCAGAGCCTCGCATCGGCTTATCGGACTAATCAGGGCCAATGGCCGCAATCCCCATTGCGTTCCTCCCGGCAGAGACGGCGCCCGCACCCCCACGTGGGCGCCGTCTCGCGCTTCGGTGAATGCATGACCCGGCAGCAGTCCCGGCTCCATGCCTTGAGCGGGACGGTCACATCACGCGCAGACCGGGCCACGTTCGCATTGCCGAGCTGACGTGCCCGGCGTGCGGCGCCGCCGTCGCATCCGGCACGGCGTAGAAATCAATTTCAGGAAAGGACACTCGCATGGCCAAAAAACTGAAAGACAACGGCGCCGGCGAGCCTGGTGTCGGGCACAACGTTGGCGAACTGAAGCGCGACCTGATGCTGGCGGCGCAAGAGATCGCCCGGATCGACGAGCAGATCGCCGAACTTAGGGCCGAGAAGAACCAGATCAAGCAGGCCAAGGTGAAGGCCCACGGCGTCAAGCTGGCCGACTTCAACACCGTGGCGCGCTGGCGGAGTCTCGAAAACAAGGATCGCAACGAGACCATCGACAACATCCGGCTGTGCTGCGAGGCGCTGGGGATCGGCGGCCAGGGGGATCTGTTCCCAGCTTCCTCCGAACCGCCGGAGGCGGCCTGATGTCGAACCGCGTTCAGCTCGCCGACATTCGCGCCATGCCGGTGGGTGAGATCGCTGCCCTGACGGCCGAGCAGCTGGCGCTGCTGCAGGAGGACGCCGATGCAGCGCTCACGGCCGCCAGGACGCTCAAGGAATGGCTCGACGGCGCTATCGGCCTGCGTTTCGCGGAGAAGGCGCACACGGCACGGCACGACGCTGGCAAGGACACCGGCACGGTCCGGCTGGTCGAGGACGGCGTGGCCGTCATCGCCGACCTGCCGAAGCGCGTCGAGTGGGATCAGACCCGGCTCGCGGCATTGGTCGAGCGCATTCGCGCCGAGGGCGACGATCCGGCCGAGTACGTCGATGTCGCCTTCAAGGTCCCCGAACGCAAATACGCCGCCTGGCCGGGCGCGATCCGGGCCGCCTTCGAGGGCGCGCGCACGGTCCGCACCGGCAAGCCCGTCTTCAAGCTGAGCCTGGCGAAGGAGGGCGCGTCATGAGTGGCCTTCCGATCATCTCGGCCGACGAGCGGCTCGCGGAGCGCCGCGGCATCAAGGGCGCCATCTTCGGGAAATCCGGGATCGGCAAGACGTCGCTTCTCTGGACGCTGGAGCCCGGTGTCACGCTCTTCTTCGACCTCGAGGCCGGCGATCTCGCCATCGAGGGCTGGAAGGGCGACACCATCCGCCCGCGCACCTGGTCCGACTGCCGCGACTTTGCGGTCTTCATCGGCGGGCCGAACCCGGCGCTCCGCGACGACCAGGTCTACAGCGGGGCGCATTACGAGGCGGTGGCCGAGCGTTTCGGCGACCCCGCCGCGCTCGATCGTTACGAGACCGTGTTCATCGATTCGATCACGGTCGCCGGCCGGCTCTGCTTCCAGTGGTGCAAGGGCCAGCCCCAGGCGTTCTCGGACCGCAACGGCAAGCCCGACATGCGCGGCGCCTACGGTCTGCACGGCCAGGAGATGATCGCCTGGCTCACGCACCTGCAGCACACCAGAAACAAGAACGTCTGGTTCGTCGGCATCCTCGACGAGAAGCTCGACGACTTCAATCGCCGGGTCTTCTCGCCGCAGATCGAGGGCTCGAAGACCGGCAACGAGCTGCCCGGCATCGTTGATGAAGTCATCGTCATGGCCGAGATCGGCCAGGCCGACGCCGATCCCTACCGGGGCTTCGTCTGCCGCACCCTCAACCCGTTCGGCTATCCCGCCAAGGACCGCAGCGGGCGTCTCGATGCGATCGAGGAACCGCATCTCGGCCGCCTCATGACCAAGATCGGTGGCCCTGTCAGACCGGCGAGCGAGAGGCTGGAGTTTGGCCGCACCGCCTCATCGCCCGCCGATACCCTCGTCACGCAGGGAGACGATCAAGGAGCAGCCCAACCATGACTGGAGCCTGGAACGACTTCAACGATGCGGAAGAGCAACGGTCCTACGACATCATTCCCAAGGGCACCATCGCGCCCGTCCGCATGACCATCAAGCCCGGCGGCTACGACGATCCCTCGCAAGGTTGGACCGGTGGCTACGCCACCCGCAACGCAACGACGGGCTCGGTCTATGTCAACGCCGAGTTCGCGCTCCTCGAGGGCCCGCATGCGCGCCGACGCGCATGGAGCCTGATCGGCCTCTCGAGCCCCAAGGGTCCCGAGTGGGGAAACATGGGCCGCTCGTTCGTGCGCGGCATTCTCAACTCGGCGCGCGGGCTGTCCGACAAAGACACTTCGCCGCAGGCGCAGACCGCACGGCGCATTAGCGGGTTTGCCGATCTGGACGGCATCGAGTTCCTGGCCAAAATCGACGTCGGCAAGGATCAGAACGGCGATCCCAAGAACGAGATCCGCTTTGCGGTGACGCACAACCACAGGGATTGGGAGGCATACCAGCAAGCCGGCGGCCAGTGGTGTCCGGGCGCGCCGGCCGCGTCAGCCACCCAGGCATCAGCAACACAACCAGCGGCGCCCCGGCCGGCCAACCCGAACCGTCCCGCCTGGGCGCAGTAGGCAGCCCGGTGCTGCTTCGCCCCCGCCAGAAGACGTTTGTCGAGCGCAGTCTTCGCGCGCTCGAGGAGCACGGCAATACGATTGGGGTGGCTCCAACTGGATCAGGCAAGACTTTGATGCTCTCGGGCGTGGTCGGCCGGCTGCTGGCGGACAACGACGCCAAGGCCTGCGTGCTTGCCCACCGCGACGAACTGACAGCACAGAACGTCCTCAAGTTCGCCAGGGTCAACCCGGACCTCAGCACCTCGATTATCAACGCCAAGACCAAGTCTTGGCGTGGCCGCACCACCTTCGCCATGGTCCCGACGCTCGCGCGCGGGAACAACCTCAAGGCCATGCCGGCGCTCGACCTGGTGGTCATCGACGAGGCACATCACGCCGCCGCCGACAGCTACCGGCGGATTATCGATCGGGCCCGCAAGCGCAACCCCGACGTCCGCGTTTTCGGGGTCACTGCGACGCCCAATCGCGGTGACCGGAAGGGTCTGCGGCCGGTGTTCTCCAACGTCGCCGACCAAATCATGATGGGCGAGCTGATCGGCTCGGGTCATCTGGTGCGGCCGCACACCTTCGTCATCGATGTCGGCGCCCAGGAGGCGCTCAGGAAGGTCCGCCGGACCGTCGACGATTTCGACATGAAGGCGGTCGACGCCATCATGAACACGGCGCCGATCACCGAAGCGGTGATCAAGCACTGGCGTCAAAAAGCATCTGACCGCCAGACCGTGATTTTCTGTTCGACCGTCGATCACGCGCGCAACGTGTGCGAGGCATTCGTCGCTGCGGGCATCGATGCCGGCATGGTCTGGGGTGAGATGCCCGAGAGCGAGCGGCGGGACGTTCTCGCCGCCTACCGGCGCGCTGACATCCAGGTGGTGGTCAACGTCGCGGTGCTGACCGAGGGCTGGGACCATCCGCCGACGAGCTGCGTCGTGCTGCTGCGGCCGTCTTCCTACAAGTCGACCATGATCCAGATGGTCGGCCGCGGCCTGCGCACCATCGATCCCGCCGAGTTCCCCGGCGTTATCAAGACCGACTGCATCGTGCTCGACTTCGGCATCTCCAGCCTCATGCACGGCACGCTCGAACAGGACATCGATCTCGACGGGCACGAGGCCGATGGCGAGGCGCCGATGAAGGACTGCCCGGAGTGCGGCGCCATCGTGCCGCTGGCGGTCCTGGAATGTCCGATCTGCGGCTACCAGTGGCCGTGGGAAGGCGAGGCCGCCGACGGCGGCACGGACCGCCTCCCGCTCGATGACTTCATGATGTCGGAGATCGATCTCCTGAAGCGGTCGAGCTTCCGCTGGGCAGATCTGTTCGGCGACGACGCGGCGCTCATCGCCAACGGTTTTCATGCCTGGGGCGGGATTTTCTTTCTCGAAGGACGCTGGCATGCATTGGGCGGCGCCAAGCAACAGCAGCCGCGTCTGCTGAGCGTCGGCGAGCGCGCGGTCTGTCTGGCCGCGGCCGACGACTGGCTCAACGACAACGAGACCGACGAGAGCGCGCACAAGAGCCGGAGCTGGCTGAACCAGCCGGCGACCGAAAAGCAGATGCGCTACCTCCCGCCGCAATGCCGCCACGACTACGGCATGAGCCGATATCAGGCCTCGGCGCTGCTCACCTTCACCTTCAACAAGCGAGCGATCCGTCGGCTGGTCATGAACGCGGCGGGCGAGCAGCGGAGGGCAGCATGACGATGCGGTACTCACGAATGAGATGCGATGGCTGTCGACGACCAGCCGATCTACGCGGCGATGTCGGCGTTCTTTGGAAAGTCCTTGGTGGAGAAGCGCAGCCAGTGACGCACCTGTCTGGCGTCCGCCGCGCCAGAGATGCTGGAAGCGCTGCAGGTTTGCGCCGCAGAACTTGCCGAGATCGCCAATTTCGCGCCGCAGACCAGCGACCCACATTTCGCGCTCAACGTAGCCCGCGCCGCCATCGCCAAGGCGGAGGGTTCGTCGTGATCCGCCGCCTGGTCATGGGCGCGGGGGGTGAAGAGGGCGAGGTCGTCTCCGAGCCGCGCCTCGAGCCATCGACGGCACCAGTGCCGAGGCCGGGATCTTCAAAAAGATGGGCGTCCGCGCGGGCGTGGGCGAAGGCGACGCACGACCGATCATTCCGCATCGAGGCCGCGACGCCGCTGTTCGGGAAGGCGCACGCCGTGGAGGGGGCCGCGTGATGTTCACGACTGGTGCATGGTCAAACGGCTACGCCGAGTGGACGGAAGGGCGCACGGCCTATCTTTCGATTGCGTTCACATGGCAACTGGACCGGGCGTTTTCGCGTGCTGTCTGGCTGCGAGCCGAAGGCTACAGGGTCCGCGCGGGTGGGCCAGGGCTGTTCACGCGCCGGCATTACCTCGAAGACGTCGCCGAGATCGGCGGCGAGGTGCCCGACGCAGTGTCGCGGCACAATCCGATGGCTACCATCGCGAGCCGCGGCTGTCCGGTCGGGTGCTGGTTCTGCATCGTCCCGAAGATGGAAGGCAAGGGGTTCACGCTGATACCCGACTTCCCGGTGCGCCCGGTCCTCTGCGACAACAACCTTTCCGCCCTGCCCGCCGACTACCAGGACCATATCGTCTCTCGCTATGTCGCCGAGGGCGTTCCCCTACTCGACGCCAACAGCGGCTTCGAGCCATCGACGTTCGACGAGGCGGTGTTCCAAAGGTGGAAGAAGATCAACAAGGGGCCGTGGCGGTTCGCCTACGACGACGAGGGCGACGGCCCACACGTCGAGCGCGTGATGAAGATGCTTTCCGACGTGAGCACGAAGCGCAAGCGCGTGTACGTCCTCATTGGCAACGAGCCTTTCGAGAGTTGCATGGAGCGCGTTCTGCGCGTGATCGCGTGGGGTGGCGAGCCGCACGTCCAGCCTTACGTGAAACTCAATGCTCTCGCGAAGCGCCCGCACGTTCGTTTCGATTGGAGTGAAAAGCGTCTCACGGACTTGGCGCGTTGGGCGAATCGCTACCTCTGGAAATATTGTGCCTTCGACGAGTACGTCTCGGGCATCAGAACCTCGCGCGCCGTTCCTGCCGGCACGTTGTTCGAGGAGCCCGCGTCGGTGCCGAGGCAGGTGGCATGAAGCGCCGCCTGAGCGAACAAGTCTACGCCATCAGTGACGACGTGCTATTCGGTGCCGGCAAGATCGCTGAGTTCCTCTTCGGCGACGTGAAGCATCGACGCAAGGTCTATTACCTGACCAACGCAGCGAAGAACGGCATACCGCATTTCAAGATCGGTCAGACGACCTGCGCCAGCAAAAGCGCACTTTTGCGCTGGATTACCGAACAAGAGGAACAGAACCGCCGGCGGTCGTATCCCGGCCGGGCCGACTCAAAGACTCGGTCCATCGCCGGGATCATCCTGCGAGACGTGATGGACAGGATATTCCGCGCCGTCCGGGGCGGGAAGCAATGAGCGATGCCCGAACCCAACGACCTCATCGATCCTCGGCGCCGCCGGCTGTATTCCCGCGAGCCGTTCTGCGTCGTCTGCCGGCGGCCGCCGCGCGGCTTCGGCTGGTTCGATACGTCAGGATTCCGGCCCCCGCGTCAGCCGGTGAAATTCTGCTCGATGGTCTGCCAGGAGCACTGGACCCGCCGCGCGCACCGGAGCACCGCCGTGATTGATCTCACCGAACAGGAGCAGGCCGCGATCCGCGCCGCCATGAAGCCGGTCGCCGAGATCATGGAAGAGATCGGCTGGCCGACGCGACTCGCGGAACTCACCGAGGCCCACGTGCTGGCCCTGATCGAGGTCGCCGTCGGCGGCTTTCAGGACGCCATGCACGCCACCGCCGCGGCCGACGACACGGAAGTCCCGTTCTGATGCTGGACTTCAATCATTCAGCCAAATTCGCCGAGCAGGTGAACACTCTGATCGACGAGGCTCTGGTGGCCGGGAACGCGGCGCTGCCACCTCGCGACTATCTCGGCGGCTCGCGTCTCGGCGTTTCTTGTGAGCGAGCCCTTCAGTACGAGTACGCCCAGGCGCCCAAGGACGACGGCGCCGATTTCGACGGTAAGACGCTGCGCATCTTCGCCGCCGGCCATGTGTTCGAGGATCTGGCCATTAGCTGGCTGCGCGCCGCCGGGTTCGATCTCTACACCACCCGCGGCAACCGGCCGGACGGCGGCCAGTTCGGCTTCTTGGTCGCCGGCGGGCGCATCCGCGGCCATGTGGACGGGATCATCAACGCAGGTCCCGAAGGCCTGCTGCCGGGCTGTCCAGCGCTCTGGGAGTGCAAGTCCCTCAACGCGAAGTCGTGGAAGGACACGGTAAAGCGCGGGCTTGCCGTCTCCAAGCCGGTCTACGCCGCTCAGATCGCGGTCTATCAGGCCTACATGGAAGCGAGCGTGCTGGGCATCTCGGCCAACCCGGCGCTGTTCACCGCGATCAACAAGGACACCGCCGAGCTTCATCACGAGCTGGTGCCGTTCGACGGCGCGCTGGCCCAGGCGGCAAGCGACAAGGCGGTGCGCATCATCAACGCGACCGAGGCCGGCGAACTGCTGCCGCGCATCGCGCAGTCCGCCGACTTCCACGAATGCCGGTTCTGCGCCTGGGCGGACCGCTGCTGGAGGGCCGAGCCGTGAGCGCGCTGGAGGGTGAGCGGTGACTGAAGCCTATCCCCTGCACTGGCCCGAAGGGTGGCCGCGCACGCTCGAGCGTAAGCGGCTGTGGTCTCTGCCCGGAGGTCGCGGTGCGACACCGGAATGGGACGCCGGGCTTGATCGTCTGACCGGCGAGCTGCGTCGCCTGGGCGCCGTTAACATCGTCGTCTCCACCAATCAGCCATTGCGCCGCGACGGACTGCCTTACCTAGCCACGCGAAGGATCGAAGATCCCGGCGCGGCCGTTTTTTTCATGTTTGATCGCCGACAGATGGCGATGGCGCAGGATCGCTACGAACTGCTCGCCGACAACATCAGATCCCTGGCTCTGGCGATCGAGGGCATGCGGCAGATGCAGCGCCACGGCGGCGGTCACATGATGGAGAGGGCGTTTGCGGGCTTTGCGGCGCTGCCGCCGCCAAGCGCCACCAACGGCCGACCCTGGACCGAAGTGCTCGGCCTGTCAGCCACAGCATCACGGGACGAAATCGAGAAAGCCTATCGGCGCCGCGCGAAAACCGCGCACCCCGACCACGGCGGCTCGACCGAGGCCATGGCCACCCTCAACGTCGCCTACGATGAGGCACGCGCGAGGCAATGAACAACAGGGTGCCGGCATGACACACACCTGCCATTGGCCGGGCTGCAGCCGCGCAGTGCCGCCGCGCGTGTGGGGCTGCCGCGAGCACTGGTTCCGGCTCCCCCGGTGCCTGCGGAACCGCATCTGGTCGGCCTATAGGCCGACCAGGAGACCGACAAGAAACCGAGCGCGGAATACGTGCAAGCCGCCCGCGCTGTCCAGCAGTGGATTGGAGCACACCGATGACCGACGACGTGAAGAACAACGACGACGTAGTCGACCTGAACCGCTGGCGCGATTTCAACGACGCCGAGCCCCAGCGTCTTGACGGCGCCTGGCCCGCTCATGAGGTTGAGAGTGCCGACGAGATCAAGTCGCGCATGCTCGTCAACATCCGCGGCGTGCTTTCATATCTGCTGCCGGGCGGCGTCTTCCAGCGCGGCAAGTTCCTGGTCGGTGACATCCACGGCAACCGGGGCGACAGCCTCAATGTCGAGATCGAGGGCCGCAAGGCCGGCATGTGGCACGACTTCGCGACCGGCGAGGGCGGCGACATCATCGGGCTGTGGGCGGCGGCGACCGGCCGCGACATTCGGGTCGATTTTCAGACCGTCATCCTCGACATCCTCGCCTGGCTCGAGGGCCGTACCCGGACCCTGCAAGAAGACCGGGTCGGTAAGCCTCGAAGAAAGAAGCCGCCGGTCGACGAGCTCGGCCCAATCACCACCAAGTGGGACTATCTCGATGACGACGGCCGGTTGATTGCCGTCGTCTATCGCTATGATCCGCCCGGCGGCAAGCAGTTCCGGCCCTGGGACGTGCGGGCGCGTAAAGCG
>CBDFKJ010000006.1:0-442485 GCA_965248805.1 Alphaproteobacteria bacterium
GGTGATAGGTGGCGAGGAAGGTTTTGCGTCCATCCCTGGTCGCCTTGATCACTGCCCTCCAGAGACGGCCATCATCGTCCAGGAATCCAATGGTGACGCGCTCGCCTTCCACGAACACTTCCCCCTCGTCGAATATTCGCTGGATACGGGCGTAGTCGCCGGGCGCGAGCTCGGGATGGCGGATGGTCTGCTTGGCGGCGGTCTCGCCGGAGAGGCGGACGGTGTGGGACCGGCCGCCGATGGCTTTTCTGATCGCCTCGGGCACGACCGCGACCGGCCAATCACCGTCGGAGGCACCGGAGAGATGGCGCGCGAACAGCGGTGTCCGCCAGGGCCGGCCGATGGCGGCCCTGGCCAACGCTTCAGGTGCGGTGTCGATCTTGGCGATGAGGCGGTCGGCGGCGTTCCTGCCGGGGTTGATCAGCCCGACGTTGTGGGCGAGGCTAGGATCGACGCCGACGGGCACCCGGGCGGGCTCTTCGGTGCGCCTATTGACCCAGGGGCGGGTTTGTTGCGAGCCGGGCGGCGGGCCGGACGAGACCTTGTAGCCGTAGCGCTCGAGATCGTCGTCGGAGAGTTGCTGGACGATGCAGCGGCAGCGCCAGCCGTTGGGCGGATAGTGAGTGTGCCAGAAGGGATGGTCGACGGGCAGCACGGTGCCGTGCCAGGCGGCATGCTGGGGCCTGGTGCGGGCGTCCCGGACAGCCACATAGCGCAGGTACGGCATCTGCTCCTTGAGGCGCTCGATGCCCTGCCAGCAGCCGTGGGCGTAGGCCATGCGGACGTTGGTGTCGAAAATGATGCGCAGGCGCCGCGGCGAGCCGAGTTGGACCATGCGGGTCTCGCCGGTGACCGGGTCGAGCATGGGCTGGCGGCCCCACCAGCCTTTCTTGCGCAGCGTGGGCTCGAGGTTGTCGCGGAACCAGTCGAAGGTCCGGCCATCGGCAATCGCCGCATCCATGGCCCCCTGGATATCCTGGAGGATGTCGAGCTTCATGGCCTTGGCGACGGTGAAGCTCCTGACATGGGTGGCGGCGTCGGTATCGCGCCCAGTCGAAGCCGACATGGAAGCCTTTGGCGCGGAAATGCTTGACGGCTTCCTCGGGCGGGATATCGAGGATCTCGGGCTCGGGCACGGCGGATCAGTCGTCGCCGGCGTCGTCATCCACCAGCCCGGCCTCACCGGAGAGCTCGGCTGAGAAGGCCGCGCGGTGGAGCTTGGTCGCCACCGGCGTCTCATCCATGCGGCCGTACAGGCCGCCGAGGCCGTCGCGCACGTCCTGGAAGCCATCGGCATTGCGGATGGCATCGAGGACGGGCTCGATCATGGGCTCCATGAGGGGTTGCCAGCCGTCGAGCTCGGCGGCGAGCGCCCGGTCGATGGAATCGTCCCGGCCGGCTTCGGCGAAGGCGAACTTCCGACCGGCGCTTGGCGCGGGCGCGTCCTCCCATTCGCCGCCATAGGTGTCCTCGATATAGCGCCGGGCCGGGCGCATCCCGCTCATGCGGGCGACGATCTCGTCGCGGGCGGCGCGGGCGCCCAGGTCCTCGGGCGGCGCGATCTCGCGCACGACGCGGGGACAAGCTGCGCCGGGATAGTTCCAATCGGTGAGCCAGCGGGCGACGGTGCGCTCGACGCCGGAGCAGATCATGCGCGACAGCGTGGCGACGCGTTCGTCACGCACCAGCTTCTGCACCTCGGCGGTACCCTTCCACGGCCCCATCTCGGTGGTCGCGGTCTGCAATAGGACTGCCTCGACGATGAGCGCGTCCATGTACTTGCAGAACTGGACATGATCGCCGCCGCTGCGCCGGGTGGCCTCGAGGAACGTAATCTCCTGACCCTCTGGGATGGCGATGCCGGCACCCTGGGCCAAAGCGTGGTCGTGCCGTGCCGTTTGTAGTCATGGGTCATGGTGCCGGCGCGTCCCTTCTTCATCGGCAGACCGGCGGTCGAGCGCCTGGATCTGTGACTTCTCATCGATCGACAACACCACCGCATGGGCCGGCGGGTCGACATACAGGCCGACGATATCGGTGAGTTTCTCGGCGAAGGCAGGGTCGGTCGACAGCTTGAAGTTGCGCCAGCGGTGCGGGCTGAGACCGTGAGCCTTCCAGATCGCCTGCACCGTCGAGGCGGCAATACCGGCCGCCCTGGCCATCGCGCGCAACGTCCAGTGGGTCGCCTCAAACGGCGGCGGTTGCTGCGTCAGGCGCACGATCTCGGCGACACGATCGAGCGGGACCGGCGCCTTGCCGGGCGGACGGGACTTGTCGCGAAGCAGGCCGCCGACACCCTCGTGCCTGAACCGCTCTTGCCAGCGCCACACGCATCTGGAGACCTATAACAACCGGCCGATTTGGCGCGGATAAGGGTGTCCTGTTGGCCGATCCGTGCGGCGGGTGGATTTGACGGCGTTATTCGTCCGCGGTTTCGTTCTCAGCGGGGTGTTTTTTGGTCATACGGGCGGACTCATGCCATGGCGGCCCTGCGCTCATGGAAGATCAGACGCTGGAAATTATAGGCGAGGTTGGCGAGGCCTATCTTGGTCTCGGCCCGCTTGAGCCCGATGGTCCGGACGAACAGGCTCATGCGATCCTTCTGCTGGGCGAAGACATGCTCGACGCGTGCACGGACCGCTGACTTGCGGGCATTGGCCTGGGCGGTCGCCTTGGGCATGGCCCGGCCCGGCGGCTTCTTGCGGTGGATGTGGGAGATCCGACCCTTGCCCGCCAGCCACGCCTCGTTCGCCTTCGAGCGATAGGCGCTGTCAGCCCACACGCCGGCGGCCAGATTGTCGCCGGTGACGAGATGACGCAACATCTTGCCGTCATGGCGGGCGGCATCGGTCACCGCCGAGCCGCGGATGAAGCCGTAGGCCCGATCGATGACGACATGATTCTTGTAGCCGAACACCGGGATCGCGATGTCGGGCACGCGCCGTTGCGCCCCGGCGGGGTTCTTGCGCCTTCCGGTCTTCACCGTCCACCGCGCGTCTGTGTCCTTCTGCGCCGCCTTGGCCGGCTGATCGGGCCAGATCTCGGCCGCGCTCTTGCCCGCCTTGATCGCCCGCTTCTCGTCATCGCGGTGGCGCTGCTTGGGCGCCGATACCAGGGTCGCATCGACGATCTGCCCGCCCATCGCCAGATAGCCGCACCGGCGCAATTCGCCATCGAAGGCGGCAAACAGCTTATCCATCGCCCCGGCCCGGACCAGACGCTCGCGAAAGGTCCAGATGGTGTTCCGGTCCGGCGTCGGCGCTCCGAGATCGAAGCCCAGGAAGCGAAGCCAACTCAAGCGGTCGCGGATCAGAAACTCCATCCGCTCGTCGCTCACCGTGTGCCGCGCGGCCAGGACCAGAACCTTGAACATCGCCACCGCATCGTAGGCCGGGCGGCCGCCTTTCGATCCGTCCGAATAGCCCAGCGCCGCCTCAAGCGGTGCGCGGAAAATCTCGAAATCGACAACCTTCGCCAGCACCTCCAACGGATCGCCAGTCGCCGAAAGCTTGCGCAAATGATCCGGTAAGCCGAACAGGCCAGTCTGCCTCATCAATACCCCCCTCGAATCGAACCGCCGCAGAGAATCACAACAAGGCAAAATTGGCGAGGTAAATAGAGGCGTCCAGGTCTTGGACTTGCCGGTCTCGGTCATGATCGCCGAGGTGCCCAGACCCTCGCCGCTGAGAAGGACAATATGTGCCCGCCAGACGTGTTTCTGCGGGCTCTTGGGATCCGCGACGACCGCGCGCAATCGCTGACGGTCGCCGGCGGATAGGGTGAAGGAGATTCCACTGCGCATACGCCAGATTCGCATAACACAGCAAAATACGGAATCCCAATTCGGACTCTTTCATTCCGATCAATCCACTAGGAATTGATTCCAACGTTTGGAACCCTCGGTTTCGGGCTGCGATGATGTCGTCGGGGTCGGCTTTCGATATGAACGGCTGTGGGTTGGCCGCATTGTATTCGCGGACGAAGCGGTTGATTGCGGCCTGGAGATCGACGACGGAATGGAAGACGCCGTGCTTGAGCCGCCGCCGGGTGAGTTTTGCGAAGAAGCCCTCGACGGCATTGAGCCACGAGCAGGAGGTCGGTGTGAAGTGGAAAGTCCAGCGCGGATGGCGGGCGAGCCAGGCGCGGACCTTGTCCTTGTTGTGCGCCGCGTAGTTGTCGACGATCGCGTGGATGGCCTTGTCCGCCGGCACCGTGCGCTCGATGCGGTTGAGGAAGCGGATGAACTCCTGATGGCGGTGGCGCTGCATGTTCTGGCCGATCACCGTTCCGTCCAGAACGTTGAGCGCCGCAAACAGCGTGGTCGTGCCGTGCCGTTTGTAGTCATGGTGCCGGCGCGTCCCTTCTTCATCGGCAGACCGGCGGTCGAGCGCCTGGATCTGTGACTTCTCATCGATCGACAACACCACCGCATGGGCCGGCGGGTCGACATACAGGCCGACGATATCGGTGAGTTTCTCGGCGAAGGCAGGGTCGGTCGACAGCTTGAAGTTGCGCCAGCGGTGCGGACTGAGACCGTGAGCCTTCCAGATCGCCTGCACCGTCGAGGCGGCAATACCGGCCGCCCTGGCCATCGCGCGCAACGTCCAGTGGGTCGCCTCAAACGGCGGCGGTTGCTGCGTCAGGCGCACGATCTCGGCGACACGATCGAGCGGGACCGGCGCCTTGCCGGGCGCATACCACAGCAAAATACGGAATCCCAATTCGGACTCTTTCGTTCCGATCCCTCCAATAGCGAAATTGTTCGGTCAAACAATTCGAGCCGACGAAGTAGAGATTATCGAAGTCGTCGAGCCGATGGTGCAATTGAGTCTCACC
This sequence comes from Alphaproteobacteria bacterium, assembly GCA_965248805.1. Classification (GTDB taxonomy): domain Bacteria; phylum Pseudomonadota; class Alphaproteobacteria; order UBA6615; family UBA6615; genus CBDFKJ01. The sequence goes on from CBDFKJ010000006.1 coordinate 4,837, forward strand.
CTGGCTCCACACATCACGCTCGACGAGAAGCTGAGGCAAGCTGAACCGCTCCGGGTTTGGCGGAGGCTCCAACTCTTGAGAAAGTGGAGCCATTATGAGCAAGACAAGGAACAGGTTTTCTTCTGAGGTTCGCGCCCGTGCGGTGCGGATGGTTGTGGATCACGAGGGCGAACACGCCTCGCGTTGGGCGGCTGTTTCCTCGATAGCTGGGAAGATCGGCTGCACGGCGCAGACACTCAATGAGTGGGTGAAGAGGTTCGAGCGCGATAGCGGCGTGCGCGCCGGCGTCCCCAGCGAGGTCGCCGAGCGGCTGAAAGCCCTGGAGCGGGAGAACCGCGACCTCCGGCAGGTCAACGAGATCCTGCGCAAGGCGAGCGCCTATTTTGCCCAGGCGGAGCTCGACCGCCGGTTCAAGCCATGATCGCGTTCATCGGCGATCACCGCGAGGCGCACGGGGTCGAGCCGATCTGCAAGGTGCTGCCGATCGCCCCGTCGACCTACTACGACCATGTGGCCAGGCGGCGCGATCCGGCCAGGCTGTCGGCACGGGCGAAACGGGATATGGCTCTCAAGGTCGAGGTCCGACGCGTCTTCAAAGAGAACTTCCGTGTCTACGGCGTTCGCAAGGTGTGGCGACAATTGCAGCGGGAAGGCTTCGATGTCGCTCGCTGCACTGTTGAGCGGCTGATGCGGGAGATGGGCTTGCAAGGGGTGATCCGCGGCAAGCCGATCCGCACGACAGTCAGCGACCAGGCCGCGCCTTGCCCGCTCGACAAGGTCAATCGCCAGTTCCACGCTCCGGCACCGAACAGGCTGTGGGTCTCGGACTTTACCTACGTGGCCACTTGGGCTGGCTTCGTCTATGTCGCCTTTGTCATCGACGCCTATGCCCGCCGCATCGTCGGCTGGCGGGTGAGCCGGACAGCCCATGCCGGCTTTGTTCTCGATGCCCTGGAACAAGCGCTTCATGCGCGGCGACCCGTCCATCGCGGTGGGCTGATCCATCACAGCGATAGAGGGAGCCAATATGTCTCGATCAAATATACCGAGCACCTGGCGGAAGCGGGCATCGAACCCTCGGTGGGCAGCGTCGGCGACTCTTATGACAATGCTCTGGCCGAGACCATCAATGGTCTTTACAAAGCCGAGGTCATTCACCGGCGCGGGCCGTGGCGCTCATTCGAGGCCGTCGAGCTCGCTACTCTGGAATGGGTGGATTGGTTCAACAACCGGCGGCTCCTGGAGCCCATCGGAAACATCCCGCCGGCCGAAGCCGAGGAACGCCACTACGCCATGCTGAAGCAGTCAGACATGGCGGCGTGACTCAAACAAAATGGCCTCCGCCAAACCCGGAGCGGTTCAAGCGGCCGATTCAGAGCGCACCCCCTTGGCAGTAATCAGTGGTATATTAAGGACGGCCCGATTAGCTGAGTTGTCGTCATTCGGTAGAACCGCTGAAGTCCGTCTCAAAGTTATCCAGAGAGTCCAGGACCTTAAGGACGATCCAGATACGGCCGAACAAAGGCTCCAAGAACTGATAGAGTTCGCCCCGTGGCTGATCAATCCGCAGTGGGCGCCAATTACGGCCAACCAATCTTTCAGTGCACTAAGAAGAGAGTTCGAGTCCTTTTACAAGAAGAAGGTAGGAGCCCAAATTAGCTTGCCGGATATATCGGAAACGAATAGAAGGCCAGATTTTGTTCTTTCGAGCCAAGACAATGGATTGCAGATAATTGAAATCAAGAGGCCCTCACACCGTCTCACCAACGATGAGATGGATAGGATCATCATATACTATAATATTATGAAGGAGTCGTGCCTATCCGGTTAATTCGTACACCCACTACATGTAGGATGCTTCCACTCGCCGGAATATAGCTCGGCGTAGGTTGGAGCCTCGGCCTCTCCTGCGATTCCGAGCAATGAGCGGAAGGCGTTGAACGGGTAAAACCGCCTGTTGAAGCGGAACGTGAACTCGTTGAGGTAGGCTTGTAGATGCTTTGCGCTCACGCCATGGTGGATGCCACTGAGCCAATTCTTCAGGTTGCTGAAGACGAGGTGGATGATCGGCATGAACTCTTCGGCCACCTCGGGGTCGCCGCATTCGGCAATGGCGTGGTGATCATAGCCGCGTGTCCGCAAGCTGCCATAGCCACTCCAATCGTCGGTGACGATCAGCGACCCCGGCATAACGGCGTTCTCGACGAAGCCACATAGCGAATCGGCGCTGCGGTCGGCAGCGACGGACAGCCGCACACGCCCGGCGTAGCGGCCATCCTTCCGCTTGTCCTGCGCGGTGCCGGGCTCCCTGTGGCTGACTTCGACGGCAGCAGCCACCAGCGTCTTGTGGTGAACGCCTCGGCCTTCACCACGCATCCGGCCTCCAACATAGGTTTCGTCCACCTCGACATGCTCTCCTGCCCTGGCACCGATCCGATCCTGATCGGGCCGCACCATACCCGCGCGGAGCTTATGCAGGATGCCGAAGGCGGTTTCGTACCGCGTCAGCCCAAGCTGCCGCTGAAACTGCACCGCCGACATGCCCGGCGTCTGGCTGGCGACCAGATAGGCGGCCCAAAACCACGTGCTCAAAGGCGTGTGGCTGCGCTCCATGACCGTGCCGACGGTCAATCCCGTCTGGCGGCGGCAAGCGCGACAGGTCAGGACGCCAGGCCGCGTGGCGATGCGGAAAGGTTCACCCACGACGCCGCAGCGCGGGCAGGCGAACCCGTCACCCCAGCGAGCCCTTTCCAGGTAGGCGGCGCACGCCGCATCGTCGGAGAAAAGTCGCTGAAACTCGGGGAGGGATTGCGGGAAGGGCAGGTCGGTGCGGTCGAGAACGTCCATGACCCACTATCCGTTGTACGCACACAACCTATCCCTAGTGCGCGTGTATGCGTCAAGCGGATAGGCACGGAAGGAGTTCCTAGGAAGTCCCGGGAACTCTGAGTTCCGAGAAATATTTACCAGGTTTCACATTACCGTTGTATGTGATTACTTGAAATTATCCGGTGCTCAGAAGGAAGCCTTTGATTCCTATGTCGACAGGTCAAAGCTTACACACATAAACTGGCAAACTTTCCTTCTCAGAACTGGGCGGATGCACACGGAATTCTTGGCTGAGGCCGAAAAACAGAAGCGGAATGTCATTGAGCACGAAAGTTAGTAAAGATCGGCCCATCGCTATCGACCTAAGCGCGTCGTCACTTTCTCGATCTCGAATCCAGCGAACATCTCCCGGACCTCGGGCCGGTCGTTGAGGCTGAGAATGAAGCGGCCCCGGAGGCCTCGTAAGGCATCCGCCATGCGCGTGAATCCCTCCCTGTCGAACAACCCCTTGCCGTAATCGCTCTCGTGTCCCCAGTAGGGCGGGTCGATGTAGAACAGGGTAACAGCCCGTTGACGAAGTCCGGCGTGTCTGATTCTGTCTGAACATAGAGATTTAGACGGGCGTCGTGCGATGGCATTGAGACGACAGAGCGAGGTTCAGGGTGACCTCGTGGTGACATGGGCGGAGATGCCGCGTTCGCCTGGACACGCGTTTTCCGACCGGCTGCATGAGTTGCTGACCGAGTCTGGCTTTGACGGCTTCGTGGAGGCGACGTGCAAGCCATACTACGCACCTCGGATGGGGGCTCCTTCGCTGCCGCCGGGGCGTTATTTCCGGATGCACATGATCGGCTATTTCGAGGGCATCGGCAGCGAGCGCGGCATCGCTTGGCGCTGTTCGGATTCGCTGTCGCTTCGCGCGTTTCTGCGGTTGGCGAACCGGGACAAGGTTCCCGATCATTCCTGGTTGTCGAAGACGCGCGGCTGGCTGCCGCACGAGGTCCATGAAAAGGTTTTCGACTGGGTTCTGGCTCTCGTCGCCGCGCGCGGTCTGGTGAAGGGCGAGCGGATCGGCGTCGACGGCTCGACGATGGAAGCCAACGCCGCCCTGCGAGCCATCGTGCGGCGCGATAGCGGCGAGACCTATCGCGAGATGCTGACGCAAATGGCGAAGGAGAGTGGCGTCGAAACGCCGACGATCGACGACCTCGTCCGGCTCGATCGCCGGCGGAAGGGCAAGAAGCTTTCGAACAAGGATTGGACGAGCCCGACCGATCCTGATGCGAAGATCGCGCGGATGAAGGACGGCACCACGCATCTGGCCTACAAGCCCGAGCACGCGGTCGATCTCGACACCGGCGTCATCGTTGCGGCACCGATCTATCCAGCCGATGAAGGCGACACGACGACTTTGCCTGGGACGCTGGAGGCGGCCGCGCGCAACCTCGCCGAGGTCGGCCTGGCTCCAACACGGGCAGAGCCCTGCAGTCTCGTTGGCGACAAGGGCTATCATTCACGCGAGGGGCTGAAAGACCTCGACGGCGGCGTCTGGAAAACGCGGATCTCCGAGCCGGAGCCCGCCAACGGCTATCTGCGCTGGCATGGCGACCAGGCGGCACGTCAGGCTGTCTACGCCAACCGGGCGCGATTGAAGTCCGGCGTCGCGCGGAACGCCATGCGCAGGCGCGGTGATGATGGTCGAGCGCAGCTTCGCCCATGTCCTCGACCGTGGCGGCATGCGCCGCGCGTTGCTGCGGGCGCGCGAGAACGTCCACAAACGCTACCTGATCCATGTCGCCGGGTTCAATCTCGGCATTCTGACGCGCGCGCTGTTCGGATCAGGCACGCCGAGGGAGGCTGCGAGTGCAAAGAGCACCCTTTTGTTCGTTATTCAGTTCGATGCTGCCCTGGCGATCGCCATCGTGGCGAACATCGAAGGCAAACCAGCCATGCTCGTCATCATCATCATCGTCGCCCCCAAAACCGATTGATCAAAGCGCGACTTCATCACCGGGCTGGTAAACGGCCTGTCGTAGCGGCGGATGAATTTCGCCCAATCCAGGCATTCGACCTGGACGCCCTGGAGCCTCTCGTGCGCGGCCTCGATGAGGCGGCGCATTCGTGACGCGGTGAGCCTGGCCGGGTGGTGGGGGCTCGGCCCCATCTGACCTGGGGTAACCTCGGTCGCTGGCTTGCCGCCGAAGCTGAGACGCTGGAGGTAGGCGAAGCGCTCCGCGCGCTGAACGTCAGTCAGCACCTCGGGCGGTGTTTTGACCAGCCTTGCGAACTCGGCCCGCGACGACAGCGTGAGATCGAACTGGCGGGCGAGTTCGTCCGGGTGCTCGCGGAGGATGCGGAACAGGTTGGCGACCTCGCCGTTCAAATCGTTGAGGACCTCGCTTCGGGGACGCCGGGCGCGCCGCAGGAACACACCGCCCATGCCGCAGAAGGGCTCGGCATAGCAGTCATGCGGGATGGTCTCGATGCGCTCGATGATGCGGGCGGCGAGATATTTCTTACCGCCGAACCAGGGCGCGATGGGCTCGGCCGGCGCGATCTCCCGGAGCGGGACGGGAATCCGTTTACTCTTCCGCGCCAAGGTCCTCTCCCACGATAATGCTCCCGCCCCTTGGGGGTGGCGGGACGGCCGCGATGCGGCCGGTTGCGGTCGTGGGAGTCCCAACTCCCGGCTCGGGATGCTTCAACATCCCGGCCCCCGCCTCTTGCGGGCTGGCGTAACGCCAGGCTCGCCGGGCAAGGGGCTTAAGGGTCCCATTCCAGCAGATCGAGCGGTTGTCGTGCAGCGGACCATGGTCCGCTGCACAGGCGTTGCGGGATCGGTTTAGATCGCCGTCATGACCGGCCTATCGCCACGGAACGCCCGCCGAGGAGCTCCCGTCCGCCCCGACGACCTCGTGTCCAAGGGGCGGGCGGGGGCGATCCGCGCGCCCACGTCATGAGCGCGCTCGACGGCTGGATCGACGTCTTCCGCGCCGACACCCACCGGGATTCGGCGGGCCGGGAGCGCACCTGGTCGACCGACGACCTCGACTCCATCGTGTCCGCGCACGAGCGCGGCGACCCGGCCCCGGTGGTGGTGGGGCACCCGCAGATGAGTACCCCGGCCTGGGGCTGGATCGACGGGCTGCGGCGCACCGGCGATCGCTTGCAGGCGCGGCTCCGCGATGTGGACCCGGCGTTCCGCGAGGCGGTCGAGGCGGGCCGCTATGCGGGACGCTCGGTCGCGCTGCAAGGCGACGGCGACGGCTTCCGGTTGCAGCATCTGGGGTTTCTCGGTGGCGCGGCGCCGGCCGTGCAGGGACTTGCCCCGACGCAGTTCTCGGGCGCGCCGGCGCACACTTACAGCTTCGCCGCCTCCGAGCTGGAGAGCTGGGGCTGGGCGTCGGTGGCCCGCGTATTCCGTCGCCTGCGCGACTGGCTGATCGAGAAGGAAGGCGTCGAACGTGCCGACGCATTGATCGGCGACTTCGACATCGAACAGGTCAACGACGCCAAGGAGCGAAGTGACGCGCCGGCGGCCGCCTTCGCGGACGCCAGCCATGACGACGCGGGCGATGCCGATAAGGCAGCCGCTGCAACCGACACCAACACCGGGACGGAGGGCGAGATGCCTGAGGATCAGAAGAAGGCTGCCGAAGCGGCCGAACGCGAGCGGCTCGCGGCCGATCGCAAGGCGCTGGACGAACGCGAGGCGGCGCTCGAAGCCGAACGCGCGGCCTTCGCTGCCGAGGAGCAGCGCCGCCAGGCCGAGACCGAACTCGACGCGCATATCGCGGCGGGCCGCGTGCTGCCGGCGGAGAAGGACGGGCTCTCGGCCTTCATGGCGACGCTGCCGGACGGAGAGGACGCGACCATCACCTTCGCCGGGGGCGGCGCCGAGCGGACCGAGACGCCGCGGGCGTATTTCTCGGAGCTCCTGAAGCGCCTGCCCAAACGCATCGACTACGGCGAGACCGCCGCCGGCGGCGATGGGCCGGCCGATGCGAACGATCCCACCGCGGTGGCGCGCGCGGCCATGGCCCTGATCGCCGCCGACAAGACCGGCGGGCTCACCATCGACCGCGCCGTGCGCCAGGTTGCCGGACACCCCCAGGAGGGCTGACGATGGATTGCCTGCTGACCAAGAACTTCACCGCGGAAGCCGCGGTCACCAAGCGCCGCATCGTCAAGTTCGGCGCCACCGACACTGCGGTCGAACGCGCCACCAGCGCGGGCGACAGCCTGATCGGCGTCGCCGCCGAGCTCGATGTTGCCCAGAATGCCCGCGTCGATGTGCACCTGGCCGGCATCGCCGAGGTCGAGGCCGGCGGCGCCATCACCCGCGGCGCTCTCGTCACCGCCGATGCCGACGGCAAGGCGGTCGAGGCCGAGACCGCGGCCGTGTCTCAGGTGGCGACCGCCGGCGCGGCGGCGGACGCCGACATCACCGCCACTGGGATCAGGCCGGGCGACGAGCTGATCTCGGTGATCGAGCTGGCGGACGGCTACGCCGACCGCACGGCCAATGCCTCGATCCACGCCGCCGACACCATCCGGATCAGCGACGCCACCGCCGGCGACCGCCTGCTGGTGACCTGGCGGCGGCCGGTGCGCAGCGTCGGTATCGCGCTGCAAGGAGCGGGCGCCGACGGCGATCTGATCCGCGTCCTCATTCAGCCCGGCCTCGCATAGGAGACGGACATGCCCGATTTGCCATCCACCTATCCGGTCGACTTCGAGCGCACGGCGATCGCGGTCGGCTATTCCAACGCCGAGTATGTCGCCGACCGGGTGCTGCCGCGGGTCCGCGTGGCCCGCAAGGAGTACCGCTACACCAGCTATCCGCTGGAGGAATCCTTCTCGGTGCCCGACACCTTCGTCGGCCGGCGCTCGTCGCCCACCATGATCCACCTGAGCGCGGACGAGAAGGCGGGCGTCTGCCGCGACTTCGCGCTCGAGGACGCTATCCCCAGGGACGACGTGGACAACGCGCCGCAGACGGTGCGTGACCCGCGCGACCGCTCCTCGATGACGCTCGCCGATCTCCTCATGATCGACCGCGAGAAGCGGGCCGCCGATCTGGTGTTCAAGGCCGAGACCTATCCGATCGGCAACAAGGCGGCGCTCGCCGGCGCCAGCCGGTGGAGCGATGCCGATTCCGACCCGGTGACCGCCATCATCAATGCCGTCGAGGGCATGGTGGCGAAGCCCAACCGCCTGCTGCTGGGCTCGCAAGTGTGGGCGAAGCTCAGGACCCACAAGAAGGTCGTGGGCGCGCTCGGGCGGCGCCGGACCGATGCCGGCATCGCGCTGCGCGAGGAGGTCGCCGATCTGTTCGAGCTGGCGGAGATCGTCGTCGGCCAGGCCTGGATCAACACCGCGGCGCGCGGCCAGGCCGCGAGCCTGTCGCGGGTCTGGGGCAAGCATGCGCTCCTGTACCGGGCCGATCCGATGGCCGGGGCCGAGGGTCCGCCGACACTGGGCATCACTGCCGAATACGTGCCGGCGGGCATGGGCGGCGGCGACACCGCGCTGCCCGGCCGCACCGTCTACACCGGCTTCGATCCCAAGATCGGCGGGCACGGCAGCTACGTGGTGCGCGTGGTCGAGAGCTGCGATGAGAAGATCGTCGCCAGCCGGGCCGGTTATCTGTTCGCCGACGCGGTGGTGTGATCATGAACGGCATCACCATCCGGGCGCTTTGGGACATCCACCATGACGGCCGGCGCATCGCGCCGGGCACGACGGCAACGCTCGCCGAAGACACCGCCCGTGCACTGGTCGACGGCGGCGCGGCCGAGTTGGCCGATGCCTCGGTAGACACCGATGACGCCGCAACGGGCGACGATCGCCGCTCGGCGATCCTGGCGGCGATCGCCGGTCTGGAGCCGGGCAATCCCGATCACTGGACCAGGTCGGGCAAACCGGAGATCCGGGCACTCGCGGCGGCGTCCGGTCTCACCGACATCACCGCCAGCGAGCGGGATGCCGCCTGGCAGACGCATCAAACGCATGGAGGCGACACGTGACCAAGGGCGAGCAACGGGTCGGAGCGGCCTTCAATCCTTCCAATAATCCGGTCGTCGACGAGCTCAAGGGCCTTGCCGCGGAACTCATCGACCTGATCGAGGCCATCGCGCCCTGGAGCGACGGCGTGGCGAGCGAGGTCGCGCGGCTCAAGGCGCTGGCGCAGACCGATGTCGAGGCCGCGGCCATGTGGGCGGTCAAGGCGGCAACCAAGGGCTGAGCCATGAGTTACGCCGCTCGCGCCGATCTGGAGGCCCGCTTCGGGGCCGACGAGGTCGCGCGCCTGGCCGATACCGGCGAGGGCGGCGGCGCGGCGCGCCTCGACGCGGCCCTGGCCGACGCCGCGGCGGCGATCGATGCGGCGCTCGGCGGATCTTTCGACCTGCCGCTGCCGGGCGGTCCCTATCCGCTGCTGGTAGGCCTCGCCTGCGATCTGGCGCGCGAGCGCCTGTATGACGACAAGGCGCCGGAGGCAGTGACGAGCCGCGCCGATCAGGCGCGCACCGCGCTGGCGGACATTGTCGCCGGAAAGGCCACGCTGATCGATGCCGCCGGCAATACGATCCCGCGGACGGGCACGGGCGCCCGGGCCGGCGGGCCGGCCCCCGTCATGACGCCCGAGAATCTACAAGGCCTCTGAGATGGCCGGCGTCAGGATCGAGGTCAAGAGCGACGACGCGGCGCTGCAAGCCTCGTTCAAACGCCTGACGGCGACACTGGACGATCTCCGGCCGGTGATGGACCGGATCGGTCAGTCGCTCGTCACCTCGGTGATCGACCGCTTCGAGCGCGTCCTGGATGCGCTCGTCCGCGCCGGACACGGAGCCGGACACCTCCAGCTCTGCGATCAATTGACCTGGCGTCAGATCAAGCTGTTCTGGCGCGAGGCCGAGCGGCGGCGGACAACGGAGGCGGCCGATCTGGCGACCGCCCTGTGTGTGACGCTGGTGGGCGGCGACGCCAATACTGAGGCGGCCGGGTAGGATGGCGCGCGACCTCGAGCTGGCGCTGCGCGTCCGCACCGACCTGGGCAGAGCCACCCGGGAGATCAAGGGTCTGCGGCGTGATCTCCGCGGCGCCGGCGATGCGTCGGCGAAGGCCGACCGCCAGGCACGGGGCCTGGCGTCCGCCTGGGGTCGGACATCAGGCTCGGCGCGCGGGCTGCGCGGCAGCATCGGCGGTATTCAGGCGGCGATCGCGACTGTCGGCGCCGTAGCCCTTACACGTTCGATCATCAGCGCCGGCGTCGCGGTCGAGCGCCTGGAATCCAGGTTCAGCGCAGCGGCCGGCGGCATCGAAGCCGGGCGCCGGGAATTGGCCTTCGTACGGAACGAAGCGGAACGTCTCGGCATCGACTTTCTTGCCGCCGCGGATGCCTATTCCGGCTTCGCGGCGGCGGCGCGAGGCACCGCGCTGGAGGGCGCCGCGGCGCGTGAGATTTTCTCCAGCGTCGCGGAAGCCGCCCGCGTGATGGGCCTCTCGGCCGACAACACCCGCGGCGTGCTGCTGGCCCTCGAACAGATCATCTCCAAGGGCACGGTGCAGGCCGAGGAGCTGCGCGGACAGCTCGGCGAGCGCCTGCCCGGCGCCTTCCAGATCGCCGCCCGGGCGATGGGAGTGACGACCCGGAAGCTCGGTGAGATGCTGGCACGCGGCGAGGTGCTGGCCGACGATCTGCTGCCGAAGCTCGGCCGTGAGCTGCGCGCATCGGTGGCGGACGACCTTCCGCGGGCGGTGACGACCGCGGACGCCGCGTTCGCGCGCCTCAAGAACCAGATCGAGGAACTCGAGGCCGCCGTCGCCGAAAGCGGCATTCTCGACTTCTTTGCCGATCTTGCCGGCGGCGCCGCGAAGGCGCTGCGCGCGGCGCAACAGGCCGTTCGTGGCCCGTCGGTCGAGCATCGCCTGACCAGCCTGCTCAATCCGGGCGTAGGAAGGGCGGTGCAGACGCATGACCGCCGGGTCGCGCGCAATGCGCCCGAGCTGCTCCTGGAGGCGGTCCGTGCCGGCGAAACGATCTCCGCAGATGTCGCGCGGCGCTTGCACGAGTTCAACGAGGATCTCGTGTTCGACCCAAAGCTGATCGAAGCGGCGGCGGGCGACATCGGCGCGGCGATCAATATCCTGACAGAGGAGCTGTCAGGCGCCGAGGCGGCGCTGACCGACGCCGAAGGACGGCTCGAACGGACGCAGCCCATCGGCAAATTCGCCGCGCAAAACCGGGTCGCCGCGCGCACGGCCGAGGTCAAAGCCCTCAAGGCTGAAATCGCTGCGCTCAAGGCGGCTCTTAAAACCCAGATCGACGATCCCGCCGCGGCCGGGCGCCAGCCGGTACCTGCTGCACCGGCCACCACCGAGGCGGGCCGGAAGGCTATCGCGCAACTGGAGCGCCAGCTTGCGCTGACCGCCGAGCTGAGCCGGGAAGAGACCGCGCGCTTCGAGATCGAGCAGGGCCGTTATGCCGAGTTCGCCGAGGGCGAGAAGGCGCGCATTCTCGCCCTCGCCCGCGAGCTCGACCTGATGGCGGCACGGGCTGCCGAGCTCGAGAACACGAAGAGGCGAGAAGAAGAGGCGGCCGAGAGGCGCCGGGAAGCGCTCGCCGAGCTCGAGGCGGCCGGGCTCGCGTTGGCCGGGCCTTATGCCAGCGCCCGCGCCGAGATCGAGAAGTGGCTCGAAGAGACCCTGGCCGCGCTCGAGGCCGCCGCGGAGGGCCATGAAGACTACGCGGCCCGCGTCGCCGAGGCGCGCGAGATTGCGGCCGAGCGGCTGAGACGGGTGGACGAGGAAGAGGCCGCCGAGCGGCTTCGCATCTCCAAGCGCTGGCAGGACGGCGTCATCCGGGGACTGAAGGATGTCGCCGGCGAAAGCAATAACGCCGCCGCCGCCATGGAGGACGGCGTCAAGCGGGCGTTCGCCGGCATGGAGGACGCGCTGGTCGAGTTCGTCACCACCGGCAAGATAACCTTCTCCGGCCTGGTCGATTCCATCCTCGCCGACATCGCCCGCACGACCATCCGGCAGTCGATCATCGGGCCGCTGTCGAGCGCGCTGTCAGGCTGGCTCGGAAACCTGCTCAGCGGCAACCCTGCCGCCGTCGGGCCCCCGGTGGTGCTCGCCGCCGTCGGGCCCCCGGTGGTGCTCGCCGCCGGCGGTCGCCCGGGGGCGATCGCCGCCGGCACCGCGACCGGGGTCTACCACGCGGGCGGCGTCGTGGGCGCCCCGGTCGGCGTCAAGCGCGCCGTGCCGCCGGAGGTTTTCGCGGGCGCGCGTCGCTATCACCGCGGCGGCCTCGCCGGGATGCTGCGGCCGGACGAGGTGCCGATCATCGCCCAGCGCGGCGAGCGCATCCTGTCGCGCGCCGAGACCCGCGCGCTCGTCCGGCCGCCCGACATCAAGATCGAGATCCTCAACCAGAACACGCCGAAGCGGGGAGCCGTTGTCGATCAGCCCCGTTTCGAGGCCGAGCGCTGGGTGATCTCCGTGGTCACCGACGATGTCGAGGCCAACGGCAGGATCGCCAAGGCAATCGACGCCCGCCAGGTGGCGTTCTGATGGCGGCCTGGCCGGACTACGCGCGGATCGCGGCCGACGGCTACGGCGCCGGCCAGGACGGCGATATTGCGCGCACGCCGTTCGCGGACGGCTTGGTGCGCCAGGAGAAGCGATTCACCGCGGCGCTCAGCGTGCGCCTCATCACCGCCTATCTGGCCGACGACGATGCATATGTGCGCTTTCGCACCTGGGCCACCGAGGACGCCCACCGCTGGTTCGCCTGGGCCGACCCCGAGGACGGTCTGGCACGCGAGGTGCGGGTACGCGGCGGTGCCGGCGGCATTCAGTATCGTGCCCGCGTCCGCGGCGGACGGCGGAGCTGGGAGCTGACTTGCGAACTGGAGGGCTACATGAGCCGAACCATAGAGACGGGAGTCTGATCATGGGACTGAAGACCGAAGGCGAGAAACTGTGTTTCCAGGGCGGGCTGTTGTCGGCCACGGTGTACGTGGCCTTGCACACCGCCGACCCGACGGCCGCCAACGAACTCAGCGGCAACAACTATGCCCGCGTGGCCGTGCTCGCCGCGGATTGGACCATCGATGCGGGAAGCGGGAGAGCCTCGAACACGAACGATATCCGGTTCCCCACGCGCACGGCTACCTGGGGCAAGCCGACGCATGTCGGCCTGTGGGACGCCGCCACGGGCGGCGACTTGCTGCTGTCCCTCGCCCTCGATGAGGCCGTGCCGGCGCCTTCACCTTCGATCGACGTGACCTTCGACGCCGGCAAGCTCATCTTCAATTTGAAGACCAACTAACCGCGGATGCCGGTCCGCCGCCTGCGTCTCGCCGCTACCTTCAAAGGCGGCCGGCTCAGAGGCCGCGCCCCGCTTCGGCTGCGGCGGCGCCTGCCTCTCGCCGCCACCTTCACCGGCGCGGCGCTGACCGGCAGCGCCCCGCTGCGGCTGGTCCTGCCTCTCGCCGCCACCTTCACCGGCGCGGCGCTGACCGGCAGCGCCCGGCTTCGGCTGCGGCGCCGCCTACGTCTCGCCGCTACCTTCAAAGGAGGTCGGCTCAGAGGCAGCGCCCCGCTGCGGTTGCGACTGCGTCTGGCAGCTACCTTCACCGGAGCGGCGCTGACCGGCAGTGCCCCGCTGCGGCTGCGACTGCGTCTGGCAGCTACCTTCACCGGCGCGGCGCTGACCGGTAGCGCCCTGGTGCGGCTGCTCCTGAAGTACCGTTACGACCGCGCCTTGCGCGCCAGCTCGCCGCTGGACCGGGTGCTCACCGCGCTGGAGATCCGCCATCCCGCGAGCGTCGAGCCGGTGCGTGTGGTCAACGACGCCGACGATCACACCATCGAGGGCGAACGCTACGTGGGCTTGCGCTTCGGCGCCCGGTTCGCCGACGACGTCGAGGGTCGGGTGCCGCGAGCCGAGCTGGTGATCGACAATATCGGCCGCGAACTCACGCAATGGATCGAGGCGGCCCAGGGCGGCGTCGGCGCCACCGTGCGCATCATGCAGGTGCTGGCCGATAAGCCGACGACGCCCGAATGGGAGATGACCACGGACATCGCCCATATCCGTCTCGACCAGGAACGGGTCGTCGCCCGGCTCGGCTTCGACCCGCTGCTCGGCCGTGCCGCCGTGACGCTGCGCCACGATCCGCAGACCAGCCCAGGGCTGTTCTGATGCACTGGGCCGAAGCCTACGTCGGCCGTGCTTACGTCGAGGACCGCTTCGACTGCGCGCACCTGGTGGCCGAGGTGCTGCGCGAGCGGTTTGGGCGTGACATCGCGCTGCCGTCCCATGCCACGGGTGTCCGCGGCCGCGACGCCCAGATCGCCGCGCTCAAGGGCACGTTCGCCGCTGAGACCGTCACGCCCATAGAGGGCGACGCGGTTCTGATGCGCGCCGCCGGCCGCCGCCGCGGCCTCGGCCACCACATCGGCATCTGGTGCGATATCGCCGGCACACCGCACGTGCTGCACTGCCTCAAAGGCATCGGCGCCTGCCTGCACCCGCTGCGGGCACTCGGCCGCCACGGCCTCGAAACGACAGGGGTGTACCGGTGGCTCTGAGCGCCGGCGCGCGCCGAGGCGTTGCGCCTGATCCGGGTTTCGTTGCGGCGGGGCAAAGCCCCGTTGCACGACCGGTGCATCGGCCCTGCACGGCGCTTGCACGGCACGGCGGGATCACCGCCGATCTGTGGCCGCACCCGCTGACCGCCGAGCGCCGCGAGACCCGTATTCGCGCGCTCGCGCCCGGCGCCACGCTGGCTGATCTGATCGCCGCCGAATGGCCCGCGGGCGACATTGCCGCGGCCGTCAACGGCCGGCCGGTGCCGCGCGAGGCCTGGCGCGCCACGGTGCTTGCCGAAGGTGACATCGTTACGCTCCGCGCCGCCATGCACGACGGCGATGATTCCGATCCCCTGCGCACGATGCTCCAGCTCGCCATCGTGGTGGCCTCGATCGCGCTCCCCCATCTGGCGCCGGCGGGCTGGGGGCTTTTGACCGCGGCCGGCGGACTCAGCGTCCAGGGTGCGCTCGTCAGCGGCGCCATCAGCCTCGTCGGCGGTCTGATCGTCAATGCTCTCGTTCCGCCGCGCCTGCCCAGGGCGCCCGACGCCGGCACCGCCGCGGCGGCGGCCGAGCCGGTCTACTCGCTCGCCGGCGGCGCCAACCGGGCGCGCCTCTACGGTCCGCTGCTCCTGGTGCTCGGCACCCACCGCGTCTTTCCCGACTTGGGCGCCGCCGAATACACCGAGTTCGCCGGCGACGACCAGTACCTGCTCCAGATCTTCCACTTCGGCCTCGGCGCGCTCGACATCGGCGGGCGCAAGATCGGCGACACGCCGCTCGGCAGCTTCGATGAAGTGGAGACCGAGTTCGGCGATGCGCAGGGACGGGTGACGCTGGTCGCCGGCAACGTCGACAGCGAAGCCGGCGCCGCGCTCGACGACACCGGCTGGGTCGAGCGCACAACGGCCGCCGGTACCAAGCGGATCGGCATCGACTTCGCCGGGACGCTGTTCCGGGTCTCCGATCAGGGCGGCGCTACGCGCCACACCGTCACCGTCGAGATCGAGTACTGGCCGCAAGGCAACGAGAGCCTGAAGACAAGCCACACCGTCACCCTGTCGAACGGCGACACCACGCCCTACCGCAAGACGCTCGTCTACGGTCATGCCGCGGCCGGCACCTGGACCGTGCGCGTGCGCCGCACGACCGCGCCCTCGTCCTCCGACCGCATCCACGACGCCATCACCTGGACGGCGCTCAGATCCTACCAGCCCGACACCGGCGACTATGCCGGCCAGACCCGGCTGGCGCTGAAGATCCGCGCCTCGGGCCAGCTCTCAGGCCGCCTCGATCGGCTGTCGGCGACGGTCGGGCAGAAGATCCCGGTCTGGGACGGAACCCAATGGAGCGCGCCGCAGGTCTCCGGCAATCCCGCCTGGCTGTTCCGCTGGTATGCCCGCGGCATCCATATCGCAGGCAAGCCGGTCGCCGGCGCCGGTCTCGCCGAAACCCGCATCGACGACGAGACCATCAAGGCCTGGGGCGCCTGGTGCGACGCGCAGGGACTGCGCTGCGACTACGTCATCGACCGCCGGACCACCCATGCCGAGGTGCTGACGCTGATCGCCCAGTGCGGGCGCGCCAATCCGAGTTGGCAGAGCGGCCGCCTCGGCGTGGTGTGGGATGAGGCGG
This sequence comes from Alphaproteobacteria bacterium, assembly GCA_965248805.1. Lineage (GTDB taxonomy): Bacteria > Pseudomonadota > Alphaproteobacteria > UBA6615 > UBA6615 > CBDFKJ01. The sequence continues at coordinate 20,905 of CBDFKJ010000006.1, forward strand.
ACAAGCCCGCGACCGCCCTGATCACGCCCGGCAACATCGTCGCCGGGAGCTTCGAGATCGACTACGCCGGCGGCCAGACGGCCGGCGAGATCGCCTGCCGCTACATCGACCCCGATCTCGATTGGCAATACAACACCGTGCGCCGGGCGGTCCCCCGAGCCGCGCCCGGTGGCCATACCGCGACCCTGACGCTGGCCGGCGTCACCTCGCGCAGCCAGGCCGCGGCCGAATGCAACCTCCAGGCCGCGCGCCAGCTCTACCACCGCCGCCGTCTCAAGTGGGAGATGGGCGCCGAGGGCCTGGCCGTCGCCCGCGGCGATGTCGTTCACCTGACCGACGCCCTGATCGACGGCGGCGTCGCCGGGCGGCTCACGGGCGGCACTGCAGACCGCCTCCGGCTCAACCGGCCCGTCACCCTCTCCGGCGCCGACGACTACCTGCTATTGCGCCTGCCCGACGGCACACTCCACAATACCGCCGTCAACCATCCGGACGGCGGCGCCGGCGAGACCGATACCCTGGTGCTCGCCGAACCGTTGACGGACGCGCCCGATACCCTCGGCGCCCTCGGCGCCAGCCCGCTCGATACGCTGTGGCGGTTCTACCCCGGCGACGCGCCGCCGGCTCGGGTGCGCATCGTCGCCATGGAGCCCACCGCCGAGGGTCGCGTGCGCATCGAGGCCATCGACGAGGTCGAGGCCTATTACCGCGCCGCCACGAGCGATCTGACGGTGCCGTTGCCGATGGTCGGGCGCCGCCCGCCCCGGGTGCTGCACATCGCGCTCTCCGAGACCCTGATCCGCATCGGCAACGGCTTTGCCGTCGAGATCGCCGCTGCGCTCACCGTCGCCGGCGACTGGCGCGGCGGCATCGTCCGCGCAGCGCTCGACGGCGGCCCATTGCGGACAGAGGACAGGCTGATCGACGGCGCCGCCGAAGCCTCGTGGCGCGTGCCGCCGTCGGGCAGGCTCACGATCACCGTCATTCCCGGCACCGAGGCAGCGCCCGCCGGCGCGCCGTTCACCGTCGATTACACTATCCGCGGCAAGCTGGCGCCGCCGGGCAATGTCGCCGACTTCCTGGTCGATGCCCTGGGCGACGGCACACGGCGCTTCCGCTGGACCCCGCCGGCCGATCCCGATCTCGCCGGCTACCGCATCCGCTACGCCGAGGCGGTCGTCGGCGCCGCGGCGCCCGCCTGGGACGCCATGACGCCGCTGCATAACGGGTTGCTCACCTCGTCGCCCCACGAGACCGTCGATCCCGGCGCCGGCCGCTGGACCTTCGCCATCCGCGCCGAGGACACCTCGGGCCTGCTCTCGGCCGCGGCCGCCGTCATCATCGCCGAGCTGCCCGATCCCCGCCTCGGCGACGCCTTCCTGTGGGAATGCCCTTCCGCCCGCGGCTGGCCCGGCACCATCGAGAGCGCCGTGCGCTCCGACGACGGCCGGGACGCGCTGGAGGGCGCCGGCGCCTACACCTGGGCCGACCTCACCACCTGGGACGCCTGGACCTCGTGGGCGCTTGGCGACGGCGACGACGGCGCCACCGCCATGACCTACACCACCGAGGCCATCGACATCGGCGCCGAGGTGCCGTTCTCGATCGCCTGGGAGGCCGAGACGGCCGGAACCGTGACGCTGCAGTACCGCACCGCCGACACCGCTTCCGGGCTGGCCACCGCCACCTGGCAGGATAACGCGACGGCCATGCTCATGACCGCGCGCCACCTGCAGCTGCGCTGGCAACTGACCGGCGACGGCGCAACCATGCTTAGCCTCGACCACCTCTGCTACACCCTGCTCGGCACCGCCGCCGAGCAGAAGTTCCTCGACGCCGACACCAGCGACTGGGGCGGTTCGGCGAGCGGCGGGCGCGAGGTGCCGACCACGCTCGCGCGCGTCACCTGGAGACCTCCAACAACCGGGGGATTTGACGAAGATTTTGGTGTGCTGTCCGACTTTCGCTGAGATCGGCGGTGTTGACGTCCGCAACCATCCGCCGTTTCGTTCTCGGCGGAGGGTTTTGGCGCTATTCAGGCGGACTCATACCATGGCGGCCCTGCGCTCATGGAAGATCAGACGCTGGAAATTGTAAGCCAGGTTGGCGAGGCCGATCTTGGCCTCCGCCCGCTTGAGCCCGATGGTACGGATGAAAAGGCCCATGCGATCCTTCTGCTGGGCGAAGACGTGCTCCACATGCGCACGGACCGCTGACTTGCGGGCATTGGCCTGGGCGGTCGCCTTGGGCATGGCCCGGCCCGGCGGCTTCTTGCGGTGGATGTGGGAGACCCGACCCTTGCCGGCCAGCCACGCCTCGTTGGCCTTCGAGCGATAGGCGCTGTCAGCCCACACGCCGGCGGCCAGATTGTCGCCGGTGACGAGCTGACGCAACATCTTGCCGTCATGGCGGGCGGCATCGGTCACAGCCGAGCTGCGGATGAAGCCGTAGGCCCGATCGATGACGACATGATTCTTGTAGCCGAACACCGGGATCGCGATGTCGGGCATGCGCCGTTGCGACCCGGCGGGGTTCTTGCGCCGCCCGGTCTTCACCGTCCACCGCGCATCCGTGTCCTTCTGCGCCGCCTTGGCTGGCTGATCGGGCCAGACCTCGGACGCGCTCTTGCCCGCCTTGATCGCCCGCTTCTCGTCATCGCTGTGGCGCTGCTTGGGCGCCGATACCAACGTCGCATCGACGATCTGCCCGCCCATCGCCAGATAGCCGCACCGGCGCAATTCGCCATCGAAGGCGGCAAACAGCTTATCCATCGCCCCGGCCCGGACCAGACGCTCGCGAAAGGTCCATATGGTGTTGCGGTCCGGCGTCGGCGCTCCGAGATCGAAGCCTAGGAAGCGAAGCCAGCTCAAGCGATCGCGGATCAGAAACTCCATCCGCTCGTCACTCACCGTGTGCCGCGCGGCCAGGATCAGAACCTTGAGCATCGCCACCGCATCGTAGGCCGGGCGGCCACCTTTCGATCCGTCCGAATAGCCCAGCGCAGCCTCAAGCGGCGCGCGGAAAATCTTGAAGTCGACGACCTTTGCCAGCACCTCCAACGGATCACCCGTCGCCGAAAGCTTTCGAAGATGATCCGGTAAGCCGAACAGACCAGCCTGCCTCATCAATACCTCCTCAAACCGAACCGCCGTAGAGAATCACAACGAGGCAAAATTCACGAGGTAAATGGAGGCGTCCACCTGAAGAATTGGCTCAGTGGCATCCACCATGGCGTGAGCGCAAAGCATCTACAAGCCTACCTCAATGAGTTCACGTTCCGCTTCAACAGGCGGTTTTACCCGTTCAACGCCTTCCGCTCATTGCTCGGAATCGCAGGAGAGGCCGAGGCTCCAACCTACGCCGAGCTATATTCCGGCGAGTGGAAGCATCCTACATGTAGTGGGTGTACGAATTAACCGGATAGGCACGGTTCAAAGGAGAGCAGCGATTGACGACCTGAACATTCCCGAATTGACCTGAAGGAGGGTGTCATGCCGCCAAGGGACATGGAAAATGTACCGAATTCCAATGTTGGAGAAGTCGTACAGTCTTTCGTGGACGAGGGCTACACCAACATCTCCTGCACAAGGATAGGCGACAACGATTGGACTGTGTCCGCACGCGTTGATAACTAAGGCGTTATGCTCATGCAAACACCTGGCCGAAGCGGTTGGCGATGAAGGTATCGTAGTCGGCGTCTTCCTGGCGCACGAACCCCGATGTGGGCAAACGGCCTTCGCGCAGCAGATCGACCATGGCGCACAGACCGGCCGCGGTCGTGACCTGAATGGCGCTGCAGGTTTGGCCATGGATCGTCTGGCTGTAGATCTTGCGCGCCAGGCTTTCCTGCGTAAGCAGTCCCTCGCGCCAGCCGGTGACGGTGGTGAACACCAGGGCCACGTCCTGGGCGGTAATCGGAACCGCCGCTTCGAGCACTTCCTTGAACAGTTCGCGCCGGTCGCCCAGCCGCAATCCACGCGTCAGAAAACGCGCCAGATCGCGGTGACCCGGATAGCGCACGGTTTTGTAGTTCAGGCTTTCGACCATGCCGTCGAGCGTTTCGCAAAGCGTGCCGAGCCCGCCTGAGGTGTTGAAGCATTCATAGGTGATGCCGTCTAGACTGAAGGTCTCGATCCCGTCGAGCGCCAGCACCTGCTCGCGCCTTCCGGCATCGATGATCTCGCACGGATTGCAGTACTCGTTGATCAGCCCGTCGGTGGACCACGTCAGGTTGTACATCAGGTCGTTGGTCGGAAACTGCGGCAGGGCGCCGACACGCATGTGCACCGCGCGCAGGCGCTCGAAGCTCTTGGTCAGGTGATTGGCGGCGATCTGGATGAAGCCGGGCGCCAGTCCGCAATGGGGCACGAAGGCGGTGTCGGCCCCATCGGCGATGGCGCGGATGCCGGCACTGGTCGTGACATCCTCGGTCAGATCGAAATAGTGCGTGCCGCTGGCGCGGGCGGCGCGCGCCACCGCGGTGTTGTGGAAATAGGGCAGGGCGCTGACCACCATGTCGGCGTCAGCCATGGCATTCGCCAAAATGGCCTCGTCACCGATGTCGAGGGTCGCGCGCGCCACATCGCTGCGTGCTCACACTGGAGCCGAGGCGGTCAAGTGTCGTGCAATCCGGGTCTCGTACACTCTCATTTCTGGCATCCGCCCGAATAATTGTGACAATCTGGCACGCTCAACCATCGCTTTAAGCGACAAAAAACTCCCTTCGCGATTTCACCCATAACTTCAATATGTTGCAGAAATCACAACAGGGGCGGTCGCAACAAGAAGCTGTTGTGATTTTACAACAACAGGCGCAAATTAGCCTCAGTCGCGAAAATTGAGGCTTGCACAATTCGTCAAATTCAAGCAAAAAAACGGGTCGCTCAGGATGGGCGAGTCGTTTCCTCCCTAACCTTGGGCCGCGCCACCACGATGGTGCGGCTTCTTTTTTTGTTCCAAGGCCGGGCGGACTTCTAGCAATTTCCACGTTTGATATCAATCAAATTGTGGCAGCGATCGATTGCCTGAGAGGCGTCTCAGGTCCCTCCGGCAGGCTTACCTCAAACCGAGCCGCGCTCCGCTGGTGCCGGTGCACGAGCCGAACCTGGAACCGTCAAGGCGACGCCGGCTCGTGGGCATGTTTTAGCCGCATAGATCGTTTGAAAATATCGTCTTAGGGGCGCTTCTTAGATCTGAAGACAAAGTGGGACAAAGCGCTCGCCAGCTGCGATTAGGCAGGCTTGATCGGGAGCGTTCCGTTCTAGGCGGCGGGGCGGTTGTCGGCCACTTCCGGGAAGAGCCCGGCCTTCATCACCTGGCCCGGCAACGGCGTCGGGAAGAAGCCTTCCAACCAATGGGCAACGTCGAGCAGCGCCGGCAAGTCGATGCCGGTATCGAAGCCCATATTGCGCAGCATGAAGCACAGATCCTCGCTGGCGATATTGCCTGTCGCGCGCGGTGCGAACGGACAGCCTCCCAAGCCGCCGAGCGAGGCATCGAACAGCCGCACGCCTTCCTCGACGGCGGCGAAGGCGTTGGCGAAGCCGGTATTGCGCGTGTTGTGGAAGTGGCAACCGAGGGTGGCGGTCTCGCCGGTCGCGGCGCGGACCGCACGCAGCCGCGCGCGCACCTCCGTCGGAACCCCCGACCCGATCGTGTCGGCAAGGATGATCCGGTCCGCTCCCGCATTGGCCATACCCGCGGCGACCTCGGCGACGCGGGCGATCGGCACGTCACCCTCATAGGGGCAGCCGAACGCCGTGCTGATGATGCCGACGCATGGCAGCTTGTCGGCGCGTACGCGCGTTGCGATTTCGCCGAACGCGGCTAGCGACTCCGCGATGCTGGCGCCCTGGTTGCGCTGGTTGAGGGATTCCGATGACGCCATGCCGAAGCGGACTTCGTCGACGCCCGCGGCCAGCGCGCGCTCCGCGCCGCGAACGTTTAGCGCCAGGCCGGCATAGATGATGTCCGGCTTGCGCGTGATCTGCGCCATGACGGCTTCGGCGTCGGCCATTTGCGGGACGCGCTTGGGATTGACGAAGCTGGTCGCCTCGATGGTCGGCACGCCGGCTTCGCTGAGGCGATCGATGAACGACACGCGCTCGGCGACCGTGAACATGCGCTCCTGACTTTGCAAGCCGTCGCGCGGCCCGACGTCGCAGATCGTGACCCGTTCCATCGCTCAGATGATCCCCGCCTCGTGCAACGCGTTCAATTCGTCCTCGTCCTTGCCCAATAGGCCGCCCAGGATCTCCGCATTGTGGCTGCCAGGCTCGGCCGTTCCCAGCCACTCCACACTGCCATCGGTATCGCTGAATTTAGGCGTAATGCCCGGGACGGCAACGCTGCCCAACTGCGGATCGTCGAAACGCATGATCATGCCGCGCGCCTGATATTGCGGATCCTGCGCGATGTCGGCGATCGAATAGATCGGTCCCGCCACGACGCCGGCTGCGTTTAGCAGACCATCGATGTCGGCCGCGTCCTTGGTGGCCGCCCACGCGGCGACGATGGCGTCGAGCGCGGCTGCGTTGTCGCCGCGGACAGAATGCTCGACGAAACGCGGATCGTCGGCCAGCGACGGCTGCGCCATGACCGCGCACAGCCGGCGGAACATCTGATCGACGTTGGCGGCGATGACCACCCAATGGCCGTCGCGCGACTTGTAGATGTTCGATGGCGCGATTTTGGCGAGTCCGGTGCCGGTGGGCTGACGGACGAAGCCTAGCTTGTCGTACTCCGGCAACGCGCTTTCCAACATCGTGAAGCAGGATTCGGTGATCGCGGCATCGACGACCTGGCCCTTGCCGCCACCCAGCGCGTCGCGCCAATACAGTGCCATCAACAATCCCTGCGCGGCGAACATGCCGGTCAGCGTGTCGCCGAGCGAGATACCGGCGCGCGGCGGCGGCTGGCCGGGATAGCCGTTGACGTAGCGGATACCGCCCATGGCCTCGCCGACGCTGGCGAAGCCGGGGCGGTCGGCGTAGGGCCCCGTCTGGCCGAAGCCCGAGACGCGCACGATCACAAGTCGCGGGTTGATCGCATGCAGCGCGTCGGGGGCCAAGCCCCATCGCTCCAGGGTGCCCGGCTTGAAGTTCTCGATCAGCCCGTCGGCGGTCTTCAGCAGTTCCCGCACCAGTTCCTGACCGCGCGGATCGCGCAAATTCACAGTGACCGACTTCTTGTTGCGACCCATGACGGGCCACCACAGCGTGCGGCCGTTGTAGCGGTTGTAGCCCCACTCGCGTAACGGATCGCCGCCGCCCGGCGGCTCGATCTTGATCACTTCGGCACCGAAATCGGCGACCCGACTGCCGGCGAAGGGACCGGCGAGAAGCAGGCCCATCTCGATCACGCGCAAGCCTTTGAGGGGTCCCGAGGGTGCGGTCAACGAGCCGGCCCCGGCCGCGACGCGGCTTGTGCAATGAGATCAAAACGGCGTTCGAAGTCCATGAGTTGATTGCAATTCTGAACTGACTGCTTGGACTTTGCGGCCGCTCCGTTGCAGGGGCTTGTCCTATCGACGTCACGAGTGCGCAAGGTACCGGCCCGAGGAATATGTCGTAAAGCCGCGCGATTGTAACCGTCGGAGTCGATTCTTCGGCATCTACGCTCTACACTAAACCGAATTGCCACCGACCGCAGAAGTCGGGGCGATGATGTCCAGGGAGGAAAGGGCACATGCGCGCAGCAATTGCGGCGCGGGTGGCCGTGTGCGTAGTGGTCACTGGTGGAATTGCCGTCGGCGTGAGCGGGCACACGCATGCGGCCGACCCGTCGACCTTTACGATCGCGACCCGGTTTGCAGACTCCACCTTTGATCCGGCGCGACACCATGGCGAGTTCGACGCCATGGATATTCTGAACTTGTACGATCCGCTGGTATTGCCGGTAGCTGGCGACGTGCCGAAGCCGCATGTGGCTACGCGTTGGGTGGCGTCGGCCGACAGCAGGATCTGGACGTTCGTGCTGCGCGACGACGTTCGCTTTCATGACGGCGCGCTGCTGACCGCAGCGGATGTCGTCTATTCGATGGATCGCATGCTGACCATGCAACAGGGGCACGCTTACCAGTGGGCGGGTCTTCTGCGGCCGGGCTCTACGGTGGCGCTCGATGACCAGACCGTACGCTTCACCCTCGACGCGCCGTTCGGCCCGTTTGTCGAGACCCTGGTGCAGTTCTTTATCGTCAACGCCGATCTGTTGCGCGCGAACACCCAATCCGACGGCACGTTCGGCGGCCACGGCGATTACGGCACAGTCTATCTGGAGCGTCATGATGCCGGCTCGGGTCCCTATGGGCTCAGCCATGTCGATCCCGGCGAGCGGCGCGCCTATGCGAAGTTCGCCGACTACTGGCAGGGTTGGGGCAACGACAAGTTCGACCGCGTGGCGGTCAGGGTCGTGCGCGAAACCGCTTTCGCGCGCACGCTGTTGACTGAAGGCGACGTCGACTATGTCGATCGGTGGCAGCCGCCGGAATTCTATCATTCGATCGCCGCCGAGGACGGGGTCACGGTGCCCGAGGCGCCGGATGCGCAACTCTTCCTGGTGCAGATGAATACGTCGAGGCCGCCGCTGGACGACGTCTATTTCCGCAAGGCTGTGAGTTATGCGTTCGACTATGTCACGGCGATCGAGTCGATATTCGACGGCGCGGTTCTGGCACGGGGACCGATCCCCAGCGCATTGCCCGGATACGACCCGTCGACGCCGGCCTATCCGTATGACATCGGCGCCGCCAGGGCGATGCTGGCGAAGTCCAAATACCGGCCGGATGAGTTCGAGCTGAAGTACACTTATCTGGAGGCAGGCGTACACGAGCCGATCGGACGCCTGCTGCAAGTCAATCTGGCGCAGCTTGGCATCAAAGTGAAGCTGACGCCGCAGCGTCGGCAGTTAGTCGCGCCCATTGCGACGGGCACGGATTTGGCGGCGCACTTTTTCCCGACCTACTATTCCGCACAGGCCCCGACCCCCGATCGGTACACGTTCGGCTTGTACCATCCGGCCAGCCACGGCGACTGGCAGGCGGCAAGTTTCTACAGCAACGAGGCGGTCACCGAATTGATCGAGCAGGCGCGCAGCACACCGGACGGACGGCAGCGCAATGCGCTCTATGCTCAGGCGAGCAAATTGATCGTCGACGACGCGGCGGCCCTGTGGATCGCCAATCCGCTGCATCGCGTTGCCTTATCCAAACGCGTAAAGAACTATCGGCACATCGGACTCACGGGATTTGATCTGCGGGTGTACGATCTGGCGCGTGACTGACGCACCGGCATCGAGACGAAAAACGTGAGCGAGCCGTCGCAAGCCGCTTTGTTTGCAGCGCAGGCGCCGCGGCCGCTTGCCGATCGTCTGCGGCCGACGACGCTTGCCGACATCGTCGGCCAGGATCACCTTCTCGCACCCGACGGCTCCATCGGGCGCATGGTGGCCCAGCGGCGATTGGCGAGCCTCGTTCTGTGGGGACCACCGGGGACGGGCAAGACCACTATCGCGCGCCTGCTGGCGGACGCGGCGCAACTGGAGTTCGAGCCGCTGTCTGCGGTTTTCGCCGGCATCGCCGATGTGCGCAAGGTGTTCGAGCGCGCCCGCGCGCGCCGCACCGACGGCCGCGGCACCTTGCTGTTCGTCGACGAGATTCACCGTTTCAACCGTGCCCAGCAGGACGGATTCCTGCCCGTCGTCGAAGACGGCACCGTGACACTGGTCGGCGCGACGACCGAGAATCCGTCGTTTGAAATCAACGCTGCGCTGCTGTCGCGCTGCCAGGTCCTGGTGCTCAATCGCCTCGACGAAGGGGCGCTGGAAACGCTGTTGCAGCGTGCGGAGCGGCATGAGCGACGGCAACTGCCGCTGGACGCTGACGCGCGCATCGCCTTGAAGGCGATGGCCGACGGCGACGGGCGGTACGTGCTCAATCTCGCCGAGGAGGTCTTTGCGCTGTCACCGACGCCGGTGCTCGATGCCGCGGCGCTGGCGCAAGCAGTGCAGAAGCGCGTGCCCCTGTACGACAAGCAACAGGACTCTCACTTCAATCTGATTAGCGCGCTGCACAAATCGATCCGCGGCTCCGACCCCGATGCGGCGTTATACTGGCTGGCAAGGATGTTGGTGGGCGGTGAGGAGCCGCGCTATGTCGCCCGCCGGCTGGTGCGCATGGCGGCCGAGGACATAGGCCTCGCCGATCCAAACGCGCTGACTCAGGCGCTGGCGGCGTGGCAGACCTATGAACGGCTCGGCTCGCCGGAAGGCGAACTGGCGCTGGCGCAATCTGCGATCTATCTGGCGCTGGCGCCGAAGTCGAACGCCGCCTACGCGGCGTTCGGCGCGGCGACGCGGGCCGCGCGGGATACCGGCTCGCTGATGCCACCGAAACACATCCTAAATGCGCCGACCCGATTGATGAAGCGCATGGGCTATGGCAGCGGCTACGCCTACGACCACGACAGTGAGCACGCCTTCTCGGGCCAGGACTATTTTCCAGATGAGATGGACCGACAGCGCTATTATGCTCCGACCGATCGGGGTTTCGAGCGGGAACTAGCCGTGCGACTAGAGCGTTTTTCCGCCCTGCGACGCGATCACGAGGAAGGCGGGAACTAGTGGATTGATTCCAACGTTTGGAACCCTCGGTTTCGGGCTGCGATGATGTCGTCGGGGTCGGCTTTCCATATGAATGGCTGTGGGTTGGCCGCATTGTATTCGCGGACGAAGCGGTTGATTGCGGCCTGGAGATCGACGACGGAATGGAAGACGCCGTGCTTGAGCCGCCGCCGGGTGAGTTTTGCGAAGAAGCCCTCGACGGCATTGAGCCACGAGCAGGAGGTCGGTGTGAAGTGGAAAGTCCAGCGCGGATGGCGGGCGAGCCAGGCGCGGACCTTGTCCTTGTTGTGCGCCGCGTAGTTGTCGACGATCGCGTGGATGGCCTTGTCCGCCGGCACCGTGCGCTCGATGCGGTTGAGGAAGCGGATGAACTCCTGATGGCGGTGGCGCTGCATGTTCTGGCCGATCACCGTTCCGTCCAGAACGTTGAGCGCCGCAAACAGCGTGGTCGTGCCGTGCCGTTTGTAGTCATGGTGCCGGCGCGTCCCTTCTTCATCGGCAGACCGGCGGTCGAGCGCCTGGATCTGTGACTTCTCATCGATCGACAACACCACCGCATGGGCCGGCGGGTCGACATACAGGCCGACGATATCGGTGAGTTTCTCGGCGAAGGCAGGGTCGGTCGACAGCTTGAAGTTGCGCCAGCGGTGCGGACTGAGACCGTGAGCCTTCCAGATCGCCTGCACCGTCGAGGCGGCAATACCGGCCGCCCTGGCCATCGCGCGCAACGTCCAGTGGGTCGCCTCAAACGGCGGCGGTTGCTGCGTCAGGCGCACGATCTCGGCGACACGATCGAGCGGGACCGGCGCCTTGCCGGGCGGACGGGACTTGTCGCGAAGCAGGCCGCCGACACCCTCGTGCATGAACCGCTCTTGCCAGCGCCACACGCAGGTCTTGGACTTGCCGGTCTCGGTCATGATCGCCGAGGTGCCCAGACCCTCGCCGCTGAGAAGGACAATATGTGCCCGCCAGACGTGTTTCTGCGGGCTCTTGGGATCCGCGACGACCGCGCGCAATCGCTGACGGTCGCCGGCGGATAGGGTGAAGGAGATTCCACTGCGCATGCGCCAGATTCGCATAACACAGCAAAATACGGAATCCCAATTCGGACTCTTTCATTCCGATCAATCCACTAGTCGACCGTAATCGTGCCCGCCATGCCCTTCTCAGCATGATCGTCGATCGTGCAAATCACTGAGAAGCTGCCCGACTGCACCGGAACGAAGTACCATTCGGCCTCGCCGCCGGCCTTGAGCTCGATCTCGCGGATCGCGCCCTTTATCTCGGCATCGCCGGTCTCCACCTTGCGCGTCCACACCGCGCCCGCGAACCGCAGTGCGGTGAAATAGTGCTTCGTGCGCGTCGGGTTTTTCAGAACCAGCTTGTATAGCTTTCCGGTTTCGAAATGCAGCGCGTCTTCGAGGCCCATCGCTGCCGACCATGAGCGTGATCTCGCTCGGCGCAAACACGCGGCCCTGCTGTGACACAACCACGTGCTGACCGGCCTGCGCCAGCCCGCCCAGCACACCTAGCGTAACGCCGGCGGTCAGGATGCGTTTGAAGCCGTTGGTCCGCATGGGTAGGTGTTATCGATGCTTTGTATTTAAGGCTTGTTAATCGAGCGCGGTGTATCACTGGCCGGCCGACTAAATATCACATCATTCTGTGGCACTTGTGCGCAGTGGATCCGCGCAACGGCGCTGGTGGCCCATACACACGAGACGGGACGCATGTCGTCTGATAGATCTCGCACCGCAGGCAGGCCCCCGCGCCAATTCATTCAACGTATGAACCGTGCCTATCCGGTTAATTCGTACACCCACTACATGTAGGATGCTTCCACTCGCCGGAATATAGCTCGGCGTAGGTTGGAGCCTCGGCCTCTCCTGCGATTCCGAGCAATGAGCGGAAGGCGTTGAACGGGTAAAACCGCCTGTTGAAGCGGAACGTGAACTCATTGAGGTAGGCTTGTAGATGCTTTGCGCTCACGCCATGGTGGATGCCACTGAGATGTCGATCGTTTCAATACGCGGCATTTTTCTACTTGCTTTCCTTATCTTCGCCTTGCTGTTCTCCTCGTTTGCGATTTACGCGATCAACAGCATCCAGCAGACAAGCACCCTGGTGACTCGCACCTACGATCGTCCTTTGATGGCGATCAATTTTGCGCGATCGGCGCTGTTCGCATTCTCGGAAATGGATGGCGCCCTTGCCCACATACAGTTGGCGACAACCGAAGCGGAGCGTGACCGGCATACCAGCGAACTCGAGCAATTTCGCAAGCTGTTCCAGGAGGACCTGGCGATCGCTCAGGAGCGGTCACTGTCGCTGCGCGCCATTGCCGTGATCCAGCAGATCTCAGACACCGAGCGACGCTGGTCTGCGGTACGCACTCTAGACCCGAATGGCATCGCTGATCTCGACCGGTGGCAGGTGAACCGAGGCTGATGTGTCACCGCCGGTCGTGGCGCTACGCCGGCTGACGATGTCCAGCCTGTTGAACGCGCCGCCGCCTCAGGTCCATTCACGGTTTATAATCGCTGCCGGCAATTTCCAATTGCGTTGATCGTGCGCTATCACCCGCGTCGGGCCTTGATGCGGCGGAGGGCTGGCGCGAAGCGATGGCTAATGTCTACGAGGTGACGGTGGCGTGGGGCGACTGCGATCCCGCCGGCATTGTGTTCTACCCCAACTATATTCGCTGGTTCGATGAAGCGAGCCGACGCCTGTTCGCGGCCGCCGGCCTGCCGTGGGACACTCTATTTCGCCAGTATGACATCATCGGATTGCCTTTGGTCTCGGCGACGGCCGACTTCCGCGGGCCGTCGCGCCATGGCGATACGCTGGTCATCCATAGCGAGGTCAAGGAATGGCGACGAGCCACGTGGAGACCTCCAACAACCGGGGGATTTGACGAAGATTTTGGTGTGCTGTCCGACTTTCGCTGAGATCGGCGGTGTTGACGTCCGCAACCATCCGCCGTTTCGTTCTCGGCGGAGGGTTTTGGCGCTATTCAGGCGGACTCATACCATGGCGGCCCTGCGCTCATGGAAGATCAGACGCTGGAAATTGTAAGCCAGGTTGGCGAGGCCGATCTTGGCCTCCGCCCGCTTGAGCCCGATGGTACGGATGAAAAGGCCCATGCGATCCTTCTGCTGGGCGAAGACGTGCTCCACATGCGCACGGACCGCTGACTTGCGGGCATTGGCCTGGGCGGTCGCCTTGGGCATGGCCCGGCCCGGCGGCTTCTTGCGGTGGATGTGGGAGACCCGACCCTTGCCGGCCAGCCACGCCTCGTTGGCCTTCGAGCGATAGGCGCTGTCAGCCCACACGCCGGCGGCCAGATTGTCGCCGGTGACGAGCTGACGCAACATCTTGCCGTCATGGCGGGCGGCATCGGTCACAGCCGAGCTGCGGATGAAGCCGTAGGCCCGATCGATGACGACATGATTCTTGTAGCCGAACACCGGGATCGCGATGTCGGGCATGCGCCGTTGCGACCCGGCGGGGTTCTTGCGCCGCCCGGTCTTCACCGTCCACCGCGCATCCGTGTCCTTCTGCGCCGCCTTGGCTGGCTGATCGGGCCAGACCTCGGACGCGCTCTTGCCCGCCTTGATCGCCCGCTTCTCGTCATCGCTGTGGCGCTGCTTGGGCGCCGATACCAACGTCGCATCGACGATCTGCCCGCCCATCGCCAGATAGCCGCACCGGCGCAATTCGCCATCGAAGGCGGCAAACAGCTTATCCATCGCCCCGGCCCGGACCAGACGCTCGCGAAAGGTCCATATGGTGTTGCGGTCCGGCGTCGGCGCTCCGAGATCGAAGCCTAGGAAGCGAAGCCAGCTCAAGCGATCGCGGATCAGAAACTCCATCCGCTCGTCACTCACCGTGTGCCGCGCGGCCAGGATCAGAACCTTGAGCATCGCCACCGCATCGTAGGCCGGGCGGCCACCTTTCGATCCGTCCGAATAGCCCAGCGCCGCCTCAAGCGGCGCGCGGAAAATCTTGAAGTCGACGACCTTTGCCAGCACCTCCAACGGATCACCCGTCGCCGAAAGCTTTCGAAGATGATCCGGTAAGCCGAACAGACCAGCCTGCCTCATCAATACCTCCTCAAACCGAACCGCCGTAGAGAATCACAACGAGGCAAAATTCACGGGGTAAATGGAGGCGTCCACGTTTGTCGTGGCGCATGTGGTCGAAGCGAAAGCAAAGCAGATCGTTCTGGGCAGCGAAATCCGGGCGTGGACCAGGCGCGACCCGGATCAGCCCAACCGCCTGAAGGCGCAGACGATCCCGGACGACGTAAGGATGCGCCTCACGGCCTCCTGAACGGCAAGCAATGGCTCGGGAGGCATGCCTTCCATTCGACAGCGTAGAATGTTGGTATATCCTCCCTTTCACCTTTCGACCAACGGGTTTAAGTGTGGGAAAGTGCGGTGCGGCGGCTGGCTGCCGGCGGGCCGCGAGCAGCGGTAGGGAGGCATAATGGCCAATAGCGCAATACGCGCCACCGTAGCGGTGGCAGCCTTGCTGGTGAGTGTTGGCACGGCAGTCGCCCAGGAGGTCACTCTCAGACTACATCATCTTCTGCCGGCCGGCGCGCCGCCGCACCAGAGCTATCTGGCGCCGTGGACGCAACGTGTTTTGGAGGCTTCGGGTGGTCGGCTCAAGATCGACATCTACCCGGCAATGCAGCTCGGCGGCGCGCCGCCGCAGCTGGTCGATCAGGTGCGCGACGGCGTCGTCGACCTCGTGTGGACGCTACCATCGTACACCCCCGGGCGGTTCCCGAAGACCGAAGTCTTTGAGCTGCCGTTCGTGATGTCCGACCCGATCACCATGAACAAAGCGCTGCGGGACTACTACCAAATGCATCTGCGCGACGAGTACGAGGGCATTCACGTGCTGTTGCTGCATGTGCATATGGGCCAAGTATTCCACATGCGCGACGGCCAGCCGATCCGCAGCGTCGAGGATCTGCGCGGCAAGACAATACGCACGCCGGGCGCGACGGGCACGCTGTTCCTGGAAGCCGCCGGTGCGACGCCCTATCAGTCGCCGGTGCCGGAGGTGCCGCAGCTGCTCTCGCGCGGCGTCGTCGACGGCGTGATGGTCCCGTTCGAGGTCGTGCCGCCGTACAAGGTGCACGAGCTGACCAAGCACCATACCTTCACGGTGCCGCGCATCCACACCGCGGTCTTCATGCTCGCCATGAACGAAACCAGCTACAACAATCTGCCGGACGATTTGAAGAAGGTCATCGACGACAACACCGGCTTGAATTTGGCGGAGTTCGCGGGTCAGGTGTGGATCGACGTCGAAGGACCGGGCGAAAACTTTGCGCGCGAGTTGGGCAACGAGTTCATCTACCTGCCTGACGAAGAAGTGGACAAGTTCCGCGCCGTCGGGGACGTGGCGATTGAGAAATGGATCGCCAACATGAGCGCCAAAGGCATCGATGGCGCCAAACTGGTCGAGGATGCCAGGGCCCTCATCAAGAAATACGACAACCAGATGTAGCCATGCCTGACTGACGCGGGCGGATGGCAGAAAACGTCAGCGCATTTCCCCGGCCCACGGATACCGTGGGCCGGGTGCTTTTTGCCGTGACGGCGGTCGTCGCGGTCGCCGGCGGCGTCGTTCTGATCATGATGGGCGCATTGACGACCATCAATGTCGTGCTGCGGATGTTTTCGGCGCCAATCCGCGGTGAGTTCGACATCGTCAACATCGGTATCGGCGCTGTGGTGTTCACGTTCCTTCCGTTCTGCCAGATCGTGCGCGGCAACGTGGTCGTGGACTTTTTCACTGACCGGGCGCCCGACCGGGTGAAAGCGGTGTTGGATGCGGCCGGCTGTCTGATCTATCTCTGCCTGTGCGCGCTGTTGGCGTGGCGCATGACGATTGGCGGTCTGGAGATGGCGGCGTCCGGACAGCAGACCGCGGTCCTGCACATCCCGTACTGGTGGAGCTTCGCCGTCGCGGTGAGCTGCATCGCGCTGCTTGGCGCCGTATGCGTCCACGGCATCTGGTGTGATCTGAAGAGAACGCGAGCGTGAGCGGGCTCGGACTCAGCGCGCTGGGTTTCGCCCTCTTGCTGGCGCTACTGGCATTGCGGGTGCCCATCGGCGTCGCCATGGCGCTCGCCGGCATGACTGGCTACGTCATGGTTGTCGGCTCAATGCCGCTTCTGAGTTTCCTGAAGAACCAGATGTTCTATCAGTTTCTGAACTATGACCTGTCGGTCATCCCCCTGTTCATGCTGATGGGCCAATTCGCCAGCCGTGCCGGGCTCAGCACAGCGCTGTTTCGCAGCGCCAACACGTGGATCGGTCACCGCCGCGGTGGCATCGCCATGGCCACGGTGGGCGGCTGCGCCGGCTTCGGTGCAATCTGCGGCTCGTCCCTGGCAACGGCGGCGACCATGGCGCAGGTGGCGCTGCCGGAACTGCGCCGCCACAACTATTCTGGCGCGCTGGCGACCGGCTCGCTGGCGGCGGGCGGCACGCTGGGCATCCTGATCCCGCCATCGATCGTGCTGATCGTCTGCGCCATCATCGTCGAGGCCAATATCGAGACGCTGTTTCAGGCGGCGTTCATTCCGGGAATTCTCGCCGCGGCAGGTTACATGATCGCCATCGCCATCTATGTGCGGCTGCGCCCGGAAGCGGGTCCGCCCGGCGAGCGCGCATCGTGGAACGAGCGCTGGCGCAGCCTGCTCGAGATCTGGCCGGTGGTGCTCATTTTCGTGCTGGTAATCGGCGGCATCTACTCCGGCTGGTTTACGCCGACGCAAGCCGCCTCGGTCGGCGCCATTGGTACCGGGATCCTCGCAGTGACGCGCGGTGGCCTGCGCTGGCGGGGCTTCGTCGACACAATACTCGGCACAGCCAGCGCCACGGCGCTGATCTTCCTCATCATTTTCGGCGCCAGCCTGTTCAACGCCTTTCTCGGCTTCACGCGCCTGTCCTTTACGCTGGCCGACGCGATCAACGCCGCTGGGCTGACACCAATGCTGGTGTTACTGGTGATGGTGCTCGTTTTCCTGATCCTGGGCTGTTTCATGGACAGCCTGTCGATGATCCTGCTGCTGATCCCGATTTTCTGGCCGGTGTTGGTACAGCTCGACTTCGCCATGGACCCGGAGGATGTGAAGATCTGGTTCTCCATCATCGCGCTGATCGTGGTCGAGGTCGGACTGATCACGCCGCCCGTGGGGCTGAACGTTTTTATCATCAACGCCATGGCGCGCGACGTGCCCATGCTGGAAACATTTCGCGGCGTCGTGCCGTTCCTCTTGTCCGATGCCGTGCGTGTGGCGCTTTTGATCGCGCTGCCGGCGATCACCCTGGCGCTACCGCGCTGGCTAGGTTGACGGGGCGACCGTCACTGCGATCAGCTCGTGGTCGGAGATTGCCGCGCCGTTTGTGTCGACGGCCGGCACGATTGCCGGATCGAAAGCCTCGACGCCGCGGGTGAAGAACTAATCGATATGCATGTGCGCCAAGGCCGGGTTGTCATGCGGCGGTGCCCGCTTGGTCGAGCCCGCCAGATTGGCCGACTGCCATTGGTAGCCGAACCTTGTCGCGACCTCGAACAGCGGCTCGTACGGGATCGGATGCAACAGACGGCCGGGATCCTCGTCCAGCAGGGCTCGCTGCGAAACGGGCGCGTACAGCGGCTCGCGGTCGGCCGAGAGCGTATTGAAATCGCCGCCGATGACCACGGCCCACGCCCCGAATAGTCGTCGATCAGGCGCAGAAGCGTGCGCATCTGTTGCGCCCTCTCGACGGGGTCGCCGTGGCTCTCCAGATGTACCGATACCCGATGCGGCCGCCAATGCGCGCCTCGCCGCGCTCGCCGTCGAACCAGTCGCCGTTGTCGTCGAGGCGCATCACGGCCGGACGGACGAGCGAGTGAGGGGACACGATGGCCGCGCCGTGAAGGCCGGCGGTGTTCTCCTGCCCGGCATGTCGTGCCCGTTCTCTCTGGTCGCCGAGACCCAGTTCGACGAACTCGAGCGCGAACGCATGGCCTTGGGAAAGACGGCCGGCGACGGCTCGGGTGGTGTGAAGCTGGCCGGATCGAGCCATGCCGAAGTCCATCTCGCACAGGAGCGTGACGTCTGCACCGACGCGGGACAGCAATTCCGCCGATGGTTCGATGTGCCTGCAGCGCTCGGTGTTCCAGAACGCGATGCGGGCCGTCCGGCCGGGCGCAGAGGAAGATTTTGGCGGCGCGCCGGCTTCGAGGTGCCGGAAGGCCGTGAACTCGGCGACCAGCCGCGCATGCGTCTCCCGGTCGCGCGGACCGGCGAGGATGCGTCGGTGGGCATCAATCGACGGCTGCGGCAAGGCCTCGCAGGTGGCACACCACAGGCCGGCGCGGTTAGAGACTGGCGCGAGCTCCATCGATGCGCGCTCCGGTATCATCGTCGAACAGCAACGTATCGTCGGGCGAGAAGGATATGGCCACAAGATCGCCGTCGCGACGATTTGCCAGCGCGCCAATTTCCAAAACGTGCAGCGGCCCCAACTCGGTGTGCAGAGCGTAGAGGATTTCGCGGCCCATCGGTTCGACGGAGACGACGCGCGCGGCTAGGCCGGCATCGCCAATATGGATGTTCTCCGGCCGCACCCCGAAGGTGACCGGCCCGGCCGCGCCATTGGTAACGGACACGTCGGCCTCGCCGAGCCGCAGGCGCCCATCGGCTGCGACACCGGAGATCAGGTTCATCGGCGGAGAGCCGATGAAGCTGGCGACGAAGCGGCTGGCCGGGCGCAAATAAAGATCGTCGGGTGTGCCGACTTGCTCGATCCTGCCTTCGTTCATGCAGACGACGCGATCGGCCATTGTCGTGGCCTCGATCTGGTCGTGGGTGACGAGGATCGTGGTGACGCCGAGCTGGCGCTGCAGGCGCTTGATCTCAGAGCGCATGGTGAGCCTAAGCGTCGCATCCAGGTTCGACAACGGCTCGTCCAACAGCAGGAGTTGCGGCTCCTTCACCAGTGAGCGCGCCAGCGCGACGCGTTGCTGTTGACCGCCGGACAGCTCGCTCGGGCGACGGTCGAGCAGTTCCTCCACGCGCACGAGCCTGGCCGCGTCCTCGGCACGGCGTCGGGCTTGATCCGTCGGCACCCGCTTGAACCTCAACGGGAACAGGATGTTGTCGCGCACCGTCATATGCGGATACAGGGCGTAGGACTGGAATACGATCCCGACGTTGCGGTCGCGCGATTCTACGTCGTTGATGACGGCGTCATCGAACAGGATCGCACCGCCCGAGGGCATGTAGATGCCGGCCAGCATGAACAGGCTGGTCGATTTGCCGCAACCGGAAGGACCCAATAGAGCGACGAACTCACCGTCGTTGATCAGCAGGTCCATGCCCGGGATCACCACTACCTTGCCGAAGTGTTTCTCGACGCTGCGAAACTCGATCCGGGCCACCGCGACTACCCCTTCACGCCGCCGACGGTCATCTGCGCCAGATACTTCTGCGCCGCCGCGTACAGCACCAGGCTCGGCATCAGGTAGAACACGCCGACGGCGGAGACGACGCCGAAATCGACGCCCATGATGTCGTCGCGGACGAAGAACATGTAGAGGCTCATGGTCCAGTTCGTGTTCTTGATCAGGAACGTGAAGACGAAGATATACTCCTCCCATCCGCGGATGAAAGAGAACACCGAAATCGCGATAATGCCGTTGGTCACCTGCGGCAGCACGACTCTGACGAACGCCTGACGACGCGTGGCCCCGTCGGTGAGCGCACTCATTTCGATGTCCCAGGGCACGGCATCGAAGAAGCCCTTCATGATGAAGATCGCAAACGGCAGCTCGAACCCGACCAGCACCAGGATGACGCCGATCAGCGTGTCCAAAAGACCGACATAGTGGAGCACCAGAAACAGCGGCACGATCAGGGTCAACACGGGAAAGGCATGCAGTACGAGGAGCGAGCGTAGCATCGCCACGCGACCGGGGAATTGAAAGCGCGAGATATAGTAGCCGGCAAGGCACGCGACCGTGGCGACGATGACCGTTTGCATGCCGGCTAGATAAAGCGAATTGCCGAAGGCGAGCCACACGCTCGGCAGGTCGAAGCTGCCCGCGACCTCGCCGAAATTGGAACGAATGACATCGTTGAAGTTGCGATTGACGAGGAAGATGAAGTTGCGCAGATGCAACTCCGGAAACACAGTGAGCATGAACACGAGCCCGAATGCGGCGGTGATAAGCGAAAAACCAATGACGAGCTGGCGCATCGTGCGCGCGGCCATGCTCCACAGCCAGTAGGCCAGAAGCGCCGGCACGAACAGTAGCACCGAGCGCCACAGCATGTCCGATTCCACGATCGCCTTGTCGGCGGAAAAGGCGATGGTGATCAGCCAGAAATAGGGGACGACGATCGGGATCGAGCTGGCGATGAGAAAGCCATACAGCGCCGTCGACTTGGCGCGCCGCATGCGCCGCGACCGCCGGGCCAGCGCATCCCAGTGATCCTGGGCAACGTGGTTGTTGGTCAGCGCTGCCGCGGTCATGTCAATGCACCTCGATACGCGGTTCCTGGAGCAGCTTCTTCATGTCGAAAAACTTCCACCCCAGGAGCGCAACGATGATGCCGATGATGATCAGGAACAGTGCGAGCGCCGCACCGTACGCGTATTGGCCCGACTGAAACGCCCGGTTGTATACGTAGAGCGCGTAGACGGTGGTGGCGAAGAACGGACCGCCCTTGGTCAGCAGCAGGATGTATTCGAAGCTGACCATCAGCGACAGCGTCTGATAAAGCGTGATGAAACTGATCGGCCATTTCAGCGCCGGCAGAGTGATGTAGCGGGCGACGGCCAGAGCGCCAGCGCCGTCGACGCGGGCGGCGTTGAACAGGTGCTCAGGGATCGAGCGGATTGCCGAGGTGAAGATGATCATGCCCATGGAGGCGCCGATGAAGCCGTTGGAAATGATGATCAGCGCCACCGGCGCGCTCGTCAGCAGGTCAACCGGCTTATCGATGCCGATGGTCTGGATGAGAATTTGATTGATCAGCCCATATTGCGAGGGGTTGATGACCCATAGCCACAACAAGATGTAAAGAACCGAGGGGCTCATGCGGGGCAACAGCCAGACGGCACGAAAGAAACTGCCGGCGGCCGACGGCAAAGAGGTCGTCAACAGCGCCAGAAGCAATCCGAATGTAACGTTGAAGATCGCCAGCGTGCTGAACACGTAGAGGAATGACAGCCCGACCACCCGCGGCAGCCGTCGGTCGCCTTGCAGGATGCGTTCGAACTGCCGCGTCGTGAACTCATTGACCGCGAGATTGCGGCCCATGTCGGTGAATGAGATGACAACATCGACAAGGACCGGGACGACATAGAAAAACAGTGTCAGCAATATCGCCGGGCCAAGAAAAATCACCAGATTGATGCGCTGGCGTGCGGCCGCCGAACGCCTGCGTTGTCCGAGTTGATTGACGGCCGCCACGAGCGCCGCTGCCTACGGTGTCGTCGCCGTGCCGGCAAAAGCGCCGCGCGTGTGCCGGCCCATTTTGCTTGCGTGCATTTCGCTACGGTAAGAGGCGCGGGAGGGGCGTTGCCCCTCCGCGCACTCTACCATTGGCCGCTATCGCACGATGATATTGTCGATTTGCGATTGCGCCTCATCGACCACGAACTCGGCCGCTGCGGCGGCGTCCAGCTGCCCCAGCTCTACACCCTGCATCGCTTGAAAGAGGATGCGGTTCAAGGGGCCGAAGTCGGGATTATTGGGAATGAACTTGGTATGTTCGAGCAATTTGGTCGCGCGCGCTAGCGGCCAATTCTCGGCATAGCGCGGATCTTCGACCTGCGACGGCTTAATGCCGATGTGCGTCGTCGTCACCGCGTGGTCGGTGTTGAGATCCGCATCCGAGGCGAACGCCAGTAGCCGCGCGGCAAGCTCGGGATGCTCCGTCTTGCCGCTGACCGCATAGATGATCGGATGCGTCAGGCTTGGTGCCGCGGTCCAGCCGAACTTCTGGTCGAACCCCGCTGCGTCGCTGGGGACACCGAATGAGGCCGGCGTCATGTGGTGTGATCCTCATCCTACCCCAGGAGAGGTACCCATGTGAACGCTCGCGCTCCGGGCGCAGCCTGATTTTGACATCACCCGGCCCTGTGCCAATAGTTGTGCCGGGAGCGAAGCGAATGCACAAGGACCACGCGCTATCGGGCGATGTCGCGCCCATCGAGATTGAGTTGGCCGTGCGGGGAACACAGCTATGGACGGCCATGGAGGCGGCTCAGTATGGCCGGGTCATCCACGCCGATCACGCAACTCGTGCCGCTGCGCAAGGGCCGATCGACGCATTCATCGCTGAGTTTGCCGGGCGCGTGGAAACATGGGCGCGTTTGAATGCCAGCTACCGCATGGCCGCCCTTCGGCAAATGGATGACGTCATCGATGCGCTCAATCAAGACGGCACCTATGTTTACTCGACATCGGTAGAGCGACTATTGGCGACGCCGGGATGCTCGGCGCTTCCGCTGCCGATCGCGGTGCTCTATTTCGACCTTGCGCGCCAGCCGACCGCGTGTGTGTCGCTCCCGAGACTGGCGACGGTCGATTTGCCGGACATCATGTAGCCGGTCGTGGAACGCGCAAGCGCGTGCGATCGAAGGCATTACGCCGAGGCGCTCGTTTAGGATTGAAGGAGGAGTCATGGGAAGGATCTGTGTCACCCTTACCGCGGTCTTCGTTGCAATGGCCTCGGCCGCAATCGCCGGCCCCGAACAGGTGACCTATCCAAAAAACTTCAAGGACGACGTGTTCTTCACCAACTACGTCACCATCAATCGCGCCGAGGACAACACGCTGCGTGTGCTGTACGCAACGCGGGAGTGGTTGGACGCGGTCAAGATCGACCAACCGCTGCCGCCGGATATGGTGCTGGTCATGGAGGTCTTCGCGGCCAGGCTAGGCGCCGACGGCAAGCCGACAGTTGACGCGGAGGGCAATTTCGAGCCGCTGCGCAAGTTGCACACCTGGGTCATGCAAAAGCACAAGGGTTGGGGTGAGGAATACGGCCCCAACAAGCGCGCTGGGGAATGGGAGTTCGCGGCGTTCACCCGCACCGGCCAGCTCGAGCGGGACGTCGACTACGAACCGTGCTTCGCCTGCCACCGCGATGCGGCGGAAACCGACTACGTCTACTCGCTGGAAGAAATCGTGCGTGAAGGCTGGCTGATGGAATAGCGCCGGCGCTCGGTCATTCCGCAGCGGACGCCAATGTGGCGCGACGCTCGCGCAGCTCCTCGATCTTTTTGTCGAAACTGCTGCCTTCCGGATCGGAAAGTGCGGCCTCGCGGGCTTGGCGTACGCCTGCGGCATCCAACTGACCGGCCAGCGCCCATTCGACGACGCGGTTGAGGATCGTGACAAAAGTCTCGCGTCCGCGGCGATGGGTGTCGCCGTAGCCCTTGAGCAGCTGCACGCATCCCACGACCTCACAGGCCAGCGCGTAGTCGCGCTCGGCGGCCTGCTGCACGGCCTCCAACCAGCGTTCGATGAGGCGTTTCTCCTCGGCGAAGCGGTAGCCTAGCGGGCGGAACACGCGCAGGCGTGCCAGAAGCCATAGGCTGGCAAATCCGGTGATTGTCGTGGTCTTGAGATGCAACGGTACGCGTGCGCGATCCAGTGCGCCGCGCCGCTCGGCCCGCAGCACCATCCAACGGCCAATGACCGACGGCAGCAGCGCCGCCACCTCTTCGATGCCCGGCTTGAGGAATTCCTGCACGCGGACGGGTTGACCGTCCTCGGCGCCGACCTCGGCGCGCAAACGAGCGAACCGTGACGACCGGCTCTTCAGATCGGCGACCAGCACGATATCCTCGTAGGCCATCCACAACGCCAGGTGGCGCGCCGCCTCTTTGGTGAGCGCAAATGTCTCCTCCCCCGGTGGCTCCAACGCGGCGATGGATTGCACCCGCTCGACGTAACGACGGGCGTAGCGCGCGCTCTGGTAGTCCATCAGCTTGGCGATGCCGAGCATCACGGTCGGCATGCACGGCTCGGGTACATCCTCAAGGGCGGCTTGCAGACGGCGCGGCAGCTTCAGCGCCGCCGGTTCCGCCTCCAGCTCCTCGACATCGGCGCTTACTTCACTGTTGGCGACGGCCACGCCATGCGCGAACCCGGCCAGGTTGCGCGCGACCGCCACACCGCTCTCACGGATCGCGGTCTCGAAGTCGTCCTCATGCAGGGGCAGCACGTTTGAGCCGGCGACCATGCCCAAGAGGACCGCGTTGAGCGGCAGGGTGGCGCCGTGCGCATCGTTCGCCGTGTCGAACATGTAGGGGCGCAGAGACAACTCTTGCCCCGCCTTGATGACGCGGGCGCCGTCGTACCTTGCGTCGGCCGCTGCCGACTTCTCGCTGACCGTGTACTGGCGCTCCGACGCCGCGATCAACGTCGTGCGCTCTGGCGTGACAAAGCCGTTTTCCATCGCCCGCCCGGCTTCGACCAACTCCGAGGCGATGACGACGTCGATATCACCCGGCCGCGGGTACAACCCAAAAACCGGACGCCGGTCGGAGAACGCAACGCTACTCTGGGTAATCAGCTCGATATAGTAGGTCGTTGCGCCCGTGCGCTGGGCCACACCGGGGATCGATGTCGCCTGAACCGGCATGTCGCGGGAGCGGATGGCCTCGACCAGCCAGTTGGTCAAAACACCGCCGCCAGCGCCGCCGAGCGCGCCGACTAGGATGTTGATCTGGCGCGGCCCCACCATGCCATCAGCCCTCAGTGGCGAATTGCCTGCGTAGGCGCCGTTCGCCAAACCGTTGCAGCCTGGCGATGAATGATGCCCGCGCGCGCTCGACCATCAGTTCCCACCGGCCGGCGTTATGCACGACATCGGCGTGGTAGAATGACGGGCACAGCGCCGCAGCATCGGCGACCTCGCCGCACACGCCGCAGGCGACGCAGTCATTGTCGACATGGGCCACCGGGTCCTCGCGCAACGGGTCGGGATTGTCCTTGATGGTCAATGAAGGGCAGCCGGAAAGACGGATGCAGGAGTGATCGCCGGTGCAGACATCGGCGTCGACGCCGTATTTCGACGTCATCACCCGGTCACCCGCGGCCAGCTTGTCACGCTGCGCCGGGCGGATGCGCCGTTGTCGCGCAAGCTGGCATTCGCCCTCGGCAACGATTACCTTCAGGCCAGCTGTCGGTGTCGTCATGGCATCGCGCAGGGCGCGCACCATCTTGCCCACGCTGTAGCTGCTAATCGTCTTGACCCAACTGACGCCCATGCTGGCCAGCGCCCGCTGGATCGACATCTTCTGCCGCCAACCGGACGTATGCGACGAAGGGATGCGTTGCTGACCGGTAGCCGCGGTGTAGCCATTGTTCATAATCAGCAGCACGCCGTCGGCATCATTGAAAACGGCACTCGCGACGCGGGTGGTCAGCCCGTTGTGCCAGAATCCGCCGTCGCCCATTACGCTGATGACGCGCTTGTCCATGCTGTGCGCGACCCCCGGCGTGCTCGACAGGCCCAGACCGTAGCCGAGGATGGAGTTGCCGATATTGAACGGCGGCAGCGTGGAAAAGGTGTGGCAGCCGATGTCGGCGGCGACGTGCACCTTGCCGACGTCACGTTCCAGCAGGCGCATGGCGCTGAACACCGGCCGCTCCGGACAGCCCACGCAGAATCCCGGCGGCCTGTTCGGCAGGGTGGCGCCTAACAACTCCTTGGCTCGCGCCTTGGTGGCCTTCACGCGCTCGAGGGCAATTCCGATGCGCCCGAGATCGACGTTCTTCGGCACTGTGCCCTGCACGAACTCGGTCAGCCCAGCGAGCATCACCTCGGCCGTGTATTCGCCGGCCATCGGTAGCAACGCCTTGCCCACAAGCGCGGTTTTCAGGTCGTGCTGGCGCAGGGTTGCGCCGATCGCCTGCTCCAGATAGTCGGGCTGACCCTCCTCGACCACCAGCACCGCGTTCTTGTCAGCGCAAAAGCCGACGACCTCCTCCGGCACCAATGGATAGGTCACGTTCAACACATAAATCGGCACTGCCGAATCGCCGAACTGATCGGCCAGGCCAAGCTGATGCAGCGCCCGGACGACGGTGTTGTGCAGGCCGCCCTGGGTGATGATGCCGAGTTCCTTGTGCTTGCCGGGTACAAGCTCGTTCAGGCTGTGTTCGTGGATGAACTTGCGCGCCGCGGGAAACCGCCGATCCACCTTGTCCTTTTCCTGGGCATAGGTCGATGGCGGCAGGCAGATGCGCGCAAAGTCGAACTCGGGCTCGCTGAGGGGATTGGTCGGTGAGTGAGTCGGTGGCCGGTTGTCCTTGCACACGAAGCGGCCGCGCATATGGCAAGCGCGGATGCGGAACTCCATGATCACCGGGGCATGCGACGCCTCGGACAAGGCGAAGCCCTTGTCGATCAACTCCACGATACGCGCGAGATCGGGCCGTGGGTCCATCAGCCACATCGACGACTTCATGGCAAAGGCGTGGGTGCGCTCCTGAATGATGCTGGCGCCTTCTCCGTAGTCCTCTCCGACAATGATCATGGCGCCGCCCTTGACGCCGGCCGACGCCAGGTTCGACAGGGCATCGGAGGCGACGTTGGTGCCGACGGCCGACTTCCACACCGCCGCGCCGCGCACGGGGTAGTTGATGGAGGCGCCCAGCATCGCTGCGGCCGCGGCTTCGTTCGCCGCCGGCTCGAAATGCACGCCGAGCTCATCCAGATAGTCCTTGGCGTCGGCCAGGACATCCATCAGGTGCGAGACCGGAGCGCCCTGATAGCCGGTCACATAGCTGACGCCGGCCTGTAGCAGTCCCTTGGTGATGGCGAGGATGCCTTCACCTTCAAAGGCTTGGCCGTCACCACGGCGCAACAGCTCGACTTCTTTGCGAAATGATCGTTCCACCTGGCCCCCTCGGCACGGCGACAATGTAAACATGCTTGCCTGGGCCGACATGTTTCGCGGAGGCCAACATGTCTTCGTTGGCGGGCGCGCCATGATCTCCGCCAACGCCTTACCAATGAATTAACAATTGGCGGCTTGCAACGCAGCAAGTCAACCGGCTGTGGCCGGTGGATCAGGCCGTCGTGCGCGCCATGCGCAAGCCGCTTCATAGGCCTGACCGAGTCGGATCAACGTCGCCTCATCATTCGCACGGCCGATCAATTGCAGGCCCAGCGGCAGCCCGTCCGACGAGTACCCGCAGCACAGCGACAACGCCGGCACGCCGGCCACGTTGGCAGGCATCATGTAGCTGAGACTGCGAAGGGTCGCCGTAAAAGCGATGGCGGTCGGCGAAGGCGAGCTTCAGCGCCTCGATCACCGTGTGGATGGTGGCCGGCGTGTTGTGACCGCTCGTATGCAGATCGACGCCTGCCAGGATATTGAGCGCCTGCGGCAGCACCGGTCCTTGGCACCACGGCCCGCAGGCATAGACGTCGACGCCCGCGAACTGGGCCGAGACCGGCGGCTCGATGCCGACCCTAAACTCCGCTAAGTCTTCGGCCGCAAGCCAGCCGCCGTTGTCGGCGTGGTAGCGGGCGATGGCTTGCGCGATGTCGCCGCGATAGAACGCCGCGCGCGCCGCCAGCAGCCCGGCGTCCCGGCCCCGGGGGGCAGCGGCAGTCTCCTCGTCTGCAATGTATTGCAGGGTCCGGGCGAGATCGCTCAGGACCAGGCGCTGGCCCGGCACCGGCGGCCGCCCATGGGGCAGGAAAACGTCGGCGTTCTGCGGCCAGCGGCGATAGTCGTCGGCTAGCTCACCGATCACCTCGGCCGCCAGCGACGTCACCGGAAAGCCGTCGCGCGCATAGGCGATGGCCGGCGCGGCGACCTCGGCGAAGCTCATCATGCCGAACCGTTCCAGCGCCGTCAGCCAAGCGTCGGGAGCCGCCGGCACCACCGTGCGCAGAATCCCCGCCGGAATCCGGCCACCATGCTCGTCGTGGAAGGTCTGCAGTCGGGTCGCCCGCGGCCAGCAACCGACGCCGGAGATCGTGCTGACCGCGCCGGTCTCCGCCATTCGCAGGATGATCGGCGCGACGCCGGCGAAATGCGTGAAGTCGCAATGCACCACGTTGAGGGCGATGCCGCCGCCGACCCCGGCATCAATGGCATTGCCGCCGGCTTCCAGGATCTGCAGGGCAACCTGCGCCGCCAGATAGTGTGCGGCGGCGGCCATATGCTGCGTGCCGATGACGCGCGCCTCGTGGCGCCTCTGTTCCATAGGCCTCGTCACATCGGGCGGCACGACCTGGCGGTGATAGGACCGTCCCCGCACTTTCCCGGCAACTATGCTGCGCGGCGCGGTGCCCGACAACCGCCGGCCGAAAGGAAGAGGGCTTGACGGCAGTAATATTTAATAATTGCAATGTGTTCGACGGCGTAGGTAACGAGTTGCTTGAAGGTCATGAGGTGGCCGTCGAGGGCAATCGCATCCGCGAGCTTGCAGATCGTCCGATCCAGCTCGCCAATGCCGATCGCATCGATCTCGGCGGGCGCACGCTGCTGCCGGGGCTGATCGATGCCCACATCCATGTTTATGCCATCCACCTCGACTACGCGCTGACCGAGGCCATGCCACTGACCCTGATGTCGGTGAAGGCGCTGCCGCGCCTGAAGGGCATGCTCGACCGCGGTTTCACCACGGTGCGCGACACCGCCGGCGCCGATTTCGGCATCAAGCAGGCGGTCGCCGACGGATTGGTGCCCGGTCCGCGGCTGTTCATCTCCGGCGCCGGCATCACCCAGACCGGCGGCCACGGCGACCAGCGTCGCGCCACCGACAGTACCGACCCCTGCCCGTGCGCCAGTGCCTTGCATTTCACCTGCCGGATTGCCGACGGCGTGGACGCCTTGCGCCATGCGGTGCGCGACGAGCTGCGCAAGGGTGCCGATCAGATCAAGGTCATGGCGTCCGGCGGCGTCGGCTCTCCCGCCGACCCGATCGAGGGCCGCCAATTCTCCGCCGAGGAGCTACGTGCAGCCGTCGACGAGGCCAGGGCCTGGAACACCTATGTGTGCGCCCATTCCTACACCGCGCACTCGACCGTGCATGCGCTCGAGGCCGGCGTGCGCTCCATCGAGCACGCCAACCTGATCGACCAGGAGGCGGCGGACCTGGCGGCAGAGCGCGATGCCTTCATCGTGCCGACGCTGGTCTGCTACGGCGAGACCGCCAAGCACGGCGACGCGCTCGGCGTCTCACCGGTGGTCATGGAGAAGCTGCATTACGTGAATGACGCCGGCGTTCGCATGCTGGAATATTGCCGGCGCGCGGGCGTCAAGATTGGCTACGGCACCGACCTGGTCGGCGAGTTGCACGATGCCACGCAGCCGGCGGTCATGGTCGCCACCGGTCTTTGCGCCGCGTTGGTGGCGGCGGCGATCCTGGCGACTTGGATCGCCCCGACCAACCCCTACGATCTGCGCACGCTCAATCTTCTCGATTCCCTGCTGCCGCCGGCCTGGGTGGAAGGCGGCGATCGTCGATTCTTGCTAGGCACCGACAGCCAAGGCGGCGGCATTTTGTCGCTGATCATGTTCGGCGCGCGCATCTCGCTTATCGTCGGTTGCCTGGCGGTGTGCGTGTCGGTGTTCCTCGGTATGTTGCTGGGACTGACCGCCGGCTACATCGGCGGTCGGGTTGATGCGGTCATCATGCGCATCGCCGATATCCAATTCACGTTTCCGTCTCTGTTGATGGCGTTGTTGATCGGCGGCATCAGCCAGTCCGTGATGTCCGAACGCATGCGTGCCTCATTCGCCGTTCCCGTAGTGATCTTGGCCCTGGGGATTTCGCACTGGCCGCATTTTGGCCGCTTGGTGCGCGGCGCGACCCTAGTCGAAAAGAACAAGGACTACGTCGCGGCGGCGCGCTTGGTTGGGCGCAGCAAGCTCGGCATCATGCTGCGCCACGTTCTGCCCAATGTGCTCAACCCGGTGCTCGCGCTCGCGACCCTGGATATCGCATTCGCTATTATGGGCGAGGCGACGTTGTCCTTCCTCGGCTTCGGCGTGCCGCCGACCGAGCCATCCTTGGGCACGCTTATTCGCAACGGCTATGCCTACCTGTTCTCCGGTGAGTGGTGGATCGTGATCTTTCCCAGCATGACCCTGGTCATCTTGGTGTTCGCCATCAACATCATCGGCGACTGGTTGCGCGACGCGCTCAATCCGAAGCTGAGGTGAGGTGCGTGGACTTCGCCGACCGGCATGTGGCGGTGACAGGAGGAACCGGCGTGCTGGGCGCAGCGGTCGTGAAGCGGCTGATCGCGCTCGGCGCCGTTTGCCATGTCCCGAGCCGCGGGCAGGGCTCCGGCTCGCCTGCTAATACCGCAGTGAGGCTCATGCCCGGCGTCGATCTCAGCGACGAAGACGCCGTGGACGCGTTCTATGCCACCGTGCCGTCGCTGTGGGCGTCGATCCATGTGGCCGGCGGCTTCGCCATGGCGTCCGTGGCCGACACGAGCAAGGACGATCTGATGCGCCAGATCGACACCAACCTGGTGTCGTGCTTTCTGTGCTGCCGGGCGGCGATCACCGCCATGCGCAGTCGCACCGGCGGCGAGGCCTCAGGCGGACGCATCGTCAACGTCGCGGCACGGCCGGCGTTGGAGCCACGTACCGGCGCCGGCATGAGCGCCTACACGGCCAGCAAGGCCGCTGTGGCGGCGCTGACCGTAGCCTTGGCGCAGGAGGTGGCGGGTGAGGGGATCTGGGTGAACGCGGTGGCGCCGTCGATCATCGATACACCGGCCAATCGCACCGCCATGCCGAAGGCCGACCATAGCGCATGGCCCGCGCCCGTCGATATCGCCGAGACCATCGTGTTTCTTGCCAGCCCCGGCAATCAATCCACGCGCGGCGCGATCATTCCGGTCTATGGCCGCAGCTGAACCCCGAGACCAAATTAGAGATCCTCCGGCGTCTTGCGGCGCCAATCGACCGGTCCATCGACATAGCGCAAGCCCTTGTCCGCCAGCGCCTCTCGCAGGCCGTAGATGTCGAGCCCGAGTTCGCCGGCGGCCAGCCGCTTGCGCGTCTCCTCTTCGTGCCCGCGAAGCGGACAGGACCCGTTCACCCTGTTCGCGCGGCACCACAACCACACCGTCGTCGTCAGCCACGACAACGTCACCGGGCATGACCGACTGGCCCGCGCGGACGACGGGAACGTTGACCGCGCCGGGGGTCGCCTTCACCGTGCCTTGGGCGCACACGGCCTTGGACCAGACCGGGAACCGCATCTCGGTCAGGTCGCGCACGTCGCGGCAGCCGGCATCGATGACCAGCGCCCGCGTGCCGCGACGCCGCAGCGAGGTCGCCAACAACTCGCCGAACATGCCGTCGGTGGAAGCGCTGCTTAATCCCACGACCAACAGGTCACCGGCTTCGATCAATTCCACCGCGACGTGGATCATCCAATTGTCCCCGGGCGGCGCCAGGGCCGTGACCGCACTGCCGGCGACACGCGCACCCGGATAGATCGGCCGCATATAGGGCTGCATCAGTCCGACGCGACCCATCGCCTCATGGACGGTCGCCACGCCCATCTCCGCCGGTCCGGCGATGGTCGCGGCATCGGCGCGGTGAATATTGCGGACGGCGATGCTGGTCACGCGAAAGCATCCGCGACTCGCGAGAAAATCCGCTGTGCCGCCGTTCCGGTCCGTTGCCGAGCCTGAGCCATTACCTCGTCCTTCGTTCGCTGACCGATTGTTCCGAACGCACGACCGGTCTGCAAGGGCCATGGACATCGCCGCCCGGCTCGCCAATCCTGGACCAATGGCCGCGCAGATCCGAATCCCGTGTATGCTGATGCGTGGCGGCACGTCGAAGGGATTGTACTTCCGCGCTGCTGACCTGCCGCAGGACACGCTGCGCCGCGACCAAGCCTTGCTGGCGGCAATGGGGGGCTCCGATCCGCGTCAAATAGACGGCGTCGGCGGCGCACATCCCCTCACCAGCAAGGTTGCGATCGTTTCCCCGTCGGCCGGCGACGATGCTGATATCGACTATCTGTTCGCACAAGTCGTTGTCGGCGAGGGCCGTGTCGACACAGCGCCCACGTGCGGCAACATCCTGGCCGGGGTCGGACCGTTCGCGATCGAAAGGGGCCTCGCGCGTGCCGACGAGGATGAAACGCGGCTGCGCATCCGTCTGGTCAACACCGGTGCGTTGTGCGAGGCGACGGTGCGGACACCCGGCGGTGAGGTGGCCTCTGACGGCGAAGCACGGATCAGCGGCGTTCCCGGTACTGCCGCGCCGGTCATGCTCAGCTTTCTCGATATCGCCGGATCAAGCTGCGGTGCGCTGCTGCCGACCGGCCGCGGCGTCGACGAGATAGACGACGTGCCGGCCACCATGATCGACAACGGCATGCCGACGGTCGTGCTCGAAGCGCGCCACGTCGGTGCGACCGGCTATGAGACGCCAGCGGAATTGAACGCCGACGACGCGGTCAAACGCAAGATTGAGGCGATCCGGCTGCAGGCCGGGCCGATGATGCGCCTAGGCAATGTGACGGATAAGGTGGTGCCGAAGATGACCATGGTCGCGCCGCCGCGCGCCGGCGGAGCGATCTGCACCCGGACCTTCATCCCGCACGTCTGTCACGAGGCGTTCGGCGTGCTCGGCGCCGTCTCGGTCGCGACGGCATGCGTCTTGCCGGAATCGGCCGCGGCGGCGGTCGCGCAGGTCGTTGCGGGCGCGCGCAAAGCCATCTCGGTCGAGCATCCCAGTGGCGCGTTCACCGTTGCATTGGAAACCCGTGACGGACCAGAACGGCCCCGAGGTCGTGCGCGCGGCTCTGTTGCGCACGGCACGGGCCTTGATGGACGGAAGCGTCCTGGTGCCGGCGAACGTCTGAGCCCCGGTTGCGCATGCGCCGGCCGAACCTATAGTCACGGATATGAACTCGATCGGGATCGATAAGCCGCCACCGCGAACGCGGGTCGTCGTCGCCATGTCGGGCGGTGTCGACAGCTCCGTGACCTCCGGCCTGCTGGCGGAGCAGGGCTACGACGTCGTCGGCGTGACTCTGCGCCTGTACGAGCAGGTGCCTGCCCGCAAGGGCGCCTGTTGCGCCGGCCAGGATATCCATGATGCCCGCGGCGTGGCGGCGCAGCTTGGCTTCCCGCACTACGTGCTGGACTTCGCCGCGCAGTTCCGCGCCGACGTTGTCGAGCCGTTCGCCGATGCCTATGCGCAGGGCGAGACACCGATCCCGTGCATCGCCTGCAATCAAACGGTCAAGTTCCGCGATCTGCTCGGCGCCGCGCGGCAACTCGATGCCGACGTCCTGGCGACCGGCCACTATGTGCGCCGGGTCGGCGGCCCACAGGGTCCGGAATTGCATCGTCCGGTCGATGCGGAGCGCGATCAGAGTTACTTCCTGTTCGCCACCACGTCGGCGCAGCTGGAGATGCTGCGATTTCCGCTCGGCGACATGCGCAAGTCGGACGTGCGGGCGGCGGCACGCAGGCTCGGCATTGCCGTCGCCGATAAGCCGGATAGCCAGGACATTTGTTTCGTTGCCGATGGCGGCTACGCGCGCATCGTCGAGCGTCTTCGCCCCGACGCCGCCGAGCCCGGAGAGATCGTCGATCTGCAGGGCAGGGTGGTCGGCAACCACCGGGGGGTCATGCGCTACACGGTCGGCCAGCGGCGGGGTCTCGGCATCGGTGGCAACGGCCAGCCGCTCTATGTGGTACGGCTCGAACCCGAGACGCGGCGCGTCATCGTCGGACCCATGGAGGCGCTGGCACGCACCACGATGCACCTACGAGCGGTGAATTGGCTGGGCGCAGACGGGGGCATCCCGGAAGACGGTGCCACGGTCAAGGTCAAGCTGCGCTCGGCACAGGAGCCCGCGCCCGCGGTTGTGTGTCCGGAAGCCGATGGCCGGGCGTCCTTGCGCTTCGACGAGCCGCAGTTCGGTGTGGCGCCGGGGCAGGCGGCGGTATTCTATCGAGGCAGTCGGGTCCTGGGCGGCGGCTGGATCGCCCGCGCGGCGGCCCTGGAGCGGGCCGCTTGACACCTTTTCGGCGCAGTCCCTATATCCGCCGGGGTGGCGGAGTAGCTCAGCTGGTCAGAGCAGCGGAATCATAATCCGCGTGTCGGGGGTTCGAGTCCCTCCTCCGCTACCAGATTATCACAAATAATATCAATCGGTTGTGTGTCGCTCTTCGCAGCGGGCACAACATTCCATCGCGCATTCGCGTGTCCCGCCGTGTACCGGGTATGGCACGACCGTGCCGTTTTTCATTTTCTGGTCCGCTCTGAGGATCGCCGCGCTTACGTGAAGGGGCTTGACGCCGCACTCGCCGGAGACGGGCGCGTTATCATCGCGACCTTTGCCCTTGACGGGCCGGTGAAGTGCAGTGGCTTGCCGGTGGCTCGCTTTGACGCGCCGGCGCTTATGGAAGAACTGGGGCCAAACTACGCGCTGGTCGAGGAGCGCCACGAGCAACACATCACGCCGGCAGGTCGCGCTCAATCGTTTGTCTATTGCCGCTTTCGTCGAGTTCGCCTCGTGCGCGATTGATTAGGGCGGGGGCCGCCTCATGCGGCGCCTTGCCGCGCCGTACCTATGCGGTGGATGGTCTGCGAACCTGACGGAACCGCGGTTGCGGCGCTTCGGTCGCGAGGCTGCCGTCCATGTAGGCAAGTACGTAATCGGGGAGTTCGCTGGTGTGGCGATAGTGCATGTAGTGCCGGTCAGCGTCCTCGACATTGATCGCCTTGCGGACGTCGCGGTAGGCCGCTCTGAAGGCCTGTTGCCGGGTCCAGCCAAATGCCGCGACAAAGTTGCAGAATCTGGCATCCAGTTCGGTTTGCCCCGTGCGATGGGACGCGCTGAGCGCGCCTACTAAAGCCGGCGACTCGAGCGGATTTGCGTTTGCAAGCATGCTGATCTCCATGTCGAATGCGCGGCTTCAATTGAGCCCTAATATGGGACTCAGGGGCGGCGAGCACGGTGATAGGTGTCACACATCACGCCGGTTTGACCGCCTCGTGTGCCACCGAGGCCCTTCATGCTCGGCCTGCGGCCGGTCAGCCTGCAGTTCTGTCCGTGGGAGAGCCGGTGCCGGGCGTATAGCCGCGGGACGGCCGGTCAGTCGCCTCGTTGTCCGGTCAGCGGGCGCGCCACCTTCCCGCGCGGAGTTGCGCGTCGGCGATTTGGGCGGCGGTCATACGCTTGGCAATGATATCCCGGCTCTTGGCGGCCTGTGTTCCTCCCTGTGCCCCGGCAAGGTTGAACCACATGTGCGCCAGCACAAAGTCCTGCGGCACGCCGCGGCCGTTGCCGTACAGGACGCCGAGGTTGTACTGCGCCTCGACGTTGCCCTGCTCGGCAGCCGCGCGGTAACGCTCGACGGCAGACTCTTCCGCCATACCGCATCCGCGATGCGTCATGGCGTCATCGAGGTTGTACCGGCCACCGCCGTATCCCTGCTCGGCGGCTCGCCTGTACCACCTCGCCGCCTCGGCCGAGTCCTGTGGCACGCCCTTACCGTTGTCGTACATGACGGCGAGGTTGTACTGGCCGGCGGCGTATCCCTGCTCGGCGGCACGCCGGAACCACTTGGCGGCCTCGGCGTCGTTTTGCGGCACGCCGGAGCCCGCCTCAAACGCGCCACCGAGGTTATTCTGGGCGGCAGCGTGCTCCTGCTCGGCGGCCCGCTGGTACCAGCTTGCGGCCTCGGCGTCGTCCTGCGGCACGCCACAGCCGTTGTCGTGCATGGCACCCAGGGCGCGCTGAGCGGCGGCGTATCGCTGCTCAGCGGCCAGCCGGTACCAGCTCGCAGCCTCAGCATCGTCCTGCGCCACACCGTCACCGTTGTCGTACATCACGGCGAGGTTGTACTGGCCGGCGGCGTGTCCCTCCTCGGCGGCCCGCCGGAACCATCTCAGCGCCAGCGTGTCGTCCTGCACCACGCCGTCACCGTTGTCGTACATGAGGCCGAGGTTGTATTGGGCATCGGCATGGCCGAGCACGGCCGCCCGTCGGAACCACCTCACCGCCTCGGCGTTATCCTGTGGTACGCCGTAGCCTTTGCTGTACATGAGGCCGAGTTTGTACTGGGCCGTGCTGTGTCCTTGCGCGATGGCCCACCGGTACCACCTCACGGCCTTGACGTAGTCTTGCGGCACGCCGTTACCGTTTTCGTGCATGACGCCGAGGCTGTGCTGGGCGTCAGCGTGGTCTTGCCCAGCTAACGCCTGAAACTCGCGCAGCGCCGTCGCGTACTCGCCACGCTCGTACGCCGCCACACCCTCGTCCCAACCCGCCCGTGCCGGGGCGGCCAGGACAGCGAGCAGCACGGCGGACGCGATAGCGCGATTCATTGTGCCATTGCACACTTCGGAGCACTCGGTGTCAATCGCGGGCGGGAGGTCACCGCGCGCGTCCCGGCCCAATGCGCTATCAAGGTTCGGCGCGCCATAAGCGAAAGGGAGCACCGAAGGCGCAGCGCAATTCCGAGTTCACCGGACAACATGACAAGTCGAGGCGCGGATCGCAGTGCTTGAACAAGCCCACAAGAGCTCGCTGCACAAAATGGTCGTGACGACGGACACGGATCTCTGGTGCGACTCGTGCCCCGTTTCCGAGCTGAGCTACGCGATCGAGAACGGCGCGGTCGGGGCAACGGCCAACCCGGTGATTGTCGGTGAAGTGCTGCGCAAGGAGATGGCACGGTGGGAACCGGCGATCAAGGAAATCATCGCGAACGATCCGACAGCGACGGAGGACGATGTCGCATGGAGGCTAACGGAGAAGATGTCAGCTTCGGCCGCGACGCTGCTGCGGCCGGTCTTCGAACGGGAGGCGGGCCGGCAGGGCCGGCTGTCGATTCAGACCAATCCCAAATACTTCCGCAACACCGACCTGATTGTCGCGCAGGCGGAGCGGTTCGCCGGCATAGCTCCCAACATTATCGTAAAGATACCGGTCACAAACGCCGGCGTGCGCGCGATCGAAGAGGCAACCCTTCGCGGCATCAGCATCAACGCAACCGTGTCCTTTTCCGTGCCACACGCGATTGCCGTTGCGGAAGCAGTGGAACGAGGGCTGAGCCGGCGGATGCAGGCTGGCGGGGACACTTCCGGCATGAGGCCGGTCTGCACCATCATGGTTGGCCGCCTGGATGATTGGCTGAAGGGTGTCGCCGACGTTGAGGACATTGTGATCAATCCCTCATACCTGCACTGGGCCGGCGTCGCTGTGATGAAAAAGACCTATCGCCTCTACAAGGATCGCGGTTACGGGACTCGTCTCCTCGCCGCGGCGACTCGCCATCACGGTCATTGGTCCGAGTTCATTGGCGGGGACATCGTCGTGACGCTGACCCATCAATGGCAGAAGCGATTCAACGCCTCGGACATCGAGGTCATCCCACGCATGGACCGACCCGTGGACCGAGCGATCATCGACGGGCTATCGGACAAGTTTACCGATTTCCGCCGGGCCTACGACGAGGACGGGATGGTTGTGAGCGAGTTCGACAATTTCGGCCCGACCCGAAAAACGCTGTTCGCCTTCAGCGACCGCTACGATGCTCTTGTCCGCGTGATCCGCGGCTATCTGTTGCCGGCCGTGGCGTAGATGTCCGCGCTGGCGGTCGGGTGTTGGTCACGGCGTGCGATGTCCGCATAATGGCCGCTGCAAATGGACGACATCGTCATCCGCATCGACGACATCTACGTGCCCGCCAAACGGCGGCGAGCCGTTGACCCGGTCGCCGTCGAGGCCCTCGCCACCGCGATAATGGAGGAAGGGCAGCGGCTGCCCATAATGGTCCGGCGCGACAAATCGCGGTTCGTCCTCGTCGACGGGCTGCAACGGATGGAAGCTTGCAAGGCGCTTGGCGAGCACACCATTACCGCCGTCATTGTGCAGGCGCGCAGCTCGATGTGACCGCCGGGTGCAACGCCGGCCGCGATCAGAGCCGCCCTTTGGTCCGCGATGGCACCCGGACCTGGCGTGTGCTATTGTCCGCGTGTCGCATGAGCCCGCCACCCTCATCGACGCTTTGTGACGAGGGTGCGTGTAAATCCTTCAACATGGGGAGGCATTATGAAGACCGCATATGGTATGAAGCGCCTCGGCGCGACCGCAGTGCTTGCGGGTAGTACGCTTGTCTTTTGTTTGTCAGCTTCGGCCGCTCCGGTAACCGAGCAGCGGCTGATCAACGCAGCTAACGAGCCGCACAACTGGCTCACCGTTTATAAGAGCTACAACAATCACCAGCATTCGCAGCTCAGCCAGATCAACCGTAATACGGTCGCTGGGTTGAAGGTCAAATTCGCCGTCGCCCTTGGCGGATTGGAAGAAGGTGCGCGCAAGCCAGGCCAGCAACAAAACGCGCTGGTCAACGACGGTTTCATGTACGTCAACAATGCCTGGAACCAGATCCGCAAGATTGACGTGCGCAGCGGCAAGAGAGGTGAGGTCATTTGGATGCACGATCCGCTGACCGACCAGGCGCACCCGAACCTGATCGCCAGCCGCGGCATCGCACTGTCGGGCAACAACGTCTATACCTCCACTCTGGATGCGCGCCTGGTGGCGATCGACAGCGACACCGGCGAGGCATTGTTCGATGTTCAGACCTCCTCGCCGGATGATTTTGCTAACCAGTCACACACCGGCGCGCCGCTCGCCGTCAAGGACATGATCCTGGTCGGCCAGAGCAATGGCTTCCGCGGCAACCGCGGCTGGGTAGGCGCCTTCAGCGCCGAGACGGGTGAATTCCTGTGGCGGCGCTTCATGGTTCCTGGGCCGGGCGAGGCTGGACACGAGACCTGGGCCGACGACCATGGCGCCTGGCGCACTGGCGGTGCCGCAGTTTGGGCCACGGGCGCCTACGATCCGGATACCGAAACCTACATCGTCGGCACCGGCGATCCGGCCCCGTGGGGCGACCCGGAATTCCGTCCCGGCGACAATCTGTACTCAGTGAGCACGGTCGGCATCGACGTTAACACCGGCGACATCAATTGGTACTTCCAGGAAATCCCCAACGAGTCCTGGGACTTCGATTCCATCAATCCACGTTTTCTGTACGACGTGGAAATCGATGGCGAAATGCGGAGCGTGACTTCCAACTTCGCGCGCTCCGGCTACTTCTACACACTCGACCGGACAAACGGAACTTTCGTTCGGGCGGCCCAATACGTGGATGAGATCAACTGGACTGCGGGTATTGATGCGAAGACCGGCAAGCCGATGGAGTACAACCCGGACGTCTTTTTGCAGGCGTACGCACCCAACAAGTCGACCCGGCGCGACCAAGTGACCAGGCTGATTTGCCCCGACTTCAACGGCGCGCCCACATACTGGCCCGGCTCGCTCGACCCCAAGCGCATGATTGCCTACCAGGGAGCGGCGGCAGGCTGTAAAAACATGACCCTCAACACGCCGAACGACGAAGCCAAGGACTATCGCGGCGAGAATATGGGCGGCGGCTGGGCGACGGAAAAGGTTACCCGGCAGCACGGCATGATCACCGGCGTGGATGTCCTCTCCGGTGACGTCACTGTCAGAACAAATACGCCCTATCCGATAAACTCGGGCGTGTTGTCGACCGGTGGCGACCTGCTGTTCTCCGGACAGATCGACGGCACATTCGCGGCCTACGATTCCGATACGCTGGCCGAGGTGTGGAGCATCAATCTGGGCACACCGCTCACGGCTCCGGCGATCAGCTACTCGGCGGAGGGACAGCAGTACGTTGCCATCGTTGCCGGTGGCCCGTCGCTGCTCTTCAGCTCGGGATCGAACATCCCCGAGATGGCGAACATTACGGAGAGCGCGACACTGTACGTGTTCGGCTTGTAGTCTGAACGCGGCGTTTGTTTTGTTCCGGGGGAGCTGGCTTGCTCCCCCGGTCCTTTTTGGCCGTTGTGAGGACTCGCGAATGGCAATGGCGTACCGACCCAACAGGTGGCAACGACGGCTGTACGGCGCGCTCGCTTGCGGCGGTTTGACGACGTTTCTCGTCTTTGAAACTGGCGCCGGGGGGGCGCTGGCGCAGCCCAGTCCCAGGATCTGGAACGTCCAGCTCGGGGCCCCTGTCAGCGAACTGCCGCGACGGGATTTCGTAGATCCCGCTTGCGGCAGCAACGGGGGCCCGCCCGGGCTCATACTCAAGGACTTCGCGGAGTTCGGGCAGTGCGCGCGCGAGGGCGCGACCGGTTTGCGCGAGATCAGGTTCGGCTACGAGGACGAAGCGGAATACATCGCTCGGGCCACGCGGAGCGAGGCTCTGATCACGCGAAATCTGGCGAACCAAGTCCTAGGTCACCCGGTCGTGTTTTCGCTGCTGGTCGACGACGCAGGCCTAGTGCAGGGCTATCGGGTAATCACGGACAACCGGGCCGACACACTTGTGCGCTTCGAGGCGGCGTCGCTGGCGGTCCATTTCAAGATACGCTTCGGTCCCGACGACTGGGCGTGCACCGATCTACCGGCGGCCGAGGGCGAGACGCCAATCGGCAGGGAGTTCATCAAGGAACGGTGCGAAAAGAGCGTAGACGGGCTCAGCTACAATGTTGAGAGCAGATACTACTTCAAGCCGGGTCAGGGATTATTCGACCCGCACACGCGCAAGCCCACGGTCGGCGAAGGCGAATTCGAAAGCTGGGCACGGCTCGAAGCCATTCAACTTGATGCCGCTCGGCCGTAGAAAAAGGCTCAATTCGCGAAGCGTATGCGTAGTGGCAGACTGTTCCCCGATTGGCGTGGGAGATCAGGCAGATGGATCGCGAGCGGTTTCGCGACTGGTTTTCGCATGTTGATGAGTTGACGGCGGCGCAGCGCAAGGAGGTCGCGGCGGTGTTGTCGGAGCTGTCGGAGGGCGCAGCCTCGCTGGCGGCGATCGAACTGGGCGTGGACGACGAGCGGTGCTGTCCTCATTGCGGCGGCGGCGGGGCGGTGTCGCGGGGCAAGGCACGCGGTCTGCGTCGCTATCGCTGCAAGGCCTGTGGGAAGACATTCGGCGCGCTCACCGGCACGGCGCTGTCGGGCCTGCACCACAAGGAGCGCTGGCTGGCCTTCGGCGCGTCGCTTGCCGAAGGCGAGACGATACGAGAGGCTGCCGAGCGCTGCGGGATTGCGCCGAGCACGGCGTTTCGCTGGCGCCACCGCTTTCTGGAGGCGGTTCGGCAAGCGCCGGACCGGCTTGCCGGGATCGTCGAGGCCGACGAGACCTTCGTTCTTGAGAGCCGGAAGGGAGAGCGGAAGCTGGACCGCAAGCCGCGCCGGCGCGGCGGCAAGGCCCGCAAACGCGGCCTCTCGCGCGAGCAGGTGCCGGTCCTGGTCGCCGCCGACCGAGCCGGCGCGACCCTCAGCCATACCCTGCCCGCTCTCAACGCAGACAGCGTGAAGGAGGCGCTGGAGCCGGTCGTCGCCCGCGATGCCTTGCTCGTCTCCGACGCCAACCGCTGCTATCCGCCCGTCGCGGCGGCGCTCGACATCCCTCACGAGAGCATCAACGGCGCCGCCGGCGAGCGGGTCCGCGGCGCCCTGCACATCCAGGCGGTCAACAGCCGCCACAGCCAGATCAAAGGCTTCCTGCGAGGCTTCCACGGCATCGCTACCAAGTACCTCGACAGCTATCTCAGGTGGTTCCATCTCATCGAACTCGGCGACCGGCCGTCCCCGAGAGCCTGTCTCCAAGCGGCGATGGCTAAACCATGCCTACGGTTTGCGAATTGAGCCTAGAAAAAAGCCGCTAGCGGCGCTAGGTTTGCCGCGTCAGTTGGCAAACGGGGCGCACGAGACGTGGCCGGCGCCGAAGTAGAATTCGCACTCCTCCAACGTCGGGTCGCCACGGCCTAAAATCCAGGCGATCACATAGTCTGCGACGGCCTCGATCTCCCTTTCGCTGAGGAAGGCGCGGGTCCGGTTCGGCTTTTGGTCCCCGATTTCGGCCTCGGTGACGCCGTAACAGCTCGTCGCCGGATCGTCCGTATAGGCGTTGCGGAAATGGTACGGCATTCTGGACTCGG
Source organism: Alphaproteobacteria bacterium (assembly GCA_965248805.1). Taxonomy (GTDB): domain Bacteria; phylum Pseudomonadota; class Alphaproteobacteria; order UBA6615; family UBA6615; genus CBDFKJ01. Next base: position 63,567 of record CBDFKJ010000006.1, read on the forward strand.
GCCGACCGCAGCGGATGGTTTCGACCAAGGCCGCCCTGTCCAGCTCGGCGGGTCGCAGGGCGGGGCCGGGGTTGTCCATCGCGTAGTCGCCGTCGCCGGCCCAGCCGTGGCACAGGGAGCACTCCGCTTTTCGCTTGATGACGCGTAGCCCCAAATCGACGTCCTGGGCGCTGGCCTGTTGCATAGACACGGCCAGAAACGCCGCCACCAGGACTATCGCCCCAACCACGGTTGGCGTCCGCAGTCTCGAATGCATCTCGACCCTCCTACGTGATCTCTAGGGGTGGTAGGTATTGTCGGGCATGAGCGCGCCCTTGAAAATGGTGTCGGTCTGATCGGCGTTGGGCAGCTTCGCTGAAAGCAGCCGGGTGAAGCTAAAATCCGCCTCGGTTAGGTTGGCCTCGGCGAGATCGGCGCCATAGAGATCGGAGTGCATCAGCACTGCGCGGCGCAGATTGGCGCCCAACAAATTGGCACCGACAAAATACGCACCGACGGCATCGACACCCTGCAAATCAGCCTGAAACAAGACCGCCTCGTGCAAGTTGGTGCCGACCAGCGTCGCTTTCGGCAACTTCGCCTGGTTCATCCGCGCTGCCTCCAGGTCCGCGTTGGTCAAGTTCGCGCCCTCCAGGTTGGCAAGGATCAGTCGAACACTGCCCATAAGCGCATTTGTCAGGTCGGCCTCTGTGAAATCGGCACGGCTCGCCTCGGCCTCGAAAAGCATGGACTCCTGCAAGTTGGCGCCGCGCAGATTGGCGAGCGTCAGTATCGCCTTGTTGAGGTTGGCCCCGAACAGGTTGGCGCCCGACAGGTCAGCGCCGCGCAGATCGGCGCGATGAAACGTCGCGTCCGCAAGATTGGCCCCGGAGAGATTAGCCCCGGCGAGGATGCGCCGTTTGAGGTCGGCGCCGGCCAGTTCGCACCCGGGACAGTCTATGGTCTCCTCGGCGAGGAACGCTTCGCGATCGCCGGCAGCGGCCGCGACGGTCCAGACAAGCGCCGCGAACAAAAGGGTTATGCGGATGGTGAAGCTCAAAGGACTCCTGGAGCGCGTCGTGTAGAAGAGGCTGCGAGCATCGTGGCTGCAGTCTAGGGCATTCCGCACTAATTTGGTATCCCCACCGGCCGACGCGTTGTGGCGCTGAAATGCAACGGGCCCGCCGTGTGGCGGGCCCGTTGGGGGCCGGTGCGGAGGCTGGACTAGCCTTCGACCTTGACGATAAAGGTGGCCGCCAAGTCGCCCTCAACGTCGGCGAATTCGATCATGACCGTATCGCCCACTGCGATGCCCTCGTACTTGGCGCCGCCGAGGGAATACCGCGTGCCGTCCTCGATCACGATCTCACCGCCGGCTTCGTCCAGTTCCGTGATCTTGCCGGTGACCTCGTCCGCTTTTGCGATCCCAGCCGCGCCGAACATTGCAAGCGCCGCGACGGGCGCCAACCAATTGCGCGTTATTACCTCCCGAGGTGTTTTGATCTCCGTTGGCTGCCGCGCCGGCCGCCGGACCTTCGGCGGCGGCGGGCCAACCAGGGGTGCAGATGGACCCGCCGACCGCGGAATTCAATAGCCATCGGCGCAAAAAGTTTGGCGTTTCCGCAGGTTGACGGCGAGCCCCGGTACTAAGGGTCGATGGACAACTCGAATGGATAGTCGAGCCGTTCCTGCTGCGCCGCGAACACGACGTCGAGTGTCGCGGGCCGGCCCGATACCGCCATGGTACCGCGCCATCGCTCGGGGTCGTCGCTCGCCTCGATACGTACGTTGTTTGTCGCCAGAGCGTTCCCGTCTTCGTCGCGCGGTACAAACTGGACAATGCGATCGCGCGGGCCTGCGAGGTCGAGTTCCAACTCGCCCCCATGGACGCCGACCAGACGAACATCGAGGCCGCTGTCATGCGTGCCGCGATTGCCGAGTTCTGAGACGTCGAGGGTCAAGTGGCCGAGTTCGGTGGGAAGGCGCACCACGAGCCTTCCCTGCAGTCCGATCGGCGTCATGCCGCTCAGAGCGTCGCTCGCTTCCGCGCTGAACCAAACCGAATCCTCCAGGCGATCCTCGCCGTAAGCGTCGCTTAGGGTCGCATACGTGCGCCAGGCGTGGGGCAACCGCTCGTCGGTTTCGGCGACCTGTACGGACTCGATCTCGATTTCGAGCGCCGACAGATTGCCGGCGAACGCTGGGTGACCTGGCGCGCGGACGGCGATCTGGCCGTGCAACAAGCCCATCTGCGCGCCCAAATTCAGCGGACAGAGTTGGAAAGGTTGCAAGCCGGTATCGCCGATTCCGCTTTCGCAAGCGGCACCGGGTTCGGCCTGGGCGACGGCTTGCTCGAATGCCTGCCGGTCGAGCGACGAAACGGCGAATGGCTGAGGATAATCCCACCGTGCAAACTCGGGCGTGACGGGGCTGATCTCGAAGTTAAACCGGGTCTCCCGCGTTGAGTGCCCGTGCGGCCAGCAGGCGGTCGGTGCGGCCGCTGATGTCGTACTTTATCGTCCCGTCGGCGCTGTCACCGAGGACGACGCGCAATTCAGGCGCCGAGACGGTTTGGCTCTGGAACGGCGCCTCGATGCGATAGCTCTTCGTTGCCGTGGGCAGGCGCAAAACGATGTGCCCTTGGACGGACGCTATGCCGCTCAGCGTTGCGCCGGGCTCCAGACGAACAGCCTTGGACCCGGCGAGTATGGGCACACGAACAAAGTTATCGTTGCGAAAGAGCATTCCGTCGGCCGGATCGAGGTCACCACCGAGCGCGTTCCGCTCGGCCCCGCAGGACTCCTCGCGCAGCAAGTTCCGGCCGTCGCGGTTTACCAGCCCGTTGACGAAGTCCGGCGTGTCTGATTCTGTCTGAACATAGAGATTTAGACGGGCGTCGTGCGATGGCATTGAGACGACAGAGCGAGGTTCAGGGTGACCTCGTGGTGACATGGGCGGAGATGCCGCGTTCGCCTGGACTGAACCGCTCCGGGTTTGGCGGAGGCCATTTTGTTTGAGTCACGCCGCCATGTCTGACTGCTTCAGCATGGCGTAGTGGCGTTCCTCGGCTTCGGCCGGCGGGATGTTTCCGATGGGCTCCAGGAGCCGCCGGTTGTTGAACCAATCCACCCATTCCAGAGTAGCGAGCTCGACGGCCTCGAATGAGCGCCACGGCCCGCGCCGGTGAATGACCTCGGCTTTGTAAAGACCATTGATGGTCTCGGCCAGAGCATTGTCATAAGAGTCGCCGACGCTGCCCACCGAGGGTTCGATGCCCGCTTCCGCCAGGTGCTCGGTATATTTGATCGAGACATATTGGCTCCCTCTATCGCTGTGATGGATCAGCCCACCGCGATGGACGGGTCGCCGCGCATGAAGCGCTTGTTCCAGGGCATCGAGAACAAAGCCGGCATGGGCTGTCCGGCTCACCCGCCAGCCGACGATGCGGCGGGCATAGGCGTCGATGACAAAGGCGACATAGACGAAGCCAGCCCAAGTGGCCACGTAGGTAAAGTCCGAGACCCACAGCCTGTTCGGTGCCGGAGCGTGGAACTGGCGATTGACCTTGTCGAGCGGGCAAGGCGCGGCCTGGTCGCTGACTGTCGTGCGGATCGGCTTGCCGCGGATCACCCCTTGCAAGCCCATCTCCCGCATCAGCCGCTCAACAGTGCAGCGAGCGACATCGAAGCCTTCCCGCTGCAATTGTCGCCACACCTTGCGAACGCCGTAGACACGGAAGTTCTCTTTGAAGACGCGTCGGACCTCGACCTTGAGAGCCATATCCCGTTTCGCCCGTGCCGACAGCCTGGCCGGATCGCGCCGCCTGGCCACATGGTCGTAGTAGGTCGACGGGGCGATCGGCAGCACCTTGCAGATCGGCTCGACCCCGTGCGCCTCGCGGTGATCGCCGATGAACGCGATCATGGCTTGAACCGGCGGTCGAGCTCCGCCTGGGCAAAATAGGCGCTCGCCTTGCGCAGGATCTCGTTGACCTGCCGGAGGTCGCGGTTCTCCCGCTCCAGGGCTTTCAGCCGCTCGGCGACCTCGCTGGGGACGCCGGCGCGCACGCCGCTATCGCGCTCGAACCTCTTCACCCACTCATTGAGTGTCTGCGCCGTGCAGCCGATCTTCCCAGCTATCGAGGAAACAGCCGCCCAACGCGAGGCGTGTTCGCCCTCGTGATCCACAACCATCCGCACCGCACGGGCGCGAACCTCAGAAGAAAACCTGTTCCTTGTCTTGCTCATAATGGCTCCACTTTCTCAAGAGTTGGAGCCTCCGCCAAACCCGGAGCGGTTCAACACGCGTTTTCCGACCGGCTGCATGAGTTGCTGACCGAGTCTGGCTTTGACGGCTTCGTGGAGGCGACGTGCAAGCCATACTACGCACCTCGGATGGGGGCTCCTTCGCTGCCGCCGGGGCGTTATTTCCGGATGCACATGATCGGCTATTTCGAGGGCATCGGCAGCGAGCGCGGCATCGCTTGGCGCTGTTCGGATTCGCTGTCGCTTCGCGCGTTTCTGCGGTTGGCGAACCGGGACAAGGTTCCCGATCATTCCTGGTTGTCGAAGACGCGCGGCCGGCTGCCGCACGAGGTCCATGAAAAGGTTTTCGACTGGGTTCTGGCTCTCGTCGCCGCGCGCGGTCTGGTGAAGGGCGAGCGGATCGGCGTCGACGGCTCGACGATGGAAGCCAACGCCGCCCTGCGAGCCATCGTGCGGCGCGATAGCGGCGAGACCTATCGCGAGATGCTGACGCAAATGGCGAAGGAGAGTGGCGTCGAAACGCCGACGATCGACGACCTCGTCCGGCTCGATCGCCGGCGGAAGGGCAAGAAGCTTTCGAACAAGGATTGGACGAGCCCGACCGATCCTGATGCGAAGATCGCGCGGATGAAGGACGGCACCACGCATCTGGCCTACAAGCCCGAGCACGCGGTCGATCTCGACACCGGCGTCATCGTTGCGGCACCGATCTATCCAGCCGATGAAGGCGACACGACGACTTTGCCTGGGACGCTGGAGGCGGCCGCGCGCAACCTCGCCGAGGTCGGCCTGGCTCCAACACGGGCAGAGCCCTGCAGTCTCGTTGGCGACAAGGGCTATCATTCACGCGAGGGGCTGAAAGACCTCGACGGCGGCGTCTGGAAAACGCGGATCTCCGAGCCGGAGCCCGCCAACGGCTATCTGCGCTGGCATGGCGACCAGGCGGCACGTCAGGCTGTCTACGCCAACCGGGCGCGATTGAAGTCCGGCGTCGCGCGGAACGCCATGCGCAGGCGCGGTGAGATGGTCGAGCGCAGCTTCGCCCATGTCCTCGACCGTGGCGGCATGCGCCGCGCGTTGCTGCGGGCGCGCGAGAACGTCCACAAACGCTACCTGATCCATGTCGCCGGGTTCAATCTCGGCATTCTGATGCGCGCGCTGTTCGGATCAGGCACGCCGAGGGAGGCTGCGAGTGCAAAGAGCACCCTTTTGTTCGTTATTCAGTTCGATGCTGCCCTGGCGATCGCCATCGTGGCGAACATCGAAGGCAAACCAGCCATGCTCGTTATCATCATCATCGTCGCCCCCAAAACCGATTGATCAAAGCGCGACTTCATCACCGGGCTGTTAACGGTTCGCAAACGCGGCGGCCGCGCAAGCGGGCGCTGGGGACCCGGGCGCCGATGGCGATCCCGCGAGGGCCGAACCAGCGCTGGTCGTTGGACTTCGTGTCGGATGCGCTCATGGACAGCCGGCGGTTCCGCATCCTGTGCGTGATCGACGACTTCAGCCGGGAGTGTCTGGCCACGGCGGTGGACAACTCGATCTCCGGCGTCCGTGTCGCACGCGAGCTGGATCGGATCGCCGAGATGCGCGGCTATCCCTGCATGGTGGTCAGCGACAACGGCACCGAGCTGACATCGAACGCGATCCTGCGCTGGCAGGAGGAATGCGGTGTCGAGTGGCACTACATCGCACCCGGCAGGCCGATGCAGAACGGCCTGGTGGAATCATTCAACGGGAGGCTGCGCGACGAATGCCTGAACGAGCACCTGTTCGACAGCTACGGCCAGGCGAAGAAGATCGTCGAACCTGGCGCCACGACTACAACAACCATCGGCCCCACACGAGCCTCGACGGGCTCACTCCGATGCAGTATGCAACCCGGTCCCAACAGGACCACAACCGGAACAGATTCTACTCAGCTGTGGGGGCATAACGGGGGCAAGGTCATCGGTGTTGGCTAATCGCGTCGAAATTTCCGCTGACCTGATAGACGACCGCTGCACACTCCATACCGGACCTCACTCTGGGAGATCGAGGCGGCTTTTCCTCTGTTTGCGAGCCTGGTCCGCAAGATCCCCTTTGGTCTGGAATCACAGCGCTTGGGTCCCATCCGCGCCCCATGCCCCCTGGGGGGTGTGCCGAATGGGGATATTTAATCCGGCGGACGCTCGAACGGATCGCGCCTGAGTGGTACGAAACGCTAGGCGCGCCGTTACCGGCGGTGGCGCGGTGTGCGCAAAAGGGGATGGATGAGGGGACAGCGCCAATCCTTGCTCTGACGTCCGCAGATTACCGAGATTTCTGGCGGATGGGGTGGGATTCGAACCCACGAGGGGCGCTAACCCCTGCCGGTTTTCAAGACCGGTGCCTTCAACCGCTCGGCCACCCATCCGCATGCAAGAGAGTTTGTGCCTGTTCATGCGCGTTTTTCTGCGAAGTGATGGCCTAGTCTTCGCCGAACCCCGCGGGCGCATCCGGCGTCCGTCAGTTGGTTACCATCGCCGCGGCCGGGACGCCCCCTGCGGCAGGCACGCGAACGCGGAAGAAGATCGCGTACAGCACGGGGATGATGACCAGCGTCAAAACCGTGGTAAAGGTCAGTCCGCTCATGATCGTAATCGCCATGTTGACGAAGAACACGTCCGGCAGCAGCGGGATCATCCCGAGGACCGTCGTTGATGCGCGGCCATCGTGACGGGACGCAAGCGGCTGACGGCGGCCTCCGCGATCGCCTCATGCGGCTCAATCCCATCGATCAGCACAATGGCGTTCTTGATCAGAAGGCCGATAAGACTCAATGCGCCAAGCAACGCCATGAAATCGAAACTGCCATTGAACAGCAACAAGCCGGCGGTGGCGCCGATCGAAGCAAGAGGTACCGTAAGCCAGATGATGAGCGGCTGGCGAATTTTGCCGAAGAGCAGAATGCTCGTCGGTATCATGAGCACGAAGCCACCCGCCAGCGCCCCACCAAGACCCGCCTGGGCATTGCGCGAGTCGTCATATTCGCCGCCCCAGCTCAAGGAGTAACCTGCCGGCAGGGGTATTGCCTCGACCCTGGGTCTGGTCCGGTTGAACATCGGCGTGGCAAGCTCGCCGGTGGGGTTCGTGGAGGCGATGTTGGTCTGTATCCGGTTGCGGTCACGGATGACCGTCTGCTCCCACACCGTTTGGTCACTTGGCGGAAGATTTCCATGGCCTGACCCGCCGGATCCCGGAGCACCGCGGGGTCAGATCCATGGAACCGCGCCTCGATCTTGCCGTCACGTCCGGGGCCTATGCGTAGCGCCTTGATGAGTGGGTCGAACTGGGGCATCCTCGGGCGCCGAAATGTCGCGCAGCTCGATGATCGTCTGCTTTGCCTGCACCTCCTCGAAAGACTCGATGTAGCGACGGGCGATCTCGCCTGAAAATGGCGCCGAAAGGGTCGTGTAGTCGAGGTCTAGCGGGGCCTGTTGGAGCGCCGCCGTGGCGCTCTTCATCTCGGCCTCCAGACGATCGTAGGTCTGGCGTGGGACAACGCCGCGTGGCAGCAAATCTGTTGCGCGTTCGAAATCCTTGGTGATGCGATCAAGGGTTGCCCGACGGCCGTCGACGACGACCTGGAAGGTCACGGGGTCGAGGTGAGCGATGACCTGCCCAGGCTCGACCCTTTCGCCTTCGCGAACCAGCAGCTCGACCACCTTGCCAGGGACCCGGAACGAGAGATCGGCACGCCGGCTAGACTCGATGCGGGCCGGGAAGCTACGGATGCCACCGGTTTCGTCTGCTCCGATGACCATGGTCTTGACCGGTCGGACGACACGCCGTTCGGCCTGCTGCTCGGCCACGCCGCACGCCGCTAGAATCAGGGGCAGGGCCAGGACCAGCCTGGGCGAGAGTGGGCGCTTGAAAAGCTTGATCGCCATACTGTGCTCGCGAGAGATATTGCCGATCGGGATGCGTTGCCTGGCGCGGTAACAAACAGCCGAACTATTCGTTTTGATCCGCGCGACTCCGTTAGCTTGATCCGCGACTTTGATTGTATGCTTTCACTGTTCGCCTGAAAAGCCTGGGCCTGGGCTTGCAATATTGGCCAGCCAACCCTGCGATCGTGTCCCGTGGAGTGGTGTAGCTGACGGCAGATGGCCGCGCGCTCCGGCATGGGCCGGGATGATCAGCGTGCGACAGCTGGCAGGCTGATGAGAGGATCATCATTCATCTGGGCGATGGTTTCCAGGGTCATGTATCTGGCCCGTTGCACGACCCACTCATCGTTCTGTTCGAGCAGGAGCGCGCCGACCAGCCGGACGATGGCATCATCGTTGGGGAAAATGCCGACGACGTCGGTCCTGCGCTTGATCTCGCCGTTGAGGCGCTCGATCGGATTGGTGCTGTGCAGCTTGGCGCGATGCTCCTTGGGGAAGGTCATGTATGCCAACACATCGGGCTCGGCGTCGTCCATGATGGCGGCAAGCTTCGGGACCTTCGTTCGGATCTGATCGGCGACGGCACGCCATTGAAGGCTCGCCGCCTCGGCCGTCTCCTGTGCGAACGCGGTGGCGATGAAGGCCGAGACGACGCGCCGCCCGTTCTTCCCGGCATGGGCGAGCACGTTGCGCATGAAGTGGACGCGGCAACGCTGCCATGTGGCGCACAGCACCTTGGTGACGGCGGCCTTCAAGCCTTCATGCGCATCGGAGACGACGAGCTTGACGCCGCGCAGTCGCGTCAGCTTGCGCAGGAACTCCGTCCAGATCGGCTCGGCCTCGGAGGTGCCGATCTCCATGCCCAGCACCTGGAGACCTCTAACAACCGGCCGATTTGGCGCGGATAAGGGTGTCCTGTTGGCCGATCCGTGCGGCGGGTGGATTTGACGGCGTTATTCGTCCGCGGTTTCGTTCTCAGCGGGGTGTTTTTTGGTCATACGGGCGGACTCATGCCATGGCGGCCCTGCGCTCATGGAAGATCAGACGCTGGAAATTATAGGCGAGGTTGGCAAGGCCTATCTTGGCCTCGGCCCGCTTGAGCCCGATGGTACGGACGAACAGGCTCATGCGATCCTTCTGCTGGGCGAAGACGTGCTCCACATGCGCACGGACCGCTGACTTGCGGGCATTGGCCTGGGCGGTCGCCTTGGGCATGGCCCGGCCCGGCGGCTTCTTGCGGTGGATGTGGGAGACCCGACCCTTGCCGGCCAGCCACGCCTCGTTGGCCTTCGAGCGATAGGCGCTGTCAGCCCACACGCCGGCGGCCAGATTGTCGCCGGTGACGAGCTGACGCAACATCTTGCCGTCATGGCGGGCGGCATCGGTCACAGCCGAGCTGCGGATGAAGCCGTAGGCCCGATCGATGACGACATGATTCTTGTAGCCGAACACCGGGATCGCGATGTCGGGCATGCGCCGTTGCGACCCGGCGGGGTTCTTGCGCCGCCCGGTCTTCACCGTCCACCGCGCATCCGTGTCCTTCTGCGCCGCCTTGGCTGGCTGATCGGGCCAGACCTCGGACGCGCTCTTGCCCGCCTTGATCGCCCGCTTCTCGTCATCGCTGTGGCGCTGCTTGGGCGCCGATACCAACGTCGCATCGACGATCTGCCCGCCCATCGCCAGATAGCCGCACCGGCGCAATTCGCCATCGAAGGCGGCAAACAGCTTATCCATCGCCCCGGCCCGGACCAGACGCTCGCGAAAGGTCCATATGGTGTTGCGGTCCGGCGTCGGCGCTCCGAGATCGAAGCCTAGGAAGCGAAGCCAGCTCAAGCGATCGCGGATCAGAAACTCCATCCGCTCGTCACTCACCGTGTGCCGCGCGGCCAGGATCAGAACCTTGAGCATCGCCACCGCATCGTAGGCCGGGCGGCCACCTTTCGATCCGTCCGAATAGCCCAGCGCCGCCTCAAGCGGCGCGCGGAAAATCTTGAAGTCGACGACCTTTGCCAGCACCTCCAACGGATCACCCGTCGCCGAAAGCTTTCGAAGATGATCCGGTAAGCCGAACAGGCCAGTCTGCCTCATCAATACCCCCCTCGAATCGAACCGCCGCAGAGAATCACAACAAGGCAAAATTGGCGAGGTAAATAGAGGCGTCCACCTCGCGCCGGCCGTCGCTGTTGACGCCGACGGCGATGATGACGGCGACCGACACGATGCGTCCGCCGCGACGGACCTTCAGATAGGTCGCGTCGATCCACAGGTACGGCCAGTCACCTTCGATCGGCCGCTCCAGAAAAGCCTTCACCTTGCCGTCGATCTCCTCGCACAGCCGGCTGAGGCACGACCTCGGCGAGCCGCTCGAAGACGATCGCGGAATTGATGCCGCCGGCCTTGTCGATCCGCGCCCGCGCAGCCTTCTCCGTGCGCCACGCTTGCCAGCGTTCGGCCAGTTCCCGTCGTTGGTCGGTGCACGCGCGGCCGGCGGGCAGCGCCTCGCGCATGAGGGTAGCCGAGATGCCGACATCGCCCCAGATGGGCTCGTCCACGCCATGGAACTTGCCCAAGGCCATGCGGTCGAAATCGACCTGGATCGTCGGTTTGCGCGCGTCGATGCCGGTGTGATGGGAGAACGACGCACCGAAGACGATCAACAGATCGGACTCGTTCATGAACCAACTGGCGACCGGTGTGCCGCTGCGTCTGAGTACGCCGCCACCGAGCGGGTGGCGGTCGCTGATCTGCCCCTTTGCCTTGAAGGTCGTGATGACGGGACAGTTCAGCGCCTCGGCCAATGCGACGACCTGTGCCATGCCGTCGCGGGCGCCGTAGCCGACGACGATCAACGGTCGCGCGGCGCGCGAGATGCGGTGGGTAGCGAGGTCGAGAGACGCCCGCGCGGTCGTGATCGTGGTCGGCGCCAGCCGGCCGTCGGGCCGACCGGACCCGGTCTTGCCGGCGTCCAGCACCTGCACCTCGTCGGGCAGGATCAGATGGGCGACGTCACGCTGCACCAGCGCGGTCTTCACCGCTAGTCCGGTGAGTTCGGCATGGTCGCTGCCGGGCAGCACCGTTTGCGAATAGTGGGCGACAGCCTCGAACGCGGACGCCAGATCGATGTCCTGGAACGCGCCGGGGCGCATGACTTGGGTCTGCACCTGGCCGGTCAAGGCAATCACCGGCGCGCGGTCGACCTTGGCGTCCCACAGCCCCGTCAACAGATTGGTCGCGCCCGGTCCGGCGATCGACAGACACGCCGCCGGCCGACCGGTGACCTTGGCGTAGCCGGAGCAGGCGAAGGCGGCCGCGCCCTCATGGCGGATGCCGAAATAGCGCAGCGATCCACGCGCTTCCTGTTGGCGTAGCGCCTCGGCCATGCCGAGGTTGGAATGGCCAACCATGCCGAAGCAGGTATCGATGCCCCAGGCGACGAGGGTCTCGGCGATGACATGGCTGACGGTCCAATTGGAGCGCTTGGATTTCGGCAGTGCGACTTCAATGGCGCCGTCTTCCTCACGGATCTGCAGCACGTCGACGCGCAGATCGTTGCCGCGTCCGTTGCCGGTCTTGGCGTCGAAGTCATAGCCATGCCACGGACATCTGAGCGCGCCGTCACACAGCGTGCCTTCGCCCAGGGGTCCGCCCTGGTGCGGGCAGCGTCCGTCCATTGCGAACAGGGTGCCACCGCTGCGGAACACGGCGACCTGGCGTTCGCCGACCGTGAGCGCCCGCACCGCGTCGTCGGCGAAGTCGGCGGAAGCGCCGATCGCGACCCAGGTCTCTTCCTCGGCCTCGCCGGCGTGGGCGGCGGCGGAAATCGTCAGCGCTTCGTAGTCCTGGAAGCCGGCATACCAATGGCTGCCGTCGCAGAAGGGCTTGTTGCTGGATTGGCCGCAGCGGCAGAGCGTGTAGTGCTCGCGGCTGGCGCCCGCGCCAAAATCGACGCCTTCCGATGCAATGCCGCCGCGCACGGAGTAGGGGCCGTCGCGGGCGATGCGGATCTCCGGGACATCCTGATAGGCCGTGCTGGGCTTGCCGTCCTCTATATAGCTCAGCGCACCCGACGGACACCTTCGGACGGTTTCGATGATCTCGGTCCGGGCCGCGCCGTCGGCGTCGATCCAGGGCTCGATTGCCGATCGCCATACGGCGGGTCGCCCGGCCGTGCAATATCCCGCATGGGAGCAGATGCCGCGATTGTCGAGGATTGTGACGTCGCGCCCCTGGAAGGTTTCCAGCTTGTCGGGGACGTGTGCCGGCGATTTCGCATCGCTGAATCCGACGGAAACATGGGTACCATCGCAGAACGGCTTGTTCTTCGACCTGCCGCAGCGGCAAAGATAGACCACGCTTCGTGTCGCGATCGCCTCATCGCGAATTGAAGAACCGCGCCAGCCCGCTGACTTTCAGCGGCCCGTCCTTCTGCGGCTCGATTGTCGGCGTTCGGGCGTCGTTCATTGCGTCGCCTCCCTTCGCGGGGTCCCGCGTATATCGCAGTGATGCAGTGTGCGCCGCCAGGACTAGGGGCGGAATTGGTATGCCGCTACGGCCGAGTCAACATTTGACGAAACGGGTGAGTGTTAGCCGGTGCTAGCCTGCTGCAGCGCCTTGCGGGCTCGCACGGCGGGAACCATGAACACGCCCGCCGTGGCGAACATCAACAGACTATAGATTCCGCCGGGCACCATCATGGTCGTATTGCCGATCAATGTGACCGCGACGAAGATCGCCAGCGTTCCGTTCTGCAGTCCGCATTCCAGCGTTATCGCGGTGCGCTGGGCCGCGCCAACGCCGAAAAAATTGGCCAGGCCAAAGGCTAGAACCATCATCAAGATATTCAGCGCCAGGGTGACCGGCCCCGCCTGTACGAAATAGCTCACCAGATTCTCGCGCTCGCTCAGGACCGCGCCCAGGATGATCAGCACGAATAGGATCGAGGCGGCGACGCGCGCCCTGGGCTCGAACGCCTGGGCGAAAGCCGGCTGTAAATGCCGCACCAGCATTCCGATGGCGACAGGGACCGTCGTTATCAGAAACACGCCGACGACCGTGCGTCCCACCGACAGCTGCGGCGCGGTCTCGGCGTCCATCAGGTAAACGATGGCGAACCCCACGATCAACGGCAGCGTGACGACGCTGGCGACACTGATCACGGCTGTCAGCGATACCGAAAGCGCGGTATCGCCGCGCGCGAGATGGGTCATGAGGTTCGACGTCACTCCGCCCGGACAGGCGGCCAGGATCATCACGCCGACAGCCAGAGCCGGCTCCATGGGCCACAACAGAACCAGCAGGAATGCGACCGCCGGGAGCAGCACCACTTGGCTCAGCGCGCCGACCGCGAAGTCCTTGGGCTGTACGATCACGCGCTTGAAGTCGTCCAGCACCAGTGCCAGCCCGAGCGAGAACATGATAAAGGCGAGCGATATGGGCAGAAGCACTTGGGTGACGATGTTGCCGTCGTGCATGATCTCATTCCCGCAATGCCGTTCCCGATGCTGAACGACTCAAGCCAATTCGACCACAGTTACCGCGATTCGCCTAGACCGTGCCGCGCCAGGCGGAATTGCAGGGCGCCGATCGTGCCCTCCAGCCTTCCACCATTCGCGCAGGGGCCCCGTTCAACTTGCGGTGAGCCTATAGAACAGCCAGTTACGAGCGGGCGAGCCCACGGTACTGTAAGCCCGCCATCTGCGCCAGATTGGGTTCTAGCGAAAACCAGGACGCCGCCGCCACGCGCTTGCGGGGACGGCACGGACAACGTGCTCGATCGGCACTAGTGGATTGATCGGAATGAAAGAGTCCGAATTGGGATTCCGTATTTTGCTGTGTTATGCGAATCTGGCGCATGCGCAGTGGAATCTCCTTCACCCTATCCGCCGGCGACCGTCAGCGATTGCGCGCGGTCGTCGCGGATCCCAAGAGCCCGCAGAAACACGTCTGGCGGGCACATATTGTCCTTCTCAGCGGCGAGGGTCTGGGCACCTCGGCGATCATGACCGAGACCGGCAAGTCCAAGACCTGCGTGTGGCGCTGGCAAGAGCGGTTCATGCACGAGGGTGTCGGCGGCCTGCTTCGCGACAAGTCCCGTCCGCCCGGCAAGGCGCCGGTCCCGCTCGATCGTGTCGCCGAGATCGTGCGCCTGACGCAGCAACCGCCGCCGTTTGAGGCGACCCACTGGACGTTGCGCGCGATCGCCAGGGCGGCCGGTATTGCCGCCTCGACGGTGCAGGCGATCTGGAAGGCTCACGGTCTCAGCCCGCACCGCTGGCGCAACTTCAAGCTGTCGACCGACCCTGCCTTCGCCGAGAAACTCACCGATATCGTCGGCCTGTATGTCGACCCGCCGGCCCATGCGGTGGTGTTGTGATCGATGAGAAGTCACAGATCCAGGCGCTCGACCGCCGGTCTGCCGATGAAGAAGGGACGCGCCGGCACCATGACTACAAACGGCACGGCACGACCACGCTGTTTGCGGCGCTCAACGTTCTGGACGGAACGGTGATCGGCCAGAACATGCAGCGCCACCGCCATCAGGAGTTCATCCGCTTCCTCAACCGCATCGAGCGCACGGTGCCGGCGGACAAGGCCATCCACGCGATCGTCGACAACTACGCGGCGCACAACAAGGACAAGGTCCGCGCCTGGCTCGCCCGCCATCCGCGCTGGACTTTCCACTTCACACCGACCTCCTGCTCGTGGCTCAATGCCGTCGAGGGCTTCTTCGCAAAACTCACCCGGCGGCGGCTCAAGCACGGCGTCTTCCATTCCGTCGTCGATCTCCAGGCCGCAATCAACCGCTTCGTCCGCGAATACAATGCGGCCAACCCACAGCCATTCATATCGAAAGCCGACCCCGACGACATCATCGCAGCCCGAAACCGAGGGTTCCAAACGTTGGAATCAATCCACTAGGAGCGCGGTCGCGACGCCGATATTTTGCAGCAACGCGGGATAGAAGAAGCGCCTGGTTACGGCGCGGTTCGACATCGATTCAACGACGAGCACCGTCGTTTGCGCCGCAATGACCATAAAATAAAGCATTAGGCTCGTCGTGAGAACGAACGTGATGACGCCAAGGGTCACGCTGGACATGAGTAACCTCCGGTATTGCCCCACCTGCCTGGGGGGTGTTAACCACGATTGAGTGGTGCGCTTGTTGTTTTTCCGCTAATTACTGTGAGAGTTAAGACTATATTAAACGGATTGTTCATAAAAGCAAAAAAAAATTAATATTACTTCAAATTGATGGTTAAAGTGCGTATTGTTCGCACGCTTTACTTGTTTTTCACAGCTTCGCCACATTTGCACTCAAGCGTTCCACTAGCAGCCCGTTGACGAAGTCCGGCGTGTCTGATTCTGTCTGAACATAGAGATTTAGACGGGCGTCGTGCGATGGCATTGAGACGACAGAGCGAGGTTCAGGGTGACCTCGTGGTGACATGGACGGAGATGCCGCGTTCGCCTGGACACGCGTTTTTCGACCGGCTGCATGAGTTGCTGACCGAGTCTGGCTTTGACGGCTTCGTGGAGGCGACGTGCAAGCCATACTACGCACCTCGGATGGGGGCTCCTTCGCTGCCGCCGGGGCGTTATTTCCGGATGCACATGATCGGCTATTTCGAGGGCATCGGCAGCGAGCGCGGCATCGCTTGGCGCTGTTCGGATTCGCTGTCGCTTCGCGCGTTTCTGCGGTTGGCGAACCGGGACAAGGTTCCCGATCATTCCTGGTTGTCGAAGACGCGCGGCCGGCTGCCGCACGAGGTCCATGAAAAGGTTTTCGACTGGGTTCTGGCTCTCGTCGCCGCGCGCGGTCTGGTGAAGGGCGAGCGGATCGGCGTCGACGGCTCGACGATGGAAGCCAACGCCGCCCTGCGAGCCATCGTGCGGCGCGATAGCGGCGAGACCTATCGCGAGATGCTGACGCAAATGGCGAAGGAGAGTGGCGTCGAAACGCCGACGATCGACGACCTCGTCCGGCTCGATCGCCGGCGGAAGGGCAAGAAGCTTTCGAACAAGGATTGGACGAGCCCGACCGATCCTGATGCGAAGATCGCGCGGATGAAGGACGGCACCACGCATCTGGCCTACAAGCCCGAGCACGCGGTCGATCTCGATACCGGCGTCATCGTTGCGGCACCGATCTATCCAGCCGATGAAGGCGACACGACGACTTTGCCTGGGACGCTGGAGGCGGCCGCGCGCAACCTCGCCGAGGTCGGCCTGGCTCCAACACGGGCAGAGCCCTGCAGTCTCGTTGGCGACAAGGGCTATCATTCACGCGAGGGGCTGAAAGACCTCGACGGCGGCGTCTGGAAAACGCGGATCTCCGAGCCGGAGCCCGCCAACGGCTATCTGCGCTGGCATGGCGACCAGGCGGCACGTCAGGCTGTCTACGCCAACCGGGCGCGATTGAAGTCCGGCGTCGCGCGGAACGCCATGCGCAGGCGCGGTGAGATGGTCGAGCGCAGCTTCGCCCATGTCCTCGACCGTGGCGGCATGCGCCGCGCGTTGCTGCGGGCGCGCGAGAACGTCCACAAACGCTACCTGATCCATGTCGCCGGGTTCAATCTCGGCATTCTGATGCGCGCGCTGTTCGGATCAGGCACGCCGAGGGAGGCTGCGAGTGCAAAGAGCACCCTTTTGTTCGTTATTCAGTTCGATGCTGCCCTGGCGATCGCCATCGTGGCGAACATCGAAGGCAAACCAGCCATGCTCGTTATCATCATCATCGTCGCCCCCGAAACCGATTGATCAAAGCGCGACTTCATCACCGGGCTGCTAACGATGGTCCGCGCCGACGGCATCACAGACGTGATCGAAACCATCGGCGCGCAGGCGCGCTGCAAGACCGGTCTTGATGTCGGTGACGAGTTGCGGGCCGGCAAAAACCAGCGCCGTGTAGAGTTGGATCAAGCTCGCACCGGCACGGATCTTTGCGTAAGCGTCGTCCGCGGACGAAACCCCGCCGACGCCGATCAGGGGGACGCGACCCCGCGTCTGTGCATAAACCTGACGCAGCACTTTGGTCGAGCGCGCGAACAATGGCCGACCCGACAGGCCCCCGGGCTCCGCGCGCCGGTCGCTTGCGAGCGACGGTGGCCGATCGGTCGTCGTGTTGGTCGCGATCATGCCGTCGATGCCGGCGTCCGTGCACACCGCCACCAGTTCCGCGAGCCGCGTGTCGTCGACGTCGGGTGAGAGTTTTGCCAGCAGCGGCACCCGATAAGATGCGCGTGCGGCCTGCACGCGCGCCAACAAATTGGCCAGCCGCTCCGGCCGCAAAAACAAGCGACCATTGGCCGTGTTCGGACACGAAATATCGATGGTCAGGAACGCGGCGACGCTGGCGAAGCGCGCGACCAGTGTCTCGAAGTCGGATCGAGGGTCCGCGGTATCGGTGTTGCTCGCCAGATTGACGCCGACGGTGCCCGGGCGCGCGGCCCGCACTCGAAGCCGCTCGGCGATCGCATGCATGCCGTCATTGTTGAAGCCCATGCGGTTGATGACGGCGTGGTCGGCGTCCAGGCGGAACAGTCTGGGGCGGGGATTGCCGGCTTGCGGCTCCGGCGCGACGCCGCCGACTTCGACGAATCCCAGACCGAGGCCCAGCGTGGCGTCAACGGCCAGCGCGTTCTTGTCGAAGCCGGCGGCCATACCGATGGGGTTGGCGAAATCGCGTCCCCAGACGCGGCAGGCAAGAACCGGATCGTCTGCTCCGCGCGCGTGCGACGCCAAGCCGAGCCGCAGCGCCGTCAGCGTCAGGCGGTGCGCAGTCTCGGGATCGAGCCGGCGGAGCAGGCGCAATCCGACCTGGTACACCCACATCACGGCGTGTCGCGCGGCATGCGCTGCAGGGGCCGGGCGACCGGTTCGACCATGCGCGCAGCTTGGCAGCGCCACCGAGTCCCGGTCAAGACAGGGCGGAGTCGGTCGGGTCGACGATTGCACCCCGGACGTGCGCACCCTAGATAGGGCGCATGGGACAACCGGTCATCGGCCTGACGTTGGATGCGGAGCCGCAGGGCGGCTATTCGAACCAGCCCTGGTATGCCTTGCGCGAGAATTACTTTTCCGCCGTCGCGCGCGCCGGTGGGCTGCCGGTCGCGCTGCCCCATGATCCCGGCCGGACGGGTGCCTATGCCGATCTCCTGGACGGTGTGTTGGTGACCGGCGGCGACTTCGACGTCGATTCCTCGCTTTTCGGAGCGGGCACGCGGCACCCGTCGGTGCATACCAAGGACCGGCGCACCGCGTTCGAACTCGCGATCACGCGGGAGGCCTTGCGCCGTGATATGGCGCTGCTGGGCATTTGCGGTGGCCAGCAATTGTTGCATGTGGCGCTGGGCGGTGCGCTGATCCAGCACATCCCCGACGAAGTGCCGAACGCGCTCGCGCACGAGCAGCCCAATCCGCGCACCGAACCGGGTCACACCGTCTCCGTCGTGCCGGATAGCCTGTTGCATCGCATCGTCGGCGTCGCCGAGATGCCGGTAAACAGCGCCCACCATCAGGCCGCCAAGGATGCGCCCGACGGTGTGCTCATCAACGCTCGCGCCAACGATGGCGTGATCGAAGGCATCGAGGCCGCGGGCAGGCGCTTTTGCCTCGGCGTGCAATGGCATCCGGAGTACGCGATCTCGCCCGGCGATCCCAGGATCTTCGACGCCTTCGTCCGCGCCGCCGCGCCATGACCGGGCATCCGGGCGAGCGCATCGCCAAGCGCATCGCCCGCGCCGGACTGTGTTCCCGCCGCGAGGCCGAACGCTGGATCGCCGATGGCCGTGTGGTCCTCGACGGTGCCGTGATCACCGACCCGGCCGTCAACGTCACCGACGACAACGCCCTCACCGTCGATGGCGCGCCGCTGCCCGACAAGCCCGCGACGCGGCTGTGGCGCTATCACAAGCCGCGTGGGTTGGTCACTACCCATCGCGACCCGGAGCATCGGCCCACGGTGTTCGATCAACTGCCGGCGGAGCTGGGCCATGTGGTCAGCGTCGGCCGGCTCGATATCGGCACCGAGGGACTGTTGCTGCTGACCAATGACGGTGCGTTGGCGCGGCATCTGGAATTGCCGGCGACCGGCTGCATACGGAACTATCGGGCGCGGGTGTTTGGCCGCGTGGACCCGGCGCGATTGGCGGCGCTGGCGCACGGCGTCGGCGTGGACGGCCATCGCTACGGCCCTATTGAGGCGCGCTTGGATCGCCAGAGTGGCGCCAACGCTTGGCTGACTCTGGCGCTGCGGGAAGGAAAGAACCGCGAGGTGCGGCGCGTGCTGACCCATCTTGGGTTCGACGCGAACCGGCTCATCCGCATCGCCTATGGGCCGTTCCAGCTCGGGGAACTGGACGGCGGCGCGTTGGCGCAGGTGCCGCAGCGCGTCTTGGCGGACCGGATCGGCCCGGCCTGGGTTACACAAGGTGCGGATCGCCGGGGGTAGGCATCGCGGCCGGCGTCTCGAGGCGCCTCCCGGCGATGCCGTGCGACCGACCAGCGCGCGCGTACGTCAGGCGTTGTTCAACATCCTGAAGCACGGCGCCTTCGGCGACGTGGGGAGCGACGCCGTCGTGCTCGACGCGTTTGGCGGCAGCGGCGCGCTCGGCCTGGAGGCGCTGTCACGTGGCGCCGATCGCGTCACGTTCATGGACCGCGACCCCGAGGCATTGAGGTATGTGCGGCGCAATGTCGCCGCACTGGGCGAAGACGCGCTGGTATCCATTCTCCCCGTGGACGCGACCCGGCCGCCGTCCTGTCCACCGGGTGGCGCCTGCAACCTGGGGCTGCTCGACCCACCTTACGGTGCCGCCGTCGCCGAGGCGGCGTTGGCGGCCCTCACCAATGCGGGCTGGTTCGCACCCGGCGCAGTGGCGGTTGTGGAGAGCGCGGCCGAAGTCGCCGCGCCGGCAGGTTGGCAACAGGCAGACTGCCGGCGCTATGGCGCCACGGTGCTCACCTTTCTGCAGCTAGCGTCGACCGAATAGACGCTCGATGTCGGCGAGCTTCAGCTCGACGTAAGTCGGTCTCCCGTGCGTGCATTGGCCGGCGTGGGGCGTTGTTTCCATCTGCCGCAGCAGCGCGTCCATCTCGTCCACCGCCAGCCGCCGGCCGGCGCGGATCGACCCATGGCACGACATGGTGCCGCACACCGCATCGAGCCGATCCTTCAACGCCAGGGTCGTGCCGACGTCGGCGAGGTCATCGACGAGATCTTGGATCAGGCCGCGCACATCGACCTGGCCGAGCAGGCTAGGGACCTCGCGCACGACGACCGCGCCCGGGCCGAAGGCCTCGATCACCAATCCCAGTTCGGCCAGTTCGGCGGCCCGCGTCGCCAGAAGTGCGGCCGCCGCCTCCGGCAGTTCCACCACTTCGGGGATCAGCAGGCCCTGACGGGCGACGCCGCCGTTGGCGAGCGCCGCCTTGATGCGCTCGTAGACCAGGCGCTCATGGGCGGCGTGCTGATCGATGATGACGATGCCATCTTCGGTCTGGGCGACGATGTATGTCTCGTGCACCTGCGCGCGCGCGGCGCCCAACGGATGCTCGTCTCCGGGCGGCGGCGCGGGCGCGGACGGCGGAGCCGAGGGCCGCGCATCGAAGCCGGGCAGGGGTCCGTCGTCCGGTGCGTAGGCGCGCGCTGCGGTTTCCGCCAAGCCGCGCGGTGCGGTGGCTGCGTAGGCATACGGCGTACCCGCTCGTATGGCGCCGAGCGCCGCCGCCGACACCGTCGTCGACGCCCGATGCCCGGCCTCGGCCAGGGCATGTTTGAGCGCGCTGACGATCAGCCCACGCACCAGGCCGGGATCGCGAAACCGAACCTCGGTCTTGGCCGGATGGACATTGACGTCGACGAATTCCGACGGCACCTCCAGGAACAGCGCTACCACCGGATGGCGGTCGCGGGCGAGGAAATCCTGGTAAGCGGCGCGGATTGCACCGTGCAACAGGCGGTCGCGCACCGGTCGCCCGTTCACGAACAGGTACTGTTGCTGGGTGTTGGCCCTGTTGTAGGTCGGCAGAGCGGCGTGCCCGCTCAATCGCAGCGCGCCACGTTCCGCGGCGATGACGCAGGCGTTGTCGCCGAAGTCGCGACCGAGCGCCGCACCCAGCCGCGTCAGTCGCGCATCCAACAAATCGCGTTCGGCCGCCGGGATGTCGAGCTTAACGGCCGCGCCGTCCTTGAGCGTGAAGGACACGTTGGCGTGCGCCATCGCCAGACGCGTCACGGCATCGGCCGCATGCGCCTGTTCGGTGCGGGGCGCTTTGAGAAACTTCAACCGCGCCGGTGTGGCGAAGAACAGGTCGCGCACCTCCACCGTCGTGCCGGGCGTCCCCGACGCCGGCGTCGGCGTGCCGACCGCGCCACCATCGACGGTCAGCGCCCAGGCGGTGTCGGCGTCGGCCGTGCGCGAGGTCAGGGTCAGCCGCGCGGCGGCGCCGATAGCCGGCAGCGCCTCGCCCCGGAATCCCAACGTGGCGATACGGCTCAGGGAGTCGTCGTCGGCGAGCTTCGAGGTGGCGTGGCGCTCGACCGCCAGCCGCAACTCGTCGCGGCTCATGCCGCTGCCGTTGTCACGCACGCGGATGAGACCCCGGCCGCCATCCTCCAGCGTCACCTCGATCCGCGCCGCACCGGCGTCGAGCGCGTTCTCAACCAACTCCTTCACCGCCGACGCCGGACGCTCCACAACCTCGCCCGCGGCGATGCGGTTGATCACGGTCTGCGGTAGCCGACGAATGGTCATGACGCCTCCAGATACGCGCGCGCCAGGATCTTGCCTTGCTCCACCGCCGGCTGGTCGAATGCGTCAACGCCCATCAGGCGGGCAGCGATGATGGTCTCGATCATAAAATGCATCAGCAAGGCACCCAGAGTCGACTCGTCCAGGCGCGCGATGCGCATCACCCGGGTCGGCCGGCCATTGCGCACCAGAGTGTCGGCGGTCGCGCGCTGCTCGGCGTCCAGGAGGTCGCCCATCCGCCGCCCGGCGAGATAGTCCAGTCCCACCTCGGCCGCGTCGTCGGCGGGGACGCGCGCGCCGGTGCCGGCGACGGCGCCGGTCAGCACCGTGAACACCTTGTCGCGCGGCCCATCGAGATAGAGCTGCAGCTGACTGTGCTGATCGACCGTCCCCATGGCGCGGATGGGTGTCGTGCCATTGCCGCCCTTGCCCAAACTCTCGGCCCAAAGCTGGCGATACCACAAGCCGAAATGGGCCAGCCGATCGAGGTAGGGCATCAACACGGTAGTCGAGATGCCGCGTCGGCGCTGCAACGCCACCGCGATCGCGGCGCCGACCGCCGGCGCCGAGTCCGCCGGTTGGGCCGCGTTCAGGGTCGCGTCCAGCACGGCTGCGGCCCCCGCGCGCACCGACGTGGCGCTCAGCCGGGCAATCATCGCCGGCAGCATACCGACCAGGCTGAGCACCGAGAACCGGCCGCCGACCAGCGGGTCGTGATCGAGCACCGGCAGCGACCAACGCGCGGCCAGCCGGCGCAACGCATTGTCGTCCGGCTCGGCGATGGCGACGACATGGCGACGCAGCGTGTCGTCGCCAAGTGTGGCGCGGATGTCGGGGAGCAGCGTCAGGAACTGGGTGAGTGTCTCCGCGGTCGATCCGGACTTCGAAATGACCAGCAGGCCGGCCCGTCGCCAGTCGACGACGCGGGCTAGTTCGGTGAACGCGTCGGGATCGATATTGTCGAGAAATAGTAGCTTGGGTCCGCCGGACGGTGGCCCGAGTCCGATGTCGGCCAGCGCGTATAGCGTCTGTCCGCCGAGGCTTGAGCCGCCGGTGCCCAAGACGACGATGTGGTCCGGGCAGTCTGCGGCGAGACGCTTGGCGACAGGCGCCAACCCCTCCAGGTCGTCGCGCCGCGATGGCAGGTGCAGCAATGGCAGATCGCGGGCCGCGTGGCGCTCCCGCAGCCACGCCAGCGCCACGGCGCAGCCGCGAAGCGCGGCCTCCAGCTCGGGCGGCTCGAGGCCATCGTGGCCGACCGCGTCGGCGAGGCAGCCGGCGACGTCATGGTAGTAGAACAGGGTTGGCGATTTCGATTCGGGCATCGACGCCCGCAGTGTGGGCCGGCTCGCCGAACGGGGCAAGCCGGCCGCGACAAGCTCCGCGAACGCGAAAGTCGGGTTAGCCGCGGTCGATGGTCTGGGTGGGCTTGACGCCCTCCGGCTTGCCGACGATGACGATCGTCAGACTGTTCGGATCGAGCAGGCGGCGGGCGACGCGGCGTATATCGTCGAGCGTCACGGCGTCGATCAGGCCGTTGCGCCGGTTGATGTAGTCGATGCCCAGATCCTCCAGTTGAATACCGACCAGCGTGTTGGCGATCGAGCGCGTGGTCTCCAGCCGAAGCGCATACGAGCCGGTGAGGCTGCGCTTGGCGGCATCCAGTTCCTCCTGGCCGACATCGCCGTCGCGCATCCGCGCCCATTCGGTGCGGATCACGTCGACCGATTCCCCCACGCGCTCGTTGGCGGTACCGAGGCCCGCCACGACAAGGCCGGCCCGATCCCAGGTGCTCAGATAGCTGTATACGGAATAGGCAAGACCACGCTTGTTACGCACCTCTTCATACAGGCGCGAGGTAAACCCGCCGCCGCCCAGAATGTAGTTCATGATATAGGCGGCATAGAAATCGGGATCGGCGCGCTTCAGCCCTTGCTGGCCGATGATTACAGTGGATTGCGGTACGTCGGTTTCGACGACGATCACTTCGCCCGGCGCCTGCGCGACGCCTTCGGGGATCGCGACCGGGCTTGAACTCGCCGGCAAAGCACCGAAGGTGGTATCCAAGAGCGTGGTCAGCGCCTCCGGCGTGATGTCGCCGACGACACCGATGGTCAGGTTGTCGCGCGCCAGGCGGCTATCGACGAAGCCGCGCAGATCGGCGATCGTAATCGCCTGCACGGTCTCCGCCTTGCCGCGATTGGGGCGGCCATAGGCGTGGCCGGCCAGCACGGTGGCCCAGAACACCTCGCCGGCAATGCGGTCGGGATCGTTCACGCGACGCGCCAGGATCGACAGGATCTGGCCGCGGATGCGCTCGACCGGTTCCTCGTCGAAGCGCGGCTCGGAAATCGCCAGCCGAAGCAGATCGAACGCGGCGTCGCGGTTGCGCGCCAATGTGCGCAGGCGGCCCTGAAAATGGTCCTTGTTGCCGTCGAAGCTGAGGCTGATTGACAAGTCGGCCAGGCGCTCCTGGAAGGTTCGGGAGTCGAGCTCGCCCGCCCCCTCGTCGAGCAACGCCGAAACCATTTCCGCCAGGCCTTCCTTGCCCTCGGGATCGAGTGCGGCACCGCCTTCAAATGCGAAGCTGACGGAAATGATCGGCACCGAGTGGTCCTCGACCAGCCACGCGGTGATGCCGCCGGGGCTTACCACCGGCTCGATGTCGACAGCCGATGCGGTGGGTGCGTAGGCACAGTACGCGATGACGAGCGCGATCGCCGCGCGGTGCAGAGGTATGCGCATGGTCGTGCTCTCCTATTCGCCGGCGGCGGGAAGCAAAACGCCCGTGGTCGCGCTCTCGGCCCTGAGCACGGCGCGGGCGGCCTCGTTCACTTGGTCGACCGTGACCGCGCGGATGCGGTCCGGCCATTCCTCGACGTCGGTCGGGCTTTGACCGGTCGCCAGCGCGACGCCGAAAATGCGCGCCATGGTCTGGGTGCTGTCCAGGGCATAGATCGCGGCGTCCACCAGTCGCTGCTTTGCACGCTCCACTTCGGTCTCGGTGACGCCCTCATCGAGCAGGGCGCGGATCGCGGCATCCATGGCCGCCTCGCTGTCGGCGAGGGCTATGTCCTGGCTAGGCGAGAACCACACGCCGAAGGTCGCCAGGTCGAACGCGTCGGGCGAGTACCAGGCGCCGGCGCCGGCCGCGACCTTGGCGTCGACGACCAAGGAGCGGTACAGGCGGCTGGTGCTGCCGCCACCAAACAATTCGGAAAGCACCTCCAAGGCATGCGCGTATTCGCTGTCCCCGGCGACATAGCTCGGCGCAATGTAGCGACGGTTCCAGGCCGGCTGGCGCACGCTCGGATCGCGCATCTCCACCCGGCGCGCCGCACGATGTTCCGGCTCCGTCGGGCGGTTTCGCTGCGCCACCTCGCGGCGCGGCAGCGATCCGTAGGTCTGTTCGGCCAGCGCGAGCACGGCCTCGGCGTCCACGTCGCCGGCGATGACGACAACCGCGTTATTGGGCGCGTACCACTTGTTGTAGAAGTCGACGGCGTCGGCCGTGGTGAGCTGTCTGATCTCGTGCTCAAAGCCGATGATGGGGATGCGGTAGGGATGGTTGACCCATGTGGCGCCCTGCACCTGCTCGCCCAATATGCCGGCAGGCTCGTTATCGACGCGCTGCCGACGCTCCTCCAGCACCACCTGCAGTTCGGGCAGAACGTTCTCGTCTTGCAGTTCCAGATTAACCATGCGATCGGCTTCCAGGTCCATCATCAGCGGCAGCCGGTCAGCGGCGAACTTTTGCCAGTAGCCGGTGAAGTCCTGGGTCGTAAACGCGTTTTCACGGCCGCCGTTTTCGGCAATGATCCGCGAATACTCGCCGGGCGCGCGCGTCTTTGTGCCCTTGAACATCAAATGCTCCAGGAAGTGCGCGAGCCCCGACTTGCCGGGTTCCTCATCGGCGGCGCCGACCTTGTAGTAGGCCATCTGCACCGCGATCGGGGCGCGATGGTTCTCTACCACGATCAGCTCTAGTCCGTTGTCCAGGGTGTAGACAGCGGGATTGAAGGACTGTGCAGCGGCGGGTGCCAACCACAGCAGGGCCGTGGCCGCGACGAGGCCGGCTAGACCGATCGCGCGAGGATTGGAGACAGTTGGTAGGGGCATGGCGCCTCTCATTGCACCGAAGGATGGGATGAATGGGATATAGACGCCGGCGACCGGCTCACAAGTGTCGCGGTCGTCACGAAACGGCGATGGCGTGCTGCCGCCGGCGGCCCGGCAGGAAGATCAGAATATCCCTTCAAGCGGCGCGCGGCGAACGTGCTCGATGGTCGGTGTGTCGCCGGTGGTCGCCGGCACGCCCAATGCCTGGTTTTCACGCAGTCGCTGCGCCTCGGCGTTGGCGTCGACAACGGCGCCCGGAGCCGGCGCGTCCCGCCAGTTCAGCAAACGGTCGAGGAACGTCTCGTCAGCCGCTGCGATTACGGCACTTTCCCTGTCGACTATGGTGCGGATATCGGGGTCGGCGTCTTCGGTGCCGGCACGCGCCAGGATGCTGAACTCGCCGGGGCTTTGGCCCGGACCGAGCTGTGCATCGGCGGCGATCCCCGGCCCGCCGGCCGCGTTGGCGCCAGCGGCCGGCTCGATGCCGAACACGGCCTGCCGCGCCTCGTCGACCACGACCTGCTCTTGGCCCCGCTCGGCACCCGGGTTCGGCGGGCGCAGGCGGTAATCCGGTGGCAGACTCAGGGGCGCTCGGGCGACGACCACGAACTCGTCGGGCGGTGCCTTATTCAAGCCGAACGTTTGCCGTGAGCCTTGGCAGCCGCCGACCAGCACGCCGACCACCACCAGCGCAGTGACCGCCGCGACGCCACGAGTGGAACCATGCTTGAGCACGGACATTACTGTACCACTTCCCTTGGCCGGAACAAGCCATCAACCAGCAGCCCGCCGACACCGACGACGATGGCGGTGTCGGCGACGTTGAAGGCCGGCCAATGGTAGCCCATCAAGTGAAAATCGAGGAAATCGACCACCGCGCCGAAGCGCAGGCGGTCGATCGAATTGCCGATCGCACCGCCGATGACGAGGCCGATGGCGCTGACGGGCCAAACAGAGTCCAACTGGCGCAACCAGACCAACAGGCCAACGACGATCGCCACCGCCAGCGCGATCAGTAGCCACGGCCCGAGGGCGGATTCCTGATTGAACATGCCGAAGCTGATGCCCCGGTTCCATACCAGCACCAGGTTAAACACCGGCAGCACCACGATGCCGAACGGGGGCTCCTCGAACGCCGCGAGCACCAGCCACTTGGTCAGCTGATCGAGCGCCACGACGGCGCCGGCGGCGATGTAGGCGGCGGTTCGCACGTCAGTCGGCGGCCGCCGGCGCCGACACCACATCGGCGCAGCGGCGGCAGAGATCGGCGGGAGTTTGTGCGCCGACTTCCGGTAGCACGCGCCAACAGCGTTCGCACTTGGCCCCGTCGGCGAGTGTGGGGACCACGCCAATGCCGCTGACGTCGTCCAACGTGAAGGCATTCGCCGGCGGTGCGCCCTCGGTCAGCCTCGCGCCCGAGGTGATGCCGATCTCGGCAAGGTCGAGCCCTTCCATCGCTGCCACGCTGGCGGCGTCGGCATAAACCTGTGGCGCTGCTTGCAGGCTCGAGCCAATTCGTTTGTCCGACCGCTCGCGTTCGAGTGCGCCGGTGACCACGCGGCGCAGGCGGCGGACCGTTTCCCACTTCGCGGCCAGCTCGTCATTGCGCCAGTCGTCGGGCACGTTGGGAAACGTACGCAGGTGCACGCTGGTCTCGCCGCCGCGTGCAAGCCACGCCTCCTCGGCCGTGAAGCAAAGGATCGGCGCCAGCCAGGCCGTCAGGCAATCAAACAGGATGTCCAGCACGGTGCGGCACGCGCGGCGTCTGGCGTCGCCGGGCGTGGCGCAGTACAGGCTGTCCTTGCGCACATCGAAGTAGAACGCCGACAGATCCACGGCGCAGAATTGGTGCAAGGCCGTCCACAACGGGTGGAAGGTGTAGTCGTCCGCCGATTGGCGCACGAGGGCATCCATCTCCCAAACCCGGTGCAGCACCCAGCGCTCCAGTTCCGGCATGTCGCCTGCCGGCACGCGCTCGGCGGCCGTGAACCCGTTGAGGCTGCCCAGGAGATAGCGCAGCGTATTGCGAATGCGGCGATAGAGGTCGGATTGGTGCTTCAGGATCTCCGGTCCGATGCGCAGATCCTCAGCGTAGTCCGAGCCGACGACCCACAGCCGCAGGATATCGGCGCCAAACTTGTCGACCACCTCTTGCGGCGCGGTGACATTGCCCAGGGACTTGGACATTTTGCGACCCTGCTCATCCATGACGAAACCATGGGTGAGGACGGAATCATAGGGTGCCCGCCCGCGCGTGCCGCAGGATTCCAGCAACGAGGAATGGAACCATCCGCGGTGCTGATCGGTGCCCTCCAGATAGAGCGAGGCGGGCCAGCCGAGATCGCCGCGCGGCTCGAGGACGAAGGCGTGCGTGGAGCCGGACTCGAACCACACGTCGACGATGTCGGTGACCTGCTCGTACTCGGCCGGAACGTAAGTGTTGCCGAGGAACCGTTCGGGCGGCGCGGTGAACCACACATCGCTGCCTTCATCTTCGAAGGCGGTGGCGATGCGGTCGAGCACGGCCTGGTCGCGTAGCAGCTCGCCGCTGTCGTTGTTCACGAACACGGCGATCGGCACACCCCAGGCGCGTTGGCGCGAGATGCACCAGTCGGGACGGCTGGCGATCATGGCGTGCAGCCGGTCCTGGCCCGAAGTGGGCACGAAGCGTGTCGCGGCGATCGCGTCCAGCGCCTTCGTGCGCAACTCGCCCGCGTCCATGGAAATGAACCACTGCGCCGTGTTGCGGAAGATCAGCGGCGCCTTCGACCGCCAGGAATGCGGATAGCTGTGACGCAGCGTCGCTGTCGCCAACAGAGCCCCGGCCGCGGTCAACGCTTGCATAACCTTCGGATTGGCGTCGCCCGGCTTGCCGTCGTCGGTGAGCACGCGGGCGCCGGCGAACAGCGGCATGTGATCGTAGAAGCTGCCGTCCTCGTCGACCGTGGCCGGCACCTCCAGGTCGTTAGCGCGGCCCAGCGTGTAGTCGTCGGCGCCATGACCGGGCGCGATATGGACGAAGCCGGTGCCCTGTTCCAGCGTGACGAACGGCGCCGGCAGCACCGGGATGTCGTGATCATAACCCTGACCGCGAAGGGGGTGGGCGCACACGACATCGCTCAGCGCGGCATCGTGCAAGCGCTGCCAGCGCTCGATCGCGAACGCCTCGCGCGTGCGTTCGGCGAGCGCATCGGCTAGCACCAGCCGGTCACCGACGGAGACGGAGGCGCCGTCTTCCGCCGCCTCAACCTCGTACACGCCGTAGTCGAAGGAGGTGCCATAGGCGACAGCGCGGTTGCCGGGGATGGTCCACGGCGTCGTCGTCCAGATAACGATCGCCGCCCCGTCCATATTGCCGCCGCCGCCGCGGATAACCCGGAAGCGGACGAAGATCGATGGCGAGCTGTGATCCTCGTACTCGACCTCGGCCTCGGCCAGGGCGGTGCGTTCGACCACCGACCACAGAACCGGTTTGGAGCCGCGACACAGGCCGCCGTTCATGGCGAAGGCACCGATTTCGCGCGCAATCTGGGCCTCGGCGGCGAAGGTCATGGTCGTGTACGGGCGCTTCCAATCGCCGATCACACCCAGGCGTTGGAATTCTTCGCTCTGCACGCCGATCCAGTGCTGGGCGAATTCCCGGCACTCTGCGCGGAAGTCGACGATCGCAACATCGTCCTTGTTCTTGCCCTCAGAGCGATACCGTTCCTCGACCTTCCACTCGATCGGCAGTCCGTGGCAGTCCCAGCCCGGCACGTAATTTGCATCCTTGCCAAGCATTTGCTGGGCGCGGTTGACTACATCCTTGAGGATCTTGTTGAGCGCGTGGCCGATATGCAGATGGCCGTTGGCGTAGGGCGGGCCGTCGTGGAGAATGAACTTCTCGCGTCCGGCGGAGGTCTCGCGCTGGCGCGCAAACAGATCGATGTCGTGCCAATGCGCGAGCAGTTCCGGTTCCTTCTGCGGCAGCTTGCCGCGCATCGGAAACTCGGTCTTCGGCAGAAAGACGGTGTGTTTGTAGTCGACGGTCATGGTCGCGGTCTCATGCCATGCGGCCGTTCGGTCGGCGGCAAACTGCTAGGCTGGTGCAGGCTCGCTACGCATGGATTGGCTGAGTTTGGCCTTGGCGGTAAACGACATCCCGGCTCTCATCCGAGAGCCGGGTCGATATTTCGTTGCGCCCACAGGGAAAGCGTGGCCACAGCCATGACGTTCATGGCCGGCGACCATAGGCGCGCCGCCGCAGCCGGTCAAGCGGCCGGCAGCCGCGCTAGGGTTCGGAATTTGCGTCGGTTTCGCCGGTCACTTCGCCGGCATTTAGCGCCCGCGCCTGCAGGACTTGGCGCGCTTGGCGGCAGTCGGCCGCGATCTGCGCCTTGAGCGCTGCCAGATCGTCGAAATCGCGGTCTGGCCGCAGGAAGTCGATGAACGCCGCGCGCACGTGGCGGCCGTACAGGTCGCCCTCGAAGTCGAAGATGTGCACCTCCAACAAGGCATGGTCGCCGCCGACCGCGGGCCGCCGGCCGAAGTAGGCCACGGCGTCGCGCCAGACGGTGGCCACGTCGAACAGGATACCGGCGCGCACGGCATAGATGCCGTGTTTCGGATGCAAGTGCTCACCGGGATTCATATTGGCGGTTGGAAATCCGAAGGCGCGGCCGCGCTTCTCGCCCGGCTCGACGCGACCCTCCATCTCCCATAGATGGCCAAGCAGAGCGGCGGCGCGTGCCGGCTGGCCCTCCTTCAGGTATGAGCGGATCAGCGACGAGGCGTAGATTTCCGCCTCCGAATCGCGCACCGGCTGAACCACCGTGACGTCGAAGCCATGCTGTTCGCCCATTTGGTCCAGCAGCTTGGCGTCGCCCTGGCGCTTGTGGCCGAAGCAGAAATCGTAACCGACGACCACCTCGCTGGCGCCGATGCCGTCTACCAGTACCCGTTTTACGAATTGGTTGGCCGGAATGAGCGCGAAGTCGGCGTCGAAATGAAGTGTGATCAGCACATCGACGCCGAGGGCCTCGAGGTGCTGTGCCTTGGCACGAAAGGGGGTCAGCCGGAACGGCTCGTCGTCGGGGCGGAACACGGCCCGCGGGTGCGGCTCGAAGGTGACGACGGCGAGCGGCACGCCGCGCCGCTTGGCTTCGCTGCGCGCGGCGCCGAGCACCGCTTGATGACCGCGATGAACCCCATCGAAATTGCCCAACGCGACCACGGCCTTGCGCGCCGATGCCGGCAAGTCCTCCGCGTGTCGAAATACGTGCATGGACGGCATGTACCCGCCCGCCGAAGCGGAGGCAAGCCGACCCGGCCGGCGCGAGGTCATACCGCGCGATCGTCGTCTCGGCCCGGCAGGCCATGCTAGTTTCGACCGAGTTGCTGCTGCGAGGGACGGGCATATGGAGTTTCACAAGGGTCGATTGATCGACCACGTGCATATGCGGGTGCGCGACTTGCCGGCGAGTGAGCGCTTCTATCGTGCGGTGCTCGCCGCGGTAGGCGTTCCGTGGGGCGGTAGCGGGGCCGGCTTTTTCTGGGTTGACGAGCTGTTCGTGAGCGAAGGGGAGGCGCCGACCAGCGTCATCCACCTGGCATTCCAGACCAACGACCGGGAAACCGTGCACCGGTTCCACGAGGCGGGCTTGGCTGCCGGTGGCCGCGACAACGGCGCACCTGGCGACCGCCCCTATCATCCCGGTTACTACGCAGCCTATATCCTCGATCCAGACGGCAACAACATCGAGGCCGTCTTTCATGGCCCTGCCCAGCGGTCGGTCGCCTCGGTGGTCCTGACGCCCGGCTGATGCGGTCGAAGGCAGTGAGCGGGCCGCGCGGCCGCTGCAGCAAGGCGACTCGGTCACCAACGGCGAGACCATCGCCACCGCGCCGAATGCCCGCATCACGCTGGTGCGTGGCGAGGACGTCATCGTCGTCTACGGCGACAGCGCCATCGCTCTGCCGCGCGAGGACCGGGGCATCACGCGCATCTTGCAGCGCTTCGGCCGGTCCTTGTTCCAGGTCGGCAAGCGCAGCAGCGGTGCCTTCCAAGTCGAGACGCCGCTTCTGATCACCGGCGTCAAGGGGACCGAGTTCGCCGTTACCGTGAGCGGGGATGGCGGCAGCGTGACGGTGCTGGAAGGCATCGTCGAAACGCGTGTCGCGCGCTCGTCCGCCGTCGTGTTGCTCGAAGCCGGCGAAAGCGTCGATGTGGCTTCGCCGATCCAGCCGTCGCTCAGCCCGCACGCAACTCCTGTCGAAACGAGGACTCTTTGGCAGAGCCGCAGTGACCAGATCCCGGCCGCCAACACGCCCGACCGGCCGGCAGCCGTACCGACGGTACGCGGCCGGCCAATTGGGGGCAAGCAAGATGATCGGACGCTGCCCGGCACGGCGCCGGTCGAGCCGGTGAAAATCGAGCGCGCGGCGCCCGCCAAGGACGACGGCGGCAACGATCCGGCCGAGGAGATTGGCGCAGTCGCGACCGAAGCGCCACCACCGGTCACCGAGGCCGACGAGCCGCCCCAGCGCGTTGCGGTGACGGCCGCCGACGCCGAGCCCGCGAAGGCTGATCTGTTCGCTCCGGTCGATGACGCGGTCAAGGCGGACGAGACGCTGGCACGGGATACGCGAAGCGTTAACCAGATCGAAAAGGAAGGGTTCTAAGCCAAACGCGTCCCGTCGACGTATGGGTTAGGCGATGCCCTTCAGCCGCTTCCTGTCCCGGCGCCCGCCTCTGGCCAAGCTGCGCAGAGCTCTCGAACACCGGCGATCGGCGCTGATCATCTTTGCGGCCGTGACGGCTTGTCAGGTCGTCGGCGGGTTCGAATTTGTCGAGCGCGAGCTGACCGTGCTGCGCTTTGCCGCGACTCCCCGCACGGCCAGCCGCGACATCGTATTGGTGGAGATTGATTCGCGCAGCCTGACTAGCCTTGGCGTGTGGCCGTGGCCGCGCACGCATCACGCCGAGGTCGTCCGGCGGCTCGTTGCCGCCTCCGCGCAACGCATCGCCTTCGACGTCGACTTCAGCGCCACGTCAACGGCGGCTGCCGATGCGCGTTTCGAGCAGGCGCTCGCGCGCTCTGGCGGGCGCGTCATCCTGCCGGTTTTCCGGCGCCCCGATCAGGGTGCGGATGCCGGTGGTCTGGCTTCGCCGTTGCCGCGGTTCGCCGACCACGTGCAGCTGGCACACATCAATGTGGCTCCCGATGCCGACGGACGGGTGCGGCGTATCACCCCGGTGGCGCGTGGCGCCGACAGTCTCCCCTCACTCGCGCTGCTGCTTGCCGAGCCGCCGCCGGCGAGCACCCGTGAGGGCTACATAGACTTCGGCATTCGCCCGAATACGGTCCCGCGCCTGAGTTTTGTCGACGTCTTGCACGGCGAATTCGACCCCGCGCAAGTCGCCGGCCGCCGCGTCCTGATCGGCGCGACGGCGCTCGAGCTCGGCGACCGGCACGCGGTGCCGCGGTGGCAAATCATGCCCGGCGCCATGGTCCAGATACTCGCGGCCGAAACGCTCGGTCGGGGCGGCATGCTGAAACGCGCCGGTCCGGCGACGACGTTGATCCTGAGCCTGCTAATGGCCTTAACCATCGGGGCGCATTTTGCCGGTAGCCGTTGGCGGCTCAATCTGGCGCTTGCCGGCGGTGCCGCCGCCGGCGCCCTGGGTGCCTCCTTCGTCTCGCAGGCGCTGGCCGGCATCATCGTCGACTCCGCCGCGGTGTGCGTTGCGCTGGTCCTGACATTCGGCATCGGCCTGACGGCACGGATCGACCAGCAGGCCAAGCGCATCGTGCTGGAAAGCGCCGCCGCGCTGCACTGTCGCGCCCTTTTCCACCGGGTCGTCGACAGCAGCGCCGATGCGATCTTTATCCTCACGCCCGAGGGCCGGATTGAGTCCTGCAACCCGGCGGCCGAGCTCATCTTCGGCCGTTCGAGCGGGTGGATGCGTGGTCAGTCCCTGGCCGATTTGCTGGCGCTCGATGTCGATGGCGAGAGCGCGCGATTTGCCCGCCTGCTGCGGTTGAAAAATCCGGCCGCGGTGGCCGGCGAGCCCTGGGAGCTGGTCGGGCGGCGGCGTGGCGGCGAAACCGTCCCGATCGAGGTATCGGTGTCGACCGTGGCGCGGCAACGCCGGGCCGGATCGTCGCCTGTCCTGGTGTGCACGTGCCGCGATGTGAGCGAGCGCCGCCGCGCCGAAGAGGCGCGCCGCGTGGCCATGGAGACGGCGCTCGCCGCCGAGCGCGCCAAGTCGAACTTCCTGGCCAACGCCAGCCACGAATGGCGTACGCCGCTTAACCACATCATCGGCTTCACCGAGTTGCTGCAATCGGGGATGTGCGGCACGTTGACCGACAAGCAGCGGGAATACGCCGGCCATATTGAGGGCTCGGGCCGCCACCTGCTCACCATGATCCAAGACGTGCTGGACTTGTCGGCAATCGAGGGCGAATTCGACGATGATGGCGACATCATCGATTTGGCCGGGCTCGTCGAGGCGTGCGCGGGGGCCTTACACACAAAAGCTGCTACGAAGGCCCTAGTGGATTGATTCCAAAGTTTGGAACCCTCGGTTTCGGGCTGCGATGATGTCGTCGGGGTCGGCTTTCCATATGAATGGCTGTGGGTTGGCCGCATTGTATTCGCGGACGAAGCGGTTGATTGCGGCCTGGAGATCGACGACGGAATGGAAGACGCCGTGCTTGAGCCGCCGCCGGGTGAGTTTTGCGAAGAAGCCCTCGACGGCATTGAGTCACGAGCAGGAGGTCGGTGTGAAGTGGAAAGTCCAGCGCGGATGGCGGGCGAGCCAGGCGCGGACCTTGTCCTTGTTGTGCGCCGCGTAGTTGTCGACGATCGCGTGGATGGCCTTGTCCGCCGGCACCGTGCGCTCGATGCGGTTGAGGAAGCGGATGAACTCCTGATGGCGGTGGCGCTGCATGTTCTGGCCGATCACCGTTCCGTCCAGAACGTTGAGCGCCGCAAACAGCGTGGTCGTGCCGTGCCGTTTGTAGTCATGGGTCATGGTGCCGGCGCGTCCCTTCTTCATCGGCAGACCGGCGGTCGAGCGCCTGGATCTGTGACTTCTCATCGATCGACAACACCACCGCATGGGCCGGCGGGTCGACATACAGGCCGACGATATCGGTGAGTTTCTCGGCGAAGGCAGGGTCGGTCGACAGCTTGAAGTTGCGCCAGCGGTGCGGACTGAGACCGTGAGCCTTCCAGATCGCCTGCACCGTCGAGGCGGCAATACCGGCCGCCCTGGCCATCGCGCGCAACGTCCAGTGGGTCGCCTCAAACGGCGGCGGTTGCTGCGTCAGGCGCACGATCTCGGCGACACGATCGAGCGGGACCGGCGCCTTGCCGGGCGGACGGGACTTGTCGCGAAGCAGGCCGCCGACACCCTCGTGCATGAACCGCTCTTGCCAGCGCCACACGCAGGTCTTGGACTTGCCGGTCTCGGTCATGATCGCCGAGGTGCCCAGACCCTCGCCGCTGAGAAGGACAATATGTGCCCGCCAGACGTGTCTCTGCGGGCTCTTGGGATCCGCGACGACCGCGCGCAATCGCTGACGGTCGCCGGCGGATAGGGTGAAGGAGACTCCACTGCGCATGCGCCAGATTCGCATACCACAGCAAAATACGGAATCCCAATTCGGACTCTTTCATTCCGATCAATCCACTAGAGGTGATGGTTGATTGCCCGGATTTGCGCTTGCACGGGGACGAGCCTGCGACGAATGATCGAGCATCTGCTCGACAACGCCGTCGAATACAACGAGCACGGCGGCCAGATATCGATTGCACTGGATGGCAAGGCAGAGACCGAGATCTGCCTGACGATCGTCAACAGCGGTCGGCGGATGGATGCGGCGCAGCGCCAGGCGGCGGTGCAACCGTTCGTGAAGTTCGAAGGCGAGGCGGTGCAGCGTCGAGGGGGCATGGGCGTCGGCTTGCCCTTGGTGCGGGCGATCGCAGAAGCTCATGGCGGCCGGATCGAGATCGATGAGACGGACGATCACCTGACCCGCGTCCGCGTCTATCTGCCCGCCAGCCGCAAGGACGACGGCGTCGGGGCGGTACGTGGGGCCGCCGGTGGAGCGGCGCTCTAGTGGAGGGATCGGAACGAAAGAGTCCGAATTGGGATTCCGTATTTTGCTGTGGTATGCGCCCGGCAAGGCGCCGGTCCCGCTCGATCGTGTCGCCGAGATCGTGCGCCTGACGCAGCAACCGCCGCCGTTTGAGGCGACCCACTGGACGTTGCGCGCGATCGCCAGGGCGGCCGGTATTGCCGCCTCGACGGTGCAGGCGATCTGGAAGGCTCACGGTCTCAGCCCGCACCGCTGGCGCAACTTCAAGCTGTCGACCGACCCTGCCTTCGCCGAGAAACTCACCGATATCGTCGGCCTGTATGTCGACCCGCCGGCCCATGCGGTGGTGTTGTCGATCGATGAGAAGTCACAGATCCAGGCGCTCGACCGCCGGTCTGCCGATGAAGAAGGGACGCGCCGGCACCATGACCCATGACTACAAACGGCACGGCACGACCACGCTGTTTGCGGCGCTCAACGTTCTGGACGGAACGGTGATCGGCCAGAACATGCAGCGCCACCGCCATCAGGAGTTCATCCGCTTCCTCAACCGCATCGAGCGCACGGTGCCGGCGGACAAGGCCATCCACGCGATCGTCGACAACTACGCGGCGCACAACAAGGACAAGGTCCGCGCCTGGCTCGCCCGCCATCCGCGCTGGACTTTCCACTTCACACCGACCTCCTGCTCGTGGCTCAATGCCGTCGAGGGCTTCTTCGCAAAACTCACCCGGCGGCGGCTCAAGCACGGCGTCTTCCATTCCGTCGTCGATCTCCAGGCCGCAATCAACCGCTTCGTCCGCGAATACAATGCGGCCAACCCACAGCCATTCATATCGAAAGCCGACCCCGACGACATCATCGCAGCCCGAAACCGAGGGTTCCAAACGTTGGAATCAATCCACTAGCAATTTCACATCTGCCGAAAACACGCTAGGCTGGGCCCCAGGCATGGCACGGCCCTCCAGCGCACGAGCGAGACCGCGCCCGCCAATAAGGGGGACTAGTGCAACGCAGCCTCGGCCTAGTCGGCATTGTCACTGTCGCATTCGTGGTCGCGACGGTGCAAGCCCAGCAGGTCGGTCCTTGGGCGCCGACGTGCGCGCTCGACACCAGGACCAATACCGAAGTGTGTCGCGCCGACATGACGACGCAATATCGGCGCAATTCGGTTCTGGTTTCGGTCGGCACCGATGACGAAAAGCCGACGGTCGCCTTGCAGGTCTCCGACGCGGAAGTGCGCTATGCGCAATTGCTTGTCAGAGATGCACCGGCGCCGGCGGAGCTTATCTGCGAAGCGTTGCAGTGCGCGATGAGTTACGACGATGCGCGCATGGTCATCGAGCAGTTCCAGACCGCCGACAGCGCGCAGGTCCGGCTGTTTACCGGCAGCGGCGCGACGGTGATGGTTCGTCTGAGTCTGTCCGGGTTCAACGAGGCCTATGCAGCAGCGCGCGGCAATTGAGCACGCGCGCCTTCTCACGATATTTATCGCTGATGGCCGGCATGATTTGGTGCAGTTGAACCATGGCTGAAGCGGTCTCCCAGTTCGGAATCGGTCAGCCGGTGCGGCGCCTGGAAGACGCTCGCATGCTGGCCGGGAAGGGCACGTACGTCGATGACGTCGATGTACCGCTCCTGGCCCATGCGGCGGTCGTAAGGTCGACACACGCGCACGCCGATATCCGAACATTCGACATTAGCCGTGCCGTGCAAGTTGCCGGCATTTTGGACTTAATACTGAGCGACGAGTTGGAGGGGCTAGGGGCGATGCGGGCCCGACTGCCGGTCGCCGGGCACAACGGCGAAGCGCCGAAGACGCCGGCGGTGCCGGTCCTGGCGCGCGGTCGCGTCCGCTATGTGGGCGAGCCCATCGCTGTCGTCCTCGCTCGAACGGCGGACGCCGCTCGCGAGGCTGCGGATTTGATAGACATCGGGTATGGACCCTTGCCGGCGCTGGTCGGGCCCGAGACGGCGCTTGCGGTGGGGGCGGCACAGATTTGGGAGGATGTCCCCGGCAATCTGAGCATGGACTTCGCGGCCGGCGATGCACACGCCGTCAAGGCCGCTTTCGCCGGGGCGGCGCATACCGTGTCGCTCGATCTCGACAACACGAGGGTGGCGGCCGTGCCGATTGAACCACGGGGCGCAATCGGCGACTTCAACCATGGCACAGGGCAGTACACCCTGACCGTATCGGGGCAGTCGCTGCACGGCCTGCGTAAGCAGATCGCCGAGGATGTGCTGGACGTTGCGGTCGATAAGGTGCGCCTGCTGGCCAAGGACGTGGGCGGCGGATTTGGCACCAAGAACGCGCTCTACCCGGAATACATCCTGGTCCTGGTCGCTTCCCGGCGATTGGGTCAACCGGTCAAATGGGTCGCCGAGCGCAGCGAGAGCTTCCTCGCCGATACGCAGGGGCGGGGGCAGCGCAGCCGGGTCGAGCTGGCGCTGGATTCCGATGGCGCGTTTCTCGGGCTGCGGGTGGACACCCTGGCGGACATGGGCGCCCACGGCGCGAGCATCGGCCCGTTCGTGCCGACCCACGGCAGTGCCCGTACCCAGGGTGGACCCTACCGGATCCCGGCGATCAGCTATCGGGCGCGGGTGGCGCTGACCAACACGGCGCCGGTGGCGCCCTATCGCGGCGCCGGACGGCCCGAAGCGAGCTATCATATCGAGCGCATCATCGATCACGCGGCCAATGAGCTGGGCATCGACCGCATCGAGTTGCGCCGGCGCAATCTGCTGCGGCCCGGCGACCTGCCCTACGCGACGCCGATGGGCGAGAGGTTCGATTCGGGCGACTTCGCCGCCGTGCTCGATCGCACGCTCGCCGCCGCCGCGTGGCACGACTTCGCCGATCGCGCCGCCGAGGCGCCTGCGCGCGGCCGTCGACGCGGTATCGGCGCGGCACTGTATCTGGAATGCAGCGGCGGCGCGCCGCAGGAATATGCGGCGCTGGCCTTCGGCACCGACGGCGACATCACCCTGAGCGTCGGCAGCCTTTCGACCGGCATGGGGCACGAGACAAGCCTGGCGCAAATTGTCGCCCACCGGCTGGGCGTCAACATCGCGCGCGTGCGCCTGCGCCAGGGCGACACCGATGCGACGCCGCTGGGCGGTGGCCATAGTGGCTCCCGCGTCCTGGAGGTCGCGGGATCGGCGGTCGTACAAGCGGCGGCCCAGGTGGTCGAGCGGGCGACGGCGCTGGCCAGCGAGATGCTGGAGGCGGCGGCGGAGGATTTGGTGTTCGCCGCCGGCCAGTTCACGATTGTCGGCGCCGATCGCGTGCTGGCGCTCGACGAGGTGATAGCTACCGCCCGTGAGCCGTCTGGCGGCAACAAGCTAGACAGCGATGCTACGTTCAGCCGTCAAAACGTAACCTACCCCAATGGCTGCCACGTTGCCGAGGTCGAGATCGATATCGAGACCGGTCGGGTCGAGGTGGTGGATTTTAATGCAGTCGAGGATTTCGGCACCATCGTCAACCCGCTCACCGCAGCCGGTCAGGCGATGGGCGGAACGGTCCAGGGCATTGGCCAGGCGCTGTGGGAGCATGTGGTCTATGATGCCGACAGCGGCCAGTTGCTCACCGGCTCGTTGATGGACTATGCGCTGCCGCGCGCCGCCGATGTGCCGCGTTTGCCGGTCGCGTTCTTCGAAGATGCGCCGACGGCGAACAACCCTCTGGGCGTCAAAGGCGCAGGCGAGGCAGGGTGCGTCGGCGCGACGCCGGCGGTCGTGAACGCGGTGATCCATGCCCTGCGTGAGTTCGGCGTCACCCATATCGACATGCCGTTGAGCAGTGAGCGCGTGTGGCGGGCCATTCACGGGCGCGGCGCCTAGCCACGGCGCTACGCCGGAATGGGCTCGGCGCGACGCGTCGACGGCCTCGTGATTTTACGATGGAGGTGCGCGTCGGTTACTCTTGATGCGGCTGCTGATCATTGCAGCGACGTGCACAGGCACCGCGATGTCGCTTGGCCATCACGAAGACTTTGGTCGACACGATGCACCGAAAGTCGGCTCCGACCGGGGCTTCGGCCTGGTGTTCGCCGGCGTGTTTACGCTGATCGCGATGTGGCCGGTTTTGTCGGGCGCACTGCCGCGGTGGTGGGCGCTAGCGATCGCCGGTGCCTTCGCGATGGTCACAGTCATGTGGCCACAAGTGTTGGCGCCGCTCAAGCTGCTTTGGTTCCGTTTTGGATTGCTGCTGCACGCCGTGGTCAATCCGCTGGTGATGGCCCTGCTGTTCTTCGCCGTCGTCACGCCAACGGGATTGTTGATGCGAGCTGTCGGCAACGACCCGTTGCGTCTGCGCCGCGAGCCCAATGCCCGCAGCTATTGGATCGAGCGCCAGCCCCCCGGTCCGGCGCCCGAGACGATGCGCCAACAGTTCTAAGGTAGGCGGCGATGCTATCCTTTGTCGCAGAGTTCTGGGCCTTCATGAGGGTTCGAAAGAAGTACTGGCTGGTGCCGGTACTGGTGATGATGGCGCTGTTTGGCGGTCTCGTTGTTTTCAGCCAAGGTAGCGCCGTCGCGCCGTTCATCTACACAATCTTCTAGTGGATTGATCGGAATGAAAGAGTCCGAATTGGGATTCCGTATTTTGCTGTGTTATGCGAATCTGGCGTATGCGCAGTGGAATCTCCTTCACCCTATCCGCCGGCGACCGTCAGCGATTGCGCGCGGTCGTCGCGGATCCCAAGAGCCCGCAGAAACACGTCTGGCGGGCACATATTGTCCTTCTCAGCGGCGAGGGTCTGGGCACCTCGGCGATCATGACCGAGACCGGCAAGTCCAAGACCTGCGTGTGGCGCTGGCAAGAGCGGTTCATGCACGAGGGTGTCGGCGGCCTGCTTCGCGACAAGTCCCGTCCGCCCGGCAAGGCGCCGGTCCCGCTCGATCGTGTCGCCGAGATCGTGCGCCTGACGCAGCAACCGCCGCCGTTTGAGGCGACCCACTGGACGTTGCGCGCGATCGCCAGGGCGGCCGGTATTGCCGCCTCGACGGTGCAGGCGATCTGGAAGGCTCACGGTCTCAGCCCGCACCGCTGGCGCAACTTCAAGCTGTCGACCGACCCTGCCTTCGCCGAGAAACTCACCGATATCGTCGGCCTGTATGTCGACCCGCCGGCCCATGCGGTGGTGTTGTCGATCGATGAGAAGTCACAGATCCAGGCGCTCGACCGCCGGTCTGCCGATGAAGAAGGGACGCGCCGGCACCATGACTACAAACGGCACGGCACGACCACGCTGTTTGCGGCGCTCAACGTTCTGGACGGAACGGTGATCGGCCAGAACATGCAGCGCCACCGCCATCAGGAGTTCATCCGCTTCCTCAACCGCATCGAGCGCACGGTGCCGGCGGACAAGGCCATCCACGCGATCGTCGACAACTACGCGGCGCACAACAAGGACAAGGTCCGCGCCTGGCTCGCCCGCCATCCGCGCTGGACTTTCCACTTCACACCGACCTCCTGCTCGTGGCTCAATGCCGTCGAGGGCTTCTTCGCAAAATTCACCCGGCGGCGGCTCAAGCACGGCGTCTTCCATTCCGTCGTCGATCTCCAGGCCGCAATCAACCGCTTCGTCCGCGAATACAATGCGGCCAACCCACAGCCATTCATATGGAAAGCCGACCCCGACGACATCATCGCAGCCCGAAACCGAGGGTTCCAAACGTTGGAATCAATCCACTAGCGAGTTGATCGGATGCGGGTCGTCGGCGTTTCCGCATTCTATCACGACAGTGCTGCGGCGCTGATCGAGGATGGACGTATCGTCGCTGCCGCGCAGGAGGAGCGCTTCACGCGCAAGAAGCACGACAGCGCGTTTCCCGAGCACGCACTGGCTTATTGCCTGGACGCGGCTGGCGTAGAGCTTGCCGACATCGACTATTTGGTCTTTTACGACAAGCCATTTCTGAAGTTCGAACGGTTGCTGGAGACCTATCTGGCCTTCGCGCCCCGCGGCTTCGCGTCGTTTCGCCTCGCGATCCCGGTATGGCTGAAGGAGAAGCTGTTCCAGAAGTCGTTGCTGCGCAAAAAACTCGCAGCCCACGCGCCCGCATTCGACTGGCAGAACCGGTTGCTGTTCGCCGAGCATCACCAATCTCACGCCGCCAGTGCATTCTTCGCCTCGCCGTTCGAGGAGGCAGCGGTGCTGACGATGGACGGGGTCGGCGAGTGGGCGACGACATCGGCCGGCGTTGGACGCGGCAATGATCTGGAGATCCTGCGCGAGATCCACTGGCCGCATTCGATCGGTCTTCTGTACTCGGCGTTCACTTACTACACCGGTTTCAAGGTCAACTCCG
Organism: Alphaproteobacteria bacterium; assembly: GCA_965248805.1. Classification (GTDB taxonomy): domain Bacteria; phylum Pseudomonadota; class Alphaproteobacteria; order UBA6615; family UBA6615; genus CBDFKJ01. Next base: position 106,004 of record CBDFKJ010000006.1, read on the forward strand.
GCGAGTACAAGCTCATGGGACTGGCGCCCTACGGCGAGCCGACCTTCGCACAGACCATCTTCGACAATCTGGTCGATCTGAAGGACGACGGAACCTTCCGTCTGGATCTCGACTACTTCGACTACTGCACCGGCCTGACGATGACCAATGGCGCCTTCGATGACCTGTTCGGCGGGCCGGCGCGCAAACCCGACAGCGAACTTCTGACGTCACATCACATGGACCTGGCGGCCTCGGTGCAGAAGGTCACCGAGGAAGTGGTGTTGCGCCTGACGCGCTCACTGGTGCGCGAGACCGGCCAGTGCAATCTGTGCCTGGCCGGTGGGGTCGCGCTGAACTGTGTCGCCAACGGCAAGGTGTTGCGCGACGGTGCGGTCGAGAACCTGTGGATCCAGCCGGCTGCCGGCGACGCGGGCGGTGCGTTGGGCGCAGCGCTGGCAGCCTATCACGGATTTCAGCGCCAGCCGCGCAAGATAAACGGTGCGCAGGATGCTATGCACGGCGCCTATCTGGGCCCGCAGTTCGAGCAATCCGAAATCGAACGCCGGCTGAGCGATGCCGGCGCGCGGTTCGAAGTGGTGGACGATGACGCCTTGTACGCGGCGTGTGCCGAGGCCATCGCCGACGGCAAGGCGCTAGGCTGGTTCCAGGGCCGGATGGAGTTCGGCCCGCGGGCGCTGGGCGGGCGTTCGATCCTGGGCGATCCGCGCTCGCCGACGATGCAAAAGGTCCTGAACCTGAAGGTGAAGTATCGCGAGTCGTTTCGACCGTTCGCACCGGCGGTGCTGCGCGAGCACGTGTCGGAGTGGTTCGAGCTCGATGCCGATAGCCCCTATATGCTGCTGGTCGCCGACGTCAGCAAACGACGGCAGCGCAAGATGACCGATGCCGAAGGCCGGCTATTCGGCATCGATAAGCTCAACGTCGTGCGCTCCGAGATCCCGGCGGTCACCCATGTCGACTATTCGGCGCGCGTGCAGACGGTGCATGCGGAGACCAATCCGCGGTTTCATGCGTTGCTGCAGGCGCACCATGCGCGCACCGGCTGTCCGGTGATGATCAACACCAGCTTCAACGTGCGCGGCGAGCCGATCGTATGCACGCCGGAAGACGCGTTTCGCTGCTTCATGGGCACGGGCATCGAGGCGCTGGCGATCGGCAACTGCTTCCTGCGCAAGGAGGCGCAGGAAGCAGCGTTGGCCGAAGACTACACGGAGGCGTTCGAGCTCGATTAGGTCGCGGGCGCGTTCACCGGCCTTGCGAGCCGCCATGTCCTCACACAGGCGCACAGCGGTAAACGGCGACAACATCTGCGAACTACCGAATCTGACCCAAAGGCGAAGTCGAGTTCGCATTGGCCTAATTTCATGATCATGAGGCGACCGGCGGTAGTCGGAACGCGAGCAGACTCATTCCAGTGATATGGAGCGCGTACCAACGTGCAGTCTCAGTGTAACTTGTGGAAGGAATAGCTGGACGCCTCCATTTACCTCGTGAATTTTGCCTCGTTGTGATTCTCTACGGCGGTTCGGTTTGAGGAGGTATTGATGAGGCAGGCTGGTCTGTTCGGCTTACCGGATCATCTTCGAAAGCTTTCGGCGACGGGTGATCCGTTGGAGGTGCTGGCAAAGGTCGTCGACTTCAAGATTTTCCGCGCGCCGCTTGAGGCTGCGCTGGGCTATTCGGACGGATCGAAAGGTGGCCGCCCGGCCTACGATGTGGTGGCGATGCTCAAGGTTCTGATCCTGGCCGCGCGGCACACGGTGAGTGACGAGCGGATGGAGTTTCTGATCCGCGATCGCTTGAGCTGGCTTCGCTTCCTAGGCTTCGATCTCGGAGCGCCGACGCCGGACCGCAACACCATATGGACCTTTCGCGAGCGTCTGGTCCGGGCCGGGGCGATGGATAAGCTGTTTGCCGCCTTCGATGGCGAATTGCGCCGGTGCGGCTATCTGGCGATGGGCGGGCAGATCGTCGATGCGACGTTGGTATCGGCGCCCAAGCAGCGCCACAGCGATGACGAGAAGCGGGCGATCAAGGCGGGCAAGAGCGCGTCCGAGGTCTGGCCCGATCAGCCAGCCAAGGCGGCGCAGAAGGACACGGATGCGCGGTGGACGGTGAAGACCGGGCGGCGCAAGAACCCCGCCGGGTCGCAACGGCGCATGCCCGACATCGCGATCCCGGTGTTCGGCTACAAGAATCATGTCGTCATCGATCGGGCCTACGGCTTCATCCGCAGCTCGGCTGTGACCGATGCCGCCCGCCATGACGGCAAGATGTTGCGTCAGCTCGTCACCGGCGACAATCTGGCCGCCGGCGTGTGGGCTGACAGCGCCTATCGCTCGAAGGCCAACGAGGCGTGGCTGGCCGGCAAGGGTCGGGTCTCCCACATCCACCGCAAGAAGCCGCCGGGCCGGGCCATGCCCAAGGCGACCGCCCAGGCCAATGCCCGCAAGTCAGCGGTCCGTGCGCATGTGGAGCACGTCTTCGCCCAGCAGAAGGATCGCATGGGCCTTTTCATCCGTACCATCGGGCTCAAGCGGGCGGAGGCCAAGATCGGCCTCGCCAACCTGGCTTACAATTTCCAGCGTCTGATCTTCCATGAGCGCAGGGCCGCCATGGTATGAGTCCGCCTGAATAGCGCCAAAACCCTCCGCCGAGAACGAAACGGCGGATGGTTGCGGACGTCAACACCGCCGATCTCAGCGAAAGTCGGACAGCACACCAAAATCTTCGTCAAATCCCCCGGTTGTTGGAGGTCTCCAGCTGACCTCAGGGCCGTTGCTTAACAGCCCGTTGAAGAAGACTGAGTTGATGAAGCATCGGGCGTGATAACAATGGCGGCGGCGAGACCCGGCGCCGGGGGGTTATTGAGGGCGAGGATAATGATCAGCGATTGTTCCTGTCGCAAGACAAGCAGCAGGACCGCCAAGCCCTTGGCCGCAGCCTCTCGCGGGGTCCCGGCGCCGATCAACTGGCGCAATAGGACGCCCAGGTTGTGTCCGGCGACGTGGATCAGATAGCGCTTGCCGACGTTCTCGCGCCCGCGCAGCCAAGTGCGGCGCATGCCGCCGCGATCGAGGACCTGGGCGAAGCCCCGCTCGACCACTTCGGCGCGGAGTTTGAACGCGGCCTTCGCCACGCCCGACAGCAATCGGTTGCGGTTGTTGTAAACGGCCCGCCGAGCGGCGTCGTCGCCGTGCCAGCGCGAGAGCCCCTTGCCCTTCGGTTCGGCGATGCGGGTCGTCCAGGCGCCGTCGGCAAGGGACTTCAGCACCTCGCGGCCGAAGTAGCCTTTGTCGGTCACCAGCTCCGCCGGTTCGTCGGCCGTCGGCGCTGCGCCCACAGCCGCCAGCTTGGCCTCGGCTGACGTCAACGTTGTCGGCAGGGTGGTCGTGTCGCCCTGATCGGCCGGATACAGCTCGGCCGCGATCACCGCCCCGGTGTCGAGGTCGACCGCGTGTTCGGGCTTGTAGGCCAGATGCGTCGTGCCGTCCTTCATCCTGGCGATTTTGGCCTCCGCGTCGAGACCCAGTCCGCATTGGAGAGTTTCTTGCCCTTGCGCCGCCGATCCATCTGCGCCAAGTCATTCGCCGCGGTCTCGATCCCGCTGTCGGCGGCCATGCGCTGCAGCATCTGGCGATAGCTTTCGCCGCTGTCGCGGCGCACGATCGAGCGCAGCGCCGCGTTCGCCTCCATGGTCGAAGCATCGACCCCAATCCGCTCGCCCCTGACCAGGCCGTGCTCGCCAAGAACGTCCAGCACCCAGGCGAACACTGCCTCATGCACCGCGTGCGGCTGCGGATCGTGCTCAACGACGAGTGGTCAGGCACACGTGCGCGCGCCTCCAGGCGCAAGAACTCACGCAGCGACAAGCTGTCGGCGCACCGCCACTCCAACGCCCGCTCACTGTCGAGGCCTTCGAAGTAGCCGACCAGGTGCATCCGGAAGTAACGCCCCGGTGGGATTCCCGGACGTCCGATCCCTGGCGCGTAATAGGGCTCACACAGGTCCTCGGCGAACGCATCGAAACCGGCATCGACCAGCACCTCCTGCAGCTGGTCGTAAAACACGTGGCCGGGCGAGCGAGGCATCTCTGCCCAACTGACCATCAAGTCCACCTGTCGATCCCCTTGTCGTCCCAACGCCATGACGAAGCTCCCGACTCGAACCATGCCCTCGTCACAGAGTCAGATGGCCGCGACTTTTTCAACGGGCTGATAACGTAAAGCGTACCATTGACGAGGACGCCCACCCTAGCGGATCCCAGCTGGACATCCCATATGGTTCCCTGCTTCGGAAGACCCCCAAGACAAAAGAAGGACTTTGAGCCGCCCGGCTCCTCGCTCCAATACCTCAACCTGCCGTCGTCACCGACGCCATAGAAGTAGCGATTTCCGCCGGGCTTGAGCTCAAAAAAAACCACGCCGCGGCCGCGCAACGCGCCGTCAACCCAGAGCTCCCCATCTACCGTAACATAACCTGTCCTCTCCGCGGCGAGCTGAAACTCCCAAACACCCGACGACTCGAACGCCCAATCCGCGAACAAGGACCCAGTTTTGATTAACAGTTCGCCGGCGCGCAGGACGCCGATCCTATCGCCCCCGAGCTGATACTGTTGGATATCGCCGACTGCGACGGAGGTAAATTTACGATCGGAAACCGACTCCTTGACCAACAATTCGCGGCTTCGTGTGTTCGTCAGCGTGCGCCGGTCACCCCGTTCGCCGCGACCCGGTCTTTCGCGTAGTACTGCGATCCGATCGCCTTCGAGTTGAAAATCAAGAATCTTGTCTGTTGTGGCAACGGACCATCGGGGATAGAGAGGTCCGTCAATGGTCATTAGCCTCGTAATCGGTGCGCGCACGTCTGCAGGGTATGGGCCCATTGCGCCTTGCCCTTCGCCCGCAAGGGACCCGATGCGAGGCGGACCGATAATCCCGATGCGGTCGCCCTCAAGTTGGAAATCCAAGACGTTGCGAGCCATCAGCACCCAGGGTGCGTCAAGCTCCCCTTCCTTGACCCAAAGTTCGCCGACGATCGGATCTCCGGGCTTGGATGTTGCAACGCGCGGCGCACTCTCGACAAGAGCTGCGACCCGATCCCCCTCTAGCTGAAAAGCTTTCACATTGTCGGCCATGAACACCGGCCCGGCGCGAATGTCGAATGGCCCTTCTTGAACAAAGAGCGAGCCGTTGACCAAAGTCGCAACACGCAGGCCATGCGACGGCGCGGCACCAAGCTGAAACGACGTGACGTCATTGCCAAAGGAAAGCCATGAGGCGTAGTCAAACCGCCAAGCATCGACGACGCCTTCGAGGACGGAAACCGTCTCCTTTGGAAAACCCCAGCAAGCAGACCTCTCATATTCGGGAAGATCAGTGTCCCATGGAGTGGTGTAGCTGACGGCAGATGGCCGCGCGCTCCGGCATGGGCCGGGATGATCAGCGTGCGACAGCTGGCAGGCTGATGAGAGGATCATCATTCATCTGGGCGATGGTTTCCAGGGTCATGTATCTGGCCCGTTGCACGACCCACTCATCGTTCTGTTCGAGCAGGAGCGCGCCGACCAGCCGGACGATGGCATCATCGTTGGGGAAAATGCCGACGACGTCGGTCCTGCGCTTGATCTCGCCGTTGAGGCGCTCGATCGGATTGGTGCTGTGCAGCTTGGCGCGATGCTCCTTGGGGAAGGTCATGTATGCCAACACATCGGGCTCGGCGTCGTCCATGATGGCGGCAAGCTTCGGGACCTTCGTTCGGATCTGATCGGCGACGGCACGCCATTGAAGGCTCGCCGCCTCGGCCGTCTCCTGTGCGAACGCGGTGGCGATGAAGGCCGAGACGACGCGCCGCCCGTTCTTCCCGGCATGGGCGAGCACGTTGCGCATGAAGTGGACGCGGCAACGCTGCCATGTGGCGCACAGCACCTTGGTGACGGCGGCCTTCAAGCCTTCATGCGCATCGGAGACGACGAGCTTGACGCCGCGCAGTCGCGTCAGCTTGCGCAGGAACTCCGTCCAGATCGGCTCGGCCTCGGAGGTGCCGATCTCCATGCCCAGCACCTCGCGCCGGCCGTCGCTGTTGACGCCGACGGCGATGATGACGGCGACCGACACGATGCGTCCGCCGCGACGGACCTTCAGATAGGTCGCGTCGATCCACAGGTACGGCCAGTCACCTTCGATCGGCCGCTCCAGAAAAGCCTTCACCTTGCCGTCGATCTCCTCGCACAGCCGGCTGACCTGGCTCTTCGAGATGCCGCTCATGCCCAGCCCGACGGCGAATGAGCGGATCCTCATACGACAATCCTGCCGTGACTCGTTCGTCTATCCGCAAATCAAGCCACAAGGCCTCGGCCTCGAACGTGCGCGCATCGTCAGTGCCGAACGCGTCTCCTGACTCCACCCAGGCTTGGCGGGTGACCTCGATGGCTCGGCCCAATTTCCCCTCCGAAGAAAGCGGCAGGGCCTCATCGAAGAGCGCCGACCGAGCTCTCTCCACAGCCAAAGCGGGACCGACAAGCAAAGCAATGGTTCCCAGGGTCAGGAGCAAGTGGCGAATTCTCAGCATTGCACAACCGTTCCCGTGTATCAGCCCGAGAGGTTTTCTTTGCCAATTAGTGAGCCCACGACAACGTAATCCCGGGATGTCAGAGTCGGGTGAACTCGGGGCGTTCTCGCGCGCGCAAGACCGCCATTAGCGTATATGCCCTTGGCTGAGATGACTTCAATGTGGCGGTGAGCCTAAGAGCGAGGAACCAATGAGCGCTGTGCTATCGAGGACAAAACAAAGATTCGGCGCCAGATCGCCCTTGAGATGACCTGGAGCTACGGGGAGCCCGGGACACAATGGCCCGACACCAGACACATCATCCTGACCCACGTCTCCTATCCCAACTACTTTCACGGTATCCACTCATCTGATCTGGCCGACCATCTGGAGACCCTTCGCGGCGACCGAGTTTGCGTTGTTCTTAGAGTGACCTATGACGCGGTCGGGAAAAGTATTGGCCATAGCGTAATCGAAATCGGCGGCCTGACGCAGTCCTGCTGGCCGCCCTCGCGTCCTTCGCGACATATCTGTCACCGCTGCCCACCCACGGCGGCGTTACGACCGTTGGGCATTTGCTCTGGCAGGCAAGCAGCCAGACCCCGTGGTGGGGGCACCTGAATTTCCTCGCCACTATTCTGGTCTTTCAGACCCTCCTCGGGCTGCTGGTCTATTGGGCTCTGCGGCGCCCGAACCGCTCGCGGGTGGCGACCTTAGCAGCCCGTTGACGAAGTCCGGCGTGTCTGATTCTGTCTGAACATAGAGATTTAGACGGGCGTCGTGCGATGGCATTGAGACGACAGAGCGAGGTTCAGGGTGACCTCGTGGTGACATGGGCGGAGATGCCGCGTTCGCCTGGACACGCGTTTTCCGACCGGCTGCATGAGTTGCTGACCGAGTCTGGCTTTGACGGCTTCGTGGAGGCGACGTGCAAGCCATACTACGCACCTCGGATGGGGGCTCCTTCGCTGCCGCCGGGGCGTTATTTCCGGATGCACATGATCGGCTATTTCGAGGGCATCGGCAGCGAGCGCGGCATCGCTTGGCGCTGTTCGGATTCGCTGTCGCTTCGCGCGTTTCTGCGGTTGGCGAACCGGGACAAGGTTCCCGATCATTCCTGATTGTCGAAGACGCGCGGCCGGCTGCCGCACGAGGTCCATGAAAAGGTTTTCGACTGGGTTCTGGCTCTCGTCGCCGCGCGCGGTCTGGTGAAGGGCGAGCGGATCGGCGTCGACGGCTCGACGATGGAAGCCAACGCCGCCCTGCGAGCCATCGTGCGGCGCGATAGCGGCGAGACCTATCGCGAGATGCTGACGCAAATGGCGAAGGAGAGTGGCGTCGAAACGCCGACGATCGACGACCTCGTCCGGCTCGATCGCCGGCGGAAGGGCAAGAAGCTTTCGAACAAGGATTGGACGAGCCCGACCGATCCTGATGCGAAGATCGCGCGGATGAAGGACGGCACCACGCATCTGGCCTACAAGCCCGAGCACGCGGTCGATCTCGACACCGGCGTCATCGTTGCGGCACCGATCTATCCAGCCGATGAAGGCGACACGACGACTTTGCCTGGGACGCTGGAGGCGGCCGCGCGCAACCTCGCCGAGGTCGGTCTGGCTCCAACACGGGCAGAGCCCTGCAGTCTCGTTGGCGACAAGGGCTATCATTCACGCGAGGGGCTGAAAGACCTCGACGGCGGCGTCTGGAAAACGCGGATCTCCGAGCCGGAGCCCGCCAACGGCTATCTGCGCTGGCATGGCGACCAGGCGGCACGTCAGGCTGTCTACGCCAACCGGGCGCGATTGAAGTCCGGCGTCGCGCGGAACGCCATGCGCAGGCGCGGTGATGATGGTCGAGCGCAGCTTCGCCCATGTCCTCGACCGTGGCGGCATGCGCCGCGCGTTGCTGCGGGCGCGCGAGAACGTCCACAAACGCTACCTGATCCATGTCGCCGGGTTCAATCTCGGCATTCTGATGCGCGCGCTGTTCGGATCAGGCACGCCGAGGGAGGCTGCGAGTGCAAAGAGCACCCTTTTGTTCGTTATTCAGTTCGATGCTGCCCTGGCGATCGCCATCGTGGCGAACATCGAAGGCAAACCAGCCATGCTCGTTATCATCATCATCGTCGCCCCCAAAACCGATTGATCAAAGCGCGACTTCATCACCGGGCTGTTAGTCGTTTCTCTGCCGATCTTTGCCCTGCTGTTCGGCATCGTTCTCTTCTCGACATGACTCCGCGGCGGAATTTCCGTTACGGATACAGACGCTCGGTGGACCAGCCATCGCCGGCGCGCTGGTAGACGAGGCGGTCGTGCAGACGGAAGGCGCGCTGGCGCCAGAACTCGATGCGCTCGGGCACGACACAAAATCCGGACCAGTAGGGTGGCCGCGGCACGGCGCCGAGCGCGTACTTCGCAGCGCAGTGCGCGATTTGCCGCTCCAGCTCGAACCGGCCCTTCATGGCGCGCGACTGCCGGCTGGCCCAGGCGCCGATCTGGCTGTCGCGGGGACGGCTGGCGAAGTAGGCGTCGGCGTCGGCGTCGGACACGGTTTCCACCGCGCCCTCGATGCGCACTTGGCGGCCCAGCGACTTCCAATGGAAGCAGATCGCTGCCTTCGGCGTGGCCAACAGGTGCTCACCCTTGGGGCTCTCATAGTTGGTGTAGAAGACGAAACCGCGGGAGCTGAAGTCCTTCATCAGCACCATGCGTGCCGACGGCGTGCCGTCGGCACCGACCGTGGCGATTGCCATGGCATTTGCATCGTGAGGCTCGCTGCGCTCCGCCTCGGCGAACCACACCCTAAATTGCTCGATCGGGTCGACCGCTGGGTCCATGTGGCGGTGCCTGTCCCGATGGTCGATTGCTGGCGGCGCGCGCCGACTCTACGCCCGGGGCGGCGGTTTACAATCGCCGGCCGGCAAAAGCTGCCGCATGGGCGGCACAAATTGCCCGGCGAACTTGGGTAAATTTTTCCCCAAAAGCGGTTCTTTGGCCGCAAAGCGCGCTGAAATGCTTGGCGCACGCCTTGCCTCGCTTTGACAAGTCGTAATCGCACGACAACGCACCGCCGACCTGCGGACGGGCAAGGAGCGAGCCATGAACGTAACTTCTGTCGGCCATGTGCCACCGGGCTTTGCTCGTCACGCCGAGCCGCAAGCCGGTACCACGACCACGGCGGAGGACGGGACGCCCGTGGACGGCGGAGACGCTCCGTCGAGAGCGGTGGTGACCACGAACGGGCACACGACCACATTCGAACAGACGGAGAACGGGTTTACGCGGACGCGAACCAAGGAGCTGCCACACGATCGTACCCTGAGCAAGACGGTAACGGTCGAGCACACCGAGAGCGGGACCGTCCGCACCACGACGATCACTAATCCGCAAGGCAAGGTTCACACCTTCACGTCCGGGCTGCTCGACAGCGGGACCATCGGTGGGCTGATCGACGACGAGGGCACGGACGCCGCAATCGCCGACGACGAGGGCACGGTCGCGGCAATCCCCGATGGCGGGGAAACGGCCGTAGAAGCGCCCGCGCCGGTCCCCGTTATTGACGCGGCGGTCGCCGCCGTCGACGATGATACTCTGATCGAGGAGTTGCTGGAGGAGGTTCTGGCCGAGGGCGAGCCCGAGGAGGAAACCGAAGGCGACGACACGAACCTGCTAGTCTGAGTTCGCCAATTGACGCCGGGCCGTGGCTCGGCGGCGCATCCGACTCGATGTGATAGAGGTTGCCGACACCGGCCGCGGTATGTCGGCCGCTCAGGTCGATGCCGCGCTCGGCGTCTTCACTCAGGCCGGTGGCAATCTCAATCGTAGGTTCGAAGGCACGGGCCTGGGCTTGCCGTTGGCAAAGTCGATCAGTGAGCTGCTAGGCGGCTCCTTCGCATTGGCGAGCGAGCCCGGCAAGGGCACGGTCGTTACACTGGCGTTTTCCAAGGATCGTGTGATCGGCGATCCGGATTTGGACCTGTCGGTGTCCAGCGCGTTTTGACGCGCCATCCGGGTCACCATCGAGGCTGGGCCGGTCGACGGTAGTCCGGCGGCTCGGGCGTGCTAGGCTCCGGACCCATAAATCGCTTGAGCCGACGCGGCGCGATGTGATTCACGCTCCCAAACTGCGGGAGTGTTGCGATGGACGATACGTTCTGGCTGAGCGAGGAACAGTTTGCGCGGCTCGTGCCGCATCTGCCGACGGATACGCGCGGCAAGCCGAGAGTCGACGACCGCCGCGTTATAAGCGGTATCATCCATGTGTTGAAGTCCGGCGGACGTTGGGTCGATGCGCCGTCCGTCTATGGCCCGCGCAAGACGCTCTACAATCGCTTCGTGCGGTGGGCGGCCAAAGGCGTGTGGACAGGGATATTCCACGCTCTGGCTTCGGCGGGTGGGCCGCCGGCGCAAGTGTTGATCGATTCCTCGGCGGTGAAGGCTCATCGCTGCGCCTCGGGCGGCAAAGGGGGGAGCACACGCAGGCCATTGGCCGCTCCCGCGGCGGGCGCACCACGAAGATCCATGCGCTGACCGATGGCCTCTGCCGCCCGTTCGCCTTCCTGCTGACCGGCGGCCAAGTGGCGGACTGCACAGCGGCCGCTGCTGGAGCGGATGCCGGCCACCTCGATCCTGACTGGCGACAAGGGCTATGACAGCGACGCCGTTCGCCGCAAGATCGAGAGCAGAGGCGTCGCTCCGAACATCCCGCCGAAGGCCAACCGCCGCTGGAAGCCGTGCTTCAGCCCGGCGCTCTATCGCGACCGCAACGCCATCGAGCGCATGTTCGGCCGGCTGAAAGACTTCCGCAGAATCGCAACCCGCTATGACCGCCTCGCCCAAAACTTCCTCGCCGCCGTCTGTCTCGCCGCTACCGTCAGCTAATGGTTATGAGTCCGGACCCTAGTGTAGCTGGGTGCGCACTGACGGTCCGCGCGCCAATGAGGACTTGCGTGGCTAGACAGCATGTCGAACGTCGGCTGGCGGCAATAGTGGCCGCCGACGTCGCCAGTTTCAGCCGTTTGATGGCGGCGGACGAGGAGGCGACGTTGGCGACGCTGCGGCGCGCTGATCGACGGCCAGGTCGCCGATCATCATGGCCGCGTGTTCGGCACGGCCGGAGATAGCCTCGTCGCCGAATTCGCAAGCCCGGTCGAAGCCGTACGGTGTGCTGTCGCGGCGCAGGCTGCGCTAGCCCAGTTCAACGCCAGCTTGAGCAATGATCGTCAAATGCAGTTTCGCATCGGGGTGCACCTCGGCGATGTCATGGTCGAAGGCGACGACCTGCTCGGCGACGGTGTCAATATTGCGGCACGCCTGCAGGAAATCGCCGCCCCGGGCGGCGTCTCCGTTAGCGATGAGATCCACCGACAGGTGCATCGCCTGGTCGACTTTGCGTTCGATGACGCCGGGACGCAGGAGCTGAAAAACATAGCCCAGCCGGTTCACGTCTATCGGGTCGCGACCGGCCAGGCCGCGCGCTCGGCAGTTGCTGCGGCGCCTCGAACACGGCGGGCACACCTATGGCAGGTCGCGCTGGGGAGCGCCTTGGTCGGCGCCGCAGTCGTGGCGCTGGCCGTTGTGTTCTGGCCGCCCGCGCCGCCGTCATCACCGGTGCCCGCGCAGCCGGATGTCGCGGCGCCGGCGCCACCGGCACTCTCGCTGCCGGACCGGCCGTCGATAGCGGTCCTGGCATTCGACAATCTTGGCGACGATGCCGAGCAGGAGTACTTCGCCGATGGCATCGCCGAGGACATCATCACCGACCTGTCGCGGATACCCGGCCTGTTCGTCATCGCCCGCAATTCGAGCTTCACCTACAAGGGCGCATCGGTGAACGTCGCCGACATCAGCCGCGAGCTCGGCGTGCGCAATATTCTGGAAGGCAGCGTCCGTAAGGCCGGCGATCGCGTCCGCATTACGACACAGCTGATCGACGGAACCACCGGGGGGCACGTCTGGGCCGAACGCTACGACCGGGAGCTGACCGACGTCTTCGCGGTGCAGGATGAAGTCACCCAGCAGGTTGTCGCGGCGTTGAAGGTCCAGTTGACGGAGCCGAACCGACGGCGGATGCGACGGCCGCAAACCGCCAACATGCAGGCCTATGACCTGGTGCTGCCGGCCCGCGAAAGGCAGAACCGCTTGACCGAGAAAGACAACATCGCGGCGCGCGAGCTGCTTACCGAGGCGATCGCCTTGGATCCGGAGTATGCGCGTGCGCACTCTTTCCTAGCCTGGACACATCTCGACGATTGGCGGCCGGGTTGGACCGACTACGATCCCCAATCGCTGGAAAGCGCGATCCGGCTGGCGCAACGGGCGGTCGAGTTGAACGCCGAGGATCCGGGCGCCCATGCGATCCTCGGCGATGCGTATGTGTGGCAGAAACGGCACGAGCTGGCGATCGGCGAGCTCAATCAGGCCGTGATGTTGCAGCCGAATCGGGCCGACTTTCACGCCATGCTGGGTGAGGTGCTGACCTGGGCCGGCCGTGCCGATGAGGGGTTGCCGGAGATCAATCTCGCGCGCCGCCTCAACCCCAATAATGAGACGGGCTATTCGTGGAACCAGGGGCACGCCCTGTTCCAATTGCGCCGCTACGACGACGCCATCGCCGCGCTGGCCGAAGCAAACCAGCGCGGGCGGGACTTTTGGCCGGCCCATCTCCTGCAGGCCGCGTCCTACGGTCATCTGGGCCGGCTGAGTGAGGCCGAGACCGCCGCTGCTCTCGCGACGGCGCTCAATCCGCTGTTGCTGACCGATGTCGGTTCCGTGGCGGCGCCGTATAATGAACGTGGCCGACTACGAGCACCTCACCGACGGTCTGCGCAAGGCGGGCATCGGCAAATAGAGCGGCGCCTCGCGGGCGACGAATGTCGCGTGTCGGTGTGCCTATGCGATCATGCCAGCGCGTCGATCTCGGCGTCGGTCAGTGATCCCGGCACGATCGTCACCGGGACCCGCAGCTTGGCAAAGCTGCGCTTGGCCAGATGACTGATGATCGGACCCGGATCGGCACCCTTCGCGGCGGCCAGGACCAGAACGGAAATCGACGGCTCTTCGTCGATCAAACCGAAAAGCGCCTGCTTGGGTTCGCCCTCACGCACATAGATCATCGGCGTCTCGCCGGTCTGGTCGTGGACCTGCGCCGCCAATTTCTGCAACAGCTGCTCCGCTTCGGTGCGCGCCTCCTCGCGCATCAGATCGCCGACCGACATCCAGTGTTGGAAATCGGTCGGCTCCAGCATGCGCAGCAGAGCGACACGGCCGCTGGTGTGCCGCGCCCGGCGGCAGGCAAAGCGCAGCGCCAGGGTCAGTTCAGGACTGTCGTCGACGACCACGAGGAATACGCGTGTGTGCTCTTCGTCGATGGGGTCTTGCGGATCGGTTTCGGCCATTTTCCCGTCACGCCTTGCGGAACACGAACCCGGCGAACCATCCCGCCACCAGCGCTATCGCGATGGCAATTAGACCATACAGCGCGGAACGGTCGCGGGCGAAGTCGAAGATGCGGGCCTCGAGGCCGGTCTTGGCGATGCTGAGTTCGGTCGAGACGTGCTCCAGCACGCCCTGGCGTAGCTGGTATACCTCAACCGAGTAGTCGCCGGTCGGCACGTTGGACGGCAGGGCCAAATCGGTCCGGAAAAGCCGGCCGCCGCTGACGCGGATTTCGCCGGGTTGCTCGTAGTACAGGCCTTGGCGTTGCTTCAGACGAATGAGCGCGGCGCGAAACCGACCGCGCTCGGCGTCGCTGTCCGAGTCGGTGGTACGCAACTCCAGAGTGTCGTGGCCGATGCCGTGGTCGTGGCGCTGCTCGAGGGACACGATCTCATCGAGCGGCCGCGTGCTGGCGACGTAATAGTAGCCGGGCACATTGCTAAACCGCACCGCATCTCGGTTGATCCAGACGCCGGCGGTGCGCGTCTTGCGCCGCACCGTCTCGTCGGCGAGCGGCCCACGAACGACGACGACGATTTCGTCGGCATCTTCGATGGCGCCGAACAACAGGACGTCGCTGCCGGTGAAGCCCGCCGTGATCTCCACGCGGCTCTTGCTCAAATCGACCTCGGGCGGGGCAGCGACGGAAACGCAGGCCCATGCGGACAGGAGCAGGCCGAGGCCATATGTGCGCGCTGCTATCAATTGGTGCCACCGCCGGTGGCAAGGGAGAACAGGTCCTGTGGCGTCACGAGCAGATCGACCAGCAGCTTGCCGCAGACAGCCAAGACCATCAGCGCCAGCAGGCCGCGCAATTGCTCGCCGCGCAGACGCGTGCCCGCGCGCGTGCCGATCTGCGCGCCGATCACGGCGCCGGCCAGCAACAACAGGGCCAGCACGACGTCGACCGTTTGGTTGTTGACCGCCTGCAGAAAGGTGACGTTGGCGGTGACAAAGACGATCTGCAGCAGCGAGGTGCCGACGACGACCGACGTCGGCATGCCAAGCAGATAGATCATGGCCGGTACCATGATGATGCCGCCGCCGACGCCCATGATTGCGGCCAGGACGCCGACGAAAAAGCCGATGCCCAGCGGCAACAACGCGCTGATGTAGAGTCGCGAGCGACGGAACCGCATCTTCAACGGCAGGCCGTGCAGCCAGGTGTGTTCGTGCAGCTTGCGCCGCTGCCCACCTGCGCGGCCGCGGCGCCACATGGTGCGGCTGCTCTCAGCCAGCATCAAGGTGCCGACCGCGGCCAGAAAGACGACGTAGCTGAGCGAGATCACCAGATCGATCTGGCCGATATCGCGCAGGAAGGTGAACAGCATCACGCCGATGTATGAGCCGGCGAAGCCGCCGACCGTCAACACGGCGCCCATGCGGAAATCGACGTTGCGCCGACGCATGTGCGCCAATACGCCGGATACGGACGAAGCGACGATCTGGTTGGCCTCGGTGGCGACGGCCACCGGTGGCGCGATGCCGATGAAGATGAGCAGCGGCGTCATCAGGAAGCCGCCGCCGACGCCGAACATGCCGGACAGAAAACCGACGCCGCCGCCGAGGCCGAGAATGAGAAATACGTTTACCGACATCTCGGCAATCGGCAGGTAAATGCTCATGCCATGGGCACCAAGTCGCAGGTGGTCCGGCGCGGCTCAGGCATCTAGCGCATCACTGTCGGCGGGTGCATCGGCGCAATACAGATCATACAGAGTTTGCATAACGGCGACGGCCTCGTCGCCGGCCAGCGAATAGTAGATTGTCTGGGCGTCGCGGCGCGTGCGCACAAGCGACGACCGGCGCAAGCGCGCCAAGTGCTGCGATAGGGCGGACTGGCCCAGGCCGATGGCGCGTTCGAGTTCGCCGACCGATTTCTCCCCCTGGCTCAGATGGCACAGTACCAGCAGGCGACGCTCATTGCTCAAGACCTTCAGCAGGCGACTCGCCCGATGTGCATTCCTGCGAAGTTCGTCGAGATTCATCTGGCTAAGCTGCGCGATTCAAGCGCTTATTAGCGATGTCGCCTATTTTGATCAAGGGCGCATAGCCTTCGTGGGCGTCGGCGCCCGGGTTGGACGTCACGCCCGGGCGCTGCCATGTTTCGGTGCGCCGACTTGGGAACCGGGGAATGCGCCACGTCGTAGTGCTCGACACCAGCGGTCTGAAGTGCCCACTACCAGTGCTGAAGGCCAAGCGGGCAATGAAGGAGCTGCAGGCCGGCCAGGTGCTTGAGGTGTGCTCGACCGATCCGGGGTCGGTTCAGGACTTCCAGCACTTCTGTGCCACCACCGGCCACACATTGCTGGACTGGTCGGAGCGCGACGGCAGCTTCATCTATCGCATCGAGAAATAGGCCGGATGCGAATCGGGCGGCAGCCCGTCATGAACCGCCGCCCGCGACCTACTTGGTCGATCCGTGGTTCGGTAGCCGCGCGCCCGAGCCGGCGCGCGGGCATACCGAGGTCGGCAAATCAGTTTCGCGGTCCGCGATACTTGCCGTGGCATGCGCCAAAGGCTTCGCCGCCGATCGCGCCGGCGGCCGCGGCGATGGCTTCGGCGTTGCCCGACTTCGCGGCCTCGACCAATGCGGCCGATGTGGTGTCGAGCGCCTGAGCGGCCGCGAGAAATCCGTCCCAATCGGTCCAGATTTCGGCTTTCGCGCGTGTTGCGCCCGCTTCGACGCCGGAGCCAGGCGGGAACACCGCTGGCAGCGCCTTGGCGATCCGATTGATGGCGCCAGCGGCCGACTCGACCAATTTCGGATCGGTGATGCCGCCTTCATTGAAGGCTCCGATGACGCCCATGTGTGCGCCGTTCGAGCGCATCATCGCCTGTCGTGCGACCTGCATGCCGCGCATGTCCTGCGCGTTGGCCGATGGGATGGTCACCAATGTGGCAAGAGCCACCCCTGCCGCGAGCGCGGCAACTCCGGTTATTCTCATTCGCCTCCCTCCCTTACAAACGGGGAACCCCCGTCACTCCATTAGCCAAACACCGCAGCGGCCGATTTATTCCGCGCGTGCGGAGCGATTTGCGTGTGGCGGCGATCAATGATTTGTGATCGGGGACTCCAATTCGTGCAGTCGCTTGCCGTGGGGTCCCGGCAAGGTGCGAAGGCGGTCGGCAACGGACCAGGCTGACGCTGCCGGGAAGGGAGTGCTTGGGATGAATGTCGCGGGGCGGCCCTATCGCTCGATCTGGCTCGCCGAGGACGGCTGGTCGGTCGAAATCATCGACCAGACCAGGTTGCCGCACGAATTCGTCGTCGCCCGATTGCGCAGTGTCGGCGATGCGGCGGCGGCGATCGCCAACATGCAGGTGCGCGGCGCGCCGCTGATTGGCGCGACGGCGGCCTATGGCATGTGCCTGGCGGTGCGGGCCGACGCGTCGGATGCAAACATCGACGCGGCCCGTGAGGCCCTGTTGGCGACGCGACCGACGGCCACAAATCTGCGCTGGGCGCTGGATGAAATGCGCGCGGAACTACGCAACCGGCCCCACGGCGACCGCGCGGCGGCCGCCTACGCGAAGGCGCGCGAGATCTGCGACGAAGATGTCCGTATCAACAAGGCGATCGGCGCGCATGGGCTGCCGCTGATCGAGGCGATCGCGACCGGAAAACCGCCCGGGGCGCCCGTCAATGTGCTCACCCACTGCAACGCCGGATGGTTGGCGACGGTCGATTGCGGCACGGCGACCGCACCGATCTATCTGGCGCATGACGCCGGCATCGATGTCCATGTCTGGGTCGATGAGACGCGGCCGCGCAATCAGGGCGCTGCGCTCACCGCGTTCGAACTCGGCGAGCATGGGGTCGCGCACACGGTTATTGTGGACAATGCCGGCGGCCATCTGATGCAACATGGGATGGTCGACGTATGCCTCGTCGGCAGCGACCGAACGACCGCCGCGGGCGACGTTGCCAATAAGATCGGCACGTACCTGAAGGCCCTGGCCGCGCATGACAATGGCGTGCCGTTCTATGTTGCGCTGCCGTCGCCGACGATAGACTGGTCGCTGCGCGACGGCGTCGTCGGCATTCCGATCGAGCAACGTGATCCTTCGGAGGTGACCCGTTTGAGCGGACGAACCGATACTGGAGAAATCGCCGAGATCGCGCTGATGCCGCACCACAGTTCCGCGGCGAACTTTGCGTTTGACGTGACGCCGGCCCGCCTGGTCACTGGCCTGATAACGGAACGCGGCATCTGCGGCGCCAGTGAAGGCGCACTGGGCCGCCTCTTTCCCGATCGGCTCGCAACCAAGTCGTCGGGCGCTGCGCGCCCGGATTAGGCTTCGATCAGGCCGCCGCGGGCGATGCGAACACGTTGGGCTCGAGTCGCGCCTCGGCCGCGCCTTCCGCGTCCGCCATGCTGTCGAAAACCTGGCCATCGAGGCCGCGCAGTTTGGGATGGGTGCTGTACAACACCCAACGCTCCCCGAGACTGATAATCTGCGCTACAGCATCGCCATCATCAAAGATCAGCTGGTGTTGGATTGACACTGTTAGGTCTCTCCTTCCATGCCCACTTTGCTCATATAGTGACGATTGGACCTAATTTCACATTCGGCCCGCTTACTGCAAATTGAAGCGAATTGCAAATCGCCCGCTGCCAATTGGCGGGCGCAGCGCCGCAACAGATGCGCACAGGATCGACGCGATGAGTGTCGAAATCGTTAACAAATCAATTACGTGCAGCGTGGGGGATCGCTCGGCGATGTCTTCGCCGGCGTGCTCGATTTCTGTGTGTATCTTGATTGGGCCGTGAATGGCCTGCGAACCGCGACTCGGAATACTGTCGGGAAGATCCACAGGTGCACCGCCAGCCGGGCCGTGCGCCTGTGGATTGGTGCTATCTTACGTAATCGTTAGGGCACCGGGTCCGGTGCATTGGGGCAGTCCAGCCCGGCCGATGAGATACAGGTTGATGCATCGTCCATGGCGTTGGAGATGGTTTCGCCTAGGAAAAGCGCTGCACCAGTGATGCCGGCGCCGACGATGGCGAGAATGAGCGCGTATTCGGCCGCCGAAGCGCCCCCTTCATCGCGCCCGAACTGACGTAGAAACTTCGTCATTGAGACCTCCCGTTGGTCATGCGCCCGCCGTACTTGTCCGCGGCCGGGCGTCACGATTGTTAGCTGTGAATGGCAAATACTGGCCATACTCCGTTGTTATTGAACGTGATTTTGTGGTTTCAAGTTGGCTGCCCCCGACGCCGGGTCGAGAAGCTGATCCGACCGCGGTTGGCGTTGTAAACCACCTATAATTGAGTAATCACGCCAATACGCGACTATAAGGAGAACAAAAGACCCTGTAAACGGGTGCAATGACGGTAGAGTTCACGCTATGCGCGACTAGGGGCTGAGCAAATTTGCGGGTAAAAATAGTACGTGTTTATCGCGGGTTGGGGATTTGGTAATTTTGCGGCGCAACAGTGGGCGCCTGGCGTAACGAGAGCGCCGCGGGGAAATCGAAATTGGAACATGTGATGAATGCGGAACGGATCGGGTCGTTCTCCGTCAACGAGATGATCGACAACATGGTGCGCCGCGGCCGCGGCAAGCCGTTCGGCTGGAAGACCATGGACGACCGGGATATCGGCGCCGACCCCGGCGACCTGGTCGTGATCGCCGGGCGCACGGGCCACGGCAAGTCGACGGTCATCTTCAATCTCCTGGCCGAATGGCTCGACGCCTACCCGGAGCAGTCGTTCCTGGTCTACTCGTACGAACTGCCCAAAGAAGCGATCATGCTGCGCTTGCTGTCGATTCTCACCCGGCGGCAGGGGACGGTGGGCTGGAGCTACCGGGACATCCAGCGCTGTCTGCAGGGTGCGTCAGGCCCACTGCGCGATGGGCTCGACGTCGAGGAACTACACCGCGCCGTCCACACGCTGAAGGGTTGGGAACAGCGCCTGGTCACCGTCTACCAGCCCGACTGGAACGTCCTCGAGGTGACCAAATACGCACGCACCGTGCACGAGCGCATTCCCACGCTCGGTGCCGTGCTGATCGATTATCTGCAGCTGATCGATCCACCGCCGGGACAGTATGACGGCCACGAGCTGGAAGTCGCTATCACCGCGCGCCACCTCAAACGTTTGGCCGTGCATATCGATTGCCCCGTGGTCACAGCAGCGCAGATCCGCGGCATCACCATCTCCGGCCGGGACGAGATTCCGTTCGGTTCGCTGGACGACCGACGTGTCCTGGAGTTTATCGCCAAGCGGCGGCCGCAGTTGCACCACCTGGCCGATGCCGGCGGCGAGCAGGAGGCCGATCTGGTGCTCGGAATTCTGAACTACCAGGCGACTACTTTGCGGTGCGCGAGGAGGCGGGCCTGGACCAAGTCGCGCGCGTCGAGTCGGGCCATGCGGCACCGTTGGATGTCGCGGTGATCAAGAATCGTCACGGCGCCCTCGGGGCGGCGACACTGGTATTGGAGGCCCCGTCCGGTGCGATCCGCGATCCGGGTGTGTTCGGACGTTAGGCCAAAAACGTCCTAGCGCGGCCGCATCATGGGCGTGACGTTGGCGCCGTCGGCCGGGATCGCCGGCGACACGGCCGCGGTATAGCTCGGCGGCAGCGGCGTCTCCGGCGGAATGACCCCCGACATCCGTGGATCGCGGATGACGCGCTCCTCCTGGCGGACGGGAACGAAGCCGGCCTGTTGGTAGAACGCGACCGCGCGCGGGTGGTCGAGATTGCAGGTGTTGAGCGTTACGCGGCGCGGGCTGTGGCGCAACGCCGCATCGACGCTCCAATCCAGAAGATAGTGGCCGTAGCCGCGGCCGATGAACTCCGGCATGAGCCCTAGATAGGCGATATCGGCGACCCGATCGGAATCGAGCCTGCGCAGGTCGAGCTCGGCAAATCCGGCGGGCGCGCCTTGAGCATACAGGACATAGACCTCGACCATCGGGTCCTCGACGATGACGGCCAATTCGGCATCCGCCATTACCCGCCGCTCCCACCAGAACCACTGCGCGCCAACGTGGTCGTAGAGATAGCGGTAAAAGGAAACCGTCGGCGGTTGGGCGCGGATCAGCGCCAGCTTGCCGGCCGGCGGCGGCGTGTGACCCAGTTTCGGCCGCTCATGCAGTTCCAGGTGCGTAATCGACAGCGTCAACGTGCCGTCGCCATCGTGGTCGAACTCGGTCACGCCGGGGGTGTGCAACCATTTCTGCATGATCAGGCGCGGTGCGGCGTGGTAGCCGATGGCCGCATAGAACTGGCGCACATCGCCGTTTGTGGGACGAATGGTGAGTTGAACCTTGCGTGCGCCGCGCTTAGCCAACCATCTTTCCGCCGCCGCCACCATATCGCGGCCGAGACCGTGCCGCCGGCAATCGGGCGCGACCGCGACATAGTAGAGCCAGCCACGATGACCGTCATAGGCGGCGGCCGCCGAGGCGACAATGCGGCCGTCGAGATCGCCGACCAGAAGATTGGCCTGGCGGCGGTTGTGGAACTCGGCAATGTCCTGGCCAGGGTCGTTCCACGGCACGCTCAGGTCGCACTGCCGCCAGAGGTGTGCAAGCCCATCCTGGTCGTCCGGCGTGTAACGCCGTATCGCCAGCTTATGTGCCAACCTAGACCTCGATCGGCAGGTCGGCGCGCGCGCCCCATTCGGTCCAGGAGCCGTCATAGACCGACCAATCGTGCTGACCGAGTTGATGCAACGCCAACGTCAGAATGCACGCGGTTACGCCGGAGCCGCACGTCGTAGCGATCGGCCGCGACAGATCGACATGGGAGCCGGCGAAGGCGGCGCGCAGTTGATCAGCTGGCCGCAGCGTCTGATTGGCGGGATCGATCAGGTCGCCGAACGGCAGGTTGA
Source organism: Alphaproteobacteria bacterium (assembly GCA_965248805.1). Taxonomy (GTDB): domain Bacteria; phylum Pseudomonadota; class Alphaproteobacteria; order UBA6615; family UBA6615; genus CBDFKJ01. The sequence goes on from CBDFKJ010000006.1 coordinate 127,838, forward strand.
TGGAATTGGGAATATGCCCGCTGCGCACACCGGCGCGGGCTTCCGGCTCGATGCCGTTGAACCGCCCCGCCGAGCGAGCATCGACAATTTGTTCACTGCCGGACTCGGCGGCGGCGCGGATCGCAGCGGCGTCGCGCGCCAGTTCGGGCCGCCACGCGGCGGCGAATGTCGCCGCCGTCGGCGTCTCCGCGCCGCTTGCCGTCGCACGTCCTTCCGCCTGCCATTTGGGCAGACCGCCGTTGAGCACGGCGACGTTGTCGTGGCCGAATGCGCGGAACGTCCACCAGACACGCGGCGAGGTGTACATCCCCTGGCCGTCATAGACGATAACCCGGTGGTCGTTGCCGATGCCGAGCGCGCCGACCATGCGGGAAAAGGTCTGCGGATCGGGCAGCATGTGCGGCAGGTCGCTCGACCGGTCGGCGATGGCGTCGATATCGAAATGCACCGCGCCCGGGATGTGGCGATCGAGATAGGCGTCGTGGCCGCCGAGGCCGTCGCTCGGGGCGTACCAGGTTGCGTCGACGACCCGCAGTCCGTCATCGCTCGCATGAGCGGCGAGCCAATCGGTCCTGACCAGCGCATCATTGTTATCATCTGACGTCAAGGCGTGCCTCTTTCTCACTGATACTATGGCAAAAATACAATGGTTATGCGTCTGTTCTGACGGCCCTTCTTCTCGATCTTGGCGATACTAACGGGCCCGATCTCACGCGTCTGCGCCACATGTGTGCCGCCGCAGGGTTGCAGATCAAGCTCACCGATATGCACCAAACGGACCCGCCCGTGGCCGCGTGGCGGCTTGACCGCCATCGTCTTGACGAGTTCCGGCCGTGCATCCAGCTCCGCGTCCGTGATCCAGTCGGTGGTGACTTTGTGGTCCTCCGCGATCAACCGATTGAGCGCGTCGCCGATTTGCAGCTTGTCGAGCCCGGCTTCGGGAATGTCAAAATCGAGCCGGCCCTTGTCCTCTGCCACCTGGCCGCCGGTCACCGGGTACGGAAGCACGGCCGACAACAGATGCAGGCAACTATGCATCCGCATCAGCCGGTGACGCCGGTCCCAATCGATCTCGGCGGTCACCGCTGTTCCGACGTCCGGTGTTGGCTGATCGGCGTCCGGCACGTGAACGATGTCGCCCGCACCGTCGCCCTTGACGGCCGTAGCGATATGCACCGCGCCACCATCTGCGAGCCTCAGAACACCACGGTCGCCAGGCTGGCCGCCGCCGGTCGGGTAAAACACGGTGCGGTCAAGGACAATGCCGCCACGGTCATTGACCGCGCACACGACCGCCTCGCAGCTGCGTGCGTAAGCGTCATCGCCGAAGAGCGCGAGCGTCGACATCTCTCAACCGTCCAGCCAAGGCGGGACGGGCAGGTCTTTTTCGCGCAGGAAAGCGGGATTGAATAGCTTCGCCATATAGCGCGTGCCGGAATCGCACAGGACCGTCACGATGGTCTTGCCCGGCCCCAAGTCTCGCGCCAGGCGGACAGCGCCGACGATATTAATGCCGCTCGACCCGCCGACGCAGATCCCCTCGTGCTGCAGCAGGTCGAAGATTGCCGTCATCGCTTCGGCATCGGGGATCTGATACGCGTCGTCGATTTGCACATCGCGCAGATTGCCGGTGACGCGGCCTTGGCCGATGCCTTCGGTGATCGAGCTGCCCTCCGATTTCAGCTCACCATGCTTGATCCAGTTGTACATCGCGGCGCCCATGGGATCGGCGGCGGCGATGCGGATATTGGAGTTGCGCTCCTTCAGGAACTGGGCGACACCGGCGATGGTGCCGCCGGTACCGATGGCACAGGTGAAGCCGTCGATCGTTCCGTCGGTCTGCGCCCAAATCTCCGGTGCCGTCGAGCGATAGTGGCCGCTGCGGTTGGACGGATTGTCCCACTGATTGGCGTAGAGCACACCGCACGGCTCCGTCTCTGCCAGTTCCTTGGCCAGGCGCTCGGCCGTATGGATGTAGTGTTCCGGATTGCTGAAGGGCACGGCCGGAACCTCGAACAGCTCGGCGGCGCATAGCTTGAGCATGTCCTTCTTTTCCTGGCTCTGGGTCTCCGGGATGACGATCACGGTGCGATAGCCGTGGGCGTTGCCGACCAGCGCCAGCCCGATGCCGGTATTGCCCGCGGTGCCTTCGCAGACCAATCCGCCGGGTCTCAGGTGACCGCGCTCTTCGGCGTCCGCGATCATGTACTTCGCGGCCCGGTCCTTGACCGATCCGCCGGGGTTGAGGAATTCGGCTTTGCCCAGAATCGTGCAGCCGGTGGCCTCTGACGGGCCGCGCAGCCTGATCAGCGGCGTGTGGCCGATCGTGTCCACGAAGCCGTCGCGGATGTCCATGCGAGTTCCCTGATTGCGGCGCGCGCGCAGACTAGCTATCGGGCTAATCGCCTGCAAGCGGCCGGTCATTGGCGCCATCGCGCGCGCATCGCGCTACGGTTGAGCGCCAGCCACTGCACCGCGATGACCGTCGGCGCGTTGGTGATCTCGCCCCGCGCCAGCATGTGCAGAGCCTGATCGACCGGCATCGCGGTGGCGCGAATGTCCTCACCTTCGTGGTCCAGGCCGTGCACGCCGCCGACGCCGGCCGTATCGGTCTCGCCGCAATAGAGCTTGAGCGTCTCGGTCAAGGCACCCGGCGACAGCACCAAATCTGCGATCGGCTCTAGCCGCGCGATCGTGCAGCCGGCTTCTTCAATCGCTTCGCGACGGGCCACGGCCTCCGGCGTCTCGCCGGGGTCGATGATGCCGGCTACCACTTCGTGCAGCCAGGCGTCCCAGCCGGCGAGATAGGCACCGACACGGAACTGCTCGATCAGCATCACCTCATCGCGCCGTGGATCGTAGGGAAGCACACCGGCGGCGTGGCCGCGTTCGCCGACTTCGCGGGTGATCGGTGCCCCCATGCCGCCGGCGAACTGGCCGTGGCGCAGCGTGACGCGGTCGATCTTGATATAGCCGTCGCTGATGCGGGTTCGTTCGATGACTTCGACGGTGCGGTTCGGCTCGTCCATAACTATGCTCCGGAAACTGGCTGCGGTCCGCGACGCCCGGATCGCCCGCGCGCTTGCATGCGCGTCATACGATGCGCAAAGAGGACGCCATGAACAGCGAAAAACTCACATTCCCCGGCTCACAGGGCACCAGCCTCGCAGCGCGGCTCGATCGGCCGGACGGACCACCGCGCGCTTACGCGCTATTCGCCCACTGCTTCACCTGCACCACGGACATCTTCGCCGCGGCGCGCATCGCCGCACGCCTGGGCGAAACCGGCATCGCGGTGCTGCGCTTCGATTTCACCGGCCTCGGTCATAGCGGCGGCGAGTTCGCCAACACCAATTTCTCGTCCAATGTCGAAGACCTGGTGGCGGCGGCCGACTATCTGCGGCAACAGGAGCCGCGCCGCGGCTCCTGATCGGCCACAGTCTGGGCGGTGCGGCGGTGCTGGCGGCGGCGAAAAAGGTTCCCGAGGCGCAAGCCGTGGCAACCATCGGGGCACCGTCCGATCCGGGGCATGTGGCGCATTTGTTCGACCACGCGCGCGATGCGATCGAGGCGGCGGGCGAGGCCGAGGTATCGATCGCGGGCCGCCAGTTTCGCGTGCGCAACCAATTCTTCGACGATATCGCCGAACAGACTCTGACCGCGCGCATCGGTCGCCTGCGTAAAGCGCTGTTGATCCTGCACGCGCCGCGCGATGAAATCGTTGGCATCGACAATGCCACGCAGATCTTCGTCGCAGCCAGGCATCCGAAGAGCTTCGTCTCGCCCGACGACGCCGACCATTTGCTGACCCGCCGCCGCGATGCCAACTACGCGGCCGATGTGCTGACGAGTTGGGCGAACCGCTACATCGGCGGCGACGACGCCGAGACGCCGTGGCCGCAGGCCGGGGACGATGAGGTGGTGGTAGTCGAGGCCGGCGGCGGCAGGTTCAGTCAGGCGATTGCCGCCGGCCACCATCGTTTGCGTGCCGACGAGCCGGTCGCTGTCGGCGGCGCCGATAGCGGTCCGGGCCCGTACGATCTGCTGCTGGCGGCACTCGGGTCATGCACGTCGATGACGCTGCGCATGTACGCCGATCGCAAGCAGTGGCCACTGCGCCAGACCTCGGTGCGGCTGCGCCATGACAAGATCCACGCCCAAGACTGCGCCGAGTGCGAGACCCGCGAGGGCAGGATCGACCGCATCGAGCGCGTGCTGGAGCTGCAAGGCGAACTCGATGACGCCAGCGTGCGCGCCTGCTGGAGATCGCCGACATGTGCCCGGTCCACCGCGCGTTGCAGCGCGAAGTCAGCATCTGGACGCCTCCATTTACCTCGTGAATTTTGCCTCGTTGTGATTCTCTACGGCGGTTCGGTTTGAGGAGGTATTGATGAGGCAGGCTGGTCTGTTCGGCTTACCGGATCATCTTCGAAAGCTTTCGGCGACGGGTGATCCGTTGGAGGTGCTGGCAAAGGTCGTCGACTTCGAGATTTTCCGCGCGCCGCTTGAGGCTGCGCTGGGCTATTCGGACGGATCGAAAGGTGGCCGCCCGGCCTACGATGCGGTGGCGATGCTCAAGGTTCTGATCCTGGCCGCGCGGCACACGGTGAGTGACGAGCGGATGGAGTTTCTGATCCGCGATCGCTTGAGCTGGCTTCGCTTCCTAGGCTTCGATCTCGGAGCGCCGACGCCGGACCGCAACACCATATGGACCTTTCGCGAGCGTCTGGTCCGGGCCGGGGCGATGGATAAGCTGTTTGCCGCCTTCGATGGCGAATTGCGCCGGTGCGGCTATCTGGCGATGGGCGGGCAGATCGTCGATGCGACGTTGGTATCGGCGCCCAAGCAGCGCCACAGCGATGACGAGAAGCGGGCGATCAAGGCGGGCAAGAGCGCGTCCGAGGTCTGGCCCGATCAGCCAGCCAAGGCGGCGCAGAAGGACACGGATGCGCGGTGGACGGTGAAGACCGGGCGGCGCAAGAACCCCGCCGGGTCGCAACGGCGCATGCCCGACATCGCGATCCCGGTGTTCGGCTACAAGAATCATGTCGTCATCGATCGGGCCTACGGCTTCATCCGCAGCTCGGCTGTGACCGATGCCGCCCGCCATGACGGCAAGATGTTGCGTCAGCTCGTCACCGGCGACAATCTGGCCGCCGGCGTGTGGGCTGACAGCGCCTATCGCTCGAAGGCCAACGAGGCGTGGCTGGCCGGCAAGGGTCGGGTCTCCCACATCCACCGCAAGAAGCCGCCGGGCCGGGCCATGCCCAAGGCGACCGCCCAGGCCAATGCCCGCAAGTCAGCGGTCCGTGCGCATGTGGAGCACGTCTTCGCCCAGCAGAAGGATCGCATGGGCCTTTTCATCCGTACCATCGGGCTCAAGCGGGCGGAGGCCAAGATCGGCCTCGCCAACCTGGCTTACAATTTCCAGCGTCTGATCTTCCATGAGCGCAGGGCCGCCATGGTATGAGTCCGCCTGAATAGCGCCAAAACCCTCCGCCGAGAACGAAACGGCGGATGGTTGCGGACGTCAACACCGCCGATCTCAGCGAAAGTCGGACAGCACACCAAAATCTTCGTCAAATCCCCCGGTTGTTGGAGGTCTCCAATCTATACCCGACTTTAGAAGTGAGTATTAGGCGCCTTCGGTTGTCCACGACTGTGCCAAATCAATCAGAAAGCCGGGTGGGCTATTGACACCTTGCGGCACGCCGGTGATAATCGGGCTAGCCGGGATGCTGATGCGAGACTAGACGCCAGATAAAACTACTGCCGATTGTTTGCTAATGTGAACGTAGTGGCGCCGTTTTCTAAAAACTGGCGCCGTTTTCTAAAAACTGGCGCCGTTTTCTAAAAACTGGCGCCGTTTTATTAAGGGTGGCCTTGAGTTTGCTTGTGCGGGCCGCCCGTCTGTTAACGGCAACTTGCGTCTACCGGATCGCCCACCAGACGGACCCAAGCGCGGAGTAAACGATCATGAGCGACAAGGAAACGTTGAAGAAGGCGGGCAAGATCCATTCCGCCATTCCCGAACTGGCCGAGCAGCTGCGTCGCGGCGACCTGGATCGCCGGGAGTTTTTGCGCACGACGGCGCTGTTGGGCCTGTCAGCCACCGCCGCCTACGCACTGGCGGGCAAGATGACGGGCAAGCACTTCGTGCCCAAGGCGGGGGCTCAGACGCCACGGCGCGGCGGCAACCTGCGGGTGTCGAGCTTCGTCAAGGAAATCACCGATCCTGCCACCTATGACTGGTCGGAGAAGGGCAACGTCGGCCGCCAGATCGTCGAGCCGTTGGTGCAAATCGGCCACGACAATGTCGCGCGCGGCCATCTGGCGGAGAGCTGGCAGGCGTCGGAGGACCTCAATACCTGGACCTTCAACCTGCGCCAGGGCGTAAAGTGGTCAAACGGTGACGACTTCGGCGCCGACGATGTAATCTACAACTTCACCCGCTGGATCGATCCCAAGTCGGGATCGTCCAACGAGGCGCGTTTCTCGGCGGTCCAAGAGCCGCCGGAAAAGATCGACGACCACACGGTGCGGTTCAATCTGGCGCGGCCGGAACTGGCGATGCCGGAGAGCATGGGCGACTATCCGGCGCTGATCGTCCACCGCCGGTTCGGTGACGAGGGCGGCGATCTGTCGAAAAACCCGGTCGGCACCGGCGCATTCGAGTTGACTGAAATCCGTGTCGGCGAGATAGCGCGCTTTCGCAAGCGCGCCGACACCCACTGGACCGGTGACGTCTATCTGGACGAGATTACGTTCATCGACACCGGCGGCGACCCCAGCGCCGAACTGGCCGGTTTTGCTTCCGGTCAGTTCGATATCAACTATCAGACCACGGTCGAGCAGGTGCCGGCCATCGGCCAGATCCCGACGCTGTCGCTCAACCAAAGGGCCACTGCGCAGACCGGGGTGGCGCGCATGCGCATGTCGGAGGCGCCGTGGGACAATGTCAAACTGCGCCAGGCCGTGCTCGCGGCAATCGATCATGCCCGGGTGCTCGAGATCGCGTATCAGAACCTGGGCGTCGCCGGCGAGGATCATCACGTGGCTCCGGTGCATCCGGCCTATGCCGAGCTGCCGCGGCGTCAGCAGGACTACGAGCGCGCCCGCGCGCTGCTGGCCGAAGCCGGCTATCCGAACGGTGTCGAGGTCGACATGCAGTGTGTGGACAGCCCGAAGTGGGAGCAGAGTACCTCGATCGCCATCGCCGAAATGCTGCGTCCCGCCGGCATCACGGTGAACCTGAAAATCCTGCCGGGCGCCACCTATTGGGACCAATGGGACAAGTGGCCGTTCAGTATGACCTCGTGGACGCATCGCGCGCTGGGCACCCAGGTGCTCAACCTGGCTTACCGCAGCGGTGGGGTGTGGAACGAGACGGCCTACAACAACTCGGAGTTCGATCGGCTGCTGGATCAGGCCGGCGGCGTCGTCGATGTCAACGAGCGGCGCAAGTTGATGGCGCAGCTGGAGAAAATCATCCAGAACGACGCCATCGTCATCCAGCCGTACTGGCGGTCGGTATTCAACACGACCACCGACAAGGTCAGGAACTTCAACGTTCAACCGGCGCTTGAGCAGCACTTCAACCAGGTCTGGCTCGACGCCTAGCCACAGCAGTCGCTGAAACGAAGTGCAGGGCCTCGTCCGCCGGATGTCGGTGGGCGGGGCCCAACTGTTGATGGCAACGGCACTTCAGGCAAGCGGCGGTATTCAGCAGTGACCCTTCTCGTCCTGCGGCGCCTGGCCAACATGGCGCTCATCATGCTGGTGGTCTCTGCTATCCTGTTTCTGCTGCTTGAAATCAATGTCGAGTCCGTCGCCGTCAAGGTGTTGGGCCCGTTCGCCTCGGAGGCCGGCCGCCAGGCCTGGCTCGAGCGCAACGGCTATTTCGATCCCGTGCACGTGCGCTATTTCCGTTGGCTGGCCAATTTCGTCACCGGCGATTTCGGCGAGTCGATCATCTACAAGGTGCCGGTCGCCCAAGTGCTGTGGCCGAGGCTTTGGAATACGGCGGTCCTGGGAGCGCTCACATTGGCCGTCGTCATTCCGCTGTCGTTGACGCTGGGCGTCCTCGCCGGCATGCGCGAAGGCTCCGGCCTCGACCGTTCCATTTCCTTCTTCAGCGTGTTCACGACCTCGATCCCGGAGTTTGCCAGCGCCGTTTTCATCTCCTTCATGTTCGTGTTCTGGCTCGGCTTGCTGCCGGGCACCAGCAACATGATCGGCGGCTTCGACCTGCGGCAGATGGTGATGCCGGTGATCGTGCTAGTGCTGTATGACTTCGGACTGGTCGCGCGCATGACCCGGGCGTCGATGGCCGAGGTCATGACCACGCCCTATGTGCGCACGGCCGTCCTGAAAGGGCTGCCGCATCACCGGGTCATCATGCGCCATGCGCTGCGCAACGCGCTGATCGCGCCATTCACGGTCATCATGTTGCAGATACCGTGGCTGCTGTCGGGCGTCATCGTGGTCGAGTTCTTCTTTTCGTATAAGGGTTTCGGCTCGCTGTTACTGGACGCCTCGCTCAATCGAGACATCTTCGTGATCGAGGCGTGCACCATGGTCGCGGTGTTCGTCGCGGTCGCCACGCAAACCGTGTCGGACATCGGATACACGATCCTCAACCCGCGCATCAGGTTCGCATGAGGCTGCCGGCGCCATGACCGCTACTACCGTCATATCTGACGGCCCCGCCGGCCGCGCCGTCCGATCGTTCACCCTGCTGCGCGAGAGCAAGGTGGGTATGATCGGCTCCGGGCTGGTCTTGTTCTGGGTGCTGGTGGCAATTTTCGCGCCACTGCTGGCGCCGTTCGAGCCGACGGCGACGATCCAGCCCTTTGCCCTGCCGGGCACCGAGGCGCCCGACGGCGGCATCTTCGTTCTCGGCGCCGACCATTTGGGTCGCGACGTTCTGTCACGCATCATCTGGGGCACGCGAACCGTCCTCATCTACGCCCCGATGGCGACCATCTGCGCCTACCTGGTCGGCATCGCCATGGGCCTTGTCGCGGGCTATTTTCGCGGTTGGGTCGATGCGATTTTTTCGTTCATTTCAAACGTCATATTATCGTTTCCTGTCATGGTACTGTATGTGTTGATGATTACCGTCGTGGGCCCATTGCTGCGCGACTACCTCGCCTTCGACCCGGCGGGCGTGAACATCGTGCTGGCGGTCACGTTCGCCAGCGCGCCGGGCATCATGCGCATCGTACGCGGGCTCGTGCTCGATCTGCGCGAGCGCGAGTACGTCGCGGCGGCACAGACGCGCGGTGAGGACTCGCTCTATGTCATGCTGATCGAAATCCTGCCCAATGCGCGCGGACCGCTGATCGTCGATTTCTGCCTGCGCATGGGCTACGTGACCATCATCATCGGCGTGCTCGGTTTCCTTGGGCTCGGTCTGCCGCCGCCGACACCGGACTGGGGCGGGATGGTCGCCGAGACCCGCGCTGTCGCCACCGTGTTCCCCCACATGGCCATCTATCCGTGCCTGGCCATCTCTTCGTTCGTGCTCGGCCTCAACCTGCTGGCCGACGGTTTGCGCGAAATTTCGTTGCGGGACTAGGACGTGACCCGCGCCGCCAACGGACCGCCGCTGCTCGAGATCGAGGATCTGTCGATCTCCTACTATACACGCGCGGGCGAGGTGCCGGCGGTGGTCGATTTCTCCATGCGTGTCGAGCCCGGTGAGGCCGTCGGACTGGTCGGCGAGTCCGGTTGCGGCAAATCGACCGTGGCGATGGCGATCATGCGCTACCTCGGCAACAACGGCGCCATCGTCGGTGGCTCGATCCGCTTCAACGGGCGTGATCTGACGCAGCTGAAGAAGGTCGAGCTACGCGCGGTGCGCGGCTCGCAGATCGCGATGATCTATCAGGAACCGATGGCGGCGCTGAACCCTTCGATGACGCTCGGCGAGCAGTTGATGGAGGTGCCGCTGTATCACAACGGTGCCAGTCCTGCGGAGGCACGGGATCGTGCCATAGACATGCTCGTTCGCGTCAAGCTGACCGATCCCGGACGATTGATGACGTGTTATCCGCATCAGGTCTCCGGTGGCCAGCAGCAACGCGTGGTCATCGCCATGGCGCTTTTGGCCAATCCGGCGCTGCTGTTGCTGGACGAGCCGACCACCGCACTCGACGTGACGGTGGAGGCCGGCATCATCGAGTTGATCGCCGAGATCCGCGAAACGTTTGGCACCGGCATGGTGTTCATCTCGCACAATCTGGGTCTGGTGCGCGAGACCTGCGCCCGCGTCTGCGTCATGTATTCGGGACTGGCCGTGGAGGCCGGCGCCGTCGGCGACTTATTCGAGCGACCGCGCCACCCTTACACGCGCGGTCTGATGTGCTGTGTTGCCGCGCCATCGGCCGACCGCTTTGCGCGCCCCCTGGCGCCGATCCGCGGCCAGTTGCCATTGCCGAGTGAGCGGCCGCGGGGCTGCGGCTTCGCGCCGCGCTGCGACTTCTTCCAAGCCGGGCCGTGCGACGGCGGTGAAATTCCGATGCGCCCGGCAGGCAAGGACCATGACGTGCGCTGCGCACGGTTCGAGCAGATCGACTGGGCGCGCCATGACCCCGACGTGCCACGATACGCCCGCCGCGAACCGGGCGAGGTGGTGTTGAACGTTGAGCGCCTGTCCAAGCACTACGCCGTGCGCGACCGCTCACTGGCCGCCGTGATCGGCAGACGCGGCGTGCGACTGCTGAAGGCCAACGAGGATGTCAGCATGACCGCGCGCAGGGGCGAGACCATTGCCGTCGTGGGCGAATCCGGCTGCGGCAAGTCAACCTTCGCAAAGGTCTTGATGGGGCTTGAAACTGCGACGCGCGGTCGGGTGCGTTTTGCCGGTGAGGATCTGGCCGGCAAGGGCGTGCGGTCGCGCTCGTTCCGCCAGATCAGCGCCATGCAGATGGTGTTTCAGAATCCCTTCGACACGCTGAACCCGAGCCATACCGCCGGCGCTCAGATTATGCGCGTGCTGACCAAGTTCGGCGTGGCCAAGGGCAGGAAGCAGGCGCGCACGCGCATGTTGGAGTTGTTGGACGCGGTCAAACTGCCGCGCGAGTTCGCCACTCGCCGACCGCGTCAGTTATCCGGCGGCCAGAAGCAACGCATCGGCATCGCGCGCGCCTTCGCCGCCAATCCGTCGACGGTCGTTGCCGACGAGCCGGTCTCGGCGCTGGACGTTTCGGTCGCCGCCGCGGTGACCTCGCTGCTGCTGGAGTTGCAACGCGAGCACGATACGACCCTGGTATTCATCAGCCACGATATCGGCTTGGTGCGCTATCTGGCCGACCGGGTCATCGTAATGTATCTGGGGCGGGTGATGGAGCATGGCACGACGGACGAAGTTTTCGCGCCACCTTATCATCCCTACACAGAGGCTCTGCTCGCCGCGGTGCCTATCGTCGATACCTCCATCGCCAAGCGGCGCATCGTGTTGGAAGGCAACGTGCCCAGCGCGCTCGATCCGCCGAAGGGTTGCCCGTTCGCCTCGCGCTGCCCGCGCAAGCTGGGGCAGGTGTGCGATGAAACGCTGCCGCCGACGCGCGAGACCGCGAGCGGTCACACGATCGCCTGCCACATTCCGCTGGACGCGCTCGGCGAAGTCGCACCGGTATTCCTGCCGCGCGAAGCGGCCGAGTAAGGTAGGATCTGTCCATGGAGCGTGTAACCGGCATCGGCGGTGTCTTCTTCAAGGCCCGCGATCCCGAGCGCCTGAAGGAATCGTACCGCGACCATCTGGGCGTGCCCGTGAACGATGACGGCTTCGTCGTCTTCGACTGGCGCGCCGGCGACTCGCCCGAGCGGCCAGGTTGCACCGTGTGGTCGCTGTTCGCCGGCGACACTACCTACTTCGCGCCCAGTTCGGCGCCGTTCATGATCAACTACCGAGTGGCCGACCTCGACGCCATGCTGGCGCAACTGCGCGCCGCCGGCGCCGAAGTCGATCCGCGGATCGAGGACGGCGATTACGGCCGCTTCGCCTGGGTCATGGACCCTGAAGGCAACCGGATCGAGTTATGGGAGCCGCCTACGACCCCAAAGTAGGCAACACTCCTTCGCTTGAACCCTTCGCGTTCACACCTAAGATCTCACGCATGGGGCGCCGTATGCGGCGGGTAAAGGAGCAAAAAATGAATAGGCAACGGCCAATGGTCGTATTGGCGATGGTTCTGGCCTTGTCGATCACGCCGGTTCATGCGGCGGAGGACGATACCTACGACGAAGGCACGGTCCTTGACGCGGCCACCGACTTCTTCGGCGACACAACCGAGGGGCTCGCTAAGGTCGTGCAGAAGCTGTTTGAGGATCTCGGTCGGCCCAATGCCTACATCGCCGGTGAAGAAGCAAGTGGGGCGTTCGTTGTCGGCGCGCGTTACGGCAAGGGCCGTTTGGAACGAAAAACCGAAGACGGGCGGGAGGTGTTTTGGCAGGGTTCGTCGATCGGCTTCGACGTGGGGGGCAATGCCTCGAAGGTCTTCGTGCTGGTCTATCACCTGCCCGATACCGACACGCTTTTTAAACGGTATCCGGCGGTCGAGGGCAGCTTCTACTTTGTCGCCGGTGTCGGCGCCAACTACCACCAGAGCGGTGATGTCATCCTGGCGCCGATCCGCACCGGCGTGGGCCTGCGCGCCGGAGTCAATGTCGGCTATCTAAACTATACCCGCAAGCACTCCTGGATACCCCTGTAGCCGTCTGCGCCGACGTCACAGTGCGCTCAGATCAAGGGTTGCGCTGTCGCCGAGCCACATGGCGAAGTCGCGGTGGTCGGCGAGATCATTGCCGGTGAGGGGGTGCACGAGGATCGGCGAACCGGCCGACGTCGAACGCGATCTGATAACTCCACGCAGGATGCGGCCCGACCGGACGATCATGCCAGCGTCCGAGGGTCACATCGAAACGTTGATCGACCGCTGCCCGTAGGCCGGCCGCACGATCCTTCGTATCCGCGTCGTAATAGACGTGGGCGTGGTAGCCGCTGATCGCGTCCGGCGAGGCCTGCGTCATCGCGCTTCATCCACAATGGGTGGCGGACGGCGCCTCAAACGCCGGGACGCGCGCAGCGTTTCCAGATCTCCGCCTCGACGGCATCGCCCGGGTAGAAAATCACCGTGTAGTCGTCAACCAGACGCATGGCGACCGTCTTGCCGGCTTCGATCTCGCCGTCCGGCGCCACATACTCGAAGCTGTGACGGGTGTAGTTACCGTCCAGCATGGCGCCCGTGGGCGTGACGATCTGCGGACCCTCGATATACAGGTGGCGCGCCCCGGTCGGCGAGCACCAATCTCCGTCGATGGCATCGGCGCGGGCGGGCGCCACTGTCAGAATGGCGGCGCTCCCTACGGCAAACAGCATGGCGGCGCGGTTTGGCGTGTTCGTTTCCCTAGTGTTCGACGCTTTGCAGTCTAGTAGAGATCCGGGATCGTGGCGAGAGCGCGCGCCGCTCAAGTGGGCGCGGCCAGCGGTTCGATACAAGCGACGTCATCGTTGCGCACGCTGTTCACGCGGCTCGAAACGGCGCGTGGCGTCAGCGCCCCGGGCGGGCAGGGCGCAAGCAATGCGTGCGCCGCCTCGCCCTGCACATGCTCCACATCCAGCCAGGTGCCATGGGCGTCGCCGGTCAATATGGCGGGCATGCGATTGTGCAACATGGAAACATCCCCATTGGCCTCGGTCGTAATGATGGTGCAACTCCTGATCCGCACGCCATCGGCATCCCGCCAGCTTTCCCAGAGGCCAGCGAATGTGAGCGGTCCGCCGCCCGCCGCAGTGATGTAGTAGGGTTGCTTCCTGCCATCCGCCTGCGCCTGCCACTCATAGAAACCATCGGCCGGAATCAGGCAGCGGCGGAGGACGAATGCTTCGCGAAAGGCCGGTTTCGTCGCGACCGTCTCCGCCCGGGCATTGATCATCTTGGCGCCGATCTTGATGTCTTTGGCCCAGGACAGCACCAATCCCCAGCGCATGCGCGCCATCGCGCGGCTGCCGCCGGCCGCTCGCCTTACGATAACGCTGACCTCCTGGGTCGGCGCGACGTTGTAATGCGCCGGTAGATTGGGCGCGGTGTCGGGCTCGGCGATCCGGTAAAGCTCGACGAGTTCGGTCCATGTCAGATGTTGTGTAAACCGTCCACACACGCGGCCAAGGTAATGCGCTAAACCGCGGCAGCAAACGAGAGATTGTGAGCGGCGCCGACGCGTCTTTCTATCGGGCGCTAGTCGCCGCCAGGTTTGCGACCGCGGCCGAGCAACCGGGACAGGATCTGACCCTGGCGGTCGCGCCACTCAAGCCATCGCTCGCACACGACAAGCAGAAACAGCCACCCGACGATGTACGGGATGGCGAGCAGCAGGCCAACATCGAGGAGAAGACCGCCCGCCATGACGTCGCTACACCGATGCGAAGTCGGCGAAGCCGAGTTCCGGGTCGGTGACCCACAGCACCTCGGTCAATTCCGGGCCAGCTTTCAGTTGACCGAACCTGGCCGGCGTTTCTACTGTGGCGACCTCTGCAGTATTATGATTCGACACAGATATTACTTCTTTGCCAGTTATGGTTAACAGACTGATAAGAAATAATCTCGGTCGCGTCAATGGCAACGGTGCTTATCTGCAGGAATTTAGTACAATGAATACGGCCTTGCTCTATTTTGAGTGCGGGGATTTACAGGACTTCGACAAATCGGACCACGAGCCGAGACTTGATAGCGATTTGAAGGTGTTGCGCTTGACCATGTATTTGCGCCGCAGCCAAGTGCAGCGAAAACAATTGATATCCGGGACGAGCTGTCGGCTCCCCTAGCAGCCCGTTGACGAAGTCCGGCGTGTCTGATTCTGTCTGAACATAGAGATTTAGACGGGCGTCGTGCGATGGCATTGAGACGACAGAGCGAGGTTCAGGGTGACCTCGTGGTGACATGGGCGGAGATGCCGCGTTCGCCTGGACACGCGTTTTCCGACCGGCTGCATGAGTTGCTGACCGAGTCTGGCTTTGACGGCTTCGTGGAGGCGACGTGCAAGCCATACTACGCACCTCGGATGGGGGCTCCTTCGCTGCCGCCGGGGCGTTATTTCCGGATGCACATGATCGGCTATTTCGAGGGCATCGGCAGCGAGCGCGGCATCGCTTGGCGCTGTTCGGATTCGCTGTCGCTTCGCGCGTTTCTGCGGTTGGCGAACCGGGACAAGGTTCCCGATCATTCCTGGTTGTCGAAGACGCGCGGCCGGCTGCCGCACGAGGTCCATGAAAAGGTTTTCGACTGGGTTCTGGCTCTCGTCGCCGCGCGCGGTCTGGTGAAGGGCGAGCGGATCGGCGTCGACGGCTCGACGATGGAAGCCAACGCCGCCCTGCGAGCCATCGTGCGGCGCGATAGCGGCGAGACCTATCGCGAGATGCTGACGCAAATGGCGAAGGAGAGTGGCGTCGAAACGCCGACGATCGACGACCTCGTCCGGCTCGATCGCCGGCGGAAGGGCAAGAAGCTTTCGAACAAGGATTGGACGAGCCCGACCGATCCTGATGCGAAGATCGCGCGGATGAAGGACGGCACCACGCATCTGGCCTACAAGCCCGAGCACGCGGTCGATCTCGACACCGGCGTCATCGTTGCGGCACCGATCTATCCAGCCGATGAAGGCGACACGACGACTTTGCCTGGGACGCTGGAGGCGGCCGCGCGCAACCTCGCCGAGGTCGGCCTGGCTCCAACACGGGCAGAGCCCTGCGGTCTCGTTGGCGACAAGGGCTATCATTCACGCGAGGGGCTGAAAGACCTCGACGGCGGCGTCTGGAAAACGCGGATCTCCGAGCCGGAGCCCGCCAACGGCTATCTGCGCTGGCATGGCGACCAGGCGGCACGTCAGGCTGTCTACGCCAACCGGGCGCGATTGAAGTCCGGCGTCGCGCGGAACGCCATGCGCAGGCGCGGTGATGATGGTCGAGCGCAGCTTCGCCCATGTCCTCGACCGTGGCGGCATGCGCCGCGCGTTGCTGCGGGCGCGCGAGAACGTCCACAAACGCTACCTGATCCATGTCGCCGGGTTCAATCTCGGCATTCTGATGCGCGCGCTGTTCGGATCAGGCACGCCGAGGGAGGCTGCGAGTGCAAAGAGCACCCTTTTGTTCGTTATTCAGTTCGATGCTGCCCTGGCGATCGCCATCGTGGCGAACATCGAAGGCAAACCAGCCATGCTCGTTATCATCATCATCGTCGCCCCCGAAACCGATTGATCAAAGCGCGACTTCATCACCGGGCTGCTAGTGGATTGATTCCAACGTTTGGAACCCTCGGTTTCGGGCTGCGATGATGTCGTCGGGGTCGGCTTTCGATATGAATGGCTGTGGGTTGGCCGCATTGTATTCGCGGACGAAGCGGTTGATTGCGGCCTGGAGATCGACGACGGAATGGAAGACGCCGTGCTTGAGCCGCCGCCGGGTGAGTTTTGCGAAGAAGCCCTCGACGGCATTGAGCCACGAGCAGGAGGTCGGTGTGAAGTGGAAAGTCCAGCGCGGATGGCGGGCGAGCCAGGCGCGGACCTTGTCCTTGTTGTGCGCCGCGTAGTTGTCGACGATCGCGTGGATGGCCTTGTCCGCCGGCACCGTGCGCTCGATGCGGTTGAGGAAGCGGATGAACTCCTGATGGCGGTGGCGCTGCATGTTCTGGCCGATCACCGTTCCGTCCAGAACGTTGAGCGCCGCAAACAGCGTGGTCGTGCCGTGCCGTTTGTAGTCATGGGTCATGGTGCCGGCGCGTCCCTTCTTCATCGGCAGACCGGCGGTCGAGCGCCTGGATCTGTGACTTCTCATCGATCGACAACACCACCGCATGGGCCGGCGGGTCGACATACAGGCCGACGATATCGGTGAGTTTCTCGGCGAAGGCAGGGTCGGTCGACAGCTTGAAGTTGCGCCAGCGGTGCGGGCTGAGACCGTGAGCCTTCCAGATCGCCTGCACCGTCGAGGCGGCAATACCGGCCGCCCTGGCGATCGCGCGCAACGTCCAGTGGGTCGCCTCAAACGGCGGCGGTTGCTGCGTCAGGCGCACGATCTCGGCGACACGATCGAGCGGGACCGGCGCCTTGCCGGGCGGACGGGACTTGTCGCGAAGCAGGCCGCCGACACCCTCGTGCATGAACCGCTCTTGCCAGCGCCACACGCAGGTCTTGGACTTGCCGGTCTCGGTCATGATCGCCGAGGTGCCCAGACCCTCGCCGCTGAGAAGGACAATATGTGCCCGCCAGACGTGTTTCTGCGGGCTCTTGGGATCCGCGACGACCGCGCGCAATCGCTGACGGTCGCCGGCGGATAGGGTGAAGGAGATTCCACTGCGCATGCGCCAGATTCGCATAACACAGCAAAATACGGAATCCCAATTCGGACTCTTTCGTTCCGATCAATCCACTAGCAGCCCGTTGACGAAGTCCGGCGTGTCTGATTCTGTCTGAACATAGAGATTTAGACGGGCGTCGTGCGATGGCATTGAGACGACAGAGCGAGGTTCAGGGTGACCTCGTGGTGACATGGGCGGAGATGCCGCGTTCGCCTGGACACGCGTTTTCCGACCGGCTGCATGAGTTGCTGACCGAGTCTGGCTTTGACGGCTTCGTGGAGGCGACGTGCAAGCCATACTACGCACCTCGGATGGGGGCTCCTTCGCTGCCGCCGGGGCGTTATTTCCGGATGCACATGATCGGCTATTTCGAGGGCATCGGCAGCGAGCGCGGCATCGCTTGGCGCTGTTCGGATTCGCTGTCGCTTCGCGCGTTTCTGCGGTTGGCGAACCGGGACAAGGTTCCCGATCATTCCTGGTTGTCGAAGACGCGCGGCCGGCTGCCGCACGAGGTCCATGAAAAGGTTTTCGACTGGGTTCTGGCTCTCGTCGCCGCGCGCGGTCTGGTGAAGGGCGAGCGGATCGGCGTCGACGGCTCGACGATGGAAGCCAACGCCGCCCTGCGAGCCATCGTGCGGCGCGATAGCGGCGAGACCTATCGCGAGATGCTGACGCAAATGGCGAAGGAGAGTGGCGTCGAAACGCCGACGATCGACGACCTCGTCCGGCTCGATCGCCGGCGGAAGGGCAAGAAGCTTTCGAACAAGGATTGGACGAGCCCGACCGATCCTGATGCGAAGATCGCGCGGATGAAGGACGGCACCACGCATCTGGCCTGCAAGCCCGAGCACGCGGTCGATCTCGACACCGGCGTCATCGTTGCGGCGCCGATCTATCCAGCCGATGAAGGCGACACGACGACTTTGCCTGGGACGCTGGAGGCGGCCGCGCGCAACCTCGCCGAGGTCGGCCTGGCTCCAACACGGGCAGAGCCCTGCAGTCTCGTTGGCGACAAGGGCTATCATTCACGCGAGGGGCTGAAAGACCTCGACGGCGGCGTCTGGAAAACGCGGATCTCCGAGCCGGAGCCCGCCAACGGCTGTCTGCGCTGGCATGGCGACCAGGCGGCACGTCAGGCTGTCTACGCCAACCGGGCGCGATTGAAGTCCGGCGTCGCGCGGAACGCCATGCGCAGGCGCGGTGAGATGGTCGAGCGCAGCTTCGCCCATGTCCTCGACCGTGGCGGCATGCGCCGCGCGTTGCTGCGGGCGCGCGAGAACGTCCACAAACGCTACCTGATCCATGTCGCCGGGTTCAATCTCGGCATTCTGATGCGCGCGCTGTTCGGATCAGGCACGCCGAGGGAGGCTGCGAGTGCAAAGAGCACCCTTTTGTTCGTTATTCAGTTCGATGCTGCCCTGGCGATCGCCATCGTGGCGAACATCGAAGGCAAACCAGCCATGCTCGTTATCATCATCATCGTCGCCCCCGAAACCGATTGATCAAAGCGCGACTTCATCACCGGGCTGCTAGCAGCCCGTTGAAGAAGACTGAGTTGATGAAGCATCGGGCGTGATAACAATGGCGGCGGCGAGACCCGGCGCCGGGGGGTTATTGAGGGCGAGGATAATGATCAGCGATTGTTCCTGTCGCAAGACAAGCAGCAGGACCGCCAAGCCCTTGGCCGCAGCCTCTCGCGGGGTCCCGGCGCCGATCAACTGGCGCAATAGGACGCCCAGGTTGTGTCCGGCGACGTGGATCAGATAGCGCTTGCCGACGTTCTCGCGCCCGCGCAGCCAAGTGCGGCGCATGCCGCCGCGATCGAGGACCTGGGCGAAGCCCCGCTCGACCACTTCGGCGCGGAGTTTGAACGCGGCCTTCGCCACGCCCGACAGCAATCGGTTGCGGTTGTTGTAAACGGCCCGCCGAGCGGCGTCGTCGCCGTGCCAGCGCGAGAGCCCCTTGCCCTTCGGTTCGGCGATGCGGGTCGTCCAGGCGCCGTCGGCAAGGGACTTCAGCACCTCGCGGCCGAAGTAGCCTTTGTCGGTCACCAGCTCCGCCGGTTCGTCGGCCGTCGGCGCTGCGCCCACAGCCGCCAGCTTGGCCTCGGCTGACGTCAACGTTGTCGGCAGGGTGGTCGTGTCGCCCTGATCGGCCGGATACAGCTCGGCCGCGATCACCGCCCCGGTGTCGAGGTCGACCGCGTGTTCGGGCTTGTAGGCCAGATGCGTCGTGCCGTCCTTCATCCTGGCGATTTTGGCCTCCGCGTCGAGACCCAGTCCGCATTGGAGAGTTTCTTGCCCTTGCGCCGCCGATCCATCTGCGCCAAGTCATTCGCCGCGGTCTCGATCCCGCTGTCGGCGGCCATGCGCTGCAGCATCTGGCGATAGCTTTCGCCGCTGTCGCGGCGCACGATCGAGCGCAGCGCCGCGTTCGCCTCCATGGTCGAAGCATCGACCCCAATCCGCTCGCCCTTGACCAGGCCGTGCTCGCCAAGAACGTCCAGCACCCAGGCTAACACTGCCTCATGCACCGCGTGCGGCTGCGGATCGTGCTCAACGACGAGTGGTCAGGCACACGTGCGCGCGCCTCCAGGCGCAAGAACTCACGCAGCGACAAGCTGTCGGCGCACCGCCACTCCAACGCCCGCTCACTGTCGAGGCCTTCGAAGTAGCCGACCAGGTGCATCCGGAAGTAACGCCCCGGTGGGATTCCCGGACGTCCGATCCCTGGCGCGTAATAGGGCTCACACAGGTGGACGCCTCCATTTACCTCGTGAATTTTGCCTCGTTGTGATTCTCTACGGCGGTTCGGTTTGAGGAGGTATTGATGAGGCAGGCTGGTCTGTTCGGCTTACCGGATCATCTTCGAAAGCTTTCGGCGACGGGTGATCCGTTGGAGGTGCTGGCAAAGGTCGTCGACTTCAAGATTTTCCGCGCGCCGCTTGAGGCGGCGCTGGGCTACTCGGACGGGTCGAAAGGTGGCCGCCCGGCCTACGATGCGGTGGCGATGCTCAAGGTTCTGATCCTGGCCGCGCGGCACACGGTGAGTGACGAGCGGATGGAGTTTCTGATCCGCGATCGCTTGAGCTGGCTTCGCTTCCTAGGCTTCGATCTCGGAGCGCCGACGCCGGACCGCAACACCATATGGACCTTTCGCGAGCGTCTGGTCCGGGCCGGGGCGATGGATAAGCTGTTTGCCGCCTTCGATGGCGAATTGCGCCGGTGCGGCTATCTGGCGATGGGCGGGCAGATCGTCGATGCGACGTTGGTATCGGCGCCCAAGCAGCGCCACAGCGATGACGAGAAGCGGGCGATCAAGGCGGGCAAGAGCGCGTCCGAGGTCTGGCCCGATCAGCCAGCCAAGGCGGCGCAGAAGGACACGGATGCGCGGTGGACGGTGAAGACCGGGCGGCGCAAGAACCCCGCCGGGTCGCAACGGCGCATGCCCGACATCGCGATCCCGGTGTTCGGCTACAAGAATCATGTCGTCATCGATCGGGCCTACGGCTTCATCCGCAGCTCGGCTGTGACCGATGCCGCCCGCCATGACGGCAAGATGTTGCGTCAGCTCGTCACCGGCGACAATCTGGCCGCCGGCGTGTGGGCTGACAGCGCCTATCGCTCGAAGGCCAACGAGGCGTGGCTGGCCGGCAAGGGTCGGGTCTCCCACATCCACCGCAAGAAGCCGCCGGGCCGGGCCATGCCCAAGGCGACCGCCCAGGCCAATGCCCGCAAGTCAGCGGTCCGTGCGCATGTGGAGCACGTCTTCGCCCAGCAGAAGGATCGCATGGGCCTTTTCATCCGTACCATCGGGCTCAAGCGGGCGGAGGCCAAGATCGGCCTCGCCAACCTGGCTTACAATTTCCAGCGTCTGATCTTCCATGAGCGCAGGGCCGCCATGGTATGAGTCCGCCTGAATAGCGCCAAAACCCTCCGCCGAGAACGAAACGGCGGATGGTTGCGGACGTCAACACCGCCGATCTCAGCGAAAGTCGGACAGCACACCAAAATCTTCGTCAAATCCCCCGGTTGTTGGAGGTCTCCAGGTCCTCGGCGAACGCATCGAAACCGGCATCGACCAGCACCTCCTGCAGCTGGTCGTAAAACACGTGGCCGGGCGAGCGAGGCATCTCTGCCCAACCGATCATCAAGTCCACCTGTCGATCCCCTTGTCGTCCCAACGCCATGACGAAGGTCCCGACTCGAACCATGCCCTCGTCACAGAGTCAGATGGCCGCGACTTTTTCAACGGGCTGTTAGGCCTTCGCCATCAAGGCACGGAGGTCGGAAATCGTGACAGGTCCGCCGTCGAATGCGGCGCCGCCGTGGTCGAGGTCGTCGATAACCGCAAGCGCGCCGGGGAATGATTGGTCGTCGGTATAGGCCGAGGGCGTGATCAGGGTCGGAAGTCCGGCGGCTCGCGCCGAGGCGAGGCCGTTTTCGGAATCTTCGAGGGCCAGGCAGCAAGCGCCGGGCAGCCGCAGCCCGGCCAGCGCGCTGAGGTAGATGTCCGGCGCCGGCTTCTTGTGCGCGACGGTATCGCCGCTGGCGACGACCTCGAACATGGCCTCGCCGCCCAATGTGGCGCGCAGCAGGGCGGTAACATTCGATGCGCTCGTCGTGGTGGCGATGGCGAGGCGCAGGCTGGCAGCTTGAGCTTCGCGGATCAGCCGCTCGATGCCGGGGCGCAAGACGGCGCCGCCGCGCGCGATCAAGCCCTCGTAGCGCGCGGTCTTGTCCGCATGCATCGCAGGGACGAGTTGATCCAGATCGCGATCATCGAGGCCGGGCGGATCGTACGCCGCGCAGAAATGGCGAATGCGCTCCTTGCCGCCGGTGACCTGCAACAGCTCGCGATAGCGCGCCCGATCCCAGTGCCAGGGCAGGCCATGGGCGGTGAAGGTTTCATTGAATGCGCGCCGATGGACTTCCTCAGTCTCGCTGAGCGTGCCGTCGACATCGAATACCAGCGCCTGCAAACCCGCCATCGGCAATTCCCTCGCCGTCGGCCGGTGCCACAGGCGCTTTTGTCATTTCGGCGATGTTTAGCGTGCCGGGTGCTGCCGGACAATCGGACGGGTCACGAACATAGGGCGACTAGTGGAGGGATCGGAACGAAAGAGTCCGAATTGGGATTCCGTATTTTGCTGTGGTATGCGCCCGGCAAGGCGCCGGTCCCGCTCGATCGTGTCGCCGAGATCGTGCGCCTGACGCAGCAACCGCCGCCGTTTGAGGCGACCCACTGGACGTTGCGCGCGATGGCCAGGGCGGCCGGTATTGCCGCCTCGACGGTGCAGGCGATCTGGAAGGCTCACGGTCTCAGCCCGCACCGCTGGCGCAACTTCAAGCTGTCGACCGACCCTGCCTTCGCCGAGAAACTCACCGATATCGTCGGCCTGTATGTCGACCCGCCGGCCCATGCGGTGGTGTTGTCGATCGATGAGAAGTCACAGATCCAGGCACTCGACCGCCGGTCTGCCGATGAAGAAGGGACGCGCCGGCACCATGACCCATGACTACAAACGGCACGGCACGACCACGCTGTTTGCGGCGCTCAACGTTCTGGACGGAACGGTGATCGGCCAGAACATGCAGCGCCACCGCCATCAGGAGTTCATCCGCTTCCTCAACCGCATCGAGCGCACGGTGCCGGCGGACAAGGCCATCCACGCGATCGTCGACAACTACGCGGCGCACAACAAGGACAAGGTCCGCGCCTGGCTCGCCCGCCATCCACGCTGGACTTTCCACTTCACACCGACCTCCTGCTCGTGGCTCAATGCCGTCGAGGGCTTCTTCGCAAAACTCACCCGGCGGCGGCTCAAGCACGGCGTCTTCCATTCCGTCGTCGATCTCCAGGCCGCAATCAACCGCTTCGTCCGCGAATACAATGCGGCCAACCCACAGCCGTTCATATCGAAAGCCGACCCCGACGACATCATCGCAGCCCGAAACCGAGGGTTCCAAACGTTGGAATCAATCCACTAGTGGCGCGCGTGCCGCCCAAACGTCAGGCCAGGGTCAACGCCATCGCGGCGACCACCGCCAGCCAAACCGCCACGCCGGACGCGGCGTTCATGGCGTTGATTGGAACCCAATACAGGTTCAAAGCGATCAGCTTCATCTCCTCCTCCATCGGCAGCATGGTGGGGAGATTAGGGCCGGCCTGCGAGCGTGTCTGTGCGCGAGGTCACACCTGCCGGCAATTTTTCTGAAAATTCGGCAACTTCCCGCCCGATCGCAGTGTCTAGACGGCCTTAGCCAGGAATTCGCTGTCGAGAAGCTCGGCGATCTGCACGGCGTTGAGTGCTGCGCCCTTGCGCAGGTTGTCCGAGACCACCCAGAGGCTCAGTCCGTTGTCGACGGTTGGATCGTCGCGCAGGCGGCTGACATAGACCATATCCTCGCCGGCGGCCTCCACCGGGGTCACATACCCTTCGTTGGCGCGGTGATCGATCACCGACACGCCAGGCGCGCCGTCCAGCACGCTGCGGGCGTCGGCCGCCGAGATCGGGCGCTCGCACTCGATGTTGACGGCCTCGCCATGGCCGATAAACACCGGCACGCGCACGCAGGTCGCGGTCAGTTTGATCTTGAGGTCGAGGATCTTCTTGGTCTCGACCACCATCTTCCATTCTTCTTTGGTTGCCCCGTCATCCATGAATACGTCGATGTGCGGAATGACATTGAAGGCGATCTGCTTGGTGAACTGCTCCTTCACGATCGGGTCGTTCACGTAGATGGCGCGGGTCTGATTGAACAGCTCGTCCATGGCCGCCTTACCGGCGCCGCCGGCCGATTGATAGGTGGCGACCACGACGCGCCGTATGGCGAAGGCGTCGTGCAGTGGCTTCAGCGCCACCACCAACTGTATGGTCGAGCAGTTGGGGTTGGCGATGATGTTGCGCTTGGTATAGCCCGCGATGGCGTCAGGGTTCACCTCCGGCACCACCAACGGCACGTCGGGATCCATGCGGAACTGCGAGGTGTTGTCGATGACGATCGCGCCCGCCTTGGCGGCGCGCGGCGCATGCACGGCCGAGACCCTCGCGCCCGGCGAAAACAGGGCGATGTCGACGCCCTTGAAATCGAACGTGGCGAGGTTCTGGACCTTCAGGGTCTGCTCGTCGCCATAAGACACTTGTGAGCCGATCGAGCGCTCGGAGGCGAGCGCCACGACATCGCGCGCCGGAAACTTGCGTTCGGCCAGCGTCTGCAGCATTTCGCGGCCCACATTGCCGGTGGCGCCAATCACTGCGACCCCATAGTCCATGGCGAAAAATCCTGCGCAGCTGCCAATCCGTTGCAGTCAATTAAGCTCGGCGTACCGCCTGTGCAAGCGAGCCGGGAGTGCGATCGCCGAAGCCCTTCGCGCACTCGCGCCCGAATTTATGGCGTTGCAAAATGTCGAATTCCGCGACCGCCACCCGTCTTGAAGGTAGATGCGTCGAGATCCGGCACATAATCGACAGAGATTAGCACCAGGAGGCGACGATGAAATGGATTGGGCTCGCGTCAAACAGTCTAGTGGATTGATTCCAACGTTTGGAACCCTCGGTTTCGGGCTGCGATGATGTCGTCGGGGTCGGCTTTCGATATGAATGGCTGTGGGTTGGCCGCATTGTATTCGCGGACGAAGCGGTTGATTGCGGCCTGGAGATCGACGACGGAATGGAAGACGCCGTGCTTGAGCCGCCGCCGGGTGAGTTTTGCGAAGAAGCCCTCGACGGCATTGAGCCACGAGCAGGAGGTCGGTGTGAAGTGGAAAGTCCAGCGCGGATGGCGGGCGAGCCAGGCGCGGACCTTGTCCTTGTTGTGCGCCGCGTAGTTGTCGACGATCGCGTGGATGGCCTTGTCCGCCGGCACCGTGCGCTCGATGCGGTTGAGGAAGCGGATGAACTCCTGATGGCGGTGGCGCTGCATGTTCTGGCCGATCACCGTTCCGTCCAGAACGTTGAGCGCCGCAAACAGCGTGGTCGTGCCGTGCCGTTTGTAGTCATGGGTCATGGTGCCGGCGCGTCCCTTCTTCATCGGCAGACCGGCGGTCGAGCGCCTGGATCTGTGACTTCTCATCGATCGACAACACCACCGCATGGGCCGGCGGGTCGACATACAGGCCGACGATATCGGTGAGTTTCTCGGCGAAGGCAGGGTCGGTCGACAGCTTGAAGTTGCGCCAGCGGTGCGGGCTGAGACCGTGAGCCTTCCAGATCGCCTGCACCGTCGAGGCGGCAATACCGGCCGCCCTGGCCATCGCGCGCAACGTCCAGTGGGTCGCCTCAAACGGCGGCGGTTGCTGCGTCAGGCGCACGATCTCGGCGACACGATCGAGCGGGACCGGCGCCTTGCCGGGCGCATACCACAGCAAAATACGGAATCCCAATTCGGACTCTTTCGTTCCGATCCCTCCACTAGCCGCTACCTGTCTGGCGGCGTCGCTGGCCACCGCGCAGGATGGGATGGCCAACAGGGAACTCGTGATGGATTTTATGAGCATGCTGTTCAAGGAAAAGCAGGTCACGGCCGCCATCGAGCGGTATGCGCACCCAGCGCTCATACAGCACAACCCCAACCTTGCCGAT
Source organism: Alphaproteobacteria bacterium (assembly GCA_965248805.1). Classification (GTDB taxonomy): domain Bacteria; phylum Pseudomonadota; class Alphaproteobacteria; order UBA6615; family UBA6615; genus CBDFKJ01. The sequence continues at coordinate 153,779 of CBDFKJ010000006.1, forward strand.
GGAGCCGGTGCGGCCACCACGTTTCTGCAGACGCTTATCCAGGAGAACCCGGGCGCGCAGTGGGAATTCAAGCGCGTAATCGCCGATGGCGATCTGGTCGCCGTGCACACACATATTCGGTTTTCTCCGGAGGATGCGGGGCTCGCGGCCGTCGACATTTTCCGTCTTCAGGAGGCGTGGGCGGCGCACGCGCTGATCGAGCGCAACCGCCCGGCGACGCTCACCTATCCCGTCTGGTCGCTTTTGAGCGACTTGCGCATGTTCTGCTGCTGGCTGACGGGCAGCATCGACGCCGAGCTTGACCGAGCCGGTGTGCGGAGCCCGCACAGCGGCGAACGGGTCTAGCTTCGGGACAGCCGATCGAGCTCGTCGACGACGGCGGCGCCGATATCGGTGGTCGAGACAAGCGTGCAGCCGTCGGCCATGATGTCCTCCGTCCGCTTGCCCGAAACGAGCACGTTTTGCACCGCCGCTTCGAGCCGCTTGGCCTCGTTCGCCAGATCGAACGAGTAACGCAGCATCATCGCCAGGCTGAGAACGGTCGCCAGCGGATTGGCCTTGTTCTGGCCGGCGATATCGGGGGCGGAACCATGGACCGGCTCGTACATGGCTTTGCGACGGCCGCGGGACGAATCGACGGCGCCGAGGCTGGCCGATGGCAGCATTCCGAGCGAGCCGGTGAGCATTGCGGCCTCGTCGGACAGCATGTCGCCGAAAAGGTTGTCGGTGACGATAACGTCGAACTGTCCGGGATTACGCACCAACTGCATGGCGCAGTTGTCGGCATACATGTTCTCGAAGGTGACGTCGGGGAACTCGTTCGCGGCGACCGCGCTTGCCACCTTGCGCCAAAACGCGCCGGACTCCATGACATTGGCCTTTTCGACCGAAGTCACCTTGTTGCCACGCTTGCGCGCGAGCTCGAAGCCGACACGAACGATGCGCTCGATTTCGCCGGTCGAGTAGACTTGCGTGTCGACGGCCCGCACGCTGCCGTCGGCGAGTGTTTCCACCCCGCGCGGCTCGCCGAAATACACGCCGCCCGTCAGTTCGCGCAGGATCATGATGTCGAGGCCGCGAACGATGTCGGGCTTGAGCGTCGAGGCATCGATCAGGGCATCGAAGACCACCGCCGGGCGCAGGTTCGCGAACAGGTCGAGCTCCTTGCGCAAGCGCAGCAGCCCGGCCTCGGGGCGCTGGGCGCGCGGTACGTTGTCCCATTTCGGGCCGCCGACCGCGCCCAACAGCACCGCGTCGGCGGCGTTGGCCCGTTCCAGCGTCGCATCGGCCAAGGACGCGCCATGGGCGTCATAGGCGCAGCCGCCGACCAGGTCCTCGGTGACATCGAATACCAACGCGCGCCGGTCGCCCATCCAGTCGAGGACTCGGCGGACTTCGCCCATGACCTCGGGGCCGATACCGTCACCCGGCAGCAGCAACAGGGAGCGTTGGTTTTGCATCAGACTAGGCCGAGCGCTGGGACAGCCATCCATGCTCCTGCTGGCGCCGGGCCTCGTAGGCGGCGATGCGGTCCTGCTTCTCCATCGTCAGCCCGATATCGTCCAGGCCGTTAAGCAGACATTGGCGCAGAAACGGATCGATCTCGAAATCGATCACGGCGCCGTTGGGCCGGCGGATTTGCTGCGCGACCAGATCGATCGTCAGGTTCGGGTTTTCGACATCCTGCGCATCGGCCATCAACGCATCGATCCTATCTTGTGGAAGAACAATTGGTAAGACGCCGTTCTTAATGCAGTTGTTGTGGAATATGTCGGCGATACTGGGGGCGATCACGCAGCGTATCCCGAAGTCCAACAGCGCCCAGGGTGCGTGTTCGCGCGACGAGCCACAGCCGAAATTGTCACCCGCGATCAGGATCTCGGCGGCGGTGTAGGGCGGCCGGTCGAGCACGAAGCCGTCGATCGCATTGCCGTCCACGTCGTGGCGCAAATCGTAGAACAATCCCTTGGCCAGGCCGCTGCGCTCGATGGTCTTGAGGAACTGTTTGGGGATGATGCGGTCGGTATCGACGTTGACCATCGACAGTGGCGCCGCGATGGCCGTCAGCGTGGTGAACTTCTGCATCTATGCGGCTCCGTAGGTCATTGAATGCAAGGGCTGTTCGCAGGCCAAGGCTAGCGGCGAACGACCAAACACCCTGCCATGATGTCATGCAAGGCCTGTTTGCGGCGGGTGAACGCGGCCATGATGAAGCCGATCGCCAGGATCAGCGCCGAGACGTATTTGCCGGCATTACGCAACAAGGCGCGTCCGAAAGGCACGCGGCTGCCGGCTTGGTCGATGACGAAAATGCCGAGCAGCATCTTGCCGAACGTGGCCTGTCGCGGCGAGCTTTCCAAGCCGGCGAAATAGAGTAGCGAGACAACCACGAACACCGCATTGCCCAGGGCTGTCGGACCGCAAACCACACCAAACGGGGCGCCGATTTCTGTCGACAGGTCAACGCATTCGTAGGTGCCGCCGACGAACTGGTTCAGGATCGAAACCAAGATGACCAGCAGGATGCTGTCGATGATGTAAGCGACGAAGCGCCGCCAGAATCCGGCATAGCGGACGCGGACGGCGGCTGCTCCCGCATCGAATTGCGTTTCCGGCATGGTCATGGTGAGTTCCCCCGAGAAGCGTAGTCGGAAACAACGCGGTGAAACTCTACAACGAATTGGCCGAGTAGTGGCCCTATATGTCGCCGCCGGAGGAGTATGCCGAGGATGCGGTCGCAGTCCTGCGCCTGCTTGCCGGCGTCGACGTGCATGCCCCAGGCCGTCTCCTGGAGTTGGGCTCGGGTGGGGGTCACCTGGCGAGCCATCTCAAGGGGTCGTTCGACCTGACGCTCGTCGACGTATCCGTACCCATGATCGAGGTCAGCCGAGCATTGAACGCCGAGTGTCGCCATTTGATCGGCGACATGCGTGGCTGCGATTGGACGAATCGTTTGATGCGATACTCATATGGGACGCAATCTGTCACCTGACGACCGCCGACGATGTTCGCGCTACGATAGCCACGGCATATGTTCACTGCCGGCCCGGCGGGGCCGCGTTATTCTGTCCGGACGACATCCGCGACACGTTTAAAGCCCGGCATTGATACCGGCGGTGTCGATGACGGCGAGCGCGGCATGCGCTACATCGAATGGACCCATCGGCCGGTCGGGCACGCCGGCGGCGTCGCCGGCTATGCCTATTTGCTCCGGCAGGCAGACGGGAACGTCATGTACGAATTCGATCGCACTGAGTTCGGCCTATTCTCGGTCGCGCAATGGCGCGGCTGGGTCGAGGAAGCCGGGTTCTCGTTCGTGAGCGCCGGCGATCCGGTGATCGCCAACGCGTTCCTCGCCAAGCGAGACCCATAGCCGGCTACCGCCGCCGCTACGGCGTAGATCCCGATTCAAGCTATGCATTCAAGGCATTGAATTAGTTGGCTGGGGGACGAGGATTCGAACCTCGACTTACGGAGTCAGAGTCCGCTGTCCTACCGTTAGACGATCCCCCAGCGGCCACCGGTCGCATAGCACACGGACGCGTGAATGTGTAGACTCCCGGGTTCGGCATCCAGGCCGGGCGCGGCGAAGGTTAAACGGGCATGGGCGAGACCCTGGAAACGACCCCCAAACGCAAACGGCCGGGCTGGCCGGCGGCGGAGCCGCCGCCGCGGCGGCGGCGTGGTCGCTGGGCGCACACCTATGCTGCCATCGACCTCGGCACGAACAACTGCCGGCTGCTCGTCGCCCGTCCGACCAAGGAAGGATTTCGTGTGATCGACGCCTATTCGCGCATCGTCCGGCTGGGAGAGGGAATCGGACGCGACAAACAGTTGTCGGAACCGGCCATGGAACGAACCTTGGATGCGCTGAAGGTGTGCGCGCACAAGATGCAGATGCGGCGGGTCACGCGTTATCGGGCCATCGCTACCGAGGCTTGCCGACGAGCGGTCAATGGCGACGTGTTCCTTGACCGCGCGCGCAAGGAGACCGGCATCGACATTCAAGCCATCGATGCGCACAAGGAAGCCGATCTGGCGCTCAAGGGCTGCACATCGTTGTTTGCGCGCGCAGAAAACCGGCCGATGGAAGGCCTGCTGTTCGACATCGGCGGCGGCAGTATCCAGCTTATGCGCCTGCGGATCGAAGACGACGAGGCACCGCTGCAGTTGCTTGGCGCCACCTCGGTCGCGTGCGGCGTCGTGCGTCTGTCTGAGCGCTTCGGCGGTGTCGAGGTCGATCACGAAAGCTACGCCGCGATGCTCGATCACGTGGCCGAGCACGTGATGCCGTTCGTCGGCGCGCATCCCTGCAATACGCACGGGCCCGAGGAGCTTCAGATCGTCGGTACATCCGGAACCGTGACCACCTTGGGCGCGTTGCTGCTCGGTCTGCCGCGTTATTCGCGCGCCCACGTCGATGGCATGGATCTGACATTCGACGAAATCCGCGACGTGACCGCGCGCCTGATGGAAATGAGCCATGACGATCGGGTCGCGCATCCGTGCATCGGACTTGGTCGCGCGGATTTGGTGCTGGCCGGCTGCGCGGCCCTGGAGGCCATCTGCCGGGCATGGCCGGCAGGCCGGTTGCGGGTCGCCGACCGGGGATTGCGCGAAGGCATGCTGCTGGAGCTGATGGCACGCGCTGATCACGAAGCGCGGATCGTGCCGCGCCCCTTCTGGCGCGATAAGCCTCTTATGGCCAAACAGGCCGGCGGCTCGCGCCGCAGCGACAGTTCGGTACGGTGGCTTGCGCGCCAGCAAGCCGATCCGTTCGTGCGCGAGGCGCGTCGACGCGGCTACCGCTCGCGGGCCGCGTTCAAGCTCGAGCAGATCGACGCCAAGTTCGGGCTTCTGCGGCCTGGAATGAAGGTCGTCGACCTGGGCTGCGCACCCGGCGGATGGACGCAAGTCGCCGTGGAACGGGTGGCGCCGCGACCATCCGTCGGCGCCGTTGTCGGCGTCGACATCGTGCCGGTCGACCCGATTCCAGACGCCGTAATTCTGCTGGGCGACGTGACCTCGGCGGATACCGCGAAGTCGTTGTCGGAAGCATTAGGCGGGCCGGCGGACGTGGTGCTGAGCGACATGGCCGCGGCGGCCACCGGTCATAGCGCGACCGATCATCTGCGCACCCTGGTGCTGGCCGAGGCGGCGCTGGAGCTGGCGCGCAAAATTCTGGTCGCGGGCGGGGCGTTTGTCGTCAAGGTTCTGCAAGGCGCTGGCGAGCCTGAGCTATTCGCCGACATGCGCCAGCGCTTTGGCCGTGTGCAGCGGTTCAAGCCCAAGGCCAGCCGGTCTGAATCTACGGAGATGTACATCGTCACCCGCGGTTTTGAGGCGGCAGTGGATCGGACGTGACAGGCTCCACGGTTGTGGTGCGATATGCCTTGTGTATACATGACCCGCCGACCCGTGACCGGACGAGTGTTGGCATGGATATCCGTGAAGCTCTGACGTTCGACGACGTGCTGCTGGTCCCGGCGGCATCGCGCGTGTTGCCGGCGGACGCCGACATCTCGGCGCGACTGACCCGCCGCATTGGCCTCGGCATCCCGTTGATCTCGGCCGCCATGGACACGGTGAGCGAGGCTCACATGGCGATCACCATGGCGCAGGCCGGCGGCATGGGCGTCATTCACCGCAACCTCGAGCCGGACGTGCAGGCTGCGGAGGTGCGCAAGGTCAAGCGCTACGAGGCCGGCATGGTGGTCAACCCGATCACCATCCATCCCGACCAGACCCTCGCCGACGCGCTGGCGGTCATGAGGGAGATGAGCATATCGGGCATTCCCGTGGTCGCCCGGCGGACTGGCAGACTGGTCGGCATTCTCACCCACCGCGACGTGCGGTTCGCCGTCGACACGCAGCAGCTGGTGCGCGAGTTGATGACGCGAAAGGGGCTGGTGTCGGTGGGCGAGGGTGTGTCGATGGAGGAGGCCAAGCGCCTGCTGCATCAGCATCGCATCGAGAAGCTGCTGGTGGTCGATGACGAGCGCCATTGTGTCGGCCTCATCACCGTCAAGGACATCGAAAAGGCGCAGAGTTTCCCCGCCGCGTGCAAGGATGAACAAGGCCGGTTGCGCGTGGCCGCGGCGACCGGCGTCGGCGAGAAGGGGCTGAACCGGGCCGAGGCTCTGTTGGAGGCGGGCGCCGATGTCATTATCGTCGACACCGCCCACGGTCATTCCCGCGGCGTGCTCGAACAAGTCGCGCACATCCGCCGCCTGTCCAATGATGCTCAGATCGTGGCCGGCAACATCGCCACCGCCGACGCTGCCAAGGCATTGATCGATGTGGGCGTCGACGCGCTCAAGGTTGGCATCGGGCCCGGCTCGATCTGCACCACGCGCGTTGTTGCCGGCGTCGGCGTGCCGCAGCTGACCGCCATCGTCGATGTGGTGGAAGCGGCACATGCCAGCGACGTACCGGTGGTCGCCGATGGCGGCATCCGCTACTCCGGTGACCTGGCCAAGGCCATCGCGGCCGGCGCCGATTGCGCCATGATCGGCTCGCTCCTGGCCGGCACCGACGAAGCGCCGGGTGAGGTGTTCCTCTATGAGGGCAGGTCGTACAAATCGTACCGCGGCATGGGTTCGGTCGGCGCGATGGCGCGCGGCTCGGCCGATCGCTACTTCCAGGCCGAGATAGCCGACACATTGAAGCTGGTACCGGAAGGCATCGAGGGGCAGGTGCCCCACAAGGGACCTGCCGCCAATGTGCTCAACCAGCTGGTTGGTGGCCTACGCGCCGCGATGGGCTATGTGGGCAGCGCGACCGTGGCCGACCTGCAGCACCATGCGCAATTCGTCCGCGTCTCGGCCGCCAGCGTGCGCGAGGGCCACGTCCACGACGTGGCGATCACGCGCGAGGCGCCAAACTATCGGCAGTCCGCCTGATCGCGCAGGAGGCGGCTTAGCGCAATCGCGTTGTGCGCGGCGTGGCCGGACTCGTCATTGTCGAGATAGCAGTAGACATCCAGCCCGGCCTCGCGCCACCGGGAGATGCGGCGGCCCCAAGTCCGCAGCGGGCGCGCGCCGCAACTGCCCTGGTACGGTCCTGCCGGGCCGTGCAGGCGGATGTAGACGAAGTCAGCGGTTGCCAGGAGCGGCGATTGCCGCCCCGCCAGATGCCAGATGCAAATGCGGAGCCATGGGCTGCCAGGTGCGCGTACACGGCATCGTCGAACCAGCTTTCGTCGCGAAACTCGAACGCATAGCGGTGGCGCTTCGGCAAAACGGCGAGGACTTGGCCCAGGCGATCCGTGTTGACGGGCCAGCGCGGCGGCAGCTGGAACAGCACCAGCCCCAGCTTGTCGCCAAGCGCGTCCAGGACCTGAACAAAGCGCGCCAAGCTTTGCACCGGGTCCTTCAGCTTCTTCACATGGATGATGAATCGGCTGGCCTTGCAGGCGAAGATGAAGCCGGATGGTGTCGCGTGAAGCCAGTTGCGGATCGTGGCAGGTTCCGGCAGGCGATAGAATGTGCTATTGACTTCAACCGTTTGCAGGCGGTTTCCATAGTATGGCAGCAGTCCATCGGCGGATGCATCGCTCGGGTAGAACGTGCCGAGCCAGTGCGCATAGTGCCACCCGGACGTGCCGATATGAGCCGTGCCCGACACTACCAACGACCTTTGTTCGAATCGGAGCGTGTGCTAAGCAGCGCGATGCAGTCAGCGCATTTGGCCCCCAGGATTTCGCGCCTGTGCCATGACCAGCGACGGAGACCATATGAAAGCGCCCCTTCTAACCGTTTCTCGCGTCAAGGCATATGCCTTGGTCCCCCTGCTCTCGACGCCGATCCCGGCCTTGGCCCAAAACGCCGAGATGCCATTCGGTTTCACCAATGACATTAACTTCGCCAGTGCGCTGTGGAGTACGCTGACGGTCATGCGCTTGGTCGGGCCCGAGGGATCATGTCGAAGCCCTATGTCGGCGGTGAGCCGCACGGCGCGATCCTGACCACGCTTGAAGCCTCGATCGAAGTCAATGGCCAACCGTCGACAGTGCTGGTGAAGAACAACTACCTGGGCGCGGGCGCTACGGTGGAAGCCGTGTCGGAGAACCCGCGCGCGTTCTTCGATTCCATCACCGTGATGGTGCAACGCGAGGCCGGCTACGACCGCGAAAACCAGAACTGGTTCTATGCGAAGTACAATCCTGACGGCACCCTGCAGCGCAATCCGATGAATATCACTCTAGCCGGACGCATCGGGTTGAACTCGGCGCAGGGTTGCATTCCCTGTCACCGCGGCGCGCCCGGCAACGACTTCGTCTACCTCCACGATCGACTCGCGCGCTAGGCTCCACGGCCGCGCGGCCCGGCGCCTTGGCCGGACCGCGGCGACCGCGAGCGGCGGTGGGTAAAGCATTCGCGGTTCTCGAACCGGAGCGCGGCGCTGTTGAAAGTTCCATTTTAACATTGTCCATATTTCGCGGTTAGCGCTGGCTCGCTATACTCGGTCGCATGATTACTTCACCGTAATTTCGGGGGCATCGGTAAAGCATGGTGGTCAACAGGGGCCTGACAGCGGGTGTACTCGTCTCCGCCAGACTAATCGCCGTTGTCGCCGTCGTCTGGGCGTGCATCGGCGTCGCGCGCGCCGACTATACCAACGGCCTAACCGCCTACGAGGCCGGCGACTACGAGACGGCACTGCGCGAATGGCTGCCCCTCGCCGAGCGCGGGCTGGCGGCGGCGCAAAACAATCTCGGTTTGCTATTCAGCCAGGGTAAGGGTGTCGCGCGCGACGATGCGGCGGCGGTGAAGTGGTATCGCCGTGCTGCCGAGCAGGGTCACCCGACCGCTCAGTTCAATCTCGCCTTGCGCTACTTGACCGGCCTCGGCGTCGCCGAGGATCGCGCTCTGGCCGAGCATTGGTATCTGCGCGCCGCCGAGCAGGACCATCCGGTGGCGCAATACAATCTGGGCGTCATGTATGCCACCGGCGGCGGCGTGGAAACCGATGGGGCGGAAGCGCTGAGGTGGTACCGGCGGGCGGCAGAGCAGGGGTATGCGCCGGCGCAGTTCAACCTGGCGATCGCGCTGGCGGAGTCCGACGATGCGGCGCCCGATGAAGCCCGCAGTTGGATGCGCCGCGCCGCCGAGCAAGGGTTCGTCGACGCACAATTCAGCCTTGGGTTGCAATACGCCGAGGGCCGAGGCGTGGCCCAGGATTGGGTCGAGGCACGCGCTTGGTACGCACGCGCCGCCGAACTCGGGCATGCCGAGGCGCAATTCAGTCTGGGCGCGATCTACGCCGATGGCGACGGCTTGGCGCCGGGTCCGTCGTCCGCGCGCCAGTGGTATCACCGTGCCGCGGAGCAAGGTCACGCATCGGCCGCCTACGAACTTGCGATGCAGCATGCCGATGGCGCCGGCGGGCCGCGTGACGACGGCGAGGCTGCCCTGTGGCTCCGCCGTGCCGCAGTCGAGGATCACGCGGCTGCGCAGCACCAACTTGGGTTGATGATCGAACAGGGTCGGGGCGCGCCCGCGGACGCCGCGGAGGCGGCACAGTGGTTCGAGCGTGCGGCCGAACAGGGCTACGCGCCCGCCCAGTACACGCTGGCGCTTCGATTTGCCGAGGGGCGCGCCGTTCCGCACGACTTGGCGACGGCAGCGCAATGGTATCGCCGCGCCGCCGAACAGGGGCTGGCGGCGGCACAATACAATCTCGGCGTCGCCTACGCGGTGGGTTCCGGGGTACCGCGCGACTACGCCGAGGCCGCGCGATGGTACGCACGGGCCGCCGAGCAGGGACTGGCGGCGGCGCAGTTTAACCTGGGCGTGTTCCATGCCAACGGCCAGGGCGTCGCGCGCGATCTAACGGCCGCCGTCAGTTGGTATGAACGCGCGGCCGAGCAGGGCCACCCCATGGCCCAGACCAATCTCGGCTTCGCCTATGGCGAGGGCGAGGGCGTGGCGCGAGATCCGGCGGCCGCGGCCGCGTGGTATCGCCGGGCGGCGGAGCAGGGGCACCCCACGGCGCAGTATAATCTCGGCGTTCTGTACGCCGACGGCATCGGCGTGACGCGCGATATCGAGCAGGCGATCGTCTGGTACAAGCGCGCAGCGACGCAAGGTTTTGGGCTGGCCCAGTTCAATCTGGGCGTGTTGTATGCCGACGGGGATGGCGTGCCCAGCAATCCGGATGAGGCGGCTTACTGGTATCGGCTCGCCGCCGGACGCGGCAACGCGCGGGCGATGAGTAACCTCGCTCACGCCTTCGCCAACGGCGAGGGCGTCTCGGCGAGTATGATCGAGGCCTACCGCTGGTTCAGTCTCGCCGCGTCGCGGCTGCTGGCCGGCGACGAGCGCGATCACGCCGTGGGCAACCGCGACGCCGTGGCCGAGAGGCTGAGCCTGGTCGAGATTACCGAAGCGCAGCGCTTGACGCGGGAGTGGCAGCCCACCGCCGATTGACGCGTCGGTTTTGTCGGCGAAGGCGGTTACCGATCGTTGACTTCGATCGTCTGCGCCGCAACGACGTCCCCACCGAGAGCGGATCTCGCCTGCAGGCAACGGTAACGCAGTCACGCTCGCATACCCCTTTTTGCGAAGTCACGAGATTGTGTCGTATTAAGGACTTATGCGATTCATTTGACGTGGATCGGCACCCTTTTCGGAGCTAATGATTGTGGACGACAGTGCCTAGTTCTGTATTATGCCGGCGCGTCGGCGAATGCGGACGAGGCAATAATGCCAAATGGGGGGATTAGATGAGAATGGTTCGAATCGGCACGGCACTGGCTGCTGCCGCTGTGGTTTTGTCGGCATGCGCCTTTGACGATCTCGCCGCGTCGTTCTCGGTGGAGCGCGAAATCGACATGGCAAGCTCCATGCAGGGTCCGACCGGATTTACGGAGGCGTTGCGTTCGGAGTATACGGACCGCGCGCAAATTGAAGAGGCCGAAGGTGATTTCGCGAACGCCAAATACTTCGCACGGCGTGCGCAGGCGGCTGGCGGCGGCGAGGTGGTCGAACCGGAACTGGTCGAAAATAGAACGCTGCCGGCGGGCACGGCTGGCGAGCTGACCTCGGCGCGTGCCGGCCTCGTATCCGCCCTGAACGCAGGTGGTCGTGAAAGGGCCCCACAGGCCGCGGCGCGTGCCCAGCGCGTGTTCGATTGCTGGCTGGAGGAGCAGGAAGAGAATATTCAGCCTGCGGACATCGCCGCGTGCCGCGATGCCTTCCGCACCGCCCTGGGCGAGGTTCAGCAGGCCCTGCTGCCGGAACCGCTTCCGCCGCAGCAGGCGCCGCCCGCGCCGATGGCTGCGCCGGCCGCGCGGGACTACCTGGTGTTCTTTGATTTCGACTTGTCGGACATTCGGGCCGACAGCGCGCAAATCCTCGACCAGGTGGCGGTCGCGTTTGGCGAACTGAACGCCTCGTCCATCTCGCTGACGGGCTTCACCGATCTGGCCGGTCCGAACGCCTACAACCAGGCCCTGTCGGAACGCCGCACGATTTCCGCACGGGACTATCTGGTAGGCCGGGGAATCCCCCAGGCCGCCATACGCGGCGCCGGCCGAGGTGAGAACGACCCGCGGGTGCCGTCCGCCGACGGCGTTCGCGAGCAGGAGAATCGACGCGTTGAGATCCAGATCAACTAATCGCCGCCAACAGGCGAGACTTTGGGAGGAGGCGGTGTGGCTGGCGTAGATCGCCAAACCGCACAATGGTGCCCGCCGCGCCCGTATCTGCGGGCGTGGCGGGCCTGGAGTAGAGGTCATGCAAGTAGCATTGCGCCTTTCGGCGCTGTTTGTGTTGGTGTTCGCAGCGACGCAGGTCTCGGGCCAGAATAGCCGACTCAGTGGCTCTCTCGCCTCCGGTCTGCTGATCAACAAAACGCAGACGCAGATCCTGCGGCACGACGATCAGGTGGACACTGCGTGCCTTGAGCGCCGTTTTGCCGATGTTGTTCTGGTGGGTCAGCCGGCGGTCGCGGATGCGGGAAAGGTCGTTGAGCGCAAGTGGCAGGAGCAGTGGACGCTCGACCGCTGCGGGCGTGAGGTCGGCTACCGCGTCTTCTTCACCGACCTTGGCGACGGTGGCGCCCACTTCGCCTTCAAGCTGACCAACTGACCGTTAGCTCAGGCGATCGCAGGCGTCGGCGACGCGCGCGCAGGCGTCCTCCAAGACTACGCGCGGGCGCGCGAAGCACAGGCGCAGATGCGGCGAACGGCCAAACGCGCTGCCGTGCACCGTTGCCACGCCGGTGACGTCCAGCAGGTACTCCGCGACGCGAGCGTCGTCGGTCAGGACGCGCCCGTCCGGTGACTTGCGGCCGATCAAGCCGGCACAATCCGGATATACCCGCCGAGCGCATTTTCGCCACGTCTTCGCGCAGGCGCATGATGTGGGACTGTGCGAACACCGGCGTCTCGGCGGCGCGCACGTTCCACCATTGGGTGAGACTTCCTTGCGGATCGGTGTCCAACAGGGCCACCTGACCCGCGCCCGAACGCTCGGCCTGGACCGCAATGTGCCCTGTGAGCGTGGTCTCGCCCGAGCCACCTGGACGCCTCCATTTACCTCGTGAATTTTGCCTCGTTGTGATTCTCTACGGCGGTTCGGTTTGAGGAGGTATTGATGAGGCAGGCTGGTCTGTTCGGCTTACCGGATCATCTTCGAAAGCTTTCGGCGACGGGTGATCCGTTGGAGGTGCTGGCAAAGGTCGTCGACTTCAAGATTTTCCGCGCGCCGCTTGAGGCGGCGCTGGGCTATTCGGACGGATCGAAAGGTGGCCGCCCGGCCTACGATGCGGTGGCGATGCTCAAGGTTCTGATCCTGGCCGCGCGGCACACGGTGAGTGACGAGCGGATGGAGTTTCTGATCCGCGATCGCTTGAGCTGGCTTCGCTTCCTAGGCTTCGATCTCGGAGCGCCGACGCCGGACCGCAACACCATATGGACCTTTCGCGAGCGTCTGGTCCGGGCCGGGGCGATGGATAAGCTGTTTGCCGCCTTCGATGGCGAATTGCGCCGGTGCGGCTATCTGGCGATGGGCGGGCAGATCGTCGATGCGACGTTGGTATCGGCGCCCAAGCAGCGCCACAGCGATGACGAGAAGCGGGCGATCAAGGCGGGCAAGAGCGCGTCCGAGGTCTGGCCCGATCAGCCAGCCAAGGCGGCGCAGAAGGACACGGATGCGCGGTGGACGGTGAAGACCGGGCGGCGCAAGAACCCCGCCGGGTCGCAACGGCGCATGCCCGACATCGCGATCCCGGTGTTCGGCTACAAGAATCATGTCGTCATCGATCGGGCCTACGGCTTCATCCGCAGCTCGGCTGTGACCGATGCCGCCCGCCATGACGGCAAGATGTTGCGTCAGCTCGTCACCGGCGACAATCTGGCCGCCGGCGTGTGGGCTGACAGCGCCTATCGCTCGAAGGCCAACGAGGCGTGGCTGGCCGGCAAGGGTCGGGTCTCCCACATCCACCGCAAGAAGCCGCCGGGCCGGGCCATGCCCAAGGCGACCGCCCAGGCCAATGCCCGCAAGTCAGCGGTCCGTGCGCATGTGGAGCACGTCTTCGCCCAGCAGAAGGATCGCATGGGCCTTTTCATCCGTACCATCGGGCTCAAGCGGGCGGAGGCCAAGATCGGCCTCGCCAACCTGGCTTACAATTTCCAGCGTCTGATCTTCCATGAGCGCAGGGCCGCCATGGTATGAGTCCGCCTGAATAGCGCCAAAACCCTCCGCCGAGAACGAAACGGCGGATGGTTGCGGACGTCAACACCGCCGATCTCAGCGAAAGTCGGACAGCACACCAAAATCTTCGTCAAATCCCCCGGTTGTTGGAGGTCTCCACCTTTCTGGGAAGCGATAGCCAAGACTTGCATTTGAAGATCCTTTGCCCCGGAATTCAGCCCCATAGAGGCTGGCTTCAATATTTGCCCCACAGCCAGCGCATCAACGCCCATAAGCCGGTCGGACGCGCGGACCGCATCGACCTATTTGAATGCAACAATATTAATGTAACGTTAAGAAGTGTGAGCAGATCTAGTCGAATATCCGGTCTGTTTTTAACATGTTGCCCGTGCAATCATAACGCGTGCAGGACTTACTCGCCGAATTCGAACTCTGCGCGACCCAGACCGTCGATGATGATTTCCGCACGATCGCCCTCATCTAGCCACGCGACCTGAACCAGGCTGCCGGTGAGGATCAGGTCGCCGGCGCGCAACGGCGCGGCCCGGCTCTCGCGCTCGTTGGCCAGCCACGCCAGGGCCGCAAGCGGATCGCCCATCACGTCGCTTCCGCGGCCCGTGCCGACCTCCTGTCCGTTGACCACGGTCCTGCCGGTCAGGGCGCCCAGGTCCAGGGTGCGCCAGTCGTCTATGGGCGGGGCCAGCACGCACGCCGCGCCGAAGAAATCGTCGGCGATCAATGTCGGCGTGCCCGTCGCCTTTGGATCGCCATAGCGGTTGTCCACCACTTCCATCGCCGCCTGGCAGGTGCCGACGAATGCGGCGATGGAAGATGCGGTGTGCGGCTGCGTGCGCGGCGTGATGTCGGAGGCCAGCCGGATCGCGATTTCGCACTCGACGCCGGGCCGGGTCAGGTGGCCCGCAGGCAGCGACAGCCGGTCACGGTGAATGGTCGACGCGCGGATGCCGCCGGCGCACGGATGGTCGATACCGAGATAACTCTGCATCGCCGCGGTGGTGCAGCCGACCTTATGGCCGGCGATCGCGTCGGCGCCGGTGTCGGCGAACCAGTCGTGCAGCGCCGCCTGCACGCGGTAGCCCTCGGCCTCGTCCGCCGGCCGCAACTCATCCGGCATTTCGCCGAGCGGGCGATGCGCCAGCCGTGCCTGGCCGAGCCATTCGGCGGCAGCATTGAGTTGCGTCATCATCGGACTCCGCTAGGAATTGCCGTCGATCAGCCCCACGGCCCGCGCCGTCGGGTCCATGCGCGTGGGTCGGCGCGTGGCCGATGATAACCGCCGCCGAACAACGGATGGCCCTTGCCGCGAAACACGACAATCAAGAGCGCTCCGGACACAAAGCCGCCGATATGGGCACCATAGGCGACACCGCCCACCTGGCCCGCACTCATTGCCGACTGCACGAATTGCAGCAGGAACCAAATCCCCAGCACCGCGATTGCTGGGATTCGCATGGTGTGCAATAGGAAGCCGAAGGGGATCAACACCAGCACATGCGCGCGCGGATACAACATGATATAGCCGCCCAGGACGCCGCCGATGGCGCCGCTGGCACCGATCATCGGCACGACAGAGGCCGGATCCTGAAACGCCTGGGTCAGCGCTGCCGCGACACCACAAAGGAGATAGAACACCACAAACCGCACATGGCCCATGGAGTCCTCGATATTGTTCCCGAAGATCCACAGATACAGCATGTTGCCGATCAGGTGCATCCAGCCGCCGTGCAGGAACATCGACGTGATGACCGATAGCTCAGCCGGTATTGCGGCGACGGCGGGAGGCAGAGTCTCTGTGCCGAACAGCACGGCCGGCACCAGCCCGTACGCGTAGATGGCCCGCGTCAGGCCTGTCTCGTCCAGGCCGGCCTGCCACAGAAATACCAGCGCGCAGATGACGATGGTGGCGACCGTAACGAACGGCTTGATGGTGGTCGGGTTGTCGTCATGCAACGGGATCATGGCGGCGCCAGGATAGGCCTGCGGCACCGGGCGCGCCACGGCGGTGTCCGGCCTGATGCAGTTGTGTCCGCATGGCATGCGAATGGCTGGCTCTATCGGTCGGCAGGACCACGGCAACCTTGACGATGCCACCTTGACGACGCCAGCGTTGCACGGCTTGGTAGACGTCCGGCATTGGGTGGTGACGGTCGACAGCCGCCGGGCCGGCCGCGCGTCGCAGGAGACCTGATCGCCATGAGCGCCGCCCCCCCTTGCAAGCGATCGTCTGTATCGTCGCGCCGACCTGTCGAGCCTCGACTTCGCTGCGACCGACGACCTACCCGATTTCGCGGGCGTGCTCGGGCAGGAGCGGGCGCTGGATGCCATCCAATTCGGCGCACGCATCCGTCGCCCCGGCTACAACCTGTTTGTGCTGGGCCCGCCGGGCTACGGCAAGCACAGCACCGTGCACACGGTGTTGGAGACCAAGGCCGCACAGGAGCCCGTGCCGCCGGATTGGGTCTATTTCAATAACTTCGACATGCCGCATCGGCCGCTTGCGGTGCAGTTGCCGCCGGGACGCGGCGCCGACCTGCGTGCCGCGACGAACCGCCTCATCGAAGATATTCGGGCCGCCGTCCCGGCGGCGTTCGAAGGCGACGAATACCGCAGCCGCCTGCAGGCGATCGAAGAAGGTTTCCGCGAACAACAGGAAAACACCCTGGAGAAGCTGCGCGAACGGGCGCGCGAGAAGTCGATCGCCCTCGTTCGCACGCCCCTCGGGTTCGCGCTGGCGCCGGTGCGCGACGGCGCGGTCATCAAGCCCGAGGTTTTTCGCAAGCTGGCGGCGGAGGATCGGCAGCGCATCGAGTCCGAGATCGAGGGGCCGCAGGAGGAGTTGGAAAAAATCTTTCAGCAGGCGCCGCGCCTGGATCAGGAGCGTCGCGACGCGATCCGCGAGCTGAACCGAGAGGTGACGGCGGCCACGATCCGCCACCCCATGGACGCGCTGCGCACGCAGTTCGCCGACTTGCCGGCGGTCCTCGACCATCTGCAGACGGCGCAAGACGACCTGGTAGAGAACGTGCATTCAATCCTCGGGCTCGAGGCGGCGAGCCAGCAAGGGGAGACGGGACCGCATCTCATGCGCCGCGATGGCTTCAGCCGCTACGAGGTCAACCTGATCGTCGACCGTTCAGGCGAAACCGGTGCGCCTGTGATCTACGAGGATCTGCCGACGTTGCCCAACTTGCTGGGCCGGGTCGAGCACCTCCAGCAATTGGGCGCGCTGGTCACCGACTTCACGCTGGTCAAGCCCGGGGCGCTGCACCGCGCCAACGGCGGCTATCTGGTGCTTGACGTGCGCAAAGTTCTGACGCAGCCGCTCGCCTGGGAGGCGCTGAAACGCGTGCTGAAGGCCGGCGAAATCGTGATCGAATCCCTCGGCCAGATGGCCAGCTTGATCAGCACGGTGTCTCTGCAGCCGGAGCCAATTCCCCTCGACGTGAAGGTGGTCTTCAGTGGCGACCGCATGCTGTACTACCTTCTCAGCGCGCTGGATCCGGAGTTTCCGGAGCTGTTCAAGGTCGCCGCCGATTTCGACGACGATTTGGGGCGCGACGAGACTGCCAGTGGCGCTTACGCGCACCTCATCGCCACGCTCGCCCGGCGCAACGACATCCGGCCCATCGATCGCGGCGGCGTCCAGCGGTTGATTGAGTTTGGCTCGCGTCTGGCCGGCGATGCCGAAAAGCTTTCGCTCGGGATGTCGGCGCTGTGCGATCTGATGAGTGAATCCGACTTCTACGCCGGCGAAGAGGCAACGGCGCAGGTCACGGCGCCGGCGAAGAGGCAACGGCGCAGGTCACGGCCGCGCATGTGCAGCGTGCGGTCGAATGCTCAGATCCATCGGGCCAGTCGGTTGCGTGAACGGTCCCACGAGGCGATCACGCGCGACATCGTGCTGATCGATACGGAGGGCGCCAAGGTCGGCCAGATCAATGGCTTGAGCGTCATGCAGGTCGGCAATTTCCCGTTCGGGCAGCCGACGCGCGTAACCTGCGCGTGCGCGCATGGGCGATGGCAAGCTGATCGACATCGAACGCGAGGTCGAACTCGGCGGCCCACTGCACTCCAAGGGCGTGCTGATATTCTCTGGATACCTATCGTCGCGTTTTGCGCTCGACGTGCCGCTTTCCTTGTCGGCCAGCCTGGTATTCGAGCAGTCTTATGCCGGCGTCGAGGGCGATAGCGCCTCGTCGGCGGAACTGTATGTGCTGCTCTCGGCACTGTCCAAACTGCCGATCAATCAAGCGTTTGCCGTCACGGGATCGGTCAATCAGCACGGCCAAGTCCAGGCGATCGGTGGCGTCAATGAAAAGATCGAGGGCTTCTTCGACATCTGTAATTCGCGCGGACTTACGGGCGGGCAGGGCGTGCTGATCCCCGCCGCGAACATCAAACACCTGATGCTGCGCGGCGATGTCGTCGAGGCGGTCGCAAGCGGCCGGTTCGATGTCTATCCCGTTGGGACTATAGATCAGGGGATCGAGGTGCTAACGGGTGTGCCGGCGGGCGAACGCGATGAGCGAGGACGCTTCCCCGACGGCACGGTGAACGCCCGGGTCGAGGCGCGGCTCCAGGCCTTCGCGGCGGCGCGCCGGGCTTTCGCGCGCAGGGGAGCCGAGGACCCCGAGCCATGAGCGCGCAAGACGATCCCCTGTTCTCTCGCGTCCTCGTGGCGCTCGACGCCTCCGGCGACAATGTCCTGTGTCTGGAGTGCGCGGCCCAGGTGGCGGCGGGGTTGCAGAGCCGTATCGCCGGCCTGTTCGTCGAGGATCAGGAATTGCTCCATCTGGCCGGGCTGCCGTTCTCGCGCGAGGTGGTGGTCTCCGCGCGCGCGTCCCGCATTCTCGAGACCGAGGACGTATTGCGCGAATGGCAGCGGCCCGCCGCGGTCGCCCGCAGGCGCTTGCGCGAGGCTGCCTTGCGACGTCGGCTGGAGTGGGAGTTCACAGTGTTGGGCGCGGCCGCATTGATACGGAGTTGGCGGCCTCGGCGAGCGAGCACGACTTGCTGGTGATCGGCAAGTCCGCCGGCGACGTGGCCCGGCGCGGGCACATGAGCGGCGCGGCACAGCGCATGGCGGCGCTGGGCGCGCGCAGCCATTCTATTTGTGGGGCGGTCGGGCGAGCGCGTTCAAGGGCCTGTCGGTGTGCCTTTCATGGGTGCGCAGGCCGGCCCACGGGCCCTGCGCTTGGCCGCGCGTATCGCAAGCGCTGCCGGCCAGCATGTCGTGGTCGTTCTCGTCGCGACGGCGCCTGGGGATGTGGCGTCGCTCCGTGAACAAGCCGCCGAGGCGCTGGGCTCAGTGGAGCACGAATTCCTCGCGCCGGACCGCGACGACGCCGAAGGGATGGTCGAGGCTTTGTGTGCGGCGGAGACCGGGCTGATATTGATCGACGAGCAGTCGCCGGCGCTTGATCGTGCACAGTTTGAGTGCCTGGTGCTGAATGCACGCTGCCCTGTCCTGGTCCTGCGTCGGCCGCAGACACCGTAGCCCGCGCACGCCTCAGGGGCAGTTATCCTGACATTTCTGCGTTCGTCGGGAACGATCTGCGCTTGCTCTGAGAGTATGCGCTAGGAAGCCTTTGAAGTTCCGCTGCGATCGCGGTACCTACCACTTGAAAATCGCTCGATAATTCACAAAATCGAGCGGCGAAATGATGCGGGCGCCAGCCGTCTCGCCTGACCGGCAGGATGATCGGCGGCGAGTGGGACAAGCGGGCGACGCCGCAGCGAGAAACGGCGACGGGGAGTGGGACGGCTATGGATACACTCGTGGACATTCGTGGCTTGACCAAGGCCTTCGGCCCGGTCAAGGCCGTC
Source organism: Alphaproteobacteria bacterium (assembly GCA_965248805.1). Lineage (GTDB taxonomy): Bacteria > Pseudomonadota > Alphaproteobacteria > UBA6615 > UBA6615 > CBDFKJ01. The sequence continues at coordinate 173,284 of CBDFKJ010000006.1, forward strand.
CAGGACATATCCTTTTCGGTCAGCCGGGGTGAGGTGCTGGGCTTTCTCGGACCCAACGGCGCCGGCAAGTCCACGGCCATGAAGATGCTCAGCGGCTACTATCGGCCCACGGGCGGTAGCGCCACCGTTTGCGGCTTCGACATCGTTACCCAGGCCATCGACGTACAAAGGCGTCTCGGCTATTTGCCGGAGGGAGCGCCGCTCTATGGTGATCTATCGGTATTGGGGCTGCTGCGCTTCGCAGCCGATGTGCGGGGCTACTCGGGCGCCGAGAAGCGCCGCCGGGTCGACAAAGCGGTCGAGCTGGTCGAATTGAGCTCGGTGGCGCAGCGTCCGGTTGAGACCCTATCGAAGGGCTTCAAGCGCCGGGTCGGATTGGCGCAGGCGCTGTTGCATGACCCGGAGGTCTTGATTCTCGATGAGCCGACCGATGGGTTGGATCCCAATCAAAAGCACCAGGTGCGATTGCTGCTGAAACAGATGGCCGGCGACAAGGCGATCATAATCTCCACCCACATACTGGAGGAGGTTGACGCCGTGTGCACCCGGGCCATCGTTATCAGCCAAGGCAAGCTGGTCGCCGACGCCAAGCCATCGGAGATCGAGGAACGTTCGCGCTATCACAATGCGGTGTTGCTGCGCGTACAGATCGACGCGGCCGAGCGCGTTCAGAAGGCGCTATCCGGACTCGCCTACATCGCCGATGTCGAACGGTTCGGTGACGTCGACGGAGCCACGCAGTTGTTGGCGTTGCCGGCGGGCGGCGCCGACATCCTGGAGGCCGTGCGCGGAACCGCGAGCAAGGAAGGTATCAACGTCGACCAAATATACGTCGAACGTGGACGGCTGGACGACGTCTTTCGGCAGCTTACCGCAGGTTCCTAGGAGGCGAGCGCGATGAACATAGTCTTGGTCATTTGCCGCCGCGAGCTGACGGCCTATTTCACTTCGCCGCTGGCGTATGTGTTCATCGTCATCTTCCTGGCGTTAAGCGGCAGTCTTACCTTCTATCTCGGCGGCTTCCTCGACCGCGGTCAGGCCGACCTGCAGCCCTTCTTCGAGTTCCATCCTTGGCTCTATCTCTTCCTCATACCCGCCATCGGCATGCGGCTATGGGCCGAGGAGCGCAAATCCGGCACACTGGAATTCCTGATGACGTTGCCGGTCAACACGGTGCAGGCCGTAGTCGGCAAGTTCCTGGCGGCGTGGCTGTTCACCGGCATCGCCTTGGCGTTGACCTTTCCCATTTGGATTACGGTCAACTATCTGGGCAATCCCGACAACGGCGTCATCTTCACCGCCTATGTGGGCAGTTGGCTCATGGCGGGCGGGTTTTTGGCGCTCAGCGCCTGCGTGTCGGCGCTGACCAAGAACCAAGTGATTGCGTTCGTGCTGGCTGCCACCCTGTGCTTCGCCTTCCTGATGAGCGGTGTCGAGCTGGTGCAGGCGTTCTTCCGTGGCTGGGCGTCGGAAGCCGTCGTCGACGAGGTTGCGCAGCTCAGCTTCCTGACCAATTTCTTCGACATTGCGCAGGGGGTCCTCGACTTGCAGGCTATCGTATTTTTCCTGTCGCTGATCGGCATTGCGCTGATCGTCAACGTCGCCATTGTAGAGTTCAAGAAGGGCGCCTAGGGAGGCTGCGATGCTGAAGATGATCGATACCGCCGACCGCAACCTCCTGGCCTGCCTTGGGATTGTTCTGGCCATCATCTTGTTCCTGGCGATCAACGTCCTTGCCGGTCGCGTCCTGGATACGGCGCGCGCCGACCTGACCGAAGACTCGCTGTACACGGTCTCGGAGGGCACGAAGTTGGTGCTAAGCGCCATCGACGAGCCGATCACCATTCGCATGTACAAATCCGCCCAGATCAAGGATCTGGGCGCGTATATGGTCAGCCACGCCGAACGCGTCGAACAATTGCTGGACGAGTATGTCCGGCTTGCGGACGGCAAACTGACCGTTGAGTACTACAACCCGCAGCCGTTTTCTCCGGAAGAGGACCTGGCGGTTGCCGACGGCCTGCGCGGCATGACGTTGGGGGCCGAAGGCACGCAGTCCTACTTCGGCCTGGCGGGCAGCAACAGCACTGACGATATCGACACCATTGGGTTCCTGGCGCCGGAGCGCGGGAACTTCCTGGAGTACGATCTCACGCGCATGATCAACAACCTGGCGAAGCCGGATAAGGCGATCGTCGCCATAATGGGCGACCTGCCGGTGCGCGGTACGCAGATGGACGGTTTCCGGACGTGGCTGGTGCTCGATCAGATGAGCCAGTTCTTCGACGTGCGGTTCCTGCCGCGCCAGATCGAAAAAATTCCCGACGACGTCGTGGTGCTGATGCTGGTGCACCCACAGAAGATCGAGGATAAGTCGTTGTACGCGGTCGACCAATACGTCATGGGCGGCGGGCGTGTGCTCGCGTTCATGGACCCCTTCGCGGAGGTATTGAAGGGGCGCATGCAGCCGGGTCAGGATCCGCCGGACACCTCGATCGAAGACTTGGAGCCCTTGCTCGCCTCGTGGGGCGTGCACATGGAAGCGGACAAGTTCGTCGGTGACCGCGTCGCCGCCCGTCAGGTCCAGGCCATGGACAGCAACCGCCGCCCGGTCGTCGCGAAGTATCTGGCCTGGCTCACGATGGAGCAGGCGAACCTGGCGAGCGAAGACGTGATCACCGCAAGCGCGCGGCGTATCCTCCTCAATTCCGTCGGCGCGATCGAAGCGCGCGAAGGGGCGACCACGGCGATCACGCCGCTAATCGTCACAAGCCCGGAGAGCAACTACATACAAATTTCGAAAATCAAGGTGCAGCCCAATCCGGTCGGCCTGCTGGCGGAATTTCAATCGGCCGACAGATCGTTCGTTATTGCGGGGCGGGTAACCGGTCCGGTAACCAGTGCCTTTCCCGACGGTCCACCCGAGGATGTCGAGGACGAAGAGGTCCGTGCTGCGCACGTTGCCGAGGCGGTCGCGCCGCTCAATCTGGTGCTGGTCGCCGATGGCGACATGCTGTCGGACGCCACATGGGCCCGGCGCCAGCGCGTGCTGGGTCAAACCTACTCAATTCCGGTCGCCAGCAACGCCGACTTCGTCATCAGCGCGCTCGACAACCTGAGCGGCAGCGAGGGCCTTATGGGGCTGCACGGTCGCGGCCTCACCCTGCGGCCGTTCGAGGTGCTGCAGGCCATGGAGCAGGAAGCCGAGAACCGGTATCGCGCCAAGGAGCAGGAACTGCTGGCCGGTATTGAAGTTACGCAATCCAAGATCGCCGAACTGCAGCAGCAGGAACCCGAAGTGGCCGCGGTCGCTCTGCTGACCTCCGAACAGCAAGACATGATCGAGGATTTCCGTTCGCAGATGATCGACCAGCGTCGGGAGTTGCGCGAAGTGCAGTTTGCATTGCGTCAGGACGTCGAACGGCTCGAAACGCAACTCAAGGCGCTCAATATCTGGGCGGTGCCTGTGGTAATCGGATTGGTGGCGATGGTCTTGGCGCTGATACGTCGCTTCCGTGCGGCGCGCTTCCAAGCCTCCATCGCGCACTAGTTTGCGGTCGTTCGGCAAGGTGGAAGGGGAAACGCCATGAACCCAAGGGCCTTCAAATCGCTCGCTCTGGCCACGGTCGTGACGGTAGTCGCCGCGATCGTCGCCGTCGTCGTGCAGCCCACCGTGTCCACCGTGAGTGTCAACAACGAGCCGGCGTTCGAGGATTTGCGGCGGGCACCCGACGCCGTCGCCAGCGCCGTGATCGAAGCGCGCGAGAGCAGGGTCGCGATGCACCGTCTGCCGGACGACACCTGGGTGGCCACCGATCGCGACGAATATCCTGTCAAGTCCGACCAGGTGCGCCGGCTGATCGCCGAAATGGCGGACATGCAGCTAATCGAACGAAAGACTAACCGGACCGAGCGGTTCAAGCGGCTCGCGCTCGAGGCCGTCGAAGAGGAAGACTCGACCTCGCGGCTGGTACGATTGTACGACAGCGGCAGTAACCTGCTGGCCGAGGCGATTATCGGACGCCGCCGGCAAAGGACAACCGGCGTGCAGACGGAAGGCACCTATATCCGCAAACCGCAGCAAGCACAGGCGTGGCTGGCAAGCGGCGCCGTCGGTATCGGCGGCGAGCTGGCGGATTGGCTCGAGGACGAAGTCCTCAATATTTTCAGCAAGACCGTGCAGCAGGTGGAGGTCAATGCGGTCGGCGGCGGGGCCTACACCGCGTACAAGGACACGCCCGACGTGGCCCTGAAGGTCATCAGCGATCTGCCGGAGGGCAAGAAAGTGCGCGACGGCTCCCTCAGCCGCCTAGCTGCGGGATTGAGCAACGTCGACTTGGTCGACGTCATGCCGCGCGAGGATTTCGTGCTGCCCGAGGAGCACCTTATCACCACCTACCATACGTTCGACGGTATCGAAGTCAGGGTCGAGCTTGGCGAGATCGATGAGACGGGCTGGGCGACATTCGCAGCGCAATATCTCGGCACCGAGGGCGAGGTGGACGCGGAAGCTGCCGCGGCGGCCGAGGCGCTGGTCGAGGAAGTCAACGCCCGTGCCGGAAATTGGGCCTATCAACTGCAGGATCATGTGTACTCGCGGCTCACCGTAGCACTGGCCGACATCATCGAGGACATTCCGCCTGAGGGTGCGGCCGGCGACGATCCCGCCGCCATGATTCCCGGCATGCCGCAGCTTGGCCCGCCCGGTGGCGCGCAACAGCAGATCCCGCCGGAGGTCCTGCAGCAGTTGCTCCAGCAACAGCTGCAACAACAGCAACCGCAACAAGCCGCGCCGCCGGTCTTACCCGCACCGGCACCCTAGGCACGGTTTGCGGGCGCCGCCGCGCGTCGCGAAATCGCCGCAATGCGCACAAACTGCTGCCCCATGACCATGGCGCACTAGCGCGCGAGTGAGCCCCAGCGCTCACCTTCGCTCACGTCCCGGGAGACGCCCCATGCTCGTACCACGAACCCTGGCCGCTGGCGCGGCCGTCGGCCTCATGCTCGTCGGCGCGCAACCTGCGCAAGCGTTTTGCGGCTTTTACGTTGCCAAGGCGGACACCAGCCTCTTCAACGAGGCGTCCAAGGTCGCCATCGTCCGCAACGACGGCAAGACCGTCATCACGATGGCCAATGACTATCGGGGCGAGTTGCAGGAATTCGCGATCGTCATTCCGGTGCCGGACGTGCTGGAGCGTGAGCAGATCAACGTCGCCGAGAACGGGCTGATCGACCACCTGGACGCCTATACAGCGCCGCGGCTGGTGGAGTATTTCGATCACGATCCGTGCGCGCCCCAGCTCGTCGAGCGCTTCGCGTTGAACGCCGTGCGGGCCCCTGCAGCGGTGGCCCAGGCGCGCCAATCGGGCGTCACCATCGAGGCGACCTACACGGTCGGTGAGTACGACATCCTGATCCTGTCGGCGCAGGAGAGCACTGGACTGAAGACCTGGCTGGTCGACAACGGCTACCGTCTGCCCGACGGGGTCGAGCCGCTGCTCGACGACTACCTCGCCGATGGCATGAAGTTCTTCGTCGCCAAGGTGAATATCGCCGAGCAAGGCCGGCTCGGCTTCACCTATCTGCGGCCGTTGCAGATCGCCTTCGATTCAGACGCGTTCATGCTGCCGATCCGCCTCGGCATGGTCAACGCCGACGGCCCGCAGGAGCTGTTCGTGTTCACGCTGACGCGTAACGGCCGCGTCGAGGCGGCCAACTACCCGAATGTCTATCTGCCGTCGGACATCGACGTGCCGTTGTTCGTCAAGGGCGAGTTCGGCGATTTCTATGGTGCGCTGTTCGACCAACAGGTCGCGCAGACGCAGCGGCGCGCGGTGTTCCTTGAGTACGCCTGGGACATGGGCTGGTGCGATCCGTGTGCTGCCGACCCGTTGAGCGTCGCCCAGTTGCGCGATCTTGGCGTGTTCTGGATCGACGCCGCGCAGGCGCGGCGCGGCCAGGCGCGCGACGTCTATGTCACGCGCCTGCATCTGCGCTATGACGCGGAACATTTTCCCCAGGATCTGGAGTTCCGCGAGACCGATAACCGCACCAACTTCCAGGGCCGCTACGTGCTGCGTCATCCCTGGCAGGGCGAGGCGACCTGCGAGGCGGCGCGGCAGTACTTCGTCGACCTCGACCAGCGCTTCGAGCAGGAGGCGCAGACACTGGCGTCGCTCACTGGCTGGTCGGTCGACGGTATCCGTACCAAGATGGCCGACGGCGGCCAGGTCCGCCCCGCGGCAGCCACGCAGGACGAGGCCCCGTGGTGGCGGCGCCTCTGGCAGCGGCGGTAGGCGGCTGAGCGCGGCCGGTGCGCCCCCCGTCGCATTCGGCGGCTAGTGCCTGGTAGACCTCACCCTTCGACGGGCTCAGGATGAGGCTTCTCATCGCGCTCAGGACAGGCCTCATGCAAAATTTGAATATCTGGAATAGCCTCCGACAACTCAGCCATGCGGTCCTGGTCCACAGGGCAACCTCTCAAGTCCAACAATCTTAGAGCCGTTCCGGGAAGTAGAGATTCACGAGCAAGGGCTTGGCCGGGTCAAGCGTCGCAGCATGATGCGGATCATGGCGAGGTGGATGAAAGCGACGACAGAACGGACGTGGCGTTCGAAGTCGCGCGCCAGCCGGCGGCAACGGACGATCCAGGCGAAGGTGCGCTCGACGATCCAGCGCTTCGGCAGCACCTCGAAGCGCGGCACGCTGTTGCGCCTGACGATCTCCAGCCGCCAGGCGCCGGTCTTCGCCACCACGGCAGCCATCTTTGGTCCCTGGTAGCCGCCGTCGGCGTAGATCACCTCGATGAACGGAAACAGCCGGCGTGTCCGGCGCAGCAGTGTGGCCGCGCCATCGCGGTCCTGCACGTTGCCGGGATGCACGACGAGGCCCAGCATCAGGCCGAGCGTATCGACCAGGATGTGCCGCTTGCGGCCGGTGAGCTTCTTGCCCGCGTCGAAGCCCTGCGGATCGATCGACGCCCCCCTTTTTGCGCCGCTTTGGCGCTCTGGCTGTCGATGATGGCCGCGCTCGGACTGGCTTCGCGGCCCGCGCGCTCGCGCACCGCCACGTAGAGCTCATGACGGATGCGAGCCAGGGTGCCGTCCCATTCCCACAGGTCGAAGTAGTCGTACACCGTGCTCTTCGGCGGCAGGTCCTTGGGCAGCGCGGTCCACTGGCAGCCGGTCGACAGCACGTAGAAGATGCCGTTCAGGACTTCGCGGACATCGACCGTCCGCTTACGCCCACCGTGCTTCGCCGGTGGGATCAGCGGCTCGATCAGCGCCCATTCGGCGTCGGTCAGATCACTCGGACAGCGAAGCCGGCCACGGTCGGCGGCCGCGCGGTGTTCAGGCTTCCACATCGGGCACCCCAAAGCAGTTGGACAGGTGACAGACAATAAAACACAACCGATTCCGACGACTCAAAAACTTTCCGGAACCGCTCTTAGACGCTTGAGCTTGGTTAGTGCCGACACGTCCAGGACTTGTGTGCCGCGAAGGTTGAGCGTTTCCAGGCTGTTGATGACCTTGCCCCCGTTATGCCCCCACAGCTGAGTAGAATCTGTTCCGGTTGTGGCCCTGTTGGGACCGGGTTGCATACTGCATCGGAGTGAGCCCGTCGAGGCTCGTGTGGGGCCGATGGTTGTTGTAGTCGTGGCGCCAGGTTCGACGATCTTCTTCGCCTGGCCGTAGCTGTCGAACAGGTGCTCGTTCAGGCATTCGTCGCGCAGCCTCCCGTTGAATGATTCCACCAGGCCGTTCTGCATCGGCCTGCCGGGTGCGATGTAGTGCCACTCGACACCGCGTTCCTCCTGCCAGCGCAGGATCGCGTTCGATGTCAGCTCGGTGCCGTTGTCGCTGACCACCATGCAGGGATAGCCGCGCATCTCGGCGATCCGATCCAGCTCGCGTGCGACACGGACGCCGGAGATCGAGTTGTCCACCGCCGTGGCCAGACACTCCCGGCTGAAGTCGTCGATCACGCACAGGATGCGGAACCGCCGGCTGTCCATGAGCGCATCCGACACGAAGTCCAACGACCAGCGCTGGTTCGGCCCTCGCGGGATCGCCATCGGCGCCCGGGTCCCCAGCGCCCGCTTGCGCGGCCGCCGCGTTTGCGAACCGTTAACCGCTCTTCCCTGTACAGCCGGTACAGCTTCTTGTGGTTCATCTCGACACCCTCGCGCCGCAGCAGGATATGCAGACGGCGATAGCCGAAGCGACGGCGCCGCGATGCAAGCTCACGCAGTCGTTTGCGGATGGTGTCATCATCAGGCCGCCTCGACACATAGCGGAAGCTCTTCCGGTCCAGGCCGACCAGCGAACACGCCCGGCGCTGCGAATAGCTCTTGTCTGTTATCGCCCAGTTCACGGCTTTCCTCCTCGATCCGGGCGTCAGAAGTTTTTTGCCAGCATCTCTTTCAGCGTCGCGTTATCCAACATCTGCTCCGCCAGCAGCTTCTTCAGCTTCCGGTTCTCGTCCTCCATCGCCTTCAGCCGCTTCGCGTCCGACACCTCCATGCCGCCGTACTTCGACCGCCACGTGTAGAACGTCGCATCCGATATCCCGTGCCTGCGGCACAGCTCGGCCGCCGACATCCCCGCGCGATGTTCCTTCAATATCCCGATGATCTGTTCTTCCGAAAATCGGCTCCGCTTCATCGTCCGTCTCCTCCGTCAGGAAACAGACCCTAACAGCCCGGTGATGAAGTCGCGCTTTGATCAATCGGTTTCGGGGGCGACGATGATGATGATAACGAGCATGGCTGGTTTGCCTTCGATGTTCGCCACGATGGCGATCGCCAGGGCAGCATCGAACTGAATAACGAACAAAAGGGTGCTCTTTGCACTCGCAGCCTCCCTCGGCGTGCCTGATCCGAACAGCGCGCGCATCAGAATGCCGAGATTGAACCCGGCGACATGGATCAGGTAGCGTTTGTGGACGTTCTCGCGCGCCCGCAGCAACGCGCGGCGCATGCCGCCACGGTCGAGGACATGGGCGAAGCTGCGCTCGACCATCATCACCGCGCCTGCGCATGGCGTTCCGCGCGACGCCGGACTTCAATCGCGCCCGGTTGGCGTAGACAGCCTGACGTGCCGCCTGGTCGCCATGCCAGCGCAGATAGCCGTTGGCGGGCTCCGGCTCGGAGATCCGCGTTTTCCAGACGCCGCCGTCGAGGTCTTTCAGCCCCTCGCGTGAATGATAGCCCTTGTCGCCAACGAGACTGCAGGGCTCTGCCCGTGTTGGAGCCAGACCGACCTCGGCGAGGTTGCGCGCGGCCGCCTCCAGCGTCCCAGGCAAAGTCGTCGTGTCGCCTTCATCGGCTGGATAGATCGGTGCCGCAACGATGACGCCGGTGTCGAGATCGACCGCGTGCTCGGGCTTGTAGGCCAGATGCGTGGTGCCGTCCTTCATCCGCGCGATCTTCGCATCAGGATCGGTCGGGCTCGTCCAATCCTTGTTCGAAAGCTTCTTGCCCTTCCGCCGGCGATCGAGCCGGACGAGGTCGTCGATCGTCGGCGTTTCGACGCCACTCTCCTTCGCCATTTGCGTCAGCATCTCGCGATAGGTCTCGCCGCTATCGCGCCGCACGATGGCTCGCAGGGCGGCGTTGGCTTCCATCGTCGAGCCGTCGACGCCGATCCGCTCGCCCTTCACCAGACCGCGCGCGGCGACGAGAGCCAGAACCCAGTCGAAAACCTTTTCATGGACCTCGTGCGGCAGCCGGCCGCGCGTCTTCGACAACCAGGAATGATCGGGAACCTTGTCCCGGTTCGCCAACCGCAGAAACGCGCGAAGCGACAGCGAATCCGAACAGCGCCAAGCGATGCCGCGCTCGCTGCCGATGCCCTCGAAATAGCCGATCATGTGCATCCGGAAATAACGCCCCGGCGGCAGCGAAGGAGCCCCCATCCGAGGTGCGTAGTATGGCTTGCACGTCGCCTCCACGAAGCCGTCAAAGCCAGACTCGGTCAGCAACTCATGCAGCCGGTCGAAAAACGCGTGTCCAGGCGAACGCGGCATCTCCGCCCATGTCACCACGAGGTCACCCTGAACCTCGCTCTGTCGTCTCAATGCCATCGCACGACGCCCGTCTAAATCTCTATGTTCAGACAGAATCAGACACGCCGGACTTCGTCAACGGGCTGATAAGCATAACAACGAAGACGATAGTTGCAGGGAGGAGTCAGGTGATATCGGACATTGCCTCATCGTTCATGGCGACCATGGCTCTCAGATCGGCCTATCTCAGCCGTTGGCCAGCGATGTAAGTTCGCTGACGGATCGCGACCTCGTCGACATCTATTCCACGTTGTTCGCGGTGCGCGGAGTGGCGATTTCGGATGACGCGCCGAAACAGATGATGCCGGTGCACGATTTGTTTGCGGCGATGTTTTTGGATTGCGCCGATCGCTTGGGCGATGAGGGCATCTATCTGTTACCGGATGTCTGGGAGTCCGGTGCAGAACCGCAGCTGGCGAAAATGCCGGAGCTAGTGGATTGATCGGAATGAAAGAGTCCGAATTGGGATTCCGTATTTTGCTGCGGTATGCGAATCTGGCGCATGCGCAGTGGAGTCTCCTTCACCCTATCCGCCGGCGACCGTCAGCGATTGCGCGCGGTCGTCGCGGATCCCAAGAGCCCGCAGAAACACGTCTGGCGGGCACATATTGTCCTTCTCAGCGGCGAGGGTCTGGGCACCTCGGCGATCATGACCGAGACCGGCAAGTCCAAGACCTGCGTGTGGCGCTGGCAAGAGCGGTTCATGCACGAGGGTGTCGGCGGCCTGCTTCGCGACAAGTCCCGTCCGCCCGGCAAGGCGCCGGTCCCGCTCGATCGTGTCGCCGAGATCGTGCGCCTGACGCAGCAACCGCCGCCGTTTGAGGCGACCCACTGGACGTTGCGCGCGATGGCCAGGGCGGCCGGTATTGCCGCCTCGACGGTGCAGGCGATCTGGAAGGCTCACGGTCTCAGTCCGCACCGCTGGCGCAACTTCAAGCTGTCGACCGACCCTGCCTTCGCCGAGAAACTCACCGATATCGTCGGCCTGTATGTCGACCCGCCGGCCCATGCGGTGGTGTTGTCGATCGATGAGAAGTCACAGATCCAGGCGCTCGACCGCCGGTCTGCCGATGAAGAAGGGACGCGCCGGCACCATGACCCATGACTACAAACGGCACGGCACGACCACGCTGTTTGCGGCGCTCAACGTTCTGGACGGAACGGTGATCGGCCAGAACATGCAGCGCCACCGCCATCAGGAGTTCATCCGCTTCCTCAACCGCATCGAGCGCACGGTGCCGGCGGACAAGGCCATCCACGCGATCGTCGACAACTACGCGGCGCACAACAAGGACAAGGTCCGCGCCTGGCTCGCCCGCCATCCGCGCTGGACTTTCCACTTCACACCGACCTCCTGCTCGTGGCTCAATGCCGTCGAGGGCTTCTTCGCAAAACTCACCCGGCGGCGGCTCAAGCACGGCGTCTTCCATTCCGTCGTCGATCTCCAGGCCGCAATCAACCGCTTCGTCCGCGAATACAATGCGGCCAACCCACAGCCATTCATATCGAAAGCCGACCCCGACGACATCATCGCAGCCCGAAACCGAGGGTTCCAAACGTTGGAATCAATCCACTAGCCGACTAACTGAGCATGTGCATTTAGGTGACCTTGCCCCCTGGAGATCTCCCGCTTTGGAGTTAGGGTCTGTTTCCTGACGGAGGAGACGGACGATGAAGCGGAGCCGATTTTCGGAAGAACAGATCATCGGGATATTGAAGGAACATCGCGCGGGGATGTCGGCGGCCGAGCTGTGCCGCAGGCACGGGATATCGGATGCGACGTTCTACACGTGGCGGTCGAAGTACGGCGGCATGGAGGTGTCGGACGCGAAGCGGCTGAAGGCGATGGAGGACGAGAACCGGAAGCTGAAGAAGCTGCTGGCGGAGCAGATGTTGGATAACGCGACGCTGAAAGAGATGCTGGCAAAAAACTTCTGACGCCCGGATCGAGGAGGAAAGCCGTGAGCTGGGCGATAACAGACAAGAGCTATTCGCAGCGCCGGGCGTGTTCGCTGGTCGGCCTGGACCGGAAGAGCTTCCGCTATGTGTCGAGGCGGCCTGATGATGACACCATCCGCAAACGACTACGTGAGCTTGCATCGCGGCGCCGTCGCTTCGGCTATCGCCGTCTGCATATCCTGCAGCGGCGCGAGGGTGTCGAGATGAACCACAAGAAGCTGTACCGGCTGTACAGGGCAGAGCGCTTAACAGCCCGTTGAAGAAGACTGAGTTGATGAAGCATCGGGCGTGATAACAATGGCGGCGGCGAGACCCGGCGCCGGGGGGTTATTGAGGGCGAGGATAATGATCAGCGATTGTTCCTGTCGCAAGACAAGCAGCAGGACCGCCAAGCCCTTGGCCGCAGCCTCTCGCGGGGTCCCGGCGCCGATCAACTGGCGCAATAGGACGCCCAGGTTGTGTCCGGCGACGTGGATCAGATAGCGCTTGCCGACGTTCTCGCGCCCGCGCAGCCAAGTGCGGCGCATGCCGCCGCGATCGAGGACCTGGGCGAAGCCCCGCTCGACCACTTCGGCGCGGAGTTTGAACGCGGCCTTCGCCACGCCCGACAGCAATCGGTTGCGGTTGTTGTAAACGGCCCGCCGAGCGGCGTCGTCGCCGTGCCAGCGCGAGAGCCCCTTGCCCTTCGGTTCGGCGATGCGGGTCGTCCAGGCGCCGTCGGCAAGGGACTTCAGCACCTCGCGGCCGAAGTAGCCTTTGTCGGTCACCAGCTCCGCCGGTTCGTCGGCCGTCGGCGCTGCGCCCACAGCCGCCAGCTTGGCCTCGGCTGACGTCAACGTTGTCGGCAGGGTGGTCGTGTCGCCCTGATCGGCCGGATACAGCTCGGCCGCGATCACCGCCCCGGTGTCGAGGTCGACCGCGTGTTCGGGCTTGTAGGCCAGATGCGTCGTGCCGTCCTTCATCCTGGCGATTTTGGCCTCCGCGTCGAGACCCAGTCCGCATTGGAGAGTTTCTTGCCCTTGCGCCGCCGATCCATCTGCGCCAAGTCATTCGCCGCGGTCTCGATCCCGCTGTCGGCGGCCATGCGCTGCAGCATCTGGCGATAGCTTTCGCCGCTGTCGCGGCGCACGATCGAGCGCAGCGCCGCGTTCGCCTCCATGGTCGAAGCATCGACCCCAATCCGCTCGCCCTTGACCAGGCCGTGCTCGCCAAGAACGTCCAGCACCCAGGCGAACACTGCCTCATGCACCGCGTGCGGCTGCGGATCGTGCTCAACGACGAGTGGTCAGGCACACGTGCGCGCGCCTCCAGGCGCAAGAACTCACGCAGCGACAAGCTGTCGGCGCACCGCCACTCCAACGCCCGCTCACTGTCGAGGCCTTCGAAGTAGCCGACCAGGTGCATCCGGAAGTAACGCCCCGGTGGGATTCCCGGACGTCCGATCCCTGGCGCGTAATAGGGCTCACACAGGTCCTCGGCGAACGCATCGAAACCGGCATCGACCAGCCAGCTGATCGTAAAACACGTGGCCGGGCGAGCGAGGCATCTCTGCCCAACTGACCATCAAGTCCACCTGTCGATCCCCTTGTCGTCCCAACGCCATGACGAAGCTCCCGACTCGAACCATGCCCTCGTCACAGAGTCAGATGGCCGCGACTTTTTCAACGGGCTGATAACGGGGGCAAGGTCAGTCAAGGCCAGAACAATTAGGCTCCGGACCCATAAATCGCTTGAGCCGACGCGGCGCGATGTGATTCACGCTCCCAAACTGCGGGAGTGTTGCGATGGACGATACGTTCTGGCTGAGCGAGGAACAGTTTGCGCGGCTCGTGCCGCATCTGTCGACGGATACGCCCGGCAAGCCGAGAGTCGACGACCGCCGCGTTATAAGCGGTATCATCCATGTGTTGAAGTCCGGCGGACGTTGGGTCGATGCGCCGTCCGTCTATGGCCCGCGCAAGACGCTCTACAATCGCTTCGTGCGGTGGGCGGCCAAAGGCGTGTGGACAGGGATATTCCACGCTCTGGCTTCGGCGGGTGGGCCGCCGGCGCAAGTGTTGATCGATTCCTCGGCGGTGAAGGCTCATCGCTGCGCCTCGGGCGGCAAAGGGGGGAGCACACGCAGGCCATTGGCCGCTCCCGCGGCGGGCGCACCACGAAGATCCATGCGCTGACCGATGGCCTCTGCCGCCCGTTCGCCTTCCTGCTGACCGGCGGCCAAGTGGCGGACTGCACAGCGGCCGCTGCTGGAGCGGATGCCGGCCACCTCGATCCTGACTGGCGACAAGGGCTATGACAGCGACGCCGTTCGCCGCAAGATCGAGAGCAGAGGCGTCGCTCCGAACATCCCGCCGAAGGCCAACCGCCGCTGGAAGCCGTGCTTCAGCCCGGCGCTCTATCGCGACCGCAACGCCATCGAGCGCATGTTCGGCCGGCTGAAAGACTTCCGCAGAATCGCAACCCGCTATGACCGCCTCGCCCAAAACTTCCTCGCCGCCGTCTGTCTCGCCGCTACCGTCAGCTACTGGTTATGAGTCCGGACCCTAGAAAAGTGAACAGGGGCCCACGTTTCGCAAATGTTTTCAAAAATATATGGACTATTGCCACCATTAAAGCGGATTGGACAAATATGATGCCCAACAGACCAAATATGCGATGAATCTGAGCAATAAAGAGACCGTAGAAAATTGGTCTATTCCACGGAATATCAAACTCCAAGCTCGTTATTAAAAAGAAACCCGTGTCCGGAAACAGCAGCGGGAATTTGTTGGCGATGGAAACCGCAGATAGCGCTAGAACGGCACCAATCATCCACATTCCCCCGACTACTCGGCACAGGGCCAGTGACCGGAGCTTCGCAGGCAGGACCGGGTGTGTGTGCGTTACCTTAATATCTGCCCATAAGCGTTTCAAACGGTGCACTTTCCCCTCAAAGGCTAGCGTGGTTGGACGCTTTGCAAGTAGCCTTGCGAGGCTCACCAATCGCCTAGAGATAGCCGCTTGCGCATGGAGAACCGCGATCTTACGGGATCGTACCACGGAACCTCGGCCACTCGAATGCGCACGCGTATCGACGCGGATCCCGTACGCGACAGTTTCCTGCATTCGCGTTGAGCGTTAAGGTCGGCGGCGAACGCTCGGTCGGCTGGCAGAGGCGGTATCGCCGATGACCTTCGAAACGCGGCACGCACGGCAAACGATGGTGGTGTTGGCGACGATTGCGATGTCGCTGCCGACCCTGGCGGCCTGCGCCCAGGAGCCAAGGGCGCGGTCGACGCCGCAGGCGTCGTTCACCTGGGATCCGTTTAGCCCGCCCTACTATGCGACGATCACGTTCGACGGCTCAGCGTCGACCGACGCCGACGGTGAAATCGTCAGCTATTTATGGGATCTCGGTGATGGCACGACGGTCGAAGGCGCCATCGTGCAACATGTCTATCAGCAAAACGGCAACTTCACGATTCAGTTGACCGTCATCGACAACGACGGGCTATCGCATGCCCGTCGCGTCGATTTGCCGATAACCGATACCTATCGCTGACCGCCGGACGGCAAGTGAAGCGCGATGGTCGCTAGGCGTCGGCGTACGACTGCCGTCGACGCGCATCGGCAAAGCATCCTTTTTCAATCCGAGCATCATCCTCTGGTGCGAACGCGCTTCCGAACGGCCGAGGAATATTGCTTGTCACTCATCCACCGCAAGGCATATAGCCGCGCGGCCGAACTCGCCCGCGGCCGTGAGGTGCTCGACCTGGGCTGCAACAACGGCGCCGGTACGGCCCTGATTGCACAGGCCGCGCGCCGTGTGCGCGGCGTAGACGTATCGCCACGCGCGATTGCGTCGGCGCGCCGGAAGTATCGCTCCAGCGGCATCGAGTTTCACCGTGTCGACGGCGCGGCACCGCAATTTCCAGACCGCTCGTTCGACATGGTCACAAGCTTTCAAGTCATCGAGCATGTGCTCGATGTCGCGGCCTACCTCGCGGAGGTCAGACGGGTGTTGCGGCCGGCCGGAATCGCCCTGCTGACCACGCCCAACCGCGTTATCCGTCTCGACCCCGGCATGAAGCCGTGGAACCGGTTCCACGTAACGGAGTACACAGCTAGTGGATTGATTCCAACGTTTGGAACCCTCGGTTTCGGGCTGCGATGATGTCGTCGGGGTCGGCTTTCGATATGAATGGCTGTGGGTTGGCCGCATTGTATTCGCGGACGAAGCGGTTGATTGCGGCCTGGAGATCGACGACGGAATGGAAGACGCCGTGCTTGAGCCGCCGCCGGGTGAGTTTTGCGAAGAAGCCCTCGACGGCATTGAGCCACGAGCAGGAGGTCGGTGTGAAGTGGAAAGTCCAGCGCGGATGGCGGGCGAGCCAGGCGCGGACCTTGTCCTTGTTGTGCGCCGCGTAGTTGTCGACGATCGCGTGGATGGCCTTGTCCGCCGGCACCGTGCGCTCGATGCGGTTGAGGAAGCGGATGAACTCCTGATGGCGGTGGCGCTGCATGTTCTGGCCGATCACCGTTCCGTCCAGAACGTTGAGCGCCGCAAACAGCGTGGTCGTGCCGTGCCGTTTGTAGTCATGGGTCATGGTGCCGGCGCGTCCCTTCTTCATCGGCAGACCGGCGGTCGAGCGCCTGGATCTGTGACTTCTCATCGATCGACAACACCACCGCATGGGCCGGCGGGTCGACATACAGGCCGACGATATCGGTGAGTTTCTCGGCGAAGGCAGGGTCGGTCGACAGCTTGAAGTTGCGCCAGCGGTGCGGACTGAGACCGTGAGCCTTCCAGATCGCCTGCACCGTCGAGGCGGCAATACCGGCCGCCCTGGCCATCGCGCGCAACGTCCAGTGGGTCGCCTCAAACGGCGGCGGTTGCTGCGTCAGGCGCACGATCTCGGCGACACGATCGAGCGGGACCGGCGCCTTGCCGGGCGGACACCACAGCAAAATACGGAATCCCAATTCGGACTCTTTCGTTCCGATCCCTCCACTAGGGGCTTGAAGTCGTTGCTGCGGGCGGCGTTTTCGCAAGTCGCGGTGCTGGGGTTGTTCGCAGATACCGAACTCTATGAAGTCGAGTACGGTCGTGTGCAGCGCTCCCTGGCGCTGGCGGCGAGCCGGCCTGGAAGCGGCGGGGCCTGAAACATCGCCCGAAACGCCGCTGACGGCGACCGAAACGAAGGCGCGGCTGAAGCGGCTCCGCGCCGCCTATTCTGTCGACAACCTCTATTATCGCGACCGGCGGCTCGATCGGGCGCTAGACCTTATGGCAATGTGCGGCGGTCCCGGCGCTGCCGCCCGCGTGGCCGAGGCTGGTAAGTGCGCCGCTCCAGCCAGCGTTCGCACAGGATATGCACGGACAGCCAGACGACCAGGTAGGGAATAGCTAGTGGATTGATTCCAACGTTTGGAACCCTCGGTTTCGGGCTGCGATGATGTCGTCGGGGTCGGCTTTCGATATGAATGGCTGTGGGTTGGCCGCATTGTATTCGCGGACGAAGCGGTTGATTGCGGCCTGGAGATCGACGACGGAATGGAAGACGCCGTGCTTGAGCCGCCGCCGGGTGAGTTTTGCGAAGAAGCCCTCGACGGCATTGAGCCACGAGCAGGAGGTCGGTGTGAAGTGGAAAGTCCAGCGCGGATGGCGGGCGAGCCAGGCGCGGACCTTGTCCTTGTTGTGCGCCGCGTAGTTGTCGACGATCGCGTGGATGGCCTTGTCCGCCGGCACCGTGCGCTCGATGCGGTTGAGGAAGCGGATGAACTCCTGATGGCGGTGGCGCTGCATGTTCTGGCCGATCACCGTTCCGTCCAGAACGTTGAGCGCCGCAAACAGCGTGGTCGTGCCGTGCCGTTTGTAGTCATGGGTCATGGTGCCGGCGCGTCCCTTCTTCATCGGCAGACCGGCGGTCGAGCGCCTGGATCTGTGACTTCTCATCGATCGACAACACCACCGCATGGGCCGGCGGGTCGACATACAGGCCGACGATATCGGTGAGTTTCTCGGCGAAGGCAGGGTCGGTCGACAGCTTGAAGTTGCGCCAGCGGTGTGGGCTGAGACCGTGAGCCTTCCAGATCGCCTGCACCGTCGAGGCGGCAATACCGGCCGCCCTGGCCATCGCGCGCAACGTCCAGTGGGTCGCCTCAAACGGCGGCGGTTGCTGCGTCAGGCGCACGATCTCGGCGACACGATCGAGCGGGACCGGCGCCTTGCCGGGCGGACACCACAGCAAAATACGGAATCCCAATTCGGACTCTTTCGTTCCGATCCCTCCACTAAGCCGTCCAGGACTTTGTCGTAAGCGGCCCGGCCGGTACTTCGGCCGGGCCGCAATCTTTACGGAGTGTTGTTTGAGGCCATGGTATCGGGACGCATGCGCGCGATCTCGAGTTTCCTGAGTGCTGCTGTCATCGTCCTGGCGACTGTGCCGGCGAGCGCAGCGCCGACGACGGTTATTGTCAGGCGTGCCGACTGCGCCACGTTGGTCGCGCATCGGCCAGCGCCGGATGTAGCCTATCGGTCCGGTGTCGACGTGCGTGGCCGCCCGGTCGTGCCGGCGGATCTCGATCCCCACCAACTGGCGCTGCCGGAGACCACCGCCATCGACATTACCGTTGATTTGTTTGACCGTACGGGCATTCCGCCGCAGGGTGACGCCAATTTCGTCGGCGACGTTTTGGTCGTCGTCGAGGTCGATGCCGATGGTAACGTGTCGTTCAACGGCCAGCCGATCACCAGCGAGGCGCAACGCCAGCTCGCCGAACGGCTGTCAAGTGGTTGACTGACGCTCACACGGTCTCACCGCTAGGGGTACAGTGCGCGATCCCGCTCGAGTTACCTTCTTGCTCGAAGGGCTAGTCTGAGGAATGCAATCGACGCCGTCGCTGCGGTTCCAGCCGGTCACGCCCGACCGGATGGCCGACATCGACCTCTTCTCCCGGCGGCATGGCAAATTTCGCTATTGCTCTTGCATGCGCTGGCGCATGCGCAGCACAGCCTACAGCCGCGCGTTGAAGGAGGATCGAGTGGCGACCCTGGAGCGCCTCATCCGAGATCGCGTGCCGATCGGCGTGTTGGCCTATGCGGATGCACAGCCGATCGGTTGGTGCTCCATCGCCCCCAGAGAGAGCTACGAGGGTCTAGAGCGCTACCGCGCGCTCGCGCGGATCGATGATAAGCCGGTCTGGTCGGTGGCTCGATTTTTGTCGACCGGCATTTTCGCCGTCGCGGATTGACGTTCGGCCTGCTGCGCGCGGCTCTGGGCCATGCGGTTTCGCAAGGCGCTTCAATCGTCGAGGGATATCCAGTGGAGCCAAGCGCGCCGTCCTACACCTACATGGGATCACCCGCTATATTTCGCGCCGCCGGCTTTCACGACGTCACGCCGGTTGGCCGGAAACGAACAGTCGTACGTCATATCGACCCTCGCGCTGACTAGCGCGCTGCTGGCGCGTATGCG
The DNA here is from genome assembly GCA_965248805.1 of Alphaproteobacteria bacterium. Lineage (GTDB taxonomy): Bacteria > Pseudomonadota > Alphaproteobacteria > UBA6615 > UBA6615 > CBDFKJ01. The sequence goes on from CBDFKJ010000006.1 coordinate 192,765, forward strand.
AAGTACCACAAGCGTTCGCGCCGTGCGTGGACATCGCTCGGGGCATTGCCTACAGTCCGCGCCGGAAATCGCGGCGGCGGAGTCCCGATGCGGCGCTCAGATTACTTCCTGCCCACACTGAAGGAGACGCCAGCCGAGGCACAGATCGTCTCGCACCGATTGATGCTGCGTGCGGGTTTGGTCCGCCAGTCCAGCGCCGGCATCTACACATGGCTGCCGATGGGATTTAGGGTGCTCAAGCGGATCGAGCAGATCGTGCGCGAGGAGCAAGACCGTGCCGGCGCCCAGGAGATCCTGATGCCGACGATCCAATCGGCCGACTTGTGGCGCAAGTCGGGGCGGTACGACGACTATGGACAGGAGATGCTGCGCATCCGCGACCGCCATGACCGCGAAATGCTCTATGGTCCGACCAATGAGGAGCTGATAACCGACGTCGTGGCGACCGAGATTCACTCATACAAGGACCTGCCCAAGAACCTCTACCACATCCAGTGGAAGTTCCGCGACGAGATCCGGCCACGCTTCGGCGTGATGCGCGGCCGCGAATTCCTGATGAAGGACAACTACTCGTTCGACATTAACTTCGAGGCCGCCCGGCGCTCCTACAACAAGATGTTCATCGCCTACTTGCGCACCTTCGCGCGCCTGGGCCTGAAGGCGATCCCGATGCAGGCCGAAACCGGCCCGATCGGCGGCGACTTGAGCCACGAGTTCGTCATCCTGGCCGACACGGGCGAGAGCGAGGTGTTTTGCGACAGGGGACTGCTCGATCTCGACGCGCCCGGCGCGGACATGGACTATGACGCTGATCTGTCGCCCATGGTCGAACAGTGGACGCGGTACTACGCCGCTACCGACAACAAGCACGATCCCGACACTTGCCCGGTGCCTGCGGACGCCCTGATGCAGGCCCGCGGCATCGAGGTCGGACACATCTTCTATTTCGGCACCAAGTATTCGGCCAAGATGGGCGCTGAAGTTCAGGGCGCGGACGGCGAGCGCACCGCGTTGGAAATGGGCAGCTACGGCATCGGCGTGTCGCGTCTGGTGGGCGCGATTATCGAGGCCAGCCACGACGATGCCGGCATCATCTGGCCGGACTCGGTGGCACCGTTTCACGTCGGCCTGCTGAACCTGAAACCGGGCGATGCGGCATGCGACAAGGTGTGCGGCGATTTGTGCGCAGCCATGCGCGAAGCAGGGGTGGATTATCTTTATGACGACCGAGACGACCGCGCCGGCGTCAAGTTTGCCGACATGGATCTGATCGGCCTGCCGTGGCAGGTCGTCGTCGGGCCACGCGGTGCGGCGGGCGGCAATGCCGAACTCAAACGCCGGGCCACGGGAGAGCGCGCCGAGCATTCGCTCGACTCCATGTCGGCTTGGTTGCGGGAGGCGGGCCGCCGCCCGTGATTCTGGCGCCTGTCGAATGGATGGTGGCCGGCCGCTACATGCGGGCCCGGCGCAATGAGCGCTTCATCTCCGTTATCGCCGGTTTCTCGCTGCTGGGCATCGCGCTCGGCGTGGCGACGCTGATTATCGTCATGTCGGTTATGAACGGCTTTCGCATCGAGCTATTGGGCCGGGTTCTGGGGCTGAACGGCCATCTCGCCGTGTTGCCCACCATCGGCACCCTGGTCGACTATGAAGGGCTCGCGCAGAACGTGCGCGGCCTACCCGGTGTCGTGACCGCTGTTCCGCTCATCGAGGGCAGGGTCATGGCGACCCATGATGGACGCGCCGCTGGGGGCCTGGTGCGCGGCATCTCGCCGGCCGATCTCATGGCCAAGGAGATCGTTGCCGACAACATCCGCGCCGGCACGCTCGACGCCTTCGCCGCCGGTGACGGCGTTGTCATCGGTGCCCGCCTGGCCACCACGTTGGGTTTGGGCGTCGGCCAGGATATCAGCCTCATTTCTCCCCAGGGCACGGTCACCGTGTTCGGCACCGTGCCACGCGTGCGCGCCTACACGGTCGTCGCGACGTTTCAGATCGGCATGTATGAATACGATAACGCCTATGTCTACATGCCGCTGGCGGACGCGCAGACCTACTTCGAATACGACGGTGCCGTCAGCCAGCTAGAGGTCTTCGTCGACGATCCCGATCGCATCAACCGGCTGCGCCCGAGCCTGGACGCGGCCGTAGGCGATGGCTTCCGATTGTTCGACTGGCAGCAAGCTAATGCTAGCTTTTTCAACGCACTGCAGGTCGAACGTAATGTGATGTTTTTGATACTGACGCTGATCATTCTGGTCGCGGCGTTCAACATCATCTCGTCCATGATCATGCTGGTGAAGGACAAAGGCCGCGACATCGCGATTCTGCGCACCATGGGTGCGACGCGCGGCGTCATCACCCGCATTTTCTTCATCGCCGGCGCCAGCATCGGCGTGGTCGGTACCCTGGCCGGGAGTATCCTCGGCCTGGCGTTCTGCGCGAACATTGAATCCATCCGACAGGGTCTGCAGGGGCTCACGGGCTGGCAATTGTTTTCCGAGGAGATCTACTTTCTCAGCCAGCTGCCGGCCGAGGTCGACCCCAACGAAGTCATCTCCGTGGTCGTCATGGCGCTCGTCCTATCGCTGGCGGCGACACTGTATCCAAGCTGGCGGGCGGCGCGCCTCGATCCGGTCGAGGCGCTGCGCTATGAGTGAGGTCCTCGAGCTCGCCGGCGTCGAGCGGACCTTCCGCCAGGCGGGCCAGCCGCTGCGCGTGCTAGCCGGCGCTTCGTTGCGGCTCGCGGCGGGCGAAATGGTCGCCCTGTTGGGTCCGTCGGGCGCCGGCAAGTCGACGCTCCTGCACATCGCCGGCCTCCTGGAGCGGCCGGACGGCGGTGACGTGATCATCGACGGAAAGTCGGCAGGCGCGATGTCGGACCGCCAACGCACGGGCATGCGCTCTCGGTATTTGGGTTTCGTATACCAGTTCCATCACTTGCTCGGCGATTTCAGCGCACTGGAAAACGTCATGATGCCGCAGCTCTTGGCCGGCGCGTCCCGGGCCGTCGCGAGGCGGAAGGCGCAAACCGTGCTGGAGCGCGTCGCGGTGGCGGACCGCGCCGACCATCGGCCGGCGCGCCTCAGTGGCGGTGAACAGCAGCGGGTCGCGATCGCGCGGGCGATCTCCAACGCGCCGCGAGTGCTGTTGGCCGACGAGCCGACGGGCAATCTCGATCCCCACACGGCCAGCGACGTGTTCGCATTCCTACGCCAGATGCTGCGCGAGGATGGATTGGCGGCCCTGGTGGCGACACACAATTACGAGCTTGCGCGCGCGATGGACCGCGTGGTGCGCCTGGAAGAGGGGGCTCTGGTCGACGCAACTGTGTAAATCATTGCGCCGCGACGCCTGACACCAGGCAACGGCTATGGAATCCTAGGGGCCGGCACGCACGACTCGTAACCACCATGGCCCACGCCGACTTCGTTCACCTGCGGGTGCACACCGCCTATTCGCTTTCTGAGGGGGCGATCCGGATCAAGGATCTGGTCGCACTGTGTCAGGAATGGCGGATGCCGGCCGTCGCCATGACCGACTCCGGCAATCTGTTCGGCGCGCTGGAGTTTACCGCCGCCGCCGCCGCCGGCGGCGTGCAGCCCATCGTCGGTTGCCAAGTGCCGATCGGCGCGGGCGCGCGTGAGCCGCCGCACGGCGGTAGCCAAAGTGAACCGGAGTCCATAATCCTGCTGGTTCAGGATGAGGCCGGCTACGGCGACCTGCTGACGCTGATCAGTCAGGCCTATCTGGACGGCGATGCCGGGGACGCACCGAGCGTCTCGCTGGACGATCTCGGCGGTCGCACGGGCGGGCTGATTGCTCTCACAGGCGGACCCACCGGCCCGATCGGGCGCCTGTTGGCCGCCGGGCGGACCGACGCCGCGCAACAGCTGCTCAGGCGTCTGAAGAGCCTGTTTGGCGATCGCCTGTATGTAGAGCTGCAGCGCCACGGCACGGAAGCGGAGCGTGGTCTGGAGCCGGCGATGATTGACCTGGCCTTCAAACATGACGTGCCGCTGGTTGCCACCAACGACGCCTATTTCACCACCGCCGACATGTATGAGGCCCACGACGCGCTGCTGTGCGTAGCGCAGGGCGTGACGGTGAACCATCACGAGCGCCGGCGCCTGTCGCCGGAGTTCAGGCTGAAGAGCCCCGCCGAGATGCGGCAGTTGTTCGCCGACCTGCCGGAAGCGCTCGACAATACGCTGGTCATCGCCCGCCGCTGCGCGTTCATGCCCCGCCCGCGCAAGCCGATCCTGCCGAAGTTTTCCACCGAGAGCGGCCGCAGCGAGGAGGACGAGTTGCGCGAACGCGCGGCCGCGGGACTGGAAGACCGCCTGGCGCCGCGTTTGTCGGAGCTGTCTGACGTCGAGCGGGAAACGCTAGCCGTACCCTATCGCGAGCGGCTGCAATATGAGCTCGGCGTGATCGTGCAGATGGGCTACGCCGGGTACTTTCTGATCGTTGCGGACTTCATCCAATGGGCCAAGGAGCAAGGCATTCCGGTCGGTCCGGGACGCGGCTCCGGCGCCGGATCGGTCGTGTCCTGGTCGCTCACCATCACCGATCTGGATCCGTTGCGCTGGGGCTTGTTGTTCGAGCGCTTCCTCAACCCCGAGCGGGTGTCGATGCCGGATTTCGACATCGATTTTTGTCAGGACCGCCGCGACGAGGTGATCCACTACGTCCAGGACAAGTACGGTCGCGACCGCGTCGCACAGATCATCACCTTCGGCAAGTTGCAGGCGCGCGCGGTGCTACGCGATGTCGGCCGAGTGTTGGCTATGCCCTACGGCCAGGTCGACCGCATCTCGAAACTGGTGCCCTACAATCCCGCCAACCCCAAGAGCCTGACGGAAGCGATCCAGGACGAGCCGTTATTGCAGCAGATGCGCGATGATGAACCGGAGGTCGCCCAGCTACTCGATATCGCGTTGAAATTGGAGGGCTTGTACCGGCACACGTCGACCCATGCCGCCGGCGTGGTCATCGCCGACCGGCCGCTACAGGAGCTGGTCCCTTTGTACCGGGAACCGCGTTCGGACATGCCGGTCACCCAGTTCAACATGAAGGACGTCGAGCTGGCGGGACTGGTGAAGTTCGATTTCCTCGGCCTGAAGACACTGACGCTGTTGCGGCGAGCCGTCGAACTGTTGCACGGACGCGGGATCGACGTCGATCTCGACCGGCTGCCGCTCGACGATCCGGCGGCGTTCGCCCTCATGGCGCGTGGCGACACGACCGGCGTGTTTCAGTTGGAATCGCCGGGAATGCGCGATGTCGTGCGCCAGCTGAAGGCGGACCGCTTCGAGGACATCATCGCGATCGTCGCCCTGTATCGTCCGGGGCCAATGGAGAACATTCCCAGCTTTATCAAGCGCAAGCTGGGCGAGGAGGCGGTCGAATATCTGCACGCCTCGCTCGAACCGGTGCTGAGCGAGACCTTCGGCATCCCGATCTATCAGGAGCAGGTCATGGAGATGGCCCGCGTACTGGCGGGTTATTCCCTCGGCGGCGCCGACCTTCTGCGGCGGGCGATGGGCAAAAAGATCCGGTCCGAGATGGCGGCCCAGCGCAAGACGTTCATAGACGGCGCCAAGGCGAACGGGATGGACGAGCCGCTGGCCAACCGCATCTTCGAACAAATCGACAAATTCGCCGGCTACGGCTTTCCGCGGGCCCATGCTGCTGCCTATGCGTTGATCGCCTACCAGACGGCCTGGTTCAAGGCGACCTATCCGGTCGAGTTCCTGGCGGCGACGATGAGCCTGGACCTGGGCAACACCGATAAGCTCAGGACCCTTCGCCACGAACTGGCGCGCCTGGACATCCCGTTGGAGCCGCCGGACATCAACCGTTCCGCGGCCGATTTCACGGTCGAGCCGGTTCCGTCAGGCAGTATGGAAACTGAGGAGGAGACGGCCTATGGTGTGCGCTATGCGCTGGCGGCAATCAAGGGCGTGGGGCGAGCGGCCATGGAGGCGGTCGTCGCCGAGCGCAACGCCGGTGGGCTGTTTACCGGCCTGCTCGATTTCGCCGAGCGGATAGACGCGCGTCTCGTCAACAAGCGTCAGTTGGAGCAACTGGTGTGCGCCGGCGCGCTTGACAGCCTCGATCCCAACCGGGCGCGGGCGTTCGCCTCGGTCGACATGCTGCTGCGCGACGCGCACGCTACCCAGTCCGACGCGGCCAGCGGACAGTCGAGCCTGTTCGGTGCCGGCGACGCACCGCGATTGCACCTGCCCGACGTTGACGACTGGGACCAGACCGAGCTGCTGCAACGTGAACTCGACGCCATCGGATTCTATATGTCGGCGCATCCGCTGGCGGCCTATGCCGAGGCGCTCGTCCGTCTGGGCGTAACCGCGTCCGTCGACGTAGAGCACACCGTGCGACAGGCCGGCACGTCCAAGCTCCTTCTGGCCGGCGTCGTACTCGGAAAATCGGAACGCTCGACGCGCACGGGCACGCGCATGGGCTTCGTGCAGCTTTCCGACACCGGCGGCGTGTTCGAGGTCGTCGTCTTTGCCGACAGCCTGGCTCAGTCGCGTGATCTGTTGACGACCGGCGCCGTTTTGTTGATCCAGGTCGGCACCCGCCTGGATGGCAACCAGGTACGGCTGCATGCGTTGACCGTCGAGCCGCTTGAGGAGGCGTGCGCGCGAACGCGGCGCGGCCTTCACATCCGGCTGGCGGAATCCTCATCCCTGCGGCCATTGAGCGAGTTAATGCGGAACGAGCGCACATCGACAAATGGCGCCGTACGTGGTCGCGTGAGCCTGGTGGTCGCCATGCCCGGGGAGGAGGTGGAGATGGCGCTCCCCGGCGCCTACGATTGCTCGCCGACCCTGCAGTCGGCGATCAAGTCGTTGCCGGGCGTCGTCGAGGTGCGCGAGATCTAGCCGGCCGCCGCCAGGCGTCCAGCCGCCCGCGCAAACTGACCAAGCCGCAGACACGCAATCGCCAGCGTCAGCACCAACAACACAAGCGCGGGAATCATGGCGCCAAACGGGTCGTGGAGCGCATGCGTCACCAGTGCCCCAAACATGATACCACCCAATCCCATTGCGGCGAGCGCCGCCACCGGCGGTATCAGCAAGCCAATCGCGGCCGCCAACTCGCCAATGCCGACCACCGTCATGAACCATACCGGCAGTCCCCAACGCGCAAACGTCTGCCCCATTTCCTCGGCTCCCGATACCTTCATGAATCCGGCGCCCGCGAAAGCGGCGGCTGCGATAATTGTCAGTGCCCACACCACGATGATCCGCGTACGCCCGACTGGCTTCAACGCATCGCTCGCCATGGCAAATCCTCCAGCAGTTTGATTCCCGCCACTTGCAAGGCAGGAGTAGGCCGGCATACCCCAGCAACGCTGCGTCGCCAACGGGCTTTTCCCTTGCGTCGGAGGGCCGCCGCGGCTATCACCGCTGCCATCTCACACGCGGGCGCTCGGCCCTGGAACGCTATTCCAGAGGGTCGCTCCGGTGTCCGGCGGCAAGGCCGCTGGGCCAGGCTCGCGGCGGCGTAACCGGAGAACAGGAGCCAACAATGGCCGTGCCAACATTTACCATGCGCCAACTTATGGAGGCTGGCGTCCATTTCGGACACAGCACGCGGCGCTGGAACCCCAAGATGGCGCCGTACATTTTCGGTGAGCGCAATAATGTGCACATCATCGATCTGCGCCAGACGGTGCCGATGATGTATGCGGCGCTGAATGCCGTCCGCGATGTCGTGGCCGGGGGTGGCAGGGTGCTGTTCGTGGGCACAAAACGTGCCGCCAGCGACATCGTCGCCGACACCGCCAAGCGTTGCGGTCAGTACTACGTCAATCACCGCTGGCTCGGCGGCATGCTGACCAACTGGAAAACGATCTCGCGCTCGATCAAGACCCTGCGTGACCTGGAGGATCAGCTCTCCGACGAAGGCACGGGCCTGACCAAGAAAGAAATGCTCAACATTACCCGGCGCCGCGACAAACTGGAGCGTGCGCTCGGCGGTATCAAGGAGATGGGCGGCCGTCCCGATATTCTGGTCGTCATCGACACCAACAAGGAATCGATCGCAGTCGCCGAGGCACGCAAGCTGCAGCTGCCGGTGATCGGCATCATAGACAGCAACAGCAACCCCGACGGTATCAACTATCCGGTTCCCGGCAATGACGACGCGCTGCGCGCAATTTCGTTGTACAGCGAGCTGTTCGCCGGCGCCGTGATCGACGGATTGCAGAAGGAAATGGCGGCCTCCGGCGCCGATATCGGAGAGGCCGCGACGCCACCGGCGGAAAACATTGCTGCCGCGTCCAAGGAACCGGCGGTCGAAGCCCCGGCCGCCGAAGCATCGGCAGCCGAGGCGCCGGCTGAAACGCCCAGTGAGCAACCGCCCGCGGCTGCCCAGGCGGTGCCATAGGCGCACTCCGCGCACGGCCCCAACACGACCCGCGTCGAGGTTAGCGATGGCCCAGATATCCGCAACTCTGGTCAAAGAGCTGCGCGACAAGACCGGCGCCGGCATGATGGACTGCAAGCGCGCGTTGCAGGAATCGGCCGGTGATCTCGAGGCCAGCGTCGATTGGCTGCGCAAGAAGGGCCTTGCCGCCGCCGCCAAGAAGGCGGGCCGGGTTGCGGCCGATGGATTGATCGGGGCGGTCACCAGCGGCAATCGCGGCGCACTTGTCGAGATCAACGCAGAGACTGACTTCGTTGCCCGCAACGAGACCTTTCAGGATTTCGTGCGCGCCGTGGCGGAACTCGCGCTGGAGGTCGACGGCGATTTCGACAGGCTTGCCCGTGCCACCGTGCCTGGCTCCGGCCGCACGGTTATCGACGAGGTGACGCATCTCATCGGCTCGATCGGCGAAAATATTCAACTGCGCAGGTGCTCTGTGCTGTCGACCGCAACCGGCGTGGTCGCCTCCTACGTACACAATCAGGCGGCGCCCGGACTGGGCAAGATTGGCGTCCTGGTCGCGATCGAATCCGCCGCCGACACCGGCCGCTTGGCGGCGCTGGGGAAGCAGCTGGCGATGCATGTTGCCGCGGCGACGCCGCTGTTTGTGGCCGTCGACGACGTCGACGCGGGAGCGCGCGATCGGGAACGGGACGTGTTCACCGAGCAGGCCCGCGCCGCGGGCAAGCCGGATGAGATCATCGCCAAGATGGTCGAGGGCCGCCTGCGCAAGTGGTACGAGGACGTGGTGCTGTTGGAGCAGGTGTTCGTTATCGACGGCGAGACCCGCGTGTCGAAAGTATTGGAGGCCGTTGCGGCGGAGACCGGCACGGCGGCCAAGCTTGCCGGCTTTACGCGCTTCGTCCTCGGCGAAGGCATCGAAAAATCTGATGACGACTTCGCATCAGAGGTCGCCAAGCTCGCCGGCTGAACGGCCATGGCTGCGGATTGCCGCGCGCTCGTCGCCATTTGAGCCGCCGGTGTCCGCCTTGTTGCTGTCTGGCGCCCCCTCTATAACACCCCTGCTTCCCCCGGCGCGCCCGCTGCGCGGGTGCCGCCTTTGCCCGACGGATCGGTGACGATGGCAGAGCAGCCGCAATATCGCCGCGTTCTGCTCAAAGTATCCGGTGAGGCGCTGATGGGCGGCGGCAGCTTCGGCCTCGAGGCCGCTGCGGTCAGCCGCATCGCCGAAGACGTCAAATCGGTTCATGCACTTGGCGTCGAAGTCGCGCTGGTGCTCGGCGGTGGGAACATCCTACGCGGTGATTCCGACGCCGCGAAGGGCATCGAAAGGGCCAGCGCTGACTACATGGGTATGTTGGCCACGGTCATCAACTCGCTGGCGTTGCAGAACGAGCTGGAGCGCGTCGGCCTGCACACGCGTGTCCTGTCGGCCATACCGATGGCGACGGTCTGCGAGCCCTATATCCGTCGCCGGGCGATGCGGCATCTCGAAAAGGGGCGCGTGGTCATTTTTGCCGCCGGCACCGGCAATCCGTTTTTCACCACCGACACCTCCGCGGCCCTGCGCGCATCCGAGATGGGCTGCGACTGCCTGCTGAAAGGAACCAGGGTGGATGGCGTCTACGATGCCGATCCCGAGACCGTGCCGAACGCAAGCCGGTTCGAGCACCTAAGCTACCTCGATGTGCTGGCGAAGGACCTGAGGGTCATGGATGCCTCGGCCATCTCGTTGGCGCGGGAGCGGAACATTCCGATCCTGGTATTTTCGATCAATGATGCAGGCGCGTTTACGGCCGCCCTGCGCGGCGACGGCCGGTTTACGGTCATATCCGCCGAAGACACCTAAGAGGAGCCAACAAATGTCCGCCGATATCAATGACATCCGCCGGCGTATGGACGGCGCCATCGATGCCTTGAACCGCGAACTCGCGGGGCTCAGAACCGGGCGTGCATCTACCGCCTTGTTGGATAATCTCGTTGTCGAGGCCTATGGCACGCCGATGCCGTTGAACCAGGTAGGCACGGTCGGCGCACCGGAGCCGCGGATGCTGACCGTGCAGGTGTGGGACGCAGCCAACGTCAAAGCGGTGGAGAAGGCGATCCGCGAATCCACGCTGGGCCTCAATCCGCAGACCGAGGGCGGATTGGTGCGGGTGCCGATCCCGGAATTGTCGGAGGAGCGCCGGGTCGAGCTGACCAAGGTCGCTGCCAAGTACGCCGAGCAGGCCAAAGTTGCGGTGCGCAACGTTCGCCGCGACGGCATGGACACATTGAAGCGCCAGGAGCGCGAGCACGAGATATCGCAGGACCAACAGCACCGATCCGGAGATGAGATCCAGACGCTGACCGACAAGCATGTCACTCAGATCGACGACATCCTGGCGGCCAAGGAAAAAGAGATCATGCAGATCTGACGACTATGGAACCGGCGCCATCCACCGCCGCGACGCCGCAGGCGCCGCTTCACGTTGCCATCATCATGGACGGCAACGGTCGGTGGGCCAGATCGCGCGGCATGCCTCGTACCGCCGGCCACGCGCGTGGTGCGGATGCGGTCCGACGCGCGGTCCGCGCCGCCCGCGATCTGGGTGTATCGTACCTGACGCTGTACGGATTCAGCTCCGAGAACTGGAAGCGCCCGGCGACCGAAGTCGACGATCTGATGGCGCTGCTTCGCCACTACATTCGGGCCGAGATCGGCGAGTTGCACCGCAATGGCATCCGCCTGCGCGTCATCGGCGAACGCGCCAACTTGCCCAACGATATCGTCGCAATGATCGCCCATGCCGAGGCGCTGACCAGCGATAACGCGGCATTCCATCTGACGGTTGCGCTCAGCTACGGATCGCGCCAGGAGATCACGCGCGCGTTGCGCCAAATCGTGCACGACGTCGGCAGTGGGGACGTGGACCAGGAATCGATCGACGAAATGCTGATCGCCGGTCATCTCGCCACGGCCGATCTGCCCGATCCGGATCTTTTGATTCGCACCGGCGGCGAGCAGCGCCTCAGCAACTTCTTGCTGTGGCAAATGGCGTATACCGAGCTGGTGTTTCTCGATGTGCTATGGCCGGAGTTCGGCCACGAGCATTTCGAGCAGGCCGTTGTCGCGTTCAATCGTCGTGAGAGGCGCTATGGCACCACCGGCGCCTGACCGATTGCGCGGCGATCTGGCGTTGCGTGTCGTCTCCGCGCTGGTCCTGGCGCCGGTGGTCCTGGCCGCCGCGTGGTTCGGCCAGCTCTGGTTCACGTGTCTGGTTGGCATCGTTATGACGATCGCCGGCTTCGAATGGTGCCGACTGACCGGCGTGGTCTCGATCCCGGGACGCGCGCTGATCATCGGTGCCGGTCCGGCGGTTGCGGTCATAGCCCTCCTGGTCGGCCCGATGACGGCACTGGCCGCCGGCGTTTGCTTGGCCGTGGCGGCTGCCGTGGCGGAAGCCTCCGGCTCTCAGGCGGCGGCTTTGCGGGCGGGTGGCGGTGTCGTCTACCTGGTCTGTCCGGCGACCGCGATGATCTGGCTGCGCGAGAGCAGTGGCGGGGAGGGCCCGGTCGTGATCTGGTTGCTCTTGGTGAACTGGGCGACTGATAGCGCCGCCTATTTCGTCGGCCGCGCGATCGGCGGGCCGCGTCTGGCGCCTCGTCTCAGCCCGAAGAAGACTTGGGCTGGATTGGCGGGTGGTGTGAGCGCTGCAGCCGCGGTCGGCGCCGGCGCCGGCGGTTACGTCTCGACCGCCTCGCTTTTCGGCCTGGCGGTTTTGGGAGGCGTGCTTGGCGTGGTCGGCCAAGTCGGAGATCTGCTAGAGTCGGCGGTGAAGAGGGTTTTTGGCGCCAAGGATGCCGGGCATCTCATTCCCGGGCACGGCGGCATCCTCGATCGCATCGACGGCCTGATGTTGGCGGCGCCGGTCTTGGCGCTCGTCGTTCTGTTATGGCGTGAAACAGGGGGCGCGTTGTGGCCGTAACCGAAGCTATATCGCCGGCGCCGCCGCGGCGCGTTACGATCCTGGGGTCGACCGGATCGGTGGGGTGCAATACCGTCGACTTGCTCAAGCGTCGGCCCGGCGCCCACGAGGTCGAGGCGCTGGTGGCGCACCGAAACGTCGAGCTGCTGGCCGAGCAGGCGCGTACGCTCGGCGCCAAGACCGCCGTGGTCGCCGATCCCAGCCGTTACGAGCAGTTGAAGGCGGCATTGCACGGCACGGCGATCGAAGTGGCTGCCGGCCCCGAGGCGGCCATCGAGGCCGCCAGTCGGCCGGCGGACTGGGTCATGGCCGCCATCGTCGGCGCGGCAGGTCTCGAGTGCACACTTGCCGCTGCACGCCGGAGCGCGATTATCGCGCTCGCCAACAAAGAGAGTCTGGTCTGCGGCGGGGCGCTCTTGATGGCCGAGATTGCGCGCAGCGGGGCGACGCTGCTGCCGGTCGATTCCGAGCACAATGCCATTTTCCAGGTATTTGATTTCGACCAACCCGAGCGTGTCGAGCGCTTGATCCTGACCGCATCGGGCGGTCCGTTTCGTGAGATGGACCCGGCACGGATGGCCCGTGCCACGGTGGCCGAGGCGGTCGCACATCCGGTATGGGACATGGGTGCAAAGATCTCGGTCGACTCTGCGACCATGATGAACAAGGGCCTTGAACTGATCGAGGCGCATCACCTATTCGGCATAGAAGAGGCGCGCATTGAGGTGCTCGTGCACCCGCAGTCGGTCGTCCATTCGATGGTTGCCTATGAGGATGGATCGGTGCTGGCGCAATTGGGTACGCCGGACATGAGGACACCGATTGCCTATACACTGGCCTGGCCGGAGCGGATGAGGACGCCAACCGCCCGGCTTGATCTGGCGGCGCTCGGCACCCTATCGTTCGAGCCGCCCGATGTGCAGCGATTTCCCGCACTGCGGCTGGCCCGCGCGGCCCTGCGCGCGGGCGGCAGTGCACCAACCGTCCTCAATGCCGCCAACGAGGTTGCGGTGCACGGGTTCATTAACGGCGCGATCGGGTTCCTCGACATCGCCCGCGTCGTCGAGGAGGCGCTTACTGCTGTTCCGGCGGTGAACCTGACCAGCCTGGGCGACGTTGCGGACACTGACCGGGCGGCGCGGCAACATGCCGAGACGCTCGTTAAGGGGATGCAACAGAAACGGGCGTAGCATTCCTAAACGATCGCCAAGATGGCGAATATTGCGATTTGAGACGCGGCGAATGGGTTCATTTCTAATCACACTGTTCTGGTTTGTGGCGGTCCTGACGCCGATCGTCTTCATCCATGAGTTCGGCCACTACCTGGTGGCGCGCTGGAACCGCGTCCGTGTGGAGGTCTTCTCGATCGGTTTCGGACCGGAACTGTTCGGCTTCAACGACGGTGCGGGCACACGTTGGAAATTCGCCGCGCTGCCGCTGGGCGGCTATGTGAAGATGCTGGGCCAGAGCGATTTGGGCCCCGACGATGCCGAAATGGTAACGATGAGCGAGGACGAGCGGCGCGATTCGTTTCACACCAAGTCGCTGCCGCGCAAGGCCGCGATCGTGGCCGCCGGACCGATCGCCAACCTCATTCTCGCAATGACGATCTTCGCCGGCGTCTTCATGACGGTCGGCCAGGCGTTCACGCCGGCAACCGTCATCGCCGTTATTGAAGGGTCGGCGGCGGAGCGCGCCGGCATCCGCGAAGGCGACGTCATCACAGAGGTTGACGGATACTCGATCCATCGGTTCGAGGAAATCGTGCAGCTGGTCCCGCTGTTTCCCAATCAAACCATCGACCTCGAACTCGACCGCGCCGGCAGTCGGATTGCGCTCACCGTTACGCCCGATCTGACGACGCGGGAGTCGCCACTGGGCGACAACATCAACATCGGCGTCCTCGGCGTACGTGGGGAAACGCCGCAAATCGTCCGGCACGGCCCGGCGAAGGCGGTATGGGAGGGCTGGCGGCAGACGCGTCGCCTGGTCTCGGTGTTATTCCTCGCCACCGGCCAGATGGTCAGTGGCGAGCGCGGCACGGAGGAGCTCGGCGGACCGGTGCGCATTGCACAGATGTCCGGAGCCGCCGCCGATAGCGGAATTTTTGGCCTGTTCTTCTTTGCCGCCTACCTGTCGGTCACGCTCGGCGTGATCAACTTGTTTCCAATACCCGTCCTGGATGGCGGTCATTTAGCATTCTACGCCTACGAAGCCATCCGCGGCCGCCCGCCGAGCCCAAGAATGCAGGAGTGCAGCCTGCGCATCGGCCTGGCGTTGCTCGTCTGCCTGATGATCTTCGCCACATACAATGACTTGGCGCGACTGCCCATTATTCGCTATGTTGTCGGCTTGGTCTCGTAAGGGGCACGGTTCACACACTATGGGGGGCTATGGTGAGACCGGCCGTTTGCAAGCTGGTTGCGCTCGCGTGTCTTGGTTTGGGATTCGTCACGGCCGCTTCCAGTAGTGCACAGCCTGCGGGCGACGTCATCTCGGAGATCCGGGTGGCCGGCACGCGGCGCATCGAACCGGCGACCGTCATATCGCACATGGCGCTGACGCCTGGGCGAGCGTTCGACGCGGAACTGATGAATGAGTCGCTAAAGAGTCTCTTTGGCACCGGCTTGTTCGCAGACGTGACGCTGCGCCGTGAGGGCGACGCGCTGATCGTGCAGGTGGTCGAGAATCCGATCATCAATCGCGTCGCTTTCGAGGGCAATCGCCGCATCGACGATGAGATCCTCCAGTCCGAAGTGACGCTGCGCTCGCGCCGGGTCTACACCAGGACCCGGGTACAGAGTGACGTCCAACGTGTCCTCGACGTCTATCGACGCAGCGGCCGGTTCGCGGCGACGGTGGAACCCAAGGTTATCCAGTTGCCGCAGAACCGCGTCGATGTGGTGTTCGAAATCGACGAGGGACCGATGACGGGCGTGCGATCCATCGCCTTCATCGGCAATGAGGCGTTTAGCGACGGCACCTTGCGGGGTGCTATCCAGACGACCGAAAGCAAGTGGTGGCGCTTCCTGTCGCGCGGAGACACCTACGATCCCGACCGGCTAACCAACGACCGTGAGCTCTTGCGGCGGTTCTATCTCGCCGAGGGCTATGCCGACTTTCGCGTCATATCGGCGGTGGCCGAGCTCACGCCCGACCGCGGGGACTTCGTCATTACCTTCGCCGTCGAGGAAGGCGAGCGCTACCACTTCGGCACGATCGAGGTGAACAGTGAACTACGTGACCTCGAGCCCGAGCAGCTCGCTTCCCTGGTCACCACCCGGGAAGGCGATTGGTACAGTGTCCAGAAGCTCGAGCAATCTCGGGACTTGATCACGGACGCCGCCGGGCGATTGGGTTATGCCTTCGTCGACGTACGTGCGCGCGTGAACCGCGACCGCGACGCGCTGACCATCAACATTACCTACGAAGTGCGCGAAGGCCCGCGGGTCTATGTTGAACGGATCGAGATCACCGGCAACGAACGGACCCATGACAAGGTCATCCGTCGCGAATTCTTGGTCGTGGAGGGCGACGCCTTCGACCCCGACGCACTGCGCCAATCGCAGACCGGCGTGCGCAACCTCGATTTCTTTGAACGGGTGGAGGTCGACAACGTTCCCGGCTCGGCGCCCGATCGGACGGTGGTGCGGGTCGATGTCAAGGAGAAGTCCACCGGCGAATTGAGCTTCGGCGCTGGCTACTCGACCACCGCCGGCTTCCTGGGTGATATCGAGGTGCGCGAGCGCAATCTCCTGGGGCGCGGCCAGGACGTGCGCGTCGGTTTCACGCTGGCCCAGGAGCAGCAGCAGGTCGACTTCAGCTTCACCGAGCCGTACTTCCTCGACCGTGAGCTATCGGCCGGGTTCGACCTCTTTCGGCGGGTGACCGACCGCGAGGACGAGAGTTCGTTCAAGGAGGACAACTTCGGCGGTGCGCTACGCTTGGGCTATCAGATGACACCGGCATTGCGCCACAATGTTCGTTACAACCTGATCAACCAGGACATCACCGACGTCGACGCGGATGCGTCGCGGGTCATCCAGTCACAGGCTGGCGAAACCATCATCTCGTCGATTACGAACGACTTTTTCCTGAACCGTCTCGACAGCCGCATCGACCCCAGCGAGGGTTATTTCGCGCGGTACAGCGTCGACGTCGCCGGCCTTGCCGGTGACGTCCATCATCTGCGCAACAGCATCAGCGCCGGGTACTTCCTGCCGTTTTTCGAGCGGCAATTCGTGCTTGGCCTCAACGGCGAGGTAGGGTACATCGTCGGTCTCGGCGAGGACGTACGGTTGGCCGATCGGTTCTTTGTCGGCGGCATGCGGCTTCGGGGCTTTGAAAACGCGGGCGTCGGGCCGCGCGATCTGGTGACCAACGACGCACTGGGCGGCAATCTGCTAGGACTGGTCACCGCCGAGATCAGCTTTCCGCTGGGGCTGCCCCGTGAGCTCGGTGTCACCGGCAAAGCCTTTGTTGATGCCGGCACGCTCACGGATATCGAGGAGTCGGGGCCGGGTCTTATCGATACGAGATCGATTCGCGCCGCTGCCGGCGTCGGTATCGCATGGCGGTCGCCGCTGGGGCCAATGAGATTGGACATTGCCGAGGCATTCGCCAAGGAAGACCATGATCAGACCGAATTGTTCCGCTTCAGCTTTGGCACACGGTTCTAAATGAACGGAGTCGGCGGGTGCATGTGCCTGGGCATAGCGGTGATTTGCGCGTCGTTGACGGCGGGTTCCGCTATTTCTCAGGAAGCCGGTACCGTCGCGGTCGTCAATGTCGAGGCGATCTTGCAGCAGTCCACCGCTGCAGTGTCCATCCGCGAGCAGCTGGACGAGATATCGGCCGGGTTCCAGGAAAGGATCGATCAGGAGGAGGAGGATATCCGCGCGCAGGAGCGTGATCTGCAACAACAACAAGCGCTGCTTGCGCCGGAGGTGTTGCGCGAACGCCGCCAGGAGTGGCAGGAGCGCGCCGCCGACCTGCAACGGCGCGTTGCCACCGCCCGGCGCGCACTGGCGGAAACGGCAAATTCGGCGACCCGGCATGTGCAGAACATTCTGGTCGAGGAAGTTGCAAAGTTGGCCCAGGAACGAGGCATTGTCATTGTCGTGCCGAGCTCGCAAACCCTATATGCGGACGAGTCTTTGAACCTGACCGAGGAGGCGCTGGCCCGTCTCAATGAACGCCTGCCGAGGGTCCCGATCGAAATCACGGATTCCGAACCCGCGGCCGCGGCCCCCTGAATTTCGGGCGCGTTCATGGCTGATCCCCGGTTTTTCGTCAATCGCGGGCCCCATCGCCTCGGCAGCCTGGCCGCAATAGCCGAAGCCGAACTGGCCCCGGATAGCGATCCCGATCTGCTGCTCCACGACGTTGCACCGATCGATGGCGCAAGCGCGCGCGATGTCACATTTCTGGACAACATGCGCTATGCGCAGGCCTTGGAGGCGAGCACGGCCGGCGCTTGCGTGCTGGTCGCCAGGATGGCGCCGCGGGCGCCGCCCGGCATGGCGCTGCTGCTATCCGACCGCCCGCTCAGCGCGTATGCCGCTATCGCCCGCGCGTTTTATCCGCAGCCCGAATTGGAGGCGAGCACGCATCCCAGCGCGGTTATCGATGATACCGCGTCCGTCAGCGCCGGCTGCCGGATCGAGGCTTGTTCGGTGATCGGTGCGCGTGCCGAGATTGGCGCCGGGGTTTGGATCGGGCCGCAGGTCGCCATCGGTCCGGGTGTGGTCGTCGGCGACCATACGCGCATTGCCGCCGGCGTCTCGCTCTATCACTGCTTGGTCGGCGCCAGTTGCCAGATCCATGCCGGCGCCCGCATCGGCGAGCGCGGTTTCGGCTTTGCGATGGAAGCCGACGGCTTCATCGACGTGCCGCAACTCGGTCGTGTCGTGATCGAGGACAACGTGGAAATCGGCGCCAATACGACGATTGATCGCGGCGCCGGGCCGGATACCGTTATCGGCGCCGGGAGTAAGATCGATAACCAGGTTCAGCTGGGCCACAATGTCCGGCTCGGCAAACACTGCGTCGTCGTTGCTCAGGCCGGAGTGGCCGGCAGCACAATCCTTGAGGATCAGGTGGTGCTGGCGGCCAAGGCCGGCGTCAGCGGTCACCTGCGGCTGGCGCGCGGCGCGCAGGTCGCCGCCGATGCCGGCGTCATGAAGAATGTCGGCCCGGGCGAGACCGTCGGCGGCTCGCCCGCCGTGCCGATTCGTCAGTGGTTGCGCCAGCACGCCGTTCTAGCCAAATTTGCAGGCGCGCGCACAAAGGGTCAGACCGATGACTAACCCCATGGCGAAACGGCAACCGTCCGACGCTGCCCCGTTCTCTATCGACATCTCCCGCATCATGGAGATGATCCCGCACCGCTATCCATTTCTGATGATCGACCGGGTTGTCGATGTCAGGCTCGACGACAGCGCTGTCGGCATCAAGAACGTCACCGCCAGCGAGCCCCATTTCCAAGGCCATTTCCCGCAGCAAGCGGTCATGCCCGGCGTATTGATTATCGAGGCGATGGCGCAAACCGCGGCGGTGCTGGTGGTGGCCACGCTGGGCTCGGGCGCTGAGGGCAAGCTGGTCTACTTCATGTCGATCGACAATGCGCGATTTCGCAAGCCCGTAACACCGGGCGATACGCTGTGCATCTACGTCAACAAGGTGCGTAGCCGCGGCTCCGTATGGAAGTTCACCGCCGAGGCGCGGGTCGGCGACACGGTGGTCGCCGAAGCCACCTACGCGGCGATGATCCTGGATACTGAATGAGCAACATCCACCCGACCGCGGTGATCGAGGCGGGCGCGGAACTCGGCGAAAATGTCGAGATCGGCCCCTACTGCGTCATCGGACCCCATGTCGTGCTGGGCGACGGCGTCCGGCTGAACTCGCATGTCGTGATCGGCGGACGCACCCGTGTCGGCGTGAACACGGCGATCTATCCATTCGCGGCGATCGGGCATATTCCGCAAGATTTGAAGTATGACAACGAGCCGTCAGAGCTGATGATCGGCGCCAACAACGTCATTCGCGAGCATGCCACCCTGCACCCCGGCACTGCCGGCGGCGGCATGGCCACGCGCGTCGGCGACAATTGCCTGTTCATGGTCGGCGCCCATGTCGCCCATGATTGCCGGATCGGCGATGGCGTCATTATGGCCAACAACGCCACCCTGGGCGGGCATGTGACGGTCGGCGAGTGCGCCATTATCGGCGGCTTGGCGGCCGTCCACCAGTATGTGCGTATCGGCAGGCACTCAATGATCGGCGGCATGTCGGGTGTCGAGCATGACGTCATTCCCTATGGCTCGGCGATGGGCGACCGTGCGCGCCTGACCGGGCTGAATATCGTCGGCCTGAAGCGCCGCGGTTTCGACCGCGACGTCATCCACGCGCTGCGCACCGCCTACCGGTTGCTGTTCGCCAGCGAGGGCACGTTGGTCGAGCGGATCGAGGATGTCGTAAAGCTCTACGACGCCTATCCCTGCGTCACCGAGATCACCGATTTCATGCGTGGCGCCAATTCCTCCCGCACTGTCCTGCAACCGCGGGTGCCAGATGGCGCCTAGGCTCGGCATTCTTGCCGGGGGCGGGACATTGCCGAGGAGGCTGATCGATGCCTGCCGCTCCGCGGGCCGGGACGTGTTCGTACTCGCCTTTGAAAACCATGCCGATCCCTCTGTGATCGGAGACGCGCCGCATGGCTGGGTGCGACTGGGCGCGGTCGGTACGGCTTTGCGCATGCTGCGCGAGCACGACGTCGGAGAACTGGTGATGGCCGGCCCGGTCGGCAGACCCAGTCTCGGCGACCTGCGTCCCGACGCCAAGGCGCTCGCTTGGCTGTCGAAGGGCCTGCTGCGCAAGGGCGACGACCAGGTGCTACGGACGATTATTGGAATGTTGGAGGACGAAGGCTTTTCGGTTGTTGGCGCTCATGAAGTGCTCAACGGCGATATTGCCCCGGCTGGACGCATTGGCGCCTTGGCGCCCGACGATCTGGCCGCCGAGGACATTCGGCGCGGCGTTGAAGTTGCTCGGGCCCTGGGCGCCGTCGATGTTGGGCAGGCCGTTGTCGTGCAACAAGGCATAGTGCTGGGAGTCGAAGCTGCCGATGGCACCGACGCGCTTTTGCGGCGCTGCGGATCCTTGCGGCGCGAAGGGCTGGGCGGCGTGCTGGTGAAGCTCGCCAAGCCCGGACAGGATACGCGCGCCGACTTGCCCACGATCGGACCCGGTACCGTGCGCGCGGCGGCGGCTTGCGGCCTGCGCGGCCTCGCCATGAGCGCCGGCCTGACCCTGCTGCTGTCGCGTGACGAGACGGTGGCGGCCGCGGATGCGGCCGGGCTGTTCCTGGTTGGCATCGACTCCAAAACGTGAGCTCACCGCCCTTGATTTATCTCGTCGCCGGCGAGGCTTCCGGTGATGCGTTGGGCGCGCGTTTGATGGCGGCGCTCGAGCAGCGCACGGGCGGCGAGGTTCGATTCGCCGGCGTCGGTGGCGCGCAAATGCGTCAGGCTGGGATGCAGAGCCTTTTTCCAATTTCCGACCTCGCGGTGATGGGCCTGGTGGAGGTTCTGCCGCGCGCACGGCTGCTATTGCGGCGCATGCGCGAGGTCGCGGGCGCTATCGAACAGGCACGACCGGCCGCCGTAGTCACGATCGACGCTCCGTCCTTTGCCTACGGAATGCTCAAACGACTGCGCAATCGGGATGCGCCGCGCATCCATTACGTCGCGCCCCAGGTTTGGGCCTGGCGGCCGTGGCGGGTGCGCAAGTACGCCCGTGTCTTCGACCACATTCTGGCGCTGCTGCCGTTCGAGCCGGCGTTCTTCGCCAGGGCCGGGCTGGGGTGCACGTTCGTTGGCCATCCGGCGGTCGACGCGCCACGGGACGTCCGCGCTGGCCAGCGCTTTCGCGCCGCGTATGACATCCCGCCAGACGCGCCGTTGATCGCCGTGCTGCCGGGCAGTCGCATGGGTGAGGTCACCCGGCTGCTGCCCGTGTTCGCGCAGAGCCTGGAGCGAGTGCGGGAGAGTGTCCCGGACATACGCGCCGTGTTGCCGAGTGTCCCGACGGTCGCCGACACGGTCGCGCGTGCCGTCGCCGAATGGCCGCTGCCGACCACGATGGTCGGCGCCGGTGAACGATCCGCCGCGTTCGCCGCCAGCGATGTCGCGCTGGCTGCTTCCGGCACCGTCTCGCTCGAGCTCGCCGCCGCCGGCGTGCCGCATCTGATCGCCTACCGCGTGAACGCCATCACCGCGGCAGTGGTGCGGGCATTGATGCGTGTCCCGTATGCCAACATCAATAACCTGATCCTGGACCGGCCGGTTGTGCCGGAGCTGCTGCAACAGGACTGTACGCCCGCGCGGCTTGCCGAGACCGTGCTGCCCTTGCTGCAGGATGGGGACGTCCGCGCGGCACAACGGCGCGCGTTTGAGGAGGTGGTTCAGCGGCTGGGCGCTGGTGGCGAAGCGCCGAGCGCGCGGGCAGCCGATGTTATTCTCGATATCGCTGGCATTCGCAGTGCCACGTCGCCGACGATCGTATCGAACAAGGTTAAGGACGGCCATGTCGAAGCCAATGGATAGCGGCAAGTTCCGCCTGCTACACACCATGATTCGAGTGAGAGACCTGGATCGATCGCTGGATTTCTATACCCGGCTTTTGGGAATGGCACTGCTGCGCCGCACGGACTATCCATCCGGCAAGTTCACGCTTGCCTTCGTCGGCTATGGCAACGAAGACAGTGCCGCCATGATGGAATTGACCCACAACTGGGATCAGGCCGAGCCGTATGACATTGGTAACGGCTTCGGCCATGTCGCGATCGGCGTGCCCGATATCTTTGGCACCTGTGAGGCGCTAGCCGCCGCCGGCACCTCGATCCCGCGACCGCCGGGTCCGATGAAACACGGAAGCACGGTCATTGCGTTTATCGAGGGATCCGGACGGCTACAAGATCGAGCTGATCCAGCGGGCGTGACGAACCGCTGCGTTAGGGTCTCTCGGCCAACGGGACGTACGGGCGCAGCGCCTGGCCGGTGTACAGCTGGCGCGGTCGTCCGATGCGCTGATCCTCGTCCTCGATCATTTCCATCCACTGGGCGATCCACCCTACCGTGCGCGCGACGGCGAACAGCACCGTGAACATGCTGGTGGGGAATCCGATCGCCTTGTAGATGATGCCGGAATAGAAATCGACGTTAGGGAACAGCTTGCGCTCGACGAAGTATTCGTCCTCCAGTGCTATGCGTTCCAGCTCCATCGCCAGGCCCAGCAGCGGTTCTTCTCGGACGCCAAGCTCCTCCAAGACCTCCTGGCAGGACTCGCGTAGCACCGATGCGCGCGGGTCGTAGTTCTTGTAGACACGATGGCCGAAGCCCATGAGACGGAACGGATCATCCTTGTCCTTGGCGCGCTTGATGAACTCTCCGAAGCGGTCCTTGCTGTTGATTTCCTGCAGCATGTTGAGCACGGCCTCGTTGGCGCCGCCGTGCGCCGGTCCCCACAGCGAGGCGATGCCGGCCGCGACACAGGCAAACGGATTGGCGTGCGACGATCCCGCCAAGCGGACGGTCGATGTGGACGCGTTCTGCTCGTGGTCAGCGTGCAGGATAAATATCCGATCCATCGCCCGGGCGATCGCCGGCCGGACCTTGTACTCCTCCGCCGGCACGGCGAAGCACATGTGCAGGAAGTCGGCTGCATAAGGCAGGTCATTGCGCGGATACATGATCGGCTGACCGAGCGAGTATTTGTACGCTGTGGCCGCCAGCGTCGGCATTTTGGCGATGAGCCGGCGCGCGGTGACGAACCGCTGCTCGGGTTCCTTGATGTCAGTCGATTCGTGATAGAAAGCGGACAAGGCGCCCACTGCGCCGACCATGATCGCCATGGGATGCGCGTCGCGGCGAAAACCGCGAAAGAAGTTCTGCAGTTGCTCGTGCAGCATCGTGTGATGGGTGATGTCTTCAACGAACACCTTTTTTTGCGCGGCGTTCGGCAGCTCCTCGTGGAGTAGTAGGTGACAGACCTCCATGAAGTCGCTGTGTTGCGCCAAGTCCTGGATCGCGTAGCCGCGGTGCTGTAGTATGCCCTCTTCGCCGTCGATATAGGTGATCTTCGATTCGCAACTCCCCGTCGACGCGTATCCCGGATCGAACGTGAACATACCGGTCGTGGCGTACAGGCGGCGCAGGTCGATGACGCGTGGGCCCACCGTGCCGTCCAAGACCGGGAACTCGAAGCGGCGGCCGGTCTTGTTATCGATGAGCGTCACGGTGTTGGTTTGTGCTTCGTGCTGATCCATGAGCGAGCCCTGCTGCCAAATTCGGGAGGCGCCGCCAGATCCTGGCCGCGCACAGTAATCTAATGTTCTACGAGGCCGCCGACAAATTGCCGAAGCGCCAAATTAGTGCACCTCAGCGTCGGCAGTGACGGCGTCGATGCGCGCGAGCACCTCTTCCCTGCCGAGAATCTCCATGACCGAGAATATGCCCGGCGATGATGTGGAACCGGTCAACGCGGCCCGCAGTGGCTGTGCGATCGCACCCAGCTTCAGCCCGTGCTCGCCGACCCAATCCCGGACTTCCGCCTCGATATGCGAGGCGGTCCATTGCCGTACCCCCGCCAGCCGAGGCCGAGACGCTGCCAACCGGGCGATCGCGTCATCGTTCAGGAGCTTCGCCGCGGCAGCGTTGATAGGCAAGGGCACGAAGCGACAGTAAAATAATGCATTCTCAGCGAGTTCTATAAGTGTCTTCGCGCGCTGCTTTAGCTTCACCATGGCGGACACCAGGCGTGAGCGCGCACGTTCCGTGATCGGTCGACCCAGGGATTGCTCGACCATCGGGATGATCGCGTCGACTAGCACGGGGTCCTCGCACGCGCGCAGATAGATGCCGTTCAAGTTTTCCAGCTTGGCCATATCGAAGCGGGCAGGCGAACGGCCGACGCCATCGAGATCGAACCACTCGATGGCCTGCGCGGTCGAGATCACTTCGTCGTCGCCGTGACTCCAGCCGAGCCGCAGCAGGTAGTTACACAGTGCCGCCGGCAACAGCCCCATATCGCGGTAGGCCCCCACCCCCAACGCGCCATGGCGCTTGGACAGCTTGGCGCCGTCGGTGCCGTGCAGCAGCGGCATGTGGGCAAACTGCGGCCGCGGCCAGCCGCACGCGTCGAACAAGTGGTACTGGCGGAAGGCGTTCGTCAGATGGTCGTCGCCGCGAATGACGTGGGTGATGCCCATGTCGTGGTCGTCGACGACAACGGACAGCATGTAGGTCGGCGTGCCGTCGGCGCGCAGTAGGATGAAATCGTCCAATTGCTCGTTGGCAACGCTGACATCGCTCTGAATGCCGTCGACGATGCGCGTTTCGCCGTCCAGCGGCATCTTGATACGCACAACCGGCGCGACGCCCGGCGGCGCCTCGGCCGGGTCGCGGTCGCGCCAGCGCCGATCGTAGAGCCGGGTGCGCCCGGCCTTGCGCGCCTCCTGGCGCATGATCTCCAACTCTTGCGCAGAGCAGTAGCACCGATACGCCTTGCCGGCCTCGATCAACTCATGCGCGACCTCCGAATGCCGGTCGGCACACGCCGACTGGAAGACCATCTCGCCATCCCAATCGAGTTCGAGCCAACGCAGCCCGTCGACAATGGCGTCGATCGCTTCCGAGGTGGACCGCGCGCGGTCGGTGTCTTCGATGCGCAGGTGATAACGGCCGCCGTGGTGGCGGGCGTAGAGCCAGTTGAACAACGCCGTGCGCGCGCCGCCAATGTGTAGAAATCCGGTCGGGGAGGGGGCAAAGCGCGTGACGACGCTCATGGACACCTGCGGACTGCGAGCGCACTGTGTAGCACGCGTCGCCGCCGATGACACGTACGTGAACCGGCGCCCCTGGTGCTAACCGGCCCGTGTGCGTAGGCTGCCGCGCCGATCGGACAAGCAGGTTCGGTTTCATTGTGAACTTTGTAGTTTGGAGGCATCAGTGGCAAAGGCGAAGGCCAGCAAGACCATCAACGCACCGGCGAACCGGGTATGGGAAACCGTGAGCGCCTTTTCGGGCATCGAGCGCTTCCTGCCTTTGATCGCCAAATCCACGGCAGTTGGTAGCGGCGTCGGCGCGACGCGTACGTGCGAGTTGCCCGACGGCGCGCAGTTGCACGAGCGACTAGAGAAATTGGATGATCAGTCGCGCTCCCTGACCTACTCGATCGTAGAATCGCCTCTGCCGATCGAAAACTATCTCAGCACCATCGAGGTGAGCGATGCCGGCGACGGCAAGTCCACCGTGACGTGGTCGAGTACGTTCGATGCCCCTGCCGACCAGGAACCGGCAATGCTCGAAATGCTCAGCGGCGCCTACGCGAGCGGGATCGACGGCCTGGAGAAGCTGCATCAGGGCTGATCGAGCGCTTACACGCAGTGTTGCGCGCGCGCAAATGATCGGTGCAGACTAACCGGTTCGCCGTCATGCACATGACGGTGTGAGCGCCGAACAGGCGGAACCGCCATGCGCGCCCATGAGAGTTTGTCCATCACCGTTGCCATGCCAAGCTTCCGGGCTTGGCTGGGCTAATGGCTGTTCGCCGATCAGGATCGCTGGGCACTGTGGCTGCCGGTTGGCATGGGGACCGGCGTCGCCGCCTACTTCGCCATGGCTACGGAGCCGGGCGCCTGGGTTGGGCCGGCAACTGTAGCCGCCGTTGTCCTGATCGGTCTCGCGCTGCGCCGGCAGCAGGGGGCAGTCTTCGTCGCGTTGGCGCTGGGCTCGATTGCGGTTGGGTTCGCCGCGGCGCAATGGCGCACCGCTTGGGTGACCGCCCCGATCCTAAGCGAACGGCTCAACGCGGCGCCGGTGGAGGGCCGCGTCGTCGCGCTAGAGGCGCGCACGAATGGCGGCCGCGTGGTCCTCGAACCGCGGACCATCGCTGAGCTTGCGGCGGATCAGATGCCGGCGCTGGTACGCGTCAGCGTGCGCGGCGACACTGAGGCGCTGCGGTCGATCGCTGCACCCGGTAACTGGGTTTGGATGCGCGCGACGCTGTCGCCGCCGTCGGCGCCGGCGGCGCCCGGCGCGTTCGACTTTGCCCGTCAAGCGTGGTTCCAGCGCATCGGCGCGGTCGGGTTTTCGTTCGGCCTGCCGGAACGAGTGGACGCGCCGCCGGGCGAGGTCGACGGCGCCTCGGGCTGGCGGATCGGCGTCGAATCTCTGCGTCACGTCGGCACATTCGAATGATGGCGGCGCGATAGCCGCGGCGCTGATGATGGGTGAGCGCGGTGCCATCTCCGAGGCGGCGCTGACCGCGATGCGCGACGCTGGTCTGGCGCACTTGTTGGCGATATCCGGCCTGCACATAGGCTTGGTGGCCGGATTGGTGTTCTTCGCGGTGCGCGCCGGCTTGCCCCTGTCGCCGTCCATCGCTCTGCGCTACCCCATCAGGAAATGGGCTGCGTTGGCCGCCGCCCTGCATCGCTGGGCTATCTGACGATGGCCGGTGCGCCGGTGCCGACACAGCGGGCGTACCTGATGGCGGGGCTGGTCCTGATCGGGATCGCGCTGGATCGCCGCGCCCTGTCCATGCGCCTGGTCGCGTGGGCTGCTGCAGTTATTCTGCTCCTGCGGCCGGAAAGCCTACTGGGCGCCAGCTTCCAACTATCCTTCGCGGCCGTGATTGCGCTTATCGCCGCCTACGAGTGCATCGGCCCCCATTGGCGCGAGTGGCGTCGCGCCGCGCCGGCGCCGCGCAGGCTGCTGCTATATTTCGTGACGGTGGCATTCACGTCGGTGATCGCAGGGCTGGCGACGGGCGTCATCGGCCTGTTCATTTTTCACCGCGTCGTCGCCTATGGCTTGCTGGCCAACATGATCGCGGTGCCGCTGACCGCGTTCTGGGTCATGCTGTGGCCCATGTTCGCCTATGCGCTGATGCCGTTCGGACTGGAGGGCTGGGCCTTGCAACCGATGGTCTGGGGCATCGACGGCATTCTGGCCGTGGCGCGGACCGTCAGCGCCTGGCCGGGCGCCGTCCACCTGTTGCCCGCGGCACCGTCCCTTGCGTTTGGTCTTTGTGTGCTCGGCGGACTGTGGCTGTGCCTGTGGCGCCAATCCTGGCGGCTCGCCGGGCTGGCGCTGATCGCGGTCGGGCTTGCCGCAGTTCCAACCGCGCCGCGGCCGCATGTCTTGATCTCCGAAGACGGACGGCTGGCTGCGGTGCGTGCGCACGATGGCGGACTATTGTTCTCCGACAAGCGCCGCGGGCGCTTCGAGCGCGAGATGTGGCTGCGCCGGGAGGGCAGCGCGACTTGGCGGACGATTGCCGAGGCGGGCGCGGCGAACGGTATCGCATGCGATCGGATCGGCTGTATCTACCGGGCCGCCGGCACGAGCGTCGCCATCGCCCGCGATGAGCGGGCTCTTGCGGAGGATTGCTTCGCGGTCGACGTATTGATCAGCGCGGTTCCGGTGCGCGGTGACTGCCCGCGCCCGCGACTAGTGATCGATCGTTTCGACCTCTGGCGCGAAGGCGCGCATGCGGTTTGGCTGGATCGGGCCGGGCCCCGTGCGGTCTCGGTGGCGCAGGCACGCGGCGAACGCCCATGGTCACCGCGACGCGGCTATCAGTAGCCGCGGATCAAGCCGACAAGCCGGCCCTGGATGGCGACCTGCTCGGGGCCGAATATCCGCGTCTCGTAGGCGCGATTGGCCGGCTCCAAGGCGATGGAATTGTGGCGTTTGCGCAGCTTCTTCAGCGTGACTTCTTCGCCTTCGACCAGCGCCACAACGACCGATCCCGGCTCGGCGTCGTCACACCGCTCGATCACGATCGTATCGCCGTCGTGGATGCCGGCATCGATCATCGAATCGCCTTCAACTTCCAGCGCATAGTATTTTCCTTTGCCGAGGAGCTGCGGCGGCACGCTAACGTGCCGGTTCTCTTCACGCAGCGCCTCGATGGGCGTGCCGGCCGCGATCTTGCCCATCATCGGCAAAGACACGCCGTTGGTCTCGTCGTTGCGGGCCTCGGCGGGCTCTGCGCGGCCGCGGGCAAAGTCCCCGCGTATGACCTTTGGGTCGAACCGCTTGCGGTCGTCCTTCGACCCGGCAGCGGCATCCTCCGGCAGTCGGACCACCTTCAACGCGCGGGCACGGTGGGCAAGGCGTTGGATGAACCCGCGTTCCTCCAACCCGGTAATGAGGCGGTGGATGCCGGACTTGGAGCGCAGGTCGAGCGCATCCTTCATCTCTTCAAACGACGGCGACACGCCATGCGTGCGCAAGTGCCCGTTGATGAACAGAAGCAATTGATGCTGCTTGCGCGTCAGCATGGTCGATCTCCTTTGCTCTTCCCTGCGTGGTCCGGCGGTGTGAACGGTTGGCAGCGCATGCCAGGACTACATATCGAACAAAACAACAACAAACACACATGTTCTAGTTTGGTTCCCCGGAGTCGTCAAGACCCGTGGCCGCCTAATGCATCATATTCTCGCCATCCCGGCGTATAGCGGTACTATCGTCACGCGTTCGCCGACGGACGCCGGCATAGCGTGAGGCGGTCGCATAATGAGGCAATCGGCGCGCGCCATGTTGGCAAACATCGAGCTGTCCTGCCGCTCGAAAGGCGTCGCGACCCACTCGCCGTCTCTGTCATGCGTCAGCGAGGCGCGGAGATAGTCCTGGCGCTGGTCGTTGGCGTCGAGATCGCCCCCTAGGATGGCCGAGGCCGCCGGTTCGTCGCCATCACCCCGTCCCAGCAGGCGTGCCAGTGCCGGCCGCAGAAATACGATGGCGCAGACCATCGCCGACACCGGATTGCCGGGGAACCCAAGCATCGGCATCCCGTTCAACGCGCCGAAGATGAGCGGCTTGCCGGGCCGCATGGCCACGCGCCAGAAATCGACCTTCAGGCCGACATCGCCCAGCGCCCGTTGCACTAGATCATGGTCGCCGACCGAAGCGCCGCCAGTGGTGATGAGGAAGTCGGCGCCGGCGGCCGCTTGCGCCGCGCTACGCAGGGAGGCGATGTCGTCCACGGCAATGCCGAGATCGACAGGTTCGCCGCCACAGGCACGCACCATGGCGCCGATCGCGATGTCATTCGAGCTGACGATCTGGCCGGGTGAAATCGGCTCCCCCGGCAGAACGATTTCGCTGCCGGTCGCCAGGATTGCGATCCGCGGGCGCCGGCGTACCGACAGCCACGGCACGTTCATCGCCGCCGCCAGACCCACGTCACGGGCGCTGATCACGCGCCCTGCCTTCAGCAACACGTCGCCTTCGCGGAAGTCCAATCCCGCCGGCCGCACAAATGTGCCGGCCGCAGCACCCTTGCGGACGGTGACGCTATCGGCGTTTTCGGCCTCGGTGTTTTCCTGAATGACGACGGCATCGGCGCCATCCGGCACCGGCCCACCGGTAAAAATGCGTATAGCCTCGCCCGGACCGACCGTGCCCAGCACCGCCGCACCTGCCGGGGCCTCGCCAACCACCGTCAGCGTCACCGGCGTGTTTGCCACATCGGCGGCGCGCGCCGCATAGCCGTCCATTGCCGAGACACTGACCGGGGGTTGCGACCGGCGAGCGGCGACGTTCCGCGCCAACACGCGTCCGAGCGCCTCGGTCAGACCAACGGTTTCGCCGGGGAGGGGGGTGAGATCGGCCAGGATGCGTCCGCGCGCATCCTCAACAGAGATCACGAAGATGCCTCGTACGTGCCGGACTTTCCGCCACTCTTGTGCAGCAGTCGGATGTCGGTGATGCACATGCCGCGATCGACGGCCTTGCACATGTCGTAGACCGTCAGGCCCGCGACGGCGACCGCGGTGAGCGCCTCCATCTCGACGCCGGTCCGGCCGGCGACTTTCACCGTGGCCACGATGTCGATCGCGTTGCGCTCGGGATCGGCGGTCAACTCCAGCGCCACCGACGACAGATTGAGCGGGTGGCACAGCGGGATCAGGTCGGGCGTGCGTTTGGCCCCCATGATCCCGGCCAGCCGCGCCACCGACAACACATCGCCCTTGGCGACGCCGCCGGAGCGGATC
Organism: Alphaproteobacteria bacterium; assembly: GCA_965248805.1. GTDB lineage: Bacteria > Pseudomonadota > Alphaproteobacteria > UBA6615 > UBA6615 > CBDFKJ01. The sequence continues at coordinate 223,218 of CBDFKJ010000006.1, forward strand.
AGCGCCATCGTTTCCGGCTGCATGGTGACGGTCGCGCCGGCGCGGGCGATCCGCGTGGTCTCGCCCTTGGCGGAAACGTCGACCATGTGCGCGTTGCCGGAGTCGTCGAAGTGGGTGAGGCCGGACATGGATCAGGCCGGGACAGGGGCAGGGACGAGCAACTCCCGCACGGCGGCGGTGACGTCGTCCTGACGCATCAGTGACTCGCCGATCAGGAAACAGCGCGCATCGACCTTTGCCATGCGGTTAAGGTCGGCGCGGGTGTGAAGACCGCTCTCGCACACCAGCGTGCGGTCGGCGGGGATCATCGGCGCCAAGCCTTCGGTTGTCGTCAGATCGACTGCCAGCGTCGTCAGGTCGCGGTTGTTGATGCCGACCAGCTTGGCGTCGAGCCGCAGCGCGCGCTCGACCTCGGCCGCGCTGTGGGCCTCGACCAGCACATCCAAACGCCAGACCCGGGCAGCGTCGGCGAGTTCGGCGGCCAGGGTGTCGTCGAGTGCCGCCATGATCAGCAGCACGCAATCGGCGCCGAGGGAGCGCGATTCCGCAATCTGGTAGGGGTCGAGCATGAAGTCCTTGCGCAGCACCGGCAGTGACACGGCGGCCCGTGCCTCCGTCAAGTGGGCGTCGCGGCCCTGAAAGTAGGGGCCGTCGGTCAGCACCGACAGGCAAGTCGCGCCACCATCCTCGTAGGTGCGTGCCAGATCGGCCGGATCGAAGTCGGCGCGGATCAGGCCGCGGCTCGGCGAGGCCTTTTTGATCTCGGCGATCAACCCGTAGCCGCCGCTGGCGACGCGCACTGCCAATCTCTCGGCGAAACCGCGTGGCGGCGTGGCGCGCCGCGCTGCGTCCTCGACGGCCGCCAATGGCCGGGCGGCCTTGCGCTCTCCGATGTGGTCACGTTTGTCGGCGCATATGCGTGCCAGAACATCGCTCATGACGCCACCGCGCGGTTGGTGATCTCGATCAGCCGATCCAGGGTTGCGCTGGCGCGGCCGGAATCGACCGCCTCGCGCGCCAAGCCGACGCCCTCTTTCAGATCCTGAACCTTGCCGGCGACGATCAGGACGCCGGCGCTGGTGTATAGCACCACATCGCGAAACGGACTCCGCTCGCCGCCCAGCATCGCGCGCATGGCGGCCGCGTTTTGCTGCGCATCGCCGCCCTTCAGGTCATCGAGCGTGGCCCTTTCCAGCCCCGCCTCCTCGGGCGTCACCTCGAACGTCGACACGGCTCCATCCTTCAGCTCAGCGACATAGGTCACGCCGGTCGTGGTCATCTCGTCGATGCCGCCCTCGCCATGCACGACCCAGGCGCGCTCCGATCCCAAATTGCCGAGCACCGCGGCCAGCGGCGCCACCCACTCCCGGGCGAACACGCCCATCAGCTGGCGCTTGACCGAGGCCGGGTTGGACAGCGGGCCAATGAGATTGAAGATGGTGCGCGTGCCGAGTTCGACGCGGGCGCCGGCGACGTTGCGCATGGCGCTGTGATGGCGCGGCGCCATCAGGAAGCCGATATTGTTCTCCCACAGCGATTCCTGAATCAGGGCGAAATCGGCATCGATATCGACGCCCAGCGCGGCGAGCACGTCGGCGGCGCCGGTCTTCGAACTCAAGGCGCGGTTGCCGTGCTTGGCCACCGGCACGCCGCAGGCCGCGACCACCAGGCTGGCGCCGGTCGAGATGTTGAGAGTGCCCTTGGCGTCGCCGCCGGTGCCGCACGTGTCGATCGCGCCGGGCGGCGCCTCTATGCCGATCGCCTTCTGCCGCATGATACGGGCCGCGCCCGTCAATTCGTCGACGGTTTCGCCGCGGACCCTGAGCGCCATTAGGAAGCCGCCCATCTGGGCGGGTGTGGCATCACCCGACATCATCACGTCGAACGCGGCCTCGGCCTCCGCGGCGCTGAGGGCGCTGCCGTCGGCAACCTTGCCCAGAAGGGCCTTGAACGCCGGCATATCGCCGCTCATGCCGCTTCTTCTTGCTTTGGCGGCCACTCGGCGCGCCGGCCGGTCGCAAGCTCGACGAAATTCGCCAGCAGCTCGTGCCCGAGTTCCGTTGCAATGCTTTCGGGATGGAATTGCATGCCGTGCAGCGGCAGCTCGCGGTGCTGCAGACCCATGATCAGGCCGTCATCGGTCTCGGCAGTGATGACCAGGGACGCCGGCAGGCTATCTCGGGTGACGATCAGCGAATGATAGCGCGTTGCCAGCAGGGGTGACGCCAGGCCCTTGAACACGCCGGTGCCGTCGTGGTTGATGGCGCCGACCTTGCCGTGCATGGGCATGTTCGCGCGTGCGATGTCGGCACCGAACCCCTGGCCGATGGTTTGGTGGCCGAGGCATACGCCCAGCAAGGGCAGCCCTGCCTGCGCGGCCAGTTCGACGAGATCGAGGCAGATCCCGGATCCCTCCGGCACGCCGGGACCCGGCGATATGACGATCGCCTCGGGCGACAGCGCCATCGCCTCGGCCGCGCTGAGCGCGTCGTTGCGCCGTACTTCGACGTTCACACCGAGCTCGCCCAGGAAGTGAACCAGGTTGTAGGTGAAGCTGTCGTAGTTGTCGATTAATAGAAACATTTCATAATGTTGAGATTAATGGTTAATTCTCGTTCTCAACCGGGTTCGAGGGTTTCTTATACCAGGGCACACAACGCAGGCAAAGCGGTAGACCGATGTCGGGGGGATGGATGCGCGGTCGACTGACGACGCTGTGGGGCACGGCGCTGGCGATCGTGCTGGCCGTGGTCCCCGTTTCATCGGCACTGGCCGGCGAGTTCCTGATCGACATCGGCGGCACGCCCGCGATTTCGGTTCGCGGCGAGTGTGCGGTCATGGTCGACGGCGAGCGCGAGCATGCGGAATTTCGCACCCTGATCCCAAAGCAGTATATTGTGGTAGGAAGTGCCGCATCGTGCACGGTTCAGAAAATGGACTCGTTCGGCAGGCTCGAAGTGGCACTGACCAGCGACGGTGCGTTGATCGCCTAGGCGGAGACGGCTGCGGCCTTCAATTGGTTGCGCATTCGCAGCGACGGCCCTTGCGGCACCCAGCGGGCGATCGAATTCGTTCGGCCGTCGCCGCATCCGCGAAGTCGGCCCGTTCCACACCTGACACCGCGATGATAAGGATGCGGCCGTGACGCAGGCGCGCATGGAGGAGCCGCCGCGCGGCGTTGCCCTGCGCCGATGGGCGCGGCACCTGATCGTCATCGCGCCCGCCGCCTTGCTGGTATTGCTTGCCGCCGGCGTTGCGGCGGTATGGACGAACGGCAACGAAATGCCGCAGATCGTCGTCGCGGCGACGATGGTGCTGCCTCCACTGGTGGTTCCCGAGCCGGCTCCGACGGTCCTAACCGATCCCGCCGCCGTACCGCGGGGCGCCTTCGCGCCGCCACTAGCGCCCGCTGCGGCCCAACCGCCGGCGACCACCCCTCCGCCCCGGTTCGTCCAGATCGAGCCGGCGGCGGGAGCGGCAGAGGCGCCGGACGACGCGCGTCCGGCATGGCAGCGCAACCGTGTCCAGGTGCCCCTTGCGCCTGACCGACCGGTGATCGCCGTTGTTATGGACGATATGGGGCTCGACCGTCGCCGTTCGGCGCGTGTCGTTTCGCTGCCTGCGCCGCTAACGTTGGCCTATCTGCCTTACGCGAACGATCTGCCGCGCCAGGCAGCCGATGCGGCCGCGGCCGGGCACGAGCTGATCGTGCACGTTCCGATGGAACCGCTGGACCCGGCCTTCGATCCGGGACCAAACGCGCTTCGCTCCAGTGACACGGTGCTGCAAATCCTCAACCACCTCCACCTCGATCTGGCGCAATTCGATGGCTACGGCGGAATCAGCAACCACATGGGGAGCCGCTTCTCCTCCGATCGTCTTGGCATGGCGCTGGTACTGGAGACGGTGCGCGACCGGGGCCTCCTGTATCTGGACAGCCTTACGACCCCGAACAACGTCGCCGGTCAACTCGCCGCCGAGTTGGGCGTCACGATGATCGAACGCGATGTCTTTCTCGATGCCGATCGGACCAGTGTGGCGCTGCGCGAATCCATCGGCAGGCTCGAAGAGCGCGCGCTCGCGCAAGGTTACGCCATCGGTATCGGACACCCTTACGACGTAACCATCGAGGTCTTGAGTGATTGGCTCGTCACGGCCGAGGAGCGGGGCTTCCAACTGGCTCCGATAAGCGCCATCAGCATGCTACGCAACGGTAACGGCTAGGGCCTAGGCGCCTGCGGCGAAAGTGAACGCTTCCTCGGCGGCGCGGATCAGCGCCTGCGCCTTGTTCAAGCTTTCCTGATACTCGGCCCCGGGATCGGAGTCGGCGACAACGCCGCCGCCGGCCTGGACATACAGCGTGCCGTCCTTGATTAGCGCCGTGCGCAGGGCGATGCAGGTATCCATGTCGCCGCCGGCGCCGATATAGCCGATCGCCCCCGCGTAAACGCCACGCCGTTCCGGCTCCAGCTCGTCGATGATCTCCATCGCCCGCACTTTGGGCGCGCCGGTGACCGTACCGGCGGGAAAGCCCGCGATCAGCGCGGCGAGCGCGTCATGCTTCGACGCCAACTTGCCCTCGACGTTGGAGACGATGTGCATGACGTGGCTGTAGTACTCGATAATGAATTGCTCGGTCACAGTTATCGATCCGATTTCGGCAACCCGCCCGACGTCATTTCGCCCCAGATCGAGCAGCATCAGATGTTCGGCCCGCTCCTTCGGATCGGTGAGCAGCTCATCCGCCAGTGCCCGGTCCTCGGCCGGCGTGCGACCGCGCGGCCGGGTGCCGGCGATGGGTCTGATGGTGACCACGTCGCCGCGCAGACGCACCAGGATTTCCGGACTGGAACCGACGATTGTGAATGCGCCCAAGTCGAGGAAGAACAGAAACGGCGATGGGTTCAGGCGCCGCAAGGCTCGATACAGCGATAGCGGCGGCAGGCGGAACGGCAACCGGAACCGCTGGCTCGGCACAACCTGAAAGATGTCGCCGGCGCGAATGTACGCCTTCGCCTTTTCGACCATCGCGCAGTAGGCGTCGCGGCTTACGTTGGACTGCGGCGCGGGAGGCTTGTCGTGGGCACCCACCGGCTCGCGCCGGTAGGGCAGGTTGCGCTCGAAGTCCGTCAGAATATCGGCCAGGCGTTCGCGCGCGGCGTCGTATGCGGCCGTGGCGGTCATATCGGAACGCGGCCATACCGGCGTGACGACCGTGACGACGTCCTCGACATTGTCGAAAATGGCGACCACCGATGGCCGCATGAACATGGCGTCGGGCACGTCCAACACGTCTGGGTTGGCGTCGGGCAGCCGTTCCATCATCCGTACCGCGTCATAGCCGACATAGCCGAACAAGCCAGAGGCCATCGGCGGCAGGTGGTCGCAACCGGGGATGCACGATTCTGCAATCAGGCCCGCCAGCGATGCCAGCGACGGTTCGTCGCAGGGCGTGAAGGCCTCCGGATCGAAGCGGGCCGTGCGGTTGATCTCCGCGCGGTCGCCACGGCAGCGCCACAACAGATCGGGCTTCAGACCGATGATCGAGTAGCGCCCGCGCGTGGCGCCGCGCTCAACCGATTCAAAGAGGAAACTATAGGAGCGCCCGTCGGCCAGTTTCAGCATGGCCGAGACCGGGGTCTCCAGGTCGGCAACCAGATCGGTGGAGACGAGCTGCGCCTGTCCGGCGCCGTAGCGTTGCGCGAAGGCGCTCAGCCTCGGCTCAACGTTCACGGCGCGTCAAACAAGTGATCGATAGCGACGCGGTCGATCGTGATGCCGTAATCCTGGCGCAGCACTTCCGCCAGTTGCGCCTGCAGATCGCTGCTGATGGCACCGGCGAGATCGAGGCTCAAATTGGCGCGCACGCCTTCCTGCCCGCTGGTAGCGGCGCGCACGTCGACGAGCTTGGCGACCTGGTACCCGCTCGCCGTCGGCTGCACGACTACGCCGTCCAGCGGCTGGTCGAACAGGGCCGCCGCCGTGGCGCCGTCGACGGCGCCTTGCGCACCGGCCGAGGACCGGGTGAACGGCTCTGTGGTAAGCGCGATGAGGGCAAATTTGTCGGCAATCGTCGACAGATCTTCGCCCGCCTTCGCACGGTCGGCGAGGACCGTGGCCTGCGCCTCAGCCAACCGGCGGCGCTCGTCGTTCTGCCAATCGGCCACGACATCTTCGCGCACCTCCTCAAGCGGGTGCAGGGCCGGCTCGATGCGGCCATCGACCCGCAGGACGAAAAAGCCGCCGTCTCCGGTCTCGATGACCTGGCTCTCGGTGCCTTCGGCGGAGGCGAAAGCGGTTGCCAGGATTTCGGACAACGCCGCCAGGTCCGGCAGGCTGTTGCCGTCCGGCACCTCGCCGGTGCGCGAAATCGCGGGTACCCTCGCCAGGCGCAAGCCTGTGGAGGCAGCCGCCTCCTCGACCCGCTCGCCGCCGCCGAGCGCATCGTCGAGCTCCTCCATCACTTCGAAGATGGCGTCATTGGCCCGCCGCAGCGCCAGCTCTCGGGACAGCGTATCCCGGACATCGTCGATCGTCTTGGTCTCGCCGGCGACGACCTGGCTCACGAGGGCAACGTGCCAGCCGAACGGCGATTGCACCGGTCCGGCGATCTCGCCTTCGGTGGCGGCGAACACGGCGTCGGCGAGTTCCGATATGAGCAGATCAGTGCGCGCGACGGTACCCAGATCGTCGGCGAAAACGCCTTCGATGGCCTCTACGGCGGCCGTGAAATCAGCGCCGCCGCGCACGGCGTCGATCAGTGCCTGCGCGTCCGCCTGACGGTCCGAGGTGAATACCGCCTGGCGGACGGTGCGCTGTTCGGCGGTCTCGTACCGTGCCCGACGCAGCTCGAATTCTTCCTGGATTTCCTCTTCCGAGATGGAGATCTCGTCGGCCAGCAGGGCAGGCGTCAGATAGGCGACAACGAACGACCGATACTCCGGCGCCCGGAAGCGCGGCTCGTGATCCTTGTGGTAGCTCTCGATTGTCGCTTCGTTGGGGATGCCGACGTTTCCCATGGCGTCGGCGCGCACGTCTATGATTTCGGCCACCCGGCGTTCGGCCCGGTAGCGGTGCAGGGTGTCCACCAGGACATCGGGCGCCGCCGTACCGCCGAGCAGCGAGTCCAGAAACTGGGCACGCACCAGATCCCGGCGCAGGATCTCTGTGTAGTAGCCCTCGCTGTAGCCGAAAGAGCCCAAGTAGCCTTCAAACGTGAGCCGGTCGAAACGGCCGGTTACGCTTTGGAATTGGGGGTTGCCGCGGATTGTTTCGGCTACCTGCAGGTCGGTGACGACCAGCCCCAGGTCGCGTGCGGCGACATCGAACAGGGTGCGGGTGGCGATCACGTTGATAGTCTCATCGAGCAGGCCGAGGTTGCGGGATTCCTCAACGGTGAGCACGCGGCCGAACAACTGCGACATCTCGCTGCGCGAACGGTCGAAATCGCGCAGCAGAGTCGTCGCATCGACGGCTTCGTCGCCGACCTCGATCAAGGCGGTTACCCGCTGTAAGGGGTTGCCGGTGACGCCGAAGAAGGCAGCGAAGGTCAGCGCCAACAGGATCAGCAAGCCCTTGAATAGCCAGGTCGAGGAGGCCTTGCGAAGCGACACCAACGCCATAACGTGATCTCTCGAATACCACCGGTGAGAACCGTGTGCATGATAGTGACGGCGGCCCATCACAGCAAGACGGGACGCGCTGTGGCCTTGGCGGGGATCGTTCGGCTGTGATAGGGCTGTCGACCAACCCGCAACAGGACGGATGTAGCGATGACCCGCAGGCCGCTGATCGCCGGCAACTGGAAAATGAACGGTCTGCTCGCCGATGGGCTGGCGTTGGCCCGATCGCTTAACCAGCGCATTGCCGCCACTGATCAGCGGCCGTTCGACATGCTGGTGTGCCCGCCTGCCACCCTGGTCCGCGCGGTTGCGGCGGAGCTTCAGCCCGGATTGATCGCGGTCGGTGGCCAGGATTGCCATATGGCAAGCTCGGGCGCGCACACCGGTGACATCTCCGCTCCCATGCTCGCCGATGCCGGCGCTACACATATCATCGTCGGGCACTCCGAACGCCGCCACAACCACGGCGAGGCCGACGAGGTCGTTCGCGTCAAGGCCGAAGCCGTTCACGCGGCGGGGTTGCTCGCCATCATTTGCATCGGCGAAACCGAGCCGGAGCGCGATGCCGGCTCGACGCTGGACGTGCTATCGACGCAATTGAACGGCTCGCTGCCGCCGGGCGATGCCACAGATGCCGCCACGACGGTCATCGCCTACGAACCGGTTTGGGCGATCGGCACCGGCCGCACGCCGACGATTGAGCAAGTCGACGAGGTGCACGCCCATGTGCGTGCACATTTGAGTACCCTCATCGGGGCCGAGAGCGACAGGATGCGCGTGCTGTACGGCGGCTCGGTCAAGCCGGACAATGCCGCCGAGTTGCTGTCGGTGCCGGACGTGGACGGCGCATTGGTCGGTGGCGCCAGCCTTGACGCCGACGGCTTCTGGGCGATCGCGCAATCCTGTCCCCAGTAGGCCCGGACAGGCCGGTTATCACTGGCATCCAGGCGGCTGCGGGACTACATATGCGGTGACGGCGGAGATCCGACCGTTGCCGTTCGGCTAGCGAGATCATTGCCATGAGCGCGATCGTTCTTGTGATCCATCTATTGATCGCATTGGCCCTTGTTGGGGTCGTGCTGCTGCAACGCTCCGAAGGCGGCGGACTCGGCATTGGCGGCGGCTCCGGCGGCGGCATGGGCGGTCTGATGGGCAATCGTTCGACCGCAAATCTCCTCACCCGAGCAACCGCGATCCTGGCCGGCGCGTTCTTCACCACCAGTATAGTCCTCGCACTTCTCGCCGGCACAAGCACGGCGCCGCGCTCGATACTCGACGAAGCGCCGGCGGCAATCGGAGCGCCGGCAGCAGATGAGGCGGCACCCGCCGAGCCGGCCGGGCCGGCGGTGCCGGTGGGTGATTGATGCGCGGCTCCGAACGCATCGCTCCATTCGACGCAAGAGGCGGCACCCGTGCCGCCTCTTTCACATTTGAGTGTCGCTACCGGAGCACTCGATGACCCGGTGCATTTTCATTACCGGCGGTGTCGTGTCGTCGCTCGGCAAGGGGCTGGCGGCGGCGGTGCTTGGAGCCCTGTTGCAGGCGCGCGGATTCAAGGTGCGGGTGCGCAAGTTCGATCCGTATCTCAACGTCGACCCCGGCACCATGAGCCCCTATGAGCATGGCGAAGTCTATGTCACCGACGACGGGGCGGAGACGGACCTGGACCTCGGCCACTACGAGCGGTTCACCGGCGTCGCCGCGACCCGCGCCGACAACGTCACCACCGGCAGCATCTATTCAGAGGTTCTGGCCAGCGAACGGCGTGGCGACTATCTGGGCGGCACTGTGCAGGTCATCCCGCACGTGACCGATGCGATCATGCGCCGGGCCTTGGCGGGGTTGGACGGCGAGGATTTCGTCTTATGCGAGATCGGCGGCACCGTCGGCGATATCGAAAGCCTGCCGTTTCTCGAAGCGATCCGCCAGTTGGCCAACGAGTTGGGGCCGCAGAGGGCGATGTTCGTTCATGTGACTCTGGTGCCGTTCCTGCGCGTTACGGGCGAGCTGAAGACCAAGCCGACGCAGCATTCGGTGAAGGAATTGCAGCGCGCCGGTATTCAGCCCGATCTGCTGCTGTGCCGCTGCGACCGCGAAATACCGGCCGGCGAACGGCGCAAGATGGCGCAATTTTGCAACGTCAAACCAGAGGCGGTGATCGAGGCGTTGGACCTCGAAACCATCTATCACGTGCCGATCTCCTATCACGATCAAGGTTTGGACACCCAGGTGCTGCGCCATTTTGGCCTGGCCGATGGCCCCAAACCCGATCTGCATATTTGGCGCCGGCTGGTCGAGCGCGTTCGTGATCCGGAGGGCGAGGTGACGATCGCCGTCGTCGGCAAGTACACGGGTCTTAAGGACGCCTACAAGTCGCTGATCGAGGCGTTGACGCACGGCGGCTTGGCAAATCGGGTGCGGGTGCGCGTGGAGTGGGTCGATTCCAAGACGTTCGAGTCCGATGACGCCGGCATACATCTGCAGGACGCACACGGCATCCTCGTTCCCGGCGGCTTCGGCGAGCGTGGAACCGAAGGCAAGATGCGGGCGGCGCGGTTCGCGCGCGAGCAGCGCGTGCCCTACTTCGGCATCTGCTTCGGCATGCAAATGGCGATAATCGAGGTCGCGCGGGAACTCGCGGGCATCCACGACGCCGGCTCGACCGAGTGCGGTCCCTGTGGCTCTGCCGTGGTCGGGCTGTTGACCGAGTGGCTGCGCGGCAATGAACTGGAACAGCGCAAGAACACCGGCGATAAAGGCGCCACCATGCGGCTCGGCGCTTACCCGGCGATCCTGACGCCCGACAGTCGGGTGGCGCAGATCTATGGCGCCGCGGAAATCAGCGAGCGCCATCGCCACCGCTACGAAGTCAATATCAACTACCGCGAGCGGCTCGAAGCCGTGGGCCTGCGCTTCTGCGGCATGTCGCCCGACGGCCGATTGTCGGAGGTGGTCGAGCTGGCGGACCATCCCTGGTTCATCGGCGTGCAGTTTCATCCGGAATTGAAGTCGCGACCCTTCGCGCCGCATCCGCTGTTCGGCTCCTTCATCGCCGCTGCGCTGCAAAAGGCGAGATTGATTTGATGGCTGACCAGCCGGCAAGGCAACAGCAGAGTTCCCGTGAGGTGCGCATCGGCGCTCTGACGCTCGGCAATGATCTGCCGCTGGTTCTGATTGCCGGGCCCTGTGCCTTGGAGTCGCGGGCGCACGCTCTGGAATTGAGTCAGGCACTGGTCGAAATGACGGCCGGGCTCGGGATCGGCCTGATCTACAAATCGAGCTTCGACAAGGCCAACCGCACCTCCTCCGACAGCGACCGCGGCCTGGGCATGCGCGAAAGCCTGCCCATCCTCGCCGAGGTTCGCGAAATGCGCGGCTGCCCGGTGCTCACCGACGTACACGCCGCTGAGCAATGCGCAGCAGTGGCGGAGGCGGTGGACGTGTTGCAGATACCCGCCTTTCTCTGTCGTCAGACCGACCTGCTGCTGGCGGCGGCCGCGACCGGGCTCGCCGTGCATGTAAAGAAGGGTCAGTTCCTCGCACCCTGGGATATGGCCAACGTGGTCGCCAAGATCCGCGACGCCGGCAACGACAATGTTCTGGTGTGCGAGCGCGGCGCCAGCTTCGGCTACAACACGCTGGTCTCGGACATGCGCGCGCTGCCGATCATGGCGGCCGGCACCGGCTGTCCGGTCGTGTTCGACGCCACCCATTCGGTGCAGCAGCCCGGCGGGTTGGGCACGACCAGCGGCGGTCAGCGGAAGTTCGTGCCGGTGCTGGCCCGCGCGGCGGTCGCGATCGGTGTCGCCGCGGTGTTCATGGAGACCCACCAGGACCCGGACCACGCGCCCAGCGATGGACCCAACATGGTGCGACTGGATCGGTTGCGTGGCCTGCTGGAGACACTGCTTGCCATCGACCGCGTCGCTAAGGCAAACCCCATCGACATCTCAAGCGACTGACACCGCTCGGAAGCCAACACACATGCATCGCCCACTACGGACATCACCATGACCGCGATTGCCGATATCATTGCCCGCGAAATCCTCGACAGCCGCGGCAACCCGACCGTCGAGGTCGATGTCTTGCTGGACAGCGGAGCCATGGGACGTGCCGCTGTGCCCTCCGGCGCCTCCACCGGAACGCACGAGGCGGTCGAACTGCGAGACGGCGACGCGGGGCGCTATGGCGGCAAAGGCGTGCTGAAGGCCGTCGATGCCGTCAATGGCGAGATTTTCGATGCCGTCGGCGGTATGGACGCCGAGGAGCAGGTGCTGATCGACCAAACCATGATCGATCTGGATGGCACCGCCAACAAGGCCCGGCTCGGGGCCAACGCCATCCTCGGCGTGTCGCTGGCGGCGGCGAAGGCGGCGGCGGAGGAGAGCGGCTTGCCACTCTACCGCTATATAGGCGGCGCCAACGCCCGTACCTTGCCGGTGCCGCTGATGAACGTGATCAACGGCGGCGCCCACGCCGACAACCGGGTCGACGTGCAGGAATTTATGATCATGCCGGTCGGTGCGCCGGACATCGAAACGGCGATCCGTGTGGGCTCCGAAGTATTCCACGCGCTGCGCGCGCAGTTGTCCGAAGCTGGTCTCAATACCAACGTCGGTGACGAAGGCGGCTTCGCCCCAACCATTGCCGACGCCGATGCGGCGCTGGTGCACATCACCCGCGCCATATCGGCGGCGGGCTATCGCCCGGGCGAGGATGTGGCGCTGGGTATCGACGCTGCGGCAACCGAGTTCTACGCCGATGGTGCCTATCGCCTTGAGGGCGAGGGCAAGATGCTGGCCGCAGACGAATTGGTGCAGTACTACGAAGATCTGGTCGCTCGCCATCCGATCGTCTCGATTGAGGACGGCATGGCAGAGGACGACTGGGATGGCTGGCGCGAGCTGACGCAATCGTTGGGGAAGAAGGTTCAACTCGTTGGCGACGACCTGTTCGTGACTAACGAGCAACGCCTCGCCGAAGGGGTCGCCAAAGGCGCCGCCAATGCCATTCTCGTCAAGGTCAACCAGATCGGTACGCTGACGGAGACGCTGGGCACCATCGCGGCGGCGGTGCGGGCGGGCTATCGCGCCGTGATCTCTCATCGCTCGGGCGAGACCGAGGATACCACCATTGCCGATCTGTCGGTGGCAACCAACGCCGGTCAACTCAAGGCTGGATCGTTGAGCCGTTCAGACCGGCTTGCGAAGTACAACCAGCTTCTGCGCATTTCCGAGAGCCTGGGTCCGACGGCGGTCTATGCCGGCCGCAAGGCGCTGGTGCGTTGACACGACGCGCGGGTCATGGTGCTTTCGCCGCTGCGGAATGAGGCGAGAACTTGGCAGATATGCGCGCCAGGCCATTTGGCCGGCGATCGGGGGATTGTTGGTCGCGTATTTCGCGTACCACATGGTGCAGGGCGAGCGCGGCATGATCGCGTACTTGCGCCTGCAGTCGGAGATCCGTTCGGCGAGCGAGGTCCTGGCCACGACGACGGCCGAGCGCGCGTTGTGGCAACGCGAAGTCGACGCGCTGAGCCCGGAGCACCTGGACCGGGACACGCTGGAGGAACGCGCGCGCCTGATGCTCAACCATGTCCGCGACGACGAAGTGATCATTTTCGACCCGCCGCCGGAGTAGGTGCGGCGCGGCGTCGCCGATTGCCTCGGTAGTGGCATTGCATTAAGCCTTCACGGTCATTCTCGAGCCCCTCGGGCCGGAGGAGTATGGATGGCCACTTCGACCAGGCGAAAGTCCAATCGGAACGCGGCGAACGGCGCCAATGGCGCCGCCTTGCCGGAACACCTGCTCGACTTCTACCGAAAGATGCTGCTGATCCGCCGCTTTGAGGAAAAGGCCGGCCAGCTCTACGGAATGGGCCTGATCGGCGGCTTCTGCCACCTCTATATCGGCCAGGAGGCCGTGGTCACGGGAGTCCAGGCGGTGTTGGACAAACGCGACAGCGTTATCACGTCCTACCGCGATCACGGTCATATGCTCGCCAGTGAAATGGAACCGCGCGGTGTCATGGCCGAGTTGACGGGCCGACAGGACGGTTACTCGCGCGGCAAGGGCGGCTCGATGCATATGTTCTCGCGCGAGAAGAATTTTTACGGCGGCCACGGCATCGTTGGTGCCTGCGTGCCGCTCGGAACCGGCTTGGCCTTCGCCCATAAGTATCGTGAGGACGGCGGCATTTGCGTCACCTACCTCGGCGATGGTGCCGTCAACCAGGGCCAGGTGCATGAGGCGTTCAACATGGCCTCGTTGTGGACGCTGCCGGTGCTGTACATCATCGAAAACAACCGCTACGGCATGGGCACCTCGGTCGAGCGCGCCTCGGCGCGCACCGATCTGCACAACCGCGGCCACGCCTTCGGCATCGACGGTGAGCTGGTCGACGGCATGGATGTTCTGGCCGTGCAGGGGGCGGCGGCAAAGGCGGTCGCTGCGGTGCGCGGCGGCGAGGGGCCGCGCATCCTGGAGATGCAAACCTATCGCTATCGCGGCCATTCCATGTCGGACCCGGCCAAGTACCGCACCAAGGAAGAAGTGCAGAAGGTTCGGACCGAGCACGATCCGATCGAGTCTCTGAAGCAGCGCATCCTCGACGGCGGCGTGGCCGACGAAGCGACGCTGAAGGAAACCGATCGCGAGGTGAGGGGGGTGGTCAATGACGCGGCGGAATTTGCCCAAGCCAGCCCCGAGCCGGACCCGTCGGAACTCTACACCAACGTCCTGATCGAGGCATAGCGGCGAGCGCTGGACGGAGGGACCATGCCCATCCAGATTCTGATGCCGGCGCTGTCACCTACGATGACCGAAGGCACCGTCGCGCGCTGGCTGAAGTCCGAGGGCGATGCGGTCGCGATCGGCGATGTGATTGCTGAGATCGAAACCGACAAGGCGACCATGGAGATCGAATCAGCCGACGAAGGCGTCCTAGCCAGAATCCTGGTGCCCGAAGGGGCGGAAAACATCGCCGTCAACACGCCCATCGCCACGATTCTGGAGGATGGCGAGGACGGCGCCGGCGCGGAGCCACCCGCGCCGCGGCCGGAGCCACGCGCGCCGCGCGCCGAGCCACGCCCGTCGCCGCGGCCCGCCACACCACCGCAGCCAGCGCCCCGGTCCGCGCCGCCGCGCACGGCCGGCGAAACGGTCACACAGACCGTGCGCGAGGCGCTGCGCGACGCAATGGCGGAAGAAATGCGCCGCGACGACAGCGTCTTTCTGATGGGTGAGGAGGTGGCGCAGTACGAGGGCGCTTACAAGGTCAGCCAAGGGCTGCTGGACGAGTTTGGCGACAAGCGGGTGATCGATACTCCGATCACCGAGCACGGCTTCGCCGGCCTAGGTGTAGGCGCGGCGTTCGCGGGCCTGCGCCCCATCGTCGAGTTCATGACCTTCAACTTCGCCATGCAAGCCATCGATCAACTGATCAATTCCGCCGCCAAGACGCACTACATGTCGGGTGGGCAGATGAGCGCGCCGATCGTGTTCCGCGGTCCCAATGGCGCGGCCTCTCGTGTAGCGGCTCAGCACTCGCAATGCTACGCGTCGTGGTACGCCCACTGTCCGGGACTGAAGGTGGTCACGCCCTATTCGGCCGCCGATGCCAAAGGGCTGTTGAAGGCGGCGATCCGCGATCCCAACCCTGTAATGTTCCTGGAGAACGAGATTCTCTATGGCGATAGCGGCGAGGTGCCTGGCGATCCTGATTACTTGGTGCCGATCGGCGAGGCGAAGGTCGTGCGCGCCGGCGCCGACGTTACCATCGCCGCGTTCTCGCTGATGGTGCGTACCGCCCTTGAGGCCGCCGAGATCTTGGCGCGCGAAGGGATCGATGCAGAAGTCATCGACTTGCGCACGCTCCGCCCGCTGGATACCGCGACGTTGGTGACGAGCGTCAAGAAGACCAATCGGCTGGTCACGGTAGAGGAAGGCTGGCCGTTTGCCGGCATCGGCGCCGAGCTTGCCGCGGTGATGATGGATGCGGCCTTCGATTGGCTGGACGCGCCTGTGGCGCGCGTGGCGGGCGCGGACGTGCCCATGCCGTATGCCGCGAATTTGGAGAAATTGGCGCTGCCACAGACCGAGGCGATCGTCGCGGCGGCGAAGGCCGTGAGTTATCGCGCCTGACCGACCGGGAAACGCCGCACCATGCCGATACCCATCCTGATGCCGGCGCTGTCGCCGACCATGACCGAGGGAACGCTGGCGCGCTGGCTCAAGCATGAGGGCGACCCTGTGACCCCGGGCGACGTCATCGCCGAAATTGAGACCGACAAGGCGACCATGGGGATCGAGTCCGTCGACGAAGGGGTGCTCGGCAAGATCCTGGTGCCCGACGGTGCCGAAGGCATTGCCGTCAACACGACAATCGGCGTGCTGCTCGAAGAAGGGGAGGACACGGGCTCCCTGGCCGACTTCAAACCGACGGCGCCGCCAGCCGCAGAACCGGCGGTTCAAGCAACAGCGGCCCCACCGTCGCCGGCAGCCACCCCGCTTGCCGCTGCTCCCGTCGAAAAGCCAACAGCCGGCCGCCTGATCGCCAGTCCGTTGGCCAAGCGCATGGCGGCGCAGGCCGGCATCAACCTGAGCCTACTCACCGGCAGTGGGCCGAATGGTCGTATCGTCAAGGCCGATATCGAGGCCTATCGCGCCAAGGCGCCCATGGAAGCACCAGCGGCGAAGGTACCTCCGTCGACGGCGGTGCCGTCCGTGGAAGGCGCGTACGAGTTGATCCCGCTCACCACCATGCGCCGGATCGTCGCCCGCCGCATGGTCGAATCGAAACAGCAAGTGCCGCACTTCTATTTGACGATAGATTGCGAGATCGACGACCTGCTCGACATGCGCCGGCGGCTGAACGACAAGGCCGACGGGCGCTATAGGCTCTCCGTCAACGACATGGTGATCAAGGCGGCGGCGATCGCCTTGCGTAGGGTGCCCGCCGCCAATGCCGCCTGGTCGGACGACGGCATCAAGCGCTACAAGTCCGTCGACATCGCCGTGGCGGTGGCGCTGGACGACGGGCTGATCACGCCGGTCGTGCGTAACGCAGACGCCAAGGGACTGGAGACGATATCGACGGAGATGAAATCTCTGGCCGAGCGCGCACGCGCCGGCAAGCTGCTGCCGGAAGATTATCAGGGCGGCACGTTCTCCCTTTCCAACCTCGGCATGTATGGCATTAAGGACTTTGGCGCCGTCATCAATCCGCCGCAAGGTTGCATCCTGGCCGTCGGCGCCGGCGAACAGCGGCCGGTCGTGAAGAATGGCGCGCTCGCCATCGCCACGGTCATGTCCTGCACGCTATCGGTCGATCACCGCTCGGTGGACGGCGCGGTCGGGGCGCAGTATCTCGCCGCTTTCAAGCAGCTGGCCGAGGACCCGCTCGCCATGCTGCTGTAGCCGGGATGGCGGCTG
Source organism: Alphaproteobacteria bacterium (assembly GCA_965248805.1). GTDB lineage: Bacteria > Pseudomonadota > Alphaproteobacteria > UBA6615 > UBA6615 > CBDFKJ01. The sequence continues at coordinate 240,272 of CBDFKJ010000006.1, forward strand.
ACACCTTCGACGTCATTGTCATTGGCGGCGGACCGGGCGGCTACGTTGCCGCGATCCGCGCCGCGCAGCTTGGCTTGAACACGGCGGTCGTCGAGCGCGAGCATCTGGGCGGTATCTGCCTCAACTGGGGCTGCATCCCGACCAAGGCGCTGCTGCGGACGGCCGAACTTTATCACCAAATGCGCCACGCCGAAGCGTTCGGCCTCAAGGCCGACAACGTCTCGTTCGATTTCGACCAGGTCGTCAAGCGCTCGCGCAAGGTTGCGAAGCAGCTCTCCGCCGGGGTCGCGCATCTGTTGAAGAAGAACAAGGTCACGGTCTTCGACGGTCACGGCGCGCTCGCGGGCCACGGCAAGGTCGCGGTGAACAAGGACGGTGAGGCCATCGCGGCGCTCTCGGCCAAGCACATCATCCTGGCGACCGGAGCACGCGCCCGGACATTGCCGGGAATGGAACCGGACGGCAATCTGGTCTGGACCTACAAGGAGGCGATGGTGCCGGAGCACATGCCGGCCTCGCCCCTGGTGATCGGCTCCGGCGCCATCGGCATGGAATTCGCCTCGTTCTATCGCGACATGGGCGCCGAAGTGACCGTGGTCGAAACCCTGCCGCGCATACTGCCGGTCGAGGATGAAGAGATCTCCGCCTTCGCGCAGAAGACCTTCACCGAGCAGGGGATCACGTTGCTCACGGACGCTCAGGTTACGGCGCTTGAGAAGGGCGGCGATGGCGTCACGGCATCGATCGATCACGACGGCAAAGTGACGACGCTGCGGGTGGATCGGGTCATCGTCGCGGTCGGCATTGTCGGTAATGTCGAGGAGATCGGTCTCGAGGGCACCGGCGTTCAAGTCGATCGCGCGCATGTCGTGGTCGACGAGTGGTCGGCGACGGCCGAGCCCGGCGTGTACGCCATCGGCGATCTGACCGGCCCGCCGTGGCTGGCGCATAAGGCCATGCACGAAGGCGTCGTCTGCGTCGAGCGCATCGCCGGCGAGGTCACCCACCCCATCGACGCCACCCTCATTCCCGGCTGCACCTATTGCCGGCCGCAAGTGGCCTCGGTCGGACTGACCGAGGCCGCCGCCACCGAGCAGGGCCACAATGTGAAGGTCGGCCGGTTTCCATTCGTCGGCAACGGCAAGGCCATTGCGCTCGGCGAGCCCGACGGGCTGATCAAGACCGTGTTCGACGCCGACACCGGCGAGTTATTGGGAGCGCATATGATCGGCGCCGAGGTCACCGAGTTGATCCAGGGTTACTGCATCGCTCGCACGCTGCAGACGACCGAAGCCGATCTCATGCGCACGATATTCCCGCATCCTACCATCAGCGAGGCCATGCACGAGGCGGTTCTTGACGCCTACGGCCGCGCTCTCCACTTCTAAACTGCCGTTCCAACCTCCGAGGCGCGAGTCAATGTCAGCCCCGACCACATTGCGCCATCCGGAAAAGCGCAATCGGCCCGACAGCCCGCCGCTGCACAAGCCGGCATGGATCAGGGTCAAGGCGCCGACCTCGCCGGTCTATGGCGAGGTGCGAAAGCTGATGCGCGGGCTCAACTTGACGACCGTGTGCGAGGAGGCGGCGTGCCCCAACATCGGCGAGTGTTGGGCCTTGAAGCACGCGACGCTGATGATCATGGGCGATACCTGCACGCGAGCTTGTGCGTTCTGCAATGTTGCCACCGGCAGGCCGATGCCACTCGACGCGGCGGAGCCGGCCAATGTGGCGATCGCGGTAGCGACCCTCGGTCTCGCCCACGTGGTGATCACGTCGGTCGACCGGGACGATCTGGCGGATGGCGGGGCGGCGCACTTCGCCGATGTTGTGCAGCGTATTCGCGCGGCGGCGCCGGAGACCACGATCGAGATCCTGACGCCCGACTTCAAGGACAAGGCCGGTGCGGCCGACACCTTGTTGGCGGCGCCGCCGGATGTATTCAACCACAACCTGGAGACCGTGCCGCGCCTGTATCCGACCATCCGGCCGGGTGCGCGCTACTTCACCAGTCTCAATCTGTTGCATGGGATGAAGCAGCGCCTGCCGTCGCTGTTCACCAAGTCCGGCGTCATGGTCGGGCTCGGCGAGACGAAGGCGGAGATCATGCAGGTGATGGACGATCTGCGCGCGGCGGATGTCGATTTTTTGACCATCGGCCAGTATCTGCAACCGACGCCCAAGCATGCGCCGATCGATCGCTTCGTGACGCCCGACGAGTTCGCTGAATACGCCGCGATCGCACGGGCGAAGGGTTTCCTGATGGTATCCAGTTCGCCGTTGACGCGCTCGAGCTATCACGCCGGCGACGATTTCGCGCGGCTCCGACAGGCGCGCGCCGCGCAGGCCTGATGCCCATCCACGCCGAGCAGCGTGTGCTGCCGTACTCGCAAGCGCAGATGTATCGCCTGGTCTCCGATATAGAAACCTATCCGGAGTTCCTGCCCTGGTGCCTGGCGGCGCGTATCAACCGGCGCAAGGAGGAAGTCATCTGGGCCGACATGGTGGTCGGCTTCCGGATGTTCCGCGAGACCTTCACCTCCAAGGTGACGCTCGACGCGCCGGAGCGGATCAACGTCGAATACATCTCCGGTCCGCTCAGCCACATGCGCAACGACTGGCGGTTTGCCGCGCTCGGCGACGGACAGTGCGAGATCGACTTCTATGTCGATTTCGATTTGCGCTCGAAGAACTTGCAGCGCATGGTCGGCGTACTGTTCCACGAGGCCGTCAAGCGCATGGTCACCGCCTTCGAGGTGCGTGCGACCGACCTCTACGGACGGCCGCCCTACGGTGCCCTGAGCACGGTGAAATAGTCAGGGTGCCACCGTCTCGCCGGCGATCTTCGCGAACAGGCCGTCCAATTCCGCCGCCAACGCGGCCAAGTCGGCATTGTCGCCTTAGCAGCCCGGTGATGAAGTCGCGCTTTGATCAATCGGTTTCGGGGATGATGATAACGAGCATGGCTGGTTTGCCTTCGATGTTCGCCACGATGGCGATCGCCAGGGCAGCATCGAACTGAATAACGAACAAAAGGGTGCTCTTTGCACTCGCAGCCTCCCTCGGCGTGCCTGATCCGAACAGCGCGCGCGTCAGAATGCCGAGATTGAACCCGGCGACATGGATCAGGTAGCGTTTGTGGACGTTCTCGCGCGCCCGCAGCAACGCGCGGCGCATGCCGCCACGGTCGAGGACATGGGCGAAGCTGCGCTCGACCATCATCACCGCGCCTGCGCATGGCGTTCCGCGCGACGCCGGACTTCAATCGCGCCCGGTTGGCGTAGACAGCCTGACGTGCCGCCTGGTCGCCATGCCAGCGCAGATAGCCGTTGGCGGGCTCCGGCTCGGAGATCCGCGTTTTCCAGACGCCGCCGTCGAGGTCTTTCAGCCCCTCGCGTGAATGATAGCCCTTGTCGCCAACGAGACTGCAGGGCTCTGCCCGTGTTGGAGCCAGGCCGACCTCGGCGAGGTTGCGCGCGGCCGCCTCCAGCGTCCCAGGCAAAGTCGTCGTGTCGCCTTCATCGGCTGGATAGATCGGTGCCGCAACGATGACGCCGGTGTCGAGATCGACCGCGTGCTCGGGCTTGTAGGCCAGATGCGTGGTGCCGTCCTTCATCCGCGCGATCTTCGCATCAGGATCGGTCGGGCTCGTCCAATCCTTGTTCGAAAGCTTCTTGCCCTTCCGCCGGCGATCGAGCCGGACGAGGTCGTCGATCGTCGGCGTTTCGACGCCACTCTCCTTCGCCATTTGCGTCAGCATCTCGCGATAGGTCTCGCCGCTATCGCGCCGCACGATGGCTCGCAGGGCGGCGTTGGCTTCCATCGTCGAGCCGTCGACGCCGATCCGCTCGCCCTTCACCAGGCCGCGCGCGGCGACGAGAGCCAGAACCCAGTCGAAAACCTTTTCATGGACCTCGTGCGGCAGCCGGCCGCGCGTCTTCGACAACCAGGAACGATCGGGAACCTTGTCCCGGTTCGCCAACCGCAGAAACGCGCGAAGCGACAGCGAATCCGAACAGCGCCAAGCGATGCCGCGCTCGCTGCCGATGCCCTCGAAATAGCCGATCATGTGCATCCGGAAATAACGCCCCGGCGGCAGCGAAGGAGCCCCCATCCGAGGTGCGTAGTATGGCTTGCACGTCGCCTCCACGAAGCCGTCAAAGCCAGACTCGGTCAGCAACTCATGCAGCCGGTCGGAAAACGCGTGTCCAGGCGAACGCGGCATCTCCGCCCATGTCACCACGAGGTCACCCTGAACCTCGCTCTGTCGTCTCAATGCCATCGCACGACGCCCGTCTAAATCTCTATGTTCAGACAGAATCAGACACGCCGGACTTCGTCAACGGGCTGGTAGGCGATGGCGAACACGGCGCTGGGCGTCTTGTAGCTAAGGCTGGCGGTGCCGTCGGCATTCTCGGTCACGTAGAAACGGATCGGCGCCTCGATGCCGGCCTCGACGCTGGCGGCGAGCATGCGCACCGCGAAGTCGTTCCGGAACACACCGGCCACATAGTTGCCGGCGATGGCGACGCCGCGGCGCTGCGCGCCGGCGCTGGCGCTGGCTTGCGTCACGAGCCCCATGCCGTTGGCTTCGATCGCCTGTTTGAGCCTAGTGGAGGGATCGGAACGAAAGAGTCCGAATTGGGGTTCCGTATTTTGCTGTGGTATGCGCCCGGCAAGGCGCCGGTCCCGCTCGATCGTGTCGCCGAGATCGTGCGCCTGACGCAGCAACCGCCGCCGTTTGAGGCGACCCACTGGACGTTGCGCGCGATGGCCAGGGCGGCCGGTATTGCCGCCTCGACGGTGCAGGCGATCTGGAAGGCTCACGGTCTCAGCCCGCACCGCTGGCGCAACTTCAAGCTGTCGACCGACCCTGCCTTCGCCGAGAAACTCACCGATATCGTCGGCCTGTATGTCGACCCGCCGGCCCATGCGGTGGTGTTGTCGATCGATGAGAAGTCACAGATCCAGGCGCTCGACCGCCGGTCTGCCGATGAAGAAGGGACGCGCCGGCACCATGACCCATGACTACAAACGGCACGGCACGACCACGCTGTTTGCGGCGCTCAACGTTCTGGACGGAACGGTGATCGGCCAGAACATGCAGCGCCACCGCCATCAGGAGTTCATCCGCTTCCTCAACCGCATCGAGCGCACGGTGCCGGCGGACAAGGCCATCCACGCGATCGTCGACAACTACGCGGCGCACAACAAGGACAAGGTCCGCGCCTGGCTCGCCCGCCATCCGCGCTGGACTTTCCACTTCACACCGACCTCCTGCTCGTGGCTCAATGCCGTCGAGGGCTTCTTCGCAAAACTCACCCGGCGGCGGCTCAAGCACGGCGTCTTCCATTCCGTCGTCGATCTCCAGGCCGCAATCAACCGCTTCGTCCGCGAATACAATGCGGCCAACCCACAGCCGTTCATATCGAAAGCCGACCCCGACGACATCATCGCAGCCCGAAACCGAGGGTTCCAAACGTTGAAATCAATCCACTAGCCACCAACGGGTCGAAACCGTGCGGGGAGGGAAGGACCCGGGTTCCTTCCGGGGCGGCCAGCGCTGTGAACGCGACCACGCACATGGCGGTGATCGACAGGTATCGAGCGGATTGGCGGATCATTGCGGCCTCCAGTTCGCGACATTAGGCTTATCAGCCCGTTGAAAAAGTCGCGGCCATCTGACTCTGTGACGAGGGCATGGTTCGAGTCGGGAGCTTCGTCATGGCGTTGGGACGACAAGGGGATCGACAGGTGGACTTGATGGTCAGTTGGGCAGAGATGCCTCGCTCGCCCGGCCACGTGTTTTACGACCAGCTGGCTGGTCGATGCCGGTTTCGATGCGTTCGCCGAGGACCTGTGTGAGCCCTATTACGCGCCAGGGATCGGACGTCCGGGAATCCCACCGGGGCGTTACTTCCGGATGCACCTGGTCGGCTACTTCGAAGGCCTCGACAGTGAGCGGGCGTTGGAGTGGCGGTGCGCCGACAGCTTGTCGCTGCGTGAGTTCTTGCGCCTGGAGGCGCGCGCACGTGTGCCTGACCACTCGTCGTTGAGCACGATCCGCAGCCGCACGCGGTGCATGAGGCAGTGTTAGCCTGGGTGCTGGACGTTCTTGGCGAGCACGGCCTGGTCAAGGGCGAGCGGATTGGGGTCGATGCTTCGACCATGGAGGCGAACGCGGCGCTGCGCTCGATCGTGCGCCGCGACAGCGGCGAAAGCTATCGCCAGATGCTGCAGCGCATGGCCGCCGACAGCGGGATCGAGACCGCGGCGAATGACTTGGCGCAGATGGATCGGCGGCGCAAGGGCAAGAAACTCTCCAATGCGGACTGGGTCTCGACGCGGAGGCCAAAATCGCCAGGATGAAGGACGGCACGACGCATCTGGCCTACAAGCCCGAACACGCGGTCGACCTCGACACCGGGGCGGTGATCGCGGCCGAGCTGTATCCGGCCGATCAGGGCGACACGACCACCCTGCCGACAACGTTGACGTCAGCCGAGGCCAAGCTGGCGGCTGTGGGCGCAGCGCCGACGGCCGACGAACCGGCGGAGCTGGTGACCGACAAAGGCTACTTCGGCCGCGAGGTGCTGAAGTCCCTTGCCGACGGCGCCTGGACGACCCGCATCGCCGAACCGAAGGGCAAGGGGCTCTCGCGCTGGCACGGCGACGACGCCGCTCGGCGGGCCGTTTACAACAACCGCAACCGATTGCTGTCGGGCGTGGCGAAGGCCGCGTTCAAACTCCGCGCCGAAGTGGTCGAGCGGGGCTTCGCCCAGGTCCTCGATCGCGGCGGCATGCGCCGCACTTGGCTGCGTGGGCGCGAGAACGTCGGCAAGCGCTATCTGATCCACGTCGCCGGACACAACCTGGGCGTCCTATTGCGCCAGTTGATCGGCGCCGGGACCCCGCGAGAGGCTGCGGCCAAGGGCTTGGCGGTCCTGCTGCTTGTCTTGCGACAGGAACAATCGCTGATCATTATCCTCGCCCTCAATAACCCCCCGGCGCCGGGTCTCGCCGCCGCCATTGTTATCACGCCCGATGCTTCATCAACTCAGTCTTCTTCAACGGGCTGCTATGCTGTAGTCGATCGCGGGGCCGTTGCCGCGTCAATCGGCCGTGAGACCTATGTGAGTTGCTGGCGCACTAGGTCGAAGCCGGCACGCACCGTCGCCTCGCGGATCGCGGCGCGGGTGCCGGGAAAGATTTCCACACGGTGCAATGTCGGCCGGTCGGTGCGCGCAGAGGCCAGATAGACCAAACCTACCGGCTTCGTCGGGGTCGCGCCGTCAGGCCCGGCGATGCCGGTGACTGCTACGCTGATGTCGACCCGCGCCCGCGCCAACGCGCCCTCGGCCATGGCGCAGGCGACGGCTTCGCTGACCGCGCCATGCTCGGCGATGAGTTCCATCGGAACCCCGAGAAGGTCGATCTTGGCCGCGTTGGCGTAGGTCACGAAGCCGCGCTCGACCACATCGGAGCTGCCGGGGATCTCCGTCAGGCAGGCGATGATGAGCCCGCCGGTGCATGACTCCGCCGTAGCGAGCTGCAATTGCGCCGCCCTCATGTCTTCGAGTAGACCCTCGGCCTTTTTCAATAACGCATTGCCGAACATTACTACTTCAGACTCTGCTAAGTGGCCCAGCGGGCAACGAGCCAAGCCGCGAGGCCGGCGTAGGCGCCGGCAACGAGATCGTCGGCCATGATCCCCGCCGCGCCCGGGATATGCCGCTCCGCCAAGTACACAGGCCATGGCTTGGCGATGTCGGCGATGCGGAACACGACGAATGCCACCGGCCACAGGCGCCAGTCCAACGCCACCGGGAGCAACGCCAGCCATTGCCCGGCGACCTCGTCGATAACGACCTGCCCCGGGTCCTTGACCCCGATGTCGGTTTCCATGCGGCCGCCGGCCCACAGTCCCACGGCCAGGACCGCGCCGGTGGCTATCGACAAGGCCCAGATGCCGCCCAGCCGAACGAGCCCATAGGCAAGCGGTAATGCCGACAAGGACGCCCACGTGCCGGGCGCGAAGGGCAGCAGCCCGAGGCCGAACCATGTCGCCAACACTCTTGATGCCACTAGCGACATCGCGATCTAGAGGGGGGGAAGGCGCACGGTCGCGACCGCCTGGCCCGCGATGCCTTCACCGCGTCCGGCAAAGCCCAGGCCATCTGTGGTTGTCGCCTTCACGCTGATGCGCGTCGCCGGCACCGTCAGCAATTCCGCCAAGCGGGCAACCATCGCCGCACGATGCGGCGCGATGGCCGGACGCTGGCAGATTAGCGTGACATCGAGATGGAGCAGCGCACCACCACGCTGTGCGAGCCGCTCGGATGCGAATCTGAGAAAGGCGTACGAGGGCGCGTCTTTCCACTGCGGGTCGCCCGATGGGAAGTGCGCGCCGATATCGCCGTCGCTCAGCGCTCCAAGGATGGCGTCGGTCGCCGCGTGCAGGCCGACATCGGCGTCCGAGTGCCCGATCAGTCCGTGGTCGTGGGCGATGGCGCCGCCACACAGCATCACGTGATCGCCCGGCCCGAACCGATGCACGTCGAAGCCGGATCCGACGCGGATGTCGCCGGGGTCGCTCAACAGGCGTTCCGCCCGCGCCAGGTCATCGGCCGTCGTAATTTTCAAATTGTCGGCTTCGCCCGACACCAGCGCGATGTCGATCCCAGCCGCCTCCGCGACAGCTGCGTCGTCGGTAAAGTCATCACCTGCCGCGGCGCGGTGCGCGTCCAGCAACTGCGCAAAATGAAAACCCTGTGGCGTTTGCGCCCGCCACAGCCCCGAACGCGGTACGGTTGCGGCGATGCGCCCGTCAGCTTCGCGCTTCAACGTATCGGTAACGGGCAGCGCGGCGATGGCGCCGGACGCATCGTCCAGTGCCGCGAGCACGCGGCCGATCAGCGTCGCCGACGCCATCGGGCGCACCGCATCGTGGATCAACACCCGGTCGGGTCCGCGTCCCTCCCAGGCCTCGAGGCCGGCGCACACGGAGGCCTGGCGGCTTGCGCCCCCCATGACCGGCCTCGGCAACGCAAACGCCGCCGTTGCGCGCACATACATCTCCGCGTCATCGCGATGGATCACCACTTGCACGTGGTCGACTGCGGCATGGTCTGCGAACCGGGCCACGGTGTGGGCGATAACGGGCCGGCCGGCGAGTGCGCGGTACTGTTTGGGCACGTCGCCGCCCAAGCGTTGGCCGCGCCCGCCGGCTACGATTAGCGCTAGGGTTTCGATCTGCGGACTCCTGAGACCAGTGCCCCGGGCCACCGGTCGATGACCACGGGCGGGCGACAGAGTGGCCTTAACAAACTCACAACTTTACTGAAAGGCAAGATAATCGCCCGGGCTGTACCGCGATTGTTAACGAAATCTATACCGAGACTCTGCGACTATGGACACGTGGCATCGCGCCATGTTTGCGCCCGTTATGGGCGCCAGGCGCGGCATGTTTTAAGCAGGAGGGCAGGCCTGTGGATTGGTTTTGGCAACGCAAACCGGACTGCACATTTGACGCCGGCACGGTGTATCGATGCACCGATTCTAAGCTGGTGATCGAGACCGCAACCGTGCTGGAGCAGTTCAACGACTACAACGGGATTCCCCACGTCCGGTATGCCCTGCGCCTAGACTCGCCATATGGCGAACCGGGCACCGAGGATTTGCGGGTGTTGTCGCAATCTGCCTTCGCGCGCCGCTACTCGGAGTACTGCGGACGGCACAAAGCCGCATAGCGCGGCCGGCCTCGCGCCGGCCTTCCGATTGTCCGCGAACAACCCGTTGAGGCTTCCGATCTAGCTCTTTCCGCCGCCTGACGGCACGCGAATGGTGCTATGATCGCACCATGACGGCCGGCATCAGCATTGAACATTACCGCCCTACTGGCGCTGCTCCCAGCCGCCGTGGTCGCCTATCGGCACCGGGGAGGGCGAAGCGGTGTCTACTGGCTGACGACCGGTGTGGCATTGGCCGGGCCCGTGCTGTGGCTGGTCGCGCGGTTGCATGCGACTTGGAACGCGGGGTTCGACGCCTCGATCTGGCTGATCATCGGCACCACGATGGCACTCTACGCGGTGTTGGCCATCGCCACGCGTCACACCTGGCGGTTGGCGCCGCTCCTGATGCCTTATGTGTTGGCGCTTGGACTGATCGCTACCGTATCGAGTTCGGCCGACAGCCGCCCCCTGGTGGGCATCGCGCCGAGCGGCTGGCTGCAGGCTCACATCTTGACCGCTTTGCTGGCCTACGGCGTCATCACGTTGGCCGCGATCGCGGCCCTGGCGGTGACGGTGCAGGAGCGGGCGCTCAAGGCCAAGCGCGCAAGCCGGTTGGCGGAACTGCTGCCGTCGGTTGCCGATGGCGAGGCCCTGCAACTGGGCCTTCTCGCGGCCGGCCAGTTCGCTCTCGGCGTCAGCCTGCTCAGCGGCATGGCCATGCAGCGGTTCAGTACGCGTGATCTGCTGATAGTTGACCACAAGACCATCTTCGTCTTGCTCAGCTTCATCGCGATTGGGCTGCTGCTGTGGACCCATCACCGCAGCGGCGTCCGTGGCCGGCGGGCGGCGCGGGTGGTGCTGGTGGCCTACCTCCTCCTCACTCTCGGCTATCCCGGCGTGAAGTTCGTCGCCGATGTGATCCTGGCCCAGGACACGAGCCGAAAAACACGACCGGATCATGGGTTCGGGGGCGGCTGCGTCGCCGATCTGGAGTTGCGCGGGCAACGCGCACGGCGTAGTCTGCCTAATTCGTGGTCAGTCGAGATACTTGCCCGGAAAATGAGCAGATTGGCGCGGCAAGCAACTGAATCCAATACAGTCCGGGTCGACTCCATGCCGGCAGCATCGGAACCGTCGGTCCTGGGCTCGTTGCCGCTGTCGGTCCTGACCTTGGGCCCGACCCTCGGCATCGTTGCCGTCAACCCGGCCGCCGAGCAGTTCTTTGCCACCGGCGCCAGCGCGGTGACGGGTCTGCCTTTGCGTGCCCTGGTGGCGCCGGACAGCCCGGTCATCGCGCTCGTCGAGCAGGTTCGCGCACATGGCGCCTCGGTATCGCAGTCAAACGTCCTGATTGCGGGCGCGCGAATTGGCCGCCGTCTGGCGACGGTAACGGCGGCGCCGTTGGGGGACGACGGCGCCGGATACGTCCTGACGCTGCATGAACAGACGATGGCGCGCCGCATCGAGCAGCAACTCACGCACCTCAATGCCGCGCGCTCGGTGTCCGCCATGGCCGCCGTCCTGGCGCATGAAGTCAAGAACCCCTTGTCCGGCATTCGCGGCGCGGCACAGCTGTTGGAGCGCAATGCCGCCGAGAACGATCGCGATCTAGCGCGCCTTATTTGCGACGAGACCGACCGCATCGTAGCGCTGGTCGATCGCATGGGAGCGTTCGCCGAGGCCGACGCCTTGGATCGTGAGGCCGTCAATGTTCACAAGGTCCTCGAACACGTGCGCCGACTGGCGGAGTCGGGATTTGCCAGCCACGTTCACTTCGTCGAGGCCTACGACCCCTCGTTGCCGCCGGCGTTCGCCAACCGCGATATGTTGGTGCAGGCCACACTCAACTTGATCAAGAACGCCGCCGAGGCAGTGTCCCAATCGGGCGGTGAAATTAGGCTTGAAACGGCCTATCGCCATGGCATGCGCATGTCGGTCGCCGGTGGCGCCGGATCGGTGGATTTACCACTGGAGATTTCGGTCCAGGACAACGGCGTCGGCATTACCGATGCCGTGCGCATGCACATGTTCGATCCGTTCGTCACCAGCAAGCCGAGCGGCTCGGGCCTCGGACTGGCGTTGGTCGCTAAGATCGTCAATGATCATGGTGGCGTCATCGACGTCGAAAGTCGGCCGCGCCGAACCGTTTTCCGCATCATGCTGCCGCTCCACCTCAATGATCGCCAGGAACAGTCATGACCCAGGCCACAGTTCTGGTCGCCGATGACGATCGCGCCATTCGCACGGTCTTGAGCGAAGCCCTTGGACGCCAAGGATACGAGGTCCATGCCACCGGCAACGCCGCTACATTGTGGCGCTGGATCGAAGACGGTGACGGCGATCTCGTGATCACCGATGTGCTTATGCCCGACGGCAACGGGCTGGATCTCATTCCGCGGATCCGCAAGGCGCGACCGGCGCTGAAGGTCATCGTCATGAGTGCGCAAAGCACGCTGATGACCGCGGTGCGCGCGACCGAACGCGGCGCGTTTGAGTACTTGCCGAAGCCATTCGATTTGAACGCCTTGTCCTCGATCGTGGACCGCGCGTTGTCCGACGCCACGCCGACTCCGGGCACCGGCACGGTCGAGGAGGAGTTGCCCCTGATCGGTCGATCGGCGGCGATGCAAAACGTTTATCGGGTGGTCGCGCGCGTCATGGCCACCGACTTGACCGTAATGATTACCGGAGAATCCGGCACCGGCAAGGAACTGGTGGCGCGCGCATTGCACGATTTCGGCAAGCGCCGCCACGGTCCTTTCGTTGCGCTGAACATGGCGGCGATCCCGAGCGAACTCATCGAAAGCGAACTGTTCGGCCACGAAAAAGGGGCGTTCACCGGCGCCACGCAGCGATTCAGCGGACGGTTCGCGCAAGCCCATGGCGGCACGCTTTTCCTCGACGAAATCGGTGATATGCCGGCAGAGGCCCAGACGCGGCTCTTGCGTGTCCTACAAGAAGGGGAATACACGGCGGTAGGCGGACGATCGCCGACCCGGGTCGATGTGCGTATCATTGCCGCGACCCACCGTGACCTCCGTCAATATATTCGCCACGGCTTGTTCCGAGAGGATCTCTTCTACCGGCTGAATGTCGTCACCATCCGCGCGCCGCCGTTGCGCGAGCGGGTCGAAGACATACCGGCATTGACCCACCATTTTCTGGCCCGCGCCCAAGCCGAGGGTCTGCCGCTGAAGGCACTGGACGCAGGGGCAATACCGCGCCTAAAGCGTTATTCCTGGCCCGGCAACGTGCGCGAGCTGGAAAACCTGACGCGGCGGCTCTCGGCAATCTACAGCGAGGACGTGATCACCGCGGATATGATCGATACCGAGCTGAACACGCCGAATGATTCGGTGCCGGCGGCCGATCACGTGCCCCAGACGCTGGCGAAGGCGGCGGAGGCCTACGTCGACTCCTATTTCGAACACGCCGCTGCGGGCGAGGAGGCCGGCGACATCTATGCCGAGGTCATGCGCGATGTCGGACGACCCCTGATCCGTCATGCGCTCACCGTGACCCGCGGCAATCAGATCAAGGCCGCATCTCTGCTCGGGCTGAACAGAAACACGCTGCGCAAGAAGATGCGCGAACTAGAAATCACGCATGTCCGAGCCGTCGATTGAGCACCCAGTGATGCCCCGACCGGCGGCGCCGGCATGACCCGCGGTACACCAGACTCTCTAATGGTGGGCCCACCGGCGCGCAAGCGAGCCGGGGCGAGGCTTGCCGGCCTCGACCGCGCACAGCTGACGCGCTGGGTGCGGCGCTGGCGATTGCCGCGCCGGCTGGCGGTCGTGCTGACCGTGGCCGCCATCGCGGCGGGCATAACGACGTTCCTCACGCTGTCGGGCTCCAGTGGTTTCACGAATGATCCGAATGCCGTACTGGCGCTGCTGGTTCTCGATCTCGCCTTGCTGCTCGTCCTCGGCGGGATCGTCGTCTGGCGCGTGGCAAAGCTTTGGGCGGAGCGGCGAGCCGGCGCGGCGGGGTCGCGTCTACATGTGCGGCTGGCGTCGATGTTCGCCGTCTTGGCGGTGGCGCCGGCTATTGTGCTGGTGATCCTCGGCGCCGCCTTCTTCGCCTTGGAGGTGCAGACATGGTTCAGCGAGCGTGTGCGTACGGCGGTCAATGAATCGGTCGCGGTGGCGGAAGCGTATTTGCGCGAACACAAACAGGTCATCGCCAGTGATGCGTTCGCCATGGCTAACGACTTGTACCGTCAGTGGCCTACGCTCTACGCCGACCCGCGGCGTCTGGATCGCGCGGTGGAAGCGCAATCCCGCTTGCGCGCCCTCAATGAAGCCGTCGTTTTCGAAGAGAATGGACATCCGCTGGCGTCGGCCGGACTTAGCCTGTCACTGCGCTTCGAGACGCCGCCCGAATGGGCTCTGCGCGAAGCCGCCGGCGGTGAGCTGGTGGTTCTCGCCGGCGGCGGCGATGACCGCGTACGGGCGCTTGTGGGTCTGCAAACCGTGCCGCAAGCGTTTCTGTTCGTCGGCCGGTTCGTCGATCCGGCCGTACTGCGGCACATCGATTTGGCACGCTCTGCCGCCACTCTCTACGAACAGTTGGAGTCGCGCCGCTACGGGCTGCAGGCGACGTTCGCGCTGATTTTCCTTCTGGTCGCCTTACTGCTGGTGCTGGCCGCGGTCGGGGTCGGGCTCAACTACGCAACGCGATTGTCGCGGCCGATATCGAGCCTGGTCACGGCGGCGGAACGCGTACGCGCCGGCGATTTCAGCGCCCGCGTCGAAGAGGCGCCCGAGGAGGACGAACTGGGCATGCTGACCCGGGCCTTCAATCGAATGACCGGGCAATTGACGCAGAACCAACGTGAACTGATACAAGCGAACCGGCAACTCGACGACCGCCGCCGGTTTACCGAAGCGGTGCTGGCCGGTGTGTCGGCGGGGGTTATCGGACTCGATGGCGAAACACGCATCAACCTGCCGAACCGATCGGCGTCAATCCTGCTGTCGACCGGCCTGGAACGCCTGATCGGCGTGCGGCTTGGCGATGCGGTGCCGGAAATGGCCCGCCTTATCGACGCGGCCGTGAGCCGACCGTCGCAGATCAACGAGGCGCAGCTAGCGATCGAGCGCGACGGACGCTCGCGCACGCTGCTGGCGCGCGTTACGGCCGAGCACGCGCCGGACGGCGGCATCAAGGGTTTCGTGGTTACGTTTGATGACGTAACCGATCTGCTCGCGGCTCAGCGCAAAGCCGCATGGGCCGACGTGGCCCGCCGCATCGCGCATGAGATCAAGAACCCTCTGACGCCGATTCAGCTGTCCGCCGAGCGCCTGAAGCGAAAGTATCTGTCGGAGGTCAAGTCCGACCCGCAGACTTTTCAGCAGTGCACCGACACCATCGTGCGCCACGTCGGCGGCATCGGGCGCATGGTGGATGAGTTCTCGAACTTTGCTCGAATGCCGGCACCCGTCATGCGGGCCGCCAACGTGGCGCAGATCTGCCGCGATGCGCTCGCTCTGCAATGTGCGGCGAGAACGGACATCGACTTTCGGCTGGACCTGCCCGACGCGGCGACCGTATTTCGATGCGACGCCGAGCAGGTCACGCAGGCGCTAACAAACTTGCTGAAGAACGCAACGGAAGCAATTGATGGCCGCGACACGAGCGCTGATCAGACGCCAAATGATGCGGGTTTTGTCGTCGTTCGCGTTGCGCAACACGGTCAAGATGTGCGTATCATAGTCGAAGACAATGGAAAGGGCCTGCCGGTCAACGCGCAATCGCGCCTGACGGAACCCTATGTCACGACGCGGTCAAAAGGCACGGGGCTCGGCTTGGCGATCGTCAAAAAGATCATGGAAGATCACGGCGGCGATTTGCTTCTAGAGGCCCGCAAGGGAGGCGGCGCGCGCGCGCAGCTCGTGTTCGAGCAGGTGGACGACATGGGCGGTGCAGCGGTGCTGGATCACAGCGACACTCATGGCGCATGACATTCTGATCGTCGATGACGAAGACGACATTCGGCTACTGATAGCCGGGATTCTTAAAGACGAAGGCTACGCGACGCGCGAAGCGCGAAGTGACGTCGAGGCCTTCGCGGCGGTCGATGCCCGCCAACCGACGCTGGTCATCCTCGACATCTGGCTGGAAGGGTCCAAACTCGACGGCCTGCAAATACTCGAGGGATTGTGCCGCGATCACGCTGACGTACCGACCATCATGATCAGCGGCCATGGCACCGTCGACAGCGCGGTGCAGGCGATAAAGGTCGGCGCCTACGAGTTCATAGAAAAGCCGTTTAAGGCCGACCGCTTGCTACTGACCGTTGCGCGCGCCATCGAAGCCGCGCGCTTGCGTCGAGAGAACACCGAGCTGCGCCTGTTGGCGGGCGGCGAGGTGGAGCTTGTCGGCGCATCGAGCGTTATGGCTCAGCTGCGCCAAGCCGTGCGCAAAGTAGCGCCAACCGGCAGCCGCGTGCTGATCGCCGGTCCGCCGGGCTCCGGCAAGGAAGTCATTGCGCGCATGCTGCACAGAAATTCTAAACGCGCCGAGGGGCCGTTTGTCGCCATCAATTGCGCCACGATGGCTCCGGAGCGCATGGAGATCGAGCTGTTCGGCGTCGAGAGCGGTCACGGCGATCAGCGGGCGCGCAAGGTTGGCGTGTTCGAGCAGGCGCATATGGGCACCTTGTTTTTCGACCAGGTCTCGGACATGCCGTTGGAGACCCAGGGCAAAATTGTGCGCGTGCTACAGGATCAGACCTTCGTTCGCGTCGGTGGCACGCACCCTGTCCATGTCGACGTCAGGGTTATCGGCGCCACGTCGAAGGATTTGCAGGCGGCGATCGCGGAGGGGCAGTTCCGCGAAGATTTGTACTACCGGTTGAACGTCGTGCCGCTGAAAGTGCCGCCGCTGGCGGAGCGCCGCGTCGATATCCCGGCGTTGATCGCGCACTTCATGTCGCGAGCCGCCGAATCTTCGGGACTACCCGCGCGTCAACTCGGTTCCGACGCGTTGGCGGCGGTGCAAGCCTACCATTGGCCCGGCAACGTGCGGCAGCTGCGTAACTTTGTGGAATGGATGTTGATCATGGCGCCGGGCCAGGCTGATGAATCGGTCACGGCAGAGGCATTGCCCGTGCAGATCGGCGCCGAGACGCCAGCCATGGGCGGGCGCAACGGTTTCGAGATGATCGGCATGTCGTTGCGCGAAGCGCGCGAGGAATTCGAGCGCCAATATCTGAAGGCACAGATCGCCCGGTTCGGCGGCAACATTTCACGCACGGCCGCGTTCGTGCGCATGGAGCGTTCGGCGTTGCATCGCAAGCTCAAGGCGCTGGGCCTGCATGGCGGAAACAATGTGGCCGAGCACACGACGGCCGATCATTGACTCACTCATTGCCGCCGTGCCCGTCCAGCGGCTAAGAGCATCATTCTATGAGAGCGATTGTGTGTGGCGCCGGCCAGGTCGGCTCGAATATCGCCAGTGAGCTGGCCACAGAAAGCGTCGATGTCACCGTCATCGACCAGCGTGACGAGCTCATCCAGCGGCTCGGCGACCGCCTGGACGTGCGCGCCATCGTTGGCTACGCCTCGCAACCCGATGTGCTGAAAGGCGCCGGCGCCGCGGATGCCGATCTGATCATCGCCGTCACCCAGGCCGATGAAGTGAACATGGTTGCGTGCCAGGTCGCGCATACCCTGTTCGACGTGCCGAAGAAGATCGCCCGGGTGCGCGCGCGCAGCTACTTGCAGCCGGACTGGGCGACGCTGTTTGCCCGCGACCATCTGCCGATCGATGTGATCATCTCGCCAGAGATCGAGGTCGCCCACGCCATCAACCGGCGGCTGAGCGTGCCGGGCGCCTTTGATGTCATTCCCCTGGCGCGCAATCAGCTGCGACTGATCGGCCTGCGCTGCACCGATGACTGCCCGATCGCCCACACGCCGCTGCGCCAGTTGACTGCGCTTTTCCCCGATCTGAACATCGTGGTCGTGGGGATCAGGCGCGACGACCGCCCCATCGTGCCCAGCGGCGACGACCAAATGCTGCCGGGCGACAACGTTTATTTCGTAGTCGAGACCTCGCAGACGGCGCGTGCGATGGCGGCGTTCGGCCATGAAGAACCGGAAGCGCGGCGGATCGTGTTGATAGGGGGCGGTAACATCGGTCAGGTGCTGGCCGAAGACCTCGAAGCCAACATGAGCGGCGTCAAGATCCGGTTGATCGAAATCGACAAGGCGCGCGCCGAATTGGTTGCGCAGGCCTGCGGCAAGACCATTGTCATTCACGGCGACGCCTTGGACCCGGAGATCTTGAGCGAGGCCGGCGTGGAGCGCGCCGATACGGTGGTCGCCGTCAGCAATGACGACGAGGTCAACATCCTGGCCTCACTGCTCGCGAAGCGCTCCGGCAGCCAACGCGCGGTCACGCTGGTCAACAAGCTGAGCTACGGTCCGCTGATGCACCCGCTGGGGATCGACGTTGTGGTCAACCCGCGCGCCATCACGGTGTCGACGATCCTTCAGCATATCCGGCGCGGCCGCATCCACTCGGTTCACCTGGTCAGTGACGATTTCGGCGAGATCATCGAGGCCGAGGCCCTCGATACGTCGAGCCTTATCGGCCGGCCACTGCGCGAGGCCAAGCTGCCGCAGGGCGTGATCGTCGGCGCCCTGGTGCGGAACGGCAAGGTCCTGATGGCGCGGCCCGCCACGACATTCCATGTCGGAGACCGGGTGATCGTGTTCGCGACGAAGGCCGCGGTGAAGAAGGTTGAAAAATTGTTCTCCGTCAGGCTGGAGTATTTCTAAACTGGCGCCGCACACATGGCTGATCCGGCCAGAGGTTGGCAGCGTACGTGTGGCCATGGTTGCAGGCGTCTGCAATCCGATTTATCAAGGGGCCTGCGTACCGGCATCCGCCCAAAGCGCATGCAACCCGCGTAGTAGGTGGCAATTGCTGGGGACGGGTGCCTCGTGCGTGCCGGTAACCGTCGGCTGAGGTTCGAAAATAGCATAATGATCGGGGGCTCCGATGGCGGCAGAAAAGCCTCAAAACGTACAAGACGTATTCCTCAACCACATTCGCAAGAACAAGACGCCGGTGACGGTGTTCTTGGTCAATGGCGTCAAGCTGCAGGGAGTGATCACGTGGTTCGACAACTTCTGCGTGCTTCTGCGCCGTGACGGGCATTCGCAACTGGTCTACAAGCACGCCATATCGACGGTGATGCCGGCGGTTTCGATCCAGTTATTCGAGCCCAACGAGAAGGAAGAGGTTGCCGAAGCCGAAGCCTAATCCGGTTCGGGGCGGCCCCGTCGCGTTGGCCCTGTAATTCTCCAGGTGGTTCGATGAAGGATCGGCAACCGGCGCCGACCCGCGCCCTTGTGATACATCCCGGCGATCTCAAACAGGACCGCACCGGTCGGGACAACGACGCCCAGCTCGCCGAGGCGGTCGGATTGGCGCAGGCCATCGATCTCGATGTCGCGGACACGGCGATCGTGCGCGTCGCCCGACCCAAGCCGGCGACGCTGTTCTCGCGCGACGCGGTCCAGACCGTCGCCGCCCAGGCGGCCGCGTTTGATGCCGATCTGATCGTCGTCAACGGGGCGCTGACACCCGTCCAGCAACGCAACCTCGAACGCGCCTGGGACGTCAAGGTCATCGACCGCACCGGCCTGATACTCGAGATATTCGGTGCGCGCGCGCGTACCAAGGAAGGCAAGTTGCAGGTCGAGCTGGCGGCGCTGACGTACCAACGCAGCCGCCTCGTGCGCTCGTGGACCCACTTGGAGCGGCAACGTGGCGCCCTAGGCTTCGTCGGCGGCCCGGGTGAGAGCCAGCTGGAAATCGACCGCCGCCTGATCAGCAACCGGATCGCCACCTTACGCAAACGGCTGGAGCAGGTGCGGCGCACGCGCGGACTGCATCGTGCGGCGCGCAAGCGCGTTCCCTATCCGGTGGTCGCGCTGGTCGGCTACACCAACGCCGGCAAATCGACGCTGTTCAATCGCCTGACGAACGCCGACGTGACGGCGCGTGACCAGCTGTTTGCGACGCTGGACCCGACGATGCGGGCGCTACCGTTGCCGTCGGGTGAGCGGGCAATCCTGTCGGACACGGTGGGGTTCATATCAAACCTGCCGACAACGCTGGTCGCCGCCTTCCGCGCGACGCTCGAGGAGGTGCTGGCGGCGGACCTGCTGATCCTCGTGCACGACGTTTCGCACCCCGACTGTGAGGCGCAACGGCAGGATGTCGAGGCCGTCCTCGGCGAACTGGGCGTCGAACTGGACGGCGAGGTCGACGTATTGCACGCATTCAACAAGATCGATGCGCTGAGCGATGAGGAGAAAGCGGCGGTGGCGGCGCGGACCCAGCGCAACGACGTTGTCGTCGCCACCTCCGCGCTCACCGGCGTGGGCTGCGCCGAGCTCATCGCGCAGATCGACGAACGCCTGCAATCCGGCCGCCGTGTGGTCGAGCTGGACGTGCCTTTGTCGAACGGCGCCGAATTGGCGCGGTTGTATCGGCGCGGCACCGTGCTGGCACGCCGTGACCGCGGAATGACGGCGCATTTGCGCGTGCGCCTGTCGGCCGCCGACGCGGCGCGGCTCCCGTCGGTTCCGCGCAGGGCGGCCGAATGAAAATCGTGTTTGCTGAGCCGTTGATGAGAATAGGGGAGGGGCCGTCATGACCGACCGCCATAGCGTCGCATTCCTCGGGCTCGGCGTCATGGGGAATCCGATGGCCGGCCATCTCAGCGCCGCCGGCCACGCGGTTACGGTCTACAACCGCACCTCGGCGAAGGCGCGCGCCTGGGTCGAACAGCACGGCGGGACGGCAGCGTCGGCGCCGCGTGAGGCGGCGGCGGGCGCGTCGATCGTGTTAATGTGCGTGGGCAATGACGACGACGTGCGTAGCGTCGCCTATGGCGATGACGGCGCGCTGGCAGGAATGGAGAGCGGCGCGGTCCTGGTCGATCACACGACGGCATCGGCCGATCTGGCGCGCGAGCTCGACGCCACCGCCAAGGAGCGCGGTCTCGGATTTCTCGACGCCCCGGTGTCCGGCGGTCAGGCCGGCGCCGAAAACGGTGCCTTGACGGTCATGGTCGGCGGTGATCGGCCGGCGTTCGACACGGCGCGGCCGATCATCGACGCCTATGCCCGTAGTTGTGTGCTGCTGGGCCCGGCTGGGAGCGGGCAGTTGACCAAGATGGTCAACCAACTCTGCATCGCCGGGCTGGTGCAGGGTCTGGCCGAGGGCCTCAATTTCGGCGCTCGGGCCGGCCTCGACATGGCCAGCGTCGTCGACGTCATCTCGAAAGGCGCCGCACAATCGTGGCAGATGGACAACCGCGCCCCGACCATGCTCGAGAGCAAGTTCGACTCCGGCTTTGCCGTCGACTGGATGCGCAAGGATTTGGGCATCTGTCTCGCCGAGGCACGCCACAACGGCGCCCGCCTGCCGGTGGCGGCGCTGGTCGATCAGTTCTACGCCCAGGTACAGGCGCGGGGCGGCAAGCGCTGGGATACGTCCTCGCTCATCCAGCTACTGACAAACGATTGAGTATCAATCGCTTGTCTAAGGTTTCTCACGTTCGTCAACTTTTGCTTGCTGCCACAGCCGTTCGAGTTCGCCCAAACCAACGTCCTGCGGCTTCTGATCCAATGCCGCAAGAGCGGCTCCGATATAATTGAATCGCCTAACGAATTTGTGATTTGTCTGTCGCAAGGATTCCTCTGAATCGACGCCAAGGTGCCGCGCCAAATTGGCACAGGCAAAGAGCAGGTCGCCGATCTCTTCACCGACGCGGCGTGCGTCGACCGGCGCGACCAACTCGGCGCGCAGTTCGCCAATCTCCTCTTCGATCTTGTCGAGCACCTGACCCGCCTCCGGCCAATCGAAACCGACGCGCGCGGCCCGGCGCTGCAGCTTCTCGGCCCGCACCAGGGCCGGGAGGTTCTTCGGCACCCCGTCGAGGGCGCTCGCGCGCCCGTGCGGTGCGGCGGCGGCCCGCTCTTCGGCTTTGTGTTCCTCCCAACGCCCGCGCAGAGTCTCAGCGTCAGCGCGCTCATCGCCGAACACATGTGGATGGCGGCGCAGCGTCTTGGCCGCGATCGCGCCGGCAACGTCCTCGAAATCGAAATGTCCGGCCTCGTCCGCCATCTGGGCGTGGAACACGACCTGCAGCAGCAGATCACCAAGCTCATCCATAAGTGACGGCAAGTCGGCCCGATCGATGGCGTCGGCGACTTCGTAGGCTTCCTCGATTGTGTAGGGCGCGATGGTGGCAAATGTCTGCGCTACATCCCACGGACAACCGCTGTCCGGGTCGCGCAGCTGCGCCATGATCTCAAGCAGGCGGGAAAGGTTGGGTGTCATTGCCGATTTTGCTCTCGGATCCCGTGCCGGCCGTGAGTAGCACACGTCCGGTATTGCACAAGGCGCAGGGGTACCCATCGCGCCGCCCCAGTTAGCGCATAATGTATATTATGGAAAATAATCGCACAGGAGGCAGGGGACATGGCCGTATCAATCCGCAGGGGCAACGGGCGTTTGTCGCCGGTGAAGGCTCACACCGGCTACCCTTCACACGTGACGACTAGGCCGTCATAGGCGGGTTCGACTCCCGGTGGACACTTCGCTTTCAACGCGTCGTAGTCCAACGTGTGGTTCATGTGCGTCAGCAAGGCGCGTTTCGGCCGCACGCGCGCAATCCATTCCAGTGATTGCGCCAGATGGCTATGGGTCGGATGCGGCCGGTCCGATACGCAGTCGACGATCCAAACTTCGACGCCGGCCAACGCCGCGAACGCCGCTTCGTCGAGTGCCTTGGCATCGGTCGAATACGCCACCGGGCCAAAACGGAAGCCCAACGAGCCGCTGCGCCCGTGGGCTTGTTCAAAAGGTACGATGTCGATGTCGCCGACGCGGAATGGCCCGTCGATCTCGATAGCGCGCAAGGCAGGCTTGTACCATTCCTTGCGGTCCGGGGCGGGCTCGAAAAATACATAGGGGAACCGGTCGTGGATCTGTGCCAGCGTGTCCGTCGTGCCGTAGGCATCCAGCGCTCGCCGCAGATTGAAGTTGATCGAGCGGATGTCGTCTATGCCGTGTAGATGATCGGCATGGGCGTGCGTGTACAACACGGCGTCGAGCAGCCAGACGCCGGCATCCATGAGCTGCATTTTCAAGTCAGGTGACGTGTCAACCAAAAGCGTTGTGTCGCCGCGCTGCACCAAGATCGACACTCGCCGCCGCCAATTCTTCGGATTCTGCGGATTGCACTCGCCCCAGCCCCTCGGCCCCAATAGCGGCACGCCACCGGAACTGCCACAACCCAGGATCGTGACGCGCGTTGCGCTCATGCCGCGTGCAGCACGCTGCGGAACAGTGCGAAAAAGTTGTCCGTTGTGACCGACGCAATTTCTTCCGCTTTCAGTCCTTTGATCGCCGCCAATTGAGATGCCGTATGAACAACGAAAGAAGGCTCGTTGCGCTTGCCGCGGTGCGGCACCGGAGCGAGATAGGGCGCGTCGGTCTCGACCAACAGGCGGTCCAGCGGCAGCGTGCTCGCGAGCGCCCGCAGATCGTCGGCCTTCTTGAAGGTCACGATTCCGGAAAGGCTGACGTACATTCGTAATTCAATCGTCTTTTCAGCAAGTTGTTGGCTTGAGCTAAAGCAGTGCATGACGCCAGTGAAGGCACCGGCCCGCATTTCCTCGGCCAGGATCGCCGCCATCTCGTCATCGGCATCACGGCTATGGACGATCAACGGCAGGCCGGTTTCGCGCGCGGCCGCGATATGGACGCGGAAACTCTGCCGCTGCGCGTCGCGCGGGCTGTGATCGTAGAAATAGTCGAGCCCTGTCTCACCGATGCCGACCACTTTCGGATGCTCCGCACACCTGATCAGGATGTCGGGGTCGGTGAGCCCCTGCCCCGCCGCCTCGTGCGGATGCACGCCGACGGTGCAATAGACATTCTCGAAGCGCTCGGCCACGGCCAACACTCGGTCGAACTGGTCGAGCCGGGTGCCGATGGTCACCATCACGCCGACACCCGCCGCGCCGGCGCGGGCCACGACGTCATCCAGCTCGTCGGCGAAATCGGGGAAGTCCAAGTGGCAGTGGCTGTCGACTAACATGCGCTCAGCCTTGCTGCGCCTCGCTGATCTCCACATGTCGCGGAAAGACCGGCGACGGCGCTGGCAGCTTGGCGCCCGACGACAGTGCATCCTGCGGCCCAAGCCGGGCGAAGTCCCGAGCATCTGCGGCCACACCCAACTGGTCGAGCAAATTGCCGCCGGCATCAGGCATGACCGGCTGCAGAAGGATCGCCAGATGCCGCACCGCTTCGATGACCACGTACAGCACGGTTGCCATGCGCTCCGGGTCGGTCTTGCGTAGCGTCCACGGGGCTTGGTGGTCGACATATCGATTGGCGTCGTGCACGACCCGCCAAATCGCTTCCAAGGCGCGGTTAATCGATTGCTCGGCGACCAAATCACGCACGGGCGCCAGCAGTCCGTGTGCGGCGCCGAGCAGCGCCTGATCGTCGTTTGTGAAGGCGGCGGGCTGCGGCACCGACCCGGTGCAGTTGCGTGCGATCATGGTCAGAACGCGCTGCGCCAGATTGCCCAGATCGTTGGCGAGGTCGCCGTTGATACGCCCGACCAGCGAACCATGACTGATATAGCCGTCTTGCCCGAACACGACCTCGCGCATGAGGTAGTAGCGCACCTGATCGAGGCCGTACTGTTCGACCAAATCGAACGGCGACATGACGTTGCCGAGCGACTTGGACATCTTCTCGCCCTTGTTGAGCAGCCAGCCATGGGCGAATACGCGCTGCGGCGGGCTCAGACCCGCCGCCATCAGGAAGGCGGGCCAGTACACGGCGTGGAAGCGCAAGATATCCTTGCCGACCATGTGCAGGTCGGCAGGCCAGAACTTGGCGAACGTTTCGCTGTCGCCTTCGGGGTAGCCGACACCGGTGAGGTAGTTGGTCAGCGCATCCAGCCACACATACATGATGTGTCCGGGAGCCTCGGGCACCGGCATGCCCCAGGCGAAGCTGGTGCGACTGATCGACAGGTCGTGCAACCCACCCTTGACAAAACTCATGACCTCGTTGCGGCGCGCATCGGGGCCGATGAAGTCGCGCTCGCGCTCATAAAGTTCGAGCAGCCGATCCTGCCACGCCGAAAGCCGAAAAAAGTAGCTCGGTTCCTCGAGCCATTCGACCTCGGCGCCACTCGGCGCACGCTTCTTGCCATCGGCGCCCTCGGTGAGCTCGTCCTCGGCATAGAAGGCCTCGTCGCGCACGGCGTACCAGCCGGCATAGCTGCCCAGATAGATATCGCCGTTGGCCTCGATTGCGCGCCAAATCGCCTGCGACGCGGCGATGTGCCGCGGCTCGGTCGTGCGGATGAAGTCGTCGTTCGAGCAGTTCATGAACGACGCCAGGTGGCGAAAGTTCTGACTGACCTCGTCGGTGAAGGTCTGCGGGTCCTTGCCGGCGGCGAGCGCCGACTTCTCGACCTTCTGGCCATGCTCGTCGGTGCCGGTGAGGAATTTCACCTCGTGGCCGTCGAGGCGCATGAACCGGGCCATGACATCGCACGCCAGCGTCGTGTAGGCGTGGCCGATATGCGGCCGATCGTTGACGTAGTAGATCGGCGACGTCACGTAGTAGGTCGGGCGCGGCATCTGAACCTCTGTCGGGCTTTACCGGGCTTGCGCCGCTTCGGCCAAGTCCAGAACCGCGTTCAGGAACACCTGCTTGCGGTCGAGGTTGAGGCTTTGTGCGCGGGCGAACAGGCGGCTGGTCTTTTCCCACACGGTCACCCACCCTTCAAGGGCGCGGCCATTCGCCAACCGCGCGTGAAGCGCCGCCTCGCCCGCGATGACCTCTTCCGCCGGCGCGACGCCGCGCGCCGCGGCTCCGACCAGCCGCTCCAGCCATCGCAGCAACAGATAGGACGTGGTGCGAAACGCTTCCTCGCCGGTGGCGCCGCGTCCAAATCGGTCGGCACGCGTATGCAGCTTCTTGATGTCCAATTCCGGCAGAGGCTGCAGCAGGTCCATGAGCGTGCGAAATTCATCGATACCGCCGGCATCGGCCAGCGCCGCCGCCTGGCCCGGCGCGCCATTAGACAGGCGGGCCAGGACGTGCGCGTCCTCGGATGCAATATCCCCGCGCACGGTCGCCAATACCTCCAGCACCTGCTCCGTCGTTAGCGGCCGCAGCGCCAAACGATGGCATCGCGAGCGAATGGTTGGCAGCAGTTGCGACGGCGTATGGCAAACGAGCAGGAACACCGTTTGTGACGGCGGTTCCTCCAGCAGTTTCAGCAGGGCATTCGCGGCGCTGTTGGTCATCTCGTCGGCCGCATCGATTACGACGGTGCGCCAGCCCCCCAGTGCGACGGTCTGGCGCAGAAACGGCGCCAGCGCCCGGATATCGTCGACGGCGATGTCCTGACGCAGGCGCGGCGGTGTGCTCGCGCTGCTCACCGTGCGGCGGACCAGTCGACAGGCCGGGTGCGTGCCGGCCGCAACCAAGCGGTAGGCACGTGATCCCGGATCGATGTCCAGGCCCTCGCCCTGCCCGCCTCCCTGCAGGACGAAGCGCGAGCAGCGCCAAGCGAAGGTCGCCTTGCCGGCACCCTTGAGCCCGCTGATAAGCCAGGCATGACCCAGGCGATTCGCGCGCCAGCAGCGCAGGAACACCTGCTCGGCATCCTCGTGACCGATCAGGCGCGTGGCGGTGCGCGGCGCTTCGATGGCTGCGATGGCGTCTTCACTCATGGCCACGCCACGTCTAGCCGATCGCCGACGATTGTGCGAATGCGGGCGTGGAGATCCTCCGGCGCCAAAGTGGCATCGACCACCGCACAGCGCTGCGGCGCTCGGTCGGCAATCTCCAGGAAGCCTTGGCGCACGCGCCGGTGAAAATCGAGCGCCATGCGTTCATACCGTGTTTCCGCGTCTTCTCGGCCTTGCGCGCGCTCCAGCCCCAGCTCCGGCGGCAGATCCAGGACGACGGTCAGATCGGCGTGGAACTCACCGGCGACGATGCCGTGCAACATGGCGAGCGCGGCGCGATCCACGCCTTGGCCGTAGCCTTGATAGGCAAGCGTGGAATCGGCGAAGCGATCGCTCACCACCCACCGGCCGTCGGCTAACGCCGGCCAGACCGTGTCGATCAGGTGGGCTCGCCGTGCCGCGCAATGCAAGAGAGCCTCCGCCAAGCCATCCCATGGCTGGTCCCCATCGGCGAGCAGCAGCGCGCGGATAGCGTCGGCATTGGAGGAGCCGCCGGGCTCTCGCGTGGACAGAGGGTTCAGTCCGACGGTCGCCAGGGCGTCGACGAGCAGGCGCTGCTGTGTCGTCTTGCCGGCGCCGTCGCCGCCTTCGAGCGAAATGAACTTTCCTGGCGGCACGAAACGCGCGACTAGCCGCCGGCGCCCCAGATCAAAAAGCTGATGGCTCCGGAGATGCGGCCGAACAGGTTCCTTTGCGGCACTGCCTGGGCGGCGTAAAGCGGCCGTTCGATGGGCTCCAGATCCGGCGCTTCGACGACCAGGGTGGCAACTTGCGTACCCTCGGCGATGGGCGCCGGCACCGGCGCGTTGTAGATGACGACGACCTTCATTTCCTTGCGGGCACCGCGCGGCATGGTCACGATCAGGTCGTCTTCGATGCGCAGCGGGACGTGGCTCGCCTCGCCGAGCCAGACCTCGGCCTCGTCGACGTGCTGACCACTCTCGAACAGGCGCGCGTTGTCGAATTCACGCATGCCCCACTGCATCAGGTTGACCGATTCCTCGCTGCGGGCACGCACGCTGTCCAGCCCATTCAGCACCATGATCAGGCGCCTCTCGCCACGTGTCATGGATGCGGTCAGCCCATAGCCGGAGGCCTCGGTGTGGCCGGTCTTCAGGCCGTCCGCCCCGATGTCGCGATAGAGAAGCGGATTTCGGTTGCCTTGCTTGATCTCACTGTAGGTGAATTCCTTCTCCGAGAAGTAGTGATAGTAGTCCGGAAATTCGGTGATCAGGCTCGCGGCAAGCGTGGCCAGATCGCGCGCCGTCGTCAGGTGCTTGGGATCTGGCCAGCCGGTCGAGTTACGAAATGTGCTATCGGCCAGGCCCAGTTCGCGCCCGCGGGCCGTCATTTCCTTGGCGAATGCGTCCTCGGTTCCGGCCAATCCCTCGGCCATGACGATGCAGGCATCGTTGCCGGATTGAACGATAATGCCGCGGAGAATATCCTCCACGCGGACGCTCTTGCCGACCTCGACAAACATCTTGGAGCCGCCCATTCGCCAGGCCTTTTCCGAGACCGGCAAGCTGTCGTCGAGCGACAGCCGGCCATCGCGCAGGCTCTCGAAGGCCATGTACACGGTCATGATCTTGCTCATCGACGCCGGCGGCATAAGCTCGTCGGCGTTCTTCTCGAACAACACCGTGCCGGTCTCGTAGTCCAAGAGGATGGCGTTCGTGGCCGCGGTCTCGAAGTCCGCCGCGCTTGCGGCGCCGACGATGGCGGCCAATGCGGCCACTACGCCGACGGCACCCGCGCATCGGATGGTCGACACGATCATTGACATGCGCATCAACAGTCTCCCGGCCGCGCCGTCAGCAACCGGCCGCGGCTCACTGGATGGCCATTACGATTTGAGCGTCGGCTACGCCGGCATTTGCAACGCGGTTCAGCACCGATTGCGCTTCCGGTATCGTCGCCATCGGCCCCACGCGTACGCGATACAGCGTCGTCAGGTCGCGCTCGAACTGTGAGATTCGCGCGTATCCCAGATGTGACACCTTGTCGCGCATCGACAGTGCGTTGGAGAAGAAGGAGAACGCGCCGACTTGGACGTAGATGTCCCCGTCGCCCGCCGCGGTTGCCGCGACCGTCGCGTTGGCCAGGGGATCGGCGGCTACCGGCCGAGGCGCAATCTGGGCTCCTCCAGCCGTCGCCGGCGCATAGGCTATTTGGGTTTGAGGGGCCTCGACGCGGCGCAGAGGCATGGTCTCGACCCGCGCCACGGCCAGGGCCTCGATTGGAGATAGGGGCGACGTCTCGACCGGCACCGTCGGTGCGGCGGCGACCCGGACTTGCTCGGTTTTGCCGATGGGCGAATTCAACGCGGCGAGCTTCAACTTCCGGCTCGGTTCCTCCAGATAACGAATGCGAACGCGCGCGGTGCCTTGCACCTCGAAGCCGAGCAATTCCGCGGCGCGGCGCGAGACGTCGATGATCCGGTCGTTGACGAACGGGCCGCGGTCGTTCACCCGCAGTGTCAGGGTCCGGCCATTGTCGAGATTGCGGACCTCGACCGCACTCGGCATCGGCAGGGTCCGATGGGCGGCGGTCAGCGCTTCCATATCGTAAGTGTCGCCGTTGGCGGTCACCTTGTTGTGGAAATCCGCGCCGTACCAGGATGCGATACCTTCCTCGGCGTAGCCCTCAACCTCGGCCGGATAGTACCAAACCCCATTAATATTGTAGGCATTGCCGACCTTGTAGCGCTGCCCGGCCGCGGCTTCGGTCGTGTCCGGCTTGCGGGATTGGCCCTGCAGCTGCTTCAGCGTGTGCACTGCCAGCTGTGTCGGTGCGCAGGCGCCGAGCAGCAAGGCCGCGAACATCGGCGGAACGATCGCGTACATGCGAAAAGGTCGCGGCATCAAGGGCCCCCTTGTTACCCGAGTCGCGGTAAGCGTTCTCTAAAGGTTTCCGATCCGGTCGACAAGATGCCCCACGGCCGTCGCGAAATAAATTGAGCGGTTCCAGCGCATGATTGCGCGGAAGTTATCGGTGACGAGGAACGCGGACCCACCTGCCCCGCCCGGATTAATCAGCGAGGTCTGGAGATGATCGGCGAGAACCGGCGCCCCGTCGTCGGTCTGCACGCCGAGGGATCGCCAGTCTGCAACGGTCTTGATCACCTCGATGCTAGCCAACTCGCGATCGAATTGTGCCGGCACCGACACCGGTGTGCCCCAGCGCAGACCACGCTGCCACTCGGCCTCGCGCATGTAATTCGCGATTGAGGCGAACACGTCGGCCGGTGTGCCCCAGATGTCCTTGCGCCCGTCACCATCGTGGTCGATGGAATAGGCATTGAAGCTGGATGGCATGAATTGCGCTTGGCCCATGGCGCCGGCCCAGCTTCCGCGCATTGCCTCGGCCGTGATGTGGCCGTCCTGGATAATCTGCAGCGCGTGCACCAACTCGTGGCGGAAAAAAGTGGCGCGGCGGCCATCATAGGCGAGCGTCACCAGCGCGCCGATGACCGGCATGCCACCGGTAAAGCTGCCATAGTCGGTTTCGACGCCCCATAGTGCGACGATGAGCGCCGGCTCGACGCCAAACTCGTCGCCGATCCGATCCAGCAGCGCCGCATGCTCGGCCAGCTGTTCGCGGCCGGCGCCGACGCGCTGACCATTGACCGCGCGGCTCAGATAGCGCTCGAACGATATCCGACCTTCGGGCTGTTGCCGATCCAATTCGATCACGCGCGCAATCGGACGGACGCCGGCAAGTGCGCTATCGAATGTTTGCTCGGAAATGCCCTCCGCGATTGCGGCTTGCTTGAATTCGGCGAGCCAGGCGGCGAATGCCTCGGTCGCCATAGCGTCGCCGGGGTCGGCGAGCCACTGGCCAAAGGTTAGGCTCAATGGCAACAATATCGTTGCCAAAAGCCGTCTTGTCAGCGACTTGGCCACTGCAACAGCCTCATTTCCCTACCGCCGCTTGACAGGGATTGCCACACGCTCCGAACTCGCGCAACCGTCGCCCACCGCCATAACACTGTGGTCCACCATGATCCACTGCCATGACTAATTCATTGATAACACTCGATCGCGACGGTGCGATTGCGTGGCTTACGGTGGACCGCGCGGCCCGCCACAATACCATGACGGCCGCCATGTGGCGCACCCTGCCCGACGTGCTCCGCGACGCGGCGGCAGATCCGCAGGTGCGTGTGATCATCGTTCGGGGAGCCGGCCAGGCGGCGTTCTCGGCGGGCGCCGATTTGGACGAACTGGTTCAGCTGGCAAAGTCCTATGACGACATTGCCGCCTACGCCGAGGCTCTCTATCGCGCGACGCGGCTGCTGGCCGATCTCGACAAGCCGACGATCGCCATGGTCAGGGGCCACTGTGTCGGCGGCGGGTGCGCACTGGCTCTGGCTTGCGATCTGCGCGTGGCCGACACGACCCTGCGCTTCGCGCTGACGCCGGCGAAACTCGGCCTTGTCTACGCTCTGGAGGAGACCCGGCGCCTGGTGGTCCTGTCCGGACCGGCCAGGGCCAAGGACTTGCTATTCACCGGCCGCTCGCTGGATGCCACGGAGGCGCAGGGCTTTGGCCTGGTCGACCGACTGGTTGCGCCGGATCGCCTGGAAGCGGAGGCTCGAGAATTGGCGCTGCAAATCGCGGCGAACGCGCCACGGTCGCTGCGGGCCATCAAACGGTTCACCGCGCGCATTCTCGAAGGCATCACCAACGAGACCAACGACGCCCGCCAGGCTTTCGTCGAAGCCATGCTGAGCGAGGATTTCGCCGAAGGCGTCGCTGCGCTGCGCCAGCGGCGTGCGCCGCAATTCGACCGCGATTGACGCTGACGCGCCGTTGGCGCGGAGTTGCCATCGTCGATGCAGTTGGCGCAAACTGTGGGCTGCTCAGCTATCCTCCGATCGCCACCACCAAGCGAGGCCCAATGCCGAAGCAAGATCTGCTCGAATTTTCGGGAACTGTTACCGAGGTTTTGCCGAATGCAATGTTTCGCGTAAAGCTCGACAACGATCACGAAGTCTTGGCACATACCTCTGGAAAGATGCGCAAGAATCGCATCCGCGTTCTGTCCGGTGACCGCGTCAATGTCGAGATGACGCCGTACGATCTCTCCAAGGGACGCATCACTTTCCGGTTCAAGTAACGTCCGCGTACACGATGGTCGGCGCGAAGGCGCCGCTGGTGTTGGCTTCGGCTTCGCCGCGGCGAAGGGAACTGCTGGCACAAATCGGTATCATAGCCGACACCGTCGATCCGCAGGCGGTTGACGAGACACCGCGCCCGCGTGAGCGCGCGGCCGATCTGGTGCAACGGTTGGCCATGGCGAAGCTGCAGTCCGCGGCCGCCGCTCATGGCTCGGCCTACACCTTGGCAGCAGATACGGTCGTCGCCGTCGGCCGCCGCATCTTGCCGAAGGCCGAAGACGTCGACGCGGCCCGCCGATTCCTGACGCTCCTGTCCGGCCGCCGCCATCAGGTTCTGGGCGGCATAGCCGTCCTCGCGCCGTCCGGCCAACACGCCCTGCGCGTGGTGATCACACGTGTGCGCGTCAAACGCCTGAGCGAGGATGAGATCGCGGCCTATTTGGCGAGCGAGGAATGGCGGGACAAGGCTGGCGGATACGCCATTCAGGGTCGCGCGGCCGCCTTCATTCCGTGGATTAACGGGTCGTATTCGAACGTCGTTGGGCTTGCCTTGGCCGAGACGCGGGCCATGCTGAACGGTCTCGGTTATCCATGTTGATCGACACCATCCTGATCGAGGAGTCGCCGGGGCAACTGCGCGCGGCGTTGGTGGCCAACGGTCACATCTTTGAGGTCGTGCACCACAGGGCCGATCGTCCGAGCCTCGTCGGCGCAACCTATCTCGGGCGCATCACCAAAATCGATGCCGGCATGAACGCGGCCTTTGTCGATATCGAAGAGGACAAACCGGCTTTCCTGCACGCCCGCGACATAGCGCGTGGCGACAGCGCCGGCGGGCGTATTCAGCGCCTGGTGCACCAAGGCGCGCTCATCCCCGTGCAGGTGATCACCGACGCGCACGCCGACAAGGGCCCAACGGTCACGAACCGGCTGCTCTTCGCCGGTCGGTTCCTGGACTATCGGCCGGGCGAGTGCAGCATTGCATTCAAGTCGGCTCTGCCCCGCGCCGAGCGCGAGCGCGCCGTCGAACGCCTGACGCCCCTGCTCTCCCCGGGAGAGGGAGTCGATGTCAAAGATCTCGCGCAGCCAATCGACGGGGATGCGATCTCGCGCGACCTAAACGAGCTGCGCGGCCGCTGGCAGGCGATTGACTTGCGTCGCAGCACATCGGCGCGGCCTTGCTGTCTCGATCCCGCTCCCGATCCGGTGCACCGCGTCCTGTTCGGCCACCTGGAAGGCTCGGTCGGCGACATCATCGTATCCGGCGTGACGGCTATCGCGCTCGCACGTGATTGGTTTACCCGCTACCGGCCGCAACTCCAGTCCCACCTGGTCGCGTGGCGCGAAGCTACGCCGCTATTCGACGCAAAGGGTGTCGAGGCGGCGATCGATGCCGCGCTCGCGCCGCGCATAGCACTGGCTGGCGGTGGCGAGTTGGTGTTCGAGCCGGGCGAGACTCTGACCGCCATCGACATCAACAGCGCCGGCTTCGCAGGCAAGGCGGGCCGCCACGCGCTGGACCTCAATCTGGCGGCCGCGCGGGAGATCGCGCGCCAACTTCGCCTGCGCGGCATCGGCGGCGCGATCGTGATCGATTTCCTGCGCATGCCCGAAGTCGCAGACCGTAACCGCGTCGTCGCCGCCCTGCGCCGGTCGCTGAGCGACGACCCGGCCCGCTGCCATGTCCTCGGTGTGTCGCGCCTCGGTCTGGCCGAGCTGACGCGCCAGCGCCGCGGCCCGTCGCTGGCCCAGCGGCTGCTGGAGCGCGCGCCAGCGGCACGGCCGCGCGCCGATGCGCTGGCGCTGGCGGCGCTGCGGAAGCTGGTGGCGCAGGTCCGTGCCGCACCGGCGCCTCATGTCACATTGGTCGCATCGGCTGAGGTCATCGACCTGCTGCGCGGCCGGCTGGCGACTGCGTGTGCGGCCGCGGCCGACGCGGTTGGCGGCCCGATCGAGCTGGTGCCGCGGATTGACTGGCCGAGCGATCGGTTTGACGTCATGCCGAGCCGGCGCACAAGCCCCTGCCCCATCTGCGGCAAGCCCGGTGAGAAGACTTGGCGGCCGTTCTGCTCGGCGCGCTGCAAGGACTTGGATCTTGGCCGATGGGCGGCGGAACGTTACCGCATCGCCGGTGAAGAACCGGTGCGCCCCGATGGCGAAGCCGATGGCGACGAGGGCTAGTCGGGCAATCCCGCCTTCTGCAGCGCTTCGCGATATGGTGGTCCAGATCGCTTTGGTTCTTGCAGTGGAGCGTGCCGAGGTACGACTCGATCGAGAACTTGGGGTCGTTCTGCACGACCTTGGCGGCGTGGGCCTCGGCGGCGGTGCTGTCGCCCATCTGGGCATATGAGGCCGCCATGAAGGCGCGGTGCGCCGCCTCGGGCTCGGCGATGTGGTTGAACGCCTCGACGGCCTCGGGATAGCGCCGGGCCACGAAATAGGCGCGGCCCAAATGGTTCCAGAAGCGTTGCGGATGATAGGGGTTGAGCCGCATAGCTTTGCGGATCCACTCGATGCCTTCCTCCGCCCGGCCCAGCCAAGTCAGGACTTCTCCCTGCTGGACCACGATAAGGTCATCGTTCGGGTTGAGACTAAGCGCCCGTTCCTGATGAAACACGGCCTTGTGATGGTCGTCATACATCAAGTGCACGGCGGCCAGGATACGGTGTACGTCGCTGTCGGTGTCGTCAAGCGCGAGCGCCTGCTCCGCCTCACAGACGATAGTCTTTCGTGTCGCCCCCTCGTCCTCATACCAGCCATGGGCCACCTTTGCCCGTAGATGCACGCGCGCCAAGCGTGCGCGTGCGCGTAGGCGGGGTCGAGCTCGATCGCGCGCTCGACCATGCGCTGCGCCTCTTCGTTATCGGGCCGCGTCGATCGGTGATGAAGCAGTTTGCCGGCCAGAACGCACTCGTAGGCCGCCATGTTGTCGGTGGTCTTGCGCTTGAAGCGGTCGTGCGCGGCGGCCTCTAGACGGCCGGGCAATGTTGCGACGATGGTCGAGGTCACCTCGTCCTGAATGTCGAACACGTCCTCCAATTCACGGTCAAAGCGCTCGGCCCACACATGCCGGTCGACTTGCGCGTCGATCAGCTGCACCGTCACACGCACACGATTGCCCGCCTTGCGCACGCTCCCTTCGATCACATATTGGACGCCCAACTCCTTGGCGATGTCCTGGAGCCTCATGGACTTGCCCTTGTAGACAAACGCGGAATTGCGCGAGATCACGAACAGATCGCGGAAGCGGGACAACTCGGTGATGATGTCCTCGGTCATGCCGTCGGTGAAGAATTCCTGCTCCTGGTCGCCGCTCATGTTGGCGAACGGCAGGACGGCGATGGTCGGCTTGTCGGCGGCGGTCGCGCCGTTGCGGGTCGGGCCGCCGGCGGCAACGGGAGCCGCGGCGCCGTCGCCGCCCAGATCGATCCGAAACACTCGGATCGGCCGCGAGATGTTCTTGACCTGTTGCTCGCCGTCATCGATGAAGCCGACATCCACACGGTCGCCTACCTGGTCACGCACCGCGCCGGACACGCAAATTCCGCCGGGCTGGGGCAACTGCTCCAGGCGCGCGGCAATGTTGACGCCGTCGCCGAAGATATCGTCGCCCTCGACGATGATGTCGCCGAGATTGATGCCAATGCGGAATTCCACCCGTTGGTCGGGCGCCAACTCGGCGTTGCGCCGCGTCATGCGCCGCTGGATCTCGGCGGCGCAGGTCACCGCATCGACGACCGAGGCGAATTCGACCAGCATGCCATCGCCGGTGGTCTTGATGATCCGTTCGTGGCCTTTGGCGATCGCCGGATCGATGACCTCGATCCGGTGCGTCTTCAACCGCGCCAGCGTGCCGGATTCGTCGGCCTCCATCAGCCGGCTGTAGCCGACCATGTCGGCGGCCAGGATCGCGGCAAGCCTGCGTTCGACGTCGATATCGCTCAAGGGGACCACTCTCGTCAGAGCCGCCGATCGATAGTACCGAACGGCGCACGGGACAACAAACACCGGCATAGCCGCCGTCTAGTGCTGAGATAGGGGCCCCTGCCGGCGCAAGCAACGTTCATGGCGGCGATCCAGGGTGGGGCGGTTATGGTTAATGGCCGGTTACCGATCCCGCCCAGACGCTGGACAGTCCGGGCCGATTTTCCTATAAGCGCGGCCGGCGCCCAGGTAGCTCAGGTGGTAGAGCAGGGGACTGAAAATCCCCGTGTCGGTGGTTCAACTCCATCCCTGGGCACCATACTTTCACAAATAGAATCAATAAGTTAGTGCGCGTGTTTTGGAACGCTGCGCGAACGTGAGGTGTCTACGGATGCGTTCGCTATTGCGCGAGCGTTTCCGCGGCTTTCGGCTTTGTACGGTGGTTTCCGTCACCTCATGCGGGCCAGATTGTTGCGCGTTTGTTCCCGCGCGGTGAGCAATGGCTGTGGCATGGCTGTGCAATAGCCGCGCAACAGCGCGAAATACTGGCTGTACGTATTTTGCGTAATGTGTAAAAAGTAAACCTGACAAAGAAACTGGCCACCGACCGCTGCTAAGCTGCCGATAGCCGGCCTATCTACGACGACGCAACTTGCGTCGAAAGCACCCGTAGTTACGGGAGCGCGCCAGCGCAAAGCTCTTCCTTTGCGCTGGCGCGTTTATGGACTGCGATTCCACGTTGCGTCAAGCATGGTAAAAGAAAGAACCGCAACTACCCGAGCAAGTCGCGCTCAATTTGCTTCCGCCGCGGCGCGGTCCTCTGTAGGGTCGTGGAACAAGTGGCCGTAAATGTCGAGCGTGAACGCAACGGACGCGTGGCCCATGCGCTCGGAGATCCACTTAATGCCCCTGCCCTGCGCGATCCAAAGGCTGGCCGCCGCGTGGCGCAGGCTGTAGAGCGGATAGTGCAGCCCTGCGCCGGCGAGTAGCGGCCGCCAGACCCGGCGGTGGAAATTGGCGAGAAGCCAGGGCGTGCCGACGGCCGTGGCGAACACCAACGCACCCGCCTACTGCATGATCAACTGCCCATCCGTCACATTTCGCTGGTCGGCTGGACGATGCGTCAAGCTGGGTCGGTCGTATCAGGGGAATTCGGGCGAATTCGTACCGCTGCAGCCATGCAAAGTTGGATCAGGAAACCGTGCCGGACATCGGCGACCCGCACCAATTGGGGCCGGCATATGCGGAATTGTTGGCTCGGTTTCCCGACATCACCGTTATCGGTGGCTGTTGCGGCACGGATCACAGGCATGTTGCCAGCATTAGCGCCGCGTGCCTCGCGGCTGCGTAGTGCAATTGACTTGAGCGCGGGGGGCCGCAACCGAGGCGGGCGATCCCCTTTTTGAGCGCGCCTCCTACATTTCTTGCGCCAGATCATTGTTGGTGTTCCCTAGACATGATGTTTTGCACGGTGCTTCCATTTGCGAGTGGCCCTCACTTTGTGGGGTGGGCATACCGGGGGATAGGTACTATGCGGCACATCATCACAATCGGAATCTCTTGTGCAATTTTGCCGTTGAGTCTTGCGGCAAATGCGCAGCAACCGCCGGGCCAGGCGGTGCAAGGCGGGACTTGGCCGACACCCGGGATCTATCTGGACCTGCGCGGCGGCGGAGCGTTCGTGACTGATTCAGAACTGAACGGACCCGGAACGGTCAACATGGACATTGAGGCGGAATTCGATCCGGGGTTCATGTTTGAAGGCGCGGCCGGCTACGACCATCCTACAACGGGCTGGCGCGGCGAGGTCGCCGTTGGCTGGCGCAGCTCCGATATCGATAGCTTGACGATCACGAATGACGGCGGGATTGGTGCCGCGGCCGGCGTCGGCTCGCTCAACGGAATTTCGACCGGTGTCGACGGCGAGGTTGATGCGATCTCGTTCATGGGCAACGGCTATTATGACTTCGATCTTGGCGGCCGCTTCGCGCCGTTTGTGGGCGCCGGCGTCGGCGTAGTCCTGATCGACGTCAATGCCGACGCGGGCGGCATCAAGCTCGCCGATGACGAGGACTCCGTGTTTGCCTATCAGGGAACGGCCGGTGTTGCCTACGAGATCAACTCGTTTTGGACCGCTAGCGCGGCCTACACGTGTTTTGCCGCCGAGGACGCCGACCTAAGAAACACGGGCGGAGGCCAGTTCGACGCCGAGTATGATGCTCACACGATTTGGCTTGGTATCCGCCTGACGAACTACTAGCGCCGTGTTTTTGGGCGGGCACTCCAAGCCTGAGCGTCCGCCCCGGTGCCGTGAGATAGCCGCCCGCACTCGGGGCACCCGTTCTCATCCGGGCGCCGGCGCTTGGCTCTGCAGGTGGGCGCGCCAGTGTTGCGCCTCGATAAAAACGCGGGTGATTTCCGGGAACGCCTCCTTGATTCGGCGCTCCAGGCGCGTGATCGTCGCCTCCACGTCGCCGGCGCTGAACTGATCGCCGAAGTCGACGGACAAGTTGAGCAGCACGTCTTGCGGTCCCAGATGCATGGTCAGCACTTCGTTGACGGTGACGATTCCCACTTCCGCCGCGATCATCTTGCGGATGCCGTCGACCACGTGCGGGCTGGCGCCCTCGCCGATCAGAAGCCCTTTGCATTCGTAGGCCAATAGCGCCGCCGTAGCCGCCAGGATGACGCCGATGACGATTGAGGCGGCGCCGTCCAGGATCGGCATGTCGAGCCATTGGCCCAGACCGATGCCGAGCAGAGCGACGACCAGACCCAGCATCGCGGCACTGTCTTCGAACAGCACCGTGAACACTGTAGGATCCTTGCTGCGGCGGACGGCCTCCAGCCAGCCGCGCGTGCCCTTGGTCTGGCGGAATTCCTTGAAGGCGATGTACCAGGCGCCGGCCTCGAACGCCATCGCCAACGTCAGCACGACATAGTTGACGGCCGGATTGGTAACGGCTACCGGCGTATGAACTTTGTGCAGGCCTTCATAGACGGAGACGCCCGCGCCGAGACCGAAGATGATGATAGCGACCACGAAGGTCCAAAAATACAGCTCCATCCCGTAGCCGAAGGGGTGGGCGACGTCGGCCGGTCGGCGCGCACGGCGCAGGCCGTAGAGCAGGAGGCCCTGATTGCCCGTATCGACCAGCGAGTGGACCGCCTCGCTGAGCATCGCCGAGCTGCCGGTGAAGGCGGCGGCGCCGAATTTGGTCACGGCGATCAAGGAATTGCCCGCAAGTGCGGCGTAGATCACCTTCTTCGATGCGTGAGATGCCATGAGCCTTCGTTTGCTCAGACGCCGACCGCTCAGCCGAACCCACGAACCGCTGTCATATCCTCAATAGAGATCGAACGCCCAGATCAGCAACCCGACACCGATCGCCACGATCATCAGCATGAGTATGAAATTGTCGCCGCCGCGCATGCGTCCTCTCACCGGTGCCGACCGAAGGCATACCGCCACGGTCGTGCGGTTCCCAAGCCGGCACGCCTAGGCCGCAGTGCCGGGCGTGTCAAGCGGCGCCATCTCTCACTGCCGCTTTCACCAGGGCTCCGACCCTTGGTAGGATGGCTGCGACTCAACGCGCGCGAGGCGGTCTGAATGAGCAAGATGCTGGATGTGCTCCAGGCAGAGCATCACGATATGGCCAAACTGCTTGGCGTTCTCGAGCATCAGATCGAGCGCGCGCGCCGGTCACCCGCTTGACCTGCACCTCTTACGCGCGATCGTCGACTACAATCTGACCTATCCCGATTTGTACCATCATCCGCTGGAGGACATGATTTTCACCGCGTTGCGCGAACGCGCCCCCGATGCGGCGGTCGGGGTCGTCGACCTCGCCGCCGAGCACGAGCGCCTGGCCGCCGCGTCGCGGAAATTGGCGGCGGCGATCGACCTGGCCGACGCCACGCAGGCCTCAGCCGAAATCGTCGAGCTCACTGATGCGTACCGGTCTGCGTGGCTGCAGCACACGACGATGGAGGAGACCGTTTTGTTCCCGGCGGCCCGCGATCGGCTGAACGCCGACGACTGGCGCGACATCGAAGAGCGTGCCGGCAGCGGGACCGATCCGTTATTCGGTCCGAAGGTCGACGCCGCATTCGACGTGATCCACCGGCAAATCCTCGATCGCGCCTGGTCGCAACGCTGAACCGGGCGTGCGGCGTTCTAGCGCGGCGGCGCGTGGCCCCTGCTCAGATGCCGCAGCGCGGCCACATCGGGGATTGAGATTTCGCCACCGCGCGTGATAACGCCGAGTGTGCGCAGCTTAGCGAAAGATCGCGACAGGGTCTCCGGCTGCATCCCCAGCCGGCCGGCGATCAATGCCTTGTCCAGCGGTAATAGAATGGTCGCCGGGCCGCTGTCTTGCGCGCACAGCTTGAGCAGGAACGCGGCGACCCGCTCGGTCGACGACTTGTTTGTCAGCCGCTCGATTTGCTGCACCAGCTGACGTAGGTGCCGCGACATCGAAGCCATCATCTTGAGCGCGATGTCGCCGCGCGCCGACAGCCCGCGCACAAACGGCTCCACCGGTACGACGAGCAATCGGGAATCGGCGATAACGGCGGCCGTCACCGGATAGATCCCCCGATCGAAGATCGCCGCCTCGGCGAAGGATTCACCGCGTGCGAACACGGCGATGACGCTTTCGTCGCCGTCCTCGGTGGAGCGGAACAGCTTCACCCAGCCCGCCAGAATGACATAGAAGTGCGTTGCCGGCTCTTCTTGGCAGAAGAGGATGGCGTTTCGCGGGAATGTTCGCACGGTGGCACGGCCCATAAGCGCCTCAACCGCCTCCCGCGCCAAACCGCCGAGCAGCGGCGTGCGGCCAAGCAGTGCCATGTCGGGCGGCAGCAATCCGGTCCGTCGGCGAAACGCGTTATCGGCGTAGTCGTCACACTGCCGATCGCGGCGGCATCGGGCAACGTGCGCCTTAGCGCAGCAGAAAGGTGGTTTTGCCTGACGGCGGGACTCTAGCGCTCCGCGCGCACCCGGATTGCCTCGGCCACCTCGTCGACGATGCTTTGTGCGGCAGCG
The DNA here is from genome assembly GCA_965248805.1 of Alphaproteobacteria bacterium. Lineage (GTDB taxonomy): Bacteria > Pseudomonadota > Alphaproteobacteria > UBA6615 > UBA6615 > CBDFKJ01. Next base: position 280,913 of record CBDFKJ010000006.1, read on the forward strand.
ACGGGATTGGCGCCACGTACGATCGGCCGGCCAACCACGATGTGATCGGCGCCGGCGGCGATCGCCTTGCCGGGCGTGACCGCACGCTTCTGGTCGTCGCCGGCGACAGCGCCGCTTGCCGGGCGTACCCCCGGGGTCACGATCAAATAGTCCGGCCCAAGCTCCTCGCGCACTCTGCGTGCTTCCTGTCCCGAGGCGATGACCCCGTCGCAGCCCAACTCGCGCGCCAGGCGAGCACGGCGCAGCACGAGCGCCGGCACGTCGATCGCCGGCCCGTTGATGTCCTTGAGATCGGTCAGGCCGACGCTGGTGAGCACCGTCACCATCAAAATGCGCGGTCCGTCATCGGCGCGCTCGCGCAGCACCGCCGCCAGTCCCGCCTTCGCCACTTCCTCGCTGCCCTGGATGGTGAGGAAACGCACACCGCGAGCGGCTGCGCCGGCAATCCCGCCGCGCATCGATTCTCCGATATCGCCCAGCTTGTAGTCGAGGAATACGTCCTTGCCGGCGGCGATAAGCTCGTCGATGAACGCTTCCGTGCCGCGGGCCATCTGCAGATAGAGACCCACCTTATAGAACGTGATGACGTCGCCAAGCGCCGTCACCAGGTCGCGCGCCTGTGCGGCGTCCGGCACGTCCAGGGCGACGATCACACGGCCGCGGGCGTCCTCGTTCGATGTATGTGAATCTCGCGCCAATTCTTCCTCCGCGAGTAGCCCCCAGGCCTCGTTTAGGCGATTGCAACGATCATGACGACGACAATCCGGCCGGGAGCCGGCTTCTTGGTCTTGACGGGCGCCTTGGCGGCAATGAGATTGTCCCACCATGAGTATTCGAGAGATCGTAAGAATCGTCGACGGCGTGCCGGCCAGTGATGGCGCGGGCGTGCGGCTATTGCGCATCATCGGCAGTCCCCAGTGTGATTCGGTCGATCCGTTTCTTCTGCTCGACGAGTTTCGCAATGACGACCCCAACGCTTACGTGGCAGGCTTTCCCGACCATCCGCATCGCGGTTTCGAGACCGTGACCTACATGATGAAGGGGCGCATGCGTCATCGCGATTCGGTCGGCAATAGCGGCTTGCTGACGGACGGGTCCGTCCAGTGGATGACCGCCGGCCGCGGCATCATCCACTCCGAAATGCCGGAGCAGACCGACGGCCTGATCTGGGGCTATCAGCTCTGGGTCAATCTGCCAGCCGAGCACAAGATGACTGCGCCGCGCTATCAGGATATTTCATCGGATCAGATCCCCGAGGCGGAGGCCGATGGAGCGCTCGTGCGCATCCTGGCCGGCAGCTGGAACGGCCATCAGGGAGCGGCAGAGACCATTTGGCCCGCCTCTTACCTCGATGTCCGTCTACGGCCCGAAGCAGAGTTCGATTACTCACCGGCCGATGGCCACACCTTGATGGCGTTCGCCTATGACGGCGGATTCAGCGCACCCGGCCCCTCCGGTCCGCAGACGGCGATGCGCCAGCATCAACTCGCGATCTTTGCGCGCAACGGGAGCATGCGCCTGCAGGCGGGCGCCGAAGGCGCGGGGTTGCTGGTCATGGAGGGTGCACCGATCAATGAGCCGATCGCGCGCATGGGCCCGTTCGTCATGAATACCCGGCAGGAGCTGCTGCAGGCCGCCGAAGACTATCGGGCCGGCCGCCTAGCCTAGCCCGCTGGCGGCGCGTATTCGGACAATTTGTGAGCAACGGCGATGCACCAGGAAACGCTGCAACAGGCCGTCGACATCATCATCTCCTACGGCCTGTCGGCGCTCGCCGGCGTTGCGATACTCATCGTCGGCTGGCTTGCCGCCGGCTGGGTATCGAGGGCCGTCGGCCAGGCATTGGCAGAACCGATCGGATCGACACCACGATCGGCGGTTTCATCGTGGGTTTGGTCAAGTACGCGATCATCGCCTTTGTCGTCATCGCGGTCCTGAACCAGTTCGGCATTCAGACGACCAGCCTGATCGCCGTTTTCGGCGCCGCTGGTCTGGCGGTCGGCCTGGCGCTGCAGGGCACGTTGTCCAATGTGGCGGCCGGTGTGATGCTCCTGATATTCCGTCCGTTCAGCATAGGACAGTACGTGCAGGTCGCCGGCACCGGCGGCACGGTGCGCAGCCTGAACCTATTCACGACCGAGTTGGCGACACCGGACAACGTCCATATCGTCGTCCCGAATGCCGCGATCTGGGGATCGACCGTGCTCAACTATTCGTACCACTCAACACGGCGGCTCGAATGGATGCTGGGCATTTCCTACGGCGATGATATCGGGCAGGCGATGCAATGCATCCACGCGGTGTTGGATGGCGACGATCGGATCCTGAGCGACCCGGAGACACTGGTCGCCGTGGCCGAGTTGGCCGACAGCTCCGTCAACATCGTGGTCCGTGCCTGGGTCAAGTCAGAGGACTATTGGTCCGTGAAGTTCGACCTGACCAGGGCGTTCAAGGAGGCGTTCGACGCCAAAGGCATATCCATCCCCTTCCCGCAACGCGACGTCCATCTTATCCAGCAGCCATAGATCGATGGCGCGGTCCGGCGGCGTCTATTGGCAGTGGTCGAGCCGCAAATTGCAGCCATTGACCGACATCATGGCGGCGTTGACAAGTTACCGCTTTGATTTCTAATGGCGGCGAGGGAGTCTCCGAAACAGATGGGTTGGCAGTGAAAACAACGCGCGCGACGATGGCCGGGATCGGCGCTACGGCAATCTTGGCCGCCATGTTGAGCGGCCTCGCCTCGGCGTTCGCCGCCGAGTTGGTGTTTGTCGGCGTTCCGCTGTTCGGGCCCGCGCCGTGGGAAATCGACGTCATCGAACATCACAATCTAGCCGCGGTGGAAGACCTGCAGATCGAAATCGTAGATATTGGTGGCAAGCTGGTACCGCCGGTGGCGCTGGAGACCGAGGCCACCGACTTCGTGATGACAGACCACCTGTTCATCTCGCAACAGCGTTGGCAGGGCGCCGACTACACATTCGTGCCGCACACCAAACTGGGCGGAAACCTCATCGCCCGTTCAGACAGCGGAATTACGGCGATTGAGGATCTCGACGGCAAGTCCATCGCCATCGCCAATGGTATTTCCGAGCATAGTTGGCTGCTGTTTCGCGCCTACAGCCGCGCAGCTCTGGAAACGGATATCGGCGCAGTGCTGGAATCGATCACCAAGGTTAGCTCGCCGAGCCTGCTGTCGGACCCTATCCGCTCGGGCGCGGTCAACGCCGTCGTCAACGAATGGCAGCCCAGCGTTCGGCTGCGGCACCTCGGCAATCGCCAGATCCTCTCGATCGACGATACACTCGATGCCCTCGGCTTGGCCGATCAACCCGCGATTCACGGCTGGGCGTTTCGCGAAAGCTTTGCTCAGGAATACCCCGATATCGCGATGGGATTTCTGCGGGTCTCGCTCGAGGCGCGTCGCATCCTGCTCACCTCGGACGCCGAATGGGACCGGCTGCGGTTGAGTCTGCCGGTGCAGGACGAGGCCGAGCTCGTGGCGATGCGCGAGGCCTATCGCGCAGCGATCATTACCTCCTATGGCACGGAGCAGCGGATTGCGGCCGAGCAGTTCTTCGACATTCTGCGCCGGGAGGGGGGCGTGGACTATGTGGCCGGCACCGAGGCACTGGCCCCGGGTACCTTCTTTGTCATGGGCGATGGACCACGGCCAGATGACTGTGCGCCGATATGCACGTGGGACGGGATCAAATGCGTTTGCTGAGTACCATTGCCCGTGGGTGGGGAGTAACGACAATGTGCCAATTGCATCGCTCGGCGCTGGGGCTCGTGCTGGCGACGTTTGTGGCCGCGACCGCGATCGCGCAGCCGGTCGTGCTCAAGTTCGCCAACTCCACTGAGGTTACCGATCGCTACACCGCCTGGATCGCGGCGGTCCATGCCGACGCGGGAGGTACGCTCGAAATTCAACTGATGGGTCGCGACACGCCACTCGGCCAAGGCGCGCGCAATCAACTGGGGCACCTGCGCGACGGCAGCGCCGACATCGCCATCGTTGTCACGAGCCAATTTCCCAGGGACTTTCCCGACGACGATTTGACGGAACTGCCTTTCCTGTTCGCCGACGCCGCCGAGGGCTCGTTGATCATGAAACGGTTGGCGGATCAGGGCCTGATCCGCGGCTACGACGAATTCAAGGTCATCGGCTGCTGGACCGACGCCGATCGATGGTTGCACACCAATTATCCGCTGCCCGGCATCGACGCTCTGACTGGCAAGAACATCCGCACGCCAGGCGAATTTACGACGCCCATCATTGCCGCGCTGGGCGCAACCACCGTCGCGATGTCAACGAGGCGAGCGCCGGAAGCGTTCGCCGCCGGCAATCTCGACGGTATTTTCAACATCATGCGCGGCATGTATACGCGCGGCATCATGGAGTCTGTCTCCTATCACGTCGACGCACCGATGGGCCGCGCGTTCCTCGCCGTGTTGATAAACAAGGCCAGGTACGACGGCCTGCCCGCGGCGGCCAAGGCGGCCATCGAAAAGCATTCCGGCGAGGCGCGGTCGCGCTCATGGGGCGATACTCTGGAGGCCGAGCACTGGGCCTACGTCGAGCAATTGCGGGCGACACCGGGCCACACGGTTCGCAGCCTGACGGCGGCTGAGAGGGCGCAACTGGAAGCGGCCAGCGCATCCGGCGTAGCGAACTGGATCGCCCTCGATCCGCGCCGTGAGCAGGCGCTGGAGGCGGCGCGGCGTGAGGTCGCGAAGTACCGCGCCGGCGGATAGTCCCATCGCCGCAAACCTGCAGGGTTGGGCCGCGGCGCTGCTGGCGCCCTTGCTAATTGCCGCCTGCGCGCGGCCGGTCGAGCTGAACCTCGCCAACGCCTCCGCCAGCCATGTCGACCTCGCCGCGTGGGTCGATGGCGTCGAGGCGGACGCGGACGGCGCCATCGCCATTCGCATCAACGGCCGCGACACGACGCTCGGTGCCAGCCTGCCCCGCCAACTGGCGCAACTGCGCGACGGCGTTGCTGACCTGGCTGTGTTGTCCACCGGCTACCTTCCGGGCGACTTCCCCGACGACGTCAGCGAGGTGCCGTCCCTGTTCGCCGACGCGGAGGAAGGTTCGGTCGTCGTGTGGCGGCTGGTGGAGCAAGGCGTGCTGCGCGGCTACGCCGATCTCCACGTCATCGGCGTCTGGACCGGCGCCGACCGCTGGCTGCACACGCGGTTCCCGGTACCCGAGTTGACGGCGCTCGCCGGACGCAGGATCGGTGTGCCGAGCGACTTTGCCGTTCCGATTGTGGAGGCGCTGGGGGCCCGGCCGGTGGCGATTTCCGCGGCGGGTGCCGCCGACGCCATTTCGGCCGACCGCCTCGACGGGATCTTCGTCGGCCTGCGCGGCCTGTACGAACAACGCATCATCGATGCCGCCCGCTTCCACCCGGCCGCGCCGCTCGGCCGTCCCCTGCTGGCGGTGGTCATGACGAGGGCCCGGTTCGAGGCGCTGCCGCCGGCGGCGCGGGCCGCCCTGGCTTTGAACTCGGGCGAGGCCATTTCGCGCGCCTGGGGCGCCGATGAACAGTTCGCGCATAATGCCCGCGCCGCCGTCTTGCGCGCCGCGTCGGACCAAACCGTTCGCACCCTAACGCCGGAAGAAACCACACAGTGGCAGGAAGCGGCGCAGGCCGGTATCGATGCCTGGATCGCCGCCGATCCCGTACGGCAACGCGCGCTCGACGCCGCCCGCCGCGAAATCACGACGGTCCGCACCGGCGGCTAGATCAGTCGCGTTTGACCAGCCCCGTCAGCGCCGCCACCAGGACCGAAGTCAGCGTCCAGCCTGCCAAGGATATGGAACCACATATAGAGCCAAAGCGACCGGCCGGCTGCCGTCTCGCGCTTAGGCAACCAATATGACTCCTGGTGCAGATCGACGATCGGCAGGAACACGTCCAGTGAATAAACCGGGGCGAGAAACGGAGGATACGACCCAAAGTCCGCTTCACCATCCGGCGCATTCACCCAATTCCTAAAATCGCCAGGACGGGCTGGACCCATAACGTCGAAAAAATTAGCGAGACCGAAGACTAACGAGCCAAATATGATAAGGCTTAGAGCGGACCAGATCGCCTGCCACGGCCTGTGCCCGTATGCGACCGTCCAGTCCAAGAACCGATCCCATTGCCGACCCACCCATGTAGGGTTGCCGTGTTTTCGCAGCGCCCTTTGCTTTTCGATGGCAATGTCGCGGGCATCGCGTTCGTGGCCCATCTGCCGCAGCACGCGGACCAGATGTTCGTATGGCTGCGGGCTAAACCCGGCTTTTCTGGGCTGTCGCCCAAGCCACTCGCGACGTTCCTGTGCGGTGGTCGGGGAGTCCCAGGCGATGCTGCCATACTTAAGACCGTCGAGGACCATCCAGTCGGCGTCGGGCCAACTTTCGGCGTCATCAACCAACTGGCCGACTTTTGCATGCTGAAGGTCGACCATGCCCGTCGAGGCGACGGCGCTCCAAATCAACTTTCCCTTGATCGAGGCCCCGTCGGCGATGAGGGCGTTGCCGCCTTCGCTTTCGAACGTGCCTTTGAGGCAATCCAGGTTGCCGCCAATGTCGGCGTTGATCAGCCGCACTGCGCCTTTGGCCCTGAAGCCATGGCGCAGGTATACACCACCTTTGACGCTCATGCGATCTGCGGAGAGGGCACCGTTGCCTTCATTCTCGAAAGTGCCCTTTCGGCAGTCGAGGTTGCCGGCGATATCGGCGCCGAGCAGCCGAACTTCGCCCGTGAAACTATTGCGCAGGTACACGCCTCCTTTGACGGTCATGCCGTCGGCGTTGAGGGCATTGCCGCCTTCATTCACGAACGTGCTGCCATCGCACTCTAGGTTTCCGCTGATCTCGGCGCCGACCAGCCGCGCCTCGCCCTTGGCTGTGAAACCGTTGTGAAGGTTTACGTTTCGGTTGACGGTCACCCCATCGCTCCGCCAGCCAGCGGGCAGGTGGCTTCCGCTCAGATCAAGGACCTTCACGGTCGCGTCACTCAGATCGAGCGATCCTTCGACATGACACTTTCGGAGTCGCAGCGGGATCGTTACGGTCGCTGCCTGCAAGTCCAGTAGGCCCGTGATGCGGGCGCCGATGATCACAATCCCCCTCGGGGTCGAGCGTCTGATCTTTCCAAGCACCGACGCACAGTGCGCGGATGACCTCGGCCCGGATGGTGCGATCCGCGCCCCACGCGGCGCCCTTGGCCGGATCGTCCTTCTCCTTGTCGCCGAGCGGTTCGCCCGCCGCCACTTTTTCGAGAAGCGCTTTCTCGGCCTCGCCTAAATTCTCCGGAAGCCGCATGTCCTGCTCGCCTCGATCAAAGTATCGCCTGCCTCCAACATACGCTTGCGCACCCTAGTGGATTGATTCCAACGTTTGGAACCCTCGGTTTCGGGCTGCGATGATGTCGTCGGGGTCGGCTTTCCATATGAATGGCTGTGGGTTGGCCGCATTGTATTTGCGGACGAAGCGGTTGATTGCGGCCTGGAGATCGACGACGGAATGGAAGACGCCGTGCTTGAGCCGCCGCCGGGTGAGTTTTGCGAAGAAGCCCTCGACGGCATTGAGCCACGAGCAGGAGGTCGGTGTGAAGTGGAAAGTCCAGCGCGGATGGCGGGCGAGCCAGGCGCGGACCTTGTCCTTGTTGTGCGCCGCGTAGTTGTCGACGATCGCGTGGATGGCCTTGTCCGCCGGCACCGTGCGCTCGATGCGGTTGAGGAAGCGGATGAACTCCTGATGGCGGTGGCGCTGCATGTTCTGGCCGATCACCGTTCCGTCCAGAACGTTGAGCGCCGCAAACAGCGTGGTCGTGCCGTGCCGTTTGTAGTCATGGGTCATGGTGCCGGCGCGTCCCTTCTTCATCGGCAGACCGGCGGTCGAGCGCCTGGATCTGTGACTTCTCATCGATCGACAACACCACCGCATGGGCCGGCGGGTCGACATACAGGCCGACGATATCGGTGAGTTTCTCGGCGAAGGCAGGGTCGGTCGACAGCTTGAAGTTGCGCCAGCGGTGCGGGCTGAGACCGTGAGCCTTCCAGATCGCCTGCACCGTCGAGGCGGCAATACCGGCCGCCCTGGCGATCGCGCGCAACGTCCAGTGGGTCGCCTCAAACGGCGGCGGTTGCTGCGTCAGGCGCACGATCTCGGCGACACGATCGAGCGGGACCGGCGCCTTGCCGGGCGGACGGGACTTGTCGCGAAGCAGGCCGCCGACACCCTCGTGCATGAACCGCTCTTGCCAGCGCCACACGCAGGTCTTGGACTTGCCGGTCTCGGTCATGATCGCCGAGGTGCCCAGACCCTCGCCGCTGAGAAGGACAATATGTGCCCGCCAGACGTGTTTCTGCGGGCTCTTGGGATCCGCGACGACCGCGCGCAATCGCTGACGGTCGCCGGCGGATAGGGTGAAGGAGATTCCACTGCGCATGCGCCAGATTCGCATAACACAGCAAAATACGGAATCCCAATTCGGACTCTTTCATTCCGATCAATCCACTAGAGGCGTAGGTATTCCGTCCCCGCCCTGCCCCGCGCGTGACAAGCTGTCGAGCGCGCCGTTACAATCGGCGCGGCGGGGAACATCCTTGATCGGGGGATGCTTTGAAGGGAAAGAAGTCGACGCGTGAGCAGGTACTGGCCGCGATCATCGGCGGTGTCGTGGTGCTGTTCTGCGACTATGCCGGTCTCATACCCGGCGAGAGCATCCAAGGCCTAGGCGGCATCGCAGGCATGGTGAAGGCGGGGATTTTCGGGTTCCTCGGCGCGGTCGCCGGTCTGATCGTGCACGATCTGGTGCGCCGCATTAGGGCCGGTCAAGCCGAGCGTGGTGACCGAAGCTAGCAGGCCCGCCAGGCAGAACTACCCAGACTCTTTGTCGATATAGCCCTTGATGACCCACTCTATGGGAATGGCAAGCGCCGGCACCATAACTACCGCGGCGGCCAGAACCGCGGCCATCACCCACCACCACACTGGATCGAATGGCGTGCCGTAGAAAACCAGCACCAAGTCCATGGCAATCACGCACACGCAAGCGCCGCTGACTCGCAAAAGCAGGCGCAGACGTTGCCGTCCCTGGTTAGATAGCTCGCTCATTGTTCGCCTGCTTGGGGCCAAAACAGCGATGCCGGTCCGCGTATCGCTCGTGTCAGCTGGACGCCTCCATTTACCTCGTGAATTTTGCCTCGTTGTGATTCTCTACGGCGGTTCGGTTTGAGGAGGTATTGATGAGGCAGGCTGGTCTGTTCGGCTTACCGGATCATCTTCGAAAGCTTTCGGCGACGGGTGATCCGTTGGAGGTGCTGGCAAAGGTCGTCGACTTCGAGATTTTCCGCGCGCCGCTTGAGGCTGCGCTTGGCTATTCGGACGGATCGCAAGGTGGCCGCCCGGCCTACGATGCGGTGGCGATGCTCAAGGTTCTGATCCTGGCCGCGCGGCACACGGTGAGTGACGAGCGGATGGAGTTTCTGATCCGCGATCGCTTGAGCTGGCTTCGCTTCCTAGGCTTCGATCTCGGAGCGCCGACGCCGGACCGCAACACCATATGGACCTTTCGCGAGCGTCTGGTCCGGGCCGGGGCGATGGATAAGCTGTTTGCCGCCTTCGATGGCGAATTGCGCCGGTGCGGCTATCTGGCGATGGGCGGGCAGATCGTCGATGCGACGTTGGTATCGGCGCCCAAGCAGCGCCACAGCGATGACGAGAAGCGGGCGATCAAGGCGGGCAAGAGCGCGTCCGAGGTCTGGCCCGATCAGCCAGCCAAGGCGGCGCAGAAGGACACGGATGCGCGGTGGACGGTGAAGACCGGGCGGCGCAAGAACCCCGCCGGGTCGCAACGGCGCATGCCCGACATCGCGATCCCGGTGTTCGGCTACAAGAATCATGTCGTCATCGATCGGGCCTACGGCTTCATCCGCAGCTCGGCTGTGACCGATGCCGCCCGCCATGACGGCAAGATGTTGCGTCAGCTCGTCACCGGCGACAATCTGGCCGCCGGCGTGTGGGCTGACAGCGCCTATCGCTCGAAGGCCAACGAGGCGTGGCTGGCCGGCAAGGGTCGGGTCTCCCACATCCACCGCAAGAAGCCGCCGGGCCGGGCCATGCCCAAGGCGACCGCCCAGGCCAATGCCCGCAAGTCAGCGGTCCGTGCGCATGTGGAGCACGTCTTCGCCCAGCAGAAGGATCGCATGGGCCTTTTCATCCGTACCATCGGGCTCAAGCGGGCGGAGGCCAAGATCGGCCTCGCCAACCTGGCTTACAATTTCCAGCGTCTGATCTTCCATGAGCGCAGGGCCGCCATGGTATGAGTCCGCCTGAATAGCGCCAAAACCCTCCGCCGAGAACGAAACGGCGGATGGTTGCGGACGTCAACACCGCCGATCTCAGCGAAAGTCGGACAGCACACCAAAATCTTCGTCAAATCCCCCGGTTGTTGGAGGTCTCCAGCTCAATCCGTCCAGCGAAGCGGCAAGCTCAGGCCCGATGAGATTGTCCGTGACCGTCCATGCCCTATTCGATCAACTCGGTCGCCTGGGCCAACAGATGCGGCGGCATAGTGATGCCGAGATTGCGGGCGGTGTTGAGGTTGATCACGAACTCGAACGCCGTCGGTAGTTGAACTGGCAACTCTGCCGGATCGTTACCTCTCAGGATCCGATCGACATAGCCAGCCGCGTCACGGTAGCGCGCAGCCTGATCGGTCGAATAGCTCATCAGAAGTCCCAACTCTGCATATTCGCGCTGCATAGAAATGGCAGGCAGCTTGGCTCTAGTCGCCGCCTCGACGACGGCTTCGCGGTACAGATATATGTCAGCCGCGGAGGTTACAAACAGGCCGTCGATGCCTTGATCCGGCAAGTCTTGAAATGCCCGTTGGATCGATGATTTTCCAATCGGGTATACGATACGCATCTGCACGAGTGCCAGCCCCAACTGCTCGGCAGCGGAACGCGTGGCTTCGGTGAAGGCGTGGTTCCAGTAGCTTCTCGGGCCCAGCCAGGCCACACGCGAAGGCGTCGACACCGCATCGCGCAGCAACTGCACCTGTTTGGCGAAAATCTCGCCGGGCGGCGTCGGTGCGACCCCCGTGATGTTGCCGCCGGGGCGTGCGAAGCTCGCAACAAAACCAGAATCGGGGGGGAAACTCCCCATGTTGATGATCGGAATCTCCGCTGTCTGACCCTTGAGGGCACGGGTCGTACGCGAGTCTCCGGAAACGACTACGTCGGGTCCGCTTGCGACGAGCCGTCGAGCGCGAAATCGATCTCGGTTGCGCAGCCGGCTTTGTCCCGACCACCGCTCAATCGTGATGGTCTCCCCCTCGACGTAGCCAAGACGCTTCAACTCCTGAAGAAGGGCACGCCAACGCAGCTCACCTCGCGACGTCATGGCGAACGCATGGCCACCCGATGCGGCCAACGCAATTCTGGGGTTCATCAGAGTCCCACGAGGGCCGTCTTCTATCGGCCAGTCCGGGACCCTCGATCGAGCGTGGGTCGATGTTAGAATCGCTGCGGCTGCAGCGGACAGGAGGTCGCGGCGTCGCATCGCTCAATCAACTCCGTCGCAAGACCGCACCGGCAGAGTGGTGAAGCCTGGGGTCTTGGCGATCTTCAGATCAGTTACGAATCCCTACAACGCTTGATAGCTGTGGGCAAGCCGCCCCTGTCCGAGGTGTGGGCCATACGGACGATCGCATGCGGTCACCCGATCAATCCCATGCGCCGCCAATCCTGCAGCAATAGCCTGTCCGTCGGCTGATCGGCCGGCACCAGCAAGTATCGGCCATTGATGCGCGTGAACAGCGTCTGTAACTTCTCGCACCACGCTTTCAGGCCGCGCGCGTAACGCTCCCGCGTGGATCGATCCAACGCCAACTCAATCTCGTGCCCGGTCTCGACATCGACCAGCCGGGCTTCTCCATCGCCCATCAGCGCCGGGTCCAACTCTTCGCGAGACGCGATTTGCAGGCCCCAAATCTCCTGACCGGTGGCCGAGAGGACACGGAGCTCGGCTTCGGCGTCCTCGGTCCACCAGTCGCTGAGCACGATGAGCAGCCCGCGGTCAGTGAAGTGCCTGACGGCGACATGGAGTGCCGCACCGAATGCGCCGTCGCCGCTCGGACGCCGATTGCCGAGCCAGTCGAACATGGGCTGGGCCCGCGCGACGCCATGGAACTTTGGCGACCAATGGACGTGCTCGCCTGCGCCAACGCCGAATTGGACCTGGTCGCCGCCGGCGAGGCCGATGAAGGCGAGCGCGGAGGCAATACTGCACGCGCACGTGAACTTGTTGGGATCGCCGCAATCCATCGAGCGGCTGGCATCGATCACGATCGTGATCGGCAGTTGGCGGTAGACTTCATACTGCCGGATGTAGTTCTGGCCGAACCTCGCATAGAGATGCGGATCGAGGTGTCTAAGATCGTCGCCTGGCTTGTACTCCCGATGATCGGCGAACTCCATGCCGGCGCCCTTGCCGCGGGAACGCCTTTCGCCGATGCCGACCGATGCTGCCTGCCAACGCGTGAGCAGCTTTGCTCGCGACAGCTTTCGCAGCAGAAGCGGGGATGGCTTCACGCTGCTTTCCGCGTCTCTGTATCCAGCAGGCGAATGAGCAGCGCGTTGGCGTCGATGCCTTCGGCCTCGCCCTCGTAGTTGAGTTGGCAGCGATGGCGGATCGCCGGCGCCAACACAGCGCTCAGATCCTGGATACTGACATTGTAACGACCCCTGAGCAGCGCGTGACCCTTGGCCGCAAGCACGAGGGACTGCGCCCCGCGCGGGCTGAGCCCGAATTGCAGATACTTCGTCACTTCAGCGGGTCCGTCGGTGCGATCGGGCTGGGTGGTGATCGCGAAGCGGGCGACCGCGCGCTGCACATGCGCGGCGATCGGCACCTGCCGGACCAACTTTTGCAGTAACAGAATATCCTCCGCCGACAGCACCTGTTGCGGCATTGGTTGATCGACACCTGTAGTGAGATCGAGGATGCCGTGGAGTTCGTCTTCAGAGGGATATACGACCAGGCTCTTGAACAGGAAGCGATCGATCTGCGCCTCCGGCAAGCGGTATGTCCCTTCCATCTCGATCGGGTTCTGGGTCGCCAGGACGAAGAACGGCTGGGGCACGGCCATCGTGGTACCGGCGGCCGTGACCGTCTGCTCCTGCATGGCCTCCAACAAAGCCGACTGCGTCTTCGGCGTCGCGCGATTGATCTCGTCGGCCAGCAGCACTTGCGTGAAGATCGGACCGGCCTGGAATTGCAGCTTCGTCCCGCCGCTTTCATCCGGGATCAGGGCCAAGCTACCGGTGATGTCGGCCGGCATCAGGTCGGGCGTGAATTGCACCCGGGCGAAACTGAGCCCGGCGGCCGCGCCAAGCGACCGCACCAGGAGCGTCTTGCCAACGCCGGGCGCGCCTTCGAGCAGCACATGGCCACCGCATATGAGGGCTATCAACAGCTGATCGACCACGTCGCGTTGGCCGATCACCGCCTTGGCGATCTCGTCGCGGGCGCGCCGAAGCAATTCGAGCAACCGCTCGAGCGCCTCGATGTCCATGTCCTGCGAGCCTGCGCCGGCGGTGTTGTTTTGCGTCGTCTCCATTCTTTTCCTCAAGGCTAGGCGCTAATCGGCCGGTTGTTACGTGGTTCGTGGTTGGGTGGATGCCTGGGAATGCCGGCTGGGCATGGGTGATCGTTTCCTCAGACCGAATACTCCCGGCACATGGCGGATGGCGAGATCCAGCATGAAGAGCGCCAGGCCGACGACAGCCCACAGCCTCCATGCCGGGCGCGCGACCCATGCAAGCTCGTCGCTGAACAGCGTCTTGTCGCCGAGGAGCATTCTGCCGCCGGTCGCACCAGCAAGCGCATTGAGTTTGTCGAAATCCGACCGCACGAAATCAAAACGTGCCGGATACGCAACGTACATCATCGCCTCACGCATCAGCTCGTCGGCCTTGACATCAATGCGGTAGGCACCGGGTTCTGTGACCACGAAACTGCCTTCGTAACGGCCGGGCTGGACTTCGCCGAGTTGGATCCTCGTCTCTTCATCTTCGGCAAGGGTCGCCGTAACCGGCAGCTCGTTCAAGGGTCCCCCGTCGGTGCCAACGACATCAGCGACGATCCGAACAGTGTCGCCCGCGCGGTGCAGGCTGATATGCAGGCCGGGCCCCGGGATGTCCGGGAGGAAATGTCGGATCGCCTGCGCCCACATGAGGGGATACTCGGGAAGCTGAATCCATTCCTGCGTGCCCGCGCCGGCGCCGTGGGTGGCAAACGCCAACACGCGGCCGTTGCCGTATCGCCAGGATGCGAGCAGCGGGGTCTTCTCGCCGTCTTCCTCGGTCACCGTTAGATGGAGGTCAGCCTGAGGCTGCGCCGTCGTGCGGACGTAGCCGTGAAGCGGCGGCAGCACATCGGGCAGCCCGGCCAGGAAGTCAGCGCTGCGGTCGACCCAACTGACCGGTGCAATGCGCTGCTGCACGGGTGAGCTCGCAAGCATGAGTGTCTCTTGGGCGAGAATACTTGGGAGCGCCTTGAAGTCCTCGGTGGCATAGAAGGCACCACCACCGTGTTCTGCGATGTCCATTGGCTGGCGGATATCGGCGGTGCCGCCGATGGCGATCGCTGAAATCGTGATGCCGGCTCTGCTGGCCTTTGCCAAAAGTGGCTCAAAATTGGCTTCCTGCGAGAGACCGTCAGTCATCACTACAACGTGCCGCGCGGCGGCATCGACCTTGGCAATCATATCGATTCCGAGCGCGAGTCCCGGCAGGATCGCGGTTCCGCCGCCAGACACGAGAGGATCGAGAGCGGCGCTGACGCCTGCCTCGTCCTTTTGCTGCTGCATGGGCAGCAGGACATGCCCCTTGGTATCGAACACCACAATCCCGACTTGCGATACATCGTTCAGAAGGCTGACGGCAGTAAGTGTCGCCTGCTTGGCGATGTCGAGGCGGGTGACGAGGCCCGCGTCATCCACGGCGCCCACCATGCTCCCGGACCGATCGAGTACGTACACGAGCGCCACCTGCGGTGCGTCATGCGGGACCCGGCTGGATAGGGGCGACGCGCGTTCGAACGGCGTTTCGAAATAGCCACCGGGGCCGAAAGAGTTCTCGCCGCCGAGAATAAGCAACCCTCGCCCGTGTAGCTCGACGAACTCTTCGAGCATTTCCTGCTGGTCGGTATTGAGGGCGATAGCCGGCATGTTCATCAAGATAACGCTGTCATAGCCCAGCCAACCGTCCATCGTGTCGGGTGCGTCGGCTGGCGCGATGACCGACGCGGTCAGGCCCTGAACCGACAGCGCATCCGCAAGATATTCGCCCGTATCCGGTTCCGGAGTGATGATGACGATCGCGGGTGTCGGCGCCACTTCAACGAATACGCCCTCGGAGTTGTTCCGAGCGAAAGTGTCGCTGGCCATTGCGACCGACACCTCGAGAAGCAGGCTGCCCGGGTCGTCGGCAGTGACCACCGTCTCAATCCGATTGCGGCCGGCGAGCAGGTCGACTTCCTGGTTATGCACGATCTCACCGGCGCGCTTGACCGTAACACTCGCATTGGCCGAGCGCTGGCTGTACACCACAGCGTCCAGAGCAAAGGCGTCTCCGGCATAAACTCGTGCCGGAACCTTGATCGATTCGACCAGAACCTCCCCCTGTGGCAGCTCCGTGAGCGGCTCGATGTCGACCGCGAGCCCGCGTGACCGCAGCGCGGCCACAGACTTCGCGATCTCGCCGGCAGTCTCGTTGCCGTCGGCGGCAAGCACCACCCGGCCGGCCCGGTGCGCCGGTACCATCGCAGCGGCGAGCTGGAGTGCCTGTTCCAGATTGGCACCTGGCTGCGGCGAACGAAACGTATCGGCGGGCAAGGGCTCGGGGGCTCCGCCCAGATCGGCGGCAACCCGAACGGCGGCGCCCGTTGTCACGATCCCAGCCGGCTCGCCGCCTGCAGCCGCCGTCCGGTTCGTTTCGAGTTCGTCAAGCATCCGGCCGCGCTCCGGATTCTGGCCCTCCGGCCCCAAATCGGTCCCGACGATCACGATCACCTGCTCGGCGGGCTCGCGGCCCAGCATTGGCATCCCCAGGACTGCCGCCAGCATAAACAGGCCAGCGGCCGCGCGAACGCCAAGTTGCAGCCGCCGCCGCAAGGCCAACGGATTGGCCCTAGCGAGCGCCGAGCGCTTGAGGAACTGTTCGGGCCCGCGGCCGGCGATCCATGCCTCCGCCAACAGAACAAGCAACGCGGCAACGAGCAGCCACCACCAGACCCACGGCCATAGGGGGCTTGTAGGCGGCTCTGTCACCTCAACGTCGCGCGGCGCCAATGCCGTTTCGCCGTCGGCGGCCGCATTGACGACCAGCAGACGGCTGTGGCCGCCAGCTTCGAGCCGGTAGACTCCGGCCCGATCCGGAATGAATGTGCGCTCGACGCCCGGCAGAAGATAATTGGCGTCACCCGGAGCGGACGACCAAGCCTCGGCACCGTCGGGCGCGAAGATGCGCCCCGTCAGCAGCCGGGACTCGATCGGACACGCCGCACCGACGACGCATGACGGACCCGACAGCGCACCGAGATCAACGCCGAGCCAGCGGACAAGATTGGCGACAAATACGGGGAATCCGGCCCGCTCGCGCCAGCCCGAGTCCGCAAGTCCGAACGAAATCTGCACTTCGCGGCCGGCCGACGTGGTCCGCGCCTGGACCAGGGGCGTTCCCGCCGATTCCGCCAGCACCGTCGCGCCGGCAAGCCGCGCTACCTGATATCCGGTTTGCGGGGCGAGCGCGGTCCAATTGACGCCGTCGGATAACGGATGATCGTTGTTCCAACCGGTGACGTATGTGTCGGGAAGAAGCCCCGGCGGTGTTTCGCCGGCGATATGGGCGTCACCGAGCCACAAAACATTCGTCGCGGGACGGTCGGGCACCGCAACGCCATCAACGACCACCAAATCGAAGTCGCCAACGTCGGCGGGCAATTCGTCGGCCGCTGCCACCTCTACATCGTTGAGGGACTGCAGAGCGGCGATCAGCGGTCCATCGGTGTCGCCAAGATACAAAACGCTAGCCGAGTCCGGATTTCCACGAAGCGCGAAATAGACGGCATTATCGTGAGGCCCGGCGTCTTCCGGCAGCTGCAACAGCACCGCTCCCGGACCGGGCAGCTCCAGCGCCACGCTGAACGTCACGTCGTCCGCATTGCGACGGGTCACGTCGGTCTCGCTCCAGTCGACGAAGCCATCGCCGCCCGCCGGCCGAAACATCACTTGAACCGTAGTCTCCTCCGCATCCGAACCGCGGAACCGCACGGTGCCGGTGATGTTCCACTTGCCGGCGCCGGCATCGTCAGCGATCGCCTTGGCGGTGATCCCGACATTGGCAACCTCGCCAGTAACCGCGGCCGGGGCGTCGGCGCTAGTGAAGACCGCGCGTGTCACCGTCAGATCGGGGAACGCAGCGACGACAGCGTCGTCAGCGACGTCGGTGCTGTCGGTGAGCAGAACGATGTCCGGCGTTTCGTCGTTACCAACGAGCGCGTCGATCAGCCCTGCAGCTCCTTGCCAATCGGCCGCTCCATCGCCCGCCCGCAGCCCCTCGACAGTCGGCCCAATGTTGGATGAAGCCGCTTGCCGGGCGATATGGACCTGAGCTTGAGCGCCGGCAGTGACCACGGAGATCCTGTTGCCCGGCCTAGAGGCGCCGGCCTCGATCAGGTCGCCGAGCTGCTCAACCGCAGTATCGAATCGGCTTGGTGCCAGGTCGGTCGCGCGCATGCTGCCGGACGCGTCAAGCACATAGATGGTGTGCGTGCTGGCTCGGTCGGTACCGAACAAAGGGTGCGCCAGCGCCACAGCAATCGAAAGCACGATCAGCAGCTGCAGCAGCAAAAGCAGACTCGGCTGCGGCCAGCGTAGTGAACGGCTGGGCGCGGCGCCGCTCTCCAGCAGCCGCCATAGTATCAAGCTCGGCACGTCGATCTGACGCCGGCGGCGCATGTGCAGCGCCAGTACGACGATTGTCAGCGCCCCCAAAACCAGCCACCCGGGGGCGAGAAGGCTCACTTGCCGAGCCTCATGGCCTCAAAGTAGCGACTGACAACGTCCCGAGCCGGCACGGGAAGGTCGGTGCGGGTGACTTCCCCCTCCGCTATCGCTCGCCAGCCTCCCGCCGCACCAGGGGCATTCCCGTCCGGCACCTGCAACTCCGCGAGCGGCGGGAAGTCGATCCGGATCCTACGGCCGCCGCCGCGGCCCGGATCCTGCAGCACCATTTCGCCTTCCGCGTTTATCGCGGCGCCCGGGCCGCCTGCCGGACCGAACAGCGGCTGGTCGCCGATGCCGGCGTAGTCGCCCTCGCCGGCCCCGTCCGCCCCGCCGATCATGATCCCGGCCGCCGGGCCCTCGGCGTTGGGGCCTTCCGGGCCGTATTCGTCGCCAACCTCGGCGTAGGTTCGGGTAAGATCCTCGTCGGCCAAAGCATCGGCCGGGCCGGCGCCGCCCAACGGTCGATCCGTGCGCGGGTCGCCGAGCACGGTTCCAGGCGGGGCCAAGTCGGCAAAATCTTCGATGCCGACATATTCCCTGGTCGTCAGCAGTCCCACAAAGGGGTTGTCTGGAATGTCAGGATCGTCCCTAGGCTCTCCCGCCCCGGCGTTAAAAGGCATATCCTGGTATGCGCCCTTCGGGCGGTTCGGCGCCAACTCGTTCAAGCCGGCGATCAGGCGCGAGAGGTTGCGGGACGTGTTCTGTTCCCCGGCCCGATCGTAAGCGTCGCGGGCCAGGGTCAACAGCCGCCCCAACTCTTGGGCCAAGGCATCGCCACCGATGCCGTCGTCGCGCGTAACTTCGTTGCCGAGCTGGTCGAGCGCCCGCGCGATCGCCTGGATGGCCGGATCCGCCCTGGCCTCGCCGTCCTGTTTCAGGATTGCCGAGATGACGCGTAGATTCGCTGCCGTTTCCGCCTGTTGCGCAGCGGTCAGCGACGGCGGCTCCACCGCAACAGGGCGCAAGACATTGTAGGCGTCTTGCAGCAATGGCGGCGGGGGCGCCACTGTAAGCAAGATCGCTGCACCTAGCAGGATCGGGACACCGGCAACGATCCGCGATAGACGCATCGGCACCAGGCGCCGCGGATCGACCGCCTCCGAGCGTGCGCCGGCGTGGTGCATCAGTGCCTGTGACACGACCCCGGGCCACCGTGCCGGTGCCGAGGATACCTCCAGCGCCGTACTCATGCACTCGTCCATGCCGAACCGGCGGTCGGCGGCGCGCGCCATGACAGCGATGCCCGGCCGCAGGAGGAGTGCAATCACCGGCGCCATTGCGATCGCAGCCAGACCGACTCCAGTTGAAAGCAAAACATGCTGCGGAAATGGAGACGGGCGCCAATCGAACAGCCGGCTCGGCACGAGCGGACCCGCGAATGCCAGAGACGGCGCCAAGGTGCCGAGAAGATCGTGCGCCACCTGCAGCAGGCAGAAAACGCCAAGCGCAACCGCTACGCCCGCGACTCCGGCCCTGACCATAGTGGAGTATGCAGAACGCCGCCGCGCCCGCTGAAGCCTTTGAACAAGGCCGGCAAGGAGGGAATCGGCGTCTGCGCCTGTCTGGGCTGGGGCGAACAACTGCGCGTCGGTCACTATCGTCGGGTCCCCAATAGCACGGTGAGCATATGATGGCATACATTGCCGGCTCGTTTCAAACCACCAACATTTGCTTCGGCAGCCGCTACAGCGGGCCGGCGAGTGGGCGAGCCTGGGCCCAAACCGTGGTTCGGGTTGACACGCATGCGTCGTTATGCGTCACTTCAAGTGGTGATTGCTGGCGGATAAGTGCACGAGGTTAAGTTTTGCGGAGATCAGGATGAGAGATCGCTGGGGCCGTCGGATTTGTTTTGTGGCAATTGTGGCCCTCACAGGATCGTTCGGTTTTGGCGCGGTGGCCGGGCCGGATGCGGGTCCTCAATCGCGCGCAAACACCGGCGCATTCCAACAGTTGGCCCAAGCGACGCCCAACCTAAGGACGTTGACGCGCGAGGGCAGGCTTCTTTACGCACGCGAGTGTTCGGTTTGCCACGGCGACGAGGGCGAGGGGATAGCCGGGCCGAAATTGGTCGGGAATGAACTCCTGGAGTCGCGAGGCCTAACCGTCGGGCAGATTCTAGGGGGTGACCCAGAGCGAGGTATGCCTCCGTTCGACACACTCAACAATCGGCAGGCCGCCGCGGTCGCCACGTTTGTCCGCAACGCATGGGGCAATGAATTCGGGGTGGTGCTCCCCGACTATGTGGATCGCTTGCGCTAGCACCACCGCCGCTGGATCCCTCCGGGTGAATGCGAGCGGGCACGCGCATGCCCAACGAGATTGGTACCGGTTGGCACAGTGAGTATGTGTTCAACGCTGTTAGTTGAGTGAACCGATTGGGAGGACGTTAATGACTATGCAAACGAAGCTTTCCGCCTCGCTCATAGCGATGGCGGTCGCAGGAGGAATGTCGGGCGCTGCACTCGCCAATGACGATGTGCTCCGCTTGTCGGCAGATCCGGGCAACATGTTGATGCCCAGTATCCACTACAATGGCTGGAACCACAGTGAGCTGGATCAGATCAACCTCGACACGGTCAAGGACCTTCAAGTGGCCTGGACCTGGCAGATCGGTATCACCGACTCGCACGAGGCACCGCCGTTGGTCGTCGGCGATACCATGTATATCGCGTCGCCGAAGCCGAACTATGTCTATGCCCTCGACCTGAGCGAACAGGGCAAGGTGATCTGGGAATTCCGGCCCACCATGGATGTCGAGTTGGCGACCGCGCAGACTTGCTGCGGATCGCAGACCCGCGCGCTTTATTACGCAGAAGACAAGATCTTCTATGCGACGCTGGACGGCCAAATCATCGCCCTCGACGCGAAGAGCGGCGAGCAGTTGTGGCATAACGTCGGCGTGCGCATCGAGGACGGCGAAGGCATGGCCGGCAACGGCTTGATCGTCGGTGACAAGTTCATCGTCGGCAACGAGGGCGGCGAGCGCGGCGCGCGCGGCAAGGTCCACGCGTACAACATCAACACCGGCAAGCAGGAGTGGCTCTACTACAACATGGGCCCGAACCTCCAAGTCGGCGTCACCGATCGTTTCCAGCCCTTCTACGACGATGACAAGATCGACAATCCGATGGCCGATTCCTGGTTCGGCGACTCCTGGAAAACAGGCGGCGGCACCAGTTGGGGCTATTTCTCCTGGGATCCGGAACTGAACCTTGTCTACTACTCAACCGGTAACTGCGGGCCCTGGAACGCCGACTATCGGCGTGAATGGGGCGTGGTCGACTTCGAGCCAGTGCGACAGCCCGGTGAGCATCCATCAGTGGGACGGTTTGATGCAGGCGACGCAAACATCGGCACCCTGCCGGGCTACAAGAACAACTACTGCGCCTCGCAAATGGCGCGCGACGGCACCACCGGCGAATTGGTCTGGGCGTACAACATTACGCCGGCCGACCCTTGGGACATCGATGAGCCCCTCATCACCCAAATAGTCGACTTCGAGATCGACGGCGTGATGCGCAAAACGGCACTGAAGGCAGCGCGTGACGGCTATATGTACATCTGGGACGCCGCCACCGGCGAAATCTTGAACCAGCCCTGGATGTTCGAGTACACCGACATCACGCTCGGCGTGGATACCGAACTGGGGCGCCCAATCTACAACATCGATCAGTGGCCGTTTACCCACGTCGAGGACCGGCGGAAGTATTCGGACGCCGACCCCTGGCCGGAGGGTAACAGGCCCGAAGGCTTCGTAGATTGGTCGGGGACCGAGATTGAATACTGTCCCAGTGTCGGCACGAGGAATTGGGAAAACGACACTTACTCGCCGATGACAGGGCTCCTGTACACCGCAACCGACACCGATTGCCGCACCATGGTCATGCTCGAGGGTGAGTATGTACCGGGCGAAAGCTACACGCTGCAGCGGCGCGCCGGCCCGCGCGGGGCTGCGGAAAGAAAGGACCTCGACGGCAATCCGACCGAAGTTCTGACCAAGCTGATGGCCAATGATCCGCTCGGCGGCCGGACGGTTTGGGTGAACAACTACAACACGACGCGTCGGGCGCCGATCATGTCCACCGCAGGCGGCCTGTTGTTCCAGGGCGGCAATGACACGGGCGTGTTCCGGGCCATAAATCAGGAAAACGGCGATGTCGTGTGGGAGTTCCGCACGGGCTCGGCGTTCAACCAGACGCCGATCACGTACCTGCATGATGGCAAGCAGTATGTTGCCATCATCTCCAGCGTGCGCCCGGGTGACACCCAGGTGGCGGCGGACGCCGAGGCTGACGCCGATATCCGCTACCGACGTCAGGGCACCACATTGTATGTGTGGGCGTTGCCTGGCTGATTGACAGCGCTATCTACAACGCGGGGCGAATTGCTCGCCTCGCTTGGGGGAGGATTACATCCTCCCCCTTTTCTTTTGGAGGCTCGTTACGGCGCTGCTCAGCGTGTATGGTTGTGGATAACGTCCTTATTTGCGCGACAGCAGGTCTGATGATGGGAGTGAAACGAAGCGTGGCACACGTTGGGGATTTGGGCGGATTGCGCCACCTGGGCACAGAGCTTCGCCGGCTCGCGGCTGCCTCAGCCCTTGCGATCGTCGTAGCGGGCTCCGGTGGCCAGTCCGCATCGGCATGGGAAATGAGCGTGTGTGCCGATCCCGGCCTCCTGCCCTTCTCAAGCATCGATGAGACCGGCTTTGACAATCGGATCGCGAAGCTGTTGGCGGAGGCGGTCGATGCCACTGTCGAGTTCGTCTGGACCGCGCAAAGTCCTGATATGATCTCACTCTTCCTGCGGGTCGGGAAATGCGACGTCATCGTCGGCGTGCAGGACGGCCAAGAAGGCCTGCTAACGACGCTCGCCTACTATCGCAGTCCGATCGTATTCATTCAGCGTGCGGGACGCCCCTACAACGTGAGCATGTTCGACGACCCGGCCCTGCGGGAACTCCGCATCGGCATCCAGCATGCCGGAAGCCCGGCGTACGAAGCGCTGTTGAATCGCGGCATGAGGGGCAACATCACTCGCATCTACGAATACCAGCTCACACACATAATTGATGACATCGCCAAGGGCGAAATCGATGTCGGCCTCGCATGGGGACCGACTGCCGGATATTTCGCCGCACTTCAAACTCCGCCGCTGCTCGTCTCGCCGGTGACGCCCGAGTTCGAGCCGCCGTTTAGACCGATGTTCATCAACATCGCGGTCGGGGTTCGCATCGGCGACGAATCGCTGCGCGACCTGCTCGACATCGCCATCGCCAAGCAATGGGACGCGATCATCGCCATCCTGGAGGAATACCACGCCCCGACGATGCCGCTACAGCGACCGATGGTCTCTGAGGGGGGGCGGTAGGGATGCGAAACCCGACGCGGCGAAGATTTCTGGCATGGGGCGGAGCTGCCGCTTCGACCGGCCTACTGTACCGCAGCGCGCGCAGCCAGACGCCGCAATCGCAGCCCATGAATATCGGCTTGGTGGTTCCGGCCAAAACCGGATCGATAACCGTGCGGACCTCGATTACCGACTATGCCGGCGAAGGCGCGCGCATGGGCGCTATCTTCGCGGAGTCCGGCATCGGCGAGCTTGCCAGCGACCGCGGATGGAACCTGCGGATGCTACACGCGAACTCGCCCACGGCTCAAGCCGCCGAGAGAGCGGGGCAACGGCTGGTCGAAACCGGCAACATTTGCGCTCTAGTCGGCGGCGTCGGTGCGGGGCAGGCTGAAGTCCTGAGCGCAATTGCCGAGAAAGCCCAGGTTCCGTTTTTCAACATCGGCTCGTCGCGGCATGCCCTCCGGCAGGCCGGTTGCGGCCGCTACACGTTCCACGTCGAGGCCAGCGCCGCGATGTATCTCGACGCATTGGTGACGTTGGCTGCGTCGCAAGGGCGTCGTCGCTGGTTCGTTTTCCATGAGGACTCCGACGACGGACGGGCCCTGCACGCACGCGCCTTGATGGCATTCAACAAACACGGTTCCGGCGGTGAGGCCGTCGGCGCAGCCGCAGTGCGGTCTGATCAGCCGATCTATGTCAACGAAGTCTCTGCCGCCCTTGGCGCCGACCCGGACGCGGTCCTGCTGTTGGTGAATGCGGTCGATCAGCTAGCCATTATGGGCCAAATGGATAGTATGGGGCTTGACGCGCTCGCCGTGACATTCCCAGATGCTATCGCCCAGACCCGGGACTACATTGTCTCGGTCCGGGCGATATTACCCAAAATCAATCCCAGGCACCGCGTGGCGCTGTGGGAGACGACGCTTCGCTCGGACGGGGCGAGCACTATCAACGATGAATTTATGTCGCGGTGGGGCCAGCCAACCGATCCGACCGCATGGAGCGCTTACAGTGCAACGAAGATGCTGTTCGAGGCAGCAGTCGCAACCGGAACACTCGATGGCTCCACGCTAGTTTCGTACTTTGAGAGTCCAGGTGCAGTGTTCGACATCGGCAAGGGCCCCGGCGTCTCTTTCCGCCCCTGGGACCACCAACTGCGCCAGCCACTTTACATGATCGAAGTGGACCAAGAGTTGCAGTGGATACGCAGCGATATCGCCACATGGGTCGGGGTCGCACGCCTCGCCGCGGTAATGCCGAATTCAGACTTAGACGGCGATCCGTTCGCGCGGTTGGATCGTTTCGGCGACGGTCCCGAAGAGTCGGCCTGTCGCTTGTAGCGCGAACCGGACAGCGCTCTGAGTCGTCAGCGCTGCTTCAGCATCCGCCCCATTGCCCTAGCCGCCAATACCACCGCTATCGGCGGCAGCCCGAACGTCACGAGCAAGTCGGCAGGCAATGGCAATTGCGAGAAGTCGAGTAGGACCAAGCGGAGCAAGTCGAGTTGGTAACTCACCGGATTGGCAAAAACCAAAACTTTGATCCATACGGGTAGCTGAACCACCCAGCCACCGCCGATGGCGAAGATTCCGATCCGACGCAACTCCTCGCGGATGGCATCCGGGATCTCCATGAAGCCGACGCCACCGATGACCCCGCGCAGCGGGAAGATCGATCCCGACAGGAAGTAGAGGGGTTGGATGATGCCGTTGGAAATGGCACCGAACCCTTCGTATGTCTTCAGGCGCACCGCGATAATGACGCCAATCGCGGTAATGAGAATGCCCATGCAGAACATCACCCCCCAGGCGGCCACGATCGCAAGAGGGTCGATCCGCGTCATGGCTTGCTGAAGTCCGTCGGCGATCGTAGCGAGGTCGAAGCCAGTGATGGGCGGTAGGAATACGATCGGAAGGAACAGCAGCGGGATCGACCCCTGGACGACCGAGATGGTGGCGCCGCCAAGGAGCTTGCCGAGCGTGACCGAGAGCATCGGGGCCGGCGATACCACCACCTCCCGCAGCAACCCGACCTCTCGATCCCACACCAACGCAATCGCGCACTGCAGCGACGCGAACAGGACGTTGAGCGTGATTACGCCCGGCAGGATGTATTGGCTGTATTTGTAGCCCTCGATCTCGCGCAGCGAGGCACCGAGGCCGAAGCCGAGGACGACCAACCACAGTATCGTTCGGGAAACGCCACCGAGGAACTGAGAGCGGTCTCGATAGTAACGGCGCATCTCGCGCCGCCACATCACTAGCACCACAGATGGGGCGATCCCGGCCCAGGATCCGACACCGGCGAGAGCGGTCATCGCGTGTGCTCTCCTCCGCGCTTGCCGAAACTGACGATTTGATCGCGCGCGGTGGCGGCCTCATCGCGCAGCTGATGGCCGGTCATTCTTATAAAGACATCCTCCAACGTGGCGTCCCCCTCGCCGCCATGCTCGGCCTTTAGTTTGTCTGGCGGCCCGATGCCGATCAACTTTCCACGATCGATAATGCCGACGCGGTCGCACGCCTCCGCCTCGGGCAGGTTGTGCGTTGTCATCAAGACCGTCATCCCGTCCGCGCGCAACGCTGCGATCCGTTCCCAAAGATGCCGGCGGCCTTGAGGATCGAGGCCCAGCGTCGGCTCGTCCAGGAACAACACGCGGGGGGCGTGCATGATCGCGCGGGCCAGTTCCAGACGACGCTTCATCCCGCCCGAGAATGTCCGGACCGAGCGGTCGCCAGCCTCCTCCAATGACGCCCAGGTCAGCGCCTGCTCGATGCCGTCGCGGCGATCGCCGCGCGCAATGCCGTACAGGACAGCGTGGATCTCAAGGTTTTCCCTGGCGGTGAGCCGCTCGTCGAGCGCCGGATCCTGGAACACCACTCCGAGCGTCTGACGCACGGCGCTGGCCTCGTCGACCACGTCGAGCCCCATCACCGCAGCGTGCCCCGCGGTCGGGGCCAACAGTGTGATGAGCATGTGCAACAGAGTCGTCTTACCCGCCCCGTTGGGCCCGAGAAGCGCGAAAAACTCGCCGGGACCAACTGAGAACGACACGCCGTCAACCGCCGTGACGTCACCGTAGCGGCGACCAAGAGCAGCGGTCTCTATGGCGGGTATCGTCGCGGGCTCAGCCCTTAAGGGCAATCCGGGCCTCCAAGAACATCTCCCTCAGCTCAAGGCGCGCCTGCTCGTTCGACAGCGAGCTGTCGTCGACTTCGACAATGAAATCCCACTCTACCTCGACCAAGCGTGGCAACAAACGCGATCCCTGCCTGCGGACCTCCGGCGCAATCAGATCGAGCGCGCCGGCGATGTTGACCCTGTAGTGGTCGAGAACCGCGTAGATACCCTCGGTGCCGAGCGCGTCCTTACCGGCCGCCATCGCCGCTCCGGCCGCGGCCACGCCGAGCACCGCGGCGGCGGCGAGACGCTTCGTGAGCAACATGCGACCTCCCTGTCCGGCCTCCCGCACCCAGGCGATATAGCACGCCGCAACTTTCGACCGCTACCCGCCCAGGACCTTGCGGGCGTCCGAGAGCATCGTCAAGAGGCCGAGACATGCAGCCTCGTTCGAAAGCGACGTATTCGCGCCGCCTGCCGGAAGCTGATACCGGGTCACGACCAGGATCGGGAACAGTGCCCTTGCTTTTTCGTCGAGTTCCGGGGCCATGACACTGATCGCGCCTGCAAGCCCGCCCGCTTCCGTCACGAACTGATCGAGAACGAGATAGACGCGCTCCGTCGCCAAGGCCTCGTTGCCGGCGGCATAATCATCGCAGGCGGGCTTCAGCAACCCTTCGAGGTGACTCGCGAGTTGCACCAGGTCGCGGCCGATATACAGATAGGAGTCGACGACGTCCTCGAGGATAGTGACCATCTGATGCGCGAGCGCCTCGAGGTCCTCCGCCTCTTGCGATGGGAACGGCACCTTTGGCTCAGGGCTCGGATAGAAGGGCCGCATGTTATCGAGCATCAGGTCGCCCTCGATCCGGCGTTCGGCGGACGCCAGGGGCCAGAGGTCCTTCCACAGCTCCGGAACCTGGACGAATGCGCCCCAGCCGAGCGGATACTGCCACGGACCGGTTGGCTTGGCGGCCTCCTCGAAGGCCTCGGAAACGCCGTCCTCGGCCACCAGAAGATTGGCAAGTCTGGCGCCTCGGAATTCCGGAGTCGCACGCAGCTCCGGGTCGATTACAGCGGCGAACGCCCGGTCGAGCAGCGGTCGCACCTTGGCGGCCGCGGCGGCTGCCGGCGAGCCCGCATTGATCGCGTCGGCGACCTCGTCGACACCCGCCTTCAATTCCGCAGCGAGCGCCGAATCCTTCTGCAGCAGCGTGCCGTAGATCCGGCCAAGATCCTTGCTGGCAATCTTGACGAGCTGCGCTGTGAGGTCCTTGTTGATCGGCGTCGGGTAGACCTCGGCCACGGCAAGCCGAGCGCGCAGCATATCGATCCCGAACGCATGATTCAGCGGCAGTGAGTGCTCGAAGTACGGATTGTGCTTGCGCTCCAACACGATTTGGGCAGAGGCGAACGCGGCCAAGGAGAGGCCAAGCGCTGCGACGCCGACGACGACGCAGGTGCGAATTCCCAGGTGGATCATTGACAGCTCCATGTTGCGTAACCGCGTCCGCGCCGCGGACAGCGGCAGACCTACCCCCATACGAGAGCGCCCGATGCGCGCATGCCCGCACTCGAGGCTCGACCGCGCGCGTCCGCGCCGCTACACCACCGACGACCGTTCTGCGGGCGCGGCCAGCCATCGACAACCGCCCGGCGACGATCCTGGACACGTGTGACCGATCGCGAGCCTGCGACGCTACCGGATCGTGATGGTGCCGATCATTGTCGCTTCCTGGCCCGGCACCCAGTACTTGAAGACGCCGATGCGGTTGGGAACCAACCTGATGCGGATTGTCCCTTCGTCGTCGAACTCCAGGAAGTCGATGTGCCGCGTCTTGATCTCTTTTCCGTCGACGACGACCTGGAAGATATAGGAGTTGCTGAACAGGTCCGGCGCCCGGAACTGCCACTCGTCGCCAGCGACCTTGGTGATTTCGAGGTTGTAGGCCTTTCCCGTCTCCATCTCGATCGAGGTGGTGGAGAACTTCCTGTCCGGCGTCATGTCGATCTTGATCAGGGTCGCGCCGCTGGTGAGGTTTCCGGCTGCCAGCGCCGAACCCGCGACCGATGCGGCCAAGAGCGCCACCGCTGCGTATCGTACCAAGCCCATCCATGCCTCCCTATTTTTCCTTGCGAAGCTGTCCCGCCGGCACTGGCGGCCGCTTCATTGCGCCGAGAGCATGCCCCGCCGCAAGCCGGCGCCGACGAAGCCGACCTGCGGTCAGTCGCGCGGCGCGACGCCGACTTGCACCGAATGCGGGCCTCGGCCCGTCTGGATGTTGTCGACCACGCACAGGCATTCCGTGTCGATGACGGAGACACTGTCGGACAAGCCATTGGCTGTGTACACCTTACGTCCGTCCGGCGTCATGGTGACACCCCAGGGGCGCCGGCCCACCTTCTCTTTGATGGTCGCGATCACCTCATTGGTGCCCGTGTCGATGACGTAGATGGCGCTGGTCCCGCCACCGGCTACGTAAATGCGCGTGCCGGTCGGATCGACGATGAGTTCGACCGGGCGCGAATCGAGGCCCAGGTTGATGTTGCCGATGACGGCGTGCTCGCTCGTGTCGATCACCGATATCGTGCCGCCGATTTCAGCCGTTACGTAGGCGCGCGATCCGTCGTGGGAGAACACGACCACGCGTGGTCGGTTTCCCACCAGAATGTGCTTGACGACCCTGAACTCGACAGCATCGTAAATCGTAACCGTATGCGTGGCCTCGGCAGTGAGGTAGACCCAACGGCCGTCGGGGCTGACGGCCACACCCTCGGCCTCGATGCCGACACGAAAGTTGATGAACTGCTCGCCAGTGTCGATATCGTACCCTGCGCCTTGGGCGATCGCCTCGAGCGATGCCCAAATCTGCGTTCCGCTCGGATTGGTGGCCAGGCGTTCAGGATTTCCCCCCGCCTCGTACTCGCGCAGCACCGTGTTGGTGCGCACGTCGATGGCGACGATTTTGTCCTCCGAGGTCATGAATTGCGGATGGAAGTCGCTGACCGCCACATAGATGACGTTGCCGTCGGGACTGACTGACATGCCGCGCGGACGCACCACACCGGGACGACCGGAGATCGGAATGGTGGCGATGACCGTGTCGGTGGCGCTGTCGATAACCGAGATGTCGGCGCTGTACTCGTTCGCGGAATAGATGCGGTAGGTTTCCTGGGCGGATACCTCGGCTCCGAATAGAAAGGCACCGGCGATCACCAGCCCAGCGATCCAACGCCCCCTATGCGCCCCCTCGCGGACCGATTGATTCATGTGACTTGCTTCCATCCTTGAGGCCGAGACTGCGCGGAACCGCAGACCGGCGATGAACGACCCATCGAGTGTAAGTTACGGAGACACGAGCAAAATCCGTGCCAGTATGCAAGCACAGGAGTACTCCATAAATCCGGCGCATTCCAACGGCTGTAGCGCACACCGCCTGCCTGGTTGACGGGCTGTGGCCGCTGATGGCTGATAGGAACCACCACCCTGCTCGATCTCACCGCCACGAAATTACTGCGCACAGCGGCTCTGAGCCTCAAGGTCGCCGAGCTGATCCAGGCGCTCGATCAGGTCGGTGCCCGGCAGGTAGATGGCCGGCAACTCGCCCACAAGCAAACCCAAGGCCAGCGGGCTTGCGGCTTCGCCGTTGATCTTCACCAGATAGAGCGATTGCCGCAGCTGCCTGTCCCATGGCCGAAATGAAACGCCGATCCCCTTGTGGAGATCGAAGATCGAGTCCGCGTTGAGAAGGTAGGACATGACGTCCTCGGCCGAAGCGGAGCCGCCGAACAGGGCCGCTTCATAAAGTATCTTGACGGCGTGAAAGACCGCCCAGGCCGCGGACTCCATAGGTTCTTCCCAACGCAGCAGGTAGCGGGCGTTGTATTCCCGCGCGCCGTAGGCATCGATCGTCGCTTCCCACGCGGTCGCCCGATGGCCGACGCCCAGCGTCGGCGCGGCCTTGGCCGAGGCCGCGAAGAAAGCGCGGGTCTGGGCCTCGGGGTACGGGAACCCGGTCGTCGCGGCCGTGATGCCGGCGGCCTCAAGCTCGCCGAGCACCCGCAACTGGTCGGAGGCGCTGAGCAACAGCATCACCACATCGGCGTGGGAGCTACGGATGGCGTCCGCCAATACGGCACCGCCGGCATCGGACGAGATCACGGTATGCCCGACCTCGCGGGCGCCGAAGTGGCGCTCCTGCATCGACCAGCGAATGCGCTCGTATTGCGACCGGCTCTCATCCGTGTCCTGCCCAACGAAGTACCACTGCCGGAAGCCCGAACGGACGTACCAGCCGACAAAGGCGTCGAGATACATCGCCGCGCTGGGTTCCATGTGGAAGCTGGTGGCGGAGCAGCGCTCGTTCCGGAGCGTGTCGGCCGACGCGCCGACATTGACGAAAGGCACGCCACGTCCCTCGGCCCACACGCTCAACACGCTCGCCTCTTGAGTGCTGAACCCGCCGATGACGGCGAATGCGCCGCCATCGACCAATCGCTCGGCGGCCGCCGCCACATCGGCGCGGCTCGCGGTTTCAGTTACCAGCGCGAAATCAATGCCGAGCAACTCGGAATTGAACCCGAATTCCTCATCTGCGATCACGGCGCCTTGGCTGGCGGCACGCGCCACCGCTGCGCTCAGCGGCGCGGCCGCAGGGTCCGGGACATCAGGCAAGATCACGCCGATGCGTATCGCACCCTCCGGCAACCCTTGCGCGTGCGCGCACAAAGGCGCCGACAGAATCGCGATGAAGACGCGAAGGCATCGCCAGAGGTCGCTCACGGCACCGGCCTCCCAGGTTGTTACGAACCGGCCTGCCGCTCTGTGGGCGGCTGGTTCAGATCGGCAATGATGACGTCAGGCGAGGCACGCGGCAAGGCCGCGCCGCCGAGCCGGCCGGCGCCATGTCCACTCCGGCCGGGTTTTGCGCTGCGCGAACCCGCGGAGACTGGCTCAATCGATAGTCCGCCAACCCATCTCACCGATTGCGTGCGCGCCCGCAGTTCCCTACTCTTTGGAGAGCAGGAGGTACTATGGCGGAGCAGACAGCCGATGCAGAATAGCAAACGCGCGTTTCTATTGGCAATTGGCCTCGCGGTCGCGGGGGCCGCCGCCGTGGTGGCGAACGGCACCCTGGTTGGTCGTGGGGCAGCGCCTGTCGACGAGGCTCAGGCAGCCTCGGCGGGCAAGGCGGAGCTGCTTCCCGCGCCGACTATTGGCCCAGATGGACTCTTCGTGGAGGCCTGGTTCCGCCCGACCACCGGAGACCTTTCCCGCGACGTTGCCCTGGCGGCCGGCGAGGGCAAGGTACTCGCCATATTCTGGGAGCTGGACGGGTGCGGGTTCTGCGCCCTCCTGCACAACGAGGCGCTGCGTATTCCGGAGCTGCACGCATACGTATCGGACCGCTTCTATGCGGTTCAGCTCGACTATCAGGGTGACAGGATCATTCGCGATTTCGATGGCGTTGAAGCCGCCGAACGCGACATTGCCTCCCGGCATCGGGCACGGGGAACGCCGACCATCGAATTCCTCACCGCGGACGCAGAGGTGGTGCTTCGGATCCCCGGATATGCGGAGCCCCCTATCCTGCTGGGGGCGTTCGAGTACGTCGACACCGGCGCCTATCGCGAGTCCAACATCAATGATTGGCTTCAGGCTCAAGGTCTCCTCTAACGATGTCGCCGGCCAGCCCCAGAGAACCGCCAGCGCAGCTATGGACCGGTTGAACGCTACTCGGGTATCTGCAAGGCCGGGCTGGATGGCGCCCATCGCCAACCGAAGCCCGATAGCGGCGCTGCTGCTTTGCGGCTTGTTCGCGAGCGCACCCACGGTTGCACAAGACCTCGCCCCCGGCCTGATCGACGAAGGCATGCGCATCTACAAGACCCGCGCCGCATGCCAGGACTGCCATAGCTGGACCGGCATGGGCGGTCCCGCCAATGACGAGCCGGCAAATGAAGCTGGACCCTCGCTCGTGCGGTCCGAACTCGATCGCGAGGCAATGATCGAGATCATATCCTGCGGATCATGGGCGCGTGAGAAGCCACAGTATTTGGCGGTGGCTTGGACCGAGGAGTTCCCCTGCTACGGCAAGACCGTAGCAGACGCCGCCCCAGACCGGAGGCCGCCTCGTGCTAGCCCGCAGTTGCTCCCCAGCGAGATCGAGGCCGTGGTGACCTATGTGCGGCAGGTCTACCAGGGCAAAGAGATGACCCTGGATTTGTGCATCAAGTATAACGGCCCCCGCTCGCGCGCCTGCGACCGCTATCGCTGACGGCGGGGACAGGATGCAAGCGGCTCAACGCTATCCCTTGGCACATTTAGGGCCATCGATCGGGGCTTCCTAAGTTATTCGTACTATTGGCGCGCCCGGCAGGACTCGAACCTGCGAGCCCTTGATTGGGAATCAAAGCTGATGGGATTTCACAGCCCTTCGATCAAATGCTTTTCCTCAGTATTTTGCGTGTGAATATGGCGAGTTAGGCCTACATGCCGTTTCACAAGGTAACACACGCATTCAGCCAAAAGTGTTGCCTGGGGTGTTGCCTCAGAGGGACCACCGATGAAACGGAGATTGACCGCGCTCAACGTCACCAAGCTCCCGAAGCCCGCGACAGGGCAGATCGAATACAGCGATCCGGATCTGCAGGGCTTTGCGTTGCGAGTGAGCGCTAGCGCCGTTCGAAGCTATGTCCTGCGCTATGTGCGGTTGGTTGTTTGCAGGTTTCAGACCCGTCGGAGCCGGTAGGAGTTGGCCTACCTCTACATCGATCTTCCAACAACCATCGTCGGAGCAGCTAGCTTTGTTCTTGTCGGGGCGCTGCATTTGCAGTACTATCATACGCGCAATGCGTCTCATTGCACGCATGGTAGCGCGTTGCGCCGTTCCTCCGTACTGCGAGCGTGCAAGCGAGCGATCCCCACAGATCGCTCGTTTTCAATTTTTTGCCAAGGAGCCGCCTACGCTCTAGCGTCTGTTAGCCTCAGTGAGACGCGTTTGCACAGCTGTTATGTGGCGCTGCCTGCGGCCAAGCCTCTCACCCACTTTTCGCGCAATGAGTAGGTGGTCACACGGCAACGGCAACGGCAAAATGTCCACGCATGCGGTCGGGCTTCGTGCGGACATCCACGCCGGAACTCGCTGCCCACAAATCTCACCCGCATATGTAGAGTTCTCCGCAGCCAACGGCCGCCGGATGGCCCCGAACGTGATGGCTTATGCGATGCTTGGCCGTATCAACGGATATACCTTGGTCATGGTCATGGCCCAAAATCGCTGCGTCAGAATAGTTCAAACTGGAGGGAAACGCTCGCGGCCGGCGGTTGCGAAAAGGAAACCGGGAGGCCGATGGGCCTCCCGGTTCCAGATCCGTTGCGATCGAGGTGCCGGGCGTTCGCCCGGCGGGCCCGCGATCCTTACGCGGCGACGGAGCGCAGGGCGCGCGCCACCAGGTTCTGCATCAACGGGATCTTGAAGTTGTTGTAGTTGAGCGGACGTGCACCGCGCACCGCCGCCTGACCGGCAAGCTTGGCCAGCTCGGCATCGACGCTCTGGCCGCGCACCGCGTCCTCGGCAACCGTCACTCGGTGCGGCACGTTCTCCACCGCGCCGACCGCGATCCGGATGTCCTCGACCACGCCGCCCGAGACCTTCGCCGCCGCGGCCACGTTGACCAGCGGGAAGTCCCAGACATTGCGGTCGGCAACCTTCTCAAAGTAGAAGGTCGCCCCCGCCCACGTCGACGGAATACGCACCGCCGTCATCACGTCGCCGGGGCCGATGTCGGTCATCCGCTCGATGTCGATCGCCGGGCCGATGTAGTAGTCGGCCGCGTCAACCACACGCTCGCCGCCGGAATTGCGCACCACCATCTGCGCCTCCAGCGCCAACAGCGCCGGAGCCGTGTCCGATGGCGTCACCGACACGCAACGGTCGGCGCCGAACAACGCATGCTCGCGGTTCATGCCACCGGGCGTGTCCGCAAAGCAGGTGTTGCCGCCCGCCCGATAGCACGGCAGGCCGTCCTGGTAGTACCAGCAGCGCGCGTCCTGATTGACGTTGCCGCCAATCGTTCCGGCGTTGCGGATCTGCGGGCTCGCCACCCGGCGGATGGCGTCGGCCAACAGACCGAACTTCTCCTGGACCACGGCGTTCTGCTCGATCTCCGTCAGTGTCGTGGTGGCGCCAATCTCGACGCCGCCATCGACCTCACGGATACCGCGCAGCCCCTCGATCCCGGTCAGGTCCACCACGGCCGTCGGCCGTTTGATGCGGTCCTTGAACCAGTTCAGGCTGTCCTTGCCGCCGGCAAGCTTCCAGCTGTTCTCGCCGTGCTGGTCGAGCAGAGCAAGGGCGTCATCCAACTCCGACGGCTGATACAGCTCGAAGCCGGGGATCATGTCTTTAATCATCTTCCGACCTCCCTTACTGTGTGTTGACCGAGAGCGGCTTCGTCGATTGTGGCCGCCCGGCCGCTACGTTAACGATCATGTCAGGCACCACCGGTGTGCGGTTGAACAGCTCACCGCCCAACGCATCGGAAATCGCCGTCAGCACCGCTGCCGCGCCCGAGCCTTGGGCCGGTTCGCCGATGCCACGACCCCCCATCGGATTGTAGGGGTCTGGAATTTCCACCGCGGCCGTCGTAATAGTTCCGGGCGGCGGTACGTCCAAGTAGGTCGGTAGCTTGCCGGTGTGTAAACCACGCCGGGCTGGCAGGCCGTTTTGCGGGTCGTACTCGAACCGCTCGCTCAGTGCCATGCCGAAGCCCATGATGCCGCCGCTTTGCATCTGCGCGGCGAAGCCTTGCGGATGCACCAGGCGGCCGATGTCGGCGACCGAGAAGTACTCGAGGATCTCGACCTTGCCGGTTTCGGTATCGACCTCGACCACGGCACCGCCGACGGTCAGGCCCGGGACCCTGCCCTTGCGCTCCAGATTATCTTTGGCAATGCCGACCAGACCGGTGCCCGCCACGACAGGTTGGGCAAGTTTGGTAACGTCATGGACGTCTTCCGGGAACTCCTCGCCGGAGTACTTGCCGCCGAGCTCGATGGCCCGCTGCGCGGCTGCAGCATAGGTGATCGACTTCGAGGCATCGGCCTTCGAGACCACGCTCTGGTTCTTGAGCTCGTAGTCGTCCGTGGTGCCGCCGAGATCCATGGCCGCGATCTCAAGCAGCTTCGCCTTGGCGTCCATGGCGCCGACATACATTGCCCGAGTGTGGGTGTAGGTGGTGTTGGAGCCACCCTGGCCCGAACTCCATGGCACGCCACGCCGTGAGTCGCCGCGAGCGATGACGGCATTTTCCCACGGAACGTCGAGAACTTCGACGGCGACACGGCTGGCCGCAACCTGGGAATGGGTGCCCAAATTGCCGACACCATTGTGGATGTGCAGCGTGCCGTCGGGCGTGATACGCACCAAACCGTCATAGCCGCTGCCACCGGCCGAGTGGTAACCCTGACCGATGCCGACGCCGGTTATCTTGGAGCCGTTGCGCTGGCCCGAGAGCGCCTTCTTGTCGTTGTACCAACGCTCCGCGAACAGATCCAACGCCTCCTTCATATACGCGCTGGTGACGCCCTCTCTAGTGGCCTCTTCTCCGACGCTTGGGCTACGGACGAGCAAGGCGTCGTTGTCCGGCGCATTGATGCGCCGGATCGCGATACGGTCGAGACCGAGGTCGCTCGCCGCCTTATCCATTAAGGGCTCGATGGCCATGACGAGTTGGTTCTCGCCTGGGCCACGCTGGGCGCCGCGTGGCGGCGTGTTGGTGACCACTGGCAATCCCCGGAACTGCATCGCCTCCGGTTGATACAACATGGACATGCAGCGCGCTGCGGAACGGAAGTCACCGCCGCCGCCGTTGGCGCCGCAATCGCTGACGATATACATCTCCACTGCCGTAATCCGGCCATCGTCCGCGAAGCCGATCTTCGCACGACCCTGGAACCCGGGACGGCCGTTGCCGTTGGTCGACTCCATTTCGCGGGTCATGCGGAACATCACGGGCCGGCCGATCTTCTTCGAGAAGTATGCCGGCAGTGCCGCCAACGAGTACGAGCGGACGCGCGAGCCGAAGCCGCCGCCCGCGTATTCGCTGATGAACACGAGATTCTCGGGCTCTATGCCGATCAAGGTAGACAGCCGGGGAACGCACGCCGCCTGGCTCTGATGGCCAGCGTACAGCACGCACTTTTCGCCTTCCCACCAGGACATCGCCGTGCGCGGCTCCATGCAGTGATGCGGCAGGCCGTTGGTCGTGAAGCTCTCGTCGAGGATCAGTGCGGCACTTGCAAAGCCGCCCTCGACGTCGCCGTAGTTCCATTCATACGCCGGCTGGCCCAGTGGCAGCTGGCCGTCCTCGATGGCGGCGAACTCACGCGCGGTCCACTTGATCTCCTGCAGCCGCACGCCGCCGCTGCCGGAGACGTTGCCGCCCTCATGTGCGTTCGGGCCACCCGGGAACAAGCTGTCCAGCGGGTCGACGGCAAACGGCAGGGGCTCGAAGTCGATCTTGACCAATTCCACCGCTCGTGCCGCCGTGGTCTCGTCCTCGGCCGCGATCGCCAGGATCGGGGCGCCGACATAGTTCGGCTGGTTGGTCAGGATGGGGAACTCGGGCTCGCGCCCGTGCGGCACCTCGTCGGCGGTCAGAATGCCGACGACGCCCGGCAGGGCCAACGCCTCCGAGGCATCGATGTTGCGCACTTTCGCGTGCGGCATCGGACTTTCATAGGCCTTGGCGAATACCATGCCATCAGCGCGAATGTCTTCGGCGTATTTTGCCGCACCCGTGACCTTCGGCCGCAGGTCGTACTTCATGTCAAAGTCATGTCCAACGTATTTGAGTGCCATCTCTTAAGCCTCCCGCGCCGCGCGCATCACGCCCTTGAGGTAGTGGTCGTAGGCGCCGCACCGGCACAGATTGCCGGACATCGCGTAACGCGCTTCCTTTATCGTCGGGTTCGGGTTCGCCTTCAGCAGCGCCGCCGCCGACATCACCTGGCCCGGCGTGCAGAAGCCGCACTGCGGTCCCAACTCGTCGACGAACGCCTGCTGCACCGGGTGCAGCTTGCCGTCGGCCCCTTCCAGGCCCTCGACCGTCGTCACTTCGCCGCCGCGCACCATGTGCGTCAGCGTCGAGCACGAATACTGCGCCACGCCGTCGATCATCACGGTGCAGGCGCCGCACTCGGCGCGGTCACAGCCCAGCTTGGTGCCGGTCAGGCCGAGCTTGTAGCGCAACGTCAGCGCCAAAGTCTCCTGCGGCAGTACGTCGACACGGCGCTCCTGGCCGTTGACTTTGAGGGTGATCAGGCGTTCGACCGCGCCCGCGGCCTGCGCCTGTGCCGGGCGGCTGCCCGGGCGGAACACATAGGCCGCTGCGGACACCGCGGCGCCCGAGGCGATCACGCCCTTGATGAAGCCCCGGCGCGAGGTGCGATGCTGTGCGACCTCACTCACCAGGGATCGGGCCTCGCCGGCCAGCGCCGAAGCGCCCCCGCGAGCCTCATCCAAGGTTAGCTCCAGATTATCAGGCATTGCGTGCCCCCCTGTTATCGCAAGTGATGCGATGCGGCACACAGCGGCACGTGAAACTCAGTACAACGAGCCCAGGCGGAACCCCGCGCCGTGTATGCCACCAAACAGCAGCTCGAACGACTGCTGGAGCCGAAGCCTCACACGATTCTGAAGTTCATACAATAGGGATTACCCACCGTGAAAGAGTTTGGAACAAACGGCCGATGACATTGAGACAGGCTCCTCGCGGCAACTCCGCTTGCCGCCGGCGACCGCACAGTCTGCGCTGTAATTGGAACTTTCCGGATCGACTCCGTCGGATGCGGACACTGGGCGTGTTGTCCACCAACGCCGACATAGCAGCCCGTTGACGAAGTCCGGCGTGTCTGATTCTGTCTGAACATAGAGATTTAGACGGGCGTCGTGCGATGGCATTGAGACGACAGAGCGAGGTTCAGGGTGACCTCGTGGTGACATGGGCGGAGATGCCGCGTTCGCCTGGACACGCGTTTTTCGACCGGCTGCATGAGTTGCTGACCGAGTCTGGCTTTGACGGCTTCGTGGAGGCGACGTGCAAGCCATACTACGCACCTCGGATGGGGGCTCCTTCGCTGCCGCCGGGGCGTTATTTCCGGATGCACATGATCGGCTATTTCGAGGGCATCGGCAGCGAGCGCGGCATCGCTTGGCGCTGTTCGGATTCGCTGTCGCTTCGCGCGTTTCTGCGGTTGGCGAACCGGGACAAGGTTCCCGATCATTCCTGGTTGTCGAAGACGCGCGGCCGGCTGCCGCACGAGGTCCATGAAAAGTTTTGGCTCAATTCGCAAACCGTAGGCATGGTTTAGCCATCGCCGCTTGGAGACAGGCTCTCGGGGACGGCCGGTCGCCGAGTTCGATGAGATGGAACCACCTGAGATAGCTGTCGAGGTACTTGGTAGCGATGCCGTGGAAGCCTCGCAGGAAGCCCTTGATCTGGCTGTGGCGGCTGTTGACCGTCTGGATGTGCAGGGCGCCGCGGACCCGCTCGCCGGCGGCGCCGTTGATGCTCTCGTGAGGGATGTCGAGCGCCGCCGCGACGGGCGGATAGCAGCGGTTGGCGTCGGAGACGAGCAAGGCATCGCGGGCGACGACCGGCTCCAGCGCCTCCTTCACGCTGTCTGCGTTGAGAGCGGGCAGGGTATGGCTGAGGGTCGCGCCGGCTCGGTCGGCGGCGACCAGGACCGGCACCTGCTCGCGCGAGAGGCCGCGTTTGCGGGCCTTGCCGCCGCGCCGGCGCGGCTTGCGGTCCAGCTTCCGCTCTCCCTTCCGGCTCTCAAGAACGAAGGTCTCGTCGGCCTCGACGATCCCGGCAAGCCGGTCCGGCGCTTGCCGAACCGCCTCCAGAAAGCGGTGGCGCCAGCGAAACGCCGTGCTCGGCGCAATCCCGCAGCGCTCGGCAGCCTCTCGTATCGTCTCGCCTTCGGCAAGCGACGCGCCGAAGGCCAGCCAGCGCTCCTTGTGGTGCAGGCCCGACAGCGCCGTGCCGGTGAGCGCGCCGAATGTCTTCCCACAGGCCTTGCAGCGATAGCGACGCAGACCGCGTGCCTTGCCCCGCGACACCGCCCCGCCGCCGCCGCAATGAGGACAGCACCGCTCGTCGTCCACGCCCAGTTCGATCGCCGCCAGCGAGGCTGCGCCCTC
The DNA here is from genome assembly GCA_965248805.1 of Alphaproteobacteria bacterium. Classification (GTDB taxonomy): domain Bacteria; phylum Pseudomonadota; class Alphaproteobacteria; order UBA6615; family UBA6615; genus CBDFKJ01. The sequence goes on from CBDFKJ010000006.1 coordinate 320,676, forward strand.
CGACAGCTCCGACAACACCGCCGCGACCTCCTTGCGCTGCGCCGCCGTCAACTCATCAACATGCGAAAACCAGTCGCGAAACCGCTCGCGATCCATCTGCCTGATCTCCCACGCCAATCGGGGAACAGTCTACCACTACGCATACGCTTCGCGAATTGAGCCAAAGGTTTTCGACTGGCTCTCGTCGCCGCGCGCGGTCTGGTGAAGGGCGAGCGGATCGGCGTCGACGGCTCGACGATGGAAGCCAACGCCGCCCTGCGAGCCATCGTGCGGCGCGATAGCGGCGAGACCTATCGCGAGATGCTGACGCAAATGGCGAAGGAGAGTGGCGTCGAAACGCCGACGATCGACGACCTCGTCCGGCTCGATCGCCGGCGGAAGGGCAAGAAGCTTTCGAACAAGGATTGGACGAGCCCGACCGATCCTGATGCGAAGATCGCGCGGATGAAGGACGGCACCACGCATCTGGCCTGCAAGCCCGAGCACGCGGTCGATCTCGACACCGGCGTCATCGTTGCGGCACCGATCTATCCAGCCGATGAAGGCGACACGACGACTTTGCCTGGGACGCTGGAGGCGGCCGCGCGCAACCTCGCCGAGGTCGGTCTGGCTCCAACACGGGCAGAGCCCTGCAGTCTCGTTGGCGACAAGGGCTATCATTCACGCGAGGGGCTGAAAGACCTCGACGGCGGCGTCTGGAAAACGCGGATCTCCGAGCCGGAGCCCGCCAACGGCTATCTGCGCTGGCATGGCGACCAGGCGGCACGTCAGGCTGTCTACGCCAACCGGGCGCGATTGAAGTCCGGCGTCGCGCGGAACGCCATGCGCAGGCGCGGTGAGATGGTCGAGCGCAGCTTCGCCCATGTCCTCGACCGTGGCGGCATGCGCCGCGCGTTGCTGCGGGCGCGCGAGAACGTCCACAAACGATACCTGATCCATGTCGCCGGGTTCAATCTCGGCATTCTGATGCGCGCGCTGTTCGGATCAGGCACGCCGAGGGAGGCTGCGAGTGCAAAGAGCACCCTTTTGTTCGTTATTCAGTTCGATGCTGCCCTGGCGATCGCCATCGTGGCGAACATCGAAGGCAAACCAGCCATGCTCGTTATCATCATCATCGTCGCCCCCGAAACCGATTGATCAAAGCGCAACTTCATCACCGGGCTGCTATGTATTAATCGCACTGGAGGCCGAGGAGATCGCTGACAACATTCAGAATATGGTGTTATCGCTGCCCCTCCAAAGGAGGACGCTTCATACCCGTAAAAAAGCACGATCAAGCCATCGCTGTGCTCAGGGCGGTGCGGGGATGCTCGGATACTGAATAGACCTGGTCTGCGCTCGCCAGGCCGAGACCGTCGCTTTGGCAAAGTTTGCCTGATCCACGTCAGTGCCAGTGGCGACCGGTCCGACGAAAGGAGAATTGTAGAATGTTGCAGAAGACACTGGCCGCCGCAGCGATGATGGCGCTGTTTGCTTCGCCCGCGTTGGCTATCGAATGCCCTGGTCTCATGGCTGAAATCGATACCGCGTTGGCACGGAACCCACAGCTGACTGATGCGCAACTTGCCGAGGTTCGAGACCTGCGCAAGCGCGGCGAGGAGGAGCACGTTGCGGACGACCACGGTTACTCCGTCTCGCTGTTGGAGAAGGCCCTTGCCATTCTCGGACTGAGGTAGACCGCGCATCGAGAGCGGCTAACTACGAACCGCGGGAGCCAGGACCTGCCCCCCGACGGCACTGTAGTGAGCACGGCCGGGCACGCTCCACAGCCCCGTCAAAGCGCAACACCACAACAAAATGCCGACGGACCAACAAGTCCTGTGGCAACGTGACGTCCGGATTTGGCTAATATGCGAAGTTGAAACGCCTCTGAGAAACTACCGGTCTTCGCTCAGTAGGCGACGTTGCGACGCCAATGTCTGATTTTCGTGAGATGGCGTCAGATCTATCCCCGGTTCCGACTTGAGTAGCGACGACGTCGCGCATCGTCCGCTCGTGCTCTTCGCCGAGATTCTGCGCCTTATCGGTGGGCTCCGTACGGACCCGCTGCCGCCGTGAACGGTGCGCCTCCGGTGGCTTCGACACTCCCTCGCAGAACAGGTAAGCCTTGCGCGTGCCGATCCCCGGCCAATGCCACTATACATGACCGTTGGGCACCACTTTCCGCCGCCTACAGAGCGCGATTCGCGGCGCGAGACGCGCCTTTACCGCCGCACTCGACACGCGAGGGGCACCGAGCTACTCTTTTGTCCGACGATGCGAAACTATCGGGGGAATTCCGGTTGAGAAACATGTCGACGTGCGCGATGCGATCCACGACGTCATTCGAGCAGCGCAGTTGAATGCAGAGGTCGAGACGGCGCAGCGGCAAATGGAGGATATGCAGCGGCCGATCGAACAGGCTGCCAGCGCCGAGCAGGAGCGGCAAGCGCAGATAACCGAACTCGAGCAGAAGCTCGCAAACGCGCCGATGACGACGACGCCCTGGTACAAGCAGCGTATGGTCCATGTCATCATGCTCTTCGCATTCGGGATGACGGCGCTGGCGAGCTTCTTCGGTTATCAATTGACCGCTACCCGCCTGATAATCCGTGACACCGAAGTTCTGCGGGCAGGCCTACAGCAGAGCAACGACAGAATTTCAGAATTGGAGCAGCGCTTGAGCGCCGCGCAGCAGGATGCTGCGGCAACCGAAGGCGAAATCGCGAGGCTTGACTCACGCCTGGAAGCGACGCAGCAGGATGCCGCAGCGGCCGAAGTCGAGATCGCGGAGCTGCAGTCACGCTTGGACGCCGAAACGAACAATGCGGCGGAGGCGCGAGCCGAAGCGGCGGATCTTAGGGCCCAACTCGACGAGCTCCGCGCCCCTGCGGTCGTCGCAACTGCCACATCGTTCACGGACTGCCCGATATGCCCGGAAATGGGGGCGCTGCCGGCCGACTCGTTCGAGATGGGCTCGCCGCCGTCGGAAGTGGGCAGGGATAATGACGAGGGCCCGCAGCATGACGTGCGTGTACCCGCGTTCGCCATCGGCAAGTATGAGGTGACGTTCGCGGAATGGGACGCGTGCGTCGCCGACGGGGCGTGCGAGCAACGCCCCGAGGATAGAGGCTGGGGGCGCGGCGACTTGCCCGTCATCAACGTCTCCTGGGAGGATACACAGCAGTACGTGGATTGGCTGAGCGGCCAGACGGGGAAGACCTATCGGCTGCCCAGCGAGGCCGAGTGGGAATATGCGGCTCGCGCCGGCACGACAACCCCATTCCACTTTGGCGGCACGATCTCCACCGCACAGGCAAACTATGACGGGAGCTACACGTATGCTGGCGGTGCTGAGGGCGAGTACCGACGGCGACCCGTCCCGGTCGGGTCGTTTCCACCGAATGCCTTCGGGCTCCACGATGTGCACGGCAATGTGTGGGAGTGGGTGCAGGATTGTTGGAACAACAACTATGAGGGTGCGCCGCCCGACGGCAGGCCGTGGGAGATCGGTGACTGCAATACGCGCGTTCTTCGTGGCGGCTCGTGGATCTACAGACCGGAGGGCCTACGTTCCGCGAGCCGCGTCAGGCTCAGCTCGGACAACCGGGGCAACACCGCCGGTTTCCGCGTTGCCAGGACGCTTGATTAGAACTTGGATCTTTACATCTTTACCTCTTGCATTTTTTTGTGGGTATCCACAAGTGGTGGGCGGCTCCCGCCATCGGGACCAAATCGGCTCAGCCGTTCGACGACTGGTTCACCCTGAACACCGGACCAACTCTTCGCAATGTCGGCTTTCGCTGCGTCTACGTCCGGTCGTCCCTCAGCTTCCGACGTAGCGGCGGCGTCCGCAAAACGACGTGAATGACCCAGAACGGAAGTGATCAATTGCTTGCCGCGTGTATCGGACCCACGCTCAAGCCGAACGCCCGCTTCGCCAAACCCGCCACAAGATATAGAGTGCCGGCGCTGTCAAGATCGTGAAGACCAAGTAGAAGCACCATTCGGCAGCCGAGCACGGCGTTTCGCTGGCGCCACCGCTTTCTGGAGGCGGTTCGGCAAGCGCCGGACCGGCTTGCCGGGATCGTCGAGGCCGACGAGACCTTCGTTCTTGAGAGCCGGAAGGGAGAGCGGAAGCTGGACCGCAAGCCGCACCGGCGCGGCGGCAAGGCCCGCAAACGCGGCCTCTCGCGCGAGCAGGTGCCGGTCCTGGTCGCCGCCGACCGAGCCGGCGCGACCCTCAGCCATACCCTGCCCGCTCTCAACGCAGACAGCGTGAAGGAGGCGCTGGAGCCGGTCGTCGCCCGCGATGCCTTGCTCGTCTCCGACGCCAACCGCTGCTATCCGCCCGTCGCGGCGGCGCTCGACATCCCTCACGAGAGCATCAACGGCGCCGCCGGCGAGCGGGTCCGCGGCGCCCTGCACATCCAGACGGTCAACAGCCGCCACAGCCAGATCAAGGGCTTCCTGCGAGGCTTCCACGGCATCGCTACCAAGTACCTCGACAGCTATCTCAGGTGGTTCCATCTCATCGAACTCGGCGACCGGCCGTCCCCGAGAGCCTGTCTCCAAGCGGCGATGGCTAAACCATGCCTACGGTTTGCGAATTGAGCCAAGTCTTTGCAAATGGCCTGGAAAATCGCCCCGATTTCCGGCGTGTTTTAGGCTGGAAATTCGGTATGCCGGTTAGCCGCTCCTGCCACCATGCGTTCGGCGATTATATACTTGACGGAACTATCTGATAAAGAAGGGTTTTTTTGAACTTTCCGAAAATATCGGAAAGTTGCCAATGCCCTCCGAAATATCAGGGATCGTCGTCCTCTTCATAGTGCTCGGTCTTGACCAAGGTGACGGTGACGGTCCCGCCACTGACGCTTCTTGCGAGCGCGTATGTCGTTCTAACAAGAATGGTGCCTTGTCCCTGGTTGGGGCCGGTCGTGTTCGCGACAAGGACGCTTGTAATACCGCCGGGCACGGTGGCGATGGCGGCGTCGATGGCCGCCTTGGTGGCGGAGGGCGTCATGGCGCGCGTCTGGTCTTGTCCGGAGAGCCCTTCCGCGGTCGTGGCAAGCTCGGCGGCGCCGGCCCGGCCTGTGGTCGCGGTGCGCAGAGCGATCTGGCGGGCTTGGAGGGCGCCGGTCCCGGAGGCGTTCTCGGCCTCGGCATCGGTTGCGAGCGGCACGGCGCCGGCGGCGTCCGTGGTGGCATCCGGCAGGTGGGTGACGGGCACCTTGCCCGCTGCGTCGAGGGGCGCGACGCCGTCGGCGGCGCCGCGGCCGATGCGACCGTCGGGCACCTTGGCGTTGGCGGTGAGCTCGCAGATGCCGCCTGCGACACCCAGCGCCGCGATAATCGCCTTGAGGTAGTCGATCACCCGCTTGAGCACGGGCCGGGCGTCGGCCGGGCTGTCGGCGCCGGCATCGAAGTGGTCGGTGGCGAGGTCGTCGGTGGGCCAGGCCATGGAGCCTCTCTCCTTCGTTTGAGCGTCAGGCGATGCCGTGCAGGACGGCGTCGACGGTGGCATCGGCGGCATTGCCGCTGCCGTCGAAGATCTTGATGCGGGTGGGATCGTTCTTGTTGTCGAGCACCCACGACCAGCCGGCGCCGACCGATTGCAGGGTGAGGTCGATATCGGTGACGCCTCCATTTACCTCGTGAATTTTGCCTCGTTGTGATTCTCTACGGCGGTTCGGTTTGAGGAGGTATTGATGAGGCAGGCTGGTCTGTTCGGCTTACCGGATCATCTTCGAAAGCTTTCGGCGACGGGTGATCCGTTGGAGGTGCTGGCAAAGGTCGTCGACTTCGAGATTTTCCGCGCGCCGCTTGAGGCGGCGCTGGGCTATTCGGACGGATCGAAAGGTGGCCGCCCGGCCTACGATGCGGTGGCGATGCTCAAGGTTCTGATCCTGGCCGCGCGGCACACGGTGAGTGACGAGCGGATGGAGTTTCTGATCCGCGATCGCTTGAGCTGGCTTCGCTTCCTAGGCTTCGATCTCGGAGCGCCGACGCCGGACCGCAACACCATATGGACCTTTCGCGAGCGTCTGGTCCGGGCCGGGGCGATGGATAAGCTGTTTGCCGCCTTCGATGGCGAATTGCGCCGGTGCGGCTATCTGGCGATGGGCGGGCAGATCGTCGATGCGACGTTGGTATCGGCGCCCAAGCAGCGCCACAGCGATGACGAGAAGCGGGCGATCAAGGCGGGCAAGAGCGCGTCCGAGGTCTGGCCCGATCAGCCAGCCAAGGCGGCGCAGAAGGACACGGATGCGCGGTGGACGGTGAAGACCGGGCGGCGCAAGAACCCCGCCGGGTCGCAACGGCGCATGCCCGACATCGCGATCCCGGTGTTCGGCTACAAGAATCATGTCGTCATCGATCGGGCCTACGGCTTCATCCGCAGCTCGGCTGTGACCGATGCCGCCCGCCATGACGGCAAGATGTTGCGTCAGCTCGTCACCGGCGACAATCTGGCCGCCGGCGTGTGGGCTGACAGCGCCTATCGCTCGAAGGCCAACGAGGCGTGGCTGGCCGGCAAGGGTCGGGTCTCCCACATCCACCGCAAGAAGCCGCCGGGCCGGGCCATGCCCAAGGCGACCGCCCAGGCCAATGCCCGCAAGTCAGCGGTCCGTGCGCATGTGGAGCACGTCTTCGCCCAGCAGAAGGATCGCATGGGCCTTTTCATCCGTACCATCGGGCTCAAGCGGGCGGAGGCCAAGATCGGCCTCGCCAACCTGGCTTACAATTTCCAGCGTCTGATCTTCCATGAGCGCAGGGCCGCCATGGTATGAGTCCGCCTGAATAGCGCCAAAACCCTCCGCCGAGAACGAAACGGCGGATGGTTGCGGACGTCAACACCGCCGATCTCAGCGAAAGTCAGACAGCACACCAAAATCTTCGTCAAATCCCCCGGTTGTTGGAGGTCTCCAGGTTGCTGAAGACGAGGTGGATGATCGGCATGAACTCTTCGGCCACCTCGGGGTCGCCGCATTCGGCAATGGCGTGGTGATCATAGCCGCGTGTCCGCAAGCTGCCATAGCCACTCCAATCGTCGGTGACGATCAGCGACCCCGGCATAACGGCGTTCTCGACGAAGCCACATAGCGAATCGGCGCTGCGGTCGGCAGCGACGGACAGCCGCACGCGCCCGGCGTAGCGGCCATCCTTCCGCTTGTCCTGCGCGGTGCCGGGCTCCCTGTGGCTGACTTCGACGGCAGCAGCCACCAGCGTCTTGTGGTGAACGCCTCGGCCTTCACCACGCATCCGGCCTCCAACATAGGTTTCGTCCACCTCGACATGCTCTCCTGCCCTGGCACCGATCCGATCCTGATCGGGCCGCACCATACCCGCGCGGAGCTTATGCAGGATGCCGAAGGCGGTTTCGTACCGCGTCAGCCCAAGCTGCCGCTGAAACTGCACCGCCGACATGCCCGGCGTCTGGCTGGCGACCAGATAGGCGGCCCAAAACCACGTGCTCAAAGGCGTGTGGCTGCGCTCCATGACCGTGCCGACGGTCAATCCCGTCTGGCGGCGGCAAGCGCGACAGGTCAGGACGCCAGGCCGCGTGGCGATGCGGAAAGGTTCACCCACGACGCCGCAGCGCGGGCAGGCGAACCCGTCACCCCAGCGAGCCCTTTCCAGGTAGGCGGCGCACGCCGCATCGTCGGAGAAAAGTCGCTGAAACTCGGGGAGGGATTGCGGGAAGGGCAGGTCGGTGCGGTCGAGAACGTCCATGACCCACTATCCGTTGTACGCACACAACCTATCCCTAGTGGGTGTATGCGTCAAGCGGATAGGGACGGGCTAAACCATGCCTACGGTTTGCGAATTGAGCCAATATTATTGACCTCCATCTCTGAGCAGGAAAGAACGGCCATAGCTTCTTTGCCTTCGGCGACGTTCACAGATATAGGTACCACAGTGACAAAATCACGATCGTATCCTATGACCGAACGGCCGCTGGTCCGCTCGGTGTTCACGGCGGCATTGACGCCAATGACAGTGTCGTGCGCGATGTACAAGTTCGAGGGATTGCATGCGGTCGCTAAAAGCATCAAGTCCACCTGTCGACCCCCTTGTCGTCCCAACGCCATGACGAAGCTCCCGACTCGAACCATCCCTCGTCACAGAGTCAGATGGCCGCGACTTTTTCAACGGGCTGCTAAGCCGCGTGCCTTTTGCCAACGCCGTGGGCTGAATCTTCGCAAAATCGGTCCCCGGTCCCTCACGGATATTGAGATTGGCGATGGTGACAAACTCTTGCGGCTCGGAGTCGCCTCGACCGAGGACGCTCGCGCAGAAACTGTCCATTGGAGACGCCGGGCCGGGATCGCTTTTGCGCCCCGGGGCGATGTCGTCGTGGCCGAGCACATCCAGCAGCGCGTAGTGATCGACAATCGCCCGCGCGGCGTCCGTTGCGGCGTTGATCTGGGGTTCGGTGTAGAGATGCCATCCGCGCACCTTCTGCTCGTGCTTGTGCGCAGCCTCCAGCACTTGCTCGTCAGGGTCGGCGCGGCCGAACCATGCGCGCCACGCACTGCCCTGGCGCTCCAACGCGCCGGCGTTGTCGAGCTCAATGCCGATGGAGAACCGGTTCAGTTGGCTCAGGCCGAGCCAACGGCTGTCGCCGGCATGCCAAGCGATACGATCGAACGGAACGAGTTGCGTAACCTTGCCATCACGCGCGATGACGAGGTGAGCGGACGCTTTGTGAGCCCGATCGGTCAACGCGGCAATGGCGCCTTCGCACTACTTCCGGCCGTATAGTGCATTATTAGATACTTGTGGATGACCTCTCCCGAAACATTTGGGCTCTCCTGAAATGGGACGGGCGTGCCGTCATCTTGGCATAATCTATGATGTTCAACCCGCGCCTATCCGCTTGACGCATACACCCACTAGGGATAGGTTGTGTGCGTACAACGGATAGTGGGTCATGGACGTTCTCGACCGCACCGACCTGCCCTTCCCGCAATCCCTCCCCGAGTTTCAGCGACTTTTCTCCGACGATGCGGCGTGCGCCGCCTACCTGGAAAGGGCTCGCTGGGGTGACGGGTTCGCCTGCCCGCGCTGCGGCGTCGTGGGTGAACCTTTCCGCATCGCCACGCGGCCTGGCGTCCTGACCTGTCGCGCTTGCCGCCGCCAGACGGGATTGACCGTCGGCACGGTCATGGAGCGCAGCCACACGCCTTTGAGCACGTGGTTTTGGGCCGCCTATCTGGTCGCCAGCCAGACGCCGGGCATGTCGGCGGTGCAGTTTCAGCGGCAGCTTGGGCTGACGCGGTACGAAACCGCCTTCGGCATCCTGCATAAGCTCCGCGCGGGTATGGTGCGGCCCGATCAGGATCGGATCGGTGCCAGGGCAGGAGAGCATGTCGAGGTGGACGAAACCTATGTTGGAGGCCGGATGCGTGGTGAAGGCCGAGGCGTTCACCACAAGACGCTGGTGGCTGCTGCCGTCGAAGTCAGCCACAGGGAGCCCGGCACCGCGCAGGACAAGCGGAAGGATGGCCGCTACGCCGGGCGTGTGCGGCTGTCCGTCGCTGCCGACCGCAGCGCCGATTCGCTATGTGGCTTCGTCGAGAACGCCGTTATGCCGGGGTCGCTGATCGTCACCGACGATTGGAGTGGCTATGGCAGCTTGCGGACACGCGGCTATGATCACCACGCCATTGCCGAATGCGGCGACCCCGAGGTGGCCGAAGAGTTCATGCCGATCATCCACCTCGTCTTCAGCAACCTGAAGAATTGGCTCAGTGGCATCCACCATGGCGTGAGCGCAAAGCATCTACAAGCCTACCTCAATGAGTTCACGTTCCGCTTCAACAGGCGGTCTGAACCGCTCCGGGTTTGGCGGAGGCCATTTTGTTTGAGTCACGCCGCCATGTCTGACTGCTTCAGCGTGGCGTAGTGGCGTTCCTCGGCTTCGGCCGGCGGGATGTTTCCGATGGGCTCCAGGAGCCGCCGGTTGTTGAACCAATCCACCCATTCCAGAGTAGCGAGCTCGACGGCCTCGAATGAGCGCCACGGCCCGCGCCGGTGAATGACCTCGGCTTTGTAAAGACCATTGATGGTCTCGGCCAGAGCATTGTCATAAGAGTCGCCGACGCTGCCCACCGAGGGTTCGATGCCCGCTTCCGCCAGGTGCTCGGTATATTTGATCGAGACATATTGGCTCCCTCTATCGCTGTGATGGATCAGCCCACCGCGATGGACGGGTCGCCGCGCATGAAGCGCTTGTTCCAGGGCATCGAGAACAAAGCCGGCATGGGCTGTCCGGCTCACCCGCCAGCCGACGATGCGGCGGGCATAGGCGTCGATGACAAAGGCGACATAGACGAAGCCAGCCCAAGTGGCCACGTAGGTAAAGTCCGAGACCCACAGCCTGTTCGGTGCCGGAGCGTGGAACTGGCGATTGACCTTGTCGAGCGGGCAAGGCGCGGCCTGGTCGCTGACTGTCGTGCGGATCGGCTTGCCGCGGATCACCCCTTGCAAGCCCATCTCCCGCATCAGCCGCTCAACAGTGCAGCGAGCGACATCGAAGCCTTCCCGCTGCAATTGTCGCCACACCTTGCGAACGCCGTAGACACGGAAGTTCTCTTTGAAGACGCGTCGGACCTCGACCTTGAGAGCCATATCCCGTTTCGCCCGTGCCGACAGCCTGGCCGGATCGCGCCGCCTGGCCACATGGTCGTAGTAGGTCGACGGGGCGATCGGCAGCACCTTGCAGATCGGCTCGACCCCGTGCGCCTCGCGGTGATCGCCGATGAACGCGATCATGGCTTGAACCGGCGGTCGAGCTCCGCCTGGGCAAAATAGGCGCTCGCCTTGCGCAGGATCTCGTTGACCTGCCGGAGGTCGCGGTTCTCCCGCTCCAGGGCTTTCAGCCGCTCGGCGACCTCGCTGGGGACGCCGGCGCGCACGCCGCTATCGCGCTCGAACCTCTTCACCCACTCATTGAGTGTCTGCGCCGTGCAGCCGATCTTCCCAGCTATCGAGGAAACAGCCGCCCAACGCGAGGCGTGTTCGCCCTCGTGATCCACAACCATCCGCACCGCACGGGCGCGAACCTCAGAAGAAAACCTGTTCCTTGTCTTGCTCATAATGGGGCTCCACTTTCTCAAGAGTTGGAGCCTCCGCCAAACCCGGAGCGGTTCAGTTTTACCCGTTCAACGCCTTCCGCTCATTGCTCGGAATCGCAGGAGAGGCCGAGGCTCCAACCTACGCCGAGCTATATTCCGGCGAGTGGAAGCATCCTACATGTAGTGGGTGTACGAATTAACCGGATAGGCACGGTTCAATCTTCATCGCGGTTCCCACTGCTAATAGAGGATGCGAAGTACATATTTCTATTTATGCAAGCACGGATATACCGCTCGCGTCAAATGCGAGTAGCAAGGTCGGCCCCGGCTGGTTAGCGGGTGGAGTGCGGACCGCAGAGCTTTCGCACGAACCTGGGCGTCCTAGTGGATTGATTCCAACGTTTGGAACCCTCGGTTTCGGGCTGCGATGATGTCGTCGGGGTCGGCTTTCGATATGAATGGCTGTGGGTTGGCCGCATTGTATTCGCGGACGAAGCGGTTGATTGCGGCCTGGAGATCGACGACGGAATGGAAGACGCCGTGCTTGAGCCGCCGCCGGGTGAGTTTTGCGAAGAAGCCCTCGACGGCATTGAGCCACGAGCAGGAGGTCGGTGTGAAGTGGAAAGTCCAGCGCGGATGGCGGGCGAGCCAGGCGCGGACCTTGTCCTTGTTGTGCGCCGCGTAGTTGTCGACGATCGCGTGGATGGCCTTGTCCGCCGGCACCGTGCGCTCGATGCGGTTGAGGAAGCGGATGAACTCCTGATGGCGGTGGCGCTGCATGTTCTGGCCGATCACCGTTCCGTCCAGAACGTTGAGCGCCGCAAACAGCGTGGTCGTGCCGTGCCGTTTGTAGTCATGGGTCATGGTGCCGGCGCGTCCCTTCTTCATCGGCAGACCGGCGGTCGAGCGCCTGGATCTGTGACTTCTCATCGATCGACAACACCACCGCATGGGCCGGCGGGTCGACATACAGGCCGACGATATCGGTGAGTTTCTCGGCGAAGGCAGGGTCGGTCGACAGCTTGAAGTTGCGCCAGCGGTGCGGGCTGAGACCGTGAGCCTTCCAGATCGCCTGCACCGTCGAGGCGGCAATACCGGCCGCCCTGGCCATCGCGCGCAACGTCCAGTGGGTCGCCTCAAACGGCGGCGGTTGCTGCGTCAGGCGCACGATCTCGGCGACACGATCGAGCGGGACCGGCGCCTTGCCGGGCGGACACCACAGCAAAATACGGAATCCCAATTCGGACTCTTTCGTTCCGATCCCTCCACTAGTCCCGGTCCGTGATCCGGCTGCGGGCCTGCTTCGTTGCACCCCGCCGTCGTTTCGACTCCAACCGGCGGCCTTTGGCGCCGGCCGAGGGTCGGGTCGGGCGGCGCGGTGTGGGCGCGGTCGCCGCCTGACGCAGGAGGGCCAGCAGGCGCTCGAGGGCATCGGCGCGGTTGCGTTCCTGGCTGCGGAACCGCCGCGCGTGCAGCACCAGCGTGCCGTCGCGGCCGAGCCGGCGGCCCGCCAATGTCCTCAGCCGCGCGTGCACGTCATCGGGCAAGACCGCGGTGTCGAAGCGGAGCTCGACGGCGGTCGCGACCTTGTTCACATTTTGCCCGCCCGGACCCGGTGCGCGCACGAAGCGCCAAGTCAGCGCCGCCTCGGCGATCGCTAGTGAATCCGTGATTCTGATCATGTCTGCCACGTGGTCGCCAGCTGCAATCCATTCAACCTTGACTGAGAACAAATCGTGAATATGCTGTTGTTGCCTAAATGTTCAGGATGACACCGGCGCTACATTTCGTTAGGTATGCGCGCCTCGCGACAACATGTTGTGGCTTATGCCCAATATCCACGCTAGGCGTTATCCACACCTGTGGATAACTCACAATCAAGGGGGCGATATGGACGGTTCGGGGGGCTTTCTCAGCGGTGCGGGACTTGTGGATGAGGCCACCATCAACCGTCGTCAGAACGAGGTGGGAGTGCGAATCGTCATCGAGCCGGAACGCGATGCGTTTCTGACCACCTTCGGCCGCGCCACGTTGGAGGACCGCTATCTGCTACCCGGCGAATCGATCCAGGACCTGTTCGCCCGCGTGGCGATGCATTTCGCCGACGATTCCGCCCACGCCCAACGCCTCTACGACTACATCTCCAACCTGTGGTTCATGCCGGCGACGCCGGTCCTGTCCAACGGCGGCACCGCGCGCGGGCTGCCGATTTCCTGCTTCCTCAACGAGGCCGGCGACAGTCTGGAGGGCATCGTCGATCTCTGGAACGAAAACGTGTGGCTGGCGGCGCGCGGCGGCGGCATCGGCAGCTATTGGGGCAATCTGCGCTCGATCGGCGAAAAGGTCGGCATGAACGGCAAGACCTCCGGCGTGGTGCCGTTCATTCGCGTCATGGATTCGCTGACGCTGGCCATCTCGCAAGGCTCGCTCCGGCGCGGCTCGGCGGCGGTCTATTTACCCGTCAGCCATCCCGAGATCGAGGAGTTTGTCGAGCTACGCCGGCCGACCGGCGGCGATCCCAACCGCAAGGCCATGAACCTGCATCACGGCGTGTTGGTGCCCGACGAATTCATGCGCGCGGTCGAGGCCGACGCCGAGTGGCCGCTGACGAGTCCCAAGGAGGGCGCGGTCATCCGCACGGTCTCCGCGCGCGCCCTGTGGATCCGCATCCTCACCTCGCGCATCGAGACCGGCGAGCCCTACATTGTCTTCATCGATACGGTGAACCGCCACGTGCCCGAGCATCACAAGCTCGCAGGCCTCACCGTCAAGACCTCGAACCTGTGCAGCGAGATCACGTTGCCCACGGGTCCGGACCATCACGGCCATGAGCGTACCGCGGTCTGTTGCCTGTGCTCGCTCAATCTCGAGACCTTCCTGGAGTGGCGCGACCACCCGACCTTCATCGAGGATGTGATGCGTTTCCTCGACAATGTGATCGAGGACTTCATCCGCCGCGCGCCGAGCGAATTTGCCCGCGCCCGCTATGCCGCGGCGCGCGAGCGTTCCGTCGGTTTGGGCGTCATGGGCTTTCACTCCTTCCTGCAGGACCGCATGGTGCCGTTCGAGTCGGCGATGGCCAAGGCATGGAACGTCAACATGTTCCGCCACATCCGCGCCCAGGCCGACCGCGCCAGCCGGACGTTGGCGGCCGAGCGCGGCGCCTGCCCCGACGCCGCCGACTACGGTGTCGAGGAGCGCTTTTCCAACAAGATGGCGATTGCGCCGACCGCCTCGATCTCGATCATCTGCGGCGGCGCCTCGCCGGGCATCGAGCCGATCGCCGCCAACAGCTTTACCCACAAGACGCTGTCGGGCTCGTTTACCGTGCGCTCGAAGGCGTTGCGGCGCGTGCTCGCCGACAAGGGCCGCGACACCGACACCGTGTGGTCGTCGATCACCGCCCATGAAGGCTCGGTGCAACATCTGGACTTCCTGTCGGATGACGAGAAGGATGTCTACAAGACCGCCTTCGAACTCGACCAGCGCTGGCTGATCACCCACGCCGCCGACCGCACACCGCACGTTTGCCAGTCGCAATCGCTGAACGTTTTCCTGCCCGCCGACGTGCAAAAGCGCGATCTGCACCAGATCCATTTCCAGGCGTGGAAGAAGGGCGTGAAGAGCCTCTACTACCTGCGCTCGAAGTCGTTGCAGCGTTCCGAATCCGTCGCTTGGACGGCACCCGCCGCCAGCGCCGCCGCGAGCGCCGCCACCGATATACCGGTGGTTGGCCACACGCCGGCGGTCGAGGTCTCTGCCGCCCGCGTCGACTACGAGGAGTGCCTGGCGTGTCAATGACGCAGGGGATTTGGAGCACTAAGTATGAATTGACCTTGCCCCCTGGAGATCTCCCGCTTTGGAGTTAGGTCTGTTTCCTGACGGAGGAGACGGACGATGAAGCGGAGCCGATTTTCGGAAGAACAGATCATCGGGATATTGAAGGAACAGCGCGGGGATGTCGGCGGCCGAGCTGTGCCGCAGGCACGGGATATCGGATGCGACGTTCTACACGTGGCGGTCGAAGTACGGCGGCATGGAGGTGTCGGACGCGAAGCGGCTGAAGGCGATGGAGGACGAGAACCGGAAGCTGAAGAAGCTGCTGGCGGAGCAGATGTTGGATAACGCGACGCTGAAAGAGATGCTGGCAAAAAACTTCTGACGCCCGGATCGAGGAGGAAAGCCGTGAACTGGGCGATAACAGACAAGAGCTATTCGCAGCGCCGGGCGTGTTCGCTGGTCGGCCTGGACCGGAAGAGCTTCCGCTATGTGTCGAGGCGGCCTGATGATGACACCATCCGCAAACGACTGCATGAGCTTGCATCGCGGCGCCGTCGCTTCGGCTATCGCCGTCTGCATATCCTGCTGCGGCGCGAGGGTGTCGAGATGAACCACAAGAAGCTGTACCGGCTGTACAGGGAAGAGCGCTTAACGGTTCGCAAACGCGGCGGCCGCAAGCGGGCGCTGGGGACCCGGGCGCCGATGGCGATCCCGCGAGGGCCGAACCAGCGCTGGTCGTTGGACTTCGTGTCGGATGCGCTCATGGACAGCCGGCGGTTCCGCATCCTGTGCGTGATCGACGACTTCAGCCGGGAGTGTCTGGCCACGGCGGTGGACAACTCGATCTCCGGCGTCCGTGTCGCACGCGAGCTGGATCGGATCGCCGAGATGCGCGGCTATCCCTGCATGGTGGTCAGCGACAACGGCACCGAGCTGACATCGAACGCGATCCTGCGCTGGCAGGAGGAACGCGGTGTCGAGTGGCACTACATCGCACCCGGCAGGCCGATGCAGAACGGCCTGGTGGAATCATTCAACGGGAGGCTGCGCGACGAATGTCTGAACGAGCACCTGTTCGACAGCTACGGCCAGGCGAAGAAGATCGTCGAACCTGGCGCCACGACTACAACACCGATCGGCCCCATACGAGCCTCGACGGGCTCACTCCGATGCAGTATGCAACCCGGTCCCAACAGGGCCACAACCGGAACAGATTCTACTCAGCTGTGGGGGCATAACGGGGGCAAGGTCACTCCGAGACGCGATGGAAGGTGCGGCCAGAAACAATTTGAGATTGTTGGCGCAAATCATTCACGGCATGGTAGAAAATAAGGCTCTACACGCGTCAGATTTTAACCGCTACGCCTCCATCCTGGCGCCGTTGTCGTTTGATGAACTGAACATCCTTGGCCTCATGGCACGCAATGGAGGGCACTGCTACGAATCGGCCAAAGCAAGCAGATATTGCAGGCGCTTATGAGAACAGGTCTAGTGTGTTTCACGCAGGGATTGGAATCGGAATACAAAGAAAGAGAGCCGGACTTAGAACAAGATCACACGACAGACACAATCAAGTGGATTGAGAGTGACTTCTGGACAAATTACGAATTTACGGACCTCATGGCGGAAATACTTCAATATACAAATAACTTTGGCCCGACGGATTTGAGGTAATGATGCTCAACAAGCCAATTGTTTTTCAGTCCCACCACCGAGAGCTTGCACCATGCCGCTCCTAGACGCCCGCATCGCCTATAAGCCGCTGGAGTATCCGTGGGCGTATGACGCCTGGCTGATGCAGCAGCGCGTGCACTGGCTGCCGGAGGAGGTGCCGCTGGCCGACGACGTCAAGGACTGGCACCGGCGACTGACGGGCGCCGAGCGCAACCTGCTCACGCACATCTTCCGCTTCTTCACCCAGTCCGATGTCGAGGTGAACAACTGCTACATGAAGCACTATGCGCAGGTGTTCAAACCCACCGAAGTGCAGATGATGCTGGCGGCATTCTCCAATATGGAGACCATCCACATCGCCGCCTACTCGCACCTGCTCGACACCATCGGCATCCCCGAGGCCGAATACGCGGCGTTCCTCAACTACGAAGAGATGCGCGCCAAGTACGACTACCTGCACGAGTTCAACGCAGACACCAAGACCGACATCGCCAAGACGCTGGCCATGTTCGGCGGCTTTACCGAGGGATTGCAGCTGTTCGCCTCGTTCGCGATCCTGCTCAACTTCCCGCGCTTCGGCAAGATGAAGGGCATGGGCCAGATCGTGTCCTGGTCGGCACGCGACGAGTCGCTGCACACCAACGCCATCATTCGCCTGTTCCGCACCTTCATCGCCGAGAACCCGGAGATCTGGACCGATGACCTGCGGCGCGACATCACCATCGCCTGCGAGCATGTGGTGACGCTGGAGGATGCGTTCATCGACCTCGCCTTCGAGCTCGGCGGCGTCCACGGGCTGCAAGCCGGGGAGGTCAAACGCTACATCCGTTACATCGCCGACCGCCGCCTGGCGCAGCTCGGCCTGCAGCCGCTTTACCGGCTGGAGGAGAACCCGTTGCCGTGGATGGAGGAGATCCTCAACGGCGTCGAGCACGCCAATTTCTTCGAAAACCGTGCCACCGAATACTCCAAGGCCGCGACCCAAGGTTCCTGGGAGGATGCGTTCGACTAGGCTCCCGAGGGGAGTGACCGGCTGCTTTGAAGGAGGCTGCCTATGGTCGGGAAAGGGTCCTACAAGGGGTATGAGATACAGGCTGTGCCATATCATCTGATCGATCGGGACGGTTGGACCATCGACATCTACATTTCACGTCATTCGGGGAGCCATACCCGGATCCGAAAATTCGGCAACACCGATACGTGCGGGACCAAGCTGGAGGCGATCACGCGCTCCCTCGAATTCGGCGAGCGGATCATCGATGGCCAACTGTTGAGCTGCTCAGTCGCCGATCTATAGCCCTACGGCGCTCTAGGTCGTTATCAAGCTAGGCTGGGCGCGGCGCGAACAGGATGACGGCCATGCCGATGAGGCAAATGGCGGCGCCGATGACGTCCCAGCGATCGGGACGTGACCCCTCAACGAGCCACAACCAAGCCAGCGACGCGGCGATATAGACGCCACCATAGGCGGCATAGGCGCGCCCGGCTAAGGCGCTGTCGACCAGCGTCAGGAGATAGGCAAACAGCGCCAGCGCGGCCATGCCGGGGATCAGCCACGCGGCCGAGTGGTCCAGGCGCAGCCACGCCCAAAAGGCGAAACAGCCGGCGATCTCGGCAACCGCCGCACCGATATAGGCGAGGATCGATATCACGCCGTCATCCTACAAGGCTCAATTCGCGAAGCGTATGCGTAGTGGTAGACTGTTCCCCGATTGGCGTGGGAGATCAGGCAGATGGATCGCGAGCGGTTTCGCGACTGGTTTTCGCATGTTGATGAGTTGACGGCGGCGCAGCGCAAGGAGGTCGCGGCGGTGTTGTCGGAGCTGTCGGAGGGCGCAGCCTCGCTGGCGGCGATCGAACTGGGCGTGGACGACGAGCGGTGCTGTCCTCATTGCGGCGGCGGCGGGGCGGTGTCGCGGGGCAAGGCACGCGGTCTGCGTCGCTTATCGCTGCAAGGCCTGTGGGAAGACATTCGGCGCGCTCACCGGCACGGCGCTGTCGGGCCTGCACCACAAGGAGCGCTGGCTGGCCTTCGGCGCGTCGCTTGCCGAAGGCGAGACGATACGAGAGGCTGCCGAGCGCTGCGGGATTGCGCCGAGCACGGCGTTTCGCTGGCGCCACCGCTTTCTGGAGGCGGTTCGGCAAGCGCCGGACCGGCTTGCCGGGATCGTCGAGGCCGACGAGACCTTCGTTCTTGAGAGCCGGAAGGGAGAGCGGAAGCTGGACCGCAAGCCGCGCCGGCGCGGCGGCAAGGCCCGCAAACGCGGCCTCTCGCGCGAGCAGGTGCCGGTCCTGGTCGCCGCCGACCGAGCCGGCGCGACCCTCAGCCATACCCTGCCCGCTCTCAACGCAGACAGCGTGAAGGAGGCGCTGGAGCCGGTCGTCGCCCGCGATGCCTTGCTCGTCTCCGACGCCAACCGCTGCTATCCGCCCGTCGCGGCGGCGCTCGACATCCCTCACGAGAGCATCAACGGCGCCGCCGGCGAGCGGGTCCGCGGCGCCCTGCACATCCAGACGGTCAACAGCCGCCACAGCCAGATCAAGGGCTTCCTGCGAGGCTTCCACGGCATCGCTACCAAGTACCTCGACAGCTATCTCAGGTGGTTCCATCTCATCGAACTCGGCGACCGGCCGTCCCCGAGAGCCTGTCTCCAAGCGGCGATAGCTAAACCATGCCTACGGTTTGCGAATTGAGCCTCCTACAAACCGATAAGGCGCATCGGC
Source organism: Alphaproteobacteria bacterium (assembly GCA_965248805.1). Lineage (GTDB taxonomy): Bacteria > Pseudomonadota > Alphaproteobacteria > UBA6615 > UBA6615 > CBDFKJ01. The sequence continues at coordinate 339,914 of CBDFKJ010000006.1, forward strand.
CACCTGCCACATCACGCCCGTCACCTGGCCCGCAACGCACTATCTCTGATCAATGCGTAACCGCTCGATGAGTCTAGTGGATTGATTCCAACGTTTGGAACCCTCGGTTTCGGGCTGCGATGATGTCGTCGGGGTCGGCTTTCGATATGAATGGCTGTGGGTTGGCCGCATTGTATTCGCGGACGAAGCGGTTGATTGCGGCCTGGAGATCGACGACGGAATGGAAGACGCCGTGCTTGAGCCGCCGCCGGGTGAGTTTTGCGAAGAAGCCCTCGACGGCATTGAGCCACGAGCAGGAGGTCGGTGTGAAGTGGAAAGTCCAGCGCGGATGGCGGGCGAGCCAGGCGCGGACCTTGTCCTTGTTGTGCGCCGCGTAGTTGTCGACGATCGCGTGGATGGCCTTGTCCGCCGGCACCGTGCGCTCGATGCGGTTGAGGAAGCGGATGAACTCCTGATGGCGGTGGCGCTGCATGTTCTGGCCGATCACCGTTCCGTCCAGAACGTTGAGCGCCGCAAACAGCGTGGTCGTGCCGTGCCGTTTGTAGTCATGGGTCATGGTGCCGGCGCGTCCCTTCTTCATCGGCAGACCGGCGGTCGAGCGCCTGGATCTGTGACTTCTCATCGATCGACAACACCACCGCATGGGCCGGCGGGTCGACATACAGGCCGACGATATCGGTGAGTTTCTCGGCGAAGGCAGGGTCGGTCGACAGCTTGAAGTTGCGCCAGCGGTGCGGGCTGAGACCGTGAGCCTTCCAGATCGCCTGCACCGTCGAGGCGGCAATACCGGCCGCCCTGGCCATCGCGCGCAACGTCCAGTGGGTCGCCTCAAACGGCGGCGGTTGCTGCGTCAGGCGCACGATCTCGGCGACACGATCGAGCGGGACCGGCGCCTTGCCGGTCGCATACCACAGCAAAATACGGAATCCCAATTCGGACTCTTTCGTTCCGATCCCTCCACTAGTGTATCGCGATCCTGCCGAGGACGCCATCGGCCATTATTTGCCTATATTTATCAGTAAGTTACGACCGGTGGGACAGTTACCCGGCAGCAGGTGGGACAGTTTTCTGTTCATCGGGCGTTCCGATCCCTGGGTACGAGCAGGTGCATGGCCTCGGCCGCGAGCCGCCTGCGATCAACGGCCTTGGTGTAGTGCACCGCCTGTTGCGAGGTCTCCCAACCGTAGATCGCCATCAATTGACGCTCCGTAGCGCCGTTGACAGCGGCGATTGTGGCGCCGGCTTTGCGAAGCCCATGTGCCGAGCAATGAGGCAGGCCGACTTCATCGCACCATTTGCGGAAGCGGTTGCCGAAGCCGTTGGCCGTGAAAGGCTTGCCATAGACCGTGACCAGATAGCTCAGGTGGCCGGACAGCGTCGCATCGAGCACGGCGCGTAATTCAGGCAGGATCGGAAGCTCGCGATGCTTAGGCGCGTTCTCCCGTCCCTTGGCCTCGATGAAGCACACGAATCCGTTCTTCTCCATCTGCGGACCTAGCCGCACAACGTCGGAGCGGCGGACGCCGGTGAACAGCAACAATGCCATCGCGAGCCTCGGCGTAGTGCCGACCGGGTGGCGTGCCTCGTATCGGTTCACTTCATCCGCCGTCCATGTGTGGAAGCCGTCCGGGTTGTTGCTCTTGAGCTTGCCGATGTCGCGAGCGGGGTTCGCCTCCAGGAGTTCGACATCGGGCGATGTAGCCCATTTGAAAAGATGACGCAGCGCCTTGATGCGATTGTTCGCCGCGTCGGGAGTGGCTATCTTTTCGTCGCGGAGCTGGCGGATGTGACGCGCCCTCATCAACGCGAAGGGCTTGTCTCCGTGGCGCTCGCGTATCTGATCGAGGATGCGGCGGCGCTGCTTGCGGGTGGTGTCGCCAAGCGACCGAAACTCCGCCGAGCCGTAGTATTGCACGATGAGCCAGCCGAGCGAAACGGTAGGATCATTGGGCTTCTCGGACCTGACTGACACACGGTATGCCACCCGATACTCTGCCAGGAACTCATCGCTGCCCGGCGCTTGCCGCAGCCTGGTTTTCTTGCCGAAACGCCGGAAATAGACACGGACGTTACCGTGGCGGTCCACGTCCTCCACGACGTACCGCAAGTCCGATGTGCCCGAGCCATCCCTCATTCTCACTTTCATGCCAGCGCCGCCTCGTCCCAGGGATTGGCTTCCTCGGAGTCTGGCAAGCCGTCAAAAGCGATGTCAAGTTCGCGCCGGTCCCATACCTTGCGGGCGTTGATCGGCTTTGGCTTCGGCATCCGGCCGTCCTTGACCATCTGATCGAACAGCGATGGCGAAACCCCGACGTAGGCGGACGCCGTCAGACGCGATAGGCCACGCGGCCAGTCCGGCAGATCGCGCAGGTCGGCGCGCGCGGCGGTCATCTCGCATCGCGTGGCTCAAACCACCGCGCCTCGGGGCCACATGAATCACCAAGGGAGGGCAAAGCAGTGTTGTTGCGGTTGGATGCAGAGCCAATACTCGGGGTTTTTGGGCGGTAATACCATGTGGTAGCGACGATCACCCTCCTTCTCCAACGATTGTGGGTGGTTGCATGTTGCCCAGAACCATCGACGCCCATCGAGGCGCGCAAGCAGTCCGGGTTTTGGCTCACAGTACCGGCACTTGCGGCATGAGACGATCGTCTGCGCCTGGGCGCGGGTGATGTCGAGGCGCGCGGTCATCGCCCAAATCCCGTCGCTGAGACACGCGAGGCGTTCATGGCCACTCAACCCACCCCGGAAGGCTCGGGTGGCACTCCAGCCGTCGTGCACGACGCGGAAACGGCATTCCATTCGCGGATCACTCTGTCGCCATCGCTCATGAGCGCATCAATGAACTTCCGTTTCGCGGAGTTGAACTGGTTGCGGCACCCGGCCGAGCAGAACCGCTTGGCATAGGCGCCGCGCCTTGCCGGCGCGAACTCCACCGTGCACCAGGGGCATTCCGTCATTGCGGGTACTCGTCCCACGTCCTGCGGTCCAGGTGGCGGCCAGCGAGACGCTTACCGACATGGGCCATCGCCGGCTGACACCGGCCCCACGGATGACGCACGGCGCCAGGCACGACGTCGGCGCGGAACGCGGCATCGTTCGGCACCCACGTGCCCCATTGCTTGAAGAAGAACGGCACGCCAACCGCCTGGCATTGATCGCGGAGCCCTCGCGCCCACTCGGGGTGCATGGGCCGCGCGCCCGAACCAGACTCGCCTCCGACGATGACCCAATGGATCGGCGATGGCACGCCGTCCGGCACATCTACCGGGCCGTCCATGTCGAATATTGCCACCTGCGCCAGCAGCGGCTCCGCCGAGACAAACCGCACCGCGGCCGGCGTTTCCAGCAACGGCGGGATGCGCTCGTTTGCCCGCACCTGATCCTCAACCGACGTGCCCAGCCAGACGTTAGGAAGAGGCCATACGATTGATTTGCAGTATTTGCCGGGCTTCGCGGCCCGCACTGTCATGCAAACTCGAATGGCCTCGGCCGGGTATCCCTGATCATCAGTTTCGGTCCTTCGATCGATATACTCGCGCATCCGCGACGGCCTCTTGGTCAGCACCTGAAACGTATGTTGCGGACATAAAGCCATCACCGCGAACACGCCGTCGATCCACTCGTCGGGCACGGCCTCGTGAAACAGGTCGCCGTGTGCGCAGACGAAAACTCGCCTCGGCTCCCGCCAGTGAAGCGGTTGATCGAGCCATTCCTCGTTCAGCCGGACCTCGCCCGTCCAAACCGGCCCGGCCTTGCTTGGTATTGTGAGGCCCTTTCGGCTCGGGTGCCCGCGGAGGCGGCCGCCGGCGAGCTTCATCGCATAGCAGTTGGTGCAGCCGGGCGAGACCACCGAGCAACCCGTGATCGGATTCCACGTTGCGTCGGTCCACTCGATCTTGGTGCCGTCAGCCATCGCATTCGTCGATCGTGTCGCGTGCAGAGCGCGCCGCCGGCGCAAGCTCGTAGCGCTGGACGGGCTGCGGCTGGGACCGCTCCCCGAGCGCCCGCGCGATGTCTTCGGTGGTCGGTGTGAGGCAATAGACCGATGCGGGTGAATAGAACTGCGTGGCGACAATGCTGTCGGCGGTGTGAACATCGAGGCGGAGGAACGAAGCGCCGGCGATCTCCTGCTCGGTGACGTATCCGGCCAGGCGCCGATGGCCCATCAGCTCCAGGATGGCCCAGTCTTCAAACTTCATTTTTGCGGTCATCCTGCACCCGCTTTCAGTTTCTTGCGGCGCGCGGACTCGGCTTGCTTGAGCGTCGCCTGCTGATCGTCCGACAGTGCTTCGTAGTGCCCACGGTTCTCCGTCTTGAAGTCTGAGATGGCGATGCCGGTGGGCGCGCTCGCGTAGGCACCCATCGCTCGTGTGACGAACGCTTCGGCCGGCGATGGCTTATGGCTGGTGGGCGAGGCGGATGATTCAGGCTGGGCCGGGGCAGCGTCGCCCTCATCCTGACCGGATTGTGTGGTCGCATCGTCCTCCGACTTGACCTCGCCCATGGGCTCGCTGGCAGGCTCCGGCTCACCGCCGTGCGCAATGTCCGCCATGTGCGCGTCCTGCGCCTCTTGCTCGGCTGCGAAATCGGCGCGCTTGGGCGGCTCGGGCGGCGTGATGTTGCGCATCTCCTGGCCGGTGCGCGCCTCCATCTCCTCAGCCGTCAATTCGCCTCCCAGCGCCTCGGGGAACGCCTTGCGCAGCGCCGCGGCTTCGGCACATTTCTCCAGCATGTAGGACGGCGACGTGCGCCAGCGCTCGTTCGGGCAATCCGAGAAGCGGCTTTCGCGCGCGTAGAATTCATCGAAATACACGCGCGGCCCTGGGAACGAACAGCGCTGCCCTTCGATCATGCGATACACGGTCATCTGCGCCCACTCCGGTGCTTTGACCGTGACCTCCTTGTCCTCGCCCTTCTTGGGCCGGTGCCAGAACTTCAGGTCGTTTTTGGGGCCGAACGCCGTCGGGTCGGCGCCCGCATAACCCTTGGTGCGGGACGCCTCGATGCGGTGTGAGGCGATGCCCGGCCACACGCCTTCCACATAGCGTTTCTGTTCGCTGCTCCAGACGGGAACGATGTGAACCACGCGCTTGAAGGGGTCCATCTGCTTGGCGTGGCAGTAACTAAGGGCCAGCATGACGCCCTCGGCGGTCTGCGCCGAAGGCCAGATCGCATCGACCAGCGCGCGCCAACTCGCCTCATCGACTCCATACCGCTCTCCCAAGGTCGGGTGATAAGGCAAACGCGTTGGCGATACGCTCAGTTGCTGTCGCGCGGACATGATCTCTCCTAGCTGACGACCGTGGTCGTCTGTTCCTCCAGTTCGGCGCCGGGCACCTCCGCGCCATTGCGCAGCGCGACGCTGATGGCGTCCTCGTTCGGCGCGCAGTAGGCGCGGGGAATCGCGCTCGGGTCGGTGATCTTCACGCGATAGGCCGTGCGCGGATAAACGGTCGCACCAAGGTCGGTGGTGATGCGCGCGAGGCCAGCGCGAGTGCGCCAAGCGTGCAGCGCGTAGAGCAGCTTCGTCTTGGCCACGCCCATCGGTGTGAGCCGCGTCTTGTACGGCAGCTCGGCTTCGGCCTGCGCCTGCTTGTGCGGCGCGGCAGCCTCTTTCCGGGCGTCGTCGAGGCGCTTGGCCAGCACCGTCATCTGCTTCACCAGATCGATCGCAACATGCGCATCGTCGATGGTGGCGACCCGGCCAGCGCTGTCGGCGCGCTCGATGAGCCGCTCTGCCTTAATGAGATCGTCGGACGGCGGCATGTTATGGCCGGTCCAATCAACGGGCCGTGTCGGCGTCGCCTTCGCGTCCAGCGGTCGATGTTCGGCAGCGTGCGCCTGGTCGGCCAGCATGTAGTCGTAGCTGGCTTGATCGATCGGGTGCTTGGCGAGATAGGGCCACATCTCCAGGACCTCGATCTGGTCCGTGATCTCGTCGCCGGTGCCGAGCTTGATGTGCCAGACCGGCAGGTCGAAGGCGTCCTCCAGATAGACGATCTCCGCCGGCACCCACGGCCCGTTGCGCGCCAGCCGCGTCTTGTAGAAACCAGCAATGGGCTTTGAGGGATCGATCGCCGCCGGCATCTCGTGCACGCTCATGCCGCCAGTTCCTGGCGCGCCTGGCGCACCGCATCGATGACGGCGTTGAACTCGCCGGCATCGCCGCCCCGATCCGGGTGCTTCTCCTTGATCAGCTCGCGGTAGCGCCGCTCAACATCGACGATGGTCGCCGCGGTGTCCGCGTCGCCGAACAGCACCTGCCGCCATGGCGGCGCAAGTTGGCCGCTCGCGTCCTTCGGCGGCGGCAGCGCCGCGAAGCCCCGGAAGCCGGCGCGCACGATGTTGAGCCCGCCGTGCCGCAGCTTCACCCGCTCCGCTTCGATGATGTGGTGTATCGCCTGCAGGTTGTCCGCGATCTTCGGGTAACGATCGACAGCGATGCAGCAGTCGATGTTGTCCCATGTGAAATATACCGCGGCACCCGGATCGCGCGGATCGTCGCGCAGGAGTGTGGCGTTGCTGCTCACGCACAGGTTCACGATGTCCTTGCGGCTGTCGTTGGCGAAGGCGCGCAACGACCTGGTGACATTAGCGATGGCCCCCCCGACGCCGGTGCGAAACCGGCTGTAGTCCCGGCTCGTCGTGCGTGGCATGCCTTGCGGCCAATGCAGCGGGTACGCCTGCGTCATCCGTTCGAGCCTGGACGGATGCGCTCGACACCTGCCAGCCCGAGGTCGGCGACGGCCTGCCGGCATGGGCGCTCGATCAGCGGATGTGCCGGGTGCTCGGCCTGGCCGGCGAGAAAGCCCGCCGCAGTGGCGCGTGACACGTGGTTCCGCCCGCGCAGCGCTTGAGCGGCGGTCCAATAGGCGCGCATCAGGGTGTGGAGGGACGCGGGAGCGGTCATGTGTCGTCTCCCGTCGCCCTGGCGATGGCGGCGCGGTTGGCGTCGATCAGGGCGTTGTACTCGGCCAGTCCTTTGCCTTCCGCTGGGTCAGTAATTTCTCCAGCACTGTTCGTGATGCTGTCGTAGATGACGTCGCGCTCGGCGATCAGCGTCCGGTTGCTCGCCTTCAGCGCCTCCAGCATCTCGGGCGCGGCCGCGATCAGGCAGGCGTTGGCTTCGACGGTGGTTTTCTCCGAGACATAGCCACACAGTGCGACGAGATGCGTGTCGCCACTGGCGCTGATGAATTGCGGCTGCCCCCAGTCACTTCGGGTTACGCACCAAGGCGCCGGCGTGTGCTTCGTCATGCCGCATCCTCCGTCTTCGCGATGGCGGCGCGGGCGAGGTCGCATAGCGTCTTCGTCGTCGCTTCATCGGCGCCGGTAAGTTGCAGCCACCGCAGCCGCTTGGTTTCATCCCATGGGTCGCCGCTGTGAAAGAGGATAAGTGCCTCGGCAACGTCGCGTAGGTTCGGCGCGGCGGCGATAAGGCGGGCGTTGGCTTCGCTTTCAGCCGCCTGCGAACGTCGCGCAAAAGCGTGCGGCATTTCGCATATCAGTGTGCGCTCGCCTGAAGTAACGTCCTTGCAAACTGTAAATCGCCCGTTCGGTCCGAAAGAACTGCGGTTAAGTTCAGCAATCCAAGGTCCAGGCGTGTGCGCAGCCATCACGCCGCCTCTTTCGAGCACGAGAATGCCGCGCCCATCGCTAGCGCGTATTCCGCCTCACGCTGGCGCTCGAACCACTCTCTGCGCAGCATCACCTCGCCGTCGACGCTCACCGCGTCCCACTCGGCGCTGACGCCCAGCAGGCGCTCGCCCGGCTTGAGCCACGACCACGCGTGGACCTGGGCTAGCGCTTCGCCCGCCGATGCGGCCCAGAACGGCGTGACCTCAAGGTCGCCGTCGAGGTTGATCCAGTCGACGTAGTAGCGCTTCGGGAGACGGTCGATGTCGTGGTCGAAGGTGGCGAGCATGGGTTTCTCCAACGGGTGCCGCTGTGTGCGGTGCGAAGGAGAGAATAAAGTGTGATGTATCTCATCGTCAACGACAAAAAGTGAGTATTGTCACACACACTAAATGGAGTTTGTGCTACATCACCGTTGGCCACATGGAAGGTGTGATCGTCATCACTCCCGCCGGCGCGCCGGCGCAGTAGAGGTCAAGAACCGCATTAGATCGCCATCGGCGAACAATTGCGCAAGTACAGAGGACACCCCCGCGTTCATCCGCTCGTTTATCTCGTTGCCGTCGGCGGTAATACTTACCGGTTCTCCTGTTTCGTCATAATAATAGACGCGTACGATCTCATCTGCTGTAGAGACGCTCCGGGCCTGCGCCTTAATCGAAATAAACACGTTCTCTGTACCCAACCAAAAACCCATCTGTATGTTCCATTGAAACGATCGCAGAGAGATCACAACTTGTGCATCAACAGGATCATCTTCAGGCAAGAGAGCGAACCCACGAGCCCGGAATCCCTGAACAATCTGCTGTCGAAAATAAGTGATCAACTGCCGGGGCGAGATGTTCACGCCCGCTGTGCCCACGCCGGGTTTGCCAACGACTCGCTGCTCTCTGTCGTCGATAACCAACACTGCAAGTCTCACGCCATCTCCAAGGTCGTCCTGCACAACCGGATCGGGTACGTCTGCCGTCAATTCAAGCTCGTGGGGCGTCCACCCCCCACACCCTGCCATCCCCAACGCACCGACCAGCATCAGGACGAGCAAAACTGCCTCCAATGCGCCGCCCATCCCAGCGTGCCGTCTCATTCCATCCCTTTTCGTCACCTGCTCACCGCGCCGTCCGGGCGATCCAAACGATCAGATGAACCGCCTGCACATCCTCCACGGGCCACTCGATCTCCTTTGGAGGATTGAATTGGGAGCAAACCACGGCCTTCGCGCCGCTGCGGACCAACGTCTTTATGTAGCCCTCACCATTACAAAGCTGTACGACCACGTCGTCTCCGACGACCGGCGGCCGGTTCGGATGGACATAACAGAGTTCGCCATTGCGAATGCGCGGCTGCTGGCTTTCGCCGTGCATGTACACGGCATAGGCGTCCACAACGTTGCGAAGCGACGCTGGGCGTTCAACTCGATCCACGATTGATCCGTTGTCAAAGAAGAAACCGTCTTCGCCGCCGCGGCCATGGCCTAACACCGGGACATCCGCGGCACCCGTTTCGGGCCGGACTTCGGCAAGGCGGGCGGTCCCCTCGACCGGCGCGTGTGCATCGCCATCTTCCATCAGCGCCCAAACAGGACGGCGAAGCGTCCTGGCGATCTTTACCAAAGTGTCGTTGCGAGGGTTCTTCGAACGCCCCTTGAGAATATCGTGAACGGCGTTCTCGTTCAGCCCAGAATCCCGCGCCAAACGCTTCGGGTTGGTACCTTCCGCTTCCATAAAAGCCTGAATGCGCTCGGCAACGCCCATGTGTGAACGGTCACACTGCTAAGCTGGAAGATGCAAGTGAGAAATATGCATTGACAATATGAGATCATTCACACATTTGTCTCGCTATGACAGATCAGTCGACTTTTCTGAGCGAGGTCGAATCGTTCCTGGTGCGGGAAGGATTGGCCCCAACCACATTCGGCGAACTGGCACTGGGTGATCGTCATTTCGTCCGCCAGATCCGCGCTGGCCGCCGATGTTGGCCCGAAACAATTGAAAAAGTACGTGCCTTCATGGTGCGGCACACCTCCGCCGACTTCCTGGACCAGTCGCAGGACGCAGCGTGATGGCAGAGCCTGACACACACACGGTTCCGGCTAGTGCGGTTCGTCGTCTGGAGGATCGAGTCGTGTCTCGGCCTCTTGCGCCAAGAGCCGTAGAGAGTCGGAAAGTTGTCGTGCTTGAGCGGCGGTCATTTGAAACGTCAGAGATTGCGACTCTCCCGGTCGCCGTGACCCGCTGCGGCGTTGGCGCGCAGGACTTCGTCGACGAGGCGGAGGGGGAGGCGGCGTGATGGAGGAAACGACCAAGGTCGACCTACGGGGAAGTCCAAACCTAGCTAACCTCAACATGGCCGAGCGATCTCTGATCTGGGAGACGGCGGCGCGATTGCACCCGTTGGACGCGGGTGTTGACACATTCGCCGACACTGTGGCCGCGGTTGCCTCAATCTATTTGGCGTTTCGGGACGGCAAATGACTATCGCCGTGCCGCCCTCTTTGCCTCTTCGTATCATCGGAGGTGTCTCGCCCCTCTGCGGGCGAGCGTCGAATGACTATGACGCGGCACCGAACAAGTTTCCGTCAGCCTGCCTCCGATCGCGGCGCCGGGGCCTCGCTGCGCACAAAGCTGACCCTCGTGACTAGGAACCACCGCCCACGGTTGACGGACGCCGGTAGGCGTTTGGCGGTAAGGGCAGCCAGGCCCCTCACTCTTACGGACGACGATTTCCACAGTCGCACCGTAGCCGCACCGGCCGCGCCGGTCGTGGCCAATCGCCGGTGCCGGAATGGACACGATAACCGCGTGGGAGGCGGGAGATGACCAAGCGCCGTGACGTCGGCTCGGTCGACGAAGAGGTCCTGGCCTGCATCAACGCTCATGCGCCCAACGACATTCATGAGGCGACCGGCAAGACGGCCGGCCTGTTCCGCAAGGTCAGCGATCCCGACAGCAGCTACCAGTTGCACTTCATCGACGCCGTGCGTCTGGCAGCGCTGGACATGCGCCACGGCCGCGAGCCGCGGCTGCTGATCTGCATGGAGCGGTTGGCGCGCGCGCACGCCGAGGATCTGGGCGGCGCGGTGCCGTCCAGCGCCGATCTCGGCCGGCTGGTGCATCACGCCGGCGCCGAGCTGGGCCAAGTGCACAGCGCCATCCTGGAAATGGACGCCGACGGCTGCCGCCACGCCGAGGAACTGCACATCGTCAAGCGGCAGACCGCCGACGTGCAGCGCATGTGCGAACGCATCCAACAAGCGTGCGACCGCGACCTGGCGGTGCACCGGCGGCTGCACTCGGTGGCGGCGGAATGAATGCCCGCGCACACCGCGAGGGACGGGCGCGGGCCCCGCGCGAACGCTCAGGCGCAAAGGTCAAGCCGGTGCCATCATCGGGCGCCACAATCGGGGATGGCGCAGCACACCAAGCGGTCATGCAGAGCCCCGCATCGGCTTGTCGGACTAATCAGGGCCAATGGCCGCAATCCCCATAGCGTTCCTCATCGGATAGACGGCGCCCGCACCTCCACGTGGGCGCCGTCTTGCACTGAAAGGGCATTCACATGGCCAAGAAACTGAAAGGCAACGGCGCCGGCGCACCTGGTGTCGGGCACAACGTCGGCGAACTGAAGCGCGATCTGATGCTGGCGGCGCAAGAGATCGCCCGGATCGACGAGCAGATCGCCGAACTTAGGGCCGAGAAGAACCAGATCAAGCAGGCCAAGGTGAAGGCCCACGGCGTCAAGCTGGCCGACTTCAACACCGTGGCGCGCTGGCGGAGTCTCGAAAACAAGGATCGCAACGAGACCATCGACAACATCCGGCTGTGCTGCGAGGCGCTGGGGATCGGCGGCCAGGGCGAGTTCTTCCCGACGCCGGCGGTCGTGGCCGGGGCCGAAGCCCGCGCCTGATGGCCGCGCCGCGCGACGTGCTGGCCCTCGATCTGGCGACCCACACCGGGTGGGCGCGTTGGCGATCCGGCGGTGAGGTCCGGTTCGGCACGATAGCCCTGCCGAAGTCTGGCCCCGACATCGGCCGCTTCCTGGCCGCGTTCGATGACCGGCTGGTCTCGGTGCTCGCCGTCGCGCCCGACGTCGTGGTGTTCGAGGCCCCTTGGATCGGCCCGAACACGCATCAGGACACCGCGCGCAAGCTGATGTGCCTGGCGGGCATGCTGGAGTTCGTCTGCAATCGCGCGGCCATCCCCTGTCGCGAGGTCAACAACGCCGCCGTGCGTAAGCATTTCTGCGGCAAGGGCCGGGCGCCTCGCAAGGAAATGAAACGTCTCGTGACGCAGGCCTGCCGAGCGCGCGGCTGGCAGCCTGCCAACGACGATGAGGCCGACGCGCTGGCCGTGCTCGATTTCGCGGCGCACGTCTACAGGCTCGATGTGCCGTGGCCGTGCGGGGCGTTGTTCGGAAAAGCGGCGTGATGGCACAGAACACGTCCGCGGCCGTGATGGCACGACGACACGAGCCACCGGACTCGCTCGACTACTTCCCGACGCCGCCGTGGGCGACGCGGGCGCTGTGCGAGCATCTGGACCTCTGGGCCAGCAGGATCGGGCAGGAGTCCGCATGGGACCCAGCATGCGGCGAGGGTCACATGGCCCGCCCGTTGGCCGAGTACTTCGCGCGCGTCGAGGCGTCCGACACTCACGACTACGGGCTGGGCCATCCCGTTGGTGACTTCCTTGCCGGCGAGCTCTTGCCGTCCTGGGAACCTGCCAAAACGGTCGATTGGATCATCACGAACCCACCGTTCAACCGGGCCGCGGCGTTCGCCAAGCGCGGCCTGGAATTGGCGAAGACCGGCGTTTGTCTGCTCGTGCGCACGGCCTTCCTCGAAGGCATCGATCGATACGCCACGCTGTTCGAACCGCACCCGCCGGAGTGGATCTGCCAATTCACCGAACGCGTGCCGATGCTCAAAGGCAGGCTTTCGCGGACCGCGGCGAGCGCCACAGCCTATTGCTGGATCGTCTGGCTCTGTCCCGCCGAGGCCATCAGCCGATACGGACCTGGGTTCGTTTGGCTGCCGCCTTGCCGCAGACGTCTTGAGCGCGACGACGACTACGCCCCGCAGCTCACCGGGGCCGCGTGAGCGCGGAGTGAGCATGTGGCCGAGTTCCCAGCGCTTCCCCTTTGGACCGACGCATACCTAGGCGACACCGTGCACCTGACGACAATCGAGCACGGTGCGTATCTGTTGCTGCTGATGACCGCGTGGCGGGCAAGGTCGCATGACCTGCCGGATGACGATCGCATGCTCGCCAGATATTGCAGGTTGACCGTCGGCCAATGGCGGCGAATCCGGCCTACCTTAGAACCGTTCTGGATGGTCGCAAACGGGCGGTGGTCGAACCGCAGGCTGCTCGACGAACTCGATGCTGTCAGACAGGCCCGTGCCCAGCGGTCAGATGCGGGCAGAGCTAGTGCATTAAAAAGAAAGCATAGAGGGTCAACGGGCGTACCAACGAAACTTCAACGGGAGGGCAACACCCTACCCATACCCATAGTAGGGAAGGAGCTTGTTGGTAACACCGAGTCTGAATCTGAAGATCGGAGTCCTGATGGGAAGATAGCCGTTTCGCCAAAACGAAACGGCCACGACCAGGTCGAAGCTGCGTTCGATGCCTGGAACGCGTTTGCGCAGACCCACGGGTTGCCCACGGTGCAGAAACGCACCACGGCCAGACGCGCCGCACTGCGGCGGAGGCTGGCGGACGGGGGCGGCCTTGACGGCTGGCAGGCAGCGCTCGACAAGGCCGCGTCCATCCCGTGGATGCTCGGCGAAAACCCTCGCGGGTGGCGGCTCAACCTCACCACGCTGGTTCGCGAGGAATTCTTCGCCAAGCTCATGGAGGGCGCCTACGACAAGGCCACAGGACTCTCTGCGGCACAGGCATGGCTCGCCAAGCAGAGCGCGCCATGACGGCGCTCGACCACTACGACGACCGCGCCGCGGCACTGGTGGCCGTCGACCACACGATCGCCAAGCTCATGGCGCTGTACGACGACATGACCGCGGCGAAGGCGGATGCGGCTAAGCCGGTGTTCGTCGAGGCCTTGGTGGGCGACGGAAGACCGCGCTTCTCGGCCGAGACGATCGCCAAGGGACTACGCGACGTGCTCACCGGGTGGCGGCGGCAGAAGGCACCACAAGCCGCCGACATCGCCGCCGCATGTGCTGGATACCACCGGCAAACACCAACCTCGCCGGCCATCGCGGCAACACCCAATCGCCGCCCGCGCTGCGACCTGTGCGGCGCTGAGCGCCGTGACGATGGCACCTACGCGCAAGGCACGCTTGGGCTCTACCGCGACGCCGGTCCCGGCGCCGCCAACCCGTGGGAGCGCGATGAGCACGCCTGCGGCCACAGCCGCGCCTGGCTGCATGGGCGCAACGCCCAGGGCTGGTCAACGTTGTCGCAGCTCCCAGCCCATGAGCGCCACGTCGCTGTCGGCGGACCTGAGCTCGCCGGACCGCTCGCAACGATCGGCTCGGCGACAAGATGGGCAGAGGGCGAGGTTTGCAATGACGCAACCTACGGTGCGCGTAACTTTTGGGGCGCACGATCGTGAGCAGAGCTAGTACATTGAAACATTGGACGAAATCACATCTACGCGGAAATCCCGCGTAGATACAAAGGGACGCCGATACAGCACTTTCAAATGGCATGCAGGCTATGTGGATCATTGATAAAGCGCGCCGAAGGCACAAGGAAACCAGGTTGTGGTGGGAAAGGCACGTGCGTCCCTTTTTGCCAGACGATGAGGTTGAGTGGAAAGACGTTCCGATGTTCGAGCGGTTTGTGACACTACCCAGAATGAAGCGGAAATCGGACATCATCCGGAGCAGCACAAGGTAAATGGGCCGCGGGGCGCAGAGCTAGTACATTGAAAAAGAAGGCACAAAGTGTGCCTTCTGTCTAAAATGTCCCATAAATATGCATCAGATTATGCAGGAAAATGGGACATCCTGAGCACCTGGGCGACCGGCACTGGCATTGCCGAACGCGCCCAAGCGCTAGGCGTGGCGGGAGCCGCCCTGGCGCTCAACCGGCAAAACGGACTGGAATTTTGCGGTATGAAGGATGAAGGGCGCCAATGCCTATGCGGCGGCCGACGACGTGCTCGCCGATCTCATGCTGGCCGGCCGGGCGCTGAGGCATCTGCCACCGGAGCGCCTCGATCGCGCCGTGGCCTGGTGGCCAAGCATCGTCCGCGACACCAGCGAGGCATACGGCTACCACGCAGCGGTAGCGCCGCGTCTGCGCGCGACGCTCGACGAAATCAACGCACTCGATCGTGTGCTGGACGCGGCCTGGGTCTTGGACGGAAGCGAGCGCCGGCTTGTGCTGGCGCGGGCAATGGGCTTCTCCTGGCGGCGCATCATGCGCCAGCGCAGACGGCGTGGCGACGGGCTGCGGCACGAAAGCCTCAAGCGCCAGTTCAGGGATTGCGTTCTGCGCATGGCGGTTGAGTACGGCCAGGCAGACTGATTTGTGGCTTCGGCTCGCGTCGAGTTTTTTTTCGCTTGCGGGAAACACGGGAAACAGATATTGGGCTGTTTCTCATCAGGTTGGGCGTTGTGTGTTTCATGCCCGTACCAATCCCGCCCGGTTCCCCTGCCGCGGCGGGTTTTTTTGTTCCCAACCATGGGAGACGCGACATGAACCGAGCAGCCGTCAAGGTCTTGGTTGGGTTCGCCGCCGGCGTGATCTGTTGCCAGACGGCGAACGCAGCCATCGAAGCTAGTGCGGGCGGATAGACCACGGTCGGGTACCCCCTGGCCGCGCCGGGGCAGAACCGGCAGCCCGCTCCATCAGAGCGATCCGTGCTCGCCGATCACTACGCCGAGCTCGGCGGCAAACCACTCGGCCAGCATCGTGCGATGGCACCAGTTCGAGGGGCTGAACGGAGGTTGCTCCCAGCAGAGCAACACGGGCTCGGCGCCGCCGGCCAGAGCGTGCAGCTCGTCCCACACCGTCTGAGCATCGAGCGGGCCGAGGATGTCGCGGAAGTAGATTTCGCGATATTGAGACTCGGGCATGCGCATCATCTCGCGGGTCGGCACGAGCGCCGTATAGGTGCGGTAGCCGGCGGGCGTTCCACGCGGCGCCCAGCGTGCGATAGAGATCCGGCCGGGGCCGGTGTAGGTCTTGAAGCTGGCGGTCTTCATCAGGCTGCTCCCATGTACACGACTTCACCGAAGGGCGGCTCACTCACATATCCCGGCGCGGTCGTCGTCACCCAAAGGGTAGGATACGCCGGCTCGTCGGGATAGCTGGAGCAGCGCAAGTCGGTCAGATAGACCACACATGCCGGATTGACGTCGGCCTCGTCGAGCCACTCGAACGGAGGCCGAAAATTCGTCCCGCCGCCGCCGCGCGGGTGCAGCTCAATCGGCAGGTCATGCGGCGAAAACGTCTCCGCGTTGCGCAGCCGCGAATCGCAATAGAGCACGTGGATTTCTTCCGGCATGCAGTCTTCGAGGATGCTCGTGAGCTCGGCCGCGAACTGGTTCATCTCGGACTGCGAGACGCTGCCGCTGGTGTCGATGGCAACCGCTATCGGCGGCATCTGCTCCGACCGGCACGAGGGCAGGTAGACGCCTTGATGCACAAAGCGCCGGTTGGGCGGGGTCCAGCGGTATTCCTGCTTCGCGGACATTTCGACGAAGCGGCGGAGTATCTCGCGCCAGTCGGCCTTCGGGCGCAGCACTTCGTCGACCAGGCGCGCAAGGTCGCCGGGTAGCTTGCCTGCGTTCTTGGCGATGGTTGCGGACTGGGCCACCGCCTGACGCCACTCGGCTTCGGCGGACGCCAGTTCGGCCGGCGACGGGTTGCCGTTGTCGCCGGGGGCATCCATGACGCCGCCGCAGCGGCCGGGATCGGGGCAGTTGCCGTCCTGTCCGCCACCGCCGCCGCCGGACTGAGCCGGCGGCAGGCGGTTGTAGATGGCTTCGGCGCTCAAACCCGAATAGTTCGGGTCGAGTAACGCCCCTTCGGGCAACGTAAAGCCGTTGTCGATCAAGACGGGGTTGATCGCGTAGTCCGCGGCCGTGTTCCACCGTTCGGCATCGCGTTGACCGCGGCGGGTATGGTGATTGCAGGCCGGGTGCATGACCTCGTGAGCGAGCACGCCCACGAGTTCGTCCATGCTGAGTCCGTCAACGAACGAAGGGTTGAAGTAAACGTCGCGGCCGTTCGTCGCCATCGTCTCGATGTTGGGGTTTTCGATCAGGCCCATGCGCAGGGCCAGCGAGCCGAAGAACGGCTGCGATAGGACCAGACGGGTCCGCGCCTTGGTGAGTTTCGTTCTGGTTTCCATGTCTCGTCTCCTTAAGCGACGTAGCCGGACATCGCGCCGAGGATCTGCTCAGCGTCGTTCGCCTGCTGCTCGCGGGCGGCCTCGTCGAAGTCCTTCGAGTTCGGCCGCAGCACGGACGGATCGTTGCGGCAGAGCTTTGCCGCTACGTCCTGGCGCATCCGCTCAAGCTCCGGGTCGTCCGCGATATTGAGTTTCGGCAGCAGGTCGACCAGTTCGCGCAAATTGCCGACCAGCGTGTCGTGGAAACGGTTGTCCGTGTCGGACAGCCGCTCGGTCATGTGCTCTACCGACTTGTGGAGGCGCTTCCAGCACTCGTCGGTCGCATCATGGAGGATGTTGCGGGTCCGGCTCTCGATGTCTGCCTGGATGCGCTGGACCTCGGAGGCGTTGAGACTGACCCGGAAATCGGCCTGATCGGGCAGCGGGCTCACTATGGTCTCGAAGGCGAACCGCGAGCGGATCTGGTGGACTTCGGGGTAATCGTTCGGGTCGAACATGCCGTTGAGCGCCGCCTTCGCATCGTTCACATACTGGACGTAGTTGCGCTCGAACGCGTCGGCCGCTGCGTCGAACGCGGTCTTGAAGTCGCGCTGCTGGTCCATGTACTCGAAATACGCCGCCGCCGGCAGGATACGGGCGCCCCAATCTTCCCACGACAGCGTGTGCTCGTAGTGGTGGGTCCGGGCCTGGTTCGCGACCTTCGTCACGTCGGCCAGCGCGGCCTTTGCGATCAGGCTCTTGTTCCAGCGGCCGGCGTCGGTGCTCGCGTTGTGGTGATCGAGGACTTCCCGTGTCACCTTCTTGTCGAACTTGCGGCCCGACCAGACGTTGATCGCCTGGCGCACCAGCATGGCTTTCTCGGTCAGATTGCTCATGACATCACCTCATGATGCTCGGACACCCACTCGATGTAGGCGCGGGTGTTGGCCACCGCCGGGTCGCGGTCGAGCGCGTCCTTGACCAGCAGCACGCTGAACTCGTCGGGCAACCGGTTCGCGTAGGTCACCACCCGGTCCATGTTGCCTTCGGTCGCCTTGCGGGCCAGCGCGGTCGAGATCGCATAGAGCGTCGCCGCTTCCTCGGGGATCGCCGCGCTGTCCGGGCTCATCAGGATCATGTCCGGGCTCTGGATCGAGCGGGCGATCTTGAGGAAGCCCATGAACTCGGCCGCCGCGCCCTCGCCGACAGCGCCGGCGATCAGCGGATACTCGATACCGTTGGTGACGGTGCCGGAGCCGACGATGTTGCTCACGAACTCCCACGACCGGGGCGTCGGGAAAGCTTTCTCCGAACGCTTCGGGTCGAAGTCGTGCAGCAACTCGTCACGGAAGCGCAGGAAGGCGACAACCTCGGTGGCGATGCCGTGCTTGGTCGCCCACTTGGTCCAGTCGTCGAGGTCGACGCCGAAGTCGAGATGCACGAACCGGTTGGTGAGCGGAGAGGGCATGCGGTGGACGACACCGCGGTCGCTCTCGCGGTTGCCGGCCGCGATGATGGTCCAGCCGGCGGGCAGCTCGTATTCGCCCAGCTTGCGATCAAGGATCAGTTGATAGCAGGCCGCCTGGGTCAGCTGCGGCGCCGCCGTCAGCTCGTCCAGGAACAGGATGCCCTTGCCCTCGCGGGGCAGGAACTCGGGCACCGCCCAATGGGCGCGGCCGTCGCCGTTGATGTGCGGCAGGCCGCGCAGATCGACCGGGTCCAACAGAATCGCCCGGACGTCGCGCAGCTCCAGGCCGTTCTCGTCTGCGATCTGCTTGACGACCGCCGACTTGCCGACGCCGGGAGGCCCCCAGATCATGATCGGCTGCTTGATGCCGACCAGGATGCTCAGGGCTTCGGACACCTGCGATGGTTTGAGGGTGTAGTTTGAGGTTATAGTCATTTTGCTTGCTCCTTTTCGCAGAGGGGTTGGCAATGAGCCCTGGGCGCCGTCGTCTCCCAAACTTAGGGCGCCCGGGGCTCTACTGTTTTGACAAGTACTATTCTATATAATTACTTACAGACGTCAAGTAAAAAGCAATACAAACAACGACTTAAGCTGTTATTACATGAACCAGGACACGAGGGAGTCGGCGGCGGCCCGCGGCTACGGCAGGCGTTGGCGCAAGGCGCGCAAGACGTTCCTCGCCCGCCATTCGCTGTGTGCCATGTGCCAGGCCGAAGGCCGCGTCATCGCAGCGACGCTGGTCGACCACATCGTGCCGCATCGAGGCGACCAGGCGCTGTTCTGGGACCGCCGCAACTGGCAGCCGCTGTGCGACAGCCATCACGGATCGGCCAAGCAGCGGCACGAGGCGCGCGGCTACAGCAATGCCGTAGGGCCGAACGGCTGGCCCCTGGACCCGCTCCACCCCGCCAACAGAAGGGGATAGGGGGAGTCCAAACTAGAGCCGGTCGGCGCGTAGACCGGCGTTGGAGGTTTCTCGTCTCGCGAACGAAATTAACTAGGGGGGGGTGCGTTCACTCATGTTCGTCGGTTCGGTGCCGCGCCCGGTGGTCGATCAGATCCTGCGGACGGTCGATTTTGGGGCCTGGGGCAGCGTCCATGTGTGCTGCTCGGGCTCGTTCCGCGTGGACCGCGCGATCAAGGCCGGTTATCCGGCGTGCCGGGTGATCTCGAACGACGTGTCGCTGTTCTCGGTGGCGCTGGGGCACCTGCTGACAGGCCGGCCCGTCGATGTCCGCTTCACCGGCAGGCTCGCGTTCATCGAGGGACGCATCGGCGGCGCGCCGGCCGAGCGCGTGGCGGCGGTGATGGTCGCCGTGGACATGGCGCGGTACCGCGGCAAGAACGAGTGGGCGCAAACCCACTTCGCACACTACGAGACGGCGTTTGCGGACTTCCTCGGGCGCGCACTAGAGCGCCTGGACGCGATGCTCGCCGGTCCACGGCCTGACGGGTTCGTCGCCGGCGACTTCCGGCAAATGCCGGCGCTGGCGCGCAAGGCCGGCGGCGGTATCGTGGCCTTTCCGCCAACGTACAAGGGCGGCTACGAGCGGCTGTTTCGCTTCGTCGACGACAACACCGAGTGGCGGCGGCCGGCTTACGAGGTTTGGGACCCGGCGGACCTGGCAACCTGGGTGCGCGGCATTCACGACCAGGGTCTGCCGTACTGCGTCTTCTCCGATCACCTGCTCGAAGATGGCGCGTTGTGTCCGGTGACCGGCTACTGCAACGACGGTCGGCGCACGGTCTACACATACGCAAGCGCCGGCGGCTCATCGCTGCGGGCAACGCACCACCGCTCGACGCCGTTCCTGTACGAAGCGGTCGACCCTGCGGCACTGACGTCGCACACGAAGGTCGACCTTGTTCAGACGGACTCGGCGAAGCTGAACTTTCTGAAAGACCGCTATCTGTCCAAGGGCATCGCCCATGTATCGGGCGGCTTGAACTTCCTCGTCTACCTCGACGAGAAGCTGGCGGGAGCTTTCATCTACCAGCGCTCGAAGTTCGGGGACACGAGCGCGATCTATCTGTTGAGCGACTTCGCCATCTGCCGACACCGCAGGATGTCGAAACTGATCGCGCTGCTCGCTACCAGTCACGTGCCGGTGTCGATCTTCGAGCGGCGCGAGCTGGTCCGGGTCGCCCGGCTCTACACCACGGCGTTCACCGACAAGCCGGTGTCGATGAAGTACCGCGGCGTCTTCACGCTCGCGGCCCGCGGAGAGGGGATGCTGAACTATGAAAGCGAAGTCAGACGCCGGTCTCCACAAGCGCTCTACGAAGGCTGGTATCGGCGCTGGGCTCAAGACGCGGGCCGTCACCAAGGAACTGCGCGGGCTGAAGCTGCTTGAGAAGAACGCCCGCTACATGCAGCCGGCGCAGTTCGAGCGTCTGGTGGACAATCTTCGTAAGGACGGCTGCCTGACCACGGCGCCGCTGATCCACGAAGACACGGTGCTGAGCGGCAACCACCGGGTTCAGGCGGCGATCGCGGCCGGCATCGAGGTTGCGGACTGCATCGAGATCATCTCGCCGCTCACGGCCGAGCAGCGGGTTGCGATCCAGCTCTCGCACAACGCCATCGAAGGTGAGGACGATCCCAACACGCTGCGCGAGCTGTATGACGCGCTTGGCTTCGATGCCAAGACCTACTCCGGGTTGACCGACGACATGTTCGACAAGGCGTCGCCGGTGGATATCGCGAGCCTCGCGGTCGGAGCGCCGGAGTATCACGAGATGTCCGTGCAGTTCCTGCCGGCCGAGGCGGAACAGTTCGAAGCGGCGCTGGCCCGCATCGAGCGGAAGTCCAACCGCGCCGGCACCGTGCACGTCGCGCGTTTCGAGGACTTCGATGTGATCTTCGATGCCGTGATCGCGGTCAAGGAACGGGAGGACGTGCACAACTCGGCGATCGCGCTGCGGCGCATGGCGGAGCTGGCGCTGGAGCGTCTTGAGACGCTCGCGGAGACCGACGGTGCGCGGACGTAAGCCGAAGACCGGCCACATCACGCTGGTCCACAACCAGGACGTCATCGTCCCGGATTATCTAAGCGGAGCGGCGCGCAAGGAGTATGTCCGCGTGGCCCGCCTGCTCACGCGCCTGGACCAGTGGTCCGACCTGTTCGTGTCCGAGCTCGCGATCTACGCCGAGGCGTTCGCGGACTGGCGTGAAGCCAGCGAGCATCTGGAGAGAACCGGCAAGATCATCAAGTCACCGTCCGACTTTCCGATCCAGAACCCGTGGCTGGCGATCCGCAACAAGGCCCGCGAGACGATGATGAAGGCGGCGGCCGACATGGGGCTCAACCTGGTCAGCCTGGCGCGGTCGCAGGCGCCTTCGGCGAGAAAGGGCTACGGTGCCGCGCAGGAACAGTCCGAGGCCACGGAGTTCTTCGAGCACTGATCCGGTCACGGCCTACGCGCGCGCGGTCACGCGCAAGCGCAAGCCGATCGCCGCCGGCCCTCATGTCCGGGCGGCCTGCGCGCGCCACCTGCGGGACCGGAAGGAGGGACAGGCGCGCGGGCTGGTCTGGGACGTCGGTGCGGCCGACCGGGCGATCCGGTTCTTCCGGGTGGTGCTGCGGCTCAACAGCGGGGAGTACGAGGGCCGGCCGTTCGAGCTCCTGCCCTGGCAGTGCTTCGTCGTCGGCTCGGTGTTCGGCTGGAAGCGCGGCGACGGCACCAGGCGCTTTCGCCGGGTCTACATCGAGGCCGGCAAGGGCTGCGGCAAGTCGCCGCTCGCCGGCGGCGTCGGGCTCTTGATGCTGTGCGCCGATGGCGAGATACGGGCCGAGGTGTACTCGGCGGCCTACAACCAGGCCCAGGCCGAGATCCTGTTCCGCGATGCGGTGGCGATGGTCGAGCAGTCGCCTGAGCTGTCCGCCCGGCTGCAGGTCCACGGCGAAAAGCGCAAGACCCGGATCGACTACCTGGCCACGCGCTCGTGGTTCCAGCCGATCTCGTCGGAGCGCCAGGGGCGGGGCAAGTCGGGGCCGAAGCCGCATTGTGCGCTGCTCGACGAGATCCACGAGCACCCGACCAACGCGACGGTCGAGTTCCTCGACGCCGGAGTGAAACACCGCAGGCAGCCGTTGACGTTCATGATCACCAACAGCGGCTCCGACCGCGAAACAGTCTGTTGGGAGTACCACGACTACGCCTGCAAGATCGCCGCCGGTGCGCTCAAAGACGACAGTTTCTTCGGTTACGTCTGCGCGCTCGATGACGGCGACGATCCGTTTAAGGACGAAGGCTGCTGGATCAAGGCCAACCCGAGCCTGCCGGGGGTGCCGGGCTACGGCTATTTGCGCGATCAGGTGCAGGCGGCGCGCGGCATCCCGTCGAAGCAGTACGTGGTCAGGCGCCTCAACTTCTGCGAATGGACGGAATCGGCCGAGGGCTGGCTGCCGCCTGAGATCTGGTTCCCGGCGCAGGCGGCGCTGGATATCTCGGAGTATGAGGGCTTGCCCTGCTATGGCGGCCTCGACCTCGCGATATCGAGCGATCTGACGGCGCTGGTGCTGGCGTTCGAGACCGGGCACCGGAAGTGGGACGTATTCTCGTTCTTCTGGATGCCGGGCGACCGGCTGCTGGAGCTTCAGGACCGCGACAACATGACGCCGCGCTACCAGCAATGGCGCGACGAAGGCCATCTGTTCGCGCCGCCGGGCAAGGTGATCGACTACGAGCATGCGGCGCGTCTGATCGTCGATGTCTGCCTTCGCTTCGACGTGAGGGCCATCGCCTATGACCGGGCCAAGCTGGAACTGCTGGCGGCCGAGCTCGACAAGTCGGGCGCGACGGTGCCGCTGGTCGAGCACGGCCAGGGGTTCTACAGGGCGCAGAAGACCGGGCTCTGGATGCCGGGATCGATCGAGGAAACGGAGGCGGCATTGATCGAGCAGCGGCTGCGCATCCACGAGAACCCGGTCATGAACTGGTGCGTTGCCAGCGCGAACTGCGTCCCGAGCTCGATCGAGCCTTCCGACAGGCGCTTTGACAAGCGCAAGTCGTCCGGGCGGATCGACGGCGCGGTGGCGTTGGTCGAGGCGATCGGCGCGGCCTGCCATGCGGATTCGCTGGTGCCGCCGCCGAGCGTCTATCAGACGCGCGGCCTGCGGGTGATCTGATGAGCCGGTTCGCGGACGCGATGGTTGTTCTGTTCGGCGGCGAGGTCCGGGCGGAAGAAAGGCCGAGCGGCGAGGTCCGGACGGAAGAAAGGCCGAGCGGCGAGGTCCGCGCGCACACGGGGCCGAGCGGCCACCCGCGCGATCCCGTCATCGCCTCATGGCTGGGCGCCGGCGCGGTAAGCGCTTCGAGACAGCCGGTCACCGTGCGGACGGCGCTGCAAGCCTCGGCCGTGTTCGCCTGCGTGCGCAACACGGCGGAGACGATCGCCTCGCTGCCGTGTCTGCTCAAGCGCGTGACACGCGACGACGCGGGACGCCGGCGCAGCGAGGAAGCGACGGAACACCCGCT
The DNA here is from genome assembly GCA_965248805.1 of Alphaproteobacteria bacterium. Taxonomy (GTDB): domain Bacteria; phylum Pseudomonadota; class Alphaproteobacteria; order UBA6615; family UBA6615; genus CBDFKJ01. The sequence goes on from CBDFKJ010000006.1 coordinate 363,810, forward strand.
GCATAGCGTGCTGCTGCACGCGCCGAACGGCTGGCAGACCGCCTTCGACTTCTGGGAGATGGTCGTCGAGCACCTGCAACTGCGCGGCAACCACTATTCGCGGATCGTCCGCAACGGCGCCGGCCGGACGGTAGCGCTGGAGCCGATGCACCCCGACCGGGTGCGGCCCTTCTGGACGCGGGACCGGCGGCCGGCCTACGAGCACCAGCCCGAGACCGGCGCGCGCGAGATCCTGCTCGCCGGCGAGGTGTTCCACGTCCGCGGGCCATTGCAGGGCGACGGCCTGATGGGCATGACGCCGATCGCGATCCACCGCGAGACGATCGGCATGGCGCTAGCCAGCCGCGACTACGGCGCGCGCTTCTTCGCGAACGACGCTCGTCCGCGCGGCGTGCTGGAGGTGGACGGAGTTCTGGGCGAGGAAGCGTTCAATCGCCTCAGGGCGAGCTGGCGGGGAACCTACGCCGGGGAGAACCGGCACGGGGTCGCGATCCTGGAGCAGAATGCAAAGTTCCACAGCATCGGCATGACGAACGAGGACGCGCAGTACCTGGAAACACGCGGCTACACGGATCTTGAGATCGCGCGGCTGTACCGGGTGCCGCCGTACAAGATCGGCATTCTCGAAAAATCGACGCTCAACAATGTCGAGCAGCAGAACCGGGCCTGGGTCACCGATACCCTGGTGCCGCTCGCACGCCGCATCGAGGACGCGATCAAGCGCGATCTGATGACGCCGCAGGGGCGGCTCCAATTCGCCGCGATGCTGGACTTCGGCGAACTGCTGCGCGGCGACGTGAAGGTGCAATCCGAGGCCCACGCAAAGGGCATCCAGTGGGGCTGGTACTCGCCCAACGATGTGCGCGAGCGCATCGGCGAGAACCCGATCGGTCCGGAAGGTGACGTCTATGTCAGCCCGGTCAACATGCAGCCGATGGCGGCGTTGATGGATGCGATGAAGGCCGGCGGTACGCCGGACGAGCCCGAACCGGAGCCCGAGCCCGAACCGGAGGACGACGAAGATGAGGAATGACCGCGAGCGCCGCGCACTGCATGGCGCCGAGCTGCGCGCCGAGCCCTCCGAGGGCGCGCAGCCGGTGATCATCGGTCACGCGGCGGTGTTCGACAGCCTGAGCGAAGATCTGGACGGCTTCCGTGAACGGATCGCGCCCGGCGCCTTCGCCGCCACCATCGCCGAGGACGATATCCGCGCGCTGTTCAACCACAGTTCCGACCAGGTGCTGGGCCGCAACCGCGCCGGCACGCTTCGTCTCGCCGAGGACGACACCGGCCTGTCGGTTCGTATCGAGCCGCCCGACACGAACGCCGCGCGAGATGTGGTGACTCTGATCGGGCGCGGCGATGTCAGCGGCATGTCGATCAGTTTTCGGACGCTCACCGACGAATGGAACATCGAGGACGGCGAGCCGGTGCGCACGCTCCGGGCCGTTCGCCTTTTTGACGTCTCGCCGGTGACATTCCCGGCCTACGCGCAAACCGATGTCGCGGTGCGCTCGCTCGAAGCCTTCCGCGAGACCCTCAAGCCGCCGGTGCCGTGGCGGCGCAATCTCGCCCGCCGGCGCCTTGCCCTGCTCACATAAGGCGCTCGGCAAAACCCCATTCACGGCCGGCACATCGCCGGCCTTCTTGTTGGCGACCACCGCACCGGGTGCCGGTGGCGCGATCCTTCCTGTACCCGAAACACGGAGCTGACCCATGAAACTCAACGAACTCTTGGAGAAGCGGGCCAAGGTGGTCGCCGACGCCCGAGCCATCCTCGACGCGGCCCAGGCGGAGAGCCGCGATCTCTCGGACGAGGAATCCGCCAAGTACGACGCCGTGATGGCGGAGGCCGGCAAGCTCGCCGACAAGATCAAGCGCGAGCAGCAGTTGCTGGAGCAGGAACGCGCCATCGCCGCCCAGGACGCTCCGGAGAACCGGGGTGCCGGCAACGCCGGCGACGAGACCCGCGACCGGCCGACGCTGGCCCTTGACGGCTTCCGGTCATGGCTTCGCGGTGGCGCCGCCGGTGCCTTGCGAGTGGACCCCGACGGCTTTCAGGAGTTCCGCGACCTGTCCGCCGGTGTCGATACCGAAGGCGGGTTCCTGGTCACGCCCGAGCGCTTCGTCACCTCGCTGATCAAAAAAATCGACGACATGGTCTACATCCGCGGGTGGGCCACGGTGCAGATGGTTGCGGGAGCGTCGAGCCTCGGGGCGCCGTCGCTCGACGCCGACCCGGACGATGCGGACTGGACGACCGAGTTCGGGACCGGCCGGGAAGACGACGCGATGAAGTTCGGCAAGCGCGAGCTGCATCCGCACCCGCTGGCCAAGCGGATCAAGATCTCCAACGACCTGATTCGCCGCTCGGTCCTGCCGTCGGAGAGCATTGTCCGCGACCGCCTGGCCTATAAGTTCGCGATCACACAAGAGAAGGCGTTCCTGCTCGGACATGGCGCCAACCAGCCGCTCGGCGTGTTCGTGGCGTCCGATGACGGCATCAGCACCAGGCGCGACGTGAGCGCGGATAACGATGCCGCGGCGGTCACCTTCGACGGTCTGCAGAACGCCAAGTTTGCTCTGAAGGCCGGGCACCGCCGCAACGCGCGCTGGATGTTCCACCGCGACGGGATCAAGCAGCTCAGCAAGATCAAGGACGCAGACGGGCGCTATATCTGGCAGGAGTCGCACCGGGTCGGTGAGCCGGACCGTCTGCTGGGGCTGCCGTACTTCGAATCGGAGTTCGTGCCCAACACGTTCACGACCGGGACCTATGTCGGGATCCTGGGCGACTTCTCCTACTACTGGATCGCCGACGACATCCAGCTGCAGATGCAGCGCCTCGCCGAGCTGTACGCCGAGACCAATCAGATCGGGATCATCGCGCGAGCGGCCACCGACGCCATGCCGGTGCTCGAAGAAGCCTTCGTGCGCGTCCAGCTGGGCTGAGGCATCCGCACCGGCGTGAGGCCGGGCTGAGCTAGCACCCTAAAGGAGACACCGAAGATGCAATCTTTGTTGAGCAACACCGAGATCGCCCGCGTCATGGACGCCAAGGCCGCGGGCACAACGGTCGAAAACGGTACGGCCGTCGACATGCAGAACTTCGAGGGCGTGATGTTCATCGCCGCCCTCGGCACGCTGACCGCCGATCAGGAGACCTCAATCAAGGCGCAGCAGGCCACGGCCCCGGACGGCGCCTTCACCGACCTGGACGGAACGAGGGTCGGCGACGCGGAGGATGACGACGACAACCAGTTGCTGATCCTCGACGTCAAGCACCTGACCGAACGCTACGTGCGCTGCGTGGTCAGCCGCGGGACCGCCGACGCGGTGATCGACGGTATGATCGCGATCCGGTACGGGCCGCGCAAGAAGCCGACGACGCAGGGATCGACGGTCTCTGCGTCCAAGGCGGTCGACGGTCCGGCCGAGTCCTAAGCGCTCATGGACGACCGGGTCATCGCGCGGCTCGCCGACCGCCTGGAGCGCGTCGCGGATCGCCAGCATGAGCATGAGCGGCAGTGCGCCGAACGGAACGAACGCGACGCCGGACGGTTCGGGCGTCTTGAGACAGCCGTCTCGCGCAACACCAAGCTGCTGTGGGCCATCGTGCTCGGCATCGTCGGCCTGGCCCTTCAGGCCGCATGGCGCGGTTGGCCGGCGCCATCGTGACCTACCGGTTCTCCGACACATCCGGCGCCAGGCTCGCGACGTGTGACGCGCGCCTTCAGGATCTGTTCGGTGAGGTCATCGGGCACGTCGACTGCACGATCATAGAGGGCCACCGCGATGAGGCCCGGCAGAACGAGATGTTCCGCACGGGCAAGAGCCAACTCCGTTGGCCGCAAGGCAAGCACAACGTACTGCCGTCGCTGGCCGTCGATGCCGCGCCCTATCCGATCGACTGGGGCGACCGCGAACGGGCGACGCTGTTTGCCGGCCTGGTCCTGGGCCTCGCGCACGCCCGCGGCCTGCGTCTGCGTTGGGGCGGCGATTGGAACGGCGACTGGCAGGTGAAGGACAACCACTTCGACGATCTCTGGCACTTCGAGTTGATGGAGGAAGACGCATGATCGGAGCACTGCTCGGGCTGGCGCAGTTCGCGCCGGCAATCATCAGTCTGTTCGACAGCGACGATAAGTCGACGGCGGCCAAGGCGGCCAAGGCGGTTTCCGAGACCGCACGCGCGATCACCGGTTCAGGATCGGATGACGACGCGCTCGCTGTTCTCAAGACCGATCCCGAAAAGATGCTGGCCTACCAGGCCGCCATCAACGCGCATGCAGCCACCATGTATGCGAGCGAGACCAAACGGCTGATCGCGATCAATGAGACAATCCGCCGCGAGGCCGCGAGCAGCGATCGCTACGTGCGGCGCTGGCGGCCGACCATGGGCTACGCTGTCACGTTCTCCTGGATGTTCACGGTGTTGGCCATCGTCTATGCGATCATCGCGACACCGGAACAGGCGCCGGCCGTGATCGCATCGGTGGGGTCGCTAAGCTCGATCTGGACGGTGGCGCTCGCGGTGCTCGGGCTCTCCGTTCACAAGCGCAGCCAGGACAAGCAGCCGCCGCGGACCGGCGCACTCTCGACGCTCGTCAAACGACTGACCCAATGAGGTGACCAAATCATGCGCATCAGAATGTTGACGACAATTGCCGGCCCGACGCTCGCCGCGTCCGCCGGTCAAGAAATCGAAGTCGACGTCGAGACCGCGACCGCACTGCTCGACGGTGGCTTCGCCGAAGCTCTGAAGGCCGAGGCCGAGACCGCGGCGGTCGAGGCGGCGCCGGAGAAGACGACCGCGCCAGCGCCGAAGCGCCGCGCCGCGCGCAAGCCACGGGCGAAGTAGTCCTTTGTGATGCAGATCCGCTACGCGCTGACGGAGGTGACGGCGCCGGCCAAGGAGCCGCTGACGGGCGACGAGGCGAAGCTCCATCTCCGCGTCGAGGACGACGAACATGACGAACTGATCGCTCTCAAGATCGCGGCGGCGCGGCGCGAGGCCGAGACGTTCATGGGACGCTCTCTCATCACACAGACCTGGGACATGGATCTCGACCGCTTTCCGGCCTGGGTGATCGAGGTGCCCCGTCCGAGGCTTCTGTCGGTCGAAAGCATCAAGCACGTCGACACCGACGGCGTTCTACGGACACTCGATGCCAGCGGATACCGCGTCGACGCCAAGCGCGAGCCGGGGAGGATCACGCCGGCCTATGGCGAGACTTGGCCGGTTACACGCGCCGTGACGAACGCGGTCACGGTGCGGTTCAAGGCCGGCTACGGCGATGAGGCGAAGACGGTGCCCGCGGACATCCGCCAGGCGCTGCTACTCATCGTCGGCCGCTTCTACGCGCACCGCGAGGACGTCCGCGACGGCATGCCGGCGACCGAACTGCCGCTAGGCGCGCAGCACCTGCTCAGGCCCTACATGGTCCCTCGGGTGTGAGTACTTGGGCGCTTAAGAACGGTATGCATCATGCTCGCTGGCAAGCTCGACCGCCGGATCACGATCCAGCGCAAGACGATCACATACAACGCGCTCAATGAGCCCGTAGAGGACTGGAACGGCCTGGCGACGGTGTGGGCGCAGAAGCTCGGCCAGACCGGCCAGGAATTCTTTGCCAACGATCAGGTGCTGTCGGAATACAAGGTCATCTTTCGTATCCGCTGGCGCCGCGATCTCAAGGACACCGACCGCGTGATGTTCGAGGGTCGCGCCCACGACATCCATTCGATCCGCGAGCTCGGCCGCCGCGTCGGGCTCGAACTGCAGACCGTCACGCAGGATTAGATGCCGCTCAAGACATATGGATCGGCGCGGTTGGTCGGCGCCGATGCGATGGTGCGCGTGCTGCGCAGCATGCCGAAGGAAGTCAGCGACAAAGTTGTAGCGTCCGCCGTTCGCGCCGGCGCGGCCGTCGTGCGCAAGGAGGCGATCGCGCGGGCGCCCGTGCGCTCGGGCGGCAGGCCCAAGCGCTTGAAGACGAAGAAGACGGGCGTGACCCTGCGAGCGCTCTACGGCGCGATCGTCGAGGGCGGGTCCGCGATGCGCTATCCCGGCAACCTGAAGAAATCCGTTCGTGCCCTGCGCACGCGCAAGACAGAGCACGACGTGACCTATCTGTTGGGGCCGACCGGGCGGGCGTTTTACGGCCTGTTCCTGGAGTTCGGAACGTCGCGGCAGGCGAAACGGCCATGGCTGCGTCCGGCTTTCGAGGCGACGGCGGACAAGGCGCTCGCCACGATCGGCAAGACGCTCGGCACGAAGATCGAACAGGCGGCGAAGAAGCTCGCCGGGCGGTTCCGCGATAGCGGGCTGGGGCGAAAACGTGGGAGGCGGCGATGGTAGAAGAAGAACTCATCACGCGGCTGCTCGGCTTCGCCGACCTGGCCGCATTCACCGGCCAGCGCGTCTACTTTGTCGCTCGCCCGCAAGGGGACGCGCTGCCTTCAGTCACCCTGCAGTTGGTCGGTGGGGGCCGGCGCGAAAGCGCGATGGGCGGCGACACCGGCTATGTGCGCCACTTGTGGCGGGCGAGCGCCTGGGCCGCGTCCTACCTTGAAGCGCGCGATGTCTCGGAACAGGTCCGGCTTGCCTTGCAACGCTGGCCGGTCACGGACGCTGCTTACAGCGGCGTGATCGAAGACATCTACGCCGGCGACGAAGAAGACGGCTACGACCCGGAGACCGAGGCCCATATGCGCGCGCGCGTTTTCGAGATCGTTTACCGGGAGCAACCGACATGAGCATTGCGCACGACCACAAGGTCTGGCTCGGCGGCCACGACTTCAGCGGCGTCATGAACGCACTGGGCCTGGAGCTGACGCTTGAAGCGCACGACGCGACCACGTTCGACGACGGCACGCGGCGGTCGGTGACCGGCCTGCGCGCCGTCCGCGCCGAGCACCAAGGCTACTTCGATGCCGAGACCGTCGACGCGCGCCTGTTCGATGCCGTGGATCTCGACGGCGAGATTATGACGGTCGCGGTCGCCGGCGCGGGTGAGGGGACGCTCGCCTATAGTTTCCCGGCGGCGATCGCCCAGTACAGCCCCGGCGCCACGGTCGGCGAGCAGCTCGCGTTCTCGGTCTCGGCCGAGGCGTCGGGCGACAATGCCGACGTGCTGCGCGGGACCATCCTGCACAATGCCGCTCGCACAGCGTCGGGCACCAGGCCCGCGCGCAACCTCGGCGCCGTGCCGGCCGGCCGCAGTCTCTATGCGGCGTTGCATGTGCTTGAGGCGTCCGGCGGCGATACCGCGATCGACGTGAGCATCGCATCGGGTGCGACCACGCTCGCATTCGACAGCGCGCCGGTCATCGGCAGCCAATGGAAGAAGCTGGCCGGCCCGCTGACGGGTTCGAGCTACCGCGCTGAGTGGATCATCGCCGGCACCGCGCCGCGGTTCCGCTTCGCCGTCATCGCCGGCGTCGTCTGACGCTCAACACAAGGAGAACTTCATGATCCTCAAGAACGCCTTCGTCTCCATCAACGGCGTGGATCTGTCCGATCACATCCAGGAGGTCAACCTGGAGATCGGCCGCGAGAGCCACGACGACACGACGATGGGCGACGACACCAGGTCGATGACGCTCGGGCTCAAGACCTGGTCACTGTCGCTGACACTCAAACAGAACTTCGCCGCGGGCAAGGTCGATGCGACACTGTTCGCCGTCTACAACGCCGGCGATGCGGTGCCGGTCATCGTCCGGGTCGACAAGGGCGCGAAATCGGCCGGCAATCCCGAGTTCACCGGCGACGCGGTGCTCGAAAGCTATACGCCGCTCGGTCAGTCGGTCGGCGACTTCGCGACAGCGCCGATGCAGTTCGCGGCCGCCGGCGATCTCACCCGCGCGATCGCGTGACGGGGGCCGGCATGGCTGCAACCAAAACCCCAAAGACCCTCGACGCGGCGGCGATCCTCGGCGCGGCGAAGTCACCGCCGCAGGCCGTCCATGTTCCGTCGCTCGGCGGCATCGTCCACGTCCGCGAGATGACGGTGGGCGAGCGCGACGAGTACGAGATGCAGCTGGCGGGCACCCGTACGGACGAAGCCAGCGCCAAGCGCCGCATCGTGCGGTCGTCACTGCTGGTGCGCGCGCTCTGCGATGCCGACGGTAAGCGGCTGTTCATCGACGACCAGGCCGAGGAGCTCGCCGGCACCCTCGGCGCCCGTGCAGCGGACCGGTTGTTTTCCGTAGCGCGGCGTCTCAACGGGATCGGTGCCGACGCCGTCGAGGAACTTGAGGGAAACTGACGCGGCGGCCGAGCCGCCGGTTCCTGTTCTCTCTGGCTCGCGAGCTCGGCAAGACCGTGCACGAACTCGAAACCGGGATGGGCGCGCGCGAACTCGCCGAATGGGTCGCGGTGCTGCGCATCGAACGGCGCGAGGCCGATGAAGCCCAGCGCCGCCGGAGCCTCGAAGACGGCGTGCGCAGCAATCTGAGCAGAAAGCGGAGGCGCTAGACATGGCACAGACCGTCGCCGCGCTGGTAACGGAACTGTCTGCGAACCATGCGGAGTTCCGGCGCGACATGGGCAAGGCCGCCGATGCCGTCAACTCATCGCGAGCGCGCATCAACCGCGAACTGGGCAAGATCGACAGGGGCTTCGGGCGACTGCGGAAGTCGGTCGGCCGGTCGATCAAATCGGCGCTCAGCTTCCGTGCCATCGTCGCCGCGGCGGCCGGGTCGGCCGGCTTGGGACTGTTGATCAAGAGTTCCCTGGATGCCGCCGACAGTATCGCCAAGATCGCCGACAAGGCGGGCGTCTCGACCGACTTCCTGCAGGAACTCCGCTTTGCCGGTTCGCAGACCGGCGTCGCCGGGCGCGATATCGACGATGCGTTCACGCGGCTGAACCGCCGGCTTGGTCTGTTCGTCACCAACGGCGGCGGCCCGGCGGCGGTCGGTTTCAAGGAACTCGGCATCAGCGCGCGCGACGCCGCCGGCGCCGTCCGCTCGACCGAGTCCGTGTTCGACGAGATCGTGGCCAAGCTGGAGACCTACGAGAACACGGCGCAGCAGGCCGCGATCGCCTCTGCGTTCTTCGGCGAGGACGCCGGACCGCGGCTGGTCAACCTGCTGTCGAAGGGCTCCGCCGGCGTTGACGAGCTGCGCCGGAAGGCCCGCGATCTCGGCATCGTGCTCGACGAGCAGCTGTTGCGGAAATCCGAGCAGGCCAACGACCAGCTCGATGCGCTCGCCAGAACCCTGAAGGCGCAAGTCTTGACGGCCGTGATCGAGAACGCCGACCAGATCAAGGATTTTGCGACGGTCCTACAGGACAAACTGCCCGGAGCGCTCAGAACAACGATAACGCTCGTCAAGGAGCTGGCCGACAATCTTGCCCTCGTCGGCCTCGTCATCGCCGGCTTTAGCGGCGCGAGTGCGGGTGCCAGGATCGGTGCAACGTTCGGACCCAAGGGCGCGCTCGTCGGCGGTGTGGCCGGCGCGGCGGCGGCCGTCGGCAGCACGTTTCTCGCGATGGAGTACCTCAAGAGCCTCACGGACGCGGCCGAAGAAAATATCGACGTAAGGGTCGCCGAGATCCAGGCCAAGATCGCCAAGCTGGACAGAGTCTCCGGTGTCGCGAGGGCCAACGCTCAGGGGCAAATCAAGAATCTGAACGCGGAACTGGAAACCCTAAAGGCCGCGAAGGAAGAGCTTTCCGAGCGCGCAGTTTTGCAGCCTGGAGGCGGCACGCCGACGCTGGCCGCGATCACCGCGACCCCGGCAACGGACCCCGGCGGGAACGTCATCAAGGGCCTGCGGTTTGAATTGGAGCAGCTCCATCGGACGAGTCAGGAACGCGAGCTGTACAACCGGTTGCGGCAGGCGGGCGTCGCCATCGGTACCGAGGAAGGGAGACAGATCAAGGAACTGGTCAGCGACCTCCAGGCGAAAAAGGCCGCCGATCAGCTGGCCGCCGAAGCGACAAGGGATCATCAAGCCGCCATCCAGGAGACCAAGCGCGAGATCGAGTCTCTGGTCGACGCGACACGCACCCCCCTCGAACGTTTCCACAAATCCTTCCTGGATCTCACCAAACTCGCCGGCGAGTCGCCGGACGTGTGGAAAGCGGCCGGCCGCGCCATGTCTCAGGCAGCGAAAGAGGCGGCCGAATGGGACAAGGAGATCGCGGCCGGCGGCGACGACTTGCAGAAGTTCAACGCCGAGATCGAGCGCCTCAACGACCTGGTCATGCGCGGCAGGATCAGCTGGGACGATTACCGCCGCAGCCTCCGGCGGGCGCAAGACCACTTCGATGAAGCCGCCGAACGGTCGCGCGAGCTCAAGCGGCTATCGGAGGAACTCGGCAACACCCTTGGCGGCGCGTTCGAGGACGCGATCCTGTCGGGCCGAAAGCTCGGCGAGGTGCTGCGGTCTCTGGCCCAAGACATCATGGGCCTGATCATCCGAAGCCAGATCACCGCGCCGTTGTCCGACGGCCTCGGCGACGCTCTGGGAGGCGTGCTGCGCGCAATTCTTGGTGGTTCGACGCCGGCGCTCCCGGCGGGTTCGCCGACGATACCTGTGAAAATCGAGCGGCTGCCGCCGATCGGCCCGCGAGCCCGAGGCGGGCCGGTTCAGGCGAACAACCTCTATCTCGTCGGTGAAGAGGGGAAGGAGCTGTTCGAGCCTCGAACGGCGGGCCGGGTCGTCCCGAATTCCGAGCTCGGCGCCGGCTCGATAGATGTCGATATCAATTTCGTCAATCAGGGTACGCCGAAGCGCGAGGTCGACCGCGATGTGCGCTTCGACGGCGAGCGCTGGGTGCTCTCCCTGGTCGCCGACGATATCGAGACCAACGGCAAGGTCGCCAAGGCAATCGACGCCCGCCAGATGGCGTTCTGATGGCGGCCTGGCCCGAGTATGCGGCGGTCGCGGCCGACGGCTACAGCGCCGGCCAGGACGGCGATGTCGCCCGCACGCCGTTCGCGGACGGCCTGGTGCGCCAGGAGAAGCGATTCACCGCGGCGCTCAGCGTGCGCCGTCTCACCGCCTATCTGGCCGACGACGATGCATATGTGCGCTTTCGCACCTGGGCCACCGAGGACGCTCACCGCTGGTTCGCCTGGGCCGACCCCGAAGACGGTCTGGTGCGCGAGGTGCGGGTGCGCGGCGGCGCCGGCGGCATCCAATACCAGGCGCTCGGCACCGGCAGTCGCCGGCGTTGGGTCCTGACTTGCGAGCTGGAGGGCTACATGAGCCGAACCATAGAGACGGGAGTCTGATCATGGGACTAAAGACCGAAGGCGAGAAACTGTGTTTCCAGGGCGGGCTGTTGTCGGCCACGGTGCATGTGGCCTTGCACACCGCCGACCCGGCGGCCGCCAACGAACTCAGCGGCAACAACTACGCCCGCGTCGCCGTGAATGCCGCGGATTGGACCATCAATGCGGGAAACGGGAGAGCCTCGAACACGAACGACATCCGGTTCCCCACGCGCACGGCTACCTGGAGCAAGCCGACGCATGTCGGCCTGTGGGACGCCGCCACGGGCGGCGACTTGCTGCTGTCCCTCGCCCTCGATGAGGCCGTGCCGGCGCCTTCACCTTCGATCGACGTGGCCTTCGACGCCGGCACGCTCATCTTCAATTTGAAGACCGACTAACCGCGGATGCCGGTTCGCCGTCTACGTCTGGCCGCTACCTTCACCGGCGGCCGACTCAAAGGCAGCGCACCGCTTCGGCTTCGGCGCCGCCTGCCTCTGGCCGCTACCTTCAGAGGCGCGGCGCTGGCAGGCAGTGCCCCGCTTCGGCTGCGGCGCCGTCTACGTCTGGCCGCTACCTTCAAAGGCGGCCGACTCAGAGGCAGCGCACCGCTGCGGCTGCGATTGCCTCTCGCCGCTACCTTCACCGGCGCGGCGCTGGCAGGCAGTGCCCCGCTTCGGCTGCGGCGCCGTCTACGTCTCGCCGCCACCTTCAGAGGCGCGGCGCTGGCAGGCAGAGCCCCGCTGCGGCTGCGGCGCCGCCTGCCTCTGGCCGCTACCTTCAGAGGCGCGGTACTGGCCGGCAGAGCCCCGCTTCGGCTTCGGCGCCGTCTACGTCTGGCCGCTATCTTCAAAGGCGGTCGGCTCAGAGGCAGAGCCCCGCTGCGGCTGCGATTGCGTCTTGCAGCTACCTTCACCGACGCGGCGCTGGCAGGCAGTGCCCCGCTTCGGCTGCGGCGCCGTCTACGTCTCGCCGCCACCTTCAGAGGCGCGGCGCTGGCAGGCAGAGCCCCGCTGCGGCTGCGGCGCCGCCTGCCTCTGGCCGCTACCTTCAGAGGCGCGGTACTGGCCGGCAGAGCCCCGCTTCGGCTTCGGCGCCGTCTACGTCTGGCCGCTATCTTCAAAGGCGGTCGGCTCAGAGGCAGAGCCCCGCTGCGGCTGCGATTGCGTCTTGCAGCTACCTTCACCGACGCCGCGCTGACCGGCAGCGCCCCGCTGCGGCTGCGACTGCGTCTCGCCGCTACCTTCACCGGCGCCGCGCTGACCGGTAGCGCCCCGCTTCAGCTGCTCCTGAAGCACCGTTACGACCGCGCCTTGCGCGCCAGCTCGCCGCTCGACCGGGTGCTCACCGCGCTGGAGATCCGCCATCCCGCGATCGTCGAGCCGGTGCGTGTGGTCAACGACGCCGACGATCACACCATCGAGGGCGAACGCTACGTGCGCCTGCGCTTCGGCGCCCGGTTCGCCGACGACGTCGAGGGCCGGGAACCGCGGGCTGAGCTGGTGATCGACAATGTCGGGCGCGAGCTGACGCAATGGATCGAGGCGGCGGGCGGCGGGGTCGGCGCCACCGTGCGCGTGATGCAGGTGGTCGACGACATGCCGGAATGGGAGATGACCATGGACGTCGCCCATATCCGCCTCGATCAGGAACGCGTGACCGCCCGGCTCGGCTTCGACCCGCTGCTCGGCCGCGCCGCCGTGACACTGCGCCACGATCCGCAAACCAGCCCAGGGCTGTTCTGATGCACTGGGCCGAAGCCTACGTCGGCCGTGCCTACGTCGAGGGCAGCTTCGACTGCGCGCACCTGGTGGCCAAGGTGCTGCGCGAGCGGTTCGGGCGTGACATCGCGCTGCCGTCCCATGCCACGGGTGTCCGCGGCCGCGACGCCCAGATCGCCGCGCTCAAGGGCACGTTCGCCGCTGAGACCGTCACGCCCATAGAAGGCGACGGCGTTCTGATGCGCGCCGCCGGGCGCCGCCGCGGCCTCGGCCACCATATCGGCATCTGGTGCGATATCGCCGGCACACCGCACGTGCTGCACTGCCTCAAGGGCATCGGCGCCTGCCTGCACCCGCTGCGGGCACTCGGCCGCCACGGCCTCGAAACGACAGGGGTGTACCGGTGGCTCTGAGCGCCGGCGCGCGCCGAGGCGTTGCGCCTGATCCGGGTTTCGTTGCGGCGGGGCAAAGCCCCGTTGCACGACCGGTGCATCGGCCCTGCACGGCGCTTGCACGGCACGGCGGGATCACCGCCGATCTGTGGCCGCACCCGCTGACCGCCGAGCGCCGCGAGACCCGCATTCGCGCGCTCGCGCCCGGCGCCACGCTGGCCGATCTGGTCGCCGCCGAATGGCCCGCGGGCGAGATCGCCGCGGCCGTCAACGGCCGGCCGGTGCCGCGCGAGGCCTGGCGCGCCACGGTGCTTGCCGAAGGCGACATCGTCACGCTCCGCGCCGCCATGCACGGCGGCGGCGATGATTCCGATCCCCTCCGCACGATGCTCCAGCTCGCCATCGTGGTGGCCTCGATCGCACTCCCCCATCTGGCGCCGGCGGGCTGGGGGCTTGTGACCGCGGCCGGCGGGCTCACCCTCAAGGGCGCGCTCATCAGCGGCGCCATCAGCCTCGTCGGCGGCCTGATCGTCAATGCCCTCGCTCCGCCGCGCCTGCCCAGGGCGCCCGACGCCGGCACCGCCGCGGCGGCGGCCGAACCGGTCTACTCGCTCGCCGGCGGCGCCAACCGGGCGCGCCTCTACGGTCCGCTGCTCCTGGTGCTCGGCACCCACCGCGTCTTTCCCGACTTGGGCGCCGCCGAATACACCGAGTTCGCCGGCGACGACCAGTACCTGCTCCAGATCTTCCACTTCGGCCTCGGCGCGCTCGACATCGGCGGGCTCAGGATCGGCGACACGCCGCTCGGCAACTTCGATGAGGTGGAGACCGAGTTCGGCGATGCGCAGGGACGGGTGACGCTGGTCGCCGGCAATGTCGACAGCGAAGCCGGCGCCGCGCTCGACGACACCGACTGGATCGAGCGCACCACCGCCGCGGATACCAAGCGGATCGGCATCGACCTCGCCGGGACGCTGTTCCGGGTCTCCGATCAGGGCGGCGCTACGCGCCACACCGTCACCGTCGAGATCGAGTACTGGCCGCAAGGCAACGAGAGCCTGAAGACAAGCCACACCGTCACCCTGTCGAACGGCGACACCACGCCCTATCGCAAGACGCTCGCCTATGGTCTTGCCGCGGCCGGCACCTGGACCGTGCGCGTGCGCCGCACGAGCGCGCCCTCATCGAACGAGCGCATCCACGAAGCCATCACCTGGACGGCGCTCAGGTCCTACCAGCCCGACACCGGCGACTATGCCGGTCAGACCCGGTTGGCGCTGAAGATCCGCGCCTCGGGCCAGCTCTCGGGCCGGCTCGATCGGCTGTCGGCGACGGTCGGGCAGAAGATCCCGGTCTGGGACGGAACCCAATGGAGCGCGCCGCAGGTCTCCGGCAATCCCGCCTGGCTGTTCCGCTGGTATGCCCGCGGCATCCATATCGCAGGCAAGCCGGTCGCCGGCGCCGGTCTCGCCGAAACCCGCATCGACGACGAGACCATCAAGGCCTGGGGCGCCTGGTGCGACGCGCAGGGACTGCGCTGCGACTACGTCATCGACCGCCGGACCACCCATGCCGAGGTGCTGACGCTGATCGCCCAGTGCGGGCGCGCCAATCCGAGTTGGCAGAGCGGCCGCCTCGGCGTGGTGTGGGATGAGGCGGACAAGCCCGCGACCGCCCTGATCACGCCCGGCAACATCGTCGCCGGGAGCTTCGAGATCGACTACGCCGGCGGCCAGACGGCCGGCGAGATCGCCTGCCGCTACATCGACCCCGATCTCGATTGGCAATACAACACCGTGCGCCGGGCGGTCCCCCGAGCCGCGCCCGGTGGCCATACCGCGACCCTGACGCTGGCCGGCGTCACCTCGCGCAGCCAGGCCGCGGCCGAATGCAACCTCCAGGCCGCCCGCCAGCTCTACCACCGCCGCCGTCTCAAGTGGGAGATGGGCGCCGAGGGCCTGGCCGTCGCCCGCGGCGATGTCGTTCACCTGACCGACGCCCTGATCGACGGCGGCGTCTCCGGGCGGCTCCACGGCGGCACTGCAGACCGCCTCCGGCTCAATCGGCCCGTCACCCTCTCCGGCGCCGACGACTACCTGCTATTGCGCCTGCCCGACGGCACACTCCACAATACCGCCGTCAACCACCCCGACGGCGCCGGCGGCGCCGGCGAGACCGATACCCTGGTGCTCGCCGAACCGTTGCCGGACGCGCCCGATACCCTCGGCGCCCTCGGCGCCAGCCCGCTCGATACGCTGTGGCGGTTCTACCCCGGCGACGCGCCGCCGGCTCGGGTGCGCATCGTCGCCATGGAGCCCACCGCCGAGGGTCGCGTGCGCATCGAGGCCATCGACGAGGTCGAGGCCTATTACCGCGCCGCCACGAGCGATCTGACGGTGCCGTTGCCGATGGTCGGGCACCGCCCGCCCCGGGTGCTGCACATCGCGCTCTCCGAGACCCTGATCCGCATCAGCAACGGCTTTGCCGTCGAGGTCGCCGCCAGCCTCACCGTCGCCGGCGACTGGCGCGGCGGCATCGTCCGCGCAGCGCTCGACGGCGGCCCGTTGCAGACAGTGGACAGGCTGATCGACGGCGCCACCGAAGCCTCGTGGCGCGTGCCGCCGTCGGGCAGGCTCACGATCACCGTCATTCCCGGCACCGAGGCAGCGCCCGCCGGCGCGCCGTTCACCGTCGATTACACTATCCGCGGCAAGCTGGCGCCGCCGGGCAATGTCGCCGACTTCCTGGTCGATGCCCTGGGTGACGGCACACGGCGCTTCCGCTGGACCCCGCCGGCCGATCCCGATCTCGCCGGCTACCGCATCCGCCATGCCGAGGCGGTCGTCGGTGCAGCGGCGCCCACCTGGGACGCCATGACGCCGCTGCATAACGGGTTGCTCACCTCGTCGCCCCACGAGACCGTCGATCCCGGCGCCGGCCGCTGGACCTTCGCCATCCGCGCCGAGGACACCTCGGGCCTGCTCTCGGCCGCGGCCGCCGTCATCATCGCCGAGCTGCCCGATCCCCGCCTCGGCGACGCCTTTCTGTGGGAATGCCCTTCCGCCCGAGGCTGGCCCGGCACGATCGAGAGCGCCGTGCGCTCCGACGACGGCCGGGACGCGCTGGAGGGCGCCGGCGCCTACACCTGGGCCGACCTCGCCACCTGGAACGCCTGGACCTCGTGGGCGCTTGGCGACGGCGACGACGGCGCCACCGCCATGACCTACACCACCGAGCCCATCGACATCGGCGCCGAGGTACCGTTCTCGATCGCCTGGGAGGCCGAGACGGCCGGAAACGTGACGCTGCAGTACCGCACCGCCGACACCGCTTCCGGGCTGGCCACCGCCACCTGGCAGGATAACGCGGCGGCCATGCTCATAACCGCGCGCCACCTGCAGCTGCGCTGGCAACTGACCGGCGACGGCGCCACCATGCTTAGCCTCGACCACCTCTGCTACACCCTGCTCGGCACCGCCGCCGAGCAGAAGTTCCTCGACGCCGATACCAGCGACTGGAGCGGTTCGGCGAGCGGCGGGCGCGAGGTGCCGACCACGCTCGCGCGCGTCACCGATATCGACCTCACCCTGCAATCGGTCGGCGCCGGCTGGTCGTGGGTGCTCGACAACAAGAACGATCCCACCCGCATCAAGATCTTCGACGGCAGCGGCAATGCCGCCGACGCCACCGTCGACGCCGTCCTGCACGGCATCGCCTGACGCTCAAACGAAGGAGAGAGGCTCCATGGCCTGGCCCACCGACGACCTCGCCACCGACCACTTCGATGCCGGCACCGACAGCCCGGCCGACGCCCGGCCCGTGATCAAGAAGGCAATCGACTACCTCAAGGCGATTATGGCGGCGCTGGGTGTCGCAGGCGGCATGTGCGAGCTCAACGCCAACGCCAAGGTGCCCGACGGCCGCATCGGCCGCGGCGCCGCAGACGGCGTCGCGCCCCTCGACGCAAACGCCAAGGTGCCCGCCACCCACCTGCCGGACGCCACCACCGACGCCGCCGGCGCCCTCAGCCTCGCAACCGATGCCGAGGCCGAGAACGCCTCCGGGCCCGGCGTCCTCCAGGCCCGCCAGATCGCTCTGCGCACCGCGACCACAGGCCGGGCCGGCGCCGCCGAGCTTGCCACGACCGCGGAAGCGCTCTCCGGACAAGACCAGACGCGCGCCATGACGCCCTCCGCCACCAAGGCGGCCATCGACGCCGCCATCGCCGCCGTGCCCGGCGGTATTACAAGCGTCCGTGTCGCGAACACGACCGGCCCCAACCAGGGACAAGGCACCGTTCTTGATAGAGAGACATACGCGCTCCAAACAAGCGTCAGTAGCGGGATCGTCACCGTCACCTTGGTCAAGACCAATCACTATGTGGACGACGATCCCTGATATTTCGGAGGGCATTGGCAACTTTCCGATATTTTCGGAAAGTTCAAAAAACTCTTCCGGAATTATAAGTTATGGGCTTGACGAAGACTTTTGTCCCGATTCTGAAAGACTTTTGTCCGCTTACATCCGGGGAAGCAAAATCCCACCGGGGCGCTGCAGCGCTCGACGCTGAGGCGCAGGGTCAACCGCGAGGAGCAGGGGGGGCACGGTGCCGGCCGAGTTCCGGTGCTGGGTGTGGCGGGCGTAGCGTTTTCTCGGTCGGTTCTCCGCGACCGTCGGTGGATTCGGGGCGAATCGGTGGGACGCTCGCCGCCGGAAACCTAAGGATTGTATAGAACTACAGGCTGCCCCACTTTCCGCTAACCGATTGATATCTATGACTCGGTGAATTTCTGCCGAGGCTCACACCCTACCGGGGGGCTGGCCCTGCGCGTCCTTGCCCTAATGGCTGCCGCGGGCATGGGCGCCTGCGCCATTACCGACCGCTACGACGCCGCCCAAATCATCAGCGCCAGCGATTCCGAGGTGGCGGTCCTCGTCGGCACGCGGCGCAACCCGAACCCGATCGCGTCCGAACACTGTGCCACGGTCGGCAGGACCTCGGTGCTCGACAGCTACGAGGTGGCAGAGACAACGGGACTCGGACCGACCGCGTTCGTCTACCGCTTTCGCTGCGTCGACCGGTGATCCGCCCGCGAGCGCAACGACCGGACGTTCGACTCTTATCCCTACGCTCGATGGCCGGAGCCGCGAATCAATATGATCGTGAGCAACCCCTGTGCCACGATGAACGCGGAGGCCACCCAAAGGTAGGGCTCAACGTCATCAGACCGGCCCACATGAACGGCGTGCAACACACCCAGAGCGACGAGTAGGACTGCTCCAAAGAGCACGATTCTGTTCAATGTCATGGAAATGGCTCGCTCCGGGCTGTCTCTCCGAAGCAATCAAACCTGCGGTCTCCCAGCGGGCGGCGCAAGGTCTGCCCTAAGCAGCGGTTCCACGCGGCGGTAAGGTGCGCCTCAGCCGGCGGCGATCACGACGGCAACGCCCCAGGCAATCAGCGCGGTACCGCTGACACGGCCAATCGGCACGCCATGGGGCGTCAGCTTCTCACCCGCACGAACGCGAGCAGCAAGGCGCGGAAATTGCGCTGCGAACGGTCTTGGTGCTACCACTACAATCAGCTCCGACGGGTCGTTTTAGGACTCACGGGTCAATTGCATATCCTGGGGCGGAACACGCGGCCGATGCCGCCCGGAGTCGTCCATGGAGATGCAGTCATGACTCGCAAAGATGCCCGCGGCGAGCCCACTTCAGCGACAACCGCGCCGGCGATCGAGGCCTTTGAGACTGCGCTCGGCCAATTCCATGCCTACCGCGGCGACCCGGTAGCAACCATCGACAGTGCGCTCGATGCGGACCCGGACTTCGTCATGGGCCATGGTTTCCGTGCCGAGCTTCATATTTCCCTCTGGGAAAGGAGTGTCCTGCCCGAGATCCAAAAGAGTCTCGGCCGCCTGTCCGAGCTGGAGGCAAATGAGCGCGAGCGGGCGCACATCGCCGCAATCCGCGCCTGGTTCGGGGGCGACTGGGAAGGCTTCCGCGCGCGCCTCGACCGGCTGCTGGCCGAGCATCCGCGTGATGCGCTCGCGCTGCAGATCGGACACCTCTCCGACTTCTACCGCGGAGACCGGGACAACCTGCGGGCTCGCAATGCGCGGGCCCTGCCGGCCTGGTCGCCGGAGACGCCGGGGTACGGTTTCGTGCACGGCATGCTCGCTTTTGGCCAGGAAGAATGTGGCGACTACGGGCGCGCCGAAGAGAGCGGGCGGCACGCCATCGAGCTGGAGGCGGACGACTTGCTGGGCTCAACACGCCGTCGCGCACGTCATGGAGATACAGGCCCGTCAGGCCGAGGGCATCGCCTTCATGGAGTCCCGCCAGGACCATTGGGCACAGGACGACAACGCCTTCGCGTTCCACAACTGGTGGCACACGGCGCTCTTCTACCTCGACCAGGGGGACGCCGTGAAGGCACTGGCGCTCCACGACAGCAGGGTCCGACCCGAGGCGTCGGAGATCCAACTCGAAATGCTCGACGCCACCGCGTTGCTCTGGCGCCTGCACCTGCGCGGCATCGATGTCGGCGATCGCTGGCAGGAGCTGGCGGCGACCTATGATCGGATCGCCGACGACGGCTTCTACGCCTTCAACGACATGCACGCCATGATGAGCTACGTTGCATCAGGGCGTGCCGCGGCGGCGGCGCGCCTGCTGGCCGCGGTCAAGCGGGCGGCGGAGACCGAAGGCACCAACGGTGGTATGACGCGGGCCGTGGGCCTGCCCATCGTGCGGGCGGTCGAGGCTTTCGGTCGCGAACGCTATGGTGAAGCGGTCGAACTCCTTCTGCCGGTCCGTTACCGCGCGCATGCCTTCGGAGGCAGTCACGCCCAGCGCGACATCGTGCATCGGACGCTACTGGAAGCAGCGCTTCGCGACGGGCAGTATGCCCTCGCCTACGCGCTCGCCAGTGAGCGCACGGCGCTGAAGTCACATTGTGCCTTCAGCTGGCAACTCCGCCGGCGTGCGAGCGACGGGCGTGAAGCAATCGCAGTCTAGCAGCCGGCGAAGCCTTTCAAAGCGCGGATCGCCAAAGTAGCCTTCATCGAGAGTTCGGACGGCTTGGCAGTGGCCGAGCACGGGCGGCGCATGGAGCGCCCGCGGGTGGGGCTCGGTGAGGTAGACAATTCCGAATAATGGTCGCCGGTCCCGCCGAAGAACGCATCAAGCGGGTCCTGCGCGAGATCGCCGCGGAGTATCCAGCCGACCTGCGCAGCGGTCAGCGGGCGGACATCGATCGTATCGCGTTCAACATCGGTCTGGTCGTCGCACGAACGCGCGAGGACGCACGCGTGTGCGACATCGGCGGCGGCGTCGGCATGTTCTCAGTCGGATGTGCAGCGCTCGGCATGACGGCGCATCTCGTCGATGACTTCAACGATACCGTCAACAAACTGCACGGCGAAGATATGCTCGCCCTGCACAAACAACGGGGCGTGCACGTCATTCGGTGCGATGTGGTCTCCGAGCCTCTCGACCTCGAAACGGACTCATTTGACGCCATCACCTCGTTCGACAGCATGGAGCACTGGCACAATTCGCCGAAGTCCCTGTTCCATCGGCTGACAGGCGCGCTGGCGCCGGGCGGGATTTTCGTCCTGGGCGTGCCGAATTGCGTCAATTTGCGCAAGCGTCTCTCCGTACCTCTTGGCTCCGGCAAATGGAGTTCGATGGACGACTGGTACGAGGAGCCCGTCTTCCGCGGGCATGTGCGCGAGCCCGACGTCGCGGATTTGCAATACATCGCGCGCGACCTGGGGCTCCGGAACGTCGAGATCATCGGCCGGAACTGGCTCGGCTATCATTCACGCATCGGGCTCGTGCGCCGCGCCATGCCGCTTGCGGATCGGCTCTTGAGTCGCTTTCCGACACTCTGCGCCGACCTTTACATGATTGGCCGGAAGCCGGCGTGATCGAGGCGGCCGAGCCTATCAGGTTCGCTTGAACTGCTTGGCAAGGGCCAGACCCTGATCCTGGTACTTGGAACCAATCGACGGGCCATAGACTTTCGCCGGCATCTCGCTCAACGGCTCGTAGATCAGTCGCCCGACGATCTGGCCGTCCTCCAGCAGGAACGGTACCTCGTGTGAGCGCACCTCGAGCACCGCCCGCGTGCCTTCGATTTCACCTTCGGCGCCGTGGCCGAAACCGGGGTCGAAGAACCCGGCGTAGTGGACGCGAAACTCGCCGACCGAAGGGTCGTAGGCCACCATTTCAGCGGCGTGGTCCGGCGGCACGCGGATCTTCTCCTTCGAGACAAACAAGTGGAAGGCGTCCGGTTCCAGCACAACCGAGTTGTCATGCGACGTTAGAATTACATCCCAATAGTCTGGCATGTCGTAGTAATCCAACTTGGCAATCTCGATGATCGAACTGTGCTGGCGGGCGCGATAGCCGGCGACATTGCTGCCCTCGACGCCGGCCAGATCGATGCCGACCCGCAGCCCGCCTTCGATGTGCGCGGGCGCCGGCGCATCTTCCCGGTAGACCAGGCCGCGGTCGGCGTCGAGGCGCGCCAGAGTCGGCCCCGAATAGGCCGGCGCGCCCCGGGAGAAGCGCAGCTGGTTCAGGCAATCACCGGCGCGGGCCAGCACCGTAAACGTGCGCGGAGCGATCTCGACATAGAGCTGCCCGCGGTAGCCCTTGGCGACCTGATCGAACACCGCGCTGTAGTCGGTGATGAGACGGGTAAAGACATCCAGCCGGCCGGTGCTGCTTTTGGCATTGGCGCGCGCGGAGATGCCCTTCGGCAGCTGCAGCGATTCTTGCAGCGGTACAACGTAGACGCAGCCCCGCTCCAGCACCGCGCCTGCGCTCAGATCCATGGTGTGCATCTTCAGGGTATCGATCTTGCGCGCGACCGGCGCCCGCTCGCCGGGCAGAAAGCTCGCCCGTACGCGGTGGGCGACATTGCCCAGGCGCAGGTCCAGGCTCGCCGGCTGGATCTGTTCCTCGCCGATCGGCGCGTCTGCGCGCACCGCGCCGCGTTCGATCAGCGCCGTGATTCGCTGTGACGGCAAGATACCGCCGCGGGTCGCGACCGACACGTCGGCATCCGGAAACAGAGCGGCCCCCGTCATGGCACCGCCTTTCCGACTGCCGCGCTAAAAAGGAATGTCGTCGTCGAGATCGACCGGACCACCACCGCCAGACGGCGGGCCCTCGCGTCCCGGCTCTCCGCGGTCGCCCTCGTCGCTGACGTCGCCGCGGCCATCAAGCATGATCAACTGACCGCGGAAGCGACGCAGCACGACTTCGGTGGAGTAGCGATCCTGCCCCGACTGATCGGTCCACTTGCGGGTTTGCAGCTCGCCCTCCAGATACACCTTTCGGCCCTTCTGTAGGTAGCGCTCGGCGACACCGACGATGTTCTGATCGAATACCACGACCCGGTGCCACTCGGTGCGCTCCTGCATGTCGCCGGTGCCCTTGTCGCGCCAGCGCTCCGACGTCGCGACCGACAGATTGGCCACCTTGTCGCCGGACTGCATGGACCGGATTTCCGGATCGCGGCCCAGATTGCCGACCAGGATTACTTTGTTGACGCTGCCCGCCATTTTCCGCGGCTCCGTTTTGAGTCGTGCCAAATTGGCATAGACCACCAACCGTGCCAACCGCCGAGGCCCCGGTTTACCCACATTTCGGGTAGGCACCGGGCCGATGTCAGGCATAGCAATTTGCTCACCGAATCGCCATCCTAGAGCCTCATTGGGCGCGGCGATTGGCGCCGATGGTGGGACCCGATCATGATCGAGACGATCAGCGTCCGCGGGGCACGCGAGCATAACCTGCGGGACATCGACATCGATCTGCCGCGCAACGCGCTGGTGGTGATCACCGGCCTGTCGGGCTCGGGCAAGTCCTCGCTGGCCTTCGACACCATCTATGCCGAAGGCCAGCGGCGCTATGTCGAGAGCCTGTCTGCATATGCACGGCAGTTCCTGGAGCTAATGCATAAGCCGGACGTCGACTCCATCGAAGGCCTGTCGCCGGCGATATCCATCGAGCAGAAGTCCACCAGCCGCAATCCCCGCTCGACCGTCGGCACAGTGACCGAGATCTACGACTACCTGCGGCTGCTGTTCGCCCGCATCGGCATTCCCTATTCGCCGGCCACCGGCCTGCCGATCGAATCGCAGACGATCTCGCAAATGGTCGACCGCATCCTGGCGATGGACGAAGGCACACGGCTCTATCTGCTGGCGCCGATCGTGCGCGGCCGCAAGGGCGAGTACCGCAAGGATCTGACGGCGCTGCGCAAGCGCGGCTTTCAGCGGGTCAAGGTCGACGGCAGGATCTATGAGATCGACGCCGCCCCGGCGCGCAACAAAAAGCTGAAGCACGACATCTCGGTCGTGGTCGACCGCATCGTCGTCCGCCCCGGTTTGGAAACGCGGCTGGCCGACAGTCTGGAGACCGCGCTGGACCTCGCCGACGGGTTGGTGATCGCCGAGGATGCCAACAGCGGTGCGGAGACGATCTTTTCCGCCAAGTTCGCCTGCCCGGTGTCCGGCTTCACGATCGCCGAGATCGAGCCTCGGCTGTTCTCCTTCAACAGCCCATTCGGCGCCTGTCCCGCCTGCGACGGGCTGGGCACCAAGGTGGTGATCGACCCGGAGTTGGTCGTGCCCGACGAGCGGCTGTCGTTGCGCGAGGGTGCGATCGGCCCGTGGGCGAACTCCACCAGCCAGTACTACGCCCAGACGCTCGACAGTCTGGCGCGCCACTACAAGTTCTCAACCGCGCATCCCTGGCGCGACTTGCCGCAGGAGACGCGTGACGTCCTGCTGTTCGGCTCCGGCGAAGAGCGCATCAAGATGCGCTACGACGATGGCCTGCGCGGTTTTCAGACCACCAAGCCGTTCGAAGGCGTGGTGCGCAATCTGGACCGGCGCTACCGCGAGACCGACAGCCAATGGGTGCGTGAGGAGTTGGCCAAGTACCAGACCACCAACGCCTGCGAGGCGTGCGGCGGCGCGCGTCTGAAGCCAGAGGCGCTGGCGGTCAAGATACGCGACCGCCAGATCGCGCAAGTCGCGGAAATGTCCATCGCCGAGGCGCACGCCTGGTTCCTGCAACTGCCCGACCATCTGACGGCCAAGCACAACGAGATCGCCGCGCTCGTGCTGCGCGAGATCAACGAGCGGCTGGGGTTCCTCAACGATGTGGGGCTCGAGTATCTGACGCTCAGCCGCAAGGCGGGCACGTTGAGCGGCGGCGAGAGCCAACGCATCCGCTTGGCATCGCAAATCGGCTCCGGCCTGACCGGTGTGCTCTACGTGCTCGACGAGCCGTCGATCGGCCTGCACCAACGCGACAATGAGCGCCTGCTGGAGACGCTGAAGCGCCTACGCGACCTCGGCAACACGGTCATCGTGGTGGAGCATGACGAGGGCGCGATCCGCGCCGCCGATTATCTGGTCGATATGGGCCCGCGCGCCGGCGTCCATGGCGGTGAGGTCGTCGCGGCCGGCGAACCGGAGCACGTATTCCGTTCCCAGGACAGCCTGACCGCGCAGTACATCACCGGCTTTCGTCAGATCCCGGTGCCCGCCGCACGCCGCCCCGGACATGACGAGCAACACTTGACGCTCACCGGCGCCCGCGCCAACAATCTGCAGAACGTGACCGCGGTGATCCCGCTGGGCACGCTGGTCTGCGTCACCGGCGTATCCGGCGGCGGCAAGTCGTCGCTGATCATAGACACGCTGTACAAGGCCGCCGCGCGGCAATTGTTCGGCGCGCGTGAGCACGCCGGCGCGCACGACGATCTCACCGGCCTGCACCACCTCGACAAGGTCATCGACATCGATCAGTCGCCCATCGGGCGCACGCCGCGATCAAATCCGGCCACCTACACCGGCGCCTTCACGCCGATCCGCGACTGGTTCGCCGGCCTGCCGGAGGCCAAGGCCCGTGGCTACAAGCCGGGCCGGTTCTCCTTCAACGTCAAGGGCGGCCGCTGTGAGGCCTGCCAGGGCGACGGCGTCATCAAGATCGAGATGCACTTCCTGCCCGACGTCTACGTGCAGTGCGATGTGTGCAGCGGCGCGCGCTACAACCGCGAAACGCTGGAAATCACCTATCGCGACCGATCGATCGCCGGCGTCCTGGCGATGACCGTCGACGAGGGGGCGTCGTTCTTCAAGGCGGTGCCGATCATCCGCGACAAGATGGAAACGCTGCAGCGCGTCGGCCTCGGCTATATCCAGGTTGGACAGGCGGCGACGACCTTGAGCGGCGGCGAGGCGCAACGGGTGAAACTCGCCAAGGAACTCAGCCGCCGCGCCACCGGGCGGACGCTCTACATCCTGGACGAGCCGACCACCGGCCTGCATTTCGAAGACGTGCGCAAGCTGCTCGAGGTCCTTCACGCGCTGGTCGACCAGGGCAACACCGTGATCGTCATCGAGCACAATCTGGAAGTGATCAAGACCGCGGACTGGATCATCGATCTGGGGCCCGAGGGCGGCGACGGCGGCGGCCGCATCGTCGGCTCCGGCACACCGGAAGACATCTGCCAGGTGCCGGCGAGTTACACCGGCCAGTTCCTCGCCTCGCATCTGCCGTCGGCCCGCCGCCCGCGACGCCGGCGCCGCGCCTGATCGGGCAGCCGGATTGAGCACGGCATCTGCGGGACCCCGGGCCGCAGAGCTGACCGACTGGCTGCTGGATCAGGGCCGCCAGATCAGGCGCACCCGTGACCTGCTCTCCGCGTTGTGCCGAAAGATGAACGACGCCGGTGTGCCGGTGTGGCGCTCCACGATCCACATCCGCCAGCTGCATCCGGAATTGTTCGGGCGCACCTATTTATGGACCGAAGACATGAAGACGGCGCAGCAGATCCCGAGACGCTTCGGCGTCCAGGATACTGCCTTCTTCCGTGACAGCCCCATCGCCCTAATCTACGACGGCGGGCCGGCAATGCGCCGCCGGCTCGCGGGAGCGCAGGCGCAGATCGACTTTCCGATCCTCGCCGAACTGCAGGCCGACGGCGCCAGCGACTACACGGCCCATCCGGTTCGCTTCGGCACCGGCGATCAGATGGCGATCACCTTCGCGACCCGGCGCCCGGATGGCTTTGCGGACCGCGATCTGGCGCTGATCGACGCCATTCTGCCGGCGCTTTCCCCGTTGCTGGAACTGCGACAGGTGTACCTCAACGCCGAGGCATTGCTCGACACTTATGTCGGGCACGACGCCGGCGCGCGCATTCTGTCGGGCGACATTCACCGCGGCGATCCTGTGGATGTGCGACATCCGCGACTTCACGCGAACGAGCGAGGCATTACCCAGGGACACCCTAATCGGGCTGCTCAACGATTTCTTCGACTGCATGGCCGAGCCGGTCCATGCGCATGGCGGCGAAGTGCTGAAATTCATGGGTGACGCCATGCTGGCGATCTTTCGCCTGGACGCGGACGCTGCCGCGCAAGGGCACCACGCGCTGGCGGCGGCGCGCGAAGCAACTTCGCGGGTCGACGACCTCAACCAACGCCGTACCGAGGCCAGGGAGGACGCGATCCGCTACGGTCTGGCGCTGCGTGTTGGCGAAGTGATCTATGGCAATATCGGTGCATCGAACCGCCTGGACTTCACGGTCATCGGACTCGCCGTTAACCGGGTCGCCCGGCTGGAGACGCTGCGGACGACGCTCGATTGCGGTCTGGTGCTGTCGGCGGACTTCGTGGCCCAATTCCCCGGCGACTACGTCTCGCTGGGCCACCACCAATTGCGCGGGATCGCCGCGCCGGAGGAAGTGTTCGCGCCGCGGTCGTTGGCAAGCCCCTCTTGAGCGGGCAAAACTGAGGGCACGATAATGGACAACATGGAGCCGATCCACGTCATCGGCGGCGGACTGGCCGGCTGCGAGGCCGCGTGGCAGATCGCGCGCGCCGGCGGGCGCGTGATCCTGCATGAAATGCGCCCCGGGACATCGACTCCCGCGCATCAAACCGACCAACTCGCGGAGTTGGTGTGCTCGAACTCCTTCCGTTCCGACGACGCCGAGTACAACGCGGTCGGGCTGCTCCATGCCGAGATGCGCGCCTGCGACTCCCTCATCATGGCCTGCGGTGACTGTCACAAGGTGCCGGCGGGCGGTGCGCTCGCGGTCGACCGCAACGGATTCGCGGCAGAGGTGGGGGAACGTCTCAGCACACACAAGCGTGTCGCGATCGAGCGCGGCGAGGTCGCCGGACTGCCGCCCGCGGACTGGCCGTCGGTCATCGTCGCGACCGGACCCCTGACCTCGGCCGGCCTAAGTGCGGCGATCCTGGCGCTCACCGGCGAAGCGAACCTCGCCTTCTTCGATGCCATCGCGCCGATCGTTTACAAGGAGTCGATCGACTTCGACGTGGCCTGGTTTCAGTCGCGCTACGACAAGGGCGGGCCGGCCGGCGACGGCCGCGACTACATCAACTGCCCGCTAAGCCGGGACGAATATCTCGGCTTCATCGACGCGCTTCGGTCGGCTGAAAAGACCGTCTTCCGCGAGTGGGAGATGGATACGCCCTACTTCGAGGGCTGCCTGCCGATCGAAGTGATGGCCGAGCGCGGTATCGACACGCTGCGCTTCGGGCCGATGAAACCGGTTGGATTGACCGATCCGCGCACCGGCGCACGGTCCCACGCGGTCGTGCAGCTGCGTCAGGACAACGCGCTCGGCACCCTCTACAACATCGTCGGCTTCCAGACCAAGCTGAAGTATGGGGCGCAGACGGAAGTGTTTCGCCGCATCCCCGGCCTGGCGAATGCCGAGTTCGCGCGCCTCGGCGGCGTGCATCGCAACACCTTCATCAACAGCCCCAAGCTGCTCGACGGGGAGCTGCGCTTGAAAGCCATGCCGCGCCTGCGCTTCGCAGGGCAAATGACCGGCGTCGAAGGCTATGTCGAAAGCGCCGCCATCGGCCTTCTCGCCGGTCGCTTCGCCGCGGCAGAGCGCACCCGGACGACGATTGCCCCTCCGCCGCCAACCACCGCGCTTGGCGCCCTGATCGGTCACATCACCGGCGGCGCCGACGCCCAGACCTTTCAGCCGATGAATGCCAACTTCGGCCTGTTCCCGCCTCTGCCCGGCCGCCTGCGGGGTCGCGAGCGCAGACGCGCCGTCACCCAGCGTGCTCGCGCGGATCTCGACGCGTGGCTCACCGATCAGGGCACGCTAGTAGCCGCCGAATAGCGCCGACCACAGCACGCGCCGCATTCGCCCGCGCGCGACCGGGGACAGCCGAAACGGATCGAACCGCGCGCGATCCAACTCGGCGAGACCCGCGTCCGCGGCGCGCGCCAGCAGCAAGACCGGCCGCCCGGCGGGCGGCATGGCGGGACGCAGCGACCGGGCCGTCGCGAGATGGGCCGCAGCCTGCGCGCAGATCGACTCGACCACCCACGCAAATGATTTGCATTGCGCCGCAGGATCCAGCCCGACCTCGCGCATCATCGCTTCCGGGAAGAAGACTAGCTGCCTGGAGCCCGGCAAGGCCGCCGAGCGAACGATGCGCAGCAAGGCCCGCGCTGCGCCGATGTGCCTGACGGCCAGTATCGGTAGATCGTCACCTATGCCCAGCGACCGCATCAAGAGTTCGGACAGCGCACCGCCGCCGACGTAGGCATGGTCATCGAGTTCAGCGAGTGTCGCCGGCGGCGTCTCTTCCAACTCGCGTGCATAGGCGTCGAGCAACGAGCCGAACTGAGCCTGCGGCAGGTCGCCCGCGCCGATGGCTTCTGCCAACGGCTCCAAGACGGGGTGCGTCGACGGCACGCCCGCGTAGATCCGGTCGATGGAGTCGCGCCACCACTGCAGCCGCATCTGGCCCAGCAGCGGCTCGCTGACCGACTCGCCAATGCGCGCGACCTCCGCATTGAACGCCAACAGCGCGAACAGCGCCTCCCGCGACGCGGCTGGGGCGAACAAGGCGCACAAGTAGCCTTCGCGGTCGAGACGCCGCGTCTGCTGCGCGCAATAGGAAAGCCGGCCCACGCCAAACATGGCGCGGAGACTATTCGCTCGCGCCCCTGCAGGCGAGCACATGGCGTCGGCAGCACAGCCCGGCTAGGCTGCGGCCGTGAGCGGGCGCCTGCACATCATCGGGGCCGGGTTGGCCGGACTCGCCTGCGCCGTTACGGCAGCACAGGCCGGCGTCGCCGTTAGCATCTACGAGGCCGCCCGCCGCGCCGGCGGCCGTTGCCGCTCGTTCCACGACGCCACGATCGATCGGCTGATCGACAACGGCAACCACATCATCCTGGGCGGCAACCGTGCCGCCTTCAGCTATCTGCAGACCATCGACGCCCGCGACCGCCTGATGGCCGTGGAGCCACCGGCATTTCCGTTCAGAGATCTGCGCGACGGCGCCGAGTGGCGATTGGTCGCGGGCTTGAGCGGCCTGCCAGGACTGCTGTCGAAAGGCCATGGCCCGGGCGGCAGTCTGCGCGATTTGGTGCGACTTGTGCGTCTGGCAATGGCCGGACCCGGCGCCACGGTCGCAGATATCTTGGGGGCCGACGGAGCGCTGTACGAACGCGTCTGGACGCCCCTGACCGTGGCGGCCCTCAACACCCAACCGGAAGCCGCCTCCGCCCGGCTGTTGTGGACCGGCCTCTCTCGGATCGTGTTGCGCGGCCCGGCCGCGTCGCAGCCTTTTATCGCGCGCAAGGGCCTGGGCGACGCTTTGATCGAGCCCGCGGTGCACTACCTCGAACGACAAGGCGGCACGTTGCGGTTCGGCACGCGCGTGACCCGTCTCGGATTCGACGACGAGCGCCTGTCGGCGATCGAGACGGCCAATGAACAGATCACTCTCGATCGGGATGACACGGCGGTAGCGGCGGTTCCGCCAGCGGGCGCCAACGCTTTGCTGCCTGGCCTGCGCGCACCCGAGGCGTCGTGCGCCATCGTCAACGCACACTTTCGCCTGGCCGCACCCGCTTCACTCCCGCGCAGCGCGCCCTTGCTCGGGCTCGTGGGCGGCACCGCGGAGTGGATATTTGCGCGCGGCACCGTGGTGTCGGTGACGGTGAGCGCCGCGGACGCCTTGGCAGTCCGCAGCAACGAGGCCGTCGCCGAGATGCTGTGGGCCGACGTTGCCGGCGCCCTGGCTCTACCGCCAGCGCCCATGCCGCCGGTGCGTATCATCAAGGAAAAGCGCGCGACGCCCGCGCAAACGCCCTACTTCGCGCTCAGCCGCCCAGGATGCGAGACGCCGTGGCCCAACCTGTGGCTCGCCGGCGATTGGACCGACACCGGGCTGCCGGCGACCATCGAAAGCGCCATTGCTTCCGGCCAGCGCGCGGCGCACGTCGCCGTCGAGGCCATGAGGCGCGGCTGAGCGGGCGGACATTGTATCGACTCCATACGTCGGTATAACGTGCCGCTCAAATTTCTATCGGCAAGCGAGGGCCAACATGAAAAATCCGCTGGAGTCACTGCAGACGACGATCATTCTGGGGATCGTCCTGACCGTGATCATGATCCTGGTCGTTGAAGCGATTCCGCCGGCCACCATGACGCCGTAGCACGCATTCAATCGAGGAGGCGAGACCATGGACTTCGGACTGTGGATCGAATTATTGGTGCGCTGGTTCCACGTGCTGAGCGGTGTGATGTGGATCGGCCTGCTGTGGTACTTCAATTTCGTCCAGATCCCGACGGTGCCCAAGATCCCCGACGAACTGAAGCCGGCGATAGGCAAGCACATCGCTCCTGTAGCCTTGTTCTGGTTCCGCTGGGGCGCGGCGTCGACGGTTGTCTGGGGCATAGTTCTCGGGCTGATGGGGGTGTATTCCCTGAACCCGTTGCTGCTCGGGCTTACCGGCGGCTTGGCGCAACATGAGATCATGTTGGGCATCGGCATGTGGATGGGCCTGATCATGGCCTTCAATGTCTGGTTCGTAATTTGGCCGGCGCAGAAAATCGCGCTCGGGTTGATCGAGGCGCCGGCGGATCAGAAGCCGGCGGCGGCGCGGCGCGCGATGTTGTTCTCGCGCACCAACACCTTACTGTCGATCCCGATGCTATACGCGATGGTGCAGGCGCAGAACGTGTACTGACGAACGCCTGTCTTGGCGCAGAAACGGGGCTCAAGGCCCCCGTTTCTGCGCCAACCTATACCGCGATCAAGGCGGCGGCGACCCGCCGGCCTTCACCCACCAGTACGTTGTACACCCGGCACGCCGCGCCGGTGTCCATGGCCTCCACCGCGATGCCGCAGGCCCTCAGCGGCGCGCTCACCTCAGGCGGCACCGCCTGCATGTGTCTGCCACAGCCAAGCAGCAGAATGTCGATGGCTTGGCTTTGCGCGAGCACCGGATCGAAGTGACCGGCTTTCACGTCGTCGAACGCGGTCACCGACCAGGCAAGCACACCGTCAGGCAAGATGAACACCGATCCGGCATGCGATATCCCGCTGATGCGGAATCCGCCATCGCCGTAGGCATCGACGATAGCGCGCTCACTCTGAGCCGCCATGCGCCGGCGCACCTTCGCTGACCGGCGCGGGACGGCCAGCGCCGACCCATATCAACACCGGCGAGGCGATATAGACCGAGGAGTAGGTGCCGATCAGCACGCCCCAGATCATCGCCAGAGCGAAATCCCGAATGATCGATCCGCCCAGAAAAACGAGCGCCAGCAAAGCCAGCAAGGTCGTCAAGCTGGTCATCAACGTGCGCGACAACGTGCTATTGATCGAAATATTGAGCATCTGCTCGACCGGCTTCTTCTTGTACTTGCGGAAGTTTTCACGCACGCGGTCATAGATTACGACCGTGTCGTTGATCGAATAGCCGGCGATGGTGAGAATCGCCGCCACGGTCGCGAGATTGAACTCAAGCTGCGTGATCGCAAATAGGCCAATCGTGGTCACGACGTCGTGCGCCAAGGCGACGATGGCGCCGACGCCGAAGTGCCACTCGAACCGGAACCAGATGTAGAGCAGGATGGCGCCGAGCGCGAGGACCACCGCCCAGACGGCGGCGCGAATGAGTTCGGCACCCACCTTCGGCCCGACGAACTCGGTCCGCCGATAGTCGACGACGCTGGCACCGAGCGCCCCCTTCACGGCCTCAATGGCACGCAGCTGCGCGGCCTCGTCTCCCTCCTGACGTTGCACCCGGATCACCACGTCATCGGGAGCGCCAAACTCCTGTAGCTGCACTTCGCCGAGGTCGAGGCCGCGGAGGATGCCGCGCAGGCTGGCGAGGTCTGCCGGCCCGGCTGTTTGCGCCTCGATCAGGATGCCGCCGCGGAAATCGATGCCGAAATTGAGTCCCTGAACCAAGAACGCCACCACCGACACCACAATCGCCAAAATAGAGAATCCGTAGGCGAATTTGCGCCGCCCGACGAAGTCGATGCGCGGTTCCCGCGGCAGAAAGTTGAACGTTCGCATCCAGCCCTCAGATTGGCAGAATTTGTGGACGATGCTTTTGCCGCAGCCATGTGACGATCATCAGTCGCGTGACCATGATGGCCGTGAACATCGACGATGCGATACCGAATGCCAGCGTCCAGGCAAAGCCCTTGATCGGCCCCGAGCCGAACAGCAGCAACAGCAATGCCGCGATCAGTGTCGTGACATTTGAATCAACGATCGTCGTCAGCGCCCGGCGGTAGCCGGCATCGACCGCCGAAATTGGTGTGCGGCCGGCACGCACTTCCTCGCGGATGCGCTCGAAGATCAGCACGTTGGCATCCACCGCCATGCCGATGGTCAGCACGATCCCGGCGATACCCGGTAGCGTTAGCGTCGCCTGCAACAGGGACAGGGCGGCGACAATCAGCACCAGATTGAGCAGCAGCGCCAAGTCGGCCATTATGCCAAACAGGCCGTAGTAGACGGCCATGAATACGATAACCAAGACGAGCGCGACCACGGAGGCCACCTTGCCGGCCGCGATGGAGTCGGCCCCCAGGCTCGCACCGACGGTACGCTCTTCGAGAATGTTCAGCGGCGCCGGTAGCGCACCCGCGCGCAGCAACAACGCCAGATCCGTCGCCGTCTGTACCGTGTATCCACCAGTGATGATCCCGTTGCCGCCGAGGATCGGCTGGCGGATGTTCGGCGCACTGATCACTTCGTTGTCGAGGACGATCGCCAGCGATCGATTGACATTCTCGGAGGTCACCGCGCCGAACTGGCGGGCTCCGGCGGTATCAAACGTAAAGGCGACCACCGGACGGCCGTCTTGGTAGGACAGCTGTGCATTCGTCAGGCGATCGCCACTCACCGAAACCTCTCGGCGGACAACCAACGGCAGTTGGCCGGCGCCCTGATCGCCCGGCTGGTAGAGCAGCATCGATCCACTCGGCACTTGGCCCCGCAGGGCATCAGTCGCCGTTGTCGTGTGGTCGACCATGTGGAACGTCAACTTGGCCGTCTTGCCGAGCAGGGCTTTGATGCGCTCCGGATCACCCTCGCCCGGCAGTTCGACGACGATGCGGTCGGCACCCTGCTGCTGGATGCTCGGTTCGGCCACGCCGGTTTCGTCGACCCGTCGGCGGACGACTTCGATCGATTGCTCGATCGCCTCCTGCCGGCGCGCGCGCAACAATTCCTCGGTCATCTCGACCCGGAAAGCGCCATCATCGACGCTTATCACCATGTCGGCGGCGACGTCGCGCATCAGTTCGCGGGCCAACGTCTCTTGAGCGGCATCGCGCAGCACGAATACGACCGCATTGCCGTCGACACCGAGCCCGGTATAACCGACATCCTGGCCCCGCAACACGCGCCGCGCGCTGGAGACTACGGTCTCCAACTGCTCAGTGATCACCGCGTCGGCCTCGACCTCCAACAACAGGTAGGAGCCGCCCTGCAGGTCCAGACCGAGGTTGACGCGCTTTTGCGGCACCCAGCCGGGCAATTCGCCCGGCCTAATCTCTCCGAACAGGTTGGGCGCGGCGTAGATACCCCCCAGCGCACAGACCAATAGTGTGAGGATAACGCTCCAGCGTGCGTACTGGACCATGAGCCCGACCTGCTACTTCTTGCCGCCCAAAAGTCCGCTCAACAGTCCCCCCAAGCCGGTACTCTTTTCCGCCTCGGCGTCTTTGCTCTTCTCGCGCGGTGCCGGTTCCGACCTGGCTATGACATCGGCGACCGTCCCCCGCGCCACGTTGACGCGCACGCCCTCGGCGATCTCGACCGTCAATTCGGAGTCACTGGCCTTAGTAACCAAGCCCAGGATACCACCTCCGGTGAGGATTCTGTCTCCGCGCCGAATGGCGTCCAGCTTGGCGCGGTGCTGCTTCGCCTTTTGCTGCTGCGGCCGGATGAGCAGGAAGTAGAAGATCGCGACGATGGCGATCATCGGCAGCAAGGTAGTGAAGAGGCCACCGCCGTCGGGCGTTGCGGCCGCCTGCGCAAAGGCTTCGGATATCAGCATTTGGGACACCGGGATCAGAGACCGCGGGACTATAACGGCGCGGGCGCAATTTGCAACCGCGCACCCACTTCTACCGGCCTCGCGCGATCTCTGGAATTGGCCTCGTTGCCGGTCCCAAGTCGCTCAGATTAATGCTATTTTTGGAAGTCGCCGCGAGAGTCGGCCCGGCCGAACTTGCCGCGACGTGAGACCGTCGCCGGCCGTCGGAGGCTCCAGCTAGTGGATTGATTCCAACGTTTGGAACCCTCGGTTTCGGGCTGCGATGATGTCGTCGGGGTCGGCTTTCGATATGAATGGCTGTGGGTTGGCCGCATTGTATTCGCGGACGAAGCGGTTGATTGCGGCCTGGAGATCGACGACGGAATGGAAGACGCCGTGCTTGAGCCGCCGCCGGGTGAGTTTTGCGAAGAAGCCCTCGACGGCATTGAGCCACGAGCAGGAGGTCGGTGTGAAGTGGAAAGTCCAGCGCGGATGGCGGGCGAGCCAGGCGCGGACCTTGTCCTTGTTGTGCGCCGCGTAGTTGTCGACGATCGCGTGGATGGCCTTGTCCGCCGGCACCGTGCGCTCGATGCGGTTGAGGAAGCGGATGAACTCCTGATGGCGGTGGCGCTGCATGTTCTGGCCGATCACCGTTCCGTCCAGAACGTTGAGCGCCGCAAACAGCGTGGTCGTGCCGTGCCGTTTGTAGTCATGGTGCCGGCGCGTCCCTTCTTCATCGGCAGACCGGCGGTCGAGCGCCTGGATCTGTGACTTCTCATCGATCGACAACACCACCGCATGGGCCGGCGGGTCGACATACAGGCCGACGATATCGGTGAGTTTCTCGGCGAAGGCAGGGTCGGTCGACAGCTTGAAGTTGCGCCAGCGGTGCGGGCTGAGACCGTGAGCCTTCCAGATCGCCTGCACCGTCGAGGCGGCAATACCGGCCGCCCTGGCCATCGCGCGCAACGTCCAGTGGGTCGCCTCAAACGGCGGCGGTTGCTGCGTCAGGCGCACGATCTCGGCGACACGATCGAGCGGGACCGGCGCCTTGCCGGGCGCATACCACAGCAAAATACGGAATCCCAATTCGGACTCTTTCGTTCCGATCCCTCCACTAGGACCATGTCGAACGAGCGTAATATCGAGGATCTGCTGGGCCGCATCGCCACCGCACTGGAGCGGCTGGTACCGCAGCAGAAGCCATCGCCGGACTTCGCGGCGGCCGATGCCTTCGTCTGGCATGCCGATGGTCACTGGCTGGAACCGGTGACGACGGTGAACCGCATTCCGTTGGACCTGCTCAAGGGGATCGACCGGCAGAGCGATGTCTCGCCGACAGCCTTCCGGCTAACAACGCCCTGCTGTGGGGTGCGCGTGGTACCGGCAAATCGTCGCTGGTCAAGGCGGTGCACGCCGAGGTCAACGCGCGTCTTGCCGGCGCGACGGCGCTCATTGAAATCCACCGCGAGGACATCAAGTCGCTACCGCAATTGCTCACGGTTCTGCGCGGCAGCGCGCGGCGGGCGATCGTATTTTGCGATGACCTGTCCTTCAGCGAGGCCGATACCAGCTACAAGTCGCTAAAGGCGGTCCTCGAGGGCGGGATCGAGGGTCGGCCGGACAACGTGATCTTCTATGCCACGTCCAACCGCCGCCACCTGATGCCGCGTGACATGATCGAGAACGAGCGCTCGACGGCGATCGCGCCGTCGGAGGCCGTCGAGGAGAAGGTATCGTTGAGCGACCGCTTCGGCCTTTGGCTCGGCTTCCATCACACCGACCAGGAAACTTACTTGGCGATGGTCGACGGCTATGTGCGGCACTACGGGCTGTCGATCGATGCCAACACGCTGCGCGCCGATGCGTTGGCATGGGCGGTCACGCGCGGCGGCCG
The DNA here is from genome assembly GCA_965248805.1 of Alphaproteobacteria bacterium. GTDB lineage: Bacteria > Pseudomonadota > Alphaproteobacteria > UBA6615 > UBA6615 > CBDFKJ01. Next base: position 400,435 of record CBDFKJ010000006.1, read on the forward strand.
GTCCGGGCGCTTCGCCTGGCAGTTCATCCAGCACCTCGCCGGCCGCCTGGGCCAAAAACTGTAAGGGCTAGCCGGCCGCCGCCAGATAGGCCCCGGGATTGACGGCGCGTGCGCCGCGGCGGATCTCGAAATGTAATTGCGGTGTCGGCGCCCCGCCCGTGCTGCCTACGGTTGCCACAACCTGACCCCGGCCGACCACGTCACCGCGTTCCACCAGCAGACGGTCGTTATGCGCGTAGGCGGTGACGAAACCGTCGGCATGCTTGATCAAAATCAGTTTGCCGTAGCCGCGAATGTTTTCGTCGGCATAGGCGACGACCCCGCTTTGCGCGGCGCGCACAGGGGTGCCGCGTGCGGCGGCAATGTTGATGCCGTCGTTGTGCAGGCCATCCTCCTTGGCGCCGAACGTCGAAGCCACGGGTCCCGATACGGGCGTCAGGAAGTCATCGCCGATCATCGGCGGCGGCGCCGTGATCGGTGCGAGGCGGGTCCCGATCTTGTTCGTTGATGGGCGCGGCGCAGGCCCATCTGCGACCTGCAATTGCGGCGGGCGATCATCGGCTGATTTCGGCACGACCAAGCGCTGCCCGACAAAAATCGTGTGCGGCCGGTCGATCTGATTGAGGCGCACGAGTGTGGTCATGTCGACGGCGTACTGGCGCGAGACGCTGTAGATGGACTCCCCTGGACGCACCACATGCACGCGGGGCGGCGGGATCGCCAGGCGGGTATCGACGTACAGCAGGTAGGGCGGCGTCAACTCGTTGGCGTCGATGACGGCGCGCAAGGTTACTCCATAAGCGCGCGCGATACTGTAGACGGAATCGCCCTCCTCCACGAAATGGACACCGCGCAGTGGCGCCGCCGGGACGGGTTGCGGCACGGGCTGTGGCGCGCGCGCGACCACTGGCGCCGCCGGCGCCGGGCTCGACTGGCGCGAATGGTCGACCAGCGGTGCGGGCGGCCCCCTGCGCGCACACGCATCCACCACAAGCACCGCCAACACGGCGGCGGTGATACGTGGGGCCATGGATAGGCGGGCGCGGGACGCGGCCGTCATGCCGACTGCCGGCGCTTTTCCGCCACGTGGTCGCCACCGGGCACCAGCGGCACGAACCGAACGGTCGACAGGATCTCGCTGTCGAACCGGTCGTCAACGCGGCGCACCCGCAACGACTGCTGATCGCGGCCGCAGGCGCCAATGGGCAGGATCAGGATGCCGCCCACGTTCAACTGGTCCAGGATCGCGCGCGGCGGCTCGGTCGCGGCTGCCGTGACAATGATGCGGTCGAATGGCGCCTGCTCGGGCCAACCCAGCATGCCGTCGCCGAGGCGCGTGGTGACGTTGTGCAGCCGCAGCCGCGTGAGGCGGCCCTCCGCCTCCCGCAACAGCGCGCGATGGCGCTCGATCGTGTAGACGCGGCGGCAGAGTCGGGCGATCACGGCGGTGTGGAAGCCCGAGCCGGTCCCGATCTCGAGCACCTTGTGCCGCTCGGTAAGTTCGAGCGCCTCGGTCATGCGCGCCACCACAAGGGGCTGGCTTAGCGTCTGGCCATGGCCGATGGAGACGGCGACGTTCTGATAGGCCTGATGCAGGAAGGCGCGCGGCAGGAACTGGTCGCGCGGCACCCGCTCCAGCGCCGACAGCACCCTGGCGTCGGTGATCCCCTGCTGGCGCAATTCCAGAATCAGCCGGATCATGCGCGTGACGACTGTCACGCCAGCGCCTCGCGCAGCGGCTTGATCGACGCGCGGTGGGTCAGGTCGAGGTGCACCGGCGTCACCGAGACGAAGCCATCGCAGACCGCCTCGAGATCGGTGCCGCGCCCGGGTTCGCTCTCATCGCGCTGGGTGCCGATCCAGTAGTAGGGGCGCCCGCGCGGGTCGACGCGCCGGTCCAGATTCTCGCCCAGCTTGCGCTGGCCCTGGCGCGTCATCATGACGCCCTTGACCCTATCGGGCACGAGGTCGGGAAAGTTGATGTTGATCAGAACGCCGCGCGGCCAGCCGGCGCGGCAGATCCGCCGCACCAGACCGGGCGCGTACGTGGCGGAGGTCGGCCAGTGAACCTTCACGTGCCCGTCGCCGACGTACTGTGACAGTGCCATCGCCGGTACCCGCAGGAGCGTCGCTTCCATCGCGGCGGCCACGGTTCCGGAATAGGTAATGTCTTCGCCCAGGTTGCCGCCTCGGTTGACGCCGGAGAGCACCAGATCGGGCGGTCTGCCTTCGACGATGTTGTGCAACGCCAGCAGCACGCAGTCGGTCGGCGTGCCGTCGACGGCGAACCGGCGCGGGTTGATGCGGCGAATACGTAGCGGCTGGTGCAGGGTGAGCGAATGGCTGGCGGCACTCTGTTCCGTCTCCGGCGCGCACACCCATACGTCGTCGCATAGTTCGCGTGCAACCTTTTCCAGCACCCGCAGACCCGGGGCGTGGATGCCGTCATCGTTGGTCACCAGCATGCGCGCGCGCCGCAACGACGCCGGGAACCTATTCATGGGCGCCGATGATCTCCACGCCGCCCATATAGGAGCGCAATACGGTTGGAACGTGCACGGTGCCGTCGGCGCGCTGATTGTTCTCGATGATGGCGATCATGGCGCGACCGATGGCGACACCCGATCCGTTAAGCGTATGGACGTAGCGGGTCGCCTTCTCGCCCGCCGGTCGAAAGCGGGCGCGCATGCGCCTAGCCTGAAAGTCGCCGCAGTTCGAACACGACGAGATCTCACGATAAGTGTCCTGGCCGGGCAGCCAGACTTCGATGTCGTGGGTGCGGCGTGCGGCGAATCCCGTGTCGCCGCTGGCGAGCACGACGACGCGGTAGGGCAGCTCGAGCCGCTGCAGGATCGCCTCGGCACAGCCCGTCATGCGCTCCAGCTCCTCGCCCGACCGGTCGGGATGCGTGATCGACACCAGCTCCACCTTGTAGAACTGGTGGTGACGGATCATGCCGCGCGTATCCTTGCCGGCAGCGCCCGCCTCCGAGCGGAAACAGGCGGTGAACGCCGTCACGCGTTGCGGCAACTCCGCCTGATCGATGATCTGGTCTCTGACCAGATTGGTCAGCGGCACTTCGGCGGTGGGGATCAGCCAGTAGTCATCGGCCGTGTGAAACTGATCCTCGGCGAACTTCGGCAGCTGGCCGGTGCCATACAGCGCTTGCTCCCGCACCAGCATCGGCGGGCTGATTTCGGTGTAGCCGAACTCGGTGGTGTGCGTGTCGAGCATGAACTGCGCCAGGGCCCGTTCCATGCGCGCCAGCGCGCCCTTGAGCACGACAAACCGGGTGCCGCTCATGCGCGCGGCCGCGGCGAAGTCCATCAACCCGAGCGCCTCGCCGATCTCGAAGTGCTGCTTGTGCGCGAAGTCGAACTTCGGCGGCTCGCCGACGCGGCGCAGTTCGACATTGGCGGCCTCGTCGGCGCCGTCGGGCACGCTGTCGGCTAGGACGTTGGGCTGCTCGGCCAGAGCCTCTTCCAACGCCGCCGCGCGTAGCCGCTCCTGCTCCTCCACCGCCTGCATCTCGGCTTTCAGCACCGTCACCTCGGCCTTCAAGGCCTCGGCATCACTAGCCCAACCCTGTGCCATGGCTTGGCCGATCTCCTTCGACGCCTGGTTGCGCCGGCTCTGCAATTGCTGAAGCTGCGTCAGCACGTCGCGGTGGCCGGCATCCAGGGCGATGATGTCTTCGGCAGCCGGCGGCAACGCGCGGCGGGTGCGCGCGGCATCAAACTGCGCGGGGTTCTCGCGGATCCAGCGAATGTCGAGCATGGCCCCCAGCCGTATCGGCTACGACGCCGCGTATATAGGGCGAGCAGCGCATGGCGTCCAGCCGCTTGCCGGCGAGCGGTTAGTAGTCCTCAGGCGTATCTCGCTGTTGCTGCCTGACGATCAGCTTGCCGCAGTAGATCGAGATCTCGTACAGCACGATGATTGGGATCGCCAAGCTCAGTTGGCTGAGGGGGTCCGGCGGCGTCAGAATCGCCGCCGCAACGAAGGCGAGGACGACGGCGTAGCGGCGCTTCTCTGCCAAGCCCTCAGGCGTCGCCATGCCGACGCGCACCAGGAGTGAGATCGCGACCGGCAATTCGAAGCTCAATCCGAAGGCGAATATCAGACGCATGACCAGCGACAGGTACTCGTTGACCTTCGGTTCCAACTCGATCGACAGCTCGCCGGCGGCGCCCGCGACCTGCTGGAAGCTAGCGAAGAACTGCCACGCGATCGGCATCACCACGTAATAGACGAAGCAGGCGCCGATGAAGAACAGGATCGGCGTGGCGGCCAGGAACGGCAGGAACGCGCGCTTTTCTCTCCGGTACAGGCCGGGCGCGACGAACATCCAGATCTGGCCGGCCACGACCGGAAACGACACGAACGCGGCGGCGAAGAACCCGATCTTGATATCGGTGAAGAACTTCTCATGCAGCGCCGTATAGATGAGGCGCTTGCCCTCCTGATCCGCCCAGATCTTGGCCAGCGGATCGACCAGCACGTTGAAGATATCGCTCGCAAAGTAAAAACAGACGAAAAACATCAGAATGAACGCAACACTCGAGTACATCAGCCGCTGGCGCAGCTCGACCAAATGGTCGAGCAGCGGCATGCGTTTTTCGTCGCCGGCGGGAAAGTCGGTCATGGGAGACTAGCCGCGTTGCGCGGCGCGAGCCGGCTCGGTGCTTTCCTGAGGCGGAGCGGCGGTCGGATCGGCTCCATTGGCATCGGCGACCGGCGTTTCGGCAACTTTCTTGTCGGGGGCCGGCGCTGCATTGGGCATTGTTTCCCGTGCGGCAGCGGGCGACTCCGCCGGCGTACTCTCGCGCGGCTCGGCAGGCTTTTCTGTCGTGGAGACCGATTGCACCGGTGCGTCGCCCGCTTGTTCCAACTCCAGCAGATCGTCCGGATCGTCGGGATCGTCGCGATCGTTAATCGTCGGCATGTCCGGATTGGTGCGAAACGAGCGTTCGATTTCGTGATCCGGATCGGCGGCGTCCTGAAGCTCCTTGGCCGGATCGTAGCGCGTGAACTCCTGCAGGTCGTCCTTAACCTTGTCGAGCTCCGACTCCTTCGCCAGCTCGTCCAACGATGATTGGAATTCCCGCGCCAGCCGCCGGCCCTTGCGCACCCATTTGGCGACCGTGCGCATCGCCTTGGGCAACTCCTTCGGCCCGATGACGATGAGCACGACCAGTGCGATCAAAAAAAGCTCGGACCACCCAAGGTCAAACATGATTGTTCCGGCGGTGCGTGATGCAGCGTCCCCGGCACGGCCTGCGGGCCGGTGGATGCACGGCGCGGTTAGCCGTTGGCCGCCTTGTCGCTAGTGGAGGCTGCCTCAGATTCAATCCGTTCGCTAGTATTTTCAGCGACTTCCTTTTCTTCTTTAATGTTAGACTTGAAAGACTTGATACCCTTGGCAACGTCGGCCATCAGTGATGGGATCTTGCCGCGACCACCAAACAATAGCAGCACGACGGCCAAAACAATCAGCCAGTGCCAAATGCTAAACGTACCCATGCGTTGCAGCTCCCATTTTCCGAATGCGGGCGCGTGAGGCGGACTATCGCAGAATCCAAGGGTCCCTGCAATGCCAGCCCGCCGCCAAAGCCGTAAGATAGAGGATCAACTCATCTCGACTGAGTCGTTATTTAGGCTCGATGCGCAGAAACACAAACGTTTGCGTTCCGTCGAGCCGCATTCCGACGACTTCAGCGTCTTTCGGCAGAAACCGCCCCGGTACGCGTGCATGAATATGCAGCGGTGGCTCGCCCTCCAACCCACTCGCAGATAAGTGGACGAGACTGGTGCGGCCGAGCAGCCGTGCGGCCAGCACGACAGCCGTTCGAACGGTCGCGGTATCCCCCTCATCTTCGAGATCGCTCAACAGGACCGCCTCCGGCCGGATGAAGACCTCCACCGGCGCGCCTTCGGCCATGCCATTGGCCGGTATGCGGCCAAGCGCGGTGTCGACCCCGCCATCGCGCGCGATTCCCGCAATGCGATTGACCTCGCCGAAGAACTCGGCGGCGAACGGGCTGGCGGGTTCGTAGTACAGCTCCGCCGGTGTGCCGATCTGGGCGATCCGACCGTCGCGCATGAGCGCGAGGCGGTCGGCCATGAACATCGCCTCCTCAGGATCGTGGGTAACCAGCAGGGTGGTTACGCCAGCGGACTTCAGCAGATGCAAGGTCTCGTCGCGCACATCACGGCGCAGCCGGGCATCGAGCCCGGAGAACGGCTCGTCGAGCAGGATGATGCGCGGCCGCGGCGCCAGCGCGCGCGCCAGCGCGATGCGCTGTTGCTGCCCCCCCGACAGAATCGTCGCATTGGTATCGGCGAAGTCGGCCATGCCGACCTGGGCCAACACTTCCTGGGCCCGGGCGCGACGGGCGGCGGCCGGCATGTCGGCCAGCCCGAACATCACGTTTGCGCGCGCCGTGAGATGCGGAAACAGCGCGTAGTCCTGGAACACCAGCCCGATTTCGCGATCCTCCGGCGGCACCGCCGGCGCGCCGGCGCGCGCCACCACCTGGTCGCCGATCGACACCTCGCCCCGCTGCAACTCCTCCAAGCCGGCCGCCACACGCAACAGAGTCGACTTGCCGCAGCCGGACGGCCCGACGAGCGACACCAACTCGCCCGGCGCGAGCGCCAGCGACACGCGGTCGAGCGCAACGACTTTGCCGAACCGATGGCAAACGTCGGTCAGAACGAGTGAATTCATGCAAGCCTACTCACGCGCGGCGATAGCGGCATTGTGTCACATGTCGCGCCCGCGCGGAGTCGTCCTTATGCCTCCCCGACCACAGTCAACGGCTCCATCGGCAGTTGCTGCTGGTCATCGGACTCGCTCTCCGCGTAACGCGACTGCGCAATGGCACTCAGCGCCGGCCGGGCGTCGAGCAGTCCGGCGGCCTTCAAATCCTTGAGCCCCGGCAATTCGTCCAGGCTGGCAAGGCCGAAGTGGTCGGCGAAGGCGGCCGTGGTATGCCACGTCAGCGGCCGACCCGGCGTTTCGCGCCGGCGCCCCGGCTTGATCCACGCCGCCTCCAGCAGCACATCGAGCGTTCCCTTGCTGGCACTGACGCCGCGGATCTCCTCGATCTCTGCCCGCGTCACCGGCTGGTGGTAGGCGACGACCGCCAGGGTCTCCATCGCGGCGCGCGACAACTTGCGGGGCACCTCGCGTTCCAGGGTCAGCAACGACGCGAGATCGGGCGCCGTGCGCATGGCCCAGCCGTCGCCGACCTCGACCAAATGCACGCCGCGATGTGCGTAGTGCTCTGCCAGCTGGCGCACCAGTCCCGGCACATCGGTATCCTCGGGCAATCGCGCCGCCAAACTCGCCTCGGTAACCGGCGCGGAAGCGGCGAACAATATCGCCTCGATCAGGCGAAGGTGCTGTGTGTGATCTTCCATCATTCCGTCTGGCTTGTGGCTATTACCGGCGTCGGCACCGGAGCCTGGGTGGTCTTGCGCACATAGATCGGCCCGAACTGCCGCCCCTGTTTCAGCTGAATGCCGCCGCCCTTGGCCAGTTCCAGGCTGGCGCCCAGCAGCGCCGCCGCCGCCGAGCGCCGCACCAAATCGTCGCTGTCCAGATCGTGCGGCAGGAAGCCCATCAACGCGGTCCATTCGCGCAGGCCGCCAAACATGGCGCGCAGTCGCCGCAACGCCTGATCGATGGAGTGAAGGCGCGACGGCGATATTGTCAACGGCGCCGGTTCTTCGTCGCGGTGCTGGATGGCGCCATAGGCGGAGAGCAGCTCGAAGAGTTTTGCATCGTAGATCGGCCGCGTGCTGACGCGGACGCCTTCCGGCGCACCGCGGGCGAAGGTGTCGATGCCCAGACGCGGCCGGGCAAACAGGCGCGCCGACGCGTCGCGCATGACCTCCAGCCGGCGCAACTGGAACTGCAACGCGGCCGCCATTTCAGCCCCGCTCGGCTCCTCCTCATCGGATTCCTCGACCGGAAGCAGAAGGCGCGATTTCAAATAGGCAAGCCACGCCGCCATGACCAGATAGTCCGCAGCGAGATCGAGCCGATGCTTGCGCGCCTGTTGTACGAATTCGAGATACTGCTCGGCCAGTTGAAGGATCGAAAGTTTGGTGAGATCGACCTTCTGCTCGCGCGCCAGCGCCAGCAGCAAGTCTATCGGGCCTTCGAAACCGTCGAGGCGCAGTATCAGCAACGACGCGCTTGGCCGTACCTCGCCGTCGGCGGCTTCAAATTCGTCGTCTGATTCCATCAGATCTCCGCGATTGTGTTCAGCCGAGTCCCATCACTTGCGAGATGGCCCGCATGATGAACTGTGCGGGCGTCCACACCAACCATTGAAAGATCCGCAGATCCATACCGAGTTGGCGGCCGATCCAGGGAAGGACGAATATGGCACCCAAGATGATCATGAATCCGTAGCGCTCAAGACGCGCGAGACGCATCGCCGGGCCGCGCGGCAGCAGTCCGACAGCAACCCTGCCGCCGTCCAAAGGCGGCACGGGCAACATATTAAAAACAGCCAGTATGACATTGATAACCATGGAATTAATTAGATTCTGGCCGGCCCAGTCGGCGGCCATTTCCGGCAGGAGAGGGGTCACGTGCAGAGCCGCTGCCGACACGATTGCCAGCGCCAGATTGGTCGCGGGACCGGCGGCGGCGACCCATACCATGTCGCGGCGCGGGTGACGGAGGCGAGCGAAGTTCACCGGCACCGGCTTCGCCCAACCAAACAGAAACGGTGCACGGGTCAGTACAAGCAGGGCGGGCAGGATCACAGTGCCGACGGCATCGACATGGCGCAGCGGATTGAATGTCACGCGTCCGGCCAGTGCCGCGGTGTCGTCGCCCAGCTTAAACGCCACCCATCCGTGTGCTGCCTCGTGCAGCGTAATCGCCAGCAGAACCGGCAATACCCAGACTGAGGCTAGAAACAAGACCTCGTTCGTGTCCATCGACGCTTCCTGTCACGCGTGATCGAGGCATCGTTGCAATCGATCAACGGCGGCGGCGCGATCGATTGCGTCGGGCGCGCCGCGCATGGCTTCCGCCCGCAGTAGTCGCTCACAGGCCGCATCCGTGAGCATCGGCGTCGACCCCGCCACCCGTTCCATCGCCGGCAACGCGCCGTCACAGTGCAGGACCGCATCGCAGCCCGCCGCCAGCGATGCCTCGGCACGATCACCGGCATCGCCGTGCATTGCCGCCATGCATATATCGTCACTGACCAGCAAGCCCGCAAATCCGATTTCGCCGCGAATGATCTCATCGATTACCGTCGGCGACTGCGTAGCGGGGTGTTTGTCGTCCAGCGCCGTGTAGCACACGTGCGCGGACATGCCCCAACCCATCCCGGCCGCCATGGCGAAAGGCACGAAGTCACTGCGCACCAGTTCGGCGCGTCCGGCGGAGATCTCCGGTAGGCGGACGTGGCTGTCGACCGTGGGGCGGCCGTGACCGGGCATGTGCTTGATGACCGGCAGCACACCACCGGCCAACAGGCCCGCGCATGCGGCCAATCCCAGGGCGCCGACGATGTGCGGGTCGGCCGAGAACGCACGATCGCCAATGGCGCCCGTGGTTTCGGGCCGCGCGACATCCAGAACGGGGGCGCAGACAACGGAAATGCCAAGGGCGTGCAGTTCGTCGGCGATTAACCGGTAGCTCAAATACACGGCTTCCAGCGCCCGGCCGCGATCGCTGTTGGCCAACTCGCCGAATCGCGCCGCCGCCGGCGCCGCGCGCCAGTGCGGCGGTCCGAGGCGCGCCACGCGTCCGCCCTCCTGATCGATCAGGATCGGCGCATCTTCGCGGCCGACGCTTTCCCGCAAGTCCCCCACCAGCGTGCGTACCTGAGCGGGCGTGTCGCAGTTGCGCTTGAACAGAATGAACCCGAGCGGGTTGGCGTCTGCGAAAAACTCGCGTTCGTCGTTCGAGAGTTCCGTGCTCGCGCACCCGAACACCGCAGCCAACCGTGGCTTCGCACCCACGCCGCTCATGTTCGATGAATGGTCGGCAAACGCTACGGCCTGACAACCAGACAGCCTTGGTCACGCGCCTGCAGCGTGGCGCACAACGCGCTGGCGGCAGCCTGGTCGGGGAGTGGACCCACCTGCAGACGATAAAATGTGCCACGGCCCGGAATGTCGGCTGCGCGATAGTCGGCCTCCAACGTTCCCAAAACGGCGCCGTGGGCACGGCGAATATCCGTCCAGGCGCGTTCGGCCGCCTCGCGTGAGCCCAACGACGCCACCTGCACGCGCCACGCTCGAGCCGGCGGGATCGCGGCGACCTGCGGCGCGTCGCCCGGCCCTGCCGCCGGTTCCGCCTGCGGTCGTTGCAGGTTCTCCAGCACGCGCTGGATGTCCGCGCCCTCCCCTGGCGGCAATGCCGGCTTGGGAGACGGGCTCGGGGCCGCGGCGACCTCGGCCGGCGCCGGGATCTCTGCCGCTACGTCGGCGGCGGGAACCGGCTCGGCTTGCGCAATCGGCGGTGAGATCGACAGTTCTCCGGGCACGGCTGGCGCCGGCGGCGCCGGGGCGGGCTCGGCCGTCAAGGGTTCGGCCGGGCGTTCCGCCAACGGCGCCGGACGCGGCAGCGGCGTCTCCGGCGGCGGCAGCAGGCGCTCAACTTCCGGCGGCTCCGCGTTGATCCCCACTGGGTTGTAGACATAGATGCCCTCGTGCGGCGCGACGTCGCCGCCCGGCTGTTCGGGCGCACGCTTGGTGGCGACGGTGTCGGCGCGAATGTGGGGTGCGACGGCGTCGGCGCCGCTCTTCACGCCACGGTCGTAGGCATACCATACGATCGCGGAAAAGCCGGCGAGCACGACAAGCGCGGCCGCCGGCGCGGCGTAGCGCCTTAGCGCGGACCGCGAGTCATCGTCGCCCAAATAGACGTCGCGGCGTGCACCTCGCCCGCGTCTCACTCCCGCATCTCCTCCACCGGTTCGACGCCAATAACCGCAAGTCCCGATCCGATCACCGTCGCCACCGCCTGCACCATGGCCAGCCGCGCGCAGGTCAGGTCTCGACCGTCATCGATCAGGAAACGCAAACGCGCGTCGCTCATGCCCTTGTTCCAGATCGCGTGAAACGCCGCTGCTACCTCCCCGAGATAGTACGCAATACGATGCGGCTCGTGCGCCTGCGCAGCACCCTCGACAATCCGGGGCCACGACGCCAGCAACCTAATCAGTGCCAACTCATCCGAGTCGGTCAAGCGATCTAGATCGGCCTCGGCCAATGATAACGCCGACAACTCTTGCGCAGTGAAGTTCTCGCCAGCGTGGCGCAGCACCGAGCGGCACCGGGCATGGGCATATTGAACATAGAATACCGGGTTGTCGCGGGTCTTCTCTTGCACCGCGGCTAAATCGAAATCGAGCGGTGCGTCGTTGCGCCGGGTCAACATTATGAAACGCACAACGTCCTTGCCGACACGGTCGACCAGATCACTGAGCGTTACATAAGTGCCGGCGCGCTTGGACATCTTCGCCGGCGTGCCGCCTTGGAGCAGGCGAACGAGTTGGCAGATCTTGATGTCCAGCGCGGCTTGGCCATCGGTCAGCGCAGTGACTCCGGCCTGCATGCGCTTGACATAGCCGGCATGGTCGGCACCCCAGACGTTGATCATGGTGCTAAAGCCACGCCGCCATTTGTCCCAGTGATAGGCCAGGTCGGCGGAGAAATAGGTCCAGCTACCGTCGGACTTCTTGAGTGGTCGGTCGACATCATCGCTGAACCGCGTGGCACGAAACAGGAGCTGCGGGCGTGGCTCCCAATCCTCGGGTGGCGGTTTTCCTTTCGGCGGCTCAAGGGTGCCAGTGTAAATCAGGTCTTTCTTTTCCAGACAATCGATCGCCCCCTGAACCCGGTTATCCTGATGCAGCGAACGTTCATGTACGAACGTGTCATGCCGGACGCCGAGCGCGGCGAGATCGGCGCGTATCAACTCCATCATCCGGTCCCGCCCCAAGTTTGCGCACACTTCCATCCATTCCGCTTCGGGGGCCTTCAGCCACTTGCCACCGTCTTTCTCCGCAAGCTCTGCACCAATCGGGATCAGGTAGTCGCCGGGGTACAAATCGGGACCCATGGAGCCGACGGCCTCGCCTAGGGCCTCGCGGTGTCGGTGGTAGACCGAGCGCGCGAGGTTTTCGACCTGCTGGCCTGCGTCGTTGACGTAGAACTCACGCGTCACGCGATAGCCGGCCCTGCCAAGCAGCGACGCGAGCGCGTCGCCGACAACGGCTCCACGGGCGTGGCCAACGTGCAGCGGTCCGGTCGGGTTGGCCGACACATACTCGACGTTGATCGGCTCACCGCCGCCCAGGTCGGAGTCGCCATACGCGGTCCCGGCCAGCAGGATTTCGCGCAGCCGCGCGCGCCAGAAAGCGGGCGTCAATCGCAGATTAACGAACCCGGGCCCCGCCACCTCGGCGGTTACGATGTCGTCACGCGCGAGTAACGCATCCGCCAGCCTCTGGCCCAGATCGCGCGGTCGCTCGCCCAGCTTCTTCGCCAGCACCAGCGCTATATTGGTCGCCAGATCGCCATGTTGGGGGTCGCGCGGCGGCTCGACCACGAACGATGCATCGGCCACGGCGGCGGCGTCCCACGACACGGCGATGTCGCGGATGATCGTCTGAAACTGCGTGAAAACATTCATATATGCCGGCCCCGACCCACGCCCCTGGGCCGTCAACGCCCCTATCAACCGTATTTAGACATTGCAATGGTAATTTGACATCAGGCCCGCCGCACCTACATACCGACGGGCAAGCGCGGATGGGATCATGACTGAACAAACCACCTTCGATCCGTCAAAAACGGGTGCGCTTCCGCAAGGACCGGCGCCCGCCGGCCTGAGCATCACCGCCGGCGCCGCACGGCGGATCGTTACATTGGCCGCCGAGGCGCGCGCCCAACCGACAATACTGCGCGTCATCGTTTCCGGCGGCGGCTGCTCCGGTTTTCAGTACGGTTTCGAGCTGGCAGACAAGACCGCCGAAGACGACACCGTGTTCGAGCGCGACGGCGCCCGCGTGGTGGTCGACGCCTGCTCGCTTGAACTCCTAGCCGGCTGCGAGATCGATTGGATCGAAAATCTCGCCGGCGCATCTTTTCAGATCAGCAATCCCAACGCCGCCTCGTCGTGCGGCTGCGGCGCCTCCTTCTCCATCTAGCACGCGGCGTATCGCACGCCCCCCAGGTCGGCTACCCGTGAAGATCGCGACCTGGAACGTGAATTCCATCAAGGCGCGGATCGACAACGTCGTCGACTGGCTCGACACTGCGGGACCCGACGTCCTGCTGATGCAAGAAATCAAGGTCGTCGACGACGCGTTTCCGGCGCAGCCGTTCGAGGAACGTGGTTACAATCTCGCCGTGCACGGTCAGCGCACCTATAACGGCGTGGCGATCGCGTCGAAGCACCCGCTCTCCGACGTCCGCTTCGGCCTACCGGGCAACGACTCAGACGAACAGGCGCGCTACGTCGAGGCTTGGGTCGAGGCCGGCGGCAACGGTGCGCGCCTCGCCTCGATCTACCTGCCCAACGGCAATCCGGTCGACACCGAGAAATTCACCTACAAGCTCGCCTGGATGGACCGACTGATCGCCCACGCGCGCGCATTGCTGCCGGCGGAGGAACCGATCGTCCTCGGCGGCGACTACAATGTGATCCCCGCCGAGGTGGATTGCTACGACCCCGCCGCTTGGGCCGACGACGCGTTGGCGCGACCGGAATCGCGCGCGCGCTTCCGCACGTTACTCAATCTGGGCTACACCGAGGCGTGGCGGACGCTGCACGACGAGCCGCACATGTACAGCTTCTGGGACTACCAGGGGCGCGCCTGGCAAGGCGATCGCGGCGTCCGTATCGACCACCTGCTGCTGTCGCCGCAGGCCACCGACCGCCTCCACCAATGTGAGATCGACCGCGGCCCGCGCGGCAAGGACCACGCCTCCGACCACACGCCGGTGTGGTGCGAGTTGGGTTCGGAAACTCTTAGGTGACGTCCCCTAACGGATAGAACCCGCGCAGCGCAGGTTTGCGCCCATCGAGCGTCACGGCGGATGTTGACTCGACGTTTGTCGTGAGGCCGCCGAGCTACGGTCAGTGGCCGGGGCGACTCAGGTTGAGGCCGGCGTCATCCAGCCGATGACTGCGCCTCCCGGCTCCCGCACGACCGCAATACGGCCGATGTTGGGGACATCGAAAGGTTCGCGCACGACCTCGGCACCGGCGGCTTTCGCCTTCTCCAGCCGGCGGTCGACGTCGTCGACCGCCAGATACGACATCCAGTTCTCCGGCACGCCGTCGAACGCCGGGCCACTCATGGGGAAAATGCCAACGGCCGGCGCATCCTCGACTTTGGCGACCCAGTAAGTGCCGCTCTCCATCGGCATCGCATCGAAAGTCCAGCCGATGGCATCGCCATAAAACTTCTTGGCCTTCTCGGCATCGCGCGTCATCAGCTCGTTCCAGTAGAATTTTCCGTGCGACCACATGGTGTTCCTCCCAGATTTTCGATCCGTTCCGACGGCGGCGATACTGTCAGCCCGGCGTCGGGGCGGCAAGCGTTCGATGGTTGTTACGCAGGCCGCGGATCTGCCCTGGCGAACCCTCCGTCCACCTACCGTCCGGAGGGCGACCCCTTCCCCGCGGACACGTTCCCGAGAGGGCTGAGCCGCACGCCGGGGCGCAGGTTGCGGAACGGCAGTTTCGACGGGTCGGCGCTGACCGGGCCCGGTGACTCGACGACCAGGATGTCCTCGGCGATGGGTGCGAAGTCGGCGCGAAAATGCACCGAGCTTTTCAGCGCCAGGATCTTCTGTTCTGCCGGTTCGATGCCGACATGGCGCAGGATGGCCTGATCGCCGGCTTGCAATTTCTTCGACGCCACGATCACACGCACGCCCTGGGCGCCCGCCTTGATACGTAGCAGTGCCATCGGCCCGAGGTCGATGCGGCTACCGCCCCACATCGGGCCGGTGCCGACGAACCGGCCATCGCCCAAACGCTCGACCTCGACGGTGGCGACCAGCGGTTCGTGGCCCGCCATCCCCGACCAGGCGCCGAGCGGCAGCGTCAGCTCGGCGCCGACGCCGGCGCGATGTGAGGCTTGGGCGGCGTCGACGTCCGTCAGCGTCGCCACCACGGCGCCCTGCGCATCGGCGCCGACCAGCGCGCGCAACAGACCGACCGTGTCGCCGTTGCTGCCGCCGCCGGGATTGTCCTGGGCGTCGGCAAGCAGGAACGGTCGACCGGCGGTCGCCGCGCGCCACGCCACATGGGCGATGGCATCGTCCTCGCCCCACAGGCGGCCGGCGAACTCGCCCTCCCGTGCGGACACCGAAGTGGCGAGCCTGGCCACGGCCGACTCGACGGCCGCCGCATCGGTGCCATAGGCGAACACCGCGCCGCCGGCGTCGTGGATGTCGGCAAGCGGAAATCCTTGCGCGAATGCCAGTGACAAGAGGCGTCGATCGCCTGCCTGATCGTTGAGCTGGGCGTAGAGCGACAGTGCCGGCTCGATGAGCGTGCACTGCCAGTTGAGGCCCGTGAGAAACGGCAGCTGCAGCCACGCCCGCGCCGTCGTTGCTTCGCCCGCCAGGATACGGTCGAGCGCCTCGGCGACGCGTCCGCCGGTCGCGGCCATATCGACATGCGGATAGGCGCGGTAGGCATCCAACAGATCGGCGGTGTTGATCATCTCGCGGCTGACATTGGCGTGCAGGTCGAGCGATGCGACCAGCGGCACATCGTCGCCGATGACCGTGCGCACGCGGCGCAGGATCTCGCCCTCCCCGTCCTCGAGCGACCGGGTGACCATCGCCCCGTGCAAATCGAGATAGACGGCATCCACCCGGCCGGCCGCCAGCAACTCCATCAGCAGCAACGAGGTGACACGCTCGAACGCGTCGATGGTGACGTGCGCCGACGGCGGTGCCGTGCACCAGACCAGCGGGACGATTTGGTGGCCCAACGCCTCGGCGGCGGCGATGAAACCCGATACGGGAAGGTTGGCGCCGGCGACCGCCCCGGGCAAGGCCGGACCCTGGCTCAGACCCGGCCAGCCATCTGCCTGCACGAAGGCGTCATAGGTCGCCGGCGATGGCGCGAATGTGTTGGTCTCGTGTTGAAAGCCGCCGACGGCGATGCGCGCCATTCCAGTCTCTCACCTGCGCTCAGATGTCGGCATAGACGTGTGTCTCCGCCTCGGCCCCCGGATGGGTGACCGCGCCGGCAAAGGCGGGGCCCACGGTCTGGGCGTACTTCCACAGGGTCCCCGACTGAAAGTCATGCCGGCGCGGCTTCCAGGATTGGCGCCGTGACGCCAGTTCGCTCTCCGACACCTCGACGTCGAGGCGGCCGGCCTCGGCATCGATGGCGATCATGTCACCGTCCCGCAGCAAACCGATGGGACCGCCGACCGCCGCCTCCGGGCCCACATGGCCGACACAGAACCCGCGGGTGCCGCCGGAGAAGCGGCCATCGGTGATGAGCGCGACCTTGCCGCCCATACCCAGGCCGGAAAGAGCGCCGGTGGTGGCCAGCATCTCACGCATGCCAGGTCCGCCCCTCGGTCCTTCATAGCGAATGATCAGCACATCGCCTTCGGCGAACTTGCGGTCGAGCACGGCCTGCAGGCAGTCCTCCTCGCACTCGAAGACGCGGGCGGGACCGCGGAACTGCAGCGTCTTCATGCCGGCGATCTTCACGATCGCACCTTCGGGCGCGAGGCTGCCACTGAGGCCGACGACGCCGCCGGTGGCGCTCAACGGCCGCGAGGTCGGATAGACCACGTCCTGATCCGTCGGCACTTCGACGCCGTCCAGGTTTTCCGCCAGGGTCTTGCCACTGACGGTGATGCACTCGCCGTGCAGGAACCCGCCGTCGAGCAGCACCTTCAGCAGAACCGGTACGCCGCCAATGTCGTAAAGGTCCTTGGCGACGTACTTGCCGGCGGGCTTGAGGTCGGCGACGTAGGGCGTGCGCCGGAAGACTTCCGTCACATCGGAGAGGCTGAACCGGATCCCGGCCTCGTGCGCGATCGCCGGCAGGTGCAGCCCGGCGTTGGTCGAGCCACCGGAGGCGGCAACAACCGTCGCCGCGTTCTCGATCGCCTTTCGGGTCACGATATCACGCGGGCGGAGGTTGTCGGCGATCAGGCGCATGACCGCCTCGCCCGACGCTTCGGCAAACGCATCGCGGCTGGCATAGGGCGCCGGCGTCCCCGCCGAACCCGGCAAGGCCAGACCCATCGCTTCCGACACGCAGGCCATCGTGTTGGCCGTGTACTGGCCGCCGCAGGACCCGCCCGACGGGCAGGCGCAACTCTCCAGCAATCGCAGCTCAGCATCCGACATGGTGCCGGCGGCGTGCGCGCCGACGCCTTCGAACACGTCGACGATGGTCACGTCGCGGCCGTGGAACCGGCCAGGCAGGATCGAGCCGCCGTACATGAACACGGACGGCACGTTGAGCCGCACCATGGCCATCATCAGGCCCGGCAACGACTTGTCGCAGCCGGCGAGCCCCACCAGCCCGTCGTAGCAATGGCCGCGCATGGTCAGCTCGACCGAGTCCGCGATCACTTCGCGGCTGACGAGCGATGCCTTCATCCCCGCGTGGCCCATGGCGATGCCGTCGGTCACCGTGATGGTCGTGAATTCGCGCGGCGTGCCGCGGGCGGCGTGCACGCCCGCCTTCACCGCCTGTGCCTGGCGCGACAGCTCGATATTGCACGGCGCCGCCTCGTTCCAGGTCGTCACGACGCCGACGAAGGGTTGCGCAATCTCCGCCTCCCCCAGACCCATGGCGTAGTAGAATGCGCGGTGAGGCGCGCTCCGCGGTCCCACCGACACATGCCGGCTGGGCAGCTTTGATTTGTCGAACTTGCCGTTACCGGCCATGACATTGACCTCCGTCGCAAAAACAACCTCGTGATCGCCTGCCCATCAAGCCGTGCCAAGCCGGCTCAGCGCCGCGTCGAGCCGCGCCCGCGCGGCGTCGGCGTCGGTGCGCCGTCCGCGCTGCTCCGCGACCACCTCGGCCGGCGCCCTGGCAACGAATTTCTCGTTGGCGAGCTTGGCATCCATCTTAGCTATCTCGCCGGCGAGTTTTTCGACTTCACGCGCCAGGCGCTGCCGTTCCGCGGCGACGTCGATGACATCGGCCAACGGCAACACTAGCGTCGCTTCGTCGAGTACTGTCTGAACTGCGCCTGCCGGCACGGCGCCGTCGAGCGTGATCCCCTTCAGGCGCGCCAGGCGCACGATGGGTTCGCGATGCGCCTCGAGGCGCGCCTGGCTGGCGGCGCTGGCATCGCACATGACCAACGGCACCTCGGCGCCGCCCGGCACGTTCAATTCGCCGCGAACGGCGCGCACCTCCGAGATCAAGCGCACCACCCATTCCATGTCCGCCTTGGCATCGGCATCGACAATGCCCGCGTCTGCTTGCGGCCAATCGCCGACCACCAGCGGTGTCGCCTGCGCGCCCGCAAGGTTTTCCCACAGCTCCTCGGTGATGAACGGCATGAACGGGTGCAGCAGGTGCAGAATCCGCGCCAGCACCCAGGCCACGGTCGCCCGCGTCTCGGTGCGCGCCGGTGTGTCACCGCCCTGCAGGACCGGTTTGGCGAACTCCAGATACCAGTCGCAGAAGCTGTGCCACGTGAATTGGTAGAGTGCGCCCGCGGCTTGGTCGAACTTGTAAGCGTCCAGACCATCTGCGACCGCTGCGGTCGCCTCGTGGACAGCGCCGATGATCCAGCGGTTGACGGCCTGACGCGCATTTGCCGGATCGAATGCCGCATCGTAGGCGCAGTCGTTAATCTCGGCGAAGCGCGCCGCGTTCCAAAATTTGGTGGCGAAGTTGCGGTAGCCCTCCACACGCTGATCGGACAGCTTGATGTCGCGGCCCTGCGCCGCCATCGCCGCCAGCGTAAAGCGCAGCGCATCGGCGCCATAGCGGTCGATCAGGCCCAGCGGGTCGACGATGTTGCCCTTCGATTTGGACATCTTCTGGCCCTTGGCGTCGCGCACCAGCGCGTGGATATAGACCGTGTGGAAGGGCACTTGGTCCATGAAGCGCAACCCCATCATCATCATCCGCGCGACCCAGAAGAAGATGATGTCGAAGCTCGTCACCAGAACGTCGGTCGGGTAGTAGCGCGCGAGCGGCGGCGTCTTGTCGGGCCAACCCAGCGTCGAAAACGGCCACAGCGCCGACGAAAACCAGGTGTCGAGCACGTCCTCGTCGCGCGTAAGCTCTACCGGCTTGCCGTAGTGCCGCGCCGCCGCCTCGCCCGCCTCTTGCCCATCCATGGCCACGAAAATCTCGCCGTCCGGGCCGTACCATGCAGGTATCTGATGTCCCCACCATAACTGCCGCGAGATGCACCAGGGCTGGATGTTGCGCATCCATTCGAAATAGGTCTTCGACCACTGCTCGGGGACGAAGCGCGTGCGGCCGTCCTCCACCGCCTTGATCGCCGGCTGCGCCAGTGTCTTGGCGTCCACATACCACTGTTCTGTCAGATACGGCTCGATGGGCACGCCGCCGCGGTCGCCGTACGGGATGGTGTGGACGATGTCCTCGATCTTTTCCAGCAGCCCCTGCGCGTCTAGGTCGGCGACGACGCGCTTGCGCGCCGCGAACCGCTCCAGCCCGCGATAGGCCTCCGGCGCGTCATCGTTGATGTGCGCCCGCCGGTCGAGAATGTTGATCGGCTCCAATCCGTGGCGGCGGCCGATCTCGAAGTCGTTGAAATCGTGCGCCGGCGTCACCTTGAGCGCGCCTGATCCCTGCTCACGGTCGACATAGTCGTCGGCGATGATCGGCAGGCGACGGCCGACGAGCGGCAGCAAGCAGTGCTTGCCGATGAACGCCCGGTAGCGCTCATCCTCCGGATGCACGGCGACGCCGGTATCGCCCAACATCGTTTCCGGTCGCGTGGTCGCCACGGTGATGTACTGATCGGTTGTCCCCTCGATCGGATAGCGAATGTGCCACAGGTGGCCCTTGGCCTCTCGCGGCTGCACCTCCAGATCGGAAATGGCGGTGACCAACTTCGGGTCCCAATTGACCAGCCGGTTGTCCTTGTAGATCAGACCCTGGCGATACAGCTCCACGAACACGGTGCGAACGGCGTGCGATAACCCACTGTCCATGGTGAACCGCTCGCGCGGCCAGTCACAAGAGGCGCCCAGCCTATGCAACTGGCCGACGATCGTGCCGCCGGACTGCTCCTTCCACTGCCAAATACGCTCGACAAAGGCGTCCCGGCCGAGCTGGCGCCGGTCGAGCCCCTCCACAGCGAGTTGCCGTTCGACCACCATTTGCGTGGCGATGCCGGCGTGATCCATGCCGGGCTGCCACAGGACATCGCGCCCGCGCATGCGCTGATAACGGATGAGGACGTCTTGCAGCGTGTTGTTGAGGGCGTGGCCCATATGCAGGCTGCCGGTGACATTGGGCGGCGGGATGACGATCGTGTACGGCGCGGCATCGGCGCGTCGGCCGCAAGCGAACGCGCCGGAGGCCTGCCAGCGCGCGTAGCGCCTGCCCTCCACGTCGACTGGCCGAAAGGATTTATCGAGCATCGGTCGGTCTTTCTTCTGCTGCGCCGCCGCGCCTGTCTGACGCCCCGGGCAATCAGGCTCGGGCACTCCACTCAGGCCCAGGCGCCAAGTATGAGTATTTACCGCCGGTTGCCGGCGGCGCCAAGGTCAGGATGAGTAGCTGTCGGGAGGTTCGTCTTATTGGCCGCTGGCGTGGCCGACGACCCGCTGGATTTCGGAGCGGACGATGCGCTCCACCATGCCGGGCAGGTTCTCATCCAGCCATTGCTTGAGCACCGGCCGCATGAGCTCGCGGGCTATATCCTCGACCGTGCGTGCGTCGCCCAATCGCGGCGCCTCGGCGGGATCCTTGTGGACGGCGCCGAGAAGGTCGGTGACCGCGGCCGCCGCGGCGGTGGCCCTGTCGTCCGACATCAGCCGGTCCTCGGCCTCGTCGGTCTCCGCGAAGGCGACCTCCTCGCTGGCTTCCGCTGGCGCGGGTTCTTCGGGCGCGGCTTCGGGAGCCGCCTCGGCCTCGGGTACGGCGGCCTCGTCCGGGGCCGCGTCCGCTGGCTCAGCCATCGCCTCGTCCTTCAGGCTGACCACTTCGCCGTCTTCACCAACCATTTCGGTAAGTTCCAAGACATTATCGCCGGTGCTTGGTTCGTCGTCTGCGGCACTCGGCGGGTCGTCGCCTGGCTCGCCGGCCGGCGCACCCTCGCTGTCTTCGGAAATTATGCGCCGAATGGAGGCGAGGATCTCCTCCATTGATGGTTCTTGCGCTTGCGCCTCAGCGTTGCTCATCCATGCTCCCCGGCGGCGCGGCCTCGCGCCCAAGCGATTAATGTATCACGACCGCCGCGGGCTTCAAATCCCCTCTATTCACAACCCGCGCCGGCAGAAACCGGGCTCAATCGATATTGGCGCCGAACCAGCGCCCGCGCACGCGGTCGAAGTATTCGGAGAAGTCGTACAGCGCGACCGGCAGGTTGAGATCCTCGGCGGTCAGCCGGCCGACCGCGGCGAACAGTTCGTAGCTGGCCACGTGGGCGTCGCGCGTGACCCTTACCAGGCTGACCCGGGAATCAAGCAACTCCTGCTGGGCGTCGAGAACGTCCAGAACCGTGCGCGCGCCAACACGCGCCTCCTCGCTCACACCCTCGAAGGCGATTTCCTGCGCCCGCACCTCGGCCTCGAACGCTTCGATATTGGCCAACGCGGTCTGCAGGTTCTCCCACGCCCGGCTTGCCCGCTCCACCGCATCGCGCTGGGAGTCGAGGAACAGCGAGCGTCGCTGGCTGGCCGTTTGTTTGGCCGCGCGCAGTCGCGAGTACACCTCGCCCGACTGATACAGCGGGACCGTCAGATTGGCCGTGATTGACTGGGTATTGACTTCGTTGTCGGCATCCCCATCGTCGGCGAGGTGGGATAGCAGGCCGTTCAACGACACCGTCGCCAACAATTCGCCGCGCACCAGATCGATGTCCTTCACCGCAGCCCGTTCATCGAATTCGGCCGCGACCACGTCAGGATTATCGGTGCGGGCCGCATCGATTGCTTCCTGCTCCGACCGCGGCGTGTCGGTCGGCAAATCGGGGAGCACTAATTCGCCCGGAGAATGACCGACGGCGTTGACATAGGCGGCGATCGCGCTGATCAGGTCGCCCTCGGCGTTCACTTGCTCGGCGATGGCTCTCTGCAGGCGGCTTTGCGCCTGCGCGACGTCGGTTCGCGTCAACTCGCCGACGCGGAACCGATCCTCGGAGGCTTCCAATTGCCGCCGCAGGACCTCGACATTCGAGGTATTGAGCTCGCGCACGGCGCGCTCGCGGCCCACGTTCATATAGGCGTCCACGCCCGAAAACAGGACGCCCTGCTCGGTCGACAGCAAGCGTGCGCGTTCGGCGGCAACGCGCGACTCGGCGCGCAGGGTCTCGGCCTGGGTGCGGAAGCCGCGGAACAGCGGCTGGCTGAGGTTCAGCGCGACGTTTCTGTTGTTCGAGCTGTTGTCGATGCTGACGCCGTTGCGCCGCTGTGTCTCGGCGAACCCGTAGCGCGACGTCACCGTCACGGTCGGACGCCAGTTGGACAGCGCCTGTGGCACCTGCTCATCGACCGCGCGCAGGCGCGCTTGCTGCGCCCGCAGCGTGGGACTGGTGTTGTAGGTATCCGCCAACGCTTCGATCAGCGTCTCGGCACGCGGCATGGATGTCGCCCCGAGGGCCACGCCGATGCCCGCGACGGCGGCCAGGATTCGCAACGACTGACGGCTGGTCCCCATGATCACCTCTGGCTGCAACGGCGCGGGCGTTTCGCCTTCGCGCGTCGAGTTGACATCATTCCAAGAGTACACGGCATCAAAACACAAAACCCGTCTCAGGTTCAAATCCCGGCAGGATCGCAGCGGCGGCATCGAACAGCGCCCGATGGGATACGACCCCGCCGCTGCGCGTGTAGACCACCGCCCGGCCAACGCCCGTTGCGGCGGCGATGACGGCGACGAGGCGCCCGCCGTCGCCCAACTGGTCGAGCACCGTTTCGGGCACACGTGCCGCCGCGCCGGAGACGAAAATAACGTCATAAGGTGCAGATTCGGCGTAGCCCTGGCCCAGTTCGCCCTGAACGACGGCGACATTGTCGATCGACAATTCGGCCAGCGTGCGTCCGGCGCTCTCAGCCAAGGCCGCGTCGCATTCCAGCGCTACCACCGTGCTCGCCAGGTGCGCCAATACGGCCGCGTCGTAGCCGCTGGCACAGCCGACATCGAGCGCCACCTCGTTGGCCCCGACATGGGCCGCTTGCAGCAGGCGGGCGACGAGCAAAGGCTCCAATAGATGGCGGCCGCCGCCCAACGGCAGATCCTCATCGACATAGGCGACGCCGCGCACCGAGGGCGGCACGAACAACTCGCGCGGCACCGCCGCCATCGCCTCAAGAATGGACGCGTTGCTGACCTGGTTGGGCCGCAGCTGGCTGTCGATCATGTGCCGCCGGGCGACACCGTAATCGCTCATGCGAGCCCCCTCCTCGCAAGACGACGCGACAAGCCGGCCCTTATACCGGCCGCGCGCCGTGGCAGCAACAACAGGCATAACGGCCCGCGGGCGTGCGCTTGACCGCCGATCGGCCCGGCCATACATGTGAACGCCGCCGGCCCGGTGGCAGAGTGGCTATGCAGGGGACTGCAAATCCAGCCATTCTTCAATGATTTTAACGGCGTTTGTCAATTTTCACGGCCTGTTCCGCCCTAACAACATCAATGACTTACAACCCAAGTGCAAAACCGCATCGAGCGGATCTGCGTCACCAGGGTCCCCGCTCGCGACGGGCTTCTCTGTCACTTCGCCTTGCCGCCGAACTTCTCGGCTGTGCGCCTGGAAAATCGCCCCGATTTCCGGCGTGTTTTAGGCTGGAAATTCGGTATGCCGGTTAGCCGCGCCTGCCACCATGCGTTCGGAGATTATATGCTTGACGGAACTATCTGATAAAGAAGGGTTTTTTGAACTTTCCGAAAATATCGGAAAGTTGCCAATACCCTCCGAAATATCAGGGATCGTCGTCCTCTTCATATTGATTGGTCTTGACCAAGGTGACGGTGACGATCCCGCCACTGACGCTTCTTTGGAGCGCGTATGTCTCTCTAACAAGAATGGTGCCTTGTCCCTGGTTGGGGCCGGTCGTGTTCGCGACACGGACGCTTGTAATACCGCCGGGCACGGCGTCGATGGCGGCGTCGATGGCCGCCTTGGTGGCGGAGGGCGTCATGGCGCGCGTCTGGTCTTGTCCGGAGAGCGCTTCCGCGGTCGTGGCAAGCTCGGCGGCGCCGGCCCGGCCTGTGGTCGCGGTGCGCAGAGCGATCTGGCGGGCTTGGAGGGCGCCGGTCCCGGAGGCGTTCTCGGCCTCGGCATCGGTTGCGAGCGGCACGGCGCCGGCGGCGTCCGTGGTGGCGTCCGGCAGGTGGGTGACGGGTACCTTGCCCGCTGCGTCGAGGGGCGCGACGCCGTCTGCGGCGCCGCGGCCGATGCGGCCGTCGGGCACCTTGGCGTTGGCGGTGAGCTCGCAGATGCCGCCTGCGACACCCAGCGCCGCGATAATCGCCTTGAGGTAGTCGATCACCCGCTTGAGCACGGGCCGGGCGTCGGCCGGGCTGTCGGCGCCGGCATCGAAGTGGTCGGTGGCGAGGTCGTCGGTGGGCCAGGCCATGGAGCCTCTCTCCTTCGTTTGAGCGTCAGGCGATGCCGTGCAGGACGGCGTCGACGGTGGCGTCGGCGGCATTGCCGCTGCCGTCGAAGATCTTGATGCGGGTGGGATCGTTCTTGTTGTCGAGCACCCACGACCAGCCGGCGCCGACCGATTGCAGGGTGAGGTCGATATCGGTGACGCGCGCGAGCGTGGTCGGCACCTCGCGCCCGCCGCTCGCCGAACCGCCCCAGTCGCTGGTGTCGGCGTCGAGGAACTTCTGCTCGGCGGCGGTGCCGAGCAGGGTGTAGCAGAGGTGGTCGAGGCTAAGCATGGTTGCGCCGTCGCCGGTCAGTTGCCAGCGCAGCTGCAGGTGGCGCGCGGTCATGAGCATGGCCGTCGCGTTATCCTGCCAGGTGGCGGTGGCCAGCCCGGAAGCGGTGTCGGCGGTGCGGTACTGCAGCGTCACGTTTCCGGCCGTCTCGGCCTCCCAGGCGATCGAGAACGGCACCTCGGCGCCGATGTCGATGGCCTCGGTGGTGTAGGTCATGGCGGTGGCGCCGTCGTCGCCGTCGCCAAGCGCCCACGAGGTCCAGGCGTCCCAGGTGGCAAGGTCGGCCCAGGTGTAGGCGCCGGCGCCCTCCAGCGCGTCCCGGCCGTCGTCGGAGCGCACGGCGCTCTCGATGGTGCCGGGCCAGCCGCGGGCGGAAGGGCATTCCCACAGGAAGGCGTCGCCGAGGCGGGGATCGGGCAGCTCGGCGATGATGACGGCGGCCGCGGCCGAGAGCAGGCCCGAGGTGTCCTCGGCGCGGATGGCGAAGGTCCAGCGGCCGGCGCCGGGATCGACGGTCTCGTGGGGCGACGAGGTGAGCAACCCGTTATGCAGCGGCGTCATGGCGTCCCAGGCGGGCGCCGCGGCGCCGACGACCGCCTCGGCGTAGCGGATGCGGTAGCCGGCGAGATCGGGATCGGCCGGCGGGGTCCAGCGGAAGCGCCGTGTGCCGTCGCCCAGGGCATCGACCAGGAAGTCGGCGACATTGCCCGGCGGCGCCAGCTTGCCGCGGATAGTGTAATCGACGGTGAACGGCGCGCCGGCGGGCGCTGCCTCGGTGCCGGGAATGACGGTGATCGTGAGCCTGCCCGACGGCGGCACGCGCCACGAGGCTTCGGCGGCGCCGTCGATCAGCCTGTCCTCTGTCCGCAATGGGCCGCCGTCGAGCGCTGCGCGGACGATGCCGCCGCGCCAGTCGCCGGCGACGGTGAGCGCAGCGGCGATCTCGACGGCAAAGCCGTTGCCGATGCGGATCAGGGTCTCGGAGAGCGCGATGTGCAGCACCCGGGGCGGGCGGCGCCCGACCATCGGCAACGGCACCGTCAGATCGCTCGTGGCGGCGCGGTAATAGGCCTCGACCTCGTCGATGGCCTCGATGCGCACGCGACCCTCGGCGGTGGGCTCCATGGCGACGATGCGCACCCGAGCCGGCGGCGCGTCGCCGGGGTAGAACCGCCACAGCGTATCGAGCGGGCTGGCGCCGAGGGCGCCGAGGGTATCGGGCGCGTCCGTCAACGGTTCGGCGAGCACCAGGGTATCGGTCTCGCCGGCGCCGCCGTCCGGATGGTTGACGGCGGTATTGTGGAGTGTGCCGTCGGGCAGGCGCAATAGCAGGTAGTCGTCGGCGCCGGAGAGGGTGACGGGCCGGTTGAGCCGGAGGCGGTCTGCAGTGCCGCCCGTGAGCCGCCCGGCGACGCCGCCGTCGATCAGGGCGTCGGTCAGGTGAACGACATCGCCGCGGGCGACGGCCAGGCCCTCGGCGCCCATCTCCCACTTGAGACGGCGGCGGTGGTAGAGCTGGCGCGCGGCCTGGAGGTTGCATTCGGCCGCGGCCTGGCTGCGCGAGGTGACGCCGGCCAGCGTCAGGGTCGCGGTATGGCCACCGGGCGCGGCTCGGGGGACCGCCCGGCGCACGGTGTTGTATTGCCAATCGAGATCGGGGTCGATGTAGCGGCAGGCGATCTCGCCGGCCGTCTGGCCGCCGGCGTAGTCGATCTCGAAGCTCCCGGCGACGATGTTGCCGGGCGTGATCAGGGCGGTCGCGGGCTTGTCCGCCTCATCCCACACCACGCCGAGGCGGCCGCTCTGCCAACTCGGATTGGCGCGCCCGCACTGGGCGATCAGCGTCAGCACCTCGGCATGGGTGGTCCGGCGGTCGATGACGTAGTCGCAGCGCAGTCCCTGCGCGTCGCACCAGGCGCCCCAGGCCTTGATGGTCTCGTCGTCGATGCGGGTTTCGGCGAGACCGGCGCCGGCGACCGGCTTGCCTGCGATATGGATGCCGCGGGCATACCAGCGGAACAGCCAGGCGGGATTGCCGGAGACCTGCGGCGCGCTCCATTGGGTTCCGTCCCAGACCGGGATCTTCTGCCCGACCGTCGCCGACAGCCGATCGAGCCGGCCTGAGAGCTGGCCCGAGGCGCGGATCTTCAGCGCCAGCCGGGTCTGGCCGGTATAGTCGCCGGTGTCGGGCTGGTAGGATCTGAGCGCCGTCCAGGTGATGGCGTCGTGGATGCGGTCGGAGGACGAGGGCGCGGTCGTGCGGCGCACGCGCACGGTCCAGGTGCCGGCCGCGGCATGACCGTAGACGAGCGTCTTGCGGTAGGGCGTGGTGTCGCCGTTCGACAGGGTGACGGTGTGGCTTGTCTTCAGGCTCTCGTTGCCTTGCGGCCAGTACTCGATCTCGACGGTGACGGTGTGGCGCGTAGCGCCGCCCTGATCGGAGACCCGGAACAGCGTCCCGGCGAGATCGATGCCGATCCGCTTGGTGCCGGCGGCCGTTGTGCGCTCGACCCAGCCGGTGTCGTCGAGCGCGGCGCCGGCTTCGCTGTCGACGTTGCCGGCGACCAGCGTCACCCGTCCCTGCGCATCGCCGAACTCGGTCTCCACTTCATCGAAGCTGCCGAGCGGCGTGTCGCCGATCTTGAGCCCGCCGATGTCGAGCGCGCCGAGGCCGAAGTGGAAGATCTGGAGCAGGTACTGGTCGTCGCCGGAGAACTCGGTGTATTCGGCGGCGCCCAAGTCGGGAAAGACGCGGTGGGTGCCGAGCACCAGGAGCAGCGGACCGTAGAGGCGCGCCCGGTTGGCGCCGCCGGCGAGCGAGTAGACCGGCTCGGCCGCCGCCGCCGCGGTGCCGGCGTCGGGCGCCCTGGGCAGGCGCGGCGGAACGAGAGCATTGACGATCAGGCCGCCGACGAGGCTGATGGCGCCGCTGACGAGCGCACCCTGGACGCTGAGTCCGCCGGCCGCGGTCAAAAGCCCCCAACCCGCCGGCGCCAGATGGGGGAGCGCGATCGAGGCCACCACGATGGCGAGCTGGAGCATCGTGCGCAGGGGATCGGAATCATCGCCGTCGTGCATGGCGGCGCGGAGCGTGACGATGTCGCCTTCGGCAAGCACCGTGGCGCGCCAGGCCTCGCGCGGCACCGGCCGGCCGTTGACGGCCGCGGCAATGTCGCCCGCGGGCCATTCGGCGGCGATCAGATCAGCCAGCGTGGCGCCGGGCGCGAGCGAGCGGATACGGGTCTCGCGGCGCTCGGCGGTCAGCGGGTGCGGCCACAGATCGGCGGTGATCCCGCCGTGCCGTGCAAGCGCCGTGCAGGGCCGATGCACCGGTCGTGCAACGGGGCTTTGCCCCGCCGCAACGAAACCCGGATCAGGCGCAACGCCTCGGCGCGCGCCGGTGCTCAGAGCCAACGGCAAACCCCTGTCGTTTCGAGGCCGTGGCGGCCGAGTGCCCGCAGCGGGTGCAGGCAGGCGCCGATGCCTTTGAGGCAGTGCAGCACGTGCGGTGTGCCGGCGATATCGCACCAGATGCCGATGTGGTGGCCGAGGCCGCGGCGGCGGCCGGCGGCGCGCATCAGAACCGCGTCGCCTTCTATGGGCGTGACGGTCTCAGCGGCGAACGTGCCCTTGAGCGCGGCGATCTGGGCGTCGCGGCCGCGGACACCCGTGGCATGGGACGGCAGCGCGATGTCACGCCCGAACCGCTCGCGCAGCACCTCGGCCACCAGGTGCGCGCAGTCGAAGCGGTCCTCGACGTAAGCACGGCCGACGTAGGCTTCGGCCCAGTGCATCAGAACAGCCCTGGGCTGGTCTGCGGATCGTGGCGCAGCGTCACGGCGGCGCGGCCGAGCAGCGGGTCGAAGCCGAGCCGGGCGGTCACTCGTTCCTGATCGAGGCGGATATGGGCGACGTCCATGGTCATCTCCCATTCGGGAATGCCGTCGACCACCTGCATCACGCGCACGGTGGCGCCGACGCCGCCCTGGGCCGCCTCGATCCATTGCGTCAGCTCGCGCCCGACATTGTCGATCACCAGCTCGGCCCGCGGTTCCCGGCCCTCGACGTCGTCGGCGAACCGGGCGCCGAAGCGCAAGCCCACGTAGCGTTCGCCCTCGATGGTGTGATCGTCGGCGTCGTTGACCACACGCACCGGCTCGACGATCGCGGGATGGCGGATCTCCAGCGCGGTGAGCACCCGGTCCAGCGGCGAGCTGGCGCGCAAGGCGCGGTCGTAACGGTACTTCAGGAGCAGCCGCAGTGGGGCACTGCCGGTCAGCGCCGCGCCGGTGAAGGTGGCGGCGAGAGGCAGGAGCAGCCGCAGTGGGGCATTGCCGGTCAGCGCCGCGCCGGTGAAGGTAGCTGCCAGACGTAGACGCAGCCGAAGCGGGGCATTGCCGGTCAGCGCCGCGCCTCTGAAGGTAGCGGCGAGAGGCAGGCGGCGCCGAAGCCGCAGCGGTGCGCGGCCTTTGAGTCGGCCGCCGTTGAAGGTAGCGGCGAGACGTAGACGGCGAACCGGCATCCGCGGTTAGTCGGTCTTCAAATTGAAGATGAGCGTGCCGGCGTCGAAGGCCACGTCGATCGAAGGTGAAGGCGCCGGCACGGCCTCATCGAGGGCGAGGGACAGCAGCAACTCGCCGCCCGTGGCGGCGTCCCACAGGCCGACATGCGTCGGCTTGCTCCAGGTAGCCGTGCGCGTGGGGAACCGGATGTCGTTCGTGTTCGAGGCTCTCCCGTTTCCCGCATTGATGGTCCAATCCGCGGCATTCACGGCGACGCGGGCGTAGTTGTTGCCGCTGAGTTCGTTGGCGGCCGCCGGGTCGGCGGTGTGCAAGGCCACATGCACCGTGGCCGACAACAGCCCGCCCTGGAAACACAGTTTCTCGCCTTCGGTCTTTAGTCCCATGATCAGACTCCCGTCTCTATGGTTCGGCTCATGTAGCCCTCCAGCTCGCAAGTCAGGACCCAACGCCGGCGACTGCCGGTGCCGAGCGCCTGGTATTGGATGCCGCCGGCGCCGCCGCGCACCCGCACCTCGCGCACCAGGCCGTCTTCGGGGTCGGCCCAGGCGAACCAGCGGTGAGCGTCCTCGGTGGCCCAGGTGCGAAAGCGCACATATGCATCGTCGTCGGCCAGATAGGCGGTGAGACGGCGCACGCTGAGCGCCGCGGTGAATCGCTTCTCCTGGCGCATCAGGCCGTCCGCGAACGGCGTGCGGGCGACATCGCCGTCCTGGCCGGCGCTGTAGCCGTCGGCCGCGACCGCCGCATACTCGGGCCAGGCCGCCATCAGAACGCCATCTGGCGGGCGTCGATTGCCTTGGCGACCTTGCCGCCGGTCTCGATATCGTCGGCGACCAGGGAGAGCACCCAGCGCTCGCCGTCGAAGCGCACATCGCGGTCGACCTCGCGCTTCGGCGTACCCTGATTGACGAAATTGATATCGACATCTATCGAGCCGGCGCCGAGCTCGGAATTCGGGACGACCCGGCCCGCCGTTCGAGGCTCGAACAGCTCCTTCCCCTCTTCACCGACGAGATAGAGATTGTTCGCCTGAACCGGCCCGCCTCGGGCTCGCGGGCCGATCGGCGGCAGCCGCTCGATTTTCACAGGTATCGTCGGCGAACCCGCCGGGAGCGCCGGCGTCGAACCACCAAGAATTGCGCGCAGCACGCCTCCCAGAGCGTCGCCGAGGCCGTCGGACAACGGCGCGGTGATCTGGCTTCGGATGATCAGGCCCATGATGTCTTGGGCCAGAGACCGCAGCACCTCGCCGAGCTTTCGGCCCGACAGGATCGCGTCCTCGAACGCGCCGCCAAGGGTGTTGCCGAGTTCCTCCGATAGCCGCTTGAGCTCGCGCGACCGTTCGGCGGCTTCATCGAAGTGGTCTTGCGCCCGCCGGAGGCTGCGGCGGTAATCGTCCCAGCTGATCCTGCCGCGCATGACCAGGTCGTTGAGGCGCTCGATCTCGGCGTTGAACTTCTGCAAGTCGTCGCCGCCGGCCGCGATTTCCTTGTCCCATTCGGCCGCCTCTTTCGCTGCCTGAGACATGGCGCGGCCGGCCGCTTTCCACACGTCCGGCGACTCGCCGGCGAGTTTGGTGAGATCCAGGAAGGATTTGTGGAAACGTTCGAGGGGGGTGCGTGTCGCGTCGACCAGAGACTCGATCTCGCGCTTGGTCTCCTGGATGGCGGCTTGATGATCCCTTGTCGCTTCGGCGGCCAGCTGATCGGCGGCCTTTTTCGCCTGGAGGTCGCTGACCAGTTCCTTGATCTGTCTCCCTTCCTCGGTACCGATGGCGACGCCCGCCTGCCGCAACCGGTTGTACAGCTCGCGTTCCTGACTCGTCCGATGGAGCTGCTCCAATTCAAACCGCAGGCCCTTGATGACGTTCCCGCCGGGGTCCGTTGCCGGGGTCGCGGTGATCGCGGCCAGCGTCGGCGTGCCGCCTCCAGGCTGCAAAACTGCGCGCTCGGAAAGCTCTTCCTTCGCGGCCTTTAGGGTTTCCAGTTCCGCGTTCAGATTCTTGATTTGCCCCTGAGCGTTGGCCCTCGCGACACCGGAGACTCTGTCCAGCTTGGCGATCTTGGCCTGGATCTCGGCGACCCTTACGTCGATATTTTCTTCGGCCGCGTCCGTGAGGCTCTTGAGGTACTCCATCGCGAGAAACGTGCTGCCGACGGCCGCCGCCGCGCCGGCCACACCGCCGACGAGCGCGCCCTTGGGTCCGAACGTTGCACCGATCCTGGCACCCGCACTCGCGCCGCTAAAGCCGGCGATGACGAGGCCGACGAGGGCAAGATTGTCGGCCAGCTCCTTGACGAGCGTTACCGTTGTTCTGAGCGCTCCGGGCAGTTTGTCCTGTAGGACCGTCGCAAAATCCTTGATCTGGTCGGCGTTCTCGATCACGGCCGTCAAGACTTGCGCCTTCAGGGTTCTGGCGAGCGCATCGAGCTGGTCGTTGGCCTGCTCGGATTTCCGCAACAGCTGCTCGTCGAGCACGATGCCGAGATCGCGGGCCTTCCGGCGCAGCTCGTCAACGCCGGCGGAGCCCTTCGACAGCAGGTTGACCAGCCGCGGTCCGGCGTCCTCGCCGAAGAACGCAGAGGCGATCGCGGCCTGCTGCGCCGTGTTCTCGTAGGTCTCCAGCTTGGCCACGATCTCGTCGAACACGGACTCGGTCGAGCGGACGGCGCCGGCGGCGTCGCGCGCGCTGATGCCGAGTTCCTTGAAACCGACCGCCGCCGGGCCGCCGCCGTTGGTGACGAACAGACCAAGCCGGCGGTTCAGCCGCGTGAACGCATCGTCGATATCGCGCCCGGCGACACCCGTTTGCGAGCCGGCAAAGCGGAGTTCCTGCAGGAAGTCGGTCGCGACGCCCGCCTTGTCGGCGATCTTGGCGATGGCGTCGGCGGCATCCAGGGAACTCTTGATCAACAGTCCCAAGCCGGCCGACCCGGCCGCCGCGGCGGCGATCGAACGGAAGCCGAGCGCCGATTTGATCGACCGGCCGACCGACTTCCGCAGTCGCCCGAAGCCCCTGTCGATCTTGCCCAGTTCGCGGTTGATGCGCGCTCGCGAGGAGTTGACGGCATCGGCGGCCTTGCCCATGTCGCGCCGGAACTCAGCGTGGTTCGCCGACAGTTCCGTTACCAGTGCGGCGACGGTCTGTGCCATGTTTAGCGCCTCCGCTTTCTGCTCAGATTGCTGCGCACGCCGTCTTCGAGGCTCCGGCGGCGCTGGGCTTCATCGGCCTCGCGCCGTTCGATGCGCAGCACCGCGACCCACTCGGCGAGTTCGCGCGCGCCCATCCCGGTTTCGAGTTCGTGCACGGTCTTGCCGAGCTCGCGAGCCAGAGAGAACAGGAACCGGCGGCTCGGCCGCCGCGTCAGTTTCCCTCAAGTTCCTCGACGGCGTCGGCACCGATCCCGTTGAGACGCCGCGCCACGGAAAACAACCGGTCCGCTGCACGGGCGCCGAGGGTGCCGG
Organism: Alphaproteobacteria bacterium; assembly: GCA_965248805.1. Lineage (GTDB taxonomy): Bacteria > Pseudomonadota > Alphaproteobacteria > UBA6615 > UBA6615 > CBDFKJ01. Next base: position 433,516 of record CBDFKJ010000006.1, read on the forward strand.
CGAGTTCCTCGGCCTGGTCGTCGATGAACAGCCGCTTACCGTCGGCATCGCAGAGCGCGCGCACCAGCAGAGACGACCGCACGATGCGGCGCTTGGCGCTGGCCTCGTCCGTGCGGGTGCCCGCCAGCTGCATCTCGTACTCGTCGCGCTCGCCGACGTTCATTTCACGGACGTGCACGATGCCGCCGAGCGACGGAACATGGACGGCCTGCGGCGGTGACTTCGCCGCGCCGAGGATCGCCGCCGCGTCGAGGGTCTTTGGGGTTTTGGTTTCAGCCATGCCGGCCCCCGTCACGCGATCGCGCGGGTGAGATCGCCGGCGGCCGCGAACTGCATCGGCGCTGTCGCGAAGTCGCCGACCGACTGACCGAGCGGCGTATAGCTTTCGAGCACCGCGTCGCCGGTGAACTCGGGATTGCCGGCCGCTTTCGCGCCCTTGTCGACCCGGACGATGACCGGCACCGCATCGCCGGCGTTGTAGACGGCGAACAGTGTCGCATCGACCTTGCCCGCGGCGAAGTTCTGTTTGAGTGTCAGCGACAGTGACCAGGTCTTGAGCCCGAGCGTCATCGACCTGGTGTCGTCGCCCATCGTCGTGTCGTCGTGGCTCTCGCGGCCGATCTCCAGGTTGACCTCCTGGATGTGATCGGACAGATCCACGCCGTTGATGGAGACGAAGGCGTTCTTGAGGATCATGAAGTTCTCCTTGTGTTGAGCGTCAGACGACGCCGGCGATGACGGCGAAGCGGAACCGCGGCGCGGTGCCGGCGATGATCCACTCAGCGCGGTAGCTCGAACCGGTCAGCGGGCCGGCCAGCATCTTCCATTGGCTGCCGATGACCGGCGCGCTGTCGAATGCGAGCGTGGTCGCACCCGATGCGATGCTCACGTCGATCGCGGTATCGCCGCCGGACGCCTCAAGCACATGCAACGCCGCATAGAGACTGCGGCCGGCCGGCACGGCGCCGAGGTTGCGCGCGGGCCTGGTGCCAGACGCTGTGCGAGCGGCATTGTGCAGGATGGTCCCGCGCAGCACGTCGGCATCGTCGCCCGACGCCTCGGCCGAGACCGAGAATGAACGCGAGCTGCTCGCCGACCGTGGCGCCGGGGCTGTACTGGGCGATCGCCGTGGGGAAACTATAGGCGAGCGTCCCCTCACCCGCGCCGGCGACCGCGACCGTCATGACCTCACCGTCGAGATCCACGGCATCGAACAGGCGCGCGTCGACGGTCTCGGCATCGAAGTAGCCTTGGTGCTCGGCGCGGACGGCGCGCAGGCCGGTCACCGACCGCCGCGTGCCGTCGTCGAACGTGGTCGCGTCGTGCGCTTCAAGCGTCAGCTCCAGGCCCAGTGCGTTCATGACGCCGCTGAAGTCGTGGCCGCCGAGCCAGACCTTGTGGTCGTGCGCAATGCTCATGTCGGTTGCTCCCGGTGAACGATCTCGAAAACGCGCGCGCGCATATGGGCCTCGGTCTCCGGGTCGTAGCCGTCTTCTTCGTTGCCGGCGTAGATGTCTTCGATCACGCCGCTATAGGCTGGGTCTTTCACGGGCCATCGCTGGAGCGCGAGGCAGACCTGTTCCGAGACATCGCGCGCTTCAAGGTAGGACGCGGCCCAGGCGCTCGTCCGCCACAAGTGGCGCACATAGCCGGTGTCGCCGCCCATCGCGCTTTCGCGCCGGACACCACCTGCCAGTTGCAGGGTGACCGAAGGCAGCGCATCCCCTTGCGGGCGAGCGATAAAGTAGACGCGCTGGCCGGTGAATGCGGCCAGGCCGGCGAAGCCGAGCAGCCGCGTGATGAGTTCTTCTTCGACGGCCACTGTCTTAGAGACCGAGCTTTTGGCGCAGGATCGACACCGCGACATCCTTGATTACGGCAAACACGAAACCGCCACCGGCCCTATCGATCCTGTCGCGTGTTTTCCCTGTCGCATGTTTTTCGCCACACCGACGGCGATCGGATCGCGTCGAGAAACTCGTACCCGGAGAACGTGATGCGCCGGATATGAAAGCTTGGACACCCCATCGTCGACGCGTCCTCTCCGACAATGAGACCGGCGTCCGACAGCAGTTCGGCATGGTGGGCAATCTCAGCGGAGTCGCGATCATCGAGAACCATTTCGGAGGTCAACAACGCCTCATCCCGCTTTTCGATGGCGAGCAATAGCGACCGGATAAGGTCTGCGTCGCGTTTCATGGTCATCGCCGCCTCCCACGTTTTCGCCCCAGCCCGGAGTCGCGGAACCGCCCGGCGAGCTTCTTCGCCGCCTGTTCGATCTTTGTGCCGAGCGTCTTTCCGATCGTGGCGAGCGCTCTGTCCGCCGTCGCCTCGAAAGCCGGACGCAGCCACGGCCGTTTCGCCTGCCGCGACGTTCCGAACTCCAGAAACAGGCCGTAAAACCCCCGCCCGGTCGGCCCCACCAGATAGGTCACGTCGTGTTCGGTCTTGCGCGTGCGCAGGGCACGAATGGATTTCTTCAGGTTGCCGGGATAGCGCACCGCGGACCCGCCCTCGACGATCGCGCCGTAGAGCGCTCGCAGGGTCACGCCCGTCTTCTTCGTCTTCAAGCGCTTGGGCTTGCCGCCGGAGCGCACGGGCGCCCGCGCGATCGCCTCCTTGCGCACGACGGCCGCGCCGGCGCGCACCGCGGACGCGACAACCTTGTCGCTGACTTCCTTCGGCATGCTGCGCAGCACGCGCACCATCGCCTCGGCGCCGACCAACCGCGCCGATCCATATGCCTTGAGCGGCATCTAATCCTGCGTGACGGTCTGCAGTTCGAGCCCGACGCGGCGGCCGAGCTCGCGGATCGAATGGATGTCGTGGGCGCGACCCTCGAACATCACGCGGTCGGTGTCCTTGAGATCGCGTCGCCAGCGGATGCGAAAGATGACCCTGTATTCCGACAGCACCTGATCGTTGGCGAAGAACTCCTGGCCGGTCTGGCCGAGCTTCTGCGCCCACACCGTCGCCAGGTCGTTCCAGTCCTCGACGGGTTCATTGAGCGTGTTACGCGTCTCCGTCTTGCGCTGGATCGTGATCCGGCGGTCGAGCTTGCCAGCGAGCATGATGCATACCGTTCTTAAGCGCCCAAGTACTCAGACCCGAGGGACCATGTAGGGCCTGAGCAGGTGCTGCGCGCCTAGCGGCAGTTCGGTCGCCGGCATGCCGTCGCGGACGTCCTCACGGTGCGCGTAGAAGCGGCCGACGATGAGCAACAGCGCCTGGCGGATGTCCGCGGGCACCATCTCCGCTTCATCGCCGTAGCCGGCCTTGAACCGCACCGTGACCGCGTTCATCACGGCGCGTGCGGCCGGCCAGGTCTCGCCATAGGCCGGCGTGATTCTCCCCGGCTCCCGTTTGGTGTCGACACGGTACCCGCTGGCATCGAGTGTCCGTAGAACGCCGCTGGTGTCGACGTGCTTGATGCTTTCGACCGACTGAAGCCTCGGACGGGGCACCTCGATTGCCCAGGCCGGGAAGCGGTCGAGATCCATGTCCCAGGTCTGTGTGATGAGCGAGCGCCCCATGAACGTCTCGGCCTCGCGCCGCGCCGCCGCGATCTGGAGAGCGATCAGTTCGTCATGTTCGTCGTCCTCGACGCGGAGATGGAGCTTCGCTTCGTCGCGCGTCAGCGGCTCCTTGGCCGGCGCCGTCACCTCCGTCAGCGCGTAGCGGATCTGCATCACAAAGGACTACTTCGCCCGTGGCTTGCGCGCGGCGCGGCGCTTCGGCGCTGGCGCGGTCGTCTTCTCCGGCGCCTCGACCGCCGCGGTCTCGGCCTCGGCCTTCAGAGCTTCGGCGAAGCCACCGTCGAGCAGTGCGGTCGCGGTTGTGGCGTCGACCTCGATATTCTGACCGGCGGACGCAGCAAACGCCGGGCCGGCAATTGTCGTCAGCATTCTGATGCGCATGATTTGGTCACCTCATTGGGTCAGTCGTTTGACGAGCGTCGAGAGTGCGCCGGTCCGCGGCGACTGCTTGTCCTGGCTGCGCTTGTGAACGGAGAGCCCGAGCACCGCGAGCGCCACCGTCCAAATCGTGCTCAGTGACCCCACCGATGCGATCACGGCCGGCGCCTGCTCCGGTGTTGCGACGATCGCATAGACGATGGCCAACACCGTGAACATCCAGGAGAACGTGACAGCGTAGCCCATGGTCGGCCGCCAGCGCCGCACGTAGCGATCGCTGCTCGCGGCCTCGCGGCGGATTGTCTCATTGATCGCGATCAGCCGTTTGGTCTCGCTCGCATACATGGTCGCTGCATGCGCGTTGATGGCGGCCTGGTAGGCCAGCATCTTTTCGGGATCGGTCTTGAGAACGGCGAGCGCTTCGTCGACCGATCCCGAACCGGTGATCGCGCGTGCGGTCTCGGAAACCGCCTTGGCCGCTTTGGCCGCCGTCGACTTATCGTCGCTGTCGAACAGACTGATGATTGCCGGCGCGAACTGCGCCAGCCCGAGCAGTGCTCCGATCATGCGTCTTCCTCCATCAACTCGAAGTGCCAGAGATCGTCGAAGTGGTTGTCCTTCACCTGCCAGTCGCCGTTCCAATCGCCGCCCCAACGCAGACGCAGGCCGCGGGCGTGCGCGAGGCCCAGGACCAGGCCGGCAAACAGCGTCGCCCGTTCCCGGTCATTCCAGTCGATCGGATAGGGCGCGGCATCTACGGCCAGAGACGGCAGCGCATTGTGCTTGCCGGCCGGCCAGCGGAGTTGGCTCTTGCCCGTGCGGAACATCTCGTTCTGCCGGGCCTCATCGCGGTGGCCCTCTATGATCGTGCAGTCGACGTGCCCGATGACCTCTCCGAACAGATCCTGAAGGCGCGCGTCACACGTCGCGAGACGCTCCGCCGACCGCTGTGAGAAGCGATAATTCACGACAGCAACCCGCTCCTCCACGCGGCCTGAACAGCCAGGCCGACGATGCCGAGCACGATGGTCCACAGCAGCTTTGTGTTGCGCGAGACGGCCGTCTCAAGACGCCCGAACCGTTCGGCGTTGCGTTCGTTCCGTTCGGCGCACTTGTGCTCGTGCTGATGCTGGCGATCCGCGACGCGCTCCAGGCGGTCGGCGAGCCGCGCGATCACCCGGTCGTCCATGAGTGCTTAGGACTCGGACGGACTGTCGACCGCCTTGGCGGCGGAGACCGTCGAGCTCTGCGTCGTCGGCTTCTTGCGCGGCCCGTACCGGACCGCGATCACACCGTCGATCACCGCGTCGGCGGTCCCGCGGCTGACCACGCAGCGCACGTAGCGTTCGGTCAGGTGCTTGACGTCGAGGATCAGCAACTGGTTGTCGTCGTCATCCTCCGCGTCGCCGACCCTCGTTCCGTCCAGGTCGGTGAAGGCGCCGTCCGGGGCCGTGGCCTGCTGCGCCTTGATCGAGGTCTCCTGATCGGCGGTCAGCGTGCCGAGGGCGGCGATGAACATCACGCCCTCGAAGTTCTGCATGTCGACGGCCGTACCGTTTTCGACCGTTGTGCCCGCGGCCTTGGCGTCCATGACGCGGGCGATCTCGGTGTTGCTCAACAAAGATTGCATCTTCGGTGTCTCCTTTAGGGTGCTAGCTCAGCCCGGCCTCACGCCGGTGCGGATGCCTCAGCCCAGCTGGACGCGCACGAAGGCTTCTTCGAGCACCGGCATGGCGTCGGTGGCCGCTCGCGCGATGATCCCGATCTGATTGGTCTCGGCGTACAGCTCGGCGAGGCGCTGCATCTGCAGCTGGATGTCGTCGGCGATCCAGTAGTAGGAGAAGTCGCCCAGGATCCCGACATAGGTCCCGGTCGTGAACGTGTTGGGCACGAACTCCGATTCGAAGTACGGCAGCCCCAGCAGACGGTCCGGCTCACCGACCCGGTGCGACTCCTGCCAGATATAGCGCCCGTCTGCGTCCTTGATCTTGCTGAGCTGCTTGATCCCGTCGCGGTGGAACATCCAGCGCGCGTTGCGGCGGTGCCCGGCCTTCAGAGCGAACTTGGCGTTCTGCAGACCGTCGAAGGTGACCGCCGCGGCATCGTTATCCGCGCTCACGTCGCGCCTGGTGCTGATGCCGTCATCGGACGCCACGAACACGCCGAGCGGCTGGTTGGCGCCATGTCCGAGCAGGAACGCCTTCTCTTGTGTGATCGCGAACTTATAGGCCAGGCGGTCGCGGACAATGCTCTCCGCCGGCAGGACCGAGCGGCGCATCAGGTCGTTGGAGATCTTGATCCGCTTGGCCAGCGGGTGCGGATGCAGCTCGCGCTTGCCGAACTTCATCGCGTCGTCTTCCCGGCCGGTCCCGAACTCGGTCGTCCAATCCGCATCGTCCGGATCGGCGTCGAGCGACGGCGCCCCGAGGCTCGACGCTCCCGCAACCATCTGCACCGTGGCCCACCCGCGGATGTAGACCATGTCGTCGATTTTTTTGATCAGCGAGGTGACGAAGCGCTCGGGCGTGACCAGGAACCCGCCTTCGGTATCGACACCGGCGGACAGGTCGCGGAACTCCTGAAAGCCGTCGGGGTCCACTCGCAAGGCACCGGCGGCGCCACCGCGAAGCCATGACCGGAAGCCGTCAAGGGCCAGCGTCGGCCGGTCGCGGGTCTCGTCGCCGGCGTTGCCGGCACCCCGGTTCTCCGGAGCGTCCTGGGCGGCGATGGCGCGTTCCTGCTCCAGCAACTGCTGCTCGCGCTTGATCTTGTCGGCGAGCTTGCCGGCCTCCGCCATCAGGGCGTCGTACCTGGCGGACTCCTCGTCCAAGAGATCGCGGCTCTCCGCCTGGGCCGCGTCGAGGATGGCTCGGGCGTCGGCGACCACCTTGGCCCGCTTCTCCAAGAGTTCGTTGAGTTTCATGGGTCAGCTCCGTGTTTCGGGTACAGGAAGGATCGCGCCACCGGCACCCGGTGCGGTGGTCGCCAACAAGAAGGCCGGCGATGTGCCGGCCGCGATTTTCTGGTTTGTCGAGTGTCCTAGGTCAGAAGGTGGAGACGCCGGCGGGCGAGATTGCGCCGCCATGGCACAGGCGGCTTGAGGGTCTCGCGGCGCCGACCGGCCCTAGGCTCCGGACCCATAAAATCGCTTGAGCCGACGCGGCGCGATGTGATTCACGCTCCCAAACTGCGGGAGTGTTGCGATGGACGATACGTTCTGGCTGAGCGAGGAACAGTTTGCGACGGCTCGTGCCGCATCTGTCGACGGATACGCGCGGCAAGCCGAGAGTCGACGACCGCCGCGTTATAAGCGGTATCATCCATGTGTTGAAGTCCGGCGGACGTTGGGTCGATGCGCCGTCCGTCTATGGCCCGCGCAAGACGCTCTACAATCGCTTCGTGCGGTGGGCGGCCAAAGGCGTGTGGACAGGGATATTCCACGCTCTGGCTTCGGCGGGTGGGCCGCCGGCGCAAGTGTTGATCGATTCCTCGGCGGTGAAGGCTCATCGCTGCGCCTCGGGCGGCAAAGGGGGGAGCACACGCAGGCCATTGGCCGCTCCCGCGGCGGGCGCACCACGAAGATCCATGCGCTGACCGATGGCCTCTGCCGCCCGTTCGCCTTCCTGCTGACCGGCGGCCAAGTGGCGGACTGCACAGCGGCCGCTGCTGGAGCGGATGCCGGCCACCTCGATCCTGACTGGCGACAAGGGCTATGACAGCGACGCCGTTCGCCGCAAGATCGAGAGCAGAGGCGTCGCTCCGAACATCCCGCCGAAGGCCAACCGCCGCTGGAAGCCGTGCTTCAGCCCGGCGCTCTATCGCGACCGCAACGCCATCGAGCGCATGTTCGGCCGGCTGAAAGACTTCCGCAGAATCGCAACCCGCTATGACCGCCTCGCCCAAAACTTCCTCGCCGCCGTCTGTCTCGCCGCTACCGTCAGCTAATGGTTATGGGTCCGGAGCCTAGTGGATTGATCGGAACGAAAGAGTCCGAATTGGGATTCCGTATTTTGCTGTGTTATGCGAATCTGGCGCATGCGCAGTGGAATCTCCTTCACCCTATCCGCCGGCGACCGTCAGCGATTGCGCGCGGTCGTCGCGGATCCCAAGAGCCCGCAGAAACACGTCTGGCGGGCACATATTGTCCTTCTCAGCGGCGAGGGTCTGGGCACCTCGGCGATCATGACCGAGACCGGCAAGTCCAAGACCTGCGTGTGGCGCTGGCAAGAGCGGTTCATGCACGAGGGTGTCGGCGGCCTGCTTCGCGACAAGTCCCGTCCGCCCGGCAAGGCGCCAGTCCCGCTCGATCGTGTCGCCGAGATCGTGCGCCTGACGCAGCAACCGCCGCCGTTTGAGGCGACCCACTGGACGTTGCGCGCAATGGCCAGGGCGGCCGGTATTGCCGCCTCGACGGTGCAGGCGATCTGGAAGGCTCACGGTCTCAGCCCGCACCGCTGGCGCAACTTCAAGCTGTCGACCGACCCTGCCTTCGCCGAGAAACTCACCGATATCGTCGGCCTGTATGTCGACCCGCCGGCCCATGCGGTGGTGTTGTCGATCGATGAGAAGTCACAGATCCAGGCGCTCGACCGCCGGTCTGCCGATGAAGAAGGGACGCGCCGGCACCATGACTACAAACGGCACGGCACGACCACGCTGTTTGCGGCGCTCAACGTTCTGGACGGAACGGTGATCGGCCAGAACATGCAGCGCCACCGCCATCAGGAGTTCATCCGCTTCCTCAACCGCATCGAGCGCACGGTGCCGGCGGACAAGGCCATCCACGCGATCGTCGACAACTACGCGGCGCACAACAAGGACAAGGTCCGCGCCTGGCTCGCCCGCCATCCGCGCTGGACTTTCCACTTCACACCGACCTCCTGCTCGTGGCTCAATGCCGTCGAGGGCTTCTTCGCAAAACTCACCCGGCGGCGGCTCAAGCACGGCGTCTTCCATTCCGTCGTCGATCTCCAGGCCGCAATCAACCGCTTCGTCCGCGAATACAATGCGGCCAACCCACAGCCATTCATATCGAAAGCCGACCCCGACGACATCA
>CBDFKJ010000007.1:0-567024 GCA_965248805.1 Alphaproteobacteria bacterium
ACCTGCGTGTGGCGCTGGCAAGAGCGGTTCATGCACGAGGGTGTCGGCGGCCTGCTTCGCGACAAGTCCCGTCCGCCCGGCAAGGCGCCGGTCCCGCTCGATCGTGTCGCCGAGATCGTGCGCCTGACGCAGCAACCGCCGCCGTTTGAGGCGACCCACTGGACGTTGCGCGCAATGGCCAGGGCGGCCGGTATTGCCGCCTCGACGGTGCAGGCGATCTGGAAGGCTCACGGTCTCAGCCCGCACCGCTGGCGCAACTTCAAGCTGTCGACCGACCCTGCCTTCGCCGAGAAACTCACCGATATCGTCGGCCTGTATGTCGACCCGCCGGCCCATGCGGTGGTGTTGTCGATCGATGAGAAGTCACAGATCCAGGCGCTCGACCGCCGGTCTGCCGATGAAGAAGGGACGCGCCGGCACCATGACTACAAACGGCACGGCACGACCACGCTGTTTGCGGCGCTCAACGTTCTGGACGGAACGGTGATCGGCCAGAACATGCAGCGCCACCGCCATCAGGAGTTCATCCGCTTCCTCAACCGCATCGAGCGCACGGTGCCGGCGGACAAGGCCATCCACGCGATCGTCGACAACTACGCGGCGCACAACAAGGACAAGGTCCGCGCCTGGCTCGCCCGCCATCCGCGCTGGACTTTCCACTTCACACCGACCTCCTGCTCGTGGCTCAATGCCGTCGAGGGCTTCTTCGCAAAACTCACCCGGCGGCGGCTCAAGCACGGCGTCTTCCATTCCGTCGTCGATCTCCAGGCCGCAATCAACCGCTTCGTCCGCGAATACAATGCGGCCAACCCACAGCCATTCATATCGAAAGCCGACCCCGACGACATCATCGCAGCCCGAAACCGAGGGTTCCAAACGTTGGAATCAATCCACTAGTTTGGACCCCCCCTATCCACTGTGGGTGATCCAGCACACCTGCATTATTATCCCTTGTCGTTATTATCTTGGTGCGTTATCATCCAGCATGAAACGTTTTAAGGACAAGCTCACCGAACGATTGTTCGAAGGACGGCTTGTTCGCCGCCTACCAAAGCAAATCCAACGACGTGCCCGTATGCGGCTTCAGCGCGTGGTAGCAGCAACCGAACTCCAAGATTTGCGGCTTCCGCCGTCTCATCATTTGGGTTAAGAGGTGTACTGCACGCTCAGCCGCTTCTACACTCGTGTATTAGGGCAAAACATTTGGGGAAGAGATCGGATGACTAGGAGCAAGTGGGCTTTTCCTTTGGCGATTGCGCTGATTGTTGCTGGAGGATCCGCGATGATCGGTAGCAACCCTCTAGTTGGCTACCGATCTGCCGCAGCGGCTGCGCAGGATGCGTTGCTTCCGCCTCCGACGATTGGCGCTGATGGCCTGTTTGAGGCGGCTTGGTTCCACCCGACGACAGGAGATCTGTCCCGAGACGCCGCGCTGGCAGAGAGCGAGGGCAAAATGCTCGTGATCTTCTGGGAGCTAGAGGGATGCGGGCTTTGTGCCAGGTTGCACGAGGCACTGCGCATTCCGGCGCTGCACGCATACATGCTGGACCACTTCTACGCCGTGCAGCTCGACTTTCAGGGTGATAATTTGGTACGCGATTTCGACGGCTTCGAGGCCGCCGAACGCGACCTTGCGAGGCTTCATCGGGCGAGAGGAACGCCGACAATCGAGTTCCTCAGCACGGATGGAAAGGTGATTCTCCGGATCCGCGGCTACACCAAGCCCCCTGTGCTGCAGAGCGCGTTCGAGTTCGTAGACACCGGTGCGTACCGCACGGTCAAAATCAACGACTGGCTTCGGGCTCGCAACTTGCGTTAGCTCGAATGCGGGATTAATCGTCTTGGCTCAGCGGTTTTCTGGTGCACGGCTCCTAAGGCGCAGGTCATGTCCAACATAGAGCCGATCCATCCTGGCGAACATCTGGCTGAGATCCTCGATGAGATCAGCATCAGCCAGTACCGTTTGGCGAAGGCTATTGGCGTACCGCCGCGCCGCATCAACGAAATCGTCCATGGCCGCCGATCTATCACTGCAGACACGGCGCTCCGCATCGGGCGAGCCTTCGGCATGACACCGGAATATTGGCTGAACCTGCAATGCTTCTACGACCTTGATGTAGCACGCGGCTCAACCGATATCGGCACCATCGAAACCCTGGCTAGCGTGGCCTAGCAGCCCGTTGACGAAGTCCGGCGTGTCTGATTCTGTCTGAACATAGAGATTTAGACGGGCGTCGTGCGATGGCATTGAGACGACAGAGCGAGGTTCAGGGTGACCTCGTGGTGACATGGGCGGAGATGCCGCGTTCGCCTGGACACGCGTTTTTCGACCGGCTGCATGAGTTGCTGACCGAGTCTGGCTTTGACGGCTTCGTGGAGGCGACGTGCAAGCCATACTACGCACCTCGGATGGGGGCTCCTTCGCTGCCGCCGGGGCGTTATTTCCGGATGCACATGATCGGCTATTTCGAGGGCATCGGCAGCGAGCGCGGCATCGCTTGGCGCTGTTCGGATTCGCTGTCGCTTCGCGCGTTTCTGCGGTTGGCGAACCGGGACAAGGTTCCCGATCATTCCTGGTTGTCGAAGACGCGCGGCCGGCTGCCGCACGAGGTCCATGAAAAGGTTTTCGACTGGGTTCTGGCTCTCGTCGCCGCGCGCGGTCTGGTGAAGGGCGAGCGGATCGGCGTCGACGGCTCGACGATGGAAGCCAACGCCGCCCTCCCCCGCCGGTCTACGCGCCGACCGGCCCTAGTGGATTGATCGGAACGAAAGAGTCCGAATTGGGATTCCGTATTTTGCTGTGTTATGCGAATCTGGCGCATGCGCAGTGGAATCTCCTTCACCCTATCCGCCGGCGACCGTCAGCGATTGCGCGCGGTCGTCGCGGATCCCAAGAGCCCGCAGAAACACGTCTGGCGGGCACATATTGTCCTTCTCAGCGGCGAGGGTCTGTGGGCACCTCGGCGATCATGACCGAGACCGGCAAGTCCAAGACCTGCGTGTGGCGCTGGCAAGAGCGGTTCATGCACGAGGGTGTCGGCGGCCTGCTTCGCGACAAGTCCCGTCCGCCCGGCAAGGCGCCGGTCCCGCTCGATCGTGTCGCCGAGATCGTGCGCCTGACGCAGCAACCGCCGCCGTTTGAGGCGACCCACTGGACGTTGCGCGCGATCGCCAGGGCGGCCGGTATTGCCGCCTCGACGGTGCAGGCGATCTGGAAGGCTCACGGTCTCAGCCCGCACCGCTGGCGCAACTTCAAGCTGTCGACCGACCCTGCCTTCGCCGAGAAACTCACCGATATCGTCGGCCTGTATGTCGACCCGCCGGCCCATGCGGTGGTGTTGTCGATCGATGAGAAGTCACAGATCCAGGCGCTCGACCGCCGGTCTGCCGATGAAGAAGGGACGCGCCGGCACCATGACTACAAACGGCACGGCACGACCACGCTGTTTGCGGCGCTCAACGTTCTGGACGGAACGGTGATCGGCCAGAACATGCAGCGCCACCGCCATCAGGAGTTCATCCGCTTCCTCAACCGCATCGAGCGCACGGTGCCGGCGGACAAGGCCATCCACGCGATCGTCGACAACTACGCGGCGCACAACAAGGACAAGGTCCGCGCCTGGCTCGCCCGCCATCCGCGCTGGACTTTCCACTTCACACCGACCTCCTGCTCGTGGCTCAATGCCGTCGAGGGCTTCTTCGCAAAACTCACCCGGCGGCGGCTCAAGCACGGCGTCTTCCATTCCGTCGTCGATCTCCAGGCCGCAATCAACCGCTTCGTCCGCGAATACAATGCGGCCAACCCACAGCCATTCATATGGAAAGCCGACCCCGACGACATCATCGCAGCCCGAAACCGAGGGTTCCAAACGTTGGAATCAATCCACTAGTTTGGACTCCCCCTATCCCCTTCTGTTGGCGGGGTGGAGCGGGTCCAGGGGCCAGCCGTTCGGTGCTACGGCACTGCTGTAGCCGCGCGCTTCGTCGCGCTGCTTGGCCGATCCGTGATGGCTGTCGCACAGCGACTGCCAGTTCCGGCGGTCCCAGAACAGCGCCTGGCCGCCTCGATGCGGCACGATGTGGTCGACCAGCGTCGCCGCGATGACGCGGCCTTCAGCCTGGCACATCGCGCACAGCGGATGGCGGGCGAGAAACGTCTTGCGGGCCTTGCGCCAACGCCGGCCATAGCCGCGGGCCGCCGCCGACTCCCTCGTGTAATGCTTCATGTAAAAGACCGCTTAAGTCGTCCGACCCTACCCGCTCGCGAATGCTGAGGCTCAGGAAAACCAGGATTAGCCGAATCCGGCCCCGGCGTTCGCAGGGGAGACGCCGATATTGATCCGGCCGGTCAGGCCGGACACCGCCTCGGATGTGGTTGTTTACGGCAGGGCGGCAGCCACACGAACCCTGGACCGTAGACAACATATATGTTGACATAAACAGATATGTTGACTATATTATAGACATGAACGCAAGCGAACTTCGGCGCTGGCTCAAGAAACAAGGTTGCACCTTCCACACGCACAAGGGTGGAAGTGGTCACGTTACCGTCCGGCGCGGCAGCCGCACGTCACAATTGCCGACCCACGGCGCAAGTAAGGAACTCGGCCCGAAACTCGTCGCGAAGATCAAGAAAGACTTGGAGTTAAAATGATGCTGTCCTATTCGATCAAGCTTGAACTCGATGAAAACGGCACTGTCTTGGCGACCTCGCCTGACTTCCCGGAGTTGACGACCTTTGGAGATGATCGCGACGAGGCTCTCGCCCGCGCACGCAACGCGCTCGAAGAAGCGATCGCGGCACGCATACACGCGCGACAAGAGATTCCCGCTCCCAGCCGAGGCAAGCTCCGCGCCGATTTGCCGAGCCTCACTGCCGTGAAGGTGATCCTCTACCAGTCGATGCGTGAACAAGGCATCGGCAAGGCCGAGCTAGCCCGTCGACTGGGCTGGCATCTGCCCCAAGTCGACCGCGTGCTGGATATTCAGCACAACTCGCGACTTGACCAGATGGACGCCGCTTTGGCCGCAACCAGCCGGTGTTTGCATGTAGACGTGAGGAATCGTGCTTGAAGCAGGAACAAAAAACCCGCCGCGGCGGGGGAGCCGGGCGGGAAGGTACGGGCGTGAACATACAACGCCCAACCTGATTGGAAGCTGCACCCTGCCCAGCGAACGAACACGGGTCCGCCCCAGCTCTCAAACGCAGGGTCATTCGATCCCTTAAGCTAACGCGACGGCGAGGCCCGAGGTTTCCGCCATGCGTTGCGCATGTTTCAAGTTGGTGTTACGGCCGCCAAGCGATGCCGTGGGGCTGCTGGTCGACGCGCACCTCGCCAGCGATGCTGAGGTCGCCCGCGTTGAGCTTGTAGACGCTGTCCTCGCCGCGGCTGGTTACGAAAATGTATTGCCCATCCGGACTTGCGATGACGATGTCTGGACGCACGCCGACCGACTTCGTGGCCAGGATCCGGTTGGTGCTGGCGTCCATCATCGAGACCTGGTTGAGCTTGCGTTGGACGATAAAGACCAGGCTACCGTCCGGCGAGAGGGTCAAGCCGTGAGGCTCGCCTGCGATGGGGACCTCGGTCACCTGGACGCGCCGCTTGAGGTCGAGCTTGAAAATCTTGTTCTCGTCCGGCGCCGTTCCCCAGGCGTGCGACCAGTCGGGCGTCGGCGCGAAGGCCATGATACCCTTGCCGCCGGGCAGGGTACCGATGGTCGTGCGCTTGGCCACGTCGACGATGGAAATGTTTGCGGCCGTAGCGTTGGCGACGTACAGGAGCTTACCCTCAGGCGAGAAGCGCGCCGTCATCGCCCCGGCGTCCGTCGTGATGTTGCCCATGGCCTGGCCGCTACGGGCGTCGATCAACGTGACGTAGTCGGTGCCGACGTTAGAAGAGACCACCCATTCGCTGTCGGGCGAGAAGGTGACGTCGTGCGCCCGCTTTCCGGCTTTGACCGTGTGCACGACCTTCCTGGAGTCGGCGTCGATTATGCCGACGGTATCCTCGCCGACGTTGGCGACGGCCGCCCACTTACCGTCCGGGCTGAAGGCTACGTTGTGGCATCCCTTGCCGGCGGGGAGGGTGGCTATGACCGTCATCTTATCAGGATCAATGACCTGGACGTTCGCCGAGGTCATGTTGGTGACCCAAATTTCGGCCGCCAGGATCTGACCCGTCACCAGCAACAGCCCCGCCAAGGCGGCGGTACTCGCGACCAGACGGTGTACCGATCTCGGTATCATGCGTTTCTCCCCAAAACTGTGTGTGCGCCTGTCGTCGTCAATGTGCTAGCGGCGGGGTGATCACCGCGCCCTCGCCATCGCAGTTTCACAGGGCATTGTATACTGCCGCGGTAGCCGAAGGTCGAGAGCGAGCTCCAGCAGGCACGAAAAACCCGCCGGGGTCTCCCCAGCGGGTTGATCTGGTCACACCTCCAGAGCGCGTCGAGAATCAGCCTACTCCACACCGTCGCGGCCTGTCAAGAAGAACCGCTCGAGCACTTCCAGGCCGTCCTTCAACCGCGACAGGCGGTAGCACGGCGGCATCCGCTCATATACGCAGACCGTGTCGACGATTGACTTGCGCCGCGCGGCTCGGAGCAGATGCGCGGCCCCTCGCCAGCGCGCTTCAACGTCGGCCTGGGTCTCGTCATCGAGCGGATCGGCGTACGTGCGTTCACCTCGGGTCAGAGGATTGCCAAGCGACACACCACGCAGCCATGCATACCGGCGTCCGGTATCGTGCTGGTGCTGGGTGATCAGATCGCGCGCCAGCAACACCCCGAGCGGATAGCTGGCTAGTGGAGGGATCGGAACGAAAGAGTCCGAATTGGGATTCCGTATTTTGCTGTGGTATGCGACCGGCAAGGCGCCGGTCCCGCTCGATCGTGTCGCCGAGATCGTGCGCCTGACGCAGCAACCGCCGCCGTTTGAGGCGACCCACTGGACGTTGCGCGCGATGGCCAGGGCGGCCGGTATTGCCGCCTCGACGGTGCAGGCGATCTGGAAGGCTCACGGTCTCAGCCCGCACCGCTGGCGCAACTTCAAGCTGTCGACCGACCCTGCCTTCGCCGAGAAACTCACCGATATCGTCGGCCTGTATGTCGACCCGCCGGCCCATGCGGTGGTGTTGTCGATCGATGAGAAGTCACAGATCCAGGCGCTCGACCGCCGGTCTGCCGATGAAGAAGGGACGCGCCGGCACCATGACTACAAACGGCACGGCACGACCACGCTGTTTGCGGCGCTCAACGTTCTGGACGGAACGGTGATCGGCCAGAACATGCAGCGCCACCGCCATCAGGAGTTCATCCGCTTCCTCAACCGCATCGAGCGCACGGTGCCGGCGGACAAGGCCATCCACGCGATCGTCGACAACTACGCGGCGCACAACAAGGACAAGGTCCGCGCCTGGCTCGCCCGCCATCCGCGCTGGACTTTCCACTTCACACCGACCTCCTGCTCGTGGCTCAATGCCGTCGAGGGCTTCTTCGCAAAACTCACCCGGCGGCGGCTCAAGCACGGCGTCTTCCATTCCGTCGTCGATCTCCAGGCCGCAATCAACCGCTTCGTCCGCGAATACAATGCGGCCAACCCACAGCCATTCATATGGAAAGCCGACCCCGACGACATCATCGCAGCCCGAAACCGAGGGTTCCAAACGTTGGAATCAATCCACTAGAGGATCTTGGTCATTGCCGACGAGCGCGATCCGTCGCGCCTTCTGCTCGGGCGTCGGGCCGACTCGTCCGCTGATCGTCTTACGAGCCCCCGCGGGGATTTTCGGTGGCCGGACCTTGAAGCGCTTGCGCCTGGTCATGTGGCTCCCAGCGCACGCACGGCGGACACAACAAGGCCCGGGTCTAATAGCCGAGTAGTTCGCTCAAGAACCGCCCCGGCGAAAGCGCGAGCGAGCCCGCAACCACGACGCCCATCATCGTTCCGATCATGAAACCGGCATGGATGTCGGCGCGTCCGCGGCGGATCGCGGCGATAGCCACGAGCATGCTGAACAGAGTCCAGACTGTGAGCGCGTGAATCCAACTCAGCGCACCATCGTTCAGGTCCCGTATGGCGAAGGAGGACAGCGTCACGCACAGCATGGCGAGGATCCAGACCCATCCGGTCATGCGGTGGCGCAGCGTGCCCTTGGCAAGGACTAGGTTCGCTGTGCCGAGACCCAGAACCAGAATCGCGTTGACCAGATGCAGCCAAACGATCACGCGTCATCTTGCCTCGCCGGCGACCTCCCGTCGAGCGGCTCCCGCCACGCCAAGCGGTCTGGGAAATGCGGGGTCAATTAGTCTCCTGCACAAGGTCAGTGTGTAATTGCTTATCTTGCATACCCGCCACCTGCGCGCACTCGCCGGACCGGTCCTTTGAAACGCCACAATCAATGCACGGCGACCCCGTGGGCCGGCAGCAGTTCTTTCAGAACGTAGTAGCGATGCAAAGCGGCCGCTTGGTGGAACCGGTAGGCGTGCGAGTCGATGCCGGCAATCGAGGAAGCGAGCCTATGGAAGCGTTGCTTCTCGCCTTCCCACTCGTTCCAGTCATAGTCGACCCCCGCCTCATCCGGTTCTGACCGAGCCGCACCATACCCGCGCGGAGCTTATGCAGGATGCCGAAGGCGGTTTCGTACCGCGTCAGCCCAAGCTGCCGCTGAAACTGCACCGCCGACATGCCCGGCGTCTGGCTGGCGACCAGATAGGCGGCCCAAAACCACGTGCTCAAAGGCGTGTGGCTGCGCTCCATGACCGTGCCGACGGTCAATCCCGTCTGGCGGCGGCAAGCGCGACAGGTCAGGACGCCAGGCCGCGTGGCGATGCGGAAAGGTTCGCCCACGACGCCGCAGCGCGGGCAGGCGAACCCGTCACCCCAGCGAGCCCTTTCCAGGTAGGCGGCGCACGCCGCATCGTCGGAGAAAAGTCGCTGAAACTCGGGGAGGGATTGCGGGAAGGGCAGGTCGGTGCGGTCGAGAACGTCCATGACCCACTATCCGTTGTACGCACACAACCTATCCCTAGTGGGTGTGTGCGTCAAGCGGATAGGCACGGTATGAGGTAGGTTCCTGACTTTGGGACAGAGTTACAAATCAAATAGACGGAGAAGATTCCCCTTCAATGTGCCCAAATACATGCGCTGGATCAAGCAAACCGTCACGCGTAGCCCGCAGTAACTCAATTTCACTTAACGGCGGTGTCTGCATCAGTATTGATCCTGGTTAATCGAATCGCTACATCGCCAGCTGCTCGGAGAAGGCCAATCAGAGCCTGGATGGCCGGGACATCAACCATAGCAGCCGATGATACCACGACTTGCCGCCTTACATCGAATCCGCCCTGAGCGCGGCCAGCGCTTGGCAGAATGCTCATAACATTGTAGCCGGGCTGTCGGCGGTGTGAACATCGAGGCGGAGGAACGAAGCGCCGGCGCCCGACGAGTGGATCGACGGCGTGTTCGCGGTGATGGCCTTATGTCCGCAACATACGTTTCAGGTGCTGACCAAGCGTCCGGAGCGGGCGAAGGATTACCTCAGCGTCGGCGCCACGTGCATTCGTGTCGGCATCCGATATGAAGCGGAGCGATTGTTTGGCATTGATCCCGGTGCGGTGACAAAGCCTCTGCCCAACGTATGGCTCGGCGTCAGCGTCGAGGATCAGGCGCGGGCGAACGAGCGCATCCCGCTGTTGCTGGAAACGCCGGTTGCTGTGCGGTTCGTCTCGGCGGAGCCGCTGCTGGCGCCGGTGGCAATATTCGACATGGACGGCCCGGTAGATGTGCCGGACGGCGTGCCATCGCCGATCCATTGGGTGATCGCAGGCGGCGAGTCTGGTCCGGGCGCGCGGCCCATGCACCCGGAGTGGGCGCGAGGGCTCCGCGATCAATGCCAGGCGGTTGGCGTGCCGTTCTTCTTCAAGCAATGGGGCACGTGGGTGCCGAACGATGCCGCGTTCCGCGCCGACGTCGTGCCTAGCGCCGTGCGTCATCCGTGGGGCCGGTGGACGCCTCCATTTACCTCGTGAATTTTGCCTCGTTGTGATTCTCTACGGCGGTTCGGTTTGAGGAGGTATTGATGAGGCAGGCTGGTCTGTTCGGCTTACCGGATCATCTTCGAAAGCTTTCGGCGACGGGTGATCCGTTGGAGGTGCTGGCAAAGGTCGTCGACTTCAAGATTTTCCGCGCGCCGCTTGAGGCGGCGCTGGGCTACTCGGACGGGTCGAAAGGTGGCCGCCCGGCCTACGATGCGGTGGCGATGCTCAAGGTTCTGATCCTGGCCGCGCGGCACACGGTGAGTGACGAGCGGATGGAGTTTCTGATCCGCGATCGCTTGAGCTGGCTTCGCTTCCTAGGCTTCGATCTCGGAGCGCCGACGCCGGACCGCAACACCATATGGACCTTTCGCGAGCGTCTGGTCCGGGCCGGGGCGATGGATAAGCTGTTTGCCGCCTTCGATGGCGAATTGCGCCGGTGCGGCTATCTGGCGATGGGCGGGCAGATCGTCGATGCGACGTTGGTATCGGCGCCCAAGCAGCGCCACAGCGATGACGAGAAGCGGGCGATCAAGGCGGGCAAGAGCGCGTCCGAGGTCTGGCCCGATCAGCCAGCCAAGGCGGCGCAGAAGGACACGGATGCGCGGTGGACGGTGAAGACCGGGCGGCGCAAGAACCCCGCCGGGTCGCAACGGCGCATGCCCGACATCGCGATCCCGGTGTTCGGCTACAAGAATCATGTCGTCATCGATCGGGCCTACGGCTTCATCCGCAGCTCGGCTGTGACCGATGCCGCCCGCCATGACGGCAAGATGTTGCGTCAGCTCGTCACCGGCGACAATCTGGCCGCCGGCGTGTGGGCTGACAGCGCCTATCGCTCGAAGGCCAACGAGGCGTGGCTGGCCGGCAAGGGTCGGGTCTCCCACATCCACCGCAAGAAGCCGCCGGGCCGGGCCATGCCCAAGGCGACCGCCCAGGCCAATGCCCGCAAGTCAGCGGTCCGTGCGCATGTGGAGCACGTCTTCGCCCAGCAGAAGGATCGCATGGGCCTTTTCATCCGTACCATCGGGCTCAAGCGGGCGGAGGCCAAGATCGGCCTCGCCAACCTGGCTTACAATTTCCAGCGTCTGATCTTCCATGAGCGCAGGGCCGCCATGGTATGAGTCCGCCTGAATAGCGCCAAAACCCTCCGCCGAGAACGAAACGGCGGATGGTTGCGGACGTCAACACCGCCGATCTCAGCGAAAGTCGGACAGCACACCAAAATCTTCGTCAAATCCCCCGGTTGTTGGAGGTCTCCCGGTGTCAGCCGGCGATGGCCCATGTCGGCAAGCGTCTCGCTGGCCGCCACCTGGACCGCAGGACGTGGGACGAGTACCCGCAATGACGGAATGCCCCTGGTGCACGGTGGAGTTCGCGCCGGCAAGGCGCGGCGCCTATGCCAAGCGGTTCTGCTCAGCCGGGTGCCGCAACCAGTTCAACTCAGCAAAGCGAAGGTTCATTGATGCGCTCATGCGCGATGGCGACAGAGTGATCCGCGAATGGAATGCCGTTTCCGCGTCGTGCACGACGGCTGGAGTGCCACCCGAGCCTTCCGGGGTGGGTGAGTGGCCATGAACGCCTCGCGCGTCGCAGCGACGGAATTTCGGCGATGACCGCGCGCCGCTCCGACCTCAGCGATCTCCCGGACTGGCCCCGGCTGCTGTCGCGCGAGCAGGCCGCGGCCTATGTCGGCATCTCGGTCAACACGCTGGAAAGCCGCATTGGCGATCCGTTTCCAGAACCGATCAGGATAGGCGGGAGGAAGCTCTATGACCGCCGCACTCTCGACGGGGCCGTTGACCATCTGACGGGCCGCCGTCCCACAATCTGCCGCAGAAGAGGTACGCCAGGGGCTCATGAATGCAGGTCGTCCGGTTGCAGCACGTCAAGCGATATGGCGCCGGGGGCAAGACCTACTGGTACCACCGGATCACACGCGAGCGGCTCCCGGATGACGCGCAGGCGCGCGTTGCACGCGTGCTGGAAATCAACCGCACCCTCGAAGGCCGGCGCGACGACGCCGTTCCAGGATCGCTCCTGGACCTGATCAGCCAGTATCGGGCGAGGCCAGAGTTCACAGGGCTGGCCACGTCCACGCAGAGTGGGTATCTGACCTATCTCGACATGTTGGCGCGAGCTTATCCCGCCAAGGCCGTTGAAGACATAGACCGCGCGTGGCTGTACGAACTGCGCGATGCGATGTCGATGACGCCACGCGCCGCCAATCTGACGCTGGCGCTCGTGTCGATCCTGATGGCTTTCGCCGTAGACCATGGCTGGCGGGCCAACAATCCGGCCATTGGTGTGAAGAAGCTGCGCGGCGGCAAGAGTTACGAATCATGGCCCGATGTCGCTCTTGAGCGATTTCGGGCGGATGCCAACCCACGCATGGTCTGGGCGCTGGAACTGGCGCTGTACACTGGGCAACGGCAAGGCGACGTGCTGGCCATGCAATGGCGTCACATCCGGGATGGGCTGATCTCGGTGGCCCAAGCCAAAACCGGCGAACGGTTGGCAATCCCGGTCCACAGGGATTTGGCCACCGTACTAAATCTTATACCTCGCGATCACCTCACGATCGTACACACGATTCGCGGGCTCCCCTACCAGCCCGGTGATGAAGTCGCGCTTTGATCAATCGGTTTCGGGGGCGACGATGATGATGATAACGAGCATGGCTGGTTTGCCTTCGATGTTCGCCACGATGGCGATCGCCAGGGCAGCATCGAACTGAATAACGAACAAAAGGGTGCTCTTTGCACTCGCAGCCTCCCTCGGCGTGCCTGATCCGAACAGCGCGCGCATCAGAATGCCGAGATTGAACCCGGCGACATGGATCAGGTAGCGTTTGTGGACGTTCTCGCGCGCCCGCAGCAACGCGCGGCGCATGCCGCCACGGTCGAGGACATGGGCGAAGCTGCGCTCGACCATCTCACCGCGCCTGCGCATGGCGTTCCGCGCGACGCCGGACTTCAATCGCGCCCGGTTGGCGTAGACAGCCTGACGTGCCGCCTGGTCGCCATGCCAGCGCAGATAGCCGTTGGCGGGCTCCGGCTCGGAGATCCGCGTTTTCCAGACGCCGCCGTCGAGGTCTTTCAGCCCCTCGCGTGAATGATAGCCCTTGTCGCCAACGAGACTGCAGGGCTCTGCCCGTGTTGGAGCCAGGCCGACCTCGGCGAGGTTGCGCGCGGCCGCCTCCAGCGTCCCAGGCAAAGTCGTCGTGTCGCCTTCATCGGCTGGATAGATCGGCGCCGCAACGATGACGCCGGTATCGAGATCGACCGCGTGCTCGGGCTTGTAGGCCAGATGCGTGGTGCCGTCCTTCATCCGCGCGATCTTCGCATCAGGATCGGTCGGGCTCGTCCAATCCTTGTTCGAAAGCTTCTTGCCCTTCCGCCGGCGATCGAGCCGGACGAGGTCGTCGATCGTCGGCGTTTCGACGCCACTCTCCTTCGCCATTTGCGTCAGCATCTCGCGATAGGTCTCGCCGCTATCGCGCCGCACGATGGCTCGCAGGGCGGCGTTGGCTTCCATCGTCGAGCCGTCGACGCCGATCCGCTCGCCCTTCACCAGACCGCGCGCGGCGACGAGAGCCAGAACCCAGTCGAAAACCTTTTCATGGACCTCGTGCGGCAGCCGGCCGCGCGTCTTCGACAACCAGGAATGATCGGGAACCTTGTCCCGGTTCGCCAACCGCAGAAACGCGCGAAGCGACAGCGAATCCGAACAGCGCCAAGCGATGCCGCGCTCGCTGCCGATGCCCTCGAAATAGCCGATCATGTGCATCCGGAAATAACGCCCCGGCGGCAGCGAAGGAGCCCCCATCCGAGGTGCGTAGTATGGCTTGCACGTCGCCTCCACGAAGCCGTCAAAGCCAGACTCGGTCAGCAACTCATGCAGCCGGTCGGAAAACGCGTGTCCAGGCGAACGCGGCATCTCCGCCCATGTCACCACGAGGTCACCCTGAACCTCGCTCTGTCGTCTCAATGCCATCGCACGACGCCCGTCTAAATCTCTATGTTCAGACAGAATCAGACACGCCGGACTTCGTCAACGGGCTGCTACACGCGGTCTGGATTCAAAACGAACTTTCGCAAGAAGCTTGCGCGGATCGGTCTGGCCGGACTGCAATTCCATGGCCTCCGTCATACGGCAGGCAAGCTGCTTGCCGAGGCCGGGTGTACCGACCGTGAACTCATGGCAATTCTCGGCCATCGGACTGCGGCGATGGTTGGGCGGTACACGCGCGGCGCGGAGCAAACCCGGCTTGCGAAGGCTGCCATCATCAAGCTCGAAACACGAACAAAAGTGTCTAAACCGCCTGACGAAAGTGTCTAAGAATGGACGGCGCTAGCTTCAGTCTTCCGCCAACGCTTTGATTTCATTGGCGCGCCCGGCAGGACTCGAACCTGCGACCCCTTGATTAGGAATCAAGTGCTCTATCCGACTGAGCTACGGGCGCAACACTTTCAGCCTTAGCAGACGGCGGTGTGGCGTTCCAGCGCGTCCCTCAGGCGGGTGGGCCACCGACCGGCGGCGCGAAACAGGCCAGCAGCGGAAATTCGGACAGGCCCTCGGCGATGGGGACGACCGTGCGGCCGTGATGCTCCCACACCCCGGTTTCGTTGAGCGAGAAATGCGGAATGTAGTGGCCATAGCTGCGGTGCGAAAAGATGACGTTCGACAGGCTCTCCAGGATCAGGATGTCGCCTGGCACATAGACCGCGAGCGCGGCATGGATGGTACGGCGGATCTGATCCGTCAGCACGACGATGCGCAGATCCTCGTTGCGCATGCCCAACTGGCGCAGGGCCATGAACTTGGCGATCGAAAAGTCCTCGCAGTCGCCCGAGCTGCGCATGAATTCCAGCGGCGTCGCCCAATAGTCGGCGGTGCAGTCGCGCAAGCCGCGATCCTCATCACGCATCCACGTCAGGACGCGAGTCCACTGGTCGACCAGGTGGCTGTCGCCGCGACTCTCCAGCCGGCCCGCCGCGACGCGGATCTCTACAGAGCCGAAAATGCCTTGCGCATACGCGTCGGAGGCTCGCGCCAGATCCGCGAGGCTGGTGCCCGGCCGCGCCGGCGCGAGTTCGACCGGCGCCTCGCGCACGATCTGCGGTTGCGGCGGTGGTGGTGGTTGGCTGGTGCTGCACGCGGCGAGAACGCACGCACTGAAGAAGGCGATCCATTGGCGCACGGCAGGCCCCTCTTTGCCGTTATCGCGTATGTCCCCATGGCGCCCGACTCGGGGACGCCGACGGTGATTGAGCCGACGCGCCTGCAGGCCGTCAAGACTATTCGCCTGTCCTTACTCATAAATATCAATATGTTATGAACACTCGCTCCTGCCGGGCGGCAGACTCCGTCCGCGAGGGCATGTGAATGTTGCGATTTATGCGCCCGACTTGAATTGCTCGGTGGCCGCGATCAACGCCGCGCGGATACCCGGTTCGAGCGCCGAGTGGCCGGCGTCGGGCACCACCCTGTAGCGCGCCTCGGGCCAAGCGCGGGCGAGTTCGTCGGCCGTTTCGATTGGGCAAACGATATCGTAGCGGCCCTGAACGATGACCGCCGACATTTGGCGAATGCGCTCGATACCACCCAGCAGGTCGGCTTCCGCCAGGAAGGCGCCGTGCGCGAAGTAGTGCGCCTCGATCCGTGCCAAGGCCAAGGCCCGGTGATCGTCGCGCACGTTCGCCAGTGTTTCGGCGTTGGGCAAAAGCGTGGAGCATGTGCCCTCATAGGCGCTCCACGCCCGCGCCGCCCGGAGGTGCACTTGCGGGTCCGGGTCGTTCAGGCGCCGTAAATACGCGCCGAGCAAGTCGTCGCGCTCGGGCTCGGGCACGATCTCGGCAAAGCGCCACCAGGCCTCGGGAAAGAACCGGCGCATGCCATAGAGGAACCAGTCGATCTCGCGCTGACGGCATAGGAAGATGCCGCGCAATATCAATCCCGCACAGCGTGAGGCGTGGGTCTGCGCGTAGGCCAGTGCCAGGGTGCTTCCCCACGATCCGCCGAAGACCAGCCAGCGCTCGATGCCCAGATGCTGGCGCAGCTGATCGATATCGGCGACCAGATGCGATATCGTGTTGCCGTCGATGACCCCATGGGGCGTCGACCGGCCGGCACCGCGCTGATCGAACAGGATGATGCGGTAGTAGGAAGGATCGAAGAACCGCCGGTGGGTCGGCGTCGAGCCCGCGCCCGGCCCGCCATGAAGAAACAGAACCGGCGCGCCATCCGGCGACCCGCTCTGCTCCCAATACAGAACATGCGGTGGATCGACACGGAGCATGCCTGTAGCGTACGGCTCGATCGGAGGGAATAGGTCTTTGCGCACTTTCGCCGGTGAAGGTCTGGGTGATTTGTCGAGGCTCCGGGACGGTCGGCGTCCGGCGCGCTCGCATCATGGCAGAAGCCTCGTCGTTCTCACAATCCTATCAGCGTATCTGCCCACGCTCTCGTATGCCGAGCCACCGCCGGCGCCGCTGATCGACGGTGGTGCGGCAACCGTGGCCGAGGTGATCGATGGCGACACGGTGCGCCTTCACGACGGACGGCAGGTGCGCCTGGTCGGAATGCAGGCACCGAAGCTACCGCTGGGTCGCCCCGGATTTGTTGAATGGCCGCTCGCCGGCGCCGCCCAGGCAACGCTCGCAGGACTGATCGGCGGCGCTGAGGTGCGGCTTGGCTATGGTGGCCAGCAGACGGATAGCCATGGGCGGGTCCTCGCCCACCTGTTCCGCAGCGACGGATTGTGGGTTCAGGGCGAGATGCTGGGTCGCGGTATGGCACGCGTGTACACTTTTTCCGACAATCGCAGCCTGATCCCCGAACTGCTGGCGCGCGAGCGCGAGGCGCGCGCCGAGCGCGCCGGCATCTGGTCCCACCCGTTCTATCAAGTCGTGCGCGCCGACGATGCGGCCGATCATGTCGGCGGCTTTGCCGTCGTCGAGGGTCGGGTCCAGGCGGCCGATGTCGTTCGTGGGCGCGGCTATCTGAACTTTTCCGCCGACTGGCGCACCGACTTCACGGTATCGATCGCGCCCGAGGATCGCCGGCGCTTCGAGGATGACGGCATCGATATTGCCTCCTAGTGGATTGATTCCAACGTTTGGAACCCTCGGTTTCGGGCTGCGATGATGTCGTCGGGGTCGGCTTTCGATATGAATGGCTGTGGGTTGGCCGCATTGTATTCGCGGACGAAGCGGTTGATTGCGGCCTGGAGATCGACGACGGAATGGAAGACGCCGTGCTTGAGCCGCCGCCGGGTGAGTTTTGCGAAGAAGCCCTCGACGGCATTGAGCCACGAGCAGGAGGTCGGTGTGAAGTGGAAAGTCCAGCGCGGATGGCGGGCGAGCCAGGCGCGGACCTTGTCCTTGTTGTGCGCCGCGTAGTTGTCGACGATCGCGTGGATGGCCTTGTCCGCCGGCACCGTGCGCTCGATGCGGTTGAGGAAGCGGATGAACTCCTGATGGCGGTGGCGCTGCATGTTCTGGCCGATCACCGTTCCGTCCAGAACGTTGAGCGCCGCAAACAGCGTGGTCGTGCCGTGCCGTTTGTAGTCATGGTGCCGGCGCGTCCCTTCTTCATCGGCAGACCGGCGGTCGAGCGCCTGGATCTGTGACTTCTCATCGATCGACAACACCACCGCATGGGCCGGCGGGTCGACATACAGGCCGACGCACGGTCGATCCAGGCGACGAGCCGGCATTGCTCGATTTCATGACGGCGACGCTTGCAGCGGCGCCGCAGACGTTCGGCATCCTGGTCGCGCGGGAGGATGGCGTGCGTCTCAGTGCCGCCCGTACGGCCGATGGTATCATCACCGGGCAGTTCGATACCCCATCGCCGGAGATCGACGAGGTCGTGCGCCAGGCGCGAACCGCCGAAGGACCGTTTTGGGGGGCGCTGGTCTACGTCGAAGAGATCGGCGAGCCGGTCGTGAACCTGCGCGTGCCGGTGCGCCGCGACGGCGCGTTCTTGGGTGTTGTCGCCATCGCCACGCGCATCAGCGAACTCAGCGAGTTCGTGTTCGACCCATCGGATGACTTGGGCGCCGTAGCGTTCATACTGCACGATCGCGATCACGTGCTGGCGCATCCATTCTTGAACAGCGGATTTCCGGGACTGTCGGCGGAGAATCCCCTGCCCCGCCTTATCGGCTTTGCCGACCCGGTGCTCGGATCGATATGGAAGCCGGGTTGGCAGGACAACCGCGAACCGGAACTGCTCGGCGACGGACATACGATCGATGTCGGTGACGAGCCCTACGCCTTCGTCTATCAGGAGATCGACGGCTATGCCGATAAGGCTTGGCTGATTGGATATTACCTCCGCATCGCCGACGTCAATGAGCCGTTCTTGCGTGTCCTGCGCGCGGCCGGCTTCGGGATCGGTGTCGCGGTCGTGGCGATCGTGGCAGTGTTCTTCGTCGGGCGCCGGCTCAGCCGGCCCATCCGCCGCCTGGCCGGCGCGGCCGAACACGTTCGTGAGTTGGATTTTGCCGCCGCCAAGCCGCTGCCGCGCAGCTTGTTCCGCGAGACCGACGATGCCGCGCAAGCCTTCAATGCGATGCTGGAAGGCCTGCGTTGGTTCGAGAGCTATGTGCCGAAGACGCTCGTGCAGCGCCTGATGCGCCAAGGCAAACTCGGCGCCATCGAATCCGAATTGCGATCGTTGACGATCATGTTCACCGATATTCGCGGCTTCACCAGCATGGCCGAGACCCTGTCGGCGAACGAGACCGCTTCCTTCCTCAACCACCATTTCGATCTGGTCGCCGCGTGTGTCGAGCAGCACGGCGGTACGGTCGACAAGTACATTGGTGACGCGGTGATGGCGTTCTGGGGAGCGCCGGAGCCGCAGACCGATCACGCGGCGCGTGCCTGCCGGTCGGCATTGGCCGTCCGCGAAGCCATTACGCGCGATAACGCCGAACGCAGTTCGCGCGGTGCGCCGCCGGTGCGCATGCGCATCGGCATTCATACCGGCGTCGCCGTAGTCGGCAACATCGGTTCGCACTCACGTATCAACTACACGTTGGTCGGCGACACCGTGAACGCCGCCAATCGGATCGAGCAGCTGGCCAAGGAACTGGCGCTGCCGGTCGACGAGGACGTGCACATTCTGATCAGCGGCGATACGGCCGAACCCCTGCCCCCCGGCTGTGCCACCCTGCGCAGCCTCGGCCGGCATGAACTGCGCGGGCGCGAACAGCAGGTCGAGATCTTCGCGCTATCATGACGCAAAGCGCCGCGTTCAAGCCTCGATCTGCGCGAGAATTTCGCCCGCCGGTGTGATGCACGCCGCGATCAGCGGGCCGCCGAAACCGCAACCGGCATCGACCGTCAAGGTATTGACGCGGGCGTCGATCCCAGGATGGCGGATGTCGAAACCACGAACCACGGTGCCGAACTCGCCATAGGGCCGGCCGATGCTGCTGAACGCGCTCGACGCCCACCAGAAAGTATCGCTTTGCGCCTCCAACGGACGCGAGACATCCACCCCGGCATGCACAAACAACGCGCGCGCGCCTTCCGGTTCGGCGGGCTCGGTATAGGCTGCGCGATGCAGCGCCGACATGTACGCCATGTGACCGGGCGCCTCATTAACCGCACCGCGCAGTCTTGCGGTCCAACGTGCCAAGGCCAACCTGCCCTCGCGCACCGAACGCAGCGCCTCGTCGGGCGAACTGCCATAGGCCGCAAGCGTGCTTGCCATGCCGTGCTCAAGCATCCATCGCATCACTTCTGCCGGTGTGGCCGCGAACTGTAACTGCAACGTTTTCTGCAGCATCTCCTCCTGCGCGCCGCGCAGGTAGAGCACGTCGGAAGCGAACATGCCCGGTCCGGCGATGATCGCACGGCGGAACGCCAACAATTCGGACAGCGTCTCAAATGTCGCCTCGCCGCGCCCGATGACGTTACCCAGATAGACGACACGGTCGCCGATCTCGAACCGCTTGGCGATGGCGCGATGGAGCTTGCTCAGGCGCGCGGCCTCGGCATGGATGGAGGCGACCGCCCAAATTCGATATGGGCGAAACAGCACCCCGAACAGCTGGCTGTTCGACATTGCCGCTTGCGCTCCCCCCAGGAAATCGCCCGCTCAGATGCGGTCGAGAATGGTGCAGATCACGTGATTTGACAACCGCGTGGTCGGCGGCCGCTTGCTTGATCGCTTGGCGGCGGCGAATTCAAGCGGCCATTTGGCGAGTTGCGCCGCTCCCGGCGCACCGGCCGCTACGCGGCCTCGAGCAGTCTTTCCAGCTTGCCGGTCGCCTGCTCATGGTCGATATGCTCGACGGCGGCCAACTCACGCGCGAGCCGTTCGAGCGCCGCCTGATACATCTGCCGCTCGGAATAGGATTGGTCCGGCTGATCGGACGCGCGGTGGAGGTCGCGCACGACCTCGGCGATCGACACCGGATCGCCGGAATTGATCTTGGCCTCGTACTCCTGCGCCCGCCGGCTCCACATTGTGCGCTTCACACGACTGCGGCCGCGCAGGGTCTTGAGCGCCGAATCGATGATCTTGCGATTGCTCAGCCGGCGCAGACCCGATTGCTTGGCCTTGCCGACGGGAACCCGCAGCGTCATCCGTTCCTGCTCGAAGTGGATGACAAACAACTGCAACGCCTCGCCGGCGATTTGCTGCTCCTCGATGCCGATCACGCGGCCGACACCGTGGGTCGGATAGACGACATGGTCGCCCTCGGTGAATATGGTCTCCTCGGTGGAGGTGGCCTTGGTGTCGCGCTTTGCTGCCATCTATGGAGATACTCCCGGCAATCGACGTGTGAGCCGCGAACCAACGGGCCCGCAACAAGCCGGCCGCGTGCGGCCATTTACAGCGGCGTAACCGCCGCCGCACGACTTAGCGGACCCCTTTTCCAGCATGTGGCGCCGTCGGCGGCACGCCGCAACGGCATAGATAGAAGAATGGGGCTGTGTACGCCAATCGTCCCTAATCGTTACCAATTGGAGTTTATCACGTTTCGCCGATTATTCCAGACCACGGTGGCGGCAATGAGGCACATGGTCGGCCGCGTCTCCTAGCCGTCTCCGGGCCCCGGGTTGGCGTTGAAATATTTTTCAAATTTGCCTTCTTCGCCCTTGTGCGTGTCGGCGTCCGCCGGCTCCTCCCCCTTGGAGGTGATATTGGGCCATTTGTCGGCATACTCGCGGTTGATTTCGAGCCATTTGGCCAAGTCCGGCTCGGTATCGGGAACGATCGCCTCCGAGGGGCACTCCGGCTCGCAGACGCCGCAGTCGATGCATTCGTCGGGATGGATGACCAGCATCGTCTCGCCCTCGTAAAAGCAGTCGACCGGGCAAACTTCGACACAGTCCTTGTACTTGCATTTGATGCATTGTTCGTTGACGACGTAGGTCATGCCTCTCAGCCTTTCACACTCGCACGCTCACTAGGAGCCCCCTTGATCCGCAGCATCGGAGGCAATACCCAGCCGCCGTAGGGCCACCTTGCGGGCGGCCCCACTCTCCCGATCGCTGACATAGATAAGCCCGGCGATACGCCGCAGCAAACTCGCCTCGTAATGATGCAATGCACCGTCGGCGTATACAACCTCCCACAACATTTCGACCAGTTCGAGCCGCTCAGCGTGCGAGAAGCGGTCCTTGACCGTGCGCGCAAAGCCGTAGATTTGACTCGTGGCCGCGGCCTTGCCGTCGGCGGCCTCGACCAGCTCTTCGACAGCGCTCGCGGTAAGCTCGAACCGGCGCGCGAGGACTGTGTGCACCACAGTACGCTCCGTTTCATCGAAGTTTTCATCCATGCGCGCCGCCTCGACCAGCAGCGCAGCCGCGGCGAGCTGAAGCTCGTCGTGGGCGTGCGATTCAGTCGGCTCGCGATCATCGAAAAGGCGCTTTAGCCGGGACAGCATGGCCGGTGCGGTAGCACGCGCCCAGCCTCACTCGCAAGGGCCGCGCAGCTGGTCGATATCGCGCCGGTCGCGCTTGGTCGGACGGCCGGTGCCTTGGTCGCGT
Organism: Alphaproteobacteria bacterium; assembly: GCA_965248805.1. Lineage (GTDB taxonomy): Bacteria > Pseudomonadota > Alphaproteobacteria > UBA6615 > UBA6615 > CBDFKJ01. Next base: position 22,056 of record CBDFKJ010000007.1, read on the forward strand.
TCACCGGACCGAACCGCGGTGACAGAACCGGTCTTCGGCTCCTGCGGCGACAGGTCGACATAGAGCAAGCGCGCCTCGGCCGCTGGGCCGCGCCGTTCGCCCAGGGCGGAGACCTGCAGCACTCGAACGCCGGCGCCGATCGAGGCGGTGACAATGTCGCCGATCTTCAGCGGATAATGGGGTTTCTCGACCACCTGCTTGTTGATGCGCACGCCGCCGGCCCGGCACAGCTTCGTCGCCAGACTCCGGCTCTTGCACAGACGCGCAAACCACAGCCACTTGTCCAAGCGAAGCGTCTCGGCGCTCAAGGCCCTCTCAGGACGTCGGTTGACGCAACTCAGCCAAGCGTGCGAAGGGCGAAGCCGCGTTTGACGACGGGTCGGTCGTCGCCTTGCCGGTCGCACCCTCGGCGGCTGCTCCATGGGCGCCCCTGGGACGTCGCCGGCGCTTCTTCGATCGCCGCTCGGCGTGGAGACCCGCATCGTCGGCCCGGCACCGGTAGCCGGCGCTTTCGAGTAGTGCCGCGAAGTCCTCGGCATTGACACCGACCATGGCCGGCAACGTCAGCGGCACCTTGAACGGACCCTTGCGGGTCGCCTGGCGCAGCTCCGCCAGCAGCCGCTCAAGAATATCGACCCGGACGACCAGGTCGCCAACGATCCGATAGCCCAGCAGGTTGCAATAGGCGGCGTCGATGCCCGTCGCGTGCAGGCTGACGCGACGCCCGTCGGGCGCCTGGCCCGGCGGTGGTTGCCCCGAGTTGGCGCGCCAAAGCGTCGCGCGCAGAGCGACGGCGGTCGGTTTCAGCATCACCGGCATGTACGCGGTTTCCACGCCAAAGCGGACGCCCAAGCGCGCCAACGTCGCTCGGTCGGATTCGGTCAGGCCGCGCATCTGGGCCTGCGCATCGTGACGGATCACGGTGCCTCCGCCCTGCGCGATTTGATAGGCCAGACCACGTCCCGCCCCCGAAAGGTCGTTGCACGCGAGCAGGGCGAACAACGGCTGCAGCCGTCGGCGCAGCATCGACATCAACCACGTGGCCAGACGCCGACGCATGCGCTCGCGTTGTTGTGGTTCCAGCAGATCGGTAGCCGTGATCTCAACCGCCGGGCGCAGCCAATCGGTGCCCACCGCCAGCCGCGCCACCGGCGCCCTCTGCCAGCAAACGCGCGCTCGATCGTCCAGGGTAAATGCCGCGTCGGCCGAGTGCTCGAGCGTCGTCACCCGCGCGTCGATATGGTCGCGGATAACGCGCCGTGCGGAGGCAAGCAGATCGCCGTCATCACCATACTCGGTTTTGTCGGCGACAAATTTCATGCCTTCGAGTCGGCCCACCGCGTGGCCTTCCACGAACACCGTACTGTCGGCGGCAATCGCGCCCAACAACCGTCGGCCGCGCGCCCGCAAACGCCGTACCACGGCGCCGGCGTGGCGGTCGACGAAGCGCTGGGTCAGACGATCGTGCAGCGCATCGGATAGTTTGTCTTCGAGAGTGCGCGCCCGTTCCTGCCAGTTCGCCGCGTCCGCGAGCCAGCCGTGGCGGTTCGCCAGGTACGTCCAAGTCCGGGTGCGCGCGATGCGCCCGAGCAGCGTGTCGATATCGCCGTCCGAACGATCGAGGCGATCGAGCGCACGCGCGGCATAGTCGGTTGGGACGACACCCTCATCGGACATCAAGAAGCGATAGATGCGCCCCAGCATGGACGCATGGCTGTCCTCGACCGCGTTGTCGAAGTTCGGGATGCGACAAACGTCCCAAAACAGCCTGATCGCGGCCGGCGTCGTCGCCATGGCGCGGATCTCGGGGTTGTGCATCAGATTGGCGAGCGCCAGATAGTCGTCGGCGTCACGGGCACGCACGAGCGATGCCTCCGGCGGGCGTTGATCGAGGCTGCGCTTGAGGCCATCGAGCGAGCGAAAGTCCAACACGGCGTTGCGCCAACGGACCGCGCCGATGGCCTTAAATCGGTGTGACTCCACGGCCTCGACTGTTTCCGCATCGAGTTCATCCTCGCCCGCGGTGACGCCGAAGGTGCCGTCGTTCATGTGGCGTCCGGCACGGCCGGCGATCTGTGCCACCTCGGCCGGCGTCAGTCGCCGCGGCACGCGTCCGTCGAACTTGACCATGGCCGCGAAGGCGACATGGTCGATATCCATGTTCAGACCCATGCCGATGGCGTCGGTGGCGACCAGATAGTCGACTTCGCCGGCTTCATACATACCGACCTGCGCGTTGCGGGTGCGCGGACTGAGTGCACCCATAACCACGGCGGCTCCGCCGCGCTGGCGCCGGATGAGTTCGGCATGGGCGTAGACGTCGGCGGCCGAGAAGGCCACCACGGCGCTGCGCGGCGGCAATCGTGCGAGCTTGCGCCGGCCGGCGTAGCTCAGCCGCGAGAATCGCGGCCGGCGAACGAGTGTTGCCTCGGGGACCAGGCGCCGGATGGCAGGCGCCATGGTTTCCGCGCCCAGGAACATGGTCTCAAGCGCACCCCGCGCATGCAGCAGCCGGTGCGTGAAGATATGGCCGCGCTCTGCATCGGCGCAGAGCTGGACCTCGTCGATGGCGAGGAACTCGACGGGCCGATCGAGCGGCATGGCCTCGATCGTACATAGGAAATAGCGCGGATGGGCGGGCACGATCCGTTCTTCGCCGGTGATCAGCGCCGCGGCGCCCTTGCCGCGATGCCGGCACACGCGATCGTAGTTCTCGCGCGCGAGCAGCCGGAGTGGAAAGCCGATCATGCCGCTGTCGTGGCCCAGCATCCGCTCAACCGCCAGATAGGTCTTGCCGGTGTTCGTCGGCCCCATCACGGCCGTTACCGTCTGCTGCGAATCACCGTAGGGCATAGTTAAGTAAGTTCGGATCTAGCGAGCCGCGATGCAAGTCAGGCTACGGGGTCTCCTTCGACCAGCGGGACGAAGGCGACGGCCAGCAATGGCTGAACCACCGCTGCGCCGTCATCCGACCTGGTGATACGGCTCAGCATCTGGGTGGCAAAGAGGCCGGATTCGCCGAGCGGTATTATCATACGCCCAGCGGGCGCAAGTTGGGCGACCAAGTCCGCCGGCGGCTGTGGCGCCGCGGCGGTGACGATGATGGCGTCGAAGGGCGCGTGCTCGGGCCAGCCCTGATGGCCGTCGCCGACGCGAAATTCGATGTTGGTGTAACCGAGTTCCGCCAGCCTCCGCTGGGCCTGGCGCGAGAGATCGGCGACGCGCTCGACCGTGAAGACCCGCCTCGCCAGCTCAGCGAGCAAGGCGCATTGATAGCCCGAGCCGGTGCCGATCTCCAAGATCCGGTCCGACGCCGTCAACTGCAGCAGGTCGGTCATCACTGCGACGATGAACGGCTGCGAGATGGTCTGACCATGGCCGATCGGCAGCGGTCGGTTGTCCCAGGCCATCTCTTTCAACTCTGCCGGCACGAACATGTCACGCGGGACCCGCTGCAACGCTGCGATCACCCTCGGCGACAGCTCCTTGCGTCCGGTTGCCGGGGCGACCTGGCGCGCCTCGGCCTCGATTTCGGCCAACAACGCTCGCTTTGTGAGGTCCGGGTCGACGGTCATGACGGTCTTGCAGCCGAGTGCGCCTCCACCACATATGTGTCGCGATCCGGCCATACGATCATTAGAAGGGCACAGCGAGAGATGAGCGAGGAAACCCACGAATTCCAGGCCGAAGTCTCGCGGCTCTTGGATATCGTCGCCCATTCGCTCTACAGCAACAAGGAGATCTTTCTCCGGGAATTGATCTCCAACGCGTCCGATGCCTGCGATCGGTTGCGCTACGCGGCGCTGACGCAGCCGGAACTGCTGGGCGAAGGCGAGGTGCTCGGCATCGAGATCGAAATCGACAAGAAGGGGCGCACGCTGACCGTCGCCGACAACGGGATCGGCATGAACCACGACGACCTGGTCGCCAACCTGGGCACGATCGCGCGTTCCGGCACAGCCGCCTTCGTCGAACAGCTTTCCGGCGACGAAGGGAAAGATGTCAGCCTCATCGGTCAGTTCGGCGTCGGCTTCTATTCCGCCTTCATGGTCGCCGAAAGCGTCGAGGTCACGACACGCAAAGCCGGCGACGATCACGCGTGGCGCTGGAGCAGTGACGGCGCCGGAAAGTACACGATCGAGGAGGCGCCGGCCGAGGCCGCACGCGGCACGCGTGTCAGCGTCCGGCTGTCGAAAGAGCACAAGGAGTTCCTCGAGCCCGCGCGGCTGCGTCATATCGTCGCCACCTACTCCGACCACATCGCGCTCCCCATCATGTTGCAGGGAGAGGACGACGCGGCCCCCGATCAGCTCAATGCGGCATCGGCATTGTGGACGCACGCCAAGAAAGAGATCAGCGACGATCAGTATAAGGAGTTCTACCACCACGCCGCTCACGCCTTCGACGATCCTTGGCTGACGCTGCACAACAAGGCCGAAGGCGTGATCGAGTACACGAGCCTCCTGTTCATTCCATCGGTGGCGCCGCTCGATTTGTTTCACCCCGAGCGGCAGCACGGCGTAAAGCTGTACGTGCGGCGCGTGTTCATCACCGACAAATGCGAGGATCTGCTCCCTGGCTGGCTGCGGTTCGTGCGCGGCATTGTCGATTCCGAGGACCTGCCGCTGAACATCAGCCGTGAGATGCTGCAGCACAATCCGGTCCTGGGCAAGATTCGCACTGGCCTGGTCAAGCGCATCATCAGCACCCTCAAGACCAAGGCGAAGAAGGCGCCCGATGACTACGCCAAATTCTGGAGCACGTTCGGCGCCGTGCTGAAGGAAGGGTTGTATGAGGATGAGGCCCAGCGCGACAGTCTGCTGGCGCTGGTGCGCTTCCGCTCCACCCACAAGGGCGCCGGCGGCGGCGATTGGATCAGCTTGGCCGACTATGTCGGGCGCATGAAGGAGGGTCAGGAGGACATCTATTACCTGACCGGAGAGGAGGCCACGGCACTCGAACACTCACCGCAACTGGAAGGCTTCCGCGCCAAGGGTGTGGAGGTGCTTCTGCTGTCCGATCCGGTCGACTCGTTTTGGGTCCCGGCGGTCGGGGCATACGACACCAAGAGCTTTCGTTCGGTGACGCGCGCCGATGTCTCGCTCGACGCCATCAAGTCCGGCGATGAAGCCGAGAAGCCGTCGGAGCCCGAGACCAATGTCTCAAGTCTGACGGCGTTGCTGAAACTGACATTGAAAGATGAGGTCAAGGACGTCCGCGAAAGCCATCGCCTCACTGACAGCGCTGTGTGTCTGGTTGCCGATGATCAGGATGTGGACATGCATCTGGAGCGTATGCTGCGGCAGCATCGGCGGCTCGATGTGGCGGCCAAACGGGTGATGGAGATCAACCCGAATCACGCTCTTATTCAAGGGCTTGCGCGTCGAGTCACGAAGAAAGGTTCAACAGAGGAACTAGCGGACTACGCGTATCTGCTGTTGGATCAGGCGCGCATTGTGGAGGGCGAGACCCTTGCTGATCCGGCGGCCTTCGCACTGCGATTATCGACAGTGATGGCGCGCGGGCTAGCTTAGTTTCCGCCGCTAGGCGAAGCTGTCGAGTAGGTGCTGAAACGATTCATTAGCAGCGCGAATGACCGCGGCGTTTGCCTTATAGGCGTGCTCCGCCAACTGCAGTTCGACCAGGTTCCGCGCCAAGTCGGCATCCGCCGTTGACGAGAACGCCTGCCCGTCCGCATTGAATTGACTGCTGCCCGGCCCGGTGACCGCTGCCGGCGTTTGGCCCTCACCGCCCGCCGCTTCCGCGGCTGGTTCGGCCACACTGTGCGGCGCGGTAACAATATTGTGCGCCGCCGTCGCCGCCCGCTCCTCGGCGAGCCCGAGGCCGAGCGCGGCCGTTTGTAAGACGTCGAGCATACCAATCCAGACTCCTCTCCGCGATCAGCGTGGCCGCCAACTCGATCTGTATTCAAGCTTTATTACCAATAATTTAGCGTAACTTTCTAGACAATTTTCTGAGTAATTTAACCGCCAGCGTATTCGGCTATGAACTGAAGCACGGCCTCAGCCAGACCGTTGCGATGATTGTCGTTATGGCCGGAGCTGCGCAAGTATCGCACCTGCTTGGGCTCGCGTGCGGCCGCGAACAGTTGTTCGGCCATGGCGACCGGGATCACGCGATCGGCAGTGCCGTGCACGATGAGCAGCGGCGCGTTCACGCGATCGATTTTTGCCAGATTGTCGAAACGGTCGCGCACCAGCCAGCCAGCCGGCGCCCACGGATAGTGATGGCGGGCGGTGGCCGCCATCGAAGTGAACGCCGCCTCCAGCACGACGGCAGCGAGTTTCCGTTCCGTGGCAAGCTGCACGGCCACCCCACCACCCAACGATTCGCCATATACGACCGTCGTACCTGCGGGCACACCCTGGGCAATGAGATAGTCCAACGCGGCGCGGCCATCCGCGTACAAGCCGGTCTCGAACGGATCCCCGGCATTGCCCGAGTAGCCGCGATAGGCGGTTATCAGCACACCCAGTCCGGCGTCGATATAGGGGCGCAGCTTCGCCCCGCGATTGCCCAGGCTGCCGGCATTGCCGTGAAAGAAAACAAGCGTGGCCGAACCGATGGGCGCCGGCCGATACCAGGCCAGCAGCTCCAGTCCGTCGGCGGTCCGCAATGTGATCTCGGCCAATTCCGAGACACCGGCCGCGACCGGATCCGGACGCTGTCGGTCAGGAAAGTACATCAGCCGGCGCTGCCCGACATAGAGCAGCGCGATCACCGCCGCGTAGACGGCGATGGCGATCGCCAACCAACTGAGTAGTCGCGTCGCGCTCACGCTTGACTCCCGCCTTGCCCCGCCACCCGATAGGCTCGGGTCTGGCTCGCCCTGCCGGAGCATAGCCGAGGGGGGAGCGGTCGCCTATTGATCCTCCGGAAACGGCATCGGAACTCACGCGGTTGCGACGTGGCAGAAGCGAAACCGCATGTCATGCTAGGTTGAGTGCACATGTCAGCTACGACGCATAACCACTTGGCCTCGGCGCCATCCTGGCGCGACCGTGTCGCGGCCGCCGCGAGGAAGTGGCGTCCGACGGTGCGCGGGCTTCGGCTCGCCAGCGGGCTGATCATGCTGACATTCGTCGCTACACATTTGGCCAATCACGCTCTGGGTCTGGTTTCACTGGCGACAATGGAGTTTGCCCGCCTCGCATTCCTGGCGGTGTGGCGTCATCCGCTCGGCACCGCTTTGATAGTCGGCGCCGTGCTCGTTCATCTGGCGCTTGCGCTCTACGCGTTATATGCGCGCCGACGGCTGCGCATGCCACCGGCCGAAGCTGTCCAACTCCTGCTGGGCTTGGCGATCCCGCCGCTGCTGCTCATTCACATCCTCGGCACACGCGGGCTGCACCAAATCTATGGTCTGGACGATACCTACTCCTGGGAGTTGATCGTTCTTTGGCTAAACGGGCCCGACGGCGCCGCGCGCCAGCTTATCGTCACCGCCGTTGTCTGGCTGCATGCCTGCATCGGCATCCATCTGTGGCTACGGATCAAGCCGTGGTATGCGCGCTTCCAGCCCTATCTGCTCAGCGTCGCGCTGTTGCTGCCCTTGCTGTCGGCCCTTGGCGACGTGGCGGCCGGCCGCGAACTGGCGCAGATATTCGCCACGCCAGGGGCAATTCAGGACTACCTCAGCGCCATCGAAGCCCCGAGCGAAGAGCAAATCGCGGTCATCTTCGACATCGAGCGCACCGTCGTGAGCAGCCTTGCCGTCGTGCTCGGGCTGACTTTGGCCGCGCGGATCGTGAGGCTGATCGGGGAACGCCGCCGCGGCATCGTCCGCCTAACCTATCCGGGCGGTCGCATCGTGCGCGTGGTCCGCGGCCCGACCATACTCGAGGCCAGCCGCCTGAACGGTGTTCCGCACGCATCCGTGTGCGGCGGGCGTGGCCGGTGCTCGACTTGCCGCGTGCGCATCGGTGCCGGCAGCGAGCATTTGCCGCCGCCCGATGCCTCCGAGCAGCGGGTGCTGGATCGCATCACCGCCGCACCCGACGTGCGACTCGCTTGCCAGGTACGTCCCACCCACGACATTGTCGTGACGCCACTGTTGCCGCCGCATGCCGGGCCCCGTGAAGGCTACCTCGGACGCGCGGCGCATCATGGTCAGGAGCGCGAGATCGCCATCCTGTTCGCCGATATTCGTGAGTTCACGGCGTTGTCTGAGTCCAAGCTGCCGTACGATGTCGTGTTCATTCTCAATCGCTATTTCACGACCATGGGCAGTGCCATCGAGGAGGCTGGCGGCCGTGTGGACAAGTTCATCGGCGATGGCGTCATGGCGCTGTTCGGCATCGACACCAATGCCCAGGACGCCGCCCGTCAGGCGTTGCAAGCGGCCCGGCTGATGTCGGCGCAACTGCGCGATCTCAACATGTTGCTCGCCGCGGACTTGCCGCGTCCGTTGCGCATTGGTATCGGCATTCACGCCGGGCCCGCGATCGTCGGCGAGATGGGCTACGCGGCCGCGACTTCGCTGACCGCGATCGGTGACGCGGTCAACACCGCGAGCCGGTTGGAGGCCGCGACCAAGGAGTTCGGTGCCGAGCTAGCGCGTCGCCGATCTCGCCGGCCTGGACATAGAGGCCTACGAGACGCGCGAGACGTCGGTCCGCGGCCGCAGCGAGACCATTGAGGTACACATCGTCGGCCAGGCGCGTGACTTGCCCGACCTCGGCACCGCCAGGTGATCGTCGTCTTCACGGATTTCGGCGTGCACGGCCCATATATGGGGCAGCTGCACGGCGTGCTGGCGCGTGAGGCGCCGGGCGTACCCGTCATCGACCTGATGACGGACGCGCCGACGTTCGATCCGCGCGCGGCGGCCCATCTGCTGGCGGCGCTGGTTCCCGAGTTCCCGCCGCCCTGCGTATTCCTATGCGTGGTCGATCCTGGTGTCGGTACCGATCGCGCGGCCGCGATTGTCGAGGCCGACGGCCGCCTTTTCGTCGGGCCGGACAACGGGCTGTTCACACTGATCGCGCGCCGCGCCATGTCCGCGCGATGGTGGGAGATCGACTGGCGCCCCGCCAGACTCAGCCACAGCTTCCACGGTCGCGACCTGTTCGCGCCCGTGGCGGCTCGGCTGGCGCGCGGCGAGCCGCCACATGCGGTGTCCAGGCCGATCGACGATCTGGCGCGGTCGGATTGGCCGGACGATCTGGCAGAGCTCATCTATTTCGATGATTTCGGCAACGCGATGACCGGCCTGCGCGCCGCGTCCTTGCCGGCCAATGCGCGGCTGTACGCCGCCGGCCGCCACCTACCGCGCTTGCGCACATTTGGTGAGGCCGCCCCGGGGGAGACATTCTGGTACGAAAACGCCAACGGCTTGGCCGAACTCGCAACCAACCGCGGCAGCGTGCGGGTACTGCTAGACCTTCAGCTTGGTGACGCGGTCGAAGTGAGGGACTAGCGTCCGGGTCGACCCCAGCGGCCAGCGGGCCGGCGCTAAGCGCGGTGGCTAGCGGTGGACGAGCGCCGGCACGACCTGCTATAGGCGGGCCCGCCGCACCAGCGCGGCCAGGAGGATCCGCGATGGTGAAATTTGGCATCGGACAGGCAGTCCCGCGGGTCGAAGATCCCCGGCTGCTCAAGGGCCAAGGCAAATATACCGCCGATGTCAGCCTTCCGAACCAGGCGTATGGCGTGGTGGTTCGCTCGCCCCATGCGCATGCCATGTTGGCGCGCGTCGACAGCACCGCGGCGACGGTGGCGTCTGGCGTATTGCTTGTGCTGACTGGCGCCGATGTGACCGCCGAGGGGTTGGGAGACATTCCCTGCCGCGCCTCGCTCACCAACCGTGACGGCACGCCGCGCGCGGATACGCCGCGGCCGATCCTGGCCAAGGAGCGGGTGCGACATGTCGGCGACCCGGTCGCCTTCGTGGTCGCCGAGAGCGAGCGACAGGCGCGGGACGCCGCGGAATTGCTGATCGTGGACTACGAGCCACTGCCGGTGGCGGTCGATACGGTCGGCGCCGCGGAACCCGGCGCGCCGCGAATCTGGGAACACATCGCCGACAATGTATGCTTCGATTGGGGGTCGGGCGACCGCGCCGGCGTCGAGGCCACCTTCGCAAAGGCGGCCCATATCACGCGCCTGGAGCTGGTAAATAATCGTGTCGTCGTCAACGCCATGGAGCCGCGCGCCGCCATCGGCGACTACGCCGATACCGGTCGGCTCGTCCTTCACACCCCGAGCCAGGGCACCAACAGCCTGCGCGGGCAGTTGGCGGAGCATATCTTTCACGTCGAGCCGAAACAGGTGCGGGTGCTCAGCACCGATGTGGGCGGCAGTTTCGGGATGAAGATATTTCTCTACCCCGAGCAGGGCCTGGTGGTGTGGGCCGCGCGCCGCCTTAAGCGGCCGGTCAAGTGGGTTGGCGATCGCCAGGAGAGCTTTCTGTCGGACACACACGGCCGCGACAATGTTTCGCGCAGTGAACTGGCGGTGGACGCGGAGGGCCGTTTCCTCGCGCTCAAGGTAACGACGTTCGCCAATCTCGGCGCCTATCTGTCGAACTTCGGTTCGTTTATTCCGACCGGCGCCGGCACCGCCATGCTGGCGGGTCTGTACAAGACCGCGTCTATCTATGTGAACGTCAAGGGCGTGATCACCAACACCGTCCCGGTCGATGCCTATCGCGGCGCCGGGCGGCCGGAGGCCTCCTATCTTGTGGAGCGCCTGGTTGATGCGGCTGCCCGCGAACTGAAGCTCAGTCCGGACGAGATTCGCCGCCGCAATTTTGTCGACACCTTCCCGTTCCAAACAGCCTTGGGCGATACGTACGACAGCGGCGACTTCGCCGGCTGCATGCAGGCGTGCATGGACCGTGCCGACTGGGGAGCGTTTGAGGCGCGCCGCGCGGACTCAAAGACGCGCGGCCGGCTGCGCGGCATTGGCATGGCAACCTACATCGAGCGATGCGGCGGCGGCGGCGCCGAAACTGCTCAGGTGCGGTTTGGCGACGACAACACCGTGACCATCGTCATCGGAAATCAAAGCAACGGCCAGGGCCACGAAACGCTCTACACTCAAATTCTGTGGGACCGGCTGGGCATCCCGGCCGAAGCGATCCGCGTCTTCCAGGGCGACAGCGACGCGACGCCGACCGGTTTCACCGGAGGTTCGCGCGCGCTAACGGTGGGCGGGACCGCAGTCGACGGCGCGGCGGACAGAATCGTCGACAAAGGCCGACAGATCGCCGGACAGATCCTGGAGACCGCCGTCGCGGACATCGAGTTCGCGGACGGCGCCTTCACCGTTGTCGGCACCGACCGTTCGCTGAACCTTTTCGACCTCGCCCGCGCCGCGAAGGATCCCGCGAACCTGCCCGCCGACCTGACGCCGGGGCTCGACGACGAATATCAACAGAGCCCGGAGGCCAGCACATTTCCCAATGGCTGCCACATCTGCGAGGTGGAGGTGGACCCGGAGACCGGTCAGGTTCAGATCTTGCGCTATACGGTCGTGGACGATTTCGGCGCGGTCATCAACCCGGCATTGATCGCCGGCCAAGTCCACGGCGGCGTGGCCCAGGGCGTCGGCCAGGCGCTGCTCGAACACACCGTCTATGACGGCGACAGCGGACAGTTGCTCAGCGGTTCGTTCATGGACTACGCCATGCCGCGCGCCAACGATTTGCCGGACTTGGATTTCGCCATGAACAGCGTGCCGTGCACGACCAATCCCCTCGGCGTCAAGGGCGCCGGTGAGGCGGGTGCCATCGGCGCCCCGCCGGCCGTCATCAACGCGCTGGTCGACGCAGTGCATCGCCAAACGGGACTCGCCCATATCGATATGCCGGCCACTCCGCTGGCGATTTGGCGGGCATTGCGCCCCCGCCGGGACCGGTGAGGCCTTGAGCGAAAATCATCGCACGTTGCTGGCGCCGGTCGTCAGTACCGCGGAGGAAGCCGGTCGTGCGATCATGGCGATTTACGAGGCGGGCTTTGACGCGTCGACCAAGGCCGACGGGTCATTGGTGACCTCGGCCGATCACAAATCGGAAGCGATCATTCTGCCGGCATTGCGTGAACTCACGCCCGATGTGCCCATCATCGCCGAGGAGAGCGTTGCCGCCGGCACTATTCCCGACATCGCCAGTGGTGCCTTTTGGCTCGTCGATCCGATGGACGGCACGCGGGAATTCGTCGGCCGCAATGGCGAGTTCTGCGTTTGCATCGGGCTCATCGAGGCCGGCGTCCCCGTGCTCGGCGTGTTGCACGGACCGGCGCTGGGATTGACCTACGCCGCGGCCGGACCGGGAACGGCGACAATCCGACGCGGGGACGAGGCAGCGCAATCCATCGAGGCCCGACCCGCGCCGGCGGAGGGGCTCACCGTCGTCGTCAGTCGATCGCACCGCGACCAGGAGCGCACCAGCGGGTTTTTGTCGGCCTACCGGATCGCGGGCAGCACGCCCATGGGCAGCGCCCTGAAGTTTGGCTTGATCGCCGCCGGCGAGGCCGACGTATACCCACGCCTGGGTCCGACATGCGAATGGGATACTGCCGCCGGTCATGCCGTCGTCCGTGCCGCCGGTGGCGACGTCACGATGCTCGACGGCGCGCCGTTCACCTACGGAAAGACGCCGAAGTTTCTCAATTCAGATTTTGTCGCCTGGGGCCGACGGTAGCCTAGTGGATTGATTCCAACGTTTGGAACCCTCGGTTTCGGGCTGCGATGATGTCGTCGGGGTCGGCTTTCGATATGAATGGCTGTGGGTTGGCCGCATTGTATTCGCGGACGAAGCGGTTGATTGCGGCCTGGAGATCGACGACGGAATGGAAGACGCCGTGCTTGAGCCGCCGCCGGGTGAGTTTTGCGAAGAAGCCCTCGACGGCATTGAGCCACGAGCAGGAGGTCGGTGTGAAGTGGAAAGTCCAGCGCGGATGGCGGGCGAGCCAGGCGCGGACCTTGTCCTTGTTGTGCGCCGCGTAGTTGTCGACGATCGCGTGGATGGCCTTGTCCGCCGGCACCGTGCGCTCGATGCGGTTGAGGAAGCGGATGAACTCCTGATGGCGGTGGCGCTGCATGTTCTGGCCGATCACCGTTCCGTCCAGAACGTTGAGCGCCGCAAACAGCGTGGTCGTGCCGTGCCGTTTGTAGTCATGGTGCCGGCGCGTCCCTTCTTCATCGGCAGACCGGCGGTCGAGCGCCTGGATCTGTGACTTCTCATCGATCGACAACACCACCGCATGGGCCGGCGGGTCGACATACAGGCCGACGATATCGGTGAGTTTCTCGGCGAAGGCAGGGTCGGTCGACAGCTTGAAGTTGCGCCAGCGGTGCGGGCTGAGACCGTGAGCCTTCCAGATCGCCTGCACCGTCGAGGCGGCAATACCGGCCGCCCTGGCCATTGCGCGCAACGTCCAGTGGGTCGCCTCAAACGGCGGCGGTTGCTGCGTCAGGCGCACGATCTCGGCGACACGATCGAGCGGGACCGGCGCCTTGCCGGGCGGACGGGACTTGTCGCGAAGCAGGCCGCCGACACCCTCGTGCATGAACCGCTCTTGCCAGCGCCACACGCAGGTCTTGGACTTGCCGGTCTCGGTCATGATCGCCGAGGTGCCCAGACCCTCGCCGCTGAGAAGGACAATATGTGCCCGCCAGACGTGTTTCTGCGGGCTCTTGGGATCCGCGACGACCGCGCGCAATCGCTGACGGTCGCCGGCGGATAGGGTGAAGGAGATTCCACTGCGCATGCGCCAGATTCGCATAACACAGCAAAATACGGAATCCCAATTCGAACTCTTTCATTCCGATCAATCCACTAGCTTGGGAAGCTGCCTCCATATCGACCGTACAATGCATTGGATGCCCTCTGAAAGAGTAGCATCACCAATCTAGTGGAGGGATCGGAACGAAAGAGTCCGAATTGGGATTCCGTATTTTGCTGTGGTATGCGCCCGGCAAGGCGCCGGTCCCGCTCGATCGTGTCGCCGAGATCGTGCGCCTGACGCAGCAACCGCCGCCGTTTGAGGCGACCCACTGGACGTTGCGCGCGATGGCCAGGGCGGCCGGTATTGCCGCCTCGACGGTGCAGGCGATCTGGAAGGCTCACGGTCTCAGCCCGCACCGCTGGCGCAACTTCAAGCTGTCGACCGACCCTGCCTTCGCCGAGAAACTCACCGATATCGTCGGCCTGTATGTCGACCCGCCGGCCCATGCGGTGGTGTTGTCGATCGATGAGAAGTCACAGATCCAGGCGCTCGACCGCCGGTCTGCCGATGAAGAAGGGACGCGCCGGCACCATGACTACAAACGGCACGGCACGACCACGCTGTTTGCGGCGCTCAACGTTCTGGACGGAACGGTGATCGGCCAGAACATGCAGCGCCACCGCCATCAGGAGTTCATCCGCTTCCTCAACCGCATCGAGCGCACGGTGCCGGCGGACAAGGCCATCCACGCGATCGTCGACAACTACGCGGCGCACAACAAGGACAAGGTCCGCGCCTGGCTCGCCCGCCATCCGCGCTGGACTTTCCACTTCACACCGACCTCCTGCTCGTGGCTCAATGCCGTCGAGGGCTTCTTCGCAAAACTCACCCGGCGGCGGCTCAAGCACGGCGTCTTCCATTCCGTCGTCGATCTCCAGGCCGCAATCAACCGCTTCGTCCGCGAATACAATGCGGCCAACCCACAGCCATCCATATGGAAAGCCGACCCCGACGACATCATCGCAGCCCGAAACCGAGGGTTCCAAACGTTGGAATCAATCCACTAGCTCAATAGCCAATGGCCGCAAAAATTAGAATCATCGGCAAGAATACGGCAACTTTGATGGTTTCCATTTTGTTTTGTTTGGCCATTGCCGAGACAGCCGTTCGCGTCATGTATCCAGAGAAACCGCAACCGGAGGACTTGCCATCGGCAATCCGGCTAACGGATTACATGACATATGATCCGAATCTCGGATGGAAACTAAAGCCGCATGCGACAGGTACGCTGGTAACGTCGGAATATCAAACGCACATAAGCATTAACTCAAAGGGCGTCCGTGGGCCTGAGATACCCTACGCAAAAGCCGACAACGAGCGCAGAGTTCTCATCCTCGGGGACTCGTTTATAGAGGGCGATTCTCAAATTTACTCGAACAAAAAATGGATCGTGTCCCATGGAGTGGTGTAGCTGACGGCAGATGGCCGCGCGCTCCGGCATGGGCCGGGATGATCAGCGTGCGACAGCTGGCAGGCTGATGAGAGGATCATCATTCATCTGGGCGATGGTTTCCAGGGTCATGTATCTGGCCCGTTGCACGACCCACTCATCGTTCTGTTCGAGCAGGAGCGCGCCGACCAGCCGGACGATGGCATCATCGTTGGGGAAAATGCCGACGACGTCGGTCCTGCGCTTGATCTCGCCGTTGAGGCGCTCGATCGGATTGGTGCTGTGCAGCTTGGCGCGATGCTCCTTGGGGAAGGTCATGTATGCCAACACATCGGGCTCGGCGTCGTCCATGATGGCGGCAAGCTTCGGGACCTTCGTTCGGATCTGATCGGCGACGGCACGCCATTGAAGGCTCGCCGCCTCGGCCGTCTCCTGTGCGAACGCGGTGGCGATGAAGGCCGAGACGACGCGCCGCCCGTTCTTCCCGGCATGGGCGAGCACGTTGCGCATGAAGTGGACGCGGCAACGCTGCCATGTGGCGCACAGCACCTTGGTGACGGCGGCCTTCAAGCCTTCATGCGCATCGGAGACGACGAGCTTGACGCCGCGCAGTCGCGTCAGCTTGCGCAGGAACTCCGTCCAGATCGGCTCGGCCTCGGAGGTGCCGATCTCCATGCCCAGCACCTCGCGCCGGCCGTCGCTGTTGACGCCGACGGCGATGATGACGGCGACCGACACGATGCGTCCGCCGCGACGGACCTTCAGATAGGTCGCGTCGATCCACAGGTACGGCCAGTCACCTTCGATCGGCCGCTCCAGAAAAGCCTTCACCTTGCCGTCGATCTCCTCGCACAGCCGGCTGACCTGGCTCTTCGAGATGCCGCTCATGCCCATCGCCTTGACCAGGTCGTCGACCGACCGCGTCGAGATGCCCTGGACATAGGCTTCCTGGATAACAGCGGTCAGCGCCTTCTCGGCCATGCGGCGCGGCTCAAGAAAGCTCGGGAAGAAGGAGCCCTTCCTCAGCTTGGGAATGCGCAGCTCGGCGGTCGCCGCCCGCGTCTCCCAGTCGCGGTCACGGTAGCCGTTGCGCTGAGCCTGCCGCAGCGGGTTCCTCTCGCCATAGGCGGCGCCAGTAGACGCGCCCACCTCCAGTTCCATCAACCGCTCGGCGGCAAAGCCGATCATCTCACGCAACAGATCGGCGTCCGCTGACTTTTCCACAAGCGTGCGCAGGTTCATCATGTCATCGGTCATCGGTGGTCCTTCCGGTCAAAGGTTGGTGTCGCAACCAGACCCTACCGGAAAGCGCCGATGACCAATGCGCGCCGAGCTACACCACTTCCGGGGACATCACCCAGAGTTGCTGTGGATCGACCACTTGCCGTGCGGCGTGATGTAGCGAAAGACTTTTGAGTCCTTGGCATTGAAGTCGGCGGGCGCAATGTCACCCATCTTCACCATGTCCGAGCGGGTCGATGGAGTGCGCCTAGTCGGGCAGTGCGACCAGAACCTTCGGGTCCCAGATCTCCATGCGTGTGGAGCTTTCGAACTCACCCTCGACGGCATTGTTCGCGGCGTCGACGCCATCCTGGCCCGGCCGGCGATAGAGATGCGTCACGACAAACACGTGACGCACGTCGTTGGTGATGGTTTCGCAGCGCTCGTTGATGGAGAATCTGCCGATCGGCGTCTCGCCCTCGGCAAGCGGCAGGTCACGGCAGTTCCAGCCGAGCGGCTCGTAACGCTTCTTCACCGGGTTGCGCAGTAGATACGCCTTGCGACGATATTGCAGCTCGGCGCGCGGATCGGTCACGGCGCGCAGGCCACGCACGGTGCCGGCCTCGTCCAACAGCGCAGTCAGAACGACGGGATGGCCGGCGATCTTGGTGCCGGCAAATTTGGTCAGCCAGTTTTCGTCTTCCGGCAAGTCAGGCGTCGCCCGAATGATATACTGAAGCTCGTCATCGAATTCGATGTAGATCTCGCGCAAGCCGTTGGCATCGGCCTCGCACTCGGTGAAGGCGCCCCATCCGTCGATGAGCTTGAGCGGCGGCCCGCCGTTACTGCCGCAGGCGTGGTTGTACAGGTCCATGTCCTGGAGTGTTTGCAGGGTCATGCCCAAACCCAGGCCGCGAATCTCGGTGGGCTGAGCGTGCACGAGCGTGACGCTACAAACCGCAAAGCAAATACTACTGATCAAGAGGCGCAGGCGGCACGTCACACACATCTGAGGAGTCTCCCGTTGCCGACCCCATTGCCGCGACTATCGCACGCCTCGAAATGGTAGCCCGACAGTGCATTTCAAACCAGTATATAGTGAATGCGCCATCAAAGCCCGAAGGGTTTCGACGAGCGCCGCCTTGAGCATTGAGTAGATCCAGACGCTGCGTGCACAATGCGGACTGTGTCTCGATTTGCGGCGTCCGGCCGCGCGGCGAGCAATGTGAAGAACCGGAGGCTCATGTATGCCTGAACGTCCAAACGCCGGAGGCAAACCGTCGCTGGCGCGCTTTCGCACCATTGTCAAACTCGCCAACCTTGTCGGGTTGGCCGTCGCGCTGTTCTCGCCCACCTCTTTCGCGCAGGAGCCTGACCCGGCCCTCGTTGAACGCGGCCTCGGCGTCTATCGCGATACGGCGTTCTGTGCCTTTTGCCATAGCTGGCACGGCAAGGGCGAACGCGTCGAAGGGCTTGGCTACGGCGCTGACCTGACCGCGATGACCCTCGATCGCGAAGGTGCCTACGAAGTGATCCGCTG
Organism: Alphaproteobacteria bacterium; assembly: GCA_965248805.1. Classification (GTDB taxonomy): domain Bacteria; phylum Pseudomonadota; class Alphaproteobacteria; order UBA6615; family UBA6615; genus CBDFKJ01. Next base: position 39,958 of record CBDFKJ010000007.1, read on the forward strand.
CGGCCGGCCCCTCACGTTCATGCCACGACACGGCCGCCAAGCGTGGAACGAAGGCAACGAATGCTTCGATATGACCAAGAAGGAAATCGGCGAAGACATTCCGAATACACCGGAAGGGCCGTACCTGCGCGACGCCCAGATCGAGGCCGTTATCGAGTACATTTTTGCCGTGTATGCCGGCAAGGAGATGACGTTCGAAACCTGCTCAGCCTACTACAAGAGCGAGACCGAGCGCATCTGCGAGGAGTTCAAGCCGTAGCGGCCAAGCGAGTCGCCCTGGCAAGACGACGGGCAATCGCCAAAAAAACGGGACCCGAAGGTCCCGTTTCCCTGTTCATACTCGCTGAACTACAGCGAGAACACATACATCATGTTCGACGGATAGAAGTTGTCGAGCATCGGACGTGTGCGCCGGGCATGCGAGCGCGGCGTTGCGCCGGCCAACACGGCAATGAATTGCTTGCCGCCGACCGAATAGGTCATCGCCGGTGCCTTGAAGGCGGTGCCGGCGTTGAAGCTCCACACGACATTGAGGGTTTCCGCATCGCGGGCCACGAAATCGCCGGCGAAATCGCCGTGGAAGATCAGCCCACCGGCGGTTGCCAGGATGCCCTGATAAGGCTGCATGTCGAGCTGCACCTTCACCTTGGTGTCGCCATTCGCCACGTCGATGATGGCAAGCGAGCCGCGGGTGGTCAGGGGCAGGTCGGTCTCCGCCGCCACCAGATCCTTGCGGCCGACGTAGCGGTCGCGCGGCTTGCGCGTACCGCCGCGCACGCCGATCGGATACTCGGCCTCGTCGATGACGGTGTTCTGCGAGCAGCCCTCGGTTCCCGGTACATACAGGACCTGGAGTTCCGGATTGTAGGCCGCGGGGTACCAGTTCTTGCCGCCCTGCAGCGCCGGACAGAACGTCGCCGTTGTGCCGCGACGCGGCGCCGCCCCACGATTGTAGGCCTGCACCGGCGTCGCCGGGTCGTAACTCAACGGCCGGCCGGTCTTCGGATCGAGACCCTCAGTCCAGTTGACCATGTTCACGTATTGCTTGCCGAACAGGAACTCGCCGTTCGCGCGATCGAAGCCGTACATGTAACCGTTACGCGCCGCACGGATCATGATCTTGCGCATTTGGCCGCCGACCTCGACGTCGACCAACTGGCCCTCGCCGATCTCGTCATAGTCGTAGGGATCATTCGGCGTGAACTGGAAGTACCACTCGATGGAGCCGGTCTGCGGGTTCAGCGCCAGCATGCTGTTGGTGAACAGATTGTCGCCGGGGCGGATTTCGGCGTCGTAGTCGGGACCCGGATTGCCGGTGCCCCAATACGTCAGGTTCAGCTCCGGGTCATACGTACCTTGCTGCCAAATCGAGCCGCCGCCGTTGGCGTATGCGCCCCAATCGTCGGTCCAGGTCTCGCCGCCGGGCTCGTCCGGTCCGGCGACGGTGTGGGTCCGCCACACCTGTTGGCCGGTGTTGAGGTCGGTGCCGTCGAGCCAGCCACGGATGCCGTATTCCGCGCCCGCCGGGCCGACGATCGCGATGTCGCCGATCACCTGGGGTGCCACGGTCAGGGTCTCCGCGACCGAAGGATCGGCGATCACGCGCTCCCACACGATCTCGCCGTTCTCGGAGTCGGTGGCAATCATGCGGCCGTCGAGCGTGATCGAAATAACCTTGTCCTGCCACAGGGCCACGCCGCGGTTGTTGACGCCGCAGCACGCCACATCGGCGGCCCAGGCCTTATCGGTGCTCGGATCCATGACCCAGTTGACCGCCACGCGATCGCCGGAGCTGACGTCGAGCTTGTAGACGACGCCCCAACCATCCGGCACATACATAATGCCCTCATCGACCAGCGGCGTGCCCTCGAGCGTGCCATGCGCGTGGCGGCCACCGCCACCGATGCCGCCCAACATGTAGGTGAAGGCGACCCTCATCCCGCCGACGGTGTCCTTGTTGATCTCATCAAGCTTCGAGTAGCGCCAGCCGGCGTAATTCTGGTGATGCAGGATCCAGTTGGCGGGATCGGCATCGGCGTTATTCATGCGTTCTTGGGTCCAGTCGGCGGCAGTTGCCGGCCACACGACGGCCGCAGCGATAGCGCTGCCGACGAACGCGCCGACAGCCGTAGCCATCGGCGAACACTCGCGACGTTCCACCATATTGCGATTTCCTCCGTTGGGGCCGAGCGGCACAATCCATCAGCGAATGGGCCGACTGAACGATATCCTCACCGTCTCGGCGAGTTTAAGGAACGACATTAACGCCGGCCATTATCGCCCGCCCGAAATCCCGGTCAATCAATTTCCGGCAGAGTGCCAACAGCCGCCGGCACCTCGCCAGCATTATTAATGTTATGAATTAATCTATATCCATAACACGATGTAATAACTTAGTTAATTGCAGGGCTGCGGCACGTCGCCAGCGTGCTGAAAGGACGCGCCGACCGGCGCGGGCGAGGTGGTGCGGCTGGAGGGACTCGAACCCCCACAGGCTTGCGCCCACTAGCACCTGAAGCTAGCGCGTCTACCAAATTCCGCCACAGCCGCGAGCGTTGAACAGTGGCCCCCTAGTCGCCGAACTACAAGCGAACCCCCGTGGTTCGTGGTGCGGCTGGCAGGACTTGAACCTGCACGGGGTTTCCCCCACAACGCCCTCAACGTTGCGCGTCTACCGGTTCCGCCACAGCCGCAAAAGTCGCCCTAATTAGCGGAACCGCCGGAAGGTGACAAGGCACACGCTGACGCCCGGTTTTGCGGCAAACGCCGGTATCCTCACGATCACTTGACGCCCGGATGGCGCGCGCGTCGCAGGCGCTGTGATATCCTAAGCGGCCGAACCACGCGTCGACGCAACGACTCTAGGCGCGGCCACCAATCGGGAGATCTTTTGGCACCCAGCCCGCCCCCCACGACCCCGCGCAGCCACACCGGTCCTGCCCTGTCCATGCTCGGCGCGCTGGTCCTTATCGGCATCATCGTCGGCGGCAGTCTGTATGTCGGGATGGAGCATGGGCTCAGTGCCGCATCCATCGAGGAGACGATCCAATCCTGGGGCATGTGGGGCGTGGCCGCCGCAATCGGACTGATGGTCATCCACTCCTTCGTGCCCTTCCCCGCTGAGTTCGTCGCGCTGGCCAACGGCATGCTGTACGGCACGCTGTGGGGAACCGTGATCACCTGGTCGGGCGCCATGCTTGGCGCCATCACCGCCTTCGCACTGGCACGCACACTCGGCCGACCATTCGTGCGCTTGATGGTGGCACGCCATCACTGGGACACGATCGACGAATGGACCGCGCGGCGCGGCGGCTATGTGGTGTTGATCGCCCGCTTTATTCCAGTGATCGCCTTCAACTTGATCAACTACGCCGCCGGCCTGACTCGCCTGTCCTGGTGGACATTCATCTGGACCACCGCCATCGGCATCCTGCCATTGACCATCGTCATGGTGGCCATGGGGGCCCATATCGAGGCGCTGAGCTGGCCGGTCTGGGTCGGCATCGCGGTTGCCGCAGTTGGACTTTGGTTCGCACTGCGGCGGCGGTTCACGCCTATTGTCGATGTGCGGGCGCGCGAGGATCAACCCGCATCGGGCGACCGACTTTCGTCCTGAACCAGATATCGCTCTAGGCTTGGCGTAAGGCGCTGATGGTCGTCGACGGCGAGAGCTGTTCGACCGACAGGCGCAACTCGATGATCGCCGTGGTGCCGGCGGCGACGCTGCGTTCGAACATCATGGCGCCGCCGCCTTCCTGCCGGCAGGTCACCAGGCGGATTTCCGGCGTATCGTGCAACACATCGAGCACGGCCAGAAAGCTCTCGCCGGGCACGCTATAGATCGTGTCGGCGCCGTGGATTCGGAGCTGATCGACGAGGATCTGCGCGCCCGTACGCGTGGCGGTCATCGTTGTTGCGGCGCCGCTCAGGCCAGGCCGGTCATGACGTGCTCGCGATAGCCGGGCCGCTGGGACAGCCGCTCGTACCATCCGCGCAAGCTCGGGAAATCCTCGCGCTCGATGTCCATTTCGAACCAGCGGTAGGCAATCACGCCTACTGGGATGTCCGCGGCGGTGCAGTTGGTGCCGCCGACATAGTCGCGGCTGGCGAGGTGGCGATCGAGGATGGCAAGACTGGCTGCCAGCCTGTCGCGCCCGGCGGCGATCGCCGCCTTGTCGCGATCCGCGGGCTTGGTGCGGATCAGTCCCCAGAACACCGGAAAAATGGCCGGCACGAGCACGCTGAGTTGCCAATCCATCCAGCGCTCGGCGTCGGCGCGGGCTCGCGGTTCGGACGGCCAAAACGCGTCGCTGCCGTGCACGGCGGCGAGGTAGCGGACGATGGTGTTGGACTCCCACAGTGTGAAGCCGTCATCAACGATGGTTGGCACCAGGCCGTTCGGGTTCATCGCCAGATAGTCGGGCTCTCGAGTGCGCCCGAAGGGGCCGCCGATGTCGTCGCGCTCGAACGGCAAGCCGAGTTCGGCGCAGCACCACATCACCTTCTGCACGTTCGAAGACGTTGATCGACCCAGGATCTTCAGCACAATCGCCTCCATAAGTCGCTTGAGCGCGGTTGGGGTTTAGGCGATCGGTGACCGGCGCACAGTGACCCACGCCGATCCGACCCGCCGTAGCAGTGGCGCGGACGTAAACGCCGCGTTAACCCACCCCGCGCTAGCGTCGGCGAATGAATCACTCCATCATGCCGGCACCGAAGCGGCAACCGGCCCAGGCAGCCCCCATGAGTGCCACGACCGCGATCCACTCGCCTCAGGCCGAAGCCGCGGCGCCGATGGTCCGCGCCGCATCCGATCCGGGCGAAATCTTCGCCCTGGCGGTCGCCGCTCAACGCGCCAAGCGAACCGACGAGGCGATCGCGCTCTACCGCCGCGCCATTGCCATCCGCCGGGCCCAGCCGCTGTTCCATTTCCGCCCGGGTGCGATGTTGCAGCAGGCCGGACGCCTCGACGAAGCCGCCGACGCCCTGGCGCAGGCAGTCCGGCTCAAACCGACGATGGCCCCGGCGCACTTTTCGCTCGCGCTGGTCGACATGGCGCGGGGCCGGCGCGACGACGGCCGGCGCCGACTGGGCACGGCCTTCGCCATCGCCCGCTACCAATATCGGCGAGCGGCTGGCCGGATTGCCGCGTCTCATCGCCACCTGGATTGCGTGCTGGCTGCGTCACGGCGCCGCGGGCGCGCGCAGCGTATCCGCCCATGTTCACACCGCCATCGCAGGTTCCCTCAGGCGACGCGGCGACGTCGATCGCGCGTCGGCGCGGCTGCGCCGCGCCCTGCGCGCCGATGCCAGCCACATCGATGCCCTCATCATGCTGGGCGACATCACGATGGGCGAGCGCCGCTACGGCGATGCCGTGCGTGAACTGGAGAAGGCGCACGGCCTCGCCGGCGACGATCCGCGCGTGACGGCCAGACTGTGCAAGGCGTTGGCCCGCGTCGACCGCGCCGATGAGGCTATGAGGTTGATCGATACGGCCCTCGCAGGCGGGTCCGATTCCGCCGAGGTGCTGGCGGCCAAGGGATGGGTCCACTTCTACCAGGGCGATGCTGCCGAGGCGGCGCCGCTGCTCGAACGGGCCGTTCAGGCGGACCCTCGATCGGCGGACGCGCGCATCGGATTGGGCCGGTGCCTGCAGGATCTCGGGCGCCTGGATGCGGCCACCGCCCAACTCGAGGAAGCGTTGATCCTGGAGCCCGGCAACGGTGATGCCTTGCGCCTGCTGTCATTGAGCGGTAAGGCGTCGGAGGGGGATGAGCGCTTGGCGCAAGTCGAAATGGCATTGGCACGGCGCCGCGTGCCAACTGCGCAGCGCATCGATCTGCATTTCGCGACCCGGCCGCCTGCCTGATGGACCTGGATCTGCAATTCGGCACCGCTGTGCTTTATCTCGATCTCGCCGGAAAGGTCGACTACCAGGAGTTGGTAGAGACGCCCGACAGGCTCGACGGCGCGCTGCTCAAGGGCATGATGTCGCGCCACGCCTGCGGTCTGGATGTACTGGCCGCTCCGGCCGAAGTGCTTCCACTGGACACGCTGAACCCCGACTTCGTTGCCTCGTGCATCAAGATTGCACGCCAGGACTACAAGTACATCCTCATCGACCTGCCCGAGGCGTGGACCACTTGGTCGTTCCGAGCGTTGCAGGAGTCCGATTTCATCATCATCGTCACCCAACTCACGGTGGCGGGCGTGCGCCAGGCACGGCGCCAACTCGATACGCTGACCGCGCAGGGCCTCGGCGACAAGGCGATCCGCTTGGCGCTGAACCGGTTCGAGCCCGGCTGGGGCAAGTCCGTGCGGGTGAAGGAAGCCGAAAAAGCGATGGGCCGCAAAGTCGATTACTTCATCGTCAATGACTACAAGACGGTGAGCGAGGCCATCAATCAGGGCGTCGCGCTGTCCAAGATCCGGGCACGCACCAAGGTTGAGAAATGTATCCGCGATATGATCGAGGATTCGCTCGAGGCGCTGACCGGGGCGGAAGCCCGAGCCGAGCCGCGGCTCGGATAATGAGAGCGACCTAGTGGATTGATCGGAATGAAAGAGTCCGAGTTGGGATTCCGTATTTTGCTGTGTTATGCGAATCTGGCGTATGCGCAGTGGAATCTCCTTCACCCTATCCGCCGGCGACCGTCAGCGATTGCGCGCGGTCGTCGCGGATCCCAAGAGCCCGCAGAAACACGTCTGGCGGGCACATATTGTCCTTCTCAGCAGCGAGGGTCTGGGCACCTCGGCGATCATGACCGAGACCGGCAAGTCCAAGACCTGCGTGTGGCGCTGGCAAGAGCGGTTCATGCACGAGGGTGTCGGCGGCCTGCTTCGCGACAAGTCCCGTCCGCCCGGCAAGGCGCCGGTCCCGCTCGATCGTGTCGCCGAGATCGTGCGCCTGACGCAGCAACCGCCGCCGTTTGAGGCGACCCACTGGACGTTGCGCGCGATCGCCAGGGCGGCCGGTATTGCCGCCTCGACGGTGCAGGCGATCTGGAAGGCTCACGGTCTCAGCCCGCACCGCTGGCGCAACTTCAAGCTGTCGACCGACCCTGCCTTCGCCGAGAAACTCACCGATATCGTCGGCCTGTATGTCGACCCGCCGGCCCATGCGGTGGTGTTGTCGATCGATGAGAAGTCACAGATCCAGGCGCTCGACCGCCGGTCTGCCGATGAAGAAGGGACGCGCCGGCACCATGACTACAAACGGCACGGCACGACCACGCTGTTTGCGGCGCTCAACGTTCTGGACGGAACGGTGATCGGCCAGAACATGCAGCGCCACCGCCATCAGGAGTTCATCCGCTTCCTCAACCGCATCGAGCGCACGGTGCCGGCGGACAAGGCCATCCACGCGATCGTCGACAACTACGCGGCGCACAACAAGGACAAGGTCCGCGCCTGGCTCGCCCGCTATCCGCGCTGGACTTTCCACTTCACACCGACCTCCTGCTCGTGGCTCAATGCCGTCGAGGGCTTCTTCGCAAAACTCACCCGGCGGCGGCTCAAGCACGGCGTCTTCCATTCCGTCGTCGATCTCCAGGCCGCAATCAACCGCTTCGTCCGCGAATACAATGCGGCCAACCCACAGCCATTCATATTGAACCGCTCCGGGTTTGGCGGAGGCCATTTTGTTTGAGTCACGCCGCCATGTCTGACTGCTTCAGCATGGCGTAGTGGCGTTCCTCGGCTTCGGCCGGCGGGATGTTTCCGATGGGCTCCAGGAGCCGCCGGTTGTTGAACCAATCCACCCATTCCAGAGTAGCGAGCTCGACGGCCTCGAATGAGCGCCACGGCCCGCGCCGGTGAATGACCTCGGCTTTGTAAAGACCATTGATGGTCTCGGCCAGAGCATTGTCATAAGAGTCGCCGACGCTGCCCACCGAGGGTTCGATGCCCGCTTCCGCCAGGTGCTCGGTATATTTGATCGAGACATATTGGCTCCCTCTATCGCTGTGATGGATCAGCCCACCGCGATGGACGGGTCGCCGCGCATGAAGCGCTTGTTCCAGGGCATCGAGAACAAAGCCGGCATGGGCTGTCCGGCTCACCCGCCAGCCGACGATGCGGCGGGCATAGGCGTCGATGACAAAGGCGACATAGACGAAGCCAGCCCAAGTGGCCACGTAGGTAAAGTCCGAGACCCACAGCCTGTTCGGTGCCGGAGCGTGGAACTGGCGATTGACCTTGTCGAGCGGGCAAGGCGCGGCCTGGTCGCTGACTGTCGTGCGGATCGGCTTGCCGCGGATCACCCCTTGCAAGCCCATCTCCCGCATCAGCCGCTCAACAGTGCAGCGAGCGACATCGAAGCCTTCCCGCTGCAATTGTCGCCACACCTTGCGAACGCCGTAGACACGGAAGTTCTCTTTGAAGACGCGTCGGACCTCGACCTTGAGAGCCATATCCCGTTTCGCCCGTGCCGACAGCCTGGCCGGATCGCGCCGCCTGGCCACATGGTCGTAGTAGGTCGACGGGGCGATCGGCAGCACCTTGCAGATCGGCTCGACCCCGTGCGCCTCGCGGTGATCGCCGATGAACGCGATCATGGCTTGAACCGGCGGTCGAGCTCCGCCTGGGCAAAATAGGCGCTCGCCTTGCGCAGGATCTCGTTGACCTGCCGGAGGTCGCGGTTCTCCCGCTCCAGGGCTTTCAGCCGCTCGGCGACCTCGCTGGGGACGCCGGCGCGCACGCCGCTATCGCGCTCGAACCTCTTCACCCACTCATTGAGTGTCTGCGCCGTGCAGCCGATCTTCCCAGCTATCGAGGAAACAGCCGCCCAACGCGAGGCGTGTTCGCCCTCGTGATCCACAACCATCCGCACCGCACGGGCGCGAACCTCAGAAGAAAACCTGTTCCTTGTCTTGCTCATAATGGCTCCACTTTCTCAAGAGTTGGAGCCTCCGCCAAACCCGGAGCGGTTCATATGGAAAGCCGACCCCGACGACATCATCGCAGCCCGAAACCGAGGGTTCCAAACGTTGGAATCAATCCACTAGGCACAGGGGAGGAAGACAATGTCCAATGTCTGCGACCGCAGCGTCGTTGTCGCCGCCGGACTGATGGCCGCACTCTGGCTGAGCCCGGCGTCGGCGGTCGAAACGCGGCCCGAGCTGTCGATCGACACCATGAAGGCCATGGCCGACGCCTGCATTGCCAAGTCTGAAACCGAAAACTGGCGCATGCATGTCGCCATTGTCGATGTCGACGGCAATCTAAGATATTACGCCCGCATGGACGGCTCGGCGCTGATGCCGCAGGAGATCGCCATCGCAAAGGCCACGACATCGGCCAAGTTTCCGGTGGCGACGGGACAGTTCGGCGGGATGGCCTTCCCCGAAGGCCGTATCACGCCGTTCGCCTTCATCCCCGGGATCGTCATGTTCGCCGGCGGATTGCCGATCATGACGGCGGGCGGCGCCCACCTGGGTGGCATCGGTGTCAGCGGCGACTCCGCAGAGAATGACGAGATCTGTGCTCAAGCCGCGCTCGATGCCGTAATGGCGGAGCTTCAGTGACCAACGCGGCGCGAACCTGAGCACACGCATTGCCGATTGGGAGTGGGAACATGTGGTCGATTCGGAATATCGCCAAGGGCGCGCTGGCCGGCGCCATGATCATCGCCGGCGGGAGTGCCGCGGCGCTGGAGCAAACGCCGGTCCTGTCGCTGGCCGCCGCCAACGCGATGGCCGTCGGATGCATGGAGAGAGCCACGGCAGAGGACTGGCCCATGCACATCGCCATCATGGATGCCGGTGGCAACCTGAAGATGTACATGCGACTGAACAATACGAGCCTGGCCAGCCAGCAGATCGCCGTCATGAAGGCACACACGGCCGCCACGTTCGGCCGCCCGACCAAGCAACTCGGCGAGGCCGCGTTCCGCGATGGCCGGCCTGGACCGTTGGCCTTTGTGCCCGGTCTGCAGTTCTTCGATGGTGGCTTGCCGATCCAGTCGGCGGACGGCGCCCATTTGGGTGGTATCGGCGTTAACGGCTCGTCCGGCGCCAACGACGCCCTCTGCGCCCAGGCTGGCCTTGACGCCGCAGCGGAATTCCTGCGCTAGGTCGCGGCGACACCGGAGCTAGTGGATTGATCGGAACGAAAGAGTCCGAATTGGGATTCCGTATTTTGCTGTGTTATGCGAATCTGGCGCATGCGCAGTGGAATCTCCTTCACCCTATCCGCCGGCGACCGTCAGCGATTGCGCGCGGTCGTCGCGGATCCCAAGAGCCCGCAGAAACACGTCTGGCGGGCACATATTGTCCTTCTCAGCGGCGAGGGTCTGGGCACCTCGGCGATCATGACCGAGACCGGCAAGTCCAAGACCTGCGTGTGGCGCTGGCAAGAGCGGTTCATGCACGAGGGTGTCGGCGGCCTGCTTCGCGACAAGTCCCGTCCGCCCGGCAAGGCGCCGGTCCCGCTCGATCGTGTCGCCGAGATCGTGCGCCTGACGCAGCAACCGCCGCCGTTTGAGGCGACCCACTGGACGTTGCGCGCGATGGCCAGGGCGGCCGGTATTGCCGCCTCGACGGTGCAGGCGATCTGGAAGGCTCACGGTCTCAGCCCGCACCGCTGGCGCAACTTCAAGCTGTCGACCGACCCTGCCTTCGCCGAGAAACTCACCGATATCGTCGGCCTGTATGTCGACCCGCCGGCCCATGCGGTGGTGTTGTCGATCGATGAGAAGTCACAGATCCAGGCGCTCGACCGCCGGTCTGCCGATGAAGAAGGGACGCGCCGGCACCATGACCCATGACTACAAACGGCACGGCACGACCACGCTGTTTGCGGCGCTCAACGTTCTGGACGGAACGGTGATCGGCCAGAACATGCAGCGCCACCGCCATCAGGAGTTCATCCGCTTCCTCAACCGCATCGAGCGCACGGTGCCGGCGGACAAGGCCATCCACGCGATCGTCGACAACTACGCGGCGCACAACAAGGACAAGGTCCGCGCCTGGCTCGCCCGCCATCCGCGCTGGACTTTCCACTTCACACCGACCTCCTGCTCGTGGCTCAATGCCGTCGAGGGCTTCTTCGCAAAACTCACCCGGCGGCGGCTCAAGCACGGCGTCTTCCATTCCGTCGTCGATCTCCAGGCCGCAATCAACCGCTTCGTCCGCGAATACAATGCGGCCAACCCACAGCCATTCATATCGAAAGCCGACCCCGACGACATCATCGCAGCCCGAAACCGAGGGTTCCAAACGTTGGAATCAATCCACTAGGCCGCACAATGCGCGTTTCCGGCGCCGCCAAGGCGGCCCGCACGCTTTCGATTGCGCTTGCTGGCGCTGGCAAGCACGATTTCGGCCCATGCGCCCGCATCGGCCCGGGTCGACCGGCTAGAAGTGTCGTCGCGAGAGCCTTTTGCCGGCGGGGTCGCATTCGGCGCGACCGGTGCCTACGAACGCCTGTCGGGGCGACTGCATATCAGCGTCGATCCCGACCATCCGGTCAATGCCCGTATCGTCGATTTGACGCTGGCGCCGCGCGACGGAAACGGCCGGGTGTCGTTCGTCGCCGATTTCCTGTTGCTGAAACCGGCGGACCCGGCGCGTGGCAATGGCCGCTTGCTGTACGAGGTCAACAACCGCGGCAACATCGGCATGCTGGACTTCTTCAACGAGGCGCGATGGTCGAATAATCCGCAGAGCCGGCTGCACGCCGGCAACGGATTCCTGATGGAGCAGGGCTACACGCTGTTATGGAGCGGCTGGAACTGGGACGTGTTGGCCGGAAGCGACCGGATGCAGATCGAGCTGCCGCTCGCGCTCGACGACGCCGGCACGCCACTGCGGGGAACCATTGCGGCGGAGATCGTTACCGACGTCGCTACCGATACGATGCCGATCGCCTGGGGCGATTCCCGCGGCTACCCCGCGTCATCGCTCGACACGGCGCTGGCCCAACTGACGGTACGCGAGGAACAAGACGCGAAGCGCCGGCCGATCCCGCCCGCGGACTGGCAATTCGCCCGCCGTTTCGACGGCGTGCTGCGGCCGAGCCCGACCCATGTGCACCTGCCCGCGGGGTTTGTACCGGGGGCGCTCTACGAGCTGGTGTACGAAGCGAGCGACGCGCGTGTGGTCGGGCTTGGCCTGGCTGCGATCCGCGATGCGATCTCATTCTTCCGATTCGATACCGAGGACCTCGCCGCCACGGCAAATCCGTTGGCGCCGTCTTTGCCGCAGCAGGCACTTGTCTTTGGTATTTCGCAATCGGGCCGGGTGATACAACACATGATCGTCGACGCGCTGCATGTCGACGAGGAACACCGCATGGTCTTCGACGCCGCGCTGGTGCACGTCGCGGGTGGCGGCAAGGGCTCGTTCAATCATCGCTTCGCCCAGACGACGCGTCATCCCAGCCATCATCATGATCATCAGTATCCGGCCGACGTCTTCCCCTTCACAACCAGCACGCAGACCGATCCGGCAACCGGCCGCACCGCGAGTGTGTTCGACCGGGCGCGTGCGGCCGACGCCCTGCCGCGTGTGTTCTACACCCAGACCTCGACCGAGTATTGGACCCGCGCGGCGTCGTTGGTCCACACCGATGTCGACGGCGCAGCCGATGTCGAGATCGATCCCAACGCGCGCCTGTACGTGGTCTCGGGCGCGCAGCACGGTAACTACCTCCGCTTCGATCGCGGCGATCAAGAGAACTGCCGCAATCCGCTGGATCACCGGCCGGTTTTGCGCGCCTTGCTGGTGGCGCTGGAGCGCTGGGCGGGCGCCGGAACCGAGCCTCCGGCCAGCGTCTATCCGCTGTTGTCGACGGAAACGCTGGGCAGCGTCGCAGCCTATGATGGGCTGTTTCCAACGATCCCGGGCGTGCGTCGGCCGACGGGCAATCTGCAACCGCCGCGGCTGGACCTGGGTCCGCGCTTCGACAGCCTGGGCATAGCCGACAAGCAACCCGCCGAGTTCGGGCAACCCTTCATCACCCGCGTGCCGCTACCCGACGCCGACGGCAACGACTTGGGCGGGATTCGCCTGCCGCTCCGCGCCGCGCCCGTCGGCACCCATGCCGGCTGGAACCTGCGACGCGCCGGCATCGGTGCCTCTGAGAAGCTCGATCGCTGGGCCGGCTCGTTCATTCCGTTCGCCCGCAACGAAGCCGAGCGCATGGCAATGTCCGATCCGCGGCCGTCCTTGCAGAAACGATATGCATCGATGACGGACTACGTTGGCCGCGCCGAGGCCGCGGCGCGGGACTTGGTCGCCGCGCGATTTCTACTCGAAGAGGATGTGCCGCGAGTCGTCGCTCGGGCCGCCGGCGCCTTTGCCGCGGTCCTGAACCGCGATCCCACACGCCAGGACTGTATCTACCTGATTGGCTTCCGCTGAGCGCTCACGCCGCGTAGACGCCGGCGACGATCCGGTGGGGCGGCAGATGGATGGCCGCGGTGGTGCCGCGACCGGACACACTGTCCAGCGTCAGCGTTCCGCCAAGCAGCTCGACGAGTCCCTCCGACAATGCCAGACCGAGCCCGGACCCGGCCGGGCCGCCAAGCTCCGGCGACTTCGCCTGGTCGAAGGGCTTCTTGGCGCGTGCCAGGTACTCTTCCGGCATGCCGATGCCGGTATCGGTGACTTCGATCACCAATCCTCCCTGTGGCTCACGCGCGGTGCGGACCGAGACGCGCCCGCCCGGCGGCGTGAACTTTATGGCGTTGGACAGCAGGTTCAGCAGCACTTGTTTCAGCGCCCGGTGATCGGCGGTGAGCTCGCCGGGGGCACCGGCCAAATCCACCGCGAGGTCGAGGCCACCGGCCTCCGCAACCACGCGGACCAGGCGAACCGCCTGGTCCACAACCTCGGGCACGCTGACAATCTCTTCGTTCAGCTCGAACTTCCCGGATTCGATGCGCGCCAGATCGAGGATATCGTTGACCAGGCTCAGCAGGTGCCGACCGCTGTCGTGGATATCGGTGACGTAGGTCTCATAACGATCGTTGCCCAACGGACCCAGCAGCTTGCTCTTCATCGCTTCCGAGAATCCAATGATCGCATTCAGCGGCGTGCGAAACTCATGGCTCATGGTCGCGAGGAAATCAGACTCGAATTGACTGGCTTGCTCGGCACGGTCACGCGCGCTGCGCAACTCGCCGACGAGAGATACATTGGTCAGCAGCAACTCTATGGACTCGCCGATCGTGCGGCTCCAGTTGCGCGCCACTGCCGTGACAACCAACAAATACGTAAGAGACAGTGTGGCCATCATTAGATGCGCCGAGTCGCCGTATTGTGCGAACATCCACACCAGAGACAAGTTGGCGGGCAGCGCATAGGCATGGAACGATGGCAGGCACACGGAAGAGTCGGTGAGCGCAGCCGCCGTCGTTCCGACCACCAGAAAGGCGAGCAGCATATCGACCGGGGTAATTTGCGCTGGGCCATCGTTCGCGAACACCAGCACCAGCATGAATATGGACCAAAGGCTGCCCGCGGCGAACGCACCCCAGGCGTGGCGCCGAGCCCAAAGAACGGCCTGATCGGACTGGCTGTCGGAGCTCTGGTAACTGGCCCTCAACGACGTACGCAATAGCGAAATAGCAGCGACCGCGATCACCCATACAACGAGCCAGATGCTGGAATGATCGAGCGAGACGACGCCGGCGGTCACAATGGCAGCGATCGGATGCGCGATGAACGCAGCGTATGAGCCGTATAGCAACCGCACCCGCTCGGCCCGCGCCTGCTGCGGCAAGGCAGGGCACGCCGGTCCGGTGTCCGGCGCATCCTGTAGGCCCGAAATCGCGGTCTGCCCTTGGCCCGTCACGCTGAGCCTTCTCCGTCCGCTATGCCTTCGAATCACGCTATGCTGGGGCAGTTGCAAATCGATTAACCGCCAGCATTTTTGACAAATAGTATTAGAAACGGGCGCGAAATTATTGAAACTGTTGAGGTGATAATGGCGGTCATACCGCGAGCGGGCGCCATGCGGTGCCGCTTGTGTGGCGGCCGCGGGCAAACTGGCCGACGCGGCAAAGCGGCGATATGCTGATGGCGGTCCTTTGGCGGAGAGGTGCTGTGATGCGGTGCACAACTGGCAAGACTTGGTTCACCGTACTGGCGTTGCTGTTGCTGCCGATGACGGAGGCGCTGGCGACTTGCTATCCCGTGGCCCAGCGCGCACCGGCGATCATCCCGGCTAAACTACAGCTGGCGGAACTGCCGGCGGATGCCGTGCAGCTGACGTTTCTCGGCCACTCCAGCTTTCTCATCGTGAGTGCGGAGGGCGCGACGGCCCTGACCGACTACAACGGGTATATCCGGGCGCAGTTTCCACCGGACATCGTCACCATGAACAACGCGCACTCATCGCACTTCACCGACTATGTCGATCCGGCCGTGCAACATGTCCTGCGCGGCTGGGCGAGCGAGGGCGGGTTGGAGCGCCACGACGTTATCCACAAGGACATGCGCGTGCGCAACATCCCAACCAACTTGCGCGGCGTCGGCGGCACGAGGTGGAGCGGCAACTCCATCTTCGTCTTCGAAGTCGCCGACCTGTGCATCGCCCATCTCGGCCAATTGCACCACACGCTCTCGGACCAGGATCTGGGTGAACTCGGTATCATCGACGTTCTGCTGGTTCCGGTAGACGGCGCCTATACCATGGCGCAAGGGTTCATGGCCGAGGTGATCAGGCAGATCGATCCAACAGTGGTCATCCCGATGCACTACTTCACGGCGCAAACGCTGCGCGGGTTTCTGGCGCTCATCGCCGACAGCTATGACGTCGACATTCGCGACACGCCGACGGTGGTCCTTAGCCGCAATACTCTGCCCTATCGCAAGGTGCTCGTCCTGCCAGGCATCTAAAGAGATCCGGCGCGACGGTGCGAGCGCCTCGAGATAACGTTCAGCGATGAGTGCATCGCTCGTGTTGTGGGTCGCGGTCGGCAGTGCCCTGGGCGTTGCGTTACGCGTTTGCGAGCATGGTCGACCGTCTGCTCGGCGAAGGCTTTCCCTGGGGAATCCTGGTCGTCAACGTGTCGGGCTCGATGCTGATCGGCTTCCTGGTCGTGTTGATCGGCCCCGAAGGCCGCGTGCGAGTCGGCACGGCCGCGTTCCACTTCGTCACGATCGGCCTGCTCGGCGGCTTCACGACCTTCTCGACGTTCAGCCTGCAGACATTGACGCTGGCCCAGAACGGGCAATGGCTGCATGCCGGCGCAAACGTGATCGCGTCCGTGGCTATATGTCTTGCCGGCGTCTGGCTCGGCCATACGATGGGCACCGCGGTCGGCAAATAGACGGTCGCGCCAGACCGTCGATAGTGGGCTTGCCGACGCGAGGACGGTGTGCGAGCCTTGGCTCCAAGCAACCGAAACGGGGGCTAATCCATTGAATTACAATAGCTTATCAATAGGACTTCTAGCTTTGATTGCGCTGTCGGCCGCAACCGGTCCTGCTGCCGGTCAGCGTGTCGACGCACCGGCATTGATGGCCACCGCGGAGGGCCAAGTCGACCTCGAACTGGTCCTGCTCGCCGACGCCACCGGCTCGATCGACGACGACGAGATCATGTTCCAACGCAACGGCTATGCTAACGTCATCACTCATCCCGACGTGTTGGCGGCAATCACGAGCGGCTTCCGCCGGCGGATTGCGGTGACGTACTCGAGTGGGCGGACGCCTCGTCGCAGGCAGTCGTGGTGCCCTGGACGATCATCGATGGTCCGGAAAGCGCCGAGGCGTTCGCCAACGCCCTCTTCGCCCAGCCGCGCCTTGCCTATGGCAGAAACGCCATCGGCAGCGCCATCGCCGCGGCGCAGGTCATGATCGAGTCCAACGCCATCGAAGGGTTTCGCAAGGTCATCGATATTTCCGCCGACAGCGCGAACAATTCGTCCGGACCGCCGATCGCCGTGGCGCGGGCGCACGCGTTGGCGGCGGGGATTGTCATCAATGGTCTGGCGATCCTGTGTCGCGAGTGCATCAGCGGCCGGCCTGTGCGCTACGACCTGGAACTGGCGTTCGAACAACTCATCGTCGGCAGACCCGGCAGCTTCGTGGTCACCGCCGACGGCGGCCGCAGCTTCGCCGAAGCGGTGCGCCGCAAGCTGATCCTGGAGATCGCGCAAGCGCCCGCAGCGACCGGCTCAGTAGTCACGAATTAGCGCGCTCACCCGCGACGGCCCGACACCGATTTTCGATTTGCGGGCAGCCGTGCTAGGTTCGCCCGAACAAGACCAACCAACCAAGCCCAACCAACGATTTTTGCTTGTACCGCGCTTGCATTGCGAGGTAGCGGTTGGGTGTCTAACGCTTCGCGTCCCCGGACAGATCGGTCTTGAGCCAACGCGGGCGAAGCAATGGCGCGGCTAAGGGAAACCAGGGAGAAATGCATGTCGGGCATATTGGCCTTCGAGGAGATCAACGAAGCCAAGGCCAACTTGGACCATATCTATAATCAGCCTGACCCGAGGGCTTATTTCCGCGAACTGAGAAAACTCGGCTACGCCATTCCCGGCCACGCCAAGCCAATCTTCCAGAAGCTGATCTCCCACCTGCGGCGGCGGTCCAACGACACCGTTCACGTGCTCGACCTGGGCTGTTCGTATGGCGTCAACGCAGCCCTCTTGAAGCACGATTTGTCGATGTCGGAGCTTTATGAGCATTGGGGCAACAAGGCCCTTTCGGAGGTTACACCGGAAGAGATCGTTGCCAGCGACAGGCGCTATTTCGACGATCTTGACGAGCCCGAGGACATCGAGGTGATCGGCCTCGACCAGGCCGAGTCCGCAGTTACATTCGCCGAGCAAGCCGGCCTGCTGGACGAGGGATTCGCGGTCAATCTCGAAACGGAACCGCTGCCCGGACCGGCGCAAGAGGACTTGGCACCGGTCGATCTTGTGATGTCGACCGGATGCGTCGGCTATGTGACCGAAAAGAGTTTCGATCGCCTGTTGCCAGCCGTCACACAGGGACGACCGGCATGGATTGGCAATTTCGTGTTGCAGTTGTTTCCGTTCGACGCAATCGAGGCGACCCTGAAAGACTGGGGCTATGTGACCGAGAAGCTGCAGGGCCAGACGTTTGCTCAACGCCGCTTCGCTTCAACTGACGAACAAGAGCGAGTGGTTGGGCAACTGCGCGAGCGCGGCATCGATACAACGGGAGAAGAGACGGAAAGTCATCTTCTAGCCGAGTTCTATCTGTCACGCCCGATCAAAGAAGTAGCCGAGACTCCCGTCGAGCGCCTCTTTGCCGCTTAACAATGTTCGGCTTTGGCTGGATCAGTTGAGTGCCAGTAGTGCGCCGGATTCGTAACTGTCGGCCGGCGTGGACCGGGCGGACATCGCCCCCCAACGCCGGCCAGTAGGCCCGTGGCCTAGCCCCCGGCCTCACCGCCGAGATAACGCTCCAAGCCGTTGAGGCACGCGTGCCAGCCCTGCTCGTGTCCGTCGCGCAGGGCGGCGCTGGCGATGCGCTCGTGAATGACGATCACCTCGGTCGCGTCGTCGCGCGGTTCGAACTGCACCGTCACCCGTTCCGATGCGATTGCATTCGGGTCGGCGCCCCAGGAATAGACCAGCTTTCACGGCGGGTCGATGTGCTCGAACTGGCCGGCGATCCATACCGTGTCGCCGTTGGGAAGCCGGTTGGCGATCCGATAGCCGCCGCCGACGCGCAAATCGACATCGGCGCCCGCGCAACTGACTTCAGGCGGCCCCCACGATTGCATCAAGTGGTCCGGTTGCGTCCACGCCTCGAACAATCGCTCGCGCGTTGCCCGGATGACCCGGCGTACGACCAACGTTATCGACTGGGAGGTTCGTCGTTCATTCGGGTTCCTCGACATAGCAGCCCGTTGACGAAGTCCGGCGTGTCTGATTCTGTCTGAACATAGAGATTTAGACGGGCGTCGTGCGATGGCATTGAGACGACAGAGCGAGGTTCAGGGTGACCTCGTGGTGACATGGGCGGAGATGCCGCGTTCGCCTGGACACGCGTTTTCCGACCGGCTGCATGAGTTGCTGACCGAGTCTGGCTTTGACGGCTTCGTGGAGGCGACGTGCAAGCCATACTACGCACCTCGGATGGGGGCTCCTTCGCTGCCGCCGGGGCGTTATTTCCGGATGCACATGATCGGCTATTTCGAGGGCATCGGCAGCGAGCGCGGCATCGCTTGGCGCTGTTCGGATTCGCTGTCGCTTCGCGCGTTTCTGCGGTTGGCGAACCGGGACAAGGTTCCCGATCATTCCTGGTTGTCGAAGACGCGCGGCCGGCTGCCGCACGAGGTCCATGAAAAGGTTTTCGACTGGGTTCTGGCTCTCGTCGCCGCGCGCGGTCTGGTGAAGGGCGAGCGGATCGGCGTCGACGGCTCGACGATGGAAGCCAACGCCGCCCTGCGAGCCATCGTGCGGCGCGATAGCGGCGAGACCTATCGCGAGATGCTGACGCAAATGGCGAAGGAGAGTGGCGTCGAAACGCCGACGATCGACGACCTCGTCCGGCTCGATCGCCGGCGGAAGGGCAAGAAGCTTTCGAACAAGGATTGGACGAGCCCGACCGATCCTGATGCGAAGATCGCGCGGATGAAGGACGGCACCACGCATCTGGCCTACAAGCCCGAGCACGCGGTCGATCTCGACACCGGCGTCATCGTTGCGGCACCGATCTATCCAGCCGATGAAGGCGACACGACGACTTTGCCTGGGACGCTGGAGGCGGCCGCGCGCAACCTCGCCGAGGTCGGCCTGGCTCCAACACGGGCAGAGCCCTGCAGTCTCGTTGGCGACAAGGGCTATCATTCACGCGAGGGGCTGAAAGACCTCGACGGCGGCGTCTGGAAAACGCGGATCTCCGAGCCGGAGCCCGCCAACGGCTATCTGCGCTGGCATGGCGACCAGGCGGCACGTCAGGCTGTCTACGCCAACCGGGCGCGATTGAAATCCGGCGTCGCGCGGAACGCCATGCGCAGGCGCGGTGAGATGGTCGAGCGCAGCTTCGCCCATGTCCTCGACCGTGGCGGCATGCGCCGCGCGTTGCTGCGGGCGCGCGAGAACGTCCACAAACGCTACCTGATCCATGTCGCCGGGTTCAATCTCGGCATTCTGATGCGCGCGCTGTTCGGATCAGGCACGCCGAGGGAGGCTGCGAGTGCAAAGAGTACCCTTTTGTTCGTTATTCAGTTCGATGCTGCCCTGGCGATCGCCATCGTGGCGAACATCGAAGGCAAACCAGCCATGCTCGTTATCATCATCATCGTCGCCCCCGAAACCGATTGATCAAAGCGCGACTTCATCACCGGGCTGTTAGCGCGCGATGGCCGCGAGCTTGTCCTCCCAGAACACACAGTAGTGGTCGAGCCACTGCCGCACCTCGCGTAGCGCGCAAGCATCCAGCGAACAGCGATGGATGCGACCATCCACATTGCGGCTGACCAGTCCGGCGCCCTCCAGCACCTTGATATGCTTCGAGACGGCATTGAGCGACATCGCGAACGGCTGCGCCAATTTGGTGACTGGCGCCGGCCCGTGCGACAGGCGTTCCAGCAGCGCCCGGCGGCTCCGGTCCGACAGCGCCTGAAAGACGCGGTCGAGCCGATCATCGTCGGACTCAGATCGCTCAGCGGCGGGAACCATATTTCGATATTCAACTATTTGGTTGAACAATTCAAGCCCGGCCGCTACCGTCGGCGCACAGTCAATCGGAGGAAGCGGCATGTCGTCAGCCATTCATCAGGAAATCGTCATCGATGCGCCGGTCGAGCGGGTCTACGCGGCGCTCACCAACGCCGAACAGTTCAGTGCATTCACCGGCGGCGCGCCGGCCGAGATCGCCGCCGAGGACGGCAGCGCCTTCTCCTGCTTCGGCGGCAAGGTCGCCGGCCGCAACATCGAGCTGGTGCCCAATCGGCGGCTGGTGCAGGCTTGGCGGGTCGGCGATTGGGACGCCGGCGCCTACACACTGGTGCGCTTCGAACTCAGCCCGGAAGGCGCCGGGACCAAGGTCACATTCGACCAGGCCGGCGTGCCGGAGGCGCAGAAGTCCCACCTCGAAGGCGGCTGGCATGCCATGTACTGGGACCCGCTGAAGACCTACCTGGCCTAGCCCGCACGCGATCGCCAGTGGTTGCGTCCGGCGGCCCGGCTATCGTTTCCGCCCGCCGCAAGATTTGATTGGGGTCGGCGACGCCGTCGTGCGAGTGCCGCGCGCCCCGCTACTCGTGCGAATGTAGCGGACGACACAGGCCGAAACGGCATTGGCGAGAGGACAGGCATGCTGAACGAGCTTCAGGAACAATGGTGCGCACAGAGTCAACGGGACTTCTCCGATCTCAGGGCGCTGTTCCTGAACTGCGCCTTGAAGCGCAGCCCCGAACGTTCGCACACCGACGGGCTGGTGCGCATCTCGCGCGCCATCATGGAAAAGAACGGGGTCACCGTCGAGGCGCTCAGGCCGGTCGATCATGCCATCGCCACCGGTGTCTACTCCGACATGACCGAGCATGGCTGGAAGCAGGACGAGTGGCCGGCGCTGTTCGAGAAGGTCGTCGCCGCCGACATTCTGGTGATCACGTCTTCCATCTGGCTCGGCGAAAAAACGTCCGTCTGCACACGCGTCATCGAGCGCCTATACGGCAATTCCCACCAGCTCAATGCCGAGGGACAGTATGCCTACTACGGCCGCGTCGGCGGTTGCCTGATCACCGGCAATGAGGACGGCGCCAAACACTGCGCGATGAACATCCTTTACTCGCTGCAGCATCTGGGCTACATTACCTCGCCACAGGCGGGTGCCGCCTGGCTGGGCGAAGCCGGCCCCGGACCGTCCTACCTCGATGAGGGCTCCGGCGGGCCGGAGAACGACTTCACCAACCGCAACACGACCTTCATGACCTGGAACCTCCTGCACCTGGCCCGCATGATGAAAGATGCCGGCGGCATCCCCGCCCACGGCAATCAGCGCTCGGCCTGGGACGCCGGTTGCCGTTTCGACTACGCCAATCCCGACTACCGGTAGCGCGAAACCGGCCGCGGCTTGAGCGAAGGGCGTCCCCGGTGATAGGAATCCGAGCCATGACGCCAAGGAAACACGAGCCCAATGACCATCTGTGAACTCGATGCGGTAACGGTAAACAGCGCAGACGGCGGCACATTGCTGCGCGATGTCGGCCTCTCTCTGTCCGATGGAGCCAAGGTCGCGGTCGTCGGCGCCAACCGGGCTGCCGCATCGGCCCTGCTGGAAATGATAGCAATTGGCCGCCCGGACGACGTCGCGGGGCTCCAGCGAGACGAAAGCGTCACGGTCGAATACGTCGGACCCAACCCATCCGTCGACCCGTCGCTAACGGTATGGGACTTCGTCGCCACGGCCGCCGCGGAAGCACAAGCGCTGAACGATCGGATCGATTTCCTGCTGAAGTACCATCTGCAGCATACCGAGGACGACGAGCTCCCCTATATGGAGGAGCTCGACCGCCTGGAGCGGCGAAAGAGTGGGCTGGGGGCCTGGGATCTGGACCGGCGCATGCGCACCGCCCTCGAAGCGTTGCGCTGTCCCGCGAACAATGCCGTGGTTGGCGCGCTTTCAGCAGCCGAACTTCGCCGCGCAATGGTATGCCGCGCACTCGTCGCGCGACCGCAACTGCTGGTTCTCGATCAGCCTACCGACGACCTGGACGCAGAAACCGTCGCCTGGCTCGAACAGTCATTGGCGCAGTTCAAAGGCACGCTGGTGGTTGCCACAAACGATCGTGCGGTGATCAATGCCGCAATCAATACAATGGTCGTCATCGATGGCGACAGCGCGCGCGTCGTAGACGCAAGCTATGCCGGCTGGCTCGAGCGGCGCGTGAGCGAAACGGCGTCGGGGCTTCAGCGCACCGCCATCGAACGCGAGCTGAGTTGGGTGCGCGACGGCACTCCGCCCCGCAGCAGCGAAGCCCGGCCCGGCGCGTCGGGCGTGCATGGCTGGCTGGCCCGGCGCGGGGAAGCCGCGGCGGAGCCGACGGAAATCACCATCGCGCCCGGCCCGCGGTTGGGCCACGACGTGATTGAACTCCGCCACGTAAGCAAGGGTGCGAACGAACGGCTTCTGATCGACGATTTGTCGCTTCGCATTCCGCCCGGTGCCATCGTCGGCGTGATCGGCGGCGCGGACTCGGGCAAATCGACCTTGCTGGGCTTGCTGGCCGGGCTGGAGGCGCCCGACGACGGCGCGGTCCGCATCGATGGCAGCGTAGTGCTGGGCCTCCTGAATCGCGATACGATTCAGACCGCGCCGAACGTCGCCACGTCCAGATTCATTACCGGCGGCCGCGAGCGTATCGAGGTCGGCGAACGAACGGTCGAGGCGGACCCCTACATGAGCGCGTTGGGCATCGACCGAAGCCTGCGCGAGCTTACGATGGCCGATCTCTCGCCGAACGCGCGTACCCGTGCGCATCTAGCCAAGCTGCTCTTGGCCGGCGTCAACATGGTGTTGCTCGACGACATCATCAAGGACTTCGACATTGACACCTTGCGCGCGCTCGAAGACGCCCTCCAGCGGTATTCGGGGTGCGCTGTCATCGTCAGCAGCGATCGATGGTTTCTCAACCGCGTGGCGACGCACATGCTGGCCTTCGAGGGAGACAGCCGAGCGACGTGGGTGGAGGGAAACTACGATCGCTACGTGACGTCCAGCATGCGCCGGCGCGGCAGGTCGGCACTGCAGCCCAATCGGCTGCGCTTCAAGCGCATGCCGGTCGCCGCATCGTCTTGAGCACGGCTCGACGAGGTCCCGACCCATCTCGGAAGGATAGAGCGTTTGACGAGACACATACTCTGCTTCGCCGTTTTCCTGGCAATCCTGGCCCCGCTGGCATCGGCATCGCTGCGCACCAGTGCACAAGAGGCGCCGCCACGGCCGGACGCCGTGATGTCCACCTGCCATGCCGGGCTGAGTGAAATCGAAAAGGCTCTCAGATCGGTGGAGGACGCCGATCTCCGTGCCGATATCAATGTCTTCATCGAGGAAATCTATCGCGCCCAGGATCGCGACGAAGGTGGCTGGTGTCTGACACTCATCTCCCGAGCCAGGGAAGCGTTGCGCGATCAACCCTAGTGGAGGGATCGGAACGAAAGAGTCCGAATTGGGGTTCCGTATTTTGCTGTGGTATGCGACCGGCAAGGCGCCGGTCCCGCTCGATCGTGTCGCCGAGATCGTGCGCCTGACGCAGCAACCGCCGCCGTTTGAGGCGACCCACTGGACGTTGCGCGCGATCGCCAGGGCGGCCGGTATTGCCGCCTCGACGGTGCAGGCGATCTGGAAGGCTCACGGTCTCAGCCCGCACCGCTGGCGCAACTTCAAGCTGTCGACCGACCCTGCCTTCGCCGAGAAACCCACCGATATCGTCGGCCTGTATGTCGACCCGCCGGCCCATGCGGTGGTGTTGTCGATCGATGAGAAGTCACAGATCCAGGCGCTCGACCGCCGGTCTGCCGATGAAGAAGGGACGCGCCGGCACCATGACCCATGACTACAAACGGCACGGCACGACCACGCTGTTTGCGGCGCTCAACGTTCTGGACGGAACGGTGATCGGCCAGAACATGCAGCGCCACCGCCATCAGGAGTTCATCCGCTTCCTCAACCGCATCGAGCGCACGGTGCCGGCGGACAAGGCCATCCACGCGATCGTCGACAACTACGCGGCGCACAACAAGGACAAGGTCCGCGCCTGGCTCGCCCGCCATCCGCGCTGGACTTTCCACTTCACACCGACCTCCTGCTCGTGGCTCAATGCCGTCGAGGGCTTCTTCGCAAAACTCACCCGGCGGCGGCTCAAGCACGGCGTCTTCCATTCCGTCGTCGATCTCCAGGCCGCAATCAACCGCTTCGTCCGCGAATACAATGCGGCCAACCCACAGCCATTCATATCGAAAGCCGACCCCGACGACATCATCGCAGCCCGAAACCGAGGGTTCCAAACGTTGGAATCAATCCACTAGGTACGCAGTCCGCCGGCCGTTCTGACTCGGCGTTGGCACAATAGAAGGCCTGCCGTGCGCGTCGCCGTCCTCTCCTACCCGATGCTGTTCCAACGTGGCGGCGGGCTTCAGGTCCAAATCCGCGAGACCGTCGACGCGCTGTCGGAGATCGGCATCGATGCCCGCCTGTTCGACATCAACGGCGAGCGCCTTCAGGACTTCGACCTCGTTCATGTGTTCAGCGCTATTAACGGCAACCACCGCATTGTCGAGGCGGCCAAACGCGCGGGTCTGCCCGTCGTGCTTTCACCGGTTCTGCACCCGCCTTTCGACCACCGGCGCGCGCGTCGCTCGGTTTGCCGACGCGATGACACGACGCCTCACCCGTTGGCAGTTCGAGACCTCATATCGCCAGATCACGCGCGCACTGGATGGGGCCGAACGCATCCTGGCCTTGGGCGAATCGGAAAAGGCGATGATCGTGAACAGCTATGGCATGCCGGCGGCGAAGGTAGACATCGTGCCCAACGGCATCGCCGAGCGGTTCTACCAAGCCGGACCGAACGAGTTCCGCGCACGTTGTCCCGACACCGCCACGTTCGTGCTTAGCGTCGGCAGCATTTCGCCATACAAGAACCAACTGGGTCTGATCGACGCGTTGGCGGATACCGACATCGATGTCGTCCTCATCGGCGCCTGTGAATCGGACCAGCGCGACTATCTGGACCGTTGCATGCAACGCCGCAGTGGCCGTGTGCACTATCTGGGAGCAATGGCCTACACCGACCCTCTCCTCGCCTATGCCGCTGCCGGTGTCTTCGCCCTGCCCAGCCGGACAGAGGTCGCGCCGCTGGTCGCCTTGGAGTCGTTGGCGGCGGGCACGCCGGTCGTGCTGACACGTCACCATAGCCTGGACATCGCAACAGACGGCGTGCTTTTTCGCACCGGCGACCCGAGCGATCGTCAGGTGATCCGCGCCGCCGTTTGCGCCGCAGTCGACGATGCTCCGGATCCGGCATCCTGCCGTCGCCTGGTCGAACGCCTGCAGTGGCGCTCCGTCGCGCAGCAAATTGCCGCACACTATGGCGAACTGACTTCCGCCATTTAGCCAGCCACAGCGCAAGTGACGCCTCGGTAGTTAGCGGGAAATCCGAGCCAGACACTGATACGATTGCCACACTCGCACATCCGCGCGTCGGCCAATGATATCCATCCTACACTTGCAGGATGGGGATTGATCGGGTCGACTGATAGGGTTCGGCCGTCTTCCTTGCTCCGCCGGGGCGATCAAGAGCCGGCGACACAACGACAGCAGTCGAAAGGACGGGCGGCATGTTCAGACTTAGCGAACGTCGAGCCACTTGGGTCTTTGCGGGCGGCGGCGCGCTGTGCTTCGCCCTGCTCATGACCCTCGAGCTGGTGACCGAAACCGATCCTCTGTCGTTAGGCGATGTCGCGATCGACGCCCTCAGTACCCTGCTGACCATCGGCGCCGCCGTCGGTGTCGGCTTGATGGCGCAACGTCTGCAGAAGCAGCACGAGGAGAGAATCGCGCTCATCCGCGACCTGGAGACCGCGCGGGCCGAGGGCAACGGCTGGCGCACGAAGGTGCAGAGCCACCTGGCCGGGCTCAAGCTTGGCATGGACACGCAGTTCCAGGACTGGGGCATGACGCCGGCAGAGCGGGATGTCGGCCTGCTCATTCTTAAGGGTCTGAGCCACAAGGAAATCGCTTCGCTGCGTGCAACGACCGAGGCCACCGTGCGCCAGCAGGCGCAGGCGATCTATCGCAAGGCCAATCTGCCGGGCAAGACCGCCTTCTCCGCGTTCTTTCTCGAAGATCTGTTCACGGTCGAAGACGTCAACGGTGAGGCCTTCGTGCAGACGCCAACGGCGGCGCCGCGCGACCTGGTGGCCGGATAGCGTTGCTTTGCACGGTATTCATCCGACTGATGTCGGATCGCCGACCTTATCAAAGGAATAGGATTTACGCTCACTGACATTCACGCAACGGTCATCCGCTCGAACGGACAGTGCGTCCGCCACCTGGTCAGGAGTCCGATCATGCGTCCTAGCCTTGCAACGATCTACCGGTCGGAGAACCGGCGCCGGCGAAGGTATGTTTCGCGCGCGGTGGCATGGATACTGCTGCCCATCCTTACGCTGATACTCGTCATTTCGGTGACCATGGCGCAGGACGAACAAGTTACGGTCCCGCCGGAGTTCATAACCAACGATCAGGTCGACAAGTTCGAGGTGCTTGCCATCGGCGCGAACGCGGACGGCGAGCGCGGAAACCGGACCATCTCGGAGAACTTCCCCTGCACCGCACCCACCGCTACCATCGACTGCGCGCAGCCCGAATAGACATCGCGCGCGGTGTGCGCCGAGCTTGAGGATCGGGGGCTCGGGCCGCATCACTACCACTCGGTCGCCAACCTCAAAGGAATGGCCCCGCTCCGTCTCCCCAGGAGGGCGGGGTCGTTCCTGAGCGGGCCAGGCACGCGCTACTCGGCGGCGTTGGCGGTCTCGGATTGAGCCAGGTCGGCGATCCGCTGCACCAGGCGGTGGACGCCCTGGGTGCGCCGCTTCTGATCGGCCCAATCGCGGCGATAGACCAGTTTGTGGTCCGGCCTCAACTTGATCGTACCTGCTTGGCTGGCGATGAACCCGACAAGCGCCCCCGGATCGGCGAACTGGTTGTCGCGGAAGGTGATCACCGCGCCGCGCGGGCCGGCCTCCAGCTTGTCGATGCCGGCCTTTCGGCACCATTGCTTGAGTGCCACGACCTCCAGCAGGTTCTCAAGCTCCGTCGGCATCGTGCCGAAGCGGTCGATCATCTCGGCCGCGAAGGCGTCGATTTCCGATTGCTCGATCAGCGACGCGATACGGCGATACAGGCCCAGCCGGACATCGAGATCGGCGACGTAGGCTTCCGGAATTCGCACCGCCGCGCCCATCGCAATCGTCGGTGTCCACTGCGCCTGCGTCGCGGCGATGTCCTCGCCATCGGTTTCGCGCGCGGCCGTCACCGCGTCTTCCAGCATCTGCTGATAGAGCTCGACCCCAACTTCCTTGATGTGCCCGGACTGTTCCTCGCCCAACAGGTTGCCGGCGCCACGAATATCCAGATCGTGGCTCGCCAATGTGAATCCGGCGCCGAGACTGTCCAGCGTCTGCATGACGTCCAGGCGCTTGCGCGCGGCCGCATTGAGTACCTGCCCCGCCGGCAAGGTGAGGTAAGCATAGGCGCGCGCCTTCGACCGCCCCACCCGCCCGCGCAGCTGATAGAGCTGCGCCAGCCCGAACAAGTCGGCGCGGTGAACAATCAGCGTGTTGGCAGTCGGCACGTCCAGACCGGATTCGATGATATTGGTGCTGAGCAGGACGTCGAACCGGTGCTCGTCGAAAGCGGTCATGACCCGCTCCAAATCGGACGGCGCCATGCGCCCATGGGCAACGGCAACCTTCACTTCCGGCACTAACGCCTGCAGGCGTTCCTCGATCTTGGCCAGATCCTGAATGCGGGGACACACATAGAAGACCTGCCCGCCCCTAAAACGCTCGCGCAAGATTGCCTCGCGGACGATCACCGAGTCATAGGGCATGACAAAGGTGCGCACCGCCAGCCGGTCGACCGGCGGCGTGGCGATCAGGCTCATGTCGCGTACGCCGGCCAGCGCCATCTGCAACGTGCGCGGGATCGGCGTCGCGGTCAGCGTCAGCACATGCATCTCGGCACGCATGGACTTCAGCCGTTCCTTCTGCACGACGCCGAAATGCTGCTCCTCATCGACGACCAGAAGGCCGAGGCGCTTGAACCGGATCGATTTGGCGAGCAGCGCATGCGTGCCGATGACGATGTCGACATCGCCGTCGGCCAGCCCCTCGCGGACTTTGCGTGCATCGGCGGCAGCAACCAAACGCGACAACTGTTCGACGCGCACCGGCAGGCCGTCGAACCGGGCCGTGAAGGAATGGAAGTGCTGCCGCGCCAGAAGAGTCGTCGGCACGACGACCGCAACTTGCAGACCGGACATGACCGCGATGAACGCGGCACGCATCGCGACTTCGGTCTTGCCGAAGCCGACATCGCCGCAGATCAGCCGGTCGGCCGGGCGGCCTGTGCTCAAGTCGTTGATCACGTCGGTGATCGCGCGCGCCTGATCCTCGGTCTCGGCATACGGGAACCGCGCCGCGAATTCCTCGAACAGGCCCGGACTGGGGGTAAGTTTGGCGGTTGTACGCAGCTCACGTTCGGCTGCGAGTTTCAGGAGTTGACCGGCGATCGCCCGGATGCGCTCGCGTACCCGCGCCTTGCGCCCCTGCCAGTCGGCGCGGCCCAGGCGGTCGAGTTGAACACCGGTATCCACTGGACCGAAGCGCGATAGCACCTCGAGGTTCTCAACCGGAACGTACAAGCGGTCGTCGCCGGCATAGACCAACCGCGCGCAGTCGTGCGGCGCGCCGGTGACCTCCAGCGTCTCCAGCCCGTCATAGCGGCCGATACCGTGATCGATGTGCACGACCAAATCGCCGACGCTGAGCGCGGCAATCTCGTTGATGAAGTTCTCGGCCTTGCGCCGTGCAACCGGGCGCGACAGCCGCTCGCCGAAAATATCCTGCTCGCTGTAGACCGCCAGCCCGTCGGCAGTGAAGCCGCGATCGATACCGAGCACGATCAACGCCACTGCCGACGCCGGCAACCCCGCGATATCGCTCCACTGCTCGACCTCGCGCACGTCGTCGACGCCGTGCTGCTGAAGCAGCGTCGCGATTCGGCTGCGCGCGCCGACGGAGAAGGTCGTGAACACGACGCGCCGCCCGGCATCCTGCTCGACCACAATGCGCTCCGGCACCGCATCGAAAAGCTGCACATCGGTGCGCTTGCGCACGGCGGAAAAGTCCGTGACGCGGCGACCGCCCAGGTCGATCGCCGCGCTTGCCGGCGCCTGGAACGGCGACAGCTGGCCGCGCGGGTAGGTCGCCAGCGCCTGCCGCCATTCGTCCACGGCCAAGAACAGCGTGCTCGGCGGCACCGGCTTGTAGACCGAGGCCTCGTCCATACCGGTGTTGCGACCGCGATGCGCCTTGTCGCGCAGCCCGGCCTGGCGGGCGTCGTAGTACTCGCCGATCATCTCCCAGCGTGCCTTGGCCGACTCCTGGGCCTGGTGGTCGAGCGTCAGCGCCGTCGCCCGCGCTTGGTCGAACACGGTCTCGAGCGGCCCGAAAAACAGCGGTAGCCAGTGCTCCATGCCTGCGAACCGACGACCCTCGCTGATCGACTCGTACAGGGGGTCCTGTCCCCGCACGGCACCGAACAGACCGCGATAGCCGGCGCGGAATCGCGCGATCGAGTCGTCGTCGAGAAACACCTCGCTCATCGGCAGCAGTCGCACTGTGTCTTGGGTGTCCATGCCGCGCTGCGAGTCAGGATCGAACGTACGGATGCGTTCCAACTCGTCGCCGAACAGATCGAGCCGCAACGGCGCGTCACTGCCCGGTGGAAAAATGTCCACGATGCCGCCGCGCATGGCGAACTCGCCGGATTCGCGTACGGCACCCGCCCGGACATAGCCATTTCCCGCGAGAAAGGCCGTCAGTACGGCCAAATCGAGCCGGTCGCCACAGCAAGCCTCGTAGACCCGTGATGCAACCGACCCACCCGGCGGCACGCGCTGCATGGTGGCGCTGACGGTCGTGACTGCGATCAGCTTTGTCCCAGGCGGGTCATCCTCCGCCAGCCGCGCCAAGGCGGCGACGCGGCGCGCCAAAACGTCTGTGTGCGGCGACACCCGATCATAGGGCAGGCAATCCCACGCCGGCAGCGTCAGGCAGTCGATCTCCGGCGCGAAGCTCGCCACAGCGGCCGCCATCTGCGCCATGCGGAGTTCGTCGCGCGCGATGTGCAGCAGCCGCGCGCCGTCGGGTGCGCGGCGTGCAAACTCGGCCAGTGCCAATGCATCGAAGCCGTCGGGCGCGCCGGCAAGCTCAAGGCGTCCTACGCCTTCAAACGGATAGGAGAGTGATTTCAGCATATTATGCTGTAATCTTCGTACGTCGTAGCAACTGTTCCAGCTCGTTGTCGAGCGCCATCGGCACCGGACCCCGGCCGCTGAGCCAGGCGTACACCACGCCATCCGGCTGTTGCAGGAGCCGTTCGTACTGCGCCAGGTGCGCCTCGCTTAGACTGCCCAGATGCTGATCGGCGAAGGCGCCGAGCCAGGCATCGGTTTCCTTGCAGCCGGTGTAGCGGCTCCGGTATCGCAGCCGCTTGCGGCGGGCGTCATCGTAGTCGGGCATCCGGTTCCACCGCGATGGTCGTGATCGGGCCTGTGCTGGGATATAGAACGCTGAGCGCACCCTGTCAGCCGTTCAGAGTCGGGCCCGCCTCAATGCGACCGCAAAACCTCGACGTCCTCTTCGCGCCGGTGACGACACTGCCGGGCGTCGGTCCGCGGATCAGCCGGCTCGTCGCGCATCTCGCCGGCACGCATGCGGTCGACCTATTGTGGCATTTGCCGACCGGTCTGATCGACCGACGCTACGCCCCGCGCATCGCCGAGGCCGAGCCCGGGAGGATCGCCACCATCACGGTGACCGTCGACCGGCACGAACCGTCGCCGCCGGGCCGATCGCGGGCACCGTATCGCGTGCACTGCCACGACGACAGCGGCGCCCTGGTGCTGGTCTTTTTCAATGCCCGACCCGACTATCTGACGCGCGTGCTTGCGGCTGGAACCGAACGCGTGGTCAGCGGCCGCCTGGAATACTTTCAGGACCGGCCGCAGATGACGCATCCGGACTACATCTGCATGCCCAGCGAGCGCGACGCGATCGTCGGCATCGAGCCGTCCTATCCACTGACCGCCGGCCTCAGTCTGAAAGTCCTCGGCAAGGCCATTCACGCCGCGTTGACGCGTGCGCCCGCGTTGCCCGAGTGGCTCGATCCGGCCCTGAAGGCACAGCGTGGCTGGGCCGATTGGGCGGACGCGCTGCGCGCCGTCCACGCGCCCGCGCAGGAGGCCGACATCGCACGCACGAGCCTGGCGCGCGCACGCCTGGCCTATGACGAGTTGCTGGCGAGCCAACTCACGATCGCGCTCGTGCGCGCGCAGATGCGGCCCCAGCCCGGCCTCGCCATCCGCAGCGACCACCGGCTGCGCGCACGCGTTCTCGCCGCCTTGCCGTTCGATCTCACAACGAGCCAGCGCCGCGCGCTGGCGGAGATCGACGCCGATCTTGCCGCCGACACCCGCATGCTGCGGCTGCTGCAGGGGGACGTCGGCAGCGGCAAGTCCGTGGTCGCTTTCCTCGCCATGCTCAGCGCTGTCGAGGCCGGCGCCCAGGCCGTGATGATGGCGCCGACCGATGTGCTGGCCCGCCAGCATCAGGCGACCATCGCACCGCTGGCCGAACACCCCGGTGTCAAGGTGGCGCTGCTGACCGGCCGCGACAAAACCAGGGCCCGCGAGAATGCGCTCGCGGCCCTGGCCGACGGCAGCGCTCAAATCGCCGTGGGCACGCACGCGCTTTTTCAGACCGATGTGCAGTTCGCGAACCTGCGTATGGCCGTGATCGACGAGCAGCACCGCTTCGGCGTCCATCAGCGCCTGCTGCTGGCGCGTAAGGGCGCGGCCGTGGACGTGCTGGTGATGACCGCGACGCCAATACCGCGCACGCTGATGCTGGCGGCCTATGGCGATCTTGAGAGCTCGCAGCTTACCGAAAAGCCCGCAGGGCGGCAGCCGGTGGACACCCGCGCCGTCTCGCGAGAACGGTTCGACGAGGTCGTCGCGGCGGTGGGCCACGCCCTCGCCACGCGGGCCAAGGCCTACTGGGTGTGTCCGCTGGTCGAGGAGTCGGCGGCTAGCGACTTGGCCGCCGCCACCGAGCGCTATACGGCGCTGCGCGCGTCCTTCGGCGACCGCGTGGGCCTGATCCATGGCCGCCTCAGCGGTGCC
Source organism: Alphaproteobacteria bacterium (assembly GCA_965248805.1). Lineage (GTDB taxonomy): Bacteria > Pseudomonadota > Alphaproteobacteria > UBA6615 > UBA6615 > CBDFKJ01. The sequence goes on from CBDFKJ010000007.1 coordinate 72,871, forward strand.
GCCAAGGACTCGGTCATGCGCGCGTTCGCGACCGGCGACGTCGATCTGCTGGTGGCGACCACCGTGATCGAGGTCGGCGTGGACGTGCCGGCCGCATCGGTGATCGTCATCGAACACGCGGAGAGGTTTGGACTGGCTCAGCTACATCAGCTGCGCGGCCGCGTCGGCCGCGGCGGTGATCGCAGCAGCTGCGTGCTGCTCTATGCACCGCCGCTGTCGGAGCCGGCGCGGGCGCGGTTGCGTATCATACGCGAGACCGATGACGGCTTCCGCATCGCTGAGGAGGACTTGCGGTTGCGGGGTGCCGGCGAGGTCCTGGGCACGCGCCAATCGGGGCTGCCGGCGTTTCGCCTGGCCGATTTGGGCGCCCACGCCGATTTGCTGGAGATTGCGCGCGACGACGCGCGGTTGATCGTCGAACGCGATCCGACACTCGAAACCGAGCGCGGGCGCGCGCTGCGTACGCTGCTGTATCTGTTCGAGCGGGACGCGGTGGTGAAGTATACCCGAGCCGGCTAGTCGTTGGCGCCCAAACGCTTTGCCGGCGGCGCATCGGGCTCGGTATTGCCTATCGTTGGCTTGTCGCCCTCCGCAGTCGCGATCAGTTTTATCTCCTGCGCCGCCACGGGTCGGTCATCCGGCGGCGTGACGATCCCGCCGGAGACGACCATCTTGATCCCCTCTTCCACGGTCATGCTCAGCACGACCAATTCACTGCGCGGCACGAACAGCAAATAGCCCGACGTCGGGTTAGGCGTCGTTGGCAGAAACACATTCACCACGTCATCGGTGGTCAGGTTCTGCACTTCGCCGATCGTGCGGCCGGTGACGAATCCTATCGCCCAACAGCCTCGGCGCGGATACTCGAACAGCACGACCTGGCGGAATGCATCGGACTGCTGCGCCACGACCGTCTCGATGATCTGCTTGGTGGCGCCGTAGACGCTGCGTACGACCGGCATGCGGTGCACGACCCGCTCGCCCAGCCCGACCAGAAACCGTCCGACAATGCCGGCCGTCAGCCAGCCGATGACGGTCAATGCGACGACCAGCACGATCAGGCCCAAACCCGGAATGCCGAATGGCAAGTATGTGTTCGGGTTGTACTGCGTCGGGATCAGCGGCGTGACTTGCGCGTCGATGAAGGACAGGAACACGTAAGCGAGGTAAAAGGTGATCCCGACCGGCGCGGTAACCAGGATGCCGGCAATTAGGTAACCGCGTAGACGGCCAACGAACCCATGCTTGCGGTGACTTGCGTGCACATCCTCGTCTGCAGGGTCCGTCCGCAAATGTTCCTTATCTGTTTCGGCCGTCAAAGGCGTCTCCGCGCTGCGCCTCAGATGATATAATGCGTCTGGTAGGACAATGACAGCGCTGCACCAGTTGGATGTTCGCCGGCCGGCCGGCGACGGAATTCCACTAAGCCGCCCGTGATGACGGGTAATTCAGTTTCCGAGGGTTGGATGAACGTCATGCACATCATACGCGGCTGCGCCGCCGGCATGATCGCCCTGGGTCTGGCGACGCCGGCGAACGCCCTGCCGCTGGACGAGGCGCGGCACGTGCTGGGACGCGTCGCCTTCGCCGCCACGCCGAACGACGCAAATGCGCTGGCGCCCTTGGACCGCACTGCCGCCGTCCAACAACTGCTCGGCACGGCGCGTCAATCGGCACTGACGGAGCCACCGGGCTGGTCCGACACCTGGACGCCCCGGCGTCGGCGCGACCGACCGATGTCGGCCGAAGATCGCGCCGAACGTCCGCGTGCTGCGCCAACAGTCGGGTGAATTGAAGGCCTGGTGGATCGGCGAGATGATCACCACGCCCACACCTGTCACCGAAACCATGATGCTGTTTTGGCACAATCATTTCACCTCGAGCCTGCGCAAGGTGCGCAGGCTGATCTGGATGTACCGCCAGATGGGTTGCTGCGGCGCCATGCCCTGGGGAATTTCGGAGAGCTGCTGCGGACGATCAGCCGCGATCCGGCGATGCTGGTTTACCTGGATAACGTCGGCAATCGGCGCGAGGCGCCGAACGAGAACTTCGCGCGCGAGTTGCTGGAGCCATTCACCTTGGGCGAGGGCTGGTACTCGGAGAGCGATATCTCGGAGAGCGATATCAAGGAGATCGCGCGTGCATTTACCGGCTGGTCCGTCGATCCGCGCACGGGCGAGTTCGTATCCCGCCGGCCGCGCCACGATGGCGGCACCAAGACGGTGCTCGGAAAGGACGGCCGCTTCGACGGCGACGATATCGTCGACATCCTGTTGGCGCACCCGCGCACGGCAGTTCTCATCACCACGAAACTGTGGCGCGCATTCGTCTCGGACGCGCCCGATAACGCCGAGATCGAGCGGCTGGCAGCGCTGTTTCGGACCGCCGACTACGAGATCGCGCCGCTGATGCAGGCGATGCTGACCTCCGCCGCCTTTTGGGATCCGGCCAATCGAGGGGCGTTGATCCGCTCGCCGGTCTAACTTCTGGTCGGTACCGTTCGGCTATTCGATATAGAGGTCGAGAACCCGCGCAACATCGCCTTCATGAGCCGCCGCCTCGGGCAGGATCTGTTCGATCCGCCGAACGTCAAAGGCTGGCCGGGCGGTGCCGAGTGGATTACGGCCGACCGCTACCTGGCGCGGCAGGAGTTGCTGCAGACCGTCACCAACGGGGCCCCCGCCGGAGACCGATCCGCCGACCGCCGATCGGCCAACGCCGAGCGTCGCGCGGGCGGCATGGCGATGTCCGGGCGACGAGCGCAGGGCATGGGCCGCCACATCGATCGCTGGGTTCAGAGACTGCCCGATCGCTGGGAGAACGCGCCCGATTTGATCGCGCTGGTCGTGCCGTTGCCACCGGTCGACAGTCAGAACATGGACCAAGTCGCCAGCGGCGCTCTGGTTCTGGGGGTTGCTCAATGATCCGGTATATCACTCAAGTGAGGCGTTGATGAGACGCAGAGATTTTCTCGCAAGCTCCGCCGCCACCGTTACGTGCGGCCTGCTGTCGCCGTCTCTGGCCGCGGCGGCATCTTCGGCACGCACAGTCGTGCTGGTCGAGCTGAACGGCGGCAATGATGGGTTGAATACCGTCGTGCCGTATGCCGATCGGGCCTATCAAAAATTGCGGCCGCGACTGGCGGTGGCGCGTGACGACGTGCTGCAGCTGAACGAACATTTCGGGCTGCACCCGGCACTGGAGCCGCTGATGCCAGCGTGGCAGGGGCGCGACATGGCCGTCGTTCATGGCGTCGGCTACCCGCGGCCTGACCGGTCGCATTTCCGCTCCATCGAGATCGTCGAGACCGCATCGGACAGCGAGCAAGTGCTCAACGATGGCTGGGTGGCAGGCGTCTGGAGCCAAGCCGACGCCGCGCAGCGCATGGCGATCGACGGTATCGCCCTCGGCGGACCGGCGGGGGCACTCACCGGCGCCCAAGCGCGCCCGATCGTGATGGTGGAGCCGGAAGGATTCATCGATCAGGCACGCCGGACGCCGGCGCCTCAGGCCGTCGCGCGCAATCCCGCCCTCGCCCACCTGATGCGCGTGCGCACCGACATTCGCGGCGCGGCACACAATCTGTCGGCGCAGCTCGATACGGCGCCGACGCTCGCGGGCGAGTTTCCGCGGACGCCGATTGGACGGCAGTTTCAAGCCGCCGCGCGGCTGTTGGTCGCCGACGTCTCGGTGCCCGCCATCAAGCTGCGCCACGGCAGCTTCGACACGCACGCCAACCAGCAGCGCACCCACGGCAATTTGCTCGGGCAACTCGCAGCCGGACTCACCGCATTTCGCGCCGCCATGCTGCATCACGGCATCTGGGATCGCGTTCTTGTGATGACCTACGCCGAGTTCGGACGGCGGGCCGGCGAAAACGGCAGCCAAGGAACCGACCACGGCACAGCCGCGGCGCACTTTCTGTTCGGCGGCACCGTCAAGGGCGGGCTGCACGGCGCGCCACCTTCGCTCACCGACCTCGTGGACGAGGATTTGCAGCATACCGTCGATTTCCGCCGCCTGTACGCCACGGTGGCGAGCGGCTGGTGGAATTTGCCGCAAGGCTCGGAGTTGCTTGCGAGACACTCCCCTCTCGATATTCTGAAGAGCTAGCCGCCGTCGGAGTGGTACACTCTGCACATGCGGTGCGCGCGTTCAATTGCTGCACTTACCATGGTTCTGCTGGCCAGTGCGGGGCACGCCGCCGATTTGCAGGGCCCGGCAACCGTCATCGATGGCGATACGCTGGAGGTGGCGGGCCGACAGGTGCGGCTGATCGGCATCGACGCACCGGAGGCCGGCCAGTTGTGCAGTTTTCTCGACAATGAAATCGATTGCGGCGTCATCGCCCGATCGCAGTTGAACGATCTGACGGCGGCGGCGACCGTCGACTGCGATATTGTCGAACTACGTGACGACGGTATCACCGTCGCGCGGTGCGAGGCCGGCGGCTACGATCTGTCGGAAGGCATGGTCTACACCGGCTGGGCGCGCGCCGACGCAAGATGGAGCGAACGCTACCTAGCGGATGAGGCGGAATCCCGCACCGCCGAGCGCGGCTTATGGATTGGCGAGTTTCCGGCGCCGTGGGATTGGCGCATTCGCCAGGGTCTGCCCGACCCCGACCTCTAGTGGATTGATCGGAATGAAAGAGTCCGAATTGGGATTCCGTATTTTGCTGTGGTATGCGAATCTGGCGCATGCGCAGTGGAATCTCCTTCACCCTATCCGCCGGCGACCGTCAGCGATTGCGCGCGGTCGTCGCGGATCCCAAGAGCCCGCAGAAACACGTCTGGCGGGCACATATTGTCCTTCTCAGCGGCGAGGGTCTGGGCACCTCGGCGATCATGACCGAGACCGGCAAGTCCAAGACCTGCGTGTGGCGCTGGCAAGAGCGGTTCATGCACGAGGGTGTCGGCGGCCTGCTTCGCGACAAGTCCCGTCCGCCCGGCAAGGCGCCGGTCCCGCTCGATCGTGTCGCCGAGATCGTGCGCCTGACGCAGCAACCGCCGCCGTTTGAGGCGACCCACTGGACGTTGCGCGCGATGGCCAGGGCGGCCGGTATTGCCGCCTCGACGGTGCAGGCGATCTGGAAGGCTCACGGTCTCAGCCCGCACCGCTGGCGCAACTTCAAGCTGTCGACCGACCCTGCCTTCGCCGAGAAACTCACCGATATCGTCGGCCTGTATGTCGACCCGCCGGCCCATGCGGTGGTGTTGTCGATCGATGAGAAGTCACAGATCCAGGCGCTCGACCGCCGGTCTGCCGATGAAGAAGGGACGCGCCGGCACCATGACTACAAACGGCACGGCACGACCACGCTGTTTGCGGCGCTCAACGTTCTGGACGGAACGGTGATCGGCCAGAACATGCAGCGCCACCGCCATCAGGAGTTCATCCGCTTCCTCAACCGCATCGAGCGCACGGTGCCGGCGGACAAGGCCATCCACGCGATCGTCGACAACTACGCGGCGCACAACAAGGACAAGGTCCGCGCCTGGCTCGCCCGCCATCCGCGCTGGACTTTCCACTTCACACCGACCTCCTGCTCGTGGCTCAATGCCGTCGAGGGCTTCTTCGCAAAACTCACCCGGCGGCGGCTCAAGCACGGCGTCTTCCATTCCGTCGTCGATCTCCAGGCCGCAATCAACCGCTTCGTCCGCGAATACAATGCGGCCAACCCACTAGGTCATGCCGTAGCGCACGTAATCCGACCAGATGCGTTCCAACGTGCGCGACACGTCCCGCCCCTGAATCGGATCGGATTCGCTGCTCTGCTCGACCAGCGTTTGCGAGTGAACCGTTTCCATGTCCATGAGCTTGGCACACAACGCGCAACCCGAGTCCGTCAGCTGCAAGCGCACTGCACGACGATCGCGTTCGGAACGATGCTGCTCCAGATAGCCGGCGTCGACGAGCTGGCGGACATTGTAGGTGACGTTCGAGCCGATGTGATAGCCGCGGTCGACGAGCTCGCGCATGGTCACGCCAGAGCCCTGCACGTTGATCAGCAGCATCGCCTGAACCGGATTGATGTCCTCCACGCCGAGCTGGCTGAGCTCGTAACGTATGACATCGAGATAGCGCCGGTGCAGCCGTTCGATCAATCGTGTGATCTCGGCATAGGCCTGTAACGCCTCGCTCGGCGCGTTCGTCGCCCTGATGACGTTGGTAACCGTGCTCATACCGTCTCCTCGCACCGCACTGCGTGCGCGGCGCTGATTTCTTCCCTTCGGGATCGCTTCATCGCGCCCGTCTAGCGCCTTAGCATCGCCCATTTTGGCGTCACGAACCGTGGATGGTCAGCGCTGCGGGCACGGCTGGCTTCATCGTCGTCCGTGCTATCGGAACGCTCCTCCGGTTCAGGAGGGCTTTGCTCTAGCGGTACTATGTCGACCTCCGGTTCTGCCGGTTCGTCGACTTCGTCTGGTTCTCTTTCGCCGTCGCTTTCATCACCAAGCGGATCGGAGTCGTTGGAACGCCGATACATCGTAATCACCGCGCGTTGGATCGCATCCATGGCGTCGCGCCATCCGCGCTCGTATTCCGAGTGCTTGACCTGGGTGATGAGACGGCCGAACCCCTTGAGTGGATCGAACTCGCTCACTGTACATCCTGTCGCTGGAACGGCCTCTGAGCCTGTCGAGAAGCTCGTGGCGATGGTGCCATTCAGATGTAACTGATTTGTTAACAAAGTGAGCGCATTGGCCGGCAATTGGCCACGATTTGATCTATCGCGGCCACCCTCGATGGGCGCGTTCGAGCCGTCATTCCGGTCGGGTTCCGACAAGCTGCGACTGGGAATGCGGCTCAGCACTTTGCGTCAATGGAAGATCGTGTCCCATGGAGTGGTGTAGCTGACGGCAGATGGCCGCGCGCTCCGGCATGGGCCGGGATGATCAGCGTGCGACAGCTGGCAGGCTGATGAGAGGATCATCATTCATCTGGGCGATGGTTTCCAGGGTCATGTATCTGGCCCGTTGCACGACCCACTCATCGTTCTGTTCGAGCAGGAGCGCGCCGACCAGCCGGACGATGGCATCATCGTTGGGGAAAATGCCGACGACGTCGGTCCTGCGCTTGATCTCGCCGTTGAGGCGCTCGATCGGATTGGTGCTGTGCAGCTTGGCGCGATGCTCCTTGGGGAAGGTCATGTATGCCAACACATCGGGCTCGGCGTCGTCCATGATGGCGGCAAGCTTCGGGACCTTCGTTCGGATCTGATCGGCGACGGCACGCCATTGAAGGCTCGCCGCCTCGGCCGTCTCCTGTGCGAACGCGGTGGCGATGAAGGCCGAGACGACGCGCCGCCCGTTCTTCCCGGCATGGGCGAGCACGTTGCGCATGAAGTGGACGCGGCAACGCTGCCATGTGGCGCACAGCACCTTGGTGACGGCGGCCTTCAAGCCTTCATGCGCATCGGAGACGACGAGCTTGACGCCGCGCAGTCGCGTCAGCTTGCGCAGGAACTCCGTCCAGATCGGCTCGGCCTCGGAGGTGCCGATCTCCATGCCCAGCACCTCGCGCCGGCCGTCGCTGTTGACGCCGACGGCGATGATGACGGCGACCGACACGATGCGTCCGCCGCGACGGACCTTCAGATAGGTCGCGTCGATCCACAGGTACGGCCAGTCACCTTCGATCGGCCGCTCCAGAAAAGCCTTCACCTTGCCGTCGATCTCCTCGCACAGCCGGCTGACCTGGCTCTTCGAGATGCCGCTCATGCCCATCGCCTTGACCAGGTCGTCGACCGACCGCGTCGAGATGCCCTGGACATAGGCTTCCTGGATAACAGCGGTCAGCGCCTTCTCGGCCATGCGGCGCGGCTCAAGAAAGCTCGGGAAGAAGGAGCCCTTCCTCAGCTTGGGAATGCGCAGCTCGGCGGTCGCCGCCCGCGTCTCCCAGTCGCGGTCACGGTAGCCGTTGCGCTGAGCCTGCCGCAGCGGGTTCCTCTCGCCATAGGCGGCGCCAGTAGACGCGCCCACCTCCAGTTCCATCAACCGGACGCCTCCATTTACCTCGTGAATTTTGCCTCGTTGTGATTCTCTACGGCGGTTCGGTTTGAGGAGCGCCGGTCATCGGCAGCCAATGGAAGATGCTGGCTGGCCGGCCCGCTGACGGGTTCGAGCTACCGCGTTGAGTGGACCATCGCCGGCACCGCGCCGCGGTTCCGCTTCGCCGTCATCGCCGGCGTCGTCTGACGTTTAACACAATGAGAACTTCATGATCCTCAAGAACGCCTTCGTCTCCATCAACGGCGTGGATCTGTCCGATCACATCCAGGAGGTCAACCTGGAGATCGGCCGCGAGAGCCACGACGACACGACGATGGGCGACGATACCAGGTCGATGACGCTCGGGCTCAAGACCTGGTCGCTGTCGCTGACACTCAAACAGAACTTCGCCGCGGGCAAGGTCGATGCGACTCTGTTCGCCGTCTACAACGCCGGCGATGCGGTGCCGATCATCGTCCGTGTCGACAAGGGCGCCAAGTCGGCGAGCAATCCCGAGTTCACCGGAGATGCGGTGCTCGAAAGCTATACGCCGCTCGGTCAGTCGGTCGGCGACTTCGCGACAGCGCCGGTGCAGTTCGCGGCCGCCGGAGATCTCACCCGCGCGGTCGCGTGACGGAGGCCGGCATGGCTGAAACCAAAACCCCAAAGACCCTCGATGCGGCGGCGATCCTCGGCGATCCCGGTCTTGCGCAAACAGCAAGGCTTCTCGTTGGGCCGCTCGATCGCCAAGGGCGTCCGTGACCTGATAACGGGCGTGGCAACTTTCCCGTTGGATGTTGTCGGCGCAACGGTGCCCGGATCGATACCGGGGCGCGGTGCCGACGAACTCGCCGAATCAATTCGCCGAAACATCCCGGAAATCGAGACGGGCGGGCCGGTCGAGGACGTGACGGCGGCCGTGACCCAGTTCGGCATTCCTGGCGGTGCCGCGGGCAAAGTCGTCGGTGGACTCAAGGTCGCACAGAAGGCGGGGGCGGCGGGCGCGCTCAGCCGTTTCGGCCTCAATGTCGTTGCCGCCACCGGCGCTGACATCCTCGCCGCCGACCCCGGCGACGTTCAGTCTCTCGGCAATCTGTTCCCGGACCTGTTGCCGACGGGAATCGACGCCGACGAGCCGGCGCTTTTGAAGCGGCTGAAGCTGGGCATCGAGGCGGGGACCATCACGGCTACGGCAATAGGAACTCTTGGCGGTGTTTTGCTCACATGGAAGGGCATCGCCCAAGTCGTCCGGCCGTTCGTCAATTCCGATAAAGTCGCCGAAGAAGTCGCGGCAAGGGCGGTGCGCGAGCTTGCGACCGATCCGGACGCGGCGATCGCCAGCATCACTAAGACGATCGAGGATGCCCAGGGTACCGGCTTCCAGCCGACGACCGGAACAGCCAGCCGCGACCCCGGCCTCATCGCCCTGGAAAAATCCTTGTCAACGCAAGGCGCGACTTCGCCGGCGTTCGCGGCGCGCCGGAGCGAAAACCAGGCGGCCGTCAGTCAGCAGCTCTCCGATGTCACTGGCCGCGGCGATGGAGAGGCGGCCCTAGCGCGACAATTTTTCGAGGAAAGCCAGACCGAAGCGCGCATGGCCAAGACGCAGATCGTCGAGGCGACCGAAGCCCAACTCAAGGCCGTGCAGGACGAGATCGGCAATCTGGCCGACGAGATCAACGAGTTTCGTAGTCTGGAGACCGGGGCAAGCCTCGAAATAAATGAGGCCGTCACGCACGAGTTGCAGCGGCTGACGCTCGAAAAGAACCGCCTGTTCCGCGCCATCGACCCAGGACGGTCTGTTCCGATCGAGCCTGACGACCTGCGAGAGGTCGTCGCCGGAATCACGCAGAAACGCGGCCCCTTGGACAGCACGCCATCCAAACTGCCGAAGGTCGTGGGGCGATTGAAGAGGGCGGTTGCGGAGCCAAAGGAGGGCGCGGAGGCGACACCTCTTCACTTCGGCGACCTCGAAGACATGCGGCCAGATCTCAGTGCCGCGATCGCGCAAGCGCGGGCGGCGAACAAGGGCGGAGTCGTCGAGCGGCTGATCGAACTGCGCCAGGCGCTCGATCAAGAGGCGGTGAAGCTGGCCGAGAGCGCATCGTCGGCGGCAGCACGCGCAAATGCGGCGCTTACCTTCTTCCGGGATATCTTCGCGCCCCGATTCCGTGCCGGCGTTGGGCGGGTCATCAGCGATGCTAGCAAGAAGGGCCGGCCGATTGAACCGTCGGCCGTCGGTGGGAAATTCATCGGGACGCGCCCAGGATCGCTTGAAGCCGGTCAGGATCTCGAGCGAATTCTTCAGGGCATTCCGGACGCGACGCAGACTCGCGAGGCAACCCGAAACTTCGTGTTGTCGAAACTGTCCAAGGCCGCCATCGATCCCAGCGATAAGTTCCATCCACAGCGCATCAACAGATTCTTGGAGAATCACAAGGGCGCTCTGGCTGGCTTCCCCGACATTCGGCAAGAGATCCAAGCGTTGTCCGGACGCGCTTCGACCGCACGGACGAAAGTCACTCAACTGGAAAGAGAGTTGGCCGACGCTAGGGATGCCGTCAAGGTGACGGAGCGCGAGGCCAACAAATCGGTGACGGCTCTGTTCGTCGGGACGGATCCGGAGAAGGCCGTCGGCCGCGTGATGGCCGCCGACGATCCGGCCGCCGCCATGACGTTGCTCCTCGCCGAAGCCAGTAAGGACCGCACGGGCCAAGCGCGCAATGGCATGAGAGTGGCCGTGTCGGACTGGGTCGATAACAAGGTCCGCTCCCGCACCGTGAACTTGTCCGGCGACGACTTTATCCTTGTCGCCAACCAGGTTGAAGACCTGTTCAAGAACCCGCGCACGCGCGGCGCGCTGGAACAGATTTATACAAAGCCGGAAATGCGGGTTCTGGAGCGGGTTCGCGATCAACTTCGCGTGATGAACAGGATCAACACCCAGGTCACAACTGGGTCGCCAACCGCGGCCCTGCAACAGAACGTGCAGCGCGTGCGGATCGTGCTCGCCTCGCTTTACGGCATCGTGAAGGGGCGCGGCGTCTTCGCAATCAGCCAGTGGTCAATGCGGGCGGCCGGAAAGGACCCGGTGGCCAACGCCACCGCCGTCCTGCGTGACGCAATGCTCGACCCCGATCTCGGGCGGCTCATGCTCGCCACCAACACGGGCGGCGGGCGAGTGCAGCGCGCGTTGGAAGGACGGCGGCGGACCTACATTGCTAACAACATCGTCGGTGAGGCTTTCGATGACGGGCCGCGCCGTCGCGACGCTCCGCCGGACGACGAACTGCAGCGCCGTATCGAGCGCGCCCTGGGAGATTTGAACAACCCCGCAGCGGCGCCACCGTAGTCGGACGCTTGATGGACATCTTTCACACAATGCTTGTCTACGCAGGGTATGCGGCCGCCCTGATCGTTTTTGTGTTTGGCTTGGCGGCGCTGCTCGTCACCTCGAACGATGCTGTCAAGGCGGCCGACACCGGCATAAAGTCAAAGTTTTTGAGTCGTCGGAATCGGTTGTGTTTTATTGTCTGTCACCTGTCCAACTGCTTTGGGGTGCCCGATGTGGAAGCCTGAACACCGCGCGGCCGCCGACCGTGGCCGGCTTCGCTATCCGAGTGATCTGACCGACGCCGAATGGGCGCTGATCGAGCCGCTGATCCCACCGGCGAAGCACGGTGGGCGTAAGCGGACGGTCGATGTCCGCGAAGTCCTGAACGGCATCTTCTACGTGCTGTCGACCGGCTGCCAGTGGACCGCGCTGCCCAAGGACCTGCCGCCGAAGAGCACGGTGTACGACTACTTCGACCTGTGGGAATGGGACGGCACCCTGGCTCGCATCCATCATGAGCTCTACGTGGCGGTGCGCGAGCGCGCGGGCCGCGAAGCCAGTCCGAGCGCGGCCATCATCGACAGCCAGAGCGCCAAAGCGGCGCAAAAAGGGGGGCGTCGATCGATCCGCAGGGCTTCGACGCGGGCAAGAAGCTCACCGGCCGCAAGCGGCACATCCTGGTCGATACGCTCGGCCTGATGCTGGGCCTCGTCGTGCATCCCGGCAACGTGCAGGACCGCGATGGCGCGGCCACACTGCTGCGCCGGACACGCCGGCTGTTTCCGTTCATCGAGGTGATCTACGCCGACGGCGGCTACCAGGGACCAAAGATGGCTGCCGTGGTGGCGAAGACCGGCGCTTGGCGGCTGGAGATCGTCAAGCGCAACAGCGTGCCGCGCTTCGAGGTGCTGCCGAAGCGCTGGATCGTCGAGCGCACCTTCGCCTGGATCGTCCGTTGCCGCCGGCTGGCGCGCGACTTCGAACGCCACGTCCGTTCTGTCGTCGCTTTCATCCACCTCGCCATGATCCGCATCATGCTGCGACGCTTGACCCGGCCAAGCCCTTGCTCGTGAATCTCTACTTCCCGGAACGGCTCTTAGGACTAGCACTGTCGCTTGCACTTGCGGCATCGATCCTTGATCGTCTGCTGTAACGGGAACAAGCCAAGTACGGGGCGCAACCATGGGTATCGCGATATTGGCCGCGCAAATGCTTCTGGCCGAGCATCAATATCGGCCGATCCGCGGTACAATCGTTACCATCGGCCGCCACACCGTCGATCTGACCGGCGACGAGATGGACAGGCTTCTCGCGAGCGTGGGCGTGCCGAAGCGAAGCGGCGTGCAGTATGAGATCGATGGCGTCACGGTGAGCCGGAAGCGTGCGACGATCACGCAAGAGTCTTTCTTCGGTGCCTTCACCGATGCGGCGGTGCTGTCGCTCGACGTAAACGACTATGAAGGCGCCAGCATCATATGCGATATTCAGGACAGACTCCCCCGAAGGCACCGGCGCATGGCTGATTTTGTCTATGATGGCGGCTGCCTCGACAACATCTTCGATGTAGCCGGCGCGCTCCGCAACATGGCGCGCATGGTAAAGCCGGGCGGGCGATTCTTCGCCATGAACTCCGGTGGGCCGCATCCGACGGCCTATCTGAAATTCTCGGCCGATTGGTTCATGGATTTCTTTGCTCTAAATCGCTGGGTGGATTGCAAATGCTGCATCTCGCACTTTCCAAACACATTCGGGCTCTCCTTGCGCGAGCAGCGACTCGACAGCACTCTCGCGCGCAGCCGGCATTATCAGGTGATCTATGACTTTAACCCTTAGAGCCGTTCCGGGAAGTAGAGATTCACGAGCAAGGGCTTGGCCGGGTCAAGCGTCGCAGCATGATGCGGATCATGGCGAGGTGGATGAAAGCGACGACAGAACGGACGTGGCGTTCGAAGTCGCGCGCCAGCCGGCGGCAACGGACGATCCAGGCGAAGGTGCGCTCGACGATCCAGCGCTTCGGCAGCACCTCGAAGCGCGGCACGCTGTTGCGCTTGACGATCTCCAGCCGCCAGGCGCCGGTCTTCGCCACCACGGCAGCCATCTTTGGTCCCTGGTAGCCGCCGTCGGCGTAGATCACCTCGATGAACGGAAACAGCCGGCGTGTCCGGCGCAGCAGTGTGGCCGCGCCATCGCGGTCCTGCACGTTGCCGGGATGCACGACGAGGCCCAGCATCAGGCCGAGCGTATCGACCAGGATGTGCCGCTTGCGGCCGGTGAGCTTCTTGCCCGCGTCGAAGCCCTGCGGATCGATCGACGCCCCCCTTTTTGCGCCGCTTTGGCGCTCTGGCTGTCGATGATGGCCGCGCTCGGACTGGCTTCGCGGCCCGCGCGCTCGCGCACCGCCACGTAGAGCTCATGATGGATGCGAGCCAGGGTGCCGTCCCATTCCCACAGGTCGAAGTAGTCGTACACCGTGCTCTTCGGCGGCAGGTCCTTGGGCAGCGCGGTCCACTGGCAGCCGGTCGACAGCACGTAGAAGATGCCGTTCAGGACTTCGCGGACATCGACCGTCCGCTTACGCCCACCGTGCTTCGCCGGTGGGATCAGCGGCTCGATCAGCGCCCATTCGGCGTCGGTCAGATCACTCGGATAGCGAAGCCGGCCACGGTCGGCGGCCGCGCGGTGTTCAGGCTTCCACATCGGGCACCCCAAAGCAGTTGGACAGGTGACAGACAATAAAACACAACCGATTCCGACGACTCAAAAACTTTCCGGAACCGCTCTTATGTCGAGCATGCTACCGGAGTTGGGTACGACTGTTCGTCAATAGAAACCCAAGCGCGCTGCCAGATCTATTGCCTAGCCGAAAAAGGAAGAAAATCGACGGACGATCGGAACCCGATTCAAAAGCACTACCGGGTCGATCTGAAGCACAACAAGATTTGCAATGCGAGCGCCAAGCGATTTCTTCACTCGCCGCGGCCGTTGTTCTCCAATCCGACGCCGTTCGATCCGGCGACGATCGAACGCATCGACAGTTCCGACTACCCGCAGCAGATAAGGCCGATTGCCGTTCTGGACCGTGATTACTTGTCAAGCATCGGGTTTGCCGGTCGTGCCCGGCAGTAGGTCGGAGCCACGGCCTCAAAGGTCGCCGCCCGCGCTTGGCACAAAGCGCATAACATTGTAGTGGGCTCCGTGCCGAGCGGGCGGGCCGGTACTCCCGCGCCATCTTTCTCACCGAACGATGAGACTGCTCGCAGCCACTATAGCGGCCATCCTGCTGGCGCCCGCCGCCGGCGCACAGACGTGCCCGGCGCAGGCCCCGACCGAGACGCTGGCGGCGTGCCTGGAACGGACCTTCGGCGAGCGGGCGGTGCTGCGGCTCACCGGCACGCGGCTGGTCTACGAGCTCTTCCTCAACCCGGACACGGGCACGTGGACGATTGTTCGAACGGCGCCCGCTGGTCTCAGCAGGGTCATGACGCACGGCGCGGGCTATACAATCCCTTTCGCCCTTGAGGCAGGGATGGTGCCGGCGAAAGCTGTCCATTGAGCGCAATCACGCATCATGACTTGGCCGAGAAGATCGGCGAGTTGCGCGGAACGGTCATGGGCATTCAGTCGGACATCGCGAACCTGAAAGGCGATCTAGGCGGCCTTCACGCCGACGAGCGCACGGTCCGCGACGCGATGAGCCAGGCCAAGGGGGGCTGGCGGGTCATCGTCGCGGTCGACGCGATCTCCGGCGTGCTGGGGGCCCTACTCTCGAAATTCATTCCCTTTCTGAAATAGAAGGACTAGTTGCACGCAAGGGCCAATAGTCTCAGCAAGTTACGCTGGGTGTAACCTTCGAAGGAGCATACCAATGGCTGAAGCCGTGAACTCAGAGAGGATTATCGAAAGCGTCAGCGTCGGCAATCTCAAGACGGTCGGCGATGCGTCGGCGCATTCGATGGCGCTGGCGATGCAGAACGCCGTCGCCCACCAGAACCGCATGAACGTCATCGCGGAAGCCGCAATCGGTAACGTTACCAAGCGCCTGACCGAGGCCGATCCGATCGAGGCGATCTCGGCGCAGAAACTCATGTCCGGCAATGACCTTGGCCAGCAGTTGGCGCAGCTGCTCGCGGCGCTGGCGTCCAACCAGCAGGGCGTGAAGGCGGCAGGGACCACGCCCCCGGTGACGGTCTAACAACGCCCCCCAGCCAACTGAACAGTGCGGCTCCGACAGTCTTCAACCGACTCGGAGCCGCACCCACCCGTTCAGCGCGGACCGGCCGGTGGGTAGACGAGATCGATCGTCGCCGATGCGGCTCTCAGCCAACGCTGTCGGTCGACTTCTGGCCAGACTGTGTCGACCGGCGGCAGCTTGGCGAACAAAGCCAAAATGGCCTCATCAATCTGTTTGCCGGGCGGTGCCGGCAATGGCTCGACGTGCCCCTCTTCACCCATCGCTCCCTCCTTGGCGGCTGGGGCCGGGCGCTTATCGCGCATTCTCGAACAGGATCGCCGCGGCGCTTATGCTGCCGCCGTCTTCGACGATCAGCCCGTTGGAGCGCAAGCGCGAGAGATATGTGCCGAACGTGCCGCCCGACTGCGCGAGTTCGGTACATGCCGCCAGATCGGAACGGCCCAGAGGCGCGGGATAGCTGTCTATCAGCGCATCCAACAGTTTGCGCTCGGCGCCGAGCGTGCGCCGCCACATGGCCTGAACGTCGGCCGGTGATTGCGGCTGAGGAGGGGCTTCGCCGAATAACAGCCCGTTGACGAAGTCCGGCGTGTCTGATTCTGTCTGAACATAGAGATTTAGACGGGCGTCGTGCGATGGCATTGAGACGACAGAGCGAGGTTCAGGGTGACCTCGTGGTGACATGGGCGGAGATGCCGCGTTCGCCTGGACACGCGTTTTCCGACCGGCTGCATGAGTTGCTGACCGAGTCTGGCTTTGACGGCTTCGTGGAGGCGACGTGCAAGCCATACTACGCACCTCGGATGGGGGCTCCTTCGCTGCCGCCGGGGCGTTATTTCCGGATGCACATGATCGGCTATTTCGAGGGCATCGGCAGCGAGCGCGGCATCGCTTGGCGCTGTTCGGATTCGCTGTCGCTTCGCGCGTTTCTGCGGTTGGCGAACCGGGACAAGGTTCCCGATCATTCCTGGTTGTCGAAGACGCGCGGCTGGCTGCCGCACGAGGTCCATGAAAAGGTTTTCGACTGGGTTCTGGCTCTCGTCGCCGCGCGCGGTCTGGTGAAGGGCGAGCGGATCGGCGTCGACGGCTCGACGATGGAAGCCAACGCCGCCCTGCGAGCCATCGTGCGGCGCGATAGCGGCGAGACCTATCGCGAGATGCTGACGCAAATGGCGAAGGAGAGTGGCGTCGAAACGCCGACGATCGACGACCTCGTCCGGCTCGATCGCCGGCGGAAGGGCAAGAAGCTTTCGAACAAGGATTGGACGAGCCCGACCGATCCTGATGCGAAGATCGCGCGGATGAAGGACGGCACCACGCATCTGGCCTACAAGCCCGAGCACGCGGTCGATCTCGACACCGGCGTCATCGTTGCGGCACCGATCTATCCAGCCGATGAAGGCGACACGACGACTTTGCCTGGGACGCTGGAGGCGGCCGCGCGCAACCTCGCCGAGGTCGGTCTGGCTCCAACACGGGCAGAGCCCTGCAGTCTCGTTGGCGACAAGGGCTATCATTCACGCGAGGGGCTGAAAGACCTCGACGGCGGCGTCTGGAAAACGCGGATCTCCGAGCCGGAGCCCGCCAACGGCTATCTGCGCTGGCATGGCGACCAGGCGGCACGTCAGGCTGTCTACGCCAACCGGGCGCGATTGAAGTCCGGCGTCGCGCGGAACGCCATGCGCAGGCGCGGTGATGATGGTCGAGCGCAGCTTCGCCCATGTCCTCGACCGTGGCGGCATGCGCCGCGCGTTGCTGCGGGCGCGCGAGAACGTCCACAAACGCTACCTGATCCATGTCGCCGGGTTCAATCTCGGCATTCTGATGCGCGCGCTGTTCGGATCAGGCACGCCGAGGGAGGCTGCGAGTGCAAAGAGCACCCTTTTGTTCGTTATTCAGTTCGATGCTGCCCTGGCGATCGCCATCGTGGCGAACATCGAAGGCAAACCAGCCATGCTCGTTATCATCATCATCGTCGCCCCCGAAACCGATTGATCAAAGCGCGACTTCATCACCGGGCTGATAGTGTTCGTTCTATGTTCTGGTACAGTCATCGCCGCGGAATGCCTCCTACCGCCCTGCCATGACCGACCAGATCGTCATCACCGAGAAGTCCAGCCAGGCGACTGTAGGGGGACGAAAGTCTTTAAGAATCGGGATTTGCGGGGATTCGGTGGCACTGGGCGGGATTCGCACCGAGAGATCAACGGCTTAATGTCGCCGAGGTCCCGGGCGCGCATCTACGGTCCGCTGCTCCTGGTGCTCGGCACCCACCGCGTCTTTCCCGACTTGGGCGCCGCCGAATACACCGAGTTCGCCGGCGACGACCAGTACCTGCTCCAGATCTTCCACTTCGGCCTCGGCGCGCTCGACATAAGCGAGCGCAAGATCGGCGACACGCCGCTCGGCAGCTTCGATGAAGTGGAGACCGAGTTCGGCGATGCGCAGGGACGGGTGACGCTGGTCGCCGGCAACGTCGACAGCGAAGCCGGCGCCGCGCTCGACGACACCGGCTGGGTCGAGCGCACAACGGCCGCCGGTACCAAGCGGATCGGCATCGACTTCGCCGGGACGCTGTTCCGGGTCTCCGATCAGGGCGGCGCTACGCGCCACACCGTCACCGTCGAGATCGAGTACTAGCCGCAGGGCAACGAGAGCCTGAAGACAAGCCACACCGTCACCCTGTCGAACGGCGACACCACGCCCTACCGCAAGACGCTCGTCTACGGTCATGCCGCCGCCGGCACCTGGATCGTGCGCGTGCGCCGCACGAGCGCGCCCTCGTCCTCCGACCGCATCCACGACGCCATCACCTGGACGGCGCTCAGATCCTACCAGCCCGACACCGGCGACTATACCGGCCAGACCCGGCTGGCGCTGAAGATCCGCGCCTCGGGCCAGCTCTCAGGCCGGCTCGATCGGCTGTCGGCGACGGTCGGGCAGAAGATCCCGGTCTGGGACGGAACCCAATGGAGCGCGCCGCAGGTCTCCGGCAATCCCGCCTGGCTGTTCCGCTGGTATGCCCGCGGCATCCAGATCGGCGGCAAGCTGGTCGCCGGCGCCGGTCTCGCCGAAACCCGCATCGACGACGAGACCATCAAGGCCTGGGGCGCCTGGTGCGACGCGCAGGGACTGCGCTGCGACTACGTCATCGACCGCCGGACCACCCATGCCGAGGTGCTGACGCTGATCGCCCAGTGCGGGCGCGCCAATCCGAGTTGGCAGAGCGGCCGCCTCGGCGTGGTGTGGGATGAGGCGGACAAGCCCGCGACCGCCCTGATCACGCCCGGCAACATCGTCGCCGGGAGCTTCGAGATCGACTACGCCGGCGGCCAGACGGCCGGCGAGATCGCCTGCCGCTACATCGACCCCGATCTCGATTGGCAATACAACACCGTGCGCCGGGCGGTCCCCCGAGCCGCGCCCGGTGGCCATACCGCGACCCTGACGCTGGCCGGCGTCACCTCGCGCAGCCAGGCCGCGGCCGAATGCAACCTCCAGGCCGCGCGCCAGCTCTACCACCGCCGCCGTCTCAAGTGGGAGATGGGCGCCGAGGGCCTGGCCGTCGCCCGCGGCGATGTCGTTCACCTGACCGACGCCCTGATCGACGGCGGCGTCGCCGGGCGGCTCACGGGCGGCACTGCAGACCGCCTCCGGCTCAACCGGCCCGTCACCCTCTCCGGCGCCGACGACTACCTGCTATTGCGCCTGCCCGACGGCACACTCCACAATACCGCCGTCAACCATCCGGACGGCGGCGCCGGCGAGACCGATACCCTGGTGCTCGCCGAACCGTTGACGGACGCGCCCGATACCCTCGGCGCCCTCGGCGCCAGCCCGCTCGATACGCTGTGGCGGTTCTACCCCGGCGACGCGCCGCCGGCTCGGGTGCGCATCGTCGCCATGGAGCCCACCGCCGAGGGTCGCGTGCGCATCGAGGCCATCGACGAGGTCGAGGCCTATTACCGCGCCGCCACGAGCGATCTAACGGTGCCGTTGCCGATGGTCGGGCGCGCCCGCCCCGGGTGCTGCACATCGCGCTCTCCGAGACCCTGATCCGCATCGGCAACGGCTTTGCCGTCGAGATCGCCGCTGCGCTCACCGTCGCCGGCGACTGGCGCGGCGGCATCGTCCGCGCAGCGCTCGACGGCGGCCCATTGCGGACAGAGGACAGGCTGATCGACGGCGCCGCCGAAGCCTCGTGGCGCGTGCCGCCGTCGGGCAGGCTCACGATCACCGTCATTCCCGGCACCGAGGCAGCGCCCGCCGGCGCGCCGTTCACCGTCGATTACACTATCCGCGGCAAGCTGGCGCCGCCGGGCAATGTCGCCGACTTCCTGGTCGATGCCCTGGGTGACGGCACACGGCGCTTCCGCTGGACCCCGCCGGCTGATCCCGATCTCGCCGGCTACCGCATCCGCCACGCCGAGGCGGTCGTCGGCGCCGCGGCGCCCGCCTGGGACGCCATGACGCCGCTGCATAACGGGTTGCTCACCTCGTCGCCCCACGAGACCGTCGATCCCGGCGCCGGCCGCTGGACCTTCGCCATCCGCGCCGAGGACACCTCGGGCCTGCTCTCGGCCGCGGCCGCCGTCATCATCGCCGAGCTGCCCGATCCCCGCCTCGGCGACGCCTTCCTGTGGGAATGCCCTTCCGCCCGCGGCTGGCCCGGCACCATCGAGAGCGCCGTGCGCTCCGACGACGGCCGGGACGCGCTGGAGGGCGCCGGCGCCTACACCTGGGCCGACCTTGCCACCTGGGACGCCTGGACCTCGTGGGCGCTTGGCGACGGCGACGACGGCGCCACCGCCATGACCTACACCACCGAAGCCATCGACATCGGCGCCGAGGTGCCGTTCTCGATCGCCTGGGAGGCCGAGACGGCCGGAAACGTGACGCTGCAGTACCGCACCGCCGACACGGCTTCCGGGCTGGCCACCGCCACCTGGCAGGATAACGCGACGGCCATGCTCATGACCGCGCGCCACCTGCAGCTGCGCTGGCAACTGACCGGCGACGGCGCAACCATGCTTAGCCTCGACCACCTCTGCTACACCCTGCTCGGCACCGCCGCCGAGCAGAAGTTCCTCGACGCCGACACCAGCGACTGGGGCGGTTCGGCGAGCGGCGGGCGCGAGGTGCCGACCACGCTCGCGCGCGTCACCGATATCGACCTCACCCTGCAATCGGTCGGCGCCGGCTGGTCGTGGGTGCTCGACAACAAGAACGATCCCACCCGCATCAAGATCTTCGACGGCAGCGGCAATGCCGCCGACGCCACCGTCGACGCCGTCCTGCACGGCATCGCCTGACGCTCAAACGAAGGAGAGAGGCTCCATGGCCTGGCCCACCGACGACCTCGCCACCGACCACTTCGATGCCGGCGCCGACAGCCCGGCCGACGCCCGGCCCGTGCTCAAGCGGGTGATCGACTACCTCAAGGCGATTATCGCGGCGCTGGGTGTCGCAGGCGGCATCTGCGAGCTCACCGCCAACGCCAAGGTGCCCGACGGCCGCATCGGCCGCGGCGCCGCAGACGGCGTCGCGCCCCTCGACGCAGCGGGCAAGGTACCCGTCACCCACCTGCCGGACGCCACCACGGACGCCGCCGGCGCCGTGCCGCTCGCAACCGATGCCGAGGCCGAGAACGCCTCCGGGACCGGCGCCCTCCAAGCCCGCCAGATCGCTCTGCGCACCGCGACCACAGGCCGGGCCGGCGCCGCCGAGCTTGCCACGACCGCGGAAGCGCTCTCCGGACAAGACCAGACGCGCGCCATGACGCCCTCCGCCACCAAGGCGGCCATCGACGCCGCCATCGACGCCGTGCCCGGCGGTATTACAAGCGTCCGTGTCGCGAACACGACCGGCCCCAACCAGGGACAAGGCACCATTCTTGTTAGAGAGACATACGCGCTCCAAAGAAGCGTCAGTGGCGGGATCGTCACCGTCACCTTGGTCAAGACCAATCAATATGAAGAGGACGACGATCCCTGATATTTCGGAGGGTATTGGCAACTTTCCGATATTTTCGGAAAGTTCAAAAAACCCTTCTTTATCAGATAGTTCCGTCAAGCATATAATCTCCGAACGCATGGTGGCAGGCGCGGCTAACCGGCATACCGAATTTCCAGCCTAAAACACGCCGGAAATCGGGGCGATTTTCCGGGCGCACGGCCGAGAAGTTCGGCGGAAAGGCGAAGTGACGGAGCGGCCGGGCGCGCCCGCGTGAACAAAGCCGGCTCAGATTTCCCGGATTCTTCCCAGAAACCCTGCTCAGTTGCTACTGCGTTCTGGCGCGCTATACCAGGCAGCGAACTCGCGCCCGGCGGCAAAAACACAAGGAATTCAAAGAGATTAAGTGGTGCCGCCGCGAGGAATCGAACCTCGGACCCCACCCTTACCAAGGGTGTGCTCTACCCCTGAGCTACGGCGGCGCTCGGCTGAGCCGGCCTTATGGCACACGCCTTTGCGCGGCGCAACCAAGCCCCGGACTGGGCTTGACGCGGGTGGCGGCGCACTCCATGAACGCGAGCGCGATGGCGAACAACGAGCGGCGCACACCACCGACGCAGACGCCCGCCGGGAAAGCGCGCGCCGTCGCGGCGTTCGACCGGCGGGCAGCCGCCCTGCGGCGCAATCTGCGCCGGCGCAAGCATCAACAGAAAGACCGCGCCGAGGGCGAGCGCAAGCCTGGCGAAGGAATGGAAGAATGACCGCGCCAACGCGCTAGCCGGAGACCGGCCATGGATAGGATTCGCATCGTCGGCGGCAAACCCCTCGCGGGTCGAGTTCGCATCGGCGGTGCCAAGAACGCGGCGCTGCCGTTGATGGCCGCCAGCCTGTTGACCGAAGACACGCTCGAGCTGAAAAACCTGCCGAGCCTAGCCGATATCCGAACGCTGAGCCTGTTATTAGAGCAGCACGGCGTGCGGGCCGAGGCTTGCGGTGGGGATTGCGGGGCGTGGGCGTTCACCGCCGGCGAGATCACGAATACCAAGGCGCCCTATGAACTGGTGCGCAAAATGCGCGCCAGCGTGCTCGTGCTCGGACCTTTGCTCGCCCGCTGCGGCCGCGCGACAGTGTCGCTGCCGGGCGGGTGCGCCATCGGCAGCCGGCCGGTCGATTTGCACCTGAAGGGGCTCGCGCAGCTCGGTGCCGACATCGACGTCGACGGCGGTTATATTGTAGCAAGTGCGCCAAACGGCCTGCGCGGCGCGCACATCACCTTTCCGCAAGTCTCGGTGGGTGCCACGGAAAATTTGCTGATGGCAGCGGCGCTGGCCGACGGCGAGACGGTCCTGGAGAACGCCGCGCGCGAGCCCGAACTCAGCGATCTCGCCAACTGCCTGGTGGCAATGGGAGCCGAGATCGAGGGCATCGGCTCCGAGACCCTGCGCGTCATGGGCGTTCGGCGCCTGCACGGCGCCGAGCACGCGGTCATGCCCGACCGCATCGAAACAGGCACCTATGCGCTGGCGGCGGCGATCACCGGCGGCGAGCTTGAGCTGGCTAGTACGCGGCTGGAGCTCATGAGCGCGCTTGCCGACACCCTGACCGAGGCCGGCGTTTCGGTGGAGGAGCGCGGCGACAGCATTCATGTCTCGCGCCGCAACGGACCGCTCATTGGGGTCGACGTCATGACCGAACCCTTCCCCGGATTCGCGACCGATCTGCAAGCCCAGTTCATGGCGCTGATGGCAACCGCGACCGGCGCTTCCATGGTTACCGAAACGATATTCGAGAATCGCTTCATGCATGTGCCGGAACTGCGGCGTATGGGCGCCAACATCAACCTGCACGGGCGATCTGCGATGGTACGCGGCGTCGACCAGTTGGCCGCGGCGGAAGTGATGGCTTCAGACTTGCGGGCAAGCGCCTCGCTGGTCATCGCCGGGCTGGTCGCCGACGGCGCGACGACGTTGCATCGGGTCTATCACCTCGATCGCGGCTACGAACGTATGGAGGACAAACTGTCCGCCGTGGGCGCCGATATTAAGCGCCTGCACGATTGATGAGCGACGATGCCAGTTTCTGCGCACCGGTCTCGGCACACCTGCGCTTGCGCACGGAAAGCATCGCCGATCTGGCGGTGATCTCGGCGTTCCTGCAGGACGCCATCGTGCCGGTCTGCGACATGTGCTATTTGCGAGAGGATCGCCGCTTCGTGATGGTCACCAGCCGCTTTCGCTGGGAACGGGAGATCCACGACGAAGCCGACGAGCCAATGGGCGATCACGAGCGTGTGCTGTGCGCCCTCACCTTCGAGAACGTCGACACCGTCCGGCATCGCGGCTTCGATCGCCGCGCGGGCGGTGAATTCCTCAACCTGCTGGCGATTGCCGCCGCTGAATCGGATAATGGCGTAGTGGCTCGCATGACGTTCGCAGCCGGCGCGGCGATACGGCTGGGCGCCACGCACTTGAGCTGCCACGCGGCAGACTTGGGCGAGCCGTGGCCGACGCCCTGGCGACCGAACCACGTTTGAGGTTGCGCGCCCCGATCCTATTGAGGCCCTCCGCGCCGTGCCGTCAAGGCAATATGGCGCCAAAGCGAACCGGCAGTGTGCGAGGCACGGTGACTACGAGCGAGCGGCTGATAATGGCCCTGCCAAAGGGGCGGATGTTGGACCAGATTGGGCCGATCCTGGGCCGTGCCGGGATCGTTCCCGAGCCGGCATTCGCTGACCCTGGCGCCCGTCAACTCACTTTCAAGTCGCTTGATCGGCCACTGACGATCGTCCGTGCACGCGCGTTCGATGTCGCCACATTCGTCGCCTTCGGCGCTGCGCAACTCGGCATCTGCGGCAGCGACGTCACGGGCGAGTTTGACTACCCGGAAGTCTACACGCCGCTCGATCTGTGCGTCGCTCGCTGCCGCCTGGTCGTCGCCGCGCCCAAGACGTTCGCCGAAATCGATCAGGCACGCTGGAGCCATATCCGCGTCGCCACCAAATATCCGCAGCTGACCCAACGCCATTTCGCGGCACGCGGCATCCAGGCGGAATGCATCAAGCTGCACGGAGCCGTCGAGTTGGCCCCTGCCCTCGGATTGTGCCGACGCATCGTCGATCTGACCGAGACGGGCGAGACACTGCGCGCCAACGGTCTGGTCGAGATCGAGACAATCGCAGAGTGTACCGCCCGGTTATTGGTCAGCCGGGTCGCGATGAAGACACAGGCGCGTATGATGCGGGAGTGGATCGGGCGCATCCGCTGCGCGATCGAGGAGACCGGCGATGGCGCGTAGGCTGGATGCGCGGGCGCCGGATTTCGATCGCGCCTTCGCTGCCATCCTCGGCGAGGATCGGGCGCCGGAGGCCGATATCGCGGTGGCCGTGGCGGAGATCGTGGCCGCTGTGCGGGAACGGGGAGACGCCGCCGTTATCGACTATAGCGAGCGCTTCGATCGCATCGCCCTGACGCCGCCGACCTTGCGATTGTCCGCCGGCGAAATCGCCGAGGCCGCCGAGAGGTGCGATCGGGACGAGATCGCGGCGCTGCGGTTCGCCCACGAGCGCATCGAGTCCTATCACCGCCACCAGCGCCCGCAGGACTTGGACTTTACCGACACTGCGGGGGTCCGTCTCGGTGAGCGCTGGACGACGATAGATCAGGTCGGCGTCTATGTCCCCGGCGGCACGGCAGCTTATCCGTCCTCGGTGCTGATGAACGCAGTCCCGGCCAAAGTGGCCGGCGCCCGGCGCATAGCCATGACCGTACCGGCGCCCGACGGCGTGCTGCATCCGTTGGTTCTGGCGGCCGCCACCATCGCCGGCGTCGATGAGATCTATCGTGTCGGCGGCGCCCAGGCGATCGCGGCGCTCGCCTATGGCACGGAGACGATCGCCCCGGTCGACAAGATCGCCGGACCCGGAAGCGCCTATGTAGCCGAAGCCAAGCGCCAAGTATTCGGCGTGGTCGGGATCGACATGATAGCGGGCCCCTCAGAGATCCTGGTGATAGCCGACGCCGACAACGAGCCGGCGCACATCGCCGCCGATCTGCTGTCGCAGGCCGAGCACGACACCGCGGCGCAATCCATTCTGATTACCGACACGACTGAATTTGCCGACGCCGTCGCCGGCGCGGTGGAAGAGCAGCTGGAGCAGCTGCGGCGCGGCAATATCGCCGGCGCGAGTTGGCGCAACCACGGATTGATCATTCTCGTCGAGAGCCTGGCCGACGCTCCCGCCTTGGTCGACCGGGTCGCTCCCGAGCACCTCGAGTTGGCCTGCGATGCGGCGCAGGCGCAGGCACTGCTGGCCCGGGTCCGCCATGCCGGCGCGATATTCATCGGTCGCGATACACCGGAAGTGATCGGTGACTATGTAGCGGGAACAAATCATGTGTTGCCGACCGGCCGGACAGCGCGTTTCGCATCAGGACTCAGCGTCTACGACTTCCTGAAGCGCACATCCCTGGTTTCCTGCTCGCCGTCCAGTCTGGACGCGATCGGCCCGGCCGCGCGGACGCTAGCACGCGCCGAGGGCCTGGAGGGGCACGCTCGCTCCATCGGCCTGCGAATGGACCGGGCGCGGCGTCGCTAGGCCACGGGCCAATACGTTGACGAACGCGTCATTCAGCATCGCCAATGTGACCCTGGCCGAGGACGGCATCGTGCGGTTCAATCCGGACGTCGAGCAGGAGCGAACTGTCGCTGTCTTCGATCTGCTGGAAGACAATTACTTTCGCCTCGCCGACGGCACTCCCGGTCCGTACGACGTCCACCTTGCGGTGCGCGACAACAGGTTGTGTCTGGATGTGCGATGCCAGGACCTGCACAACGCCCGCCGCCTCACCGTTGGCCTGACGGCCTTTCGTAAGATCATCAAGGACTACTTCACGATCTGTGAGAGCTACTACGAAGCGATCCGCACCGCGACGCCCTCGCGCATCGAGGCCATCGATATGGGGCGGCGAGGGCTGCATGACGAAGGCTCCGACCGCTTGCGCGACCGTCTGGCGGCCGAGGTCGATATCGACGAAAACACGGCCCGGCGGCTATTCACGCTCCTATGCGTCCTACAGCTTCGGACCTAGCTCGTGGCGGCTTTGCCCGGCGCCGTGCTGTTTGCCTGCGATCACAACGCCGTGCGCTCGCCCATCGCCGAGGCGATCATGAAACACGCGCACGGCAAGCGCGTGTATGTCGATAGCGTTGGCGTCCGCGCCGGCCCGCTAGATCCCTTCGCGGTCGCGGTCATGGAAGAAGCCGGGCTGAATGTGACCGCGCACCGGCCCAAGTCGTTCGAGGATTTGGCGGACCAGTCGTTCGATCTGATCATTACGCTGTCGCCGCAATCCCATCATCGCGCGCTCGAGATGACGCGGACGATGGCCTGCGAGGTCGAATACTGGCCGACCTATGAACCCGGTATGTTCGAGGGTAACCGCGACGCAAAGATCGCCGGCTACCGGCAAATCCGCGACCAGATCGAGGCACGAATCTATACCCGCTTTCCCCCATCGACGGCGCCGACCGTCTAGCGGCTTTTCTACCGCGTGACGGGCCTCCGTCATCGCCGGTCGCGCGGACGCCGCATAATCTATATTTGCCAACAGTGGTGTTAGAGCCATCGCCCTCGGCGTGCTCATGGCGGGACCGGCGGGAACGAAGGTCGAAGGTGAGACCATCACTTTGGGCGCGGCCGTATCGGAGACCGGCAACTACTACGACGACGAATCCACCGCAGCGCGCACCGCGGAACTGCTCGAACGACTGATTCAGCAGGGCGGTATCGATTACATCCTCGGGCCGTACGGCTCCGGCCCGGCCACGGCCATGGCGTCCGTCGTCGAAAAGAACGGCGTGCCGATGATCGAGGCCAACGGCGCCTGGCGTTCTTTCCGGCGGCGAACGGCGCCTGTTGGAGATCTCGCGTGCCCTGATCATGGAGCCCGACATATTGCTTGTCGACGAGCCCTCGACCGGCTTGGAGCCGCGGTTCCTTGAGATGGTGTTCGAGATCCTAGACGACCTGCGCAAGGCTGAGGGCAAGACCATAATCATGGTCGAGCAGAACGCGAAGAAAGGGTTGGAACTAACTGATATTTGGCGCGTATTTATGTCCGGTTAGGTCGCCAAAGCGGGCGACAGCAACGAGTTGCTCGACGACCCGGACGTGCGACGCCTGTTCCGCGGCGGATAAGTCACCCTATTAAGGCAATGTTTGCACGACTAAATCATCGAATGAGGTCAACGCGTCCGCCTTGGTCCAAAAGCCGACGCCGCCCGGCCCGGTTATCCTTACGTCATCCACCTCCAAGAGCCTGTCTTCGTTCAGCCAGCCCTCGATGTGGCTGCCGCGATGGACGATGCGGATCGTGAACCACTCTCCTGCCGCGATGAAGATATTGCCGGCATCGGCGATTTGCCGCCGCGTGCCGTCGGTTACGGCATAGATGCGGAAATTGGCCTCCAGCGGATTGTACCGGGCGATGTAGTAGTTGTCAGGATCCTGCGCCCGCCAGATCGGACCGCCGCCTTGATCGATTTCGCCGCCATCGGCGCGAACCCTGACCTCGATCTCGCCGTCGCCGAAAGTCACGCCGCTCGTCCAGCAAAGATTGAACGTGCTGCCCGAGAATACGCGGTCGACCCATCGCGCCAGGGTACCGACGCGGGTCATGGCCAGGATCTGGCCGCCATCGGCGGCCTCATCACCGACGACCTGCCACACCGCCAACGGCTCCCGCGGGCGTGTGGCGGCGACGGTCCAACCCGCCGGCAGTCCGCCCGGCGCAACGTCGTTGAAATCCCAACCCTGCTCGTCCGCCATGGCGGACGGCGCATGAATTGCCAACACGAAGAGGACCGCCGCCAACGCCGAATGGAGCCAACGTGCCGTCATCGTGTTAGCATGTGGTCGAGCGGAAGTTTGGTTGTGTACTTGATCTGCTCCATGGCGAAGCGCGAGGTCACTTCGTAGATCGGCACGCGCGCGATCAGGCGTTTGTAGAAGTCATCGAACGTGGCGATGTCCGGCACGACAACCTTCATCAGGTAATCCATGTCGCCAGCCATGCGATAGAATTCAATGACTTCGGGGAATTCCTTGACCGCAGTCGAAAACCTTTCCAGCCATTCGGTATTGTGGCTATCGGTGCGCACGGCGACGAACACGGTGACGCCGACATTGACTTTCGCGGGGTCCAGCAATGCGACGCGCTCACGGATGACGCCCGCTTTTTCCATTTTCTGGATGCGATGCCAACACGGCGTCGGCGACAGGCCGACCTCGGCCGCGATTGCGGCAATCGCCATCGTGCCGTCCTGCTGGAGACAGGCCAGGATCTTGCGATCATAACTGTCCAGGACGCGCGCGTCGGTGCGGCGCTGCGGCTTCTTGTTTGGACCGCTACTTACCATTAGGCGTCATGCTCGGCCCCACGGAGCGCCAGCGCCGACCTAGACTCGCTGTGGCCGGCCGGCGGATTCCGGCTGGCTTTCGGCCGTGCCCCGGCGCTTGAAGCGTAGCCGGTTCGGACGGATGGTCCCCAGGCCCGCACGCCGCATGCGCCCACCGACATAGGCGTCATAGTTGCCCTCGATCGGTGTCAACCGGCTATCGCCCTCGAATGCCAACACATGCGTCGCAACCCGATTGAGGAACCAGCGGTCGTTGGTGGCGACGATGACCGACCCCAAATACCGCAACAGCGCATCTTCGAGCATACGCAGACCGTCGGTGTCCAGATCGCGGGTGGTCTCGTCCAATATCAACGCGTTGACACCCGCGCGCAGCACGCGTGCCAGGTGAATGCGGTTGCGCATCTCGCCAGATAGCGCGCCGACCGGCCCGTCGAGCTGAGCAGAATCGAACCCGAATGCCGCGGCGAAGTCATGCGAACTGACGGCCTGCTCGCCCATTTGCAACCGGTCACGGCCGCCGGAAATCGTGCGCAAGACGTTGGCCGCAGCATCTAGTTCGACCCCGGTGTCGACGAAGCCCAACACGACCTTGCCGTCGATCTGGACGGTCCCCTCATCAGGCGCCTCCAGCCCCGCCAACGTGCGCAGAAGCGTCGATTTCCCCGCACCCTCGGCCCCGATGACGCCAACGATCGCGCCTGGCGGGATGCTCACCGAGACCGCGTCGAACAAAACCCGCTCGCGCGCGCAACCAGTCAAGCCACGACAGCTAATCACGTCATCGCCGAGGTTCGGTCCGGGTGCGATCGATAATGCGGGCACAGCGTCGTCACCCTCGCCACGCCGCGACAGCCAGCGCTGAAAGCCCGAGGCACCTGGTGTCGCGCCGGCGCGGCGGCCTGGCATACCCGCGCGCATCCAATCGAGTTCATGCTCGGCCGCGGCTCGCACCTCGGGTGCCGCCGAGGGCGCCCGAGACTCCAGCCAAGTCATATAGCCGCCATCGATGTGCGTGGCCGTCCCGCCTTCCACGGCAACAATCGTGGCCGCCACACTGTTGAGGAGCGCGCGATCGCGCGATGAAAAGACAACCGCGCCCTGATACTGGCTCAATTCCTGTTCGAGCCATGCCACGCACTCGGCGTCCAGATCCGCCGTCGCATCGTCGAGCACCAGCAGTTGCGGCCGCCACACCACGAGCCGACACAAATCGACCCGGCGCCGCGCCGAGTTCGGCAGGTCGGACATGGGCGTCTTGGGCAGCGGGCAGCGGAGCGCCTCCAACGTCTCGGTCATGCGCGTGTCGAGCCCCCAGCCTCCCATCGCCTTGATCTTCTTTTCCAGGACTTCCAGTTCGGCCAGCCACTTGTGCATGTCGTCGTCGACCGGGGTCAGATAGTGGCGGTTTATGTAGTCGTAGCGATCGAACAAGGCCTTCACGGCGGCGCTACTCGACACCGCGTGGTCGGCAACGGTCAGGGCTTCGCCGACGTCCGGCTCCGGCGCCAGATATCCGACAGTCGGGCTCTCGTCCGATTCATTGGCGTGGGCCACATTGGGCTTTCTGCCGGCGATGCGTCGCAGCAGCACGGAGATCGGCCCCCAATCCGGTCCGATCAGACCGATTTTGGCGCTTTCCGCTATCGTCAGGCTGACATTCTGGAGCACGATGTCGCCATTCGAGTCGGACAGCGATTCGGAGTTGATCTGACATGCAGGTGAGAGATCTGACATCTGGCGACCCTGAGAGGCATGGGATTTTGCGTTCCTATCACGGCGTCCTGCGACACTCCAATAGGCAACCGGTGCGCCCCTCAGCGTTGATTCGCACCAAGCAGCGGGCCTATATTCGTGTAATTATTGAGCTAACAGCTATAAAACGCTTATAAGACACAAATAACTGCCCCACCTTGAGTGCTCGGCGTGCCGACGACAATCGGCAGACGACCGGCCGTTGCTAGGCGCAACGCGCAATCGCTCGGACCCGCCGACTGCAACCCAAATTTATCGTGAACGGCACCGGTTTCGGATTGTACGCCGGATGAAAATGTATAGTCTTTCCGCACAGTTGCTGCCATACGCGGCACGTGAGCCGTCGGATTCAGAGGCGTTGCGGTTCGCGGTCCGTCTAGTTTGCTTCGTGCAGCATCCGCCATCATGAGGAGACGCAAATGCCTGATACTGTTGAGCTACGGGCCTTGGATGAGGCCCGCGGGGGCGCTTCGGCGCTGGCCGGCGAGGCCCGATCCCTGGTGAGTGAGGTCGCACAGCATCGCACCTCGCGCCGGGGCTTCATCAAGGGCGTGATCGCCTCGGGCGCCGCGGTGTCCGCAGCGGCCTATGTGTTCCGCCCGGGCAGCCGCCCGGCACAGGCGCAGGCCGCGGGCGCGGTCGAACGCCTGATCACCCTCAAAGTCAACGGCCAGGAGCGCCGTGTCGACGTACTGCCGCAGGAGACTTTGGCGCTGACGTTGCGCTACAAGCTCGGCCTGACCGGCACCAAGCTGGGCTGTGACCGCGCCGAGTGCGGCGCCTGCACCGTGATGATCGACGGCGTGGCGCAGTATTCGTGCTCGACGCTGACGCACATGGTGCGCGGCGGCGAAGTGACGACGGTCGAGGGCCTGGAAGGGGCCGACGGCAAGCTGCACCCGGTGCAGCAGGCGTTCGTCGACGAGTTGGGACCGCAGTGCGGCTTCTGCACGCCGGGCCAGGTGATGTCGGCGGCGGCGCTGCTGAAGGCGAACCCGAACCCGACGGTAGAGGAAGCGCGTTACGCGATGTCCGGCAATCTGTGCCGGTGCGGCGCCTACGACCACTACCTCAAGGGCGTGATGCGCGCGGCGCGGGAGGCTTAAGAGATGGCATACAGACTACTTGGAAAAGACAACGCTTCTCCGCCGGATGTTGCCGCCAAGGTCACCGGCAAGGCGAAGTACGCTGAGGACATGCGCCTCAACGGCATGGTCTTCTGTAAGGTGTACGAGAGTCCGATGCCGCACGCTAGGGTGCGCAACATCGATGCCTCGGAAGCCTTGGCCATGGACGGTGTGGTCGGCATCCTCACAGCCGACGAAGTCCCGCACGCACGCGAGCCGGAATTCGCCGTTCTGACCAACCAGCCGAACTACGTCGGTGCACCGATCCTCGCGATCGCGGCGGTCGACGAGACCACGGCCGCGGCCGCGGTGGAAAAGGTCAAGGTCGACTTCGAGCCGATGCCGTTCGTCGTCGATCCGCTCGACACGTTGTTCCCGGGCGGCAACAACGCTCACGCCGACGGCAACGTCGCCGGTAGCGGCGGTGTCCAGCTCCAGGAGCTGAAATGGACCGCGCGCGACTTCGCCGCCATCGAGGACGGCCAGATGCCCCTCGGCCAGCACGCGCTGGAGTGGGAATTCGGCGACGTCGAGGGCGGTTTCTCAAATGCCGCGCTGGTGTTGGATGAGAGCTTCACGACCGCTGGTCTCCCGCATCACTGCATGGAGCCGCGTACCGCGACTGCAACGTGGGAAAACGGCAAGGCCATCGTCTGGGGCTCGTCGCAGTCGCATGCGTTTACGATCCCGCGCCTGGCGCGTCTGATCGGCATCGAGCCTGCGGATCTGATTTTCGTCGCCGAGTATTGCGGCGGCGGTTTCGGTTCCAAGTACGCCGAGTATCCGCAGATGGTGCTGCCGGTGCACTTCTCGAAGAAGCTCGGCCGGCCGGTCATGCATCGCATGACACGAGCAATGGAACACAGTGGCGGCCAGGGCCGTCCGTCGTTCCAGGGGCGGGTCAAGATCGGCTTCACGCCTGAGGGCAAGATCACCGCAGTGGACCTGTTTATCGTCCATGACGCCGGCGCCAATGGCGGCGGCGGTGACTTCCGTTCGGCCGGTAACATGGTCACCATCGTCTATCAGCCGCAAGCCATGCGTTGGCGCGGTCTGCCGGTGCTGACCAATACACCCCCGCGCGGCGCCCAGCGTGGCCCGGGCGAAAACCAGCTCGCCATGGTCATGGAGCCGATCATGGACCGGGCAGCCAAGGAACTTGGCATCGACCGTATTGCCATCCGCCGCACGAATGCGCCGGACAGCGACGGCAAATACGGTGCAGACCAAGGTCCGATCACCAGCGCCTACATGAAAGAGGCACTCGACCTCGTCGGCGAGCGTTTCAACTGGTCGGAGCGGCAGACCCGGTCCGGACAGCGCAACGGCACCAAGATGACCGGCGTCGGTATCGGCCAAGCCTATCACTCGGCCGGCAACAACGGCTTCGACGGCCTGATGCGCATCACGCCCCGCCGCGGCAGTCTGCACATTCATACCGGCATCGGCAATCTGGGCACCTACTCTTACTACTCGTGCTCACAGGTCGCTGCGGAAGTGCTCAACTACGAGTGGGACAACTGCGTCATCGAGATGGGCGACACTCGCCGTGGCGTACCGTGGTCGGTCATTCAGGCCGGTTCGAACACCACCTTCTCCATGACCCGCGCCATGTATGTCGCGGCTATGGACCTCAAGCAGAAGTTGATCGAGATCGCGGCTATGGATCTCGGCGGCGCGCCGGAAGACTACGATCTAGGTATGGAGATGGTGGTCGCCAAGGCCGATTCGTCGAAGACAATGTCCTTCGCCGATGCGGCCAAGCGGGCGATCGAGCTCGGCGGCAAGTATTCCGGTCAGGAAGCGCCGGAAGACATCAACGACGTCACCAAGCAGGGCGTGTCGATCATCGCCGGCACCGGCCTCGTCGGTGTGGCGAAGGACAACCTCCATCGCGAAGGCCGCGTGCCTGCACTGTGCGTTGGCATGGCAGAGGTCGAAGTCGACACCGAGACCGGCAAGGTCGAGATTGTCGACTACATCACTGTCGCCGACGTCGGCACCGTCATGCATCCGATGGGCTTGGCGGCCCAGCTCCGTGGCGGCGCCATCATGGGCTTCGGCATGGCACTGAGCGAGCGCTACGAGCATGATCCGCAGAACGGCCTGCCGGCCCGCCAGCGGTTCCATGACGGCCGCCTGCCGACATACCTCGACGTTCCGACCAGTATGCAATGGGATGCGGTCAATATCGCTGATCCGCAGAATCCCGTTGGTGGTCGTGGCGTCGGTGAGCCGGCCGAGGGTGCCGGCGCCGCGGCGGTCATTTCCGCCGTTGAGGATGCTCTTGGAATGGCCTTCAACCGGACGCCGATTGTGCCGGACATGATCATTAACGCAGCGGCCGGGCGGCCACAATCAACGAAGCCGCTCTCGGTCAACACACAGTAAGGGAGGTCGGAACGATGATTAAAGACATGATCCCCGGCTTCGAGCTGTATCAGCCGTCGGAGTTGGATGACGCCCTTGCTCTGCTCGACCAGCACGGCGAGAACAGCTGGAAGCTTGCCGGCGGCAAGGACAGCCTGAACTGGTTCAAGGACCGCATCAAACGGCCGACGGCCGTGGTGGACCTGACCGGGATCGAGGGGCTGCGCGGTATCCGTGAGGTCGATGGCGGCGTCGAGATTGGCGCCACCACGACACTGACGGAGATCGAGCAGAACGCCGTGGTCCAGGAGAAGTTCGGTCTGTTGGCCGACGCCATCCGCCGGGTGGCGAGCCCGCAGATCCGCAACGCCGGAACGATTGGCGGCAACGTCAATCAGGACGCGCGCTGCTGGTACTACCAGGACGGCCTGCCGTGCTATCGGGCGGGCGGCAACACCTGCTTTGCGGACACGCCCGGTGGCATGAACCGCGAGCATGCGTTGTTCGGCGCCGACCGTTGCGTGTCGGTGACGCCATCGGACACGGCTCCGGCGCTGTTGGCGCTGGAGGCGCAGATGGTGGTGCGCAATTCCGGCGGCGAGCGTGTGGTTGACGCGGCCGACTACTACATCGGCCCGGCGATCGACATCGAGCGGATGACCGACATCGGCCCCGGCGACGTGATGACGGCGGTGCGTATTCCGTCGACGTGGGCGGGGGCGACCTTCTACTTTGAGAAGGTTGCCGACCGCAATGTCTGGGACTTCCCGCTGGTCAACGTGGCCGCGGCGGCGAAGGTCTCGGGCGGCGTGGTCGAGGACATCCGGATCGCGGTCGGCGCGGTGGAGAACGTGCCGCACCGAGTGACGGTTGCCGAGGACGCGGTGCGCGGCCAGAGCGTCGATGCCGAGCTGGCCAAGCTTGCCGGTCAGGCGGCGGTGCGCGGTGCACGTCCGCTCAACTACAACAACTTCAAGATCCCGTTGATGCAGAACCTGGTGGCGCGCGCCCTGCGCTCCGTCGCCGCGTAAGGATCGCGGGCCCGCCGGGCGAACGCCCGGCACCTCGATCGCAACGGATCTGGAACCGGGAGGCCCATCGGCCTCCCGGTTTCCTTTTCGCAACCGCCGGCACCCAACACACTCTCGTGCGCTGGCTTGAAGCGAGCCCCAAAACGCGCCAGTTAAGTGATATGCAAACGGTCGATCTGCGCGCCCGGCGTCCTCGCATCGCTGTCGCGGCAGCAATTCTGCCGCCTGGATAGTGCCCGGGGCAAGCCAGACGCTTAACAGCCCGGTGATGAAGTCGCGCTTTGATCAATCGGTTTCGGGGGCGACGATGATGATGATAACGAGCATGGCTGGTTTGCCTTCGATGTTCGCCACGATGGCGATCGCCAGGGCAGCATCGAGCTGAATAACGAACAAAAGGGTGCTCTTTGCACTCGCAGCCTCCCTCGGCGTGCCTGATCCGAACAGCGCGCGCATCAGAATGCCGAGATTGAACCCGGCGACATGGATCAGGTAGCGTTTGTGGACGTTCTCGCGCGCCCGCAGCAACGCGCGGCGCATGCCGCCACGGTCGAGGACATGGGCGAAGCTGCGCTCGACCATCTCACCGCGCCTGCGCATGGCGTTCCGCGCGACGCCGGACTTCAATCGCGCCCGGTTGGCGTAGACAGCCTGACGTGCCGCCTGGTCGCCATGCCAGCGCAGATAGCCGTTGGCGGGCTCCGGCTCGGAGATCCGCGTTTTCCAGACGCCGCCGTCGAGGTCTTTCAGCCCCTCGCGTGAATGATAGCCCTTGTCGCCAACGAGACTGCAGGGCTCTGCCCGTGTTGGAGCCAGACCGACCTCGGCGAGGTTGCGCGCGGCCGCCTCCAGCGTCCCAGGCAAAGTCGTCGTGTCGCCTTCATCGGCTGGATAGATCGGTGCCGCAACGATGACGCCGGTGTCGAGATCGACCGCGTGCTCGGGCTTGTAGGCCAGATGCGTGGTGCCGTCCTTCATCCGCGCGATCTTCGCATCAGGATCGGTCGGGCTCGTCCAATCCTTGTTCGAAAGCTTCTTGCCCTTCCGCCGGCGATCGAGCCGGACGAGGTCGTCGATCGTCGGCGTTTCGACGCCACTCTCCTTCGCCATTTGCGTCAGCATCTCGCGATAGGTCTCGCCGCTATCGCGCCGCACGATGGCTCGCAGGGCGGCGTTGGCTTCCATCGTCGAGCCGTCGACGCCGATCCGCTCGCCCTTCACCAGACCGCGCGCGGCGACGAGAGCCAGAACCCAGTCGAAAACCTTTTCATGGACCTCGTGCGGCAGCCGGCCGCGCGTCTTCGACAACCAGGAATGATCGGGAACCTTGTCCCGGTTCGCCAACCGCAGAAACGCGCGAAGCGACAGCGAATCCGAACAGCGCCAAGCGATGCCGCGCTCGCTGCCGATGCCCTCGAAATAGCCGATCATGTGCATCCGGAAATAACGCCCCGGCGGCAGCGAAGGAGCCCCCATCCGAGGTGCGTAGTATGGCTTGCACGTCGCCTCCACGAAGCCGTCAAAGCCAGACTCGGTCAGCAACTCATGCAGCCGGTCGGAAAACGCGTGTCCAGGCGAACGCGGCATCTCCGCCCATGTCACCACGAGGTCACCCTGAACCTCGCTCTGTCGTCTCAATGCCATCGCACGACGCCCGTCTAAATCTCTATGTTCAGACAGAATCAGACACGCCGGACTTCGTCAACGGGCTGTTAAGGAAGCGCCGAGCCTGGCGGCGCGCGTTACCGCGGGTGAATTGCCGGCGCTCGAGCTGCGCCTTCCCGCGACCCCGCGTATCGTGGACACCGCCACGCCGGGACAGCACGGCGGCGAACTGCGCACCGTCGTCAGCCGCAACCAGGACATCCGGTTGATGACCGTCTACGGCTATGCGCGCTTGGTCGGTTACACACCGCAGCTGGCAATCGTCCCCGACATCCTCGAGGAACTCGAGGTCGAGGATGAGCGCGTGTTCATGCTGAAGGCTGCGCGCCGGCCACAGGTGGTCCGACGGCCATCCCTTCACCACCGAGGATTTCCCGCTACTGGTGGGAGGATGTGGCCAACGACGATCTGCTGGCGCCGTTCGGCCCACCGCCCTTCATGTTGGTCGATGGCCTGCCACCCACCGTGGAGATCATCGACCCCCAGACGATCCGCTACAGCTGGCCGTCGGCCAATCCGTTCTTCCTGCCGCAACTGGCCGCGCCGCGCCCCGGATTCATCTACCGTCCGGCGCACTACATGCGGCAGTTCCACGTCAATCACGCGGACCCGGCACAGCTCGAACGCCTGGTGGCAGCATCGCGCCGCCGCGATTGGGGAGCGCTCCACAATGCCCTCGACAACCTCTACGACAACGACAATCCGGAGCTGCCGACGCTGCAACCCTGGGTCAATACCGTAAGGCCACCGAGCCAGCGGTTCGTCTTCGAGCGCAACCCCTACTTCCACCGGATCGATTCCACCGGCCAGCAACTTCCGTATATCGACCGCATTATCGTTACAGTCTCCGATGGCAGCCTGATTCCGGCAAGGCCAGTTTCGGCGAGACGGATCTGCAGGCACGCGGTCTGGGCCTGGAACATTTCACGCTGCTGAAGGAAGCCGAAGACAGCGAGCCGATCCGCACCCTCCCAGGTGGCGCTCTATCCGAATCTCAACCACCAGGACCCGGTTTGGCGCGAGCTGTTCCGCGACGTCCGGTTTCGGCGTGCGCATTCGCTGGCGATCGACCGCGATGAAATCAACAGTGCTGTTCCTCGGGCTGGCGACGCCGTCCAACAACACCGTCTTGCCCGCGAGCCCGCTGTTCCGCGATGCCTATCAAACTGCGTGGACCCAGTTCGATCCGAATCTGGCGGGCGCGTTGCTGGATGAATTGGGACTGACCGAGCGCAACGACGACGGCGTCAGGCTGCTCGCCGATGGGCGACCGCTGGAGATCGTGATCGAGACCACGGGCGAGGACGCCGCGCACGCGGACGCATTGGAACTGATCTACGACACCTGGTTCGACGTGGGCGTCGAATTATTCGTTCGACCCGTGCAGCGCGAGGTCTTTCTCAATCGTGTCTTCGCCGGCGAGACGCAAATGGCGATCTGGTTCGGCGCCGACAACGGCCTACCCACGGCAAATTTCAGCCCGGAGGAGTTCGTCCCGGTGCAGCAGATCCAGCTGCAATGGCCGAAGTGGGGTCAATACATTGAGACCGGCGGCCAGGCCGGCGAGCCGATTGACCTGACGCTGGCGGAGGAACTGCTGGAGCTAAACACCGCATGGCGCCATGCTGGCGACCGCGCCCAGCGAGAACGCATCTGGCATCGCATCCTGGAGATCCACGCCGATCAGCTCTATATACGATCGGTGTCGTATGCTGCACGCTGCAGCCGATTGTCGTCTCTAACCGATTACGCGGCATCCCCGATGACGCCATCTACACATGGGAGCCCGGCGCATATTTCGGCATGTATCTGCCTGATACGTTCTGGCTCGAACCAGATCGCGCGAACTAGGCTCCGGACCCATAAATCGCTTGAGCCGACGCGGCGCGATGTGATTCACGCTCCCAAACTGCGGGAGTGTTGCGATGGACGATACGTTCTGGCTGAGCGAGGAACAGTTTGCGCGGCTCGTGCCGCATCTGCCGACGGATACGCGCGGCAAGCCGAGAGTCGACGACCGCCGCGTTATAAGCGGTATCATCCATGTGTTGAAGTCCGGCGGACGTTGGGTCGATGCGCCGTCCGTCTATGGCCCGCGCAAGACGCTCTACAATAGCTTCGTGCGGTGGGCGGCCAAAGGCGTGTGGACAGGGATATTCCACGCTCTGGCTTCGGCGGGTGGGCCGCCGGCGCAAGTGTTGATCGATTCCTCGGCGGTGAAGGCTCATCGCTGCGCCTCGGGCGGCAAAGGGGGGAGCACACGCAGGCCATTGGCCGCTCCCGCGGCGGGCGCACCACGAAGATCCATGCGCTGACCGATGGCCTCTGCCGCCCGTTCGCCTTCCTGCTGACC
This sequence comes from Alphaproteobacteria bacterium, assembly GCA_965248805.1. Classification (GTDB taxonomy): domain Bacteria; phylum Pseudomonadota; class Alphaproteobacteria; order UBA6615; family UBA6615; genus CBDFKJ01. The sequence goes on from CBDFKJ010000007.1 coordinate 112,057, forward strand.
GGCGGCCAAGTGGCGGACTGCACAGCGGCCGCTGCTGGAGCGGATGCCGGCCACCTCGATCCTGACTGGCGACAAGGGCTATGACAGCGACGCCGTTCGCCGCAAGATCGAGAGCAGAGGCGTCGCTCCGAACATCCCGCCGAAGGCCAACCGCCGCTGGAAGCCGTGCTTCAGCCCGGCGCTCTATCGCGACCGCAACGCCATCGAGCGCATGTTCGGCCGGCTGAAAGACTTCCGCAGAATCGCAACCCGCTATGACCGCCTCGCCCAAAACTTCCTCGCCGCCGTCTGTCTCGCCGCTACCGTCAGCTAATGGTTATGAGTCCGGACCCTAGTGGATTGATTCCAACGTTTGGAACCCTCGGTTTCGGGCTGCGATGATGTCGTCGGGGTCGGCTTTCGATATGAATGGCTGTGGGTTGGCCGCATTGTATTCGCGGACGAAGCGGTTGATTGCGGCCTGGAGATCGACGACGGAATGGAAGACGCCGTGCTTGAGCCGCCGCCGGGTGAGTTTTGCGAAGAAGCCCTCGACGGCATTGAGCCACGAGCAGGAGGTCGGTGTGAAGTGGAAAGTCCAGCGCGGATGGCGGGCGAGCCAGGCGCGGACCTTGTCCTTGTTGTGCGCCGCGTAGTTGTCGACGATCGCGTGGATGGCCTTGTCCGCCGGCACCGTGCGCTCGATGCGGTTGAGGAAGCGGATGAACTCCTGATGGCGGTGGCGCTGCATGTTCTGGCCGATCACCGTTCCGTCCAGAACGTTGAGCGCCGCAAACAGCGTGGTCGTGCCGTGCCGTTTGTAGTCATGGTGCCGGCGCGTCCCTTCTTCATCGGCAGACCGGCGGTCGAGCGCCTGGATCTGTGACTTCTCATCGATCGACAACACCACCGCATGGGCCGGCGGGTCGACATACAGGCCGACGATATCGGTGAGTTTCTCGGCGAAGGCAGGGTCGGTCGACAGCTTGAAGTTGCGCCAGCGGTGCGGGCTGAGACCGTGAGCCTTCCAGATCGCCTGCACCGTCGAGGCGGCAATACCGGCCGCCCTGGCGATCGCGCGCAACGTCCAGTGGGTCGCCTCAAACGGCGGCGGTTGCTGCGTCAGGCGCACGATCTCGGCGACACGATCGAGCGGGACCGGCGCCTTGCCGGGCGGACGGGACTTGTCGCGAAGCAGGCCGCCGACACCCTCGTGCATGAACCGCTCTTGCCAGCGCCACACGCAGGTCTTGGACTTGCCGGTCTCGGTCATGATCGCCGAGGTGCCCAGACCCTCGCCGCTGAGAAGGACAATATGTGCCCGCCAGACGTGTTTCTGCGGGCTCTTGGGATCCGCGACGACCGCGCGCAATCGCTGACGGTCGCCGGCGGATAGGGTGAAGGAGATTCCACTGCGCATGCGCCAGATTCGCATAACACAGCAAAATACGGAATCCCAATTCGGACTCTTTCGTTCCGATCAATCCACTAGCGTTTACGTTCCAGTCGCCGGAGTTGGCACCCGTCGGCGCGTTGCTGGTCGCGGCGGCGATGCTCGTGGCCCAGGGACGCCCGCACCAGTCCCATGCGTTGATATGGGGCTCGAAGTATCCCAGTAGTCGCCCGGCCGCGACGTAGGCGAGCATCAGCGCGCCGGCGCCGTTGTTGAAGTACATCCCGTGCGCGCGCCATAGCAGCCCGTTGACGAAGTCCGGCGTGTCTGATTCTGTCTGAACATAGAGATTTAGACGGGCGTCGTGCGATGGCATTGAGACGACAGAGCGAGGTTCAGGGTGACCTCGTGGTGACATGGGCGGAGATGCCGCGTTCGCCTGGACACGCGTTTTTCGACCGGCTGCATGAGTTGCTGACCGAGTCTGGCTTTGACGGCTTCGTGGAGGCGACGTGCAAGCCATACTACGCACCTCGGATGGGGGCTCCTTCGCTGCCGCCGGGGCGTTATTTCCGGATGCACATGATCGGCTATTTCGAGGGCATCGGCAGCGAGCGCGGCATCGCTTGGCGCTGTTCGGATTCGCTGTCGCTTCGCGCGTTTCTGCGGTTGGCGAACCGGGACAAGGTTCCCGATCATTCCTGGTTGTCGAAGACGCGCGGCCGGCTGCCGCACGAGGTCCATGAAAAGGTTTTCGACTGGGTTCTGGCTCTCGTCGCCGCGCGCGGTCTGGTGAAGGGCGAGCGGATCGGCGTCGACGGCTCGACGATGGAAGCCAACGCCGCCCTGCGAGCCATCGTGCGGCGCGATAGCGGCGAGACCTATCGCGAGATGCTGACGCAAATGGCGAAGGAGAGTGGCGTCGAAACGCCGACGATCGACGACCTCGTCCGGCTCGATCGCCGGCGGAAGGGCAAGAAGCTTTCGAACAAGGATTGGACGAGCCCGACCGATCCTGATGCGAAGATCGCGCGGATGAAGGACGGCACCACGCATCTGGCCTGCAAGCCCGAGCACACGGTCGATCTCGACACCGGCGTCATCGTTGCGGCACCGATCTATCCAGCCGATGAAGGCGACACGACGACTTTGCCTGGGACGCTGGAGGCGGCCGCGCGCAACCTCGCCGAGGTCGGCCTGGCTCCAACACGGGCAGAGCCCTGCAGTCTCGTTGGCGACAAGGGCTATCATTCACGCGAGGGGCTGAAAGACCTCGACGGCGGCGTCTGGAAAACGCGGATCTCCGAGCCGGAGCCCGCCAACGGCTATCTGCGCTGGCATGGCGACCAGGCGGCACGTCAGGCTGTCTACGCCAACCGGGCGCGATTGAAGTCCGGCGTCGCGCGGAACGCCATGCGCAGGCGCGGTGAGATGGTCGAGCGCAGCTTCGCCCATGTCCTCGACCGTGGCGGCATGCGCCGCGCGTTGCTGCGGGCGCGCGAGAACGTCCACAAACGCTACCTGATCCATGTCGCCGGGTTCAATCTCGGCATTCTGATGCGCGCGCTGTTCGGATCAGGCACGCCGAGGGAGGCTGCGAGTGCAAAGAGCACCCTTTTGTTCGTTATTCAGTTCGATGCTGCCCTGGCGATCGCCATCGTGGCGAACATCGAAGGCAAACCAGCCATGCTCGTTATCATCATCATCGTCGCCCCCGAAACCGGCTGATAGGGTCTCCAAGACCTTGGTCGATGCATCGGGCGCCACGCGATGCGAAAACCCGACGCCGACGCTGCCGTACGTAAGGTCGGTGGCATCGCTCACCCGGATCGCGCCGCCATCTAAATGCGCGCCGCCGCCTTTCCGCGCCGAAAACATGCAATCGCAGCACGGCTCATACACGACGCCAATGTCGATCTGGTCGTCGATGAGGCAGGCAATCGACACGCACCAAGACGGGATCCCTGCGAGAAAGCACGCAGTGCCGTCGATCGGGTCCACGACCCACGTGGCCGACGACGACCCCGAGGCCCGGACGCCGTGCTCTTCGCCGAAAAACGCGTCTTCGGGGAAAGCGGCGAGCAAACGATCATGGATCAGCGTCTCCACCGCTCGGTCGGCGTGACTGGCGACGTCCTGGGGACCCTTGCGCTCTACGCGCAAATCACCGCGCGCACGAAAATAGTCGAGCGCCAGTGCGCCGGCGTCGCGGGCGACCGCCTCGGCGGCGGCCAGGCGCTTCGCTTTGTCGTGCTGTTCCATTTGGCTGCGCCGGCGAGGACATGCGGCGGACCGAACGATGCGACCCGCACGCGGTTGCCGGACCATTGACCAAGGAAGCATAACCGGCGGGTCGTGTCGAGGCGCGCCAGGCCGCGGCACCGATGAAACCACGCGAGCGATAGGTCGGAGTCGCGCTGATGGATCACCGGTTCGTGCGCCAACTCGCCATCGACAAGATGTGCGATCGGCACCGCAACGGCGCCATGGTGGAGATCGGCGCCATGACGCGCCAGTTGTTCAAGGCCTATGGCATCGAACACGCGGAGACGATACTCGGCGACAAACTGTGGGCCGAGATTTCGGCCCAACCGGAGCCAGGCTATTTCGAGCCGCAGGACGCGTCGTACATCGTCTCGCACGCCCCGACCACCAACGACCAGACCAACGTCTATCTCACGCGACTTCCGTAAATGCGCGAAACCGACCTCACCCCCGGAAGATATTGACGCCGTGAGGCCTGAGACACGCGCAAAGCCAGTCGGCCACGTCCGTCACGCCCGCAGCGCAGAAGCCGCAGCGCTCAGCGAACGTGCCTTCCGGTCGAAGGCGGCGTGGGGCTACGACGCCGCGTTCATGGCGGCGTGCCGCGAGGAGTTGTCGATAACGCCGCAGCAGATCGTCGAACGCCCCACATTCGTGTGCGAGGTGGGCGATGCAATCGCCGGGTTCTACCGCCTCGACCACGTCGGCGACATCGTCGACGTGGCTCTGTTCTTCGTCGCGCCGGAGCATATGCCCCGCGGCATCGGCACCATACTTTGGGGACACCTTATCCGTCAGGCGCAACGCCTCGGCGCCGACACGGTGACCATCGGCAGCGATCCACATGCGGTCGGGTTCTACCAGCGCATGGGCGCCCACCTTGCGGGCGGGGAACCGTCGGCGTCCATTGCCGGACGCACGCTGCCACGTCTCGTCCTCGCGCTTCCATTAAGAGGCCCAGAGATAAATAAGTAATATCAAAAGTTTATATATCTATCTTCAGTTTTCACTTGGGCTTGCGCCGCGCCTTGACGGAGGCCGCCCGCGCCCCTATGGTGCGCCCGCCATTCGGCCGGTGGTTCGACAGGGGCAAACGCATGGCCAGGCGTGAGCAACCGCACGAACCGCGGAATTTGGAAGCGCGCATTCGCAAGGCGCGAAAGCGCGCGCATCGCGAGGACGGTGCGCCGGAGCGCCGCCTCGCGGGCGTTGGCGTCGCCATGCGCATGGCCGTCGAAATGGTCGCGGCGCTGGCGGTGGGGGTTGTGATCGGGCTGTTGCTCGACCGATGGTTGGGTACCGGCCCGTGGTTCTTGATCGGGTTCATTCTACTGGGCGCGTGCGCCGGCATGCTCAATGTCTACCGCAGCGCCTTGCAGCTGGAGCAGCAATTGAAGCGCGACGCCGAGACGCGCGAACACGACTGACGGGACCGCTCAGTGGCGACGCCGCTCGAACAGTTCGAGATCCACCCGATCCTGCCGATCACAATCGGCGGCCTCGACATTTCGTTCACGAATTCGTCGGCGGTCATGGTGATCGCCGCGGCCATCGGCGCCGGTGTGAGCGTGTTCGGCATGAGCCGTGGCGCCATGGTGCCCGGGCGCCTGCAGTCCGTCGTGGAGATGCTCTACGAGTTTATCGAAAACCTGATCCGCGACACCATTGGCTCCAAGGGACGGCCGTATTTCCCGATTGTGCTGGCGACTTTCCTGTTCATCCTGCTCGGCAATCTGCTGGGCATGGTGCCGTACAGCTTCACCTTCACCAGCCACATCATCGTTACGTTCGCGATGGCGATTACGGTTTGGATCGGTGTAACGATTCTGGGTTTGACGCGCCACGGCATGCATTTCTTCAGCTTCTTCGTGCCGCCCGGCGTGCCGATATGGATGTGGCCGCTGCTGATCCCGATCGAGCTGATCTCCTATCTGTCGCGGCCGATCACGCTGTCGGTGCGGTTGTTTGCCAATATGCTCGCGGGGCACACGCTGTTAAAGGTTCTGGCGGGGTTCGTGTTCCCCTTGAGCGTTTTTGGCGTCCTGCCGCTGGCGATGATCGCCGCGCTCACGGGCCTGGAGATCCTGATCGCCGTCCTGCAGGCCTACGTGTTCACCATCCTGACATGCTTGTACATCAACGACGCGCTGCATCTGCACTAGGGACGGCGCGCCTACCGGTTCATCGTAAGACAGGGAATACGAACAATGGAACTCGAAGCGGCCAAGGTTATCGGTGCAGGTCTGGCCATCATCGGCGTCGTCGGCTCCGGCGTCGGCATCGGCAACATCTTCTCCTCCTTCATCTCCGCCGTCGGCCGCAACCCGGCGGCGCGCGACGAAGTGTTCACCATGACCATGCTGGGCTTTGCGCTGGTCGAAGCGCTGGCGCTGTTCGCGCTCGTTGTCGCGCTGGTGATCCTGTTCGCATTCTGAGCCTGAGCCGTGCCGCAGCTCGACGCCCATAGCTTCGCCTCGCAGCTCTTCTGGCTGATCGTCACCTTTGTGCCGCTCTACCTGATCCTGTGGAGGGTGGCGCTGCCGCGGGTGGTGGCGACGCTGGAGAACCGGCAGAGCCACATCGATCACGACTTGGAACGGGCGGCGTCGTTGAAGGAGGAGGCCGATCAGGCGATCGCCGCCTACGAAGCGTCGCTGGCCGAGGCGCGGCTGACGGCGCAGCAGGAATTGCGGGCGGCGACCGCGGCGGCGGCGGCCGAGGCGGCCGAACGCCACGCCGCGCTGGCCGCGAAACTGGATCAGGATATCGCGTCGGCGGAGACCCGCATCGCCCAGGCGAGCGACGCCGCAGTGAGCCAGATCGGCGAACTGGCGCGCGATCTGGCGGGCCTTGCGGTCGAGCGGCTGGGTGCCAGCAAGCCGGCGGCAGATGATCTGTCGGCCGCGGTCGAGGCGGCGATGCAAGGACGCGCCTGATGCTGGAAAGCGCCGAATTTTGGGTCGCAGTCGCCTTCGTCATCTTCGTCGCGGCGACCTTCAAGCCGATCAAGCAGGCCTTGACCGGTGCTCTCGACAACCGCGCCACGTCCATCCGCGCGCAGATCGACGAGGCCAGCCAACTGCGCGAAGAGGCGCAGGCAACCCTGGCCGAGGCGCAGCGCAAGCACCGCGATGCCGCCAGTGAGGCCGAGGCCATGTTGGCTGCCGCCAAGGAAGAAGCGCGCCTGTTGCAGGACCAGGCGGCCGAAAATTTGACGGCCGCGCTCGGCCGCCGCGAACACTTGGCGCAGGAGCGCATCGCTCAGGCCGAGGCCACGGCCGTTGCAGAGGTGCGCGGCCTGGCCGCCGATATTGCCGTCGCCGCGGCCGGCAAGGTCCTCGAAGGCCAGCTTTCCGGCCCCGCCGGCGATCCTCTCATCGACGCCGCCATCACCGACCTGCCGCGCAAGCTGCAGTGATGTCTGCGCTTAACGGTCTCTATTTTTGGGCCGTGCCGTAGTAATAGCCCAAGACGAAAATGACGATCTGTATTACTCCAACTTTGAGCACTTCCATCAGTTCTGACGCCATGTTGACTTCTGAATAAAGCCTAACACAATCCGCGCCTATCCGCTTGACGCATACACGCGCACTAGGGATAGGTTGTGTGCGTACAACGGATAGTGGGTCATGGACGTTCTCGACCGCACCGACCTGCCCTTCCCGCAATCCCTCCCCGAGTTTCAGCGACTTTTCTCCGACGATGCGGCGTGCGCCGCCTACCTGGAAAGGGCTCGCTGGGGTGACGGGTTCGCCTGCCCGCGCTGCGGCGTCGTGGGTGAACCTTTCCGCATCGCCACGCGGCCTGGCGTCCTGACCTGGACGCCTCCATTTACCTCGTGAATTTTGCCTCGTTGTGATTCTCTACGGCGGTTCGGTTTGAGGAGGTATTGATGAGGCAGGCTGGTCTGTTCGGCTTACCGGATCATCTTCGAAAGCTTTCGGCGACGGGTGATCCGTTGGAGGTGCTGGCAAAGGTCGTCGACTTCAAGATTTTCCGCGCGCCGCTTGAGGCGGCGCTGGGCTATTCGGACGGATCGAAAGGTGGCCGCCCGGCCTACGATGCGGTGGCGATGCTCAAGGTTCTGATCCTGGCCGCGCGGCACACGGTGAGTGACGAGCGGATGGAGTTTCTGATCCGCGATCGCTTGAGCTGGCTTCGCTTCCTAGGCTTCGATCTCGGAGCGCCGACGCCGGACCGCAACACCATATGGACCTTTCGCGAGCGTCTGGTCCGGGCCGGGGCGATGGATAAGCTGTTTGCCGCCTTCGATGGCGAATTGCGCCGGTGCGGCTATCTGGCGATGGGCGGGCAGATCGTCGATGCGACGTTGGTATCGGCGCCCAAGCAGCGCCACAGCGATGACGAGAAGCGGGCGATCAAGGCGGGCAAGAGCGCGTCCGAGGTCTGGCCCGATCAGCCAGCCAAGGCGGCGCAGAAGGACACGGATGCGCGGTGGACGGTGAAGACCGGGCGGCGCAAGAACCCCGCCGGGTCGCAACGGCGCATGCCCGACATCGCGATCCCGGTGTTCGGCTACAAGAATCATGTCGTCATCGATCGGGCCTACGGCTTCATCCGCAGCTCGGCTGTGACCGATGCCGCCCGCCATGACGGCAAGATGTTGCGTCAGCTCGTCACCGGCGACAATCTGGCCGCCGGCGTGTGGGCTGACAGCGCCTATCGCTCGAAGGCCAACGAGGCGTGGCTGGCCGGCAAGGGTCGGGTCTCCCACATCCACCGCAAGAAGCCGCCGGGCCGGGCCATGCCCAAGGCGACCGCCCAGGCCAATGCCCGCAAGTCAGCGGTCCGTGCGCATGTGGAGCACGTCTTCGCCCAGCAGAAGGATCGCATGGGCCTTTTCATCCGTACCATCGGGCTCAAGCGGGCGGAGGCCAAGATCGGCCTCGCCAACCTGGCTTACAATTTCCAGCGTCTGATCTTCCATGAGCGCAGGGCCGCCATGGTATGAGTCCGCCTGAATAGCGCCAAAACCCTCCGCCGAGAACGAAACGGCGGATGGTTGCGGACGTCAACACCGCCGATCTCAGCGAAAGTCGGACAGCACACCAAAATCTTCGTCAAATCCCCCGGTTGTTGGAGGTCTCCACCTGTCGCGCTTGCCGCCGCCAGACGGGATTGACCGTCGGCGCGGTCATGGAGCGCAGCCACACGCCTTTGAGCACGTGGTTTTGGGCCGCCTATCTGGTCGCCAGCCAGACGCCGGGCATGTCGGCGGTGCAGTTTCAGCGGCAGCTTGGGCTGACGCGGTACGAAACCGCCTTCGGCATCCTGCATAAGCTCCGCGCGGGTATGGTGCGGCCCGATCAGGATCGGATCGGTGCCAGGGCAGGAGAGCATGTCGAGGTGGACGAAACCTATGTTGGAGGCCGGATGCGTGGTGAAGGCCGAGGCGTTCACCACAAGACGCTGGTGGCTGCTGCCGTCGAAGTCAGCCACAGGGAGCCCGGCACCGCGCAGGACAAGCGGAAGGATGGCCGCTACGCCGGGCGTGTGCGGCTGTCCGTCGCTGCCGACCGCAGCGCCGATTCGCTATGTGGCTTCGTCGAGAACGCCGTTATGCCGGGGTCGCTGATCGTCACCGACGATTGGAGTGGCTATGGCAGCTTGCGGACACGCGGCTATGATCACCACGCCATTGCCGAATGCGGCGACCCCGAGGTGGCCGAAGAGTTCATGCCGATCATCCACCTCGTCTTCAGCAACCTGAAGAATTGGCTCAGTGGCATCCACCATGGCGTGAGCGCAAAGCATCTACAAGCCTACCTCAATGAGTTCACGTTCCGCTTCAACAGGCGGTTTTACCCGTTCAACGCCTTCCGCTCATTGCTCGGAATCGCAGGAGAGGCCGAGGCTCCAACCTACGCCGAGCTATATTCCGGCGAGTGGAAGCATCCTACATGTAGTGGGTGTACGAATTAACCGGATAGGCACGGATGATTGTATAGGCGCCAATAACAAGCTTAGCCATCCATTGGCGCGTTTTTCCGCCTTCGATCTCTCGACTTAGTTTTATTGCGTCATCAACCCTAGCGGGACCGTGGTTTTCTATTTCGGCGAGAAACTCACGGGCAAGTGCAATATCACTACCATCCTGCACCTTACGTACTCGAGCTGGACGTAACCGTTGGGATCATGACCGACGCGCCAACGGAGGTTTGATCAGCGTTCTCCGCGAATACCCTAGCCAGACGTACAAGATTATCGCGAGTTTGTTTGAGGCTGAGTCTGTTCGCGTCGTCAACTGCGCTGAGTAGTTGTTCGATGCGCTCTGCCTCATCAAGCAACCGTCGCGAAACCTTTAGCTGGGTGGTTACGTCGGTCTCTATAAAGCTAAAGGGAGATCCGGTTGTTACAGTTGGCATTTTGGCTGCCTTTCCACGGCTTGGATTGAGTCATGCAGTCTCGTCAATGCTGGACAGTTTGACTGTGGCGGGAAATGGAGGCAAGTACGTCGAGCACGTGTCCTCTTCCCTTTGGCCGGTGCGCATCCGTCTGCCAAGCCGGGATTGTCACTCTGCGGCCTCGCCGGGTTCGGCCGGTGGTTGCCAGCGGAGCACCGGGTTGCGGGCGGCGGTGGTCTCATCCAAGCGGCGGCGCGGGGCGAAGCGCGGTGCCTGGATGAAGCGCTCGGCCTCGCCACGTTTGGCGGCCTCGGCCAGCGCGCGCAGCACGGCAATGAAATCGTCGAGGCTGCGCTTGGACTCGGTCTCGGTCGGCTCGACCAGCATGGCCCCGTGGACGACCAGCGGAAAATACACCGTCATCGGGTGATAGCCCTCGTCGATCATCGCCTTGGCGTAGTCGAGCGTCGTCACGCCGGTGTCGCGCAGGAAGCGGTCGTCGAACAGCACCTCGTGCATGCACGGCCCCTGATAGGACGGCGTCATCACATCCGATAGGGACGCCATGACATAGTTGGCGGCCAGCACGGCATCGCCCGACGCCTGCACCAACCCGTCGCGGCCGAGGCTCATCATGTAGGCGAGCGCGCGCACGAACATGCCCATCTGGCCATGGAAGCCTTTCAGCCGGCCGAACGGCGAAGCGTCGGGGTCCTGCCCTTCGTGCTCGACCAACTCGAAGCCGTTGTGACCGTGCACCACCCAGGGCAACGGCGCGAACGGCGCTAACGCCTCGGACAAAACCACCGGACCCGACCCTGGCCCGCCGCCACCGTGTGGGGTGGAGAATGTCTTGTGCAGGTTCAGGTGCATGCAGTCGATGCCGAGATCGCCCGGCCGCACCCGCCCGGCGATGGCATTAAAATTGGCGCCGTCGCAGTAGAAATAACCGCCGGCGGCGTGCAGACGCTCTGCGATCTCGACGATGTCGGTCTCGAACAGCCCGCACGTGTTGGGGTTGGTTAGCATGGCGCCGGCGACGTCGTCGCCGAGCTTGGCGGTGAAGGCGGCGAGGTCGACCCGCCCGCGCGCGTCCGCCGGGATCGGATCGACGGTGAAACCACAGGTCGCAGCCGTCGCCGGGTTGGTGCCGTGCGCCGATTCCGGCACCAGGACACGCCGGCGCCGGCTTTCGCCACGGTGATCGAGCGCGGCGCGAATGCACATCATGCCGCACAGCTCGCCATGCGCGCCCGCGCCCGGCGACATGGCGACTGCCGGCATGCCCGTGAGTGTATTCAGCCAATGCGCGAGCGTATCGATGAGTTCCAGCGCGCCTTGCACCGTCTCGGCTGGCTGCAGCGGGTGGACATCGGCGAAGCCGGGCATGCGCACGATCCGCTCGTTCAATCGCGGATTGTGCTTCATGGTGCACGAGCCCAGCGGATACAGGCCGGTGTCGATGGCGTAGTTCTTCTGGCTCAGCCGCGTGAAATGCCGCACCACCTCGGGCTCGCTCAGGCCCGGCAGGCCGATGCGTCCCTGGCGTTCGATGCTGCCCAGCCGCGCCGACGCCTCCGGCGGCGGCGGCAGATCGACACCGCATGAGCCTTCGCTGTCGAGCTCGAAGAGCAGCAGCTCTTCGAGCTGCAAGCCGCGATGGCCAAGCACCGTCGTCATGACAGCACCGCCGCCAACGCGCGCGCGAGCGCGTCGATGTCGGCATCCGTCGTGCACTCGCCGGCCGCCACCAGGAGCAGATCGGCCAACTCCGGCCGATCCGGATACAGCCGCGACACCGGAACGCCCGCGAGGATGCCCCGTTCCGCCAGCGCCGCCACGACCTCGGCGGCGGGCCGCGACAACCGAACAGCGAACTCGTTGAAGAACGCATCGTTGACGACATCGACGCCGTCGACCGCCGCCAGCGTGTCGGCCAAGGTACAGGCGCGCGCGTGGTTGAGCCGCGCCAACCGGGTGAAGCCGGCCTCGCCCAACAACGCCATGTGGATGGTGAAGGCGAGTGCGCACAGGCCTGAGTTGGTGCAGATATTGCTGGTCGCCTTCTCGCGCCGAATGTGTTGCTCGCGCGTCGCCAGGGTCAGCACCCAGCCGCGCCGCCCATCGGCGTCGGTCGTCTGGCCGCACAGCCGGCCCGGCATCTGCCGCACATACCGATCGCGGGTGGCGAACAGGCCGAGATGAGGACCGCCGAAGCCGAGGGCGTTGCCGATCCCCTGCCCTTCGCCAATCACGATGTCGGCGCCCATGTCGCCGGGCGGAGTCAGCGCCCCTAAGGACACGATTTCCGTGACGGCAACGATCAGCAGCGCACCCTTGGCGTGGCATGTCTGCGCCAGGGCCGAGTGGTCGGCGAGGCGACCGAAGAAACTCGGGCACTGCACGACGACGCAAGCCGTGTCGTCGTCAACGTTAGCGGCCAGATGCTCGCTCCCGTCGACGTCGGGGGCGAGCGCGATCACGTCGATGTCCAGGAACTTGCTCTGCGTCAAGGTGACGTCGCGATAATGCGGATGCAGGCCGCCGGACAGGATCGCCTTGCCGCGGCGGGTGATGCGGCGCGCCATCAACACCGCCTCCGCACATGCGGTGGCGCCGTCGTACATCGAGGCGTTGGCGACATCCATGCCGGTGATCAGCGCCACCTGGCTTTGAAACTCGAACAGAACCTGCAGCGTGCCTTGAGAGATCTCCGGCTGGTACGGCGTATAAGAGGTCATGAACTCGCCGCGCTGGATCAGATGATCGACCGCCGCGGGAATGTGATGACGGTAAGCCCCGGCACCGAGGAAACTGGGCACGGCTCCGGCGGACATATTCTTGGTCGCAAGCGCCGACAGCGCGCGCTCGACTTCGATCTCGCCCTGGCTTTCCGGCAGGTCCAGTGCCGACGTCAGGCGCGCCGCCTCCGGCACGTCGCGATACAGGCTCTCCACCGACGGCGCGCCGATGGTGCGCAACATGGCGCGGCGGTCGGCGTCGGTCAGCGGCAGATAGCGCATGTCAGCCGAGGTCCGCGACGAATGCCCTGTACGCGTCTTCGTCCATCAGCCCATCGAACTGCGTCCGGTTGGCCAGGCGCAACTTGAGGAACCAACCATCGGACATCGCCGCCGCGTTGACCTTCGCCGGATCGTCCGTCAGTGCCGCATTGACCTCGACGACCTCGCCATCGACCGGCGCGTACAGTTCTGCCGCCGCCTTGACCGATTCGATGACGGCGGCCTCGTCACCCTGCTTGAAGCCCTTGCCGACCTCCGGCAACTCGACGAATACGACATCGCCGAGCTGTTCCTGCGCGTAGTCGGAGATGCCGACGGTAGCGATATCGCCGTCGACGCTCAGCCACTCATGATCGTTGGTAAAGCGCAACTCAGCCATGAACGCGCTCCTTCTGCTTAGCCACGATGATAGTTCGGACGCACGAACGGCAGCGATGCAACCGCCGCCTCTACCGGTTTGTCGCGCACGATCAGATTGACCCGCGTGCCCGGCTCGCTGTGGTCGGTAGCGACGTAGCCCATGGCGACCGGCCCGCCTACCGTGGCGCCGAAGCCGCCCGAGGTCACGACACCGATAGCAGCGCCCCGAGCATCGGTGATGACTGTGCCGGCGCGCGCCGGGGCACGTCCCTCTGGGCGGACGCCGACCCGTTTGCGCGCGGGCCCCTCGGCCAGTTGGCGCAGGATGATCCCGGCGCCGGGGAAATCACCGGCCGCGCGGCGGCGTTTACCGATGGTCCATGCGATGTCCGCCTCGACCGGCGTTGTAGTCTCGTCGATGTCTTGACCGTACAGGCACAGCCCGGCCTCGAGCCGCAGCGAGTCGCGGGCGCCGAGCCCAACGGGCGCCACTTCCGGCTCGTCAACCAGGGCGCGGGCGACCGCCGCCGCCCTGTCCGCCGGCAGCGAAATCTCGAACCCATCCTCGCCGGTGTAGCCCGAGCGCGTGATGAATGCCTCTACGCCGCAGATCTCCGCTACCGTTCCCGTCAGAAACGTGAGCTCCTCCGCCCCAGGGCACAGCCGCGCCATGACTGCTGCGGCCTGCGGTCCCTGCAGCGCCAACAGAGCGCGATCGCCACCGATCTCCAACCGTGCGCGGCCCTCCAAGGCACCGGCGATGTGGGCGAAGTCTGCATCGCGGCAGGCCGCGTTGACCACCACGAACAGGCCGCTGTCGTCGGGCAAGCGCGTGACCATCAGATCGTCGCGGATGCCACCGGCATCGTTGAGCAGCAGCGTGTAACGCATGCGGCCCGGCTTCAGCGCCTGCAGCTCGCCCGGCACCAGGGTCTCCAACGGCACCACCGGGTCATCGTCGGCGATCAGCGTTGCCTGGCCCATGTGCGAGACGTCGAACAGGGCGGCGGCGGACCGGCAATGGCTGTGCTCGGCGAGGATGCCGCCACGATACTGGACCGGCATGGCATAGCCAGCGAACGGCACCATGCGGGCGCCCCATTCCAGGTGCAAATCGTGGAGCGGCGTGCGGTCGAGTTGATCGGTCGCCGTGGCCATGCATCCCTCGGGTTCGCCTCAGCGCGGTCCCTCGCGCCGTTCGCCCCGCTCTGTCAGCGACCTGAGAGAATCGCCGGCCCGGTGAAGCAACGTTGCCGGCTTACCCCTTCGGTGAGCCACCGCGTTTGCCCGCGATGTCTACTCTCCAGAGTGTCATCCCCCTGCGGTCCGTTTGCCTGAGAGTTTCCGGGGCGGTTGCTCCTTCGGCGCCGCCAAGAACACGTTTGCTATCGGCGGTCTCTCCCGCGAGGGGTCATATGACGTTGCGGCAACCTACGTGCCCGATGCGGAAAGTCAACGGACGGATGGACACCCCCCTACCCAGGTTTTGTTCCCCATGCGCGCCATATACGATGGGCATTGCTACTAGCCGGGGAGCGACGTCATGGCCTCAGCCCTATCCGGTTTGGTCCGGCGACTGTTCCGCGGTAACGGCGGCGACTCGACCGGCGCACCGATGCAGTACAATGGCTTCACCATTGCGCCGACCTTCCGGCGTCAGGGCGGCCAGTGGCTGACCGCAGGCATCATCTCCAAGTCCGACGGTCAACGCGAGCATCACTTCATCCGCGCCGAGACCCACGGCGACAGGGACCAGGCGGCTGCGTTCGCCGTCGCCAAGGGCAAGCAGATCATCGACGAACGTGGCGACAGCCTATTCGACAAACCGGGCTAGGCCGCGCGCAGCGTTGCGGGTCGCGACGTCCGCCCACAGATCGACAGCGGTCATCCGCAGCAAACACGGCAGACGACTGAAATCGACCCGCGGCAGAAGTGAAGATTTTCATCGACAGGATCGAAAAGGCTTATACCGCACACCTTAGCGGAAATGGTCCGCCACCTGCGGCCGGAAGAGCAAGAACAGCACCAGGACGAAGAGCGGCAACTTTATGACGGGGAGCCAGGTAATGCCGGTTTGCAGGAAGTACAGCACCAACGAAAAGATCATCCAGAGCGCTACAGCCCAGCGCGCCCAGTTGCGGCCGTGCCAGACAAAGACGCCGGCCAGGATCACCACCAGCGAGGCGACAAAGCTGATCGCGATTTGCAGCCCCAAGGGCAAAGTCAAAAGGCCCCCAGCAGTCATCGTCGCTGTGAGGTCTGCCGAGGCGTCATAGACCTCTTGAGAGATCAGCAAGAGAATCTTGGGAAAGAGGGTGAAGAGGCCATAGAGCACCATGACAACGGCCAGGATCGCAATCGATAGCGGCCGACGTCGCCTCGGGTCTGCCATAGTCGTTGCGTTGTTCATGGGCTATCCGTTTTTTAGCTCAGATCCTCTTTCGAAAGACTGAATTCCTAGACGGCGGGTGTGACGTTTCTTGCCCTCGGATCACCGCAGAAAATCCAGGGAGACGGAAAGCCTTTGGCCAATATCATTTTTTTGCATGTTGACTTTCGTTCCCTGGGCCCGGCGTTGTAAATTGCCAGATCATCACATGCCTGGAATGTTTCAATGACGGCTCACACCGGTTATCTCCTGATCGCCGATATCTCCGGCTATACACAGTTCCTGACATCCACCGAGCAGGACCACGCTAATCCCATCTTGCGTTCGCTGCTGAGTTCCTTGGTTGAGCAGGTGGGTGAGCCGCTCCATTTCTGGAAGATGGACGGGGATGCGGTGCTGGCCTATTCGACGCAGCAGGAGTTTCCCTCCGGCGAGACATTTCTCACGATTTGCGAGAATCTCTACAACGCGTTTGCAAGCTGGACGCCTCCATTAACCTCGTGAATTTTGCCTCGTTGTGATTCTATACGGCGGCTCGGTTGGAGGAGGTATTGATGAGGCAGGCTGATCTGTTCGGCTTACCGGATCATCTGGAGACCTCCAACAACCGGGGGATTTGACGAAGATTTTGGTGTGCTGTCCGACTTTCGCTGAGATCGGCGGTGTTGACGTCCGCAACCATCCGCCGTTTCGTTCTCGGCGGAGGGTTTTGGCGCTATTCAGGCGGACTCATACCATGGCGGCCCTGCGCTCATGGAAGATCAGACGCTGGAAATTGTAAGCCAGGTTGGCGAGGCCGATCTTGGCCTCCGCCCGCTTAAGCCCGATGGTACGGATGAAAAGGCCCATGCGATCCTTCTGCTGGGCGAAGACGTGCTCCACATGCGCACGGACCGCTGACTTGCGGGCATTGGCCTGGGCGGTCGCCTTGGGCATGGCCCGGCCCGGCGGCTTCTTGCGGTGGATGTGGGAGACCCGACCCTTGCCGGCCAGCCACGCCTCGTTGGCCTTCGAGCGATAGGCGCTGTCAGCCCACACGCCGGCGGCCAGATTGTCGCCGGTGACGAGCTGACGCAACATCTTGCCGTCATGGCGGGCGGCATCGGTCACAGCCGAGCTGCGGATGAAGCCGTAGGCCCGATCGATGACGACATGATTCTTGTAGCCGAACACCGGGATCGCGATGTCGGGCATGCGCCGTTGCGACCCGGCGGGGTTCTTGCGCCGCCCGGTCTTCACCGTCCACCGCGCATCCGTGTCCTTCTGCGCCGCCTTGGCTGGCTGATCGGGCCAGACCTCGGACGCGCTCTTGCCCGCCTTGATCGCCCGCTTCTCGTCATCGCTGTGGCGCTGCTTGGGCGCCGATACCAACGTCGCATCGACGATCTGCCCGCCCATCGCCAGATAGCCGCACCGGCGCAATTCGCCATCGAAGGCGGCAAACAGCTTATCCATCGCCCCGGCCCGGACCAGACGCTCGCGAAAGGTCCAGATGGTGTTGCGGTCCGGCGTCGGCGCTCCGAGATCGAAGCCTAGGAAGCGAAGCCAGCTCAAGCGATCGCGGATCAGAAACTCCATCCGCTCGTCACTCACCGTGTGCCGCGCGGCCAGGATCAGAACCTTGAGCATCGCCACCGCATCGTAGGCCGGGCGGCCACCTTTCGATCCGTCCGAATAGCCCAGCGCAGCCTCAAGCGGCGCGCGGAAAATCTTGAAGTCGACGACCTTTGCCAGCACCTCCAACGGATCACCCGTCGCCGAAAGCTTTCGAAGATGATCCGGTAAGCCGAACAGACCAGCCTGCCTCATCAATACCTCCTCAAACCGAACCGCCGTAGAGAATCACAACGAGGCAAAATTCACGAGGTAAATGGAGGCGTCCAGGTAGCGTTTGTGGACGTTCTCGCGCGCCCGCAGCAACGCGCGGCGCATGCCGCCACGGTCGAGGACATGGGCGAAGCTGCGCTCGACCATCTCACCGCGCCTGCGCATGGCGTTCCGCGCGACGCCGGACTTCAATCGCGCCCGGTTGGCGTAGACAGCCTGACGTGCCGCCTGGTCGCCATGCCAGCGCAGATAGCCGTTGGCGGGCTCCGGCTCGGAGATCCGCGTTTTCCAGACGCCGCCGTCGAGGTCTTTCAGCCCCTCGCGTGAATGATAGCCCTTGTCGCCAACGAGACTGCAGGGCTCTGCCCGTGTTGGAGCCAGGCCGACCTCGGCGAGGTTGCGCGCGGCCGCCTCCAGCGTCCCAGGCAAAGTCGTCGTGTCGCCTTCATCGGCTGGATAGATCGGTGCCGCAACGATGACGCCGGTGTCGAGATCGACCGTGTGCTCGGGCTTGTAGGCCAGATGCGTGGTGCCGTCCTTCATCCGCGCGATCTTCGCATCAGGATCGGTCGGGCTCGTCCAATCCTTGTTCGAAAGCTTCTTGCCCTTCCGCCGGCGATCGAGCCGGACGAGGTCGTCGATCGTCGGCGTTTCGACGCCACTCTCCTTCGCCATTTGCGTCAGCATCTCGCGATAGGTCTCGCCGCTATCGCGCCGCACGATGGCTCGCAGGGCGGCGTTGGCTTCCATCGTCGAGCCGTCGACGCCGATCCGCTCGCCCTTCACCAGACCGCGCGCGGCGACGAGAGCCAGAACCCAGTCGAAAACCTTTTCATGGACCTCGTGCGGCAGCCGGCCGCGCGTCTTCGACAACCAGGAATGATCGGGAACCTTGTCCCGGTTCGCCAACCGCAGAAACGCGCGAAGCGACAGCGAATCCGAACAGCGCCAAGCGATGCCGCGCTCGCTGCCGATGCCCTCGAAATAGCCGATCATGTGCATCCGGAAATAACGCCCCGGCGGCAGCGAAGGAGCCCCCATCCGAGGTGCGTAGTATGGCTTGCACGTCGCCTCCACGAAGCCGTCAAAGCCAGACTCGGTCTGAACCGCTCCGGGTTTGGCGGAGGCTCCAACTCTTGAGAAAGTGGAGCCATTATGAGCAAGACAAGGAACAGGTTTTCTTCTGAGGTTCGCGCCCGTGCGGTGCGGATGGTTGTGGATCACGAGGGCGAACACGCCTCGCGTTGGGCGGCTGTTTCCTCGATAGCTGGGAAGATCGGCTGCACGGCGCAGACACTCAATGAGTGGGTGAAGAGGTTCGAGCGCGATAGCGGCGTGCGCGCCGGCGTCCCCAGCGAGGTCGCCGAGCGGCTGAAAGCCCTGGAGCGGGAGAACCGCGACCTCCGGCAGGTCAACGAGATCCTGCGCAAGGCGAGCGCCTATTTTGCCCAGGCGGAGCTCGACCGCCGGTTCAAGCCATGATCGCGTTCATCGGCGATCACCGCGAGGCGCACGGGGTCGAGCCGATCTGCAAGGTGCTGCCGATCGCCCCGTCGACCTACTACGACCATGTGGCCAGGCGGCGCGATCCGGCCAGGCTGTCGGCACGGGCGAAACGGGATATGGCTCTCAAGGTCGAGGTCCGACGCGTCTTCAAAGAGAACTTCCGTGTCTACGGCGTTCGCAAGGTGTGGCGACAATTGCAGCGGGAAGGCTTCGATGTCGCTCGCTGCACTGTTGAGCGGCTGATGCGGGAGATGGGCTTGCAAGGGGTGATCCGCGGCAAGCCGATCCGCACGACAGTCAGCGACCAGGCCGCGCCTTGCCCGCTCGACAAGGTCAATCGCCAGTTCCACGCTCCGGCACCGAACAGGCTGTGGGTCTCGGACTTTACCTACGTGGCCACTTGGGCTGGCTTCGTCTATGTCGCCTTTGTCATCGACGCCTATGCCCGCCGCATCGTCGGCTGGCGGGTGAGCCGGACAGCCCATGCCGGCTTTGTTCTCGATGCCCTGGAACAAGCGCTTCATGCGCGGCGACCCGTCCATCGCGGTGGGCTGATCCATCACAGCGATAGAGGGAGCCAATATGTCTCGATCAAATATACCGAGCACCTGGCGGAAGCGGGCATCGAACCCTCGGTGGGCAGCGTCGGCGACTCTTATGACAATGCTCTGGCCGAGACCATCAATGGTCTTTACAAAGCCGAGGTCATTCACCGGCGCGGGCCGTGGCGCTCATTCGAGGCCGTCGAGCTCGCTACTCTGGAATGGGTGGATTGGTTCAACAACCGGCGGCTCCTGGAGCCCATCGGAAACATCCCGCCGGCCGAAGCCGAGGAACGCCACTACGCCATGCTGAAGCAGTCAGACATGGCGGCGTGACTCAAACAAAATGGCCTCCGCCAAACCCGGAGCGGTTCAGTCAGCAACTCATGCAGCCGGTCGAAAAACGCGTGTCCAGGCGAACGCGGCATCTCCGCCCATGTCACCACGAGGTCACCCTGAACCTCGCTCTGTCGTCTCAATGCCATCGCACGACGCCCGTCTAAATCTCTATGTTCAGACAGAATCAGACACGCCGGACTTCGTCAACGGGCTGCTAGGCCGGACGAGTGATGAACGCCGGAACTGCGCTGGGCGCTGACTTGAGCTTCAGATCCCACGACAGGGTGATGCGCGGATGGTCCCCGAAATAGGGTGTTACGAGATGTACGGTCTGCGCCGGAAACATCACCGTCGTGCCTGCTCTCAGGACAGGCGAACAGGGGGTTGTCACGAACCCGTCCTGCTGGCGACAGCAGGCTTTCAACCGCGGATCGACAAACAAGAAATGGCCGTTCATCCCGCCACTCGAAACCCCCGGTTCAAGTATGTGAAGCACGCTGGCAATGCTGCCCGCGTGGCTGTGGGGCAAAACGAAATTACCCTTGCGATAGACGCTGGCCCAACAGGCGTCGACGATCACCTTTGCGTCTTTGATCGCGCGGCGGAACATTGTCAGCGCGCGGGCATTGATCAGCGCCGCCTCGGGCGAGTCCCATTTTTCGAGATCAAAGGCCTTGATGCAATGCTGCCCGTTATCATCATCGACATGATGCGACAGGCTGGGGTCTCCGGCCCGCTTCAGGATCGTTTCACGCAGCGCCGGCGCGTAGGATTCGTGGTCATCATACCGGGTCAGCAGCACATCGGTTTAGGCCCATTTTGATACGACTTGGTTCTCCGGCCAGACCGGTATCTCCTGGTTTCCCAGCAGCTTTTTGCCGGCTTGTATCCCGCGTGTCACGGCGGATGCCTCATCCCATGCGCCCGCTTCGGGTACCCTCCCGGGCAGCGACGATCGCTCAACAATCAATCGCCAACGGTATCTTTCGCGATGGCAGCTCTCGGCTACAAGCGGAATTTCTCAATACGCCAATTTTCGACCGGCGTTGGCTCCATATCCGACAACGCCGCCGCTCTTCGGCCGTCGCCGGCTCATGATCGGCGGCGGGATAACCGTGCCAAGCCCGGGAGCGGTACCGACGTCGGCCGCAAATGCCTCGATTTGGGCCAAATTCGCATAGACAAAGGGGCGGTGCGATAGCAATCTCGGTATGTGGCATCCAGGTGCGGGGCCACGGTCTGTCGGAGGATCGAGAATGCGCGTTGAAACTGCGGCGGCTCGGCGCCGTGATCGCAAGCTGCAATCTCTCCTCTTCGCCCTGTCGTGTGCGGTGTTCGGCACCGGCGTGCTTCTGGCTGCAGACGCGGCGGCGCAGGCGGCCGATCCGCGACTCTCGGCCGACGTGCTCGCCGCGGTCTGGCCCGACGCCGAGCGGATCGGCGATTGGGAGGGCGAGCCGCCGGCCGCGCCCGTCTATCAGGGCGAGGAGGTCATCGGCTACATTTATTCGACACTCGACGTGGTGGCGCGGCGTGGCTACTCTAATGCGCCGTTCGACGTCATCGGCGCCGTCGATCTGGAAGGAGGCTTCAAGGCCGCCAAGCTAATCGCGCACACCGAACCGTACCTCCAGCCGGGTAGCACCCAGCGGCCAAAGCTGGACAAGCTGCTCACCACCTTTCTCGGCTACCGCCTGCGCGGCGCGAATAGGGAAACCCTGCGCCCGGATTACGTCTCCGGCGCGACGGTTTCGGCGCGCGCCATGCGTGCTGCCGTCATCGAGTCGGCCCGGTTCGTGATGCGCGGGCGCTCTGACGCGCCGGTCGTCACCGAGCCGACGCTGGACGTCGAGTCATTCCGTCCCGCGACGTTGGAGGCGATGCTCGGTGACGGAACGATCACGCACACCGCCATCACCAACCGCGCGTTGGCGGAGGATGCGGGCGTCAGCGTCGACGCGTTCGGCCCCGCAGACGAACCCTATCTGGAGATGTACACCACGCTGGCGACGCCGGCCGCGATCGGACGCAACCTCCTCGATCCCGATAAGATCAAGCGCATCGGCACCAAGTGGGGCGAAGACGGCCACCAGATCTTCTTCGCCGTAAAGGGCGATTACGACTTCCGCGGCACGGCTTGGTTCAAAAAGGCAAATGCCTACGTGCTCGATCGCCTGCGCGTGGTGCAGGGCGACACGATCATCCGTTTCGATCGCGACCAGCATGAGCTGATCGGCCGCTCAAGAGCCAAGGGCCTCAACTATTTCAGCATGATATCGTTGCTCTTCGTGCCCACAAACACCGGTTTCGATCCGTTGCAGCCCTGGCAGTTCGTGCTCACGGTGCATCATGAAAGCGCCGAAATCAGCGCCGATGCGGACTTCGCGTTGACTTATCAGATCCCGGCCGAGCTTGTCCTGCTGCCCGAGCCCGAGCCGCTGCCGCCATGGGTCGAGGCCTGGCAAGATGAGCGCACCGAGGTCGGCGTTATGGGGGCGGCCTTGGCTGCACTTACGGTCATCCTGGCGCTCCAAGGGCCGCTGTCGCGGCGCCGCCGCCTGCACCGCTGGGTGCGCAACGGCTTCCTGCTGTTCGTGCTCGTCTGGGTGGGCTGGATCGCGGGCGCGCAGCTTTCGATCGTCAATATCATCAACTACGCCACGGTCCCGCTCAGCGGCTTCGACTGGGGTCCGTATCTGGCCGAGCCCCTGATCTTCATGATCGCGGCCTACACGGCCGTGTCGCTGATCTTACTCGGTCGAGGCGTGTTCTGCGGCTGGCTGTGCCCGTTCGGGGCGCTGCAGGAGCTTCTGGGACAAATCGGCCGCGCGCTGAGGCTGCCGCAATGGTCACCCACGGCTACAACCGATCGCTGGCTGTTGTCGCTCAAGTACGTACTCGCAGTGGGACTGATCGGACTGGCAGTCTACTCGATCGAATGGGCGACCGCGCTATCCGAGATCGAGCCGTTCAAGACGGCCATAACAGCCGGTTTCGCGCGCGCGGCGCCCTATGCCGCCTATGCCGCCCTGCTGCTCTGCGTCGGCCTCTTCGTCGAGCGCTTTTTCTGCCGCTACCTGTGTCCGCTCGGCGGCGCCCTGGCAATTCTCGGTCGCTTCCACCTGATCGATAATCTCAAGCGCCGGCCCCAATGCGGTTCGCCCTGCCACCTGTGCGAGCGGTCTTGCGCGTTCAACGTCATCGACACCAAGGGCAAGATCAATATGAACGAATGCTTCCAGTGCCTGGACTGCCAGGTCGAATACTTCGACGATACGCGATGCCCGCCGCTACACTGGCAGCGCAGGCACGCGAACACCGCCACCCCCACGCCCGACCTGCCGTTGGCCGCGCGCGGGACGCTTCCCGAGGGCCGCTTGCTTTCTCCGCTCGCTCATGCGGCAGGCGACTAGAATGGACCTCCCGCCCGAAGACGATTGAAACCTTCCAGCCCCGCCTGCGGGCGGCAGTTGCCGCGTGAGCAGACTTCGGACGCCCGCCTCACCCCTCCTCGTACGCGATCTTGACCACCTCGATGCGCTTCACCCCGCTCGGCGTACTCAGTGTGACCACATCGCCTTCCTCGGCCTTCATCAGCGCGCGAGCGATGGGAGAGACCCAGCTGACCACGCCGGCCGCCACACTGGCCTCGTCGATGCCGACGATACGCAGCGTGCTTTCCGCGTCATCCGCACCGCCGTCGGCGTCCACATAGGTAACGGTGGCGCCAAAGAACACCCGGTCGCGGTTCTTCTGCCGCGCCGGGTCGACGACATCGGCACTCTCGATGCGCTTGATGAGAAAGCGCAGGCGGCGGTCGATCTCGCGCAAGCGCTTCTTGCCGTAAATGTAGTAGCCGTTCTCCGAGCGGTCGCCGTTGCCCGCGGCCCAGGCCACCGTTTCGACCACCTTGGGGCGCTCGACCCGGCGCAATAGGTCGAACTCATCCCGCAGCAGGCGCAGGCCGTTCGGCGTCACGTAGTTCTTGAGGTCCCTCGGCAGCGAGCCCGGCGCGTCCGGCGCCGCCGCCTCCGTCTCCTTGGTGAAGGCCTTGCTCATGGGGTTCCGTCGGTGACCTTGCCCCCTGGAGATCTCCCGCTTTGGAGTTAGGGTCTGTTTCCTGACGGAGGAGACGGACGATGAAGCGGAGCCGATTTTCGGAAGAACAGATCATCGGGATATTGAAGGAACATCGCGCGGGGATGTCGGCGGCCGAGCTGTGCCGCAGGCACGGGATATCGGATGCGACGTTCTACACGTGGCGGTCGAAGTACGGCGGCATGGAGGTGTCGGACGCGAAGCGGCTGAAGGCGATGGAGGACGAGAACCGGAAGCTGAAGAAGCTGCTGGCGGAGCAGATGTTGGATAACGCGACGCTGAAAGAGATGCTGGCAAAAAACTTCTGACGCCCGGATCGAGG
Source organism: Alphaproteobacteria bacterium (assembly GCA_965248805.1). Classification (GTDB taxonomy): domain Bacteria; phylum Pseudomonadota; class Alphaproteobacteria; order UBA6615; family UBA6615; genus CBDFKJ01. Next base: position 136,465 of record CBDFKJ010000007.1, read on the forward strand.
AGGAAAGCCGTGAACTGGGCGATAACAGACAAGAGCTATTCGCAGCGCCGGGCGTGTTCGCTGGTCGGCCTGGACCGGAAGAGCTTCCACTATGTGTCGAGGCGGCCTGATGATGACACCATCCGCAAACGACTGCGTGAGCTTGCATCGCGGCGCCGTCGCTTCGGCTATCGCCGTCTGCATATCCTGCTGCGGCGCGAGGGTGTCGAGATGAACCACAAGAAGCTGTACCGGCTGTACAGGGAAGAGCGGTTAACGGTTCGCAAACGCGGCGGCCGCGCAAGCGGGCGCTGGGGACCCGGGCGCCGATGGCGATCCCGCGAGGGCCGAACCAGCGCTGGTCGTTGGACTTCGTGTCGGATGCGCTCATGGACAGCCGGCGGTTCCGCATCCTGTGCGTGATCGACGACTTCAGCCGGGAGTGTCTGGCCACGGCGGTGGACAACTCGATCTCCGGCGTCCGTGTCGCACGGGAGCTGGATCGGATTGCCGAGATGCGTGGCTATCCCATGATGGTCAGCGACAACGGCACCAAACTGACCTCAAACGCGATCCTCGAATGGCAACAGGAGCGCGCTGTCGAGTGGCACCACATCGCCCCGGCAAGCCGATGCAGAACGGCCTGGTGTAATCTTTCAACGGGCGGCCGCGCGACGAATGCCTGAACGAGCACCTGTTCGACAGCTACGGCCAGGCGAAGAAGATCATTGAAGCCTGGCGGTACGACTACAACAACCATCGGCCCCATACGAGCCTCGACGTGCTCGCGCCGATACAGTATGCAACCCGGTCCCGACTGGACCATAGCCGGAACAGACTCTACTCAGCCGTGGGGGCATAACGGGGGCAAGGTCATCGGCTATCAAGGTTCCTTGGCGATCATAGCGGCAGTCGCAACGCCACGAACGCGGAAAAACGCCAAACCCGACTTTTCAGAGTCTCGGTTTACAGCCTGTGCGACCTCCGCTTTCGGGGAGTGGAGCCGACTTGCATGGCCCGTCCGTGTTGAGACCGATCCTGACCCTAACCAGACTCCGCCGATGCCGGAGTGGCGATCAGGAGCAACCCGATCGCACCTACCGCCACATCTCGCCGCGTCCTCAAAGCCGACGCCGCCCTTGTCGACTCCCCGCCGCGCTCACAGGCCACGGTAGATCCCGCTCACGCGCCGATTGTTGTCGTCAACTCAAAAGAGGCACGCACAATCAAGAGATGGGCGCGCGTTACCGTGAAAAACTGCGCTAATTTACTGCATACGTGTCGCCGTTGGTCTTCTATGGGGCACTCTCACATTGATCTCTGGTGAACAACGTACTCCTATCGATAATTGACCGTGCATCTGCCAAATAACCGACGCAAGAGGGGAGTTAGATGAAACCGTGCCTATCCGCTTGACGCATACACCCACTAGGGATAGGTTGTGTGCGTACAACGGATAGTGGGTCATGGACGTTCTCGACCGCACCGACCTGCCCTTCCCGCAATCCCTCCCCGAGTTTCAGCGACTTTTCTCCGACGATGCGGCGTGCGCCGCCTACCTGGAAAGGGCTCGCTGGGGTGACGGGTTCGCCTGCCCGCGCTGCGGCGTCGTGGGTGAACCTTTCCGCATCGCCACGCGGCCTGGCGTCCTGACCTGTCGCGCTTGCCGCCGCCAGACGGGATTGACCGTCGGCACGGTCATGGAGCGCAGCCACACGCCTTTGAGCACGTGGTTTTGGGCCGCCTATCTGGTCGCCAGCCAGACGCCGGGCATGTCGGCGGTGCAGTTTCAGCGGCAGCTTGGGCTGACGCGGTACGAAACCGCCTTCGGCATCCTGCATAAGCTCCGCGCGGGTATGGTGCGGCCCGATCAGGATCGGATCGGTGCCAGGGCAGGAGAGCATGTCGAGGTGGACGAAACCTATGTTGGAGGCCGGATGCGTGGTGAAGGCCGAGGCGTTCACCACAAGACGCTGGTGGCTGCTGCCGTCGAAGTCAGCCACAGGGAGCCCGGCACCGCGCAGGACAAGCGGAAGGATGGCCGCTACGCCGGGCGTGTGCGGCTGTCCGTCGCTGCCGACCGCAGCGCCGATTCGCTATGTGGCTTCGTCGAGAACGCCGTTATGCCGGGGTCGCTGATCGTCACCGACGATTGGAGTGGCTATGGCAGCTTGCGGACACGCGGCTATGATCACCACGCCATTGCCGAATGCGGCGACCCCGAGGTGGCCGAAGAGTTCATGCCGATCATCCACCTCGTCTTCAGCAACCTGAAGAATTGGCTCAGTGGCATCCACCATGGCGTGAGCGCAAAGCATCTACAAGCCTACCTCAATGAGTTCACGTTCCGCTTCAACAGGCGGTTTTACCCGTTCAACGCCTTCCGCTCATTGCTCGGAATCGCAGGAGAGGCCGAGGCTCCAACCTACGCCGAGCTATATTCCGGCGAGTGGAAGCACCTACATGTAGTGGGTGTACGAATTAACCGGATAGGCACGGATGAAACACGATGCCGTTTCCGTAGTGAGTTCGGCCTTGGCCCTGGCCGCCATCACCGGCCCGGCGCTCGCGGTTGATACCCCTCCTGTGCCGATGCCCGGCTTTGGCGTCTCGGGGATTGTAGCTGCCGCCGTGATTGCCGCCGCCGCGATCTATCGGATCAAGCGGAAGAAATAGAACCGCGGAGGGCTTGAAGGGCTCGATCGGGCTCTGGGCGCACGCTCGGCAGCGGGAGGCTGGTGCCATCGAAGCGCTTTCATTGACCCAGGGTCCGGCGCTGTTGAGCGCCCTGTTCTATGGTGCGGCGACGGTCGTCGCCGTCTGGGAGCTCATCTGTGCGCGCCGCGACCTCACGCGGCCGAGCTGGGCGCGTTGGCTCGGCAACATCGGCTTGGGAGTCCTTAACAGCGTGCTCAATCGCTGGCTGGTTTCGATTGCGGGGATCAGCGCCGCGATCGTCGCGGAGCAGCAGAATTGGGGGGCCTTGAACCAGCTCCATTTGCCCCCTTGGTTGGCGATCTTGACCGGTGTGATGCTTCTGGATTGTGCCCAGTACTTCGTCCATCGCGGCGTTCACGCGGTGCCCGCTTTGTGGCGGCTGCACCTGGTGCATCACTCCGATCCCGATTGCGATTTCTCGACCAGCCTGCGCCACCACCCGCTGGAATTTGTACTGAACAGCGGCTTCGGCCTCGCAATCGTTGCCGTGCTTGGCGTCCCGGTCGGCGCGGTGCTGCTCTATACGCTTGTGACCGCCTCGTTCGACCTATTCAGGCACGCAAATATCGGCCTTCCAGCGGCCGTCGACCGCTGCCTTCGGCTCGCCGTCGTCACGCCCGACATGCACCGTGTCCATCATTCCGCCGTCGAGGCAGAGACCAAAAGCAACTATTCATCCCTGTTTTCGTGGTGGGACCGCCTGTTCGGAACCTACTGCGCGCAGCCCGCGGCAGGGCACCAAGGGATGACAATTGGGCTTGAGTATTTTCGCACGTCCCGGGAACTCTGGCCGCATCGCATCTTCACTCAACCATTCCGGTCCACCCAGGGATCAGCAGGGCTGCGAGAAACCGCAGGAACCCTTCTCGTCACCAGTCCAAGACAAGACTAGCGATCGACGGCCGCGGAGCTCGACGCAGATCCTCACGCCGTTCCGCGGCGCTGCTCGCGAAGGTCCGGGATTTTTGGTTAAAAGTAGACCTGCCCAAGGCTTCGAGCTTGCGACCGGTGTTGACTTCACTTCCGGCGTCGCCGCCGCGCCAAGGCGTCGATGGCCTAGCCCGATTTGCGCTTCGGCTGGGGACGCCTCTCCATCGCCTCGCGGTAGCGCGCGAACTGTTGCTTGCCGGCCTCGTCGGACATAAACGACAGCAGAACGTAGCGCTTGCCGGCCGTCACCGGCGTCGCCTCATGCATCAGGTTGCACGAGAACACCACCGCCATGCCCGTATCCGGCTTGTACTGGGCGTTGCCATATTCGGGAAAGCGCAACAGGCCGCCTTCGTGGTCCTCGGCGTTGAGGTTGAGTGTCATGGCGAAGCGACGATGCGCCGTCTGCGGCGTGGTGTTGTCGCGGTGGATGTGGAAGTAGCCGCCGGGTTCGGCGTCATAGCAGACGATCTTGAATTCCTCGACCCAGCTGATGCGGGTCTGAAAGGCGCGCGCCATCTCCGGAAGCGCGCGCCGCGCAATGAGGTCGTGGATCGGCTGCAACAAGTCCTTGTCGCTCACATGGTGGTCGGAGCGGCGCTTGGTCCCGTAGTTGGGCGCATGCACCATTTGCCCTTCGATCATGCGGAAGGTGCCCGATTCCTCGTGGCCGCGCTCTTCATATTGCGCGATCAGGTAGGCACAGAACTCGCGGTCGAACACATCGGGGATCAGCAGCACCGGCGGATGCATTCCCGGCATTCGCGGCGCCGGCCAATCGGTCTCGCCGACGTAGCTCAGCGCGCGCTGCGCCAGCGGCGTGTCGCCGGCGGCGAAGCGCTTCTGCACGCGGGCGTTGGGGTCGAGGACGTAGGCCGTGCGCAGGCCCCGCACACCGAACTCTTCGGCCACGCGCCCGTCCGCGTCGCTAACGACATGCGCCTCGCCACCCAGGCGATCGGCAGGCTCCGCCAGCGCCGCCACCGTCTCGCCGGTCACCACGAACACATGCACCCCGGCATCGGCGAACGCTCGTGCCTGTGCGACCAGCGCGTCCAGTTCGGCCCGGCCGTCCGCATCCTGCAGGATCGGCAGAAAAGCGGTCACGATCGGCCCGCCCTTCACCTTGTCGTGGAGCGAGATGACGATGTCGCGCTGATCGGGCAGAAAGAAGTTCGGAGCGCGGTCGCCGCGCGTCAGGGGTCGGTTCATGCTGCGTCCTTGCTCAGGGCCGACCGGAGCCCGATGGGAACCCTGAGATTGGGCTGATTGCGATAGTCGCGCCATCGCGCGGCCACCTCCTTGCTCGAAGCCATCAAGGGGCCATGGCATTCGATGTTCATGCTCGCGGCGACGGAGGCAAAGGCTGCGCAGGTCTCCAATTGGTCGCTGCCGCGGCGGCGCTGCAGGTAGGCCGCCAAATAGGTATCACCGCAGCCCGTGGCATCGCGCACGGCACGTGGCGGCACGGCATCGAACGCGACCATGCGTCCGCGGCCGAAGACCGCCGAGCCGCGGCTGGCCATGGTCACGACCACGTCGCTCAAATCCGTTGAGGTCAGATCGCCCACCGCGTCCGCAAGGTTACTCTTGCCCGTGAGACTCAAGATCTCGTCCAAATCCGTCTTCAGGACATTGATGTAGGCCAACTGGGCGGCGGCATCGGCGCCGCGCACCGCCTCGACTGCGCCATCTTCGACGCAGCGCACCCAACCCTGGGCATCGGCGGCGACAAGCGCGGCGCGATCGGCGCAGGCGCGTGCGATAGATACGTCGATATCGCCGTCGATCAGCGGCCCCAAATGGTAGATCTCGGCTTCCGGAAACGTGTCCATGCGCATCATGTGCAGCGGCTCGGCGCGGGCCGAGACACGCTGGGTGCGCAGGTCCGGATTGTCGGGCGCGTAGTCGTTGTGGAACGCGGTCGTCACCGCGCCCGGACTATTGAATATCGTGATGCCGGCGGCGCGCATCTGGGCGAGCAAAGCGTCATCTTCGGCGGCGACGGTGGTGACAGTCGCCGTGCGCAGTCCCAGGCTGTGGTAGACCATCGACGCGTAATAGGCGGTGCCGCCCGGTTGCGGCGGCCGTTGCCGGCCGCCCACCGTGTTTATGTCGCGCACCACGTGCCCGATGACGCAGACATCGAAGTGAGGCACAGGCGTCGCCCTGCTTGCCGGAAGTACTGCGATGGTAGCTCACCGCGGACGGCATTCAAATGGCGCCGCAGCGGCACAGGCTTCAAGCGACCCGCCGTGACCTCTGACCGGTGCCGCCGTCGCTGGCGCGCGCGCCCGGCAGGCGCACGACAAACGCGCTGCTGCCCTGTGGCAGCGCGCGAATGTCCACCCAGCCACCCATCAGCGCCGCCCAACCGCGCGCCTGGCTCAGGCCCAGCCCGGCGCCGTCGGCGGCCCGCACATAAACATCGTCGGAGCCGTACGCGAACGGCAAGAACACGTGCTCGCGCAAGCCCTCGGGAATGCCCGGCCCGGTGTCCCATATGACAATCTCGACCCGGCTCGGATCCGACACAACGGCCGTCAAGCCAACGGCGCCACCCTCCGGCGTGGACGCCACCGCATTGCGCAGCAGATTGGCGAAAATCCGCGCCGCGATGGCTTCGTCAACCAGCAAGTCGATGCCCGCGGGAACGTTGACGGCGCTGGTGTCCAAACGTCGCGCCGCGGCGGCCGACATGACCGTCGAAAGCGCATTGGCCACGATGCCGTCCAATGCCACCGGCGTGACGTCGATGTCCACCTTGCCGCTCGCGATCGTCGCCGCTTCCAGGACATCCTCGATCATTCGCAGCAGCTGGCGCCCCGAGGTGGCGATGTCGCCGATGATCCGCGAGAACTGCCGGGCGTCCGGCCGTAACACGCCGGACGTCAAAGCCTCGGTGTAGCCTATGACGGCGTTCAGCGGGGTCCGCAACTCATGGCTCATCCTGGCAAGAAACTCGGCCTTGGCATGCGCGGCCGCCTCGGACTGAACCAGGGCCTGCGCCAACGCGCCGTTGACATCGTCCATCCGCGCGTTCGCCGCCGCCAACTCGTCGCGGGATTGCTCGAGTTCCCTCGTAGTCGATGGTTCCGCCGGGACATCGAGCCCGATGCCGCGATAGCCGATGAAGCGGCCGTCTTTGTCGTCGAACAGCGGCACGCCCGCCAGCGCTTGCCGGCGGTCGCCGATCTCGACGACGGCGCCGCGAAACGGCTCGCGCACTTGGAAAGCCTCTGTGTCGACCAAATCGCCGGCCGCCGGATCGACCCATCGCGCAACCTCGCCGAACCGGCAGCCAATGGCTTCACCCGGGCATCGGCCGGCGATGATCTGAAACTCGGGAGACAAGTGGGTGAGCCGCCCATCGGCACCGACTTCCCAGCTCCAGTCACTGGAACAGCGCAGTAGATCACGCAGCGCAGCAACTTCCCGTCGCGCCGCTTGGACGGACCCGCCCGCGGCCCGATCCGCCCCGCCGCGGTGGCCGTTGCGGGGATGCGGCGGCGGCGCACCCGCAGATCTACGATGCAACATCACCTCAGACGGGCCCCAAGCGCGCCGGCGGTATCGATGGCCTCGATCGCCTTCGTGTAGTTCGGGTCGCGTCGCCAGTGTCGCAGCATCTTCTGTGCGGCGGCGACTTCCAAGCCGTCGAAAAACCGCAACGTCGCCACGACAAGCGTTGGTGCTGTGACATGCTCGCCCTGTGCGCGGCGGCAGCACAGGAATGCCTCGACGAACTCCGGACGCTGCCATTCCATCCCCCGACACATGACAGCCAAGCTCTCGCCCCCTGCCTCGAACAGGATTCGGCGAACCATCAGCGGCGCAAGACCGCTGTGCCTAGACAACGCCGCAATAAAGGCATTGATCCGATCCGAACGCAAGAAATTAATGACATTACCTGGAGTTACGCGCTGTTCTTTAGACATCCCATCGATCATGGTCCCGGCGGTTTCATCGATCGATGCGCTGTCACCGGCAGTCGCGGCCAACTCCGTGACCGTTGCTTCCAGCATGTCATCAACATCCGCTTCATCGCGCTGCAAGCGGGCGATGAGGGTCCGTCGCAAGGCCGACTACACCCACCAAAACATACGCATCGCCAAGTCCTGCGGCAGGTCGGCGCGGCATACCAGCGGCTCGCGAAACCGGTCGACACGCTCCGACTCCGCAACAAGATAGGAGAAAGCCTTTTTGGAAATTTCGGATCCGTTATTGCGCAGCAACCCCTCGATCACCTCATCGTCGCCGGTCTCGATACAGGCGTCGCTTACGAATTCGCTAAGCCTGGGCCGCATGGCGATGGCCAAGATATGCTCGCGGCCGCGAAGCTTGACGATGGTGACCAGGTCTTCGTCACGAAGTACCGGAGAGCGCAGCAGAACTGGCCGCGCGATCTCGATCCGGTCATTGGCCAGCAGCGAAATCAGCTCGATCATTGCGTCGCGCTCGGCGTCGAGGCCTTTGCGTGCACACACTGGGCCGACGGCGGCACCGGGATCGAGCCCCTGGCGCGCAGCGCCGCAGCGTTGGCGGACGGCGGCACGGCGCGGTTTCAACCGCTCTATGACGATGACCTGCCGCTGTGGCAGAAGGCGCGCACGGCTGCGCGGTCGATCTACGGCGCCGACGACATCATTGCCTACAAGCGCGTGCGCGCCCGGTTCGCCGATCTACAGCGATCGGGTTACGGGCATTTCCCCGTGTGCATGGCCAAGACACAGTACAGTTTCTCCACCGACCCGGATCTGAAAAGCGCGCCGTCGAACCATGTTGTGCCGATCCGCGAGATCCGGCTGTGGACCGGCGCCGAGTTCCTGGTGATCGTCTGCGGCGAGATCATGACCATGCCAGGTCTGCAGCGCGCACCGAGCGGCGCGCCGGGCCGATGCGATTTGCTCCGGGGCGAGCTCACGGCCCAGCTCCGCCAACCTTTGGCGCGGCCATACATGGCCGGCGTCGGCCGCGAGCGAATACCACGCATACGCGAGGACCGGATCGCGCGCGATGCCACGGCCGGCGGCGAGGCGTTCGGCAATGTTGATCTGGGCGACTACGTGCCCCTGCTCGGCCGCACGGCGGTACCAGTTGGCCGCTTCCGCCGGGTCACGGATGACGCCGAAACCCTGCGCATAGAGACCCGCTAGTGCCGCCTGCGCATCCACATGCCCGCCCGCTGCCAGCGTGTGCCATGTGGCGAACGAAAGGACATAGTCGCCAGCGTCATAGGCGGCCAGGCCGTCGGCAAACGTATCATCGGCCGCCGCAGGCGGAACTCCCGCCAGCACGACGAGCCATAGGGCCGCGACGGAGAAGAGTTTCCAAGCCATGGGATTAGACTAGCGCCGCCCGGACCAGGCCGCGAATCGCGGCCGCTCACATTGCAGCGAGCACCAAATGAAAAGCGCCCGGGAATGGCTCCCCGGGCGCCGAGCATTTGGTGACGATGCCGGCTAGTTGCGGTTACCGAACAAACGCAACAGCATCAGGAACAGGTTGATGAAGTCGAGGTACAGGCGGAGCGCGCCCATGATTGCCTTCTTGCCCGCAACCGCGCTGCCATCGCCTTCGTAGTAGATCTCCTTGATCTTCTGCGTATCGTACGCCGTGAGGCCGGTGAAGATCAGCACGCCCAAGACCGAGATCACGAAATCCATCATCGCGCTGGCCAGGAACATGTTCACGACCATGGCGATAATGATGCCGATCAGCCCCATCATTAGGAACGAACCCATGGCTGTCAGATCCCGCTTGGTCGTGTAGCCATAGAGGCTCATCGCCGCGAACGTCCCCGACGTGATGAAGAATACGCGCGTGATACTCGAGGGCGTGTAGATGATGAAGATCGTCGCCATGGACAGACCCATCACGGCCGCGAATAGCCAGAACGTCGTCTGCGCCGCCGCAAAGCTCATCTTGTGCACGCGGAAACTAAGGAAGAATACCATCCCCAGCGGCGCCAGCATGACCACCCAGGCCAGCGGCGTGCCGTAGATTGCGTTCAGCATCGCCGGCGAATTGGCGGTTATAAAGGCCAGGAGCCCGGTGATGCCGAGGCCGCCGACCATGTAGTTGTAGACGCGCAGCATATGCGCGCGCAGCCCCGCATCGTACTCATATGCGGCATCCGTCCGCGCCTGCATGCGTCTTTCAAGCTCAGTCGCCATCTGTCTCTTTCTCCGCGATAGACTTGCTCTGCTGAATATGGGCACCTGGCGCGCGCTAATCAACTGCACAACGGCGCTCGCGCCTAGCGGGCATCAGCAGACGCCGGCGGGGTTATGCGTTAGTATTCAACGCTGAACGGCCTCAAATTCGAGTATCAGTTCAACTTTATCGCCGACCAACCCGTTATCAACTCCATAGGTCATGGCGAAATCGCTGCGATTGAAGCTGGTGCGCGCCGAAACGCCGATCGTTTTGCGCTCGTGATCGAACGGATACACCGCGATTTTGTTGATCGTCACATCGAGCGACAGCGGCCGGGTCTGGCCGAGCAATGTCAGCTCCCCATGCACGGTCGCCGAGTTGATGCCAGTCGCCTCGACCTCGGTCCCGAAAAAAACGATCTCCGGAAACTCTCTGGCGTTCAAGAAGTCGGCGCTCTTCAGGTGCCGGTCGCGCCGGCCGTGGTTGGTGAACACGCTGTCCGCCTCGATCTGGATCCGGATATCGCTGATCAGCTCCGCCGCCTCGTCGAGGCGAAACTCTCCCTCCCCCTCCAAAAACATGCCCAGCACCTTCTCATAACCGAGATGGGCGACCAGGAAACCGATGGAAAAGTGGTCGGAATCAATGCGGTACCGCTCGAACTCTGCACGCGCCGCCGCGGGCGCCATCAGGAGCAAAACGGCGATAGTGATGAACGTGTGTCGTGCGAGGCTCATGTTCGACCTCCCTGCGCTCGAAGCAGATATGCAGTGTCAGTTGCGAACGACATCGTGAGCGCCGCCAACGCCGCCGCGGCAATCGCCGACGACACGGCGGGCGGCACGATCGGCGCCAAGCAGATGATAAGCACGACGACCTGCGCCGCGCAGACGACCCGGCGCCGCTCACTGTGCGGTAGCGGCCGAGCCAGCACCGGCCAAGCCAAGCTGGCGGCGAGAAAGGCATAGCGCAGCAGGCCCGCGCCCAGGATCCACCACCCCGCCTTGCCGGCCTGGGCCGCCAGCGCCGACAGCACCAGGATCAGGAGCGCGTCGGTCTCCATGTCGAACCGGGCGCCGAAACTCGATGATTGCGCGCCGCGTCGCGCCAGCCAGCCATCGGCAAGATCGAGCGCCGCGGCAAGACTCGCCACCGCGACCGCGCCCCAGGCGACAGCAGATATGGTCATGGCGTCACCCGCCGCGAGCAGTCCGGCGAGCGCGCTGACCAGGGCCGCCCGCACCAGCGTCACGCGATTGGCGGCGCCGAACCCGGCCGGCGGCGCACCCACACGCGATCCCCACAACAGGGTCAGCAGCATCGCGTACAGGCCTGCAGCGACGGCGACGGCACCGCCACGGAGTGATAGGGCCGCCGTCATCGCCATCGACAAGCCGATGACCGCCGCCAGTCCGGCGGCAAAGTGCGCCCGGCCTGCGACATCGATCGCGGCACCGCAAGACGGTGGATTTGGGATCGTTGCCGACACAAACGGGCGCAGGATGGGCGGCGGCGTCATGGCAGCATCGTTCGTCCGATCGCGCGCTGTTGACAGTCAAGCCTCATCACGCGTCAGCGAGCAGCGCTAGTCGTTGCGCAGCAGTGGCGCCGATTTCTGGCCCAACGCGTGCCAGGTTCCAGCGAACCCGAAAACCAGAGTGATGGCGGTGCAGCCTAGCGCCGTCATCAACACGACGTTGGGCAGGAAGATCCAGTCGAACTCCATCACCCAGACCACCACCACCGCGCCGGCGAGCGTGCCGACCGCACTCGCGATTACCGCCGTGATCAGGCCGAGCAAACCGTACTCCATAAGAAACGCGCCCAATATGTCGCGACGGCGCGCGCCCAGGACCTTCAGCACCACCGAGTCATAGACCCGGCGGCGATGCCCGGCCGCGACCGCGCCCGCCAGCACCAACGTGCCGGCCAAGAGCGCCACAAGAGCCGTCGCGCGAATCGCCAAGCCTACATCCGCGATGACCGTGTTCACCGTGTCCAGTGCATCCTTGACGCGTATGGCGCTGACGTTGGGATAGGCGTCGACGACGGCTTTCTCCACTTTGCCACCGACGCCGCCCGCGCGACCGTCGTCCACCTCGTCCAGATAGACGGTCGCAATATGGGTCTGCGGCGCGGTCTCCAGCAGACCCGGAGAGAACACCATGATGAAATTGATGCCCATCGTGCCCCAGTCGATATGCCGCAGATTGGAGATGCGGCCCGAGACGTTGCGTCCGAGCAGGTTGATAGTCAGCGTGTCACCGATGGCAACATCAAAGCCTTCGGCGACTTCGGCGTCGAGGCTGATCAGCGGCTCGCCCGCATAGTCTGCCGGCCACCACTCGCCGACAACCAGCTCGCTGTTGGGCGGCGGCGCGGCCGACCAGGTGAGGCCGCGATCGCCACGCAAGGCCCAGCGCACGTCGGGGGCGACCTTGGCATCGTCGGCGGAGACGCCGTCAACCTCGACGATGCGGCCGCGCATCATAGGCACTTCCTGTATCCGGCGCACCCCGTCCATGCCGCCAACCAAGGCTTGGAATCCGTCGATCTGATCCGGCTGGATGTCGATAAAGAAGAAGGACGGCGCGTCCTCGGCCAACGTCTCGCGCACCTGATGGCCGAGATTGCCCTCGATGAGCGCGATCGTGACCAGAACGGTCAGGCCCAGACCCAGGGACAGCACGACCGAGATGGTCGCGGCGCCCGGACGGTGCAGGTTGGCGATCGCCAGGCGCAGCCCGGGATGGCGCACGCGTTTGGTCCGCTTCGCTAAGCGGGTGACGCCGGTGCCGGCCAACTGGAACATCAGCAGCGACGCGGCGGCGCCGAGGACGAACCACAAGGCGAAAAGCCGATCCTCGGCGGTAACAATCGCCAGCAGCGCCAAGGCCGTGCCGGACACGGCGGTCATGGCAACGAAGCCACGCTTCGGCCATTGCCGCACCGGCGCGATCAGATTGCGGAACAGGCTGCCGGCCGGGATTTGACAGGCGCGCGCCACCGGCCAGATCGAGAACGTGAGTGCCGTCAGACCGCCAAACACGCCAGCCAGCAGGAGGGGCCCCGGATAGATCGCAAACCTGGCCCTCACCGGCAACCGGTCGGCGAGCAGCTCGGCCGAGAGCAAAGGCGTCACCGCGCCGATGACCAGCCCGGCGGCAATGCCGACCAGTGCTAGAAGCAGGATCTGAACCAGGTAGGTGCGAAAGACCAGGACCGACGGTGCGCCCAGACACTTCAGCGTCGCGATGACCGAAGTCTTGCCTTCCAAATAGGAATGCACCGCATTGCCGACACCGACACCGCCGACAAGCAACGCGGTCAGGCCGACCAGAGTGAGGAACAGGGTGGTGCGGTCGATGAAGCGGCGCAGCCCGGGCGCCGCATTGCCCAACTCGCGCACCCGCCACCCGGCGTCGGGGAAGCGGTCGTTGAGCGTCGTGATCCACCGCCCGACATCGGTGCCCGGCGCCAGCCGCACGCGATAGAAGTAGTAGATCATGCTGCCCGGCTGCACGAGCTGAGTATCGGCCACCGCATCGATCGACATCAGGAAGCGCGGTCCCAGCGTGAAGCCGCGCACACCGCCGGCGGCATCGGGCTCGGACGCGATGACGCCGCGGATCTCGAACGTCGCCTCGCCGACATTCACCCGGTCGCCGACGTCGATCCCCAGCCGCGCCAGCAGCCCCGGTGCAGCGGCGGCGCCCCAAACGCCGTCACGCCTTTCGAGCACCGCCTCGGTCGGCATCGGTGGATCCGTCTCGAAGGTGCCGTACAGTGGGTAGTTGCCGTCGACGGCCTTGATCTCGATCAGGCTTTGTCCATCGCCGGTGGTCTTGCGCGCCATGGCGCGCAGATCGATGACCGTCGAGACGTCGCCGGCGTCATCGAGATAAGCGCGCTGATCGTCGGCGGTCGGCCGATGCACGAGGCGGATCGAGGCGTCGCCGCCCAGGATCGCACGCGCATCGGTGGCAATGCCGGTCATGATCGCCTGCGACAGCGAGCCGACGCCGGCAATCGCGGCAACGCCCAACGTCAAACAGGCGAGAAAGACCCGAAAGCCGCGCAGCCCGCCGCGCAATTCCCGACGCGCGAGGCGGAACGCGATGACCCAGGAATTCACGACTTACTCCGCTACCGCTTGTGCCACGGCGCGGCCATCGTCGGCTATTCGCCCGTCCTCCAGCCGCACCAGGCGATCGCACCGCCGCGCCAGATTGGGATCATGGGTGATCAGGATCAGCGTCGTCCCCAGCCGCTGCTGCAGCTCGAACAGAGCGTCCAGAACCTTGCCTCCGGTTTCGCCATCCAGATTACCGGTCGGCTCATCGGCCAGCAGTAGCTTGGGGTCGGTCGCAAAGGCGCGCGCCAGCGCCACCCGCTGTTGCTCGCCGCCGGAAAGCTGGCCCGGATAGTGGTGCAGGCGATGGCTCAGGCCGACCGCCTCCAGGCCCGAGGCGGCGCGCGTGAAGGCGTCGCGCCGGCCGGCGAATTCCAGCGGCACCGCTACGTTCTCCAGGGCGGTCATGGTCGGTATCAGGTGAAACGCCTGGAAGACGATGCCCACCGCGTCGCGGCGGAACAGGGCCAACTCGTCCTCGTCCAGCGCCAGCAAATCCTGTCCATTGATGCGCACACGCCCTGAACTCGGCCGCTCCAGGCCGCCGATGATCATCATCATAGTCGACTTGCCGGAACCCGACGGCCCGACAACGCCCACCCTCTCGCCATGATCGACCGATAGATTGAGTCCGCGTAGAATGTTGACCTCGCCGGCGGCGCTGGTCAATTGCAGGCGCACGTCATCGAGCAGGATCATCGGTTCGGATACGGTCATGACCATCCTACGGGAAGCGAGGCCTAACGTGTCTCGATATCGTCTGTGGGCCCGGTTTTTCAACGCCCGCGTAGCGGTCGTATGCGCCGCAGGGCTGTCGGCACCGGTCTGGGCGGCGGACGGCCCTGTCATCGTCGCCTTGGGCGACAGCCTGACGGCGGGTTGGGGACTGTCGGACGGGCACGGGTTTGCCACGCAATTGCAGGTGTCTCTGGCGGTCGCCGGGGTACCGGCTACGGTGATCAACGCCGGCGTATCCGGCGACACCTCGGCCGGCGGCCGCGCGCGACTGGACTGGGCCCTAGCCGACGCGCCGGACCTGGTGATCGTCGAACTGGGCGCCAATGACGGCCTGCGCGGGCTCGATCCGGCCAAGTTGTATGAAAACTTGGACGCTATCGTGACCCGCCTGCGCGGGGACGGCGTCGAGGTGCTGCTCACTGGCATGCGTGCGCCGCCCAATCTCGGCCAAGAATACGCCGACGCATTCCATGCGGTGTTCCCGGCGCTGGCCGACAAGCACGATGTCACGTTCTATCCGTTCTTCCTCGACGGCGTCGCCGCGGAGCCGACGCTCAACCAGGGCGACGGCATCCATCCAAATGCCGCCGGGGTCGAGGTCATCGTCGAGCGCATCACGCCTTACGTTTTGCAGGCGTTGGACGGCGCCGATTAGCCGCTATACCTTGGCGCGCCCGGCCCAAACGTCCTTCCGCCGGGGCGCCAGCCTACATCATCTGAGGACCCGAACGCATGGAGCGCCGTCCCCTTGGCCGCACCGAATTGACCGTCAGCGCCGTGTGCCTGGGCTCGATGACCTGGGGCCAGCAGAACACGGAGGCCGAAGGACACGCGCAGCTCGACTACGCGCTCGGACGCGGCGTCGATTTCATCGACACGGCGGAGATGTACCCGTCGCCGCCGGACGAGACGACACAGGGTCGGACCGAGGAGATCGTCGGCACCTGGCTGCACAGCCGGAAAAACCGCGCCGACGTGTTCATCGCTTCGAAGGTCATTGGCCCCGGCCCGCGCTTTCCCTACGTGCGCGACGGTCGACTGCGGCTGGACCGCTCCAACATCACCGCGGCGGTCGACGCATCGCTGGCGCGGCTGCAGACCGACTATATCGATCTCTACCAGCTGCATTGGCCGGACCGCCGCACCAACTTCTTCGGCCGGCTCGGCTATGTTCACGATGCCGACGATGCCCCGGCTCCCTTGCACGAAACGCTTCAGGTCCTCGACGATCTGATCAAGGCCGGCAAGATACGTGCGGTCGGCCTGTCCAACGAAACACCGTGGGGCGTGATGGAGTGCATGCGCCTGGCGGAAACGCAGGGCCTGCCGCGGATGGTCGCCATCCAAAACGCCTACAACCTGGTCAACCGCGTCTTCGAGATTGGCCTCGCCGAGGTGGCGCATCGCGAAGACGTCGGCCTGCTGGCCTACTCGCCCATGGCCGGCGGCACGCTGAGTGGCAAATACGAAGGCGGCGCGTGGCCGACCGGAGCGCGCATGACCCGCTATGGCCAGATCTACACACGCTACGACACAGAGCGCGGCCGCAACGCGACCTCCGCCTATGTGGGACTGGCACGGCGGCACGGGCTGGACCCGGCGCAGATGGCGCTCGCCTTCATCTATGACCAACCCTTTGTCACCGCGACCATCATCGGCGCCACATCGGTAGAGCAGCTCGCCAGCAACATCGACGCATTCGAGATGACGCTCACCGAACAGGTCCGGGTCGAGATCGACGCCATCCACCACGACAATCCCAGCCCGTGCCCATGAGTGCGCGGCAATGTTGCGACTGTTCGTGGCTCTGGAACTGCCGGCCGATCTGCGAGCCCGCCTGGCAGGGCTGAAGCGGCCGCTACCGCGCGCCAGGTGGGTGGGCGCCGAGAACCATCATCTCAGCCTGCGGTTCATCGGTGAAGTGAGCGACGAGCAGGCCGCCGACATCGACGCCGAGTTGGCGCGCATCGATGCGCCTGCCTTCGAATTGTCGCTCGCCGGTATCGGCGAGTTCAGTTCCGGCGACCGCGTGCGTACTCTTTGGGTGGGCATAGAGCCTGCGCCGCTGCTGATGGCATTGCAGATCAGGATCGAGAACGCGCTGCAGCGAGCCGGCCTGCCGCCAGACGGACGCCGGTTCGCCGCGCATGTCACCCTGGCGAGACTTAAGGACGCGCCGTTGGCGCGGATCGCGCCGTTCCTGGCCGCTCACAGCCGATTACGCGCCGGGCCGATCGAAGTCGACCGCTTCGTGTTGTTCTCAAGCATCCTGCAGCGTAGCGGCCCGACCTACACCGCCGAGCGGACCTACACGCTGGCGGGCGGCAGTGCTGCGTTCGCCGAACTCGCGGCTGAATGGGACGCTCCCGATTGATGGAGCGCGCTCAGTGCCGCTGTGCTCACGACGATTGCCCGGTTTTTCGTCCGCCGTCGGCGTCGAGCTGGCGCTGCTTAAGGATGCGGTGATAGGCGTCGATGATGCGCACCGTCCGCGAGTGTGCGATTGCGATGTGCTCCTCCGGGAGGCCCAGCGACACCAGCTTGTCGGGATGGTTCACCCGACACAGCTCGTGATAGGAGCGCAGCAATTCCTCGTCGCTGACATGGCGCGGCAGGCCCAGGATATCATAGGGATCGGAGATCATTTCCTGTTCGATGTGCTGCTTGAGTTCGACGACCCGGGCGATGGAAGATTTGCGCAGGAAATGAGTGAGTCCGTCGTTACCGCGAAACGGGAGAAAGGTGCGGTCATCGCTCAGCAGATCGGATAAGCGTTGCTGCATTGGCATGACAAAAAAGCAGCCGAAGAGCTTGGTTCCATTGTCAAGTTCGACCTGGACCTCGACTTCCCATTTGTCGATTTGCTTTTCTGACCTGAAACGCAACGGATGTCCTCCCGCCCCTACCGGAGCCCCAGCCTCCCGCGCCGGCACTATAATCGGCGCCCTACACCGAGATTTATTATTGAATCTCCAGAAGTATGAGCGCTTCCTTTAAAATGTCGTTTAAAGCCGCTCGAGATCAAATCCGCCGGCGCAGTGACCCACTCTCACGCGCCGAAGCGGTCCGGGATGCGCCCGACAGCGCCGACGTAGCCACCGCCGAACAGGCGCACATGGACCAGAAGCGGATAGAGGTTGTAGAGATCGCGCCGTTCTTCGAAGAAGCTGGGCCGGAGCGGCCGTCGTTCCGTGTAGCGGACAAAGAACGCATCGCCGAAGGTGTTGAACAGGGTTGCGACGGCAAGCTCGATCTCGGCATCGGCATAATAGATCGCCGGATCGACGAAACCCGAGATGCGCTGGCCTGTGGCCGTCGTCCGACACAGTACATTGCCGCCCCACATGTCGCCGTGGATCAGCGACGGCTGCGCCGGTTCCTCTATCCACCGCTCCAGCCGCGCCGCCAACCATTCGATGCGTGCGCACATTTTCGCCGACAGGCGGCCTTGCACCCGCGCGGCTCCAGCCATGTGAAGCAGCCGTTGTTCGGCGAAGAATGATCGCCAGTCCGCCGATGGTGCATTCGGCTGCGGCAGCCGCCGATCACCGTGTCGCGGTCCAGACCGTAGGTCGGCGCGGTGACGCCGTGCAAGGCCGCCAGGTGCCCGGCTGCATCGGCTTCGGCGGCCGCGTCGAGCCGACCATCGGCGTCGAGATAGGTCATCACCAGCAGCGCATCGTCACTGTGGCGCACCTCCGGCACCAGCAAATCGCTGTGTCGGCGGAGGTAGTCGAGCATCCAGCCTTCGATGGCCAAACCGGCGCCCGTGCGGCTGAGCTTGGCGACCAGCGTATCGCCGCTTGCCAAATCGATGCGATAGACCGCGGCGATGCAGCCACCGGTCAGCGGCGACAGGCGCGCGATATCGGCATCGAGTATCGCTGCGAGCCGCTGTTCGAGAGCAGCGTCCACTCACCCCGCTCGCGGCACACGCACGCGGTCAAGCAACGCCGCGCCGGCGGCGGTGACCAAGTCGAGCACATGCTCGAACCCGTCGCCTGCGCCGAAGTACGGATCGGGCACGTCGGCGATGTTGAACTCGGGCGCATGGTCCATCATCAGAGTGAGCTCGGCGCCGCCATCGGCGGGTTCCATTCGTTGCAAGATGCTCAGGTGATCGCGATCCATCGCCACGATGTGGGTGAACGTCTCGAAGTCGACCGTCTCGACCCGCCGCGCGCGGTGGCCACCTATGTCGACGCCGCGCTTGGCGGCCGCGCGTATTGAGCGCAGGTCGGCCTGTTCACCTTGGTGCCAGCTGTGGGTGCCGGCTGAATCGACCCCGACCTCGCCCTCGAGACCGGCGTCGGCGACCAGCTTCTGCATCACGCCGGCCGCGGTCGGCGAGCGGCAGATGTTGCCCGTGCAAACAAACAGAATCTTGACCATCGCGACGGAACCGGTTGCACTAGGGTCCGGACTCATAACCATTAGCTGACGGTAGCGGCGAGACAGACGGCGGCGAGGAAGTTTTGGGCGAGGCGGTCATAGCGGGTTGCGATTCTGCGGAAGTCTTTCAGCCGGCCGAACATGCGCTCGATGGCGTTGCGGTCGCGATAGAGCGCCGGGCTGAAGCACGGCTTCCAGCGGCGGTTGGCCTTCGGCGGGATGTTCGGAGCGACGCCTCTGCTCTCGATCTTGCGGCGAACGGCGTCGCTGTCATAGCCCTTGTCGCCAGTCAGGATCGAGGTGGCCGGCATCCGCTCCAGCAGCGGCCGCTGTGCAGTCCGCCACTTGGCCGCCGGTCAGCAGGAAGGCGAACGGGCGGCAGAGGCCATCGGTCAGCGCATGGATCTTCGTGGCGCGCCCGCCGCGGGAGCGGCCAATGGCCTGCGTGTGCCCCCCCCTTTGCCGCCCGAGGCGCAGCGATGAGCCTTCACCGCCGAGGAATCGATCAACACTTGCGCCGGCGGCCCACCCGCCGAAGCCAGAGCGTGGAATATCCCTGTCCACACGCCTTTGGCCGCCCACCGCACGAAGCGATTGTAGAGCGTCTTGCGCGGGCCATAGACGGACGGCGCATCGACCCAACGTCCGCCGGACTTCAACACATGGATGATACCGCTTATAACGCGGCGGTCGTCGACTCTCGGCTTGCCGCGCGTATCCGTCGGCAGATGCGGCACGAGCCGCGCAAACTGTTCCTCGCTCAGCCAGAACGTATCGTCCATCGCAACACTCCCGCAGTTTGGGAGCGTGAATCACATCGCGCCGCGTCGGCTCAAGCGATTTATGGGTCCGGAGCCTAGTCCAGAGCGCTCATCCATAGCCCATCGGGGAACCGTGCCCAAGGTCATCTTTTCCGGCATTTTCAGGCGCCACATGGCGACGTCCAGCCGCGTCGTGACGGGAGAAACGGTCGGCGCGGCACTGCAGGAAGTTTTCGGCGATCAGCCCAAGCTGCGCGGCTACGTGCTCGACGATCAGGGTAGCCTGCGCCAACACGTGCAGATCTATGTCCGTGATCGTCCGATCGCCGATCGCACGCGGCAATCGGATGCTGTGGCGGTGAACGACGAAATCTACGTGCTGCAGGCCCTTTCCGGCGGCTAGACAACGAAGGAGGGAGACTCGTTCATGGCCGAGCGTCTACTGATCGGCACCCGCAAGGGCCTGTTCGACATGCGCAGATACGGCAGCACTTGGCGCATCGACAACGTGCATTTCCTCGGCGACCCGGTGACCGTGGCCGCACAGCTCGGCGACGGCGCCGTTCTGGCGGCGCTGGCTCTGGGCCACTTTGGGGCCACGGTCCGCCGCCTCGACGCCGGCGCGAACGACTGGCAGGAACTCGACGCGCCCGCCTTCCCGCCGAAGCCCAACGACAGCGACGACAAGGCCGATTGGTCTGTCGGTCAGATCATGGCGCTGCAGCCCGGCGGCGGCGAGGTGGAGACCTCTAACAACCGGCCGATTTGGCGCGGATAAGGGTGTCCTGTTGGCCGATCCGTGCGGCGGGTGGATTTGACGGCGTTATTCGTCCGCGGTTTCGTTCTCAGCGGGGTGTTTTTTTGTCATACGGGCGGACTCATGCCATGGCGGCCCTGCGCTCATGGAAGATCAGACGCTGGAAATTATAGGCGAGGTTGGCGAGGCCTATCTTGGTCTCGGCCCGCTTGAGCCCGATGGTCCGGACGAACAGGCTCATGCGATCCTTCTGCTGGGCGAAGACATGCTCGACGCGTGCACGGACCGCTGACTTGCGGGCATTGGCCCGGGCGGCCGCCTTGGGCATGGCCCGGCCCGGCGGCTTCTTGCGGTGGATGTGGGAGATCCGACCCTTGCCCGCCAGCCACGCCTCGTTCGCCTTCGAGCGATAGGCGCTGTCAGCCCACACGCCGGCGGCCAGATTGTCGCCGGTGACGAGATGACGCAACATCTTGCCGTCATGGCGGGCGGCATCGGTCACCGCCGAGCCGCGGATGAAGCCGTAGGCCCGATCGATGACGACATGATTCTTGTAGCCGAACACCGGGATCGCGATGTCGGGCACGCGCCGTTGCGCCCCGGCGGGGTTCTTGCGCCTTCCGGTCTTCACCGTCCACCGCGCGTCTGTGTCCTTCTGCGCCGCCTTGGCCGGCTGATCGGGCCAGATCTCGGACGCGCTCTTGCCCGCCTTGATCGCCCGCTTCTCGTCATCGCGGTGGCGCTGCTTGGGCGCCGATACCAGGGTCGCATCGACGATCTGCCCGCCCATCGCCAGATAGCCGCACCGGCGCAGCTCGCCATCGAAGGCGGCAAACAGCTCATCCATCGCCCCGGCCCGGACCAGACGCTCGCGAAAGGTCCAGATGGTGTTCCGGTCCGGCGTCGGCGCTCCGAGATCGAAGCCCAGGAAGCGAAGCCAACTCAAGCGGTCGCGGATCAGAAACTCCATCCGCTCGTCGCTCACCGTGTGCCGCGCGGCCAGGACCAGAACCTTGAACATCGCCACCGCATCGTAGGCCGGGCGGCCGCCTTTCGATCCGTCCGAATAGCCCAGCGCCGCCTCAAGCGGTGCGCGGAAAATCTCGAAATCGACAACCTTCGCCAGCACCTCCAACGGATCGCCAGTCGCCGAAAGCTTGCGCAAATGATCCGGTAAGCCGAACAGGCCAGTCTGCCTCATCAATACCCCCCTCGAATCGAACCGCCGCAGAGAATCACAACAAGGCAAAATTGGCGAGGTAAATAGAGGCGTCCAGGTGGTATGGATCGGCACCACGCCGGGAGGGCTGTTTCGCTCCGACGACCGCGGCAGCAGCTGGTCGCTCGTTCGTCCCCTTTGGGATCACCCCGACCGCAGAGAATGGTTCGGCGGTGGTTTCGACGTGCCCTGCATCCATTCCGTCTGCGTCGATCCGCGCGACGCCAAAAAGGTCATGGTCGGCGTCTCCTGTGGCGGCGCCTGGCGGACCGACGATGGCGGCGAGAGCTGGCGGCAGACGGCGCACGGCATGTACGCCGAGTTCATGCCGCCTGAGCGCCGTGACGATCCCAACATCCAGGACGCCCATTGCATCGTGCAATGCCGCGATGCGCCGGAGGTTTTCTGGTGCCAGCACCACAACGGCGTATTCCGCTCGACGGACGGTGGCGAGAGCTGGTCCGAGGTGACGTCGATCACACCGTCGAAGTTCGGATTTCCCGTAGCCGTGCATCCAAGCGATGGAGACACGGCATGGTTCGTTCCGGCGGTGAAGGATGAATGCCGCGTGCCGGTCGACGGTCGGTTGGTGGTCGCACGCACGCACGACGGCGGCCGCTCGGTCGAGGTCCTCGCCGACGGCCTGCCCTCGGGTCCGGCCTATGATCTGGTGCTGCGCCACGCCCTCGATGTCGATGACGGCGGCGCGCAGCTGGCCTTCGGCTCTACCACCGGCGGTGTGTGGCTGAGCGACAATGGCGGCGATGATTGGTCGGCGCTCGAGGCGCGTCTGCCGCCGGTCAACTGCGTCCGTTTCGCGAGTTAGACCCGGCCGCGCATCCGACGTGGGGCGCACGGATCACACAGTGAATGATTACCCTCGTCCCGCATGTTCACGAACAACTTGTTTGTGCCTTTTCGGGTTCTCTATTCCGCCGGGCTCGGCGGAATTTCGGCCGTTGTTTTGCGATACATGATCTATGCCCGGCTCTCCTCGGAGGAGTTCCGCTCAACACGCTAGCCGGGGTGGCACCTGACGGCCGCGGCGATCAGTTGGCCTCGGCGACAGAAGCGCCGGTGGTCAGGCGAACCTTGTGCAGGGAGTCATCGCGCATGTGGTAACCGTCGAGGAAGTCCTCCGACGTGACGCCGGCGACATTGGGATCGAAGCTGCCAAAGATGTCGATATCGAACTCTCGCGCCAATTCGCGGATCTTGGCCTCCGATTCGCGCAGCCCCTCGCAGGTCCGGGCGTTGTTTATATAGATCTTGTTCTTGGGATCGCCTTTGCACTCCCACACTTCGGGGCTGTAGGGATTGAGCACGAAGGCAATCCTCTTGTCGGCGGCCTGAACGCGCTTCAGGATCGCCCGAAATTCTCCGACGACATCTTCGCTCACATAAGGCGGCTTGATATTGCCGGCATCGAAGTATCGCCCCCGCGTGACGAGCTTCTCGTAGCTGCCGAGCCCGCGTCTGCGGCTGCCGTCGTTGAAGAAGATCTCGGTCCTGGCCGGACCGGCAGGAAGCCTTTCGGCGACGGGCGTGCCGGTGAGTTCCGGCGTCTCCGCCTCGCCGGACAACAGGAGGCGCAAATTGTGGACGAAGTAACTGAAGTTGATGGTTTCCGCATACATCACCGCGGGCGCCTCTTGTGTCGGGGGATATTCCTTGTCGTCGGGCAGGCCTAGCTTTTTGCGCGCCGCCAGGTGCTCCGCCGCCATCACCTCGAACCGCCGGGTCTTTTTCTTGCGGAATATCCAGGGGTCCATGGCCAGAAACAGCGTCTCGAAATGCGGGTTGTCGAGAAGGGCGGCGATCTGAATGACCTTGTCTTCGTAGGCGCTGTAGTAGACGCCGATATTCAGCAGGTCCTTGCAGCCGCACTCCTTGGCCGCCGGCCAGTTATCGACGTTCAGTTCCATCTGTCGGCTTGAGCCATTGACGTAGCAGCCGGCGGTCAGCTCCCGGATCATCGCCAGTTTGACCCACCGAATATCGCCGCCCTTGATCGTCAATCCGTGTTCCGCGTTGACGACCTCATCGACGAAGGCGGTGTAGGGAGTCGAAGCGGTGCGGAAGACGCCCTTGGAATCGACCTTGAAATTGACACACGCCACGGCCCCGATGGCGGCGAGAAAAGCGATCAGGAGAGCGACGGTGTAGGTGTTCAATACGGCCTTCGCCATTTTGTTGGCCCTAGTGGATTGATTCCAACGTTTGGAACCCTCGGTTTCGGGCTGCGATGATGTCGTCGGGGTCGGCTTTCGATATGAATGGCTGTGGGTTGGCCGCATTGTATTCGCGGACGAAGCGGTTGATTGCGGCCTGGAGATCGACGACGGAATGGAAGACGCCGTGCTTGAGCCGCCGCCGGGTGAGTTTTGCGAAGAAGCCCTCGACGGCATTGAGCCACGAGCAGGAGGTCGGTGTGAAGTGGAAAGTCCAGCGCGGATGGCGGGCGAGCCAGGCGCGGACCTTGTCCTTGTTGTGCGCCGCGTAGTTGTCGACGATCGCGTGGATGGCCTTGTCCGCCGGCACCGTGCGCTCGATGCGGTTGAGGAAGCGGATGAACTCCTGATGGCGGTGGCGCTGCATGTTCTGGCCGATCACCGTTCCGTCCAGAACGTTGAGCGCCGCAAACAGCGTGGTCGTGCCGTGCCGTTTGTAGTCATGGGTCATGGTGCCGGCGCGTCCCTTCTTCATCGGCAGACCGGCGGTCGAGCGCCTGGATCTGTGACTTCTCATCGATCGACAACACCACCGCATGGGCCGGCGGGTCGACATACAGGCCGACGATATCGGTGAGTTTCTCGGCGAAGGCAGGGTCGGTCGACAGCTTGAAGTTGCGCCAGCGGTGCGGGCTGAGACCGTGAGCCTTCCAGATCGCCTGCACCGTCGAGGCGGCAATACCGGCCGCCCTGGCCATCGCGCGCAACGTCCAGTGGGTCGCCTCAAACGGCGGCGGTTGCTGCGTCAGGCGCACGATCTCGGCGACACGATCGAGCGGGACCGGCGCCTTGCCGGGCGCGTACCACAGCAAAATATGGAATCCCAATTCGGACTCTTTCGTTCCGATCCCTCCACTAGAATTGGAAGTAGAGAAACTCCGACTCGCCGGTCATGACGACGGTGCAGGCCCCCAGTAGCACGCCAATCAGAATCCCCCACGTCCAGGTCGGACGCCATGTGAGGGCGCTGTAACGGTATTCGACGCGATTGTCGAGGACAAGAAGCATGGGCCCGTAGCGGCGAAGCACCTCGTAGCTGTTCGGAGCGAGCCATACAGCCACGAGCAGGATCGCCAGCAGGGGGGCTCCATACTCAAAACTGGCAAGGTTGTTGGGAAATGCGACCGCACACAGCGTGAAGGCCGCGCACTCTGCGCCTTCGATGCCAAGTGGGGTGGCGAGCAGCAAAGGGACGCCAAAGCCATTGCCGCCCGACATGCCCGACAGGACCAATAGGGCGCTGTCGACGCTCTCGGCCCGGAAAAAAGCCCAGGCGATCACGACGAGCAAAAACGTCAGTCCTCGGCTGAAATATTTCCACGCCGCATGGGACGTAAGGCGCGGCATGTCGACCGCGACGTTTCGCCACAGATGATTGATGCAGATGTAGACGCCGTGCAGCGCCCCCCAGATCACAAAGGTCCATGCCGCCCCGTGCCAGACGCCGCCCAGCACCATCGTAATGAATACATTTGCGATGCGGCGCGGTTCGCCATGGCGGTTACCGCCGAGCGGAACGTAGACACAGTCGCGCAGAAACCGGGACAGCGTGATGTGCCAGCGGCGCCAGAAATCGATGATGCTCGCCGCCTTGTACGGTGAGAAGAAGTTCACCGGCAGCTTGATGCCGAACACCAGCGCAAGCCCGGCCGCCATGTCGGAATAGCCGGAGAAGTCAAAGTAGATCTGGAAGGTATAGGCCAGGACACCGCCCCAGGACTCCAGGAAACTGACTTGCGTACCGACGAGTGCGGCATCGAAAACCGGTGTGGAAAACAGGGCGATGGTGTCGGCTATCAGGACCTTCTTGCTCAATCCGAACACGAACAGCGTGACGCCTCCGATGAAGAGCACGCGCCGCCGAAGATTGCTCTTGGGGCGAGCGAACTGCGGCATCATCTCCTTGTGAAAGACGATCGGTCCGGCGATCAGTTGTGGGAAGAAAGAGATGAACAGGCAATAGTCGACGAAATTCTTCTCTCTTTCTTTGTGGAACGCGGTGTCCACGAGAAACGCAATTTGTTGAAACGTATAAAACGAAATTCCGATGGGTAGGATGATCTCCGGCACGCTCAGGCCAGCGCCAAAAACCGCGTTCACGTTGGTCAGCAGGAATGCCGTATACTTGAAGTAGCCGAGGACGGCGAGATTGGCGCTCGCTCCCAGCCCCAAAAGCCACTTCTGCCGTGTCCCCGTCGCGCCGGCGATCAGGTGGGAGAACCAAAAGTTTCCGACAATGGAACCGACGATCAGCAGAATGTATCGCGGATCCCACCAGCCGTAGAAAAACAACGAGCAGACCCCCAGGATCCCGTTGGCGTAGCGCAGTCCGACATACCGCTGTCCCAGCCGGAACAACAGGAGTGTCACGGGCAGGAACCCGAATATGAAGACATGACTGTTAAAGAGCATGCCGGGGTCCGGCTATGCGTGGACGAACATAGTGGACTCCTTCACCCTATCCGCCGGCGACCGTCAGCGATTGCGCGCGGTCGTCGCGGATCCCAAGAGCCCGCAGAAACACGTCTGGCGGGCACATATTGTCCTTCTCAGCGGCGAGGGTCTGGGCACCTCGGCGATCATGACCGAGACCGGCAAGTCCAAGACCTGCGTGTGGCGCTGGCAAGAGCGGTTCATGCACGAGGGTGTCGGCGGCCTGCTTCGCGACAAGTCCCGTCCGCCCGGCAAGGCGCCGGTCCCGCTCGATCGTGTCGCCGAGATCGTGCGCCTGACGCAGCAACCGCCGCCGTTTGAGGCGACCCACTGGACGTTGCGCGCGATGGCCAGGGCGGCCGGTATTGCCGCCTCGACGGTGCAGGCGATCTGGAAGGCTCACGGTCTCAGCCCGCACCGCTGGCGCAACTTCAAGCTGTCGACCGACCCTGCCTTCGCCGAGAAACTCACCGATATCGTCGGCCTGTATGTCGACCCGCCGGCCCATGCGGTGGTGTTGTCGATCGATGAGAAGTCACAGATCCAGGCGCTCGACCGCCGGTCTGCCGATGAAGAAGGGACGCGCCGGCACCATGACTACAAACGGCACGGCACGACCACGCTGTTTGCGGCGCTCAACGTTCTGGACGGAACGGTGATCGGCCAGAACATGCAGCGCCACCGCCATCAGGAGTTCATCCGCTTCCTCAACCGCATCGAGCGCACGGTGCCGGCGGACAAGGCCATCCACGCGATCGTCGACAACTACGCGGCGCACAACAAGGACAAGGTCCGCGCCTGGCTCGCCCGCCATCCGCGCTGGACTTTCCACTTCACACCGACCTCCTGCTCGTGGCTCAATGCCGTCGAGGGCTTCTTCGCAAAACTCACCCGGCGGCGGCTCAAGCACGGCGTCTTCCATTCCGTCGTCGATCTCCAGGCCGCAATCAACCGCTTCGTCCGCGAATACAATGCGGCCAACCCACAGCCATTCATATCGAAAGCCGACCCCGACGACATCATCGCAGCCCGAAACCGAGGGTTCCAAACGTTGGAATCAATCCACTAGTAACCAAGGGCCTCATCAACAAGACGGCGATCTGGCGGCGGTGGGCCTAGACACACAACTCTCCCAGCCTCAACGACGCAACACGCTCACCCTCGCATATTGGGAAGACACGGACGTCAAACCCGACACGCGTGCTGGCAGCGCTCTCCGGAACACATCCGGCATGGGGGACAAACCCCGAAAACATGCACAGGTCTCCAGCCTTCAACCTGGGCCGGTAAAGGAAGCCGTCCTTGCTGCGGCGCGGATTCGGGGAATGAACGTCCTTCCCCAACTCGTGCAGAAACTTGAGGATTGCTTTTTCGGTCGCCGGCGAGAGGCTCTCGAAGAAGTCGAGCCGGCCGATGAAGAATTGGACCCCGGGCACGTCGGAATTGGTCACGGCCCCAGGCGCGACGAGTGGGGTCCAGATGTTGTGGATCCCTTCGTAGGCAAATGCCCGCTTTTCTATGTGCAGGCCAAGCTGACCGTTTCGCCCCTTCTCGATGCCGGGGATCACGGTTCGCGCCTTGGCCCCGGTCCAGCACCCGTCCCGACCCACAGCTTCCACCAGGATGGGAAACAGTGCCGTTTTCACCAGCGTTGCGTAGAGCGTGGTCTCGGTAAAGTCCTCAGAGTGGGGAGCCGCGGTGTTGGGATCGATGGTCACGATGTCGTAGGCAAGACCACCCTTCTTGACACCGAATTTCGGGTCGAGCTCGGCGCCGGACCGTATTGCCGATTCGATCCTGCCGGACTGAGCCCGCGCGTTTTCGAGGAGTTCGGTGATCTCGGCGCTGTCAAACGCGTTGCGCATGACGATCAGGCCATAGGTCTCTAGCGACCAGCGCATGTGCTCCACCGTGGCAGGCAGACGATGGTCTCCGCCCGCTTGTGCAGCGCTTAGGTCGTCGATCTCGCAGACATCGGACTCTTCGAGCTTTGCTAGTGAACCAAACATTTGCTACGCGCCCCAGATCCGCAACATGAGCCGACCCTTCCCAGCCGGGGTGGCTGGCGTTGCTGGCATGCGGCGGAGTCTGGTTGTCGCGTCAACGCACAAATCGGTCCACAGCCAACCGCCGCCGCAGGATGAGTCGGTGTGCCTGATTTCTGTCTCATGTTCAATCATTGGATGACGTGGTCCTTCGGCATCGCCGCGGCGTGGTGGCGATATCCACGATGCGAGCGCCACCGTCCGCCGATGGCGATTTGATTCGCCGGCCGAGCCCATCTTTGCTAAGCAGTTTCGACCTCTGGATTCGGCTTTCAGCGGCATGTCGGCCGATATCAGGGCTCGTCCACACCGTCATTCCTAGACGCACCGCCTGAATGCACCGGTGGTCATCAATCGTGATCTGGCAGGCGCCCAATTCGATCCGACGCCGGTTAGCCGCCGTCTTCATCCTTCTTACCGTACTCCACGCGCAATCCATGGTTGCCCAGCCCGTTGGACCCGAGCCGGAGGCCACGCCGGCAGAGCTGGAGGAATTGATCTCCGCCCTGCAGGACGAAACCGCGCGACAGAAGCTGATACTGCAGCTACGCGCTCTCACCGAGGCGAGGGCTGCAGCGGCACCGCCGCCGGTTCCCAACTCGCTTGGCGCAACCTTCCTGTCCGATTTGGCCAATCAGGTCGAGCGGGTCAGAGCGCAGCTCTCCGAGACGCTGCAAGTGCTCCTCGACGCGCCGACGGCGGTGGTGGTCGTGATGGAGCAGGCGCAAGATCCGGCCGCGCGCCTGCGTTGGCTGAGTTCTCTAGCCACGCTCGCGCTCGTTTTCGGTGCGGGCGCGTTTGCACAGTGGCTGGTCGCCCGCCTGGTCCGTCATCCACGCCGCGTCTTGCAGGCACGGCAGATCGGGGATATTTTCACGCGTGTGGTCCTCGCGGTCGCGGGCGCGCTGCTCGATATCGTCGGGATCGCTGCCTTCGCTGCCGCGGCCTACCTTGTGCTCCCGCTGACCGAGCCGCCTGCGGCAACGCGTGTGGTCGCGCTCGCCGTTATCAACGCCCATGTGCTGGTTCGTTTCGTGATGGCCGTGGCGCGGATGCTGTTCGCGCCATCCGGCGCGCCACAGCGGCTGTTTCACATGTCAGACCAGACCGCCCACCATCTTATCGTCTGGACGCGCCGGTCGAGCGTCGTCGGCGTGTACGGCTACTTTGCCGCCGAAGCAGCCCTGCTGCTCGACCTAGCGGCAGGCGCCCATGCGATGTTTGCCAAGGCCGTTGTGTTCGCCGTGGCGCTCATGCTGATTGCGGTCGTGTTGCAGAATCGCGGTCAGGTGGCCGCCTGGCTGCGCGGCAAGACCGACGCCACGGTCGCCGGCGCCTTCGGCAGCCTCCGGCGGCTGCTTGGCGACCTTTGGCATGTGCTGGTCATACTGTTTATCGTCGCGACCTTCGGCATCTGGGCGCTCGAGGTGGAGGGCGGGTCCCGATTCTTGCTCCGTGCCGCCGCGATGACGGTGGCGGTCATCGTGATCTCCAATTTGCTGGTCGGCGCGCTGCACTCGGCGCTCCGGCGCGGCATCCGCGTGGGCGAAAATCTGGAGACAAGGTTTCCCGGACTCCAGGGGCGTGCCAACCGCTATGCGCCGGCTCTGCGAGGTCTTGTCGGTGCGGCGATCTATCTCGTCGCCGGGCTCGCTCTGCTCGATGCCTGGGGCGTGAGCGTTTTCGCTTGGCTCACCGGCGAAGACGGCAGGTTCCTGACCTCGCGCCTGGCCACGGTGCTATTCATCGTGCTCGTCGCCGTGATCGCCTGGGAGGTCGTTTCCGCACTGGTCGAGCGTTACTTGGAAGAACGCGGCGCCGGCGGCGCGGCGGTCGAGCGCAGCGCGCGGCTGCGTACGCTCCTTCCCCTCATGCGCAACGCCATACGCATTGTCCTGGGGGTCATCGTCACCCTGACAATCCTGTCGGAGCTCGGCCTCAACATCGCGCCATTACTCGCCGGCGCTGGTGTCATCGGCCTCGCGATCGGGTTCGGCGCGCAAAGCCTGGTCAAGGACGTCATCACCGGCACGTTTATCCTGCTCGAGGATGCCATATCGGTCGGCGACGTTGTCGACGTCGGCGGCCACGCGGGCTTGGTGGAGAGCATGACAATCCGCAGCGTCCGCCTGCGCGATCTCAGCGGCAATGTACATCTTGTACCCTTTGGCGAGGTCTCCGCTGTGCTCAACATGACGAAGGGTTTTTCCTTCGCGGTCATCGACGTCGGCGTGGCCTACCGCGAAAATGTCGACGACGTGATCGAAGTGCTCACCACGATCGGCGCGGAGATGCAGTCGGACGCGGAATTCGGCCCGCTCATCCTCGATCCTCTGGAAGTTCTCGGCTTGGATTCATTTGGCGACTCGGCCGTCAACATCCGCATCCGCATCAAGACGCGGCCGATCAAGCAATGGACGATCAAGCGCGAGTTCCACAGGCGAATGAAGAGCAAGTTCGACGAGATGGGAATCGAGATCCCATTCCCGCATCAGACGATCTATTTCGGCATCGACAAAGAGGGTAAAGCACCGCAAGCGCACGTCATGATCGACCGCGTCGAGCAGGTCTAGAGACGCGCCGGCGACGGCAGCACTCGGACGGGGATAACACGGCTATGCCAGCGAAAAGGAAGGTCTTTCCGACCGATCCGGATGTTCTCGCCGCTTTTGAGAAAATGATCGCAGCCGTCCCCGGCGTCGAGCTGAAGGGTGAGACAACGCCCTACACCTCGCTCAACGGCAATATGTTTTCGTCGATTTCAAAAGCGAGCCGCATCGGTTTGCGGCTCTCTGTTCGAGGCGCTGCTCGGTTTTTTCCAGAAGGAGTACGTCGCTATTCCGCCGTCAATGCTTGGCGACACGCGCACTCTGCGGCGTTGGTTTCGCAAGAGCTATTACTACGTGAATTCATTGAAGCCGAAACAGACGACCCGTAAGTAGGCCGTGGCTGAACGGGCCTGTGGCCGATCTTTGCGCGCTTTGGACTTGAGACCATGACCATGCGGCCACAGCCGCTGCATCACTCACAAATGACGCCAAGCCCGAGACATGGACCGCGCACTCGACCGACAGGCTCCTGCGATCCAATTGGCGGATTGGCGCCGACGGATCGCCGAGATCTACGCGGCGGTGAGACAAACGCGGGATCCCCTTGATGCCTGGAAGCACTGGCGCGTCGACCGCGATCGCCTCTTCGCCACCCATCCGCAGTCGCCGATTAGAAGCGAGATGCGCAGCGGATTTCAGGGCCTGGACTATTTCGACTACGACCCCGCGTTCCGCTTCGATGTCGAGCTAAGTCCCTTCGAGGGAGATGGTGTCCAGTGGGAGATTGGCAAGGATGGAGACCTCTGCCTACGCCCGGTGGCCCTTACAATGGGCCTAGCCGATCGGCTGGGCAGCGAGCTCACGCTCTTCTGGTTGACCGGCCACGGCGGTGGTCTCTACCTACCGTTCGCCGACGGCACGTCGGGTGGGGAGACCTACGGCGGCGGGCGTTACCTGATCGACAGCATAAAGGGCGCCGATCTCGGTCTGGTGAACGGGCGCGTCGTGCTCGACTTCAACTTTGCCTACTACCCCTCATGC
The DNA here is from genome assembly GCA_965248805.1 of Alphaproteobacteria bacterium. GTDB lineage: Bacteria > Pseudomonadota > Alphaproteobacteria > UBA6615 > UBA6615 > CBDFKJ01. The sequence goes on from CBDFKJ010000007.1 coordinate 168,549, forward strand.
GCCCACGACCCAAGATGGACTTGTCCCCTCGCCCCAGCGGAAAACCGCCTGCCCGAACGCGTCGAAGCCGGCCAGCGCGGATAGCGTTCAGCACACGCCATCGCTCTGCGCGGGCGCGCACGCCTGAGACACACTCATTGTACCAGAGGCGCGCTCACCCCTCGCAGCTCGATGCCGCAAATCTCGGCCTCACCGACGAGCACTTGCAAGTATTGGCTTACCGCCCGCCGCCACACGGACTCTCGCAGATAGTCGGCAATCCGCTCCTTGACGGCCTCGAACGGCAGCTGATGGCCGGCGCTCCGCCGGTCCAAACGCAGGACGTGGTAGCCGTAAGAGGTCTTGACCGGCACCGGGCAGATCTGGCGTTCGTCCAGGCTGCACAAATAGGTCTCGATTTCCGGCGCCGTCTGGCCGCGGCTGATCTGGCCGAGATGGCCACCTTGCGCCGCCGACGGGCAAGCCGACATCTCACGCGCCAGATTAGCGAACCGCTGCGGCGCCGCCAGCACCTCGCCGAGCACGGCGGCAAGTCGCAATACCAGTCGTAGAAACTCATACAGGTCCCGCCGATCAACGACAGGTAGCGCGTGCCGGCGGCATACGAAATCATCGACATGGCGGGGATCGGCGAGAAGCCGACGACGCGGTCGGGGCCGTAGGTCTTGACCGTGTAGACATTGGCCGCGGCGATGATCTCGTTGATCTCGGGCCAGGTCGACCGCACGAAGCCGCCCATGCCTCGGATCGACTTGTAGCGCCTCGCCTTTTCAGGGTCTTCGACGATCGAGGTCCAGGCCTCGACCGGCGCAAGCGTCTCGCGGGCCGCGCGCCAAAGCTACAGGAGCCGCCCGCGGATCATCGGGTATTTCAGCCGATTGCCGCTGTACAGGTACCAGGAGTAGCTGGCGCCGCGGGCACAGCCGCGGGGCTCGTGGTTGGGCATGTCGGGGCGCGTGCGCGGATAGTCGGTCTGCTGGGTCTCCCAAGTCACCAGCCCGTTCTTGACGTATATCTTCCAGCTGCACGAGCCGGTGCAGTTCGTGCCATGGGTCGAGCGCACGACTTTGTCGTGCTGCCAACGCTGCCGATAGCCGTCTTCCCAGGCCCGGCTCTCGTTGGTGACGACGCCGTACCCGTCCGAATACCGATCGGTGTACTTGGAGAAGAACATTAGGCGGTCGACGAACTGACTCATGGCAAGCTCCCCCCTGGAAACGCCTGCGGTCCCCCGTTGTTTCCGGCCGAACGTTTAACCTCCTACGACCGCAGCGGCAACGTCTCCACGCCACGCGGTGCAACAGCACTCGTGCGCCGTATCTTCGCATTCGTACGGTGCCGCCGCACAGCCGCTCGCGCCAAACATGGCCGTTGCCCGCGCGGCTGGATATCGCGGCGGGTCGGCGGACGCCACTGATCAAGGATCGCCCGTCGCGCAGCCGATGCAGATCGGAATCGTCGGATCGACGGCCAGGCGTTTGGCGGCGATCTTGTCGCCGCAGGACACGCAGTAGCCGTACTCTCCGGCGTCAATCCGGCGGATCGCCGCCTCGATACGGCGCGCCTCCTGATGGCGCAAGCGCTCCGACGCCAGGGCCATAGCTTGGATTTGAATGGCATCCATTCGCGTCAGCCGTCCGACCGAAGACTGGTCTAGCTCGACGGGCCGCCGCTCAGATGCCGTGGCATCGCTTGAATCGCGCAACGACTGCATGCGGGCGACCAATTGGGCGCGAAGCTCGCTTAGATCGGGCGACACCAACCGCTCCTACTTTTGCGACTGCGGCGAGCCTAGCCCTGTTTGCGCTGTCACGAAAACCGTTACTGCTGCAAGCGGTAAACAGCGACCTTCCTCGCCACGATTCGCTCCCGCCGCGTTCGGGCGTGCACTGGCGACCACGGATTGTGCGATGGAGGTGGTCGATAGTGGCGCGGTAGCCGCTGAGGCCATCTGACCCGGCGACGCACCCCTGACCAGGTCACTTCGCGGTGCGCTGGGAGAGCAGCGTGATCGCCGACCGTATCCCTAGCACCGCCGTGATCATGAGGGCGGGCCAGACGAGAAGAAGATCGACGCTAATATCCGTATACGACGATATTCCGGCCTCGTAGTAGGCGTACAGGGCCAGCGCGACGAGCGTCAGCGCAGCAATCGCCTGGCGATAGCGCTTGGCCATTTCCGATGCCCCCGCAGACCGGGCGCGACGGAGCAGCGTCAGGCTCAGTACGGGCAACACTATGAGTGCGAAAAAGAGCGGGATGAAAATCGCTGTTGCGCTCCCTCGCCATATTCTGCAGCGCGGCCTCGCGGTTGGCCGCCGAATAACGGTAGGCTGACACACTCTCTATCGCCGCCATGCCATTAGCCTCATTACCGCCAACAGCGAAGACGATGAGCCGATCGCCGATCTCCGGCCCCATTAGTGGCCGTGCACGCCACGCCTGCGAGGGTTGCAGTTAGTTGGTGTGGCGCCGCTCCCTCCAGGTCCTCGTGGTCGATCGGTGCACGCCACACGGCGTCCATGGTCGGCGCGCGCTCGGCGCCGCGCAGGATCTCATCGATGCCAAGTTTGATGTGGGGCGGGTCCCCATTCGTTTTACCCTCATCGTCCACGTCGAGGATCGTCACGACCAGGACATCGAAGCGCGGATTGCGCAACAAGTGCGCCTGCTGCGGATCGAGAACAGCGTTGACGTCTGCGCGGGCGGCGGTCGCCAGCACAAATTGCGCTGCCACTACCAAGAAAAGTCCCAGATCAGTGTGGCATCGATTGGATTTGCCCATGTACGAGACCTCGGTCGCTGTTGGCGCAAATTCGGTTCAGCCGGCGGCGACGGTTCCAACCTTGAGCATGCGATAGGAATCATAAAAAAAGGACTTGGATGTAGAAGTCTGACAGGCCAATGGCTCGAAGGCCAAGCGCTGTGCCCAGAGTCGGACTCAAGCCCTGGTTGCCGCTGACCGCCAATGACGACGGTTGCCGCCAAAATCGCCCGCGGTGTATTCCGACAGCAGAAACACGATCAAGCTCGCCACCTCTTCCGGCTCGCGAAGCGGCCCATAGGCACGCCTTGCAGCAATTGATCGCGACGGTGTGGGTCGGCCCGCGTCGCGGCCGTCATGCCGGTGGCGACGGGCCCGGGTGCAACAGCGCTGACCCGCACCCCCTCACCCGCCAGTTCCACAGCCATGCTGCGGGTCAGGCCATTGGTACCCGACTTAGCGGCCGCATAGGCCGCTGCGCTCGGGTGGCCGATCAAGCCGATCTGGCTCGAGACCATGAGGATAGCTCCACTATGGGGATGGCCTCCGAGAGAAACTGCAAGCGCTTCCCGTACATCTCGGGGCCTATGTCGCCTTTCATACCCGTAACATTACCTCTCGGGTGCGCGAGGTTTGAGACAAGGCCGGAGGCAATCGGGGTGCCATTGTAGAACACCATAGGGATCGTCTTTGTCGCGCGCATGACGGGCGGGCCAATGGATCCGCCGCTCAACGCGAAGATTAAAAAGTCCCAGCGCCAGATGATCCCCGTGCGGGTTTGTCCCTCCGGGCTCACCCTGCTTTCTAGTGGATTGATTCCAACGTTTGGAACCCTCGGTTTCGGGCTGCGATGATGTCGTCGGGGTCGGCTTTCGATATGAATGGCTGTGGGTTGGCCGCATTGTATTCGCGGACGAAGCGGTTGATTGCGGCCTGGAGATCGACGACGGAATGGAAGACGCCGTGCTTGAGCCGCCGCAGGGTGAGTTTTGCGAAGAAGCCCTCGACGGCATTGAGCCACGAGCAGGAGGTCGGTGTGAAGTGGAAAGTCCAGCGCGGATGGCGGGCGAGCCAGGCGCGGACCTTGTCCTTGTTGTGCGCCGCGTAGTTGTCGACGATCGCGTGGATGGCCTTGTCCGCCGGCACCGTGCGCTCGATGCGGTTGAGGAAGCGGATGAACTCCTGATGGCGGTGGCGCTGCATGTTCTGGCCGATCACCGTTCCGTCCAGAACGTTGAGCGCCGCAAACAGCGTGGTCGTGCCGTGCCGTTTGTAGTCATGGTGCCGGCGCGTCCCTTCTTCATCGGCAGACCGGCGGTCGAGCGCCTGGATCTGTGACTTCTCATCGATCGACAACACCACCGCATGGGCCGGCGGGTCGACATACAGGCCGACGATATCGGTGAGTTTCTCGGCGAAGGCAGGGTCGGTCGACAGCTTGAAGTTGCGCCAGCGGTGCGGGCTGAGACCGTGAGCCTTCCAGATCGCCTGCGCCGTCGAGGCGGCAATACCGGCCGCCCTGGCCATCGCGCGCAACGTCCAGTGGGTCGCCTCAAACGGCGGCGGTTGCTGCGTCAGGCGCACGATCTCGGCGACACGATCGAGCGGGACCGGCGCCTTGCCGGGCGCATACCACAGCAAAATACGGAATCCCAATTCGGACTCTTTCGTTCCGATCCCTCCACTAGAGTGATATTCGGCATCAACTCGACCTCCACCGTTACCGCAGTCGTTCCCGGGACCGTGCCCTGAGTGATGCCGACGAAGGCGCGGTCGGTCATGTACCGACCCGCCGTGACCTCGGCGCCGCCTTCAGCCGCACCGACGTTCAGCACGTCGACGCCCAAGGTGCGCGCGAAATCGAACACGCCCGTCGACGCAGAACTCGCGCCGGAGAGGCTCGCTAGCGCCTCCGCCATCTGCACGGCCTCGAGCGCACCCAGTCGCGCCGCCGACTTGCCGAACAGCACGCGTGCCATAATCTCGTCCTGCGGCAGCGTAGGGCGCGACTCAAGCCCCACCCGGGGCGCCGAGGCGCGTCCGGCGATATAGACGATTGCGGTCAACTCGCCCGTGTTGTGTTCGGCCTCGATATCCAGCAGAGGATCGATGTCCTTGCCGTCGTCGAACGTGACGCTGCTGCGCGGTGTGAGCACAAAAGCCTTGCCGGCGAGCGTATAGCGCCCGCGGACGACGCGAAGCTGACCGACTACCTCGGGCGCGGTGGTCGTCCCGGTGATGCGCACCTCACCTGCCCATTCCGAATCAAGTCCGCGGCCGCGGACAAAACCGCGTGCCGGCACCGTCACCGTCACATCGAATGCGATGCCATCCGCCGGCGGTGCGGGGGCGGGCACCGCGGCAGGCAGCTCCTCGCGCATGGGAGCCTCGGGACCCGCCGCGGGATCCGGCATGCCGGCCTCGACGACGCCCAGATCGACGACCGACGGCGGCAGCCGCGACACCGGACGCGCCTCGATCTCGGCCATCTCGACCAAACCCGAGATGGTCGCACCGTCGGTGGTCGACCAGTACTCGATCCGGCCGTTCGCTACCGCTGTCAGCTCGTCGCGCCGCAAAAGAGTTGCCTGGGCGATCTTGACATCCAGCCGGGCCGGAACCCCGAGCTCCGGCGTTAGAGCGACGTCGCCGTTCGCGGTCACGCGGCCTTCGCCACCGTCAAGCGCCGCAATGTCTATACGCATTGTGCCGGACTCGTCGGCGACCGCCGTAGCGTTCAACTCTGTCAGCACCGTGCCCAAGAGCAGGTTCTCGTAACGCCCGCCTTCCAGACGCGCGGTGCCGACATACCTTGGCGCGCCGAGTGTGCCATCCACAGCAATTCGCAGGCCGCCACGCCCCGACAGGCGATGTGGATCGCCAAGGAGCATCTCCGTAACGGGTGCCACGTCGCCCTGCCACGCAAACTCGGCGGAAATTGGTTCGTCGGTCGGTAGCTCCAAATCAGTCAGGCCGTCGCGCGTGCGCCTGACGCAGCAACCGCCGCCGTTTGAGGCGACCCACTGGACGTTGCGCGCGATCGCCAGGGCGGCCGGTATTGCCGCCTCGACGGTGCAGGCGATCTGGAAGGCTCACGGTCTCAGCCCGCACCGCTGGCGCAACTTCAAGCTGTCGACCGACCCTGCCTTCGCCGAGAAACTCACCGATATCGTCGGCCTGTATGTCGACCCGCCGGCCCATGCGGTGGTGTTGTCGATCGATGAGAAGTCACAGATCCAGGCGCTCGACCGCCGGTCTGCCGATGAAGAAGGGACGCGCCGGCACCATGACCCATGACTACAAACGGCACGGCACGACCACGCTGTTTGCGGCGCTCAACGTTCTGGACGGAACGGTGATCGGCCAGAACATGCAGCGCCACCGCCATCAGGAGTTCATCCGCTTCCTCAACCGCATCGAGCGCACGGTGCCGGCGGACAAGGCCATCCACGCGATCGTCGACAACTACGCGGCGCACAACAAGGACAAGGTCCGCGCCTGGCTCGCCCGCCATCCGCGCTGGACTTTCCACTTCACACCGACCTCCTGCTCGTGGCTCAATGCCGTCGAGGGCTTCTTCGCAAAACTCACCCGGCGGCGGCTCAAGCACGGCGTCTTCCATTCCGTCGTCGATCTCCAGGCCGCAATCAACCGCTTCGTCCGCGAATACAATGCGGCCAACCCACAGCCATTCATATCGAAAGCCGACCCCGACGACATCATCGCAGCCCGAAACCGAGGGTTCCAAACGTTGGAATCAATCCACTAGGCACAATAGGCCTCTTACCGCCTCTCCTGCGGCCACGCAATTCGCGGCGCGACAAGATCGAGGGCAAGGGCGTCGCGCCGAACATCCCGCCGAACGCCAATCGGCGGTGGAAAAATTGCTTCTCGCCCTCCCTTTATCGCGACCGCAATGCCATCGAGCGGATGTTCGGCCAGCTGAACGACTTTCGCAGAATCCCAACCCAATACGACCGCTTGGCTCAAAACTTCCTCGCCGTTGTCTGCCTCGCCGCAACCATCAGCTACTGGTTATGAGTCCGGAGCCTAGGGCGAGCCGTTCGCCGCGACCCTAGCAGCCCGTTGACGAAGTCCGGCGTGTCTGATTCTGTCTGAACATAGAGATTTAGACGGGCGTCGTGCGATGGCATTGAGACGACAGAGCGAGGTTCAGGGTGACCTCGTGGTGACATGGGCGGAGATGCCGCGTTCGCCTGGACACGCGTTTTCCGACCGGCTGCATGAGTTGCTGACCGAGTCTGGCTTTGACGGCTTCGTGGAGGCGACGTGCAAGCCATACTACGCACCTCGGATGGGGGCTCCTTCGCTGCCGCCGGGGCGTTATTTCCGGATGCACATGATCGGCTATTTCGAGGGCATCGGCAGCGAGCGCGGCATCGCTTGGCGCTGTTCGGATTCGCTGTCGCTTCGCGCGTTTCTGCGGTTGGCGAACCGGGACAAGGTTCCCGATCATTCCTGGTTGTCGACCTCGGCCTCGACCGCTTCGGCCAGCAGCCAGCGCGCCCCCGACCGCAGCACCTGCGTCAGGGGATCTTGGATCAAAACCCGCTCTGGATGAAAAAACGAAACAACCGTCTCTTCGTACATGGCGTATCCTTCCTTCGTCGAAATCGGCGACTTCAACAATCGCCAGGATACGCCGCCCTCACATTACTCCGTCACCGAGATTCAGCCATAGCTCCCGAAACAAGCCGCTTCACTGGGGGATTATTGCGCAGCCCTTCTCATCCGTTATTCAATAACCCAAATCTGTCCCAAAGGCGCTGACGGGGGACAGTCGGCGCGGTGATCGCCGCGGCGGCGGTGAGCCGGCCTTAGTTCGGGAAATCGAAATAGCTGTCCGGGTAGGGCTCATCCCTCAGGGTGAAGTGCCACCATTCCTGGGCGTAGGGCGCGAAACCGCTCGCCGTCATCAGGCTACGTAGCAGCGCGCGGTTGGCCCGCTGCTGGGCCGTGACCTCCGGGCTCTCCGGCCAGGAGAGCGAGCCGAAAAAGTCAAACCGGGAGCCCATGTCGAGCGCGGGCATCGACCCGGCTTTCTCTCGGTAGACGATGGTGACGTCCACCGTGCTTCCCCGCGAATGGCTCGACCGGCTGGCTATATAGCCCTCTTCGAACAAAGCCTCCTTGGCGACGTCGGGGTAGTAGTCCGGTTTGGTCCGTTGATCGTCGAGCGCTTTGCCCCAACGGACGAAGTGATCGACCGCGCGTTGCGGCCGGTAGGCATCGAAGACCTTGAGCCCGAGACCGAACGTACGCAGCCGGTCCTGGACCTCTGCAAGCGCGGTGGCGGCCGGGGCCGACAGGATCGCATGGGTATGCTGGTATCCGTCGACCGACCGGCCGACAAAGTTGTCGCCGGTGGCGTAGCGCAGATCGACCACCAAGTCCGGGATCGCCTCGTCGAGATAGACGAAGCCGTCCGGCAGGGGATGGCACTCCGACGCGGCGACGGCCGCGGCAAATGCGGCCATCGACACGGCGAGGAGGGTCGTCAGCACTGCCTTGGCCACCGCGGCGGAAATCCATGGCGTTCCGCGAGTGCCCCGTGCGGTGCGGCCCCGGCGTCGCGCATCGGAAACGGCGTCTCTCCTGGGTTGGCACTCGAAGCCCGGCTCGAACGCGACCTTCATATCCCCCCGCCGGCGTCCGCGGTTCGGTTTCGCTTCACCACGACAATATAGCGGTCAGAAGCGGGCAAAGGAGCACCGTGTTTTCGATGTACGGCGGGACCTTGATCGCCACCCCTCGCCACTCGTGGCCACGCCATTTACGGAGACAGTGCGGAGTCGTGGCAGCGGCGTCGTGATGCACAAAATTAGAAGGCCCGTAACTGTTTGAAGTGACTGCTTTATTTGGTTTCTGGGGTAGGATTTGAAGTGCGTCAGGCTAACTGACAAAGGACAGGAGATGAAAGTTCTCCGGAACGAAGGATGAGCCGATCCACGTTTCTCCGCGAGCCGTGCGCCGGCAGCCGTGAGGTTGTCGGTGAAGCGTCGGTAGCGGCGCGTGTGGGCGGGGCTACTGAGCGCCGAAACCTACGCATTCGAAGTGCCGAGACTCTTTCAAAGGTTGAAGGCAACACCGGTTGTGCTGCGATGGTCAGGCACGGTCGGGCTTTGCGGCGTCGAAGAACCCAGGCACATACGTACGTCCTTTGTCGGGACCTGAGAGGTCTTCGTGTTGTCCCGGATGTGCACGGGACCGCATCGGAAAGGAGGCAATCCGACGCCGATGATGAACGACGGGAAGAAGTCAGACCCGGCCATAGTAGCGAAGAAGCCGGCGAACGAAGCGGTACAGGCCGTTGAGGAGTTGGTGGAGCCAAGGGCCGGGGCCGACGGGAATCCGGGAGATCGGCACACGGACCAAACACTGAGTTGGGCCGCTGTGTCCCAGTCGATCGAGCGGATACGGCTATTCGTCAAGAGGAAGCCACGGGAGCGACTGACGGCGCTGCTGCACCACATCACGCCCCTGGCGCTGGGGGAGGCGTATCTTGCGTTGAAGCGAGACGCGGCCCCGGGTGTCGACGGCGTGACATGGCGCGCGTACGCCTCGGGACTGGACGAGCGACTGCTCGATCTGCACCAGCGTGTACACAGCGGCGTTTATCGAGCGACGCCGGTCCGGCGGGTGAACATCCTGAAGCCGGACGGGGGCACACGCCCGCTCGGGATCGCGGCACTTGAGGACAAGATTGTTCAAAGGGCGGTGGTCGACGTGCTTCTGACGCCGATCTATGAGGTGGCTTTCCTGGGGTTCAGCTATGGATTCCGACCGGGGCGCGGGGCGCATGATGCGCTCGATGCCCTGGCCTACGGTATCGAACGGCGCGAGGTGCACTGGATCGTGGATGCAGATATCCGCGGCTTCTTCGATGAGATCTCCAGAGGCTGGTTAGTGCGGTTCCTGGAACATCGCATTGGCGACCGACGATTGCTGCATCTGATCGCCAAGTGGTTACGCGCGGGCGTGATGGCCGAGGGCCAATGGGTGGACACGTTGCGGGGGACACCCCAGGGTGCGGTGGTCTCACCGACCCTGGCGAATATCTTCCTGCACTATGTGCTCGATCTTTGGGTCCACAAGCGATGGCGCCCACGGGAAGCGCGCGGCGAGATGATCATTGTGCGCTACGCCGACGATTTCGTGGTCGGATTCCAGTACCGGGAGGATGCGAAGCGATTCATGAGCGCCTTGCGGGACCGGCTTGACCGGTTCGAACTGGACCTGCACCCGGACAAGACCCGGCTGATCGAGTTTGGAAGGCTTGCCGATGCAAACCGCCGCTCGCGGGGGCTGGGCCGACCAGAGACCTTCGACTTTCTCGGCTTTACGCATTATGGCCGTAAAGACCGAAGAGGGCACTTCGGGCTCGGGCGCAAGCCGGTCGCGAAACGGATGAACCGGACCCTGAGGCGACTGACCGAAGCGTTGCGACGGCGCCGGCACGATGATGTCGTGGCGACCGGCCGGTGGTTGGGACGCGTCGTGAAGGGATGGCTCAACTATTATGCGGTGCCGAACAGCTTTCGGTATCTGCTGTGCTTCACGCGGCGGTTGATCCGCATATGGTTGAGAAGCCTGCATCGGCGCTCCCAGAAGGATCGCTTCTCATGGCAACGACTCGCTGCATTGTGCGCCACGCTGTGGCCCCGTGTGCGGATCGTTCATCCCTGGCCGGACCAACGATTTGCCGTCAACCACCGGAGGTAGGAGCCGGATGCCTTAACAGCCCGTTGAAAAGTCGCGGCCATCTGACTCTGTGACGAGGGCATGGTTCGAGTCGGGAGCTTCGTCATGGCGTTGGGACGACAAGGGGATCGACAGGTGGACTTGATGGTCAGTTGGGCAGAGATGCCTCGCTCGCCCGGCCACGTGTTTTACGACCAGCTGCAGGAGGTGCTGGTCGATGCCGGTTTCGATGCGTTCGCCGAGGACCTGTGTGAGCCCTATTACGCGCCAGGGATCGGACGTCCGGGAATCCCACCGGGGCGTTACTTCCGGATGCACCTGGTCGGCTACTTCGAAGGCCTCGACAGTGAGCGGGCGTTGGAGTGGCGGTGCGCCGACAGCTTGTCGCTGCGTGAGTTCTTGCGCCTGGAGGCGCGCGCACGTGTGCCTGACCACTCGTCGTTGAGCACGATCCGCAGCCGCACGCGGTGCATGAGGCAGTGTTCGCCTGGGTGCTGGACGTTCTTGGCGAGCACGGCTTGGTCAGGGGCGAGCGGATTGGGGTCGATGCTTCGACCATGGAGGCGAACGCGGCGCTGCGCTCGATCGTGCGCCGCGACAGCGGCGAAAGCTATCGCCAGATGCTGCAGCGCATGGCCGCCGACAGCGGGATCGAGACCGCGGCGAATGACTTGGCGCAGATGGATCGGCGGCGCAAGGGCAAGAAACTCTCCAATGCGGACTGGGTCTCGACGCGGAGGCCAAAATCGCCAGGATGAAGGACGGCACGACGCATCTGGCCTACAAGCCCGAACACGCGGTCGACCTCGACACCGGGGCGGTGATCGCGGCCGAGCTGTATCCGGCCGATCAGGGCGACACGACCACCCTGCCGACAACGTTGACGTCAGCCGAGGCCAAGCTGGCGGCTGTGGGCGCAGCGCCGACGGCCGACGAACCGGCGGAGCTGGTGACCGACAAAGGCTACTTCGGCCGCGAGGTGCTGAAGTCCCTTGCCGACGGCGCCTGGACGACCCGCATCGCCGAACCGAAGGGCAAGGGGCTCTCGCGCTGGCACGGCGACGACGCCGCTCGGCGGGCCGTTTACAACAACCGCAACCGATTGCTGTCGGGCGTGGCGAAGGCCGCGTTCAAACTCCGCGCCGAAGTGGTCGAGCGGGGCTTCGCCCAGGTCCTCGATCGCGGCGGCATGCGCCGCACTTGGCTGCGCGGGCGCGAGAACGTCGGCAAGCGCTATCTGATCCACGTCGCCGGACACAACCTGGGCGTCCTATTGCGCCAGTTGATCGGCGCCGGGACCCCGCGAGAGGCTGCGGCCAAGGGCTTGGCGGTCCTGCTGCTTGTCTTGCGACAGGAACAATCGCTGATCATTATCCTCGCCCTCAATAACCCCCCGGCGCCGGGTCTCGCCGCCGCCATTGTTATCACGCCCGATGCTTCATCAACTCAGTCTTCTTCAACGGGCTGTTAACGGGCACGTCCGGATCTGTGCGGGGGGCCTGGGGTAACCCAGGTCCCTACCGCGATCCTACGACCTTCAGGTTATGAGTCGTGGCTCAATACTTTCGCGTTACTACGAACAAATACGAAATAGTATGCAAAAACAAATACTTACTTGATTTTTTCTTTGAACGCCTTACTCTGATCTTCACCCTTTTGCGCACCGAAACGCGCCCTCCTGCTCCCCCAGTGCTCCCCCGGGGAGCAGACCAAACGGAGGAGACTGATGAAGGCGAAGATCACCAAGCGGCTCGTCGAAGACCTCACACCGGATGCCGGAACGGACCTGTGGGTGTGGGACAAGGACCTTCCGGGCTTCGGCGTCCGAGTGAAGCCCAGCGGAGTAAGGGCCTATGTCATCCAGTACCGGAATGGGCGCCGGCAGTCCCGTAAGTTCACGCTCGGCCGGCACGGCGTCCTGACGCCCGAGCAAGCACGGCGGTTGGCCCGCCAGGCCCTGGCGGCGGTCGAGCGCGGTGAGGATCCGGCCCACGACAGGCGAGTCGATCGCGGTGCGTTGAGCGTCGCCGACCTCGCCAAGCGGTTCGACGAGGAGCACATCGCCGTTCGTCTCAAGCCAAGCACGGCGCGGGAATACCGCCGCAACCTCCGCCGCTTCATCCTCCCAGCCCTGGGCCGGCTCACGGTGGCCGACGTGGTCCGGGCCGACATCGCCCGTTTCCACCACGGGCTCCGCCACCTCCCCTACCAGGCCAACCGAAACCTCGAGGTTATCTCCAAGATGTTCAATCTCGCGGAGATGTGGGGTCTGCGGCCGGACGGATCGAACCCGCGCCGGCACATCAAGAAGTACCCCGAGGAGAAGCGCGAACGCTACCTGAGCCCGGTCGAGCTCGCCGCCCTGGGCGAGGCGTTGGCGCGGGCCGAGCGGGAAGGTCTCACGGACGAATACGCCGTCGCCGCGATCCGGTTGCTGATCTTCACCGGCTGCCGGCTCAACGAGATCATGACGCTCCGGTGGGACTACGTCGATGAGGCCGGTCATTGTCTGCGGCTGCCCGAAACCAAGACCGGCGCGCGGGTAGTCCATCTCGGCACACCCGCGCTCGACGTGCTGCGGGGTATCACCCGCCAGCTCGGCAATCCCTGGGTCATCTGCGGCCGCATTCCGCGCTCGCGCCGGACCGACCTGCAGCCGCCCTGGCAACGAATGCGCAAGCGCGCGACGGTCCGCTTCTGGGCCCGCGCCGTGGGCAGCGAGGCGGCCGCCCTGGTGGAGCGGCTCGAGCGCGACCTCCGCCGGGAGCCGACTTACGATGAGTGCCTCGCCGAGGCCCGAGAACGGCATCTCGAATTGCGGGCCGGTCTTGTGGATGTCCGTATCCACGACCTCCGCCACAGCTTCGCCTCGGGCGCCGTGGCCCTTGGCGAAAGCCTGCCCATGATCGGCAAGCTGCTCGGCCACACCCAGGTCCAGACGACCGCGCGCTACGCTCACCTCGCCGCCGACCCGGTCAAGGCCGCCGCGGAGAGGGTGACCTCGAACATCGCGTCGGTCCTCAACAGCGGTCTCGCGCAAGACGAGGACACCGACGCTGCATCGGCGTGACAATCCATGGATCGATTTAGTCACGACGCCACCCAGGGCCGACGGTCAACAGGGTATGAGCGCAATCTAAGCTAGTATTGCTGTGCCGGACGACCAACCTCGGTGACCAGTCGATACCACGAGAATGCCCTCGTCCGGCTGAGTTCGGATCGATGAACCATCCTTTGCGGTTCCGTAATTTTCCTGTATTTTCCCACTACCGCGATAGTCCGATGGGGAGCCCCATGGATAGCGACATCATGACGATCCGCGAGGTGGCCGAGTACTTGAAGCTGACCGAGAAGACGGCCTACCGCCACGCGGCCGACGGCAAGATCCCCGGCTTCAAGGTAGGTGGGGCCTGGCGGTTCCGGCGCGGCGAGATCGACAAGTGGATCGAACGCCAGTCCGCCGGACAAGAGAGACAAGGAGACAGGTAATGCCGGGGATGAATGCCGATGTTGGGAGTCTCGGCGGCTTCGTCTGGTCGATCGCGGAGATTCTACGCGGCGATTTCAAGCAGTCCGAATATGGCAAGGTCATTCTGCCGTTCATAGTGCTCCGCCGTCTCGATTGCCTTCTGGAGGCGTCCAAACAGGATGTCCTCGAAGCGGCCAAGGGGCTGTCACCTCAGCGCCTTCACGTTCGAGAGCCTGAAGGCTCAGGACCCCGGCCAACTGCACGACAACCTGATCGACTACATCACGAAGTTCTCCGGCAATGTCCGCGACATCTTCCTCGACAAGTTTCTCTTTACCGAACAACTGAAGCGCCTCAACGAGGGCGGTATTCTCTGGCAGGTGTTCGACCGCTTCACGCAGATCGACCTGCACCCCGAGCGGGTCGACAACATCGAGATGGGTTACCTGTTCGAGGACCTGATCCGGCGGTTCTCGGAAATCTCGAACGAGACGGCGGGTGAGCACTTCACGCCGCGCGAGGTCATCCGCCTCATCGTCGAGCTGCTTATCGCCAACGACGACACCAAGCTCACGGGCAAGGGCATCATCCGGCAGGTCTATGACCCCGCCTGCGGGACCGGCGGCATGTTGGCGCTGACCGAACAGGCTCTGAAGGAGTTCAACCCCTCGATCCGCGTCGAGCTGTTCGGCCAGGAGCTGAACGGCGAGTCCTTCGGCATCTGCAAATCGGACATGCTGGTGACCGGCCACGACCCCGAGCAGATCGCATTCGGCAATACGCTGACGAACGATGCGCACAAGGGGAAATCGTTTCACTACATGCTGTCCAATCCGCCCTACGGCGTGGACTGGAAGAAGTACCAGGACCCGATACGCGAAGAGGCGCAAACACTCGGCACGGATGGACGCTTCGGCGCCGGCCTGCCGCGCATTTCGGACGGCCAGTTGCTTTTCCTCCAGCACATGATTTCGAAGATGCGAGACGACGAGACCGGCTCGCGCATCGGCATCGTCATGAACGGCTCGCCGCTCTTCACCGGCGGCGCCAATTCCGGCGAAAGCGAAATCCGCCGCTGGATGCTGGAGAACGATTGGGTCGAGGCGATCGTCGCCCTGCCGACCGACCTGTTCTACAACACCGGCATCCAGACCTATGTGTGGTTGCTGACCAACCGCAAGCCGGCGGCCAGGCGGGGGAAGGTCCAGTTGATCGACGCCTCCGGCGAACGATTCTGGAAATCCATGCGCAAGTCCCTCGGCTCCAAGCGGCGGGAAATCCCCGAGGCGGCACGCAAGGAGATCGTCCGTATCTATGCCAACATGTTGAACGGCAACGGCGAGTCCGGCGAATTCTCCAAGACCTTCGACACCACAGACTTCGGATACCGGGAAGTCCGCGTCGAGCGGCCCTTGCGGCTGAACTTCCAGGCGGCGCCCGAACGTATCGAACGCGTGAAGCCGGCGAAGGCTTTCCAGAAGCTCGACGCGGACGCGCAAGCGGCGATCCTGGAAACCCTGGGATCGCGGCTTCCGAACACGCTTTTCACCAATCGGGAGCAATTCGACAAGGCGCTGGCCGGGGCGCTTAGGGCCGAAGGCGTCAAGATCGGCGCGCCGGTCAAGAAGGCGATCCTGTCGGCGCTCTCCGAACGGGATAAGGGTGCCGACACCTGCGCCGACAAGAACGGTAGTCCGGAGCCCGATACCGACCTGCGCGATCATGAGCTGGTGCCGCTGAAGGAAGACTGGCGCGAATATGTGCAGCGCGAGGTCAAACCCTTCGTGCCCGATGCCTGGGTGGATGAGAACCACCGCGACGCGCGCGATGGGGAAGTCGGCCGCGTCGGCTATGAGATCAACTTCAACCGGTACTTCTATCGCTACGTACCGCCGCGTCCGCTCGAAGAGATCGATGCCGAGTTGAAGACCTTGGAGGCCGAGATTGCCGGGCTGCTGAAGCAGGTGGTGACGTGATGCGACTTCGACATCTCGTCACAATCGGCCCAAGACCGCCTATCGGCACAGAGCTTCACCCTGATGCGGATGTGACCTTTGTGCCAATGGAGGCAATTGCCGACGGTCTTGGCGGTCTAGATATTTCTCAAACACGCCCGTTCAGCGAGGTGGCGTCCGGCAGCTATAACTATTTTGCTGAAGGCGACTTGCTGCTCGCCAAAGTTACGCCGTGCTTCGAGAACGGAAAGAAAGCGCTCGCGCAAAGCCTTTCGAATGACATCGGTTACGCGACATCAGAGGTTCATGTCATTCGGCCCGGCGTTGATCGTATCCATCCGAAGTATCTCTTCTACCTGCTTTGTTCGGAGGATTTCCGCGCCGGCGGCATAGCCAGTATGACTGGTGCAGGCGGCTTGCGTCGCGTGTCGAACGCTGCGGTCCTGAACTATCGACCAAGCGTTACTAACGTCCCCACCCAAATGGCAATCGCTGATTTTCTCGACCGCGAGACCGCCCGCATCGAACAATTGATCGAGAAGAAGCAGTGGCTAGTGGAGGTGCTGGGGGAGAAGCGTCAGACTGTAGTTAGTCACGCCGTCACCAAGGGCCTCAACCCCGATGTTCCGAAGAAAGACTCCGGCATCGGGTGGATGGGAAATATTCCGGCCCATTGGGAAGTGCGGTGCCTCGGACAAATCGGAACGTTCAAAAAATGCAACGGCGGAACGAAAACTGACGAGTTGCCCGACGGTGTTTCGTGTATTCGGTACGGCGATCTATACACGCACCATAGGTACTTCATCACCGAGAGCCGCTCGTACGTTTCTTCAGACAACGCGCTCAACTACACGCCGGTGCGGTATGGGGACATCCTTTTCGCCGCGTCAGGCGAGACGATCGAAGAGATCGGAAAATCGGCGGTCAATCTTATCGAATCAGACGCTGTTAGTGGCGGCGACCTTATTCTGTTGCGAACGGCCATCGAAGCGGATGCGCGGTTCATGGGGTATGCGACCGACTCTACGCAGGCAACCTTTCAAAAGGGGTGCCTCGGTCGCGGGATCACCGTAATGCACATTTATAGTGATCAGCTAAAGTATCTATATCTTGTTCTCCCGCCTCTCACCGAACAACGCGCCATCGCCGCCTATCTTGACGACGAGATGGCGAACATTGACGCTCTCATGGCCAAGATCCGTGAGACCATAGACCGCCTCTGCGAATTCCGCGCGGCCCTGATCACCGCCGCCGTCACCGGTCGGATCGACGTATCGACCTGGGGCAAGCAAGGGACGGCCGACCGCCGTCTCGATCGGATCGAGGAGGCGACGAGCGCATGACACGTCTTTGGATTGTCCGCGCCGGAAAGCAGGGTGACCGCGAGCTTGCCGCCATCGAGCAGGGCCGATTGCTGCCTGGCTTTCTCGAAGTGGGCGACCTGCGGCGCTACCCGGACCGTGACGCCATCCTGGAGCATCTGGCGCAGGTGATGCCTGACGGGGGGCGGAACCGGCTCCGCAACTTCGCCGCGCAGCTCAATCAGTTCGCCCACACGATACAGGTCGGCGATCTCGTCGTGATGCCACGCAAGCTCACCGACGGCGTCGCGATCGGCGAAGTCACGGGCGACTACGTCTTCAGTGCCGAAGATCCGTACAAGCACTCCCGCCCAGTGAAATGGTCCGAGGAGTCGGTGCCGCGCGACACTTTCAAGCAGGACCTGCGCCATTCGCTGGGCGCGTTCATGACGATCTGCGAGGTCAAGCGCAATGCGGCGTTGGACCGAGTGCGCGCGGTCCTGGAGACCGGAACGGATCCGGGGTCTCTCTTGGGCGAACAAGGCCTGACGCCTGCGCAAACGCCCGAAGAGACCGACGATGCGGAAGACTATGCGATCGATATAGAAGACATCGCGAACCAGCAGATCGTTTCCTTGATCAAATCCGAGTTCGCCGGCCATGCGCTGGCCGATCTCGTGGCCGAGATCCTTCGGGTCGAGGGGTACACCACCAGCGTATCGGCACCCGGCCCCGATCAGGGCGTCGACATCCTTGCGGCCGGCGGCACGCTCGGCCTGGGCGAGGACCGCATCTGCGTTCAGGTCAAGTCCGGTGACGGCGCCGCCAATCACGACGTGGTCTTGCGGCTGATCGGCTCGGTGTCGAACACGCAGGCGCAGACCGGCCTTCGGGTCAGCATCGGCGGCGTGAACGCGGCCGCCCAGAAGGAGTTAGACAACAACTTCTTCAAGCTGCGCCTGTGGCAAATGCCCGACCTGCTCAAGGCGCTCTTTCGGTCCTACGAAAACCTTTCGGACGGCACCCGCGCCAAGCTGCCCTTGAAACAGATATGGGCGCCGATATCGGAGGGCGACGCATGACCGCCTATACCATGCAGACCGCCCACCACGAGATCGCGCTCGAACAGCACCTCATCGATCAATTGATCGCAGCGCAGGGCTATGTCCCACGGAAGCCGGAGGATTACGACCGGCCTCTCGCCGTCGACCGAGAGCTGGTTTTGCAATTCGTGAAGGAGACGCAGCCCGGCGAGTGGCGAAAGCTGGAGGCCCAATACACGACCGCCGCCGAGGCCGAGTTCTTCAAACAACTGGAGAAGGCCCTGAAGACCCGCGGCACGCTCGACGTGCTTCGCCACGGCATCAAACTGATCCCCGGCATCAGGTTCAGCCTGTGCTTCTTCAAGCCCGCCTCGGGGTTGAATGCGGCGCTGGTCAGCCACTACGAGGCCAATATCCTGTCGGTCATCCGGCAACTGCGCTACAGCCAGCGCTCGGAAAACGCCATCGACGTGGCGCTGTTCGTTAACGGCCTGCCCGTGGCAACAGCCGAGCTGAAGAACCGCCCAACCGGCACGACCTTCCGCCACGCCGAGAAGCAGTACCGGGACGACCGCTCTCCCGCCGGCGAGCCGCTGTTGACCTTCAAGCGCGGCGCCCTCGTTCACTTCGCGATGGACGAGGACCACGTGTCGATGACCACGCGGCTCGCCAACGGAAAGACCCGCTTCCTGCCCTTCAACCGTGGCCGTGACGACGGGACCGGCAATCCCGACATCGAAGGCGATTTCCGCATCGCCTATCTGTATGCGGACCAACCGGAAGGAAAGGCCGTCTTCTCCCGGGAGGTGCTGCTCGACATCGTCGGACGCTTCGTCCATCTGGAACGATCGGAGATTTCCGCCACCGGCGGCTCAGCAGAAGTGCGGGAGACGCTGATCTTCCCCCGCTTCCAGCAGCTCGACGCCGTGCGCAAGCTGATGAGGCACGCCCGTGAGCACGGCCCCGGCCGTAACTATCTGATCCAGCACTCCGCGGGCTCCGGCAAGTCCAACACCATCGGCTGGACGGCACACCAGGTGACCAATCTGCATGACGATGCCGACAAGCCGATCTTCAGCTCGGCCATCATCGTGACCGATCGCATCGTGCTGGACCGCCAGCTTCAGAAAACGGTCGCGCAGTTCGAGCAGACCAAAGGGGTGGTCAAGAAGATCGACGGCACCTCGCGACAGTTGAAGGAGGCGCTGGAGGGCGGCGCGCGCATCG
This sequence comes from Alphaproteobacteria bacterium, assembly GCA_965248805.1. Classification (GTDB taxonomy): domain Bacteria; phylum Pseudomonadota; class Alphaproteobacteria; order UBA6615; family UBA6615; genus CBDFKJ01. The sequence continues at coordinate 188,030 of CBDFKJ010000007.1, forward strand.
TCATCACGACGATCCAGAAGTTCTCGACCGAGCACCTCGCGGCGCTGTCGGGCCAGGGCTCTCGCACCTTCGCCGTCATCGTCGACGAGGCCCACGGCAGCCAGTCGGGCAAGAGCGCCCAGGCGATGAGCGACGCCCTGACGCGCGACGAGGGTAAGACCAGCGACGATATCGAGGATCTGATCGCCGAATACCAGGACGCGCGCGGGCCGCAACCCAACATCAGCTACTTCGCCTTCACCGCGACGCCGCGCAACGTGACGCTGGAGCGCTTCGGCGCCAAGGGTGCGGACGGGCTGCCGCAGCCGTTCCACCTCTATTCGATGCGCCAAGCCATCGAAGAGGGCTTCATTCTGGACGTGCTCCAGAACTGCATGACCTACAAGGCCTATTATCAACTCGAAAAGACCATCGAGGACGATCCCGAACTGAAAGGGCGCAGCGGGCAGCGCCGTGTCGCCCGCTTCGCCTCGCTCCACCCGACGGCGATCGGCCAGAAGGTCGAAGTCGTCATCGAGCATTTCCGCCGGCATGTCATGGGCGAGCTCGGCGGCCAGGCCCGGGCGATGATCGTCACCGGCGGCCGCGAGCACGCGCTGCGGTATTTCTTCGGCGTGCGCGATTACATCGCGGCCAACGGATACACGGATTTGAAGGCCCTGGTTGCGTTTTCCGGTGAGCTGGAACTGGACGGCGAGACCTACACAGAAGCGGCCTTGAACGGGTTCTCCGAAACCGAACTGCCCCGGCGTTTCGATACCGGCGACCATCGCGTGCTGATCGTCGCCGAGAAATACCAGACCGGTTTCGATCAGCCGAAGCTCTGCGCCATGTATGTGGACCGGAAGCTTGCCAGGCTACAGGCGGTCCAAACGCTTTCGCGTCTCAATCGGACCTATCAGGGCAAGGAGCGTACCTACATCCTCGACTTCCAGAACACCATCGAGGAGATCCAGGCCGGCTTCAAACCGTATTATGAGGTAACCGCCCTGGAGGCCAACTCGGACCCCAATCAGATCTACGAGCTGGAAGCGCGTCTCAAGACCTTCGGCATCCTCGACCAAGGCGAGATCGAGCGTTTCGCCGAGACCTTCTACAAGGGCGCGCTCGATACGCATGACCGGGCACGCCTCGAAGGCCTGGTACGCCATGCCGTCGCCCGCTTCGAAGCGGAGGACGACGAGGGGCGGCGGGAGGAATTCCGGCAACTCCTGAAGAGCTACATGCGCTTCTACAGCTTCGTCGCGCAGGTCATCCGGCTCGACGATACGGGGCTTGAGATGCTCTACACCTACGCGGCCTGGCTGTCCCGCTTGCTGCCCAATCGGGAAATTCCGGCCGACATCGAGATCACCGAGGACATGCTTCGCCTCCAGGCATTCCGCGTCGAGCAGAAGGAAGAAGGGGCGGCGTCGCTCGGTCCGGGCGACACCGAGGCGCTCACGCCGATCAGCGAGTTCGCCGCCAAGCCGTACACGGAAGAGGAAGAACGTTCCCTCTCCGAGATCATCAAGGCGTTCAACGACCGCCATGGGACGGCGTTCACGCGCGAGGACTTCATCCGTTTCGAGCGGGTCAACCGTGAAATCATGGATGACGACCTCACTGAAATGCTGCGCAACAACCCGCCCGATGTGGTGTTTTCGGCATTCAGCGAAGCCTTCTTCAAGGGCGCCATCAAGATGTTCCAGCGCGACAACGAGATGAAGAGCATTGTCCTGAGCGATGCTCAGGCCCGTGACCGGGCGACCCGGCATTTCTTCAACAGAGCCTTGCGGGAGGTCAGAGAGGGATCACAGGGATGACTGCACCGTTAGGGGGATTGGGTTATACCGATGAAACATCGGCTCAATGAGCACTGGCAGGAATACTTCGCAGCACCTACATCGAACCCAATACCGAGGGTCTAAGGTGACCGTTCAGTCAAGAAAGGACTCCGATGAGCGCCGGCGACCATCAGTTGTTATTCGAGATGTACAAGCTCCAAGTTGGGCTTGCGGAGCAGGTAGCCTCTCTCAGGGAGGGCCTGAACAAGCTGTATTCAGGGTTAGTCGCCGGCATCGTTGCGGCGTCTGATACCGGAGGCGGTGGGCCGTCTATATTCAGTGGAAGACGAAATACGAGTGGGAACTGGAGCAAGCGCGCAAGCGTCGCGATAAGCGGGCTGCCGCCGAGACCGAAGACCCCTCCGAGGGCGACCCGGCCGCGCCCCCGGAGGACATCGCGGCGGCCCAGGAGCGGGCGCGGCGTCTGTTGCAGATCCAAAAGAGCCTTAACCAGCAACTGTTCCAGTTCCGCTACCAGGGCGCCGATCGCATCCGCGAGGAGTACCGGAAACTCGACAACGAGCTGAAGGATCTAGGTAAGGCCGGCGCCGATCCAGAAACGATCGAGCGCCTGCGGTTCGGCGCGGCGGCGGTGCGTGACGACAATCTCACCCAGCTCGCCCGCCGCGAGAAAGAGATCGCCGACCGGCGCGTTCAGGCCAATGAGCGCGTCGTCGAAAGTCTGGGCTTCGAGCTGGAGGCGCTTAAGAAGACCGAGCGGCAACGCTTTGTCGATGTGGCGCTCAGAAGGTTATCGGCCGAGGCGACCCCGGAGCAGCGCAAGGAAGTCGAACGACTGGCCGGGGCGCTCCATGACGAGCAACGCGCGATCGAAGCCCGCAACGAGGCCGAACGCGAGGCCAATCAACTGCGCGACGAGGGCAAGGCGCTGACCGAGAGGCTGCGCACGGCGCAGGAAGCCTATACGGCCGAAATTCGCGAATATCAGAAGCTCCTCGACGCCGGCGCGATTGACAAGGAGACCTTTGCCCGGGCCTCCGAGCAGGCCGACGACCGCATGCTGCAATCGAGCCGCGAATGGTCCGACGGCGTGCGGCGTGCGATCCGTGACTATCTCGACGACGCCACCGATGCGGCCAAGACCTTCGAGCAGGCGACCACGCGGGCCCTGAAGGCGAGCGAAGACGCCTTCGTCGAATGGGCTCAGACCGGCAAGTTCTCCGCCAAGGACCTGTTCAACACCATCGCCGAGGAGGCGCTCCGGGCCGCCTACCGCATGGCGGTGGTGGCGCCGCTCAACAACATCCTCGGGAGCATCTTCGGCGCCATCGGCGGCAGCATCTTCGGTGGGACCGGTGTCGCCACCACGTCCTCCGGCACGCCGATGATCGGCGACTTCCCGGTGTCCTCGGGACCCACGGCGTTCGCCCATGGCGGCGGCGTGATCGGCCGCGACGCCTTCCCGACCCGCATGGTCGACCCTGCCGTGTTCGATTCCGCCACCCGCTACCACCGCGGCGGTATCGTTGGCGGCGAGAGGCCGATCGTGGCGTGGTCCGGCGAGGGCGTATTCACGCCCGGGCAGATGCAAGCGTTGGCCCCGGTCCCGGACGCCAGGCCCGTGGTCCATGTCGCGGTCAACGTGCGTAACACCGCGCCGGGCGCCCGGGCTTCCGCCGATGTGCGGCGCGAGCCCGGCGGCGATCTCACCCTCGACATCATGATCGAGCGGATCGAGGGCGGCATGGCGCGCAACATCGGCCGCGGCCAGGGCTTGGCGCCGGTCGTGGAGCGCCGCTACGGCCTCAATCCGGCCGCCGGGAGTCTGCGATGACCACCCGCTGGCCCGACCGCCTGCCGCTGCCGACCCTCGAGGGCTACGGCGTCCAGCCCGGCGAGGCGGTCCTGCGCACCGAGATGGAGGCGGGCCCGGCCCGCCAGCGCCGGCGCTTCACCGATGTCCCGAGCCGCATTGCCGTGCGCTGGGTGCTGCGGCCCCATCAGTTCGCCCTGTTCGAGGCCTGGTACCGCTGGGTCGCGGCCGAGGGCGGCGCCTGGTTCGAAATGGACCTGCTGGGCGGTCTCGGCCTCTTGCCGCAGGAGGCCCGCTTCACCCGCCAGTTCGACGCGAGGCCCTGGCGCGGACGCCTCTGGGAGGTAACCAGCGAGCTTGAGATCCGCGCCCGGCCGACGCTCAGCGAAGGCGCCATGACCCTGCTGCTCAGCGAGGATATGCCGGCTCTCAACGCAAGCATCGATGCGCTCGGCGCCCTCGTTCACGAGACCCTGCCCGGACCCCACGCCTGGTAGGGGCACCCGGTGGCGGCACCGGCGCCGTGACCAAAATTCGGAGAAAACCATGAACCTCGAAACGGAGCTGCGCGCGGCGGTCTCGCGCGCGGATACCGACAGCCGTCTGCTGCACGAGATCGTCCACGGCGATGCCGCCGCCACCGTCGACACCGAGGGCGGTGCGGTCAAGACCGTCGCCAAAGCAATCGGAGACGTCGAAGCCGGTGTTGCCGTGGCCGCAACGGTGGTCACGGAAGGCGTCGCGGCCACCGAAGCCGCGCGCGATGCGTCGATCGCCGCCCGAGACGCCGCCCAGGCCGCGGTCGGCGGCGTGCTGGTCTCCGCCGCCGACACCACGCCGGACCGGCTCTCGGTCAAGCTCAAGCCCGGCCATGGCCTCGAAACCGCGATCGAGGAGGCCGGCGGCGAGGAGCGGCTGCGCTTCGCCGTCACCCCGCAGCTCAACGCGGGCGCCCTCATCGCCCTCGCCGAAGCGTTCATCTGACGCCGGTCTTCCCTATTCGAGAACAGGAGCCGCCCATGGCCAATCAACCGATCTTCGTCGCCGCGTACCGCCAGGATTATGCGACCCTCGTCGCCGCGCGCGCCAACCAGGCGCAGGACCTGTTCACGCCCGGCGCCAACGGCACCCGCCTCCACGCGATCGCCCTCGCCAATGACGGCGAGGTGCCGGCGCTGGTCGAGTTCGGCGCCTATGACGTCGTCGGCGAGGACGTCGAGGTCGACATCGCGCCCGGCACCGCGCCGGACACCGATCCCTTCACGGTGACGCGCGACAGCGGCGCCTGGCCGGCGCTCGAGACCGGTCTGGTGCTGACGCTCTCCAAGGGCGCGGTGGCGAACCGGGGCGATTACAGGCTCCGCGCCCGGACCGATACCGTGCTGACGCTGGAGAACACGCCCGGCAACGCCATCGCCGCGGCCACCGGCATCGACGCCGCCATCTACCACTGGCGGCCGATCTGGTCGGCGACGGTGCCCCCGCGCGCCGGCTTCGACGGCTATCCGGCTCACGCCGGCCTCGATCCGGGGCAGATGCCCTGGCTCGAGGCCGCCGGCGACCGCTGGCTGCTGCCGACGACGGCGCTGGCGGCACGTCTGCCGCAAAACGCCAACGCCACCGTCACCGGCAACGTTCATGTCACCCTGTTCGGCGGCGATTACTGATGAACTCCACCGTCACCGCCGATCTGCCGCGCCGCATTGTGCCGCCGGCGGCCCATGCCCTGCCGGCGAGCCAGCGCTGCATCGGGCTCCTGAACGGCGAGGCCTCCTATCCGGGCAAGGGCTGCGCCTCGGATATCACCTACTACTACATGGCCTTCGTGATGGCCGACGGCACCGTCCGCATGGCGGGAACCAACAACAACAACGAACTCGCCATGGCGGGCAACACCTACAGTCCCCAGCATCTGCATTATCTGGTGTGGGACAACCGCACCAATGCCGATCACTCGGTTCTAGGCCGGCCCCGTTACGTCGTGGGCTCCTACGGCGCCGTCGCCATGCTGACGGACGACGGCGACGTCGTGACCTGGGGCCATAACGGCCACGGCCAGCAGGGCCGCGGGCACACTACCGGCAACGGCATCGCGCGCTCGATCGATGCGAGCGATATCGGCCGCGCCTCCGGTATTCCGGGACGGGACGTGGTCAAGCTCGACCTGGTGCGGGGCTCTCCGGCCAACTCGTCGTCCCTCCATGCGCTCTGCCGGGACGGCAGCCTGTGGGCCTGGGGCCATGGCTCTTACGGCAATCTCGGCCAGGGCGACACGAGCCACAGTTACAAGCCGGTGCGCTGCAAGAAGACCGGCGATGTGCCGCTCACCGACGTGATCGACTTCTGGCCCGGCCACGGCAATCGCAACGCTTGCTTCGCGCTGACCCGGGACGGCACGTTGTGGGCCGCCGGCGACAACAGCTGGGGCAAGCTCGGCGTCGACGACGGCACCACCGACAAGCACCTGTTCACCGAGGTGGCGGGGCTGCCGGCCGGGACGCGGATTCGGAAAGTCGCGCCCTGCGGCTCGTCCCGCGGTGCGGCCACGGCCGTGCTCATGAAGGACGGCAGTATCTGGACCGCCGGTTATGGCGGCCAAGGGTTCCACGGCGACGGCGCCACCGATCATCGCCACCTCTTCGAGCAGCTGCCGCTGCCGGCCGGGGTCGGCGCCGCCACGGATCTCTGGGCCGGCGGCGAATACGCGCAAGCATGGTTCAACGGCGACGACGGCAACACGTATGCCTGCGGCTACAACGACCAGGGCCAGCTCGGCATCGGCAACACCACCGGAACCATCAGCACACCGACGAGGGTCGCCCTGCCGGACGGCGTCACCGCGCGCATGATCTCGACCGGCGGCGCCTATGACGGCGCCGCCCACCGTCATTCCACGGTCATGCTGGGCTCCGACGGCCGGGTCTACACCTACGGCTATTACGGCCAGTACGGCGCCTGGGGCGCCGGCCGGAGCGCGACGCCGCTGCAATGGCCGCTGCCGGTCTCGCCGGACCAGTGGGACGCGGTCGAGGTGGTGGCCCACGGCTTCGCCTCCGAGGTGGGCTTCTTCGTCCGCTGCGCCGATGGCACCGTCTGGGCGGCGGGGCGCAACTCCAACAATAAGCTCGGGGTCGAAGGCGGCGCTCATAACCCCTCCGTGATGGCCCGGGTCGAGCTCTACTAGGGGGACGCACATGCATCTCATCAGCTATGTGGAATCCGAGACCGGCGCGCACTTCCTGCCGCCAACGAGCTGGGTGAACGACGAGTTCACCTGGCTCTGCCGGCTCGACGGCCGCCACTACGCCCGTATCGCCTCGCTCGACTACGGCGAGCAGGACGCAGGGATAGATCTCCAGACCCACGACCTCGCCGTCGACACCGATCTCGCCGGCAGGCTCGACGCGCTCGCCGTCGACCGCGCCGAGGCACGCCGCCTGCGGGCCGAGCGCTACGCCCGCGAGATGCCGGTCGGCGATCAGCTCGACGCCGTCCTCAAGACCCTCGCCGCCCTGCGCGACGACGGCGCCGCGCTGCCGGCCGAGACGGAGGCGCTGATCGAACGCTGGCTCGCCATCAAGGCCGACCATCCCAAGCCTGAGCTGCTGCCGCCGGCGGTAACGGAGTAAGCCACGGATGCCCGATCCGGCGCTCGAGCAGGCGATCCGCGAGGCCTACGCCTCGGCGCCCACCGACACCGTCATCCTGCACACACTCGAGCTGCGCCATCCCGCCTTCGCCGACGACGACGGCAGGCCGACCGCGATCCGGGTGGTGCGCGACCATGTCGATTTGAACGCCCGCCTCGAGGCCGATGCCCCGCTCGATGCGGCTGAGATGGTGCGGTTCGTGGCGTTGGCTTTCGAGTTGGAGCTGCCGCCGGTCGATACCGCGCCTGTACCCGAGATCGCCGTCACGCTGGACAATGTGAGCCGCGAGATCGTCCGCCATCTCGACGCCGCCGCGACCTCGCGCAACACCATCGAGGTCACCTACCGGCCCTATCTCTCGACCGACCTCGAGGGCCCGCAGATGGACCCGCCGATTACGTTGACACTGACCGAGGTCGAGGTGGACGTGTTCCGGGCCACCGGCCGGGCCCGCATGCTCGATATCGGCAACCGGGCGTTTCCGGCCGAGACCTATACCGCGAAGCGGTTCCCCGGGCTCACCCGCTAGATGCACTGGGCCGAAGACCTGATCGGCCGCCCGTGGGTCGCGGGCGGGCGTGGACCGGACGCGTTCGACTGCTGGGGTCTGGTGCGCTGGTGCTGGCGCGAGCGCTTCCGGATAGAGGTGCCGGAGATCCCGGTCGACGCCGCGAACCTCCGCGCCGTGCTCGCCGGCTTCCGCGATCACCCCGAAAGGGAACGCTGGAAACTGGTCGAGCGTGCCCGCGAGGGGGATGCCGTGCTGATGCGCCAGTCCCGCCATCCCGTCCATGTCGGCATCTGGCTCGCCGTCGACGGCGGCGGCGTGCTGCACGCCGCGCGCGATATCGGCGTCGTGTTCCAGAACGGGCGCGATCTCACGGCCCACGGTTGGCGGATAGAGGGCACTTACCGCTTCACCGGAGAGACTTGATGCCCGGCACCGTCGTCATGCTGCACAACCCGTTCCGCCCGGAGCGGGATAGAGAAGTAATCGCCGTCGCCGAGCCGCTCACCATTCGCGACTGGCTCGATGTGCGCGGCATCGAAGAGTTCGATCATCCGACGATCTGTCTGCGCAACGGTTCGCCGGTGCCGCGCGGCCGCTGGGACGACACGCTCATCGCCGAGGACGACCTGGTGGTGTTCGTGCCGCTGCCCCAGGGCGGTGGCGGAGGCGGCAAGAACCCGCTCCGCACCATCCTCATGCTCGCGGTGATGGTCGCCGCACCCTATCTCGGCGGGCTCATCGCCGGCGCCATCGGCGTCACTTCGACCATCGGCATCTCGCTGATCACCGCCGGCGTGGCGCTGGTCGGCACGACGCTGGTCAATGTCCTGCTGCCGCCGCCCAAGCCCGCCGCGCCCAGCTTCGGAAAGGGCGTGCCCTCGCCGAGCCCGACCTACTCGCTGACCGCCCAGGGCAACCAGGCGCGCCTCACCCAGCCGATCCCCGTGGTCTACGGCCGCCACCGGGTCTATCCCGACCTCGCCGCCACACCCTGGGCCGAATACGACGGCAACGAGCATTACCTGCATCAGCTGCACTGCATCGGCCAGGGCGAGCACGAGGTCGAGCAGATCCGCATCGAGGACACGCCGATCGCCTCCTTCGAGGAGATCGAGACCGAGCTCGTGGCGCCGGGCGGCGCGGTCACATTGTTCGAGACCGACGTGGTCACCGCACCCGAGATCGCCGGCCAGGAGCTGATCGGCGTCAACGACCGCGAGGCAGGCGAGGACGGCTGGGTCGGCCCGTTCACCGCCAACCCGGCCGGCACAGATGCCACCGGGATCGGCATCGATGTGGTGATGCCGCGCGGGCTCTATTACGCGGCCGACGACGGCAGCCTCAAGGCCCGCACCGTCGAATGGGAGGTCGAGGCCAGGGCCGTCGACGACGACGGCGCGGCCACCGGCGGCTGGATCGCGGTCGCCTCCGAAAGCGTGACCGCGGCCGAGAACACACAGCAGCGCAGGAGCTATCGCTACGCCCTCGATGCCGGGCGCTACGAGGTGAGGATCAGGCGCACCAACGACAAGAGCGGCGATGCCCGCGCCGGCCACGTCATCCACTGGGGCGGGCTCAAGGCCTTCCTCGAGGACGTGCCCGCGTTCGGCGACGTCACCTTGCTCGCGGTCAGGATGCGCGCCACCGACAATCTCTCCCAGCGCTCGGCCCGGCTCGTCAACGTCATCGTCACCCGCAAGCTGCCGGTGTGGGACCCTGCGTCCGGCTGGTCGGAACCGCAAGCGACTCGCTCGCTGGCCTGGGCCTTCGCCGACGCCGCCAGGTCACGCTACGGCGCCGGGCTCGACGACGCCCGCATCGATCTCGACGCCCTTCATGCCCTCGATGCCGTCTGGCAATCGCGCGGCGACCGCTTCGATGCCGTGTTCGACCAAAGCCTCACGGTCTGGGAGGCGCTGACCCGGATCGCCCGCTGCGGCCGGGCGCTGCCCTTCCTGCAAGGGGGGATCCTGCGGATCGCCCGCGACGCACCACGCACCCTCCCTGTGGCGCTGTTCGGGCCGCGCAACATCGTCCGGGGCAGCTTCCGCGTCCAGTACGTCATGCCGGGCGAGGACACCGCCGATGCGGTGACGGTGACCTACTTCTCGGAACGCACCTGGACCCCGGACGAGGTCGTCGCCGCCTTGCCGGACAGCGCCACCGAAGCCGACGACAAGCCCGCCACGGTCGATCTGTTCGGCTGCACCGGTCCGGAACAGGCCATGCGCGAGGGCCTCTACATGGCCGCCGCCAACCGCTACCGCCGGCGCATCGTCACCTTCCGCACCGAGCTCGAAGGACTGATCCCGACCTACGGCGATCTCGTCGCCATCACCCACGACCTGCCGCGCTGGGGCCAGGGCGGCGAAGTGACGGCCGTCGACGGCCGGACGCTCACCCTGAGCGAGCCCCTGGAGTGGGAGTCGGGCGGCGAGACGGCCGAGGGCGGCGCTGCGGACGAGACCCCGTCGCCGGTCCACTATCTCGCGCTTCGCCGCCGCGACGGGAGCTTGAGCGGGCCCTGGCCGGTCGAGCCGGGTGCGGATGACCGCACCGTCATGCTGAGCGAGGACCCGGACCCCGTGCCCTACACCGGCGCCGACGAGGAACGCACCCACTTCGCCTTCGGCCCGGGCGAGGCCTGGGGCTTGCGCGCCCGCGTGATGGCGGTGCGGCCGCGCGGCGAGCAGGTCGAGATCACCGCCGTCGGCGAGGACGCCCGCGTGCACGAGGCCGACCGGGCCGCCTGAGCCGCCGACCACACCATGCAGAACACCCGCCGTGGCGGCCGTCCTTCGGGGCGAACCCGTCGTCATGGCGTTGCAGTATCGGAGACTCACAAGTGAACGAAACCCATCTCATCGAGATCGAGCGGGTGCGCTCGGAGGCGGCGCGGCACCTCGCGGAGCATGAGATCGCCTGCGAGCGGCGCTATGGCGAGCTCCAGGCCCAGCTCACCAAGATCGAGGCGCTCCACAACCGAAACACGCGCCTTCTCTACATCGTGCTCGGCGGCATGCTCGCCGTTGCCGCCCGCGCGTTCTGGCCGACGCTCTTCGGCTGAGGCCGTTCGGCGGCTGACGCCGCTCACGGCCGCCCCGCGCCGCACCTTCCCCCCACGCACCGATCCCACCGCCGGCGGTCCGGCCGTCGCCGCCGTCTGCGCGCCGGCGGCCGGGGTCGCTTTCACGTTCAACCCAATTGGAGGCTCACAATGCTGACCCTGCTCGGCAGTCTGCTGGGATTCGCCACCAGCGCCATTCCCGACATCATGTCCCTGTTCCGCGAGCGCGCGGACCGCGCCCACGAGCTTGCCGTGCTCGACCGCCAGATGGAGCAGATGCGGCTCGGTCACAGCCAGCGCCTCGAAGAGATCGAGGTCAACGCGGACATCGCCGAATCGAAGGCCCTCTACCGGCACGATGCAGCGCTGGGCGGCAGCAGCCGATGGGTAGATGGACTGAGGGCCTCGGTTCGCCCGCTGATCACCTACGCCTTCTTCATCCTGTTCGCCTCCGTCAAGGGTTCGGGTCTTTATCTGTTGATCGCGGTCGAGGGCCTGCTCATCGCCGAGGCCCTGCCGCGCATCTGGGACCCCGAGACCCAGGCGCTGTTCGCCGCCGTCATGAGCTTCTGGTTCGGTAACCGCACCCTCTCGAAGCTTCGCGAGCGGCGCTGAGGCCATGCGTCATCTCACCGACGACGGCCTTGTGCTGATCAAGCGCTTCGAGGGGTTCGTGCCCGAGATCTATGTCTGCCCGGGCGGCTGGCCCACCATCGGCTACGGTCACGTGGTGCGCGACGGCGAGCGCGACCGGTTCGCGGACGGCATCGACGAGGCCGATGCCGAGGCGCTGCTGCGCCGCGATGTCGAGACTGCTGAGCGCGCCGTGCTGCGCCTCATCCGGGTGCCGCTCGAGGACGGCCGGTTCGACGCGCTCACCTCGTTCGCGTTCAATCTCGGCGCCGGCGCGCTGCAGCGCTCGACATTGAGGCGGAAGGTCAATCGCGAGGAGCACGACGCCGTGCCCGCCGAGTTCCGGCGCTGGGTGTGGGCCGGCGGTCGCAGACTCAAGGGGCTGATCCGCAGGCGGGAGGCGGAGGCGGTGCTCTATGCCGGTAGTTTGCCCCTAGCTAGTCTGGTTGCGCGGCGAAGCCTATCCGCGTCGGGTTAGGTCTCCTGTCGTTTTGCCGATAAAGTCTGGCGATGAATGAAGATGACGAAGAACGCGTCGCCGCCCATCTGGCCAAGACCATGGCCATGATGTGCGTCCGCGACACCATGCTCGAGGACATCCACGCCGGGCTGACGCCCGTCACCCGCACGGGCGACAATTCGGACGTCAAGGTCATCGATGCGGACGGGCGCGAAATCCCCTGGCCGGAAGTCTCGCATTTCGATGACGATGCGATGCGGGATCTGATGCGCCAGGTCGTCAATCGGCTCTATTCGTTTCAGCTGCTAGCGGGCGATCCGGGTATCCAGAATTGGATGGCCCGCTGGGAGACGGTCGCCCGGAAATGGGACGAGCCGGAGCTGGATGCGGGTTTTCTGAAAGCCGTCGATCGTTCCTGAGCGATTTGAACAGTCGCCACCTCTTTGTCTTTGTGTTCCTGGTCGGGCTCGGCTCCGCCGCCGCGCTGTTTCCGGCGTCCCGGCTGGCAGCCGACGACACTTGGCGCGGTCTGGTGGTCGCGCCCGAAATTCGCTGCTCCCCCTACAATTCACATGACTACGCCTACCCGCAGTCCGTTGAGGGCGAGATCGTCGTCGAACTCGGCGGTATCTATAGTCCCTATACGCTGGAGCGCTTCGCCAGCACCCGCGAGACCGACATCGAGCATATCGTCGCTCGCTCCGAGGCGCACGACAGCGGGTTGTGCGCCGCCGACCTCGCCACACGCCGGCGCTTCGCCTCCGACCTCCTAAACCTCACGCTGGCCGACCCCGATCTCAATCGCCACGTGAAGCGCGATTACGACGCTACTCGTTGGATGCCGCCCACGAACCGGTGCTGGTTCGCGAACCGAGTCGTCGAGGTGCGCCGCAAGTACGACCTCACCATTGACCGGCGCGAGGCCGACGTTCTGGAGCGAGTGCTTTCGTCCTGTTCGACGAGGGAACTCAGCCCCCGGGCTGATGGAACAGTAGAGCCGTCATCCACGACAACTCCCGCCGCGCAGCAGGATACGTCATCGGGCGATGTCGATGCGCTCTTCCTCTGGGACGATAACCGCAACGGCCGGATTACCTGCGCCGAAGCACGGCGCCACGGCATCGCTCCAGTGCTTTTCACACACCCCGCCTATTCCTTCATGCGCGATGGCGACGGTGACGGCGTAGTCTGCGAGTAGATTACCTGTATTGAGACGGTAATCACCTGACAGTTTGGCGGCGGGCTCGCGACCGCAAGAGTCTGGCGCGCCGGCGGTGGCCATGCCGCTTGGACGCGTCTTGATGCCTATGTTTCCTCTGGCGCCGCTCATCTGCCAATATTACCAACTTGAACTCTTCCGAAGGTATCTCTTCTCCTCATTGGCTTGCGGAGATCGTATTTACAGTCGCTCCGCCTACTGAACGATGCCTCGACCAGAAACTTAAGACGGTCAGCCGTAAGCCTTTCCCACGGCACAACCGAAATATACGCCTTGGGAGCAAGTAAGTTGTCGATAACCCTATCTGGTAGGTATGGGTATCTTCTCTCGTATTCCGCGCGCTCACTAATAGTAATCCACGAACGCTGTTCTGGATAAATTAGGCGTTTTTCTTTGTCACCATGAGAGGCATTGTAACTTGTACATTTCGTAGAAGGTAAATTTATCACCAGTATTCCAGATTGTTTGTTCCTCACTCCATCAAACATGCTGGAATAAATTTCCCAATCGATATGCTTCCTCAACTTTGTTTCCACGCCGACGAGTACAATGGTAACGGTTGAGTCTCTTAGGTAATCATCCCGAATCTTCTCTCGGATGGTTTGATCGTCCAAATTTTCGGAGATATCTCCAGTGTCAACGGATCTGTCGATAAATACGCCAAAGCTCCGACCAAAATTGATCAACTCATTCTTGTAGGCTTGATCATTCCGGTGGTGATAACTGATGAACACCTTGTGCATGCGGTTGTTCCCCATTTGCCGTCGATCGTGACCAAATAAGCTACGTCCAACGCCGTTCACTACGGTGAATGCCCTCCTTGTGCGAAAAGAACGGCGAGCCATACTGCACACAGGATCAGGAACGCCCCTGGCATCACCAATCCCGTGTGCTTCCGTCTGACGAAGCTGCGCTTGTTGAACTCTTCGTCTTCCCGGACCAAAAAGTTGAACGGTAGCTCTGCCTCCAAGGCCACGAGAACATTGTGCTTTGCAGACAGTCTACCCGTTACCGAATGCAGCGAGAGCATCCAAGAAACGGACACGAGAATACCCAGTGTGGGTAGCACCCAGACCGCGTCGGCGTCCGGGACGAATCGGTGTACCAGATTCCGCGGCGAGCTCCTCGTGGGTGCTCGTGAACCAGTCCTCGAACGGGTTCACATCGGCCTCCCTGGGCGCCGTCCGCATCCGCTCCTTGAGCTCCTTCAGTTCCTTATCGAGATCCTCCACTTGGCGTCGCGTGGCGCTGAGGCTGAGCCCCTCGAAGTTGAAGTCGCCTTCGGCGATGAGCTTGAGCTTCTCGTAGGCGTCTCCGGCCCCGCTGGCGAGATCGGACAGCCCCTGGACCGCAACGGCAACGCCAGGCGCCAGGTCCGCACCGATGGCCCGTGCGAGGGATTTGATGTTGTTCCACATCACCTCGGTTTGATTGTTCAGGCTTGCGAACGCCCTTGCCGCTTCCTCGTTCAACGCGGTGGCGTTCTCGGTTTCACGGTTGGCGATTTCGAGTGCCTGGGCAAGGAGATCGGCGCGATTCGCCAGCACCGGGATGGTCTTCAGCAGACGCTGGTCGGCCAAGCCCAGCGCCGCCATGGCATCGGCCACCGAGCCGCCGGCGTCACCGATCCGTTTCAGACCGTCGATGAACAACGCGAACGCAGCCATCGCATCCCTCTGGAACAGCTTCTCGATCTCTTCCGCGGTCCGGCCGGTGATCTGCGTAAGGATGGCCAGATGTTCGCCTCCGCTACGGATGGCGGCGTCGATCATGCGCAGGATGCGGCCGATGGACGTGCCCGCGACCTCCGACTTGACACCGACGGCGGCCAGCGCCGCGGCCAAGGCCGAAGCTTGAGCGGAGCTCACCCCGAATACGGCGGCGCCGCGCGCGACCTCCGTGGCCATCTCGGCGATCTGGCTTTCCGTGGCGGCAAAGTTATTGCCGAGAGCGACGATTACCGATCCGAGCACGTCAACCTTGCCCAGCGCCTCGCCGGTGACATTGAGAATGCGGGCGAGCGCCATGGCCGCCTGGTCGCCACTGAGATCCGTCGCCGTCCCGAGCTTGGCGACGGTCTCGGTAAACTTCAGGATGTTGTCGGAACCTTTGACCCCGAGCTGGCCGGCGCTTTGGGCGATGGCGAGCAACTCGTCCGTGGCCACCGGCATGCGCTTGGAAAGCTCATCGATATCCTTGCCCAGGGATTCGAGTTCGGCCCCCGACAGGTCCGCTGTCTTGCCGACGCCGATCAGCCCGGTCTCGAAATCCGCATACAGCTTCACCATTTGCTGCAAGCCGCGGCCGACGGCGGCGGCGGCGATCACACCGCCCAACAGCCGCATGTGGCGGCGGAGAGCGGAGGCACGGTCGCTGAGCGTGCCGAGCCCGCGCGAGGCCTTGTCGGAGGCGCGGTCGATCTTCTTGATCGAGCGCTCGCCGCTGGCGCCCACAGACCTCAAATCGGCCTTGACCCGATTGCCGCCCTCGACGGCAAGGCGGACCGCGTAGGTATGTTTGGCCTTGGCCATCAGTCGCTATCCTTCTTGTTCATCGCCTCGATCAGCCCAGCCTCGGCCGCCTGCAACAGCTCTGAGATGACGCTCTCATCGAAGCCGCGCGCCCGGGCGATGCCGAGCGCCGCGGTCATGTCGATGCCCACGACCCGGCCCGATGCCACGATGCGGAGCTGCCCGAGCGATGCCGTCAGGACATCCCAGGCCTGGTGTTCCTCCAACGCGACCGGCGCGTGTTCGCGGTAGGGACAGGGCTCGCCGTTCAGGCCGAGGCCGCCTTCGGCGCAGGGCGCGTTTTCCGTTACGCAGGTTTCGCAGTATCCGGGCCCGCCGCCTGGCTGGAGGTGCCATCGGCAGAGGGCCCGAATGCGTTTTTTGCTGACGTCAGCAGCACCTGTCTGAGGGTGAACTCCTGAATGAACCGCTCGCCCACCGGGTAGAGGTCCATCAGCGCCGCGACGTTCTCGCGGCTCACCGGCGGATCGTCCTCGATGCCGGACCAGGCGGTGATGTGACGGGCCGCGAGGCTATGGATCAGCAGGGCCTGGTACTGGCCCTCGCGGGCGCCGTCGTCCGAGAGATCGGGCAGGCCGTCGAGGGCGAGCCCCGCTTCGGTCCGCTCTCTGGCTTGCGCTTGCAACCCGTCGAGACGCTTGCGCGCCTCGGCTTGCGCCGCCGCCATGGCGGCGGTGGTCAACGGCGTCACGGTGACGGTGACGCCGTAGGGCAGCGTCAGCTCGTAGGGTTCAGTTTCCTGCTTGAGTGAGATCATGCGTAATCGCTCCCGTCGAGATCGTTGATCAGCGTCACGGTGAGCATGCGGCCCTCGGTCTCGTTCCTGGCGCCCTGGAAGTCGAAGCGGGCCGAGACCCCGCCCGGCCCCTCGACCGTGAGCGCGGGCTTCGGCAGATAGACCTCGTGGGCCTCGAAGGCGATCTTGAGGCCGCTATCGATCGCATAGGCGAATTCCAGATCGACCGGGGCGCCGTTCGAGGCCAGATCGATCAGCGTCGTGTCCGCGAACCGGACCTCGATGGAACCGGTGAGTGCGGCGACGGTGGGATCGGCGCCGTCGATGAGACCGTCGGAGCGGATGGTCTCGATCTTCTCCAGGTGAACCGCTCCGGGTTTGGCGGAGGCCATTTTGTTTGAGTCACGCCGCCATGTCTGACTGCTTCAGCATGGCGTAGTGGCGTTCCTCGGCTTCGGCCGGCGGGATGTTTCCGATGGGCTCCAGGAGCCGCCGGTTGTTGAACCAATCCACCCATTCCAGAGTAGCGAGCTCGACGGCCTCGAATGAGCGCCACGGCCCGCGCCGGTGAATGACCTCGGCTTTGTAAAGACCATTGATGGTCTCGGCCAGAGCATTGTCATAAGAGTCGCCGACGCTGCCCACCGAGGGTTCGATGCCCGCTTCCGCCAGGTGCTCGGTATATTTGATCGAGACATATTGGCTCCCTCTATCGCTGTGATGGATCAGCCCACCGCGATGGACGGGTCGCCGCGCATGAAGCGCTTGTTCCAGGGCATCGAGAACAAAGCCGGCATGGGCTGTCCGGCTCACCCGCCAGCCGACGATGCGGCGGGCATAGGCGTCGATGACAAAGGCGACATAGACGAAGCCAGCCCAAGTGGCCACGTAGGTAAAGTCCGAGACCCACAGCCTGTTCGGTGCCGGAGCGTGGAACTGGCGATTGACCTTGTCGAGCGGGCAAGGCGCGGCCTGGTCGCTGACTGTCGTGCGGATCGGCTTGCCGCGGATCACCCCTTGCAAGCCCATCTCCCGCATCAGCCGCTCAACAGTGCAGCGAGCGACATCGAAGCCTTCCCGCTGCAATTGTCGCCACACCTTGCGAACGCCGTAGACACGGAAGTTCTCTTTGAAGACGCGTCGGACCTCGACCTTGAGAGCCATATCCCGTTTCGCCCGTGCCGACAGCCTGGCCGGATCGCGCCGCCTGGCCACATGGTCGTAGTAGGTCGACGGGGCGATCGGCAGCACCTTGCAGATCGGCTCGACCCCGTGCGCCTCGCGGTGATCGCCGATGAACGCGATCATGGCTTGAACCGGCGGTCGAGCTCCGCCTGGGCAAAATAGGCGCTCGCCTTGCGCAGGATCTCGTTGACCTGCCGGAGGTCGCGGTTCTCCCGCTCCAGGGCTTTCAGCCGCTCGGCGACCTCGCTGGGGACGCCGGCGCGCACGCCGCTATCGCGCTCGAACCTCTTCACCCACTCATTGAGTGTCTGCGCCGTGCAGCCGATCTTCCCAGCTATCGAGGAAACAGCCGCCCAACGCGAGGCGTGTTCGCCCTCGTGATCCACAACCATCCGCACCGCACGGGCGCGAACCTCAGAAGAAAACCTGTTCCTTGTCTTGCTCATAATGGCTCCACTTTCTCAAGAGTTGGAGCCTCCGCCAAACCCGGAGCGGTTCAGGCGAGACGCCGGCAGGCTGGGAGGACAAGCCGGCAAAGCGGCGCCAAAAGGATGTCGAGGCGCGGTGGACCAAGAAGCACGGCAAGAGCCATTACGGTTACAAGAACCATGTCAACGTGGACCGTCGGCACAAGCTGGTGCGGCGCTATCATGTGAGCGACGCGGCGGAGCACGACAGCCAAGTCCTCGACGATATCCTGGATGGGGACAACACGGCTTTGGGTGTGTGGGCGGACAGCGCTTACCGCTCGGCGGAGATCGAGGCGTCGCTGAAGGAGAAGGGGTTGCGGAGCCGGATCCATCGCAAGGGCCGCCGCAACAAGCCGCTGAGCGAGCGCGAGAAGCAAGGCAACAAGACCCGTTCATCGGTTCGGGTCCGCGTCGAGCATGTCTTCGGGGCCCAGAGCAACGACATGGGCGGGACGCTGGTGCGTAGTGTCGGGCTGGTGCGGGCGAAGGCGCGGATCGGGTTGAAGAACCTCGCCTACAACATGCGCCGCCTGGTCCAACTGGAGCGTCTCGCGGCGGCCGTGTGACGATACTCGGAGGAGAAGACCGCCTGGGGACGGTCTTGAAGCGGAAATAACTCAATTGGAGCGTGGAAGACCCCGAAAATCTCGGCTCCGGCATGGCTGGAGCTGGTGACAGCCTAGTTAAACAATATCCTCCGGCAACTCACCAATTCTTAGAGATGCCCTCAAATCACTGTCCAATTTTGACCGCGGGTGATATGGAATAAACCGTCTACAGGATATTCAACTCCAGGATGGTCGCATGAGCGATATTGAAAATGCGAACACCCTGATCCGCCGGATCGAAGGGACGCAGATCGGACAACGCTGTCGATCGAAGCCCTTGCAGCGGCTCTCTGGAACAACTGATATGGACAATCTACGCCAGGTATTGATCGCCGCCCTGTTGCTTCTATTTGTGTCGGCTTGCGCGACGCCGCCCAATACGATTGCTTTGAATTCGGACGTAGCCGCGAACATCGGCTCGTCGAATGCTGTCATCGTAGTCACGCAAGAGGAGATTACTGCCGAAATCGATCGCTCCCAACTTGAGGCAGCGGCCGGTGGAGGTCTCTTGTTTGCAATAGTTGACACACTTATCGAGGGTGCTCGTGCCAAGACCGCGGAAGAGTTGATCGAGCCGATTCGTGAATCTCTGATTGACTACGACTTTCATGCCGAACTGGTGACAGCCCTGCGACCAACATTGGAGTCGACGGACTGGCTGGGTGTGACCCGAGTTGAAAGCTTGACTGATCCGTCATCCGCACTGCATGAGAGCCTCCTTCAAACCGGATCCGAAGATTCGCTGGTACTGATGCACGCGAGCTACGGCTTTTCGTCGGACTTCAAGAAGCTGAACACCAGTGTGCGCATCGAGGTTCATCCGCGCGCGGCAGTGCTCAAGGCGTCGGTCGAATCGACGCGACAGACCAAGGCGGGACACCTTTTAGTTTACAAGAACAAAGTAACACACACCGAACCAGGTCCTATGCCCGCGACCACCAAGGAAGGGGCGGTAGAGGCTTGGATGGTCGACGACGGGCAGGCGGTGCGGCAGGCGCTCGAGACCAGCATCGAGCAACTGGCTGCCAAGCTCTCTCAGGCTCTCCTCGCACCATATCGTGAGTAGTAAGGCGCGGAACCGTTGCGGGTGGCTACTCGGCGTCGCCGCGTCCGCGACAATGTGCCTTGGGGCGTGTGCGACCTACGAACCAATCCCCGTGGCATTCGGCCCGCACGATCTGGACGAGACGCTGAAACCCGACACATCAATCGCCTGTCCGGTTACCGTCGCAAAATTCACGGATGCCCGAGGGCGGGACCGGCAGATCGGGTATATCGGCAGTCGGCCGGTCCTGTCGGACAGCCTGGTGCCGCTCGTAGAAAACGCGCTTCGTTCTCTGGAATCCGCGCCCGGGCCAGCGACTAGGGCCCCCGCCTTGCGGCTAAGCGTCACTCTGCGCAAACTCTATGTTCACAGCATGCCCGCTACCAAGAGCGCAATCATAGTTGTCGACGGCGCGTTGTATCGCGATCGGAGTCAGCCGGTCCATAGAACGTACCGCGGGCGAAGCACGAGCATCCTGTGGACCAGCGGTCCGACAGAGATCAAGTCGGCAATTCGTAGCGCTTGGCTCGACCTCAAAGCGGCATTGCGCTCGGATCTGAAGGTGCTGTGCGACGCCTGACGCAATGATGCTGACCTGTCAATGTCGGCCTAAGACTGGTCAGTATGGCGGCGCAAGAGCCGGCCAGCTGCGCTCAATATGAGAAAGACGCCGATCAGCGCTCTTCTCATTAGTCGTCATTCCAGAAACGATATGCGGGTTCGGCCAGCGCGAGTCCGAGGTCGAGGCCTCCGGCGCCTGCGCAGAGCGATAGTCCGAACAGGCTCTCCGCGCCGCCGGCGTCAACGCCCGCGGTGGAATGTAGAGCCAGGTCATGCAAGGGCGGCCTCGGGCGGACATGAAAATGCCCGCCGCGGCGATGCCGGGACGGGCTGCGTGGATGCGCCCGATACGGGCGCGGCCGTGGGTTCGATTACGGCATGGGGGCCGCGAGGCACCAGGCCACGCCGATGGCGATCCCAGCCCCGAAGACGACCAGCGCTTCCCAGGTCTTCCAGGTGATTACGAATCGCAGGTTGCCCACGAGGGCTTTCAACGACGTTGCACGGCTCATTCAATCCTCCTTCAGGCAACAAAAAACCCGCCGCGGCGATGCCGGAGCGGGTCGGGTGCGGACGCACCTATGAGATGATAGCGCAAAGCTACATCTTGTGGCCTGCCACTGTCAACACCCCAGATGTAGAAAATCATCCCCGCCATCAGCCCGCCCGCCTCGGCCGCTCATAGCCGTAATGGAAGGCGAGCATGCCGAGCGCGGAGAGTAGGATTCCGCTGGCCTCACCGCGTCGGAGGGGCCTTCCGTTCCAGCCCTGCTGCATGGCCCATTCGCGCAGGGACGACTGCAGACCCACGACATGCCAGACGCAGCTGCCGCCGGGGCTCGCCATGCCGCCCAGCGCCTCAAGCGCGCGATACACCCGCTCGCGCGCTGCGACCTGGTTGTCGGACAACGTCCTTTCCCGACGACTTGCCGAGACGCGGATCATGGACCGCGGCGGGGTGGTGTCGTAGGCGGCGATGGTGAAGTGGGCCTGGAAGTCACGCGCGGCCTGATGCATGGCGCGTGTGATGGTCCCGGCCTTGCGCATCCGCGCCAGGGTGTCGACGGTGCGGACAAGGGTGACCGGCCGGCCTTCGTCGTCGGCCAGACGCACCGTCTCGAGCTTGCGGCCGCCGGGCAGGCGCATGGCCTCCGGCTTCGCGCGTTGGGCCCGGGCCTTGCCCTTGGGAACGCGCTTCCTGCGTTTAGCCACGCGCCGCTGTCCGATGGTCTCGCATGGACACGGTGCGCCCACATGCGTCTCTGCCCGGCTCCGATCGTCTGCCGTAGAGCCGCTCGCCGAGCCTTCGGACCAGCTCGCGCTCGGGCCAGGTGAGGCGGCCGTCCTCGGCGGCGATCACCAGGATGCCCTGCTCGTGCCAACCCTCGCGTTTGATCTCGTCGGTCGGGCGGCGCTCGCCGCCATAGCCCTTCGGTAGCCACCTCACCGGGTGATCTCCCTCAGACACGCGCCGTAGCCGAGGACATCGACCAGGCTGTCGAGATGCTTCGGATCGTGGGCGAGCTGGGCCATCTTGAGGTCCATCAGGCAGACCGCCACCTGAGCGGCCGTGATCCGGATCCCGAGCACCTGCGACCAGCGGGCGGCGACATGCTCGAACAGGTCCTCGGGCTCGCCGTAATCGGCCC
Organism: Alphaproteobacteria bacterium; assembly: GCA_965248805.1. Lineage (GTDB taxonomy): Bacteria > Pseudomonadota > Alphaproteobacteria > UBA6615 > UBA6615 > CBDFKJ01. The sequence goes on from CBDFKJ010000007.1 coordinate 209,955, forward strand.
GGCGCTTGTCGACGACACCGGCGGCGTGCTTGAGCAGCATGGCGCCGTTCATCGTGCACCCGCCCGGCTCTCGATCGCCCACAGCAAGAGCGCGATGGCGTCGGCCTCGTTGTCGTCGGCGGGCGCGAAGCCTCTGGCCCTGACGGCCTCGATCACCGCATCCTTGGACGCATTGCCCTTGCCGGTGACGTGGCGCTTGATGGTGCCGACCGGCACGCCCTGATAGGGAATGGAATGGTGCTCGCACCAGGCGGTCAGGATGGCGAGCCAGCCGCCGAAAACATGCGCAGCGCTGGTGCCGGCGTGGCAGCGGACCTCCTCGAGGTAGACCGCATCGATGCCGCCGGCGGTGTTCTTGACCTCGGTCAGCCAGCCCTTGAAGCGCAGGAATCGCATCCCGCCACCGGAGAACCGATCGGGCCGGAACGACACCGTGCCGCTGGTGATGGCGCCGTATTCGTCACGGAGCGCCCAGCCGGTGGCGGTGCCGAGATCGAGCGCGAGCACGACGCTGGGACCGGACACGCCGGCATCGTTCGCGGCCGGCACCGGGGGTTCGGCCACCGGGCAGGCGATACCGGCATTGCCGCCGTGCCGTGCCGCCGGCAGCCGGGCGCGGTGTTCAAGCGGCGTGTTCTTGGGCAGAGTTACGTGAGCCATGATGGTCTCCGTGATCGGGGTTGTCGTGGTCAGGGTGGCGGCGGGGAACTTCCAGGAACGCCGCCGCCACCCGCTCTTGCGCGTTGGGTGGCGCAACACGCGGTGGACCGGTCGGCGCGGCGGCGCCGCGGACCGGCCGGAACGGGCAATTTGGGAGGGGGTGAACGTGCGCCAACACGTTCACACGCACGTTCACTCCCTTAAGGCGTTGATTTTGCTTGTCGAAGTGAACGTGGTGAACGTTGTGAACCTTTTCCGGGCCTCTCTCTCGCGCGGATGCGTGCGCGCGTGCGCGCGCATCCCTACGTGCGTAGGGGGCCGAAAAAGGTTCACTAAGTTCACTATGTTCACTAGCGGATTGATACAGAACGGCTTTTTCGAGTGAACGTGGGAGTGAACGTTCACACACGTTCACTCGCCCAGGTGAACGTGGTGAACGTGCATCCGGGGTTGGATTTTCAAGGAGGCTACCCGCACCGCCGCATTCGGCCTTGTTCGCCCTCGTGCAACCCGTTGTATTACCGTGATAAAGTGAACGTGGTGAACGTGCATCCAGGGTTTGATTTGCTGGATGTGAACGTGGTGAACGTGTATCCGGGGTTGATTTTCACGATGCGAGCCCGGTGAACGTGGTGAACGTTGATCCGGGCCTTGATTTTCAATCGTGAGCCGCCAGCGCTGTGCCCGCTGCCGCGTGCCGGCCACCCTGACGCATACCTTGACCTCACCGATCGCGAAGACGCGGTCGCGCAATCGGCCCAGCGCCCGGCCGAGACGGGTCCGCTGCGAGCGCTCTCCGCCGTCGCCGAGCGGCAGCGGCGGCTCGCAGGCGAGCGCGAGCTCGTGCAGCTCGGCGGTGCCGACCTCGGCGGTGCCGTGGCGCTCCCACCAGGCGGCGACGAAGGCGCGCCAAACCGCGCCCTCGGCGTCGGCGGCCTCGTACATCTCGTCGAGATTGGCGAGGAAGCCGGGCACGCCGGCGGCCTCGATGATGCCGCCCATGATCCCGGCCCAGGCCTCGAAGCTGCCGAGCATGGACCCGTGGCGCGGGCGACCGGCCGCGATCCAGGCGCGCCCAAGGGTGAGGCAAGCGGCGACCAGGGCCGCCCGGTTCGCCCGTGTCCAGGCGAGCAGGTTGGCGTGGCGGAAGTCCTCGCGCCGCCAGGGCTGGTCGACATGGGCATCGAGGCGGATGCGCACCAGGCGCCGGGCGAGCTCGTTGGAGAACTGCGGATTGTTGCCGGTGGCGATCCAGGTGCAGCGGATCGGAAGGCGCACCGTCTCGGACTTGCCGAGGATGCGGTCCTCCCACCAGGGCGCGGTGAGAGCGGCGGCGAGGGGCGCTGCGTCGAGGCGCCGGCGCAGATTGTCGATCAGGACGATCGAGGGGATCTGGCGCAGCTTGGCGGTGAGACGCTTGCGCCATTCCTCGTCGTCGCGGCCTTCGACCATGACGCTGGCGCTCACCCCGGTGGTGACGACCGCGATGGCGTCGATCATGAGTGTGGCGCCGGTGCCCGGCGCCGGCTTTTCGATCAGGTGCAGCGGCGTCGGCCCGTCGATCAGGGCGCGCATGAAGGGCAGCAGGATGAGCGCCAGTGCATGGGCGCGCTCTGCCTCGCTGGTGAACGGGAAGTCGCCGAGCAGGCCGTCGAGGAGAAGAGTGCGCGCCGCGTCGGTCTCGGCCCGTGTCGGCCGCTCCGGAACCGAAGGCAGCCGGAACCCCGGCGGCGGCTCATAGAGAAGCCGTGTCGCGGCGTGATAGCCCGGTTCGGTGACGAGCGAGCCGTCCTTGCCGAACACCGGCGCGGTGACGATGGCGGCGAGCACGGGAAGCGCCGGGTCCGGCGTCGCCAGCAGGTTCTTGAGGAGGACCGCCGGCGGGTGTGCCGGGACCAGATCGCCGCTGCGCGAGGTGCGCCGCCAGTCGGCGAGCTGGGCCAGCGCATGGCGCATGCGGTCCTCGGTCATGGCGTGGGCGATCGGCCGGCCCTCATCGTCGCGCTCGACCCAGGACGGCCGGCCGCCGCAGCGATAGAGCCAGGGCGGGGTGTTGGCGGCCTTGAGCAGGTCCCAGCCGCGCGCCGTGAGCCGGGCCAGATCGCCGTCGTCGGCGCGCATCCGGGTGGTCGGCGCGTCCGGTGCCGAGAAACCGACCGGGCGGTGGCCGCCGACCTCGCTGGCGGTCGCTTCCACCATGGCCGGCTGGGCGTCCTCGGGCGTCGTCGCCGGCGTCCATTCGACCGCGGCCTCGAGGGCCTGACGGACGGCATCGGGTCCGGCGCGTTGCAGGAGATCGTTGAAGTCCTCGCCTGCCCGGTCGGGCATGGCGATCCAGACCCGCCGTCCCTCGGCGGCGTGACGCGCGGCAGCACGTTCGGCGGCGCGGATGCCGGCGCCTTCGCCGTCATTGTCGGCGAGGATGACGACGCGCACGACCTCGGGTGGGAGCGCGACGTGGGCGAGATTGCCGGCCGCGAGCGCCGCCCAGACCGGCAGATGGGGGCAGGCTTCTGTGACGCTGAGCGCGGTCTCGATGCCCTCGGCGATGCCGAGCGCGGCGTTCTCGCCGAAGGGCGCGAGCCGGACGGCGCCGCCGGCGACGGGGCCGAGCATCATGCGGGGGCTCGGCAAATCGGCCTTTGCCGCACCGTCCGGAGCGAGATAGGTGCGGTGGATCCCGATGACCCGGCCGCCGGCATTGCGCACGAAGGCGACGAGGCCGGGATAGCCGGTGCGGGTCTCCCAATGGGTGAGATCAGGATGGAACCTGAGTTCGGGCGTGTCGGGCACGGCGAGGCCGCGGGCCGCGAGGTAGGCCTCACCTGGCGTGCCGGCGAGCGCCCGGCATCCCTTGATGACGATCTCGATCTCGCGGCGGGCGTTCTCCTTGCCGCGCGTCTCCGGCGGGGTCACGGATGCGGACCCGGTGCCGTCCTTCGGCGGGGCGGGCGCCGCGGTGCGTATCGGCGCGGTGCGTACCGGCGCGGTGCCGGCGAGCTCGGCGGCATAATCGAACAGCGCCCGGCCCGTGAGATCGGTCGCGTGCTCGAGTGTGCTCAAGGGTCCGCCGCCTTCGCCGGTGTCAAAGTCGATCCAGTCGCCGGCACGCTCACCCTTCAGCGCGATGACGCAGGAGCCGTTCTTGCGCGGCGCATCGCCGCCGATGTTGGCGAGCCGCCATTCGTCGCCGTTGCGGCGTCCGTTGGGGAAGTGCCGCGGCACCCAGTGCTCGGCCGTTTCCCTGAGGCGGCGGATGATCTCGTCGAGATCGTAGCGGGCGGGCTCAAGGCCCTGGGGCCGGACGTCGTTGAAGTCAATCAAGGATCACGAGCCCCCGCTCGGCCCGGGTGATGGCGGTATAGAGCCAGCGGGCGCGGTCCTCGGCAGTCCGCCCGAGACCGTCGTCATAGACGAGGACGTTTCCCCACTGGCTTCCCTGACTCTTGTGCGCCGTGATGGCCCAGCCCCAGACCGCCTCGATCAGTCCGCGCCGGGTCCAGTGGTCGCGGCGGCCGCGGTCGGGATCGGCCTCGATGTGGTCGTCGAAATGCCCCTTGTAGATGAAGTGCCGTTCGGGCTTGTCGGCGCTGCCGCCGACGAGGTCCCCGTCCTCGGTGCGAATGGTGGCGGAGAAGGAGGTCTCGTTCTCGTCGCGCACCTCGCCGAGGGTGAGGAACATGCCGTTGACGATGCCGAGGTCGTTGCGGTTCCTGAGACAGATGATCTTCTCGGACGTCCCGCTGCGAACCTCGCCCGTGGGATAGATGCTCTCGTAGCCGGCGGCGCGCTTCATGGCGTTGTTGAGCTGCAGGCGGGTAGCGTTCCTGCCGCAGATCACCTGGCCGCCGCGCAGCATCTGCTCCGGCCCCACATCGCTGCGGCGCATCTTCCAGACGAAGGCGTCGTGCCGGCCGTAGGGGATGGGCCGGCCCTCGCGAGCCATGGTGGCCAAACGAATGACGGCGCTGTCGCCGGCCTGGCGGTGGATCTCGGTCAGCATCACGTCGGGCTCGGCCTCGGTGAAGGCGCCCTGGCCCTTGATCGGCGGCAGTTGGCCGGGATCGCCCAGCACCAGGATAGGCTTGCCGAAGGCCAGCAGATCGCGTGCCATCTCGTCGCCGACCATGGAGACCTCGTCCAGCACGATGAGCTTGGCGTCGCGGACGGCGGACTGGTCGTTGAGGACGAAGCGGGGCTTGTGGGCGTCGTCGAGGCGCAGCTCGAGCGAGCGCAACCGGGATTCCTCGAGGAGCCGCTTCGTCGAATTGAGGCCGGCGAGCCTCGCCTTGATCTCGGCGATATCCTTCCTGACCTTCTCGATCTCGGCCTCGGTCGCCTCCGAGACGCGGTAGATCAGGCTGTGGATGGTCGAGGCCGGCGTGCCCTTGCGGGTCATCACCAGCGCCGCCTTTCCCGTGTAGGCGCCATAGAGCACGCCGTTCGAGCCTTCCTCGAGGCCGAGCTCGGCGATGGCGTGACGGGTGATGGTCGTCTTGCCCGATCCGGCATAGCCGTAGACGCGGAACACCTGCCGGTCGCGGGTGCGATGGTTGAACCAGTCCGCGATATCCGCGATCGCCTTGGCCTGGGCGTCCGAGGGGGTGAAGCTGTCGGTCATCGGTCGGTCTCCCAACATCAGAACTGATCCTCCCGGCAATAGCCCCGGGCAGCCGTTTCCGGCGGCAGATTCAGGCCCCGCAGCGTATAGAGCAGCGAGATGAACTCGGGTTCCGTGAGCCGGCGTTCATTCCCGCCCAGATGGCTCCGGGCGAGGTCGTTGAGCGCCCGCACCTGCCACCAGGAGAAGTCGGCCGCGCGAACCACGTAGTAGGCGGGAAGGCCCGCCCGTTCGGCGAGGCGCATGAAGGCGCGCGCCGGCTTGCCGTCGAGGTCCCAGGGTGCGGCATATTCAAGCTTGCACTCGATCAGAGCCACCGGCTCGCCGGCATGGAACTCCAGGAAGTCGATGTCGATCGCCGGACAGTTCCAGCCCCAGCGGCGATGGCGGAGCGAGAGCTCCCGGTCGCGCCAACCCGAGCGTTCCTGCCTAACCTGCATGGCGAACCTCCCGCAGGGTCTCCAGGAGACGGCCGCGGGCCTGTTGCACGGCCGTCCCGTCACTGTCGGAGCCGATGAACAGGCGGTTCAGGCCGAGGGCCGCGACGCCGGTGGTGCCGCCGCCGAGGAAGGGATCGAACACCGTCTCGCCGGCACGGGTGAAGCGGCGCACCAGATCGGCCATGCCGCTCTCCGACTGCCCCCAATGGTGGAAACGCTTGTCATTGGCATCGCTGTGCGCCACGTCGCCGACCCACTCGCCCGGGTATCCGGCGTCGTCTGGGTCGTTGACGAACCACAGAACCGGCTTCCAGAAGGTGTTGACCTTGCGCTCCCAGAGCTGGACTGACTGGCCGCCCGGGGTGAGGTAGGCCACCGTCCAGTGGTAGCGAAGGTGCGGCGTCATGGCGGCGATGATCTCGGGCAGGTAAGACTGCCCGGCCATGACCAGGCAGGAGCCGCCCGGTCGCAGAACCCGGGCGGCGGTCCGCGCCAGATCGCCGTAGACCGGCAGGAAGGCGCGCGGGTACGGCGGATCGGTGACGATGCAATCGACGCTGCCAGGCTCGATGTGCTCGAGAACATCGGCAACGGCGGCGGCGAACAGGCGGCACCGGTCATCGGCGGCCGGCAAATCCGGAGGCGGCGTCTCGCGCTGTTCGCGGCGGCGGACGGCGGCGGCGCGGCGCAGGGTCTTGTGCTTGCCCGAACGGACGCTGTCGACCAACGTGGCCTGCTCCTCGGGCGGACGGTCGACGATGGCGGCGGCGTCGCTGACCGCGATCTTTCCTTCCTCCACCGCGCGGACCAGGACGGGGGCTCCCGCTTCGCGTACCCTGGCGGCTCGTTCGACGTTGCGTTTGCCGACGTTGAGAAGACGGGCGGCCTCTGCCTGGCCGAACCTTTCGCCAATTGGCGAAAGGTCGGTCCGCTCGCCCTGACGCATGGTCGCCAGCCTGGCCGCGACCATGGCCCGCTGGCTCTCGCTGAGATGCCGGCGGTGAAGGTTCAAACTGACGACAAAGGCGGTCGGATCGCCGCCGTCGTAGACCCGGTAGGCCGGCAGCACGGCGGCGAGCCGGCAGGCGCGGTCACGGTTGCGCCCGTCGAGAATGCGACCCTCGCCGTCGAGCCAGATGGGCTCTCGGAGGCCATGGCTGCGGATGTCGTCGACGAGGCGGTCGAAGTCGGCGCCGGCCATCATCGGAAAGGCCTCGGCGACGGGATGGTGGGGACGGAGGGTTTCGTTCAAGTCCACCATCAGAACGGGTTCTCCGTGCCATCGGTCGTCGATTCGACCTCCCAGCATCGGCGCGCGTACTCGCAGAAGCGGCAGAGATAGAAGTCCGCGTTGGCGGCGATGCGGGGCAACAGCTCGCCGGCCTCGGCCGCCCGGATGACCTGCACGGCCTTGTCGGAGAGCGCTTGCGCCGCGGCCGCATCGAAGGGCACGGCCTCGTGATAGAGCGCCTGGGTGTCCTTGTTCATGGCCGTGAACAGCGCGAGGCCGAGCTGCATGTAGGCCATGTAGAACTGCGCCTGCCCGTAATAGACCGGCTTGGAGGCACGCAGGCCGCGTTTGACGGTGTCGGTCCAGGACCGCGCGTTGAGCGCCTTGTGCTCCCAGAGCGCGGGCCAGGCGAGGCCGACCTCGGGCCCGGCCGCGATCACGCCGTCGATGTGGCCGCGGATGCGCCCGCCGGCGGCCGAGAAGCCGAACTGGCCGCCGTTGCGGCGGGCGGTGCGCAGATCGAAGCCGGCGGCCTGTAGCCACTCGATGGAAAGCGCCTCGAACCGGTGGCCGGCGGCGAAGACGCGCAGCAGCGCGCCGTCGAAGTCCTTGCCCGGGTCCTTCGGCGTGTGCGTGTATTCGTAGACCAGCTTGCGGGCGCAGGGCTCGCCGATCCGGCTCGCGCCGAGATAATCGCGCGGACGCGCCGCGCGCTCCGCCGCCTCGAGCGCGGCGTCGACCGCGGCGTTGATCTGCCGCCCCGCATCGGTGACGGCGGAGGGCCGCAGATAGACGAAGCCCGAGCCGTGGTTGAGATCGACGACCGTCATCACGGCCCTCAAAACGGAATTTCGTCGTCGAACGGCACGGCCTCGGCGGCCTGGCGCTGCATCGAGTCCTGGAAGCCGTCGACACAGGCCTCGATGATCCGGTCGATCTCTTCGCCCGTCCGGTCGTGGAACGGCGCCAGGAGGCCGAGCTCGCCCAACGCCTCGGCGAAGAACCGCCTGGCGTCCTTGATCGCGCGCTTCTCCATATCGGTCTTGTCGATCACGCCGGCATTCCTCCCCGCGAGCGCCGATCCGGCGTCGAGGCAACGCATCGAGCAGAAGCCGTAATGGGGGTAGCGGTCCCATTGCAGGCGGAGGCAGAACCCGAAGCCTCTGGCTTCGCGTCCGCAAAGGGCACAGGGCCGGCGGTCATCAAGAGGCGGGCGAGCTCGCCGTCCCGCTTCGGGCGCATCCCGATCCGTTCCGAGGCCGGCACGATGAAGCGCGCAATGGCGTTCTCCGCCATCGCCTCGAGATCGCGCATGGTCAAGGAGCGGATGGGCCGGTGGAGCCTTCCCCGCGCTTCGAGCCACGCGCCGGCGGCCCTTGCGGCCTCGCGGGTGACGTGGGCCTGCCATTCGTCGTCGGTCATCATCCGTTCAGCCAGTCGGGTCCGGACGGCGCCGGAGCGGGCTGTGCGGCCGGTGCGGCCGTCTGGGCGGGTTGTGCCGCGGGTGCGCCTGCAGGCGCCTGTGTGGCCGCCTGTGCCGCCGGCTGCTGCCAGGCCGGCGCCGCGGAGGCTGGCGCGGGCTGGGCTTGCGGCTGCTGCCACGCGGCCTGGGTCTGGGCCGGCGCGGGCGAAGCGGCGCCGGTGCCGCGGGACCGTGATGGCGCCGGCGGCACGGCCTCGCCGTTCATCACCGCCCGCCATTCCTTCTCGTTCGGCAGCACCGGGCGGTCGAGCCGGTTGCGGTCCGGGTAGCGCGGATCGTTGTTGGGCTCGACCATGATCCTGGCGACGAACGTGATGCCGTTCAGATCGGCGAGACCGCGCAGCTGGCGTTTCTGCCGGGCCGCTTCGCTCATGTCCTCCGGATCGAGCGCCAGCGCGCTGTCGATCATGGCGCGGACCATGCGCTTGGAGATGTTCCAGCCGATCGAGGCGCCGTTCTCGTCGACCTTGCCGCCGGCGGCGGTGAACAGCTGCCAGAACTTCCGGCGCGCGTGCGGGCCCTCGGCCACGGTGAACTCGCAGTCGAGCGACAGCACGTCGCTGCCGGGCGTGTTCGAGGCCTTCAAGAGGCCCTTGTCGTGCTCGCCCTGGCCGTCGACGCCGCCCGGGCGAACGGTCATGACGACCTTGGCGTAGCTGCCGTCGGGGATGAGATCGGTGCCCTGGTGGGGCTCGACGTCGTTGAAGTTGTAGGTCATCGCGATTGCTCCTTTCTCAGCTGGGTTGCGCGGGCGTCGTGGACGCGGACGGCCGGTTGATCTTGTCGAGCAGTGCTCCGAGGTCGGGCGGCTCGGTGATGTCGAGGCGGCCCGAGCGGTCCTTGGCCGGCAGGCGATACGGATTGCCGGAGCGGCAGACCAGGCGGCGGGTCTCGCCGCTCTCCGGCGCGTATCGCCAGCCGTCGCCCCCCGAACCGGCATCCGCCTCGAACAGGCCCATGGAGATCACCTGGTCGACGATGCCGGGCAGCTCACGGGCGGCCTTGCCGCCTTCCATCTGCGGGCGCCAGTGCTCGCGGTTGAACTCGTCGGCGACGCGCTCGAGGATGCCGACGAAGATCGCGGTCCGGCCCGGCGCGTGCTGCAGGTGCTTCAGGAGCCCGATGACCTCGCGGGCGAGCACTCCATAGGCGCCGCGGAGATCGGGCTTGCCGGTCTTGTCGGAGACCGATTCGGGCCGGGTCCTGGCCCAGGCCATGGCCTGGCGGGTGAGATCGGTGATCGAATCGACGAAGACGATGCGTTTGCCGGCAACCATCGGCACGAGCTCGGCGTAGACCTGGGCGACGTGGCGGTAATGGCCCTCCGAGAAGAAGCTGTTGGGATCGGCTGCCGGATCGACGCCGCCGATGAGGCAGGCGATATCGAGCGCGTCGGCAAAGGTGCGCACCGGGATGCTCATGCCGGGCCAGTCCTGAACCGACTTCATGCCGGCCTCGAGATCGATGCAGAGCGTCTCATCCGGCGGCAGGGTGCGGAGCAGCGAGGTCTTGCCGACGCCGGACGGGCCGAAGAGCGCGACGGTGGTCTTGCCGCGGGCCTCGGCGAGGCGCTCGTCGGCGGTGATGATGCGCAGGCTCATGATCTGCCTCCCCGGTTGCGCGACGGCGCCCGCCGGGCGCGGATCGCGATGTAGCTGTAGTCGGCGTCGCCGTGGCGCTGCTGGACGAGGTGGACGAGGCCCTGCCCGGAGGCCCGCATCGCCTGTCCGGCAAGACGATTGAGCGCGGCCCGCGCCTCGGCGTCCGGTGCGTCCGGGCGGGCCTCGCGGTCAGCGATGAGATGGCCGCGGTGATAGGTGATGCAGCTGCCCGCATGGGCGGCCTTGAGCCAGGCCGCGAAGGCGGCCTCGTCCATGACGAGGGAGGGCGTCCGTGGACCGGGGATCGGCGGCGCCGGACACGGTCTCAGGGCGAGCATCTTCATGCGCCGCGGCCCTTGCCGGCGGCGCCGAAGGTGGGCGAAGGGCGGGATTCGGGCTCGGCCAGGCGCAGCTGCTCCGCCTCGTAGGCCTCGATGTCCTCGAGCCGGTAGACGACGCGGCCGCCGATCTTGAGGTAGCGAGGGCCCTCGCCGATCCAGCGCCAGCGCTCGAGCGTGCGCGGCGAGATGTTCCAGCGCGCCGCCAGCTGGGTCTGGTTCAGATGTTGTGTGGCCATCGCTTCTCTCCGCGGCTTTCGTTCAAGCTGCGGAGAAGGATGACCGCCGATCAGCGCCCTGTCGGCAGGCTCATCGACGGGTTGGTGAGGGCTCTGTGACGGGTCAGCGACGGGTCGCTGACGGGTGAGATTGCGCAGACCTACGCGGTTCTTAGACGGTAGAGCCCGCGCCTGTTGGACTCGATCAGAGTGCCCCAGCAAGGATGATCCCTGAACAGGTTGATCATCTTCGCGTTGGTCGAACCCGCTTCGTACAGGACCGCTTTACCGGGCTGCCAGGGCCGATCGCTATTGACGGCCTCGTGAAGGAAGCGGATGACTTCACGCTGAACGAAGCCGGTGAAGAGATTCCTCGATCTCGTTCTGGCTGTAGATGTCGGCCTTGAACACCAGGTCGCGATCGAGCGTCACCGCGACCGGCGCACCGTCGGCGTCGAGCACCTGGCTCGCATCGTCCCACGGCCGCTCGGCGCGGTAGCGGGTGCCGTGTTTGGTCTCGACGTCGAGGCCGATGGTGCCGCTGCCGAGATTGCCCCGGACCAGCCCCTCGATCGCCTTGCCGCGGGTCTTGCCCTCGGGAGTGTCCGGCATCGGGCCCAGAAGGTAGCGGATGAACTCCAGCACCGTCGTCTTGCCCGTGCCGCGGCCGCCGATGATGCAGTTGAGCCCGTCCGCGAAGTCGAGTTGGGCGCCGTCGAGAAAGCCGCCCGAGACCGCCATCGAGCGGATCTTGTGATGCGCCCGGCAGGCGGTCTTCGTGCCCTCGGGCGTTTCTATTGTATTGATTGCCGTGTTCGGCATTGTGCCGTCCTCCCTGGCCGCGAGCGCCGCACGGTGGTCTCAGGCGTGCCGCCAGGCCCCGAGTCGACGATCGAAGCGGGGCACTATAGGGTGAATCACATAGGAGAACAATACGAGAACATCAGGAGGGCGAAAATTCCTGACTCCGATTGCAAATGGCCGCTGAGACAGCTCGTGGCCGGCTGCGGGGCGGTTCGGTTATGCGATCTTGGTCCCGGCGGAACGCTCACCGTGGTCTGCGAGCCGTGCGGCCGTCGCGGCCGCTATCGGGTCGAGAGCTTGATGCGGGTCTTCGGCTTTCGGGCGGGGCTGCCTGACATCCGACGGACGCTTGTCGAGCGGGGCGAATGCCGCAGTTCGGTCATGCCGCCGCGGCCCTGCGCGGCGGTGTTTGAGGGCGTGCGCTCGTGACAGGGGCCGGTGCGTCGACGACGTGATCGTCTTCGCCGCCGGCGGGCGGCTAGTGAAGTCCGACCACGAACACTGAATCCCGGCGTCTGAGCGTCGGTATCGCGTCATTCGCCGGCCGCTACGAGATCGAAAGGGTGCGCCCCGTGGTACCGTCACCGGCCGAAGGCCGCTAGCGAGGCCCGCGTCCGGCGAGTAGGATCGTTCGACTAGGCGTTTCGATGATCGGAGCATCCAAGCCCCGCACGGTCGACTCCGGCTATCCCCCGGCGCCGGGTCGAGCAGGCGCGTGTAGGAGGACAGTTTCCGTGAGACCTTTCCCACGGCTGACATTCATCGGCGCGTTCCTCGCCGCCGCCGCGCTGCTGCTCGGCTTTTCGGCGCCGGCGCACGCCCAGACCCTCGTGAGCAACACGGGCCAAACCACTCACGGCCATACAGCATGTGTCTTGGGTTCTGAACCAGTAATAGAACTAGACTGCGCTCAGGGGTTCTTTACGGGCCAGAATACGCGGGGCTACGACCTATCAAGTATCCAGTTGGACACGCAGGGGGCTCCGGGTAGTGGAACCCTGACGGTCACGGTGAGAGCCGCCACCGGATCGGGTCGCCCGCGCAACGCGGTCTTATACACCTTGACCAACCCGTCCAACGTGGGGACGGGACTCCAGACATTCACCGCCCCTGGCGGAGCCCGTCTGAAGCGAGACACCCAATACTTCGTGCACATGACGTTTGACGGTAGCGGAACCAGACCTCGTTGGAACCTGACGGCTAACGACAACGAAGATTCCGGCAAGGCCATAGGGTGGAGCATCGGCGATCACCGCTACACGCGCCGGTCTGACGGAACCGGGGGCTGGGAGGGTGATGGCGGTGTGTACTCGACTTCGATACAAATCAGGGTCCAGGGGAACACCTTGGCCCCGGCGGCCCCGAACCTCTCGGCCGCGCCGGGTGAAACCCAGGTGGCGCTGACCTGGGACGATCCGGCCAACAACACGATCACCAAGTACCAGTATCGCTGGAAAACAGGCGACGGCGCCTACGGCAACTGGACCGACATCGACGGCAGTGATGCGAGCACCGACAGCTACACCGTGACCGGCCTCACCAGCGGCACCGCGTACACGTTTGCGGTGCGTGCGAAGAATGTTGGCGGCAACGGCGCAGCAGCCACCGTGACCACCGCGACGCTTCCGGCCGCCCCGAACCTCTCGGCCGCGTCGGATGAAACCGACGAGGTGACGCTGACCTGGAGCGATCCGGGCAACAACACGATCACCAGATACCAGGTCCGCTCGAAGGTGACGGACTGCGACGACTGCACCTACACTGCGTGGGCGAACATCGCCGTCACCGACCCCGATGCGCCCCCCACCGGATACACCGTGACCGGCCTCACCAGCAGCACCGCGTACAGGTTTGCGGTGCGTGCGAAGAATGTTGGCGGCAACGGCGCAGCAGCCACCGAGACCGCCGCGACGCTTCCGGCCGCCCCGACGAACCTCTTGCCCGTGCCGGGTGACGGCGCGGTCACGCTGTCCTGGTCCAATCCGGGCGGCGACACGATCGCCAGATACCAGGCCCGCTCGAAGGTGACGGACAGCGACGACAGCACCTACACTGCGTGGACGGACATCGACGGCAGCGGTGCGGACACCACCGAACACACCGTGACCGGCCTGGACAACGACACCGAGTACACGTTCAAGCTGCGCGCGCGGAACGCTTCCGGTCCCGGCCAGGCATCCACCGCGACCGCGACGCCGCGCGCGCCACCGGCCGCCCCGGAGGGCCTCTCGGCTACGGCGGGTGACGGCCAAGCCACGCTGTCCTGGATCAATCCGGGCGACAACACCATCAGGAAGTACCAGGTCAGCACCGACGGCGGCGGGAACTTCACCGACATCAGCGGCAGCAGTCGGACCACCACCACCTACACCGTGACCGACCTGACCAACGGCACCCAATACACATTGTGGGTACGCGCGGTGAACGCTTCCGGAAACGGCAATCCGGCCGACGCCGATGCTATTCCCCTGTGGCCCGCCCCGGCGAACCTCTCGGTCACGCAGGGTGAAGACCGCAAGGCCACTCTGACCTGGGACGATCCGGCTGACATCACGATCGCCAAATACCAAGTGAGCACCGACGGCGGCGTTAACTACACTAACATCATCGGCAGCAGTGCGGCCACCACCACACACGAGGTGACCGGCCTGACCAACGGCACCGCATACACGTTGGCGCTGCGCGCAGCTAACGATTTAGCTGGCGGTACGGCCGCCGCCATTACCGCCACGCCACTGTGGCCGGCACCGACCAAGCTGGCGGCGGAGCCGGGCGACGGCCAAGCCATATTGCAGTGGGATACGGGCAACGCCTTGATCACCGATTATCGGATCCACTGGCAGGCCACCAGCAGCGGCGCGACGCCTGAGATCTTGGACGTCCCGGCCGGATCGGGGAAAACGACGACCACCACCATTTCCACCTTGACCAACGGCACCGAATACACCTTCACGGTGCGGGCGGTGGATACGTCCGGCAGCACCGCCGTGATCACCGGCCTGCCCTCCAGCAAGATCGCCACGCCGGCGCCGGTGCCGGACCCCCCGGCGAATCTCTCGCCCACGGCGCGTAGCCAGGAGGTTGCGCTCACCTGGACCGATCCGGACGACGACACGATCATCAAATACCAGGTCAGCACCAACGGCGGCACGAACTTCATCGATATCGAGGGCAGCAGCGCGGCCACCACCACCACCACCGTGACCGGCCTGACCAACGGCACCCTTTACACGTTGGCGGTGCGCGCGGTGAACGGTGCCGGTCCCGGCGCGGCGCCCCGCGTGACCGCCACGCCCCTGTGGCCCGCGCCGGTCGTGACGGCGGCGGCGGACAGCGGCCGGGTCGTGCTGCAGTGGGACACGGGCGACCCCGGGATCGCCCGTTATGCGGTCCGGACGACGCTCACCGGCACCAACACTCAGGTTTCGGATAATGCGCACGAGTCCGGATCGGGGAATAAGACGACCGTATCCGTTGGCGGGTTGACCGACGGCACCAACTACACCTTCACAGTGCGGGCGGCGTCGGGAACCTTCACCAATTTCCAGATCACCGGTGCGGCATCTACCGCGACCGCCACACCGGCGGTGGCTCTGCCCGCCGCGCCGACGGACCTCACGCCCACGGCGGGTGACGGCGAGGTTCTGCTTACCTGGGACGATCCGAAAAACCCCACGATCACCAAGTACCAGGTCAGCACCGACGCCGGCAGCGGCACGAAATTCACCGACATCGAGGGCAGCAATGCGGCCACCACCGCATACACCGTGACCGGCCTGACCAACGGCATCCAGTACACGTTTAAGCTGCGCGCGGTGAACGCTTCCGGTGACGGCCCGTGGGCCACCGTGACCGCCACGCCGATCGCGGTACCGACCGCCCCGGCGAACTTCGCGGCCACGCGGGGCAGCGACGGGGGCGAGGTGGCGCTGACCTGGGACGATCCGGGCAACGTCCCGATCACCGGGTACCAATACCGGCAGAAGAGGGGCAACCGCGCTTTCGGCGACTGGACCGACATCGACGGCAGCGGTGCGACCACCGTCTCACACACCGTGACCGGCCTGAGCAACGGCAGGCAGCACACGGTCGAGCTGCGGGCGGTGAACGCTTCCGGCGAGGGCGCGGCGTCCAGCGATACTGCCACGCCGCTGTGGCCCGCGCCGACCTTCCTGACGGTTACGCCGGACCACACCCGGGTTCATCTGGAGTGGACGGGCGTCCCCGGGGCGAAAGACTATATTATCACAACCATAGGCCCCGGTTATGCAACTTCTTCGGTCATCGGCTTAAGCGAACCGACGTCGACGCTTGACGATACCATTAGTATCGCTAATCCGTTGACCAACGGCGACGAATACACCTTCACCGTGTGGTCGACGGACGCTAGCGGCAGCATCCAAACCAGCGTGAAGGCCAGCGTGAAAGCCATACCGGTGGCGCCGCCGCTGCCAGACGCCCCGACGATTTCCTCGGCCACGCCGGGTGACAGCCGGGTCGTGCTGAAATGGGACGATCCGGGCAACATCACGATCACCAAGTACCAGGTCCGCTGGAAGGTGAAGGACAGCAACGACAGCACCTACACACCCTGGGCGGACATCACCAGCCCCAACCCCTATGCGACGCCCCCCACGCCCCCCACCACATACACCGCGACCGGCCTGACCAACGGCACGACCTACACGTTTGAGGTGCGCGCGGGGAACGGTACCGGTGAGGGCCCGGCGTCCACCGTGGACGCCATGCCGATTGCGATCCCGGACGCCCCGGAGAACCTCTCGGCCGCGCCGGGCGACGGCCAGGTGGCGCTGTCCTGGGAGAAGCCGAGCAACGATGCAACCATCGGCAACTATAACTATGAGGTCAGCACCGACGGCGGCGACAACTACAGCGCGATCCCCGACAGCGACAAGGAGACCACCGCACACACGGTCATGGGCCTGACCAACGGCACCGAGCACATGTTTGCCGTGCGTGCAGAAAACGATGCGGGTAAAGGCCTCGCAGCCACCGTAACCGCCACGCCGATTGCGGTGCCGGCCGCCCCGACGGCGCTCTCGGCCACGGCGGGCGCCACCGAGGTTGCGCTGACCTGGGACGATCCGGAAGACACCGCAATCACCGGGTACCAGGTCAGCATCGACGGCGGCGAGACGTTCGCCGATATCGACGAAAACGATACGGACAACACTCTCGCCTACACCGTGACCGGCCTGACCAACGGCACCGAGTACACGTTTGCGGTGCGCGCGGTGAACGCTTCCGGTGTGGGCGCGGCGTCTACCGTGACCGCCCTGACGCTGCCGGCCGCCCCGACGGGCCTCACGGCCGAGCGGGGTGACGGCGGGGGCGAGGTGGCGCTGACCTGGGACGATCCGAATAACGACACGATCAGCGGGTACCAGGTCAGCACCGACGGCGGCACGACCTTCATCGATATCGAGAGCAGCGGTGCGGCCACCACCACCCACACCGTGACCGTCCTGAGCGACGGCACCGGTACCCGCCTGACCAACGGCACCGAATACACGTTCGAGCTGCGGGCGGTGAACGCGTCCGGTGCCGGCGCGGCGTCCCCCGAAACCGCCACGCCGCTCTGGCCCGCGCCGACCGGTCTGGTGGCGGCGCCGGGCGAGGGCCAGGTCATGCTGACGTGGGACAGGGGCGACCCCGGGATCGCCCGTTATAAGGTCAGCACCTACTACACGCCCATCAACTCCGTGGACCCGCTCTTGGAAACGTTTCTCTCGCCCGGCTCGGGGGATCAGACGACCCTGCTCATTCCCGGCTTGACCAATCGCACCGACTACACCTTCACGGTGCAGGCGGTGGATACGTCCGGGAACACCGACACCGGCCGGCCATCCAGCGTGGACGCCACGCCGGTGCCGGTGCCGGCCGCCCCGGCCAACCTCGCGGCCATGGCGGCTAACGGGCAGGCTGTGCTGACCTGGGACGATCCGAACGACAGCAGCATCACCAAGTATCAGTACCGGCAGAGGGTGAGCGGCGCCGATTTCGGCGACTGGAGCGACATCGTCGGCAGCAGTGCGACCACCACCACCTACACCGTGACCGGCCTGACTAACGGCAGCGCGTACGGGTTTGAGCTGCGCGCGGTGAACGCTTCCGGTGACGGCGAAGCCTCCAGCGTGGGGACCACACCGATTGCGGTGCCGGACGCCCCGACGATTTCCTCGGCCACGCCGGGCGACGGCCAGGTGGTGCTTGCGTGGAACGATCCGAGCGACAGATCGATCACCAAGTACCAGGTCCGCTCGAAGGTGAGGAGCAGCAACGACAATACCTACACTGACTGGGCGAACATCCCCGTAACCGACCCCAATGCGCCCCCCACCGGATACATCGTGACCGGCCTGACCAACGGCACCGAGTACACCTTTGCGGTGCGCTCGGTGAACGATCCCGGTAACGGCCCGGCATCCACCGTGACCGCCAGGCCGATTGCGCCGCCGGCCGCCCCGGAGATTTCCTCGGTCGGGCCGGGTTACCGCAAGGTTACACTTACCTGGGCCGATCCGAACGACAGCACCATCACCGGCTACCAGGTCAGCATCAACGGTGACGATAACTTCACCGACATCCCCAACAGCGCCCATCGCCAGACCAATGCCACCGGATACACCGTTCCCGGCCTGAAAAACGGCACCGAGTACAAGTTGGCAGTGCGCGCGATGAACGATGCCGGCGAGGGCGACGCATCCGTCGCGAACGCCACGCCGTTCAACTACCCCCCCACGGGTTACAACGGGAAGGTGTCTATGAACGATAACGAATCGTACCGCTTTACGATGAAAGACTTCGACTATTCGGACATCGAAGAGAACACGCTGCACCACGTGAAGATCGCCTCGCCGCCCGTGGATGACGAGGGGAATGACCGGGGGACGCTGTCGCTTAACGGCGCGGCTATCACCAGCGTCACCCCTGCCCCGCAGGTGACGCCGGCCGACCTCGAAGCGGGCAACCTCCTCTATACTCCGCCGGAGAACGCGCACGGCGATCCTATCGCGACGTTCGGGTTCAAGGTCAGTGACGGCGAGAGCGACAGCGTGGCGTACGCCATGGCCATTAACGTGGTGCGGGTGTATTCGGTGCGCTTCGGCGCCGCGGCCTATGCGGTCGAAGAGGGCGGCGATCCGGTCAGGGTGACGGTGACGCTGAGCAAGCAAGCGGCCGACGCGCTGGAGATCCCGATCACGGTGACCCCGCAGGGTAGGACCGTGGCGGCCGACTATACGGTTGCGGTTACGAATCCGGATGTCTTGGATCCTGCGACCGGGACCGTCACGCTCAAATTCGAGGAGATGGGCGACACCACCAGGAGCTTCACCATCGAGGCCACGGAAGAGGCCAAACAAGACGACAATTTCCACGACGTGAGGGTGGCGCTGGGCTTCGGTACGCTGCCCATGGACGTGGCGAAAGGCGCGCCGGCCAGGGCCACCCTGACCATCGTCGACGCTGAAGGCGCCGTGGTCCAGGCGCGCTTCCGGCGCCTGAACGACGAGATTCTCTCCAAGCACGCGCTGACCCTCGCCGATGTCACCAACCGGGCGATCGGTGCGCGCATGGACGAGGCGTGCGGCAAACAGGCGGCCGCCTACACGCTTGCCGGGGGATCGACACTCTATGACACGCTGCGATCCAACGCTCAGGCCATCGAGGGCGGTACGCTCACCCTCGACGACGTGCTGGCTGGCTCGTCCTTCCGGCTGCCGCTCGCGGCGGCGGCCAATGACGGCATGGCACCCGGCGCCGGCGGGCCGGTGGTGTGGGGCCGGGGCGAGCGGCAGGTGCTGGAGAGCACGGAATCCGCCTTCGCCTGGGACGGCACGGTGCTGACCGGCCAAGTCGGTATCGACGGCTGCCTGCGCGAGGATCTCCTGGCCGGGCTCGCGCTGTCCCGCTCGATCGGCGAGTTCGACTATACCGACGCGACCGGGCCGGCGCCGGCGGGCGGCGACTATGAGAGCCGGATGACCAGCGTTCATCCCTATCTGGGCTGGACCTCGCCACAGGGTCTCGGTCTCTGGGCGACGGTGGGCTATGGGTGGGGCGATATCGAGATCGAGGACGCGCAGGTGCGCGATGGCGATCCCGACTACCCGGTAAGGCGCAGCGACACGACGCTCAAGACGGCGGCGGCGGGCGGACGCGGGCCGCTGATCACCGATGAATCGCCGATTGCGGGCGGCACGATGGCGCTCGGTCTCCGGAGCGAGGCCTCGTGGGCGCAGGTCGAGGTCGAGGGCGAGGGCGACGACGGCCTGATCGCGCAGCAGACGGTGAATGCCTGGCGCTTGCGGCTGGCGCTGGAGGGCAGCCACGAGCAGGCGCTGGCCTCGGGCGGGTCCCTGACGCCGTCCCTGGAGCTGGGTCTGCGCCATGACGGCGGCGACGGGATCACCGGCACCGGCATCGAGATCGGCGGCGGCTTGCGTTATCGCGACCCGGCCGCGGGCCTGACGGTCGAGGGACACGGCCGGGTGCTGACGGGGCAGAGCAATTACCAGGAATGGGGTCTTGGCGGCTCGGTCCGCCTCGACCCGGGCGCCGAAGGGCGGGGACTGTCGTTCAGCCTCTTCCCGACCTGGGGCGAGACGGCGAGCGGGGTGGATCGTCTGTGGGACCAGGACGTCGCCGCGCTGGCAACCGACGATACGGCGGCCAATGACAACGTCCCGCAGATGCGGCTGGACGGCGAGCTCGGCTATGGCTTCGGCGCGTTCGGCGGACGCGGGCTGCTGACGCCCTATGGCGGGTTCGCGCTGGCGGGCGAAGGGTCACAACGCTACCGGATCGGCGGCCGCTTCGAGATCGGGTCGTCGCTCAACCTCAGCCTCGAGGGCGAGCGCCGTGAGCCGGCCAACGATGCCGCCGCGGATCACGCTGTGATGCTGCGCGGCCAGATGCGGTTCTGAACGTTGGCCAAGGTCGGCGGGTAAGCCGCCAACGTCGCGATCTCAGTCGGGGCGGCGTGCGCGGTGTCGCGCAGAAACGTGCAGGATTATGCTCCCGCTTGCTCCCCCAGTGCTCCCCCGGACATAAACTGCGCTGGCGCCCCAAAACGAAAAAGCCCGTAACTATTTGAAGTTACGGGCTTTATTCGGTTGCGGGGGTTGGATTTGAACCAACGACCTTCAGGTTATGAGTGCGTACTTGCTTCGTTCTCTTGGCTGCGAAGGATTGCTCGGAACTACGCTAACCCATTGGTTTCACTTGATTTTCCAGAAAACCTCCCTACCATGGGGCACACCCGATTGCGCGGCGTTTTGCTCTCTCATGGGTCCACAGTGGGTCCACAAAATAGCTGGAGGTCGTCATGCCCAAGCTCACCAAAAGCCTCGTCGAAACCGCCGAGATCCGCGACAAGGGCTACATCCTGTTCGACAGCGAACTGCCGGGATTCGCCGTCCGCGTCCTGCCCAGCGGCAACCGCTACTACATCATCCAGTATAACTTCGGCCGCAAGAAGCGCCGGGTGACAATTGCCAAACACGGCGTGCTGACGGCCGAAAAGGCGCGCCGAAGGGCGCTCGTGCTGCTCGCTTCGGTAAGGCTGGGTGGAGACCCTGCCGGCGAGCGGCAGGCCGAGCGCAACGCGATTACCATCGCCGATCTGGCCGAGCGGTTCGACAAGGAGCACATCGCGGTCCGCATCAAGCCCAGCACCGCCAAAGAGTACCGGCGCAACCTGCGCCGCTTCATCCTGCCGGCGCTGGGCCGGCTCAAGGTGGCGGACGTGACCCGTGCAGACGTCGCCCGTCTGCATCACGAGCACCGCAACGTTCCCTACCAATCCAACCGCAACCTCGAGATCATCTCCAAGATGTTCGGTCTGGCCGAGCTGTGGGGCTTGAGGCCGGATGGCTCGAACCCGCGCCGCCACATTAAGAAGTACCCGGAGGTAAAGCGCCAGAGGTACCTGAGCCCGGCCGAGCTCGCCGCCCTGGGCGAGGCGCTGTGGCGGGCCGAGACAGAAGGCGTCGAGGACGAATACGCCATCGCCGCGATCCGGCTGTTGATCTTCACCGGCTGCCGGCTCGGCGAGATCATGACGCTGAGGTGGGAACACGTCGACGAGGCCGCCTCTTGCCTGAGGCTGCCCGACAGCAAGACAGGCGCGCGGGTGGTCCATCTCGGCACCCCTGCTCTCGATGTGCTCCGCGGCATCACCCGCCAGCTCGGCAACCCCTGGGTGATCTGCGGCAGGCTCCCGCGCTCGCGCCGGACCGACCTGCAGCCGCCCTGGCGGCGCATGCGCAAGCGCGCGACGGTGCGCCTCTGGGCGCGGGCGCAAGGCAGCGAGGAGGCCGGCATGGTGGAGTGGATCGAGAGCGTCTATGGCCGCGGTCCTCTCTACGACGAATGCGTCGCCGAGGGGCGGTTCGGTTTGAGGAGGTATTGATGAGGCAGGCTGGTCTGTTCGGCTTACCGGATCATCTTCGAAAGCTTTCGGCGACGGGTGATCCGTTGGAGGTGCTGGCAAAGGTCGTCGACTTCAAGATTTTCCGCGCGCCGCTTGAGGCTGCGCTGGGCTATTCGGACGGATCGAAAGGTGGCCGCCCGGCCTACGATGCGGTGGCGATGCTCAAGGTTCTGATCCTGGCCGCGCGGCACACGGTGAGTGACGAGCGGATGGAGTTTCTGATCCGCGATCGCTTGAGCTGGCTTCGCTTCCTAGGCTTCGATCTCGGAGCGCCGACGCCGGACCGCAACACCATATGGACCTTTCGCGAGCGTCTGGTCCGGGCCGGGGCGATGGATAAGCTGTTTGCCGCCTTCGATGGCGAATTGCGCCGGTGCGGCTATCTGGCGATGGGCGGGCAGATCGTCGATGCGACGTTGGTATCGGCGCCCAAGCAGCGCCACAGCGATGACGAGAAGCGGGCGATCAAGGCGGGCAAGAGCGCGTCCGAGGTCTGGCCCGATCAGCCAGCCAAGGCGGCGCAGAAGGACACGGATGCGCGGTGGACGGTGAAGACCGGGCGGCGCAAGAACCCCGCCGGGTCGCAACGGCGCATGCCCGACATCGCGATCCCGGTGTTCGGCTACAAGAATCATGTCGTCATCGATCGGGCCTACGGCTTCATCCGCAGCTCGGCTGTGACCGATGCCGCCCGCCATGACGGCAAGATGTTGCGTCAGCTCGTCACCGGCGACAATCTGGCCGCCGGCGTGTGGGCTGACAGCGCCTATCGCTCGAAGGCCAACGAGGCGTGGCTGGCCGGCAAGGGTCGGGTCTCCCACATCCACCGCAAGAAGCCGCCGGGCCGGGCCATGCCCAAGGCGACCGCCCAGGCCAATGCCCGCAAGTCAGCGGTCCGTGCGCATGTGGAGCACGTCTTCGCCCAGCAGAAGGATCGCATGGGCCTTTTCATCCGTACCATCGGGCTCAAGCGGGCGGAGGCCAAGATCGGCCTCGCCAACCTGGCTTACAATTTCCAGCGTCTGATCTTCCATGAGCGCAGGGCCGCCATGGTATGAGTCCGCCTGAATAGCGCCAAAACCCTCCGCCGAGAACGAAACGGCGGATGGTTGCGGACGTCAACACCGCCGATCTCAGCGAAAGTCGGACAGCACACCAAAATCTTCGTCAAATCCCCCGGTTGTTGGAGGTCTCCACCTTTAACCTCGGCGCCGGAGCGCTGCAGCGCTCGACGCTGCGGCGAACAGTGAATCGCGAGGAGCACGACGCCGTGCCGGCCGAGTTTGGGCGCTGGGTGTGGGCCGGCGGGCGCAAGCTCAAGGGGCTGATCCGGCGACGGGAGGCGGAGGCCGTGCTCTATGCTGGAGGCCGACACGGGACGAGGCGGGCAATCGGCTGAAGAGCGGGAACGTTGCGTCGGAAGCGCCGTGTCGCACGACCGCAACCGGCCTTGGCCCTACCAGCTTGCCTGCAGGCGCAGCATGACGCCGTGCTCCACGGCGGCGTCGTTGGCCGGCTCGCGCCGCGCGCCCTCGAAGCTCAGGTCGAACGCAGGCGCAATCTCGAAGCGAATACCGATCCGGTAACGTCGCGACCCTTCGTCCGCCAGCGCGAACCCGCCATAGGGTGTCAGCAGCCCCCGGCCGCCGAACGTGCCGAAGCCATAGCCGAGTTCGCCGTCCAGCCGCATCTGCGGGACGTTGTCGTTGGCCGCCGTATCGTCGGTCGCCAGCTCGGCGACGTCCCCGTCCCACAGCCGTTCCACCCCCCTCGCCGTGTCACCCCAGGCCGGGGAGAGGCTGAACGAGAGGCCCCGCCCGCCGGCGGCCGGGTCGAGCCGGACCGAGCCGCCAAGACCCCATTCCCGGTATTCGTCTTGTCCCGTCAGCACCCGACCGCTTCCCTCGATCGTAAGGCCCGTGGCCGGATCTCGATAGCGCAAGCCGCCGCCGATCTCGACGCCGCCGCCCGTCAGCCCGTCGCCTCCGTCATGGCGCAGACCCAGCTCCAGGGACGGCGTCAGCGAGGAGCCCCAGGCCAGCGCCTGCTCGTGGCTGCCCTCCAGCGCCAGCCGCAGGCGGCGGGCATTCACCGTCTGCTTGTCGATCAGGTCGTCGTTGCCCGCGCCCGCGACCTCGACTCGCGCAACCGACGCCTCGCCCTTGAGCATGAGCGTCGTCGTGCCGCCCGCGATCAGCGACTCATCGGTCATCAAGGGACCGCTCGCGCCCGCCGCTGCCGTCTTGAGCGTCGTGTCGCTGCGCCTTACCGGGTAGTCGGGGTCGCCATCGCGCACCTGCTCGTCCTCGATCTCGATCTCGCCCCGGCCGTAGCCCACCGTGGCCCAGAGCGTGAGGCCCTGCGGCGACCACCAGCCGAGATAGGGATGCACGCTGGTCATTCGGCTCCCATAGTCGCCGCCCACCGGCGCCGGCCCGGTCCCGTCGGTATAGTCGAATTCGCCGATCGAGCGCGACAGCGCGAGCCCGGCCAGGAGATCCTCGCGCAGGCATCCGTCGATGCCGAGCTGGCCGGTCAGCACCGTGCCGTCCCAGGCGAAGTCGGAGTCCGTGCTCTCCAGCGCCTGCCGCTCGCCCCGGCCCCACACCACCGGCCCGCCGCCCATTGTGCCGTCATTCACCGCCGCAAGCGGCAGCCGGAAGGACGAGCCCGCCAGCACATCGCCGAGGGTGAGCGTGCCGTCCTCGATGGCCTGCGCGTTGGATCGCAGCGTGTGATAGAGCGTTGATGCCCCGGCCAGCGTGTAGGCGGCTGCCTGTTCGCCGCACGGGTCGTCCATGCGCTCGCCAAGCGCCCGGTGGGTGCCATCGGCGAGGATCAGCGCGTGCTTGGAGAGGATCTCGTCGTTGAGGCGCTGGAAGCGCGCCCGGACCACGACGCCCCCAGCGTCGATGATGGTCACCGTGGCCGTGGCAGGTTCCCCCTCCGTCACGCCCTCGGGCAGGTCGCCGAAGCCCAGTGCCACCCTCACGTTATGGAAATTGTCGTCTTGTTCGGCCTGTTCCGTGGCCTTGATGGTGAAGCTCCTGGTGGTGTCGTCCATTTCGAATGTGAGCTTGCCTTCGTCATCAAGGCCCACCACCTCATAGTCCTCCGCCACGGTCCGGCCCTGTGGGGTCGCCGTGATCGGGATCTCCAGCGGCTCGGCCGCCGGCGGGCTCAGCGTCACCTTGACCTCGACCGGACCGCTGCCCTCGTCGGCGTTATAGGCCGCGGCGTCGAAGCTCACCTCGAGCTCCATTTGTTCGTCGTCCACCGGCGTGGCGCTCACGTGGGATGGCTCACTGATTTCCAAGGAATTTTGCACCGCCGCCACCCTGAAAGTGTATTCGGTGCCGTTGGTCAACGCGAGAATGGTAGCGGTCGTCTTCAAGTCTGATGAGGCCGAGATCGGCGAAGACGCATAGATCACGTCAGTGCCGGTGACCTTGGTGTCGACCATATAGTCGGTGACCTTGTCATTCGTGTCCCATTCCAGGTCGACTTGGCCGGAGTTCGGGAAAGCCAGAAAATTGGTCGGCGCCGCAAACATCGGTATCGCACTGACCGGGTCCGACGCCGCCCCGTTCACCGCCCGCACCGCAAAGGAGTATGTCGTGCCGTTGGTCAGATCCGTCACCGTGTGGCTGATGGTGGTGGCGTCGCCGCCGATGTCGCCGAAGTCGCCGCTGTCGATGCTGAGCTGATAATGGCTGATGTTGTCGTTGTTTGGGTCCGCCCAGCCCAGCGTCACCTGCCCGTCGCCGGCTGTGGCCGTCAGCCCCGTCGGCGCCGTAAACAGCGGTGTCGCACTCACCAGAACCGACGACTCTCCGTTCTCCGCACGCACCGCGAAGCTGTATCCGGTGCCGCCGGTCAGGTTCTCGACCGTGTGGCTCATGGTGTTCGTGTCGGTGTCGATGATCGGGCCGCTGTCGCTGATCTCGCTGTAGTTCGTGCCCCCGTCGCTGCTCACCTCGTAGCCGCTGATGTCGTCGTTGCCCGGGTCGTCCCAGCTCAGCGTCACCTGACCGTAGCCAGGTGTGGCCTGGAGGCCCGTCAGCGCCGCAAACAGCGGCGTCGCACTCACCGGGTTCGACGGCGCCCCGGTGCCCTTTTCGTTCACCGCCCGCACCGCAAAGGTGTATGTCGTGCCGTTGGTCAGGCCCGTCACCGTGTGGCTGATGGTGGTGGCGCCGCTGCCTTCGATCGTGCTGTAGCTCGTCCCCCCGTCGATGCTCACATCGTAGCTGTCGATGCTGCTGTTGCCCGGGTCCGTCCAGCTCAGCGTCACCTGACCGTCGCCGGCTGAGGCCAGCAGGTTTGTCGGCCTATTCGGCAATTCCTCAGTCGTCGCCGAGGGCGTCGCGTCCACCGTCGCCGCCGCCCCGGTGAGGGAGTCGTTCACCGCCCGCACCGCAAAGCTGTATTCGGTACCGTTGATCAATTCGGTACCGTTGATCAGCTCGTCGACGATGTGGCTGACGGTGTTCGCGACGTTGTCGATGATCAGGTCGCTGTCGCTGATCGTATCGTAGTCGCCGTTGTCGATGCGCACCTGGTAGCCGCTGATGTTGTCGTTGCCCGGGTTGTCCCAGCGCAGCGTCACCTGCCCGTCGCCGACCTCCGCACCGAGATTCGTCGGCGCCGTAAACAGCGGTGTCGCACTCACCAGAACCGACGACTCTCCGTTCTCCGCACGCACCGCGAAGCTGTATCCGGTGCCGCCGGTCAGGCCGTCGACGATATGGCTGGTGGTGCCGGCGCCGCTGCCGCTGATCGCGCTGTAGCTCGCCCCCCCGTCGCTGCTCACCTCGTAGCCGCTGATGTCGCTGTCGTTCGGGTTCGTCCAGCTCAGCGTCACCTGACCGTAGCCGGGTGTGGCCTGGAGGCCCGTCAGCGCCGCAAACAGCGGCGTCGCACTCACCGGGTTCGACGGCGCCCCGGTGCCCTTTTCGTTCACCGCCCGCACCGCAAAGGTGTATGTCGTGCCGTTGATCAGGCCCGTCACCGTGTGGTTGATGGTGGTGGCGCCGCTGCCTTCGATCGTGCTGTAGCTCGTCCCCCCGTCGATGCTCACATCGTAGCTGTCGATGCTGCTGTCGTTCGGGTTGCCCCAGCTCAGCGTCACCTGACCGTCGCCGGCTGAGGCCAGCAGGTTTGTCGGCGCAACCGGAAATTCCTCATTCGTCACCGCCAACGGCGTCGCGCTCACCGTCGCCGCCGCCCCGGTGAGGGAGTCGTTCGCCGCCCGCACCGCAAACGTGTATTCGTCGTCGTTGGTCAGGCCCGTCACCGTGTGGCTGATGGTGTTCGTCTCGCTGTCGATGATCAGGCCGCTGCCGCCGATCGTGCTGTAGGTGCGATCTTCTTCGTTGTCGTCGATGCTGAGCTCGCTGCTCACCTGGTAGAAGCTGATGTTGTCGTTGCCCGGGTCGTCCCAGCGCAGCGTCACCTGCCCGTCGCCGACCTCCGCACCGAGATTCGTCGGCGCCGCAATCAGCGGCGTCGCCCACACCAGGGCCGACTCCCCGTTCCGCGCCCGCACCACGAAGCAGTATTTGGTGCCGCCGGTCAGGCCCGTCACCGTGTAATCGGTCGTCTCGTCGTCGCTGCCGCTGATCACGTTGTAGTTCTTCCCCCCGTCGCTGCTCACCAGGTAGTCGCTGATGCTGCTGTTTTCCGGGTCGTCCCAACTCAGGGTCACCTGCCCGTAACCGATGGTCGCACCGAGATTCGCCGGCGCCGCAATCAGCGGCGTCGCCGTCGCCGTCGCCGGCTCTCCGGCGCCCAATCCGTTCCGCGCCCGCACCGCAAAGGTGTACGATTTGCCGTTGATCAGGCCCGTCACCGTGTGGCTGGCGCCGCTGCCGCTGATCTCGTTGTAGTCGCCCCCGTCGGTACTCAGCTCATAGGCGCTGATGCCGCTGTTGCTCGGGTCGTCCCAGCTCAGCATCACCTGACTGTCGCCGGCTATGGCCTGCAGGCTTGTTGGCGCGGCCGGCACCGTGAGCGTCGCACTCACCAGGGCCGACGTCCCGATGAGGGAGGCGTTCCGCGCCCGCACCGCAAAGGTGTACGATGTGCCGTTGGCCAGGCCGGTGACGGTGTGTGTGGTGGTGCTCGCGGCGCTGCCGTCGATGTTGCCGAATTCGCCGCCGTCGATTTTCACCTCGTAGAAGCTGATGTTGCCGTTGCCCGGGTCGTCCCAGCGCAGCTCCACCTGCCGGTCGCCGACCGTCGCACCGAGATTCGCCGGCGCCGCAAACAGCGGCGTCGCACTGACCGGGTCCGTCGCCGACGACTTCCCGTTCAGCGCCCGCACCGCAAAGGTGTAGGCGGAGCCGCCGGTCAGGCCCGTTTTGATGTATTGCACGGTGTCGGCGGTGCCGCCGATGCCGTCGAATGCGCCGTCGTTGATGCTGAGCTCATAACTGCTGATGTTGCCGTTGCCCGGGTCGTCCCAGCTCAGCGTCACCTGCCCGTAGCCGGCTTCGGCCTCGAGGCCCGTCAGCGCCGCAAACAGCGGCGTCGTCGCCGACGCCACCACCGAATTCCCGGTGCCCCTTTCGTTCACCGCCCGCACCGCATAGGTGTATGACCTGCCGTTGGTCAGGCCCGTATCCGTGTAGCTGGTGGTGCTAGCGCCGGCGACCGACCTGAAACCCGCCCCGCCGTTTCTGCTCACCTGGTAGTAGCTGATGCTGCTGTCGCTCGGATCGTTCCAGCTCAGCTTCACCTGACGGTCGCCGGGTGAGACCTCCAGGTTGGTCGGCGCGGCCGGCAGTGCCACAGTCGTCACCGTGGGCGTCGCGCTCACCGTCGCCGCCCGCCCGTCC
Source organism: Alphaproteobacteria bacterium (assembly GCA_965248805.1). Classification (GTDB taxonomy): domain Bacteria; phylum Pseudomonadota; class Alphaproteobacteria; order UBA6615; family UBA6615; genus CBDFKJ01. The sequence goes on from CBDFKJ010000007.1 coordinate 238,646, forward strand.
TTCGCTCGCACCCAGAACTCGTATTCGTCGCCGTTGGTCAGACCCGTCACCGTATGGCTGGTGGTGCTCGCGTTGCTGCCTCCGATGTCGGCGAAGTCGCCTTCCTGCTCGTCGCCCTGCTCGTAATCGCTGCTGAACTGATAACCGTCGATGTCGGTGTTGTCCGGATTGTCCCAGCGCAGTGTCACCTGCCCGTTGCCGACCTCCGCACCGAGATTCGTCGGCGCCGCAAACCGCGGCGTCCTACTGGTCGCCTCCGACGCCGCCCCCGTTACCGAGGCGTTCACCGCCCGCAACCAGAAAATGTATACGGTGCCGTTGGTCAGGCCCGTCACCGTATGGCTGGTGGTGCTCGCGTTGCTGCTGTCGATCAGGCTGTAGGTGGGATCTTCGTCGTCGCCGTTGCTGCTGATCTCATAACCGCTGATGTTGTTGTTGCCCGGGTCCAACCAGCTCAGCGTCATCTGACGGTCGCCGGGAAAGAGCTGCAGGCCCGGCGGCTCTACAAACAGCGGCGTCGCCGTCACCAGGGCCGACGACTCCCCGTTCCTCGCCCGCACCGCGAAGCTGTATTCGGCGCCGCCGGTCAGGCCGTCGACGGTATGGCTGGTGGTGTTCGCGCCGCTGCGGAGGATCGGCCTGTAGCTCGTCCCCCCGTCGCTGCTCACCTGGTAGCGGTTGATGTCGACGTTGTCCGGGTCCGTCCAGCTCAGCGTCACTTTGCCGTAGCCGGCTGAGGCCTGGAGGCCCGTCGGCGCCGCAATCAGCGGCGTCGCCGTCGCCGTCGCCGGCTCTCCGGTGCCCACTTCGTTCCGCGCCCGCACCTTAAAGGTGTATGACGTGCCGTTGGTCAGGCCCGTCACCGTGTGGCTGGTGGTGGCGGTACAGCTGTCGTCGATCAGGCTGTAGCTCGCGCCGCCATCGCTGCTCACCTCGTAGCCGCTGATGCTGGTGTTGCACGGGTCCGTCCAGCTCAGCGTCACCTGACCGTCGCCGGCTGAGGCCTCCAGGTTTGTCGGCGCATCCGGCAATTCCTCAGTCGTCACCGTGGGCGTCGCGTTCACCGTCGCCGCCGCGCCGGTGAGGGAGTCGTTCGCCGCCCGCACCGCCCGCACCGCGAACGTGTATCCGTCGCCGTCGTTGGTCAGACCCGTCACCGTGTGGCTGATGGTGGTCGCGTCGCTCTCGTCGATGTCTTCGAATGCGCCGTCGTCTCTCCTCACCTGATAACGGCTGATGTTGCCGTTGCCCGGGTCGTCCCAGCGCAGTTCCACCTGCCCGTCGCCGACCGTCGCACCGAGATTCGCCGGCGCCGCAAACCGCGGCATGGTAACCACCAGACTCGACGACTCCCCGTTCACCACCCGCACCGCGAAGGTGTATTGGGTGCCGCCGGTCAGGTTCTCGACGGTATGGCTGGTGGTGGTGGCGAAGTAGCCGTTCCCGTAGTCGTCGTCATAGTCGTCGCTGTCGTCGATCAGGCTGAAGCTCGCGCCGCCGTCGCTGCTCACTTCTAAGCCGCTGAAGGTGCCACGCCACAGGCTGTGCCGGGTCATGGCCGCGTTCGTCCAGCTCAGCGTCACCTGCCCGTCAGCGGGTGAGGCCTGCAGGTTGGTCGGCGCCGTAAACAGCGGCGTCACCGCGGCCGTCCGGACCGACGGTTTACTGTAGCCGGCGGGGTTTTCGGCCTGCAAACTGAATTCGTATTCGGTGCCGTTAATCAGGGATTGGACGGTGTAGCTGGTGTCATCGCGCGCATCTATATAATAGTAGTCCGCGCCTTCGAATCTGCTCAAACGATAGCCCCTTAGGTTTTCGTGTTTGTCGGCAGGGGGGTCCCAGCTCAGCACCACCTCGGCGTCGCCGACTGTGGTGACGGTGAGACCGGTCGGCTGCTCCGGCACCTTCCCCACCGGCTGTATGGACGATTCCGTGCTTCTAGGACTCAAACCGAATTGGTTTTCTGTGCTCAGCGCGAGGTCGTAGGTTATGTTGTTATCCAGGCCAGACACAATTAACGTGCCAGACAGGGCGGTGTACGAGACAATTTCGGTGCTGTGGCGTACCCAGTTGCTCGCTGCGGGCAACTTTTTTTCGATCACGAAGCGGGAAATGGGGGTATCGTCGCGGGTCCAGCTCAGCTTCACCCTTTCGTGCAGGGGGGTGGCCGAGATTATGCTCGGCGCCACGGGAGGCTTCACCCCCGGATGCGCACTCGCCGTCGCCGGCGTTCCGGTGCCCCCTTCGGTCACCGCCCGCAGCGCAAAGTAGTACGTCGTCCAGTTGGTCAGACCCGTCACCTCGTGGCTCATGATGTTCCCGACGATTTTGATGTCGTTGCTACTGATGTCGCTGTAGTTCGTGCCCCCGTCGATGCTCACCTGGTAGCCGCTGATGCTGCTGTTGCCCGGGTTCGTCCAGCTCAGCGTCGCCTGCATGTTACCAGCCTCCGCCTCCAGGTTCGTCGGCGCGTCCGGCACTGCCACATTCGTCACCGCCAACGGCGTCGCGCTCACCGTGGCCGCCGCCCCGGTGACGGAGGCGTTCACCGCCCGCACCTTAAACGTGTATTCGTCGTCGTTGGTCAGGCCCGTCACCGTGTGGCTGATGGTGCTGGCGCTGCCGCTGATCTTGCTGTAGTTCGCGCCATCGTCGCTGCTGACCTCGTAGTCGCTGATGTTGTCGTTGCTCGGGTCCGGGTCGTCCCAGCTCAGCGTCACCTGCTCGTTGCCGACCGTCGCACCGAGATTCTTCGGCGCCTTAAACAGCGGCGTCTTTTTTTCCACGGCCGACCACGCGCCGGTGCCCGCTTCGTTCACCGCCCGCACGGCGAAGCTGTATGCGGTGCCGCCGGTCAGACCCCTGACGATGTGGCTGATGGTGTTCGTGTCGGTGTCGATGATCACGTTCCTGTGGTAGGCCACCCTGAAGCGGGTGCCGCCGTCGAGGCTGTATTGGTAGCCCGTGATCGTCGTGTCGCCCGGGTCGTCCCAGATCAGCGCCACCTGCCCGCCGCCGGGCGTCGCCGTCAGCCCCGTCGTCGCGGCCGGCACTGCCACACTCGTCACCGTGGGTGTCGCCCACACAAACGCCGCCGCCCCGTTCACCGCCCGTACATACAAGTTGTAAAATTCGCCGTTGGTCAGACCCGTCACCGTGTGGCTGATGGTGTTCGCGACGTTGTCGATGATCAGGTCGCTGTCGCTGATCGTGTCGTAGCTCCTGCGAAAGTCGCTGCGCACCTCGTAGCCGCTGATGTTATTGTTGAGCGGGTCGTCCCAGCTCAGGGTCACCTGCCCGTCGCCGACCGCCGCACCGAGTTTCGTCGGCGCCGCAAACAGCGGCGTCGCCGTCACCGTCGCCGGCGCGCCGGTGCCCGAAACGTTCACCGCCCGCACCGCAAAGCTGTATTCGGTGCCGTTGGTCAGACCCGTCACCGTGTGGCTGGTGGTGCTCGCGCCGCTGCCGCTGATCGCGCTGTAGCTCGTGCCCCCGTTACTGCTCACCTGGTAGCCCGTGATCGTCGTGTCGTCCGACCCGGCCCAGCTCAGCGTCACCTGCTTGTCACCGGCCTCCGCCGTCAGGTCCGTCGGCGCGGCCGGCACTGCCACACTCGTCACCGCGGGCGTCGCGCTCACCATCGCCGCCACCCCGGTGACGGAATTCACCGCCCGCACCTTAAATCTGTATTCGGTGCCGTTGGTCAGACTCGTCACCTTGTGGCTGATGGTGCTGGCGCTGCCGCTGATCGTGCTGTAGTTCGCGCCATCGTCGCTGCTGACCTCGTAGTCGCTGATGTTGTCGTTGTCCGGGTCGTCCCAACCCAGCGTCACCTGCCCGTCGCCGACCGCCGCACCGAGATTCGTCGGCGGCGCAAACAGCGGCGTCTCCGTCTTCGTCGCCGGCGCGCCGGTGCCCTTTTCGTTCACCGCCCGCACCGCAAAGCTGTATGCGGTGCCGCCGGTCAGGTTCTCGACCGTGTGGCTGATGGTGTTCGCGTCGCTGTCTTCGATCAGGCTGTAGTTCGTCCCCCCGTCGCTGCTCACCTCGTAGCCCGTGATCGTCGTGTTGCCCGGATCGACCCATCGCAGCGTCACCTGCCCGCCGCGGGGCGTCGGCTCTCCCATCGTCGGCGCGGCCGGCAATTCCTCAGTCGTCGCCGAGGGCGTCGCCGACACAAACGCCGCCGCCCCGTTCACCGCCCGTACCGCAAAGCTGTATGACGTGCCGTTGGTCAGATCCGTCACCGTGTGGCTGGTGGTGTCCTCGTCGCTGCCGCTGATCGCGCTGTAGCTCGTGCCGCCGTCGCTGCTCACCTCGTAGCTGTCGATGCTGTCGTTGCCCGGGTCGGCCCAACGCAGCTCCACCTGCCCGTCGCCGACCGTCACACCGAGATTCCTCGGCGCCGCAAACAGCGGCGTCGCCGTCACCGTCGCCGGCGCGCCGGTGCCCGCTTCGTTCACCGCCCGCACCTTAAAGCTGTATTCGGTGCCGTTGGTCAGATTGTCGACGGTGTGGCCGATGGTGTTCGCGTCGCTGCCGCCGATCGCGCTGTAGCTCGTGCCATCGTCGCTGCTCACCTGGTAGCCCGTGATCGTCGTGTTGTCCGGATCGACCCAACTCAGCGTCACCTGCGTGTCACCGGCCTCCGCCGTCAGGTCCGTCGGCGCGGCCGGCACTGTCTCACTCGTCGCCGTGGGCGTCGCGCTCACCGTCGCCGCCGCCCCGTTCACCGCCCGCACCGCAAAGCTGTATGACGTGCCGTTGGTCAGGTTCTCGACGGTATGGCTGGTGGTGCTGGCGCCGCTGCCGCTGATCTTGCTGTAGCTCGTCCCCCCGTTGCTGCTCACCTGGTAGCGGCTGATGCTGCTGTTGTCCGGATCGTCCCAACCCAGCGTCACCTGCCCGTCGCCGACCTCCGCACCGAGATTCTTCGGCGCCGCAATCAGCGGCGTCTCATTTACCGCGGCCGACGCCGCGCCGGTGCCCGCTTCGTTCACCGCCCGCACCTTAAAGCTGTATTCGGTGCCGTTGGTCAGATAGTCGACGGTGTGGCTGATGGTGTTCGCGTCGCTGCCGCCGATCACGCTGTAGCTCGTGCCATCGTCGCTGCTCGCCTGGTAGCCCGTGATCGTCGTGTCGCCCGGGTCGTCCCAGCTCAGCGTCACCTGTCCGTCACCGGGCGTCGCCGTCAGCCCCTCCGGCGCATTCGGCACCGACTCGGCGTGGACGGCCAGCGGAACGATCAGGAGAGCTGCCACGACAGCGACGAGGAACCGGGTGAAGCGGAAAACGGGAGTTCCGCTCCTGGGCCGGGGATTCATGCGTTCGCTCGGCGGGTCATTCATCTCAGAACCCGCTTCAGAATAGGCACGGCACGCTCACCTGAGTGGCCGGCATGGGGTTCCTGGCCAACGGCCCAACGTCCACCGCATCCGTCCCGGGCTCCCGGCCCATCGCCTGCGCGAAGCGCCGGGAGCGCGCGGCGTTCACGAGCCGGCACCAACCTCCCGGCCGGCGCTTCCTCGAACGCCCAGGCTGCAGATCGGCCCATGCTCGAGGCAGAAGCAGTGGCCGCGGTGATGATCTCGTGCGGGGTCAGCACCTCGGAGCGGACCAGGAACTCGCGCGACTGATCCTCTTGGGTGGCGCCCAGGAGGTCGGTTCCCAAGCCCATGTGCACGCCGGCCTCCTTGCAGATCTCGATCGAGCGTAGCCCGGCATCGAGCACCGACTTGAGCTTTTGCATGCTGACATCGGGCAGCCCAAGCTCGGCGCCACGGCGGTCCATCGCATCGTAGGTGGCGAGCGTCGGCACCATGAACACGCCGCGCTCGGCCATCAGCGCCGCGGTCTCGGCATCGAATAAGTTGCCGTGCTCGACCGTGCGCGCGCCACAGTTGACGGCGTGCCGGATCGCGTCGGGGGTACAGGCGTGCGCGAACACGTAGGTGTGCCAGGACTCGGCCTCTTCGACGATGGCGCGAAGCTCCTCGGGCGAATACTGGGTGTTGTCGAAGGGATCGTTGGGCGAGGCGACGCCACCCGATACCATGACCTTGATCTGATCGGCGCCCTTTCTCAGCTCCTCGCGCGCCGCCTTGCGCACTTCGGGCACCCCGTCGGCGATCGTGGTGTTGTAGACCAGGGCGTTGGCGCACGCGCAGGGCTCGACCGTCGCCTGGGTGCGCCGCCGGAAATCGCCGTGCCCCCCGGTCTGGCTGAGCGCTCGGCCCGAGATGAACATGCGCGGTCCCGCCAGCAGTCCGTCCTCGACCGCCTTCTTCAGACCCCAGTCGGCGCCGGCGGCGTCGCGGATGGTGGTGAACCCGCGGTCGAGCATGCCGCGCATGACCTGCGCGGCTTCGGCCGTCATCAGCGTGGCCGGCTTCGCCTCTAAGCGCGAGAGGTCCATCTCGGTGAGGATGACGTGGCAGTGGCAGTCGATGAGCCCCGGCATCAAGGTGCGCTCACCGACGTCGAACTCGATCGCGCCCCGGCTGACGATCCGCCGGTCCGAGACCTCGCGAATGCGGTCCCCCTCGACCAATACGTCGCAGCCCTCGCGCGGTTCCGGATCACCGGCATCCACCACGTTGGCGTTGCGAAACAGGATCTGGTCCATCCGCCCTAATTCCTCCCCGACATACTTGCCGCCGATCCTACCACGGCGCTGCCTAGACCATCTCCCACCCCCCGCCTTCGGCCGAGCGGAAGAGCGCGTCGACAACGCGCATGTTGGCGAGCGAATCCTCCAACGGGATTGCGAGCGCCCCACCGGTTCGGATGGCCACGGAATAGAGTTCACCCTGGATGGTGTACTGATCGGCGACCTCCAAAGTCTCGACCGTCGCCGAGGCGTTGTGGCGGACGCTGCCGTCGTCGATGACGATCTCGCACGGCGTTTCATGGGGCGCATCGAAGGGCATGCGTAGCTCGATCCGGCCCGCGGTGCCAAGGACGACCATGCGCTCGATCAGCGCCAGTTGCTGCGAGCAGACGAAGCTCGCCTGGCCGGCGGCGAAATCAAGGATCGCGCTGGCCAAACCATCGACCGCGAACCCCGGGTCACGATCGACTAGGGCGACCACCCGCGTGGGCTCGTCGTCGAACAGGAACCGCGACGTGGTGATCGGATAACAGCCGATGTCATAGATTCCGCCGCCGCCCATCTCGGCCTTGTTGCGGACGTTGCTCGGGTCCATGAGCCGGTGACAGAAGGTCCCCTGGATCGCGCGCATCTTGCCGAGGCGTCCCTCGCGCACCAGTTCACGCGCCCGCAGCCACTGCGGATGGCTGCGGATCATGAAGGATTCCTGGATCTGCATGCCGGTGCGGTCGCGCACCTCGATGAACCGTTCCACCTCGGCGGCGCTCAGCCCCAGCGGCTTTTCGCACAGCACGTGTTTGCCGGCCTCCGCCGCCTTCACCGACCACGGCAGGTGCAGGTGATTGGGCAGCGGGTTGTAGACCGCCTCGACCTCGGAATCGGCGATCAACTCGTCGTACGAGCCGTAGGCCTTGGCCACGCCGTAGCGCTCGGCCAGCGACCGCGCAGCGGCCTCGTCGCGCGAGGCCAGAGCGACGATACTCGCGTGCTCGCAGGCCTGCATGGCCGCGATCACCCGGCGTGTGGCGATATTGGCGGTGGCGCCGATGACGCCCCAACGCACTGGCTCCATGATATCCTCCCTCGGCATCGTGCGTCGGTGGGTATCATAGCAGGGCCGCAGGAGTTAGCGCGCGGTGTAGAAACCGCCGCCTGCAAACGCAGCCGAGGGGCGATGCTTCTCAACCGGCGGTACGTCCGAGTTCTCGCCTTCGCCGTGCTGGCGGCGGCGCTCACCGCGGTCGGGGTCGCGGCGCCGCGCGGGTTTCCGCCTGCGACACTGGTCGAGGACTGGATCGCCGATATCCGTCTGGCCTCGCTGACCCCGGTCGAGCCGCAACGCGAAGATATTGTCGTCCTGGCCATCGACGAGGCGACACTCGCCAAGATGAACTACCGTTCGCCGGTCGACCGCGAGGACCTCGCCGGCTGGGAAGCTCAACGACGTCGACCCGCAGGCCTGGCTCGCCGATGTCCTCGACCGCATCTACGCCGGATGGATACGACCTTCCGGACACGCGCACGATTTCGCTCCCTCGTGGGTCCACAGTGGGTCCACACGACAAATTGGCTCCGATCACCGGAAAAGCGTAAGCCCGTTAAGTTATTGACTTAACGGGCTTTATTTGGTTGCAGGGGCAGGATTTTAACCTGCGACCTTCAGGTTATGAGACAGTTCTCTGTTTGTTCTAAGCGTTTCTCTGGGTTGCGCAGAACTACGCTAACTCATTGAATATACTTGCTTCTTCGGAAGCCCTCCTTACCATGGAACCCACTCAATTGCGCAGCGTTTTGCGCCCTCATGCGTCCACTGTGCGTCCATGGATTTGGAGGAGTATGCCATGCCCAAGATCACCAAACGCCTCGTCGAGGGCGCCGAGGTTCGCGACAAGGACTACGTCCTGTTCGACAGCGAGGTCCACGGCTTCGGCGCCCGCATTCTGCCAAGCGGTGCCCGATCCTATCTCGTTCAGTATCGTATCGGCCGGCGGTGGCGGCGCATGAGTCTCGGACTCCACGGCGTCGTAACGCCCGAGCACGCCCGGGCCCAAGCGATCAAGGTATTAGCGCGCGTGAGGGATGGCGAGGATCCGGCCGGCGATCGTAAGGGAGCCCGTGCCGCTCCCACCATCGAAGACCTGGGGCGGCGCGTCGTCGAAGACCATGCCGTCCATCATTGCCGGCCCAGCACGGTGGTGGGCTACCGCTACTACGTCAAAGCCTACATCAATCCCCGCATCGGCACCCTCAAGGTCTCCGAGATCATGCGGCCCGACATCGCCCGCCTCCACCACGATCTCCGTTTTGCCCCGGTCCAGGCCAACCGCTGCCTGCAGTTCCTGTCCAAGGCCTTCAACCTGGCCGAGGTCTGGGGGCTGCGCCCGGACGGCTCTAATCCCTGCCGCCATGTCAAGAAGTACAAGGAGAAGAAGCGCGAGCGCTATCTGAGCGCCGCCGAGCTGGGCCATCTCGGCGAGGTCCTGCGCCAATGCGAGCAGGAAGGCATCGAGAGCCGGTCGGCAATCAACGCCCTGCGGCTATTGATCTTCACCGGCTGCCGGCTCTCGGAGATCATGGCCCTGCGGTGGAATTTCGTGGATTTCGAGGGCGGCGCCCTTCACCTGCCGGAATCCAAGACCGGGGCCAAAACCGTCCATATCGGCGCGCCCGCCCTGGAGGTCCTGGCCGGGATCGAGAGGCTTGACGGCAACCCCTGGGTCATCACCGGCAAGCTCCCCGGCTCCCATCTGACCGATCTGCAACCACCCTGGCAACGCATCCGCAAGCGCGCCGGCATTGCCGATGTGCGCATTCACGACCTGCGCCACACCTTCGCGTCCGTCGCGGTGGCAGCCGGACAGGGCTTGCCCATGATCGGCAAGATGCTTGGCCACTCCCAGGTCCAGACCACGGCCCGTTATGCCCACCTCGCCGCCGATCCGGTCAAGCGGGCCACGGACGATGTGTCTGCGAGCCTGAAGAGGGCGTTGGGATAAAGACACGGCCGGGAGCCCGCTTGCAGCGCGTGGCCAACGCCGAATGACATGCCGGGCAGTCTCACGGATCTCCGCATTCACGATCTCCGACGTTCCTCCGCATCGAATGCCGTCGCCCTCGGCCAGAGTCGGCCCGTGATCGGCAAGCTGCTCGGCCACACCTAGGTGGAGGCCCCAAACAATCGGGGGATTTGGCGGTGTGCTATGCTGGAGCAGTCTGCCATGGCGGCGCGACTCAAACAAAATGGCCTCCGCCAAACCCGGAGCGGTTCAGACACCTAAAGGAGGTTCTGGCTCATCCTGGTTGATGTGTCTGACGTCAGCGCGTATGGGACAGATTGAGGTGATTTCGTAACGGAGGATTTCTGGTTCATCGTCGTGACCGAAGGGAACGAAGATAAGACAGGAATCGATGAGTTAGAGAGACACCGCCGAGCGCCGTCTCCGCACTATCTCCGTGCGCGAATGGCATGTGGTTGGCACCGCGTGGCGAGATCGTGTTCGAAGTGGCAGCGAATGTCTTAGGACATTCAAAGACATGCCGAATATGAACGCGAAATCAATAGCTTAGGAAACCGCCTCGAAACGACTCATAACCTGAAGGTCGTTGGTTCAAATCCAACCCCCGCAACCAAATAAAGCTCGTAACTTCATACAGTTACGGGTTCTTTCTTTTTCACCTTCAAAGCGCGATTAGCGCCGTGGACGCACAGTGGACGCATGAGGGAGCATAATCCTGCACGTTTCTGCGCGACACCGCGCAGGCCGCCCGACTGAGATCGCGACGTTGGCGGCTCACCCGCCGACCTTGGCCGACGTTCAGAACCGCATCTGGCCGCGCAGCATGACGCCGTGCTCCGCGGCGGCGTCGTTGGCCGGCTCACGGCGCTCGCCCTCGAGGCTGAGGTTGAGCGATGACCCGATCTCGAAGCGGCTGCCGATCCGGTAGCGTTGTGACCCTTCGCCCGCCAGCGAGAACCCGCCATAGGGTGTCAGCAGCCCGTGCCCGCCGAGCGCGCCGAAGCCATAGCCGAGCTCGCTGTCCAGCCGCATCTGCGGGACGTTGTCATTGGCCGCCCCATCGTCGCTCTCCAGTTCGGCGACGTCCTGATCCCATAGCCGGTCCACCCCGCTCGATATCTCGCCCCAGGTCGGGAAGAGGCTGAACGACAGTCCCCGCCCTTCGGTGCCCGGGTCGAGGCGGAGCGAGCCGCCAAGACCCCATTCCCGGTAATCGCTCTGCCCCGCCAGCACCCGGCCGTTGCCCTCGATCGTCAGGCCCGCGGCCGGGTCTCGATAACGCAAGCTTCCGCCGATCTCGATGCCGGTGCCGGTGATCCCGTCGCCCCCGTCATGGCGCAGGCCCAGCTCCAGGGACGGCGTCAGGGAGGAGCCCGAGGCCAGCGCCTGCTCGTGGCTACCCTCCAGCGCCAGCCGCAGACGGTTGGCGTTCACCGTCTGCTTCTCGATCAGGTCGTCGTTGCCCGCGATCTCGACCCGCGCAACCGTCGCCTCGCCCTTGAGACGCAGGTTCGTCGTGCCGCCCTCGATCAACGACCCGTCGGTCATCAAAGGCCCGCTCGCGCCCAGTGCCGCGGTCTTGAGCGTCGTATCGCTGCGCTTTACGGGGTTGCCGGGATCGATGCGACGCACCTGCTCGTCGTCGATCTCGATCTCGCCCCGGCCGTAGCCCACCGTCGCCCAGAGGCCAAGACCCTGCGGCGACGACCAGCCGAGATAGGGATGCACGCTGGTCATCCGGCTCTGATATTCGCCGCTCACCGGCGTCGGACTGGTCGTGTCGGTATAGTCGAACGCGCCGATCGAGCGCGACAGCGCGAGCCCGGTCAGGAGATCGTCGCGCGGGCAACCGTCGATGCCGAGCTGACCGGTCAGCACTGTGCCGTCCCAGGCGAAGGCCGAATCCGTGTTCTCGAGCGCCTGCCGCTCGCCCCGGCCCCACACCACCGGCCCGCCGCCCGCCCTGTCACCGCTCGCCGCCGCGAGCGGCAGCCGGAAGGACGAGCCCGCCAGCACATCGTCGAGGGTGAGCGTGCCGTCCTCGATCGCCTGCGCGTTCGATCGCAGCGTGTCATGGAGTGTCGATCCTCCGGCCAAGCTATAGGCGGCCGCCGGTTTGCTGCACGGATCGTCCATGCGCGCGCCGATCGCCCGGTTGGCGGTATCGGCGACGGTTAGCACGTGCTTGGAGAGAATCTCGGCGTTGAGGCGCCGGAAGCGCGCCGAAAGCTCCGCCGCCCGGCTCACCGCAATGGTGTAGGTCTTGGTCGTGCCGTCCTGGGCCGTCACTTCGACGGCGATGTCGGTGGGTTCGTCCTCGGTCAGGACGATCTCGTCGCTGGCGCTGCCGCTGGCAACGTCTGCGTCGTTGACCGTCACCGTCGCGCTGTTATGAGCCGCGGTCGGCGTCACCGTCACGCCAGTCACATCGTTTGCCACAGTGACCGTGTAGTTCAAGGTATCCGCATCGAAGTTCAGGGTTCCTGCAGAGATGGTCAGTGCCGACAGTTTCGCGTTGCTGCTCGCCGTCCGAGTCACCCTGAAGGTGTAGGTCCCGATGGTCGTGCGGTCCTCGGCCGTTACGACGACTTGAATGTCGGTATCCCCGCCCTCGGTCAGAGGGATCTCGTCGCTGGCGTTGCCGCTGGCCACGTCCGTGCCGTTGACCGTCACCGTCGCGTCGTTGTCGTCCGCGGTCGGCGTCACCGTCACGCCGGTCACATCGTTTGCCACAGTGACCGTGTAGTTCAAGGTATCCGCGTCGAAGTTCAGGGTCCCTGCAGAGATGCTCAGCGTCGACAGCTTCGCGTTGTCCGTGACATCCGTCACATTAATGGACATTTCGGCCGCCGACGCGCTGTCGGCTGCGCCGTCGAAAACCTTGAAGTCGAACGTTACCGAGACGGTGGTGTCGATCGGCGGGTTGTACTTCAGATCACCATCCGTGAGCTGTTTCGCCGTCACCCCCACGGGATTGGCGTCACTGGCGGTGGCGATGTCCGTGCCTTCGAGCGACAGCGTCCCCTGGGCCGGCACCGAGGTGATCTTCACGCCGTCCAGCGAGTCACCGGTGTCGGCGTCCGAGAAACCGAAGTCGGCCACTGTAAAGGTGAGCGTCTTGTTATCTTCCGTGGACACCGTACTGGCAGAAGCCGTGGGGGGGCTGTTTGTCCCGTTGACCTTCATTCTGAACCTGGTACCATGAGTTTGCCAAGTTCCTCCCCCCGTGGCCTGCCAACGATTATTTTTAATATCCCAGCCCGAAAATTCGCCCGTATCTACTCCGGGATCTTCAGTATTGCTGAGTCGAGGGCGGGTGCTGCCGCCGCTAAATATCATATACACCCAATAGTCGGTGGCGTCGCTCAGATGGCAACCGTTGCTGTCAACGCTGAACTTCTGGAGCCCTGTTCCCACGGTGGCTGGACTTACTAAGGTGCAAAGCGCACCACTGGCCGGCACTTCGTCGCTCCCTGAGGAATTGGGATTGATAGTTACCGTCAGGGTTCCACCAACGGGTGCACGCTTTAGGTTTACTTCGATGCTAGTCAGATCGTAGCCGGCTGTATCCGTGCCCGTTGTGAACCTCTGAGCGTGCGCTAGATTACCTAAGGTGTTGGCGAAATCTCCGTCATGTTGCGATTTACCCGCGGTACTCACGTACGTGACTCCGTGGCCCGCCTGCGCCGGCGCTGCGAAGCCGAGCGGCAGCGCGGCGGCGGCGAGGACTGCGCCGATGAATGTCAGTCTCGGGAAAGGTCTCACGGAAAATGTCCCCCTGCACGCGCCTGTTCGACGCAACGCCGGGCTACTTGCGATTTCAGCTTCGATAATGTCAGTACGCACGATTTATGTTCGTCTGCTTGCGGTCAAGCTATACCCTTCGCTGGCCGCGGGCCCCGCTGACGGCCTTCGGCTGGTGATGGTACCAGGGGGCGCACCCTTTCGATCTCGAAGCGGCCGGCGAATGACGCGATACCGACGCTCAGACGCCGGGATTCAGTGTTCGTGGTCGGACTTCACTAGCCGCCCGCCGGCGGCGAAGACGATCACGTCGTCGACGCGCCGGCCCCTGTCACGAGCGCACGCCCTCATACACCGCCGCACACTGCATCGGCGGCATGACCGAACTGCGGCATTCGCCCCGCTCGGCAAGCGTCCATCGGATGTCCGGCAGCCCCGCCCGAGAGCCGAAGACCCGCATCAAACTCTCGACTCGATAGCGGCCACGCCGACCGCACGGCTCGCAGACCACGGTGAGCGTCGCCCGCGCGTCCAGATCGCATAACCGCACCGCGCCGCAGCCGGCCACGAGCTGTCTCAGCGGCCAGTTGCAATCGGAGTCAGGAATTTTCGCCCTCCTGATGTTCTCGTATTGTTCTCCTGTGTGATTCACCCTATAGTGCCCCGCTTCGATCGTCGACTCGGGGCCTGGGGGCACGCCTGAGACCACCGTGCGGCGCTCGCGGCCAAGGAGGACGGCACAATGCCGAACACGGCAATCGATACGACAACGACTATGGACGGTGGCTCGGCGGTCGCCGCGAGGGCGCATCACAAGATCCGCTCGATGGCGGTCTCGGGCGGCTTTCTCGAGGGCGCCCGGCTCGACTTCGCGGACGGGCTGAACTGCATCATCGGCGGGCGCGGCACCGGCAAGACCACGGTGCTCGAGTTCATGCGCTACGTGCTGGGTCCGATGCCGGACGGGACCGAGGGCAAACCACGGACCAGGGCGATCGAGGGACTGATCCGGGGCAATCTCGGCAGCGGCGTCATCGGGCTCGATGTCGAGACCAAGCACGGCACCCGCTATCGGGCCGAGCGGCCCTGGGACGATGCGGTCCAGGTGCTAGAAGCGGGTGGCACGCCGGTCGCGGTCTCGCTCGACCGCGATCTGGTGTTCAAGGCCGACATTTACAGTCAGAACGAGATCGAGGAGATCGCCACCACGCCCAGCTTCCAGCTGGCGCTGATCGATACGTTCGAGGAGGAAGCGATCCGCGAGACCGGCACCGGGATCGCCAGGTTCGAACGCGCCATCGAGGAGAGCGCCATGGACCTGCGCGCCCTCGAGCGCGACATCGGCGAAATCGAGGAGGTAGTCCCGGAGGTCGAGGTCGTCGCCAAGCGGCTCGAGGAGCTGCAGGCGGTTGACGGCCCCGAGGCCGAGGCGATCAACGCGGCGCACGAGCACAAGGCGCTGCGCACCCGCGAAGCGCAGGCGCTCGCCGATCTTCGCGCGGCGGTCGAGGATGCGGCGGACGAATTCGAGCGCCGCGCTGGCGCCGTGGCGGAAGCCTGTTCGGGCGCGCTCGGCGAAGGGCTCGCCGAAGGCCCCAACGGCGCGCTCTTCAAGGAGGCCGCCGATCTCGCGAACGCGTTCACGAACGCCATCCGCGAGGCGGCGTCGGGCATCCGCTCGCGCGCGACGGAGACCACCGATTCCCTGGATGCGGTGGGGGTCGAGCTTGGCCGTGCACACGCGGTTCAGGAGAAGCGATATCGTGCGCTCATCGCGCGTTCTGCGGAGGAGCAGGAGCGCGCGTCGGAGCGGGCGAAGCTGCAGCAGCGCCATCTCGAGCTCACCCGCGCCCGCGGCACGCTCGAGGGGCTGGTGAAGAAGCGCAGCGAGCGCGCCGCCGCGCACCGCAAAATGACCGCGCGGCTCTCGGAGCTGCGCGATCAGCGTTTTGCCATGCGGCGCTCGATCGCCGAGCGGTTGAGCGCGCAGCTCGCGCCCGCCATCCGGGTTTCGATCGCCCAGGCCGGCGACCGCGCAGCCTATGAGCGGTACTTGCGGGACGCGCTCAGGGGCTCGGGCACCAAGTACTCGCAAATCGTCGCCCAGATCGTCGGCCGTCTGGCGCCCGAGGAACTCTCCTCGATCGTACGCACCCGCAACGCGGAGCGACTCTCGGAGCACGCCGCCATCGGGATGGAACAGGCCGGGCGCGTGATCGAGCATCTCCGGGACGAGGGACGTGCGGCCAGGCTCGAGACGGTGGAACTCGCCGACGAGCCCCTCATCGAACTCAAGGACGGCGAGGACTACAAGGGCGCAGCCGATCTCTCCACCGGCCAGCGCTGCACAGTGATCCTGCCGATCCTGCTGCTCGAGAGCGCGCGGCCGCTGCTGATCGACCAGCCCGAGGACAATCTCGACAACGCCTTCGTCTACGAGACCGTGGTCAGGAGCCTGCGCGAGGCCAAGGGCGGCCGCCAGCTGATCTTCGTCACCCACAACCCTAACATCCCGGTGCTGGGGGAGGCCGAGCGCGTGTTCGTGTTCGAATCCGACGGAAGGCGCGGCAGCGTGGCCCGCGTGGGTCCGGTGGACGAGGTCAAGGGCGAGATCGAGCATCTGCTGGAGGGCGGCGCCGAGGCCTTCAAGCTGAGGATGCAGAGATACGGCCATTGAGGGAAGCATGATGGCGGACGCGGCACGGACGCTGCTCGACGATCTCGATTCCGACGACTGGAGCACGGTACGCGACGCGGTCGAGACCGCCTCTGACCGGCTACGCCGGCGCCGCGTCGACGGCGCGTTGGCCGAGGCTATCGCCGATCGCCTCCACGGTCTCGCCGCCCATCCCAAATGGGAGGTCCGCAAGGCGGTGGCGCACGCGTTCCTCTATCTCCGTCACGGGCGCTTTCATGGCGCCATCGCCCGCATCATCGACGACGACAATATCTGGGTGCGCGAGGCCGCGGAGCGGACTTTCCAGCGGCGCACCGAGCTCACCCGGGCGGACCTGCAGGGCGCCAGACGAAGCGACCGGACGCTGGCGATGCTGAACGGGCTGGAGGCGCGCTACGGGTCGCGGGCGCGTCTGGCGGCGCTCCGGCTCGCCGACCGGTTGGACGCGACCTTCGTGCGCATGGCCTATCACGAGATGATCCGGCTCATCTCCCCGCTCGATGCCGAGTTGATCAATCTGGCTCGCGAACTCGCCGAGGCACCGGGGGCGAGCCGCGAGAGCCGGGACCGCCTCGAGCGCGCTCAGCGCCGCGTGCGTCTGATGACCGAGTTCCTCGACAGTCTGCGCGAGTTCAGCACCGAGGTGCGCGGTCCCTATACCAGCGAGGCGCTGCTGCCGCTGGCGCGGGAGGCCGAGGAGGTGGCGCTCGACGACCTCGAGCCGCCGGTCGAGCCGCCGGCGATTCATGTGGCCATCGATCCCGAGCTCCGCATCGAGGCCAACCGCTCGCGGCTCCTGCAGGCGCTCATCAACATCGTTGTGAACGCGGTCGAGGCCTGTGACGATCTCGACCGGCCGGGGCGCATCGAGGTGAGCGCCGAGCGCCGGCTCGATAGCCATGTCGCCCTCAGCATCGCCGACAACGGCCGCGGGATGGATGAAGAGGCGGTCGAGGAGTGCACCCAGCTCTACAGCACGGGCAGGCGCGAGGGCATGGGGTTCGGCCTGCCGCTCGCGAAGAAGATCGTCGAAATCGACCATCACGGCACGCTCGCCATCGAAAGCGCCAAGGGCGAGGGCACCACGGTGACGATGGTGTTGCCCGTCGAGCAGCGGGATGCGGAGGCCTAGACCAATGGCGTGCGGTCATGCGGCCTTGATCGTCGAGGACGAGCCGCAGATGGCGGCCGCGCTGTGCGATCTGGTGGACTCCTTCGGTCACGATCCTCGCCACGCGGCGACCGGAGCCGATGCGGTCGAGATCCTGAATGAAGGCGGTCTCTGCTATGTGCTGCTGGATCTGCAGATTCCGGCTCACGAGGGATCGCTGCAGCCGCGGGTGGAGGTTGGCAAGTCGCTGCTGCTGGAAATCCGCCGACGCTATCCGGGCCGCGTCGCGGGCGCCGCGCACGACATCCATCTCCTGCCGGTGCTGGTGGTGAGCGGCCAGGCCAAGGACCACGAGGACGTGGTGCGGGCCCTGCAGGAGGGCGGAGACGACTTCGTGCGCAAACCGCTGAGCCTCGACGACCGCGACCTCAGCACCAAGATCCGGGAATGCCTGAAGCGCAGCGGCCGGTCCGATCACGGCGCGTGCGATGCGGCGACCGCGTCGGCCGCCCATGCCACGGACCGCGGCGGCGCCGACGCCGCGTTCTGGCACTCGCGGGATTATGGCCACGTGATCCTGAACGATGAGATGTTTCTCTTCACCGGCTTCATTCAACGCGAGGTCATCCGCCTCCTTCACGACGCGGCGAACAGGAGCGATCCTTGGCAGTTCGGGAAGACCGTGCTCCACGAGGCCGGCTCGACCAACGCAAAGATGATCAACCTGTTCAGGGGTCATCCTTGCTGGGGCACGCTGATCGAATCCAACAGGCGCGGGCTCTACCGTCTAAGAACTGCGTAGGACTGCGCAATCCGACCCGTCAGCGACCCGTCGCCGACCCGCCACACAACCCTCACCAACCCGTCGATGAGCCTGCCGACAGGCCGCTGATCGAGCGTCATCCTTCTCCGCAGCTTGAACGAGAGCGGTGGAGGAAAGGATGGCCACACAACATCTGAACCAGATCCAGCTGGCGGAGCGTTGGAACATCTCGCCGCGCACACTCGAGCGCTGGCGCTGGATCGGCGAGGGCCCGCGTTACCTCAAGATCGGCGGCCGCGTCGTCTACCGCCTCACCGACATCGAAACCTACGAGGCCGCGCAGTTGCGCCTCGCCGAGTCCGAAACGGCCGAGCCCGCCGTGGCCGGCCGTGGGCGCGGCGCATGACCCTGATGGCCTGCAGCGCGGCCCCGGAAGCGTCCGTGCCCGCCCGGACGACGAGCCCCCTCATCATCGATGTGGCCGGTTTCGAGGGATGGCTCCGGGCCGCCCATCCGGGAAGCCGTATCACCTATCACCGTGGTCACCTCTGCGTCGACCGGCAGCAACGGCCCCACGCCCCCCACGACCCGGCACGCGCCGAGCTCAACCGTCTTGCTGACCGCGCCATGCGCGCCTCCGGGCAGGGCCTCGTTCATCTGGTGCAGCAGCGCCACGGCGACGCCGACTACAGCTACATCGCGATCCGCGCCCGGCGGACGCCGCCGCGCATGAGAGGAGGCAGATCATGAGCCTGCGCATCATCACCGCCGACGAGCGCCTCGCCGAGGCCCGCGGCAAGACCACCGTCGCGCTGTTCGGCCCCTCGGGCGTCGGCAAGACCTCGCTGCTCCGCACCCTGCCGCCGGATGAGACGCTGTGCATCGATCTCGAGGCCGGCATGAAGTCGGTCCAGGACTGGCCGGGCATGAGCATCCCGGTGCGCACCTTCGCCGACGCGCTCGATATCGCCTGCCTCGTCGGCGGCGTCGATCCGGCGGCCGATCCGAACGCCTTCTTCTCCGAGGGACATTACGGCCATGTCTGCCAGATCTATGCCGAGCTGGTGCCGGTGGTTGCCGGCAAGCGCATCGTCTTCGTCGATTCGATCACCGATCTCACCCGCCAGGCCATGGCATGGGCCAGGACCCGGCCCGAATCGGTCTCCGACAAGACCGGCAAGCCCGATCTCCGCGGCGCCTATGGAGTGCTCGCCCGCGAGGTCATCGGCCTCCTGAAGCACTTGCAGCACGCGCCGGGCCGGACCGCGGTCTTCGTCGGCATCCTCGAGCGCGTCACCGACGAGTTCAACCGCGAGCACTGGCGCCCGCAGATGGAGGGCGGCAAGGCCGCCCGCGAGCTGCCCGGCATCGTCGACCAGGTGATCTCCATGGGCCTGTTCGAGGCGGATGCCGGTTCGGGGGGCGACGGCTGGCGGTACGCGCCGGAGAGCGGCGAGGTCCGCCGCCTGGTCTGCCGCTCCGGCAATCCCTATCGCCTGCCGGCCAAGGACCGCTCGGGCCGCCTCGACATCACCGAGCCGCCCGACCTCGGAGCGCTGCTCGACAAGATCAACCGGGCGTCCGCGTCCACGACGCCCGCGCCCGCGCAACCCAGCTGAGAAAGGAGAATCGCGATGACCTACAACTTCAACGACGTCGAGCCCCACCAGGGCACCGATCTCATCCCCGACGGCAGCTTCGCCAAGGTCGTCATGACCGTCCGCCCCGGCGGCGTCGACGGCCAGGGCGAGCACGACAAGGGCCTCTTGAAGGCCTCGAACACGCCGGGCAGCGACGTGCTCTCGCTCGACTGCGAGTTCACCGTGGCCGAGGGCCCGCATGCGCGCCGAAAATTCTGGCAGCTCTTCACCGCCGCCGGCGGCAAGGTCGACGAGAACGGCGCCTCGATCGGCTGGAACATCTCCAAGCGCATGGTCCGCGCGATGATCGACAGTGCGCTCGGCCTCGATCCGGAGGACATGAGCGAAGCGGCCCGGCAGAAGCGCCGGCTGCGCGGTCTCGCCGATCTGAACGGCATCGCCTTCGTCGCCAGGATCATGGTCGAGCCCAACAACGATCCGCGTTTTCCGGACCGCAACCGGCTCGACCGTCCGGTGCTGCCGAACGAGAAGGAATGGCGGGCGGTGATGAACGGCGAGGCGGTGCCGCCGGCGCCGTCGCGGTCCCGCGGCACCGGCACCGCTTCGCCCGCGCCGGCCCAGACCCAGGCCGCGTGGCAACAGCCGCAAGCCCAGCCCGCGCCAGCCTCCGCGGCGCCGGCCTGGCAGCAGCCGGCGGCACAGGCGGCCACACAGGCGCCTGCCGGCGCACCCGCGGCACCGCCCGCGGAAGCCGCCACACAGGCCGCTCCCGCGCCCGCTCCGGCGCCGTCCGGGCCCGACTGGCTGAACGGATGATGACCGACGACGAATGGCAGGCCCACGTCACCCGCGAAGCCGCAAGGGCCGTCGGCGCGTGGCTCGAAGCGCGGGGAAGGCTCCACCGGCCCATCCGCTCCTTGACCATGCCCGAACTCGAAGCGATGGCGGAGAACGCGATCGCGCGCTTCATCGTGCTGGCCTCGGAGCGGATCGGGATGGACCCGAATCGGGACGGCGATCTCGCCCGCCTCTTGATGACCGCCGGCCCTGTGCTCTCTGCGGACGCGAATCCCGGGGCTTCGGATTCTGCCTCCGGCTCCAATGGGACCGCTATCCCCATTACGGCTTCTGCTCGATGCGTTGCCTCGACGCCGGATCGACGCTCGCCGAGAGGAATGCCGGCGTGATCGACAAGACCGCGATGGAGAAGCGGGCGATCAAGGACGCCAGGCGGTTCTTCGCCGAGGCGTTGGGCGAGCTCGGTCTCCTGGCGCCGTTCCACGACCGGACGGGCGAAGAGATCGACCGGATCATCGAGGCCTGCGTCGACGGCTTCCAGGACTCCATGCAGCGCCAGGCCGCCGAGGCCGTGCCGTTCGACGACGAAATTCCGTTTTGAGGGCCGCGATGACGGTGATCGATCTCAACCACGGCTCGGGCTTCGTCTATCTGCGGCCCTCCGCCGTTACCGATGCGGGGCGGCAGATCAACGCCGCGATCGATACCGCGCTCGAGGCGGCGGAACGCGCAGCGCGTCCGCGCGACTATCTCGGCGCGAGCCGGATCGGCGAGCCCTGCGCGCGCAAGCTGGTTTACGAATACACCCACACGCCGAAGGACCCGGGCCAGGAGTTCGACGGTGCGCTGCTGCGCATCTTCGCCGCCGGCCACAAATTCGAGGCGCTTTCCGTCGAGTGGCTGCGCGGCGCCGGCTTCGATCTGCGCACCGCCCGCCGCGACGGCGACCAGTTCGGCTTCTCGGCCGCCGGCGGACGGCTGCGCGGTCATGTCGACGGCGTCATCACCGCCGGGCCCGATGTCGGCCTCGCCTGGCCCGCGCTCTGGGAGCACAAGGCGCTCAACGCGCGGTCCTGGACCGACACCGTCAAGCGGGGTTTGCGCGCCTCGAAGCCGGTCTATTACGGGCAGGTCCAGCTCTACATGGCCTACATGACGCTCGGCCACGCGCTGTTCACGGCCATGAACAAGGACACCCAGGCGCTCTACCACGAGGCCGTACCGTTCGATGCGGCCGCGGCGCAAGCGCTCTCCGACAAGGCCGTGCAGGTCATCCGCGCCGCCGAGGCGGGCGAGCTGCCGCCGCGCATCGCCGCCAACGCGGACTTCTATCTCTGCCGCTTCTGCGAGTACGCGCGCCGATGCTGGGAGGCCGAATCGACGACCGATGGCACGGAGAACCCGTTCTGATGCCGGACCTGAACGAAACCCTCCGTCCCCACCATCCCGTCGCCGAGGCCTTTCCGATGATGGCCGGCGCCGACTTCGACCGCCTCGTCGACGACATTCGCAGCCATGGCCTCCGAGAGCCCATCTGGCTCGACGGCGAGGGTCGCATTCTCGACGGGCGCAACCGTGACCTCGCCTGCCGGCTCGCCGCCGTGCTGCCGGCCTACCGGGTCTACGACGGCGGCGATCCGACCGCCTTTGTCGTCAGTCTGAACCTTCACCGCCGGCATCTCAGCGAGAGCCAGAGGGCCATGGTCGCGGCGCGATTGGCGACCATGCGCCAGGGCGAACGAACCGACCTTTCGCCAATTGGCGAAAGGTTCGGCCAGGCGGAGGCCGCCCGTCTTCTCAACGTCGGTAAACGCAACGTCGAACGAGCCGCCAGGGTACGCGAAGCGGGAGCCCCCATCCTGGTCCGCGCGGTGGAAGAAGGAAAGATCGCGGTCAGCGACGCCGCCGCCATCGTCGACCGTCCGCCCGAGGAACAGGTCACGTTGATCGACAGCGTCCGTTCGGGCAAGCACAAGACCCTGCGCCGCGCCGCCGCTGTCCGCCGCCGCGAACAGCGCGAGACGCCGCCCGCGGACATGCCCGCGCACGACGGCCGCATGCGGCTGTTCGCCGCCGCCGTCGCCGATGCGCTCGAACACATCGAACCCGGCAGCGTCGATTGCATCGTCACCGATCCGCCCTACCCGCGCGGGTACCTCGCCGTCTACGGCGATCTGGCGCGGACCGCCGCCCGGGTTCTCCGCCCCGGCGGTTGCTGCCTGGTCATGGCCGGGCAGTCCTATCTGCCCGAGATCGTCGCCGCCATGACGCCGCACCTTCGCTACCACTGGACGGTGGCCTATCTCACCCCGGGCGGCCAGTCGGTCCAGCTCTGGGAGCGCAAGGTCAACACCTTTTGGAAGCCGGTTCTGTGGTTCGTCAACGACCCGGACGCCGCCGGATACCCGGGCGAGTGGGTCGGCGACGTGGCGCGCAGCGATGCCAACGACAAGCGTTTCCATCACTGGGGGCAGTCGGAAAGCGGCATGGCCGATCTGGTGCGCCGCTTCACCCGTGCCGGCGAGACGGTGTTCGATCCGTTCCTCGGCGGCGGCACCACCGGCGTCGCGGCCCTCGGCCTGAACCGCCTGTTCATCGGCTCCGACAGCGACGGGGCGGCCGTGAATCAGGCCCGCGGCCGTCTCCTGGAGACCCTGCGGGAGGTGCGCCATGCAGGTTAGGGAGGAACGCTCGGGCTGGCGCGATCGGGCACTCTCCCTGCGCCATCGCCGCTGGGGCTGGAACTGTCCGGCGATCGACATCGACTTCCTGGAGTTCCATGCCGGTGAGCCGGTGGCCCTGATCGAGTGCAAGCTGGAACATGCCCAGCCCTGGGACCTCGACGGCAAGCCGGCGCGCGCCTTCATGCGCCTCGCCGAGCGGGCGGGCCTTCCCGCCTTTTACGTGGTGCGCGCGGCCGACTTCTCGTGGTGGCAGGTGTGGGCGCTTAACGACCTCGCCCGGAGGCATCTGGGCGGGAATGAGCGCCGGCTCACGGAACCCGAGTTCATCTCGCTGCTCTATGCGCTGCGGGGCCTCAATCTGCCGCCGGAAACGGCCGCCCGGGGCTATTGCCGGGAGGATCAGTTCTGATGTTGGGAGACCGACCGATGACCGACGACTTCACGCCCTCGGACGCCCAGGCCAAGTCGATCGCCGATATCGCGGACTGGTTCAACCATCGCACCCGCGACCGGAAGGTGTTCCGCGTCTGGGGCTACGCTGGATCGGGAAAAACGACCATCACCCGCCACGCCATCGCCGAGCTCGGCCTCGAGGAAGGCTCGGGCGGCGTGCTCTATGGAGCATTTACGGGAAAGGCGGCGCTGGTGATGACCCGCAAGGGCACGCCCGCCTCGACCATCCACAGCCTGATCTACCGCGTCTCGGAAGCGACCGAGGCCGAGATCGAGAAGGTCAAGAAGGACATCGCCGGGATCAAGGCCAGGATCGCCGGCCTCGATTCGACGAAGCGGCTCCTCGAGGAATCCCGGTTGCGCTCGCTCGAGCTGCGGCTCGACGACGCCCACAAGCCCCGCTTCGTCCTCAACGACCAGTCCGCCGTCCGCGACGCCAAACTCATCGTCCTCGATGAGGTTTCCATGGTCGGCGACGAGATGGCACGCGATCTCCTGGCCTTCGGCAAGCCGATCCTGGTGTTGGGCGATCCCGGCCAACTGCCGCCGATCAAGGGCCAGGGCGCCTTCACCGAGGCCGCGCCCGACGTGATGCTGACTGAGATCCACCGCCAGGCCGGCGACAGCGCCGTCATTCGCTTGGCCACCATGGCCCGCGAGGGCCGGCCGATCCCCTACGGCCGGCACGACGCCTTCGTCTGGAAGATGCGGCGGAGCGATGTGGAGCCGGAGCAGATGCTGCGCGGCGGCCAGGTGATCTGCGGCAGGAACTCGACCCGCCTGCAGCTCAACAACGCCATGAAACGCGCCGCCGGCTACGAGAGCATCTATCCCACGGGCGAGGTTCGCAGCGGGACGTCCGAGAAGATCATCTGTCTCAGGAACCGCAACGACCTCGGCATCGTCAACGGCATGTTCCTCACCCTTGGCGAGGTGCGCGACGAGAACGAGACCTCCTTCTCCGCCACCATTCGCACCGAGGACGGGGACCTCGTCGGCGGAAGCGCCGACAAGCCCGAACGGCACTTCATCTACAAGGGGCATTTCGACGACCACATCGAGGCCGATCCCGACCGCGGCCGCCGCGACCACTGGACCCGGCGCGGACTGATCGAGGCGGTCTGGGGCTGGGCCATCACGGCGCACAAGAGTCAGGGAAGCCAATGGGGAAACGTCCTCGTCTATGACGACGGTCTCGGGCGGACCGCCGAGGACCGCGCCCGCTGGCTCTATACCGCCATCACCCGCGCCGAGCGGGGGCTCGTGATCCTTGATTGATCTGAACGACGTCTGCCCGCTCGGCCTCGAGCCCGCACGCTACGATCTCGACGAGATCGTCGGTCGGCTGCGCGAGTCCGCCGAGCACTGGGTGCCGCGCCACTTCCCGAACGGACGCCGCAACGGCGACGAATGGCGGCTCGCCAACATCGGCGGTGATGCGCCGCGCAAGAACGGCTCCTGCGTCATCGCGATCAAGGGTCCGCACGCCGGCGACTGGATCGACTTCGACACCGGCGAGGGCGGCGGACCCTTGAGCACCCTCGAGCACGCGACCGGTCTCACGGCCCGGGCGCTGTTCGATTATGCCGCCGAGCTCGTCGGCACCGCGCCGGTACGCACCGCGGCACCCGCCCCGCCGAAGGACGGCGCCGGGTCCGCATCCGAGGCCGCGCCGGAGACGCGCAGCAAGGAGAACGCCCGCCGCGAGATCGAGATCGTCCTCAAGGGATGCCGGGCGCTCGCCGACACGCCAGGTGAGACCTACCTCGCGGCCCGCGGCCTCGCCGTGCCCGACACGCCCGAACTCAGGTTCCATCCCGATCTCACCCATTGGGAGACCCGCACCGGCTATCCCGGCCTCGTCGCCTTCGTGCGCAATGCCGGCGGCCGGGTCATCGGGATCCATCGCACCTATCTCGCTCCGGACGGTGCGGCAAAGGCCGATTTGCCGAGCCCCCGCATGATGCTCGGCCCCGTCGCCGGCGGCGCCGTCCGTCTCGCGCCCCTCGGCGAGAACGGCGTGTTGGGGCTCGCCGAGGGCATCGAGACCGCGCTCAGCGTCATAGAAGCCTGTCCCGGACTGCCGGTCTGGGCGGCCCTCGCGGCCGGCAATCTCGCCCACGTCGCGCTCCCACCCGAGGTCGTCCGCGTCGTCATCCTCGCCGACAATGACGGCAAAGGCGTCGGCATCCGGGCCGCCGAACGTGCTGCCGCGCGTCACGCCGCCGAGGGACGGCGGGTCTGGATCGCCATGCCCGACCGGGCAGGCGAGGACTTCAACGATCTCCTGCAACGCGCCGGACCCGATGCCGTCCGTCAGGCCCTCGAGGCCGCAGTCGAATGGACGCCGGCGACGACGCCCGAGGACGCCCAGCCGGCCATGGTGGAAGCGACCGCCAGCGAGGTCGGCGGCCACAGGCCGGTCGGGTTCTCGGCACCGAACGCGCCGACCACCCGGATGCGCGCCGACGACGGCGATCTGGCCCGGCTCACGGCGCGCGGCTGGGACCTGCTCAAGGCCGCCAACACCCCGCCCTGGCTCTATCGCTGCGGCGGCCGGCCGTCCTGGGTCGAGCGCGACGACGATGGCGGGCCGATCGCCCACGCCATGACCGAGGACCGCATGCGCCATGCGCTGGCCCAGCTCGCCGACTGGCGGCGCACCTCGCGCAGCGGCGATCTGGTCCCGGCACACCCGCCGGCGGTCCTGCTCAAGAATCTGCTGGCGACGCCGGACCCGGCGCTTCCCGTGCTCGCCGCCATCGTCACCGCGCCGGTGTTCGGCCACGACGGCTCGCTGGTCACCAAACCGGGCTATCACGCCGCGACACGGCTTCTCTATGAGCCGCCGCCGGGGTTCCGGCTGCCTTCGGTTCCGGAGCGCCCGACACGGGCCGAGACCGACGCGGCGCGCACTCTTCTCCTCGACGGCCTGCTCGGCGACTTCCCGTTCACCAGCGAGGCCGAGCGCGCCCATGCGCTGGCGCTGATCCTGCTGCCCTTCGTGCGCGCCCTGATCGACGGGCCGACGCCGCTGCACCTGATCGAAAAACCGGCGCCGGGCACCGGCGCGACGCTCATGATCGACGCCATCGCCGTCGTCACCACCGGGGTGAGCGCGAGCGTCATGGTCGAAGGCCGCGACGACGAGGAATGGCGCAAGCGTCTCACCGCCAAGCTGCGCCAGATCCCCTCGATCGTCCTGATCGACAATCTGCGCCGTCGCCTCGACGCAGCGCCCCTCGCCGCTGCTCTCACCGCGCCCTGGTGGGAGGACCGCATCCTCGGCAAGTCCGAGACGGTGCGCTTTCCGATCCGCTGCACCTGGATCGCCACCGGCAACAATCCGCAGTTCTCCAACGAGCTCGCCCGGCGCCTGGTGCGCATCCGCCTCGATGCCCATGTCGACCAGCCCTGGCGGCGCGAGGATTTTCGGCACGCCAACCTGCTGGCCTGGACACGGGCGAACCGGGCGGCCCTGGTCGCCGCCTGCCTCACCCTCGGGCGCGCCTGGATCGCGGCCGGTCGCCCACGCCACGGGTCCATGCTCGGCAGCTTCGAGGCCTGGGCCGGGATCATGGGCGGCATCCTCGAGGCCGCCGGCGTCCCCGGCTTCCTCGCCAATCTCGACGAGATGTACGAGGCGGCCGACGCCGAGGGCGCGGTCTGGCGCGCCTTCGTGGCCGCGTGGTGGGAGCGCCACGGCACCGCCGAGGTCGGTACCGCCGAGCTGCACGAGCTCGCGCTCGCCTGCGAGCCGCCGCTGCCGCTCGGCGACGGCGGAGAGCGTTCGCAGCGGACCCGTCTCGGCCGGGCGCTGGGCCGGTTGCGCGACCGCGTCTTCGCGATCGGAGAGGTCAAGGTATGCGTCAGGGTGGCCGGCACGCGTCAGCGGGCACAGCGCTGGCGGCTCACGATAGAAAATCAAGGTCCGGATCAACGTTCACCACGTTCACCGGGCTCGCATCGTGAAAATCAAACCCCGGATACACGTTCACCACGTTCACATCCAGCAAATCAAACCCTGGATGCACGTTCACCACGTTCACCTTATTCCAATAATTCAACGGCTTGCACGAAGGCGAACAAGGTCGGATGCGGCGGTACGGGTAGCCTCCTCGAAAATCCGACTTCGGATGCACGTTCACCACGTTCACCTGGGCGAGTGAACGTGTGTGAACGTTCACTCCCACGTTCACTCGAAAAAGCCGTTCTGTATCAATCCGCTAGTGAACATAGTGAACTTAGTGAACGTTTTTCGGCCCCCTACGCACGTAGGGACGCGCACGCGCGCGCGGACGCATCCGCGCGAGGGAGAGGCCCGGAAAAGGTTCACAACGTTCACCACGTTCACTTCGACAAGCAAAATCAACGCCTTAAGGGAGTGAACGTGCGTGTGAACGTGTTGGCGCACGTTCACCCCCTCCCAAATTGCCCGTTCCGGCCGGTCCGCGGCGCCGTCGCGCCGACCGGCCCGCCGCGCAATGCACCACCCAACGCGCAAGAACGGGTGGCGGCGGCGTTCCTGGAAGTTCCCCGCCGCCACCCTGACCACGACAACCCCGATCAAGGAAGGAGATCACCATGGCTCACGTAACTCTGCCCAAGAATGCGCCGCCTGAACACCGTGCCCCGTTGCCGGCTGCCCGGCACGGCGGCAACGCCGGTATCGCCTGTCCGGCGGCCGAACCCCCAGTGCCGGCCGCGAACGATGCCGGCGTGTCCAGTCCCGGCACCGTGCTCGCGCTCGATCTCGGTACCGCGACCGGTTGGGCTCTGCGCGACGAGTGCGGCGCCATCACCAGCGGTACCGTCTCGTTCCGGCCCTATCGCTTTTCGGGCGGCGGGATGCGATTCCTGCGCTTCAAGCGCTGGCTGACCGAGGTCAAGAACGCCGCCGGCGGCATCGATGCGATCTACCTCGAGGAGGTCCGGCGCCACGCCGGCACCAGTGCCGGCCAGATCTATGGTGGCTGGCTCGCCATCCTGAGCGCCTGGTGCGAGCACCATTCCATTCCGTATCAGGGCGTGCCGGTCGGCACCATCAAGCGCCACGTCACCGGGAAGGGCAACGCGCCGAAGCAGGAGGTGATCGCCGCGGTCTGCGCGCGCGGCTTCTCGCCCGCCGACGACAACGAGGCCGACGCCATCGCGCTCTTGCTGTGGGCCATCGAGAGCCGGGCGGGTGCGCTATGAACGGCGCCATGCTGCTCGAGCATGCTGCCGGCGTTGTCGACAAACGCCGGGCCGACTACGGCGAGCCGGAGGACCTGTTCGAGCATGTCGCGGTCCGCTGGTCGCAGGTGCTCGGGATCCGGGTCACGGCCGCTCAGGTGGCGGTCTGCCTGATGGACCTCAAGATGGCTCGGCTCGCTCACAATCCGAAGCATCTCGACAGCCTCGTCGACGTCCTTGGCTACGGCGCCTGTCTCAGGGAGATCACCCGGTGAGGTGGTCGCCGAAAGGCTATGGCGGCGAGCGCCGGCCGCCCGACGAGATCAAACGCGAGGGCTGGCGCGAGCAGGGCATCCCGGTGGTTGCTGCCGAGGACCGCCGCCTCACTTGGCCCGAGCGCGAGCTGGTCCGCCGGCTGGGCGAGCGGCTCTACGGCAGACGGTCGGCGTCAAGCGACACTGCAAACGGGCGCTCCGTGTCCATACGGAACCATCGGACCGCGGCCCATGGCTAAGCGTAGAAAACGCGCCACCAAGGGCAAGGCGCGGTCCGCACGCTCGCGTCCCGAGGTCGTCAACCTGGCCGGCGGCCGCAAGGTCGAGATGGTGCACGAGGCCGATCCCGAGGGCCGGCCCGTCACCCACGGCCGCACCGTCGATACGCTGGCGCGCATGCTGAAGGCCGGTACCATCACGCGGTCCATGCACGATGCGGCGCGAGATTTTCAGGCCCACTTCACCATCGCCGCCTACGACGCCACGGCCGCCGTCTCGATCGTTCGAGTCGTCCGGGTACGCGGCGAGAAGATGACCTGGAGCGACGATCTCACGGTCCGTCAGATCGCGGCGCGCGACCGGGTCCACGACGCGCTCACCGTGCTCGGCGGCATGACGAGCCCCGGCGGCAGCTGCGTCTGGCACGTGGTCGGGCTGCAGCTGAGTCTCAGGGAGTGGGCGATGCAGCGGGGCTGGAACAACCGGCCCGTCCGGCCCAGCGAGGCCAGCGGGATCCTGATCTCCGCGCTCGGCATGCTCGCCGTCCATTACGGCTACGAGCGGCAACGGCGGGCGAGCTGAGGGCGGAACCAGGATTCTGCAACTTGGGGTGTTGACAGTGATGCATCACAAGATGTAGTCGTTTGTCATCATCGAATTGTTGCGTTCCACTCCAGCCCGCTCCGGCATCGCCGTGGCGGGTTTCTCAATCGCCTGCCCGAGGCTGCCCTTGCATGACTTGGCTCTACATTCCGCCGCGCGCGTTGACGCCGGCGGCGCGGAGAGCCTGTTCGGCCTGTCGCTCTGCGCCGGCGCCGGCGCCGGCGGCCTCGACCTCGGACTTGTGCTGGCCGAGCCCGGATACCGTGCTGTGGGTTACGTCGGGTGCGGGATCGGTCCGCACCGTGACGGACGCCGAATGGAGCGCAGCCGCCAAGCGGCGCGCCGGCTAGGGGCTAGCGCCGCCCGAACCGCGGCAAGGACGCGCTAAGGGCGAAAAGGATCAAGGCGGCCAGCACGACGGTGGGCCCGGCCGGAGTATCGAGACCGAGGGCGGCGGCCAGCCCGGCGCCCACTGAGAGCATACCTAAGAGGGCAGCGGCCAATGCCATCCGCTCGGGCGTGCGGGCCCAGGGGCGCGCGGCGGCGGCGGGAATAATCAGCAGCGCCACCACCAGCAAGATGCCCACGATCTTCATGGCCGCCGCTACGACCAGCGTCAGCAGCAGCATGAACAGGACATCGATGCGGGCGACCGCTACCCCTTCGGCACGAGCCAGTTCCTCGTGGATGGTGATCGCCAGCAGCGGACGCCAGATGGCGATAAGCACCGCGAGTACGGCGGCCCCGCCAGCATAGATCCACACCAATTCGCGCTCGGTCACCGCCAGAATATCGCCGAACAGATAACCCATGAGGTCGAAGCGGACCGTCTCGAGAAAGGCGACCACCACCAGGCCCAGGGCTAGGGCGCCGTGGGCCAGAATGCCGAGCAGGGTATCGTCGGCGAGCCGGGTGCGTCTTCGCAGCGCCACCAGGGCGAGGGAGACGACAGCGCATAGCAGGATCACGCCTAAGGTGAGATTCCAATCGAGCAGAAGACCCAGCGCCACGCCCAGCAGCGCCGAGTGGGCGAGCGTTGCGCCGAAGAACGCCATGCGCCGCCAGACAACGAAGGCGCCCAACGGACCGGCCACCGCGGCCACGCCCAGCCCGGCCAGCAGCGCGCGCACCAGGAAGTCATCCATGGTGCCGGTCGCCCTGCGCGCCCTCGGCCACCACCGACCCGTCGAGGTGGTGGCGATGATCGTGCCGGTGGTGGTAGTGAGCAAAGCTCGCCGCCACATGCTCTCCGAACAAGGCGAGGTAGCCGGCAGCGCGGCTGACCGCATCGGGCGTGCCGGCGCAACACAGATGGGTGTTGATGCAGACCACATGATCGGCGGTGGACATCACGAGGTGCAGGTCGTGGGACACCAGCAGAACCCCGCATCGACGGCGGATCCGGATCGCATCGATGGTCTGATAGAGCTCCGCCTGGCCGGTGACGTCGATGGCCTGGGCCGGCTCGTCGAGAACCAGCAAGTCGGGCTCACGCAACAGAGCACGCGCGAGCAGCACGCGCTGGAACTCGCCGCCGGAGACGTCGGCGAGCGCGGTGTCCCAAAGGTAGTGGGCACCGACTTCGTCCAAGACCGTGCGACGGTCGTCGACTCCTGCCGGCGCAGAGTACGCAAGGAAGCGGTCGACGGGTAGGGGAAGCGTCGGGTCGATGGCGAGCCGCTGCGGCATGTAGCCGACTCTCAACCCCGGCTGGCGCGTCACCGTGCCGGCGCTCGGACTCAACAGCCCGAGAATGACGCGAATGAGGGTCGTCTTGCCGGCGCCGTTGGGTCCGATCAAGGTTACGATGTCGCCTTCACGGACACCTAAGTCGACGCCAGCGACGATCTCGCGGCCGTCCAAGCGCACGTGGATATCCCGTGCGTCGACCAAGGCGGTGGGCGTCGAACCGGGCTCGCTCATGATGACACCGCCGGCACGCAGCGCCGGCAGCGGCCGGTCGCCTCGACGGTGCGCGACCGCAGGCTGAACCCCTCGCTTTCGGCAGAGCGGTCCAGCGCCCGGTCGAGCTTCAAATCCTCGATCTCGACGGCGTCGCCGCAACCATCGCAGATCAGGAACAGACCCCGGTGCAAGCGCTCCGGGTCGGGACAGCCGATGAAGGCGTTGAGGCTCTGGATGCGGTGGACGAGACCGTGTTCGAGCAAGAACCCGAGCGCGCGGTAGACGGTAGGCGGTGCGGCCGAGGAAAATTCGGGCTTCAGACCGTCCAACAAGGCGTAGGCGACTGCGGGACGGTGGGAGGCCCAGATCAGCTCGAGAACGCGGCGCCGAATTGGCGTGAGACGCACGCCGAGCCGGGCGCACAGCCGTTCCGCCGTCACCAGCGCGCGGTCGACGCACTGTTGATGGTCGTGGGCGCCGTGACCCGTACCCAGTCGATCAGCCTCGGACATCGTTGCCACTCTTCTCCGCGAACGACGACGGCTTGCCGGCGACGCGATAATCCCGTATTAGGTCGCAATGTTATACTATTACATATGCTAGGGAGAGACCAGCATTGAGATCGCCGCTGCAGACCGCCACTGCCACCCTGCTCCTCATCGCATCGGGGATCACAGCCGCACAAGCCGCGCCCAGGGTCGTCGCCAGCATCGGTCCCATCCATTCCCTCGTCGCCGGGGTCATAGCGGGAATCGGCGAGCCGACACTGCTGATGAAGGGTGGCTCTTCTCCCCACGCCTACGCGCTCAAGCCCTCCGATGCGCGCCGTCTTGAGGCCGCGGACGCCGTCTTCTGGGTCGGCGAGGGCATGGAGACCTTCCTGGCCAAGCCGATGGCCGTGCTGCCCCGCAAGGCCCGCGTCGTGACACTTTCCGCGGTCCCAGGAGTCGCGCTGTTCGATCTCCGCACAGGCGGCGTCTGGTCTGAACACGCCGATGAACAGGGGCATGATGGGGAACATCATGACGACGAGGACCTCGAGGACAAGGGCGCACAGGATGACGGTGACGACCATGACGATGAACCCCGTGCCCACGGCGACTACGACCTTCACGTCTGGCTGGACCCGGCCAACGCCCAGGCCATGGTGCGCGCCATCGTCAGGGCCCTGAGCGACATCGATGCGGCCAACGCGCCGCGATACGAGGCCAACGGCGCCGCATTGCTGCAGCGACTGGCGGCACTCGATCGGGCGTTGCGGCAAGAGCTCGAACCGCTGACCGAGCGGCCCTACATCGTCTTTCACGACGCCTACCAATACTTCGAAGCCCGCTACGGCCTCGCACCCGCGGGTTCGGTCAGTCTCAGCCCCGACCGGGCACCCGGCGCGGCGAGACTCGTCGAGTTGCGTCGCACGATCGTCGAGGCCGGCGCGCTGTGCGTGTTCACCGAACCCCAGTTCGAGCCGGCCATCGTGCGCGTGCTGGTCGAGGACACAGCCGCGAAAACCGGCGTTCTCGATCCGCTTGGAATCGGCCTCGAGCCTGGTGCCGACGCCTATTTCACCCTGCTCACCGACCTCGCGGCATCGCTGCGGCAATGCCTCGCGCCCGGGGCCGGTTAGCGGCTCGTAGGCCGTCTCCCGTTTCCGGTAATACTGCCGAAAAATTTTGGCACGCAATAGAGGCATCTAACCCATTGATATCGCGGGTCCTTCTCACTGCCGAACGCAAGTGGGCGGGCTCAGCGCGAAATCGCGCCAGCGACAGGGGCAAAAACTGGGTTACCACTTGGTTACCACCGGTCACCACCTGCGCCCGGCGGATAAACCACGCTGTTACAAATACTTAGTG
Organism: Alphaproteobacteria bacterium; assembly: GCA_965248805.1. Lineage (GTDB taxonomy): Bacteria > Pseudomonadota > Alphaproteobacteria > UBA6615 > UBA6615 > CBDFKJ01. Next base: position 272,134 of record CBDFKJ010000007.1, read on the forward strand.
CCGGATCAGGGTGGTAACCTGGGTGGTAACCGAGGTTACCACCGGCCGCCGGCCAGTGCTCCGGTTGGACGGAATAACGGCGGTATATCAATGACTTACGGCCAGAGCAGGGGTGGTAACCAGGGTGGTAACCCAAGTGGTAACCACGGCTTGCCGGTTACCACCTGGTTGAAGCCGAAAAACGGCGTTATTACCAAGGCTTAGGCTAAAATCGGGGTGGTAACCTGGGTGGTAACCACCTGGTAACCAGAGCCCTTGGTTACCACCCAGGTTACCACCCTTGGTTACCACCTCCCGTTACCACCATCGAGGACGCCGGACCGGCACGAACGGCGCCGGCCGGCGCGCTGCACCGCCCACCAACGAGACATCGACATCGGCCGTCCCGCCTCACAGGGCGCGGGCGGCCCTTTCGTGATGAGAAACCCATGACCCAGCACCCGCCAATCATGCACGTGATCTCGCTCGGCGCCGGCGTCCAGTCGACGACCATGGCGCTGATGGCGGCGCACGGAGAGATCGAGCCCATGCCGGATTGTGCGATCTTCGCCGACACCGGCGCGGAGCCGCAGGCGGTCTACGAGCATCTGGACTGGCTGCGATCGGGCAACGTGCTGCCCTTCCCGGTCGAGGTCGTCCGGTTCTCCGACCTCGCCGAGGACATCCGCAAGACCGCGGCCGGTGTGAAGCCTGTGGCGGGCCGCGCGAACGGCTACCTCGCGCCGCCCTTCTTCACCGTCAACGCCGACGGCTCGCATGGGATGCTACGCCGCGAGTGCACGTCCAACTACAAGATCAAGCCGATCCAGCGGCGCATCAAGGAGCTGCTCGGCCGGCCGCCCGACAACCCGATCCGCTCATCCCAACCGCTCGCCTGCTCGTGGCTGGGAATCTCGGCCGACGAGTGGATCCGGGTGAGGCCCTCGGACGTCCGCTGGCTCGCCAAGCGCCATCCGCTCATCGACCGCGCGACGAAGGACGGGCCGCCGCCGCACGCGCGCTGGATGAGCCGGCAGGACTGCATCGCGTGGCTGACGGGCCATGGATACCCGGTCCCGCCGCGCTCGGCCTGCACCTTCTGCCCCTACCGGAGCGCCGCCGAGTGGGAGGCCCTGCGCGAAGACCCGAACGACTGGAACGAGGCCGTCGCCATCGATCGTCTGATCCGCGACATGCCGACTCAGGAGCGGGCCGGGCTCAGGAAGGGCGGCCGCCTCTACGTCAACGTGAACCGCCGCCCGCTGGAGGAACTCGCGGCCGGGGGTCCGGTCGGCTCGACGCTGATCGCGGCCGAGAAGACCGGACGCACGGCACGGCTGGTGGAACTCGATCCCGGCTATTGTGACGTCGTCGTCGCTTAAGTCAATGAATCAAATAGATTATTCGAGGCTCCACGGGCATGGGCGTATCGCTGCGGGAATACGCGCGCCGGCGCGGGCTGAGCCACGTCGCGGTGATGAAGGCGATCCGCGCCGGACGGCTCACGCCCGAGCCCGACGGCACCCTCGATCCCGTTAAGGCGGACGCCCAATGGGACGCGAACACCGATCCGGGGCGAACGCCCGAGGGCGTGGCGAAAGAGAAGCCGCCGACTGAGCCGCCCCGCGAGGAACGGGCACCCGCAACCGAACCCGCTCCGCAAGGAGCCGCCACCTTCACCCAGGCGCGCACCGCGCACGAGATCGCCAAGGCGCAGCGCGCCCGCATCCAGGTGCAGCGCCTGCGCGAGGAGGTGGTCGACCGGGCCCACGCGGCGGCGGAGGTGTTCCGGCTGGCGCGCCGCGAGCGCGACGCCTGGGTCAACTGGCCCGCGCGCGTCTCCGCCCTGATGGCGGCCGAGCTCGGCCTCGACGCCCACGCCATGCAGAAGGTCCTGGAGGGTCATGTCCGAGATCACCTCAACGAGCTCGCCGAGATCCGGCCCGAGTTCCGCTGAAGGCTCCGCCGAGCCTTTCGCCGGCGCGGACGACATCAGGCGCGCCTGGTACGACGGGCTCGCACCGGACCCGTTGCTCTCCGTCTCGGAATGGTCGGAGAAGCACCGCATGCTGGCGGCGCGGGCCTCGGCCGAGCCCGGCCGCTACCGCATCGCGCGCACGCCCTACATGCGGGCCATCATGGATGCGCTGTCGCCGGCCGATCCGGCCCGCCGGGTGGTGTTCATGAAGGCTGCACAGGTGGGCGCAACCGAAGGAGGTAACTGCTGGATCGGGTTCGTCATCCACCAGGCGCCGGGGCCGATGCTGGCGGTCCAGCCGACGGTGGAGCTCGCCAAACGGAACTCGCGCCAACGTATCGATCCGCTGATCGAGGAGAGCGCGGCGCTAAGGGGCCTGGTGAGGCCGGCGCGGTCGCGCGATTCCGGCAATACCATGCTGTCGAAGGAGTTCGCCGGCGGCATCCTGATCATGACCGGCGCCAACTCGGCGGTCGGTCTGCGCTCGATCCCGGCGCGCTACATCCTCCTGGACGAGGTCGACGCCTATCCGGCCTCCGCCGACGAGGAAGGCGATCCGGTGACGCTCGCGGAAGCCCGCTCGCTGACCTTCGCTCACCGGCGCAAGGTGCTGCTGATCTCGACGCCGACTGTCCGGGGGTCCTCGCGCATCGAGCGCGAATACGAGGCCTCGGACATGCGTCGGTATTTCGTGCCGTGTCCCCATTGCGGGCACGCACAGGTGCTCGTCTTCGAGCGGCTCCGCTGGGACAAAGGCAAACCCGAGACGGCGGCCTACCACTGCGCATCCTGCGAGACGCCGATCGCCGGGCATCACAAGACGGCGATGCTGGCGGCCGGCGTTTGGCGGGCGACCGGTACCGCGGCCGATCCGTCGACCATCGGGTTCCACCTGTCGGCGCTCTATTCGCCGGTCGGCTGGCTTTCGTGGGAGGCCATCGCCCGCGCCTGGGTGGCGGCACAGGGCTCGGATGAAGCGATCCGCGCCTTTCGCAACACCATCCTCGGCGAGACCTGGGTCGAGAGCGGCGAGGCGCCGGACTGGCAGCGGCTCTACGACCGCCGCGAGCGCTGGCCTGCGGGCACGGTTCCCGCCGGCGGACTGTTCCTCACCGCCGGCGCGGACGTGCAGAAGGACCGCATCGAGGTCGATGTCTGGGCCTGGGGCCGCGGCCTCGAAAGCTGGCTGATCGATCATGTCGTCATCGAGGGCGGGCCGGAACGGACCGAGCCCTGGGCCGAACTCGACCGGCTGCTCTCACAGGTCTGGCCGCACGAGAACGGCGCGACATTGACCTTGGCGAAGCTCGCCATCGATACCGGTTACGAGCCCACCGCGGTCTACGGCTGGGCGCGCCGCGCCGGGATATACCAGGTAGCACCCGTCAAGGGCACCGACGGCTTCAACCGGTCGAGCCCGGTCTCGGGCCCGACCTATGTGGATGCCTCCGACGGCGGCAAGCGGCTCCGCAGGGGCGCCCGGCTCTGGACCGTGGCCGTGTCGACCTTCAAGGCCGAGACCTACCGGTTCCTGCGGCTCGAACGGCCGACCGACGAGGAGCGCGCCGAGGGCAAACCGTATCCGCCCGGCAGCGTGCATCTGCCGCATTGGGTCGAGGACGAGTGGCTCAAGCAGTTCGTCGGCGAGCAGTTGGTGACGGTGCGCACCCGGCGCGGCTTCGCCCGCCTCGAATGGCAGAAGCTCAGAGAACGCAACGAGGCGCTGGATTGCCGGGTCTATGCCCGTGCCGCCGCCTGGATCGCCGGCGCCGACCGCTTCCCGGAGCGCCGCTGGCGGCGCATGGAAGCCGCGCTGGCCGGCAACACGGGTCCCGAACGGGCCGGCACGAAGGACGCGGCGGCGCCGGATCCCGGCTCCCGCCCGGCGGGGCGCCGGCGCGTGATCCGCAGCAAGTGGATGGGCTGAGACATGGCGGACAAGACGTATACCGAAGACCAGGTACGGGCGCTGCGCGAGGCGCTGACCTCGGGCGTGCTCACCGTCAGCTATGACGGCAAGAGCGTCACCTACCGCTCGGTGGACGAGATCAAGACGGCGCTGGCCGAGATCGAGAACGCCCGCGCCCGCGATGCCGGCAGGCAGGTGCGCCAGATCCGCATCGTCGGCAACAAGGGGTTCTGAGAATGGGCTGGCTCACACGCACCGCCGCCTCCTGGCGCGCGCTACGCGCCGGCGCGGGCTTCTCCCGCCGGCCGGTCCACGAGGCCGCGGGCTCGGGAAGGCGGGCCGCCGCCTGGCGGCCGGGCAATCCCGGCGCGCTGGCGGCAACCTTCGCCACCGGCCACGACCTTCGGGTCAAGTCGCGCGATCTCGTGCGCCGCAACGCCTGGGCCGGCAGTGCCGTGGACGCCTTCGTCACCAACTGCATCGGCACCGGCATCAAGCCGCAGTCGATCGCGACGGACGCGGCATTCCGCGAAGCCGTGCATGCGCTGTGGTGGGACTGGTGCGCCGACGCCGACGCCAACGGCGTCACCGATTTCTACGGCCTCCAGGCGCTCGCCTGCCGGGCCATGCTGGAGGAGGGTGGGGAGTGTTTCGTGCGGCTCCGGGTGCGCAGGCCAGAGGACGGGCTCGCGGTGCCGCTGCAGATCCAGCTCCTGGAGGCCGAGCATGTGCCGCTCACCTTCAACACGACATTGCCGAGCGGCAACCTGGTGCGCGCCGGCATCGAGTTCGACCGGCTGGGACGAAGGATCGCCTACCACCTGACCCGGGCCCATCCCGGCGATCCGGCGTTGCGGCCGCGCGACCACGACCTGGTGCGGGTGCCGGCGGACCGCATCGCCCATCTCTACCGGCCGCTCCGTCCCGGTCAGATCCGGGGTGAGCCCTGGCTCGCCCGGGCCCTGGTCAAGCTCGACGAGCTCGACCAGTTCGACGACGCGGCGCTGGTCAAGGCCAAGGTCGCGGCACTGTTCACCGGGTTCGTGGTCTCGCCCGATCCCGAGGACGCCGTCATGGGCGGGGACGAGCCGGACGAGGACGGCATCGTCGAGGCCAGCCTCGAGCCCGGCACCATGCAGAGGCTGAGCCCCGGCCAGGATGTGCGCTTCGCCGAACCGGCCGACGCCGGGTCGAGCTATGAAGGGTTCTTCCGCAATCAGCTGCGCGCCGTCGCCACCGCCGCCGGCGTCACCTACGAGCAGCTGAGCGGCGATCTGACCCAAGTCAACTATTCCTCGATCCGGGCCGGGCTGCTCGAGTTCCGCCGTCGCTGCGAGACCATCCAGCACGCGGTCATCGTCCACCAGCTGTGCCGGCCGGTGTGGCGCGAGTGGATGAGAACGGCGGTGCTCGCCGGCGCCCTGGATGCACCCGGATTCGCGGCCGACCCGGCGCCCTGCCTGGTCGCCAAGTGGATCCCGCAGGGCTGGCAATGGGTCGATCCGGAGAAGGAGTTCAAGGCGGTGGTGCTGGCCATCCGGGCCGGCCTCATGAGCCGGTCCGAGGCGATCTCGGCCTTCGGCTACGACGCCGAGGAGATCGACCGCGAGATCGCCGCCGACAACGCACGCGCCGACGCCCTCGGCCTGGTGCTCGACAGCGACCCGCGCAAGGTCGCGCGCACCGGCGCCGCTCAGCCCGACGCGGAATCCGAACCCAGGTCCGATGAACGGGAATCGGATGAAGACGAACCCATGAATGAGATGAGGAGGCCGGCATGACCATGCTGCCGCATATCGCGAGCCGGGTGCTGGATACGCCGCTGGTGATCGGCCAGGCAAAGCTCGCGGCGATCCTCGCCGTGATCGGCCCGCGTATCGGTGTTGAGGCTCCTGCCTCCGGCATGTTGGGGCCTGCTGTGATGAACGGCGACGGCCGCCGCCGCGGCGCCTATCTGGTGACCTCGGAGGGCATCGCCGTGATCCCGGTGTTCGGCACGCTGGTCAAGCGGGCCGGCACCATCGAGGCGGCCTCGGGCCTCACCTCCTACGGCCATCTCGAGGACCGGATCATGGACGCCGCCACCGATCCGGCGGTGCGTGCCGTCCTGCTCGACGTCGACAGCCCGGGAGGCGAGGCGGCGGGTGTGTTCGATCTTTCCGACCTTATCTACGAGGCGCGCAGCCTGAAGCCGGTCTGGGCGATCGCCGACGAACAGGCATTTTCGGGCGCCTACGCGATCGCGAGCGCCGCCGAGCGCCTGATCGTGCCGCGCACCGGGGGTCTGGGCTCGATCGGCGTCGTCGCCGTCCATGTCGATCGCTCGGCGCGCGACGCGATGGAAGGGTTCCGCACCACCACCGTCTATGCCGGCGCGGCCAAAAACGACTTCAACCCGCATGAGACCCTGAAGGACGGCGCGCGCCGGACGCTGCAGACCGAGGTCGACCGGGTCCATGCGCTGTTTGTCGACACCGTCGCCCGCAACCGAGGCCTGACGGCCGATGCCGTGCGCGCCACCGAGGCACGGCTCTTCTTCGGCGAAGACGCGGTCCGGGCAGGCCTCGCCGACGAGGTCGGCACCCTGCGCGACGCTCTAGCCTCACTCGCCGCCACCATGGCCCAACCGCAAACCATCGTCACCGCGCCCGCCGCCCCGCCGGGCCCGGCTTCCCACCAGCCAAGCAACCGAAAGGAGCATGTCATGAATGACGACACCGACACCATGAAGACCGAGGGCGAAACGCCGCCAGCACCGGAGCCCGCCGACACGGCGCCCGCGCCCGATGCGGCGAAGCCCGAGCTGAACACCGCCGAAGTGGTCGACCTCGACAAGGTCCGGGCCGAAGCGCGCGGCGAGGGTGCAGCCGAGGCCGGACTGATCGCCGAGCTCTGCGCCCTTGCCGGCATGCCCGAGCGCACCGCCGGGATGATCGCCCGCGGGCTCTCGGCCGACGAAGCGCGCCGGGAACTACTGAACTTGAAGGCGGGCGCGGACGCCGAGGTGCACAACCATGTGCTTCCCGGCGCCGGCACCGGCGCCCCCCAGAACCTTGACGACAATCCGGTGGTGCGGGCGGCGACCGCCCGGGCCGCTGCGGCGAAGGAGGCCTGATCCATGAACGCTTACTCTGAGTCCACTTATCTCGGCGACGTCCTCAAATGCGAGGCGCCCAATCTCTACAGCCGCGACACGGTAACGGTTCTTGGGGGAAGCGGCGCCGAGCGCGTCCTCATAGCCGGCACGGTGATCGCCGCGCGAACCCGCTCCGAGGTCACCGTAACCGCTGGCGACGGCAATACGGGTAACGGTGAAGCCACGCCGGCCGACCCGGCGCTCGGCGCCCTGGCCGAGGCCGGGATCTACCGGCTCGCCTGCATCCCGGCAGGTGCGGCCGGTACCTTCCAGGTGTTGAGCCCGAAGGGCTACGTTCTACCCAACCTCACGGCCGGCACCGCCTATACGGGCGATCACCTCAACCTCACTGTCGCCGACGGCACCACCGACTTCGTGGTGGGCGATACGTTCGCGATCGAGGTCGCGGGCGACGGCAAGGTGGTCGCGTTCAATCCGGCCGCCGTCGACGGCACGGCTGAAGCCATCGGTATCGTCGCCTATGACGTGACCGCGCCGGACGGAACCGACGCGGAAGTCACGGCTATCCTGCGCGACGCCGTCCTCGCCGACCGGGCGATCGTCTGGCCCGCCGGTATCACCGAGGCACAGAAGAACGCGGCGATCGTCGACCTGGAGGCGCGCGGCATTCTCGTCCGCAAGGCCGCCTGAGCCCCACTCTCCACCCCAACCGCAACACCGAATGAACGGGCCGGCTCCGCCGGCGCCGGAGGAGCTTTTCCATGCCCATGAACAATCTCTTCGATACCCCCGCCTTCCACGTAACGGCGCTGACCGCGGCCATCAACATCCTGCCCAACAGCTATGGACGGCTGGAACGCATGATGCTGATGCCGCCCCGGCCGGTGCGCTTCCGCCAGATCGCCGTCGAGGAGAAGAACGGGGTTCTGAACCTGCTTCCGACCCTGCCGATCGGCTCGCCCGGCACCGTGGGCGAGCGCGGCAAACGCAAGCTCCGCAGCTTCAACATCCCGCATATTCCGCACGACGACGTGGTGCTGCCCGAAGAGGTGCAGGGTATTCGCGCCTTCGGTTCGGAGAACGAGTCCCAGGCGCTGGCCGACGTCATGGCCGATCACCTCCAATCCATGCGCAACAAGCATGCGATCACCTTGGAGCATCTGCGCATGGGCGCCCTCAAGGGGGTGATCCTCGATGCCGACGGCTCGGCCCTCTACGACCTCTATGCCGAGTTCGGCATCGAGGCCAAGAGCATCGCCTTCGGCCTTGACGATGACGACACCGACGTCAAGAACCGCTGCATCTCGGTGCTGCGCCATATCGAGGACAATCTGCGCGGCGAGTTCATGACCCGGGTCCATGCCCTGGTGGCGCCTGAGTTCTTCGATGCGCTTACCAGTCACCCGAAGGTCGAGAAGGCCTACGAGCGCTGGATGGAGGGGGCGGCGCTGCGTGACGATCTGCGCGCCGGCTTCACCTTCGGCGGCATCACCTTCGAGGAGTACCGCGGCCAGGCCACAGACCCGGACGGCGTCGTCCGCCGGTTCATTGCCGAGAACGAGGGCCACGCCTTCCCGCTCGGCACGGTCGAGACCTTCGCGTCCTACTTCGCGCCGGCCGACTTCAACGAGACCGCCAACACCCTGGGTCAGCAGCTCTACGCCAAGCAGGAGCCGCGCAAGTTCGAACGCGGCACCGATCTCCACACCCAGTCCAACCCGCTGCCCATGTGCCATCGCCCGGGTGTGCTGGTGAAGCTGACGGCCGAGTGAGGTGGAAGGTCCCTTCAGGCAAGCCGTGGACGACTGCTTCCGGCATCTCGGCCGCGATGCGGTCTATACGCCGGAAGGCGGTGATCCCGTGGACGTCCGGGTGATCGCCAAACGCCCGGACGAGATCGTCGGCCTCGGCGAGACCCGCATCCATGCCGGCACCGCGCTCTTCGATGTCCGTGCCTCGGAGATCGCCGAGCCGCGGCCCGGCGACCGGCTGAGCGTCGGCGGCAATGATTACCTCGTCCAGGGCGAGCCGGTCGGCGATACCGAGCGGCTGGTCTGGACGCTGGAGGCCTGCCCCGCATGAAGCTCACGGCCACCATGGTCGGCTCGCTGAAGGCCGACATGCAGGCCGAGCTGCGCCGTATCGAGCGCGCCGTACCGGACGGGGTCAAGGCCGCCGGCGACGGGCTCAAGGGGAGCTTGCGCAAGCAGGTGGTGGCGGCCGGACTCGGCGCTCGGTTGTCGCGCACCTGGCGCGGCAAGACCTATGTCAACAAAGGCCATGACGCCGCGAGCCTGGTCTGGTCCAAGGCGGCGCAGATCGTGTTGGCCTTCGATAAGGGTGTGGTGATCAAGGGCAAGGGCGGCAACTGGCTCGCCATCCCGACGCCGGCGGCGCCGAAGCGCGGCGTCGGCGGCAAGCGTCTCACGCCTGCCACCTTCCCGACCGGCCGCCACGGGCCGCTTCGCATGGTCCGCCGCTCCGGCCGTGCGGCGCTGCTGGTGGTCGACGGCGTGCGGGTGAGCGCCCAGACCGGGCGGGTCGGCCGGCAGGCCAAGGGCGGTGGGCGCACCAAATCGGGCAGCTTCAAACAGGGCATCGCCACTGTCGCGATGTTCGTGCTGGTGCCGCGGGTGAAGCTGAAGAAGCGGCTCAATGTCGCCCGCGCGGCGGAGAGCTGGGTGCGCAGGCTGCCGAGATTGATCGGCCGTCAGGTGCGGGCAACGGCACGACGGTGACGCCATGGCGAGCAAGACCGAACAAATCCTGACCGCGCTCACCGACCGGCTGCGCGCGGTGCCGAAGGCCAAGATCGAGCGCAACACCGCCGCGCCCGAGCGCATCCCGAAGGGCGGGCTGATCGTGCTGCGCGACGGCGATCCGGGCGAGCCGGAGCAGGCGCTCGGCGGCATCGCGGCGTCTATTACAGCCACGCGGTCGAGATCGAGGTCTATATCGAGACCGGCGAGGCGGCCGCCAGGGACGCGGCCTTCGACGCCCTGGTCCGGAACATCGACACGGCGCTCGACGCTGACCCCACCCTCGGCGGCCTCGCCTTCGGCATGACTACTGCCCGGCCCGTGATCGACACCGAGGCGGTGATCGGCGTGCCCGCCATCAAGACCGACACCTCACCGCTCCGCAGAGAGGTCGGCGGTCATGACGGTCCGGCGGACGCTTTCGGCGTGTAACGCGGCGCGCTAAGCAAATTCATCCGCGAGAGCATGGACGAAGTGGGCTGGAACGTGACCGGGACGGCGCCGCGCCTCGGCTGCGAGCGCGGGACGCTATCGCGCCTGGTGAACGGCAAGGTGGGAGTGTCGGCGAACATGACACTGGCGCTGGAGGATGTCGGCTGGGGCACCGCCGAACACTGGATGCGGATGCAGGCAAGCGATGAGCTTGCGTCGGCGCGCCGGGACCAGGCCGCCGCTGAACTGCGCACGGGCGCACTGCGCGCATGATTCGGGCTCGCGCCCGCGTTGCGGGACGTCCCTGACGCCGCCGTTCATCCCCATGCGCCGCTACCGGCCAATGGCAGACTGTCCCTCGCGTGGCGCAGACCGGGCGGCGAGAACTGCTGCACCAGTCGGCGGGGGGACTAAGCGCCGCAGATGATGGTATATCGAGCCAGAAGACAGTATTGTCGCTGAGTGTGGTGCCGACAGAAGGGCTTGGCTATGGCCAAGTACCAGGTGATGCAGATCGAGTAGCGGAAGCGTGGCCTGGTCGGGTGGGTTGTTGCGATCCTGTTTTACGGATTTAGAGGACTGGCCTAAGTCAGTGCCACTTTTGTACCCGGAGTAAAGAGCTTCATCCAGTCGTTGAACGTGCATCAAAAGCTTGCAGTACGCACCATCCCAACGGACGGCGGTTCGCTGACGGCGGGTTTTGATTTGAGCGAGACGAAGCCGATTGTCGAAGAGGTAACAGCGGCTTGTCGCGAGTAAGTCGTTTCGGCCCTTCGGTGGTGGCCGCCCTCGGCATCGCCATAAGTATGCTCGCAAGTACTGGAGCCGACGCCGAAGAGTGTAGTGCTGTCGATGAACTCCGAAATTTGTACGCGGAATTTCAGACCTTCAAGAACGAGGATGAATTCCGCAGGGTCGGGTACGATCGGTGCTGCAAATACTACCAATGGATGAAGAAGGTCGAAGCGCTGCGAGGCAACGACGTCGTCGAATGTTTCCAGTCGTTCGGGATTCTTCCTGGAGAACTGATTTCCCTCGGGAGGGAGTACTACCAAGGTCGCGGCAATCAGGGCGCAGCCAAGATGTGGGAGGCGAGTGTCGAGGCAGTACTGAACCCGAAACCTGCCGAAGTCCCAATCGACGCAGAGAACGACAAACCTGACCGCGTGATTGGACGGTGGGTGGTGCACATCACTCGGACCCTCTGGGAGAACGTCACGATCCAGACCGTGGACGGGAAGCCCCTGTACGTCAGTGAATTTTCTGACGGATCGAGCCGAGAAATCGAACTTGTCGAGATACGCGCGAAGGCGGGCGAGCTACGGAGGTTCCGAGGTGCCGAAGGCTCGTCGTGGGGTCCGAACGACCATGTAGCAATTACGAACGACGGGAACCTCGCTTTCTACGACGCACTCGGATACATCCAAACGGCAGAGCCACGCTAAAACGCTGCTCCGCGTGTCCTGTTTGTCATCCGTCTCCGGTGCACCCGCGCATGCTAGCGAGAACTGAGCCCAGAGAGTTTATTGATCAAGCCGCTCCCGGCTTGCCGATTGGTTAGTAGCACTCGACGCGTCGCGCACCGAACACACGTGTCTTGGCCGTAGTCAGATGCACACGCCGCGGTCGATCATCCAACGGTTGAGCAAGGTGAGCATGAAATCCTCGGCGGCCGGTGTGATGAAACCACGCCCACAGGCGCGCGCCACCCGCGCCGTGTATAGGTGAAATGGGCGCTAGTCTAGCGCGGCACCCCGCCCCCGATGGCGCGGTGTCTGCGAAACGTCCAGTGACCGGACGCGGAGAGTTATTGCGCTGTTCCCTGCGCTTCCTATGATCATGTCCGGAAGCTGCGAGACGGGTCTAATTGGTCACATCTCACGCGCAGCGGGCACTGCCGTTATTAGTCGTGGGGCGTTTGCCAGTTGCAGAATGGACATCAAGCAGTGCGGCGTGATTGGTCCCATCACGCAATGGGCCCGCGCGGGGGTGCCGCGCGGGCCCAAGAAGCAGACTCGCGCTGAAAGCGTGGGGGCCCTCAATCCAGCACGAGCGGTCTCTCCCGAAACAGGACGCCGGTACGATATGTTCCCACTCGACGCGATCGGAACGTTTCTCATTCTCGCGGGCCTCTAAACCGCAGCGTCGCGGGCAACGTCTCCTAACAGCCCGGTGATGAAGTCGCTCTTTGATCAATCGGCTTCGGGGGCGACGATGATGATGATAACGAGCATGGCTGGTTTGCCTTCGATGTTCGCCACGATGGCGATCGCCAGGGCAGCATCGAACTGAATAACGAACAAAAGGGTGCTCTTTGCACTCGCAGCCTCCCTCGGCGTGCCTGATCCGAACAGCGCGCGCATCAGAATGCCGAGATTGAACCCGGCGACATGGATCAGGTAGCGTTTGTGGACGTTCTCGCGCGCCCGCAGCAACGCGCGGCGCATGCCGCCACGGTCGAGGACATGGGCGAAGCTGCGCTCGACCATCTCACCGCGCCTGCGCATGGCGTTCCGCGCGACGCCGGACTTCAATCGCGCCCGGTTGGCGTAGACAGCCTGACGTGCCGCCTGGTCGCCATGCCAGCGCAGATAGCCGTTGGCGGGCTCCGGCTCGGAGATCCGCGTTTTCCAGACGCCGCCGTCGAGGTCTTTCAGCCCCTCGCGTGAATGATAGCCCTTGTCGCCAACGAGACTGCAGGGCTCTGCCCGTGTTGGAGCCAGGCCGACCTCGGCGAGGTTGCGCGCGGCCGCCTCCAGCGTCCCAGGCAAAGTCGTCGTGTCGCCTTCATCGGCCGGATAGATCGGCGCCGCAACGATGACGCCGGTATCGAGATCGACCGCGTGCTCGGGCTTGCAGGCCAGATGCGTGGTGCCGTCCTTCATCCGCGCGATCTTCGCATCAGGATCGGTCGGGCTCGTCCAATCCTTGTTCGAAAGCTTCTTGCCCTTCCGCCGGCGATCGAGCCGGACGAGGTCGTCGATCGTCGGCGTTTCGACGCCACTCTCCTTCGCCATTTGCGTCAGCATCTCGCGATAGGTCTCGCCGCTATCGCGCCGCACGATGGCTCGCAGGGCGGCGTTGGCTTCCATCGTCGAGCCGTCGACGCCGATCCGCTCGCCCTTCACCAGACCGCGCGCGGCGACGAGAGCCAGAACCCAGTCCAAAACCTTTTCATGGACCTCGTGCGGCAGCCGGCCGCGCGTCTTCGACAACCAGGAATGATCGGGAACCTTGTCCCGGTTCGCCAACCGCAGAAACGCGCGAAGCGACAGCGAATCCGAACAGCGCCAAGCGATGCCGCGCTCGCTGCCGATGCCCTCGAAATAGCCGATCATGTGCATCCGGAAATAACGCCCCGGCGGCAGCGAAGGAGCCCCCATCCGAGGTGCGTAGTATGGCTTGCACGTCGCCTCCACGAAGCCGTCAAAGCCGGACCCGGTCAGCAACTCATGCAGCCGGTCGAAAAACGCGTGTCCAGGCGAACGCGGCATCTCCGCCCATGTCACCACGAGGTCACCCTGAACCTCGCTCTGTCGTCTCAATGCCATCGCACGACGCCCGTCTAAATCTCTATGTTCAGACAGAATCAGACGCGCCGGACTTCGTCAACGGGCTGCTAAATGATAGAGGTGGAGACCTCCAACAACCGGGAGATTTGGCGAAGCTCTTGGTGTGCTGTCAGACTTTCGCTGAGATCGGCGGTGTTGACGTCCGCAATCATCCGCCGTTTTGTTCTCGGCGGAGCGTTTGGGCGCAATTCGGGCAGACTCATGCCATGGTGGCCCTGCGCTCATGGAAGATCAGACGCTGGAAATTGTAAGCCAGGTTGGCGAGGCCGATCTTAGCATCCGCCCGCTTGAGCCCGATGGTGCGGACGAACAGGCCCATGCGATCCTTCTGCTGAGCGAAGACATGCTCGACATGCGCACGGACCGCTGACTTGCGGGCATTGGCCCGGGCGGTCGCCTTGGGCATTTCCCGGCCTGGCGGCTTCTTGCGGTGGATGTGGGAGACCCGACCCTTGCCAGCCAGCCACGCCTCGTTGGCCTTCGAGCGATAGGCGCTGTCAGCCCACACGCCGGCGGCCAGATTGTCGCCGGTGACGAGATGACGCAACATCTTGCCGTCATGGCGGGCGGCATCGGTCACTGCCGAGCTGCGGATGAAGCCGTAGGCCCGATCGATGACGATGTGATTCTTATAGCCGAACACCGGGATCGCGATGTCGGGCATGCGCCGTTGCGCCCCGGCGGGGTTCTTGCGCCGCCCGGTCTTCACCGTCCACCGCGCATCTGTGTCCTTCTGCGCCGCCTTGTCCGGCTGATCGGGCCAGATCTCGGCCGCGCTCTTGCCCGCCTTGATCGCCCGCTTCTCGTCATCGCTGTTGCGCTGCTTGGGCGCCGATACCAACGTCGCATCGACGATCTGGCCGCCCATCGCCAGATAGCCGCACCGGCGCAGCTCGCCATCGAAGGCGGCAAACAGCTCATCCATCGCCCCGGCCCGGACCAGACGCTCGCGAAAGGTCCAGATGGTGTTCCGGTCCGGCGTCGGCGCTCCGAGATCGAAGCCCAGGAAGCGAAGCCAGCTCAAGCGGTCGCGGATCAGAAACTCCATCCGCTCGTCGCTCACCGTGTGCCGCGCGGCCAGGATCAGAACCTTGAACATCGCCACCGCATCGTAGGCCGGGCGGCCGCCTTTCGAACCGTCCGAATAGCCCAGCGCCGCCTCAAGCGGTGCGCGGAAAATCTCGAAGCCGACCGCCCGCGCCAACACCTCCAACGGATCGCCCGTCGCCGAAAGCTTGCGCAAATGATCCGGTAAGCCAAACAGGCCAGCCTGTCTCATCAATATCCCCTCCAACCGAGCAGCCGCAGAGAATCACAACGAGGCAAAATTGGCGAGGTAAATAGAGGAGTCCAGGTTGCACATCAGTTTGCATGCGCTTCCTAATTCGGCCGCCGCGCGGAGCAGCAACGCCAGTGTGACCCGGCTACACGAAGGATCGGGACGGTGGGCATTGCAGCGCTGCCGCTCTTGCACCTATCCCGATGAGGAATCACTCAATGAACATACGGAAAATCGTGCAAGAATCTGATACGGCAGCGGGACGTGCATTCGATTTCGTTGTGCTCTTCTTGATCGCCTTTTCGATCATCGCGCTATCCGTCGAAACCCTACCTGACTTGTCGCCTAGCGTAAAAAGAGCGCTTGATGTTTCTGAAGTGGTGATAACCGTGTTGTTCACAATCGAATACGGTCTACGCATTGTTACCTCACCAAAGAGGCTGAGATACATCTTCAGCTTCTATGGTGTTATTGATTTGGTCGCGGTTCTCCCATTCTATATTTCCCTAGGGATCGATCTCCGTGCCGTCCGTGCATTTCGGTTATTTCGTATCTTCCGCATCTTTAAGATCACGCAATATAGCGTCGCTATGGAACGGTTTCGAAAAGCACTTTGGTATACTAGATGGGAAGCTATAGTATTTTTTATGGCCACATTGATTGTGCTCTATCTTTCTGCTGTGGGCATCTATTACTTCGAACATGACGCTCAACCTGAGGTTTTTCGATCAATATTTCACAGCTTGTGGTGGGCAGTTGCTACGCTCACAACAGTCGGTTATGGCGATGTCTATCCTGTAACTGCCGGAGGCAAGATATTCACGTTCCTAATCTTGATGTGCGGTTTGGGTATCGTGGCTGTGCCAGCGGGACTCATCTCGGCGGCATTGTCAAAAGTTCGACAGGACGAAGACCGTTAGATGAGAATGGTGTGCCGGCTCATCATCATAGGCTCCGTTGAAGCGAGACCGTTTTCGCCGTCTTGTCTCATTGCCTCGGAAATGACGCTACCCGCCTTCTCCGCCGCCTCGGCGAGGTGAGCGTAACCTGCTGTCGTTCTGTGCCGTCGGTGTCCGGGTAGCTTGCCGACCAGGGGCAGGTTCTCGCCGGACATGACCGCGGCTTGCAAACGAATGCCGCAAGTCGTGAAGTCTCAGGCCGCTGGCCAGGCCGGCATCCTCGCAGATGGTCCGCCATCACGCCCGCAAGCTGTAGTCGCCACCCTTCCCTGCATAGCTGGGAAACAGGAAGGCGTCGGCGCGACGCGCGCCGAGCAGTTCGTCGAGAACGGAGCGCCGCCCGGTCTTGCCGTCTGCCAATCGGATGGGGTGTGAGAGCCAACCGCCAAAGGGCGTCCCAATCCCGCTTTCTGTTCCCTCAAACGACCGGGCATCAGCGCGGTCAGCGGTGAGCTGTAGCGCCTCGCTGATCCGGCAACCGATAGCCGATAGCCTACTGCACCTCGGCGATGGTGATCTCCAAAGTGCCGTCCGGCTGGATCAGGCACCTCGCCCGATATTCAAGCTCAAGGCCGAAGCTGTTCTTTGAAGAGAACTCCTGAATGATGGTGCGATTGCCGTTGTTATGAACTTTGGTTGCGTATCCGAGGACATGATGAATATCGAGCGTCGACGGGTGCGATACTCTGGCTCCTATGGCCCGTTCGCAGGTTTGCCGGGATTGCGCCTCCGGATAGGCTTCGGAAACCGCGAGAGTGATACCGGCCTCAACCTCGTCGGGGGTGAACCAGACATTGAAGGGTGAGCCGCCGTTCTTGGCGTTGCAGATATGACGAAGTAAGCGCCTTTCCGTGAACCGCTGCGGAATCCAGTGGTGATCTCGGCGCAGTTTGCCTCGTCTTCCAGAACCTTGAGCGCGCCGCGCTTTACAACTTGCTTTTCTGCATCGGTGAATTCGCTCTCGCCGTCGATATCCCAGAGCAACCCGGCTTTCATGTCGGTGAGACGGGCCGGGCTGCTCGCACCTTCTCGAAGAATGACGATCTTATCGTAAGCGAGGCGAGCGTCACACGCGGATTTCAGTTTGACGGGTTGTGGAAGCTCTAGGGCATGAAGATCGTCGAGGCGGTCGTTGGGGTTCTCTTGCGCGATGGCCTCAAGGCTTATGAAGCCGCAGGCTCTTCCGAGGCCGGTGTTTTCTTCGCAAACGGTGCACCAACATGCCGAGCACGACCGAACTGATTCTGACGGCGCTCTCCGACCGCCTGCGCGCGGTGCCGAAGGCCAAGGTCGAGCGCAACACCGCTGTGCCTGAGTGCATTCCGCGCGGCGGCCTGATCGTGCTGCGCGACGGCGATCCGGGCGAGCCGGAGCAGACCCTCGGCGGTGTGAGCAGCGTCTATTACAGCCACGCGGTCGAAATCGAGGTCTATGTCGAGACCGGCGAGGCGGCGGCCAGGGACGCGGCCTTCGACGCCCTGGTCTCGGCGATCGGTGCGGCGCTCGACGGCGATCCCACCCTCGGTGGGCTTGCCTTCGGCATCACCACGGCCCGGCCCGCGATCGACACCGAGGCGGTGATCGGCGCGCCGGCCATCAAGACCGGCACCGTCGACGTGATCGTCGAGTACGAGACCGCGACGCCGCTCGGCTGAATTCTCCGCCATCACCAGATATGAAGGAGAAACCACAATGGCCCGAGCCTATGGTTCGAGCGCCACGCTGCTGCTCAAACGCGAAACGACCTATGGCACGGCAGCGATTGGCAACTACATCCGCATTCCGTTCAACCGCTGCACCTTGGGCTCCGAGCAGGGGCTGATCGACGATCCGGTGCTGGGCCAGGGGCGTGATCCCTATGCGCCGCTCCAGGACGCCATCATGGAACCTATGTTGGAGGCCGGATGCGTGGTGAAGGCCGAGGCGTTCACCACAAGGCGCTGGTGGCTGCTGCCGTCGAAGTCAGCCACAGGGAGCCCGGCACCGCGCAGGACAAGCGGAAGGATGGCCGCTACGCCGGGCGCGTGCGGCTGTCCGTCGCTGCCGACCGCAGCGCCGATTCGCTATGTGGCTTCGTCGAGAACGCCGTTATGCCGGGGTCGCTGATCGTCACCGACGATTGGAGTGGCTATGGCAGCTTGCGGACACGCGGCTATGATCACCACGCCATTGCCGAATGCGGCGACCCCGAGGTGGCCGAAGAGTTCATGCCGATCATCCACCTCGTCTTCAGCAACCTGGAGAATTGGCTCAGTGGCATCCACCATGGCGTGAGCGCAAAGCATCTACAAGCCTACCTCAATGAGTTCACGTTCCGCTTCAACAGGCGGTTTTACCCGTTCAACGCCTTCCGCTCATTGCTCGGAATCGCAGGAGAGGCCGAGGCTCCAACCTACGCCGAGCTATATTCCGGCGAGTGGAAGCATCCTACATGTAGTGGGTGTACGAATTAACCGGATAGGCACGGTTCGTACCAACGTACCAACCATCTGCAACCTTGCGGAAGTAATGGCTCAGATCGTGCCGTCCAGGATACAATTCCTGCGGGTCCCCAGCCACAATCGGACGTACCCGGCCACTTTTCCGACTTATGCGGGGGAGGAAATTGTCGTCGATTTTGTGGATGGACAGCAATACCGACACCAAGACATCTGCGAGTGTATCCACCGAACACGGCTCCCCGAAGATCTCGAAGTCATACTTCTTCCCAGAGCTCGAAGCCGTTTCCGCAATTTCGGAGTCCGTTTCCAAAGAGTTGGGTTCGATTAATTCAAGGCCCTCCTCTGAGGCGAGCGGAGCCAACGTATTTCTAACGTTCGAGGTGAGGCGTTTAAGATCGAAAAATTCGAGAACTCGTCGATAAAAGTGGAGACCTCTAACAACCGGCCGATTTGGCGCGGATAAGGGTGTCCTGTTGGCCGATCCGTGCGGCGGGTGGATTTGACGGCGTTATTCGTCCGCGGTTTCGTTCTCAGCGGGGTGTTTTTTGGTCATACGGGCGGACTCATGCCATGGCGGCCCTGCGCTCATGGAAGATCAGACGCTGGAAATTATAGGCGAGGTTGGCGAGGCCTATCTTGGTCTCGGCCCGCTTGAGCCCGATGGTCCGGACGAACAGGCTCATGCGATCCTTCTGCTGGGCGAAGACATGCTCGACGCGTGCACGGACCGCTGACTTGCGGGCATTGGCCTGGGCGGTCGCCTTGGGCATGGCCCGGCCCGGCGGCTTCTTGCGGTGGATGTGGGAGACCCGACCCTTGCCGGCCAGCCACGCCTCGTTGGCCTTCGAGCGATAGGCGCTGTCAGCCCACACGCCGGCGGCCAGATTGTCGCCGGTGACGAGCTGACGCAACATCTTGCCGTCATGGCGGGCGGCATCGGTCACAGCCGAGCCGCGGATGAAGCCGTAGGCCCGATCGATGACGGCATGATTCTTGTAGCCGAACACCGGGATCGCGATGTCGGGCATGCGCCGTTGCGACCCGGCGGGGTTCTTGCGCCGCCCGGTCTTCACCGTCCACCGCGCATCCGTGTCCTTCTGCGCCGCCTTGGCTGGCTGATCGGGCCAGACCTCGGACGCGCTCTTGCCCGCCTTGATCGCCCGCTTCTCGTCATCGCTGTGGCGCTGCTTGGGCGCCGATACCAACGTCGCATCGACGATCTGCCCGCCCATCGCCAGATAGCCGCACCGGCGCAGCTCGCCATCGAAGGCGGCAAACAGCTTATCCATCGCCCCGGCCCGGACCAGACGCTCGCGAAAGGTCCAGATGGTGTTCCGGTCCGGCGTCGGCGCTCCGAGATCGAAGCCTAGGAAGCGAAGCCAGCTCAAGCGATCGCGGATCAGAAACTCCATCCGCTCGTCACTCACCGTGTGCCGCGCGGCCAGGATCAGAACCTTGAGCATCGCCACCGCATCGTAGGCCGGGCGGCCGCCTCTCGATCCGTCCGAATAGCCCAGCGCCGCCTCAAGCGGTGCGCGGAAAATCTCGAAATCGACAACCTTCGCCAGCACCTCCAACGGATCGCCAGTCGCCGAAAGCTTGCGCAAATGATCCGGTAAGCCGAACAGGCCAGTCTGCCTCATCAATACCCCCCTCGAATCGAACCGCCGCAGAGAATCACAACAAGGCAAAATTGGCGAGGTAAATAGAGGCGTCCAGGTCTCTCGCGGTTGGCAGGAGGTCATTAAATAGCTTGACTTCGTCAGACCGGACACCTTTGTCGCGCCATACCTCGGTGATGCCCTGGAGCCACGGCTCCAGCTCCAAATCCTTGAACATGGAGACGATACGCTCGATGGCTTCCAAGAGTTTTCCGGCGCGTTCCGTAGCACGGAGCGTCGATAACGAAAGCACGGGCACGTTGTGATTCGTCACCTCCTCACCCAGACGCTTAGCGCGGACGAGATCTTCATGGACAGCTGTGATCATGGCTGCGTCGGGAAGGTTCGAGACGCTCGGCAACGCCTTGCCGAGATACAATAGGTTCTCGCCCAGCACCTTCCGGGCCTCTCGGGCGGCGGCGACATCTTCCTCCGAAAATTGGGGATCGTACTTCGTTTCTGGTCCCGGGTGGTCGGGTAGCCATTCATGGCTTTCGCGGCCGTCAACGATCTCTTGGGCCAGCTCCATAGGGAGGATGCCAACTCCGTCCCCGACAGTCTTCAGGTGGTGGTTGGCCCATTCGCCGAGTTCTTTGTCAATTTTTCTGATGTTTTTTCCGTGCCTATCCGGTTAATTCGTACACCCACTACATGTAGGATGCTTCCACTCGCCGGAATATAGCTCGGCGTAGGTTGGAGCCTCGGCCTCTCCTGCGATTCCGAGCAATGAGCGGAAGGCGTTGAACGGGTAAAACCGCCTGTTGAAGCGGAACGTGAACTCATTGAGGTAGGCTTGTAGATGCTTTGCGCTCACGCCATGGTGGATGCCACTGAGCCAATTCTTCAGGTTGCTGAAGACGAGGTGGATGATCGGCATGAACTCTTCGGCCACCTCGGGGTCGCCGCATTCGGCAATGGCGTGGTGATCATAGCCGCGTGTCCGCAAGCTGCCATAGCCACTCCAATCGTCGGTGACGATCAGCGACCCCGGCATAACGGCGTTCTCGACGAAGCCACATAGCGAATCGGCGCTGCGGTCGGCAGCGACGGACAGCCGCACGCGCCCGGCGTAGCGGCCATCCTTCCGCTTGTCCTGCGCGGTGCCGGGCTCCCTGTGGCTGACTTCGACGGCAGCAGCCACCAGCGTCTTGTGGTGAACGCCTCGGCCTTCACCACGCATCCGGCCTCCAACATAGGTTTCGTCCACCTCGACATGCTCTCCTGCCCTGGCACCGATCCGATCCTGATCGGGCCGCACCATACCCGCGCGGAGCTTATGCAGGATGCCGAAGGCGGTTTCGTACCGCGTCAGCCCAAGCTGCCGCTGAAACTGCACCGCCGACATGCCCGGCGTCTGGCTGGCGACCAGATAGGCGGCCCAAAACCACGTGCTCAAAGGCGTGGCCCTTGTTTTTGTAGACGCTTCCCCGCCAGGTCCGCGACAGCCGGGCGCCGAGCCCGGCCGCCACCACCTGCTTGCGCAAGCTCCCCTTGAGCCCGTCGCCGGCGGCCTTGACGCCGTCCGGCACCGCGCGTTCGATACGGCGCAGCTCGGCCTGCATGTCCTTCTTGAGTGAGCCGACGATGGTGGCGGCGAGCTTCATGCCGGACAGGCCTCGAGCGTCCAGACCAGCCGTTCGGTATCGCCGACCGGCTCGCCCTGGACGAGATAGTCCTCGCCGTCAACGCTCAGACGGTCGCCGGCACGCGGCTCGGCGATCTCCGAGGCGCGCACATCGAACAGCGCGGTGCCGGCATGGATGCGGGTCTCACCGAGGCCGACGATCTCGTCCGGGCGTTTGGCGATCACGCGGACGGTGACCTGCGCACCGCCCTCCGGCGTATAGACGGCGTCACGACCGAGATGCCGGAAGCAGTCGTCGACCGCGGTGGCGACCGCGATAGCGAAGGGGCCTTCCACCTCACTCGGCCGTGAGCTTCACCAGCACGCCCGGGCGATGGCACATGGGCAGCGGGTTGGACTGGGTGTGCAGATCGGTGCCGCGCTCGAACTTGCGCGGCTCCTGCTTGGCGTAGAGCTGCTGGCCCAGGGTGTTGGCGGTCTCGTTGAAGTCGGCCGGCGCGACGTAGGACGCGAAGGTCTCGACGGTGCCGAGCGGGAAGGCGTGGCCCTCGTTCTCGGCGATGAACCGGCGCACGACGCCGTCCGGGTCGGTGGCCTGGCCGCGGTACTCCTCGAAGGTGATGCCGCCGAAGGTGAAGCCCGCGCGCAGGTCGTCCCTGAGCACCGCGCCTTCCATCCAGCGCTCATAGGCCTTCTCGACCTTGGGGTGACTGGTGAGCGCATCGAAGAACTCCGGGCTGACCAGGGCATGGACCCGGGTCATTAACTCGCCGCGCAGATTGTCCTCGATGTGGCGCAGCACCGTCATGCACCGTGCCTTGACGTCGGTGTCGTCATCGTCAAGGCCGAAGGCGACGGTCTTGGCCGTGATGCCGAACTCGTCATAGAGGTCGTAGAGCGTGGAGCCGTCGGCATCGAGGATCACCCCCTTGAGGGCGCCCATGCGCAGATGCTCCAAGGTGATCGCATGCTTGTTGCGCATGGATTGGAGGTGATCGGCCATGACGTCGGCGAGCGCCTGGGCCTCGTTCTCCGAGCCGAAGGCGCGGATACCCTGGACCTCCTCGGGCAGCACCACGTCGTCGTGGGGGATATGCGGGATGTTGAAGCTGCGGAGCTTGCGTTTGCCGCGCTCGCCGACGGTGCCGGGCGAGCCGATCGGCAGGGTCGGCAATAGGTTCAGAACCCCGTTCTTCTCCTCAACGGCGATCTGGCGGAAGCGCACCGGCCGGGGCGGCATCAGCATCATGCGTTCCAGCCGTCCATAGCTGTTGGGCAGGATGTTGATGGCCGCGGTCAGCGCCGTCACGTGGAAGGCGGGGGTATCGAAAGGATTGTTCATGGGCATGGCAAAGCTCCTCCGGCGCCGGCGAAGCCGCGCCGATTAGATGGTCGCAGAGGATGGATGATCGAGGTGTGGGGCTCAGGCGGCCTTGCGGATGAGGATGCCGCGGGCCTCGAGATCGGCGACGGCGATCGCCTTGCCTTCATCGGTGATACCGGCGGGCCAGACGATCGCCCGGTCGGCGAGGACGGCATCGCGCAGGATCGCCGTGACTTCCGTGTCGGCGCCGTCCGGCGCGGTCGCTCGGCATGCTCGCCGTCCATTACGGCTATGAGCGGCCGAGGCGGGCAAGCTGATGGCGGGGATGATTTTCTACATTTTGGGGCTTGACAGTGGCAGGCCACAAGATGTAGGTTTGTGCCATCATCTCGTAGATGCGTCCGCACCCGACCCGCTCCGGCATCGTCGCGGCGGGTTTTAGTGCCTCTACATAGCTGAAGGGTGGAGACCTGGGCGGCGCTGATCGTGTTCGGACTCGGAGTCGCGCTCTTCACTAAACGGAATCGCTCAAAGACGGCCGCAGGTCAGAAGTGGATTGAATTCCGGGCGAGTTTGGGCCAAGCTCAACCAACTGGGAGGCTCCTCATGGGTAATCCCGGCTCAGGTTTGGGGCCCGCAACCGCGGGGATGGAACGGGAGGTGTACACATGCGGATTTCGGCGCGAGTGATCCTGGGCGCGATGGTCGCGGCGGCGGCGTTCGCCGTTTGGCCGGCGCAGACCCAGACGCCGTCGATGACCTTTTTCGTAACGAGCGCCGGCCCTGGCGACGGCGCCAATCTTGGCGGCCTCGCGGGCGCCGACGAGCACTGCGAGTTCTTGGCGGCCGCCGTCGGCGCCGGCGGCCGGAACTGGCACGCCTATCTCAGCACGCAAGCGGCGGGCGGCGAGGCGGCGGTGCACGCGCGGGACCGCATCGGCCCCGGCCCGTGGCACAACGCCGCGGGGGCAGAGATCGCCGCCACCGTCGACGCGCTCCACGCCGAGCCCAACGGCATCGACAAAGCGACGGCGCTAAACGAGCGCGGCGACGTGGTGAATGGCCGCGGCGACTCTCCCAACCGCCACGACATCCTGACCGGCACCCAGCAGGACGGGACCGCCTTTGCCGCCGACGAGGACCGAACCTGCGGCAACTGGACCTCGAACGGCGCCGGCGCGGCGATGGTCGGCCACCATGACCTGACCGGCAACCCGTCGGGGGTCAATTTCTGGAACTACTCCCATGCCTCACGCGGGTGCGGCCAGGCGAACCTCGTCGCTACCGGCGGCGACGGACTGTTCTACTGCTTTGCCCGCGGCGAACCCTGATTGGTGGAGACGGGCGGTAGCGCGACTCGGCCGGCACTGGGGATTAGCTTAGCCTAGTAGAGCACCCTCATATGCCGGCGAGGCGCGCGCCCCACTGTTCGTTGCAATTCTGATGGGCTGGGCCCCGCTGCTGGTTGCCGCGAAGCCTCAAGGCTTGGCTCTACGCCGCCGCGTGAGGCGGCGTGATGGTCCCGGGATGGGACCGCTGGCATGCCTAACCAATTGATTTTGCGGGTCCTTCCTGGCGCCAAACGCAAGTGGGCGGGCTCAGCGCGAAATCGCGCCAGCGACAGGGGCAAAAACTGGGTTACCACTAGGTTACCACCGGTTGCGACCTCCGCCCGGCGGATAAAATAACGCTGTAACAAAGACTTAGGCCAAGATCAGGGTGGTAACCTGGGTGGTAACCGAGGTTACCACCGGCGCCGGCCAGTGCTCCGGGCGGACAGAATAACCACGCATTGTCAATGACTTATGGCCAGAGCATGGGTGGTAACCAGGGTGGTAACCCAGGTGGTAACCACGGCTTGTCGGTTACCACCCTGCCAGCGCCGAAAACGGCGTTATTACAAAGCCTTAGCGTCAGATCTGGGTGGTAACCTGGGTGGTAACCACCTGGTAACCAGAGCCCTTGGTTACCACCCTTGGTTACCACCTCCGGTTACCACCATCGAGGACGCCGGACCGGCGCGATCGGCACCGGCCGGCGCGCTGCGCCGCTCACCAATGAGACATCGACATCGGCCGTCCCGCTGTCACCGGCGCGGGCGGCCCATTCGTGATTGGAGTTCGATGACCGAACACCCAACAGACGTCGCAATCGAGCACTGGCCTCTCTATCGGCTGCTGCCCTATGCCGCCAATGCGCGCACCCATTCCAACCACCAGGTGGCGCAGATCGCGGGCTCGATCGCCGCCTTCGGCTTCAACGCGCCTTGCCTGGTGGATGAGCGCGGTATGCTGATCGCGGGCCACGGCCGGCTGCTGGCCGCGCGGCAACTGGAACTGGAGACCGCGCCGGTGATCCGCCTCGAGCATCTGACCGAGGCCCAGGCACGAGCCTTTCGCATTGCCGACAACCGGATCGCGGAGAACGCAGGTTGGGACGAGGACCTGCTGCGCGTCGAGCTGGAGCAGCTGCGCGAGGCCGAGTTCGACCTCGACCTCACCGGGTTCACGCTCGAGGAGATTGCGGCTCGCCTGACGGCATTCGACGACGGCCCCGCCGGCAACATCGACGACGACGAGGCGCCGGAGACGCCGGAGATCCCGGTCACCAAGCCCGGCGATCTCTGGCTCTTGGGACACCACCGACTGCTCTGTGGCGATGCCACCGTCGCGGCCGACATCGAGCAAGTGCTCGACGGTGGGCTCGCGGACCTGTGCTTTACCGATCCGCCCTACAACGTCGATTACGGCAACAGCGCCAAGGACAGGATGCGCGGCAAGAAACGCCGGATCCGCAACGATAATCTGGGTAAGAACTTCGAGGGGTTCCTCAACGATGCCTGTCTCAACATCCTGACCGTCACCAAGGGGGCAGCCTATGTCTGCATGTCGTCCTCGGAACTGCCGACGCTCCAGCGCGCGTTCCGCGAGGCCGGCGGGCATTGGTCGACCTTCGTGATCTGGGCCAAGAACACCTTGGCCTCGCTGTCAGGGTCGACCGGACGACCGACTTCCGCATCATTAACCGCAGCCGCCGTCTGAAGAACGCGACACGTTCGGCGGAAGAGATGTACCAGACCGCCGAGCCCTTGCTCGCCCGCGAGGCCAACGGTCGCGCCTTCCGCCTGATCGGTATCGGCGCCCATGAACTCGTCGATGCCGGGCGGGTCGCCCAGGACGACCTCTTCGGCGGCGCGGGGGTCGGCGAGAACGAGCTCGACAAGGCTGTGGACGCGGTGCGGGACAGGTTCGGAGACGACGCCATCGTCAAGGGCCGCGGCTTCGGCACGAAGCTCGAGCGACAGGGTCCGTCGAAGGCGGAGTGAGTCCGGGCAGCTTCGCCCACCGGTCGCTGTCCCGCCCGCGGCTGGCCGAATCTCACGCCCGTCGCGCCCATGCCACGAGAGTTCTCCAGCCGCCAAAGCTAAAGCTGTCACCTGAAGGCTGGTGCGGGAACGCTCCGGAAATATTCGCCATGTCCAGCAAGATCGAGCAGATCCTGACCGCGCTCACCCACCGGCTGCACGCGGTGCCGAAGGCCAAGGTCGAGCGTAACACCGCTGTGCCTGAGTGCATTCCGCGCGGCGGCCTGATCGTGCTGCGCGACGGCGATCCGGGCGAGCCGGAGCAGACCCTCGGCGGTGTGAGCAGCGTCTATTACAGCCACGCGGTCGAAATCGAGGTCTATGTCGAGACCGGCGAGGCGGCGGCCAGGGACGCGGCCTTCGACGCCCTGGTCTCGGCGATCGGTGCGGCGCTCGACGGCGATTCCACCCTCGGTGGGCTTGCCTTCGGCATCACCACGGCCCGGCCCGGCATCAACACCGAGGCGGTGATCGGCGCGCCGGCCATCAAGACCGGCACCGTCGACGTGATCGTCGAGTACGAGACCGCGACGCCGCTCGGCTGAATTCTCCGCCACCACCAGATATGAAGGAGAAACCACAATGGCCCGAGCCTATGGTTCGAGCGCCACGCTGCTGCTCAAACGCGAAACGACCTATGGCACGGCAGCGATTGGCAACTACATCCGCATTCCGTTCAACCGCTGCACCTTGGGCTCCGAGCAGGGGCTGATCGACGATCCGGTGCTGGGCCAGGGGCGTGATCCCTATGCGCCGCTCCAGGACGCCATCATGGACGAGGGCGAGATCGTCGTGCCCGTCGATCCGCGCTATATCGGTCGACGGCGGCACGCCGGCGGTCTATACCCACGAGTTCGTCTCGGGCAAGGACAGCCTGCCGAGCTACACAATCGAGGTCGGGCACAAGCAGGTGCCGGCCTACTTCCGCCATGGCGGCGTGGTGTTCGATTCCGTCGCGCTGGAGTTCGCCCGCTCCGGCGCCGCAGCCGCCACCATCCAATGCGTGGCCCAGGGCGAGACCCGCTTCAACGCGAGCCAGGGCGGTGCGCCTTCAAAGCTCGGCTTCAAACGTATCAGCCAGTTCCAAGGGTCAATCAGCCGCGCCGGCACAGCGGTCGCGAACCTCACCGGCGGCTCGCTCACTTACGCCAACAACCTGGAGAAGATCGAGACCATACGATCCGACGATCTCATCGACGGCGCCGATCCCACCGTCGCCGCGCTCACAGGCACCATCGAGGTTCGGTTCGCGGACACGACGCTGATCGATCTCGCCTCCGACGGCACGGCGGTGGATCTCGAGTTCGCCTACCGCATCAGCGACGATCTCAAGCTCACCTTCGAGGCCCACGAGGTCTATCTGCCGAAGCCCAAGTTCGCCGTCGAGGGCCCGGGCGGGGTGCAGGCGCGCTTCGACTTCCAAGGTGCGCGCAACGAGGCGGAGGGGCGCATGCTCACCGTGACGCTCATCAACGATCTCGATGGGAGCGACTATTCATGAGGACCTGGCCGCGGTCGCGCAAGGGGTCGCGACAGCCGAAGCCGCCCGTGACCAGGCTATCGCGGCCCGCGATGCGGCGCAGGCCGCCGGCGTCGACCTGGCGAGCGATGCCGAGACCGAAAGTGGAACCGGCGACGGCGTCGGCCAAGCCCGTCAGCTCGGTCTTCGCACCGCAAGCCAGGACCGTTCCGGCCTTGTCGTGCTCGCCACCGACGCGGAAGGGATCGCAGGTCAAGACCGGACCAGCGCGATGACGCCGGCTGCGGACAAGGCGGCTCTCGATGCAGCGCTTGCCGGCGGCGTCAGCTGGGCGCCGGTGCTCGCGGTCAATAACAACGGCGCACGCCGCGTGCTGCGCATCGTGGACTGGACCGGTGGCGTCGGCGTGGCGCCGGCCGGCGGCTATCTCGGCCCGTCCGGCATCGTCGCCAGCGCCGCGGCCGCTACCGATATCCGCGGGCCCCGGGGGTCTGTGGGGCCACAGGGGCCGCAAGGCCCACAGGGCCCGCAGTGGTCGCCGGACAGCGACGACGACGACGAATGATAACGGCTGAGCGACGATGACAATGGTCAGGAACTTCGCCGACGCGGAACACTGGTTGCGGCTGGGCGGTGCGGAGGTGGAAGCGGTGCTGGACGCCATGCCGGCGGAGAGCCGCGGTTCGGTAGGCCTGGTGGCTCGCCTGGAGGCGGCGGCGCCGAAGGACGCCGGGCGGATGGTGGCTCGGCTTCGAACTCGAACTGCCGCCGGTCGACACCGCGCCGGTGCCCGAGATCGCGGTGACGCTGGACAATGTCAGCCGCGAGATCGTCCGCCATCTCGATGCCGCGGCGATGTCGCGCGAGGTGATCGAGGTCACCTACCGGCCCTATCTCTCGACCGACCTGGAGGGTCCGCAGATGGACCCGCCGATCACGCTCACCCTGACCGATATAGAGGTCGACGTGTTCCGCGCCACCGGCCGCGCGCGCATGCTCGATATCGGCAACAAGGCGTTTCCGGCCGATCTCTATACCGCCAGGCGGTTTCCGGGCCTGACCCGCTAGATGCACTGGGCCGAGGACCTGATCGGCCGCCCGTGAGAAGCGGGCGGACGCGGACCGCACGCGTTCGACTGCTGGGGCCTGGTGCGCTGGTGCTGGCGCGAGCGCTTCGCCATCGAGGTGCCCGAGATCCCGGTCGATGCCGCGAACCTGCGCGCCGTGCTCGCAGGCTTCCGCAATTACCCCGAGCGCCGGCGCTGGCAACTCGTGGATAGACCCTGTGAAGGCGATGCGGTGCTGATGCGCCAGTCCCGCCATCCGGTGCACGTCGGCCTGTGGCTCACGGTCGACGGCGGCGGCGTGCTGAACGCCGCCCGCGGCATCGGTGTCGTGTTCCAGCCTCCCGTCGATCTCACGACCCACGGCTGGCGGATCGAGGGAACCTACCGCTTCTCCGGAGACGCCTGATGACCGGCACCGTGGTCATGCTGCACAACCCGTTCCGCCCGGAGCGGGGCAGGGACGTGATAGCCGTCACTGAGCCGCTCACCATCCGCGCCTGGCTCGATGCGCGACGTGTGGCGGCGTTCGATCGCCCGACGATCTGTCTCCGCAATGGCGAACCGGTTCTGCGCGGCCGCTGGGACGAGACGCTCATTGCCGAGAACGACCTGGCCGTGTTCGTGCCGCTGCCCCAGGGTGGCGGGGGCGGCAAGAACCCGCTGCGCACCGTCCTCATGCTCGCCGTCATGGTCGCCGCCCCCTATCTCGGTGGCGTCATCGCCGGGGCGCTGGGCGTCACCTCGGCCATCGGCGTCTCGCTCATCACCGCCGGCGTGACTCGTCGGCACCACCCTGGTCAATGTCCTGCTGCCGCCGCCCAAGCCCGCTGCGCCCAGCTTCGGCAAGGGCGTGCCGTCTCCCAGTCCGACCTATTCGCTGGCCGCCCAGGGTAACCAGGCGCGCCTCACCCAGCCGATCCCGGTGATCTACGGCCTCCACCGGGTCTATCCCGACCTCGCGGCTACACCGTGGGTGGAATACAGGAACAACGACCAGTACCTGCATCAGCTGCACTGTATCGGCCAGGGCCAATACGACCTCGAGCAGGTCCGCATCGAGGACACGCCGATCGACTCGTTCGAAGAGGTGGAGACCCAGTTCGTTGCGCCCGGCGGCAGCGTCACCCTGTTCCAGGCCGACGTGGTGACGGCTCCCGAGGTCGCCGGCCAGGAACTGATCGGGGCCAATCAGCGGGAATCGGGCGAGGACGGCTGGGTCGGCCCCTTCATCGCCAACCCGGCCGGGACGAGGGCCACGGAAATCGGCATCGATGTGGTGATGCCGCGCGGGCTCTATTACGCCAACGATGACGGCAGTCTCGGCAACCGCACCATTACGTGGGATGTCGAAGCCCGTGCCGTCGACGATGACGGTGTCGCCGCCGGTGATTGGATCGCGGTCGCTTCTGAGGGCGTGAGCGCGAACAAGAACACGCCGCAACGCAGAAGCTACCGCTACACGGTTGTGGTCGGACGCTACGAAGTCAGGCTCAGGCGCACCAACGACAAGATCAGCGATGCGCGCGCCGGCCATGAGATCCGCTGGGGCGGCCTCAAGATTTTCCGCGAAGATGCGCCTGCGTTCGGCGATGTGACGCTCCTGGCGGTCAGGATGCGGGCCACCGACAATCTCTCGCAGCGCTCGGCGCGGCTCGTCAACGTCATCGTCACTCGCAGGCTGCCGGTCTGGGGTCCGGAGACCGGCTGGTCGGAGCCGCAACCCACGCGCTCCATCGCCTGGGCCTTCGCCGACGCCGCCCGGGCGAAGTACGGGGCGGGTCTGGACGATGCCCGCATCGATCTCGCGTCACTCCATGCTCTCGATGCGGTATGGCAGGAGAGAGGCGACCGCTTCGATGCCGTGTTCGACCAGGGCCTCACGGTCTGGGAGGCGCTTACCCGGATCGCCCGCTGCGGCCGGGCGCTGCCGTTCCTGCAAGGCGGCATCCTGCGGATCGCCCGCGATGCACCGCGCACCTTGCCCGTCGCGCTGTTCGGGCCCCGCAACATCGTCCGTGGCAGCTTCCGCGTCCAGTACGTCATGCCCGGCGAGGACACCGCCGACGCGGTGACCGTGACCTACTTCTCAGAGCGCACATGGGCGCCGACGAGATCGTTGCCGCGTTGCCGGACAGCGCCACGGCCGACGGAGAGGACAGCGCCGAGAAGGCTGCCACGGTGGAGCTATTCGGCTGCACCGGCGGTACCCAAGCCATGCGTGAGGGTCTCTACATGGCCGCGGCCAATCGCTACCGCCGGCGCATCGTCACCTTCCGCACCGAGCTCGAGGGATTGGTCCCGACCTACGGCGATCTCATCGCCATCACCCACGACCTGCCGCGTTGGGGCCAGGGAGGCGAGGTGACGGCCGTTGACGGCCGGACGCTCACCCTGAGCGAGCCGCTTGAATGGGAGTCGGGGGACGAGACGGCCGAGCCTCCAGTCCACCGGTATCCCAGGCTGCTGTGTGGGCGTATGGCGTTGTAGTGGCGGCGCCAGGATTCGATGAGAACCTGGGCTTCCTTGAGGGTATGGAAGATCTCCCCGTTCAGGAGCTCGTCGCGCAGCCGCGCGTTGAAGCTCTCGATGTAACCGTTCTCCCAGGGCGATCCCGGCCAGCCGGCATCGCTTCGCCGCAAGTGCCATTCGAGCGCCACAGGGTGGGAATCGCCGCGCGCCGCACGGCCGTCGACGATGGCAAAATGCTCCCCCTCAAGGCGGGCACCCTCGATCGACATCCCTGCTCCGAACCGGGCGAGGCGCGAAGCATGGGTGGCGACAACGAAGTCCTCGAAGAGCTGAATATACTCGTCGCGCTCCGCCTCCGTGGCCTGCTGCCAGTACCAGCCCATGGCAAAACGGCCGATCAGGTCGACCTCGAAGTTCGATCTGAGAAGCTGACGCAGCTTGTCCGCGCGCGCACCGTCACTCAGCCCGTCGGCCCTGCCGATCTCGATGGCCTGCTCGCTCAGTTGGCGCACGAAGTTGGCGGCTTGATCTGCATCATTCGCCCGCGCTGTGAACGACCCTCCCATTTGGAAAGCCAGCACCGCGGCGACCGTGGCGACGGCCAGCGACTGGCGGCGCGAGAACGTCCGCCGTTTTGAATGGGCCAAAGCTTCGTTCCTACCTGTCTCACGACTTCAACTGCCGCCGCGTTCACAGGTAACAGAACGGCGTAAAGATTTTGTTAGGAATTGGCGCTCAGAGCGGACAGGTTTTTGGCGTTGCCTGCAGCCCGTCGATCGCCTTGATGATGCGCCGCCACGTCGCGGAGCCGGACAGCGCACCAGCGTCTAGCAGAAGGTCGGCCTCCATCGCGGCGTGGATCGCTGCGTCGGCCTCATATTGATCAATGAGCAGCTTAGCAGACTGGTAGATCTCCTTCTCCGAAAGCGCGCGAGGTTCGCCAATCGCCGCCGCGCTGTGATGCTAGACTGACGCCATCCGCTGAGGCGGCGACGACCGGGGGCCAAGAGTTGGCGCTCGGCGATCAAGCGCCTGAGCGGCGAACGGAACGACGAATGGCCGATCAAAGCCGGAGACCCGGGCCGGCCCGCTTGTCGCGGGCGCCGGTGTGCTAGCGTGTGCCTGGACAGCTATCCCGGGGACTAAACGATGCAAAGCATCCTTCATGTCGCGACGAGGTACAGCCCGGCGCTGCGCTCTGTGGCGCCCGAAGCCCCATGATGGATCCCCAGTTCGAGATCGTCTCGCTTTGCGGGTCGCGTTCGAGGAAGCGTTGCATGGAGTATGCTCTCGTGCTTCAGGCCGTGGGCATCCGATGCGATGTGCTGCCCCGCGACAGTGAGTTCGCTCTGGTGGTTCATGTGCGAGACGGGGCCCGCGCCCGGGAGCAGCTCAGGCTCTATCTGCACGAAAACCGGGCGAGGCCACCCCGCGTCGATCCTCGCCTTGGGGTTCATGATGGACTGACCTGCGCGTGCCTCTATGGCGTGACAATACTGCTCATGGGCATCCTACAACGGGACCAGGCATTCTCCCTCGACTGGTGGCGGGCGGGCATGAGCCACGCCGGCCTGATCCGGGAGGGCGAGTGGTGGCGCGCCGTGACGGCGCTTAGCCTTCACGCCGATTCGGTCCACCTGGCCGGCAACCTGGTCTTCGGCCTCGCCTTCGGCTTTCTCGCGGGCGAGCTCCTGGGCTGGGGGCTCGCGTGGTTCGGAATGCTGCTCGCGGGCTCGCTCGGCAACGCCCTCAATGCCCTCGTCCAGGCCCCGGGCCACACATCGATCGGGGCGTCCACGGCGGTCTTCGCGACCCTGGGCATCCTCGCAGCCTACACCTGGAAACGGCGGCGGACTCGGATCAATCGTTGGGTGCCCTTGGGGGGCGGAGTTGCGCTTCTCGCCTTCATCGGGATGGGTGGCGAACGGACCGATATCTTCGCCCACTTCGCGGGCTTCGGCTCGGGGTGCCTGTTCGGTCTCGCCTTCTGGGTGTTGGAGACCCGCTCGCTGCTCGCGGCGTGGCACAAGCATACCTTGGGGCTCGCCGCCTTCCTATTCTTCGCTCTGGCATGGACCCTGGCGCTTCTGGCCCACGGATAGCGATCAAATTGGCCGGCACGGGCGGATGCGGGCATACCACTCTTCTGCCTAGCCATCGCCTAAGGAGTGAGCGCGGCGACTACGTCGGAGTAGGCGTCGAGGGCGCGCTGTCCAACGGGCGTCAACTCATAAGTGCCGCGCTCGATCCGTTGGAACCAGCCATAGACATCACGCTGGAGTATTCGTGGTGCACGATGGATACCTGTCTCCGATTTTACGACGACGGCCTTGCTGGGGCCACCTTGATCGAGGAATCAGGCACACCTCAGTGCCTCCTGGCGATATGCGGTCACTATCGGTCGTTTGCTGGAACCACCTTGATTGGGATCGCCTACCCGTCGTTGGAACTCTCGGAGCAGCATGGCGCGCCCGCGCTTGTTAGTGCGGGGCTGATAGCGTGCCGGATCGAGGTGAACTTCAACGCCTGCCGGCTCGTCGCCACCAATACGGACCGAGATGAGACCGAGACCGAGCAATCGGCATAGTTTCAGAATGTCGCGATAGTTGCGGTGCCAGATCGTTGACCTCTGGCGGGCAGTCGCCACCGCAAATGCGAGGTAGACAACGTCGGTCATGGATTGGCGCCGAATCCCCTGAAACAATAATGGCAGCGTGAAGGTCGTCTTCAGCTCGACGATCACAAGCTCATCGTCGGCGCGCACTGCCACGACATCGCAGTTCGACACGTCACTTTTCACGCTGTAGCCCTGACCTTCCAGGAAAGCCTTGATGGGTTGGTAAAGGTCAGTTTCTCGAAGCTTTGGCATGCGAGGTCAGCAGCGACGGGGTTCCAGGTATCGGTGCTGATATCACGATTCGCATCGACCGGAAGCGGTGATGAGGCAGAAGCGGACCTGACCGCCCCAAACGGAACATCGTCACCCGGACTTCCGCAATCGAGGTCACAGCAGACGCGCCGTCAGACGTTCTGAAAGGGCGCGATTAGCCAACCGCAGACACCGAAACAATCTGGGCCGATAGACGCGACCGCGCCACCTTCCCGGTCAATGCTGTGCACCCTCGGCCAAACCGCTGCTGTTCTCAATAAATGTAACAATCGTGTCGACGCCCGTGCCGTTACGCAGATTGCTGAACACAAACGGGCGATCGCCGCGCATGCGCCGTGCGTCGCGCTCCATGACGTCGAGGCTGGCACCGACGTGCGACGCCAGATCGATCTTGTTGATCACCAGGAGATCGGACCGTGTGATGCCGGGCCCGCCCTTTCGCGGGATCTTGTCGCCGGCGGCGACGTCGATGACGTAGATAGTCAGATCCGCGAGTTCGGGGCTGAAGGTCGCGGCCAGGTTGTCTCCGCCCGATTCGATGAGGATCAGCGCAAGGTCGGAGAATTTCGTCGTAAGATCGTCGATGGCCGCAAGATTGATCGAGGCGTCTTCTCGGATCGCGGTGTGCGGACAACCGCCCGTCTCCACGCCCACGATACGCTCTACCGGCAGCGCGCCGGCGCTGATCAAGAACTCAGCGTCCTCTCGCGTGTAAATGTCATTAGTGACGGCCGCGATTTCATGACGATCCCCCATGGTCTTGCACAGGGCAGTCATCAGGGCTGTCTTGCCGGAACCGACGGGGCCGCCAATGCCAACGCGCATGGGTCCGTTGGGGGATGCATTCATGTGCGAAACAACCTCGTGTGCTGCGTTTCGTGTCGCATTGAAGCGATATCGGCCAACACGCACGCGCCACCAACATCATCGAGGTCGGCGTCGAGCGCCCCGCGCGCCGTCGTGTGCACCGCCGGTTCCAATCGCGCGATCACACGCAGGCCGTCGCTTTGCCCCAGTGGGATCAGGCGAACACCCGCGGACACCAGATTGGCTCCCCAAGCGTGCAGATAGGCGACGAGGGCGCTGGTGAGCGGGACGGCGTGTCCCGCCGCCGCACACGCCACAGCGATGGGGTAGGCAATGTCACCCCTCCATGCCGACTGCAGCCGATCGAGCGCGGGACATTGCCAGGCCGACCGCGTCGCCGCTACAAACGCCTTTCCCTGAGCGGTCGTCTCGAGGTGACGTTCGCGTGACGCAGCCAGCGCCGTCGCCAGCTCCGCCGTCGTAGCGAGCGCGATGGCGTCGCTCGATGCCGCCGCGCGCCAAGCATGGGCGAACAGGATTGCATCGGTGCGCCCGCTGCCGCAGCGCAGCACGTCGTTGATCCAACCGCAGAGACTCTCGGCGGTCGCGACATCGCCTTGCTCGATCGCCCTTTCGAGGCCGTGCGAATAGCTGAAGGCGCCGACTGGATAGGACGGCGACAACCAGGCCATCAGGCGGTAGAGGGCGTGATCAGTCGACGCGGTCATGGTGATGCGTTGTACTGTGCGCATAGGCGCCGCCTTCGGGCTCGAAGGGTGCACTTACGCCCGCGACTTCTGCTCCCTGGCCGCGCAGCATGTCGACGATTACCGAATCGGCGCGCAAGCGCAGACGATCCGGCAGGATCTGCGCCGGCACGTGGCGGTTGCCGACATGCCACGCATATCGAGCGAGCTCCTGCCCTGACTCGGCGCGGATCTCCACCAAGGGCTCGGCGGCCGCCCGCACCACGATGATCCGCCCGTCGTCTAACTCCAGCGCGTCTCCGTCTGTCAACGTCACGGGGCGCGGGAGGTCGAGCAGAAAGCGCGTGCCTCCCTCGGCAACCATCACGCGCCGGCGTCGATGGCGGTCATTATAGTCGAGCGTGACGGAGCCCGCTGGCGTGCCTTGCCATTCGCCGGTGGCCACTATGCGCGCGACGCGGAGCATCCCTCAAAACAGAAAATAACGCTGCGCCATCGGCAATTCCGCCGCCGGCTCGCACGTGAGCAGTTCGCCGTCCGCGCGCACCTCGTAGGTCTCCGCGTCGACCTCGATATGCGGCATGGCGGAGTTGTGGACCATGTCGGACTTGGTGACGGCCCGCGTATTGTCGACAGCGACGACGCGGCGCTTGAGCTCCAAATCGCGATCGATCCCGTCTTCAAGCGCGGCCTTGCTGACGAAGGTGAGCGTGCTGGCCGCGAGCGCACTGCCGAACGCGGCAAACATCAGCCGGTAGTGCACCGGTTGCGGCGTCGGGATCGACGCGTTGGGATCACCCATGGGCGAGGCGATAATCGAGCCCGCCTTAATCACCATGTCCGGCTTCACGCCGAAGAAGGCCGGATGCCACAGCACCAGGTCGGCGAGCTTGCCCGGCTCGACCGAGCCGACGTGGGCCGACATGCCGTGGGCGATCGCCGGGTTGATCGTGTATTTCGCGATGTACCGTTTGATCCGTGCATTGTCGTTGTCGCCACTCTCCTCGCCGAGCCGGCCGCGTTGGCGACGCATCTTGTCGGCCGTCTGCCACGTGCGGATCAACACTTCGCCCACGCGGCCCATGGCCTGGCTATCGGAGGCGATGATCGAGAACGCGCCCAGATCGTGCAGGATGTCCTCGGCAGCCATGGTTTCCTTGCGGATACGTGACTCCGCAAAGGCAACGTCCTCCGGAATCTTGGGATCCAAGTGATGGCAGACCATCAGCATGTCGAGGTGCTCGTCCACCGTGTTCACAGTGTAGGGCCGGGTCGGGTTGGTCGACGATGGCAGCACGTTCGCTAGACCACAGACGCGGATAATATCCGGCGCGTGGCCGCCGCCTGCACCCTCCGTATGAAAGGTATGGATAGTGCGATCGCCGATGGCCTCGATTGTACGTTCGACGAAGCCCGACTCGTTCAGCGTGTCAGTGTGGATCATGACCTGCACGTCGAGCGTGTCGGCGACCGACAGGCAGCAGTCGATCGCGGCGGGCGTGGTCCCCCAATCCTCGTGCAGTTTGAGGCACGATGCGCCGGCGCGCACCTGCTCGACGAGCGCCTCGGGGCGGCTGGCGTTGCCCTTGCCGGCGAAGGCGAGGTTGACGGGCAGGCCCTCGGCCGCCTGCAGCATGCGCGCGATGTGCCAAGGCCCCGGCGTGCACGTGGTGGCGTTGGTGCCGGCGGCCGGGCCGGTGCCGCCGCCAATCATCGTGGTGACGCCGCTCATCAACGCCTCTTCCACCTGCTGCGGGCAGATGAAGTGGATGTGTGCGTCGATGCCGCCGGCCGTCAGTAGCTTGCCTTCACCAGCGATCGCCTCCGTGCCCGGTCCGATGATGATATCAACGTCGGGCTGCACGTCCGGATTGCCGGCCTTGCCGATGCCGGCGATGCGGCCGTCTGCGATCCCGACGTCGGCCTTAACGATACCCCAATGGTCGATGATCAGCGCGTTGGTGATGACGGTATCGACCGCGCCGCCGGCGCGCGTGACCTGGCTCTGACCCATGCCGTCGCGAATGACTTTCCCGCCGCCGAATTTGACCTCTTCGCCATAGGTGGTCAGGTCGCGCTCGACCTCGACGATCAGTTCGGTGTCGGCCAGGCGCACGCGGTCACCGACGGTGGGACCGTACATCGCAGCATACGCAGCCCGGCTCATGCGATAGGGCATCGGCTAGGCTCCCTCCCCCGACTCCAGCGCACCCATGACGCGCTGGTCAAAGCCACACGCGATCCGCGCCCCGCGATACGGCACCAGGTCGACCGCGCGCGTCTGGCCCGGCTCGAACCGCACGGCGGTTCCCGCCGGAATGTCGAGCCGCCTGCCGAACGCACGCTCGCGACTGAAACTGAGCGCGGTGTTGACTTCGTAGAAGTGATAGTGCGAGCCTACCTGCACCGGCCGGTCGCCGGTGTTGGCGACGTCGAGCGTGACGGCATCGAGACCAGCGTTCAGCACGATCTCGCCGTCGGCGGGAAACATTTCGCCTGGGATCATGGCGCTCTCATCGGATTGGCATGTGGACGGTGACCAGCTTGACGCCGTCGGGAAAGGTCGCCTCGACCTGCACTTCGTCGATCATCTCGGCTACGCCCTCCATAACTTGCGCACGCTCAAGCACCCGCGCACCCGCATCCATCAGATCGGCGACGCTGCGCCCATCGCGCGCGCCCTCCAGCACAAAGTCAGAGATCAACGCCACCGCCTCCGGATGGTTGAGCCTGACGCCGCGCTCAAACCGTCGCCGTGCCACGTGTGCGGCCATGGCGATCAGCAGCTTGTCTTTCTCACGCGGTGTCAGATGCATGGCATGGGCCTCAACAGTGCCACATGCGCGGCAGCGGCGCGCCGCCGCGCAGCACGACCAACGTGTCGATCAGGGTGTGTAGCAACGACTGACCGTCGGGTGCCGCTAGGCGCGCCACGAGAAGATCGTTCCAGCAGCTGGCACCCGCTGCATGCGGCGCGGCCTCAAGGATCTCGCGAACCGGGCCGAGCATCGTCGCCGCGTGCGGCGCGGCAAAGAGCACAGTCGCCAACGCCTTGGCGCCCAACCCCGTCGCGTGTCCCGATAGCGTCTCCTCGATGGCGCCATCCAGTCGCAGCGTGTCGGCAAATACCAGGCGCCCGGCCCGACGCACGCGACAGCGGTCGACGACACGACCTTCCCGTACACGCTCGCCCATGGCCGTGCGGCCAAGAACGACGGCTTCGAGCGCCAGCACTTCGGCGCCTTCGGCCATGTCGACATCAAGGCGGCGGCTCAGCCGCGCCTGATCGAAGACGATGGCCTCCTGCGGCAGCCATTCGAGGCGCGCACCTTGGCCAAGATGCAATTGGCCATCGACATATGCGTCCTCACCAAGCGACCTGTACACTTTCTCTGCAGCTTGGGTGGTGATCAGCGCGCTGGTCCCCGACGCCAGCGTCGCATGCACGGTGAAGCGATCGCCGCCCGTGATGCCGCCGGCAGTGTTGAGCAGCACGGCCTCGGGCACATCTGCCTGCAACGGGTGGGGAAACCTCACCTTCGCCGACCCGCGCTGATACTGCCGGGCCACGACGCTGCGGCGAGACCGGAGTTCAATTTCCAGGCGCGCCTCACCCTCGGAACGCTGCAGGCGCGTGCAGGGCTGCACGGGAGCGACGGCCTCAGACGGAGAGATGACGGCGAACATCGCTCTCGACCATATCGACTCGGCTGCCCGCCATGACGATGGCGCCGCGATCCATGACCACGAAGTGATCGGCGAGATCGCGGGCGAACTCGAAATACTGTTCGACAAGGAGTATCGCCAATCGATGACGTTCGCGCAGATAGGCGATCGCGCGGCCGATATCCTTGATGATGGACGGCTGAACGCCCTCGGTCGGTTCATCGAGCACGAGCAGGGACGGACGCGTGACCAGCGCGCGCGCGATCGCCAGCTGCTGTTGCTGGCCGCCAGAGAGATCGCCGCCGCGCCGGCCGAGCATGTCCTTGAGAACCGGGAACAGCTCGAACAATTCATCGGAGAGCTTGCGTTGGCCGCGGGGCAGCGTCGCGAAGCCGGTCTCCAGATTCTCACGCACGGTCAGGAGCGGGAATATTTCGCGCCCCTGCGGCACGTAGGCGATGCCACGGCGGGCGCGCTCATAGGGTCG
Organism: Alphaproteobacteria bacterium; assembly: GCA_965248805.1. GTDB lineage: Bacteria > Pseudomonadota > Alphaproteobacteria > UBA6615 > UBA6615 > CBDFKJ01. The sequence goes on from CBDFKJ010000007.1 coordinate 312,046, forward strand.
GTAGGGAGAAAGATCCTCGCCTTTCCACATGACCCGCCCGCGGGCCGGCTCAAGGCCGATGATGCCACGCAACAGCGTTGACTTACCGACGCCGTTGCGCCCGAGGACACAGGTGATCTTGCCCGGCTCGGCTTCCATCGAGACCGCGTACAGCGCCTGCGACGCGCCGTAGAAAACATCCATGCGCTCGACCGACAACATCGCGCTAGCGCCCCAGATACACTTCGATCACGCGCGGGTCGGCGGCGACGTGGTCAATCGAGCCCTCGGCCAGCATCGCACCCTCGTGCAGCACGGTGACCTTGACGCCCAATTCGCGCACGAACGCCATGTCGTGTTCGACCACGATCACCGCATGCGATTGGTTGATGCGCTGCAGCAGCTCAGCCGTCAGCATCGTCTCGGTATCCGTCATTCCCGCGACCGGCTCGTCGATCAGCAATAGAGCCGGATCCTGTGCCAATAGCATGCCGATCTCCAGCCACTGCTTTTGCCCGTGCGACAAGCTTGCGGCCAGCTCAAAGCGTACGCTGCTGAGACGGACAGTCTCCAGAGTGTCGTCGAGCTGCTGAGTCTCATCTGCAGAGAGCCTGGCGAACAGGGTGGCGAAGGTGCTGCGCGGGGCCTTCACCGCCAGTACGAGATTGTCCCAGACGGTCTGTGATTCGAACACCGTCGGTTTTTGGAACTTGCGGCCGATGCCGAGCTCGGCGATCTGCGCTTCGTCGAGCCGCGTAAGGTCAGTGCCGCGAAAGCGCACGTCGCCCAGATCGGGCCGGGTCTTGCCGGTGACGACGTCCATCATCGTCGTCTTGCCGGCACCGTTGGGACCGATGATCGCGTGCATCTCACCCGCTTCTACGAGCAACGACAGCCCGTTCAGCGCCTGGAACCCGTCAAAGTTGACGCTGACGTGGTCCAGATAGAGCAGGGGCTCACTCGCGGTCATCGCCTACTCTCCAGCCCGCGCGTCCACGACACCCGGCACCACGTCCGGTACGCTCGGCATTCGCCGCGTCGCGGACCGGACCGTCGCCAGAAGCCCGATCACGCCGCGCGGCAGGAACAGCGTGACCGCAATGAATATTGCGCCAAGCGCGAACAGCCATAGCTCCGGCAAGGCTCCCGTGAACCACGTTTTGAGCGCGGCGACGATGACTGCACCCAGAGCCGCGCCGACCAGGGTGCCACGGCCGCCGACCGCCACCCAGATCACCGCTTCGATCGAATTGGCTGGCGCGAACTCGCTAGGATTGATGATGCCGACTTGCGGCACGTACAGCGCGCCGGCGACCCCGGCCAGCGCCGCCGACAGGCAAAACACGAACAGCTTGTAGGTCTCGACGCGATAGCCGAGAAATCGCGTGCGGCTCTCAGCGTCGCGGATCGCCACCAGCACACGGCCGAACTTCGACGTGACCACAAAGCGGCAGATCAAAAATCCAATCGCGAGAGCCAGCGTGGACGCCACGAACAACCCGGCGCGCGTGCTATCGGTCCGCAACCCGAAGCCGAGCAGGTCCTTGAAATCTGTCATCCCGTTGTTGCCGCCGAAGCCCATGTCGTTGCGGAAGAAGGCGAGCATCAGTGCAAATGTCATCGCCTGTGTGATGATCGACAGATAGACGCCGGTGACGCGGCTGCGGAACGCAAACCAGCCGAACGCGAATGCCAGCAGGGCCGGTACCAACACCGCCATCACGCAGGCAAACCAAAAGTTGTCGAAGCCGTACCAGTACCACGGTAAGGCGTCCCAGTTGAGGAACACCATGAAGTCCGGCAGCTCGGCGTTGCCGTAGACGCCGCGGCTGCCGATCTGGCGCATCAGATACATGCCCATGGCGTAACCGCCGAGGGCGAAGAACGCGCCGTGGCCGAGGCTCAAGATGCCGCAGTAGCCCCACACCAGATCGATCGCGAGCGCGAGAAGCGCGTAGCACAGGTACTTGCCCAGCAACACAACCATGTAAGTCGGCACATGGAAGGAAGACGTCGCCGGCAGCGTCAGATTGAGCACGGGCACCGAGATCGCGATGAGCGCGAGCACAGCGAGGAAAATACCTCCCGCGCGGCCGACTCTTCGCAGCAGGCCGGTCGCGCTCATGCCTCCACCGCGCGCCCCTTCAGCGCAAACAGTCCGCGTGGCCGCTTCTGGATGAACAGGATGATCAGCACCAGCACCAGGATTTTGCCGAGCACAGCGCCGGCGTAAGGTTCCAAGAACTTGTTGGTGACGCCCAGTGTCATCGCACCGACCAGGGCACCCCACAGATTGCCGACACCGCCGAAGACGACGACCATGAAGGAATCGATCAGATATCCTTGACCGAGATTGGGGCTCACGTTGTCGATCTGGCTGATCGCGACACCGGCCAGGCCGGCGATCCCGGAGCCAAGGCCAAAGGTGAGCGCATCGACCCACGGCGCGCGGATGCCCATTGCCGACGCCATCGCTCGGTTCTGCGTGACCGCGCGCAGCGACAGGCCGAATGACGTCGCGCGCAGAATGAACATCAGTAAAGCGAGCACGGCCAGTGAGAACAGGAGGATGCACAACCGGTTATAGGTGATCTGCAGCTGACCGATCTCGAGCGCGCCGGACATCCAAGACGGCGCGCTGACCTCCTTGTTGGTGGGTCCGAACGCCGAGCGAATGGACTGTTGGAGGATCAGCGACAGACCCCAAGTGGCGAGCAGGGTTTCCAGGGGCCGGCCGTAGAGGAACCGGATGATGCCTTGTTCAATCGCGACGCCGATGGCACCGGTCACGAGAAACGCCAAGGGCAGCGCGATCAAGATCGACGCGTCAAGCAGGCCAGGCGCGGCGGCGCGAATGATCTCCTGGACAATGAAGGTCGTGTAGGCGCCGAGCATGACCATCTCGCCATGAGCCATGTTAATCACGCCCATCACGCCGAACGTGACCGCGAGGCCGATGGCCGCGAGCAGCAGGACGCTGCCCAGCGACAGGCCATACCAGACGTTCTGGCCGACATCCCACAATGCCAGTTCGCGTTCGATCTTGACGATCGCAGCCGCAGCGGCCTCCGCCGCCGGATCTTCCGTTCCTGCGATTGGGCTCAGCAGGGCCAGCGCCTCGCGATCGCCGCGCCCCGCGATGATCTCGATGGCGGCTCGCCGCTCCGCTTCGTCCGCGTCCGTGCCGAGCACGGTGGCCGCGCGTGCCTCTTGCATGGCGCGCCGAACACCTTCATCGGTTTCGGTCGCGATGGCTTGGTCGAGCATGACGATCGCGTCGGCGTCACGGCTCTTGAATAGCGAGGCCGCGGCCGTGCGCCGGGTGGCCGCATCAGGGCTCATCAGGGTCAGCCCGCCCAACGCGGCCCGGATCACGCGCCGGAGATTGTTGTTCACGCGAACCTTGCCGACTGCGCGGCGCCCGACCTCACCCAGGCTCTCGCCTGTCAGGGGGTGGGTCAGCACGTAGCCTTGGCCGCCACGCTCGGCGATGACGACGGCTTGATCGGACTTGCGCACGTAGAGATCACCGGCCGCCAACGCTTCGAGCACGGGCACGGCTGCCGGGTCACCGCTCGCCGCCAACGCGCCGACCGCCCGCTCAACCTCGTCGAAGCCGCCGCCGGCCAAGGTATCGACGCGCGCCTGCAGATCGGCGTTCTGCGCATGCGCCTGGCCGGTCACGGCCAGGAGCACAGCAAGCGCAATCGATCGGATCAGTTGGCGCATCGCGAAGAGCTTCCCACCGGAATCAAGACGTGTGGGAGTGCCCGGCGTGCCGGACACTTCCACACAGTTCGGATAAGCATCGACCCGCGTCGGCGCCGCTACATGCCCCGACCGCCGCACTTGCCCGTCGCGACGTTGAAGTTGCCGCACGCCATGGGATCGCGCCAATCGGCGATCAGATCCTTGCTGTCCGGCAAGAAGTCCGACCATTCGTCGCCCACGACTAGACCTGAGGTCTCCCAAACGGTCTCGAACTGGCCGTCGTCCTGCACTTCGCCGATCAGGACGGGCTTGGTGATGTGGTGGTTCGGCATCATGGTCGAGAAGCCGCCCGACAGGTTGGGAACGCTGACGCCGACGATGGCATCGATCACGGCATCCGGATCGGTGGTACCGGCCTTCTCGACCGCCTCGACCCACATGTTGAAGCCGATGTAGTGCGCCTCCATCGGATCGTTCGTGACGCGTTCACCACTGCCGGTGAAGGCGTGCCACTTCTCGATGAAGTCATCGTTTTCCGGCGTATCGACACTCATGAAGTAGTTCCACGCCGCCAGGTGACCGACGAGCGGCTCGGTGTCGATTCCAGCCAGCTCCTCCTCGCCGACTGAAAATGCAACGACCGGGATGTCCTCGGCCTTAACGCCCTGGTTCGCGAGTTCCTTGTAGAACGGCACGTTGGCGTCGCCATTGATGGTCGAAACGACTGCGGTCTTCTTGCCCGCGGCGCCGAAGTTCTTGATCTCGGCGACGATCGACTGCCAATCGGCGTGGCCGAACGGCGTGTAGTTGATCAGAATGTCCTCATCGGCAACGCCACTGGCTTTCAGATAGGTTTCCAGGATCTTGTTTGTGGTGCGCGGATAGACGTAGTCCGTTCCGGCTAGCACCCAGCGCTCGACGCCTTCGACATCTCTCAGATAATCGACGGCGGGGATAGCCTGCTGGTTCGGTGCGGCGCCGGTATAGAACACGTTGCGCGAGCTTTCCTCGCCCTCGTACTGCACCGGATAGAAAAGCAGACCGTTGAGCTCTTCGAACACCGGCAGCACCGATTTGCGCGACACCGACGTCCAGCAGCCGAACACGGCGTCGACATTCTGCACGCTGATCAGTTCGCGTGCCTTCTCAGCGAACAGCGGCCAGTCCGACGCCGGATCGACGACGACCGGCTCCAGTTGTTTGCCGAGGACGCCGCCCTTCTTGTTTTGCTCTTCGATCAGCATGAGCATCACGTCCTTCAACGTGGTTTCGCTGATCGCCATGGTTCCCGACAACGAGTGCAAAACGCCAACCTTGATAGTTTCTTGCGCGAGCGCGGGCGCCCCGGCCAAGGTAAGGGCGCCGGCGACCGCAGCGCCGTATCCATACCTGCGCAATGTTTCTGCGTGCATGCCATCCTCCAACACGGACATCCGGGACGATTCCCGATTGCTCCGTTGTGCAGCAAGCCGCGTGCCAATTGCGGCGCGATGGAAAACCGCAAATCAATTCAGTGCGTTGTAGGAGAGCGCGCGCTCGGGCGTGAGCCGGTCAAAATTTCACCTGCACATTTTATGCGCACGCTGCCCGCGCCGCCTATTTATTGAACTGCCGCGCGCACCGTCTCTACGACGCCGATTCGGGACGGACGAGGTGAGCGTCCGATCGGGCGAATGCGGGGAAGTTGCGGCGTCGACGGGCATCGGCTGTTGGCGCCCAGCGCAGCGGATTGAATCCGGTCGACCGCGCGCCATCGCCGCCGACACAGTAGCGGCTTAAAAACGCCGTTCGGCCATTGCCACGGAATGCCGCCAACTTTCAGAGTCCGCTTCGGGTCGATGCTGTTGAAAAACTATTTTGAGGCGTCCGGCACGCACGGTTGATTCGCGGAGCGACGCGAAACAGCAAGAATGATTCAGCTACAGCCAGAATTCGATTCTATCTTTGCGTCAAGTCAGTAGGCGACCGACTTTTTCAACAGCATCGGTCAGACTCGGACGAATGGTGAGCGTGCGAGATACATCCGCCTTGCGCGGTCTAACCGACATCGTCCCACGAAAGCGGACATCGGTGCCGAAACGCGGCTACTGGATGAATGACGGACGACTTTCAGACATAAACTTCGTTTCATGGCCGAGCTGTCCGTCAAAGGTCTAGTGGATTGATTCCAACGTTTGGAACCCTCGGTTTCGGGCTGCGATGATGTCGTCGGGGTCGGCTTTCGATATGAATGGCTGTGGGTTGGCCGCATTGTATTCGCGGACGAAGCGGTTGATTGCGGCCTGGAGATCGACGACGGAATGGAAGACGCCGTGCTTGAGCCGCCGCCGGGTGAGTTTTGCGAAGAAGCCCTCGACGGCATTGAGCCACGAGCAGGAGGTCGGTGTGAAGTGGAAAGTCCAGCGCGGATGGCGGGCGAGCCAGGCGCGGACCTTGTCCTTGTTGTGCGCCGCGTAGTTGTCGACGATCGCGTGGATGGCCTTGTCCGCCGGCACCGTGCGCTCGATGCGGTTGAGGAAGCGGATGAACTCCTGATGGCGGTGGCGCTGCATGTTCTGGCCGATCACCGTTCCGTCCAGAACGTTGAGCGCCGCAAACAGCGTGGTCGTGCCGTGCCGTTTGTAGTCATGGGTCATGGTGCCGGCGCGTCCCTTCTTCATCGGCAGACCGGCGGTCGAGCGCCTGGATCTGTGACTTCTCATCGATCGACAACACCACCGTATGGGCCGGCGGGTCGACATACAGGCCGACGATATCGGTGAGTTTCTCGGCGAAGGCAGGGTCGGTCGACAGCTTGAAGTTGCGCCAGCGGTGCGGGCTGAGACCGTGAGCCTTCCAGATCGCCTGCACCGTCGAGGCGGCAATACCGGCCGCCCTGGCCATCGCGCGCAACGTCCAGTGGGTCGCCTCAAACGGCGGCGGTTGCTGCGTCAGGCGCACGATCTCGGCGACACGATCGAGCGGGACCGGCGCCTTGCCGGGCGCATACCACAGCAAAATACGGAATCCCAATTCGGACTCTTTCGTTCCGATCCCTCCACTAGTGGATTGATTCCAACGTTTGGAACCCTCGGTTTCGGGCTGCGATGATGTCGTCGGGGTCGGCTTTCCATATGAATGGCTGTGGGTTGGCCGCATTGTATTTGCGGACGAAGCGGTTGATTGCGGCCTGGAGATCGACGACGGAATGGAAGACGCCGTGCTTGAGCCGCCGCCGGGTGAGTTTTGCGAAGAAGCCCTCGACGGCATTAAGCCACGAGCAGGAGGTCGGTGTGAAGTGGAAAGTCCAGCGCGGATGGCGGGCGAGCCAGGCGCGGACCTTGTCCTTGTTGTGCGCCGCGTAGTTGTCGACGATCGCGTGGATGGCCTTGTCCGCCGGCACCGTGCGCTCGATGCGGTTGAGGAAGCGGATGAACTCCTGATGGCGGTGGCGCTGCATGTTCTGGCCGATCACCGTTCCGTCCAGAACGTTGAGCGCCGCAAACAGCGTGGTCGTGCCGTGCCGTTTGTAGTCATGGTGCCGGTGCGTCCCTTCTTCATCGGCAGACCGGCGGTCGAGCGCCTGGATCTGTGACTTCTCATCGATCGACAACACCACCGCATGGGCCGGCGGGTCGACATACAGGCCGACGATATCGGTGAGTTTCTCGGCGAAGGCAGGGTCGGTCGACAGCTTGAAGTTGCGCCAGCGGTGCGGGCTGAGACCGTGAGCCTTCCAGATCGCCTGCACCGTCGAGGCGGCAATACCGGCCGCCCTGGCCATCGCGCGCAACGTCCAGTGGGTCGCCTCAAACGGCGGCGGTTGCTGCGTCAGGCGCACGATCTCGGCGACACGATCGAGCGGGACCGGCGCCTTGCCGGGCGCATACCACAGCAAAATACGGAATCCCAATTCGGACTCTTTCGTTCCGATCCCTCCACTAGTGAACCTGCTGGCGCAATTTATACCGCGCTCCGTCGAACTCACTAAACAGCCTGTCAGCAAACGGGTGCATGATTCTCTGTGGTGCATCGGCCGGCTCCAGGTTCTGCTCAGCGACATAGGTGGTATGAGCTGCCTCATTTACTAGAACGTGATACCAAGGTTTGTCCTTCGGGGCGCGCGAGCGAGCGACTTGCTCGTACCACTCGTCGGTCCCTTGAAAGCTCGTATCGACATCGAATACGACGCCGATGTAGTCAAACCGCTTGTGGTGAATAATTTGCCCGACTTGGAATTTTGCTTCGTGCTTTGACATGGGAATAACCGATCTCGCGACAGACGTGACCTTGCCCCCTGGAGATCTCCCGCTTTGGAGTTAGGGTCTGTTTCCTGACGGAGGAGACGGACGATGAAGCGGAGCCGATTTTCGGAAGAACAGATCATCGGGATATTGAAGGAACATCGCGCGGGGATGTCGGCGGCCGAGCTGTGCCGCAGGCACGGGATATCGGATGCGACGTTCTACACGTGGCGGTCGAAGTACGGCGGCATGGAGGTGTCGGACGCGAAGCGGCTGAAGGCGATGGAGGACGAGAACCGGAAGCTGAAGAAGCTGCTGGCGGAGCAGATGTTGGATAACGCGACGCTGAAAGAGATGCTGGCAAAAAACTTCTGACGCCCGGATCGAGGAGGAAAGCCGTGAACTGGGCGATAACAGACAAGAGCTATTCGCAGCGCCGGGCGTGTTCGCTGGTCGGCCTGGACCGGAAGAGCTTCCGCTATGTGTCGAGGCGGCCTGATGATGACACCATCCGCAAACGACTGCGTGAGCTTGCATCGCGGCGCCGTCGCTTCGGCTATCGCCGTCTGCATATCCTGCTGCGGCGCGAGGGTGTCGAGATGAACCACAAGAAGCTGTACCGGCTGTACAGGGAAGAGCGGTTAACGGTTCGCAAACGCGGCGGCCGCGCAAGCGGGCGCTGGGGACCCGGGCGCCGATGGCGATCCCGCGAGGGCCGAACCAGCGCTGGTCGTTGGACTTCGTGTCGGATGCGCTCATGGACAGCCGGCGGTTCCGCATCCTGTGCGTGATCGACGACTTCAGCCGGGAGTGTCTGGCCACGGCGGTGGACAACTCGATCTCCGGCGTCCGTGTCGCACGCGAGCTGGATCGGATCGCCGAGATGCGCGGCTATCCCTGCATGGTGGTCAGCGACAACGGCACCGAGCTGACATCGAACGCGATCCTGCGCTGGCAGGAGGAACGCGGTGTCGAGTGGCACTACATCGCACCCGGCAGGCCGATGCAGAACGGCCTGGTGGAATCATTCAACGGGAGGCTGCGCGACGAATGCCTGAACGAGCACCTGTTCGACAGCTACGGCCAGGCGAAGAAGATCGTCGAACCTGGCGCCACGACTACAACAAACATCGGCCCCACACGAGCCTCGACGGGCTCACTCCGATGCAGTATGCAACCCGGTCCCAACAGGGCCACAACCGGAACAGATTCTATTCAGCTGTGGGGGCATAACGGGGGCAAGGTCAGACGCTATCTGAGGGCAATGCATTACTTGGCGGTGGCGGTTCCGTTGGTGGCGGTTGCGGCGTTTTGGAGGAGCGCCAGGGGTTGGTTCCAGGGGTGGCTCTGCCGGCGGCTTGGATCATAACGCCTAATTCCACTAATCGCTCCCGTACATTCGCCTCGATGTGATTTGGCCAGCCGAACCAAGCGTTTTCGACCCGAGATCCTCTCGCGCGAGCGAGAGGATCTCAAACGCGCGTCCGCGGCACGTCCCTTAACAGCCCGGTGATGAAGTCGCGCTTTGATCAATCGGTTTTGGGGGCGACGATGATGATGATAACGAGCATGGCTGGTTTGCCTTCGATGTTCGCCACGATGGCGATCGCCAGGGCAGCATCGAACTGAATAACGAACAAAAGGGTGCTCTTTGCACTCGCAGCCTCCCTCGGCGTGCCTGATCCGAACAGCGCGCGCATCAGAATGCCGAGATTGAACCCGGCGACATGGATCAGGTAGCGTTTGTGGACGTTCTCGCGCGCCCGCAGCAACGCGCGGCGCATGCCGCCACGGTCGAGGACATGGGCGAAGCTGCGCTCGACCATCTCACCGCGCCTGCGCATGGCGTTCCGCGCGACGCCGGACTTCAATCGCGCCCGGTTGGCGTAGACAGCCTGACGTGCCGCCTAGTCGCCATGCCAGCGCAGATAGCCGTTGGCGGGCTCCGGCTCGGAGATCCGCGTTTTCCAGACGCCGCCGTCGAGGTCTTTCAGCCCCTCGCGTGAATGATAGCCCTTGTCGCCAACGAGACTGCAGGGCTCTGCCCGTGTTGGAGCCAGGCCGACCTCGGCGAGGTTGCGCGCGGCCGCCTCCAGCGTCCCAGGCAAAGTCGTCGTGTCGCCTTCATCCGCACCGACCTGCCCTTCCCGCAATCCCTCCCCGAGTTTCAGCGACTTTTCTCCGACGATGCGGCGTGCGCCGCCTACCTGGAAAGGGCTCGCTGGGGTGACGGGTTCGCCTGCCCGCGCTGCGGCGTCGTGGGTGAACCTTTCCGCATCGCCACGCGGCCTGGCGTCCTGACCTGTCGCGCTTGCCGCCGCCAGACGGGATTGACCGTCGGCACGGTCATGGAGCGCAGCCACACGCCTTTGAGCACGTGGTTTTGGGCCGCCTATCTGGTCGCCAGCCAGACGCCGGGCATGTCGGCGGTGCAGTTTCAGCGGCAGCTTGGGCTGACGCGGTACGAAACCGCCTTCGGCATCCTGCATAAGCTCCGCGCGGGTATGGTGCGGCCCGATCAGGATCGGATCGGTGCCAGGGCAGGAGAGCATGTCGAGGTGGACGAAACCTATGTTGGAGGCCGGATGCGTGGTGAAGGCCGAGGCGTTCACCACAAGACGCTGGTGGCTGCTGCCGTCGAAGTCAGCCACAGGGAGCCCGGCACCGCGCAGGACAAGCGGAAGGATGGCCGCTACGCCGGGCGTGTGCGGCTGTCCGTCGCTGCCGACCGCAGCGCCGATTCGCTATGTGGCTTCGTCGAGAACGCCGTTATGCCGGGGTCGCTGATCGTCACCGACGATTGGAGTGGCTATGGCAGCTTGCGGACACGCGGCTATGATCACCACGCCATTGCCGAATGCGGCGACCCCGAGGTGGCCGAAGAGTTCATGCCGATCATCCACCTCGTCTTCAGCAACCTGAAGAATTGGCTCAGTGGCATCCACCATGGCGTGAGCGCAAAGCATCTACAAGCCTACCTCAATGAGTTCACGTTCCGCTTCAACAGGCGGTTTTACCCGTTCAACGCCTTCCGCTCATTGCTCGGAATCGCAGGAGAGGCCGAGGCTCCAACCTACGCCGAGCTATATTCCGGCGAGTGGAAGCACCTACATGTAGTGGGTGTACGAATTAACCGGATAGGCACGCTTCGTTCGAGGATCAGCTTACCGCATCGGCGCGGTGCGGTGAATAGGCATGAGCATCGAACTCAGGCGTGCTGGGGCGGGTGCCAACGCCCAGCAGCTCAAACGCGACCCCGCGGAGAGCGCTAAAGCCGAGCAGTGCGCTGACGGAGGGCGGATAGCAGTCCCTCGATGCTGCCGCCATGCCCGTTAATGACCGAGGAGAATTCGGATCTCTGAGTGATCGCCACGCTGATCCCTTCTATCACGAGATCGACTACGCGCCACTCGCCATCGTTGCGCCGTAAATGCCATTCGACTCCAAAAGGACGAGAACCGCCACGCACCACCTGGCTGTCGACGACGGCAGCGTTATCAGCGTCGAGGCGGGCACCGCCGATGGGCGACAGATCGGCCTGCCTGGCTACTTGGCGGACAACGAGCGAAATGCCGAACTTATTCCACTCGCAGCAAAGCGGTCGCGATGCGCACGTCGCGCGGGCCTGCCGGAGGGGCCGGCGGAGGATGCGGCAGAGGCGGCGAATGATAATGCGGAGCCAGTGAAGTCGGCGGAGAACGCGCCGTAGCCGCGATCCCTGTACAAGCAGCTTCGGCGGGATCTCGATGCCGAGAGCGCGTGCGGTGTGGAGGTTGATGATGAGGTCGAATTTGGTCGCCTGCTGAATCGGCACATTGCCCGGATCCTTACCCTTCATCGGGGTGCTCCTCACGCACCCTTGTGCCGCCTCTTGTCGGGCCGCCAGTTCGGAAATTCCTTTGCGACCCAACGGTCGACGCCCTTCCAGTATTTTCTGGCTGCGGTAATTAACGGCCCCAGCCCTCTGAGCTTGTTGGTATCTGGGTTCTTGACGCGACCAACGATCCCGGCCGCTCGCATAGTACCCCCTATCTTCGTCTGGGCTTCCTCAATACGGGCCTTTTGCGGCAACGGTTTGGTAGTCGCCTTATGCGGAACAGCCGACTTCGCTACGCGCGGCTTCTTCACGCGGCTGACAGTCCTCTTCTTGGCGGCTGTCTTGCGGGCGGACGACTTCTTCGCCGCGCCGGAATTTTTCTTGGAAGGCGATTTGGTAGCCATTCTTCTGGACCCTTTCGATGGTCTCTGAAGCGGCCGCCATTGTTGTGATCGGGAATGCCTGCGGCCGTTCTACGTGGCTTGGGCGTGCCTAGCTTCCCTTGAGGTGCAGGGTATGGCGATTCGATTGCGCGGTAAACGGATATGAATGTAGGATCGTCGTCCACTCACCCCACCCGAAGGTGTGGATGGCAGCATCACAACGCGCTGAAACTAGCCTCGCCGCAATTCTCGCGGCTACACCAAGCTCATGGAGGCCGACCCACAGGGGACCATTGAGCGCCTCAAGGTCCTCCGCGCGGATCTGATCGATCCCCTAATCACCGAACATCGCGGCAAGGTCCTCAAGCGAACCGGCGACGGCTCGCTTGTCGAGTTCGACAGCGTTGAGGATGCCGTTCGATGCGCGCTCGAGATCCAGCGGGAGATGGCGCAGCACCATGCTAGCCCGCCAACGATTATATTGAATTTTGTGTCGGCATCGAGATCAGCGATGTCATGTCCGAGGAGGACGGTTCCCACAGCACTGGCGAGAATATCGCGTCGCGGCTGGAGGGACTGGCCAATATCGGCGGCATCTGTGTTTCCGAGCAAGTTTTCCAGCAGGCGAGGAACGTCGTTGACGCCGGCTTCGAGCACATGGGCCGGCAAGAACTCAAGAACGTTGCCGAGGCGGTCCCGGTTTATAGGGTGCTGCTGGACCCCGCTAACGCCGGTGTGCTCGTATACGACAGAGGCTCGTCCGACAGTGGCCGGAAGTGGAAGCCATGGGCGGCAGCGGCGTTACTCGTTGCATCGCTCGTTGCCGGATTGTTATGGGCGGCCCTGAGGGATGGCACCTAGCATCGCGGCACATGAACGGGCCACCCAACGTCGAGCGCACAACGGCTCTTTCCTAGCCAACGCGGATTATCGCGTTCCTACCAGCCCGTTGACGAAGTCCGGCGTGTCTGATTCTGTCTGAACATAGAGATTTAGACGGGCGTCGTGCGATGGCATTGAGACGACAGAGCGAGGTTCAGGGTGACCTCGTGGTGACATGGGCGGAGATGCCGCGTTCGCCTGGACACGCGTTTTCCGACCGGCTGCATGAGTTGCTGACCGAGTCTGGCTTTGACGGCTTCGTGGAGGCGACGTGCAAGCCATACTACGCACCTCGGATGGGGGCTCCTTCGCTGCCGCCGGGGCGTTATTTCCGGATGCACATGATCGGCTATTTCGAGGGCATCGGCAGCGAGCGCGGCATCGCTTGGCGCTGTTCGGATTCGCTGTCGCTTCGCGCGTTTCTGCGGTTGGCGAACCGGGACAAGGTTCCTGGTTGTCGAAGACGCGCGGCCGGCTGCCGCACGAGGTCCATGAAAAGGTTTTCGACTGGGTTCTGGCTCTCGTCGCCGCGCGCGGTCTGGTGAAGGGCGAGCGGATCGGCGTCGACGGCTCGACGATGGAAGCCAACGCCGCCCTGCGAGCCATCGTGCGGCGCGATAGCGGCGAGACCTATCGCGAGATGCTGACGCAAATGGCGAAGGAGAGTGGCGTCGAAACGCCGACGATCGACGACCTCGTCCGGCTCGATCGCCGGCGGAAGGGCAAGAAGCTTTCGAACAAGGATTGGACGAGCCCGACCGATCCTGATGCGAAGATCGCGCGGATGAAGGACGGCACCACGCATCTGGCCTACAAGCCCGAGCACGCGGTCGATCTCGACACCGGCGTCATCGTTGCGGCACCGATCTATCCAGCCGATGAAGGCGACACGACGACTTTGCCTGGGACGCTGGAGGCGGCCGCGCGCAACCTCGCCGAGGTCGGCCTGGCTCCAACACGGGCAGAGCCCTGCGGTCTCGTTGGCGACAAGGGCTATCATTCACGCGAGGGGCTGAAAGACCTCGACGGCGGCGTCTGGAAAACGCGGATCTCCGAGCCGGAGCCCGCCAACGGCTATCTGCGCTGGCATGGCGACCAGGCGGCACGTCAGGCTGTCTACGCCAACCGGGCGCGATTGAAGTCCGGCGTCGCGCGGAACGCCATGCGCAGGCGCGGTGAGATGGTCGAGCGCAGCTTCGCCCATGTCCTCGACCGTGGCGGCATGCGCCGCGCGTTGCTGCGGGCGCGCGAGAACGTCCACAAACGCTACCTGATCCATGTCGCCGGGTTCAATCTCGGCATTCTGATGCGCGCGCTGTTCGGATCAGGCACGCCGAGGGAGGCTGCGAGTGCAAAGAGCACCCTTTTGTTCGTTATTCGGTTCGATGCTGCCCTGGCGATCGCCATCGTGGCGAACATCGAAGGCAAACCAGCCATGCTCGTTATCATCATCATCGTCGCCCCCAAAACCGATTGATCAAAGCGCAACTTCATCACCGGGCTGCTAAGGGCCACACTTTGCCGCGGTACGCGGCGTTGCGCGGCCATCAGGCAACCTACAACCGACTACGACTCCGAACCGTCGTCGGCCTGCCACCACTGAATTCGGCCCACGTTCTTGGCCTCAATTGGGTCGAGTTGGCGCAGTGCCTTTTTCTCAGCGCTTGGCAGGTGGTTGAAGAAGCTGTTCGAAACGACAATCTGCCCGGCATCGGCGGCACCAGTCATTCTTTCCGCTAGGTTGATCGTATCGCCGATGAGGCCGATGTGAGATTGCGAGAACGGCCGGAGGGGTAGCAGGTTGACTTCGCCTAGCGCGATGCCGACACGCACCCCAACGGTCGGCTGCACTCGGTCGATCTGTCGCTGCCAACGGTTTGAGACTGATTCACCGATGTCGCGCAATGCCCGGGCGCAGCGAAGGGCGGCGCCGGCGTCGCGCTCAGTCGGAACGGGGACGCCGAACACCCCAATCGCCGCGTCTCCGATGAACTGGTAGAACATACCCCCCGCGTCATGGATAGCGTGGCGTGACGCCGAATAGAACGAGGTCAAGATCCGCCGTATTGTGCCGGCGTCCTTGGTATCCTGCACGTAGCCCGAAAAGCCGCACAGGTCGCTGATCACGACTGCCGCGGGGCTGTAGACGCCGTGCTGCAGGATTTTTTCTGGCGAAAGCCCCAGAGCTGTATGCATGGTGTGCAGGCTCCAGTGACTGAAATGCCACAAGAGGGTTTCTTCTAGATAATGCCCGGCGAATGACGAACCGAAGGCTTGGTTCCACTTTGCGCTGTCGATGGCGCGTCGCAGCTCGCTATGGCTTGCTCCATCAAGGCGATCGACATCGACAGCGAAGAATCTTTTGACCAGATCGAGAATGTCACGCTCCTCCCAAAACTCGAGCGCGGTTGGGGGCTTGATCAGTTCGCGAAGCGTGGAGCACAGACGGCCCCAATGTGCATAGTCGGCCGAGCGCAGAACGACGATGAGCTTTTCCAACTCGGGTGCCGCGTCGCCGGAATACTTGCGCGTGATATTCGAAACAAGTTCGGCCTCATCAACGCCGTATTTGACGTCGACGAAGAGCGGAGCCTTGCCCTCGCGAACTACGCAGAGATCGGCGAAACTGCCGCGCGTAGGAAGTTTGACCTCTCGGGCAATCTGTTGCATCGGCCGACCCGAACCCGCCTCGGCGAAATGCTGGGTACGCAATATGTCGGCGCAGATTTCCTTTAGGAACAGGCGCAGACTTTGGAGGCTTGTTCGATCGGTCATCGTTTTTCTGATCAGCCTGCTTAGATTGGTCGTCCGGGTCGAAATCCTAGTGCGTCCGTAGAGGGCGCTGCAATGTGGCCCAGCTATACATTGCAAAAACAAGCCGAGATTTCGCCTCACAGGGACCTTTCGGTCTTGCAATGCTCGCCGAGGCCCTCGACCGCGCGGGCCTGCCGGAGCGGCCGGCGGAGGATGCGGCAGAGGCGGCGAACGACAACGGAGGCCGGCCGGGAACGGACCGTGGGGGCACGCCATCATTGCCCTTTACCTATGCACTTTACCTACTCGCTGGTCTGCGCGTTCGAGTGTGCTACCGGAGCTATCGTGAGCCGATCCTCAGGCGACGTATCAACTCGATGGCGAGAAGCGCGCCAGCTGGCCACACCACCCAAGGATAGCCCGACCAAGTGATGATGTTGATCAGTGCCAGAGCGGCGATGATCACCAGTCCCCGCACGAGCAGGAGCGGAAGTCGGCGACCGGCGAGCAATGGTGCTACCTCGAATCCTACCAGAACAGCCATGGCAATCCCGGGCCACATCGACCAAGCGGGTGGTCCGGTTGTCAAATCAATTGCAAAGAGCAGAGCCCAGACAGCCACTAGCAGGAGCGCGTTTCGGACTGCGCGCGATCGCAGGCCGACGGTTCCCAGATCAGCGCTCTTAGAGCCGTTCCGGGAAGTAGAGATTCACGAGCAAGGGCTTGGCCGGGTCAAGCGTCGCAGCATGATGCGGATCATGGCGAGGTGGATGAAAGCGACGACAGAACGGACGTGGCGTTCGAAGTCGCGCGCCAGCCGGCGGCAACGGACGATCCAGGCGAAGGTGCGCTCGACGATCCAGCGCTTCGGCAGCACCTCGAAGCGCGGCACGCTGTTGCGCTTGACGATCTCCAGCCGCCAGGCGCCGGTCTTCGCCACCACGGCAGCCATCTTTGGTCCCTGGTAGCCGCCGTCGGCGTAGATCACCTCGATGAACGGAAACAGCCGGCGTGTCCGGCGCAGCAGTGTGGCCGCGCCATCGCGGTCCTGCACGTTGCCGGGATGCACGACGAGGCCCAGCATCAGGCCGAGCGTATCGACCAGGATGTGCCGCTTGCGGCCGGTGAGCTTCTTGCCCGCGTCGAAGCCCTGCGGATCGATCGACGCCCCCCTTTTTGCGCCGCTTTGGCGCTCTGGCTGTCGATGATGGCCGCGCTCGGACTGGCTTCGCGGCCCGCGCGCTCGCGCACCGCCACGTAGAGCTCATGATGGATGCGAGCCAGGGTGCCGTCCCATTCCCACAGGTCGAAGTAGTCGTACACCGTGCTCTTCGGCGGCAGGTCCTTGGGCAGCGCGGTCCACTGGCAGCCGGTCGACAGCACGTAGAAGATGCCGCTCAGGACTTCGCGGACATCGACCGTCCGCTTACGCCCACCGTGCTTCGCCGGTGGGATCAGCGGCTCGATCAGCGCCCATTCGGCGTCGGTCAGATCACTCGGATAGCGAAGCCGGCCACGGTCGGCGGCCGCGCGGTGTTCAGGCTTCCACATCGGGCACCCCAAAGCAGTTGGACAGGTGACAGACAATAAAACACAACCGATTCCGACGACTCAAAAACTTTCCGGAACCGCTCTTAGTTCGGAACGGACGCTTGGCCCGTGATTTGTGACCTGCACTCTTCTTTGGCCGCCGAAAACGTCTTTCTCCGATCCCCTTCGACCAAAACCGTTCCTTGTCCAGCGTCAGGCTATACACCGACACATCGTCGGCGATGTTTTTCAGGTGCTGGTCGCCCAGAAATTCGAACCCAACAGAAAGCTTCGTGCGTACCTGATCGTAGACTTGCTGCGAGATAAGGATTCCACCGGGCTTCGCCATCGTCTGAAGTCGGGCGGCAAGGTTGACACCCTCGCCCAGCAGATCATCACAGTCGACAATCACATCACCCAGATGCACGCCAATTCTGAAGCGCATGGGCTCCTCTCCGGTGCTACCGCTGCTGCCGAGTTCGCGCTGAACCTCGATGGCACATTGGACGGCCTCGACGACCGAAGGAAACTCAGCGATTAGCCCGTCTCCAGCAGTATTGGCGATGCGACCACGATGCCTCTCGATAAGCTTGGCGAATACGCTACGAGCAGAACGCAGAGCACCGAACGCTCGCTCCTCGTCCGTGCCCATAAAGCGCGTGTAGCCCTCGGCGTCGGCCGCAAGGATCGTCGTGAGCTTTCGTTCCACGTCGGTGGCCATGCGATACTCGGAGCTAGCCAGTAGCCGATTGAGAGTGGGCGATCCGGCCTAGTCGATCAACCAATTCACCGTCAAGCTGCGGCAGTTGAGCCGCAGCAGCATCAGCGAGCCCCTGGTCGCCAGCGGGCCGTAGAACTAGCGGCCGACGACGCCCTCCGCCGCGCCGGGTTACCAGAGGGGCCGGCGGAGGATTCGACGGAGGCGGCGAAAGACAATGCGGAGCCAATGAGGCCGGCGGTGGGCGGGCGGTAGAGGCACGCGAGAGAATGCTCCGGTCAAACCCGACCCAGGATCAATGTTGTCGCGCGTCGCCAGCCTTCGTGCCTCGGTACGTCCGGACTAGTCGTCGGACCAGGGCGACTTTTGCTTGGGGATCTCCTGCTCGTCGACGGTGATCGAATCGACCTTCTCATTGAAGAAGCACAGGAGATCCTTGATCTTGGGGCACTCGGCGATGGGATCCGGGTAGGTCCACACGATGTTCTCGAATGATTTGCCGTTTACTGTGACTGAAAAATAATTTGCCGTGCCTTTGTAGGGGCAGCCTGTCTTCAGGTCGCTCGCCGTGAGCAAGTCTGTGCGAATGTCCTCCTTGGGAATGTAGTAGCGCGTTGGCAGGCCCGTTTCGAACAGGAATCGGGCGCGCCGTGTATCAGCAACGACCTCGCCGCCTAGGTGTATCTGCACATGGCGCGAAGACGGCAACGTGTCGATACGCTTGTAAGGATCGCGCGCGTGGATGAAGATTTCTTCATCTGAACCGCTCCGGGTTTGGCGGAGGCTCCAACTCTTGAGAAAGTGGAGCCATTATGAGCAAGACAAGGAACAGGTTTTCTTCTGAGGTTCGCGCCCGTGCGGTGCGGATGGTTGTGGATCACGAGGGCGAACACGCCTCGCGTTGGGCGGCTGTTTCCTCGATAGCTGGGAAGATCGGCTGCACGGCGCAGACACTCAATGAGTGGGTGAAGAGGTTCGAGCGCGATAGCGGCGTGCGCGCCGGCGTCCCCAGCGAGGTCGCCGAGCGGCTGAAAGCCCTGGAGCGGGAGAACCGCGACCTCCGGCAGGTCAACGAGATCCTGCGCAAGGCGAGCGCCTATTTTGCCCAGGCGGAGCTCGACCGCCGGTTCAAGCCATGATCGCGTTCATCGGCGATCACCGCGAGGCGCACGGGGTCGAGCCGATCTGCAAGGTGCTGCCGATCGCCCCGTCGACCTACTACGACCATGTGGCCAGGCGGCGCGATCCGGCCAGGCTGTCGGCACGGGCGAAACGGGATATGGCTCTCAAGGTCGAGGTCCGACGCGTCTTCAAAGAGAACTTCCGTGTCTACGGCGTTCGCAAGGTGTGGCGACAATTGCAGCGGGAAGGCTTCGATGTCGCTCGCTGCACTGTTGAGCGGCTGATGCGGGAGATGGGCTTGCAAGGGGTGATCCGCGGCAAGCCGATCCGCACGACAGTCAGCGACCAGGCCGCGCCTTGCCCGCTCGACAAGGTCAATCGCCAGTTCCACGCTCCGGCACCGAACAGGCTGTGGGTCTCGGACTTTACCTACGTGGCCACTTGGGCTGGCTTCGTCTATGTCGCCTTTGTCATCGACGCCTATGCCCGCCGCATCGTCGGCTGGCGGGTGAGCCGGACAGCCCATGCCGGCTTTGTTCTCGATGCCCTGGAACAAGCGCTTCATGCGCGGCGACCCGTCCATCGCGGTGGGCTGATCCATCACAGCGATAGAGGGAGCCAATATGTCTCGATCAAATATACCGAGCACCTGGCGGAAGCGGGCATCGAACCCTCGGTGGGCAGCGTCGGCGACTCTTATGACAATGCTCTGGCCGAGACCATCAATGGTCTTTACAAAGCCGAGGTCATTCACCGGCGCGGGCCGTGGCGCTCATTCGAGGCCGTCGAGCTCGCTACTCTGGAATGGGTGGATTGGTTCAACAACCGGCGGCTCCTGGAGCCCATCGGAAACATCCCGCCGGCCGAAGCCGAGGAACGCCACTACGCCATGCTGAAGCAGTCAGACATGGCGGCGTGACTCAAACAAAATGGCCTCCGCCAAACCCGGAGCGGTTCAATCCTCCTCATACCAGTGATCCATATTGCCCCAATAGAAGACCGAAGCGTGCCTATCCGGTTAATTCGTACACCCACTACATGTAGGTGCTTCCACTCGCCGGAATATAGCTCGGCGTAGGTTGGAGCCTCGGCCTCTCCTGCGATTCCGAGCAATGAGCGGAAGGCGTTGAACGGGTAAAACCGCCTGTTGAAGCGGAACGTGAACTCATTGAGGTAGGCTTGTAGATGCTTTGCGCTCACGCCATGGTGGATGCCACTGAGCCAATTCTTCAGGTTGCTGAAGACGAGGTGGATGATCGGCATGAACTCTTCGGCCACCTCGGGGTCGCCGCATTCGGCAATGGCGTGGTGATCATAGCCGCGTGTCCGCAAGCTGCCATAGCCACTCCAATCGTCGGTGACGATCAGCGACCCCGGCATAACGGCGTTCTCGACGAAGCCACATAGCGAATCGGCGCTGCGGTCGGCAGCGACGGACAGCCGCACACGCCCGGCGTAGCGGCCATCCTTCCGCTTGTCCTGCGCGGTGCCGGGCTCCCTGTGGCTGACTTCGACGGCAGCAGCCACCAGCGTCTTGTGGTGAACGCCTCGGCCTTCACCACGCATCCGGCCTCCAACATAGGTTTCGTCCACCTCGACATGCTCTCCTGCCCTGGCACCGATCCGATCCTGATCGGGCCGCACCATACCCGCGCGGAGCTTATGCAGGATGCCGAAGGCGGTTTCGTACCGCGTCAGCCCAAGCTGCCGCTGAAACTGCACCGCCGACATGCCCGGCGTCTGGCTGGCGACCAGATAGGCGGCCCAAAACCACGTGCTCAAAGGCGTGTGGCTGCGCTCCATGACCGTGCCGACGGTCAATCCCGTCTGGCGGCGGCAAGCGCGACAGGTCAGGACGCCAGGCCGCGTGGCGATGCGGAAAGGTTCACCCACGACGCCGCAGCGCGGGCAGGCGAACCCGTCACCCCAGCGAGCCCTTTCCAGGTAGGCGGCGCACGCCGCATCGTCGGAGAAAAGTCGCTGAAACTCGGGGAGGGATTGCGGGAAGGGCAGGTCGGTGCGGTCGAGAACGTCCATGACCCACTATCCGTTGTACGCACACAACCTATCCCTAGTGTGTGTATGCGTCAAGCGGATAGGGACGGACCGAAGAACCCAGACATTGAGAATATGGGGTGCATTGTTCTGATTCGGGGAATTGATACAGATTCTAGCGGTTTACCCGACACGATTGGTTTGGCATTGGTACTTCAGCTCGAGGGTCAAAGCATTGGATTTACATATCATCCCACTTACGTTCGGTTCAATGACGCGGTTGCTCTAACAGCTAGTGGATTGATTCCAACGTTTGGAACCCTCGGTTTCGGGCTGCGATGATGTCGTCGGGGTCGGCTTTCGATATGAATGGCTGTGGGTTGGCCGCATTGTATTCGCGGACGAAGCGGTTGATTGCGGCCTGGAGATCGACGACGGAATGGAAGACGCCGTGCTTGAGCCGCCGCCGGGTGAGTTTTGCGAAGAAGCCCTCGACGGCATTGAGCCACGAGCAGGAGGTCGGTGTGAAGTGGAAAGTCCAGCGCGGATGGCGGGCGAGCCAGGCGCGGACCTTGTCCTTGTTGTGCGCCGCGTAGTTGTCGACGATCGCGTGGATGGCCTTGTCCGCCGGCACCGTGCGCTCGATGCGGTTGAGGAAGCGGATGAACTCCTGATGGCGGTGGCGCTGCATGTTCTGGCCGATCACCGTTCCGTCCAGAACGTTGAGCGCCGCAAACAGCGTGGTCGTGCCGTGCCGTTTGTAGTCATGGTGCCGGCGCGTCCCTTCTTCATCGGCAGACCGGCGGTCGAGCGCCTGGATCTGTGACTTCTCATCGATCGACAACACCACCGCATGGGCCGGCGGGTCGACATACAGGCCGACGATATCGGTGAGTTTCTCGGCGAAGGCAGGGTCGGTCGACAGCTTGAAGTTGCGCCAGCGGTGCGGGCTGAGACCGTGAGCCTTCCAGATCGCCTGCACCGTCGAGGCGGCAATACCGGCCGCCCTGGCCATCGCGCGCAACGTCCAGTGGGTCGCCTCAAACGGCGGCGGTTGCTGCGTCAGGCGCACGATCTCGGCGACACGATCGAGCGGGACCGGCGCCTTGCCGGTCGCACACCACAGCAAAATACGGAATCCCAATTCGGACTCTTTCGTTCCGATCCCTCCACTAGGAAAAGCAAAGGGAGGATTCAGATGAAGCTACATGTAGCAATTGCGGCGCTTGCCACCGCTTGTATGCTCAGCGCGCCCGCGTCGGCTCAGCGACAGCCTCCGCCGGAGCAGCCCCTGGGATTTTTCATAACGAGTGCGGTCCCGGGGTCCGGCAATCTCGGTGGCCTCGAGGGGGCCGATAGCATTTGCCTGGGCCTGGCGACCGCCGTTGGCGAGGGGGATCGCATATGGCGAGCCTATCTGAGCACCCAGGCAACGGATGACAAACCCGCGATCAATGCCCGCGACCGCATAGGTTCTGGGTCATGGTACAATGCGGCCGACCGTTTGATCGCGGCAAACGTTCATGACCTGCACGGCGACTTCGAGCGGGATCGCAACAATATAAACAAGGCGGCCGCGCTTGATGAGAACGGCAACGAGGTCAACGGTCGCGGCGACGACCCAAACCAGCACGACATACTAACCGGCTCTGACTCGCATGGCCGAGCCTTCCCGGCCGGTGAGGATCGGACATGCTCAAACTGGACGAGCGACTCGCCTGATGCGACGGGATTTGTTGGCCATCACGACCGCACGGGCGGGGGCAATACATCGTGGAATTCTGTCCACCCGACGCGGGGCTGCCACGTGGAAGGCCTCGTTCGGACGGGCGGGGCTGGTCGGTTCTACTGTTTCGCGGCCGATTGATACCAACCTCGGAGGGGGAGGTCATCGAAGCCTTCCCCCCATGAGATATGTTGCAGGGTGCACGTGATTGGTTCGATTCGTCAGTATGCATATGCTGGTGCTTTGACGTTGGCGGCGCGCTACCGGCGCTCGGAGTACTATGTTGATGATATCCCCACCGGGAAAAGACCGGCCCGCGCGCTCGGCGTCACCATCCCGCCGAAGCTGTTGATCCAGGCGACGGAGTTGATTGAATGACGAGCCGACGCATACTTCTGCTCGCCCTTGGCTTGTGCGGCTTTGGTCTCGCCTAGGCTCGACGCTCAAGCGCAAGAGACACTGCCCAGGGTCGCCTACATCGCAACACATGGCCCCGAGAACTTCCGCTATCAAGCGTTCCTGGAAGGACTTCGTGAATTCGGCCGTATGCCGGGCAGCGAGGTTACTATCAACACCAGACGCCGCATCAGACTCTGCTGGTCGCGATTGTCCCCCGTCAGCGCCTATGAGACAGATTGCGGGTATTGAATAACGGAGGATTTCTGGCTCATCGTAACCGCCAAGGAGTGGAGATGAGACAGAAATCCGGAACCCGAGAATCGTCGTCTGAGCGGCTTGTCAAGAACATCCGCCGGGTGACCCGCAAGCAATATTCCTCTGAGGAGAAAATCCGCATCGTGTTGGATGGTCTGCGCGGTGAGTTCAGCATTGCTGAGCTGTGCCGGCGTGAGGGTATCGCCGAGAGCCTTTATTACAGCTGGTCCAAGGAGTTCCTGGAGGCCGGCAAGCGCCGGCTGGCGGGCGATACGGCGCGTGCAGCAACCAGCAGCGAGGTCACGGACCTTCGCCAGGAGGCGCGGCAGCTGAAGGAAGTCGTCGCCGAGCAGGCCTTGGAACTGCGGCTGCTCAAAAAAAGCATGATAGCGGATGGGGGAGAATGAGATACCCGGCCACCGAGAAACTGGAAATCATCCGCCTGGTCGAGCAATCCCGTCTGCCGGTACGCCGAACGCTGGACAAGCTCGGTATCCTGCCCGCGCGATTTTACCGATGGTACGACCGCTACCAGAGCGGCGGGTACGAGGCACTGAAAGACAGACCACCCAGGCCGAAGCAGGTCTGGAACCGTATCCCGGATGATGTTCGGGGGCGGGTCTTACGACTGGCCCTGGACGCGCCTGAACTGTCGCCACGTGAGCTGGCGACGCGCTTTATCGACACCGAAGGCTATTTTGTCTCAGAAGCTTCGGTCTACCGGCTGCTCAAGGCACACGAGCTGATCACCAGTCCAGCCTTCGTTGTGATCAAGGCCGCCGCCGAGTTCAAGGACAAGACCGTCAGGCCCAATCAGCTGTGGCAGACAGACTTCACCTACCTCAAGGTCATCGGTTGGGGCTGGTTCTATCTCTCGACCATCCTCGACGACTTCCGGCAAGGCCCTGTCCCCAGGCGTCGTCGACATGGAGCACACCCACATTGTCGAAGCCTTGCTCGCGCGCAACGCGGGCAAGGATGGGTCCCTGCGGGACGTCGGAAGGGGCGGTTCGAAACAGGAAATCGTTGTCGGCGGCATCGGTCAGCTTCGGGGAGGAGGCTGAGAAGGTGATGGCGGGAATGCCAGCCGAGCCGATTACGCGCTCCGCAACCGGCAGCGTGTTGGCACTGGAGTTGGGGCCGACGATGGCGTGCACGCCCTCGACCTCGACGAGGCGGCGCGCTTCCTCGACCGCCGTCTCCGGGCTGGTCGTGGTGTCACCGACCGCTATCGCGACGGGCCGGCCGAACACGCCGCCGCCGTCGTTGAGATGCTTGATCGCTAGGTCGAACGCCCGCCGCCTATCCTTATTGACCTCGGCCGAGCCGCTGCTGAAATCCATCAGCAACCCGATCTTGAGAACCGCGGGCTCGTCTGCCCTCGCTACTGCCGCCGCCGCGACCGCGAAGGTCAGCAACATGCCTGCGGCGTTCAGCATCCGGAGCACGCGCGGGCCGGCCGATGTCCAATTGTAGAACTTGCGGATCATTGGGAACGTCCTCCTCTCCTACCACGGCGCCCGTAGGCTCTGCGCTCTCGTAGCCGGGACCTTCGGTATTGATCCGGCATTTGAGGAGATTGAGGGCGTTCGCCAGACCTGGCGGGCTGGCGATTATCATCCCCGGGCCGGGAGACGGTTCCCTCTTTTCCTCACCATCCAGAGCGATGCCGCGTCGTCTCGCGACGTCGCCACACAGCTTTGCACAGCCACCGAGGCGCCGTTCATCTTGACGGTCCCGACCGTACGGTTTTGCGACCTGTCGGTCGTGGACCTGCTCCGGCGTCAACAATCCAGGCTCGCGGCATTGTCCGACCTGTTTGAGAACGACGGTGCGGGAGAACTCGTGGCTACGGACGCCGCGAGCGCATTTCTCGCTGAATTCCACGCAGCGGTGATGCCGGCAGCAGATGAGGGGCAGCCCAACCGGTTCCCGACGCCGCCCGGAACCGGGTGGGAGGACATCTCGATCGAGTTCACCGCGGAAGAGGTCGCCACCATCCGATGCAGAGGCAGCATCACGCGCCGTGTGGAACCGGAGCACCTGGACATGAAGAACCGCAAGAACGGCAAGCCGACGCTCCAGTGGACTCTGCTTCGCTCCCTTGCGCGGTCCAACGGCGCCATATCCTGGAATGACCATGATGCCGATGTCAGAATCAAACAACAGAAGCGGCAGCTGTCAAAAAAGCTGATGGCGTATTTTGGGATCGAAGACGCGCCGATCGATTGGCACTACGACGACCACGAGTACCGGACGAGGTTTTCGATCAGCTGACCAAACCACCTGCCATATTTTGATTCCGGTCGCTTTCGCAGGGCAATAAGCGTTCAAAACGGTGCGCAGAAAGAAAATCGTAACATATTGATTTATCTAGTATTTTTGGCGGTACCCGAAACGGGTACCTCGGCCCAAAGTGCACACCCTTTAGAGAATATGGGCGAAGAGAGAAAGGAAACGGCCGAAAACGACGGTCGCACGGGTAGGCAGGGTTCACAGCCATAAGCGCCGATCCCGCAGTAGTCCTGCGGCTCAGGGCCATGCCGCGATGCGGCGGAGAATTTACGCTCTCAAGGGTTTGGCGGTGGGAACGAGCCCCGGTTCGAACCCTCTCCGATTCCGCGGCCACTCGGACGGAGATGGTTTATAATTGCGAATGCACAGAGACCGACACTGGGATCCAACTCTTGAGTACTCAAGGGTCGGTCCGGAAGCCGAGAGATACCTCATAACCTGAAGGTCGTAGGTTCAAATCCTACCCCCGCAACCAACAATCCAGTAACTTCAAATAGTTACGGGCCTTCCAATTTTGTGTGTCACGACACTGCTGCCACAACTCCGTACTATCTCCGCAAATGGCGTGGCGACGAGCGGCGAAGAATGGCGATCAGGTTAACGAGCTTGTCGTCGCCAAACCGGTCTACTGCATTCGCCTTCAGCCTCGGCCGCGGATTACCAATCCGCAGGATTTCTCGTGCCGCCATTTGGCTGTCTCATCCTCATACCATGAGCGGTTCTTCCCCTATGGTCTCGACACCGTCATTTTTTTGATCAATCTCCAACTCCCTCCCGGGTTTCGGCGAGCACCAAATCAACTACGCGCCGCAACGCCTCTTCCGCGGTGTCACCTTCCAGGCGGCGCAGGCGGTAGAGGTCAAGCTGGCGGTCCCCGCCTGTCCCGTCGCGAATGATGGTCAGAACCTGGCGCATCTCGGACTCGCAACCAAGCGCCCGGGCATCGGGCGCGAGTTCGTCGACGAGCTCGGCCGTCTGGTCGTAGATGTCCGCCCGCCCGCCAGCGGATGTTCTGTTGCCGAGGAAGGCGAACACACCGTAGCGCTGGGCCATCCAACGGTCTTCCGCGATGAGCTCGGTGAGCGGTTCGGTCGGCAGCCCACCTTCCAGGTCCCGGCGCATCAACCATCGGATAAGGGACGCATAGAGCGCCGTGATGCTCACCGCTTCCTCGAGGCGTGTACAGACGTCGCAGATCCGCATTTCTACCGTCGGATAGGCGTGGGAGGGGCGAATGTCCCACCACAATTCGCTGCCGTCCTTTATGAAGTTCATGCGCCGGTATTCGGCGACAAGCAACTCGTACTCTGCCCAGGACTCCAGCGGGGCCGGCATGCCCGTGCGCGGAAGATTGCCCACCATCGTCAGCCGGTAGGACTTAAACCCGGTCTCGTGCCCGGCGTTGAACGGTGACGAGGTGGACAGAGCATGGAGCAACGGCAAGTAACGCCGGACTGCTGTCATGACGCGGATGCGCGTGTCCGCATCGGCGAAGCCAACATGGATGTGCATGCCGCTGACGACTAAGCGGCGCACAGCCTCCTGATATGTGGCCGCGAATTGAGAGTAGCGATCCCGCGGCGTGGGCGTTTGATCCCTCCAAACCGCGAAGGGATGGGTGGAGGCGGCCATCACCGCAGCGCCGTGCTGTTGGGCCGCCTCGATCACAAGCCGCCGGGTTTCGCGCAGGGCCGCACGCACTTCGGCCGCCGACTCGCACACCCGGGTATTCGTCTCGATCTGGGAGCGCAGGAACTCCCGCACTACCTTGTGCGGGCCGCAATTCGCGTCGCAGGTTTCGAAGATGCCCGAGTCGGGATCGGCGAGAAGGTCGCGGGAATCTGGATCGACAAGGAAGAATTCCTCCTCGACCCCGAGCGTGATCGGGAGCTCTCCCTTGTCCTGCTGTTGTTGAAGGACCATCACTCATGGCTTTAGAGATCCGAATGGCATTGTCAAGTTAAGTGATTGTAGGCTGTGTTCGGCATTTCTCCATGAGGCTAAGCCATTGAAATTGCGTAGAGTGTTAACGGCGGAGGAATAATGCTCCGCGCGGAGCGTCCGGTCGGTCCGGTCGTGGCGGCGCAAAATTGCGCCACCTATGGCCCCTTGTTGGTTGTGGCGAGGGGCAGGAGATGTACGGTGTGGAGCTCTATGCGGCGGTTCAACCAGCGGTTGTCGACGAGGATCCAAGCCATCACGAGGCGGGCCGGCGGTTCGGTATCGACCGTCGGACGGTGAAGAACATGCTGCGCTATTCGCCGCCGCCGGGTTACCGCCGGACGAAGCCGGTGCGGCGGCCCAAGCTGGACGGGTTCACCGGCATCGTCGAGGCGGTCCTGGTGGCGGACACGGATCCGGACGTGCCGCGCAAGCAGCGCCACACGGCGCACCGGATCTTCGAGCGGCTGCGAGACGAGCACGGGCTCACCGGCGGCTACACCATCCAGACCGTGTGGAAACTCGGGCGGGGGCAGAGATGGAGGTTTAGGTAACCATGATTTGCGGCGATCCCACGTAATCTGGCGGTTTGGCGCCGGTAGCCCTGTGGAAGGGGCTCCAGGCCTCCATGGATCGATGTGCGGCGCTCGATTTTGGCCTGATTCCCGTCTCATGCCCTCGCGGCGGCGATCAAGGCGGGAACACCTACCAGCGAGATCGCGCGGCGGATGTTGTAAGCCAGCGCCGTGATGCTGAACTCGCCGCGCACGTTCTCCAGCCGCCGGGTCAGGAAGGCACCCTGGCCCATCCATTGTTTGATTGAGCCGAAGGGATGCTCGCCGCTTTCACGGCGCGCATCGAGCAGCTCCGGGCGGGCCGCCAATCGTTCTGCCATGCGCTCCAGGATCGCTTCGTCGACATAGCGCAGGACCCGACGGAAGGCGCTTTTCGTACACTTCGACTTGAGTTGGCACTCCTTGCACGCGGCGCGATTGGCGTAACTGGCGAAGAAGAGATCGCGGCGCTTGCGCTTGCTGTGTAGCGCCAGGCGTTGGCCGTCGGGGCAGATGTAAATGTCCTCGCCGCCGTCATAGCGGAAGCGTTCCTTGGGAAAGAGCCCCTGGCTCACCGTGGATCCGCGCTGGGGCTTGGGCACATGCGGCACGACGCCGGCATTCTCGCAGGCCTCGATATCCTCGATCTTGAAGTAGCCCGCGTCGGCGGCCGCGTCGATCCGATCGACGGCCAGGTTCCGACGGGCCACCACCGCCGTCTCAGCCAATAGACCGAGATCGCTGACCTTGTTATGGACCTGCTGCTCGGCGATCAGTTTGTGCTTGGCGTCCACGGCGATCTGAATGTTGTAGCCGACACCGACCCGGGTCTCGGCGTACATCGCCCGGCTGTCCGGATCCGTCAAAGAGAGCTGGTCCTTGCCGCTCGCAGCCAGCGCGTCTCGATGTTCCTCAAACCGTTCACGCCGCCCTTGGATCGCAGCGATCTTCTCCTGGATATACTCCACCTCGCCGCCGCCGCCCTCGTCTTGCCCGTCGGCCTCGTCGAGCCGGTCGAGATAACGCGACAACCTCTCGTCGCTCTCGGCCAACGCCTTCTCCAGCTTCGCTTTGGTGAAGTTCCGCTTCCGGCTGTTCACTGCCTTGATCCGTGTACCGTCAACCGCCACCAGCTCGCGTCCGAACAGCTCCAGTTCGCGGCATAGCCTCACGAACTCCCGAAACACCTGTCGGAAGGCCGCCCGATTGATCCGCCGGAAATCGGCGATCGTCTTGAAGTCTGGCGACAAACGCCGCAACAGCCAGATCACTTCGAGATTACGCTTGCTCTCAGCCTCCAGCCGGCGGCTCGAACGTACCCAATTGAGATAGCCGTATATGTAGAGCTTCAGCAGGTCCGCCGGATCGTAGCCGGGACGACCTGTCGCCTTCGGCGCGGCGCGCTCGAAACCAGCGGCCGCCAGGTCCAAACCATCCACGAAGGCATCGATGAAACGGACCGGGTTATCCCGGCCCACGTAATCGTCCACTGCTTCCGGCAGAAGCAGAACCTGAGAGCGGTCAATGCCAGGAATGTGTCTCATGGCGGATCCTAACATCGCCATGAGTCGGACGGAATCCCCCGCCACCCAGAGTTTTCACACGGTCTGGATGGTATAGCCGCCGGCAAACCCGTGCTCGTCGCGAAGGCGCTCGAAGATCCGGTGCGCCGTGTGACGCTGTTTGCGCGGCACATCCGGATCCGTGTCCGCCTCCAGGATCGCGTCGACGATGCCGGTGAACCCGTCCAGCTTGGGCCGCCTGACCGGCTTCGTCCGGCGGTAGCCCGGTGGCGCCGAGTAGCTCAGCATCTTCTTCACCGTCCGGCGGTCGATGCCAAACCGCCGGCCCGCCTCGTGATGGCTCAACCCCTCGTCGACAACCGCCAGTCGAACCGCCGCATAGACCTCCACGCCGTACATCCCTGCCCCTCGCCAAAACCGACAAGGGACCATGAGTGGCGCATTTTTGCGCCGCCGCGACCGGACCGCCCGGCCGCTCCGCGTGGTGCATTATTCCTCCGCCGTTAACACCTGGAGATGAACGGCGAGAGCTACCGGCTCAAGCAGAGCAGGTCTGGACGCCAGCGCCCGTCCGAATAACCCCGCTTGCCCCCGTGGGCCCACAGGCCCCAACCACGCGCGGGCCAACGCCAGCCGCGCACAGGGCGCGTCGCCACGCGCGCGGGACCCTCCCACGGACGACGGTGACAAGCTGCCACCCAGCCCCTGGTGCATCTTTACGCCGCCGCGCCGGTACATTTTTACGCCACCGTTGACAGCGGTTACGATGAGCCAGAAATCCTCCGTTATTCAATACCCGCAATCTGTCTCATAGGCGCTGACGGGGGACAGTCCCCCCAGGACAGCGCAATGTCGAGGCGCGTGGCGGCCGCGTCCGCCAGGAAGCTCAGGACCCATGGACGAGGCCCTCACCAGATGATCCAGACGGATCCGTGCGATCGTCTCCACAACCAGCATCTCCCCCACCTCGTCTGTCCAAACAACGAGGTGTGTTCAAGGTCACAAAACCAGGGAGGTCAATTTTGGACGCCGATACCCCCCAATAGCGGGTCAATATTCCACGCCGAACAACAGCCAAACCTCACGCACCAACTTTCTCCCACGGCCTCCCACGGCGACGAAACGCCCAGCTTCTGCGCGGGTTTCCGCTGGCGACCATTGACCGCCGGCACTGCGATTCGGACCCAATCGGCTCTCTCTGCCGATATTCTCCGCGACTGTTGGCTGCGCCGATTTGGTATGGGTTTGCAGACCGTAGATATTTCCGGGGTTAGAGGATCTCAGATTCCCGAAGTTCGTTCGCTCGGGCAAACGTCACCCGGTAAGTGGTGGGCCGCCTCCGCCGACGCTCGGCGCCGTTCGAGAACGCCTCGGCGAGTCCATCGAACGCCCGGATCCTGTCTCTTGTAGGAGGGTTTGGCGGTTGTTAGCTTGGGACCAGGTGGATTTTGGCGGGGCAGCGACATGTCAACCGCGGGTGATGTCCCCGGAAGTGGTGTAGCTCGGCGCGCATTGGTCATCGGCGCTTTCCGGTAGGGTCTGGTTGCGACACCAACCTTTGACCGGAAGGACCACCGATGACCGATGACATGATGAACCTGCGCACGCTTGTGGAAAAGTCAGCGGACGCCGATCTGTTGCGTGAGATGATCGGCTTTGCCGCCGAGCGGTTGATGGAACTGGAGGTGGGCGCGTCTACTGGCGCCGCCTATGGCGAGAGGAACCCGCTGCGGCAGGCTCAGCGCAACGGCTACCGTGACCGCGACTGGGAGACGCGGGCGGCGACCGCCGGGCTGCGCATTCCCAAGCTGAGGAAGGGCTCCTTCTTCCCGAGCTTTCTTGAGCCGCGCCGCATGGCCGAGAAGGCGCTGACCGCTGTTATCCAGGAAGCCTATGTCCAGGGCATCTCGACGCGGTCGGTCGACGACCTGGTCAAGGCGATGGGCATGAGCGGCATCTCGAAGAGCCAGGTCAGCCGGCTGTGCGAGGAGATCGACGGCAAGGTGAAGGCTTTTCTGGAGCGGCCGATCGAAGGTGACTGGCCGTACCTGTGGATCGACGCGACCTATCTGAAGGTCCGTCGCGGCGGACGCATCGTGTCGGTCGCCGTCATCATCGCCGTCGGCGTCAACAGCGACGGCCGGCGCGAGGTGCTGGGCATGGAGATCGGCACCTCCGAGGCCGAGCCGATCTGGACGGAGTTCCTGCGCAAGCTGACGCGACTGCGCGGCGTCAAGCTCGTCGTCTCCGATGCGCATGAAGGCTTGAAGGCCGCCGTCACCAAGGTGCTGTGCGCCACATGGCAGCGTTGCCGCGTCCACTTCATGCGCAACGTGCTCGCCCATGCCGGGAAGAACGGGCGGCGCGTCGTCTCGGCCTTCATCGCCACCGCGTTCGCACAGGGGACGGCCGAGGCGGCGAGCCTTCAATGGCGTGCCGTCGCCGATCAGATCCGAACGAAGGTCCCGAAGCTTGCCGCCATCATGGACGACGCCGAGCCCGATGTGTTGGCATACATGACCTTCCCCAAGGAGCATCGCGCCAAGCTGCACAGCACCAATCCGATCGAGCGCCTCAACGGCGAGATCAAGCGCAGGACCGACGTCGTCGGCATTTTCCCCAACGATGATGCCATCGTCCGGCTGGTCGGCGCGCTCCTGCTCGAACAGAACGATGAGTGGGTCGTGCAACGGGCCAGATACATGACCCTGGAAACCATCGCCCAGATGAATGATGATCCTCTCATCAGCCTGCCAGCTGTCGCACGCTGATCATCCCGGCCCATGCCGGAGCGCGCGGCCATCTGCCGTCAGCTACACCACTCCATGGGACACGATCCAACCGCGGGGCGAGGGATGTTTTCGGGACGAACCTTTCATGCGGAATTGGCGTTGCGCGGTCGGCGGTTGAGATCGATCGCGAAGGCCGCGGCGCCGACGATGCTTTGAACGTCTTGCGTTTCCGCCCATTACGCCGTGCGCTTCTGCCGTGGGCTGCCGCGGCTGCGATGCTCTTCGGCGGCGGGCTCGCCGCGCAGGCGCAATCGCTCACACCGGAGGCCCCATGGCGGGATCATCGACGCCACCGCCAATGGTATCGAATTTGTTGGCGGTCCAACCGGTACTGATGTGTTCAATACCCTGACGATCAATAATGCGGTGACGATCTCCGGCGCAACATTTGACGTGCTGGGGGGCACCGGCGACGAAAAGATCGACAATTACGGCACGTTGACGACCCCCGGCCGCATCGATCTGGGCATAGGGATCAACGCCTTCAACAACAGGGCGGGCGCAACGTTCAATTCCGGCGTCGCGGTGGCTCTTGGTGCCGGCAATACTCTTGCCAACGCGGGCGATTTGTCGCCGGGCGGTGCCAATGCCGTGCAGGTCACCACTCTCACCGGCAATTTCCAAAACTTTATCGAAGTCGTGGACGAGGACGGCAATACCGTCAAGAAAAAGGGCACTTTTACCGTCACGACCGGCCCGAACGATAGTAGCGACCTGCTCATTGTCACCGGCGTAGCCCTCCTTGGCGGCACGGTGAGAGTCGTGGGTGCTTATGAGGGCACCTATACGATCCTGGACGCCGAGCGCATTCCCACCACCGACGAAGAATTCGATGATGTTGAAGTAGTCAACGACTCCTTGTTCATGACTTTCGAGCTGGAAAATGGCGATAGCAACAATGACAACTTCGACGACACCGTGACGCTGAATGTCACAAGAAACACCCTCAGCTTCCTTGAGGCTACCGGCGTTACGGGAACGCCCAACCAGCGAGCGGTGGCCAACATCCTCGACAGCCTGGACCCCACCGATCCAGACAATTAAGATACAGACAATCCAATCGCACGGGCTGTTCTGGGCATGAACACGGCGGAGGAAGTGCGGGCCGCCGCCGATGCGATTTCGGGCGAGGTGCATGCGTCCCTCAAGGGGGCGTTGATGGACACGGGCCAAAGACAGGTCGCGGCCGTCAACCGCCGCATGGCCGGACGCTTCGGCAATCCCGACGCTCAGACATCGGACGCGCGGACATCGACGGCGGCCTTCGGCAATCTGTCGTCGCTGGCCGACCGCGATAGCGGCTCGTAGATCACCGGCTACGGTGCCTGGGGCGAGACCGATTCCACGTTCGGCACGGCTCAGATGGAGACGGACCTGCGCGGCGTCCTCTTCGGCGTCGACCGTGCGTTGGGCGACCACTGGCGCCTCGGCGTCCTCGGCGGCAACAGCCGGACGGATGTGACCCAGCGTGCGCGGTTGTCCTCCGCTTCGGTCGACACATGGTCCGCCGGTCTTTATGGCGGCGCCGAGGCCGGTGGACGCCTCTATTTACCTCGCCAATTTTGCCTTGTTGTGATTCTCTGCGGCGGTTCGATTCGAGGGGGGTATTGATGAGGCAGACTGGCCTGTTCGGCTTACCGGATCATTTGCGCAAGCTTTCGGCGACTGGCGATCCGTTGGAGGTGCTGGCGAAGGTTGTCGATTTCGAGATTTTCCGCGCACCGCTTGAGGCGGCGCTGGGCTATTCGGACGGATCGAAAGGCGGCCGCCCGGCCTACGATGCGGTGGCGATGTTCAAGGTTCTGGTCCTGGCCGCGCGGCACACGGTGAGCGACGAGCGGATGGAGTTTCTGATCCGCGACCGCTTGAGTTGGCTTCGCTTCCTGGGCTTCGATCTCGGAGCGCCGACGCCGGACCGGAACACCATCTGGACCTTTCGCGAGCGTCTGGTCCGGGCCGGGGCGATGGATGAGCTGTTTGCCGCCTTCGATGGCGAGCTGCGCCGGTGCGGCTATCTGGCGATGGGCGGGCAGATCGTCGATGCGACCCTGGTATCGGCGCCCAAGCAGCGCCACCGCGATGACGAGAAGCGGGCGATCAAGGCGGGCAAGAGCGCGTCCGAGATCTGGCCCGATCAGCCGGCCAAGGCGGCGCAGAAGGACACAGACGCGCGGTGGACGGTGAAGACCGGAAGGCGCAAGAACCCCGCCGGGGCGCAACGGCGCGTGCCCGACATCGCGATCCCGGTGTTCGGCTACAAGAATCATGTCGTCATCGATCGGGCCTACGGCTTCATCCGCGGCTCGGCGGTGACCGATGCCGCCCGCCATGACGGCAAGATGTTGCGTCATCTCGTCACCGGCGACAATCTGGCCGCCGGCGTGTGGGCTGACAGCGCCTATCGCTCGAAGGCGAACGAGGCGTGGCTGGCGGGCAAGGGTCGGATCTCCCACATCCACCGCAAGAAGCCGCCGGGCCGGGCCATGCCCAAGGCGACCGCCCGGGCCAATGCCCGCAAGTCAGCGGTCCGTGCACGCGTCGAGCATGTCTTCGCCCAGCAGAAGGATCGCATGAGCCTGTTCGTCCGGACCATCGGGCTCAAGCGGGCCGAGACCAAGATAGGCCTCGCCAACCTCGCCTATAATTTCCAGCGTCTGATCTTCCATGAGCGCAGGGCCGCCATGGCATGAGTCCGCCCGTATGACCAAAAAACACCCCGCTGAGAACGAAACCGCGGACGAATAACGCCGTCAAATCCACCCGCCGCACGGATCGGCCAACAGGACACCCTTATCCGCGCCAAATCGGCCGGTTGTTAGAGGTCTCCCGGTGCTTGGGGTCTCGGCCTCGGAGCGATCCATAACTGGCACGCCACGGACACCAGCCGGACGGTCAGCTTCACCAACTATTCTCCGGAGCGCCTGTCGGCGCGCTACGACGCCAGGAGCTGGCAGTTCTTTGCCGAAGCCGGACACAAGGTGCAAGTCGGCGGCCTGACGCTGGAGCCTTTTGCCGGCGTGTCCCATACCAATCTCGCCACGGACGACTCCAGCGAAACCGGCGGCGATGCGGCCCTGACGTCATCGTCGGATACCGACAACACGACGTTCACGACGCTCGGCATGCACGGCGCGATGGTGCTGCTGGACACGGTCCATGTGCGCGGCATGGCGGGCTGGCGGCATGCCTTCGG
Organism: Alphaproteobacteria bacterium; assembly: GCA_965248805.1. Taxonomy (GTDB): domain Bacteria; phylum Pseudomonadota; class Alphaproteobacteria; order UBA6615; family UBA6615; genus CBDFKJ01. The sequence goes on from CBDFKJ010000007.1 coordinate 347,838, forward strand.
CGATACGGAGCCGTCGTCGACCGCCACGCTGTCGGGCAGCTCCGCCTTCACGGTCACGGGCGCTCCGACCGCCGAGGATGCCCTGGTCAACGAGTTCGGCATCGAGGCCGGCCTTTCGGACAATGCCTTTCTCGGCGTGGCCTACAAGGGCCGGTATGGCGACGGGGCCGCCGCTCATGGCTTCAATGCCGGCCTCAGGGTGACGTTCTAGGCCGGACCGCCAGACCCGGGCATGCCTGAAGCGCATTCCTGACGCTCCGCTTCTATCTCACCCAGGCAAAGTGGCGAAGCAGCGTCACCAGTCCTGAATCCACTTACGCTGCCGCTCCCATTCCAACGGAAACGGCTTCATCAATCGCGCCAATGGTCAACTCGGGCGCTTGGCGGCCGTCAAGAACCGCCTCGATGTGCGCGGACGAAAGTCTTTTTGCATCGGGAAAATGCGGGAAGAGGCGGGAAGAAGTGGGATGAGGCCTTGTTTTTCAAGGTGTTGTGCAACGGTGGTGCGGCTGTGTTGTTGGCGACCGTAAATTTCCCATTTGTGGCGACCCAAAATTTCTCACTTGGGGCTTGTCGCTGAAGGCGCGGCGGCCCGCTCTGTTGGCGAAGACAACAGAGCGGGATCGGTGTGCGGATGTACGGATGGGAGACAAGGATGTTGTTGAAGCACTATCTGGATCAGGGCGTTTTGAAGACAGAGCTGTCGACGCGATTCGGGGTGAACCGTCGGACGATCCACAATTGGGTCAAGACGGGCCAACTGGACCGGGATCTGGCGGTCGGTGCGCGAGGATATACGCCGCGTCCGCCAGCGGCCCACAAGCTGGACCCTTGCAAGGCAATCATTGATGCGCGTCTCGAGGCGTTCCCGAAGCTCTCGGCGAAGCGGCTGTTCGATGAGGTCTGCGCCGCGGGCTACCTGGGCAGCTACTCTCGCGTGACCGACTACGTGCGTGCGTCGCGGCCGCGCGAGCCGGTTGAGGCGCCGGTTCGGTTCGAGACGCCGGCGGGGCGCCAGGGCCAGGTGGATTTCGGAACGTTCACGCTTCCCTGGGGCCGGCGCCATGCCCTGGTGATCGTCCTGGGCTACTCCCGGCTGCTGTGGCTGCGCTTCTACCCTCGGCAGACCATGGCGGTCCTGATGGAAGCGCTGGAGAGCGGCTTCGATCGGTTCGGCGGGGTTCCGGAGGAGTTGCTGTTCGACCAGATGCGCGCGGTAGTGCTGTCCGACGATCGCGCCGCCGGCGGCGGCCTGGTGCTGAACGCGGAGTTCCTGCGGTTCGCCGCGCACTGGGGGTTCCTGCCCCGCTCGTGCCGGCCCTATCGGGCCCGGACGAAGGGCAAAGTGGAACGGCCGATCCGCTACATCCGCGAGAGCTTCTTCTACGGGCGTACGTTTGCGATCGACAACGATCTCAACGAGCCGCCCGCTTGCGTTTGGCGCCAGGAAGCACCCAAAAATCAATGGATTAGATATATATTTTGCGCGCTCTGTATTTCCGGATATATTACCGGGGTGAACAGGAGGCCCGCCGTGCCGACCAGTCAAGACAATGCCGTCAAACGATACCGAAAGCGCCTGAAGCGCGAGGGATGGGTCCGCTGCGAAGTGAAGGTGCGCCGGGAAGACGTCCCCCTCGTTCGCAAGGTCGCCGCGGTCCTCAACGATCCTGAACGGGAGGCCGTGGCCCGTGCCGTGATCCGTGAACGCTTCGTGGAAGCTCCGCCGTCCAACCTCAAAGACTTGCTTGCCGCAGCACCGCTTGAGGGCATCGACATCGAACGGCCGCGCGATCCGGGCCGAGAGATCGATCTCTGATGTTCCTGATCGACACCAACATCATCTCCGAGGTACGCAAGGGCGATCGCTGCAATGCCCGGGTCGCCGCCTGGTACGCCGACATCGAGAATGCCGATTTGTTCTTGAGCGTGCTCGTGACCGGCGAGATCCGCAAAGGCATCGAAGGTAAGCGAGGTAAGATCATTATCCCTCTGGCCTATGGCCACCTCGACGGGAATGAGGGCTGGCACTTCAAGCACTTGGCGCCGCCGCGGCCGCTTTATGGCTTACATCGCCTGGCCGCTCGGCCTAACGCCGACGTTCTGGCGGTCGAGGGTGAGCCGCCGCTGATACCGGACAGCGGTTGTTTCCAGATCTTGTCGTTGTCACCTGGCCGGCCGGCACGAGTAACGTCAACCATGCAGACTGGGCACCCTTAGCTGATCGACGCGTGACCGTGCTGCCTGACGCCGACGAAGAAGGTCGGAAAGCGGCCTCTGCGGTGGTGGCGAAGCTGCAAGAGGTCGGCGCCGCCAGCTTTAATCTGATCAACCCGCCGCCCGCGGTCCCGAAGGGCTGGGATCTCGCCGACGCCGAACGAGAGGAACGAGATCCAAAGGAGCTGCTCAGGTACATTCGAGCGGCTGCACAGGAACCGAAGGCGCCGTCACCGAGTGCACATAACGAACTCACTGCCGATGCCGCTAAGCATTTTCGTGCTCTGGGCTACGACCGGGACAAGTTTTACTTCCTTACTACGCGTGGCCGACAAATTCTAGTGGAGGGATCGGAACGAAAGAGTCCGAATTGGGATTCCGTATTTTGCTGTGGTATGCGCCCGGCAAGGCGCCGGTCCCGCTCGATCGTGTCGCCGAGATCGTGCGCCTGACGCAGCAACCGCCGCCGTTTGAGGCGACCCACTGGACGTTGCGCGCGATCGCCAGGGCGGCCGGTATTGCCGCCTCGACGGTGCAGGCGATCTGGAAGGCTCACGGTCTCAGCCCGCACCGCTGGCGCAACTTCAAGCTGTCGACCGACCCTGCCTTCGCCGAGAAACTCACCGATATCGTCGGCCTGTATGTCGACCCGCCGGCCCATGCGGTGGTGTTGTCGATCGATGAGAAGTCACAGATCCAGGCGCTCGACCGCCGGTCTGCCGATGAAGAAGGGACGCGCCGGCACCATGACCCATGACTACAAACGGCACGGCACGACCACGCTGTTTGCGGCGCTCAACGTTCTGGACGGAACGGTGATCGGCCAGAACATGCAGCGCCACCGCCATCAGGAGTTCATCCGCTTCCTCAACCGCATCGAGCGCACGGTGCCGGCGGACAAGGCCATCCACGCGATCGTCGACAACTACGCGGCGCACAACAAGGACAAGGTCCGCGCCTGGCTCGCCCGCCATCCGCGCTGGACTTTCCACTTCACACCGACCTCCTGCTCGTGGCTCAATGCCGTCGAGGGCTTCTTCGCAAAACTCACCCGGCGGCGGCTCAAGCACGGCGTCTTCCATTCCGTCGTCGATCTCCAGGCCGCAATCAACCGCTTCGTCCGCGAATACAATGCGGCCAACCCACAGCCATTCATATCGAAAGCCGACCCCGACGACATCATCGCAGCCCGAAACCGAGGGTTCCAAACGTTGGAATCAATCCACTAGAGTTCCCATCGAGGGCGCTTCGCGCCACGCTGATCATGCTCGCGCCTCTGGAATTCTGGCGGAAGCGGTTTCCCACCAGCCGAGGCGGAATCGATGTAGACGGGGCCGCTGACTACTTGATCAACTCCGGATACAGCGTTGGCGTGTACAATCCGTTACGGATTAGGGGACGCGGAGCCTGGTGGGACCGTGGCCGCGCCGTGCTCAATCTTGGCGACCGACTGATCGTCGATGGAAAGTCTATCGCCTTGACTGATATCGACGGTAGCTTTCTATACGAAGCCGCGGCACCGCTGCGATATACTTCGGCAGCGCCACTCTCGGACGAGGAGGCGCAAGCCTTCCTGGAGGTCTGCGAGATGCCGCGCTGGGAGCGGCCGGTTTCTGGGGTATTGTTGGCCGGCTGGAGCGTCATCGCGCCGATCTGTGGCGCCATGCCGTGGCGCCCGCATATTTGGCTCACCGCGAAGGCCGGTTTGGGCAAGAGTTGGGTGTTGGACAACATCGTTCGCCGGGCGGTCGGCGAGCTTGCCGTCGTTGTTCAAAGCCGAACCACGGAGGCTGGGCTCCGCCAGCAAATTGAGGGCGATGCGCGCCCCGTGCTGTTCGACGAAGCTGAGGGCGAAGATCAGCGATCGCGTGCCCGCATGCAGGCCGTGATCGAACTCGCTCGCGCCGGATCTACCGAAGGCGGTGCCGAGATTTTCAAGCGTACTGCGTCTGGGCACGTCAAACGATATCGGGCCGCGTCTTGCTTTGCTTTTTCCTCGGTGAATGTCCACGTTCGCCATCATGCGGACGAAACGCGCATCACGGTGCTCGCGCTCCTGGCAGTGGACGACGCCGATGAGGAGATTAAGGCCGCAAACCTAGATTGTTTTCGGAAGTTGCAGACGCGCGCGAGCGAAGTGCTGAGACCGGACTTCGCATCAAGGCCTCTGGCTAGTGGATTGATTCCAACGTTTGGAACCCTCGGTTTCGGGCTGCGATGATGTCGTCGGGGTCGGCTTTCCATATGAATGGCTGTGGGTTGGCCGCATTGTATTCGCGGACGAAGCGGTTGATTGCGGCCTGGAGATCGACGACGGAATGGAAGACGCCGTGCTTGAGCCGCCGCCGGGTGAGTTTTGCGAAGAAGCCCTCGACGGCATTGAGCCACGAGCAGGAGGTCGGTGTGAAGTGGAAAGTCCAGCGCGGATGGCGGGCGAGCCAGGCGCGGACCTTGTCCTTGTTGTGCGCCGCGTAGTTGTCGACGATCGCGTGGATGGCCTTGTCCGCCGGCACCGTGCGCTCGATGCGGTTGAGGAAGCGGATGAACTCCTGATGGCGGTGGCGCTGCATGTTCTGGCCGATCACCGTTCCGTCCAGAACGTTGAGCGCCGCAAACAGCGTGGTCGTGCCGTGCCGTTTGTAGTCATGGGTCATGGTGCCGGCGCGTCCCTTCTTCATCGGCAGACCGGCGGTCGAGCGCCTGGATCTGTGACTTCTCATCGATCGACAACACCACCGCATGGGCCGGCGGGTCGACATACAGGCCGACGATATCGGTGAGTTTCTCGGCGAAGGCAGGGTCGGTCGACAGCTTGAAGTTGCGCCAGCGGTGCGGGCTGAGACCGTGAGCCTTCCAGATCGCCTGCACCGTCGAGGCGGCAATACCGGCCGCCCTGGCGATCGCGCGCAACGTCCAGTGGGTCGCCTCAAACGGCGGCGGTTGCTGCGTCAGGCGCACGATCTCGGCGACACGATCGAGCGGGACCGGCGCCTTGCCGGTCGCATACCACAGCAAAATACGGAATCCCAATTCGGACTCTTTCGTTCCGATCCCTCCACTAGATGATGAGTACGCACCTCGGATGGGGGCTCCTTCGCTGCCGCCGGGGCGTTATTTCCGGATGCACATGATCGGCTATTTCGAGGGCTCGCCCTTGACCAGGCCGTGCTCGCCAAGAACGTCCAGCACCCAGGCGAACACTGCCTCATGCACCGCGTGCGGCTGCGGATCGTGCTCAACGACGAGTGGTCAGGCACACGTGCGCGCGCCTCCAGGCGCAAGAACTCACGCAGCGACAAGCTGTCGGCGCACCGCCACTCCAACGCCCGCTCACTGTCGAGGCCTTCGAAGTAGCCGACCAGGTGCATCCGGAAGTAACGCCCCGGTGGGATTCCCGGACGTCCGATCCCTGGCGCGTAATAGGGCTCACACAGGTCCTCGGCGAACGCATCGAAACCGGCATCGACCAGCACCTCCTGCAGCTGGTCGTAAAACACGTGGCCGGGCGAGCGAGGGCGGCACGCCATTGAAGGCTCGCCGCCTCGGCCGTCTCCTGTGCGAACGCGGTGGCGATGAAGGCCGAGACGACGCGCCGCCCGTTCTTCCCGGCATGGGCGAGCACGTTGCGCATGAAGTGGACGCGGCAACGCTGCCATGTGGCGCACAGCACCTTGGTGACGGCGGCCTTCAAGCCTTCATGCGCATCGGAGACGACGAGCTTGACGCCGCGCAGTCGCGTCAGCTTGCGCAGGAACTCCGTCCAGATCGGCTCGGCCTCGGAGGTGCCGATCTCCATGCCCAGCACCTCGCGCCGGCCGTCGCTGTTGACGCCGACGGCGATGATGACGGCGACCGACACGATGCGTCCGCCGCGACGGACCTTCAGATAGGTCGCGTCGATCCACAGGTACGGCCAGTCACCTTCGATCGGCCGCTCCAGAAAAGCCTTCACCTTGCCGTCGATCTCCTCGCACAGCCGGCTGACCTGGCTCTTCGAGATGCCGCTCATGCCCATCGCCTTGACCAGGTCGTCGACCGACCGCGTCGAGATGCCCTGGACATAGGCTTCCTGGATAACAGCGGTCAGCGCCTTCTCGGCCATGCGGCGCGGCTCAAGAAAGCTCGGGAAGAAGGAGCCCTTCCTCAGCTTGGGAATGCGCAGCTCGACGGTCGCCGCCCGCGTCTCCCAGTCGCGGTCACGGTAGCCGTTGCGCTGAGCCTGCCGCAGCGGGTTCCTCTCGCCATAGGCGGCGCCAGTAGACGCGCCCACCTCCAGTTCCATCAACCGCTCGGCGGCAAAGCCGATCATCTCACGCAACAGATCGGCGTCCGCTGACTTTTCCACAAGCGTGCGCAGGTTCATCATGTCATCGGTCATCGGTGGTCCTTCCGGTCAAAGGTTGGTGTCGCAACCAGACCCTACCGGAAAGCGCCGATGACCAATGCGCGCCGAGCTACACCACTTCCGGGGACATCACCACCGTGGAAGATCAATATGATGCGCCAACAACGACCTCCGCGGTCGATACGGCTTCTATCCTTGCCGGGTACGCAGCTACGCAACCCGAAGTACCCGCCATACGCGCGCCCGGTCGACGACCGCTGAATTTCGCAAGACTTCACGCAAAACGGCGGTATGTCTGTGATGTTCTCCCGGGTTTGGGCATAGGCCGCGGCGATGCCGTCGCGCTGCTGCTGCCTAAGGGCCCCGAAATGGCGGCCGCATGTGCGGTGCTACCCGCCACGGCGACTGTCGCGCCGCTCGATCCAAACCTGTCGACCGGAATCGTCGGCGAGCACACCGGCCGCGTAGTTGCCGAAGATCCGAAGCTTCAAGGGCTCCTTTGCCACCGGGCCAACCGATCCTAATCCGATGGCGCCCTTGGAGCCTGCGACGTCCGGTCTAACATGCTCATGTCCCACGCTTTGTATCGGTATGCCTGAGCGCGATTTGCTCATGGTGGCACGGTTGACTGACAACAAGTGCGCCTACGAGATCACCGGGCCGACATGTGGTAGTCCGCCGCGCCTTCGCGATCTCCTTTCTCGCCCGGCATGGGCGGCTCGCCATCAGCTTTATCGCCGTCATGGTGCTGTCTCGGCTGCTCACGCCGGCGGAGATCGGTATCTTTTCGGTCAGCGCGGCCCTGATCGCGCTTGGCCACGCGGTGCGGGACTTCGGCATCGGCGAATACATCGTTCAGGAGCGTGACCTCACGTCGGCGCGTCTGCGCACCGCCTATGGCTTCTCGATTGTCATCGCCTGGGTAATCGCCGGTGTACTGTTTGCAGCGAGCACGCCGCTCGCTTTGCTATACGCCGAAGCCGGTGTGGGCGAGGTCATGCGCGTACTCGCTTTTGGATTTGTCATTATACCGCTCGGTGTACCGGCGAGGGCCGTATTGCGGCGCGATATGCGCTTTGGCGTGCTGGCCGTCGCTGAAGTCGGTTCCGGGTCTCTGCAGGCCGCCACGAGTGTTGCACTCGCCTACAACGGCTTCAGTTATCTCAGCATGGCCTGGGGCTCCGTTGTCGGAACCGTCGCCGCGTTCCTGATCCTTGCGTTGCTGCGCGCTAGACATCTGGCGATTCGCCCGACTCTATCGGAGTGGCGGCGTGTAGCTTCGTTCGGTTCTTATTCGAGCGCCACGACGATCATTGGCCAAGTCGGCGCAGCGGCACCGGACCTTGTAATGGGCCGCCTGTTGGGATTCGAGGCCGTCGCGCTGTTCAGTCGGGCTCTCGGACCGATTCGATTGTTTCGCAATGGCATCCAGGGATCATTAGGAAAAGTGCTATTCCCCGCGTTCGCGCGCCGGCGCCGGGCTGAGGGAGATCTGGGTCGCGACTTCCTGGCTGCGACTGCCATGCTTTGCGTGTTTGCGTGGCCATTCTATGGCTTCCTCGCCTTGATGGCGTTCCCTATCTTGCGAATCCTGTTCGGCTATCAGTGGGATGCCAGCGTCCCGCTTATGCAACTGCTTTGCATTTCGGCATTGCTGCCATCAGCTGGACGCCTCCATTTACCCCGTGAATTTTGCCTCGTTGTGATTCTCTACGGCGGTTCGGTTTGAGGAGGTATTGATGAGGCAGGCTGGTCTGTTCGGCTTACCGGATCATCTTCGAAAGCTTTCGGCGACGGGTGATCCGTTGGAGGTGCTGGCAAAGGTCGTCGACTTCAAGATTTTCCGCGCGCCGCTTGAGGCGGCGCTGGGCTATTCGGACGGATCGAAAGGTGGCCGCCCGGCCTACGATGCGGTGGCGATGCTCAAGGTTCTGATCCTGGCCGCGCGGCACACGGTGAGTGACGAGCGGATGGAGTTTCTGATCCGCGATCGCTTGAGCTGGCTTCGCTTCCTAGGCTTCGATCTCGGAGCGCCGACGCCGGACCGCAACACCATATGGACCTTTCGCGAGCGTCTGGTCCGGGCCGGGGCGATGGATAAGCTGTTTGCCGCCTTCGATGGCGAATTGCGCCGGTGCGGCTATCTGGCGATGGGCGGGCAGATCGTCGATGCGACGTTGGTATCGGCGCCCAAGCAGCGCCACAGCGATGACGAGAAGCGGGCGATCAAGGCGGGCAAGAGCGCGTCCGAGGTCTGGCCCGATCAGCCAGCCAAGGCGGCGCAGAAGGACACGGATGCGCGGTGGACGGTGAAGACCGGGCGGCGCAAGAACCCCGCCGGGGCGCAACGGCGCATGCCCGACATCGCGATCCCGGTGTTCGGCTACAAGAATCATGTCGTCATCGATCGGGCCTACGGCTTCATCCGCGGCTCGGCTGTGACCGATGCCGCCCGCCATGACGGCAAGATGTTGCGTCAGCTCGTCACCGGCGACAATCTGGCCGCCGGCGTGTGGGCTGACAGCGCCTATCGCTCGAAGGCCAACGAGGCGTGGCTGGCCGGCAAGGGTCGGGTCTCCCACATCCACCGCAAGAAGCCGCCGGGCCGGGCCATGCCCAAGGCGACCGCCCAGGCCAATGCCCGCAAGTCAGCGGTCCGTGCGCATGTGGAGCACGTCTTCGCCCAGCAGAAGGATCGCATGGGCCTTTTCATCCGTACCATCGGGCTCAAGCGGGCGGAGGCCAAGATCGGCCTCGCCAACCTGGCTTACAATTTCCAGCGTCTGATCTTCCATGAGCGCAGGGCCGCCATGGTATGAGTCCGCCTGAATAGCGCCAAAACCCTCCGCCGAGAACGAAACGGCGGATGGTTGCGGACGTCAACACCGCCGATCTCAGCGAAAGTCGGACAGCACACCAAAATCTTCGTCAAATCCCCCGGTTGTTGGAGGTCTCCAGCTGTCGCGCTCGCACCGCCCACTCTGATCGCGGATGGTCAAGTGAAAACTGGCCTCAAGGTAACGGCAGCCGCCGAAACGGTGCGGGTGATCTTGATTGTCGTCGCATCACTACATTCTATCAACATGGTGGCGGCATCCGTGATTCTATCGGGTGCGATCAGATTCTGGCTCACCACCCGTGCCCTGAATCGTCACTTCAACGTTAGCGCGGGCGAAATACCTGCCGCTACGAGTGGGGCCGCGGTGGTCGCCGGATTTACCCTCATTGCCCCCGCGGCCGTTTCGCTTGCGACCGATTACACCACCGACGGTCTGTTCGTGCCGCTCTCTGTCGCTGCGTTGGGCGCGATCGCGGGATGGTTCATCGGCGTGCACGTCTCGGGCCATCCCGTGCGCGCGGAGATCACCTATGCGTGGCGTCAGCTTCGAGCGATCGCGCGTGCAATTTGAGCGGCGCCGCCGGCGGGCGTCGATCTCGCCGGCTGATGACCGCAGAACGAGTGGCTAGACGCGACAGCCATTCGGCTCCTGATGCAACACCGGCATGCGGCCACCGCCCACCCTCGCAGTTGGACCGGCCGCCGACACACAGGGCAACTGCATTTGCATGTTCCGTATTTGTTCTATTTGATCTACGCTGGCAAACTCAATGAAGCAGCGTCACCCCTGTGGTCAGAAAGCGAACCGGCATTGTCGACCCCTCTCATGTCTTGGCGGCGATGCAGGCCTGCCGCGAGGCCATGATCGAGTTGCAGTGCTGCAACGCGTACCGTTCTGCGATCTATCGTGAAGCCACCGCCGTGATGCGCGACATCGACGACCTGGCGCTGCTGATCACCGGCAAGCGGGACTACTTTGCGGCCCCGCGCCACTCAACCGACGCCATTGCTCCGGAGCCATAGCAGGAGCCGTCCGCCGCACGTGCCTACAGAGAGGGCAAATAGGGCGGCACCAAGGCCAGGACGATTCTGAGACCGTCATCGCAAGGGCGACTGCCGCCAAGCGCTGTGCCGGAGATCGATAAGCGTCGCGCGATAGATGCCGATCGCGCCGCCCAGGCGGACCATGTGCCGCGCACCTGCGCTGGACTCATTTTTATCTTCCGTTCGGCGGAGCGTGCTGAGAAGCACGCCGAATTGCTCATCAACTGGCGCCTGCTGTCAGCGGAGCGCGCCGACGCATTGAGCCTGGCTGTTAGCTCGCCTCACATTCGTCGTCGTCGTCGTATGGGCAAGGACTGAACGGTGGGTCTTCATGATCGACATAGGCGCCGTTGTGAGCCAACAGGGTCATGGCAGGAGGCATGCCAACGGCGAACGTCTTGCACAACTCCAGGAACCTACGCCGCTGTTCGAATGCGTCCTCTTCATTGGAGGTCACTTCGCCTTGCTCATCCTGAGCGGTTATTCTCCGTTTCATAGCAAGACTATAGTGGGCGTCACCGAGGTGCGATGTCAATATTGACTGCGATCTGGCGCGTCGGACCCCCGGCGGTGCAGCGGGATTCTCGTACCGCCCGGTCCTGCGGAAGGGTCCGCTTCTCTTTTTTTGCATTCTTAACAACCGCTTCGGCCTATTGCGGAGCCTGCGCGACGGTGGCGGTGCGCGGCACGTTAACGAACGCGTCACTCTTTCTTGGGACAGTATCTGCGCGGACCTGTAACCAGCAGGATCACGCGGCCAGGAAAGAGATCGAACTCATTGACAAGGTTCAATAATCGATCCCAACGAGCGCTGCTTGCGCAATCTGCCAACCCCTAGGACGAGAACGCCCATATGAGTGATTCAGAGCAGGATCTCATCCAACTCATCAGCAAGGTGAAGCAAACGGGCTATGAGAAGGGCTGGGAAGATGCCGTCGGCAAAATGCAGAAGGCGCTTAACGCCTTCTTTGACGAGTTCAGCGCATCGGCCGCAGCGATCGGCCCCCGAGACGACGATGACGCCGACGAGGGAATGAAGCGCGCGGCCGGCGGAAGCAAGTAGGCACCCGACACGGGTCACTCTCGGCGTCCGCACGCCGGGCTACATCATAGGTTGCGATAGGCTCAATTCGCAAACCGTAGGCATGGTTTAGCCATCGCCGCTTGGAGACAGGCTCTCGGGGACGGCCGGTCGCCGAGTTCGATGAGATGGAACCACCTGAGATAGCTGTCGAGGTGCTTGGTAGCGATGCCGTGGAAGCCTCGCAGGAAGCCCTTGATCTGGCTGTGGCGGCTGTTGACCGTCTGGATGTGCAGGGCGCCGCGGACCCGCTCGCCGGCGGCGCCGTTGATGCTCTCGTGAGGGATGTCGAGCGCCGCCGCGACGGGCGGATAGCAGCGGTTGGCGTCGGAGACGAGCAAGGCATCGCGGGCGACGACCGGCTCCAGCGCCTCCTTCACGCTGTCTGCGTTGAGAGCGGGCAGGGTATGGCTGAGGGTCGCGCCGGCTCGGTCGGCGGCGACCAGGACCGGCACCTGCTCGCGCGAGAGGCCGCGTTTGCGGGCCTTGCCGCCGCGCCGGCGCGGCTTGCGGTCCAGCTTCCGCTCTCCCTTCCGGCTCTCAAGAACGAAGGTCTCGTCGGCCTCGACGATCCCGGCAAGCCGGTCCGGCGCTTGCCGAACCGCCTCCAGAAAGCGGTGGCGCCAGCGAAACGCCGTGCTCGGCGCAATCCCGCAGCGCTCGGCAGCCTCTCGTATCGTCTCGCCTTCGGCAAGCGACGCGCCGAAGGCCAGCCAGCGCTCCTTGTGGTGCAGGCCCGACAGCGCCGTGCCGGTGAGCGCGCCGAATGTCTTCCCACAGGCCTTGCAGCGATAGCGACGCAGACCGCGTGCCTTGCCCCGCGACACCGCCCCGCCGCCGCCGCAATGAGGACAGCACCGCTCGTCGTCCACGCCCAGTTCGATCGCCGCCAGCGAGGCTGCGCCCTCCGACAGCTCCGACAACACCGCCGCGACCTCCTTGCGCTGCGCCGCCGTCAACTCATCAACATGCGAAAACCAGTCGCGAAACCGCTCGCGATCCATCTGCCTGATCTCCCACGCCAATCGGGGAACAGTCTACCACTACGCATACGCTTCGCGAATTGAGCCATTTGAAAGCCGATTGACAGATGGCAAGCCGCGGCTGGGAGGCATCGGCCGCCGCGCCAACCATTATCTCAGGCGCCAGATGATCCACGGCGCCCGAGCCGTGGTCAGTCGCCTGGCTAAGCACGACGACCGAGGATCGGAATGGCTGAGGGCGCTGGTCGCTCGGCGCGGCATCAACAGGACCATCGTCGCGCTCGCCAACAAGACGGCACGTGTCGCCTGGGTACTGCTGACGCGACAGGAGGACTATGCGGCCGCCTGATCGGCGCAGGGCGATCGCGCGCTGAGGGCCGCAACCGAATGCGAGATGGACACTGATGGCATGTAGGCACGAACCTCATCCTTCAAGCCTGATCTACGACAAGGCCTTCGCGGCCGATCGTGTTATGAGGCCAGAGGCAGCGGATTACCATCAGGGCCAGGAGCGCAATCGCTCCAGCAATAGGCCGGATAGATTCGCGCATACCTTGCCGCCGACACCCGCAGAATCACCTTGCCGTGGGAGGCGTCCATAGATTGTCGTAGAGAATCGAGCGTGGAACCCCGCCCAGGAAGGCGAAGGCCCCGACATGCCCGTCCAGGAACGCCTCCGTCGTCTCCCGAGGATAGGCCTTGACGAACCAGACATCGGAATGGGGCAGGATCAGGCAGAAGAAGGCAAGCTTCTCGCGTTGCTCCGCAGCTCCGCCACCGCTTCGCCGAAGTTGACCTGGGCATGGCCGGGCGGGTGATGAAGGGGAACGAAGGCCTCGCGCGTCGAGTCCCGCCGGGCCCGCACATAGTCCTTCACGATGCAGACCGTGTGAAAACTCTGGGTGGCGGGGGATTCCGTCCGACTCATGGCGATGTTAGGATCCGCCATGAGACACATTCCTGGCATTGACCGCTCTCAGGTTCTGCTTCTGCCGGAAGCAGTGGACGATTACGTGGGCCGGGATAACCCGGTCCGTTTCATCGATGCCTTCGTGGATGGTTTGGACCTGGCGGCCGCTGGTTTCGAGCGCGCCGCGCCGAAGGCGACAGGTCGTCCCGGCTACGATCCGGCGGACCTGCTGAAGCTCTACATATACGGCTATCTCAATTGGGTACGTTCGAGCCGCCGGCTGGAGGCTGAGAGCAAGCGTAATCTCGAAGTGATCTGGCTGTTGCGGCGTTTGTCGCCAGACTTCAAGACGATCGCCGATTTCCGGCGGATCAATCGGGCGGCCTTCCGACAGGTGTTTCGGGAGTTCGTGAGGCTATGCCGCGAACTGGAGCTGTTCGGACGCGAGCTGGTGGCGGTTGACGGTACACGGATCAAGGCAGTGAACAGCCGGAAGCGGAACTTCACCAAAGCGAAGCTGGAGAAGGCGTTGGCCGAGAGCGACGAGAGGTTGTCGCGTTATCTCGACCGGCTCGACGAGGCCGACGGGCAAGACGAGGGCGGCGGCGGCGAGGTGGAGTATATCCAGGAGAAGATCGCTGCGATCCAAGGGCGGCGTGAACGGTTTGAGGAACATCGAGACGCGCTGGCTGCGAGTGGCAAGGACCAGCTCTCTTTGACGGATCCGGACAGCCGGGCGATGTACGCCGAGACCCGGGTCGGTGTCGGCTACAACATTCAGATCGCCGTGGACGCCAAGCACAAACTGATCGCCGAGCAGCAGGTCCATAACAAGGTCAGCGATCTCGGTCTATTGGCTGAGACGGCGGTGGTGGCCCGTCGGAACCTGGCCGTCGATCGGATCGACGCGGCCGCCGACGCGGGCTACTTCAAGATCGAGGATATCGAGGCCTGCGAGAATGCCGGCGTCGTGCCGCATGTGCCCAAGCCCCAGCGCGGATCCACGGTGAGCCAGGGGCTCTTTCCCAAGGAACGCTTCCGCTATGACGGCGGCGAGGACATTTACATCTGCCCCGACGGCCAACGCCTGGCGCTACACAGCAAGCGCAAGCGCCGCGATCTCTTCTTCGCCAGTTACGCCAATCGCGCCGCGTGCAAGGAGTGCCAACTCAAGTCGAAGTGTACGAAAAGCGCCTTCCGTCGGGTCCTGCGCTATGTCGACGAAGCGATCCTGGAGCGCATGGCAGAACGATTGGCGGCCCGCCCGGAGCTGCTCGATGCGCGCCGTGAAAGCGGCGAGCATCCCTTCGGCTCAATCAAACAATGGATGGGCCAGGGTGCCTTCCTGACCCGGCGGCTGGAGAACGTGCGCGGCGAGTTCAGCATCACGGCGCTGGCTTACAACATCCGCCGCGCGATCTCGCTGGTAGGTGTTCCCGCCTTGATCGCCGCCGCGAGGGCATGAGACGGGAATCAGGCCAAAATCGAGCGCCGCACATCGATCCATGGAGGCCTGGAGCCCCTTCCACAGGGCTACCGGCGCCAAACCGCCAGATTACGTGGGATCGCCGCAAATCATGGCTACCTAAACCTCCGTCTCTGCCCCCGCCCGAGTTTCCACACGGTCTGCATCGTGAAGGACTATGTGCGTTCCCGGCGGCAATCGACGCGGGAGGCCTTCGTGCCGCTGCATCACCCGCCGGGCCATGCCCAGGTCGACTTCGGCGAGGCGGTGGTGGAGCTGCAGGGCCGGCGGGAGAAGGTCGGCTTCTTCTGCCTGATCCTGCCGCATTCCGATGTCTGGTTCGTGAAGGCCTATCCCCGGGAGACGACGGAGGCTTTCCTCGACGGGCATGTCAGCGCCTTCGCCTTTCTCGGCGGTGTGCCGCGATCGATCCTCTATGACAACACGACCCTGGCGGTGGCGCGGATCCTGGGCGACGGCACGCGCCGGCGCACGCAGGCGTTCTCACATCTTCAGTCGCACTACCTGTTCCGCGACCGGTTCGGCCGGCTCGGCAAGGGCAACGACAAGGGCAAGGTCGAGGCCCTGGTGAAGACGGCACGGCGCCGGTTCATGGTGCCGATCCCGAAGGTGCACGACCTGTCGGTCCTGAACGAGCGGTTGCTGGCGCGCTGCCTGGAACATCTCGACGCGCTGGAGGCAGGCGAGCGGGCGCCGGCGCTGCTGGCCGACCTCGACGCCCTGCGCGATCTACCGGCCGTTCCCTTCGAGGCCTGCGAGCACATGCCGGGCCAGATCTCGTCCACGGCCCTGGTGCGCTACCGGCTGGTGGACTACTCGGCGCCGGCGGTCCACGCCCACAAGAAGGTGACGATCAAGGGCTATGTCGACCGGGTCGAGATCGCGCTCGGCGCCGAGATCGTCGCCCGCCATCGGCGCAGTTATGTCCGCGGCGACGTCGTCTACGACCCGCTGCACTATCTGTCGCTGCTGGAGAAGAAGCCGGGCGCCCTGGACCAGGCGGCGCCGCTGCGGGGTTGGAAGCTCGACCCCGCCTTCGGCACGTTGCGCCGCCTCCTCGAAGCCCGCTTCGGCCCGCGCGGCAAGCGAGAATATATCCAGACCCTGCGCCTGCTGGAGGACTTTCCAGAGCGCCAGGTGACGGCCGCGGTGCAGGACGCGGTGCAGGACGCGGTGAAGCGGCGCGTGATCGGCTTCGATGCCGTCAAGCACCTGCTGCTGGCGCGCATCGAGAAGCGGCCGGCCCGTCTCGACCTGGCGCGCTACCCGCACCTGCCCCAGCCCTTCGTCGCTGCCACCCGGGCCGCCGATTACGCCACCCTACTGGCGGAGGGGCCGGCCATGGCTGAAGCGCCCCGCATCCTGCTCGAGCATCACCTGAAGCGGCTGAAGCTGCCGACCTTCCTGCGCGAGTACGAGAAACTGGCGCGCCAGTGCGCGACCGAGGGCCTGGATCATGTGCAGTTCCTGGCCCGGCTGGTGGAGATGGAGATGATCGATCGCGAGCGCCGCATCAGGCAGGCCAGGTTCCCCGTCGTCAAACAGCTCGAGAGCTTCGACTTCAAGGCGATCCCGAGCGTCAACAAGATGCTGGTGCTGGATCTCGCGCGCGGCGATTACATCGACCGTCTCGAGAACGTGATCCTGCTCGGGCCCTCAGGCGTCGGGAAGACGCATGTCGCTCTCGCCCTCGGGCTGGCCGCCTGCCAGAAGGGCCTCGGCGTGCGCTTCACCACCGCCTCCCACCTGGTCCATGAGATAATCGAGGCGCGCGACGAGAAGAGGCTGCTCCGCCTCCAGGACCAGCTCGCCAGGGTCAGCCTGCTGATCGTCGACGAGCTCGGCTACGTGCCCCTCTCGCAGACCGGAAGCGAACTGCTGTTCGACGTGTTCAGCCGGCGCTACGAGAACGGCGCCACAATTGTGACATCGAACCTGCCGTTCCAGGAATGGACCTCGGTGTTCGCCAGCGAGCGCCTCACCGGCGCGCTGCTCGACCGCATCACACACCATGTCCATATCCTGGAGATGAACGGCGAGAGCTTCCGGCTCAAGCAGAGCCGATCCCAACGCCGGCAACCGTCCGAATAACCCCCGCTTGTCCCCGTGGGCCACTGGCCCCTCCCACACGCGGGCCGCCGCCAGCCGCGCGGAGGGCGCGTCGCCCCGCGCGCGGATCCCTCCCGTGGACTACGGGGACAAGCTGCCACCCAGCCCGTGGGACAATTTTACGCCGCCGCGCCGGTACATTCTTACGCCGCCGTTGGCACCTCGGCGGTGTTCGGCTCGGCCTTCGCCGCTTTGGGTGCTGTCGTCTCCGGTGGCGGATGCTGCCGAAGGACTTCCCGCCCTGGCAGACGGTGTACTGGTGGTTCCGGCGCTTCGTGCGCCTGATGCTGTTCCAGACGATCCACGACATCGCCTTGATGATGGACAGCGAGCGGACTGGCCGCGAGGCCAGCCCGAGCGCCGGCGTGGTCAACAGCCAGACGGTCAAGGCCCCCGCGCCGGGGGCGCAGAGGGGCTACGACGCGGCCAAGAAGACGGTCGGCCGCAAGCGCCATGTCGTGGTCGACACCGACGATCGGCTGCTGATGGTCAACCTGACGCCGGCCGACATCTCCGACAGTGCCGGCGCGCAGATGATCCTCGACGCCATCGGCAAGCGCTGGCCGTGGCTCAAGCTCCTGTTCGCCGACGGCGCCTACGACCTCACCCAACTGATCGACAAGGCGGCCTTCCTCGACTTCGTCATAGAGGTGGTGCGCCGCATCGACGACGAGTCCGGCTTCAAAGTCGTGCCGCGGCGCTGGGTGGTCGAACGGACCTTCGGCTGGCTCACCCGGTGGCGGCGGCTGGTCCGCGATTGCGAGCAGCGCCTCGATGTCTCCGAGGCCATGATCCACGTCGCATTGGGAAGCCTGATGCTACGCCGGATCAGCCATTGATGCCATTCTCAAACGGACTCTTAGGATACTCCCAAGACGTGCAAGGACCATTGTCCCAAGTGCGGAGAGGATTCAACGCGGAAATTGTCACATCGCATTCGGAACATCATGACTATGAGGCGGCGATATGGACGATCGATACATACCAATACGTATTCACGCGATGGTTGCCGCTCAGAGCCCGAACCTGAGACTGACGCCCACGTAATGCCCGTGCTGTTCGGCGTCGAGATCGGTTCCTGTCAGCGATCCCGTAAAGGTCGCGTTCTCGGTTTCGAAGTACCGGTAATCCAGGCTGACAATGACCGGCCGTTCACCGGAGCCGCCGATCTCGTAACCTACGCCGATACCGATCTTGTAGGTGAACACGGTGTCTTTGTCATCGAGGAGCGTCGCGCCGGTGGCCTCCGACTTCGCCTTGGCCGAAAGACGAGCTAGTCCGAAGCCCCCACCGACATAGGGCTTCCAACCGCCGTCCAGGTCGAAATCGTAGTACAGGTTTGCCATGAGCGTAACCGCCGAAATGTCCCCCTCGAAGGCTTGACGCCCCGTCAAGGCCGCCGCAGGAGCGCCCGACGGGAGAAGAACGACAAGGCTGCCGGGCGTTCGCACGGTCGCATCTCCAAGGTCGTTCTTGCGATAGCCGAGTTCGCCTTCGACGCGCCAGCCGTTGGCAAAGCTGTAACCGACCGCGCTGCTTATGGCGACCCCGTTTTCGAACTCCGCCGTGGCGTCGAGTGGAGACGAGTATTGCTGGGTCGTGTGACCCTTGATGTTGGTGTCGTTCACGAACGCGAGACCGCCGCCGATGCCAACATAGAACCCTTCATCCGCAATGGCACCGGTTGACAGGACAACGCTTATGACCGTGGCGACGGCGAGCTGTTGGAATTTTCTTTTCACATTTCCTCTCATCCGACATTCCCCAGATTTGGACCCCGGTTTGTGAAGCGACAGTAGCTCCGATTGCCTACCGAGGCAAATTTGAGGGCGGTGCGGGACGGTATTCGCCTGGAATTGGTGGGAATCGCCGTGAGCACCGCGATCCCAGCCCGCTGGTGGCGTCGTTTGTGGTCTGCAAAGCGCAAGTCTCCCGTTGTCTGTTGCAGCATCGGCATCAGGCTCCGCCTCACCCTGGCCTTTGGCATACATGACACCGAGGAAGAATTGGGCGTGGGCCTGCCCGTCCTTGAGCTCGATCAGGGGCTCGTCGGCGAGCTCCACGGTCTCGAGCCTGAAGGCGTGGTCGCCTTCCCAGAGATGCTCGATGATCGGCTCGGCCTGGTCCTCGCCGATGCCGGCGCGCTCCGCGAGACGCTCCGCGTCGCCCCTGCGGAGGATCGGCGACAATTCCTCCGGCGCCAGGTTGGCGGCGATCTGCGTCACGATCTGGCCGTACTTGGTGCGACGGGCACTTATCTGCTGGTGATCGCCTCGATAATTGTGCGGTTATTGGGCGGCTTTCTGGCAAGCTGGTCCTGACAGGTCGTGCACCTTCGGGATCGGCACCATGAACCGGCGCCGCGCCGTCTTCACCAGGGCTTCGACCTTCCCCTTGTCGTTGCTCTTGCCGAGCCGGCCGAAACGGTCGCGGAATAGGTAGTGCGAATGCAGATGCGTGAACGCCTGCGTCCTGCGACGCGTGCCGTCGCCCAGGATCCGTGCCACCGCCAGGGTCGTGTTAATCGAGCGTGGAACCCCGCCGAGGAAGGCGAAGGCGCTGACATGGTCGTCCAGAAAGGCCTCCGTCGTCTCGCGGGGATAGACCTTCACGAACCAGACATAGGAATGGAGCAGGATCAAGCAGAAGAAGGCGACCTTCTCCCGCCGGCCCCCGATCTCAACCGTCGCCTCGCCGAAGTAGACCTGGACATGTTCAGGTGCAAAGGGCTTAACAGCCCGTTGAAGAAGACTGAGTTGATGAAGCATCGGGCGTGATAACAATGGCGGCGGCGAGACCCGGCGCCGGGGGGTTATTGAGGGCGAGGATAATGATCAGCGATTGTTCCTGTCGCAAGACAAGCAGCAGGACCGCCAAGCCCTTGGCCGCAGCCTCTCGCGGGGTCCCGGCGCCGATCAACTGGCGCAATAGGACGCCCAGGTTGTGTCCGGCGACGTGGATCAGATAGCGCTTGCCGACGTTCTCGCGCCCGCGCAGCCAAGTGCGGCGCATGCCGCCGCGATCGAGGACCTGGGCGAAGCCCCGCTCGACCACTTCGGCGCGGAGTTTGAACGCGGCCTTCGCCACGCCCGACAGCAATCGGTTGCGGTTGTTGTAAACGGCCCGCCGAGCGGCGTCGTCGCCGTGCCAGCGCGAGAGCCCCTTGCCCTTCGGTTCGGCGATGCGGGTCGTCCAGGCGCCGTCGGCAAGGGACTTCAGCACCTCGCGGCCGAAGTAGCCTTTGTCGGTCACCAGCTCCGCCGGTTCGTCGGCCGTCGGCGCTGCGCCCACAGCCGCCAGCTTGGCCTCGGCTGACGTCAACGTTGTCGGCAGGGTGGTCGTGTCGCCCTGATCGGCCGGATACAGCTCGGCCGCGATCACCGCCCCGGTGTCGAGGTCGACCGCGTGTTCGGGCTTGTAGGCCAGATGCGTCGTGCCGTCCTTCATCCTGGCGATTTTGGCCTCCGCGTCGAGACCCAGTCCGCATTGGAGAGTTTCTTGCCCTTGCGCCGCCGATCCATCTGCGCCAAGTCATTCGCCGCGGTCTCGATCCCGCTGTCGGCGGCCATGCGCTGCAGCATCTGGCGATAGCTTTCGCCGCTGTCGCGGCGCACGATCGAGCGCAGCGCCGCGTTCGCCTCCATGGTCGAAGCATCGACCCCAATCCGCTCGCCCCTGACCAGGCCGTGCTCGCCAAGAACGTCCAGCACCCAGGCGAACACTGCCTCATGCACCGCGTGCGGCTGCGGATCGTGCTCAACGACGAGTGGTCAGGCACACGTGCGCGCGCCTCCAGGCGCAAGAACTCACGCAGCGACAAGCTGTCGGCGCACCGCCACTCCAACGCCCGCTCACTGTCGAGGCCTTCGAAGTAGCCGACCAGGTGCATCCGGAAGTAACGCCCCGGTGGGATTCCCGGACGTCCGATCCCTGGCGCGTAATAGGGCTCACACAGGTCCTCGGCGAACGCATCGAAACCGGCATCGACCAGCCAGCTGGTCGTAAAACACGTGGCCGGGCGAGCGAGGCATCTCTGCCCAACTGACCATCAAGTCCACCTGTCGATCCCCTTGTCGTCCCAACGCCATGACGAAGCTCCCGACTCGAACCATGCCCTCGTCACAGAGTCAGATGGCCGCGACTTTTTCAACGGGCTGTTAAGGGTGGATTTATTGGACACTAACCCGCTGCGTTGATCGGCGGCTACTGGGCCGCCCACATTTGTTTGCCGGCTTACCGGATCATCTTCGAAAGCTTTCGGCGACGGGTGATCCGTTGGAGGTGCTGGCAAAGGTCGTCGACTTCAAGATTTTCCGCGCGCCGCTTGAGGCGGCGCTGGGCTATTCGGACGGATCGAAAGGTGGCCGCCCGGTCTACGATGCGGTGGCGATGCTCAAGGTTCTGATCCTGGCCGCGCGGCACACGGTGAGTGACGAGCGGATGGAGTTTCTGATCCGCGATCGCTTGAGCTGCCGGTCGAAAAACGCGTGTCCAGGCGAACGCGGCAGCAAATGGCGAAGGAGAGTGGCGTCGAAACGCCGACGATCGACGACCTCGTCCGGCTCGATCGCCGGCGGAAGGGCAAGAAGCTTTCGAACAAGGATTGGACGAGCCACGCCGCAGGTCGCCAGTACAGGTCACCGTCGTACCGCTGACGGTGCACTGGGGGGATGTCGGTGTGGCCGGCTCCGCCTGCGCAGCGAGCCCGCCGCCGAAGACCATCGCAGCCGCAGCCGCGGCAGCCACCGTGACGGCGTCGCTGCTGTCCTTGACGTACGGCATGCGCCGGTAGTCAGCCATCCGCGAAGCCGGGACGCTACTGCAGCCAGGGATCGACCTTGCTCCGATTATCAACAACCCATTGTCGAGCGAATTCGACCGGATCCCGCTTTTCGATCACAAGCGCATGGACCATTCGCGATGCCGTATCCGTGTCAAGCGCCACCTTGGACAAAAGAGCAGCGGCAGCCGGGTGGGATGTTTCCAGTTCGGCTGCGTAATGGATATGCAGGCGCGTCAAGTCCCAGGCGACCGCAGCCTCCGATTTCTCTAGCCATTGGGGATCGTCAGCTGGGGGGATCACGCGCCATTTGGCCGGATCGTGTTCGGGCTCTTCGAGAACGACAAGATCATGCACCGCGAACAAGTGCCAGGGCGTATAACAGTAGAAGACGATATTCCGGTTGCCGGCGACCGCCGCGTCAACCTCGGCTGCCGCCACATCCTCATCCATGACTATCAGAGCCATGGTCCGGTCGTAACCGTAGGACCTTGCGCGCACCCTCTCGACCGCGGTCGAGGCGAACGCCTCGGCCCCGATCCATATTTCGCCCTTGCCGTCGCCATCGGTATCGAAGTTGCGAGCCATGGCTGGATCGCTCAGCGCCGCCAGCTTCCCGATGCCCGTGCGCGCAACGGTGCCTCTGGTGACACAAATCCCTTGGCTCGAAAGCACGCCGGTCGGGTGCGCTCGGACGGTGTGCTTGTTCTCCACGAACGTCCTGTGCAAATCGATCTGGTTCGGCAGCCAGACTTCCGGATGCACATGCATGTCGCCGACGTCCATCGCCTTGAAAATGGCCGCGCTGGCGCCAGGCCGCAGCTCGACTTCCAGGCCCAGCCTATCCTCGATCACCGTTTTCAACACATGAGCCATGGCCTCGGCCGACGCCCAGCCCGGCAAGCCGATCACGATATCGGCGCCCCGCGCCGGGCTCGCGGAAAGACCGAGCGCGACCAGACACGCCAAGGCAATGAGCGATGATCTCGGCGATTTCACATCCGACTTCCCGCGACGGACCCGTCCGTCCGGTCGCGCGCCACCCAGGGCCCGCCTCGGACGAACAATACTCTGGCGCCCTTCACCCACGCAACGAGCACCCCGCCTTCGGCGCGAAAACTAGGCCGCCTTGCCGACAAGCCCGCGGCAAGGCGCCCGGTTCAATCGTCCGGCCCAAAGGAAAACGACCTGACATAGCCCAGAGTGCCCTATTCCGCGACCTCGAATTGGTTCTCTGCGCTTCCAAGCTCAACTCCGGTGCCGACAAACCACGGAGTCTCGATAAATTCCTCGTTCCTCGTTCCCAAAAACCTGTCATTGCCGTGCACCGCATCAATGGCGCCATCCGAGCCGCATATCACAGCTTGGCGTTGAGACCGGTGGCACCGCTCTTTTCGAACCTCCACGCTCCGGGCCACGCGTCCCTCTCGTGCGCCCGGGTCTCGTCGTTCGGCCTCTCGTGCGCCCGGATCTCGCCGCCGAACAGCACTACCATCGCGTCCGCCAACCGGCCCATCATCAGATCACCCGCAGGCCGCGCGTCTGATAGACGCTCGGCGGCGGCACCAGCGAATCCGCATGGCAGGCCGCGCCGATGGCTTCCACCAACGCCACCGCGCCGTCGATCCGCCCCGACGACTTGCGCGTGTCAAAGCGACGGTCAGTCGGCTCGATCGAGCTCGGGACGCAGTTCGCGCTGGCAACGCACCAGTTCATGACCGGGTTCTCGTGGATGCGCAGCCGCTGCTCGATCAATGCCGCCTCCGTTTCCTCGATCGATCCCGGCATCCAGAGCCCGGTCTTCTGCGCCCTGTAGAACCCCTGGCCGTGCTCGACCAGCGGCACCGTCGCGCCCGACTTGTCGAGCTCGGCCGCCAGCAGTTCCAGCTTGGCCCGGTCATAGGCGATGGCCCTCACGTCGAAGCGAAGACAGACATCGACGATCAGACGCGCCGCATGCTCGTAGTCGATCACCTTGCCCGGCGGCGCGAACAGATGGCCTTCGTCGCGCCATTGCTGGTAGCGCGGCGTCATGTTGTCGCGGTCCTGAAGCTCCAGCAGCCGGTCGCCCGGCATCCAGAAGAACGAGAATACGTCCCACTTCCGGTGCCCGGTCTCGAACGCCAGCACCAGCGCCGTCAGATCGCTCGATATCGCGAGGTCGAGGCCGCCATAGCAGGGCAAGCCCTCATACTCCGAGATATCCAGCGCCGCCTGCGCCGGGAACCAGATCTCAGGCGGCAGCCAGCCCTCGGCCGATTCCGTCCATTCGCAGAAGTTGAGGCGCCTGACCACGTACTGCTTCGACGGGATGCCGCGCGCCGCCTGCACCTGATCGCGCAGATAGTCGTAGCCCGGCACCCCCGGCAGGCTCGGGTTGGCCTTGATCCAGCAGCCTTCGTCCTTGAACGGATCGTCGCCGTCATCGAGCGCGCACACGTAGCCGAAGAAACTGTCGTCTTCGAGCGTTCCCGCGGCGATCTTGCAGGCGTAGTCGTGGTACTCTCAACAGACTGTCTCGCGGTCGGAGCCGCTGTTGGTGATCATGAACGTCAACGGCTGCCTGCGGTGTTTCACTCCGGCGTCGAGGAACTCGACCGTCGCGTTGGTCGGGTGCTCGTGGATCTCGTCGAGCAGCGCGCAGTGCGGCTTCGGCCCCGACTTGCCCCGCCCCTGACGCTCCGACGAGATCGGCTGGAACCACGAGCGCGTGGCCAGGTAGTCGATCCGGGTCTTGCGCTTTTCGCCGTGGACCTGCAGCCGGGCGCTCAGTTCAGGCGACTGCTCGACCATCGCCACCGCATCGCGGAACAGGATCTCGGCCTGGGCCTGGTTGTAGGCCGCCGAGTACACCTCGGCCCGGATCTCGCCATCGGCGCACAGCATCAGCAGACCGACGCCGCCGGCGAGCGGCGACTTGCCGCAGCCCTTGCCGGCCTCGATGTAGACCCGGCGAAAGCGCCTGGTGCCGTCGCCGCGCTTCCAGCCGAACACCGAGCCGACGACGAAGCACTGCCAGGGCAGGAGCTCGAACGGCCGGCCCTCGTACTCCCCGCTGTTGAGCCGCAGCACCACCCGGAAGAACCGGATCGCCCGGTCGGCCGCACCGACGTCCCAGACCAGCCCGCGCGCCTGTCCCTCCTTCCGGTCCCGCAGGTGGCGCGCGCAGGCCGCCCGGACATGAGGGCCGGCGGCGATCGGCTTGCGCTTGCGCGTGACCGCGCGCGCGTAGGCCGTGACCGGATCAGTGCTCGAAGAACTCCGTGGCCTCGGACTGTTCCTGCGCGGCACCGTAGCCCTTTCTCGCCGAAGGCGCCTGCGACCGCGCCAGGCTGACCAGGTTGAGCCCCATGTCGGCCGCCGCCTTCATCATCGTTTCGCGGGCCTTGTTGCGGATCGACAACCACGGATTCTGGATCGGAAAGTCGGACGGTGACTTGATGATCTTGCCGGTTCCCTCCAGATGCTCGCTGGCTTCACGCCAGTCCGCGAACGCCTCGGCGTAGATCGCGAGCTCGGACACGAACAGGTCGGACCACTGGTCCAGGCGCGTGAGCAGGCGGGCCACACGGACATATTCCTTGCGCGCCGCTCCGCTCAGATAATCCGGGACGATGACGTCCTGGTTGTGGACCAGTGTGATGTGGCCAGTCTTCGGCTTGCGTCCGCGCACCGTCGGTCTCCGCTTCAATCATGTTCGTCGATTCCGTGCCGCGCCCGGTCGTCGATCAGCGCACCCCCCCTAGTTAATTTCGTTCGCGAGACGAGAAACCTTGCACGCCGGTCTACGCGCCGACCGGCTCTAGTGGAGGGATCGGAACGAAAGAGTCCGAATTGGGATTCCGTATTTTGCTGTGGTATGCGCCCGGCAAGGCGCCGGTCCCGCTCGATCGTGTCGCCGAGATCGTGCGCCTGACGCAGCAACCGCCGCCGTTTGAGGCGACCCACTGGACGTTGCGCGCGATGGCCAGGGCGGCCGGTATTGCCGCCTCGACGGTGCAGGCGATCTGGAAGGCTCACGGTCTCAGCCCGCACCGCTGGCGCAACTTCAAGCTGTCGACCGACCCTGCCTTCGCCGAGAAACTCACCGATATCGTCGGCCTGTATGTCGACCCGCCGGCCCATGCGGTGGTGTTGTCGATCGATGAGAAGTCACAGATCCAGGCGCTCGACCGCCGGTCTGCCGATGAAGAAGGGACGCACCGGCACCATGACTACAAACGGCACGGCACGACCACGCTGTTTGCGGCGCTCAACGTTCTGGACGGAACGGTGATCGGCCAGAACATGCAGCGCCACCGCCATCAGGAGTTCATCCGCTTCCTCAACCGCATCGAGCGCACGGTGCCGGCGGACAAGGCCATCCACGCGATCGTCGACAACTACGCGGCGCACAACAAGGACAAGGTCCGCGCCTGGCTCGCCCGCCATCCGCGCTGGACTTTCCACTTCACACCGACCTCCTGCTCGTGGCTCAATGCCGTCGAGGGCTTCTTCGCAAAACTCACCCGGCGGCGGCTCAAGCACGGCGTCTTCCATTCCGTCGTCGATCTCCAGGCCGCAATCAACCGCTTCGTCCGCGAATACAATGCGGCCAACCCACAGCCAT
This sequence comes from Alphaproteobacteria bacterium, assembly GCA_965248805.1. Taxonomy (GTDB): domain Bacteria; phylum Pseudomonadota; class Alphaproteobacteria; order UBA6615; family UBA6615; genus CBDFKJ01. The sequence goes on from CBDFKJ010000007.1 coordinate 374,241, forward strand.
TCATATGGAAAGCCGACCCCGACGACATCATCGCAGCCCGAAACCGAGGGTTCCAAACGTTGGAATCAATCCACTAGTTTGGACCCCCCTATCCCCTTCTGTTGGGGGATTATATACCGGAATCACATTTTCCAGTTGCTCCATGCCCTGCGCGGTGATATAACGGAGTCACAATTTAGGGAGGCTGGGACATGGCACACAAGGCACCGGGCAAGGCTCACCGAAAGGGTATATCGCTAATCGCGATTACAGCCATGTTCCAGACCGATCAGGCTGCGGAGAAGTGGATTGAGTCCCAGCGCTGGCCCGATGGTCCATTTTGCCCACATTGCGGTTCCTTAAACGTTCAGGCAGGAATTAAGCATAGCTCCATGACGCACCGTTGCAGGGACTGTTCGAATCGTCCGATGTTCTCTCTCAAAACCGGCACGGTCATGCACCGTACCCAGCTAGGCTATCGGGAATGGGCCATCGCTATCTACCTACTGGCGACCAACCTCAAGGTCGTGTCGAGCATGAAGTTGCATCGCGACCTGGATATCACACAGAAGTCAGCATGGTATCTGGCGCACCGACTCCGCGCAGGGTGGAAGGTCGGCAAAGGTGGCATGTTCACCGGCCCTGTAGAAGCCGATGAGACTTACTTTGGCGGCAAGCGCAAGAACATGCCCAAGGTCAAGCACGCGAAGCTGACGGGGCGCGGTGCCGTTGGCAAGGCGGCAGTCGTTGGTATGAAGGATAGGGCCACAAACCGGGTTGTCGCTATGTCAGTTTCCACGACGGACAAGCCGACGCTTCAACGCTTTGTTGCCAATCATGCTGCTCCCGGCGCCAAGGTGTTCACAGATGATGCCGGCGCCTACGAGGGGCTGCCATTTGACCATGAGGCGGTCTGTCATTCAGCCGGTGAGTACGTGCGCGGGATGGCTCATACCAATGGGATCGAGAGCTTCTGGTCTATGTTGAAGCGCGGCTACAACGGCACTTTCCACCACTTTAGCGAGAAGCACACCGATCGCTACGTGACGGAGTTCGTCGGTCGCCACAACGTCCGCAACGCCGACACCATCGACATCATGAACTCAATCGTCAGGGATATGACGGGGAAGCGGCTACGTTATGCGGACTTGATATCGTGAGCACTAGGGCACTAGACGCAAGGGCTCGTGAAGGGGGACGCGCGCGCCAGACACCCACGCTATCCTCAGGCACTTCGCATCGGCGAGGCGATGTTGAGGTAAGTTTCAATCGTGCCGAGGCGCTCTACAGCGAATGGCCAACCCCCGTTTGCATTGTGTCGGATGGGCCATATGGATTGACCGGCTACCCAGGTGATTTGCACAAGGTGAATGGATTGGCGGACTGGTATCTGCCGCACATCAAGAGTTGGACGGAAAAATCGACATCAGAAACAACTCTGTGGTTTTGGAATTCCGAATTGGGATGGGCAAGCGCGCACCCCGTGCTTCTCGAACACGGTTGGGAGTACCGGGCATGCCACATTTGGGACAAGGGCTTGGGGCACATCGCCGGCAACGCTAACAGCAAGACGCTTCGGAAACTTCCGATAACGACGGAGGTATGCGTCCAGTACGTCAAGGCGGCGAGTTTCGACGGGATGACGATGCAGCAATGGCTTCGGCACGAATGGCAGCGATCCGGCCTGCCATACTGCTTGGCCAATGAGGCGTGTGGCGTCGCGAATGCTGCGACCAGGAAGTACCTCACGGCCGATCATCTCTGGTACTTCCCGCCGCCAAAGGCTTTTGCGGCTATCGCCGCCTACGCCAATGCTCACGGCGATCAGAGAGGGCGACCGTACTTCAGTGCGGATGGCAAGAAGCCTATTCGCGCGAAGGAATGGGAAAAACAGCGCGCCAAGTTCAATTGCCCTGTCGGCGTGACGAATGTTTGGCAACACCCGCATGTCGGCGGCTCCGAGAGAGTCAACGGAGACCGTCAGGAGATGCGTTGGAAGTTTAAGAGCCTCCACGGCAGTCAGAAGCCATTGGAGCTTGTGGACACGACCATACAGGTATGCACAGACCGCGGAGATGTGGTGTGGGAACCATTTGGTGGCCTGTGCCCAGCGGCAGTGAGTTCCTGGCGCTCAGGACGCGCGTGTCGCAGCGCAGAGATCATTCCAGAGTTCTACCGTGCCGCCGTGCAGAGACTTGGAGAAGCCTAAACCACCTCTGTCCAGCGCTCCTGAGGAGTGGGAGCACTATGACCTCTGGTGCCGGGTAAAGCAGGCACTGTTTGCGGTGCCGAGTCACTTCGCCACGAGAACCACTATAGAGGGCTTGCTGGCGACTGATATCTTCACGCTCAATGCGCCGCTCGCCGCGACCATCGAGGAATCCGTAGTCCATACGCTGAACGAACTCAGGCCGGTGTGGGACCCCGATTCTCGGTACCAGAAATTATCGTTCGTCCGCCATGCCTCAGACATTTCCGGATGTCACCTTGAGATCCATCGACAACGGTGTCGTTCCGTTGATGGGGATTGAACTGAAAGGCTGGTATCTGCTTTCTCGCGAGCGCGCTCCAACCTACCGCTTCACCGTGACAAGAGATGCCTGCAACCCGTGGGACCAGCTGGTGGTGGTCCCGTGGGTTTTGTCAAATGTGCTGGCAGGATCTCCAATCCTCATGAGACCATTCGTGCGACCGGCACGCTATTGCGCCGAGAAGCGAAACTACTACTGGCAGCATGAGCGTGACGCCAGGAGTGACTCTGGGCTTGTAATCCCCGACGAAGTTCATCCCTATCCTGCAAAGAGTGACCACATATCAGACCGGCCAAATAGCGATTCCGGGAGCAACTTCGGTCGCTTGGCCCGCTACGGCCTGAACCGCTCCGGGTTTGGCGGAGGCCATTTTGTTTGAGTCACGCCGCCATGTCTGACTGCTTCAGCATGGCGTAGTGGCGTTCCTCGGCTTCGGCCGGCGGGATGTTTCCGATGGGCTCCAGGAGCCGCCGGTTGTTGAACCAATCCACCCATTCCAGAGTAGCGAGCTCGACGGCCTCGAATGAGCGCCACGGCCCGCGCCGGTGAATGACCTCGGCTTTGTAAAGACCATTGATGGTCTCGGCCAGAGCATTGTCATAAGAGTCGCCGACGCTGCCCACCGAGGGTTCGATGCCCGCTTCCGCCAGGTGCTCGGTATATTTGATCGAGACATATTGGCTCCCTCTATCGCTGTGATGGATCAGCCCACCGCGATGGACGGGTCGCCGCGCATGAAGCGCTTGTTCCAGGGCATCGAGAACAAAGCCGGCATGGGCTGTCCGGCTCACCCGCCAGCCGACGATGCGGCGGGCATAGGCGTCGATGACAAAGGCGACATAGACGAAGCCAGCCCAAGTGGCCACGTAGGTAAAGTCCGAGACCCACAGCCTGTTCGGTGCCGGAGCGTGGAACTGGCGATTGACCTTGTCGAGCGGGCAAGGCGCGGCCTGGTCGCTGACTGTCGTGCGGATCGGCTTGCCGCGGATCACCCCTTGCAAGCCCATCTCCCGCATCAGCCGCTCAACAGTGCAGCGAGCGACATCGAAGCCTTCCCGCTGCAATTGTCGCCACACCTTGCGAACGCCGTAGACACGGAAGTTCTCTTTGAAGACGCGTCGGACCTCGACCTTGAGAGCCATATCCCGTTTCGCCCGTGCCGACAGCCTGGCCGGATCGCGCCGCCTGGCCACATGGTCGTAGTAGGTCGACGGGGCGATCGGCAGCACCTTGCAGATCGGCTCGACCCCGTGCGCCTCGCGGTGATCGCCGATGAACGCGATCATGGCTTGAACCGGCGGTCGAGCTCCGCCTGGGCAAAATAGGCGCTCGCCTTGCGCAGGATCTCGTTGACCTGCCGGAGGTCGCGGTTCTCCCGCTCCAGGGCTTTCAGCCGCTCGGCGACCTCGCTGGGGACGCCGGCGCGCACGCCGCTATCGCGCTCGAACCTCTTCACCCACTCATTGAGTGTCTGCGCCGTGCAGCCGATCTTCCCAGCTATCGAGGAAACAGCCGCCCAACGCGAGGCGTGTTCGCCCTCGTGATCCACAACCATCCGCACCGCACGGGCGCGAACCTCAGAAGAAAACCTGTTCCTTGTCTTGCTCATAATGGCTCCACTTTCTCAAGAGTTGGAGCCTCCGCCAAACCCGGAGCGGTTCAGCATTCATGGATGATTACATTCAGTTTATGCTTGCAGAGCGAGTTCGCGGAATTCCGGTGGCATCTTGGATAAAATTCTTCAATGACCACAAGACATAGGAGATATGGCATGCCAACGGTTAAGCCCAAGAAGCCCACCGTGCAGGTGCGCCCAGCGACCTACCAGCCGAGCAAAGCGGAACTAGAGGAAGACATGAGCATCAACTCGACACCTGAAGAGCTTGCGAGAGCGGCGCTTCAGCCCATGAAGGTCAAGACCCTCGGGGAGGACCGATGACAAGCCATGATTGTGATTCCGGTATATAATCCCCTCTGTTCGCGGGATGAAGCGGGTCCACGGGCCAGCCGTTCGGCGCTACGGCATTGCTGTAACCGCGCATCTCATGGCGCTGCTTGGCCGATCCGTGATGGCTGTCGCACAGCGGCTGCCAGTTGTGTCGGTCCCAGAACAGTGCCTGGTCGCCTCGATGCGGCACGATGTGGTCGACAAGCGTCGCCGCGATGACGTGGCCTTCGGCCTGGCACATGGCACACAGCGGATGGCGGGCGAGAAACGTCTTGCGCGCCTTGCGCCAACGCCGGCCGTAGCCGCGGGCCGCCGCCGACTCCCTCGTGTCACGCGTCAGGAAAAAGACCGCTTAAGTGCTCCGACCCGATATGGGTCGCGTCGTCGTCGCCGGAACTTGGTAGGGCGTTACGGCGAGCCGCCCTTCGGTGAAGTCGTGCACATGGGAGCAGCCTGATGAAGACCGCCAGCTTCAAGACCTACACCGGCCCCGGCCGGATCTCGATCGCACGATGGGAGCCGCGCGGAACACCCGCCGGCTACAGGCGGTATTCGGCCCTGGCGCCACGCCGCGACATGATGCGCATGCCGGAGGGTAAGTATCGCGAAATCTACTTCAGCGACATCCTCGGCCCGCTCGACGCCCAGACCGTGTGGGACGAACTGCACGCTCTGGCCGGCGGCGCCGAGCCCGTGTTGCTCTGCTGGGAGCAACCTCCGTTCAGCCCCTCGAACTGGTGCCATCGCACGATGGTGACCGAGTGGTTTGCCGATCAGCTCGGCGTCGTGATCGGCGAGCACGGATCGCTTTGATGGAGCGGGCTGCCGGACCTGCCCCGGCTCGACCAGGTGGATGTAAGGGGACAAAAGTCTTTGTGAATCCGGAAGAGGCCGGAAGAGGCCGGATAAAACTAAGGTTATCAACGGTTTGCGGCGCGGCGACGCTCGCGCGGAAGGAAGCCAAAAGTCTTTGTGAATCGGCCGTTCACGAGGCGAAAATGGCCTTGAAAACGCGATTTTACGGCCGTTTCAAGGGGCCTGAATCGGCGACAATTTCCCGCCGTTTTCACGGGGTCGGAATCGCCGTCATTTCCGGTACCGCGTTGAGAGCCCGAGCGCCTCTCTGCCTATCTTGATCAGCGTGGCCTGGAGAAGGTCGAGGGTGAGCCCGCCGGTTCGTTCTACAACGGCGGTCTTGGCGCGCTCCCAGATCGTATCGTTCCTCGCCGCCTCGAGGAATTCATGGCCTTGCCATGTCAGGTTCCGCGCCCTCCAGTCGAACCGGTTCGGTGAGGACAGGTCGGTCGCCTCGATGAGGCCCGCCTGCGCCAGGAGCATGACGTGATAGGAGACCTCGGCCCGCGAGCGGTCGGGGATGTCGATTTCGATCAGGCCCAGGCGGCCGTTGCCTCGATCTTCCAGGGCGAGGAGAATGTCGCGGGCCAGGTCCATGTCGCGCTTCATCTTCGGCATCTCCGGGTGTTGCGAGGGGCACGTTGTGACGCTATATGGGCGGTGCAGGCGTCGGCGGGGCCGCACCCCAATGGTTGGCGCCCGAGCCTCAGTTGGTGCGGCGACTGGTACGGCTTCACTCCTCAACCCTGTTCAACAAATATTCGCAGCCCCGAGCGCAGCGCTGTCTCGCGATCTGTGTCTCTGCCGCGAAAGAACGTGAAGCCGGACCACCTGCCGCCGTCGAGGTCGGCGACGAGGCCGAGGGTGCGGTTGCGCTCGAGCGCGATCAGCTTGACATAGCGTCGCCTCAGCGCGACGCGGCCCGAGACGGCGCTGGCGGCGAAGCCGACCCAGATCTCGGCCGGGTCCTCGATCAGCTCGGGGATCAGGGGGAAGTAGCTCTCGCGTCCATCCAGCCTTCGGGCATCGAGGAGCATGTGATCAACGAGGGTCTGGCCAACGGCCACCCTGCCGCCGATGGGATCGGTATAGATGGCCTCGTCGCCCGCGATGGCGGTCCGCAGCGTCTCGCGCAATGCCTGCTCGCCCTCGACGTGCGGCCCGAGCCGGGTCGGGGTCGTGACCGGCGTGAGACGGCCCGGTCCGGCCGGCCGGTTGCCGCCGGGCGCCAGCAGGTCGTCCCATGGTCCGTGGCGTTCCTGGGCGATGAGGTCGGCGCCACGGCCGAAGGCGGCCTCGCCGACGTTGTAGGACCAGCCGGGATGGATGCCCCTGGGCACCTGGATCGATACGGGGCCGTCTGGGGTGTTGATGGTTCTGGTCTCCATGCGCATCGGTGGCGCCTCGTCGGAGACCCGGTAGCCGTAGCGCTCGAGGTTATCTTGTGAGAGCTGCTGGACGATGCAGCGGCAGCCCCAGCCGTTGGACGGATAGTGGGTCCGCCACCAGGGATCGTCGACGGGCAGCACGGTGCCGTGCCAGGCGGCATGCTGGCGCCGGGTGCGGGCGTCCAGCACCGAGACGTAACGCAGAAAAGGCATGCGGTCTTTGAGGCGCTGGATCTGCTGCCAGCGCCCGGCCTGGTAGGCGGTGCGCAGGTTGGTCTCGAAGATGACGCGCGATCGCCAGCCGCGGCCGCCGCGGTAGGACCAGCCGTGGCGGGCGACGATGCGGTCGAAGTCGTCGCGGAAGGCGGCGAGCGTGGTGCCCTCGTCGAGCGCCTTCCCGATCGCGCCCTGGAAGTCCGCGAGCAGCGCATCGCGCTGGGCGCCGGCGATGACGAAGCCGCGGGCGTGCATGCCTTGCCACAGATCGGTCCAGGTCTCGGTGGGCAGGCGCACCTTGTTGCGGAAGAAGCCGATCGCCTCGTCGAATCCGACGTTCGTTCCCTCGACCTCGGGCACTACCGCCGGTCCACGATATCGGCGCGGCCCATGAGCACGGCCACGGTGAGGGCCTCGCGCAGCGACCCGGCGAGTTCTGCGGCGTCCATGTCCGGATAGAGGGCGAGCAGTCCTTCGGAGACCTCGTCGAGGGATGAAGCGTGCTCCACCAGGCCGCGGACGGTGTCGATCATCGCTTCGATGGCCGGCTGTGCCGCCTCCTCCGCCTCGTCGGCAAGGGCATCGATGTGGTCGCGCGGTGGCGCTGGACCGGCGAAGGCGAAGCGCTGTTCGGCGCTTGGCGCCGGTGCATCCTCCCATTCGCCGCCGTAGGTGTCCTCGATGTAGCGCCGGGCCGGGCGCATCCCGCTCATGCGGGCGACGATCTCGTCGCGGGCGGCGCGGGCGCCCAGGTCCTCGGGCGGGGCGATCTCGCGCACGACGCGGGGACAGGCTGCGCCGGGATGGTTCCAATCGGTGAGCCAGCGGGCGACGGTGCGCTCGACGCCGGAGCAGATCATGCGCGACAGCGTGGCGACACGCTCGTCGCGCACCAGCTTCTGGACCTCGGCGGTGCCCTTCCACGGGCCCATCTCGGTGGTCGCGGTCTGCAATAGGACGGCCTCGACGATGAGCGCGTCCATGTACTTGCAGAACTGGACATGATCGCCGCCGCTGCGCCGGGTGGCCTCGAGGAACGTGATCTCCTGTCCCTCTGGGATGGCGATGCCGGCGCCCTGGGCGAGGCGTTGCAGGGTCTCCAGCAAGAGGTCGATCTCCGACCGCGGGGCATTTCGTCCGTGCTTGCCGAGCGGCGTCGGCGTGCCGAACTTCTCCAGCGCCACGGCCCAGTAACGGATGCCGTTGCGTTTCAGCCAAACCGGCCAGAAACAGAGCCGGGCAGCGCCGGGCCCGTGGGCCTGGCCACCGTGCTCGGCGGGCATGCGGGCGAGCCAGAACTTGGCCTCGGGCACCGGCGCGCCGCGAGGGTGGGTCCGGCTGATCAGGCGCAGGTCCCCGTCCGTGCCGAAGCGGAAGCGCTCGGGCGCACGGGTGCGGATGGCGGCGATCTCGACCCGGCCGCCGGCCGGTTGCCAGATGATCTCGGCCACCGAATAGCCGTACCAGACGGCGTGGGCCATCTCGCGGAAGGCGGTATCGAAATCGGCCGCCGCGAGCTGCTCGGCGAGGTCCTCGGCCGCCGCGGCATCGCGGCGCCCCGGCCCTCCCGGCTCGACGCGCCAGGGGATGGCCGAGACCGCGTCGAGCAGTTGGGCAAGGCTGTCGGAATACAAGCTGACCCCGCTGATGTGGAAGATGCGCGAGTTGCTCGGCGTCGGCCGCCGCACCTGCATCCCGGCCGGCGCGGTCGAGGTCTGGGTCGGCATCAGCCTGGACGAGGTCCTGCGCATGAAGCCGGCACGCCAACAGTGGCAAACGACCCGGTGGCCGCTGATCGAAGCCGGCATGACGCGCCGGGACTGTCTCGGATGGCTGCGGCGCCACGATTATCCCGAGCCGCCGAAATCGGCCTGCATCGGTTGTCCGTTCCATGGCGACCGGGCTTGGCGGGAACTGCGCGACAACTCTCCGGAGGAATGGGCCGATGCCGTGACGGTAGACGCGGCGCTTCGTGAGGGCGATGCACGCGGCATGGCGGGCGTCGAGTACATGCACAGCAGCCGGCAGCCCATCGACGAGGTCGATCTGTCGACCGCGATCGAGCGGGGCCAGGGCGATCTATTCATCAACGAGTGCGAAGGGATGTGCGGCGTATGAACGACCTGGCTAAAACCCGCCGTGAGCAGCCCAACCGTGAGCTGCTGGACCCGCTGACGACGAGCCCAACCGGCACACGCGGCGCGCTGGTGCCGACCAACGCCGGCGAGGCCATGGAGTTCGCCAAAGTCATGGCCTCGGGCGATATCGGCGTGCCGGCGCACCTGCGCAACAAGCCGGGCGTGTGCCTGCGTATCGTCTCCGACGCCATGAACACCGGCATGTCGCCGTTCCACCTGGCCTACGACAGCTACGCGATCAGTGGACGCCTGGCCTACGGCGCCAAGTCGATCCACGCGATGGTGCTGGCCAGTGGCCTGCTCGACGGCGATCTGAGCCTCGACTTCCATGGGGAGGGCGAGGCGATGGTCTGCACCGTCACCGGCCGGCGCCGCGGCAGCGGTGAGCACGCCGAGAGCTATGCGCTCAGGAACATCACCGTGCGCAACTCACCGCTGTGGAAGTCGCAGCCACGCCAGCAGATGGGCTACTACGCCGTGCGCGCCTGGTGCCGGCTGCACGTGCCCGACGCCATCATGGGCCTGGTCGCGCGCGAGGACGACCCTTTGCCGATGCGCGACGTGACGCCACGTGCGGAGCCTGCGACGGCCGTCGGTGCGGTGGCGCAGCAGTTGGGGATCAATGGTGACGTAGCTCAAGGGACAGAGCGCGGTGTTCCAAACTCTGAGGTTGCAGGTTCGAGTCCTGCCGTCACCACTATGGGCGAGGTCAAGTCGGAGGACGATGCGACCACACAATCCGGTCAGGATGAGGGCGACGCTGCCCCGGCCCAGCCTGAATCATCCGCCTCGCCCACCAGCCATAAGCCATCGCCGGCCGAAGCGTTCGTCACACGAGCGATGGGTGCCTACGCGAGCGCGCCCACCGGCATCGCCATCTCAGACTTCAAGACGGAGAACCGTGGGCACTACGAAGCACTGTCGGACGATCAGCAGGCGACGCTCAAGCAAGCCGAGTCCGCGCGCCGCAAGGAACTGAAAGCGGGTGCAGGATGACCGCAAAAATGAAGTTTGAAGACTGGGCCATCCTGGAGCTGATGGGCCATCGGCGCCTGGCCGGATACGTCACCGAGCAGGAGATCGCCGGCGCTTCGTTCCTCCGCCTCGATGTTCACACCGCCGACAGCATTGTCGCCACGCAGTTCTATTCACCCGCATCGGTCTATTGCCTCACACCGACCACCGAAGACATCGCGCGGGCGCTCGGGGAGCGGTCCCAGCCGCAGCCCGTCCAGCGCTACGAGCTTGCGCCGGCGGCGCGCTCTGCACGCGACACGATCGAAGACACAGGCAATCCGCAATTCGATCCCGAAGACGACAAACAGTTTTGACATGGCTGACGGCACCAAGATCGAGTGGACCGACGCGACGTGGAACCCGGTTACGGGTTGCTCGGTGGTCTCGCCCGGCTGCACCAACTGCTACGCGATGAAGCTCGCCGGAGGCCGGCTGCGGAACCATCCGTCACGCGTTGGGTTGACGGAGCCAAGCAAGGCCGGGCCGGTTTGGACGGGCGAGGTCCGGCTGAACGAGGAATGGCTCGATCAACCGCTTCACTGGCGGGAGCCGAGGCGAGTTTTCGTCTGCGCACACGGCGACCTGTTTCACGAGGCCGTGCCCGACGAGTGGATCGACGGCGTGTTCGCGGTGATGGCCTTATGTCCGCAACATACGTTTCAGGTGCTGACCAAGCGTCCGGAGCGGGCGAAGGATTACCTCAGCGTCGGCGCCACGTGCATTCGTGTCGGCATCCGACATGAAGCGGAGCGATTGTTTGGCATTGATCCCGGTGCGGTGACAAAGCCTCTGCCCAACGTATGGCTCGGCGTCAGCGTCGAGGATCAGGCGCGGGCGAACGAGCGCATCCCACCGTTGCTGGAAACGCCGGCCGCGGTGCGGTTCGTCTCGGCGGAGCCGCTGCTGGCGCCGGTGGCAATATTCGACATGGACGGCCCGGTAGATGTGCCGGACGGCGTGCCATCGCCGATCCATTGGGTCATCGTCGGAGGCGAGTCTGGTTCGGGCGCGCGGCCCATGCACCCGGAGTGGGCGCGAGGGCTCCGCGATCAATGCCAGGCGGTTGGCGTGCCGTTCTTCTTCAAGCAATGAGGCACGTGGGTGCCGAACGATGCCGCGTTCCGCGCCGACGTCGTGCCTAGCGCCGTGCGTCATCCGTGGGGCCGGGGTCAGCCGGCGATGGCCCATGTCGGCAAGCGTCTCGCTGGCCGCCACCTGGACCGCAGGACGTGGGACGAGTACCCGCAATGACGGAATGCCCCTGGTGCACGGTGGAGTTCGCGCCGGCAAGGCGCGGCGCCTATGCCAAGCGGTTCTGTTCGGCCGGGTGCCGCAACCAGTTCAACTCCGCGAAGCGGAAGTTCATTGATGCGCTCATGAGCGATGGCGACAGAGTGATCCGCGAATGGAATGCCGTTTCCACGTCGTGCACGACGGCTGGAGTGCCACCCGAGCCTTCCGGGGTAGGCCGGGGAGCGATGAACACCCTGCGCGTCGCAGCGACGGAATTTGGACGATGACCGACCGCCTCGATGAACACGAGCCCTGGGAAAGCAAGGGCGGGGTGATGAGCGTCCCGCGTGATCAGGTCCGAGGCTTTCTCATGGAGAGCAACCGCATTGAAGGCATCGTTGGCGCGCGCGAAGCCGAAGTCGATGCGGCTCTCGAATTCCTCGGCCTACCGCAGATCGCGATTGATGACCTTGTGCAAATCGTCGGCGTGTTCCAACCCGATGCCAAACTGCGCAGCCGCAAGGGCCTGAACGTGCGCGTAGGGACGCACGTTGCGCCGTCGGGCGGCCCCCAAATCGTCTCAGAACTCGAAGATCTTCTTGCCGATGCCTACGACATTCCTGTCCCATATCAGACCCATCACCGCTACGAGACGCTGCATCCATTCACCGACGGTAATGGTCGCAGCGGGCGCATGCTTTGGCTGTGGCAGATGGTCAGGCTGCACTGCGAAATCCCGCCGCTCGGCTTCCTGCACACTTGGTACTACCAATCGCTGGAAGTGGGCCGGTGAACCCCCACCGCACCCTCACCCCGGCGGCGGGCCGATGACTGCGCCATCCCGTCGCGTCCCAAACGACGCTTGGCCTCGCGGCATGCGCTGCGAGGTGGCCGCCGCCTATGTCGGGCTGTCGCAAACGGCGTTCCTTGTTGAGGTCCGCGCCGGGCGCGCACCTGACCCAGCCCACATCACGGCCAAGCGCAAGATCTGGCTGCGCGACGCCCTGGACGAATACCTTGACCGCCTATTCGATCGCGCCGCACGATCTCAGGATGCGGCGATCCAAACGCTCGAGCGTGACCTTGGCCTATCTGGACATCATACGCTCTAGGGGCCGCGACTACGCCTACTATAGGCGCGGTACGCAACGGGTCCCGCTGCCAAGCCCCATCGGCGGACCGGAATTCCTGGCCAAGTATCAGGAGGTTCACGCCAGCTTCGAGGCGCCCGGCCGGCCACCCCTCGCATTAGGCTCACTGGCGGCGCTCATAGCCGAGTTCAAGATGGCGCCCGAGTTCACCGAGTTGTCGGACGAAACCCGCCGCGGATACTTGCGTCACATGGAGGCGCTGGCGGAGCTGTCCGGCGTGCAAGTCGATGACACCACCCGCCCGTGGGCGCTGATCATGCGCGATTCCATGCGGGCTACGCCACGCAATGCCAACTATCGAATGACGGTGCTGTGCCGGTTGCTCAACTTCGCCATCGACCGCGGGTGCCGCGCTAACAACCCGGCAACCCGCATCAAGCCGCTGAAGACCGGACCCGGCTATCGGCCCTGGACAGAGGCCGAAGTGTCGGCGTTTCTCACATTTCATCCACAGGGACCGATGCATCTGGCGCTGATGCTCGGGCTCTATCTCGGTCAGCGCCGCGGCGACGTGGTGCACATGGGCTGGTCGCAATACGATGGCCAAGCGGTTGAGGTGGTGCAGAGCAAGACCGGAGCGAGGTTATGGATACCGGCGCACCCGGACCTGCGGCGGGCATTGGAGAAAACACCGATGGTCAACGTGGCGATCCTCACCGATGAGGCCGGGCGGCCCTTCAACGTGCACCGCTTTTCCCGCCGATTTAAGGCTGCTACAGATGGCTGCGCATTCCGATGAAAGCGGCCACTGATTCCGACGGAAAGCGGCCACCCGTTCCGATCCAAAACGGCCACTTTGGCCGGGGGTCGAATTGGGCGTCGTGATCGTCGCCGTTGGGTGTTCCTTTGATGTCGTTTTTGCTCTGTATGGTCAATCGCGTTGGCGTTGATATTTTCGGCGATGGCCTTTCGCATGGAGGGCCCGACGAGGTCGATCCGATGGGCATTGTGGACGATGCGGTCGAGGATGGCGTCGGCGAAGGTGGGTTCGCCGATGACGTCGTGCCACTTCGCCAACGGCAGCTGGCTGGTGACCAGGATGGCGGCGTTGTTGTATCGGTCCTCGACGATTTCCATGAGATCGCGTCGCTGATCGGGATTGAGGCGGTCGGGGCCCCAATCGTCGAGAATCAGGAGATTGGCTCTGGTGAGGGCCCGGAACAGGTGGGGGTAGCGGCCGTCGGCGCGCCCCATTTCCAGTTCGGCGAACATCCTTGGGATGCGCTTGTAGAGGACGGAGAAGTCGTCGCGGCAGGCCTTCTGGCCGAGCGCGCAGGCGAGCCATGATTTACCGACGCCGCAGGGGCCGGTGATGATCAGGTTTTGTTTTCTTGTGATCCATTGGCCTCTGGTCAGTTGCTGGAACAGGGCTTTATCGAGGCGCCGGGGGGCGCGGTAATCGACATCCTCGATGCAGGCGTCCGGATGGCGCAGGCGTGCGTTGCGAAGCCTGTAGGTCAATCGCCGGTCGTTGCGTTCGGCCTCTTCTCGGTCGAGCAGCAGGGCCAGCCATTGAGCATGGTCGAGTTCGCCGGCCTGGGCGTTGTCACCTAATTCGGCGAAGGCGCGCGCCATGCCGTGCAGCTTGAGATGCCTGAGTTGGTCGAGGGTGGGATGGTGCAGCATGATGTCTCCTCAGTGAAAGTATTGCGGGCCGCGGATATTGGGGTGATCGATCGCCGGCCCGTCCGTGGCCTGTCGCGGTGCGCGGCGCTCGAGTTTGTTCTTGAGGATGGAGGCGACGGAAGAATAGGAGGTGGCGTCGATCTCCAGGGCTCGTTCGCAGGCGGCCTCCAGCCGTTCCGATCCGTAGGTCTTGGCGAGGCGAAGGATGCCGATACAGGAGCGGAAGCCCTGTTCGGGGTGCGGCCGGTTGCGCATGATGACATCGACCAGGATCTCGGTATTGGCTCCCACCGCCGTGGCCCGGCTTCGGATGCGCGCCGGTGTCCAACCGGCATAACGCCGGTGCGCACTGGGCATGTGTTCGGCGATGGTGGTGTGGCGTCGATTGCCGGATCCGCGCATGTGGGCGGCCACACGCTTGCCTTTATGGAAGATCTCGACGGTGCGCTCGGTGATCCGGGCCCAGAGCTTCTGTTTGGCCAGGGTATGGGGAACCGAATAGTAATGCTTGGCGATCTCGACATGGTAGTCGAGGCCGGCGCGGCGCTGCTTCCATTCGGCGTATTGATAGGGTTGGGCAGGCAACGGCTTGAGCGCCGGTCGGTCGAGTGCTTCGAACAATTTCCGGCGGGACGCGCCCAGATGCTTTGTCTCCCGCCCGTTCAGGTCTTCCAGCCGTTCATGGATGGCCTGGTTTAGTTCGGCGAGGCTGAAGAAACGGCAATTGCGCAGGCGGGCCAGAACCCAGCGCTCGACAATCTGGACGCTGACTTCCACTTTCGCTTTGTCCCGCGGTTTGCGCGGCCGTGCCGGCACGATCGCGGTGTCGTAATGGGCCGCCATGCCGGCATAGGTGCGGTTGATCTCGGGATCGTACAGACAGGCCTTGACGACGCCGGACTTGAGATTGTCCGGCACGACTTGCGTCGCCACCCCGCCGAAGTAGGCGAAGGCGCGGCTGTGCGAGCCAATCCAGTTGGGCAGCGCTTGCGTCCAGGTCGCCTCGGCGTAGGTGTAGCTGGAGGCGCCCAGGGTGGCGACGAAGATCTGGGCCGCGCGGACCTCGCCGGTAAGGCCGTCGATCACCTCGGGGGTGGCGCCGGCATAATCGACGAACATCTTCTCGCCGGCCACATGGCTCTGACGCATGGTCGGGGCGAGCCCGCCCTTCCAGGCACGGTAGAGTTCGCAGAACCGGCTGTAGCCGTAGCCGTCCCGATGGACCGCGCGGTACTCTTCCCACAACAGGGACAGGGTGACGCCGGGCCGCTTCGACTCGCGATGCAGCACCGGCCAGTCGGGAAGCGACCGGCGATCGGGAGAAACCGCGACAGGCGGCGGGAACAGCAGCCGTTCCAGATCCTCGTCCGAAAGATCCTCGGCCAGCGGCCAGCCCAGACCCGCGCGGCGCGCGCGGTTGATGTAATCGCCGACTGCCGTGCGGCCGATGTTCAAGCTGACGGCAATCCGCCGCTTCGACAATCCGCCGGCGTGCAGCCGTAGAACGTCGCTAATCTTGCGCATGGGCAATCTCTCCCGGGGCATCCTCGCTCCTCTCAAAAGGCGCGAAGGTAGCCCCTGTCAGGATCACCCAACGAGGTCGATCACATCGCCAACCCGACTGGCCGCTTTGGATCGGAATCGGTGGCCGGATTAAATCGGAATCGGTGGCCGCTTTGCGTCGGAATGCGCAGACGTCCGCTTCTGCCTCATGTTCGGTCAGACGGAGGGCAGACCCCGATGCGTGCTGTTGACCCGATTCGGACACGCGGTCGGCCTGATAGCGAGAATCTTGGATCAGGCCAAGGTTGCGCGCGAGAGGATTCCGAAAGGCATTGTATAGTAGTTGTGCCGCATCCGGCCCGACGATTGCTACTTTGGTATTGGGTTCAACACTCCAAGGATAGTACCAATTCAACGCTCTCTTGAAACGCTGTTTGCTCTTATCCCACTTGGGCGGCAAGTCCGGAAAATCGCATATTTC
Organism: Alphaproteobacteria bacterium; assembly: GCA_965248805.1. Taxonomy (GTDB): domain Bacteria; phylum Pseudomonadota; class Alphaproteobacteria; order UBA6615; family UBA6615; genus CBDFKJ01. Next base: position 390,307 of record CBDFKJ010000007.1, read on the forward strand.
GGCCGACACGCCGCTCGACCGACAGCAGCACAAGCGCGGACGAGAGGTTGCAGCTAGCACCGAGGCCGACGGTTGGAAGCGGTAGCCGAAGCATCGTGTGAACGTCGGCCAATAGCGGATCAATGTGACGTTGAATGAGTTGAACCAGCTCGCTTGGCGTGCCAACGGGTACCTGCACTTTCTGGTAGGACATTTGTAACTCCAAATGTATTTCACGACTAAACAAGCAAGAATTCGACGACATATGCGCGGTGACAATGCAAACGCAACGGAGGACGGTACCAAATACAGGATAGCGTGGAAGACCCGTTAAGCGGCCGTTGTCGTACACGAAGCCCCCCTCGGCATGCTGAGCGGCGCGGACCCGCACTTAAGCAGCATCGCCGCAAATCGCTACTAGCCAGTCGGATCCGGGTAGCGCCCCTTGGTCTGGAATCACAGCGCGTGGGTCCCATCCGCGCCCATGCCCCCTGGGGGGTATGCCGAAGAGGGGCGGGCGGCGGGCTTGATCGGCGGCCCCGCACCGGCGACAGCTCGCGTGCGAGGCGGCCAGCGTGTCGAGATTATGAGCAGGAGCATGTCCGCGACCACAAGTTCGGCGCGGTAGAAGCCTCCCGCTTCCCCTGACATGGCCGCGATGGGAGCCGAGACATCCTTTGGCGATGCGTTTGTCACCCTGGTTGCCACCCCAGCCGGAAATCACGGTGAAAGGCCGACGCAATTTTAGCTTAAGTCATTGATTCAGATGGTGGGCGATGACGGGATCGAACCGCCGACCTTCTCGGTGTAAACGAGACGCTCTCCCAGCTGAGCTAATCGCCCTGCCCTATGCCAACAATGGTGGGTTCGGGATCGCGCGGCGTCAACCACGAAACGCGAGTGCGCATCACGGCATCACGCGCGGCTAAGCGGCACTGGCCGCGGATGCGTCCGATGGTCGGCGTGAAATTGTGAAAGCAAACCGGCACTGCGAGCGCACCGCCGGATGCCGTGGTCGTCCGATCGCGCTCACCCTCACACGGACGGCCGATGTGCGAGGGTGAGCGAATCTTTTTGAACTGGACCGCTTAGTTGAGCGCATCCTTCAGCGCCTTGCCGGCCCGGAACTTGGGCTGCATTGATGCCTTGATCTGGATCTTCTCGCCGGTCCGCGGATTGCGGCCCTCGCTGGCTGCGCGCTTGGTGACCGTGAAGGTGCCGAAGCCGACAAGACGTACATCGTCGTTCTTGCGCAGCGAACTGGTAATGGTATCGAAGACACTGTCGACGGCGCGCGCGGCATCGGACTTCGACATGCCGGCATCGTCGGCGACAGAAGCAACGAGATCATTTTTGTTCACGATAGAGGCCCCCTCTGATGGTGATCGCTGAAACTCAATGGATGCGCCGTGGCGCGGAATAGGCGCGCGCAGCATAAGGCGATGCGCGTCAGCGCGTCAATCGATGCAAGGCTGTCAACCGCAGGAAACGTGCGATTTTGCCCGAGTCGCGGGGGACAAACGCGCCCTTTGAGGGCGAAGGCCGGTTAGTGCGTCACCACGCCGGGCCGTTCGGGGAGTCCGTCGGCCGTTGCGACCGACTCGGGCGGCGCCTCGGTCTGCGCATCGGCGCCGGGCTCGGTCCACTCGATCGCGACTAGCGACTGGGCGAGGGCGTGTTCGAGTACCTCGTCGACCGTGTTCACGCAGACGATCTCTAGCGCCTTCTTTACGTTGTCCGGAATCTCGGCGAGATCCTTTTCGTTCTCCAGCGGGATCAGAACTTTTTTCAGTCCGCCGCGCAGCGCCGCCAGGAGCTTTTCCTTCAACCCGCCGATCGGCAGCACACGCCCGCGCAAGCTGATTTCGCCGGTCATCGCGACACAGGCGCGGGCCGGAATGCCGGTCAGCGCCGATACCATCGCCGTGACCATGGCGATACCCGCTGACGGCCCGTCCTTAGGCACCGCGCCTTCCGGCACGTGAATGTGGATGTCGCGCTTCTCGAAAATCGTGGGCTTGAGACCGAACTGCACGGCACGCGCGCGCACATAGGCGTTGGCGGCCTGCACCGACTCTTGCATCACCTCGCCTAGCTTGCCGGTGACCGACATCTTGCCCTTGCCCGGCGCAACGATGGCCTCGATCGAAAGCAACTCGCCGCCGACCTCGGTCCAGGCAAGGCCCGTGACAACGCCGACAAGATCATCCAGCTCGGCCGCGCCATAGCGGAACTTACGCAATCCGGCATCGCGGGCAAGATTGCGCGCCGTCACATTGACTGCGCGGACATTCCTGGAAACGGCGATCCGCTTAACCGCCTTGCGCGCGAGGTTGGCCAGTTCGCGTTCGAGATTGCGCACGCCGGCCTCGCGCGTGTAGTAGCGTATCAGGTCTTTCAGCGCCGCGTCGGAGATCGACCACTCGGCGCGCTTCAGCCCGTTTTCCTTGAGCTGTTTGCCGATCAGGTGGCGCTTGGCGATCTGCACCTTCTCGTCTTCGGTGTAGCCCGCCAGGCGGATGACCTCCATGCGGTCCAACAATGCCTGCGGCAAGCGCAGCGTGTTGGCGGTGCACACGAACATCACGTCGGACAGGTCGTAGTCGACCTCCAGATAGTGATCCTGGAAAGTGTGGTTCTGCTCGGGATCCAACACCTCGAGCAGCGCCGAGGACGGATCCCCGCGCCAATCGGCGCCCAGCTTGTCGACCTCATCCAACAGGAACAGCGGATTGGAGGTCTTCGCCTTCTTCATGCCCTGGATGACCTTGCCAGGCATCGAGCCGATATAGGTGCGCCGATGGCCACGAATTTCCGCCTCGTCGCGGACGCCGCCAAGGCTCATGCGCACGAAGCTGCGGCCGGTGGCGCGCGCGATCGACTTGCCGAGCGACGTCTTGCCGACACCCGGCGCCCCGACCAAACACAGGATCGGCCCCTTCAGCTTGCTCATGCGCTGTTGCACGGCGAGGTATTCCAGGATCCGCTCTTTGACCTTCTCGAGCCCATAGTGGTCTTGGTTGAGGACCTTGTGCGCCGCCTTGATATCTTTCTTCACGCGGGCGCGCTTCTTCCACGGGATCGCCAGCATCCAATCGAGGTAGTTGCGCACGACCGTGGCTTCCGCGGACATCGGGCTCATGTTGCGCAGCTTCTTCATCTCCTGCTGCGCCTTCTCCCGCGCTTCCTTGCTCAGCTTTGTGGTGCGGATACGATCCTCGATTTCCTGCAACTCGTCGCGGCCGTCCTCGGTCTCGCCGAGCTCCTTCTGGATCGCCTTGAGCTGCTCGTTCAGGTAGTACTCGCGCTGCGTCTTCTCCATCTGCCGCTTGACGCGACTGCGGATGCGCTTTTCCACCTGCAGGACGCCGATCTCGTTTTCCAGGAAACTGAAGATCCGCTCGAGCCGGTCGGAGACCTTGTCGGCTTCGAGCAACTCTTGCTTCTCCGGGATCTTCAGCTGCAAGTGCGAGGCGATGGTGTCGGCGAGCTTGCCAGGCTCCTCGATCTGGTTGACGGAGACCAGCACCTCGGGCGGCACCTTGCGGTTGAGCTTCAGGTACTGTTCGAACTGCGCAATGACCGAGCGCGCCAACGCCTCAAGCTCCTGCGCGTTGCCGAGATCCTCGGCGACCTCCTCGGCATAGGCCTGAAAGAATTCCTGGTTCTCGGTGTAGCGCACGATGCGCGCGCGCTCGCCGCCTTCGACCAACACCTTGACGGTACCGTCCGGCAGCTTCAACAGCTGCAGCACGGTGCCGATCGTGCCTACGCTGAAAATGTCGGACGCGGTCGGATCGTCCTGCGTAGCGTTCTTTTGCGCTACCAGAAGGATCTGCTTGTCGTCCTTCATTACGTCTTCCAGCGCCTTGACCGATTTCTCCCGCCCGACGAAAAGCGGTACGATCATGTGCGGAAAGACGACTATGTCCCTCAGCGGGAGGATCGGATACAGCGCACCCAGCGGGATCTCGAGCATAGGCCCTCTTCAGCCGTTGGTGTTCATGGCGCCCGCCGCGCGAACCGCGTCGGCCGATACTTGGTGTCTTAGATAGGCGTTATCGAAAATGTGGCGTACGCCACATTCGGATTCAAGGCAAGCGCACGCGCGCAAATCAAACTAGGCGCTGGTGTCGAGACGATCTGCGTAAATTTGCAGCGGACGACTCCTGCCCTCCGCCACCTCACCATTGATAACGACCTCCGTCACGCCGTCGAACACAGGCAGATCGAACATGATGTCCAACAGGATGCCTTCCATGATCGATCGCAGCCCGCGCGCACCCGTCTTACGTCCGATGGCCTTGCGCGCGATCGCCGTGAGCGCATCCTCGGTGAAATCGAGTGTCACGCCCTCCATCTCGAACAACCGCTGGTATTGTTTGACCAGAGCGTTCTTGGGCGTGGTCAGGATCTCCACCAGGGCAGCCTCATCAAGGTCCTCTAGCGTCGCAGTCACCGGCAAGCGACCGATGAATTCCGGGATCAGTCCGAACTTGAGCAGATCCTCCGGCTCGACGCCGCGCAGGACCAAGCCCGTTTGACGCTCGTCGGGGCTGCGCACATCGGCGCCGAATCCGATCGAGCTGCCGCGGCCGCGCTGCGAGATGATTTTCTCCAAGCCTGAGAACGCGCCGCCGCAAATGAAGAGGATGTTTGTCGTGTCGACCTGCAGGAATTCCTGCTGAGGATGCTTGCGTCCACCCTGCGGCGGCACCGAAGCGACCGTGCCCTCCATGATTTTCAGCAGGGCCTGCTGCACGCCCTCGCCCGAGACGTCGCGCGTGATCGACGGGTTGTCGGACTTGCGGCTGATCTTGTCGACCTCGTCGATGTAGACGATGCCGCGCTGCGCGCGCTCGACATTGTAGTCCGCCGACTGCAACAGCTTCAGGATGATGTTCTCGACGTCTTCGCCGACATAGCCGGCCTCTGTCAGCGTCGTGGCGTCGGCCATCGTGAACGGCACGTCGAGGCTGCGGGCCAGGGTCTGTGCCAGCAGCGTCTTGCCGCACCCGGTCGGGCCGATTAGCAGAATGTTCGATTTCGCGATCTCGACATCGTTGGCCTTCTGGCCGTGGCTCAACCGCTTGTAGTGGTTGTGCACCGCCACCGAGAGCACCCTCTTGGCGTGGTCCTGTCCGACGACGTAGCCGTCCAGCGCTTCGCAAATCTTTCGCGGCGTCGGCACGCCGTCGCTGGACTTCACCAGCGTCGACTTGTGCTCCTCGCGGATGATGTCCATGCACAGCTCGACGCATTCATCGCAGATGAACACGGTCGGTCCGGCAATCAGCTTTCGGACCTCGTGCTGGCTCTTGCCGCAGAACGAGCAGTACAGAGTGTTCTTGCTGTCGCCGCCGGACTTGTTCATGTGCCCCACCCAAACTGAGAGAGGATCCCCACAGGGGGTCTCCTCACAGAGGTCGCCGCCGCGCCCACCGACGGCATGCTTCGTGCCCGCCTGGTGAGCTCGCCGTTCGGTCCATTATGAGACCATTGCATTGAACATCACCTAACGAGCAAAGCAAGAATTAGTTAACCGACGGTAACGTTTTCAGCTTCGCCTACTCGGCGGCCTGGGCCTCGGTCGGTGGGCGTTGGCTCACGACCTCGTCGATCAGACCGAATTCTTTTGCTTCTTCAGCGGTGTAGAAGCGGTCGCGGTCGAGCGCGTCCTCGATCGCGGGGATCTTTTGCCCGGTGTGCTTGGCGTAGATCTCGTTCAGCCGCGCGCGCATCGCCAGGATTTCGCGGGCGTGGATCTCAATATCGGCCGCTTGGCCCTGAAACCCGCCGGACGGCTGGTGAACCATGATGCGGGCGTTGGGCAGTGCGAAGCGCTTGCCGGGCGCACCCGCCGCCAGCAACAGCGAGCCCATCGACGCCGCCTGGCCGACGCACAGCGTCGACACATCGGGGCGGATGTACTGCATCGTGTCGTAGATCGACATGCCCGAGGTCACGAGCCCGCCGGGCGAATTGATGTAGAAGGCGATATCCTTTTCGGGGTTTTCCGCCTCGAGGAACAGAAACTGGGCTGACACCAGGCTCGCCACCGTGTCGTCGACCGGCCCGGTGAGAAAGACGATGCGCTCCTTCAGCAGGCGCGAAAAGATATCGTATGCGCGCTCACCGCGATTGGTCTGTTCGACCACCATCGGTACTAGGTTGCTCATCTGCGAACCCTTCATCCTTCTGCCGTTCGTCGACCCGGTTGGCCGGCCCCACTCACCAGGCACGGATGGCCAGGCAATGGATGGTAGGTGGAAATCCTAAACCGTCAGTCTTTCTCTTTCTTCCTCGTCCGCTTTTCCGGCTTCTCCTCTTCTGTCTCATCCTGCTCAGATGCCGCCGCGGCACCCTGCGGGACCCCCATCAATTCATCCACCGTCACCGTTCGTTCGGTCACGTTCGCCATTTCGATGATGAAATCGACGACCTTGTCCTCGAATATCGGTGCCTGCAGGCTGGCGCGGGCCTGCGGATTGTCGCGGTAATACTCGATCACGCGTTGGGTCTCACCGGGATAGCGCCGCGCCTCTTCCATGATCGCCCGGTTCAACTCCTCCGGGCTCGCCGCCAGTTCGTTGCGCCGGCCGACTTCCGCCATGATCAAACCCAGACGAACTCGGCGCTCGGAGATGTCGCGATATTCGGCCCGCAGTTCGTCCTCGCTCTTATCTGCATCCTCCGGATCAAGATGGCCATGCTCGCGCGCGTGTTCAAGTTGCTGCCAGATCTGGTTGAATTCCTGATCGGCCATCGCGACCGGCACCGCGAACTCGTGCGACTCGGCCAGCTTGTCCAACAGCGCCCGCTTCAGGTGCGTGCGCGCCATTCGGCCGTATTCCAGGCGAATCCGCTCCCGCACTTGCTGGCGAAGCTCATCCAGGCTCTCGAGCCCGAACATCTTGGCGAAGTCATCGTCGACCGCGACCTCCTCCGGCTCGTGCAACGCCTTTACGCTGCAGTCGAAAACCGCATCTTTGCCGGCGACTTCGCTGACCGAGAAATCCTCCGGCAACTTGACTTTCACCTCGACCTGCGCGCCGGCGCTCAGGCCTACGAGCTGCTCGGCGAATCCGGGGAGGAACCCTTCGGCGCCGAGCTCGAGCAGGTAGGAGTCGGACTTGCTGTTGGGAAACTCCTCACCATCGACGGTACCGACGAAGCTCAACTCGACCAAATCACCCATCCGCGCCGGCCGGTCCTCATCGACGGGCTTGGTCCGCCGACGCTCCGCGGCAAGCCGCTCCAGCCCGTTGGAGACTTCGCCGTCGGTCGGCTCGGCGATCATGCGCTCGAAGTTCAGGGTGGTGAAGTCCATCGGCTCGATGTCGGGCAGCACTTCGAGCTTCATGTCGTATTCGAGATCCTTGCCCTCATCGAATGCCGTGACATTGATCTCCGGCGGCGTCGCCGGGCGCAAGCCGCGATCCTGCATCAGCTGCACCGACGTCTCTTGAACGGCATTCTGCAGCACTTCGCCGACCACCGACGGGCCGAAGCGCTGCTTCAAGATGCTGGGCGGCACCTTGCCGGGCCGGAAGCCGGGTAGGCTCGCGTTGCGGCCGACCTCGCCGAGGCGCGTGTCGATGCGATGATCCATGTCGGTCGCACCGACGACGACCTTGAACTCGCGGCGCAGCCCTTCGGTGAGTGTCTCGGTAACCTGCATGTCGTCGTTCACTGCCACAAGTTGGACTGCTGTCACAGCCACGGCGCCAGCGCCGATCCCGTCACGCCCGGCTGCTTTGGTGCGGGCGGAGGGACTCGAACCCCCACGACCGTTGGGTCACCAGGACCTAAACCTGGCGCGTCTGCCAGTTCCGCCACGCCCGCTCGCCGGCAGGCCGGCAATCGCTTGGGTCGGCCGCCGCGGCTTTCCTATACTAAGCCCGCATCGGAGTAAACATGGCCGATTCCGCGGGACTCGCGGAAATTGAGCCAATAGGCGTGCGAACCCCTTCTCCGCGCCGGTCGGGCAGCCAAACGGACGGTTTTTGGCTGGACAGCGCATTAGTCTGCGGCCGCTGGATCCAGGCCGCGCAGCACCGCCGGCATCATTTCCGGAAGGTCCTCGGCGATCAGGCCCGGGCCAAATCGGGTCGCCGCGTCGCCGTGCAGCCACACCGCCGCACAGGCCGCTTCGAACGCCGGCATGCCCTGGGCCAGCAAGGCGGCGACCAGGCCCACCAATACGTCGCCGGCGCCGGCGGTCGCTAGCGTCGGCGGCGCGTTCTCACTGATCACGGCCCGCCCGACCGGATCAGCAATGACCGTATCGGGACCCTTCAGAACCACGACGGCTCCTGTCCGCGCGGCGGCGGCGCGGGCGCGCGCCGGCTTGTCGCCCGATTCGGTGAACAGCCGCGCGTATTCGCCCTCGTGGGGGGTCAGGACACAGGGTCCGGCGATGGCATGGCACAGTGCATCACTATCGCCGGCGAACACCGTCAGCGCGTCGGCATCGAGGACGCAGGGTTTGCCGGTCGCCAGCGCGGCCTGCGCGCGACTGCGCGTCGCCGCGTCGACGCCGTGCCCCGGCCCGATCACCATGGAAGTGACGCGGGGATCTGTAATCAGTTCGCCGAACGCCGAGAGATCCGACGTTGGCCTGATGATGATGCCGGGCCGGTCGTGCGCGTAGATCGGCGCCAGTTCCGGCGTGCAGGCGATCGACACCAGCCCGGCGCCGCACCGGAGTGCGCCACGGGCGACCAGCCGCGCCGCCCCGGTCATGGCGCCGCCGGCAATGACCGCATGACCGCGCGTGTATTTGTGCCCATCGATCCGGGGCCACGGGAACGCGTCCCGCCAAAGGGACGGTGCGTTGGCGTACGTCAGCGGTGCGATGGCCGGCAGCACATCCTCGGGGATGCCGATATCGGCGACGACGACGTCCCCGCACACCCAGCGTCCAGGCAGAAGCACGTGCCCGGGCTTGCGGCGGAAGAACGTGACGGTGACGTCGGCGTGGAGAGCCGTGCCCATCACTTGGCCGCTGTCGCCGTGCACGCCCGACGGCACGTCGACCGCGACACAATGGATCCGCCGCGCCGCTATATCCTCGACGATCGTCCGCGCATCGCCTTCGAGTGGACGGGTGAGGCCAGCCCCGAACATGGCATCGATCACCAGCCCGGCCTCCGCGATATCGGCGGTGGCGAGTGGCACCATCGGTCCCTCCCACCGTCCGGCATTCACAACCGCATCACCGCGCAACGCCTCCCGCGGTCCCAGGAGCGCCACCGTCACGGGCCAGCCGGCTTCCTCCAGCAAGCGCGCGGCGACGAAGCCGTCGCCACCGTTATTGCCCGGCCCGCACAGGACCAGAAGCGCCCGTGCCGACCAGCGCTCGGCCACGGCATCCGCAACCGCCCGGCCAGCGGCCTCCATCAGGCGCTCGCCGCTGATCCCGGCGGCCGCGGCGGCTGCATCGGCGACGTACATCTCCGCAACGCTCAGCAGCGCCAACGCGTCGTCCGAATGACCCGTCACGACTTACCTCTGGACAGCACTACGACGCCTTTGATCCGCGTCAAAGCGGCGCGCGCCCACTATCATAGTCTTACAGATCGGGCATGTCTCAATGACGATGGATTGCCAATGATCCAGCACATTTTGGCCCCAATCGATGGCTCCGCCTTTGCCAACTACGCGGTGGAGTTGGCGAGTGACTTGGCCAACCGGTACAGCGCCAAACTGACATTGCTGAACGTGACACCGGACTTTCGCTGGTCGACGGTGCCGCGCGATCTGCAGGACTACGCCGAGGCCGAACACATTCGTCCTGGCGAGGTGATGCAGGGGTTGTCTGAGAAGTTGGACGCCTCTATTTACCTCGCCAATTTTGCCTTGTTGTGATTCTCTGCGGCGGTTCGATTCGAGGGGGGTATTGATGAGGCAGGCTGGTCTGTTCGGCTTACCGGATCATCTTCGAAAGCTTTCGGCGACGGGTGATCCGTTGGAGGTGCTGGCAAAGGTCGTCGACTTCAAGATTTTCCGCGCGCCGCTTGAGGCGGCGCTGGGCTATTCGGACGGATCGAAAGGTGGCCGCCCGGCCTACGATGCGGTGGCGATGCTCAAGGTTCTGATCCTGGCCGCGCGGCACACGGTGAGTGACGAGCGGATGGAGTTTCTGATCCGCGATCGCTTGAGCTGGCTTCGCTTCCTAGGCTTCGATCTCGGAGCGCCGACGCCGGACCGCAACACCATATGGACCTTTCGCGAGCGTCTGGTCCGGGCCGGGGCGATGGATAAGCTGTTTGCCGCCTTCGATGGCGAATTGCGCCGGTGCGGCTATCTGGCGATGGGCGGGCAGATCGTCGATGCGACGTTGGTATCGGCGCCCAAGCAGCGCCACAGCGATGACGAGAAGCGGGCGATCAAGGCGGGCAAGAGCGCGTCCGAGGTCTGGCCCGATCAGCCAGCCAAGGCGGCGCAGAAGGACACGGATGCGCGGTGGACGGTGAAGACCGGGCGGCGCAAGAACCCCGCCGGGTCGCAACGGCGCATGCCCGACATCGCGATCCCGGTGTTCGGCTACAAGAATCATGTCGTCATCGATCGGGCCTACGGCTTCATCCGCAGCTCGGCTGTGACCGATGCCGCCCGCCATGACGGCAAGATGTTGCGTCAGCTCGTCACCGGCGACAATCTGGCCGCCGGCGTGTGGGCTGACAGCGCCTATCGCTCGAAGGCCAACGAGGCGTGGCTGGCCGGCAAGGGTCGGGTCTCCCACATCCACCGCAAGAAGCCGCCGGGCCGGGCCATGCCCAAGGCGACCGCCCAGGCCAATGCCCGCAAGTCAGCGGTCCGTGCGCATGTGGAGCACGTCTTCGCCCAGCAGAAGGATCGCATGGGCCTTTTCATCCGTACCATCGGGCTCAAGCGGGCGGAGGCCAAGATCGGCCTCGCCAACCTGGCTTACAATTTCCAGCGTCTGATCTTCCATGAGCGCAGGGCCGCCATGGTATGAGTCCGCCTGAATAGCGCCAAAACCCTCCGCCGAGAACGAAACGGCGGATGGTTGCGGACGTCAACACCGCCGATCTCAGCGAAAGTCGGACAGCACACCAAAATCTTCGTCAAATCCCCCGGTTGTTGGAGGTCTCCAGCTGCTGCACCATTTTCCATCGCAATAGGTCTCGAGCGAACGATGTCTGTAGCGCAATAAATAAATTGTGATCGTGACGGGGGTCACAGCGTTAATGGCTGCTTAGGGTTACCTTTGCAAGATCAAACTCACTAAAAGCGCATCGAATTGGAGCTATTTACCATGGGCGCGACATTGAAAATCATCGTCAGCGGCCTGATCGTCTGGGTCCTGATGGTTGGCGCGCTGTCATTGCTGACCGGCGAGGCCGACGCGAAGTGCACCGGCGCCGGATGCCAGCTCACGCCTCCGGTCTATAGCCATACCGGAAACTGGACGCTCGTACGGGACGAAAATGGCCGCACGGTTGCGTTCGTGCGCGAGCTGCACCGGATCTAGCTTTCCCCGCAAGTAACTCCCCCATTATTGCCCGCCGAACGCAGGGCTGCTACAGCGTCGCGTAGTTACGCGGCGTACCACACTGTCCGCCGTTTGCCGAGGGCGTAGACCGCAATCGTTGAACCGGCATGCTGCAAGCGACCTATGACTGGACGATGCGGCTGGGCGCCAACCGCCACGCCGTTTGGGCACTGGTGTTCGTGTCCTTCGTCGAGAGCTCGGTGTTTCCGATCCCGCCGGATGTGCTGTTGATCCCGGCCGTGCTGGCGGCGCGCCAGCGTGCGTGGGCGCTGGCGTTGGCGTGCACGATCGCGTCGGTCGCCGGCGGTTTCGCCGGTTACGGCATCGGCCGGTTCCTGTTCGATCAGATCGGTCTGCCCGTGCTGTCGGCGTACGGCTACTCCGAGCGTTTCGAGGAATTCCGCGCCGCCTACAACGAATGGGGCGCCTGGATCGTAGCCGGCGCCGGGGTAACGCCTTTTCCCTATAAGGTGATAACCATTGCCAGCGGGGCCACACACCTAAATCCGATCGTATTCGGTGTGGCCTCGGTGGCGGCGCGCGGCGTGCGTTTCTTCCTGGTGGCCGGTTTGCTCTGGTATTTCGGTCCGCCAATTCGCAAATTTGTCGAAGGCAATCTGAAGCTGCTGGCAACGGCGTTCTTCGTGCTCTTGCTGGGCGGTTTCGTGCTCGTCCGATACGTCCTGTAACAGGCCATGACGTCATTCGAATTCGCTCCCCTTGCCGCCCGCGCACGCGCCGCCCCCAGGCTGGTGCCGTTGCTGATCCTGGCGACGAGCGTCGTTGTTCTTGGGTCGGCTCTGCTATCGCAGTATGTTGGCGGATTGCAGCCCTGCATTCTGTGCTGGTATCAGCGCGCGCCCTACGCATTGACGATCGTGGTATCGGCGCTGGCGCTACTCCTCGCCCGGCCGATGGGCGCGCGCGGCCTGGCGGGGGCGGCCGGCGTCTGCGCGCTGGCCTTCCTCGTCGGCGCCGGCATTGCCGCCTTCCATGTCGGCGTCGAGCAGCACTGGTGGGAAGGCACCAGCTCTTGCGGCACGATCGGTGGCGGCGGCGCAATGACCATCGAGGAGTTGCGCGCACAGCTGCTCAACCAACCGGTAGTGCGCTGCGACGAAATCGCCTGGTCGATGTTCGGCATCTCGATGGCCGGCTACAACGTGCTGGTGTCGCTTGGCCTGGCCGCCGGCTCCCTCTGGGCCGCACGCGCGCTGCTACGGGCGCCGGCGTGAGCAAGCCGCGCACGCCGCGACGGCTACCCGGCGACCCCGATCCGGCGACAGAGGTCGCGCGCATGATCCGCGTCGATCAGGCCGGCGAACGGGGCGCCGCTCGCATCTATGACGGACAGCTGGCCGTGTTGGGCCGTCGCCGCGCCGGTCGGCCGATCCGTGAAATGCGTGCGCAGGAGCAGCGACATCTGGATGCGTTCGACCGGCTGATCGCCGCGCGCCGGGTGCGCCCCACCGTCCTGTCGCCGGTGTGGGATGTCGCCGGCTTCGCGCTTGGCGCGGCAACGGCACTCCTGGGCGCGCGCGCGGCCATGGCCTGCACCGTGGCGGTGGAGGAAGTCATCGACGAGCACTATGCCGGCCAATTGGAACGGTTGGATGACTCGGAAACGCCGCTGCGCGATATGATTGCCGCGTTCCGCGACGACGAGATCGCCCACCGCGACACGGCTCTGCAACACGGCGCGCGGCGTGCCCCCGGCTATCGCGCGCTCAGCACCGCGATCCGCGCCGGCACGCGTACGGCGATCTGGCTGTCGACCCGACTCTAGGGGATCGGATCAGGGCGAATCCAGCTCGGCGTCCCAATACAAATAGTCGTTCCAGCTATCATGCAGGTAGTTGGGCGGGAAAGCCCGGCCATTGTCCTGCAGTGCCCAGGTGGTGGGCTGGTGCGCTTCGCGCATCGGCACCATGCCGCATTCCTTCGGCGACCGATTGCCCTTGCGCATGTTGCACGCGGTGCAGGCGGTGACGATGTTCTCCCAGATTGTGCGACCGCCGCGAAAGCGCGGGACGATGTGGTCGAACGTCAACTCCTCCGTCGGGAAGGGTTCGTCGCAATACTGGCAGGTGAAACGGTCGCGCAGGAAGACGTTGAACCGTGTGAATGCCGGACGCCGCGCCGGCGGGACGTACTCTTTCAATGAGATGACGCTCGGCACGCGCAATGCGACGCTGGGCGAGCGTACGACGCGGTCGTATTCGGCCACGACGTTTACGCGCCCAAGAAACGAGGCCTTAATCGCCTCCTGCCACGTCCACAACGACAGCGGGTAGTAGCTCAGCGGTCGAAAATCGGCGTTCAGAACTAGTGCCGGGCAATTGTTCAAGGCAGCACGCACGTCCGTCCTCGCAGCGTCTGTATACCGAGTCTAGATGACAAAGCGGTGGCACACAAACACAAGGCTAATGTTACCAATAAGTTGCTAAGAATGGGTGATCGGTCGCGATGCGCGGACGGTGCTGCGAGCCGCTCCCTGAACGGCCTCGCTGCTAGCGGCTCAATCGCTCCGCCGGACGGTCGTGCTGCCAAATGCCCGGCGCAAATGTGCAGCGCCCGTGCCGACACCGGCTGCGTCGATGCCATGGCCCAATCCGGGACGCGTCACACACTCGACAGGAACATCGACGGCCGCAAGCGCGGAGCGTGCCTCCGCCATCGCACCCACTTGCACGACTTCATCGGCATCGCCGTGCACCAGTAATACGGTTGGACGCGCCCGTATGTCATCGGCAAGCAATTCCAGCGCGACGAGAAAGCCTGAGTATGAAATTACCGCAGCGCAGGAAGGTTCGCGCCGCAACGCGACATACAGCGCCAACGCCGCGCCTTGCGAGAACCCCACCAACGCCAGGCCGCTTTCGTCCAATCCACGGCGTGCCAGTTCCGCATAGAGAAAGCCCCCGACGGTGATCGCGGCTGCCCGCACGCCCGCCAGCATGGAGTCGGGATCGAGGGATTGCAGGCTGAACCATTGGTGGCCGGTCGGCGCCATGTCGAAGGGCTCGGTCCCGTTCGGCGCCACGAAGGCTGCATGTGGCAGCCCGGACGACCATTCGTCGGCGAGTCCGATCAAGTCGTTCCCGTCGGCGCCGAGGCCGTGAAGCAGCACGACCAATTGCCGGGCCGTGCCGCCAGCGGCCGGTTCGCGTATCGGCCCCGAGAGCGTCGGGAGATTGCTCATGCGCCGGTCTCGATCATCGCGCGGGCGCGGGTCACAGCACCGCCTTGCCGTAGCCGTGCCACAGCAGCCGTGCGGCGGCGCTGCGCCATGGCGCCCAGTCGGCGGCGATGTCCCTCGTTTCGGCCGCCCGCGGGCGTTCCTCCAGCCCAAGCAGTCGGTGGCACGACGCCGCAAGCGCCAGATCGTCCGCCGGCCACACATCCGGACGACCAAGCGCAAACAACAAGTGGCACTCGGCGGTCCAACGGCCAATACCCCTGATCTGTGTCAGCGTCTCGATCGCCGCCGCATCGTCCAGCCGCGCTAGGGTGCGCGGCCGGAGCCGGCCGGCGCTCATGGCTTCGGCCAACGCATGGGCGAACGCCGCCTTCTGGCGGCTCAACCCCAGCGCCCGCAATTCGTCGATTTCGAGCGCGCGCACGCTGTCGACCGTAAGGGGCGTGCAGCGGTCCTCCAACCGACGCCAGATCGCCGCCGCCGCGTGAAACGACACTTGCTGCGCGATGATGACCCGCAGCAAGCCGGCGAAGCCCGCCGAGCGGCGGCGCAGACCCGGCGTGCCCGCACGCCGCCACAGATCACGCAGTCGTCGGTCCCGTGCGCCCAGTTCTGCTAGTGCTTGCTCTAGCGCGGCGCGGCTGCGGATCGCTATTATGGTTCGCTCCATGGCAAGGTTAGAAATCGACTCTTTGGACAAACGCGCCGCCAGCCAGTCGCCGGTCGTCACGCGGTTCGCACCGAGTCCGACCGGCTATCTGCATCTGGGGCACGCCTACTCCGCGCTGACGGCCTGGCGATTGGCGGATCAGACCGGCGGTGACTTTATACTACGCATCGAGGACATCGACGAGGGACGCTGCCGCCCCGAGTTCATCGACGCTATCATCGAGGATTTGGCGTGGTTGGGCATCCGGTGGGCATCGCCGGTGCGCCGGCAGTCGCAGCATCTGGATCAATACGCGGCCGCCATCGCCTGTCTGGACCACATGGGTGTGCTGTACCCGTGCTTTTGCACCCGCAAGGACATTCGCGACGAGATCGCCGGCGCCGTGCGCGCACCGCATCCGCGCCGGCATGGTCCCGACGGTCCAATCTACCCCGGCCGCTGTCGGCACCTGGACGCACACGAACGAGGCGCGCGGCTGGCGGCCGGTGAGCCGCACGCCCTGCGCTTGGACGTCGCGGCAGCGATGGAACAGACGGGGCCTCTGACTTGGCACGACCGCGCGCGCGGCGCGCACGTGGCGAGGGCGGACATCTTCGGTGACGTGGTCCTGGCCAGGAAGGACGTGGCAACGAGCTATCATCTGGCGGTCACCGTCGACGACGCGCTGCAGGGGATCGGCGTGGTCGTACGCGGTGAGGATCTGCTAACTGCGACGCACATCCATCGATTGCTGCAGGCGCTGTTGGGACTACCGGTACCGCAGTGGCTGCACCACTCGCTGTTAACCGATACGGCGGGACGGCGACTGTCGAAGCGCGACCAGGGCCTCACCATTCGCGCCCTGCGCGCCGCCGGCCTGAGCCCGGCCGAAGTCGCCGCCCAGGCGGATGCGTCGAGCAAACAGGCGGCCTGGGGTACCGTCTGACGACTCGCACCGTCGCCTTAGGGATAGCTACCGTTATCTGTCAGCAGGACGGCGACGCCGACGGCGGCCAACGCGGGAATGGCGGCGATCGCGCCGACGGTCAGGGGGCGCAACAGGACGGCCATCACGCCCTGGCCGACAGGTACGCTGTGCGCGATGGGGGCGACGAAGAATACCGGCAGCACCAACGCGACGGCCAAAGGATGGGCATCGGTGAATAGCACCATCGCACCCGCGATCGCCACCAACGTGCCGCCGCCTCCGAGTGCAGCGGCCGCGCCAAACGGGTAGCGGGATTTCGGCCAGTTCCAGAGCGCGAAACCGCCCGCGGCCGCCGCCAGCGCCGCCGCCAGCTGTCCAAGAGAGGCCGAGGCGCCGAGGATGGCCACGCCGCTGAGCGCGGCGGCCGCGACCACCAGCATGGCGGCGCCTTCGGCGGTGCTGACGCCGACTGCGGCCAACCGTGGCAACGATGCAAAGGCCGCCGCGGCAATGACCTCGACCGCGGCCATAGTTGGCCAGTCGCCGCTGGTCAGTCCACGCTGACCGAGCCAAGCCACGCCAAAGGCGGGCAGGATCGCGGCGGTGGCGCGCACAATGGCCGGCGGGGCAGCCCAAACATCGAGCAAGAGGCCCGCGCCGGCGCCGACGGCTGCCACATAAAATATCCGATGAGTCGATGTTGCCGGTGGCAGGGGCGGGATCCCGAGTATGAAGTAGTAGCCGACCAGGAATCCCAGGCCGACCGAAGCCCCGGCGATGCGCGCGCCCAATCCCGCGCCGCCGACGCCGCGAAAAATTCCCGTCAGTACGAGCGCCGCCAGCAGGGGCGGCACCGTCGCCTGCAGCGCCGGATCGCGCAAAATAGAGTCCATTTCGCACCTCGTGCCGGCGCGCCAAGCACCGCGCCGCATGTTGGCAGCGCAATGCATGCAAAGCCAGCATCGCGATTAATCGTTCCGCAAGCTGTTTCGCCGACTATGTCTGCACAGCCACGCTGACGGTCCGGGGGCCGGCCCCGTGGTGGTTGAGGACGACAAGTAGTTGTCCCCGGCGGCGCCGGTGAGCATGAAGCGCAAACCCCCGGCGCCCCACCCGCGCGTAATCGTGCGCCCTCCGCTTCGTTGACGTTTCAATTATTCGCTAAATTGTCGCGACGGCGCACGTGCTCGTGGGCCAACGCCGACGCGGCCATATATGATGCACACATGACTCGGGACTCACCGGCCGCAACAACGAACACACGTGCCGACCGCCGTGCGCGCGTGATGCCATGGTTCGCCTGACGCGCATCTACACGCGCGGCGGTGACCAGGGAGAGACCTCGCTGGGCAGCGGCCGACGCGTCGCCAAGCATGACGTGCGGGTCTCTTCCTACGGGACCGTCGAGGAGGCCAACGCCATCATCGGCTTGGCGCGCCTGCATACCGCGGGCGACGACGACGACATGCTGGCGCGTGTACAAAATGACCTGTTCGACCTCGGCGCCGATCTGTGCGTGCCCGCCGGCGAGGCGCGAAAGGGCGGCGCGTTGCGCATCACCCCATCGCAGGTCAAACGCCTGGAGCAGGAAATCGATGCCATGAACGCGGCGCTGGAGCCGCTGGAGTCCTTCATCCTGCCCGGTGGATCGCCGCCGTCGGCGCAGGTGCACCACGCCCGCACGGTCGTCCGCCGCGCCGAACGGTTGATGTGCGAACTGGCCGCCGTCGAGCCGGTGGAGCCGTCAGCCCTTCACTACATCAATCGATTGTCCGATCATCTTTTCGTGCTCGCCAGGCGGCTGAATGACAATGGCCGGGCGGACGTCCTGTGGCGTCCGGGCGGCACGCAGTGAATGCCGGCAGTCCGAATTGACAGGTGAATCGCCCGCGCTTAGCTTGCGCGCCCATTGCGGCGACGCGGCGACACCGACATGAAAGTGCTCGTATCCGTCAAACGGGTCATCGACTACAACGTCAAGATACGCGTCAGCTCGGACCAAAAATCCGTCGAGACCGCGAACGTCAAGATGTCGATGAACCCGTTCGATGAAATTGCGCTCGAGGAAGCCGTGCGCTTGAAGGAGGCTGGTACGGCCAGCGAGATCATCGCCGTTTCGATGGGCGTCGCCCAATGCCAGGAGACGATCCGCACGGCGCTGGCCTTAGGCGCCGATCGCGGCATTCTGGTCGAAAGCGATATCGAGCTACAGCCGTTGGCGGTGGCCAAGCTTTTGGCGGCTCTGGTCGCGCGCGAGAAACCGGACCTGGTCATCACCGGCAAGCAGGCGATCGATGATGACAGCAATCAGACCGGCCAGATGTTGTCGGCGTTGCTCGGCTGGCCGCAAGCGACCTTCGCCTCGGAAATCGCCTTCGGTGACGGTAGCGCGCAAGTCGCGCGCGAAGTCGATGGCGGTCTGGAGACTATAGACGTCAATCTGCCGGCGGTCATGACGACGGATCTGCGCCTCAATGAGCCGCGCTATGCATCCCTGCCCAACATCATGAAGGCGAAGAAGAAGGCGATTGATCGCCTGACGCCCGATGAGCTGGGCATCGACGTGACGCCGCGCCTGACGACGCTAAAGGTCGAGGATCCGCCGCGACGGCAAGCCGGCGTCAAGCTCGCCACCGTCGCCGAACTGGTCGACCGGCTGCGCAACGAAGCCAAGGTCATCTGATGGATCTGCTGGTCGTCGCCGAGCATGACAATGCGTCGCTGAAGCAGGCGACGCTGCACACGGTCACCGCCGCGCACGAGATCGCATCTCATACCGGCGGCGCGATCGCCGTTCTGGTGGCCGGCGATGGCTGTGACGCCGCCGCCGCCGCGGCCTCCACGGTCGAAGGCGTCAGCCGCGTCTTGGCCGCCGAGGCGCCGCATTATCAACACCCGTTGGCCGAGAACCTGGCGGCGTTGATCGCCGACCTCGCGACCAACTATTCGCACACGCTCGCGCCGGCGACGACCTTCGGCAAGAACGTCATGCCGCGCGTGTCTGCGCTGATGGACATGCAACAGATATCCGATGTCTCCGCCGTGGTCGATGGCGAGACTTTCGTGCGCCCCATCTATGCCGGTAATGCGCTGGCGACAGTGCGCTCCGCCGACGCACACAAGATCATAACCGTGCGCACGACATCGTTCGAGGCGATGCCGGCCACAGACGGCGCGGCGCAGCGTGAGACCATTGACGCCGCGGCTGATACCGGGCTGTCACGGTTCGTCGGCATGCGTGAGTCGGGCGGCGACCGGCCCGAGCTGACCTCGGCGCGGGTTGTGATTTCCGGTGGGCGCGGACTGGGCTCCGCCGAGAACTTCAAGCTGCTGGAGCCGATCGCGGAAAAGCTGGGCGCGGCGCTAGGCGCCTCGCGCGCCGCCGTCGACGCCGGCTACGTCCCCAATGATTGGCAGGTTGGGCAAACAGGCAAGGTCGTGGCGCCCGAGCTGTACGTTGCCGTGGGCATTTCCGGTGCGATCCAGCACCTCGCGGGCATGAAGGACAGCAAGGTGATCGTCGCCATCAACAAGGACGAGGAAGCGCCGATCTTCCAGATCGCGAACTACGGCCTGGTGTCCGACCTGTTCGACGTTCTGCCGAAGCTCGATGCTGAACTCGGAAAAACGGTAACGCGCACATGACCGACATCAAATCCATCGGCGTCATCGGCGCCGGACAAATGGGCAACGGTATTGCGCATGTTTGCGCGCTGGCCGGCCATGACGTGAAGCTCATGGATGTAGACGGCGAGCGCGCGCGCCGAGCGCGAGACATCATCGCCGGCAATATGGATCGGCAAGCCAAGCGGGGTCGCATCACCGCCGATGCCAAGGACGCGGCGCTGGCGCGCATCACCACGGGCGAGACGCTGCAGCACGTCGCCGGCTGCGACATGGTCATCGAAGCGGCGGCCGAAAACGAAAAGGTCAAGGTCGGTATTTTCGCCGAGTTGTGCCCGTTGCTCGGCGACAAGACGCTGATCGCCACCAACACGTCATCGATACCGATCACCCGGCTGGCGGCCAAGACCGACCGGCCGAGCAAGTTCATGGGCATGCACTTCATGAACCCGGTGCCGGTGATGCAATTGGTCGAGCTGATCCGCGGCCTCGCTACCGACGACGAGACGTTTCAAGCGATCAAGAGGCTGGCCGAATCCCTCGACAAGACCGTCGCCGTATCGGAGGACTTCCCGGCGTTCATCGTCAACCGGATCCTGCTGCCGATGATCAACGAGGCGGTCTACACGCTTTACGAAGGCGTCGGTTCGGTGGACGCCATCGACACCGCACTCAGGCTCGGCGCCAATCATCCGATGGGGCCGCTGGAATTGGCCGATTTCATCGGACTGGATACGTGCCTGGCGGTGATGCAGGTTCTGTATGACGGACTCGCGGACTCGAAATATCGGCCCTGCCCGCTCCTGACCAAGTATGTCGAGGCCGGCTGGCTGGGTCGGAAAACCGGCCGCGGTTTCTACGACTATTCCGGCGACGAGCCGATGCCAACGCGCTAGCCGCGTCGACCCTCGATGGCTCTTCCGGCACGCGCACAGCAGGTCCAAGACGCCCTGACCGCTGCCGGCCACGCCCACCAAGTCGTCGAGATGCCTGAGAGCACGCGGACGGCAGCGGACGCGGCGCGGGCCTGCGGCTGCGATGTGGCCCAGATCGCCAAGTCACTGATCTTTCGCGGCGCAAGCACCGGCGACGCCATTCTCGTGATCACCAGCGGCGCCCATCGGGTGCACGAAGCGCGGTTGGGAAAGGAACTCGGCGAGCCGCTGGCGCGCGCCGACGCCGACTTTGTTCGCGAGCAAACGGGTTTCACTATCGGCGGTGTGCCGCCGCTGGCGCATGCGCGTCCAATCAACACGATCATCGATCAAGCGCTGCTGGATCACTGCGAGATCTGGGCGGCGGCGGGAACGCCGCGCTGCGTGTTCAAGCTTTCGCCTGCGGAGCTCGCGGCCATGACCGGCGGTCGTGTCATGGCGGTCAGCTAGCGCGCCGCTACAGGCGGTTGGTCGCCTTCGACAGTGCCAGATAGATCTTGCCGACATCGGCCGTAAGCAGACTGATGGAGAGCAGATCCTCGGGATCGTTCTCCGCCGCCTGGCGCAGCAGCCGTTCGAATTGGGTGATGAATCGGATCGCGTGCGGGCGGAACGAATCGTCATCGTTTATGCGCTCGCGCAGCGCCTCGACCAAGTCCGTATCCTTGATCTGATTGGCCAGGTGGCGCACGGCGCCGGCGCGGTCACCGGCCGAGAAGCGCCGCCAAATCGCACGCGGCACGCCGCCGCTCAGCACCTTGTCGAGATCGACCGCCGTCGACGCCAGGTCATCCATCACCACATTGGCGCTGCGCAGAAACGTGCCGCGCCGCACGCTGTCTTCGGCCGCCCGCAGCGCCTCCCCATAACGCCCGAAGCTATCGGCAATCGGCTGCACCTGCTGCAACGATTCGTCCAGCGCTGCCAACATCTCGGTGATGTGCGTCTCCAACGCGGTACGTAACACGTCGGCGCGACCCTCCAGGGTGCCGGCCACGCCGTCGAACGACTCTGTCTGATCACGCAGTGCCTTGCCCGCGGCATCGGTGCGGCGCACGGTTTCATAGCCGGCCTCCTGCAACTGCACCACATAGCCGGAAAGTGCGCCTTTCAGCTGCTTCAGCTTGACGACCACGGTGTCGGCGGTGAGGACGGCGGCCCGGCCCTGAGACTTCAGAGTATCGCCGACCACCTGCACCGCGGTGCGTACGGCCCCGACGGCGGTTTCGACATCATCGCGTTGTCGGGTCAGCGCACCCGCCGTTGCCTCTGCGGCGGCGTCGGCCTCGGCGGCAGCCGATCCCAGCGCAGCGCGAACGCCTTCCAGACCGGTGTGCGCCGTGCCGATGCGTTCGACCGCCGTATCCAGATCACGATTGAGCTGCGACAGCCGCTCGGCGGCGGCGGTGACCGAATGCGCCACGCGCCCGTCGACGTCGGATGCCGCGTCGAGGTCTTCACGGATGCTGCGCGTGTGTGCCGCCACCGACTCTGCGGTACGGGCGATGCTCGAATTGCTGGTCGAAAGGCGGCGCACGAGCGCATCGGCATGGGCATCGAAGTCGGCCAGGAGCTTGGTGGCGAGGCTCTGGCGCTGCGTGAGGGCGTCACGCACGGCCTTGCCGCGCTCGTCGGCATCCGCCAGCGCCGCGGCAAAGGCCGCGTTCTGCTCTTGGAGGTTCGGTCCCGCTGTGTCCCAGCTCGCGGCCGCCCGTTCCGCCACTTGCTCCAAGGCGCAGAATGAGCTGGGTGTTGCGCGCCACCCGCGCCGAAGTCTCGCTCGGCAACGCCAGGGCCTCGTCGAAGGCGTTGGTGTGCAGCGATTGAGTACCGCCCAGTACGGCCGCCAGCGCTTCATAGGCGGTGCGCACGATGTTGTTGTAGGGATCCTGCTCTGTCAGTGAGACGCCCGAGGTCTGGCAATGGGTGCGCAGCATCAGGCTGCGCGGATCGGCGGGCGAGAAGTTTCGTGCCATCAGCCGCGCCCACAACGTGTGCGCCGCGCGCAGCTTGGCGACCTCGGCGAAGATATCCATGCCGATGCCGAAGAAGAAGCTCAAGCGTGGAGCGAAGTCATCGACCTTCAACCCGCGACCGAGCGCGGCGCGCACGTAATCGAGCCCGTCGGCGACGGTGTAGGCAAGCTCCTGCACGGTCATCGCACCGGCCTCCTGCATATGATAGCCGGAGATCGAGATCGCGTTGAAGCGCGGCAGGTGGCGCACGCCATAGGCGATGATGTCGGCAACAATGCGCATCGATGGCTCGGGCGGGTAGATGTAGGTGTTGCGCGCCATGAACTCTTTCAGAATGTCATTCTGGATGGTGCCTTCGAGCACGTCCTGGGCGACACCGCTCTCCTCGGCGGCGACGATGAAGGCAGCGAGTATCGGCAGCACGGCGCCGCTCATGGTCATCGACACGCTGACGTCGCGGAGCGGAATCCCGTCGAACAGGATCTTCATGTCCTCGACGCTGTCGATGGCGACGCCCGCCTTGCCGACATCACCGATCACCCGCGGGTGATCGCTGTCGAAGCCGCGATGCGTGGCCAGGTCGAAGGCCACCGACAGGCCGGTCTGTCCCGCCGCCAGCGCCCGGCGATAGAACGCGTTGGTATCCTCGGCCGTGGAGAAGCCGCCGTATTGGCGGATGGTCCAGGGTCGGCCCGCGTACATGGTCGCGCGCGGCCCGCGCGTAAACGGCGCAAAGCCCGGCAGCGTGTCCAGCCCGTCCATGCCGTCGAGATCTTCGGCGGTGTACAGAGGCTGGATCGCAAGGCCGTCGGCCGCGCCGAGATCGTCCGCAGCAGCAGCCTTGAGTTCGCGCGCCGCCAGTCGGCGCCATCCGCTTAGAGTCCGCTTGGGAAATTCGTCCATTGCCGCCTCAACGACTCGGCGGCGGCAGTATATCGGAGCCGATCGCGCTGATCACGCCGCGTCGGTCCACGCGGCCGGGCCGTCTACTGCGCTTTATCGGCCACGCAAAGCTCCTATAGCAGCCCGGTGATGAAGTCGCGCTTTGATCAATCGGTTTCGGGGGCGACGATGATGATGATAACGAGCATGGCTGGTTTGCCTTCGATGTTCGCCACGATGGCGATCGCCAGGGCAGCATCGAACTGAATAACGAACAAAAGGGTGCTCTTTGCACTCGCAGCCCCCCTCGGCGTGCCTGATCCGAACAGCGCGCGCATCAGAATGCCGAGATTGAACCCGGCGACATGGATCAGGTAGCGTTTGTGGACGTTCTCGCGCGCCCGCAGCAACGCGCGGCGCATGCCGCCACGGTCGAGGACATGGGCGAAGCTGCGCTCGACCATCTCACCGCGCCTGCGCATGGCGTTCCGCGCGACGCCGGACTTCAATCGCGCCCGGTTGGCGTAGACAGCCTGACGTGCCGCCTGGTCGCCATGCCAGCGCAGATAGCCGTTGGCGGGCTCCGGCTCGGAGATCCGCGTTTTCCAGACGCCGCCGTCGAGGTCTTTCAGCCCCTCGCGTGAATGATAGCCCTTGTCGCCAACGAGACCGCAGGGCTCTGCCCGTGTTGGAGCCAGGCCGACCTCGGCGAGGTTGCGCGCGGCCGCCTCCAGCGTCCCAGGCAAAGTCGTCGTGTCGCCTTCATCGGCTGGATAGATCGGTGCCGCAACGATGACGCCGGTGTCGAGATCGACCGCGTGCTCGGGCTTGTAGGCCAGATGCGTGGTGCCGTCCTTCATCCGCGCGATCTTCGCATCAGGATCGGTCGGGCTCGTCCAATCCTTGTTCGAAAGCTTCTTGCCCTTCCGCCGGCGATCGAGCCGGACGAGGTCGTCGATCGTCGGCGTTTCGACGCCACTCTCCTTCGCCATTTGCGTCAGCATCTCGCGATAGGTCTCGCCGCTATCGCGCCGCACGATGGCTCGCAGGGCGGCGTTGGCTTCCATCGTCGAGCCGTCGACGCCGATCCGCTCGCCCTTCACCAGGCCGCGCGCGGCGACGAGAGCCAGAACCCAGTCGAAAACCTTTTCATGGACCTCGTGCGGCAGCCGGCCGCGCGTCTTCGACAACCAGGAATGATCGGGAACCTTGTCCCGGTTCGCCAACCGCAGAAACGCGCGAAGCGACAGCGAATCCGAACAGCGCCAAGCGATGCCGCGCTCGCTGCCGATGCCCTCGAAATAGCCGATCATGTGCATCCGGAAATAACGCCCCGGCGGCAGCGAAGGAGCCCCCATCCGAGGTGCGTAGTATGGCTTGCACGTCGCCTCCACGAAGCCGTCAAAGCCAGACTCGGTCAGCAACTCATGCAGCCGGTCGAAAAACGCGTGTCCAGGCGAACGCGGCATCTCCGCCCATGTCACCACGAGGTCACCCTGAACCTCGCTCTGTCGTCTCAATGCCATCGCACGACGCCCGTCTAAATCTCTATGTTCAGACAGAATCAGACACGCCGGACTTCGTCAACGGGCTGTTAGTCGCGGCGTGAGCGATGACACCGCACATCTGGTCGCGGCGTTGCGCGGCGGCGACCGGCGGGCCCTGGCGCGGGCCATCACCCTCGTCGAGTCCAGCCGCCGCGACGGCCGCGCTGCCATTGAACAGCTCCTGGCCGAAATCGCACCGCACGCCGGCGGCGCCCTGCGCATCGGCATATCCGGGGCGCCTGGCGTCGGCAAATCGACGCTGATCGAAGCGCTTGGCGCCCACATCCTCGACCGCGGCCACAGACTGGCGGTGCTTGCCGTCGATCCGTCGTCACAGATCTCCGGCGGCTCAATCCTGGCCGACAAGACCCGCATGGCGCGCCTGGCGAACGACGCCCGCGCCTTCGTGCGGCCATCGCCGGCGCGGGAGGTGCTAGGCGGCGTCGCGCGGCGCACGCGCAAGGCGATGGCCGTGAGCGAGGCCGCTGGCTTCGACGTTGTGATCGTGGAGACGGTCCGCGTCGGTCAGTCCGAAACGGCGGTCGCGGACATGGTCGACATGGTCGTGTTGCTGCTGGCGCCGGCGGCCGGCGACGAGCTGCAGGGCATGAAGCGCGGCATCCTCGAACTCGCCGATCTGATCGCCGTCACCAAGGCCGATGGCGAGTTGAAAGCAGCCTCCGACCGAGCCGCGGCCGCGTTCGCGCCGGTCCTGGTCCTGCTGCGGCAACGCCATGACGAATGGCCGGCGCGCGTAACGACCGTGTCTGCAACGGACCCGGAGTCCGTTTCGGCATTGTGGCTGCAAATTGAGGCCTTCGCCGAGGCTAGCGAGCCAATACGCGACGTACGTCGGCGCGACCAAGCCCGCGCCTGGCTGTGGCGCGAGATCGACGAGGGCCTGCGCTATGCGTTTCGGGCCGATCCCGGCGTCGCGCGCCTGATCGCCCCCCTTGAGCTTCAGGTCGAAGCCGGCGAAATCACGCCGCACCATGCCGCCGAACGGATTCTCGCCGCCTTTCGCGAACCGCCCGGCTGAGCGCAACCGCTTTCCGGCGCGCGCTTGACGATGGCGGCCGCATTGCCTACAAACCGCGCTGTTTCCCGGATCGGCAAGGATCGCGACTATGGCGCGGCGGTGCGTAATAACCGGCAAGGGTGTGCAGAGCGGCAACAACGTCTCGCACGCCAACAACAGGACGCGGCGGCGGTTTCTGCCCAATCTGCAGAAGGCCTCGCTGTATAGCGACGCCTTGGATGAAAAGATCTCGCTGCGCCTGTCCACCAATGGCATTCGGACGATCGAACAGAAGGGCGGTCTCGATTCCTGGCTGGCCGCCAAGCCGGCGCGTGAGTTGCCGTCCGATCTCCGCCGGCTGAAGAAGCGACTGGACAAGGCGCGCGCCGAGGCCTGAACAGGCGCCCAGCTGCCCGGTTGCAAGCGGCCCGCCCTAGGCGGGCTTTTTCATCGCGCGCATACCCCGCTAGGTTACATCCATGCTGGATCCAAGCGCCCTTATCGCCACGCTTAACCAGCAGCCGCCCGAGTTCGTGTGGCTGCTGATGCTGCTGGTTTGCTTCTCGACGATCCTGATCATGCTCAGGTTGTTCGGCACCGCCGGCCTGTACGTCTACGTCGCCGTCGGCGTCATCGGCGCCAACTTGCAGGTGCTCAAAGTCGTGCAGTTCTCGCTGTATGCCGATCCGGTGGCGTTGGGCACGATCCTGTTCGCGTCGACCTATCTGTGCACCGACATCCTGGCCGAGCACTATGGACGCGAGGCGGCGCGCCGGGCCGTATGGTTGGGCTTCGCCAGCCTGCTGTTCTTCAACGTCATCATGGTGCTCGCCCTTGGCTTCTCCCCGTTGACGCCGGAGCAGGCAGGCGCGGACATGGCGTGGGCGTTGCCGACCCACGAACACCTGGCAGCCTTGGTGACGCCGGCTCCTGCCCTGTTCGCCGCCGGTATGATCGCCTACCTGCTGAGCCAGTTTCACGACATCTGGTTGTTCCGCCTACTGTCGCGGCTAACGCACCAGCGTCACCTGTGGTTGCGCAACAACGCCTCGACCTGGATATCTGCGTTGATCGACAACACGGTTTTCTCGGTCCTTGCGTGGGTCGTCTTCGCGGCCGATCCCATTGCCTGGCAGCCGCTCGTTTTCACTTACATTCTAGGCACTTACTGGCTGCGCGTGGTCGTTGCCGCGTTGGACACGCCATTCGTGTACATGGCGCGGTTATGCGTGCAACCCTCCGTCGCGGCGACCGCTTGACGGCAGCCGCCGCGTGGCGGCGGCGGCCAGGTTCGCATGAGTGACTATCCCGGCTTTTCGTTTGAGGTGCTGCACCGCGCAACCGGCGACGCGTCCTGGCCGGGGCGCGCCCGCTTGGGCCGGCTGACCACCCCGCACGGCAGGATCGAGACGCCGGCCTTTGCATTCTGCGCCACCAAGGGTGCGATCAAGGCGGTGACGCCGGATCGGGTGGCGGACGAAGGCACCCAGATTATCCTCGCCAACACCTATCATCTCATGCTGCAGCCGGGCGCCGAGCGGGTCGCAAGGCTGGGCGGGCTGCATCGGATGATGGGCTGGGACGGACCGATGCTGACCGATTCCGGCGGTTTTCAGATCTTCTCGCTGGGCCACGGCTCGGTCGCCGCCGAGATCAAAGGCAATCGCGATCAGTCCCGCCCGCCGACACTGGTGCGGATCGACGAGGATGGCGCCGTATTCCGGTCCTATGTGGACGGCAGCGTCCATACACTGACGCCGGAGGACGCGATCCGGTTCCAGCGCCAACTCGGTGCCGACCTGATCCTGGTGCTGGACGAATGCACGCCCTACCACGTCGACCGCGACTACACCGCGCGCTCGATGGCGCTGACCCACCGCTGGGCGCACCGTAGCATCGACGCGTTCGCCGCCACAGTCGACGCCGGCAGCGCCGGGCCGCAGGCGCTCTACGGCATCGTGCATGGCGGCGTCTACGAAGACCTGCGCCGCGAAAGTGCGGTGTTCACGCGCGACCAGACCTATTTCGGTCACGCCGTCGGCGGCTGTCTGGGCGGCGACAAGTCGGAGATGCTGGAGGTCGTCGGGTTGGCCATGAAGCCGCTCGACGACGACAAGCCCGTCCACCTGTTGGGCGTTGGCGGCATCGCCGACATCTGGCGCGGCGTCGCCAAGGGCATCGACACCTTTGACTGCGTCAATCCGACCCGGTTGGCCCGCCACGGTCACGCCTATGTGCGGCCGCCGGTGGAGCCGGCGACCCAGGGCCGCGATCACGTCAATATGCGCAACGCCCAATTCCGCGACGCCTCGGACCCGGTCGACCCCGAATGCGCCTGTTATACCTGCCGCACCTTCACGCGTGCCTACATTCATCATCTGTTGAAGGCCGGCGAACTGCTGGGTCATCAGCTCCTGTCGATCCACAACATTGCCTTCATGAACCGGATGTTCGCGGAATTGCG
The DNA here is from genome assembly GCA_965248805.1 of Alphaproteobacteria bacterium. Lineage (GTDB taxonomy): Bacteria > Pseudomonadota > Alphaproteobacteria > UBA6615 > UBA6615 > CBDFKJ01. Next base: position 419,029 of record CBDFKJ010000007.1, read on the forward strand.
CGCCGCCATTCGCGAGGATCGCTACGACGCGGCGCAAAAAACCTGGGTCACTGGCTGAGCGCGAACAACATCAACACGGTGCGCAAGAACGGCAGGAAGTTGTCGTCGCTAACGATGTAAATGAGCGTTTCGCCCGCTTCGCTTCGCCGTGCCGCGATGCCTTCGAAGTTTTCACCGATGAGTGGTGGCGCAAGGCGCGCCATTTCGATGCCGCGCGCCGGGGTGCAATTGCGCGGCGGGAACGCGCATCAACCGTGCCGCCAGGGCGAAGGGGAAGCCCGCCCGCCGTTCCAGCACCACTACGTCGCCGACGGGCAACAACGCGGCGGATGTCGGCAGGAAGCCGTTCGACAACCCATAGATGAGTGGCTCCCAACCCACTCCATCTCCGATCCAGGCTGCGCCCCAATCCCGCCCGTCGTCGCGCAACACCGTCAGGTCTTCGGCCAGCGCCAACAACCCGCCATCGGCGAGTTCCGTGATCGCCTCCAGCCCGCCATTGGCCGGCGCCGATGTGATGCCCGGCGGCTGGGCGAGGCGCACGGGCGGGCGAACGGCGGATCGCTGGGCGGATAGGCGAGCAGGCGGTGGCGTTGCTCGAACGCCGCGATCAGCGTGCCATCGGCCCGCACGGCGATATCTTCCGAATCGTTGCGCGCTTGCTGCGCGGTAGCCGGCCGTTCTCGTCGATCAACGGTCCCTGGCGGCGCAAGGCCGCGTCCACGAGCCAGCCGGCCTCGTCATGGACCAACGCGAGGTCGAACCAGCGGCCCTCATCGCTGACGAGCACCGCCGACGCTCCGTCGGCCGACACCAGCATCCCCGACACGCCGCCAAGGTCATCGTGGAAGCCGTCGAGCACCAGCCCGCCGCGATATTCTAGGGAACCGAGCGCGGCGTTTTCAACGTCATCGAGGCGCAGCGGCTCGGCCGCTTGGGTGGGCCAGACACTACCGCCCAGGCCCGCGCGCACTAACAGCGTGTGCAAAAGACGACAGGACGGGGGCCCGGCCCCGTCCCGTGTAGCGAAGATGATCTTGGTTCAGTGGATTACGGCGTCGTGATACGGCCTTCGACCTGGGTCTTGGCACCGCCTTGCTGGGTGATGTAATCCATCACGACGCTGGCCATCAGCGTGCCGCCGCTGGCGTCGATCAGCACCGTTCCGTTGGCAAACGACGCGTAGCCGTCGCCACCGCCCGCCATGTAGTCATTGGTCGCCACCTTGTAGCGCTTGCCCGGGTCCAACGCCGCACCGCCGACGCTGACGTCGCCGACCCGGCTGCCCGCCGGTTTCGACGGATCGAAGCTGAACTTCATCCCCGAGACCTGCGGGAAGCGGCCGGCACCGTCCTCGACCTGACTGACGCCGTTCTCCAGCGCCGCGCGCAAATCGGCGCCCGAGATCTCGACCAAAACCACGACATTGCCGAACGGCAGCTCGGTCAGCACGTCCTTGCGGGTTAGCGTGGTGCCGGGATCGTAGACCTTGTTGCCGCGAATGCCGCCGCCGTTAGTGAGGCCAACATCGGCATCGACCGCTTCCCGAATGGCGTCGGCGATCAGATTGCCCATGTTGGTTTCCATGGAGCGCACACTGCTGCGCTGGCTGTCGAGCGCAACTTCGGTGGGACCGACCGGCACACCCAGCGCCTCGTCGAGATCGGCGTTGTACCGGTTGACCAGCGCGCCAACCTCGGCGTCGGCCGCCACGCCACGGGTCGAGCGCAGGCGCCACTCCGGATAGGTGACCACCTGCTGTTCGCCGCGGCTTTCCACCGTATCGATCACGAGGTCGACGACGCCGAGGAAATGCGCGTCATAGCCGGCCTTCAGAATGAGAACGCCGTTCTCGAAATAGCTGATGGGGTCGTGATCGTGGCCGCCCAGAATAACGTTGATTCCGCCGACTTCGGCCGCCAACGCCCGGTCCTCGGCCACGGTGAGATGGGTGAGCGCGATCACGACATCAGCGCCGGCGTCGCGCAAGCTGCCGACCGCTGCCTCTGCCACCTCCAGGTACGGGGCGAAGGTAATGCCCTCTCCAGGGCTCGACAGCACGTCGGTCTCTGGCGTGACTAGGCCGAACACGCCGACCGTGTACTCGCCGACTTCGGTCGTCCAAGACGATACCGCGCCACCGTAGGGATTGCCGTCGGTGCCGAGCACGTTGGTGGCGACCCACGGGAAGTTCGACTCGCCGACGCGTTCGACCAGCAATTCCGGCCCGAAATCGAACTCGTGATTGCCATAGACGGCGGCATCGACGCCGATCGCGTTCAGCATGGCAATCATTTGCTCGCCTTGGGTCAGGGCGGAGAGCACCGACGGTGACAGCAGATCGCCGCCGAAAGTCAGCAGCGAGGCATCCGCCTGAGCGCGTTCCTCGCGGATCAATGTCATGACTTCGGCGAAGCCGCCGCGGCCACCGACCGGCGAGATTTCATAGACGTCGTTGATGTGCATAATGGTCAGCTTCGCCGGTGCGGCGGCGGCGATCGCGATGACGCTCGCGAGCAATGCCCCAAGGACGGCGGCGGCGAAACGGTGCCAACAAAGGAACATGGGGTCGACCTCCCTGCCCGTTTTTTCGGTTTGATCGTGCTAGCATAGGGCGGTGATAACATGGCGACAATGCGCTGCGAGCGATGAGACTGGCCTCACACGTCACCAACATTCAGCACGCCTGCGGGCGCCGCGGCGCCCTGGTGCCGGCCGGGAGGTTGCGGTGAGCCGCCGGGTACGCCTGGCACGCGACGACGACGCGGCGGCGATCGCCCGCGTCCATGTCGAGACTTGGCAATCGACCTACGCCGGCTTGATCCCGGACAAGTACCTGGTACGTATGGGAAATCTGCTGGAGCGCAGGCCGCATCACGTGTCGCTGGCGCCGACGGTGCGCGAGACCACATTTGTGGCCGAGGCCGACGGCGCGGTCGTCGGCTTCGCCAGCTTCGGCCCGGCCCGGCGGGGTGGGCTGCGGGCCGATCCGCGCTTCGACGGCGAAATCTACACGCTTTATGTGCTGCCCGACTACCAGGGCCAGGGCCTGGGCGGCGCGCTGCTGCGCCGGGCGTTCAGCGCCCTGGACGTGCGCGGCCGAACGGGCGCCATCATCTGGGTGCTGGAGGCCAACCCGTCGCGATTCTTCTACGAGCGCATGGGGGGACGCCGCGTCGCCCGCCGCACCGAGCGCTTCGCCGGTGCCGACCTGGCGGAAGTCGCCTATGGCTGGATCGATCTGAGGATCGAGTAGCGTGAGCCCTGTGCCGGTGGGACCCGGCGAAACGACCGACAAGATCCTCATCATTGACTTCGGCTCGCAGGTCACACAATTGATCGCCCGGCGCATCCGCGAGGCTGGCGTCTATTGCGAGATCCATCCCTGTACCGCCGTCGATGTACGGTTTCTCGACGCGTTTGCGCCCAAGGCGATCATCCTGTCCGGCGGCCCGGCCAGCGTCACCTGGGACGAGGCGCCGCGCGCCGATCCGGCCGTGTTCGAGCGCGGCCTGCCGGTGCTGGGTATCTGCTATGGCCAGCAGACGCTGTGCGCGCAACTGGGCGGCGCGGTGGAGGTCGGCACCCACCACGAGTTCGGCCGCGCCTTCGTCGAGATGATCGACGACTGCGCCCTGTTCGACGGGGTTTGGCGGCGCGGCGACCGTGAGCAGGTCTGGATGAGCCACGGCGACAAGGTGATCGCCATCCCGCCCGGCTTCCGCGTTGTCGGGCGCAGCGACCGGGCGCCGTTCGCCGCCATCGCCGATGACGCGCGCCGGATCTACGCGGTACAGTTTCATCCCGAGGTCACGCATACGCCGCATGGCACGGCGCTGTTGCGCAATTTCGCGCGCCGGGTTGCCGACTGCCGCGGCGACTGGTCGATGGCGGCGTTCCGCCGCACGGCGCTGGCGCGCATCGGTGAGCAGGTCGGCGATGGCCACGTCATCTGCGGCGTTTCCGGCGGCGTCGACAGCGCCGTCGCCGCAGTGCTGATCCACGAGGCCATCGGCGATCAGCTCACCGGCATCTTCGTCGACTCGGGCCTGCTGCGCGAACGCGAGGCCGAGGAGGTGCCGCGCCTGTTCCGTGACCGTTTCAACATTCCGCTGGTCGCCGAAGACGCGGCAGAGACGTTCCTTACCGCCCTGGATGGGGTCACGGACCCGGAGGCCAAGCGAAAGGCGATCGGCGCCACGTTCATCGACGTCTTCGAGGAAGTCGCGGCGCGCGCCGGCGGAGTCGCCGGCCGTGCCGATTTTCTGGCGCAAGGCACGCTCTACCCGGACGTGATCGAGTCCGCGAGCTTCGCCGGCGGGCCAAGCCACGTCATCAAGTCGCACCACAACGTCGGCGGCCTGCCCGAACGCATGCGCATGAGCCTGGTCGAGCCCTTGCGCGAGTTGTTCAAGGACGAGGCGCGCGACCTCGGCCGCGAGCTGGGTCTACCTGAGGCGATGGTCGGCCGCCACCCCTTCCCCGGACCGGGCCTCGCCATCCGCATCCCCGGCGCTGTGACCGCCGAAAAGCTCGCCATCCTGCGCCGCGCCGACGCCATCTTCCTGGAGGAGATCCGCGCCGCCGGTCTCTACGACGCCATCTGGCAGGCGTTTGCGGTGTTGCTGCCGGTGCGCACCGTCGGCGTCATGGGCGATGCCCGCACCTACGACCACGTCTGCGGCCTGCGCGCCGTCACGTCCACCGATGGCATGACCGCCGAGTCCTACCCGTTCGATCACGCCTTCATCGCCGCCGTGGCGACGCGTATCGTCAACGAGGTGCGCGGCATCAACCGCGTCGTCTACGACGTCACCTCCAAACCCCCCGGCACCATCGAGTGGGAATGAAGATATGATGGCGGCGCGCGAACACGCCCCAATCTCCGTCGCGCCGATGATGGCGCGCACGGACCGGCATTGCCGCTATTTCCTGCGGCTGATCACGCGCCGGGCGCTGCTCTATACCGAGATGCTGACCGCGCAAGCCGTGCTACACGGCGACCGGGCGCGGCTGCTTGCCCTCGATCCGGCCGAGCATCCGGTGGCGCTGCAACTGGGCGGCGCCGACCCGGCGCAACTGGCCGAGGCCGCGCGGATCGGCGAGGCGGCGGGCTTCGACGAGATCAACCTCAACGTCGGCTGCCCGTCGGACCGCGTGCAGTCGGGCCGCTTCGGGGCCTGCTTGATGGCCGAGCCGGACCTGGTGGCGCACTGCGTCGAGGCTATGCGCCGGGCGGTCGCGGTGCCGGTCACGGTCAAGCATCGCATCGCCATCGACGATCAGGAGGAATGGCCGGCGCTCAGTGCCTTCGTGGCCGCGGTCGCCGATGCCGGCTGCGAGCGCTTCATCGTCCACGCGCGCAAGGCCTGGCTACAGGGATTGAGCCCGAAGGAGAACCGGGACGTGCCGCCGCTGCGCTACGATTTGGTCCATCGCTTGAAGCAGGATTGGCCGGGATGCGCCATCGTCCTCAACGGCGGCGTGCGCACACTCGACGATGCGGAGATGCACCTGGCACAAGTCGACGGCGTGATGATCGGCCGCGCGGCTTATGAGGAGCCATACATGTTGGCGGCCGTCGACCGGCGGGTCTACGGCGATGCAGCGCCGCCTCCGAGCCGCCACGAGGTGGTCGAGTTGCTGCTAGCCTATGTGAGGCGCGAATGCGCCGCCGGCACGCCGTTGAGCGCCATCACCCGGCATATTCTAGGCCTTTTCAATGGCATGCAGGGTGCGCGCGCCTGGCGCCGTTTTCTGGCCCAGAACGCTCACCGCCCGGGGGCCGGTGCGCAGGTCGTCCGCCACGCCGCCGCGCTCGTGGAACCCGCCCGGCTGGCGGCTCGAAGCGAGGCCGCATCGGCGCCGGTGTTCCCATGCGTCGGCGGTCTGCTATAGTGGTGATTGGGAGTCCGGGGCGGACGGGCGTCTCGCCAACCCGGTCAGGTCCGGAAGGAAGCAGCCGTAACGAGTTCCGCCCGGGTCGCTTTAACCGGGCTCCCGCCCACGTGAAATGACGCTCCGCGAACGCAATGACCGAAGGCGCCGAAACTGATGCCGCCCTGCCGGGCATGCAGCTAGACGAAGCTGAAGCGGCGGCCGCACCGGGCGCCTACCGGGTTCTGGCACGCAAGTACCGCCCCCAGACCTTCGACGCGCTCATCGGCCAGGACGCGCTGGTGCAAACGCTGACCAACGCCTTCGCCACCGGTCGCGTCGCGCACGCCTTTATCCTCACCGGCGTGCGCGGGGTCGGCAAGACGACCACCGCGCGCATCATCGCCAAGGGCCTGAACTGCACCGGCGAGGACGGCACCGGCGCCGCCACCATCAAGCCGTGCGGCGTGTGCGACAATTGCCGCGCGATCGTCGAGGACCGCCATGTCGACGTCGTGGAGATGGACGCGGCCAGTCATACATCCGTCGACAACATCCGCGAGATCCTGGATGGCGTGCGCTACCGGCCGGTGATGGGCCGCACCAAGATCTACATCATCGACGAAGTGCACATGCTGTCGAAGAGTGCGTTCAACGCGCTCTTGAAGACCCTGGAGGAGCCGCCGCCGAACGTGACCTTCATCCTTGCGACCACCGAGACCCGCAAGGTGCCCGTTACCGTGTTGTCGCGCTGCCAGCGGTTCGACCTGCGCCGTATCGAAGCCGAGCGCCTGATCGAGCATCTGCGCAACGTCGCAAACCAGGAAGCGGTCGAGGCCGCCGATGACGCGTTGCGGCTGATCGCCCGTGCCGCCGACGGCTCGGCCCGCGACGGGCTCTCTTTGCTGGACCAGGCCATCGCGCTCGGCGGTGGCACGATCGAGGCCGCCCAGGTGCGCGACATGCTCGGGCTGGCCGACACCGGGCAGATCTACGACCTGTTGGACGCGGGCTTGCGCGGCGACGCACCGGCGGCGCTCGACCTGCTCGGCGCACTCTACGCCGCCGGCGCCGAGCCGGTGGTCGTGGTGCAGGATCTGCTGGCCCTGGTCCACTGGTTGACGCGGCTAGTGCTGGTTCCCAACGCCGCCGACGGCGCAACAGTCTCGGAGTTGGAGCGCACCCGCGGGCGCGACATGGCCGGCCGGCTGTCGGTGCCGCTGCTCGGCCGGGCGTGGCAGATCCTGTTAAAGGGACTGAACGAGGTTCTATATGCGCCGTCGCAGATCGGTGCCGCCGAGATGGTGCTGATCCGACTGTGCTATGCCGCCGACATGCCGCCGCCGGAAGAGTTGCTCAAGCAGCTGAAATCGGGCGCCGCACCGGCACCGGCACCCCTCGACCCCGCGGGACGCAGCAGCGCACCAGCCACGGCCGGACCGTCGTCGTTTCGCGAGCTGGTGGACTTGTTCGGCAAACGTCGGGAACTGCGGCTGCGCAACGAACTCTACCATCATGTGCACCTGGTAAGGCTCGCGCCGGGCATTCTCGAGTTTCGGCTGAACGAGGCGGCGCCGCGCGACCTCGCGCGCACCGTCGGCGCTCACCTGTCAGAATGGCTGGGGACGCCCTGGCAAGTGACGAGCAGCGAGGCGCCCGGCGAGCCGACGCTCGAAGACCAAGACCGCGGCGCCGCGCACGCCCGGACCGAAGCCGCCAGTCAGCACCCGCTCGTCAAGGCCGCGCTGGAAACCTTTCCAGGCGCGGAGATCGTCCGCGTGACCCCCCGCCCCGACGAGGGCGCCGCCTACAATCCGACAGAGGCCCATGAAGAATCTTAGTCAATTGATGCAACAGGCACAGGCCATGCAGACCAAGATGGCCGAGGTACAGGAGCGCCTTGCGGCGGCCGAGGTGAGCGGCGTCGCAGGCGGCGGTATGGTGACGGTCACGCTCACCGGCAAAGGCGAGATGAAGCGGATCAAAATCGATCCGACTATGCTCAAACCCGAGGACGCCGAGATCCTCGAAGATCTGATCGTCGCCGCCCATGCCGAGGCCAAGGCCAAACAGGAAGCGGAGATGGCCGAGCAGATGCGCTCGGTGACCGGCGGCTTGCCGTTGCCGCCGGGACTAAAGCTGTTCTGAGCCCCACGGGCCGGCGTCGTCCCCGATCATGCCCGCACCTGCGTTCGAACGGCTCATCGCGTTGCTGGCCAAGCTGCCCGGACTCGGACCGCGCTCGGCGCGGCGGGTGGCGCTCTATCTGATCGCGCGCCGCAACGAGGCACTGAAGCCGCTCGCAGCCGCCCTGACCGACGCCGCCGATGCCACCAAGACCTGCTCGACGTGCGGCAATCTGGACGGCAGCGATCCCTGTACCATCTGCACGCATCCGGAGCGCGACCGGTCCATACTGTGCGTGGTGGAAACCATCGCCGATCTGTGGGCGCTGGAACGCACGCACAGCTTCCGCGGGCGCTATCACGTGCTCGGCGGCACGTTGTCGGCGCTGGACGGCGTCGGGCCGGAGGATTTGCGCATCGCGGGATTGGTGGAGCGCGCCGGCGCGCCCGAGGTGAGGGAGGTCGTGCTTGCGACCAACGCCACCGTCGCGGGACAAACGACGGCACACTACCTCACCGACAGGCTGGCCAAGTGCGAGGCCACCGTGTCCCGACTGGCCCATGGCGTGCCGGTGGGCGGCGAACTCGACTATCTGGACGACGGCACGCTCAGTGCTGCGTTGGCCGCACGCCGCCCGATGTGAGTGGGCGCGGCGCTAGCGACTGGCGGCGTCGGCGGTCGGCGTTTCCACCGGCTCGACAATGAACAACGTGCCGTCGACATCGGCGATCCTGACGGTACTTCCGGCCGGCAGGTCAGGCCCGGAGACAGGCCAAATGCTGTCGCCGACGCGGGCGCCGCCGCGGCCATTGCGGATCGGGCCTTCGAGCTCGACGACGCGGCCGATATAGCGCTTGCCGCGCAAGTTGAGGTTCGGCCGGTCGGAGTGAATCGGCCGGCCCTTCACCCAACGCCAGGCGCCGACGACCGCCGCCACCGACAACACAGCGAAGAGGCCAAGCTGGATTTGCCAGGATAGGTCGGGTGCGATGTAGGCAATACCGCCGGTAATCAGCGCCGCCATACCGAGCCACAACAGGAACACGCCAGGGGCGACAATTTCCGCCGCCATCAACACGACGCTCAAAATCAGCCAGTGCCAGAACTCAATCATGACCGCTCCCAAGGACCTTCGTTGCCATCATTGCCCCGTCCTCTCGGTGCTGCGCTGCTGTTGCCGCCACGATCACTGAACGCGGAGCGCGCCAACTCCGCGATACCGGCGACCGAACCAATCACGCTCGACGCCTCGAGCGGCATCAAGATGACCTTCTGATTTCGCGCCGTCGCTAGGGCCTGCAGCGCATCGACGTATTTTTGCGCGACGAAGTAATTGATGGCCTGCACATCGCCGTTGGCTATGGCCTTGGAGACGGACTCGGTCGCCTTGGCCTCGGCCTCGGCTTCGCGCTCGCGCGCCTCCGCGTCGCGGTACGCGGCCTCGCGCCGTCCCTCAGCCTCGAGGATGGCGGACTGCTTCAGCCCTTCGGCGCGCAGAATCTGTGATTGGCGCGCGCCTTCGGCTTCCAGGATCGAGGCGCGCTTTTCGCGTTCGGCCTTCATCTGGCGGCCCATTGAGTCCACCAGGTCGCGCGGCGGCGCGATATCCTTGATCTCGATGCGCGTTACCTTGACCCCCCAGGGATTGGTGGCGTTGTCGATGACCGTCAACAGCCGCGCGTTTATCTGATCGCGCTGTGACAGCAGCTCGTCGAGATCCATCGAGCCCATCACGGTACGCACGTTGGTCATCGTCAGATTGACGATCGCGTGCTCCAGCCGGCTCACCTCGTACGCCGCCGACGCCGCATCGAGGACCTGATAGAATACGACGCCATCGACCGTGACCATGGCGTTGTCGCGGGTGATGACCTCCTGGCTGGCGACGTCCAGCACCTGCTCCATCATGTTCAGCTTTTGGCCGATGCGATCGAAGAACGGCGTGATGAAGTTCAGGCCCGGCTCAAGGGTGCGCGTATAGCGGCCGAACCGTTCCACGGTCCACTGCGAGCCTTGCGTCACCGACTTCACCCCGGCGAAGACCAAAGTGATCGCCAAGACGGCGACCACGATAACGAAGATTGTGAATCCGCTCATAGATTTGGCCCTTTTCCCTTCATGCGCGCCGCGCACGAGGCGAGCGGCGGATGCTAGTAGAATATGGTTAACGCCTTACTCAGGCTCCGACTTGGGACGCTTTTCCGGCTGTGTGCAACCCGGCTGGTCCCGGTGCAGTCCGCCCGCGGCGACCGAACGAAGCCGCTAGCCGGCAAACCTGCGCGCGATCAGAGCATATAGCGCGCGCATGCCCATTGCCTCGCCGCCTTCGGGTCGGCCCGGCCGCCCGCGAACGTTCCACGCCATCACATCTATATGGCACCAGGGTATGCCATCGCCAATGAAAGCTTGCAGAAACAGCGCCGCGGTCACCGCCCCGGCATAGGGCGTGTCGGAGATGTTATTGAGGTCGGCAACCTTGCTGTCGAGCCAGCGGCGATAGGGCTGGTACAGCGGCATGCGCCACAGCGGGTCCTGAGTGTCGCCGCCGGCGGCCAACAGATCGTCGGCCAAGGCGTCGTCATTGCAGAACAACGCCGGCAGGTCGGGTCCCAGCGCCACCCGCGCCGCACCGGTCAGGGTTGCCACGTCTACCAATAGAGCAGGCTTCTCGCTGCAGGCCTCATGCAGGCAATCGCTCAGCACCACCCGACCCTCGGCGTCGGTGTTGCCGATTTCCACCGTCAGGCCCTTGCGCGTCGCGACCACGTCGAGCGGCCGGTAAGCGTTGCCGGCGACGGCGTTCTCCACCGCCGCGATCAGCACCCGCAGCCGTACCGGCAGCCGCGCGTCCATGATCATCTGCGCCAGCCCGAGCACATGCGCGGCACCGCCCATGTCCTTTTTCATCAGCTTCATGCCGCCGGCCGTCTTGAGGTCGAGGCCGCCGGTGTCGAAACACACGCCCTTGCCGACCAGCGTCACCTTGGGGTGCCTGCTCTTTCCCCAGCGCAGGTCGATCAGGCGCGGCGGGTCGTCGGACGCCCGGCCGACGGCGTGGATGGCGGGATAGCCGGCCTTCAGCAGGCGATTGCCCGCTGTCACCACGGCCTTGGCCTTGTGCTCGCGCGCCACCCGACGGGCGGTGGCGGCGAGTTCCGACGGTCCCATGTCGCCGGCCGGCGTGTTGATGAGGTCGCGCACCAGCGTCGTCGCCGCCGCGGTGCGCAGGACATGGCCGCGGTCGGCGCCCTTCGGCCATACCAGATCGGCGCGCGGCGCCTCGGTCTTGCCGTAGCGCTTGAATACGTAGCCCGCGATCGCCCAACCGAGCGCCGCATCGCTCGCCGCCGAGGGATCCACGTCGGCAGCGAGCCGGCAGCTGCCGGCTGCCAACGATTCGGCGAGAGCGCTCCAGGTCGTCGGTTCCGGCGATGATGGATGGCAGAACACGACTGCCGAGATGCGACCGTCCTTTGCCGGGATCGTCGCCGAGTGTCCGGCTTCACCGCGATAACCAGTTCGGCTGAGCCAGTCCCGCGTCGGCCTTGGCTGCGAGCGCAGCCAAGCGTCGAAGCGTTCGCTTGCCATCGCGTGGATGGGTACCGTGTCGGCCTTGGCGCGTGCGATAAGGTGAAACGGCACGGCGGCGACTCCCGTGGCGGCCGGATGGCCTCAGTTGCGGAAGGGATGGGCTCGGAACGTGCCCAAAATCTTCCGCGAGGTGGTGAAGTAGTCGAGCTCCTGCAGTGCCCGGTCGACATGAAGCTCGGCGGGATGGCCTTCGATCTCGGCGTAGAATTGGGCGACCATGAAGCGGTCTCCGGTGACGTAGCTTTCCAGTTTGGAAATGTTGACGCCATTCGTGGCGAAGCCGCCAAGCGCCTTGTAGAGCGCCGCCGGAACGCTGCGCACACGGAAGATCAACGCGATCATGCACGGGCCCGATTGCGGATCGGGATCCATGCGCCGGCGCGACATGGCGACAAAACGGGTCGTGTTGCCGATGCGGTCCTCGATGCGGCTGCGCAACAGATCGAGACCGTAAATCTCCTCCGCCAGGTTGGAGGCAATCGCTGCCGTCGACGGATCGCCGGCCTCCGCGACTTCCTTGGCGGCGCCGGCAGTGTCGGCGCGCGGCACGGTCTCGACGCCGAGCGAGCGCAACTGGTCGCGGCACTGCGCCAGCGCCTGCACGTGCGACAACACGCGCTTGATGCCCTCCAGCTTGGCACCCTTCACGCCCAACAGATGGTGGTGCACGGGCTGAAAGTGCTCGGCGACGATGTACAGGTTCGATTCGGGCAGCAAATGGTGGATGTCGGCCACTCGCCCGCCTAGCGAATTCTCGATCGGGATCATGCACAGGGCGGCGCGCCCGTCTACCACCGCCGCGAAGGCGTCCTCGAACGTCCCGCATGGCAGGGCCGTCATCTGCGGATAGGCCTCGCGGCACGACAGATGCGAGTACGCGCCTTCCAGCCCCTGGAACGCGATCGTGTCCGCGCCATTGTTGGCTTGAGTCATGGCGTCGGCGGGCTCTTCGAAAGAGCGAGCTATTTTGGCGCGAGCGCCGCGCGGGCGCGCTCCAAATCGGCCGGAGTATCGACACCGAGCGGAGCGGTGTCAACGAGCGCCACGACAATGCGCATGCCGGCCGCAAGCGCGCGAAGCTGTTCCAGCCTCTCGCGTTTCTCCAGGGGACCGTGCGGCAGCGCCACGAACCGTTCAAGGGTCTCACGCCTATAGGCGTACAGGCCGATGTGGTGGTAGTGAGGTCCCGGGCCGGCGGGGACCGTTGCGCGACTGAAGTAGAGTGCGCGTCCGACACGCGCGTCGTCGGCAAGAGATACCACCGCCTTCACCACATTCGGATCGGTGCGCTCGCGCTCATCGGCGATGCGGCAAGCCAGCGTGGCGATATCGGCGCCGGGGCTGGACAAGGCCGCCAACGCGGCGCCGACCGATGCCGGATCGAGTGTCGGCAAATCTCCCTGCATGTTGACGACGGCGTCGTACCGCCGCTCGCTGTCGACCTCGCACAACGCCGCTGCCACGCGATCGGAGCCGGACGGCAGATCCGCATCGGTCAGCACGGCGCGGCCGCCCGCCGCGGTAATGGCATCGGCGATCGCGCGCTCGCCGCAGGCGACGATCACCGGCCCGACATCGGCTTCCATCGCCCGACGCCAGCAATGCACGATCATCGCCTCGCCGTTGATGTCGGCCAACGGCTTGCCGGGCAGGCGCTGCGATTTCATGCGCGCGGGTATGACGATGATGGGATTGCGGTGCGGACTCACAGCACGATGCTTGTCGCCGATGGCATGTTTAGGAACGGTCAGGCCGCCACGGTTGGTGCATAGACTTCACGTGCTCAAATAGCTACAGTCCGCCTGAATTTCGGCGCGCTTGCGAACAGGGGAACGTGCATGTCCGGGAACAATCTGACCAAGGTCATCAGCGCCCTCGCATTGGTGATTGTCGCCGTCATCGTCATCAGTTTTGTCGCCGATTTCGGATCCGACACCGACGACGACGTGCGCCAAACGGCGGGCGCCGGCGATCAGCAGGCCGCGCCGCCCGCGGCGCAACCGACACCTCCGGCCGAGGCGCCCGCGGCGCAACCGACACCTCCGGCCGAGGCGCCTGCGGTGGCTGAGGCCCCGGCGCCGCACCTGCGGCCGCGCCGCCTGCAGCTGAGGCTCCCGCAGCAGCTGAAGCACCTGGCGGAAGCCGCTGCGCCTGAGGTCGCCGCAGCGCCGGCGGCGGGCGCGGCTGAAGCCGTCGGAGAGGCAGCCCAAGCGGTCGGCGAGGCCGCACAAGCCGTCGGCGAGGCGGCCCAGGCTGTCGGCGAGGCCGCGGCCGGCGACGTGGTGGCGCTGCTGGCCGCCGCGGACGCGGATGCGGGTCTCAATCTGGCGCGCCGGCGGTGCTACGTCTGCCATACCTTCGACGCCGGCGGCGCCAATCGGGTCGGGCCCAATCTTTACGGCGTGATTGGCCGCGCCAAGGGTGCCGCCGAGGGGTATGTCTATTCGGAGGCGCTAACGGCAGCCGGTGGCGAGTGGACGTATGAGGATTTGGATGCCTTCCTCACCAAGCCGACGGACTTTCTAGGGGATGACACGAAGATGAAATCGTTCCCCGGCATGGAGTCGCCGGAGGATAGAGCGGCGATCATCGCTTATTTGCGGGCGCAGTCGGACTCGGCGCCGCCGCTGCCGAACTAGCGAGCCAGTGCGGGCATTCATGGCCGGTGCCGGTCCGCTCGCAGCCGAACCGCGGGATTTTTTCGCCTTCGCAAGCCGGCTCGCCGACATCAGCGGACCGATCGCGCTGCGCTATTTTCGCACCGGGATCGACGTTATCGACAAGCCGGACATGACGCCGGTGACCCAGGCCGACCGCGAGGCCGAAGCGGCGGTGCGTGAGGCGATCGCGGCGCAGTTCCCCGAGCACGGCATCATCGGCGAGGAATTTGGCAACGAACGCGCCGACGCCGAATACGTCTGGCTGATCGACCCGATCGACGGCACGCAAGCCTTCATAGCCGGCCTGCCATTGTTCGGCACGCTGATTGCGCTGGCGCATCGCGGCCGGCCAATCCTCGGCGTGATCGATCACCCGGCCCTCGGCGAGCGCTGGGTCGGCGGCGATGGTTACCCGACCACGCTCAATGGCGCGCCGGTCGCGGCGCGGTCCTGCTCGGAACTGGCCGCCGCCACGTTGTTCACCACTTCGCCCGACCTGTTCGACGATGACGAGAGCGCCCGCTTCAAGCGGGTCGCACACGCGGTCAAGCTCTGCCGCTTCGGCACCGACTGCTACGGCTACGCGCTGGTGGCCAGCGGCCATGGCGATTTGGTTGTCGAGGCCGGCCTCGACTCAACCGACTTCGCGGCCTTGGCGCCGGTGGTGCAGAACGGCGGCGGCACGATCACCGACTGGCAGGGCCGGCCCTTGACGATCGAGTCCGACGGTCGCGTGATCGCCGCCGGCGACACGCGCGCCCACACCGCCGCCCTGCGCCGGCTTGGCGATTGACGGGCGGCGCGCGGATCGAGCGATGATGGAGCTGCGCATCGTTGTCGCTTGCGCCGACCGGCCCGGCCTGCTGGCGGCGATCGCCGCGCGCCTGTTCGAGATGGGCGCCGATTTCGGCGACAGCAGCTTTGCCGTGCTGGGCGAGGCCGCCGAGTTCACGGCCATCTGTCGTCTGCCCGCCGGAAGCGATGCCCAGGAGGCCGAGCGCCAGTTGGCGGAACTGCCGGACCTGGCCGCGGCGACCATATCAGTCGCGCCGTTCGCGTTGAGCCCGCAACGCGTGGAAACCGGCCGCGTCACGCATGTTGTGGAGCTGGAAGGCGCGGACCGGCCGGGCTTGGTGGCGCGGCTGGCCGAAGTGTTTGCAGAATTCGGCGCCAATATCGTACGCATGAGCACCGAGCGGATCGGCGCCGGCGAGGGTCAATATCGCATTCGATTCGAGGTCTGGCTGCCGCCGGAACGGGCGGAAACATGTTTGGCAACCGTGGGCAATACGGCGCAGACTCTGGGTTTGACTTGGTACCGCCGCTGAGCGGCAATCCCACAATTTCCCATGCGCAGGCGGCACCGATGATGGTAAGCTAAATTGTGATTGGACGTGAAACGCTCATGTACGCACGTGTTGCAACACGAGGCACGAACGGTAGAGGCTGGCGATGATTAGCAGAATTTGGGCGGTAGGCGCGGCGGGCATGTGCGCCGTCGCATTTGTCGCGGGCGCCTGGACGAGCGCACACGCGCTCGGCACACGCGGCCCGGCGCACGCCATGGCGATGCACGGCGAGCCGAAATACGGTCCCGATTTCAAGCAATTCGACTACGCCAATCCCGATGCGCCAAAGGGCGGCGACATCGTGTTGGCGGCGATCGGTACCTACGACACGTTCAATGCGTTCATCGTGAAGGGCACGACGGCCTCGGGCCTGGGGCTGATCTATGAGACGTTGATGGTATCGTCCCTGGACGAGGCGTTCAGCGCCTACTGCCACTTGTGCGAGACCATTGACGTTCCCGACGACCGTTCCTCGATCGAATTCACGCTCCGCGCCAACGCGCGTTGGCACGATGGTCAGCCGATCACCGTCGATGACGTCATCTGGACGTTCGAAACCCTGCGCTCAAAGGGCGCCCCCTTCTACCGCTCGTATTATAAGAACGTGGTCGCCGTCGAGCAGACAGGCGAGCGCTCGGTCAAGTTCTCGTTCGAGGACACGACCAATATGGAGCTGCCGTTGATCATGGGGCAGCTCACCGTCCTGCCCAAACACTATTGGGCGGACCGGAATTTCGAAGAGACCACGATGGACCCGCCGCTCGGCAGCGGTCCCTATCGCATCTCCGAATTCGATCCCGGCCGATCGATCACATATCAGCGGGTCGAGGACTATTGGGGCAACGATATCCCCACCGAAGCCGGGTTGTACAACTACGATCAAGTTCGCTTCGAGTACTACCGCGACACGACAGTAGCGCTGGTCGCGTTTACCAGCGGCGATGTCGACTATCGCGCCGAGAACTCATCCAAGAACTGGGCCACGTCCTATGACACGCCCGCGCGTCAGAGCGGGCTGATGCACACCGTCGAGATTCCCCATCGAAACACAGCCGGCATGCAAGGCTACGTGTTCAACCTACGCCGACCCATGTTTCAGGACCGCCGCGTTCGTCAGGCCATCGGCTATGCGTTCGATTTCGAGTGGTCCAACGCCAACCTGTTCTATGACGCCTACACCCGCACCGACAGCTACTTCGACAACTCCGAATTGTCGTCCTTTGGAAAGTTCGGGGATTTGCCGGCCGATGCCGAAGAGCGTCAGATATTGGAGCGCCTCCGCGGCCAGATGCCCGAGGACGTCTTCACCGAAGAGTTCTTCCCGCCGCGCAGCGACGAGCCGGGCGGATTCCGCGCCAACCTGCGCAAGGCGGCGCAGTTGCTCGAAGACGCGGGATGGGTAGTGCGCGACGGCAAGCGCGTTAACGCCGAGACCGGTGAGGAGTTGACGTTTGAGATGGTTCACACGAGTCCGACGTCCGAACGCATCGCCTTACCCTTCGCGCGGAATTTGGAGCGGCTAGGCATCACCGCCGACGTTCGCACCATCGATCCGTCGCAGTACATCAATCGCATGGACAACTTCGATTTCGACATGACCACACAAGTGTGGGGTCAATCGCTATCGCCGGGCAACGAACAGCGCGACTACTGGAGCACCGAAAGCGCAGACGCCCCGGGGACACGCAATACCGCAGGCATCAAGGATCCTGTCATCGACGAACTGACCGAGCTTGTGATCGCGGCGCCCTCACGCGAGAGCCTGGTTCAGCGCACGCGTGCATTGGACCGACGATTGCTGTGGGGCCACTACGTCGTGCCGCATTTCCATATCGCGCACCAGCGGTTGGCGTATTGGGACAAGTTCGGCCGGCCCGATGTGGTTCCGATGAAAGGCACCTCGTTCTGGACCTGGTGGGTGGATCCGGACAAGGACACGACACTCGAACAACGCAAGCAACAAATTCGTTAGCGCTGTCGCGAACACTGCTGCGAGCGATCGGCGATGCTGGCATACATCGTCCGCCGGCTGCTGCTCATGGTCCCGACGTTGCTCGGGATCATGCTTATCAATTTCGCTGTGGTTCAAGTCGCACCCGGCGGTCCTATCGAAACGCTAATTGCACGCCTACAAGGCGACTACGTCGAGGCCACCGCGCGGGTCGGCGGCGAGGAAGGCGGCGAAGTCCGCGAGCAGCAGCAGCAGCAGGGCGGCGGTGGCGACATCACAAGCAAGTATCGCGGCGCCCGCGGGCTGGACCCCGAATTTATCCTGGAGCTGGAGCGTGAATTCGGTTTCGACAAGCCGGCTCACATTCGATTCCTGCTGATGATCCGGCGCTACGTCACCTTCGATTTCGGTGACAGCTACTTCAAGGACCGGCGCGTTGTCGATCTGGTCGTGGACGCCTTGCCGGTGTCGATCACCATCGGCATCTGGACCACCTTGTTCACCTATCTGATCGCCATACCCTTAGGCGTCGCTAAGGCCGTGCGCGACGGCGCCCGTTTCGACATTTGGACCAGCGCCTTCGTCATCATCGGCAACGCGATTCCCAGCTTTCTGTTCGCGATCTTCCTGATCGTGGTGTTCGCCGGCGGGACGTATTTCGATTGGTTTCCTCTACGCGGGCTACAAAGTGAGGAATTTCGACGCCTCGACTTCCTCACGTGTGCGACCACCGCCGCATGTGTCGCCGACTATTTCTGGCACATTATGCTGCCGGTTCTGGCAATGGTGATTGGCGGTTACGCCGGCTTGACGCTGCTGACCAAGAATTCCTTCCTCGACGAAATTAACAAGCAGTATGTCGTCACCGCAAAGGCGAAGGGATTGTCCGATGGACGCGTCCTGTACGGTCACGTGTTCCGCAACGCCATGTTGATCGTCATCGCCGGCTTTCCGGGAGCCTTCATCGGCATCCTGTTCGCCGGCTCGCTTCTGATCGAGGTGATCTTTTCGCTCAACGGGCTCGGGCTCTTGGGCTTTGAGGCCATCATCAATCGCGACTACTCGATCATCTTTGCCACGCTCTATTTCTTTTCGCTGATGGGCCTGATGATGCATCTGGTCACGGACCTGACGTATACCGTGATTGATCCGCGTATCGATTTCGAATCGCGCGAGGTCTAGGACCAGTGTCCCCGCGTCTTCCCTTTGAGCATCGCCTTCTCGGCATGAAGATCACGCCGCTGACCGCGCGGCGCCTGTACAACTTCAGGGCCAACCGGCGGGCGGTGATATCGCTGTGGATCTTCATGTTCATGTTTGTCGGCAGCCTGTTCGCCAATTTCCTCGCCAACGACAAGCCGTTGTTCGTCTATTTCGACGGCGAGCCCTACTTTCCGGTTGTGGTCCCGTATCCGGAAACCGCCTATGGCGGCGAGTTCGAGACCGAGGCCGACTACACCGATCCTTTCGTCGTCGAGCTCATCGAAGAAAAGGGCTGGATGGTCTGGCCGATCATTCCGTTCAGCTACGACACGCCGGTCTTGGGATTGGATCATCCGGCGCCGGCGCCACTGTCCGCGCGCAATTGGCTGGGCACCGACGACCAGGCGCGTGATGTCGTGGCCCGGCTGATTTACGGTTTCCGCATCTCGGTCCTGTTCGGCCTCGTGTTGACGATCCTGAGCAGCATCATCGGCGTTGCCGCCGGCGCGGTGCAGGGCTATTTCGGCGGCTGGACCGACCTCTTGTTTCAGCGCTTCATTGAGATCTGGGCGTCGGTGCCGACGCTCTATCTGATCATCATCCTCGCCAGCGTCATCACGCCGAGTTTCTGGTGGCTGTTGTGGCTGTTGCTCCTGTTCAGCTGGATGGGGCTGGTCGGCGTCGTGCGCGCGGAGTTCCTGCGCGGGCGCAACTTCGACTATGTGCGCGCGGCGCGGGCCTTGGGCGTGTCGGACCAGCGCATCATGTTTCGCCATGTCCTGCCCAACGCCATGGTCGCCACCATCACATTCCTGCCGTTCATCACTGCCGGGTCGGTGACGGCCCTGACGGCGCTCGATTTCCTCGGCTTCGGACTCCCACCTGGCTCGCCGTCGCTGGGCGAACTGCTGAAGCAGGGCAAGGAGAACCTGCAGGCGCCGTGGCTGGGCCTGACGTCGTTCTTTGTCATCGCGGTCATGCTGTCGCTATTGATCTTCATCGGCGAGGGCGTGCGCGATGCTTTCGACCCGCGCAAGCAGGTTACCGCCGATGTCCGTTGACGGCGATCGACGATGGCCGAACCCCTAATCAAGATCCGCGACCTGGGCGTGGATTTTCGCACGCCCGGCGGTCTGGTGCATGCGGTGCGCGGCGTCGACATCGATATCGGCGAGGGCGAGACCGTGGCATTGGTCGGCGAGTCCGGGTCCGGCAAGTCGGTCACCGCGTTGTCGATCCTGCAGCTCCTGCCCTACCCCGTGGCGCAGCATCCCAGCGGCAGCATCACCTATCGCGGCGAGGAGCTGGTCGGCGCACCCAACGATAAGCTGCGGCGCGTGCGCGGCAATCACATCTCAATGATCTTTCAGGAGCCGATGACCTCGCTGAACCCGCTGCACAATATCGAAAAGCAGGTCAACGAGGTGCTGCACATCCACAAGGGCCTGGGCCGCGACGCCGCGCACGCACGCACGCTCGAACTGCTCGACGTGGTGGGCCTGCCCGACGCCGCCGCGCGGCTGGGCGCCTTCCCGCACGAGCTGTCGGGCGGCCAACGTCAGCGCGTCATGATGGCCATGGCGCTCGCCAACGAACCCGACCTGCTCATCGCCGACGAGCCGACGACCGCGCTCGACGTCACTATTCAAGCGCAGATATTGAAGTTGCTGAAGGAACTGCAGCGGCGCTTCGGCATGGCTATCCTGTTCATCACCCACGACTTGGGCATCGTGCGCAAGATGGCCGAGCGCGTCTACGTCATGCACGAAGGCGCAATGGTCGAGCACGGGCCGATCGATGACGTTTTCGAGCGGCCGAAGCACGCCTATACAAAGCATCTGATCGAATCGGAGCCGACTGGCAAACCGCATACCGCGACCAACAGTGCGCCGGTGGTCATGCGCGCCGACGACTTGAAAGTCTGGTTCCCGATCAAACAGGGCCTGATGAAACGCACGGTCAACTACGTGCGCGCCGTCGACGGCATTACCGTCGAAGTGCGTGAGGGCCAGACCGTCGGCGTTGTCGGAGAATCGGGATCCGGTAAGACCACGTTGGGTCTCGCCTTGCTGCGACTGATATCCTCGACCGGACCAATCAAGTTTCACGGCAAGGAAATCCAGGGCTTGCGCTCAAAGCCGCTGCGGCCGCTAAGGCGGGAGATGCAGGTCGTGTTCCAGGACCCCTATGGCAGCCTGAGCCCGCGCATGTCGATCAGTCAGATCATCGAAGAAGGACTGCGTGTGCACTTCCCCGACATGCCGGCGGGCGAGCGCGACGACATGGTTGTGAGCGGCTTGAAGGAAGTAGGGCTCGATCCGGAAGCGCGGTTTCGCTACCCGCATGAATTTTCCGGCGGTCAGCGCCAGCGCATCGCCATCGCCCGGGCGATGGTGTTGCGGCCGAAGTTCGTCGTGCTGGACGAGCCAACCTCGGCGCTGGATCGTTCTGTACAGGCCGAGATCGTCGACCTGCTGCGCGAGGAGCAAGCGCGCCACCAGCTGGCCTATCTGTTCATCAGCCATGACCTGAAGGTGGTGCGGGCGCTGTCCGATCACATCATCGTCATGAAGGACGGCAAGGTGGTCGAAGAAGGCAACGCCGAGGAGATCTTCGCCGCGCCCAGGGAAGCCTACACCAAGGCGCTTTTCGCCGCAGCCTTCGATCTGGAGGCTGTGGAAACCGGCATCGTGCGCACCTAAGGATCACATCCAGACGGACGCACAGCCCTGAGCCCAATGCCCGACACACTGTTGTTCAAGTCCGGCATCGACCGCGCCGATTGGTGGCGGGACGAACTTACACTGCGTCTGCCGGATCTCGACATGCGCGTGTGGCCGGACGTCGGCGAGGTCGCCGATATCGACTTCGCGCTGGTGTGGAAGCCCAAACCCGGCGATCTGGCACGTTACCCCAATCTGAACGCCATCTTCTCGCTCGGTGCCGGGGTCGATCACTTGTTCAAAGATCCCAACCTGCCGTCGCATGTTCCCATCTGCCGTGCGGTCGACAAGACGCTAACCTCGGGAATGACCGAGTACGTGCTGCTCGGCGTGCTGCGCTACCACCGCAACGCACCCGACTACGACCGCCTGCAGCGCGCCGGCAAGTGGGAGGGCGTGCCCGTCCGCCAAGCCTTCGAGCGCGGCGTCGGCATCATGGGGCTGGGCGTTCTCGGCGCCGATTCGGCGGCGCATCTGGTATCACTCGGCTTCAAGGTCAGCGGCTGGAGCCGCACGGCAAAGGACCTACCGGGGGTCACAAGTTTCCACGGAGCGGATGGACTGCGCGCGTTTCTGGAGCAATCCGAGATCCTGGTGTGCCTGCTGCCGTTGACGACCGAGACCGACGGCATCCTCAACCGCAACACGTTCGCCGACCTGCCGCGGGGCGCATACCTGATCAACGCCGCGCGCGGTGCGCATCTGGTCGAAGACGACCTGATCCCGGCGCTCGACGCCGGCCAGCTCGCCGGCGCGACACTTGACGTGTTCCGCACCGAGCCGCTGCCTGACGGTCATCCGTTCTGGAGCGACGCGCGTATTGTCATCACGCCGCACATCGCCAGCATGTCGGATCCACGCACCGTCGCCGACCAGGTCGTCGAGAACATCCGGCGCGTTCACGCCGGAGCGCCCCTGCTGCATCTGGTCGATCGCACCCTGGGCTATTGACGGTCGCCTGCAACTTTACAGGCGCGGGCGACGATCTCGCCGAAATCGTACAAATAGACCGCGCCCTTGACCGTACGGCCGATGATGATCGAGCGGCGGTCACCGCGGTCGGGCAGCCGCCGGACCAAGCCCAAGTGTTCCAGCCGGTCCACCGCACGGGTAACGGCCGGCTTGGCGATGGCAAGCTGCGCCGCCAGTCCCCGCACGGTGTGCGGCGGTTGCGCGAGAAATACGGACAAGAGGACGGCGAATTGGCGCGCAGTCAGATCGGGGTCGTCTTGGCGCACCGATTCTACGATCGCCGAATGCCACATCGCCAGCGCCTGCATCGGCGTTAGCGCAGCCACGGCCCAGTTGCGCTGCTTGTTTCGCGCTCGACTCCAATTTCTGCTGACGGCAGGTCTATACAATCAGCCGCGCGCGCTTGCGCGGCGGCCCGTTCGGAATCTCCGCTTCGTCGGACGGCGGCACCAGGCGCGGCTTTGCCGCCTCGCCCTCGATCAGGCCGGCATCCTCCATCACAACCACCTGATAGCCGGGCAGCGCATCCGGAAGTGCCTTGCCCGAGCGCACGCCGAGCCCGGCGATGGTGCGCGCACGTGGCAGCAGCGTCCGGTTGATCGAGGCGGTCAGGCGCGCGAACCCGTCGGCCGAGCGTCTGACGCCCTTGCCCACGGTGTCCACGTGGCCGAGCATCACCGCGACGGCCTCCAGCAGCCCTTGCGTCGCCTCGACGATGCGCTCGCGATTGGCCGATTGCCGTCCCAGATCGATTTCCACGCGGGCGAACCCGATAAGGCAGGCGAGGCCGGTCGGCCCGGCGGGAATGATCTCAGCCTTGGCAGCCTTCTGGGCGAATGTCGGATCGGCGCGCGTCAGCTTCTCCAGAGCCCCTTCGTTCGGCAGATACATCACCGACAGGACGCGTCCGAGCGTGTGGGCGCGGCCGGCCAGGCGGGTAGCGGCGATGATCGCGTTGCGGTAATCCTTGGTGGCCAATTCGCGCAGATGCCGGTTCATGGTCGCGGCGAGGTTGGCGTAAGCGGCCTCGACCTCGCCCGCCTCTTCAGCCTGCGCCAATTCGAGCAGAAACTTCGACGCCTTGCTGTCCACCACCAGCACCGAATCGCCCGGCAGAAAGACCACTGCGTCGGGGCGCAGGCGGCCACCTTCGGCGGTTGCCACGCTGTGCTGCATGACGAAATCGCGGCCCGCTTCGAGCCCGAAGGAGGTGAGCGTGTTTTCCAGGCCGATCTCGGCGAAGTAGCCTGCCCCGCCGGGGCTCGACAGGGCGCGCCAGACGGTGTCGACGACGTCCTTGTTCTGCGCCACCTGGTCGTTGAGCGAAGCCACCGCCTTGCTCACGTGCTCGAAACGCTGCAGCAGGCCCTCTGTGGTCTGCTTCACACGTTCGGCGGATTCCTTGCGCGCCGACTCGGCCTCACGCTTGTGATCGGCCAGCAGCTTCGACGACATCTCCGCGGTCGAGGCCAGCGCCGCCGCCTTTGCCGCCGTGACTGTCTCCTGCTTGGTTTTCTCCCAGTCCTGCATTTGGCGCCGGGCGTGCGCGGCCTCCTGACCCGCGGCCGCCGCGTCTTGGTCGGCGGCAATCACGGCCTGCCGGGCCGTCGCCAATTGCCGCTGCAAATCGCCGCATTCGCGGCGCTTGACCGCCAGCAACGTGATGGTCACCACCAGCACTACAACGGCCACACCTAGCAGTGGCAATAGCGTGGACCCCAACATCTTGGCTCACCCCATAACACCGACTCGAAAGCAGTGTACACTTTTGCAACCCCTGGCGACCACCTTGACGCTCGGCAACGGCTTGCATAGGTAACATCGATCCCATTAGTGACGATGGTTCCCGCTACCCATGGCTTTGCTGCCGATCATTCATGCGCCGGATCCCCGCCTAAAGCTGAAGTGCGCGCCGGTGGCGCGAGTCGACAAGGAAATCCGAAAACTAATGGACGATATGCTGGTGACCATGCACTCAGCGCCCGGGATCGGACTGGCCGCGCCACAGGTCGGCGACCATCGGCGTGTTCTGGTTATCGATGTTGCGCGCGGCGATGAGCCGCCCCAGCCCTACCGAATGGCCAATCCGCAGATCGTGTGGCGCTCCGACACGTTTGTGCTGAATGACGAAGGCTGCCTCAGCTTTCCGGACCACTACGCAGAGGTGGGGCGGCCGGACCGTGTCCGCGCACGATATCTGGACCATGAAAACGAGATGCGCGAAATCGAGGCCGAGGGATTGCTCGCGCGGTGCCTGCAGCATGAAATCGACCACCTGGATGGCGTAAATTTCGTCGACCACCTGTCGGCGCTCAAGCGCGGCATTATCTTGCGCAAGCTGCGCAAGGCCCAACGCCTTCAGCTTCCGGAGAGCGCCGCCGCGCTGTAACCGGCGTAGGGCACGCATCATGCGTCTGGCCTTTTTGGGAACGTCCGACTTTGCCGTGCCGGCGCTCGCGACGCTGGTCGAAACTGGCCATGACATCGCCTGCGTCTACACGCAGCCACCCCGCCCGGCCGGACGCGGGCATGCACCGCGGCCGTCGCCCGTGCAGCGCGCCGCGCATGCCCGTGGCCTGGAGGTCAGGACGCCGGCGTCGCTCGAGGATGCCGACGTTCAACGGGCCTTCGCGGCCCTGGCCACCGACACCGCGGTCGTGGCCGCCTATGGATTGATCCTGCCGCCGCCGATCCTAGAGGCGCCCCGCCTGGGCTGCCTCAACATCCACGGCTCACTGCTGCCGCGCTGGCGCGGCGCGGCGCCGATTCAGCGGGCCATCCTCGCAGGCGACCACGAGACCGGCGTCACGATCATGCAGATGGATGACGGCCTGGACACCGGACCGATTCTTACTGCCGAGGCGGTGCCGATCACCGATCAGACCACGGCGGCACAACTGCACGACACGCTGGCGGAGTTGGGCGCGCGCATGATCGTGGGCGCCCTCGATAGTGTGCAACGGGGCACGACCACAGCGCAGCCGCAGCCGGCGACCGGCGTGACTTACGCGCAGAAATTGCGCCGCGAGGAAGGCCGCCTCGACTGGCGGCTGTCGGCACACACGTTGGAGCGCCAGGTACGGGCCCTGACGCCCTGGCCGGGCGCCTACTTCGCCTATGACGGCGACCACATCAAGGTGCTGGGCGCCGAACTGCGCCCCGGCGCCGGTGCGCCGGGGCAGGTCCTGGATGATGACCTTACGATCGCCTGCGGAGAGGGTGCACTGGGTCTGACGCGGCTGCAGCGCCCGGGAAAGCGCCCGGCGGGGGCGCTGGCGTTCTTGCGCGGCTACGCCGTGCCCGCCGGCCGCGTGCTGGCCACGCCGGAGGCGACGGCATGACCCGGTTCAGGCTGGACATCGAATACAACGGCGAGCCGTTCGTCGGTTGGCAGCGCCAGGACAACGGCCCCTCGGTGCAAGCGACTATCGAAGCGGCGATCGAGCGCTTCTGCGGCGAGACAATCACCGTGCACGGGGCCGGCCGCACCGACGCCGGCGTCCATGCCCTGGCCCAGGTCGCGCACGTCGACATCGCCAAAGAGACCACACCGCCGGTGCTGAGCGATGCGCTCAACCATCATTTGCGACCGGCGCCGGTGACCGTGCTCCGCTCCCGGGTTGCGCCGCCCCAATTCGATGCCAGGCGATCGGCCATCGGCCGCTCGTATCTCTACCGCATACTCAATCGCCGCGCGCCGCCGTCGCTGGAACGCGGTCGCGTTTGGTGGGTTCCCAGCGCAATGGACCACCGTGCGATGCACGCCGCGGCACAACGCCTGACCGGCCGTCACGACTTTTCCAGCTTTTGCGCGGGTCTTTGTCAGGCCGAGCCGGCGCTGAAAACGCTCGACCGGTTGGATGTCTCGCGCGACGGCGACGAGATCCGCATCGTCGCGGAGGCCCGATCCTTCCAGCACAACCAGGTGCGTATTTTTGCCGGGACGCTGAAGCTTGTCGGCACCGGCAAATGGTCGGATGCCGATGTCGCACAGGCGCTCGCCGCCTGCGACCGCCGCGCTGGCGGTCCCACCGCGCCGGCGGCGGGGCTGTACCTGACTGAGGTGCGTTACCCGCCCGACAATGCCCTCGCCCGCCGCTCAGCCGCGGAGGATCAGGTTGTTGCAGACGGTGGTGATCACCAGTTCAATGACGAAGCTGAGCAGCACAACGCCGGCTGCGGGCAAGCCAGGGATGTCGAGGGCGGTCCGGGTGATGAACCAGGCATAGACGAATACCGCCATCTGGACCGCGACGTACAGTAACAGGCCCGCCACACCGCCGCCGATGTAGACCAGGACCGCCGGCACGATAACGACGGCCTGGATGATGGTCGACCAGTTGGAGGCGACGATGAACCCGATGTATTGCTCGCGCCGTTCGAGGAGTTCGCTGATGAACACCATCACTAACGGAAATGCCACCCAGCCGATGACGTAGGAGATCGCCCAGATCGCGACCAGGCGCCAGGTCGCCACGTCTTGCAGAATTGCGGCGTCGTCCTGAGCCGCCATCACGGCCAGCAGGATGACCTCCGCCGGCAGCACGAACACGGCCGCCGTGAATGACCGCCAGAATCCGTCGATCGTGCGGTCGAAATGGGCCATGCCGCGGCGATCGAAATGCGCCAGCCGCCAGGCGCCATAGACCGCCGAGGAGATCTCGTTGAGGCTGATCATCCAACCGGTCGCAAGTAGTCGACAAGCACCGCCTCGTAAATGCGCGACAGGGTGTGAATGTCACCGACCGGCACACACTCATCCACCTTGTGCATGGTTTGGCCGATGAGACCGAATTCGGCCACCGGACAGTAGTCCTTGATAAATCGCGCGTCCGACGTGCCGCCCGAGGTGCCGAGTTCGGGGAGCGCGCCTGTCACTCGCTCCACGGCGCCGGAAATCACCGCCGACAGCTCGCCGGGCGGCGTGAGAAAGCTTTCGCCGCTGACGTGGATGTCCAGCGCGTAAGCGCCGCCGACCGAGCGCAGCCGCTCGTGCAACCAGTCCGCGACATCGCCTGAACTATGCCGATCGTTGAAGCGAACGTTGATCGCCGCACCGGCTTGCGCCGGGATGACGTTGGTGGCGGGATTGCCGACATCGACGGTCGTGACCTGCACCGTCGAAGCCTCGAAATGGTCGCTGCCGTCATCGAGTGGCGTCGTGGTCAACGCCGACAGCATCGCCACCAGGCGGTGCACCGGATTGTCGGCCAAATGCGGATAGGCCGTGTGGCCCTGTACGCCGCTGACCACAAGTCGCGCCGACAGGCTGCCGCGCCGTCCGATCTTGATCAGATCACCGAGCCGCTCGCGATTGGTCGGCTCGCCGACAAGACACGCATCGAGCCGCTCACCGCGTGCCGCCAGCCAGTCCAGTACCTTGGTCGTGCCGTCGACCGCCGGTCCTTCCTCGTCGCCGGTGATCAGCAGGCTGATCGATCCGTCCACGGGCCCGGCGCCGAGAAAGCGCGCGCAGGCGGCGACAAAGGCCGCGATCGCACCCTTCATGTCCACCGCACCGCGGCCCAACAGCGTGCCTTCTGAAACCGAGCCGGCGAAGGGATCGTCGGACCATGCATCACGGTCACCCACGGGAACGACATCGGTGTGACCGGCAAAGCAAAAATTGGGCAACGATGCGCCACAGCGCGCGTAGAGATTCTGCACCGACGGCCCGCCCTCATCGAACGTCAGCCGATGGCAGGCAAAACCCAGCCCCTCCAGAGCCGACTGCAGCACGTCGAGCGCGCCGGCATCCTCCGGTGTCACGCTGGGGCAGCGGATCAGCGACTGCGCCAATTCCACCGCGTCGATAGTCGATGCCGTCAACTCCGCAGCAGCTCGTTGATCGAGGTGCGGGCGCGGGTGCGCTCGTCGACCCGCTTGACGATGACGGCACAGTACAGGTTGGGTCCCGGTGAGCCGTCGGGCAGCGGCTTGCCCGGTAGTGTCCCCGGCACGACCACCGAATAGGCCGGCACGCGCCCGGTCATGATCTCACCGGTGGCACGGTCGATGATCTTGGTCGACGCGCCGATGTAGACGCCCATCGACAGCACCGAGCCTTGTTCGACGATGACCCCTTCGGCGACTTCGGCGCGGGCGCCGACGAACACGTCATCCTCGATGATGACCGGATTGGCCTGCAACGGCTCGAGCACACCGGCAATGCCGGCGCCGCCGGAGATGTGACAGTTCTTGCCGATCTGCGCGCATGAGCCGATGGTCACCCAAGTGTCGATCATCGAGCCGCGATCGACGTAGGCGCCGAGATTGACGAAGCTGGGCATCAGCACCACGTCGGGCGCGATGTAGGCGGACCGGCGCACGACGCAGGTCGGCACCGCGCGGAAGCCGGCACGGCGGAAGTCGTCGTCCCGCCAACCCTCGAACTTCGACGGCACCTTGTCCCACCAAAGCGTATTCTCACCGGGTGCACCGGCGATCGGCGCCATGTCGTAGACACGGAACGACAGGAGCACCGCCTTCTTCAGCCACTGATTGACCCGCCAGCCACGGTCGGTCTTTTCCGCAACACGCAGGACGCCACTGTCCAGAGCGCTCAGCGCTTGATCGACCGCCGCGCGCACATCCTCCGACGCACCCGGTGAAAGCGTCTCTCGACGCTCCCATGCGGCGTCGATATCGGTCTCGAGTGCCGTGTAATTCATGGTGGTGTCCACGGGGCTGTGCGGCGCCGAACATGGCGCGCGCCCGAATCGCTGTCAACGCCGCATCCCGTGCCCCGCCTGCTCAGCGAGCCACTCGACGAGCTCGTCTGCGACGTAGTGAACATGGTCCTCATCGGCGCCAGCGCGGGCCCAGTGATATTCGCTGCGTAGCCACACGGTCGTCATGCCCAGCGCTGCTGCGGGCCGCAGATTTGCGGCGATATCCTCGACCATCACCGTATGGGCCGGCTCGATCCCAAGTCGCGCCACGACTTGTTCATACGCCTGCGGCTGCGGCTTAGGGCGCCAATCGGCGGCGGCAATATCGAATATGCAGTCGAAGTGCGCGGCGATCCCGAGCCGGTCGAGGACGGCTTGCGCATGGGCCAACGAGCCATTCGTGAAGATCGACTTGCGACCGGGCAGTGCATCCAGGGCCGCGGCCAGCGCGGGGTCGGCCGCCAACACGCTGTAGTCGATGCGGAAGATGAACTGGGTGAACTCCTCCGGCGCGATCCGGTGCTCGACCATGAGCGCGCGCAGGGTCGAGCCGTGCTGCGCAAATCCTGCTTTTTGAAGCTCTGTGGCCGCCGGCGCCTCCAAGCCGAACCGCTCTTCGATGAACAGTCCCATGCGCCGTTCGACCTGGTCGAACAGGTGCGCGCCGGGCGGATACAGCGTGTTGTCGAGGTCGAACAGCCAGTCCCGCGCGTGCGCTGGATGAATGGGTGCCGTCATGGCTGCAAATTGGCGCAAAGCACGCGCCAAGGCAAAGCGCCGCAAGGGAACCTTAAGGGCCGCGATCTACGATTTTCTCAGAGGCGAGGCGCGCCCGCCGCAGCCGAGTTGCGGCCGGCGACCGCCCATTACCGGCCGATTGAAATGTCCACACGTCTTGGCGCCAATACTGTTACGAAAGACTCGGCCGAGCGCGACGAGGTCCGCTACGACGCGCTGAAGGCTGAGCGCGATCGCTTCGTCGCGCTGGCGTTTTGCAACGCCGATCTGCTTTTGGAACTGGATGGCGGCGGCCACATTGCCTTCGCTTGTGGCGCAACCAAGCTGTTGCTCGGCCGAACGCCCGAGCAACTAAACGGCGACGACATCGCCAGTATCGTCGCTCCGGCGGACCGTAACGTCATCAAGCGACTGCTGGGTCGCGCCAAGTCCGGCGGCCGGCTCGACAACATGCGCATCCGACTCGTCGGCAACAATGGGCCGACGCCGCCGGTCGTGCTCAACGGTTTCAGTCTCGCCGACATGGGCGGGCAAACCTACCTGGCGCTGCGCGTCGAAGCGGCGGCGCCGATGCCGTTCGCGCCCGTTGCCGTCAAACGGGACGAGGCGAGCGGCACACTCGACCGCGACACCTTCTCCGACGCCGCGGGTGCGGCCATGCGCGCCGCCAACGACCACGGCGAAGAGGTCGAGCTGACGTTCATTGAACTCGGCAATTGGCAGGACGTGGAGGCCCGCCTGGAAGGCGAGGCGCGCGACGAACTCCTGTCGAACATCGGCGCCTGTTTGCGCGCGTCCTCGGTCACCGGCGACACCGCCGGCCGCCTCGACGCCGAGCGGTATGGCCTTGTACACTGGCTCGGTGCCAACATCGACGCAGTCGTCAAAGAGATCGGCGACTGTACGCGACAATTGGACCCGAAGGGCATCGGCGCCGAGGTCTCAAACACCACCGTGGCCATGGATGCCGCGAACGCGAACGGCGCCGACACCACCAAGCTGCTCCGCTACACGATCAACAAGTACTGCGAAAAGACGGACGAGGCCTTCTCGATCACCAGCCTGTCCGAGGGGCTCAGCGCGCTGACCAACGAAACCGTCGAGCGCATGTCGCATTCGAACGCATCGTCGCCCAGTCGGAGTTCAGGATCGCGTTTCAGCCGATCTGCGATCTCACCGCGATGCGGCCGCACCACTTCGAGGCGCTGGTACGCTTCGGCAGCGCCTCGACGAGCGCAAGTCCCTACGAGCTCATCACATTCGCAGAGGAGGTCGGGCTCATCACCGAGTTCGACCTCGCCATGTGCGCTAAGGTCATGGCCAAGCTGACGGAACTGCAGGCCGGCGGCCACAAGTACATGGTCGCGGTGAACCTCTCCAGTCGGTCGTTGGGCACGCCGTCGTTCGTCAAACAACTGCACAAGCTGTTGAACGAGCACAAGAGCATCCGCCAAAGCATACTCTTCGAAATCACCGAGTCGGCGAAGATCTCCGACCTCGACTCCATCAACGACGCCATCCAATCGCTGCGCAGGGCCGGGCACATCATGTGTCTTGACGACCTGGGCGCCGGCGAGGCTGCCTTTCATTACCTGAGCCCGCTCGACGTCGACGTGATCAAGATCGACGGCGCATACATGAAAAAGGCTATGCAGTCGCCCAAGGGCAAGGCCCTGCTGAAAGCGATGGTCGGCCTGTGTCGAGAGCTGAACGTCGTGGCCGTCAGCGAGTGGGTCGAGGACCAGGCGCACGCAGACGTGGCCCGCGAATGCGGCATCCGCTACGGGCAAGGCTATTTCCTGGGACGGCCATCGGAGCAAATCGAAGGCTTCGAATCACCGCGGCCGGCAGCGTTCGCCCACAACAAGATGGCGGCACGAAGATGACGCATCCGACACCGCGCCAAGCGGCAGGCGGTCGTCTCTGCCGGGCCAACGGCTAGACAACCATGCAGTCCATTCTGCGCAAGCCATCAATCGCGGCCACGCCGCCCGCACCAAGCGAGGCCGCCGTCGTTGCCGCTTGGCTGGAGGCGTTTCCCGGCCCCGCCGTCGTGTTTGACGGCGCCGATGCGCCGGTTGCGGCGACCACGGCCGGAGAGGCCTTCCTCCAGGAGATCGACACGGTCAGCCATCGCGCCCAGCATGAATCGGTTCACCGGCTGGTCGCCGCCGCCCGCCGATCCGGCGCGGCCACGCGCGAGACGGTCGCGCGGCCGTGCGGTACGCGATGGCTGGAGATCAACGCCATACCGTCGCCGAGCGACCACGTTGTGGTCATCGTTCGCGACGCGACCTTGGATGCCCGGGTGCAGCACACGCTCGTCGACTCACGCCAACGCTACAAGGATCTTGCCGATCTGGCCGGTGACTTCGTCTGGGAGACCGACGCCGCCGGCGCGTTCACATTCGTGTCGACCGGGCAAATCCTGGGCTAAGCCGCCGATGAATTGATCGGCTTGAGGCCACGCGACCTTCTGGTCGAGCCGTTGGCGAACGGCGACTACCTGCCATTCGAGGCGCATGAAGAGGTTGCCCTCGCCGAACTGTGGCTGGTTCATCGTGACGGCCGTCACCTGTGCCTGCAATGCGCGGCGACGCCATTGTTCGATGGCGACGGGCGGCGCTACGGCGCCCGCGGCTATGGCCGCGACGTTACGGCGGAACGTCAACGCGAACTGAACCTTGCGCGCGCCGAGATCCGGGCTCAGGTCGTCGACCACATTCTGGAGCAGGCGCGCAGCGGTACCCAGACCCAGGCCATGGTCGACGGCGCTGTGGAGGCGGTACGCGCGGCGCTGTCCGCGGAGAGCGCGCGGCCATATTTCTGACTGGCGAGGATGGTCGGTTGGCGTGTGTCGCCGGCCACGGCGACACCGCCCAGACGCATGCCGCGGCGGCCCTGGAGGCTTGCCCGCCCGACGTCGCGGTCATCGACGAAGCCGTCAGCGGCGACCACATGCTGGTTCACAGGACGCGAAGCCGCGGCGCCTACAACGGCGCGATCGCACTCGCCCGCCAAACGCCTTGGACCGACGAGGACCGATTGCTGGTCGACGCCGTGGAAGCGCAGCTGGGAACCGTGCTGGCGCAGTTCCTCGACCAGCGGCGGCTGGAGCACATGTCGCGCACCGCCCCCCTCACCGGCCTGCTCAATCGCCGCGCCTTCCTGACCGGGCTCGAGGTGCAACTGGTGCGGGCGCAGCGGCAGAATTGCAGCGGTGCCCTACTCTATATCGATCTCGATAACTTCAAACCGATCAATGACTTGCACGGCCACGCCCGTGGTGACGAGGTGTTGTGCCGGGTGGCGCAGCTGCTGCTGCAGAACTCGCGCCCCTATGATCTGGCCGCGCGTCTGGGCGGGGACGAGTTCGCGCTTTGGCTCGATGGCATCGATGATGCCGCCGGTGCCCGGCGCGCACGGCAGATTGTCGACGATGCCACCACCTTGCAGCAGTACAACCCGGAAGCGCAATCTCGA
The DNA here is from genome assembly GCA_965248805.1 of Alphaproteobacteria bacterium. GTDB lineage: Bacteria > Pseudomonadota > Alphaproteobacteria > UBA6615 > UBA6615 > CBDFKJ01. The sequence goes on from CBDFKJ010000007.1 coordinate 452,374, forward strand.
CTGGGCATCTCGGTGGGCATCGCCATGTTCGAGTCGAGCGGGGGCGAATCGGTCGAACATCTTCTGGCTCGCGCCGACGCCGCGCTTTACGAAGCCAAGCGCGCCGGCAAGAACCGCAGCATCATGGCCGACGCCACTGGCGATGCCCCATGACGGGCGCCGCCGGACAAAGCCGCAAGAGGACCGTCCTCGACTACCGGGAAGCCAAGCGGCTGGCCCGCGACCGCGACCCCGCCGTGCGCCAGGCGGTCGCCGCGCGCGAGGACGTGCGGCCGGAGATCCTCTACTACCTGGCCGAGGATCCGGAACCGACCGTGCGCCAAGCGGTTGCGCGCAATACGCACGCGCCGTGCCAGGCCGATCTCATGTTGGCCAACGATTCCAGCAGCGCCATTCGCACCGACCTGACGCGCAAGATCACGCGGCTGACGCCCGACCTCGCCCCGGACGAACGCAGCCGCCTGTACACCGTCGTCGTCGAGACATTGGATGTGTTGGCGCAAGACCAGCTTGTGCGCGTGCGCCGGATGCTGGCAGAATCGTTGAAGGACGTCGCCTCGGCGCCGCCGGGCGTCATCCGGCGCTTGGCGCGGGACGCAACGCTCAGCGTCTGCCGGCCGGTGCTCGAATTCTCGCCGGTTCTGACCGATGAAGATTTGCTCGACATCATCGCCAGCGAGCCGGTGCAGGGTGCCCTTGGCGCCGTCTCGCGCAGAGCGCAGGTTGGTGAAACCGTGGCCGAGGCGGTGGTGCGCACCGGCGACGCCGACGCCATTTGCGAGCTACTCGCCAATCATGGCGCGCAAATCCGCGAGGATTTGCTCGACCAACTGATCGACGACGCGCCGCACCATCCGCAGTGGCATGCCCCGATCGTGCGCCGACCGCGCCTGTCGAACCGCGCCGCGCGGAGCCTGACGCGGTTCCTCACCCAATCGTTGCTGGGCGAGCTTCGGCAGCGCGCCGATCTGGATGAGCCGACCCTGTCGGCGATCGCCGAAGACGTCGAGCGACGCATGCACGAACAGCCCGACGATGACGATGGCGATGGCGATGGCGACGTTGGCGAAGACGATCTCTGGCCCGAACCAACCGCAACGAAGGTCGATTCGGGGTGGGAACGCACTGCAAGGCCGGACGACAAATTCGATCCCGGCTGGGAACGCGACGATGCCAAGGAGGTCGACAAGTTCGAGCCGAGTTGGGCGGCCGAAGAACTGGCAACAGATGACGAGCATGATGGTCCACCCGCCGAACGCGTGATCACCGAGGCATTGGCGCGCGGTGACCGTCCGATCGTGTTTCAGACCCTCGCCGACGAAGCAGAACTGGATGAGAGTGTTATCCGCCGCGCAGTCTCTTTGCGTCATGCAAAGGGCATTGTCGCGATCGCCTGGAAAGCGGGACTCAGCATGCGCGTCGCCATTCAGCTGCAGCTGCAATTCGTCGGCGTTGCCCCCGCCGATCTGGTTCGTGCGGGCGGTGACGGAGAGTTCCCACTGCCCGACGACGACTTGCGCTGGCAGCTACAGTTTCTTGCCCGCACGCGCGGCTAGGGCGAACAAGCTCGCATTACGCGGACGGCCAAATGGCGGTCCCAAGCCCGTGCTCGGTGAATATCTCCAACAGCACGGCGTGCGGCGTGCGGCCGTCCATGATCACCGCCCCCGCGGCGTTGTCTTGCACCGCGGCGATGCAGGTCTCCACCTTGGGGATCATGCCGCCGTGGATTGTGCCGTCCGCAATCAAGGCCTGCGCCTCAGCCACGCTCATATCGTTGATCAATTCACCGGCCGCATCGAGCACACCGGCCACATCGGTCAGCATGAGCAGACGGGTCGCACGCAACGCACCGGCGACGGCACCGGCCGCCGTATCGGCGTTGATGTTGTAGGTTTCACCGTTCGGGCCGATCCCGATCGGTGCGATCACCGGGATGATCCTCGACTGTGTGAGCGTTCCCAACAGTGCCGCATCGACGTGCTTGGGATTGCCGACGAAGCCGAGATCGAGCACGCGCTCGATATTGCTGTCGGGATCGCGCCGGGTTCGCTGCAGCCGTTCGGCAACAATTAGATTGCCGTCCTTACCCGACAAGCCGACCGCTGTGCCACCCACCGCGTTGATCGCCGATACGACCGCCTTGTTGATCGAACCGCACAGCACCATTTCGACGATGTCCACGGTCTCCTGATCGGTGACCCTGAGGCCGTCGACGAACGCGCTCTTGATGCGCAGGCGTTCCAGCATCTGGCCAATTTGCGGGCCGCCTCCATGCATAACGACCGGATTGATGCCGACCTGCTTGAGCAGCACGATATCGCGCGCGAACGCATTCGATAGCGCGGCATCGCCCATCGCATGACCACCGTACTTGACGACGACGGTCTTGCCGGCATGGCGGCGCATGAACGGCAGCGCCTCCGACAGGGTCGCCGCCTTGGCCACACGTTCTTCCGTCGCGATCTTTCTATTGTCGGGCATGGCGCCTCCGCATCGCAGTCGCCCGGGAGGCTAACGCATCGCAGGAGGGCTCGCCAGTTTCGCCAGGGTTGTGCGTAACGTCGCGATGCCGGTGCCGGCGTGAGCGCTGGTTGCGACCATGTCGGCCATCGCCGCCGGCCGCTTTCGTGCCAGCGATACACAGGCGTCGATCTGGCGGGCGAGCTCGGCACCGGTCGCCTTGTCGGCCTTGGTCAAGACGATCTGGTAGGCCACCGCGCATTGATCCAGCAGAGCCATCATCTCCTCATCGGCGGCCTTCGGCCCATGGCGTGCGTCGACCAGCAGGCAGCAGCGGCGCAAGCTCGCCCGGCCACGCAGGTAGTCCCGGGTCAGTTCAGTCCATTCCGCAATCGCCGTCTTCGATGCGCGGGCGTAGCCAATTCCGGGAAGATCGACCAGCATCAGCCGTCCGCCCAGGCGGAAGAAATTGAGCTGCCGCGTGCGCCCCGGCGTGCGGCTGGTGCGCGCCAGCATGCGCCGGCCGGTCAGCGCATTGATCAGGCTCGACTTGCCTACGTTGGAACGGCCGGCAAATGCAACCTCCGGCAGGTCCGGCGCGGGAATGCCGGCGATGCTCGCCGAGCCCGCCACGAACTGACACTCCTGTGCAAACAACCAGCGCCCAAATTCCGCTTCCGTCGCGCTGACGTCGTCCGCCGCAGCGGTTTCGTCATTTGGAGGCACGGCGCTTGCCGGGACGCTTCCTGTCACCGTTGCGCCGCCCGGTGCTGCGCTTGCGTGGTGGCCGGCCGGAGGGCGCGGCACTCGCAGGCGCCGGTGCGGTATCCGGCCCGGTCTCACCGCTTTCATCGCCGTCGGGCGGCGCTTCCGGCGATGGCGCGGGTTCGGGCGCAGGTCTCGGTGCCGCAGCCGGTGCAGCCATGGCGACCGGAGCGGTGCCGCCGCCGATGGACACACCCATGCGGCGCATGATGACGTACTGCTGAGCGATGGACAGGATGTTGTTCCACGCCCAGTAGATCACCAGGCCGGCCGGGAAACTGGCCAGCAACACGGTGAAGAAGATCGGCATCAGCATGAAGATCTTTGCCTGCACCGGATCGGGCGGCGCCGGATTCAGCTTCTGCTGCAAGAACATCGTCACGCCCATGATCAGCGGCCAGGCGCCGATCATCAGGAACGACGGGGGGTCGAACGGGAAGAGTCCGAAAAGATTGAAAGCGGTGGTCGGATCCGGCGCCGACAGATCGTTGATCCAGCCGAAAAACGGCGCGTGGCGCATTTCGATGGTGACGAACAGCACCTTGTAAAGGGCGAAGAATACCGGAATCTGAATGACGATGGGCAGGCACCCGGAAAGCGGGTTCACCTTTTCCCGCTTGTACAGCTCCATCATCTCCTGCTGCAGCTTCTGCTTGTCCTCGTTGTAGCGCTCGCGCAATTCCAGCATCTGCGGCTGCAGCGCCTTCATGCGGCTCATCGACTTGTAGGACTTGTTGGCCAGCGGGAAGAACAGGGCCTTGATGAAGATGGTCAGGGCCAGGATCGCCAAGCCGAAATTGCCCAGCCAGGCATCCAGGTAGAGCATGCCGTAGAAGATCGGCTTGGTGATGTAGAAGAACCAACCGAAGTCGATCGCCAGATCGAAGCGCGGGATACCGAGGCCGTCGCGATAGCCATCGAGCAGCCGCACCTCCTTCGCGCCGGCAAACAGCCGCGACGAAGTGGTGACGTTCGCGCCGGGCGCCAGGGCCCTGGCAGCACCGAGCAAGTCGACCTGATAACTATCGGTGCCATTGCTGTCCGAATAGACGAAGCGAGACCGCACCGACTCCCCTTGGTCCGGCACCAGTGCAGTCAGCCAATATTTGTCTGTAATGCCGATCCAGCCGCCGGTGCCGGTCTGCTCGATGATGCGCTGCTCTTCGACGTCGTCGTAGTCCACCTCCTCCAGCGCGCCATCGAAAACACCGAGTGGGCCTTCGTGCAGAATGAAGAAACCCAGGGTGTCGGGAAGCCCGACGCGGCGCACGCGGCTGTAGGGCAGAAGATTGAGCGTTTCCTGGCCGACGTTTTCAACTCGATCGGTGATCGTGAACATGTAGTCCCGATCGACCGCGATCTGGCGCGTGAACGCCAGGCCGTCGTCGGACCGCCAACTGAGCGTCACCGGCTGGTCAGCGCTCAGCATCGCCCGATCGGCCTGCCACTCTGCGGCGCGGCCCAGATCGCGCCCGCGGTCGTCGACCCAGCCGAATTCCGCATAGTACGGCGCCTCCGCGCCGGGCGGCGACAGGAGGTTGATCTCCGGGCTTTGCGGATCCGTCGTCGCACGGTAGTCGGCAAGGCTCAGGTCATCGAACCGGCCGCCGGAAAGATTGATCGAGCCGCGAACGCGCGGACCGTCGATGATCACCCGCTCGGCCTCGGCCACGACTACGCCGCGCTCTCGCGGAGCCTCCGCTTCGATCGGTTCACCCGGCCCGGCATCCAGCGGCGGCAAAGGCGGCAGGTCGCCCGGCGGCGCCTCGCCCTGGACGGTCTGGGCTGTCTGCGGCGGCGGATCCACAAAGGTCTGCAAATAGAGCTGCCAGCCGACCAGCACCACAATGCTGAGCACGATGGCGAGGATGAGGTTGCGGTGCTCCATCGCGGGTCAGCGCGCAGCCCTATCGACGGTCGTGACCGTTTCTCCGGTCGACACCGGATCGTAGCCGGCGCCACCCCAGGGATGGCACCGTGCGACGCGACGGAGCGCCATCCAGCCGCCGCGCCACGGCCCGTGAAGCTCTACCGCCTCCAGGGTGTAGGCCGAACAGGTCGGTAAATAGCGGCAGCCCGCCGGGACCACCGGCGACAGTACATAGCGATAGACGATGACGAACGCCCGTATGGTCCAGCCGAGCGCCGCGTTAACGTGCTTCATATTGGTCCGCCCTGACGCTCGCACTCAACGCGCCAAGCGCCGACACGGCGCAGCGCCGTGCCGAGATCGGCGACGAGATCGGCAAATGGCCGCGTCCGCGACCTCACCCTTCCGATCAGCACATAGTCAAAGCCGCCCCTTGCGCAATAGGGCATCACTTGCTGAGCGGCCGCCTTCAGGCGGCGGCGCACGCGATTGCGTACCACCGCACCACCGACACGGCGGCTGACAGTGAATCCGATACCGAGCAAATGCGCGGCCTTGTCATCTTGCTTTGGGGCCACCTGCAGCACCAGCCCCGGCGCGGCGAAAGACTTGCCGCCGGCCGCGACCCGTCGAAATTGAGCGCGATTGCGCAACCGTGTCGGCGCCTGCGGTGGACACCCCGCGTGCTGCGATGTGGAAACCATTGTCGGGTGCCAACGAGGCGCCGCGCCGCGAGGCTCAGGCACTCAGCTGCTTGCGCCCTTTGGCTCGTCGGCGCGCCAGCACCCGCCGGCCTGCGGCCGTACTCATGCGAGAACGGAATCCGTGCCGCCGCTTGCGAACGATCGTGCTTGGCTGAAAGGTGCGCTTCACGCGCGCGCCTCCTGACGGGGTTTAGTCAGTGTCGACGCTGGGTGTATAGGGATGCGCTCTGCCGGTGTCAACGCGCCGCGACGTCGGCCGACGTGGCGCCACAGCCTCATCCGAGTTTGGTATCCGCCGACGCCGCCGTAACGCCACGCAGCACATCAATCGGGAACGGCGGCTCGCGTCCGAAGCAGACCACCGCCGCGGGCCGCCATTTGCGGTGCAAGATCTCGGCCCGGCGGACAAAATAGGCCGCCCAATCCAGATCCGGGGCACATGCCTCGCGCTCCCGGCCCGGCGGAAAGTACTCAAATGTGTACTGTTCGCGACGAAAGATGGACATGTCCTTGCAGTCGGTGATGAACACGGGCGCGAAATCTGCCCTGCGCGCCATCTCCTCGCCGGCGCGATCGACGATATCCGACACGGCTTGCGCATCCAGGCCGAATATCAGCACCGCTGCGACCGATCGTTTGCCTTCGTTGGCAATGGTCCACAGGCCGGGGCGCACGGGAAGCGTCCTGCGATGGGTGCGCTGCAGCTCGAGGCCGTCCGCGGCCACCGGCTTCCCCGGCGTGATCGCCGGCGACGAAAAGGCGCCGCGCACGAAGACGGGTGGATCTGCGGGGGCCTTCGACGCGCCGCCGGCGCTCTCACCCAGTTTTGCAACCGCGCTGGTCCATGCCGCCTGCAGCCGACCGGGCGGTATCGCAGGTGGTGCGGGGATCTCGGGCGTCTCGGCCGGCCCCGGCAGCAGCCGCGATTCGAAGATGCGGCGCCGCCGGTGCAGCCGCTGCAAGGCCAAACGAAGCCGCCGATTGGCGGTTTGCAGCCCTGACAGCTGCTGCTTCATCGCTTTCAACTCATTCCGGCGCGCTTCGTAGTCCTTGTTCAGTTCCGAGCGCTTGTTCGACACGTATTTCAGTCGTTGCCCCTGGGCGTGGCGGTCGGCCAGCAGCCCCTCGTGGCGTTCACGCAGGCTCGTCATCAAGCCCTCGGTCGCGCGCCGACGTGGCACCAGCTTGTCCAGCTCCGCCGCCAGCCCGGCGACGATGTCGGTGGCTACCGCCGACAGGCTGCGGGCCGCGTCGGCCTGCCCGCCCCGCCCCGCCCCATTTCGGTCGACTTCGCGATTGAGTCGACCATGCGCTGCAGTGCCGTGAACTCGCCACGCAGACTTCCGACCCAAGCCATGTCGTCCTGCAATGACTCGAAAGCATCATCCCACGTGACTTCGCGGTCGACCGCGCGCGGCCTTAGCATCGCCTGACGGCGCCGAGCGCCCGCCGGTATCGGTTACGGCCGCCTTTTCGTTGCTCACATCGTTCATGCCACGGACCGTGTGAGGTTCATCACGAGGCACGCGGCCTCGCCGGCACCGTTCGACAGCGACAGGGCCCCACAGGCTTGACGCATCGCATCGCGCTGCGCCGGGTCCATCATGCGCGATATCAGGCCGGCCATGCGCTCCGGCTCGTCGGGCAGCAGCATGAAACTGGCGCCCCGCTCACTGGCGTAGCTGGCGCGGGCCAATTGATTGTCCATCGACGGATGCGTGTTGGGCACGAATATCATCGGCAACGACGCGGCGATGATCTCGTGGAATGAGTTGTAGCCAACCGCGCTGAGCGCAAAATCGAACGCCTTGAAATAGCGCGCGATGGGATAGTCACGCAACTTCGGCACGCCTGGAAACAGGTCGAGGCTGTCTTCGGCGATGACCCATTCCGCCAGGCGCACTTCGACCTCCGGTTTCTGCCCGAAACTGTCCAGCGCGGTGTCGATCAGCGTTAGGATGTCGAGATTGTTGCAGGACCCAAGTTGCAACAGAACCGCCAGCGCGTCGTCACCGATGCCGAGCGCCGCGCGCGCATCGGCGCGGGACAGGAACTCCGCCTCCTCCAGCAGGGTGATCGGGTTCACACGCTGTACCATGGACCGGTAGCGGACCGTCGGCCCGGTATCGAGTTCCTCGGCGATGTCCCTGGGCTCCAAAACGGCATGAAAGGCGCCTTGCCGCTCGATCGGTCCGGACATCTTCCGGGCCCGGCGTCAGGCGGGCCAACTGCGCCCCTTCGACGACCCCTGCGGCGCCATCCTCGATGGCGTCCGGCTGCGGAGCAACGGGCCGTCCGCCGGCCGTTCGACGGCGGCGCGGACCGAGGGCACCATCGCCACATCGGCGCGCAGGCCCGCTGGCGGTGGCTCAGCGATCTGGACAGGACGAGCCTCCGCCGCCGCTGGCTGAGGCGCCGGCGGCGCGGCGGGACGCGCATTCATTGCCTCCAGCTCGGCATCCAGAAGGCTCAGAAGCAAGTGGCTGACGCGGCCGTCGATCGACAGCCCACGGCTGCGCTGGTAGTGTTCAACCGCGCGTTGAGTTGCCGGGCCCTCTTCACCATCTATCGGTCCCGCAAAGAAACCGAGACGGCGAAACCGTGCCTGCACGATCAAGACCAGGTCGGCGTCGCTGTACCGTGTGACCCGCGCCGGCGTTTCCACCGTTCGCGCGGGGTCGGCCAACGCGAGTTGGGTTGCCGGTGGCTCATCGGCCGGCGCCGGACGCTCACGCGCCGGCGCGACGACGGCTTGAGTACGGCGTCGCCAGGTGATAACCGGGTTCGGTGACGAGCGAGCCGTCCTTGCCGAACACCGGTGACGTGACGATGGCGGCGAGCACGGGGAGCGCCGGATCCGGCGTCGCCAGCAGGTTCTTGAGCAGGACCGCCGGCGGGTGTGTCGGCACCAGGTCGCCGCTGCGCGAGGTGCGCCGCCAGTCGGCGAGCTGGGCGAGCGCATGACGCAGGCGGTCCTCGGTCATGGCGTGGGCGATCGGCCGGCCCTCGTCGTCGCGCTCGACCCAGGATGGACGTCCGCCGCAGCGATAGAACCAGGGCGGGGTGTTGGCGGCCTTGAGCAGATCCCAGCCGCGCGCCGTGAGCCGGGCCAGATCGCCGTCGTCGGCGCGCATCCGGGTGGTCGGCGCGTCCGGTGCGGTAAACCCGACCGGCCGGTGGCCACCGACTTCCGATTCGGCGGCCGCCGGCGCGTCCGCCTCGAGTATCGGCGCGGGCGTCCATTCGGCAGCCGCTTCGACGGTCTTGCGAACGGCGTCGGGACCGGCGCGGCGAAGCAGGTCGTTGAAGTCCTCGCCCGCCCGGTCGGGTATGGCGATCCAGACCTGCCGTCCCTCGGCGGCATGGCGTTGGGCGGCCCGCCGGGCGGCGCGGATGCCGGCGCCTTCACCGTCATTGTCGGCGAGGATGACGACGCGCACGACCTCGGGTGGGAGCGCGACGTGGACGAGATTGCCGGCCGCGAGCGCCGCCCAGACCGGCAGTCCAGGACAGGCTTCTGTAATGCTGAGCCCGGTCTCGATGCCTTCGGCGAGGCCGAGCACACCGCGTTCGCCTAGGGGCGTCAGACGCACTGCGCCGCCCGCGACGGGCCCCAGCATCATGCGAGGCTTCGGCACGTCGGCCTTGCCTGTGCCGTCCGACGCGGGATAGGTGCGGTGGATCCCGATAGCCCGGCAGCCGGCATTACGGACAAAGGCGACGAGTGCCGGGTAGCCGGTGCGCGTGTCCCAATAGGTCAGATCGGAGTGGAACCTGAGTTCGGGCGTGTCGGGCACGGCGAGGCCGCGGGCCGCGAGGTAGGTCTCAGCCGGGCTGTCGGCGAGCGCCCGGCAGCCGGAGACGATGATCTCGATCTCGCGGCGGGCGTTCTCCTTGCTGCGCGTCTCCGGCGCGGTCTCGGATGCGGACCCGGCGCCGTCCTTCGGCGCGGTGGGCGCCGCGATGCGTACCGGTGCGGTGCCGGCGAGTTCGGCGGCATAGGCGAACAGCGCGCGGCCCGAGAGGCCGGTCGCGTGCTCCAGCGCGCTCAGCGGACCGCCGCCCTCGTTGCCGTCGAAGTCGATCCAGTCGCCGGCGTGCGGGCCCTTGAGCGTAATGACGCAGGAGCCGTTCTTGCGCGGCGCATCGCCGCTGATGTTGGCGAGCCGCCACTCGTCGCCGTTGCGCCGGCCGTCCGGGAAGTGCCGCGGCACCCAGTGCTCGGTGCCGTCACGGAGCCGGGTGACGATCTCGTCGAGATCGTAGCGTTCGCGCTCGGCGCCGAGAGGGCGGACTTCGTTGAGGTCAATCAAGGATCACGAGCCCCTGCTCGGCGCGCGTGATCGCGGTGCAGAGCCAGCGGGCGCGGTCCTCGGGCGTGCGCCCGAGACCGTCGTCGTAAACCAGGACATTACCCCACTGGCTACCCTGGCTCTTGTGACAAGTGACGGCCCAGCCCCAGACCGCCTCGATCAGGCCGCGCTTCTTGTAGTGGTCGCGGCGATGGCGGCCGCGGTCCTCAGCGACGTGGTCGTCGAAATACCCCTTGTAGAGATAGTGGCGTTCGGGCCTGTCCTCGCTGCCGCCGACGATGTCGCCGTCCTCGGTACGGATGGTGGCGCAGAAGCTGAGCTCGTTCTCGTCACGGACATCGCCGAGGGTGAGGAACATGCCGTTGACGATACCGAGATCGTTGCGGTTCTTGAGACAGATGATCTTCTCGGGCGTGCCGTCGCGAATCTCGCCCGTGGGGTAGACTCTCTCGAAACCGGCGGCGCGCTTCATGGCGTTGTTGAGCTGCAGGCGGGTAGCGTTCCTCCCGCAGATCACCTGGCCGCCGCGCAGCATCTGCTCGGGCGCCACATCGCTCCGCCGCATCTTCCAGACGAAGGTGTCGTGCGCGCCGTAGGGGATGGGCCGGCCCTCGCGGGCCATGGTGGCAAGGCGAATGACGGCGCTGTCGCCGGCCTGACGGTGGATCTCGGTCAGCATCACGTCGGGCTCGGCCTCGGTGAAGGCGCCCTGACCGTCGATCGGCGGCAGCTGGCCGGGGTCGCCCAGCACCAGGATCGGTCTGCCGAAGGCCAAGAGGTCGCGGGCCATGTCGTGACCGACCATGGAGACCCCGTCGAGGACGATAAGCTTGGCGTCGCGGACGGCCGATTGCTCGTTGAGGACGAACCGGGGCTTGTGGGCGTCGTCGAGGCGGAGTTCCAGGCTGCGCAATCTCGATTCCTCGAGGAGCCGCGTGGTGGACTCGATCCCGCTCAGCCTGGCCTTGATCTCGGCGATGTCCTTCCTGACCTTCTCGATCTCGGCCTCGGTCGGCGATACGGCGCGTGCAGCAACCAGCAGCGAGGTCACGGACCTTCGCCAGGAGGCGCGGCAGCTGAAGGAAGTCGTCGCCGAGCAGGCCTTGGAACTGCGGCTGCTCAAAAAAAGCATGATAGCGGATGGGGGAGAATGAGATACCCGGCCACCGAGAAACTGGAAATCATCCGCCTGGTCGAGCAATCCCGTCTGCCGGTACGCCGAACGCTGGACAAGCTCGGTATCCTGCCCGCGCGATTTTACCGATGGTACGACCGCTACCAGAGCGGCGGGTACGAGGCACTGAAAGACAGACCACCCAGGCCGAAGCAGGTCTGGAACCGTATCCCGGATGATGTTCGGGGGCGGGTCTTACGACTGGCCCTGGACGCGCCTGAACTGTCGCCACGTGAGCTGGCGACGCGCTTTATCGACACCGAAGGCTATTTTGTCTCAGAAGCTTCGGTCTACCGGCTGCTCAAGGCACACGAGCTGATCACCAGTCCAGCCTTCGTTGTGATCAAGGCCGCCGCCGAGTTCAAGGACAAGACCGTCAGGCCCAATCAGCTGTGGCAGACAGACTTCACCTACCTCAAGGTCATCGGTTGGGGCTGGTTCTATCTCTCGACCATCCTCGACGACTTCTCGCGCTATATCATCGCCTGGAAACTCTGCACGACGATGCGGACCGAAGACGTCACCGACACGCTGGAACTGGCGCTCAAGGCATCAGGCTGCGATCAGGCGAAGGTCGCCCATAGGCCACGGCTGTTGTCCGACAACGGATCCAGCTATATCTCCGGCGACTTGGCCGAATGGCTCGATGATCAGAGCATGGAGCATGTCCGTGGCGCCCCTTACCATCCCCAGACCCAGGGCAAGATCGAGCGCTGGCACCAGACCCTCAAGAACCGCATCCTGCTGGAGAACTATTATCTGCCCGGTGATCTCGAAGCCCAGCTCGGCGCCTTCGTCGAGCACTACAACCACCGGCGCTACCACGAGAGCTTGAATAACCTCACGCCCGCCGATGTCTACTTCGGGCGCGGCCAAACCATCCTGCTGGAAAGGGAAAGGATCAAACGAAAGACCATCGACCACCGGCGCTTGCAACATCGCGACGCCGCTGCCTAAAATTATCAACCAGGTGAGCCAGAGCCTCCGTCATTCTAGGCCCCATCCTGTCTCAAATCATCTGACGACGGACAGTTGACACGGGTCGCAAACCTCCGCTTGCCACTTATCCCAAAAATGATATATTCAGCCGATGAGATGGCGCGTCGAGATTCTCAACCAGACCGTTCTGGAAGAGCTTGACGCCCTTCCGTCGGACATGCGGGCCAAGCTCGACCACATCGTCCGCCTGGTCGAGGAGCTCGGCCTGCATCAGGTTCGCGCCCCCTACGTCAAGCCTCTCCGAGACAAGCTCTGGGAGATGCGTGTCACTGGTCGCGACGGGATCGCCCGCGCCATCTACGTGACCGCGACGGGTCGCCGTATCGTCATCCTGCACGCGTTTCGCAAGAAGAGCCGGAAGACGCCACAGGCGGCGATTCGCACCGCCTTGACCCGAAAGCGAGAATTGGAACCATGACCATTCCCTATACCGAACTCCGGAAGAGATGGAAGAAGGACCCCGAATTCCGAAAGGAGTTCGAGGCTCTGAGGCCCGAGTTCAAACTGGCGCGAGACCTCATCGAGGCACGCATCAAGGCCGGATTGAGCCAGAGCGAGGTCGCGGCACGGATGGGGACGAGCCAACCCACCGTGGCGCGTCTGGAAAGCGGTCACAAACCATCGCTGAAGAGTTTGGAGCGCTACGCCGAGGCCGTCGGCATGAAGCTGGAGATCAACCTCGTCAACGATTGATCAACCCGCCCGCACCCGGCGGCGGATCAAGCCCGGCAGCCTGCGGGTCCATCTCTCCGCCGCCCGGGCGAGATTCAGCCGTTTGGCGATCCTGACCTATCGCACTCGCACGAACATCACCACGGTGACGATGCCCTGGCGGTAGCCTCCCGACTTGGTGCGCCCGCCGCCCTTGGCGCGCCGGCCGACCCGTCCGGTCGCCGACGCGGTCGATGAGTGCTTCCGGCATCTCGGACGCGAGGCTGTGTACACACCGGAGAGCGATGAACCACGCACCGTCCGTGTGATCGCTAAGCGTCCCGACGAGATCGTCGGCTTCGACGAGACCCGCGTCCACGCCGAGACGACGATGTTGGATGTGCGGGTCTCGGAGATAGCTGAGCCGCGGCCCGGTGACCGGCTGGACATCGATGGCGAGGCCTTCGTGTCGTCCAGGGCGAGCCGGTACGCGATACGGAACGGCTGATCTGGACGCTGGAGGCCTACCCGGCGGGGACATGTCCCGCATGAAGCTTACCGCGACCGTGGTTGGCTCGCTCGAGGCCGACATGCAGGCGGAACTCCGCCGCATCGAGCGCACGGTGCCGGACGGCGTCAAGGCCACCGGCGACGGCCTCAAGGGGTCGTTGCGCAAGCAGGTGATCGCGGCCGGCCTCCGCGCCCGGCTGTCCCGCACTTGGCGCGGCAGGACCTGTGCCAACAAAGGCCATGACGCCGCGAGCCTGAACTGGTCCAAGGCGCCTCAGATCGCGCGCGCCTTCGACGAGGGTGCCGTGATCAAGGGTAAGGGCGGGCGCTGGCTCGCCATTCCGACGCCGGCAGCACCGAAGCGCGGTGTCGGCGGCAAACGCATCACTCCCGCCACCTTCCCGACCGCCCGTCACGGGCCGCTGCGCATGGTCAGGCGACGCGGCCGCTCCGCGCTGCTGGTGGTCGACGGCGTGCGGGTGAGCGCCCAGAAGCGCACCGGCCGGGGCGGCATCAGCGCCATGCGCTCGAGCCGTCCGTAGCTGAGGGGCAGGATGTTGATGGCCGCGGTCAGCGCCGTCACGTGGAAGGCGGGGGTGTCGAAGGGATTGTTCATGGGCATGGGTTAGCTCCTCCGGCGCCGGCGCAGCCGGGCCGATCAGTCAGATGTTGCGGTTTAGATGGCGGGCTGGGGGTGGGGCTCAGGCGGCCTTGCGGACGAGGATGCCGCGGGCCTCGAGATCGGCGAGCGCTCCGTTCTTCTGTCCCTCGGTGATACCGATGGGCCAGACGATCGCCCGATCGGCGAGAATGGCATCGCGCAGGATCGCCGTGACCTCGACATCGACCCCGTCAGGCGCAGTGACGTCGAAGGCAGCGATGCCGATGGCCTGGGAGGACCCGTCGAGCGCTGCGGGATCGAGGGCCACGACCTTGTCGTCGCCGGTGACCTCGATGGTGAAGCCATCGCCGGCAACAAAGTCGGTGGCCCCGTCGGCGAAGGTGATTGAGCCACGCAGTGCCGTCGTCCCGGAGAACCCGGCGCACCGCCCGAAACACCTCGACCAGGTGCTCGACGTAAAGGTCGGGATCGGGATCGAGCCCGAGGCAACTGAGCCAGGCGCCGCACCTGCCGCACCAGGCGCCGGCCGCGTGCTTCTGATGGTTGCCGTTGAAGCGGCGCGAGCACGCGCCGTAGCAACGGTCCGTGGTCCGGCTCTTGCCGGCGAGCGTCGTCTCGCGCTCGTCATGGGCCTCCGACCATTCGCCCCATTCGTGATCGCAGGCCGGGTCGCCGCCCCAGACCGACGGCGGGACGCGGTAGTCGCGGAGCGAGTAGTAGGGCGGGCTCGTGACCACGCAGTGGACCGAGCCCTCCGGCAGCTCGCGCAGCCGCTCGCGGCAGTCGCCGATGAGAATACTGACGCTCACAGGCCGGCGCTGAGCGAGATCGCGTGCAGAATGAGTTGCGGCTGGGTCATGGGACCCCCGTCATGAAGAAGCCGCCCGCGCCCAAGCGCGCAGGACGGCCGATGTCGATGTCCGGTGTCGTGGCGGCCCGCAGTGCCGGCCGATGCCGATGAGGCCGCTCCGGCGCGCGCCCGATCCGTGGTAACCCAGGTGGGAACCAAGAACTTTGGTTACCAGCCCGGTGATGAAGTCGCGCTTTGATCAATCGGTTTCGGGGGCGACGATGATGATGATAACGAGCATGGCTGGTTTGCCTTCGATGTTCGCCACGATGGCGATCGCCAGGGCAGCATCGAACTGAATAACGAACAAAAGGGTGCTCTTTGCACTCGCAGCCTCCCTCGGCGTGCCTGATCCGAACAGCGCGCGCATCAGAATGCCGAGATTGAACCCGGCGACATGGATCAGGTAGCGTTTGTGGACGTTCTCGCGCGCCCGCAGCAACGCGCGGCGCATGCCGCCACGGTCGAGGACATGGGCGAAGCTGCGCTCGACCATCTCACCGCGCCTGCGCATGGCGTTCCGCGCGACGCCGGACTTCAATCGCGCCCGGTTGGCGTAGACAGCCTGACGTGCCGCCTGGTCGCCATGCCAGCGCAGATAGCCGTTGGCGGGCTCCGGCTCGGAGATCCGCGTTTTCCAGACGCCGCCGTCGAGGTCTTTCAGCCCCTCGCGTGAATGATAGCCCTTGTCGCCAACGAGACTGCAGGGCTCTGCCCGTGTTGGAGCCAGGCCGACCTCGGCGAGGTTGCGCGCGGCCGCCTCCAGCGTCCCAGGCAAAGTCGTCGTGTCGCCTTCATCGGCTGGATAGATCGGTGCCGCAACGATGACGCCGGTGTCGAGATCGACCGCGTGCTCGGGCTTGTAGGCCAGATGCGTGGTGCCGTCCTTCATCCGCGCGATCTTCGCATCAGGATCGGTCGGGCTCGTCCAATCCTTGTTCGAAAGCTTCTTGCCCTTCCGCCGGCGATCGAGCCGGACGAGGTCGTCGATCGTCGGCGTTTCGACGCCACTCTCCTTCGCCATTTGCGTCAGCATCTCGCGATAGGTCTCGCCGCTATCGCGCCGCACGATGGCTCGCAGGGCGGCGTTGGCTTCCATCGTCGAGCCGTCGACGCCGATCCGCTCGCCCTTCACCAGACCGCGCGCGGCGACGAGAGCCAGAACCCAGTCGAAAACCTTTTCATGGACCTCGTGCGGCAGCCGGCCGCGCGTCTTCGACAACCAGGAATGATCGGGAACCTTGTCCCGGTTCGCCAACCGCAGAAACGCGCGAAGCGACAGCGAATCCGAACAGCGCCAAGCGATGCCGCGCTCGCTGCCGATGCCCTCGAAATAGCCGATCATGTGCATCCGGAAATAACGCCCCGGCGGCAGCGAAGGAGCCCCCATCCGAGGTGCGTAGTATGGCTTGCACGTCGCCTCCACGAAGCCGTCAAAGCCAGACTCGGTCAGCAACTCATGCAGCCGGTCGAAAAACGCGTGTCCAGGCGAACGCGGCATCTCCGCCCATGTCACCACGAGGTCACCCTGAACCTCGCTCTGTCGTCTCAATGCCATCGCACGACGCCCGTCTAAATCTCTATGTTCAGACAGAATCAGACACGCCGGACTTCGTCAACGGTGATGTCCCCGGAAGTGGTGTAGCTCGGCGCGCATTGGTCATCGGCGCTTTCCGGTAGGGTCTGGTTGCGACACCAACCTTTGACCGGAAGGACCACCGATGACCGATGACATGATGAACCTGCGCACGCTTGTGGAAAAGTCAGCGGACGCCGATCTGTTGCGTGAGATGATCGGCTTTGCCGCCGAGCGGTTGATGGAACTGGAGGTGGGCGCGTCTACTGGCGCCGCCTATGGCGAGAGGAACCCGCTGCGGCAGGCTCAGCGCAACGGCTACCGTGACCGCGACTGGGAGACGCGGGCGGCGACCGCCGAGCTGCGCATTCCCAAGCTGAGGAAGGGCTCCTTCTTCCCGAGCTTTCTTGAGCCGCGCCGCATGGCCGAGAAGGCGCTGACCGCTGTTATCCAGGAAGCCTATGTCCAGGGCATCTCGACGCGGTCGGTCGACGACCTGGTCAAGGCGATGGGCATGAGCGGCATCTCGAAGAGCCAGGTCAGCCGGCTGTGCGAGGAGATCGACGGCAAGGTGAAGGCTTTTCTGGAGCGGCCGATCGAAGGTGACTGGCCGTACCTGTGGATCGACGCGACCTATCTGAAGGTCCGTCGCGGCGGACGCATCGTGTCGGTCGCCGTCATCATCGCCGTCGGCGTCAACAGCGACGGCCGGCGCGAGGTGCTGGGCATGGAGATCGGCACCTCCGAGGCCGAGCCGATCTGGACGGAGTTCCTGCGCAAGCTGACGCGACTGCGCGGCGTCAAGCTCGTCGTCTCCGATGCGCATGAAGGCTTGAAGGCCGCCGTCACCAAGGTGCTGTGCGCCACATGGCAGCGTTGCCGCGTCCACTTCATGCGCAACGTGCTCGCCCATGCCGGGAAGAACGGGCGGCGCGTCGTCTCGGCCTTCATCTCCACCGCGTTCGCACAGGGGACGGCCGAGGCGGCGAGCCTTCAATGGCGTGCCGTCGCCGATCAGATCCGAACGAAGGTCCCGAAGCTTGCCGCCATCATGGACGACGCCGAGCCCGATGTGTTGGCATACATGACCTTCCCCAAGGAGCATCGCGCCAAGCTGCACAGCACCAATCCGATCGAGCGCCTCAACGGCGAGATCAAGCGCAGGACCGACGTCGTCGGCATTTTCCCCAACGATGATGCCATCGTCCGGCTGGTCGGCGCGCTCCTGCTCGAACAGAACGATGAGTGGGTCGTGCAACGGGCCAGATACATGACCCTGGAAACCATCGCCCAGATGAATGATGATCCTCTCATCAGCCTGCCAGCTGTCGCACGCTGATCATCCCGGCCCATGCCGGAGCGCGCGGCCATCTGCCGTCAGCTACACCACTCCATGGGACACGATCTCTTCAACGGGCTGTTACCAGGTGGTTACCACCCCTGGTTACCACCCCGATCTGGCACTAAGTCTTTGTAGATGGGTGATTTTTCGGCCCCGACGGGGTGGTAACCGGGAGCCCCCGTGTGCCGCCGTGGTTACCACCCACGATCTGGCGCTAACTCTTTGAAATAAAGTTGTTATTGCGGACGGTCGGGATGGCGTCCGGCAACCGGTGCTAACCTCGGTTACCATCCAGGTTACCACCCTGATCTTGGCCTAAGCCTTTGTAGTATCGTGGTTTTCTCAGCCGGGCGCGGGTGGCAACCAAGTGGCAACCCAGTTTTGGCCTGTCGCTGGCGAAATTCCGCGCTGACCACTTGCATTTGGTGCCAGGAAGGAGCCGCGATATCAGTGGCTTAGAACCAACCAATAACGCTTGACGGTGTAACATGAGGAGGTATAGAGTCCGGCGGTGATCAAGTCCTTCAAGGACCGCGATGCCGGGCGGCTGTTCAACCGGCTTGCGACACGGCGGTGGCGTGGCATCGCTCGTCAGGCGCGGCGCAAGCTGGAGGTGCTGAACGCCGCCACGTCGCTGAACGAACTGCGTGTCCCGCCGGGCAATCGGCTGGAGGCCCTCAAGGGGAGCCGCCGGGGTCAGCACAGCATCCGGATCAACGATCAGTGGCGCATTTGTTTCGTTTGGCGCGGCGAGGACGCATACGACGTAGAGATCACCGATTACCATTAGGAGACGGCCATGAACGACCGAACGCCCATTCGTCCCGGGGAGATTCTGAGCGAGGAATTCCTCATCCCCATGGGTGTCAGCCAATCTCGGCTGGCGCGGGACATCAACGTGCCGCCACGCCGCATCAACGAGATCTGCCTCGGCAAGCGAGCCATCACGCCGGACACCGCGCTGAGGCTGGCCCGCTTCTTCGGGATGTCGGCGGAGTTCTGGATGAACCTGCAGCAGCGTCATGACTTGGAATGCGCCAAAGACGAGCTGGAAGCGCGGCTCGAGCGAGAAGTGCGTCCATTGGGTCAAGAGGCTGCTTGACCCATCTGTATTCGTCTAGAAGCGCCACCGGCCACAACGATGGCGATCAAGGTGTCGCGCCCCCGGCTGAACGACATCGTCCGCGTGCGCCACGCCGTCACCACCAACACCGCGCTCAGGCTCGGGCGCCACTTCGGCGCGACGCCGGAGTTCTGGATCAATCTGCAGACCCGCTACGATCTCGACGTGGCCGAGCGCACCGTGCGCCGGAAGATCGAGCGGGAGGTCGAGCCGCGCGCCGCGTGAGGCACTTTGCCAGCGGTGGCTGGCTTGAAATCAATGATGAGCGCGTTCCAATGACCCTTGCTGTGGTTATCTGGTTTTCAACGAAGTGTCGGGGAGCTGCTCAATCTGCCCCATTTGTTTCTGGGAAGACGATCTATCACAGCTGCGATTTCGATCGTGTCCCATGGAGTGGTGTAGCTGACGGCAGATGGCCGCGCGCTCCGGCATGGGCCGGGATGATCAGCGTGCGACAGCTGGCAGGCTGATGAGAGGATCATCATTCATCTGGGCGATGGTTTCCAGGGTCATGTATCTGGCCCGTTGCACGACCCACTCATCGTTCTGTTCGAGCAGGAGCGCGCCGACCAGCCGGACGATGGCATCATCGTTGGGGAAAATGCCGACGACGTCGGTCCTGCGCTTGATCTCGCCGTTGAGGCGCTCGATCGGATTGGTGCTGTGCAGCTTGGCGCGATGCTCCTTGGGGAAGGTCATGTATGCCAACACATCGGGCTCGGCGTCGTCCATGATGGCGGCAAGCTTCGGGACCTTCGTTCGGATCTGATCGGCGACGGCACGCCATTGAAGGCTCGCCGCCTCGGCCGTCTCCTGTGCGAACGCGGTGGAGATGAAGGCCGAGACGACGCGCCGCCCGTTCTTCCCGGCATGGGCGAGCACGTTGCGCATGAAGTGGACGCGGCAACGCTGCCATGTGGCGCACAGCACCTTGGTGACGGCGGCCTTCAAGCCTTCATGCGCATCGGAGACGACGAGCTTGACGCCGCGCAGTCGCGTCAGCTTGCGCAGGAACTCCGTCCAGATCGGCTCGGCCTCGGAGGTGCCGATCTCCATGCCCAGCACCTCGCGCCGGCCGTCGCTGTTGACGCCGACGGCGATGATGACGGCGACCGACACGATGCGTCCGCCGCGACGGACCTTCAGATAGGTCGCGTCGATCCACAGGTACGGCCAGTCACCTTCGATCGGCCGCTCCAGAAAAGCCTTCACCTTGCCGTCGATCTCCTCGCACAGCCGGCTGACCTGGCTCTTCGAGATGCCGCTCATGCCCATCGCCTTGACCAGGTCGTCGACCGACCGCGTCGAGATGCCCTGGACATAGGCTTCCTGGATAACAGCGGTCAGCGCCTTCTCGGCCATGCGGCGCGGCTCAAGAAAGCTCGGGAAGAAGGAGCCCTTCCTCAGCTTGGGAATGCGCAGCTCGGCGGTCGCCGCCCGCGTCTCCCAGTCGCGGTCACGGTAGCCGTTGCGCTGAGCCTGCCGCAGCGGGTTCCTCTCGCCATAGGCGGCGCCAGTAGACGCGCCCACCTCCAGTTCCATCAACCGCTCGGCGGCAAAGCCGATCATCTCACGCAACAGATCGGCGTCCGCTGACTTTTCCACAAGCGTGCGCAGGTTCATCATGTCATCGGTCATCGGTGGTCCTTCCGGTCAAAGGTTGGTGTCGCAACCAGACCCTACCGGAAAGCGCCGATGACCAATGCGCGCCGAGCTACACCACTTCCGGGGACATCACCTAAAATGATTCGCTGGATCTAATTTTGGGCCCAATTCGGACCAATTCATTGTACAGATGCCGAAGACTGTTCTTTACGGCTTTAGGAGTGGGCAAAGGTAGCTCCGGATATTTCTGCGCAACAAGTTCAATTAGCGCATCCGCCTCGCCAGCCAACGTCGGCAGAGACTCCCTAGTGGAGGGATCGGAACGAAAGAGTCCGAATTGGGATTCCGTATTTTGCTGTGGTATGCGCCCGGCAAGGCGCCGGTCCCGCTCGATCGTGTCGCCGAGATCGTGCGCCTGACGCAGCAACCGCCGCCGTTTGAGGCGACCCACTGGACGTTGCGCGCGATCGCCAGGGCGGCCGGTATTGCCGCCTCGACGGTGCAGGCGATCTGGAAGGCTCACGGTCTCAGCCCGCACCGCTGGCGCAACTTCAAGCTGTCGACCGACCCTGCCTTCGCCGAGAAACTCACCGATATCGTCGGCCTGTATGTCGACCCGCCGGCCCATGCGGTGGTGTTGTCGATCGATGAGAAGTCACAGATCCAGGCGCTCGACCGCCGGTCTGCCGATGAAGAAGGGACGCGCCGGCACCATGACCCATGACTACAAACGGCACGGCACGACCACGCTGTTTGCGGCGCTCAACGTTCTGGACGGAACGGTGATCGGCCAGAACATGCAGCGCCACCGCCATCAGGAGTTCATCCGCTTCCTCAACCGCATCGAGCGCACGGTGCCGGCGGACAAGGCCATCCACGCGATCGTCGACAACTACGCGGCGCACAACAAGGACAAGGTCCGCGCCTGGCTCGCCCGCCATCCGCGCTGGACTTTCCACTTCACACCGACCTCCTGCTCGTGGCTCAATGCCGTCGAGGGCTTCTTCGCAAAACTCACCCGGCGGCGGCTCAAGCACGGCGTCTTCCATTCCGTCGTCGATCTCCAGGCCGCAATCAACCGCTTCGTCCGCGAATACAATGCGGCCAACCCACAGCCATTCATATGGAAAGCCGACCCCGACGACATCATCGCAGCCCGAAACCGAGGGTTCCAAACGTTGGAATCAATCCACTAGCGTCGACGCGTCAACGGAACTCCTTCTCGATTAGGTGCCTAGACGTAGGCCTGCCCGGGAATCCTGAACGATATAGTTCACGCCCATTCTCGCTCGGGCGCGCGGTTTGTTCATCTAGTGCCGTCGCGGATGATGTCGGAATCGAATGCTCATCGCCTGACAAAATTTCGGCCAGACTACCTTGGGGAACAAAAACCCACCCAATCTCATATTTGTCCGGCTCGTTTTGCACCTTCATCCGCATTCGCCCATCGTGAAAACGTGGATCAACCTTCCATTGCTTTGGGAATTTTCGCCATATGCGCTATGCGCGGTGATGTCCCCGGAAGTGGTGTAGCTCGGCGCGCATTGGTCATCGGCGCTTTCCGGTAGGGTCTGGTTGCGACACCAACCTTTGACCGGAAGGACCACCGATGACCGATGACATGATGAACCTGCGCACGCTTGTGGAAAAGTCAGCGGACGCCGATCTGTTGCGTGAGATGATCGGCTTTGCCGCCGAGCGGTTGATGGAACTGGAGGTGGGCGCGTCTACTGGCGCCGCCTATGGCGAGAGGAACCCGCTGCGGCAGGCTCAGCGCAACGGCTACCGTGACCGCGACTGGGAGACGCGGGCGGCGACCGCCGAGCTGCGCATTCCCAAGCTGAGGAAGGGCTCCTTCTTCCCGAGCTTTCTTGAGCCGCGCCGCATGGCCGAGAAGGCGCTGACCGCTGTTATCCAGGAAGCCTATGTCCAGGGCATCTCGACGCGGTCGGTCGACGACCTGGTCAAGGCGATGGGCATGAGCGGCATCTCGAAGAGCCAGGTCAGCCGGCTGTGCGAGGAGATCGACGGCAAGGTGAAGGCTTTTCTGGAGCGGCCGATCGAAGGTGACTGGCCGTACCTGTGGATCGACGCGACCTATCTGAAGGTCCGTCGCGGCGGACGCATCGTGTCGGTCGCCGTCATCATCGCCGTCGGCGTCAACAGCGACGGCCGGCGCGAGGTGCTGGGCATGGAGATCGGCACCTCCGAGGCCGAGCCGATCTGGACGGAGTTCCTGCGCAAGCTGACGCGACTGCGCGGCGTCAAGCTCGTCGTCTCCGATGCGCATGAAGGCTTGAAGGCCGCCGTCACCAAGGTGCTGTGCGCCACATGGCAGCGTTGCCGCGTCCACTTCATGCGCAACGTGCTCGCCCATGCCGGGAAGAACGGGCGGCGCGTCGTCTCGGCCTTCATCGCCACCGCGTTCGCACAGGAGACGGCCGAGGCGGCGAGCCTTCAATGGCGTGCCGTCGCCGATCAGATCCGAACGAAGGTCCCGAAGCTTGCCGCCATCATGGACGACGCCGAGCCCGATGTGTTGGCATACATGACCTTCCCCAAGGAGCATCGCGCCAAGCTGCACAGCACCAATCCGATCGAGCGCCTCAACGGCGAGATCAAGCGCAGGACCGACGTCGTCGGCATTTTCCCCAACGATGATGCCATCGTCCGGCTGGTCGGCGCGCTCCTGCTCGAACAGAACGATGAGTGGGTCGTGCAACGGGCCAGATACATGACCCTGGAAACCATCGCCCAGATGAATGATGATCCTCTCATCAGCCTGCCAGCTGTCGCACGCTGATCATCCCGGCCCATGCCGGAGCGCGCGGCCATCTGCCGTCAGCTACACCACTCCATGGGACACGATCATATGCGCGCATGTATGTCACGCAACTCTCCTCCCGGAGTCAGTAGCCTGGCGATGTACTTGCCGTCTGCGAATGCTTGCCCCACCCGCTCCAGTTCCGCGGGTCGGTTTGAACCGAAATCACGGCGAACCGCCCTGGAAGAAGTTCCAAGCCGGCCGGCGCATGATCCGGCGGCGGCAGCCAGTCAGGCCGTGCGCCTATGTCGCTTTCTCGACAGCGACCGCGTGCAGATCGACATCGCACTCCTCAACCAGCCAGCAGGAGCACAGTTCGCTCATGCCGCTCACCCTCACCTCCTCGGCCTTCTCGCACTATGGTAACATGCCCATACGATATACCTGCGAGGGCGAAGACATATCGCCGCCGCTTACCAGCCCGGTGATGAAGTCGCGCTTTGATCAATCGGTTTCGGGGGCGACGATGATGATGATAACGAGCATGGCTGGTTTGCCTTCGATGTTCGCCACGATGGCGATCGCCAGGGCAGCATCGAACTGAATAACGAACAAAAGGGTGCTCTTTGCACTCGCAGCCTCCCTCGGCGTGCCTGATCCGAACAGCGCGCGCATCAGAATGCCGAGATTGAACCCGGCGACATGGATCAGGTAGCGTTTGTGGACGTTCTCGCGCGCCCGCAGCAACGCGCGGCGCATGCCGCCACGGTCGAGGACATGGGCGAAGCTGCGCTCGACCATCTCACCGCGCCTGCGCATGGCGTTCCGCGCGACGCCGGACTTCAATCGCGCCCGGTTGGCGTAGACAGCCTGACGTGCCGCCTGGTCGCCATGCCAGCGCAGATAGCCGTTGGCGGGCTCCGGCTCGGAGATCCGCGTTTTCCAGACGCCGCCGTCGAGGTCTTTCAGCCCCTCGCGTGAATGATAGCCCTTGTCGCCAACGAGACTGCAGGGCTCTGCCCGTGTTGGAGCCAGGCCGACCTCGGCGAGGTTGCGCGCGGCCGCCTCCAGCGTCCCAGGCAAAGTCGTCGTGTCGCCTTCATCGGCTGGATAGATCGGCGCCGCAACGATGACGCCGGTATCGAGATCGACCGCGTGCTCGGGCTTGTAGGCCAGATGCGTGGTGCCGTCCTTCATCCGCGCGATCTTCGCATCAGGATCGGTCGGGCTCGTCCAATCCTTGTTCGAAAGCTTCTTGCCCTTCCGCCGGCGATCGAGCCGGACGAGGTCGTCGATCGTCGGCGTTTCGACGCCACTCTCCTTCGCCATTTGCGTCAGCATCTCGCGATAGGTCTCGCCGCTATCGCGCCGCACGATGGCTCGCAGGGCGGCGTTGGCTTCCATCGTCGAGCCGTCGACGCCGATCCGCTCGCCCTTCACCAGACCGCGCGCGGCGACGAGAGCCAGAACCCAGTCGAAAACCTTTTCATGGACCTCGTGCGGCAGCCGGCCGCGCGTCTTCGACAACCAGGAATGATCGGGAACCTTGTCCCGGTTCGCCAACCGCAGAAACGCGCGAAGCGACAGCGAATCCGAACAGCGCCAAGCGATGCCGCGCTCGCTGCCGATGCCCTCGAAATAGCCGATCATGTGCATCCGGAAATAACGCCCCGGCGGCAGCGAAGGAGCCCCCATCCGAGGTGCGTAGTATGGCTTGCACGTCGCCTCCACGAAGCCGTCAAAGCCAGACTCGGTCAGCAACTCATGCAGCCGGTCGGAAAACGCGTGTCCAGGCGAACGCGGCATCTCCGCCCATGTCACCACGAGGTCACCCTGAACCTCGCTCTGTCGTCTCAATGCCATCGCACGACGCCCGTCTAAATCTCTATGTTCAGACAGAATCAGACACGCCGGACTTCGTCAACGGGCTGTTACCTGGTCCGAAGTGCCGGAGGGCGCCAGAAGTCTCGCTCTGATTGTCGACGACCCCGATGCACCTGACCGCGCCGCGCCGCGCATGACCTGGGTCCACTGGGTGGTTTACAACTTGCCCGCCACGGCACGTGCCCTGCCGGAAGGTGTGACGGCCCTGCCCGATGACGCCAAGGAAGGACGCAACGACTGGAAACGAGTAGGCTATGGTGGTCCGTGTCCGCCGATCGGACGCCACCGCTATTTTCACAAGCTATACGCACTGGACGCGGTTCTGCCGGATTTGGGCGCACCGACCAAACCGGAGCTCGAAAAGGCCATGGCAAGCCACGTCCTGGCGCGGGCTGAGCTGATCGGAACCTGCTTGAAAGCCGCGGCAGCCAAGCCGCCGACCGCTATCAAAGGGTAATCGAGCCACCATCGACCACGAGCGTTTGCCCGGTGACGAAGGCGCAGTCGTCGGATGCAAGAAACACGAGCGCGCCCAACAGGTCTTTGGGCATTCCCGGACGCTTGATCGCCCGACTGGCGATAACCTGAGGACTGTTGACGAGCGTATCGGGGTTGTCGCGTACGGACTGACTCTCGATCAGTCCCGGCGCAAGCGTGTTGACGCAAATGCCCGCATCGCCAAGCTCGCGCGCAAGAGAGCGGGTCAGCCCGAGGATCGCCGCCTTCGAGGTGATGTACGCGGACATGTTCGGCAAACCCTTGTAGGCCGTGCCCGATCCGACGTTCACGATCCGGCCCCATCCGTGCCGTCGCATTAGGGGCACAACGTGCTTGCACATGAGAAATGGTCCCCGGACATTGACCGCCATCACTTGGTCCCAAAGACCGACGTCCCAATCAACGAGGGGTTGGTTGGGCACGGTGGCAAATAGCGCCGCGTTGTTGATCAGGATGTCCACGCGGCCAAAGTCCTCATCGATCTTTGCCACGGCATCCCGCACCTGATCCTCGGCGCTGACATCGCACGCGACCGAAATCGTCTTGACGCCGAAGTTCGCGGAGATCTCAGCGGCCGTCCCCTTTCCGTCGCGGACGTCGACGACGGCGAGGTCCGCGCCCTCTGCGGCGAGTGCTTCGGCAAAGGCACGACCAATGCTGTAGGCGCCGCCGGTGACGATCGCGGTGCGCCCTCGAAGACGTTTCACAAGCATGCTCCCTGCGTGGCCACGGGAATGATCTGAGTCCGGGCCGCGCGCATCGGATCAGGCGCCGCCACGCTTCGGCGCCATAGGCGCGGCGATCCACATCCAGCCCAGCCTCGTACAACGCTACAGGATCGTTCCGCAACGCGAAGGCGCCGGCAACCCCAGCATGAAAGGAGATTGCAAGATCAAACGGGCGATGATCGGCCTGACGACCTCGGCGTTCCTGCGATATTTTGCTCAGCGGTGATCCAATCGGTGGCCATACCGGTAAAAACGGTTATGGATGGTCCCTCCGTCACGCTACGACTTCGCGCGTCTTTCCCGCCCGTCGTACACCGGATGCCATGGGGCGCAGACGGTCCGCGGAACAGCCCAGCGCGAGGAGACCCACCTCAGCCATGGAAAGCGCAGCACGGCAAAGGGCTGCGGGCGATCAGATGAACGACCTGCTTGCCGCCGTCGCCGACAATCGGGATCGGACCGCTTTTCAGGTCGTGTTCGAAGCCTTTGCGCCGCGACTGAAGGCCTTCATGAGGCGCCAGGGCACCGACCGGGACATGGCCGAGGAAGTCGTCCAGGAAACGATGGTCAAGGTCTGGCGCAAAGCGGCTCAGTTCGATCCGTTGAAGGCGTCCGTTTCCACCTGGATATTCACGATCGCGCGGAATTCGCGAATCGACCTGTTGCGGGAGGCGAACCGGCCGGCGCCTGACATGAACGATCCCGCATTTGTTCCCGATCCAGAACCGCACGCACATCAGAAATTGTCTCGCGAGCAGGAGGCCCGCCACCTCAAGGAGGCGGTCGCCGGCCTGCCGCCGGAGCAGCAAGAAGTGTGTAGGGGGACAAAAGTCCTTGAGAATTGCGAAGAGGTGCGAAGTGGTGCGAAGAGCTGCGACGAGGCCTTGTTATTCAATGGCTTACGGCGCGGCGACGGTCGGATGGCCGAGAGGAAAAAGTCTTTGCGAATCCGCCGTTCACGGGGCGTAAACGGCCCGGAAAACGCGATTTTCCAGCCGTTACAAGGGGCCTGAATCGCCGCGAAATTCTGGTTGTTTCGAGGGGTCGGAATTGCCGCCGTTTCCGGTATCGCGATCAGAGCTCAAGGGGTCCTTGCCGAACCGTATATCGCCGCCGCCGTCCCGCTGGTGTTGCCTGGCGGTACGTCGTAACGCTATATGGACGGTGCAGGCGTCGGCGGGGCCGCACCCCAATGGCTGGCGCCCGAGCGCCACGGTCGGTGCGGCGGCTGGACGGCTCATCTTCCTTAGTCATAACTTGGCATAGACACGCAGCCCACTCCTCAGGTTGTGCAGGCCGCGCACATTGCCGCGGAAAAAGGAGAGGCCAGACCAGCGACCGTTATCAAGATCGGCGGTAAGACCGATCGTTTGGGCGTCGTCCAGTTTGATCAGTTTGGCATATCTCCGCCTCACAGCCCGGTGATGAAGTCGCGCTTTGATCAATCGGTTTCGGGGGCAACGATGAATGGCTGGTTTGCCTTCGATGTTCGCCACGATGGCGATCGCCAGGGCAGCATCGAACTGAATAACGAACAAAAGGGTGCTCTTTGCACTCGCAGCCTCCCTCGGCGTGCCTGATCCGAACAGCGCGCGCATCAGAATGCCGAGATTGAACCCGGCGACATGGATCAGGTAGCGTTTGTGGACATTCTCGCGCGCCCGCAGCAACGCGCGGCGCATGCCGCCACGGTCGAGGACATGGGCGAAGCTGCGCTCGACCATCTCACCACGCCTGCGCATGGCGTTCCGCGCGACGCCGGACTTCAATCGCGCCCGGTTGGCGTAGACAGCCTGACGTGCCGCCTGGTCGCCATGCCAGCGCAGATAGCCGTTGGCGGGCTCCGGCTCGGAGATCCGCGTTTTCCAGACGCCGCCGTCGAGGTCTTTCAGCCCCTCGCGTGAATGATAGCCCTTGTCGCCAACGAGACTGCAGGGCTCTGCCCGTGTTGGAGCCAGGCCGACCTCGGCGAGGTTGCGCGCGGCCGCCTCCAGCGTCCCAGGCAAAGTCGTCGTGTCGCCTTCATCGGCTGGATAGATCGGTGCCGCAACGATGACGCCGGTGTCGAGATCGACCGCGTGCTCGGGCTTGCAGGCCAGATGCGTGGTGCCGTCCTTCATCCGCGCGATCTTCGCATCAGGATCGGTCGGGCTCGTCCAATCCTTGTTCGAAAGCTTCTTGCCCTTCCGCCGGCGATCGAGCCGGACGAGGTCGTCGATCGTCGGCGTTTCGACGCCACTCTCCTTCGCCATTTGCGTCAGCATCTCGCGATAGGTCTCGCCGCTATCGCGCCGCACGATGGCTCGCAGGGCGGCGTTGGCTTCCATCGTCGAGCCGTCGACGCCGATCCGCTCGCCCTTCACCAGACCGCGCGCGGCGACGAGAGCCAGAACCCAGTCGAAAACCTTTTCATGGACCTCGTGCGGCAGCCGGCCGCGCGTCTTCGACAACCAGGAATGATCGGGAACCTTGTCCCGGTTCGCCAACCGCAGAAACGCGCGAAGCGACAGCGAATCCGAACAGCGCCAAGCGATGCCGCGCTCGCTGCCGATGCCCTCGAAATAGCCGATCATGTGCATCCGGAAATAACGCCCCGGCGGCAGCGAAGGAGCCCCCATCCGAGGTGCGTAGTATGGCTTGCACGTCGCCTCCACGAAGCCGTCAAAGCCAGACTCGGTCAGCAACTCATGCAGCCGGTCGGAAAACGCGTGTCCAGGCGAACGCGGCATCTCCGTCCATGTCACCACGAGGTCACCCTGAACCTCGCTCTGTCGTCTCAATGCCATCGCACGACGCCCGTCTAAATCTCTATGTTCAGACAGAATCAGACACGCCGGACTTCGTCAACGGGCTGCTAAGCGCGACGCGGCCCGAGACGGCGCTGGCGGCGAAGCCGGCCCAGATCTCGGCCGGGTCCTCGATCAGCTCGGGGATCAGAGGAAAGTAGATCTCGCGCCCATCGAGGCGCTTTGCGTCGGCGAGCATATGATCGACGAGGGCCTGGCCGACCGAGACGCGGCCGCCGATGGGATCGGTGAAGATCGCCTCGTCACCGCCGATGGCCGAACGCAGCGCTCCGCGCAAATTGTCCTCACCCGCTGCGCGCGGTCCGAGCCGCGCACGCGGCGTGACCGGCGCGAGCCGTCCCGGACTGGCCAGCCGGTTTCCGCCCGGCGCCAGCAGGTCGTCCCAGGGTCCGTGGCGCTCCTGGGCGATGAGGTCGGCGCCACGGCCGAACGCGGCCTCGCCGACATTGTAGGACCAGCCGGGATCGATGCCGCTAGGCACCTGGATCGATACGGGGCCGTCTGGGGTGTTGATGGTTCTGGTCTCCATGCGCATCGGTGGCGCCTCGTCGGAGATCCGGTAGCCGTAGCGCTCGAGGTCATCTTGTGAGAGCTGCTGGACGATGCAGCGGCAGCCCCAGCCGTTGGACGGATAGTGGGTCTGCCACCAGGGATCGTCGGCGGGCAGCACGGTGCCGTGCCAGGCGGCATGCTGGCGCCGGGTGCGGGCGTCCAGCACCGAGACGTAACGCAGAAAAGGCATGCGGTCTTTGAGCCGCTGGATCTGCTGCCAGCGCCCGGCCTGATAGGCGGTGCGCAGGTTGGTCTCGAAGATGACGCGCGATCGCCAGCCGCGGCCGCCGCGGTAGGACCAGCCGTGGCGGGCGACGATGCGGTCGAAGTCGTCGCGGAAGGCGGCGAGCGTGGTGCCCTCGTCGAGCGCCTTCCCGATCGCGCCCTGGAAGTCCTCGAGCAGCGCATCGCGCTGGGCGCCGGCGATGACGAAGCCGCGGGCGTGCATGCCTTGCCACAGATCGGTCCAGGTCTCGGTGGGCAGGCGCACCTTGTTGCGGAAGAAGCCGATCGCCTCGTCGAATCCGACGTTCGTTCCCTCGACCTCGGGCACTATCGCCGGTCCACGATATCGGCGCGGCCCATGAGCTCGGCCACGGTGAGGGCCTCGCGCAGCGATCCGGCGAGGTCTTCGCCGCTCATGCCGTGATAGAGGGTGAGCAGGCCCTGGGAGACCTCGTCGAGGGATGATGCGTGTTCGACCAGGCCGCGGATGGTGTCGATCATCGCCTCAGTGGCGGTGCCGCCGGCCGCGTCGGCCTCGCCGGCCAGCGCGTCGATGGCGTCGCCACCACCCCCGGCGAATGCGAACCGCTGCTCGGCGCTTGGCGCCGGCGCGTCCTCCCATTCGCCGCCATAGGTGTCCTCGATATAGCGCCGGGCCGGGCGCATCCCGCTCATGCGGGCGACGATCTCGTCGCGGGCGGCGCGGGCGCCCAGGTCCTCGGGCGGGGCGATCTCGCGCACGACGCGGGGACAGGCTGCGCCGGGATGGTTCCAATCGGTGAGCCAGCGGGCGACGGTGCGCTCGACGCCGGAGCAGATCATGCGCGACAGCGTGGCGACGCGTTCGTCACGCACCAGCTTCTGCACCTCGGCGGTGCCCTTCCACGGCCCCATCTCGGTGGTCGCGGTCTGCAACAGGACGGCCTCGACGATGAGGGCGTCCATGTATTTGCAGAACTGGGCATGATCGCCGCCGCTGCGCCGGGTGGCCTCGAGGAACGTAATCTCCTGACCCTCTGGGATGGCGATGCCGGCACCCTGGGCCAACCGCTGGAGGGTCTCGAGGAGACGGTCGACCTCTTCGGTTGTCGCGTTGCGGCCGTGTTTGCCCATGGGCGTCGGGGTGCCGAACTTCTCGAGTGCCACGGCCCAGTAGCGGATGCCGTTGCGCTTCAGCCAGACCGGCCAGAAGCAGAGCCGGGCGGCGCCGGGCCCGTGGGCCTGGCCGCCGTGCTCGGCGGGCATGCGGGCGAGCCAGAACTTGGCCTCGGGCACCGGCGCGCCGCGAGGGTGGGTCCGGCTGATCAGGCGCAGGTCCCCGTCCGTGCCGAAGCGGAAGCGCTCGGGCGCACGGGTGCGGATGGCGGCGATCTCGACCCGGCCGCCGGCCGGTTGCCAGATGATCTCGGCCACCGAATAGCCGTACCAGACGGCGTGGGCCATCTCGCGGAAGGCGGTATCGAAGTCGGCCGCCGCGAGCTGCTCGGCGAGGTCCTCGGCCGCCGCGGCATCGCGGCGCCCCGGCCCTCCCGGCTCGACGCGCCAGGGGATGGCCGAGACCGCATCGAGCAGTTGGGCAAGGCTGGTGGCGGCCTTCTCGTCGCGCAGGGTCTCGCGCCAGGCCGCCGGCCCGCCGCGTAGAATGCTCTGTGGCGATCCCGTAGCGCCGATGAACGGCGAGAGCGCGGCATCGATGCCGCCGCCGGTGGCGGCGACCTCGCCGCGGGGCGGCCGCGCCGGGGTCTTTGATCTGCGGTTGCGCGCCATCAGTGCCAGCCGCTCCAGTCGGTGCCGCCGTTGACGATGTTGAGGCGCCGGTCGATGGCGTAGGCGTCATTGTCGCCGCCGTAGGCGGCCAGCCCTGAGTAACGGCCATTGGTGGTGCGCGCGGTAAACGGCCCGGTTGCGTCGGCCGCGGCGGCGCAGGCCAAGGCAATGGCCCAGAAGCGGTCGGCATGACCGTCGGTGGCGCTGCGTTCGGCGACAAGACGGGGGGCGCCGGTGGCGCCGGCCTCGGCGCGCACGCTGTGCAGGTCGCGCCTGAGCTCGTCATCGGCGGGAATGCGCAGGCGCCGGTCCTCCAGGGCCTCGCGCAGAGCCGTGGCGACATCGAGCTTGCGGGGTGCGGACATCTGCACCCCCTCGACGTGCAGCCGGCCGTGCGTGTCCTGAAGGCGTTCGACCATCATCTCGCCCATGCCGGTCTGGTCGACCGCGATGCGCAGTGGCCGGTAGCGCCGATCGAGTGCGGCGACGATCGCCTCCTGCTCGGAAAAGGTGATGTTGTGGCGGACCACCAGCTCGCGCAGCCAGAGCACGTCGCCCACGGTCTCGATTGCGGCAGCGACCCAGAGATCGTGGCGGCGCGCGATGTCGATGCCGATATGGACCGGCCCGCCCGCATAGCCGTCGGGCGCTCCGGCACCGGTGTCTTCGGCGGCGCGGATCAGCTCCCAGGCGAGCCAGGCCCCGGCGCCGGCCGACGGTACGCAATCCAACTCCTCCGCCGCGCGGATGCCGTATCGGTGGCGGATCTCCGCCTCCCACACCGCCTCGGCCTCTGGTGACCAGTCCTGCCCCGTAACCGCACAGATGCGTTCGTACAGCCCCTCGGCGAGCGCCTGTCCCAAGGTGACCGTATGCAGGCTGCCGGAGGTCACGCCGTCGCGGATATCGCGCACCAGCGCGGCAAACGGCGAGGCCTCGCCGTCATGGGTCGAGAGGACATGCACGCGGCCGCCCCACAGGCCGAAGGCCAGTGCGGCCTTGAGCACCTCGCCGAGGTCGTCGACGAAGGCGGCCTCGTCGATGACGGCGACATCGCCCGGCCGGCCCTTGGAGCGGAATGCGCGCGGCGCCGAGGTCATCGCCAGCACTTCCTTGCCCGAGGCCAGCGCCAGACGGAACGCCTGCATGTCGCGCTCGCCGTCGCGGATCAGGGTCTCGCCGACGGCCTCGGCGCCGACATTGAGGGTCCGCGCCCACTCGGCGCAGTCGTCGATGAAGCCGCGGGTCATGTCCTTGTTGTAGGACTGGTAATAGACGTTGCCCCGGTCCTCTCCGGCGTACATCACGGCGTCATAGGCCTCGGCCCATGAGAGCCCGATGCGCCGCGACTTCTCGATCACCTTGACGCCGGCCCGGTCAGCCACCCAGCGCGCCTGGTAGGGGAGCAGCGTGCGGTTCATGACGCCGCTCCCGCGCGCTCGATGGCGGCGCGGATCGCGGCGGCGGTGTCGGCCGAGAGACCGGCCCTGGCCGCAACCCTGTCGGCGGCGTGGGCCGCCTCCTTGAGCACCTTGCGGCGATCGGCCCGGACGGCGAGCGAGGCCCGGGCGGTCTCGGCGAGCGCCCGCGCGGTGGCGGCCAGTTCCTTCAGGTCTCCACCTTCGGCGGCCAGCATCATCTCGAAGATGCGCGCCTGCACTTGACGAAGCGCGCCCTCGGACATGGCGCCGGTATCGTCGGGCGCGGCGGCGACCAGGGCTTCGGCCTGCTCGGTGGCAAGGCGGACCTGCTCGATACGGCGCTTGAGCGCCTGGCCGTGACGGGCGACCGTCGCCGTGTGCATCGGGTGGCCCTGCGTGGTGATCCAGTCGGCGAGCTCGCCGTAGCCGGAGAAGCCATGTTCGACGATCAACACGTCGAGCCGTTCGCGCACCGCGCGCGGCAGCGTCAGAACCTTGGACGGCGCTGGCATCTCATGGCGCCTCGCTGCCCCAGTACTTTGGCGGCCTGGCGACGCCGGGCTCGCAGTCGACCACATAGGTGGACGCCTCCATTTACCTCGTGAATTTTGCCTCGTTGTGATTCTCTACGGCGGTTCGGTTTGAGGAGGTATTGATGAGGCAGGCTGGTCTGTTCGGCTTACCGGATCATCTTCGAAAGCTTTCGGCGACGGGTGATCCGTTGGAGGTGCTGGCAAAGGTCGTCGACTTCAAGATTTTCCGCGCGCCGCTTGAGGCGGCGCTGGGCTATTCGGACGGATCGAAAGGTGGCCGCCCGGCCTACGATGCGGTGGCGATGCTCAAGGTTCTGATCCTGGCCGCGCGGCACACGGTGAGTGACGAGCGGATGGAGTTTCTGATCCGCGATCGCTTGAGCTGGCTTCGCTTCCTAGGCTTCGATCTCGGAGCGCCGACGCCGGACCGGAACACCATCTGGACCTTTCGCGAGCGTCTGGTCCGGGCCGGGGCGATGGATAAGCTGTTTGCCGCCTTCGATGGCGAATTGCGCCGGTGCGGCTATCTGGCGATGGGCGGGCAGATCGTCGATGCGACGTTGGTATCGGCGCCCAAGCAGCGCCACAGCGATGACGAGAAGCGGGCGATCAAGGCGGGCAAGAGCGCGTCCGAGGTCTGGCCCGATCAGCCAGCCAAGGCGGCGCAGAAGGACACGGATGCGCGGTGGACGGTGAAGACCGGGCGGCGCAAGAACCCCGCCGGGTCGCAACGGCGCATGCCCGACATCGCGATCCCGGTGTTCGGCTACAAGAATCATGTCGTCATCGATCGGGCCTACGGCTTCATCCGCAGCTCGGCTGTGACCGATGCCGCCCGCCATGACGGCAAGATGTTGCGTCAGCTCGTCACCGGCGACAATCTGGCCGCCGGCGTGTGGGCTGACAGCGCCTATCGCTCGAAGGCCAACGAGGCGTGGCTGGCCGGCAAGGGTCGGGTCTCCCACATCCACCGCAAGAAGCCGCCGGGCCGGGCCATGCCCAAGGCGACCGCCCAGGCCAATGCCCGCAAGTCAGCGGTCCGTGCGCATGTGGAGCGCGTCTTCGCCCAGCAGAAGGATCGCATGGGCCTTTTCATCCGTACCATCGGGCTCAAGCGGGCGGAGGCCAAGATCGGCCTCGCCAACCTGGCTTACAATTTCCAGCGTCTGATCTTCCATGAGCGCAGGGCCGCCATGGTATGAGTCCGCCTGAATAGCGCCAAAACCCTCCGCCGAGAACGAAACGGCGGATGGTTGCGGACGTCAACACCGCCGATCTCAGCGAAAGTCGGACAGCACACCAAAATCTTCGTCAAATCCCCCGGTTGTTGGAGGTCTCCAGGTGGCGACGTCCCAGCCGTAGCGGGTCAGCTTGGCGTGCCACGGCTTGATCGCGTGGCGTTCGATCAGCACCAGCTTGCGGCTTTCCAGATAGTCGAGCTGGTTGCGCACCCAGTCGCGCGACAGGTCCAGCCACATCGCCCGCAGCGTCGCCAGGATCATGGCCTCGTGTCCCCCGTCAGCGCCTATGAGACAGATTGCGGGTATTGAATAACGGAGGATTTCTGGCTCATCGTAACCGCCAAGGAGTGGAGATGAGACAGAAATCCGGAACCCGAGAATCGTCGTCTGAGCGGCTTGTCAAGAACATCCGCCGGGTGACCCGCAAGCAATATTCCTCTGAGGAGAAAATCCGCATCGTGTTGGATGGTCTGCGCGGTGAGTTCAGCATTGCTGAGCTGTGCCGGCGTGAGGGTATCGCCGAGAGCCTTTATTACAGCTGGTCCAAGGAGTTCCTGGAGGCCGGCAAGCGCCGGCTGGCGGGCGATACGGCGCGTGCAGCAACCAGCAGCGAGGTCACGGACCTTCGCCAGGAGGCGCGGCAGCTGAAGGAAGTCGTCGCCGAGCAGGCCTTGGAACTGCGGCTGCTCAAAAAAAGCATGATAGCGGATGGGGGAGAATGAGATACCCGGCCACCGAGAAACTGGAAATCATCCGCCTGGTCGAGCAATCCCGTCTGCCGGTACGCCGAACGCTGGACAAGCTCGGTATCCTGCCCGCGCGATTTTACCGATGGTACGACCGCTACCAGAGCGGCGGGTACGAGGCACTGAAAGACAGACCACCCAGGCCGAAGCAGGTCTGGAACCGTATCCCGGATGATGTTCGGGGGCGGGTCTTACGACTGGCCCTGGACGCGCCTGAACTGTCGCCACGTGAGCTGGCGACGCGCTTTATCGACACCGAAGGCTATTTTGTCTCAGAAGCTTCGGTCTACCGGCTGCTCAAGGCACACGAGCTGATCACCAGTCCAGCCTTCGTTGTGATCAAGGCCGCCGCCGAGTTCAAGGACAAGACCGTCAGGCCCAATCAGCTGTGGCAGACAGACTTCACCTACCTCAAGGTCATCGGTTGGGGCTGGTTCTATCTCTCGACCATCCTCGACGACTTCTCGCGCTATATCATCGCCTGGAAACTCTGCACGACGATGCGGACCGAAGACGTCACCGACACGCTGGAACTGGCGCTCAAGGCATCAGGCTGCGATCAGGCGAAGGTCGCCCATAGGCCACGGCTGTTGTCCGACAACGGATCCAGCTATATCTCCGGCGACTTGGCCGAATGGCTCGATGATCAGAGCATGGAGCATGTCCGTGGCGCCCCTTACCATCCCCAGACCCAGGGCAAGATCGAGTGCTGGCACCAGACCCTCAAGAACCGCATCCTGCTGGAGAACTATTATCTGCCCGGTGATCTCGAAGCCCAGCTCGGCGCCTTCGTCGAGCACTACAACCACCGGCGCTACCACGAGAGCTTGAATAACCTCACGCCCGCCGATGTCTACTTCGGGCGCGGCCAAACCATCCTGCTGGAAAGGGAAAGGATCAAACGAAAGACCATCGACCACCGGCGCTTGCAACGTCGCGACGCCGCTGCCTAAAATTATCAACCAGGTGAGCCAGAGCCTCCGTCATTCTAGGCCCCATCCTGTCTCAAATCATCTGACGACGGACACGCGTCGATTAGCCGCGGCGGACAATCGGGTCGTGTATCGGCCCCTGGCGGGCATAGGGCATATCGAGATCCTGCTGGCGCTCGCAGAGCCCTTTCAACACCTCGCCCCGGTCATCGAAGCCGTGGATTCCTTCATCAGGGATACGGATCGGAGTGCCACGCGCGCGCGCCTGCAGGGTCCGGTTCTGCGGCAGCCGGATCTCCTTTCGTTGACACGCTAGCGGTCCTCGCCAGCACAGGCGGTACCATCTCGCGATAGTCGATCGCGCAGGGATTATTGCCCCAAGTCATCCAGACGCGCGGGGCCGAGCCGCTTTCCACATGGCAGACCATGGACGCAGTTGTGCGAAAGCCACCGTGCATGCAGATCCCGCCTTCGTGGTCGCGTAGGATGTCCATCATCCTGTTTGCCGTGATGCGACCACGCTCGGCCGCCAATAGCCGAGCGCCGCGTTCCGCGCGCGGCGAAACCGGCTCCCCCCAACCGAAGTGGGCGGCAAAATCTTCGTCACTCAGGTCCCTTGATGCCAACGCGAACTCGCGGCCAATCGATAGTTGATTGGAAATGTTGCGAGCGCCGTCGGTGACACGCTGCGCCGCCCAGTGGCGGTCGGCGGTTTCCAGGACCCAGGCCTCACCCGGATCGGCGATGAGGAAGCTGTTGTGATACTGCAGGCTGGGATCTCCGTCCGCGCAAGGTCCGCCTTGCCCGTGCGTTTGAAGCAGACTCGCGATTACGTCGAGCGCCTGTCGCGCCGTAGCGCCGCGTTCAAGGCCGAGGCGCACCAGGTCCATGCCGAGCAACGCCGGTGGACCCAGCGGAGCCTTGGTCCATACGGCTTCGTTGCCGATCACCACGCCTTGGTCGTTCACGCCCATTTCCGCGCCCCACATCCACGTGGGCTGCGACAGGAGAACGGCATGGGTCTCGGCGGCCTCGGGAATGTCTATGTAAGTGCAGCGAACGCGGGCACCGGCCCGGTGCCGCCGCGCAGGACAGCGAAGCGGCCGTTGTTCCTCGGCCGCCGGCCGGTCGGAATTCTTTCCGAACACCAGCGCTCCGTCCGCGGTCGCCGGTCCGAGCGCCACGAAACTATCGCACATATCTCGGCCCCTTCATGGTTAGTCGCACACCGAAGTGTATCACGTTCAGGTGCGCATGATTGTCGCAGCGAGACCGGTGACCCCCAGATTGGCCAGCGCGCCCGTGATCAGGGCCGCAAGCGTGAGGGCGATCCCGAAAACGCGTAGCCTTCCGTTCTCGGGTTCCCGGCTGATCCCGAACGCATGGATCAGACGACCGGCAATGATCAATGCGCCGATGAGATGGAGCGTCCACGTCGAACCTTCTTGCAGCTCGACAAGCGCCATCAGCACGAGCGCAAGGGGAACGTACTCGGCGAAGTTGGCGTGCGCGCGTGCGCGCCGCAGCAGCGCACGGTTGCCGCCATCGCCAAGACCGATGCGGCTGGAACGGCGCATTCGAATGACGCGAACGCTGAGGAGCACGAAGAAAAGTGTCACAAGACCCGCATAGAGTGGTGTTATGGCCATCGTCATCTGCTGCTCCCGTAGCCGTTGATCGCGACCCTCGGCAGGTAGTGAATCCACGGTGCCGGGCTGTATCCAGATCAGTCGGCTCCAATAGCACGGAGCACGACCCAGCAAAATTGCCAGCGGCCCCAGTGCGCGCTAATGATCCAGGATGCTCGCGACAAGCCCTCTTGACACCATCGCCGGCATAACGCGCTGGCTGATTTCGGAAGCACGGCTGATCGGTGAGACATTGCAGCTGGACCAGGCGATGGTCGATCGGTTGCGCGACGCCGGTCTGCCGATCCGTCGCTTCACAACCGGTGTGCCCAGTCTCCATCCGCAGGTCGACAGCTTCTCGACGCTGTGGGAGAAAGGGAAGGGTCTGTCCTTTCGGCAATACCGCCTGAGCGATATTTCGTCGCAGACGCTGTCGAGCAGTCCAATCTTCATCGCGTATGAGGAGGGACGATCGGTCCGGTGTCGTTTGGAGGGCACGCCCGACCCCGGCGAGTACGAGCTCCTCGGCGACCTGCGTGATCAGGGGTTGACCGATTACCTGGTATTACCGCTGCCGTTTTCCGACGGCACCAACAAGGCCATGAGCTTCGCCACGGACCGCCCGGGCGGCTTCACCGACGATGAGTTTGCCGTCCTCGAAGGCATCCGGCACGCGCTTGCCGCTACGATCGAGGTGCGCTATCTGCGCCACTTGGCAGGCACGCTAATGGACACTTATGTCGGTCCGGTGGCCGGGCGACGCGTGCTGCAAGGCGAAATTCGCCGTGGCGCGGGTGAGACAATCCGGGCCGCGATCTGGTTCTGCGACCTCAAGGGATTTACACCCCTGTCGGAGCGACTGCCCGCCCAACAACTACTCGATCTGCTGAACGCATACTTCGATGCAGTCGTGCGATCCATCGAGGCAAGCGGCGGCGAGATCCTGAAATTCATTGGTGACGCGGTGTTGGCGATCTTTCCGCCGCACGAGGGTGGTAAAGCCAAGGCGGCGGAACGCGCCCTCGACGCGGCGAACGCGGCAATCGGGGACATTTCAACGACCAACTCGTCGCGGCGAGAGTCGGGTCTGCTGGAGATCGACTGCGGCATCGCGCTTCATTTCGGCGACGTCGTGTATGGCAACGTCGGCGGCGAGACGCGTTTGGATTTCACCGTGATTGGGCCGGCGGTCAATCTTGCGAGTCGGCTCGAGGGATTGACGCGGGAACTGGGGCGATCCGTTGTCGTCTCAGAGCCGTTCGCCGCACTGCATGGCGGCGACTTCGAGCCGATGGGGTCGTACTCGCTGAAGGGAATAGACGAGCCCCATGATGTCTATGCGCCACGCGTTTCCTCGTGATCCGGCCACGAGCCCCAGTCACCAATCTCCCGCCGGATGGCCAACGCAGCAACCGCATTGATCCATCTCAGAACTGGGCCGAGGCGATTGACACGCGGCTTGGTCGGGAGCAGGATTCCGCTTGCGGCGATGATCATCGGCGCTGCCGACTTGGGTATTTGGCATGAGCGTACTCCACTCTGCCAACTCTGAGCCGAGCCGGCGACGAAGATCCGGGCCGTATCGGAAATAGCCCCAGCAGGAGGGTGCGGTACGCATGACTCCACCGGACCATATGCTCGAGCCCCGTGAATGCACGGGGCTCCGGCTTGGCTGACGCAAGGTTTGCGTTACCGCGACCGAGGCGTTCAAGCCATCCACAACCAGTTGACACGACGATCGAAGCCCGTGTGGCTCGGGCCCGAGCCACACGGGCTTCCGATAAGAGCCCGGCGATCGGGTCGGGCCAGGCACATCAGCCAAGAACCCCGCCGAGCCTTTGGTCGGCGGGGTTCTCAATTCTGTGGGCGTCGCGCGGCGCTGTTGCCAGCGTATCGGCGCTGACACCGTCGGCATAACTTGAAGGACGCTGGCGCCGACGGTAGCGCGATTCGGTTGCCCGGTTATCGAGCGGCTACGCTCCTTCCCAGGGATCGTATGTTCCGAAGTTCCACAGGTGACCCTCAAGATCGCGACATGAGTACAGCCGGCCGCCGTAGGACTGATCTTCGACTTCCATAACAATGTCGGCGCCGGCCGCCTTGGCCCGCGCGCAATGGGCATCGGCGTCGTCAACGATGACATACGGCGCCTGTGTTTCCGAGCCGACGATGTCCGATGGCTGCTTGATCATTTCGTCGTAGCCGTCTGCGCGCGCGGAACCGAGCATGACCATGCCGTTTCCGAAGCGCAGCTGGGCGTGCGCAATCGAGCCATTTTCACCTGGCACGACGAGATGCTTCTCAAAGCCGAACGCGCGGCAAAGCCAATCGATGGCCGCGGGAGCATCGACGTATCGCAAAGCCGGAATGATCGTTGCAGTGGTGGCCTTCGCCTTGCCGGGCATCGCTCGAACCTCCTTCGCATAGCCCAAAGGAAACGGAGTGTACCTTTAATTCTCGCGCGGTAGCGGCGGCGCAGCCAGGGTCATCGGAGACTGTCGGCCTGGAAGCCCCAAATTCCACGCCGATGGGTCCGCGCCACGCGCTCCAGCACGACATACTCGAACGGTGCCCGCGGCCCGGCCACGGCCCAGCCCTCTGTGATCAGGAACGCCCCCAGGTCCTGGCCGTCGGAAAACCGCGTGCGCTTGACGAAACACGTCGCGGCGATGCTGCCATCGCGGAATACGAGCTGCTCGAAACAGTGAACGAAGCCTTGAATCTTACGATCGAGAGCGATGGCCGCGCGCGAGCCGCAACGCGACGGTCGCAGCGCCGTATCGCAGTGCCGACCCGTTTGCGGAACATAGACGCCGTGCAGACGAATGGTCTTGCCGCGGATCTTCAGCGTCCCGTCAGGACGCACGAAGGCGTAGCTGCGGACTTCGGCAATGCCCGGGGACGTGGCGCCGAGTAGCAGTGCGAGCGCGCAGCCCAGGACTATCATCATGCGCACAATCAAAGCGGTCCTACTGTCAAACCGGCTGCTGGATGCATCAGTCTGGCGCCATGGAACTGAACCTGCGCTGAACACGATCGCAAGCCGTGCTCAATCAGCGCTCAGAGGACGGCCGCAAACATCGGCGGTCCATGAGCGTTCGCGCTGCCGGAGCAACTCAGCGGCCTGGCACCACCGACATGCTGAACGCCGGCGGCAGACTATCGTACTTGGCGGTGGTCTCCAGCCAAGTGCGCCTTCGCCGTTGATCGGCGCCTGACCTTCTTTGCCCATGCCGTGAGCGATCATTGCGATGACGCGATCGTCATTGTCGTAGCCGACATGCGCCTCGGCGAGGTTCCGCCGTGGGCTAGGAACGCCTGTCGCCTTCGTTCTCAAGGATAAGATGGCCGAACGCCGTGTTCGAAATCGGGACGTGATAGTGGCGATGCACCTCGCGCACGCGATCGTTCAACGCACCACGCATGACGAGCCACATGACGAGTTCTATTCCCTCAGACCCCGCCTCACGCAAATATCTTGCGCGCTCGATTGGTACGAGTTTGTGCGGCGAGGCGCCCAGATTGTCGAGAAAGTAGGTGTCAAACGCCTCATTGATCAAGCCGGCGCGCGGCCCCTGCAATTGATGCGACATGCCGCCGGTTCCGAACACAACGATCTTCAGATCTTGAGGGAAGGAGTTGACTGCTTTCCGAATCGCGCGGCCCAGCTGAAAGCACCGGTTCCCCGTTGGCGGCGGGAACTGAATCACGTTGACGGCCAAAGGAATGACACGACACGGCCACCGATGCGGCTGCCCGAACATCAGGGAAAGCGGCACGGTAAGGCCATGGTCGACATCCATCTTGTTCACGATGGTCAAGTCGAACTCATCCAGAATTGCGGACTGCGCTATGTGCCACGCCAGTTCCGGATGTCCGCTA
Source organism: Alphaproteobacteria bacterium (assembly GCA_965248805.1). Taxonomy (GTDB): domain Bacteria; phylum Pseudomonadota; class Alphaproteobacteria; order UBA6615; family UBA6615; genus CBDFKJ01. The sequence continues at coordinate 494,549 of CBDFKJ010000007.1, forward strand.
ACGGCCGGAACGGGACGTGGCCCCCAGCCTTCGTCGGCGATGTCGAAATCTTCTGCGCAACCGAGCGCGAATGTCGGAATGAGCTCGAGCGAAAATGCGCTAGCATGATCGGTCCGTTCCTATCCGCTTGACGCATACACCCACTAGGGATAGGTTGTGCGCGTACAACGGATAGTGGGTCATGGACGTTCTCGACCGCACCGACCTGCCCTTCCCGCAATCCCTCCCCGAGTTTCAGCGACTTTTCTCCGACGATGCGGCGTGCGCCGCCTACCTGGAAAGGGCTCGCTGGGGTGACGGGTTCGCCTGCCCGCGCTGCGGCGTCGTGGGTGAACCTTTCCGCATCGCCACGCGGCCTGGCGTCCTGACCTGTCGCGCTTGCCGCCGCCAGACGGGATTGACCGTCGGCACGGTCATGGAGCGCAGCCACACGCCTTTGAGCACGTGGTTTTGGGCCGCCTATCTGGTCGCCAGCCAGACGCCGGGCATGTCGGCGGTGCAGTTTCAGCGGCAGCTTGGGCTGACGCGGTACGAAACCGCCTTCGGCATCCTGCATAAGCTCCGCGCGGGTATGGTGCGGCCCGATCAGGATCGGATCGGTGCCAGGGCAGGAGAGCATGTCGAGGTGGACGAAACCTATGTTGGAGGCCGGATGCGTGGTGAAGGCCGAGGCGTTCACCACAAGACGCTGGTGGCTGCTGCCGTCGAAGTCAGCCACAGGGAGCCCGGCACCGCGCAGGACAAGCGGAAGGATGGCCGCTACGCCGGGCGTGTGCGGCTGTCCGTCGCTGCCGACCGCAGCGCCGATTCGCTATGTGGCTTCGTCGAGAACGCCGTTATGCCGGGGTCGCTGATCGTCACCGACGATTGGAGTGGCTATGGCAGCTTGCGGACACGCGGCTGTGATCACCACGCCATTGCCGAATGCGGCGACCCCGAGGTGGCCGAAGAGTTCATGCCGATCATCCACCTCGTCTTCAGCAACCTGAAGAATTGGCTCAGTGGCATCCACCATGGCGTGAGCGCAAAGCATCTACAAGCCTACCTCAATGAGTTCACGTTCCGCTTCAACAGGCGGTTTTACCCGTTCAACGCCTTCCGCTCATTGCTCGGAATCGCAGGAGAGGCCGAGGCTCCAACCTACGCCGAGCTATATTCCGGCGAGTGGAGGCATCCTACATGTAGTGGGTGTACGAATTAACCGGATAGGCACGGATCGTTGTAGACTAGAATAAGGACATCCGGACTCTGTTCCTTTATCCAAGCTTTGGACTTTTCAAATCCGTCGAATAGTGGCTTGAAATAGGCCTCCTGCGTTCGGCCCTTGTCGACGGCATTGCCGGCGAGCGGGACATGAGAGGTCGCAACCCCCGCAGAGATATGCGCCACCATCTTTTCCCAACTTGCCAGTCATCCAGATAGAGATTGCCTTCGGGCTTGCGGCCACCCGACAGCATCATCTTTCTGAATTCGGGGCGCTCCATGCCAGCCATCGCCGCGTAGGCGGCCTCGACGGCGGTGCCATCGGTAGCCGCCAGTTTCAAGGTGTAGTAGACATTTCCACCATGCTCTAGTGGATTTGCCGGGCGGACGGGACTTGTCGCGAAGCAGGCCGCCGACACCCTCGTGCATGAACCGCTCTTGCCAGCGCCACACGCAGGTCTTGGACTTGCCGGTCTCGGTCATGATCGCCGAGGTGCCCAGACCCTCGCCGCTGAGAAGGACAATATGTGCCCGCCAGACGTGTTTCTGCGGGCTCTTGGGATCCGCGACGACCGCGCGCAATCGCTGACGGTCGCCGGCGGATAGGGTGAAGGAGATTCCACTGCGCATGCGCCAGATTCGCATAACACAGCAAAATACGGAATCCCAATTCGGACTCTTTCGTTCCGATCAATCCACTAGCATGCCGTTCCAGTCGCGCTCCAGGACGGCTTTCTTCTGCGCGTCCGTCAGCTTGAACTTGCCTATGTAGGCCTTCTCGTCGGCCTTGAACGCCTCACGATTGGCGGGCTTGATGAGCGACATCATAAGCATGTTGAGGTGATAGCCCTTTCGCGAATGCTCCGCGTCGAACACAAACGTCCCCGGAATGTCGCGATATGATCTCTCACTCATGTGGCTCACCTCCGCGTGCCAGGTGGCGGTCGATGCGGGAAAGCCGGCCGCGGCGCACCGGCTTTTGGAGATCGTCCGCCGGATAGGCCGCTGGTCGGCGCGGCGCGACGAGATCGACATCAACCCATTCGCGGACATGGATCCGCCCGCCCCCAAGGTGATGAGAGACCGCGTTTTGAAGCCTGACGAGATCAAGGCCGCATGGAAGGCCTGGGACGCGGTGGGCTATCCGTTCGGTGCACTCGGCAAGGCGCGCTCCTACTGACGGCACAGCGGTTGAATGAAGTCGCACAGATGCAGTGTTTCGAAATTGATCGCGATAAGGTTCCTCTCACCGCCAGGCCGAACTCCTCCTGGAGCCACAATGCGAGATCCTTCCGGCGCCAGCGCACAACGCCGTAGATCGCCGGGGTCGGCCCGCTTTCGACGATCTCCGCCAACGCCCGGCGATGCTGATTGGTCAGCAGGGGCGCGGCGCCCGGCGCCTTGCGGTCGAGTAGGCCGTCAGGGCCTTTGCGCAGCACCCTGTCGCGCACCGTATACAGACCGACGCCGCCGATCCGCGCCGCGTCCGACCGCGTGCCGCAATCGTATATCTCGGCCACGGCCAGAAGACGCCGACCCTGTGCATCATCCTTCGTCGCCTTCGCCAGAACGCGTAGACCCGGCCCGTCAAAATCCTCGCAATGCTGTGTCGCCGCCGCCATGGTGAACCTCGTTCGTGGTTCGCCACAGTGAGTCAGAGATCAAGGGATTCGAAAATCCCCCGCGTGAGTCTCTCTCAACGGCCGCTGGTATAAGAGTTCGCTTTTTGCGCCGACAGGCCGGCTCGGCGACCCATCCGCTCCCACTCTCGGCCTATCGCGCATTCCCTCTTGCGATCGCCAGGGCCATGAAGATCATTGAGACCCTTTACGACTTCTGCGACCCCTCTGGACGCCGCGCGACCTCGATTGCGCTCAATTGTTGCCTCCGCTCGATCTCGGCCAGGAGCGCCTTCCTCAATTCCTGCATACCGCGCCGATCCTCATAGCTAATGATTTGCGTCGGCTCGCCGCGCAACACTAAACTTTCGTCGACCATTATTCCGCCCGCGATTGCGAGGTCTTTGGAACTGGCCGAAGCCAGCGCGATGTCGTCGATCCGCGCAAAGCAGCGGTAAGATCGATCTTCCAACAATTTCAGCAACTCGTCCCTCTTGATCTCCCGGACAGCGTCATCGAGCGGCTTGTATTGGGCCTGCATTCGTCGGATGAGCTTGCGAGCCGTGGACGGCGGGAAGCCGCACGCTCGCGCTGCGGCCTCGACGGTTTGGAACGGATTGAGTGCTGCGTTCAAGAACGCGGCCGTCCTGTCGGGCTTCTTGACCTCGACCGTCTGCGCGAAGGGGCGAGGCGTCCGTTGGTGTGCGTCTGGATTGGCCGCTCGGTCCATTTTGCGCATGGCAGCCCTGTATGAGCTGTTGGCGCCGGACTTGGTCGTGCTGACGCGCGCGGCGATTTCACGCCAACTCAAGCCGAGTTTGACACGCAACTCTAGAACTTGGGCTTCGCGTGGTGTCAGCATTCGGTTCACCGGTGGCTGGAACAACTGTCAACAACAGCATAACACGCCCTGCGCTTGCGAGCGCAGTTGGTGCGCGACGGGTTATACCCTCAGACCAGCGGCGACTGCGAGGTACTCCTGCGAGCCTGGTTGGCTGACGAAGCTCGCGGCTTCGACTATGCTTGCCGGTCGTGAACGCCAACAGTCGTGGTCAAGTGTCGATGGATAGGCAACGGCTCCCGCAGGAAAAGAGGCTGCGAAGGATGGAGCGGCAGGAGAAGAAACTGCAGGCCAGGCAAAGGGAGTTCATCACGATTTTCCGAGATCACTACGCGTCCTATCACAATCACAAGGAGAACATGGCATACACTGGCGCTGCCGCCTACTTGCTCGCGCTGGGCGCCGGTCTATTGTTGGGAGATTGGCCCCCCTTTGGCATAGCAATCGGTCCATATCGCCGTGTCGGCGGACTTGGGATGGCAGTTCGCCAATAGGGCGACGGGCGCAATCTATGTCGGCGCCGCGCCCTCGCTCTCTCTGCCAGCGACAAAAGTGCGAGCGATGTCACTGAGAAAGAAAAGGAAGCCGGCTGGAAAAGATCCGATGAATCGCCCCGCAAACAGGAAACCAAGTCATGGCTCCGGTCCGCTTGGAGAAGAACGGTATGGCAGCCAACACAAGCTGACAGCCCGTTGACGAAGTCCGGCGTGTCTGATTCTGTCTGAACATAGAGATTTAGACGGGCGTCGTGCGATGGCATTGAGACGACAGAGCGAGGTTCAGGGTGACCTCGTGGTGACATGGGCGGAGATGCCGCGTTCGCCTGGACACGCGTTTTTCGACCGGCTGCATGAGTTGCTGACCGAGTCTGGCTTTGACGGCTTCGTGGAGGCGACGTGCAAGCCATACTACGCACCTCGGATGGGGGCTCCTTCGCTGCCGCCGGGGCGTTATTTCCGGATGCACATGATCGGCTATTTCGAGGGCATCGGCAGCGAGCGCGGCATCGCTTGGCGCTGTTCGGATTCGCTGTCGCTTCGCGCGTTTCTGCGGTTGGCGAACCGGGACAAGGTTCCCGATCATTCCTGGTTGTCGAAGACGCGCGGCCGGCTGCCGCACGAGGTCCATGAAAAGGTTTTCGACTGGGTTCTGGCTCTCGTCGCCGCGCGCGGTCTGGTGAAGGGCGAGCGGATCGGCGTCGACGGCTCGACGATGGAAGCCAACGCCGCCCTGCGAGCCATCGTGCGGCGCGATAGCGGCGAGACCTATCGCGAGATGCTGACGCAAATGGCGAAGGAGAGTGGCGTCGAAACGCCGACGATCGACGACCTCGTCCGGCTCGATCGCCGGCGGAAGGGCAAGAAGCTTTCGAACAAGGATTGGACGAGCCCGACCGATCCTGATGCGAAGATCGCGCGGATGAAGGACGGCACCACGCATCTGGCCTACAAGCCCGAGCACGCGGTCGATCTCGACACCGGCGTCATCGTTGCGGCACCGATCTATCCAGCCGATGAAGGCGACACGACGACTTTGCCTGGGACGCTGGAGGCGGCCGCGCGCAACCTCGCCGAGGTCGGCCTGGCTCCAACACGGGCAGAGCCCTGCAGTCTCGTTGGCGACAAGGGCTATCATTCACGCGAGGGGCTGAAAGACCTCGACGGCGGCGTCTGGAAAACGCGGATCTCCGAGCCGGAGCCCGCCAACGGCTATCTGCGCTGGCATGGCGACCAGGCGGCACGTCAGGCTGTCTACGCCAACCGGGCGCGATTGAAGTCCGGCGTCGCGCGGAACGCCATGCGCAGGCGCGGTGAGATGGTCGAGCGCAGCTTCGCCCATGTCCTCGACCGTGGCGGCATGCGCCGCGCGTTGCTGCGGGCGCGCGAGAACGTCCACAAACGCTACCTGATCCATGTCGCCGGGTTCAATCTCGGCATTCTGATGCGCGCGCTGTTCGGATCAGGCACGCCGAGGGAGGCTGCGAGTGCAAAGAGCACCCTTTTGTTCGTTATTCAGTTCGATGCTGCCCTGGCGATCGCCATCGTGGCGAACATCGAAGGCAAACCAGCCATGCTCGTTATCATCATCATCGTCGCCCCCGAAACCGATTGATCAAAGCGCGACTTCATCACCGGGCTGCTGAGGCGCGATCGGACAACGAGCGCGATATGTTTCCGAAAGCCCTTCAAACGGCCATACGCGATCAGGAGATCAGGGGCACGGGTGCAGTTGTCAATTCGCGAATGCTGCTGTTCACGTGCCATGCGTTCTTTGTTGCGCTGCTGCTTAGAGCGGTTCCGGAAAGTTTTTGAGTCGTCGGAATCGGTTGTGTTTTATTGTCTGTCACCTGTCCAACTGCTTTGGGGTGCCCGATGTGGAAGCCTGAACACCGCGCGGCCGCCGACCGTGGCCGGCTTCGCTATCCGAGTGATCTGACCGACGCCGAATGGGCGCTGATCGAGCCGCTGATCCCACCGGCGAAGCACGGTGGGCGTAAGCGGACGGTCGATGTCCGCGAAGTCCTGAACGGCATCTTCTACGTGCTGTCGACCGGCTGCCAGTGGACCGCGCTGCCCAAGGACCTGCCGCCGAAGAGCACGGTGTACGACTACTTCGACCTGTGGGAATGGGACGGCACCCTGGCTCGCATCCATCATGAGCTCTACGTGGCGGTGCGCGAGCGCGCGGGCCGCGAAGCCAGTCCGAGCGCGGCCATCATCGACAGCCAGAGCGCCAAAGCGGCGCAAAAAGGGGGGCGTCGATCGATCCGCAGGGCTTCGACGCGGGCAAGAAGCTCACCGGCCGCAAGCGGCACATCCTGGTCGATACGCTCGGCCTGATGCTGGGCCTCGTCGTGCATCCCGGCAACGTGCAGGACCGCGATGGCGCGGCCACACTGCTGCGCCGGACACGCCGGCTGTTTCCGTTCATCGAGGTGATCTACGCCGACGGCGGCTACCAGGGACCAAAGATGGCTGCCGTGGTGGCGAAGACCGGCGCCTGGCGGCTGGAGATCGTCAAGCGCAACAGCGTGCCGCGCTTCGAGGTGCTGCCGAAGCGCTGGATCGTCGAGCGCACCTTCGCCTGGATCGTCCGTTGCCGCCGGCTGGCGCGCGACTTCGAACGCCACGTCCGTTCTGTCGTCGCTTTCATCCACCTCGCCATGATCCGCATCATGCTGCGACGCTTGACCCGGCCAAGCCCTTGCTCGTGAATCTCTACTTCCCGGAACGGCTCTTAGGACGTGCAGCTGAATTCAGCCTCTGCGCACCGCGCCGTCTAGTGGATTGATCGGAATGAAAGAGTCCGAATTGGGATTCCGTATTTTGCTGTGGTATGCGAATCTGGCGCATGCGCAGTGGAATCTCCTTCACCCTATCCGCCGGCGACCGTCAGCGATTGCGCGCGGTCGTCGCGGATCCCAAGAGCCCGCAGAAACACGTCTGGCGGGCACATATTGTCCTTCTCAGCGGCGAGGGTCTGGGCACCTCGGCGATCATGACCGAGACCGGCAAGTCCAAGACCTGCGTGTGGCGCTGGCAAGAGCGGTTCATGCACGAGGGTGTCGGCGGCCTGCTTCGCGACAAGTCCCGTCCGCCCGGCAAGGCGCCGGTCCCGCTCGATCGTGTCGCCGAGATCGTGCGCCTGACGCAGCAACCGCCGCCGTTTGAGGCGACCCACTGGACGTTGCGCGCGATCGCCAGGGCGGCCGGTATTGCCGCCTCGACGGTGCAGGCGATCTGGAAGGCTCACGGTCTCAGCCCGCACCGCTGGCGCAACTTCAAGCTGTCGACCGACCCTGCCTTCGCCGAGAAACTCACCGATATCGTCGGCCTGTATGTCGACCCGCCGGCCCATGCGGTGGTGTTGTCGATCGATGAGAAGTCACAGATCCAGGCGCTCGACCGCCGGTCTGCCGATGAAGAAGGGACGCGCCGGCACCATGACTACAAACGGCACGGCACGACCACGCTGTTTGCGGCGCTCAACGTTCTGGACGGAACGGTGATCGGCCAGAACATGCAGCGCCACCGCCATCAGGAGTTCATCCGCTTCCTCAACCGCATCGAGCGCACGGTGCCGGCGGACAAGGCCATCCACGCGATCGTCGACAACTACGCGGCGCACAACAAGGACAAGGTCCGCGCCTGGCTCGCCCGCCATCCGCGCTGGACTTTCCACTTCACACCGACCTCCTGCTCGTGGCTCAATGCCGTCGAGGGCTTCTTCGCAAAACTCACCCGGCGGCGGCTCAAGCACGGCGTCTTCCATTCCGTCGTCGATCTCCAGGCCGCAATCAACCGCTTCGTCCGCGAATACAATGCGGCCAACCCACAGCCATTCATATGGAAAGCCGACCCCGACGACATCATCGCAGCCCGAAACCGAGGGTTCCAAACGTTGGAATCAATCCACTAGCTACGCGCTGCTCAAACGGTATCAGTTCGGATGCACCCTGGAGGCTCTGTGGAGTCCGTACGTGAGCCATACGTCTGAGGGTATCGCGCGGAACACAGGCCGGGGCCGGATTGCTCACCAGCGACTCCCGGAACGGCGATACAGACTCATTCTGATCGTGGCAACCGACCCCGGCAAGTTCTCCACGCCCGAGACTGAGCAACTCGCCACTGTCCGCAACTGCCCAACAAGCAGATGTCCCGGCGCGACGTGCCCAAGTCGAGATTGACCCTAAACGGACCTTCGAGGTTGCCGTCGAATTCGATCGACGCGATCCAACCGCAACCTACTCGGGCATGCCGAGGCGACGGTAAGTCTCAATCCTGCGGTCGTGGGCGGCCAAGCCCACATCTCGGTACTGAGCCCGATTGCTTGCCCTGTTCAACCGTGACAGTTGGACGCCTCCATTTACCTCGTGAATTTTGCCTCGTTGTGATTCTCTACGGCGGTTCGGTTTGAGGAGGTATTGATGAGGCAGGCTGGTCTGTTCGGCTTACCGGATCATCTTCGAAAGCTTTCGGCGACGGGTGATCCGTTGGAGGTGCTGGCAAAGGTCGTCGACTTCAAGATTTTCCGCGCGCCGCTTGAGGCGGCGCTGGGCTATTCGGACGGATCGAAAGGTGGCCGCCCGGCCTACGATGCGGTGGCGATGCTCAAGGTTCTGATCCTGGCCGCGCGGCACACGGTGAGTGACGAGCGGATGGAGTTTCTGATCCGCGATCGCTTGAGCTGGCTTCGCTTCCTAGGCTTCGATCTCGGAGCGCCGACGCCGGACCGCAACACCATATGGACCTTTCGCGAGCGTCTGGTCCGGGCCGGGGCGATGGATAAGCTGTTTGCCGCCTTCGATGGCGAATTGCGCCGGTGCGGCTATCTGGCGATGGGCGGGCAGATCGTCGATGCGACGTTGGTATCGGCGCCCAAGCAGCGCCACAGCGATGACGAGAAGCGGGCGATCAAGGCGGGCAAGAGCGCGTCCGAGGTCTGGCCCGATCAGCCAGCCAAGGCGGCGCAGAAGGACACGGATGCGCGGTGGACGGTGAAGACCGGGCGGCGCAAGAACCCCGCCGGGTCGCAACGGCGCATGCCCGACATCGCGATCCCGGTGTTCGGCTACAAGAATCATGTCGTCATCGATCGGGCCTACGGCTTCATCCGCAGCTCGGCTGTGACCGATGCCGCCCGCCATGACGGCAAGATGTTGCGTCAGCTCGTCACCGGCGACAATCTGGCCGCCGGCGTGTGGGCTGACAGCGCCTATCGCTCGAAGGCCAACGAGGCGTGGCTGGCCGGCAAGGGTCGGGTCTCCCACATCCACCGCAAGAAGCCGCCGGGCCGGGCCATGCCCAAGGCGACCGCCCAGGCCAATGCCCGCAAGTCAGCGGTCCGTGCGCATGTGGAGCACGTCTTCGCCCAGCAGAAGGATCGCATGGGCCTTTTCATCCGTACCATCGGGCTCAAGCGGGCGGAGGCCAAGATCGGCCTCGCCAACCTGGCTTACAATTTCCAGCGTCTGATCTTCCATGAGCGCAGGGCCGCCATGGTATGAGTCCGCCTGAATAGCGCCAAAACCCTCCGCCGAGAACGAAACGGCGGATGGTTGCGGACGTCAACACCGCCGATCTCAGCGAAAGTCGGACAGCACACCAAAATCTTCGTCAAATCCCCCGGTTGTTGGAGGTCTCCAGTTTTGCCCGTGAAGGTTGCGCCTCCGCCGCATGCGCAGTCTCTTCCCGCGCCTCCTCCTCTCTGCCAAGTTCCGCCAATGCAATCACGGGGGTGAGGTGACCCCAGTATTTATTGAACGTTGAAATGTCGGGCTGTTCCAGTGTACCCTGGGACACTTGAAGCGCCGCTGCCACACTCAACCTGTCGCGTTTAGCGAATTGCCATAATAGAGTTGCGTCCAGTCAGGCGCGTAGGGGCTGAGGCGCAGCGCAATATTCTTTTCTTCTGCCGCCTCACGGAAACGTCCCGCGTATATAAGCTTCGTCCACAAAAGCTCCGATTGCCCGCATCGTTGGGATCGAGGGACACAGCTCGCTCATCGAGCTGCGGCGCCCTTACGAAGCGCTCAGAGAACGACTATGATTGTGCCATCCGTGTCCCGCTGATTCGCAAGGTTCACAACAGGGAACAGAATGCGCCTGTTGGCAGGACTGACGAGGCTTGGGGTCGCGGGCTGCTTGCTTGCTGCCGCCGCGTCGTATCCGGTGGCCGCCCAACCAAGCGACCTGCGAGCGCGCCTCTCCCCCGAGTTGATCCAGCAAGTATTCCCCGGTGCCGAGGAGGTCGGCCCTCCCTCGACCAGCGGGCTACCAGCCCTGCCGGTCCGAATCGGCGGCGTTCTTCGAGGCTACATCTTCACCACGCTCGATACGGTCAATGCCACCGGCTACTCCGGCATCCCCTTCGATCTTGTGGGTGGGCTGGCGCTCGACGGCACCATCACCGGGGCGGCGCTAGTCGACGACCACGAGTCAATCATCGGTCGCGGTGTCAGTCGGGCGGTGATTGACGACTTTCTCGACGAGTTCGCGTCGTCATCCCTGCAGGACTGGCGCGCCGTCCGGCCTGACGCCGCCTCGGGTGCGACCACCAGCGCGCGCCTGATGAAGCGTGGAATGCAGGCTGCGGCGCGCCTCGTTGCCAGCGACTACTTACCTGATGGGGTGGTGTCTCGGCGCACTTTGGATCGCGACGGCTACGTGCCTATGAGTACCGCAGAACTGCTGGCGGACGGCTCAGTATTCCACCTGCTAGTAACGAGCGGCGAGGTCCTGCGCGCCTTCCACAGGAACTGGGGCGCCGGCGCGGCGCCCCAACATACATTCGGGGACGCTGCGGAGCCGTTTCTCGACGTCTACGTGGCGCTGCTTACGCCTCCGTCGATAGGCATAAACGCTCTCGGTGCACTTCGTTTCGCTGAGGTCTTGGATCGCCAGCCGCCGGGCGGCCTGACGTTGTGGATCCTTTGCGATGGTCGCTACTCCTTCGCCAATACCAGCCTGAAGCTAATGCCGACCGACTTCTTCTTCGACTACGTCCGTATAGTGCAGGGCGACCTGACGATACCGCTAACGCGGTCGATGTATCGCCCCGTCCGGGCCTACGGCACCGGACTCCTCGACGCCAACGACTCAGCGGCGTTCGCTCTGGAGGAAGCCGCCGGCCTTGATCCGCTGCGCCCGTGGGCAGTCGAGATCGCGGTGCAGGGCAAGACGGCCGGCGGGGATCCGGTGACCGTCGCATTCACGGTGCCCTACGAGGTGCCGGTCCGTCACATCCTGCTTCCGCCTGCCGAGCCGCCGGTCTGGCTGGACGCTTGGAGCCAGCGCGCAGGGGATCTCGCCATCTTGGGCGTCTTGCTGGCGGTGGTGACGTGCGTCTTCCTCTTCCAGGACGTGCTGGTCAAAAGGCGCCGGGTCTACGCCTGGACACGTACGGGTCTGATGGCGTGCACGCTCGGCTGGCTGGGCTGGGTTGCCGGCGGCCAGCTCTCTGTGGTCAACCTAATGGCCTGGGTCCAAGCGCCGTTCACCGGCACCGGGATTTCGGCATTCCTCCTCGACCCGCTGCTGTTCGTCCTGTCGGTGTACGTGGCCATCTCGTTGCTGGTGCTGGGGCGCGGCGTGTTCTGCGGGTGGTTGTGCCCGTTCGGCGCACTGCAGGAGTTGTCGAACCAAGCGGCACGGGCTCTCAGGGTTCCACAGCTTCGATTGCCAGCCGCCGTCGAAGGCCGGCTCCGGTTGGTCAAGTATTTGGCAGCTTTGACGGTCCTGGGCCTCGTCTTCGTTTCGGTCGATCTGGTGGACCGGGTGACCGAGGTCGAGCCGTTCAAGACCGCGATCAGCGCCCGGTTTGGGCGCGAGTGGCCTTTTGTCCTGTATGCCGGTGCAGTGCTGGTGGCCGGGCTGTTCCACGAGCGCTTCTTCTGCCGATTTCTCTGTCCGCTCGGCGCCAGCTTGGCCGTGCTCGGGCGTGCCCGCCGCTGGGAGCGGTTGAAGCGGCGCCCAGAATGCGGTGCCCCGTGTCGGCTCTGCGAGAGGGGTTGTCCCGTCGGGGCGATCCGCCCGACCGGCGCCATCGACATGGACGAGTGCCTTCAGTGCCTGGACTGCCAAGTCACGCACTATGACAATCGGTCGTGCCCTCCGCTGGTGCGCCTGCGGAAGGCCGGAGTTGCCTGACTCCGCCCATCGTGCGGCATACTTGGCCTCCCTGCCGGGCGGAGCCGTGTTTCACGCCGGGAGGCAAGAACCCGCCGAGGGGACGAGCAGGGGGTGATCCAGTCTTTCCAAACTCCCGGCACACCTGGCCTCTCTCGCAAGGGAGAGCGCGCTTCCCGATCCGCATGCCCGGTGGCCATAAGCGGATCCTATTGCGGGCATAACGGACACGCGGCGCAGACGGGAATATATTGCGCGCGAGAGGCTTGCCTCATTCAGAGAGGATGAACGGATGACTCATGGAAATTGCCGGGTAGCGGCAATCGCGGGCGCCGCGCTTGCGTTCGCTATCTCAGGAACGGCTCTGTCTGCAGACGGCGTTGGCTGGTCGCCGGGGCCGGCCGAGTGGAAGGGGGATCTGAGCCCGATTTCCTCGGCCGACTGGAACTACGACCGCGCGGCGCACCTCCTTGAGCGTGCCGGCTTCGGCGGATCGCCGGAGGAGGTTCAGAAGCTCGCGGATATGCCGCCTGAGGAGGCAGTCCGCTTTCTCGTGTACTTCGACAATGTTCCCAACGACCATTTGCCGGCGTTCGTCCACTCGGGCTTGTGGGACGAATCGCTCATCCACTTCCCGCCCAGTCGGCCGGCGGCGACCGACTTGGCGAAGACGACGGGCCAAAGCATGGGTGTCCGGATCAAGCCGGACGGCGTGAACCGGAATATGCAGCCGGCTTCCGACCGCTTCTTCTATTGGCTGCGGGCCACGAACCTTGAAGGTCGCCGTGTTGGGTACTGGTGGGCCGAGCGCATGCTCGACACCAACCGTCCGCTTCAGGAGAAGATCGCGCTGCTATGGCACAGCCACTTCGCCAGTGCCGAGGGCAAGGTCCGCGACTACCGCAAGATGTTGCAGCAGGTTCGTCTCTTCCAGGAGCAGGGCACTGGCAACTTCGGCCAGCTTGCGATCGCCGTCGCACAGAACCCGGCGATGCTCTACTACTTGGACGCCGGAGTGAACGTGAAGGGCGATGCCAACGAGAACTTCTCCCGCGAGGTGATGGAGCTCTTCACAATGGGTGTCGGCAACTACACGGAACGGGATGTCCGCGAGGCGGCCCGCGCCTTCACCGGTTGGAACTCCGACAACCTCGACTTCATCGTCAATGCCGACCTCCACGACACGGACGTCAAGGAATTCCTTGGCCGCACCGGCAATTTCGACGGCGTCGATGTTCTGAATATTATCCTCGAACAGCCAGTGACGGCCGAGTACATCTCGGGCAAGATCTACAAGTTCTTCGTTCGCGAGGATCTCTCGCCAGAACTGAAGGCGGAGCTCGGGGACATCCTGCGCGGCAACAACTACGAGCTGCGGCCGTTGCTGACAACGGTGTTCCTGTCCAAGGACTTCTACAGCCAGGACAGCTACGGCGCCCATATTAAGGGACCGGTCGAGCACTACATCGCGATGTTGAACCATTTGGGCGCGGCGGACGTCCCGGGCATCCCGGATTTCAACTCGACGACCGATCGGCTCGGCCAGCGCCTGCTGTACCCACCGTCCGTAGCTGGCTGGGCTCAGGGCAAATCCTGGATCACGCCTGCAATTCTGCTGGACCGCGGTAACGTGGCCCGGGAAGTTCTGTATCCGGACATCTTGGGCTTCCGCGATCCCAACTTCCTGAACGGACAGGCCGGCGACGGGTTGATCGGGGCGAAGCTGCGGCGTGGGTACAATATTACCGATGCCATCGCGCTCAACGATCCCGGCATGATGGGTGTGTTCGACATGGTGGCTATGGAGCGGGATGAGCTCTTCAACACCCGCGTCTCTGGCTTTTACGCGTGGGAGCAGGTCCACCGGAAGCTGATTCCAACGCCACGCGCCGGTGCCCGAATCGACATGACGCAAATGATCCTCGACGCTGGGGTGAACACAACCGGCGAAGCGGTTGACTACTTGCTGATGCGCTTCTTGCGCGTACCCCTGTCGGCTCAGGTGCGGGAAGAGTTGGTGGCATTCCTCGATGGGGAACTCGGCAACGACAGCATCGAGCGTGCCAAGACGTACATGGAAGATCCTCTGCGCATGGTCGCCCACATGATCATGAGCACGCCGGAATACCAGATAAACTAGGCCGAGCCTGGAAAGGGGTCACTACTATGTCAATGGAAACCAGAGCAAAGAAGATTTGCGACGCGAGCGGTGTAAGCCGGCGTCAGGCGTTGGCGATTGGCGCCGGCGGCTTGGCCTTCGGCTTGGCCGGCGGCGTGGTGCCAATGCCGCCGGTGTTCAACGCGATGTCCAAGGCCGTGGCGGCGACGCCGGGCAAGATCGTTGTCGTGTACGAATGGTTCGGTGGGTACGACGGCCTCAGCACGTTTGTTCCGTATGGCGACGACGAGTTGTACCGCCACCGCCCGAACCTCGGCGTGCGCGAGGATACGGTTATCAAGGTCGATGACCATTTCGGCTTCCAGAAGTCGATGGGGGCTATGCACCGCATGTGGGAGGAAGGCAAGGTCGCCGTTGTCCACGGCGTCGGCTACGACCAGCCCTCGTTCTCCCACTTCTCTTCCTCCCAGTACTGGCACACGGGTGCCCCCAATAGCGGTGAGGAGTACGGCTGGTTCGGCCGCGTCGCAGACGCGCTGGATCCAACCGGCTCGCCGAACTTCCTGGTCAACAAGGCGTCGCAACAGTCGCTGGCGGTTCGTGCCCGCTACCACCAGCCGGTCGTGTTCGACGATCCGAACAACTTCGCTCGCGACCTATTCAACCAGGAACTCAAGGTCGAGCCAGAGTTGGCGGCTGCCAAGCAGCCACCTCTCAGCGCCGTCCACAAGTACATGCTCGACATCAACCAGAGCGCTGCTGAGGCGTCGGCGTTGGTGCGAGAGGCTTGGAATAAGTACACTCCCAACAACGACCTGCGGCTGCGCGAGCTAACTGAAATCGTCGCGCTGATCGAGGCCGATTTCCCGGCGCGGATGTACTACGTGCCCCTTCAGGGCAGCCTGTTCGATACGCACGTCAGACAGACCAGCCCACACAACCGCCAAGTCCAGTACTGCTCGGACGCGATATGGGGCTTCTACAAGGAGATGGAGCGGATCGGCCGCGCCGACGACGTGGTCATGTTCATCCATTCCGAGTTCGGTCGGCGCGTGTACGAGAACACCGGCGGCGGCACCGACCACGGCACCGCCAATGTCGCCTTCGTGATCGGCGGCGGGGTCACGGGCGGCCACTACGGGACGCCGGTGAGCCTCACTGATCTCGTGCTCGATGGCAACCTGCAGCACACGATGGACTTCCGCCGTGTCTACGCCACCCTCATCGAGGAGGCGCTCGGCTATCCTGAGTCGGAGACGGTGCTGGGGAGCAAGTTCAAGACTCTGGGGATGTTTGGCTAGGCTGGGCGTCCCCGAGGGGAAGAATTTGGTCGCCCTTCGGGGCGGCCATTTTCAATTGCGCTGGCAATATGGCGAGCGAAGAGACATTCACCACAGGCGTGTACACCTGGAGACCTCCAACAACCGGGGGATTTGACGAAGATTTTGGTGTGCTGTCCGACTTTCGCTGAGATCGGCGGTGTTGACGTCCGCAACCATCCGCCGTTTCGTTCTCGGCGGAGGGTTTTGGCGCTATTCAGGCGGACTCATACCATGGCGGCCCTGCGCTCATGGAAGATCAGACGCTGGAAATTGTAAGCCAGGTTGGCGAGGCCGATCTTGGCCTCCGCCCGCTTGAGCCCGATGGTACGGATGAAAAGGCCCATGCGATCCTTCTGCTGGGCGAAGACGTGCTCCACATGCGCACGGACCGCTGACTTGCGGGCATTGGCCTGGGCGGTCGCCTTGGGCATGGCCCGGCCCGGCGGCTTCTTGCGGTGGATGTGGGAGACCCGACCCTTGCCGGCCAGCCACGCCTCGTTGGCCTTCGAGCGATAGGCGCTGTCAGCCCACACGCCGGCGGCCAGATTGTCGCCGGTGACGAGCTGACGCAACATCTTGCCGTCATGGCGGGCGGCATCGGTCACAGCCGAGCTGCGGATGAAGCCGTAGGCCCGATCGATGACGACATGATTCTTGTAGCCGAACACCGGGATCGCGATGTCGGGCATGCGCCGTTGCGACCCGGCGGGGTTCTTGCGCCGCCCGGTCTTCACCGTCCACCGCGCATCCGTGTCCTTCTGCGCCGCCTTGGCTGGCTGATCGGGCCAGACCTCGGACGCGCTCTTGCCCGCCTTGATCGCCCGCTTCTCGTCATCGCTGTGGCGCTGCTTGGGCGCCGATACCAACGTCGCATCGACGATCTGCCCGCCCATCGCCAGATAGCCGCACCGGCGCAATTCGCCATCGAAGGCGGCAAACAGCTTATCCATCGCCCCGGCCCGGACCAGACGCTCGCGAAAGGTCCATATGGTGTTGCGGTCCGGCGTCGGCGCTCCGAGATCGAAGCCTAGGAAGCGAAGCCAGCTCAAGCGATCGCGGATCAGAAACTCCATCCGCTCGTCACTCACCGTGTGCCGCGCGGCCAGGATCAGAACCTTGAGCATCGCCACCGCATCGTAGGCCGGGCGGCCACCTTTCGATCCGTCCGAATAGCCCAGCGCCGCCTCAAGCGGCGCGCGGAAAATCTTGAAGTCGACGACCTTTGCCAGCACCTCCAACGGATCACCCGTCGCCGAAAGCTTTCGAAGATGATCCGGTAAGCCGAACAGACCAGCCTGCCTCATCAATACCTCCTCAAACCGAACCGCCGTAGAGAATCACAACGAGGCAAAATTCACGAGGTAAATGGAGGCGTCCACCTGCACGCTGACGCCGGAGCCGAAAGGAGGCTTCACGGTGACCTGCCCAGCCCTCCCTGGTGTGGTTGCTTTTGGCGAGACACTCGAACACGCTCGCACTGATGCTGAAGGAGCGGTCGCGGACTATCTCAAGAGGGCCAAAAATATTGGCGAGTTGTCGTAGACGCACACAGTGGGGGGTCGGATGACTTTGTGGTCGACATCGCCGACGGTGTGGGCGACTGAAACGCTCGACGCGCCACCAGATCAAGAATCTGCGCATCGGTCCCCCAAGTACATTCGGTAGACTGCGTGGGATGCGGGGCGCGTTTGGTCTGCATCTAGCCGAGGCTGTTGACGAACTCGGTTGAGATCGGCTGGCCGTCGTGATTGCGTCTGCTTGGCGCATTCAGAGACAGGGGTCGGCGCGATGATGGGCGAGCAGGTTGGGCGGCAGGATCGACTGTTCTACGCGTTCTGTCTCGAGGATCGGGTTCCGGTCGATAACTTGCTGCGCCGGATCGATGCGGTTCTCGACCTAAGTTGGCTTCGCAGTGCGCTGAAGCCTTGCTACAGCCATACGGGCAGTCCGTCGGTCGATCCGGAGCCGCTGATCCGTATGCTGCTCGTGGGCTATTGCTACTCGATCCGCTCGGAGCGGCGGCTGTGCCAGGAGGTCGAGATGAACTTGGCCTACCGCTGGTTCTGTCGGCTCGGTCTCGAGGATACGGTTCCGGACCATTCGACCTTCTCGGTCACCCGCCGCGGCCGGTTCCGCCAAGGCGAGGCGTTCCGGCAGGTGTTCGAGCATGTGTTGCGTGACTGTCGCGACATCGATCCCCACATCCCGATCAAGGATATGAGCAGGCGGAGCGACGGAACGCTCTCTCGCGCGGACTTCACCTTCGATGCCGAGCGCGATGTCTATATCTGCCCCCAGCGCAAGACATTGCGAACAACGGGACGGGTGTTCGCGGGCAATGCCTTGTACTACCGAGCGAGCAAGTTCGATTGCGAACGATGTCCGTTGAAGCCCGGATGCTGTCCGAAAGCACCCGTGCGCCGGATCCCGCGCGACGTGAACGAAGCGGCGCGCGATCACGCCCGGGCTCTGATGGGGACCGAGCCGTTCCTTCAATCCGGGCGTGAGCGCAAGAAGATTGAGACTCTGTTCGGTGACATCAAGCGCAACCTCGGCTCACACGGCTGAGATTGCGCGGACTGAGCGGCGCCAGGGACGAGTTCCTGCTCGCCGCCACGGTGCAAAACCCCAAGCGCCTGGTAAAGCTCGCTGCCATACCACCACCGCGATCCGTCATCGCATAATCAATGCAATGAATAACCCCAACCGATCGATCAAGAACACAACGCCCCGGCATCGGCCGGAAGCCGAACCAGAATGTCCGCTACTACCAATAGCGGACATCAATAACCGGCTCACATCCGAGTTCGTCAACAGCCTCAGCTATTCGCGCCCTTTCTGATGGCCTGACAGCGCGTCTGCTCTGGCCGTAGCTGCGGAAGTTCCGGCGGCGATGTCCGGTTTCCTCGTGCTGACGTCCGCTGCGCATTCCGATGAAAGCGGCCACTGATTCCGACGGAAAGCGGCCACCCGTTCCGATCCAAAACGGCCACTTTGGCCGGGGGTCGAATTGGGCGTCGTGATCGTCGCCGTTGGGTGTTCCTTTGATGTCGTTTTTGCTCTGTATGGTCAATCGCGTTGGCGTTGATATTTTCGGCGATGGCCTTTCGCATGGAGGGCCCGACGAGGTCGATCCGATGGGCATTGTGGACGATGCGGTCGAGGATGGCGTCGGCGAAGGTGGGTTCGCCGATGACGTCGTGCCACTTCGCCAACGGCAGCTGGCTGGTGACCAGGATGGCGGCGTTGTTGTATCGGTCCTCGACGATTTCCATGAGATCGCGTCGCTGATCGGGATTGAGGCGGTCGGGGCCCCAATCGTCGAGAATCAGGAGATTGGCTCTGGTGAGGGCCCGGAACAGGTGGGGGTAGCGGCCGTCGGCGCGCCCCATTTCCAGTTCGGCGAACATCCTTGGGATGCGCTTGTAGAGGACGGAGAAGTCGTCGCGGCAGGCCTTCTGGCCGAGCGCGCAGGCGAGCCATGATTTACCGACGCCGCAGGGGCCGGTGATGATCAGGTTTTGTTTTCTTGTGATCCATTGGCCTCTGGTCAGTTGCTGGAACAGGGCTTTATCGAGGCGCCGGGGGGCGCGGTAATCGACATCCTCGATGCAGGCGTCCGGATGGCGCAGGCGTGCGTTGCGAAGCCTGTAGGTCAATCGCCGGTCGTTGCGTTCGGCCTCTTCTCGGTCGAGCAGCAGGGCCAGCCATTGAGCATGGTCGAGTTCGCCGGCCTGGGCGTTGTCACCTAATTCGGCGAAGGCGCGCGCCATGCCGTGCAGCTTGAGATGCCTGAGTTGGTCGAGGGTGGGATGGTGCAGCATGATGTCTCCTCAGTGAAAGTATTGCGGGCCGCGGATATTGGGGTGATCGATCGCCGGCCCGTCCGTGGCCTGTCGCGGTGCGCGGCGCTCGAGTTTGTTCTTGAGGATGGAGGCGACGGAAGAATAGGAGGTGGCGTCGATCTCCAGGGCTCGTTCGCAGGCGGCCTCCAGCCGTTCCGATCCGTAGGTCTTGGCGAGGCGAAGGATGCCGATACAGGAGCGGAAGCCCTGTTCGGGGTGCGGCCGGTTGCGCATGATGACATCGACCAGGATCTCGGTATTGGCTCCCACCGCCGTGGCCCGGCTTCGGATGCGCGCCGGTGTCCAACCGGCATAACGCCGGTGCGCACTGGGCATGTGTTCGGCGATGGTGGTGTGGCGTCGATTGCCGGATCCGCGCATGTGGGCGGCCACACGCTTGCCTTTATGGAAGATCTCGACGGTGCGCTCGGTGATCCGGGCCCAGAGCTTCTGTTTGGCCAGGGTATGGGGAACCGAATAGTAATGCTTGGCGATCTCGACATGGTAGTCGAGGCCGGCGCGGCGCTGCTTCCATTCGGCGTATTGATAGGGTTGGGCAGGCAACGGCTTGAGCGCCGGTCGGTCGAGTGCTTCGAACAATTTCCGGCGGGACGCGCCCAGATGCTTTGTCTCCCGCCCGTTCAGGTCTTCCAGCCGTTCATGGATGGCCTGGTTTAGTTCGGCGAGGCTGAAGAAACGGCGATTGCGCAGGCGGGCCAGAACCCAGCGCTCGACAATCTGGACGCTGACTTCCACTTTCGCTTTGTCCCGCGGTTTGCGCGGCCGTGCCGGCACGATCGCGGTGTCGTAATGGGCCGCCATGCCGGCATAGGTGCGGTTGATCTCGGGATCGTACAGACAGGCCTTGACGACGCCGGACTTGAGATTGTCCGGCACGACTTGCGTCGCCACCCCGCCGAAGTAGGCGAAGGCGCGGCTGTGCGAGCCAATCCAGTTGGGCAGCGCTTGCGTCCAGGTCGCCTCGGCGTAGGTGTAGCTGGAGGCGCCCAGGGTGGCGACGAAGATCTGGGCCGCGCGGACCTCGCCGGTAAGGCCGTCGATCACCTCGGGGGTGGCGCCGGCATAATCGACGAACATCTTCTCGCCGGCCACATGGCTCTGACGCATGGTCGGGGCGAGCCCGCCCTTCCAGGCACGGTAGAGTTCGCAGAACCGGCTGTAGCCGTAGCCGTCCCGATGGACCGCGCGGTACTCTTCCCACAACAGGGACAGGGTGACGCCGGGCCGCTTCGACTCGCGATGCAGCACCGGCCAGTCGGGAAGCGACCGGCGATCGGGAGAAACCGCGACAGGCGGCGGGAACAGCAGCCGTTCCAGATCCTCGTCCGAAAGATCCTCGGCCAGCGGCCAGCCCAGACCCGCGCGGCGCGCGCGGTTGATGTAATCGCCGACTGCCGTGCGGCCGATGTTCAAGCTGACGGCAATCCGCCGCTTCGACAATCCGCCGGCGTGCAGCCGTAGAACGTCGCTAATCTTGCGCATGGGCAATCTCTCCCGGGGCATCCTCGCTCCTCTCAAAAGGCGCGAAGGTAGCCCCTGTCAGGATCACCCAACGAGGTCGATCACATCGCCAACCCGACTGGCCGCTTTGGATCGGAATCGGTGGCCGGATTAAATCGGAATCGGTGGCCGGATTAAATCGGAATCAGTGGCCGCTTTGCGTCGGAATGCGCAGATGGCGCGGGAATCACGGGCCGCACATACCACGGCCTGCGGAAGCTGGCGTCGGTGCGGCTCGTAGAGGCGGGATGCACCGACCGCGAGATCATGGCCATCACCGGCCACAGAACGCATGCCATGGTTGGCAAGTACACGTCTGGCGCGGACCAGAAGAAGCTTGCCGGAGCCGCGATTTCCAAGCTGTCTCAGCATCTCAATTCGAACAGAAACAGAACGAAAACTGCTAAACGCCGAGGATTCAAGTGCTAAACATTATGGCGTCGATTCAGCTAAGTCGTTATAAGGACACGCAAATGGCCCGGTGGCAGAGTGGCTATGCAGGGGACTGCAAATCCCCGTACGTCGGTTCGATTCCGGCCCGGGCCTCCACCGCGCAAGTCGTTGAAATTCCACCACTTAGTAGCCTTGCGGGTCCTTCGGCACGGTATCGCCGCTTCGGTCCCGTGTGTAATTTCTGTGTAACTGGGTCAGAGATTTTGCCCTCCTGAGGGCTTGGAACACGCCTGCCAAGTGTCCTCACGGCACGGTCGATATGCGGGTCGTGGACGTGTGTGTACTTGAGAACCATTGCCAGCGTCCTATGGCCGCTGATCTTCTGGATGGTTGGCAGATCGATGCCGGACCGAACCAGGTTCGTGATCGCGGTGTGCCTCACCACGTGCGGCGTGATTTTGGCGGGATCTAGTGGATTGATTCCAACGTTTGGAACCCTCGGTTTCGGGCTGCGATGATGTCGTCGGGGTCGGCTTTCGATATGAATGGCTGTGGGTTGGCCGCATTGTATTCGCGGACGAAGCGGTTGATTGCGGCCTGGAGATCGACGACGGAATGGAAGACGCCGTGCTTGAGCCGCCGCCGGGTGAGTTTTGCGAAGAAGCCCTCGACGGCATTGAGCCACGAGCAGGAGGTCGGTGTGAAGTGGAAAGTCCAGCGCGGATGGCGGGCGAGCCAGGCGCGGACCTTGTCCTTGTTGTGCGCCGCGTAGTTGTCGACGATCGCGTGGATGGCCTTGTCCGCCGGCACCGTGCGCTCGATGCGGTTGAGGAAGCGGATGAACTCCTGATGGCGGTGGCGCTGCATGTTCTGGCCGATCACCGTTCCGTCCAGAACGTTGAGCGCCGCAAACAGCGTGGTCGTGCCGTGCCGTTTGTAGTCATGGTGCCGGCGCGTCCCTTCTTCATCGGCAGA
Source organism: Alphaproteobacteria bacterium (assembly GCA_965248805.1). Classification (GTDB taxonomy): domain Bacteria; phylum Pseudomonadota; class Alphaproteobacteria; order UBA6615; family UBA6615; genus CBDFKJ01. Next base: position 517,014 of record CBDFKJ010000007.1, read on the forward strand.
CCGGCGGTCGAGCGCCTGGATCTGTGACTTCTCATCGATCGACAACACCACCGCATGGGCCGGCGGGTCGACATACAGGCCGACGATATCGGTGAGTTTCTCGGCGAAGGCAGGGTCGGTCGACAGCTTGAAGTTGCGCCAGCGGTGCGGGCTGAGACCGTGAGCCTTCCAGATCGCCTGCACCGTCGAGGCGGCAATACCGGCCGCCCTGGCCATCGCGCGCAACGTCCAGTGGGTCGCCTCAAACGGCGGCGGTTGCTGCGTCAGGCGCACGATCTCGGCGACACGATCGAGCGGGACCGGCGCCTTGCCGGGCGGACGGGACTTGTCGCGAAGCAGGCCGCCGACACCCTCGTGCATGAACCGCTCTTGCCAGCGCCACACGCAGGTCTTGGACTTGCCGGTCTCGGTCATGATCGCCGAGGTGCCCAGACCCTCGCCGCTGAGAAGGACAATATGTGCCCGCCAGACGTGTTTCTGCGGGCTCTTGGGATCCGCGACGACCGCGCGCAATCGCTGACGGTCGCCGGCGGATAGGGTGAAGGAGATTCCACTGCGCATGCGCCAGATTCGCATAACACAGCAAAATACGGAATCCCAATTCGGACTCTTTCATTCCGATCAATCCACTAGGCCGGCTCGGACCACGGCGCGCTTGAAGGACCGGCTCATGTTCGTGCGGCGACCCGCCGCGCTCAGGTTGGGTCGCGCGGTCGGGAATATCCAGCCGTCGGGATCAGACGCCATGGCGCGTTCCTTCGCCAGCACCTCGGCGAGTTCGGGTGTGATCGGTTGGTCTCGGACTCCCGCCTTCGCTTGCGGGATGCGCAACCGAAGGTTTTGCAGGTCGAGCTCGTCGAACCGGGCCCTTCTGGCGTAGGCGTCTAGTCCGTCCTCAAACGGCCCTGACATGGCTACAACTGGCGTCAAGACGACGGCGAGGATGCCAACAATGCCGGCCGCCAGCGCGCGCATTCGCTCAACCACGCTGCATTTCTACGGCAATTCGACGGGAAGCGCATTTGGTTGTGTAATATAAACGAGCATCCCCCAGAAGGCTGTCCACCGGCGACGATAGTGGCTCTGGGAGGGCCCTCCTGCAAGATTTCGGTGGCCGTGGTGCCAGCAGGAGCTTGGCGCCGCATATTTGACGTCTTGGGACGGTTTGCCAAGATCTACTTATGGCTGAGGCTGTTGAAGAAGTCCTTTTAGCGGCTCGTGCTGGCGTGATTCCCTGAGGCTGATGCTACCAGCGGGAGGTCACTGCGATGATGGGCGCGTCTGTTGGTCGTCAAAACCGTCTTTTCTATGAGTTTTGTCTCGAGGATCGGGTTCCTGCGGATCACTTGTTGCGCAAGATCGATGGGGTTCTGCAACTCGCTTGGCTGCGTCAGAAGCTAGGGCCGTATTACAGCCATACGGGTTGCCCGTCGATCGATCCGGAACTGCTGATCCGGATGCTTGTGGTCGGCTACTGCTACTCGATCCGCTCGGAGCGGCGGCTGTGCCAGGAGGTAGAGATGAACCTGGCGTACCGCTGGTTCTGCCGGCTCGGTCTCGAAGACAAGGTGCCGGATCACTCGACATTTTCGGTCAACCGCCATGGTCGTTTCCGCGATAGCGATATCTTGCGCCAGGTGGACGCCTCCATTTACCTCGTGAATTTTGCCTCGTTGTGATTCTCTACGGCGGTTCGGTTTGAGGAGGTATTGATGAGGCAGGCTGGTCTGTTCGGCTTACCGGATCATCTTCGAAAGCTTTCGGCGACGGGTGATCCGTTGGAGGTGCTGGCAAAGGTCGTCGACTTCGAGATTTTCCGCGCGCCGCTTGAGGCTGCGCTGGGCTATTCGGACGGATCGAAAGGTGGCCGCCCGGCCTACGATGCGGTGGCGATGCTCAAGGTTCTGATCCTGGCCGCGCGGCACACGGTGAGTGACGAGCGGATGGAGTTTCTGATCCGCGATCGCTTGAGCTGGCTTCGCTTCCTAGGCTTCGATCTCGGAGCGCCGACGCCGGACCGCAACACCATATGGACCTTTCGCGAGCGTCTGGTCCGGGCCGGGGCGATGGATAAGCTGTTTGCCGCCTTCGATGGCGAATTGCGCCGGTGCGGCTATCTGGCGATGGGCGGGCAGATCGTCGATGCGACGTTGGTATCGGCGCCCAAGCAGCGCCACAGCGATGACGAGAAGCGGGCGATCAAGGCGGGCAAGAGCGCGTCCGAGGTCTGGCCCGATCAGCCAGCCAAGGCGGCGCAGAAGGACACGGATGCGCGGTGGACGGTGAAGACCGGGCGGCGCAAGAACCCCGCCGGGTCGCAACGGCGCATGCCCGACATCGCGATCCCGGTGTTCGGCTACAAGAATCATGTCGTCATCGATCGGGCCTACGGCTTCATCCGCAGCTCGGCTGTGACCGATGCCGCCCGCCATGACGGCAAGATGTTGCGTCAGCTCGTCACCGGCGACAATCTGGCCGCCGGCGTGTGGGCTGACAGCGCCTATCGCTCGAAGGCCAACGAGGCGTGGCTGGCCGGCAAGGGTCGGGTCTCCCACATCCACCGCAAGAAGCCGCCGGGCCGGGCCATGCCCAAGGCGACCGCCCAGGCCAATGCCCGCAAGTCAGCGGTCCGTGCGCATGTGGAGCACGTCTTCGCCCAGCAGAAGGATCGCATGGGCCTTTTCATCCGTACCATCGGGCTCAAGCGGGCGGAGGCCAAGATCGGCCTCGCCAACCTGGCTTACAATTTCCAGCGTCTGATCTTCCATGAGCGCAGGGCCGCCATGGTATGAGTCCGCCTGAATAGCGCCAAAACCCTCCGCCGAGAACGAAACGGCGGATGGTTGCGGACGTCAACACCGCCGATCTCAGCGAAAGTCGGACAGCACACCAAAATCTTCGTCAAATCCCCCGGTTGTTGGAGGTCTCCAGGTCTTTGAGAGCATCGTGCGCCAATGCATGGATGTCGGGCTGGTTGGCGGCGAGGGTTTTGCGGTCGATGCGAGTGTGATTGAGGCAGACGCCAGCCGCTTTGCGCGCATCGAGGGCTCAGAGATCGATTGGACGGACGAGCAGCGGGCGCGCCGGCCGGTGCACGAGCATCTCTCATCGCTCGACGGCGAGCCGTCGCCGACCAACCCCGAACGTGCGCCCAAAGCACTATCGCCAACCGATCCTGCGGCGGCGTGGACGACGCGCGGGCGCCACAAGGTGATGTCCGGCTACAGCCTCAACTATCTGATCGACAATGAACACGCCGTGATCGTCGATGTCGAGGCGACGCCGACGCGTATCTCCAAGGAGGTTGGCGCCACCGAGACCGTGATCGAGCGCACGGAAGACAGTCTCGATCTAAAGCCCGATCGCATCGCTGCCGATGTCGCTTACGGCACCGGCGAGATGCTCGGCTGGCTGGTGGAACGCGGCATCGAGCGTCGGTAAGCGCTATCTGATCCACGTCGCCGGACACAACCTGGGCGTCCTATTGCGCCAGTTGGTCGGCGCCGGGACCCCGCGAGAGGCTGCGGCCAAGGGCTTGGCGGTCCTGCTGCTTGTCTTGCGACAGGAACAATCGCTGATCATTATCCTCGCCCTCAATAACCCCCCGGCGCCGGGTCTCGCCGCCGCCATTGTTATCACGCCCGATGCTTCATCAACTCAGTCTTCTTCAACGGGCTGATAAGCCCAGATACTCATAGATTTGGAACCATCGGACTTGGCCGCGATGGCGGTTTGAAAGGGGATGACGCTTTTCGCGGGCCTTGTTTTCACGCGTTGCGGAACACGGCAAGGGCTGCGCCGGCCCCGATCAGTTCGCGCCGATGCGGCCAATGCCGGGCAGTTTCACCGCCAGGCCGAGGGGGTCGAGCCCGAAGCTCAAACCCAGGACGTTCACCTCAAGGCCCTCCTCCAGACCGGCCATGAGGCCCAGCACGCCGAGCAGGGATACCTGGTAGCCGGTGCCGCTGGGGGTCGGCGCGGCAAAAGTGGTCGCGCCCAGGTAGTCCTTGCCGATGGCGGTCGGCGGCAGCTCAAGCCCCAGGTCGGGCACGGCGCGCGCCACGCCGGCGGTGAAGGTGTTGGAATTGGGTCCCGGCCAGGTTCGGTAACTGTCCATGAAGGGATACGCCGCCACCGCGGCCTCGATCCGCTCGATCATGCCCTCGACTTCCGGCCCGCGTCGATCGACATAGACCTCGGGCGGGGCACCGAACCATCGGCGATCGGGCGGCCCCTCGCGCATCGCCACGGGGGAGCCGCCGCGCCAGAAGCGCCATCCGATGACCTCATAGGTGGTGAAGGCCGGCGCGCCGGCGCGCTCCACCGCGATCCAGGTATGCACCGCGAAGGCGCCGCGCCAGCCGAAGGCGCGGGCGCCATAGACCTGCACGATCGGCGCGCGCGCGACGGCGGGATCGGGCGCGATGCCGATACTTTCCCGGCTCGCGGTCCGCCAGTCCCTGTTCACCTGGGCCAGACCGCCCGCCGCGGCCACGATCGGGCCGGCGAGCAGAACGATGGCCAGCAGAAGTACGCGGCGGAGCGGGGTGAAAATGCGTTTCAAGTTCTTAACCCGGAATTTCCCACGTAAAAGCCCGGTCATCGTCGTCTGGGAAGGCCTCAGGACCTGAAATAGGGGCATAAATGCAGATTGGTACGGTTTGTTCAGGTATGGTCGTGATGAGCAGAGGTTGCTCGGACCGTCCCTATCCGCTTGACGCATACACCCACTAGGGATAGGTTGTGTGCGTACAACGGATAGTGGGTCATGGACGTTCTCGACCGCACCGACCTGCCCTTCCCGCAATCCCTCCCCGAGTTTCAGCGACTTTTCTCCGACGATGCGGCGTGCGCCGCCTACCTGGAAAGGGCTCGCTGGGGTGACGGGTTCGCCTGCCCGCGCTGCGGCGTCGTGGGTGAACCTTTCCGCATCGCCACGCGGCCTGGCGTCCTGACCTGTCGCGCTTGCCGCCGCCAGACGGGATTGACCGTCGGCACGGTCATGGAGCGCAGCCACACGCCTTTGAGCACGTGGTTTTGGGCCGCCTATCTGGTCGCCAGCCAGACGCCGGGCATGTCGGCGGTGCAGTTTCAGCGGCAGCTTGGGCTGACGCGGTACGAAACCGCCTTCGGCATCCTGCATAAGCTCCGCGCGGGTATGGTGCGGCCCGATCAGGATCGGATCGGTGCCAGGGCAGGAGAGCATGTCGAGGTGGACGAAACCTATGTTGGAGGCCGGATGCGTGGTGAAGGCCGAGGCGTTCACCACAAGACGCTGGTGGCTGCTGCCGTCGAAGTCAGCCACAGGGAGCCCGGCACCGCGCAGGACAAGCGGAAGGATGGCCGCTACGCCGGGCGCGTGCGGCTGTCCGTCGCTGCCGACCGCAGCGCCGATTCGCTATGTGGCTTCGTCGAGAACGCCGTTATGCCGGGGTCGCTGATCGTCACCGACGATTGGAGTGGCTATGGCAGCTTGCGGACACGCGGCTATGATCACCACGCCATTGCCGAATGCGGCGACCCCGAGGTGGCCGAAGAGTTCATGCCGATCATCCACCTCGTCTTCAGCAACCTGAAGAATTGGCTCAGTGGCATCCACCATGGCGTGAGCGCAAAGCATCTACAAGCCTACCTCAATGAGTTCACGTTCCGCTTCAACAGGCGGTTTTACCCGTTCAACGCCTTCCGCTCATTGCTCGGAATCGCAGGAGAGGCCGAGGCTCCAACCTACGCCGAGCTATATTCCGGCGAGTGGAAGCATCCTACATGTAGTGGGTGTACGAATTAACCGGATAGGCACGACTCGGACTTCTATGCGATCAAACCATCGGCGGAGGCGCCACAAAGTCCCCCGATTCGGCAAGTGGTGAAACTTCCGAAAGCTTCATCCAAATGTGCAAGCCTTCTTCCAAGAAGCGCGTCTCTAAGCTGCTGCCACATGTAACGCCAAACACGAAAGTTCTGATAGAAACAGAGCCTAGCACGTGGTGATTGGCGTGAAATAAACTGGGATTCCCCAAGTGAGATCCCTCGACGGGTTGAGCGTGGCTCAAATCATCAGACAGCGTACATGTTGAGCGATGGCTTGGAAATACCCAATCGGCCGAGAATGGCGTGCACGCACCGCTAACCGCCCGCCTGGCCACGCGGCGAGGATACCTACCATGTCGCCTCATAGTGACTTCTCCCATTCCGGTGGCCTTATGAGCTTCGGCGCCGATTATCCGGACGTGTATCGGCGTGCGGCCGGCTACATCGCGCGGATTTTGGCTGGCGAGACCGGGGGATTTGCCAATACAGCAGCCCGAAAAGTTCGACTTCATCATCAACCTCCGCACCGCCCGCGCGCGCGGCATCGAGATCCAACGGACGCGCGCTAACTGTATTGCCCTTGATCTCAAAAGTGGTCTAGGCTGGCGCTCACAAATTTGCGTGGTATGTGATAATCTCGGGTTAGTAATGGAGGATGACATGAAGAAGATACTCGTTGCTGTGGTCGCCGCTACGATATTGGTCCCTATCGCGGCATTTGGAGTTGAGTCGACTGGCAAGGTGAAAACGTGGGACGCCGACGCGAGGACGATTACGCTGGAGAACGACGTGGCCTGCCGGCTCACCGCTGGAGCGAGGGTCCCGAGCGACTTGGCAGTTGGCAAGGAAGTCGTGCTCTCGTACATAGTAAGGCCGACCGAAAACCTCTGCCGCTCGGTCATTGTCAGGTAGACAATCGGAAAGTAGACCGTCGCGTCCGACCTGGCGGCACAGGGGTGCCAGAGCCGAGTTGCCACAGAGCTGATCGAGTAGCGATCGACGCGCGCACGCCTTGAGAACGCCATGAGCACCCCCCTGCTTGTAGGTGCCTGCGTAGCTTTGACACTGACGGCGCAAAGCGCCGCCGGCACAGAAATACGCACGCTCACCGGCAAGGATCTACTCGACGATCCCGCCGTTTCGTTCCCGACCACCGAGCCCAGTGTAGACGGCAAGTCCCTGGTGTTCGGGCCAGGTGTCGGCGCGTTCGAGAAGCTGATCGCGGTGCCGGTCGTTCCCGGCGGCAGCTATGGCCGATCGCAGCTGCCTCTCACGCTGTCGGCCCTGATGAAGCTGACGCGCCTGGACTGCGTCAACGAGTGCGACTTCGAGCCGTGGATCGGTTTCAGTGACGGCACTCACATAGTCGGTGTACACACGGCCGCGGACGCGTCAGGTCAGGGCTTTACGTTCGAGCTCACCGATGAAGGGTCAGTCGGTCGCAACCCAGAGAGCGATCTGCTGTTCGCAGGTGCTGGTTACCCGGAGATCGGTGAGTCGCTTGCTGTGCTTGTGCGTTTGATCCTCGACGCGACGGGCGCGGCGGTTGAGCTTTCGTACTTGGGCGGCTCGGGCCGTGCCACGAGCGACGTCACACTAGATCTGACTCGCGACATCAGCTTGCTGCTGCTACGCGGCGCCTCTGGCGACCAGTACCAGCTGGACACAGTTACCGTCTCTGTCGCGCCGAATCGCTACTTCGGCGACGTTTCCCCGGGTGACCGGCCTGACTGAGTTGCCTGTGCCTACCAGAAGTTAGTTTCGGACGAAGCATTGATGAAGTCCGCCAACGTAGGGTACACACGCGCCAGTGGGTCTAGTGGATTGATTGGAATGAAAGAGTCCGAATTGGGATTCCGTATTTTGCTGTGTTATGCGAATCTGGCGCATGCGCAGTGGAATCTCCTTCACCCTATCCGCCGGCGACCGTCAGCGATTGCGCGCGGTCGTCGCGGATCCCAAGAGCCCGCAGAAACACGTCTGGCGGGCACATATTGTCCTTCTCAGCGGCGAGGGTCTGGGCACCTCGGCGATCATGACCGAGACCGGCAAGTCCAAGACCTGCGTGTGGCGCTGGCAAGAGCGGTTCATGCACGAGGGTGTCGGCGGCCTGCTTCGCGACAAGTCCCGTCCGCCCGGCAAGGCGCCGGTCCCGCTCGATCGTGTCGCCGAGATCGTGCGCCTGACGCAGCAACCGCCGCCGTTTGAGGCGACCCACTGGACGTTGCGCGCGATCGCCAGGGCGGCCGGTATTGCCGCCTCGACGGTGCAGGCGATCTGGAAGGCTCACGGTCTCAGCCCGCACCGCTGGCGCAACTTCAAGCTGTCGACCGACCCTGCCTTCGCCGAGAAACTCACCGATATCGTCGGCCTGTATGTCGACCCGCCGGCCCATGCGGTGGTGTTGTCGATCGATGAGAAGTCACAGATCCAGGCGCTCGACCGCCGGTCTGCCGATGAAGAAGGGACGCGCCGGCACCATGACTACAAACGGCACGGCACGACCACGCTGTTTGCGGCGCTCAACGTTCTGGACGGAACGGTGATCGGCCAGAACATGCAGCGCCACCGCCATCAGGAGTTCATCCGCTTCCTCAACCGCATCGAGCGCACGGTGCCGGCGGACAAGGCCATCCACGCGATCGTCGACAACTACGCGGCGCACAACAAGGACAAGGTCCGCGCCTGGCTCGCCCGCCATCCGCGCTGGACTTTCCACTTCACACCGACCTCCTGCTCGTGGCTCAATGCCGTCGAGGGCTTCTTCGCAAAACTCACCCGGCGGCGGCTCAAGCACGGCGTCTTCCATTCCGTCGTCGATCTCCAGGCCGCAATCAACCGCTTCGTCCGCGAATACAATGCGGCCAACCCACAGCCATTCATATGGAAAGCCGACCCCGACGACATCATCGCAGCCCGAAACCGAGGGTTCCAAACGTTGGAATCAATCCACTAGGGTCCGGACTCATAACCATTAGCTGACGGTAGCGGCGAGACAGACGGCGGCGAGGAAGTTTTGGGCGAGGCGGTCATAGCGGGTTGCGATTCTGCGGAAGTCTTTCAGCCGGCCGAACATGCGCTCGATGGCGTTGCGGTCGCGATAGAGCGCCGGGCTGAAGCACGGCTTCCAGCGGCGGTTGGCCTTCGGCGGGATGTTCGGAGCGACGCCTCTGCTCTCGATCTTGCGGCGAACGGCGTCGCTGTCATAGCCCTTGTCGCCAGTCAGGATCGAGGTGGCCGGCATCCGCTCCAGCAGCGGCCGCTGTGCAGTCCGCCACTTGGCCGCCGGTCAGCAGGAAGGCGAACGGGCGGCAGAGGCCATCGGTCAGCGCATGGATCTTCGTGGTGCGCCCGCCGCGGGAGCGGCCAATGGCCTGCGTGTGCTCCCCCCTTTGCCGCCCGAGGCGCAGCGATGAGCCTTCACCGCCGAGGAATCGATCAACACTTGCGCCGGCGGCCCACCCGCCGAAGCCAGAGCGTGGAATATCCCTGTCCACACGCCTTTGGCCGCCCACCGCACGAAGCGATTGTAGAGCGTCTTGCGCGGGCCATAGACGGACGGCGCATCGACCCAACGTCCGCCGGACTTCAACACATGGATGATACCGCTTATAACGCGGCGGTCGTCGACTCTCGGCTTGCCGCGCGTATCCGTCGGCAGATGCGGCACGAGCCGCGCAAACTGTTCCTCGCTCAGCCAGAACGTATCGTCCATCGCAACACTCCCGCAGTTTGGGAGCGTGAATCACATCGCGCCGCGTCGGCTCAAGCGATTTATGCCTAAGAAAGCAGACGTTCGGGACCGCGCCGAGGACATCGATATGGCATGTCACGCGTGACGTTTACCGCTCGAATTTTGGGGTACAAGTTTCGCGCACCTCTCCTTACGTGAATGAGACCGCCAGAAACCGCGTCGACTGGAGCCTGCTCCAATGAACCACCCAAAACTCACGCCAAAGCAGCAGCGGTTCGTCGAGGAATACCTCGTTGATCTGAACGCCACCCGAGCCGCGATCAGGGTCGGATACAGCGAGAAGACGGCATACTCGCAGGGCCAGCGGCTGTTGAAGCATGCTGAAATAGCGCGCGCTGTAAATGCGGCCCAGGAGGCACGCACCGAGCGGACGAAGATCGACCAAGATTGGGTGATCGAAAAACTAATCGGCGTCTATGAGACGGCGATTGCGGGCCAGCCGCGTAATCCTGCGGCCGCCAATCGGGCGCTGGAGTTGCTAGTGGATTGATTCCAACGTTTGGAACCCTCGGTTTCGGGCTGCGATGATGTCGTCGGGCGCAAGGCGGGAAACGACAAGTTCGGCGTGCGCAGCGCCGGACGGCTCTACGTCCTCGAGGTACGCCGGTTCGACCGGTAGCTGCGATTGACCTACGAATGCGCCGCGCGACCGCGACGGGCGGCGATCAGCGGCACGCTGATGGCAACCAGCGCGCACACCGAGCAGGCGATCAGCGCAACGACCATTGGGTACGGTGTATCATTCAGGAACAGGCCGAGTATCTGCACGACGCAAGCGGCGATGACCATCTGTAGGAAGACCCCCAGGCCGGTGGCCGCGCCGGCCGCGCGCGGATCGACGTTGACTATCCCCGCCTGCGCATTCGGCATCGTCAGGCCGTTGCTGAATGCGAACAGGATCGCCGGCCCGAATATGCTGAGCGGCTCGGCAGGCCACACCGAAATCAGCAGCGCGATCAACAGTGTGGCAGTCAATGACAACAACGACCCGACAAGGATCATTCCGTTCGTGCCCACGCGCCGCGACACGCGCGCGGCCGCGAAATTGCCGGCCATGAAGCCCAGCGACACGACGATGAAGTAGACACCATATTCTGCAGCGCCGCGTCCCATCTGGTCGATGACCACAAGCGGCGCCGCCGAGGCGAAGGCTAGGAAAATGGAAATCGAGAACGCGCTCTGCAAGGCATAGCCGCAATAGGCCGGGACCCTCAGCAAGCGGCCGTAACTGGCCAGCATGGTAGCCAGGCCCGGCATCGGCACAGGCGTCATGTTGGTCTCGACGATGTGCCCCCGCGCAGCCACGGCCACCGCTGCCCCGGCGACGGCGACGAAGAGGAACACCGAGCGCCAGCCGAACAGATCCGCCAGCACGCCGCCGATCGACGGTGCCAACATCGGCGCCACAACCATCGCGATCGTCAGATAGGCAAAGACGCTGGCCACCCGGTCGGCGCTGAAAACATCACGGACGATGGCGCGCGACAGGACCAGCCCGGCGGCGCCGCCGGCGGCCTGCGCGATCCTGCCGCCGACCAGGACCCAGATGTTGGGGGCCACGGTGCACACGACGCTGCCGACGACGAACAATGCAAGTCCGAACAACAGCAGCGGTCGCCGTCCGTGTCGATCGGACAGCGGTCCATACAGAAGGGTCGCGAACGCGATCGCCACCATCGACAGGCTAAGCGGCATCTGCGCCAGACTTGGCGTGATGGCAAAGTCGACCTGGATCGCAGGCACGGCCGGTAGGTAGATCTGCATCGACAGCGGCGCCACCGCAGCGACGCCGACGAGCACCACCAGGAAAACCGTCGATGGCGAGGACGGGGCGGCCGCCGCGGCCGGCGCCCGGGAGACGCTCGGCGCCGGCTGCGGGATATCCATAACGCTAGCGCTGCGTCAGCTTGAATTCGATACGGCGGTTGCGCCGGTAGGCGATTTCGTCATCGCCGGCCTCAAGCGGATGGAACTCGCCGAAACCAGCGGGCACCAAGCGGCTCGGCCCGATGCCTCTGTCGATGAGGAATTTCACCACCGAGGTGGCGCGCGCCGTCGACAGCTCCCAATTGGACGGATAGGCGGGCGTGCTGATCGGCCGGGTGTCGGTATGACCATCCACACGCAGCACCCAGTCGACATCGGCGGGAATCGTCTCCGCAATCTCCGCAAGCGTGGTCGCTAGCTGGTCGAGTTGCGCCTGGCCATCATCGCCGATCTCGGCCTCGCCAGTGGCGAACAGAACCTCCGACTGAAACACAAAGCGGTCGCCGACGATGTTGATGTCGGGGCGTTCGCCGAGCACTTCGCGCAGTCGTCCGAAAAACTCCGAGCGATAGCGGGCCAGCTCCTGAACCTTGGACGCGAGGGCCACGTTCAGCCGTGCCTGCAGGTTCTCGATGACGGCTTCGCGTTCCTGGTTCTTGGCCTCGGACGCTTCCAGGACCACGCTGACGGCTGCCAACTGCAGCTTCAGCGCACCCAACCGGTCGTTCAGCAGGCCGATCTGCTCTTTGGCCGCTTCGGCGGCGCGATCTTCCTCTGCCGCGCCCTCGCGCACCTCGATCAGGACCGCTTCCAACTCCGCCACTCGATCCTTGCGCGATTCCAGCTCGCGCTGCGCCACGTCCGCGCGTTCCTCCTGTTCGGTTAGTCGTGCCTCGAGCTCGATCCGGCGGACGCGCAATGCGCCGACCTCGGCTACCAGCTGCTCACCCTCGGTTTTGGACGTGTTCAGTTGCTCGGTGAGCGCCGCGGCTTCCAGCCGCGCGTCGGTGAGGCCCTTCTCGGCAGCAGCCGCAGCAGCCGTCTGCGCGGCGAAGTCGCCCTCCAGGTTCGCACGCACTTCACGTAGCGTCTCGTTCTCCCGATTCAGACTCTCGATCTCCAACAATCGGGCCGCCGTCTGCTCCGCCTCGACCGCGGCAGCGCGCTCGGCATCCTGCAGCCGCTGCGCCAACCCATCGCGTTCGTCCAGGACCGTGGCGTAGGCGGTTCGGGTCTCTTCGATGCCAGCGCGCAGGTCTTCACCGTTGCGCTGCTCCTCCTGCAACTGCCGCCCGATGTCGGCGATGCGCGTTTCAAGGTCTGCCAGCATGCCGTCGCGTTCATCGGTCAAACGAACCAACTGGTCGCGCAACTCCTCGCGCGATACCTGAAGATCATCTCGTATATCGGTCAAACCAATGGTTTTATCCCGCAGCGCCTCGTTCTCCTCCCGGCGGCTGGACAACAACCCGATGGCCTGATCCACCTGTTCGTTGAGAAACCTAAGCTGCTGGTCGGCCGCGTCCGAGCGCTGGTTCATGCGTTGCACGCGGGCTTCGATCGCATCCAGCAGCCCCTTGATCTCGTCATAGTTCGCGGCCTCCGGACCGGCCGGCGGCTGGACTTGTGCGAATAGTTCGGACGAGATCACCAGGCACATGACCAGAGCCGCGCCGATCCAGCGTGACATGGCGACCTCCTTCGTTGCCGAAATCGGGACAGACGGTGGTTAAGGCTCGCCGACACAATGCACGCACTCGAGCGCGCGCCGCAATGGCCGCAATTCACGCCCGGCGATCACGGTCGCGAACATAAGGCCGGCGAAAGAACGATCGCGCGCGGGCATGAATATACAGCAATACGTGCGGGCCATGGAAAAACGCGAGAAACTGAGGCAATCTAGGCGTTTCAGCCGTCGAATCGGATCCGGTGCGCCGCACGTCGCGTCGACTACCGCGGCGATCGCGGCAAGTTGATCGCCGTAGGTTTTGGGCGCGCGGCCTGTGGACAGCAAGAAGCAATCACTCCCAGCGCCGGCCGATTCGCCGTCGGGTGCGGAATGCGAACCGGCCGCCGAACGTTATCAGGACATGCTAAGTTCGGCGGTGGACTGGCTGTGGGAAACGGATGCCCACGGCCGGTTTGTATATGTCTCGGAGGGGGTATCCGAGACCCTGGAAATCGGTGCGTCGGGCCTCCTCGGCACGCGGCTCATCGACATGGTCGACGAAGACCACGCGGTGCGACGGTTGGAACAGGCGATGGTCGAGGGGCGGCCGTTCCGCGAGTCGAGTATTGGCTTGTGTGTCGGCGATCGTGCGAGTCGCGGGTTCCGGCTGACGGGCGCCGCCTATCTCGATAAGGAGAGTCGGGTCCGGGGCTACCGCGGCACGGCGACCGCGATCGATGACGGCGAGGCGCAGGCCACAGCCGACACCGCGCACCGCCTGTTCGCCATGCTTGAGGAGGCGCTGACGCAAAAGGATCAGCTCGAATGGGAGTTATCCACTCGCGGCCATGAGGCGTTTCGCGCCCGACTGGCGGCCTTGGCGCACGAGCTGCGCACTCCGCTCAACGCAATCATCCCGTTCGCCGACGCGATCCGCAAGCGCGTGCTTGGCGACGATCTGTCGCGCTATGTCGAGTACGCGCAAGCCATCTATGAAGGCGGAAACCACCTGCTGGAGTTGATCAATACAAGCGTCGAGCTGGCCCATCTGGAGGCGCAGCGCCGCGACCATGTGCAGGAGCGCATCGCCTTGCACGAGCTGGTGTCGAGCATGTGTCGCATGCAGAGTGGCCCCGCAGAAGCCGCCGGCATATCTCTGGTCAACGAGTTGGCCGACGCGCCCGTGTATGTGTACGGCGAATCGCAGGCCGTGCGGCAGATCGTGCTCTACCTGCTGACCAACGCCATAAAGTTCGGTGCCGCCGACGACCGAATTGGCGTCGCCGATGCGCCGGATAGGCAGGGTTTTGCGGGCATCATCGTGTGGGACACCGGTGTCGGCATCGACGCGGCGGAGCAGGAGAAGATTTTCGCCAAGCACTACCGCGTCGCGCCGCGCGACGCGGCGCAACAGCCCGAGGGCAGCGGTTTGGGCCTGGCGATTTCGCGTGAACTGGCACGCGCCATGGGCGGCGACATCGCCGTTGCCAGTGAGCCCGGGGTCGGCTCTCGCTTTACGTTGTACTTACCGACGCAATCCCAGGCCCGAGCCGCGAGCGCGCAATAGCGAAAATGCGCGATGTCTTTGCGCAACGGGCCGCGACGTCTTCCGCTGTGCACATGTGGACTATCGATCGCGTCTTTTAACTTGCCCTGTGCAAGGGGCGTCAGTACACGGCGTCTGTCCAATATGTCGACTCATCCTCAGCAAAGCCGTTTTCGGCGATGGGTATCGACGGGTTGCACTGCACCCGTCCTGCTCGCGATTGTGATTGGTACGACCTTCGCCCAGGACCGCAATAACGCGCCGGCCGAAGCGCAGGTGCGAACATTGGGTCCGGCGACTGCCGTGCCCGATCCCCAGCAAGAACGGCCGATCAGCCGATCCCGCGGCGTCCGACGCACCCCGGTACCGGACCGCGCGCCGCAGCAACCCGCGCCGGAGCCCAACGTCGGCGAAATGCTGGCGATCGAGTCTGCACCGGCGGTTGCTCAGCAGCCGCTTGCGACACCCGCCGCCGATGCGGTCGCCCAGGAGATGGACCGGCTGCGGCAGAGCCAGGACCGCCTGTCGGAAGCCATCGAGCAACAGCGTCAACAAATAGAGCAACAGCGGCAAGAGATAGAGCGACTGCAGAGCCTGGGCGACGCACCAGCCGAAGCGCCGACATTAAGCGATCGCGTGAATGAGGCCGTGTCGAGGCTGCGCGCCGCCTGGCTCGGCGGTGTGCAGGCCGCGTCACCCAGAGTTCGAGGCGCTTGGCAGCTCGCGCGATCGTCAGACGCGGCGCGGGCCATCATCGCGGCCGGGGCGGTCGCGCTTCTTATCACAATGGCGACATTGCTGCACTGGAGGCGCTCACGCCGCGCCGGCGCAGCACCACAGGTCGCCAAGTTACTGGCGCTGGCGGCGCCGGATTGGATACATCGTCAATCCACGGCGGATGGACCCACTGTCGAGCCGGAATTCCTGTCACGCGTCATCCGCAGCTTCCCGGTGGCGCAGCGCAAAGCCTGGAGCAAGAAACTGGCGAGCCAGGAGCATGCGCCGCGTGATCTGGCCGTTGCACTGGCGAGCGACGATATCGAAATCGCGGAGCCGCTGCTGAGCGACGGCAAGAGCCTAACCGACGAGGACTTGATCGCTGTGATCGAACGCCGCTCCTCGCTGCACCACCGGGCCATCGCGCGGCGGCGCGACTTGACGATGGCGGTGGCCGACGCGCTGGTCGACACGCAGAAGGTCGATGTTATCGCCGCCCTGCTGCGCAATCGGCGCGCGCGAATTTCCGAAGAAACGATGGCAAGCATCGTCCGCGCCGCGCGCCACGTCGACAGCTATCGCGAGCCGATTGCCCGCCGGCCTGACTTGAGCCCGCGTCTGGCGTGGAATGTATACCAATGGCTGCCGGAAGGACTGCGCCAACAGATCGATCAGAAGTTCTCCGTCAGCAGGGTCGACCGCGACGCCCCGGTCGAGCCGACCGTGGTGACGCTGCCGGAACCGGATGTCCGAGATCAGGCGCCGGCCGCCGAAGCCGCCGCGGAGGTAACGATCACGCCGCAGCGCCTGATCGAATCGCTGCGCCAGGACAATCGGATTCAGTTCGGGGCGCAACTCAAGGAGCTAACCGGGCTGAGCGACGCCCGCCTGCAAGCGATACTCAATGATCCCAAAGGCGATGAGCTTGCTGCAATTTGCTGCGCGCTCGGCATCGACCGCCTCGTCTTCGCCTCCATGTTCATCCTCACCCGCAAGCTGGGCCCGCCACCCCATAGGGCGCAACCCCATGAATTTGCACGCATAATGGAGGTTTTCGACGGCCTCAAGAACCGGCGATGCCCGACGCCGGCTGGAGGCGTGGCGCAAGCAGCTCGACGATTCTATCGATTCGGCGGCCTAGCGCCGCGATTCGTTGGCGCGGCCCCGTCTATGGCCCAAGAAATTATTAAGGACCACCAGCTAGCTTGGGCGGCGCCATTAGCGGCTCCCCGCACCGGTCCACTTTGCGCGCACCAAGCTCGCGTCAGACGGCCCCGGTGACCTACGTCCGGATACCATGAACCCAACTCGGCAGGATGCAACATTCGCGGACGCGCGCGATCCTGTTACCCAGGCGCGCATTCTGATTGTCGACGATCATGAGCTCACGATAACCACGATCGAGACAATTCTGCGTCAGGACGGTTTCCGCCACTTCAAATCAACAACCGATCCGCGCGAGGCGGCGCGGTTGTGCGACGAGTTTCGCCCTGATCTGCTGCTCCTGGACATTCTCATGCCCGAGCTCGATGGCTTTGCGGTCATGCGGTCCCTGCGCGCACGGGAAATCGACGACTACCTGCCGATTCGCATCGTCACCAGCGAGTCCGACCAGGCCACCAAGCTCAAGGCGCTTCAGTCCGGCGCGACAGACTTCGCATCGAAGCCGCTGGACGCGGCGGAATTGATCTGCCGCGTGCGCAATATCCTGCGCATGCGGATGCTGCAGAACGACTTGCGCCGGTCCAACCGTAACCTGGAGGTGCAAGTCCGCAGGCGCACGAAAAGGCTCGAGGCCGCAATCGGCTTGTTGCGACATGCCGAGGCCAAGCTCGGAGAGGCGCTGGCGGATTCGCAAGCGCGCAGCAAGGGCAAGACTGACATGTTGGCGACTGTCAGCCACGAGTTGCGAACGCCCTTGACCGCCATCATGGGCTTCGCCGAACTGTTGCGCGACGAACCGTTGGGACCCCTGAAGAAAGACAAACGGCGCGGTTACGCCGCTGACATCCATGTGGCGGCGAGCCACGCATTGGGCGTCGTCAATGATATTCTCGACTTGTCCAAGGTCGAAGCCGGCGAAATCGATATCGAGCTGGAGGACACCGAGGTCACCAAGACGATAATCGGGACTGTGAAAATGCTCAGCGGCATCGCCACCAAGGCCGATGTCGCGCTGAGCGTCGACATTCCAGGTGACTTTCCAGTACTGCGCACCGACGAAAAGCGCCTGCGACAAGTGCTCGTCAATGTCGTCACCAACGCCATCAAGTTCACGCCCTCCGGCGGATCGGTGACCGTGCGCGCCCGCCACAATCCAGAAGACGGCGCTCTAATCATGGTGGTCACCGACAACGGCGTCGGCATCGAAAAGAAGGACTTGGAAAAGGTCATGCGCGCTTACGGACGGGCTGGGCGGCCCGTCCACGATGTGCAGAACAGCACCGGTCTCGGCTTGCCATTGACACGCAAACTGGTGGACGCGCTCGGCGGCGGCCTGGAAATCTTAGATCGCCCCGAGCCCCTGGCCTGGCGCGGCGTTGCAATTGACGGTGGCAACGTGAAGTGGCCATGTGCGCCGAACGAGGGCGTCGCGGGCGAAACCACCAATCCAAATGAAATCTGGGATGGGCAAAGTCGGATCGTTGTCGATCCTGGCGATATGCCAGGTCGCGGCGATGGCGCTATGGTTTTCGGCATCCGCGGTCGTCCCGACACTTGCGCTCGAATATGGCCTGGGCGGGGCGCGGGCGTCGTGGCTGACGAGCAGCGTGCAGGCGGGCTTCGTTGCCGGCACCCTGATCCGACATCGGTCTCGATGATCGTCCTGCGCTTTATCACCGGCGCCTGCATGGCTGGTGTCTACCCGGTCGGCATGAAGCTCGCCTCGACCTGGGCCAAGGGCGATCTCGGTCTGATCATCGGGCTGATGGTCGGCTCGCTGACACTGGGCTCGGCCTCGCCGCACCTGTTCAACGCCTTCGGCGGCCTCGATTGGCGGCTTACCATCGCTGTCGCTTCCGCGGTCGCCGCCGGCGCGGCCGCGTTGATCAATCTGTTTGCGCTCGGGCCGCGCCACACCGCCGCGCCGCCCTACGACTCCCGTGCCGCGCTCACGGCATGGACCAATCGGGGCTTGCGCCTCGCCAATCTCGGCTATCTCGGCCTCATGTGGGAGCTTTACGCCATGTGGGCGTGGTTGGGCGTCTTTCTCGACGCCAGTTTTCACCTCCGGCCCGGCGGCGACGATGCCGCCATGTGGGCACGGTTCGCGACCTTCGCCGCAATGGGCCTGGGCGGCGCGGCGGGGTGCATGGCCATGGCCGGCGGTTACCTCGCGGACCGCTGGGGCCGCACGACTCTGACCAGAAGTGCGATGATCATCAGCGGGGCGTGCGCCCTCGTCGTCGGCTTTCTCTTCGGCGGCAACCCGGCGCTTCTGGTGACCGTCTGCATGATCTGGGGCATCACCGTGGTCGCAGACTCGGCGCAGTTTTCCGCGAGCGTGACCGAGCTATCCGAGCCCGGGCGCATAGGCACCATGCTGACGACGCAAACCTGCGGCGGTTTCTTGCTCACCCTGGTGACGATCCATCTGCTGCCGCCGGTGGTCGACGCCGTCGGCTGGCGCTACGCCTTCGCCGTGCTTGCGCTCGGTCCCGTCATCGGTGTCGCGGCGATGCTTCGGCTGCGATCGCTGCCGGAGACCGCACGGCTCGCCGGCGGGCGGCGCTGACACAAGCGTGTGTTGCGAGGCGACGCCGCGCCACCTAATCAACCGCCATGATCGAGATCATGATCGAGCGCTGGGCCGGCGCCGACGACACGGTCGAGTACGTATGGTCGGTATGGCGCGACAATCACCGCGTGCATCTGGGCGGACCGCAGCCGAGCGCTGAGGAGGCCGAACGTGAGGCCAAGGGCTATTGCGCGAGCGGCCTCGGCGAGGCGCCGGACTCGGTCGTGCACCTGTAGCCGATGATCAGTCTGCGGACACCGGCAGCTGTTCGCGTTTGCCCACCGGTTCGGTCGGCGCGGAGTGCGCCGGGGGCGGGTCGCCTCTGGCGTGTCGTGCTTGCGCCTGTGGCGGCGTCTCCAGCGCCGCCGCCAGCGCTGCCTTTCGGTCCACCGGCACCGGTGCCGGCGAATCGGGCGGCGGCATGATGTTCGCGGGGTAGTAGGCGACCTTTTGCGTCGCCTTCTGCTTGTCGCCCTTGGCGACGTCGAGCCCGCGCTGGTTGGCGCCCCGGGGCGCGACCGACTTGCCGTCCGGCAACCACTCGAGATCCCGCCACCACTTCTTGACCGGATTGATCTCACCGTTGCCCATCCAATCGTCGAGGTTGGCGAGGAACCGGCGCATGAAGGGCAGCTTGATCGCGGTCCACAGGAACGCGCGATGCACGAGAAGTCCTTCATTGGTGTAGGGGCACATCTTCATGCAGCGCCCGCAGGCCGAGCCGTGCGGGTTGGTGACGCGATAGCTCGTGCATCTCTGCACGTCCGGCTTCCACATTTCGTAGCCGTTGAACATCACCTTGTCGCCATAGGCGATGGCGTCGCATGGGCATTCGCGCGCGCACTTGAAGCACTTGGCGCACATGTCCTGGAGGCCGAAATCGATCGGCGGGTCGACCGCCAGCGGCAGATCGGTGGTCACGACCGCCGACTTAAAGCGCGGGCCAACGAACGGGTTCAGGACCAGTTCGCCGATGCGGCTCAACTCGCCGAGGCCGGCGTAAAGGATCAGCGGGATGTGCAACACGTCGGAATCGGCGTTGGAGTGCGAGCGCGCGCCATACCCCAAAGTGCGGATCACCTGCGCCACCTGGCCGGTCACCTCCGCGCCGCGCAGGTAGCCGCGCATCGACTGCCCGCCCGAGATCCAGTCGTCGCCCGAGGCGCCGTCCATTGTCTCGTGGCCCTGGTCGATCAGCATCACAATGGCATAGCGGTGATAGGGCTCGATCGGCGTGCCGTCCTCCTTGTGCGAGTACCAGGCGAAGCGCTTGACCTCGCAAATGCCCACCAGATTGGCGCCGAGATAGTAGCTAAGCGATTTCACCGCGCGCGCGTTGGCCGCCGGATCGTCGAGGCCCGCGGTCCGGCTCGTTGCCACTTGTCCCGCCTGCAGCGGCACCAGGGCGCGAATGAGCGGTGTCATGGCGTTGCTCAGCGGATGCTTTGTGGCGAAGCGCAAACGCTCGCGTTTCATTTTCGCGCCCAGATCACCGTGCAAGGCGCGCTCGAAGAACGCCGCCCGCTTGGGCACGCGCGGCACCTCGTCCTCCAGCACCAGGGTGGTCGGATCGGCGGTGGTTTTGATCTTTTCCATCGGATAGCGCGACAGGTGCGTCGACCGCCGCCGCTGCGACCATTCCGCGAGGCCTGAGACCGTGCCGCCGAGGCCGAGCCAGTAGGCCAGGCCCTTGTCGCCGCCCCGCCCCGGCTTGAGCGGACGGTCGTCCGCGATCGTCAGATCGGTGGTGATGATCGCGGTCTCGTAACCAGCGCCGATGAAGGGCGCGATCACCCCCTCGCCGTGTCGTTCGCCGAGACCGGCGCGCACCACCAGCCTCGCGTGGTCGACATCGGTTTGATCGCGGCTGTGGGCGCGCGCCGGCCAGCCGAGGCGACGGATATAGCCGGCCAGGATCGTCGCGATCTCCATCGCGCGCATGGCGGCGCGGTCCGATTGACTGTTCGCGACCCAGGCGTGGGCGAGATTGTCGGGCTCGGGGGGCCGTGCATGGGCCACCAGGACGACCACCGCGTGGCTGTGATAGGGCGTAAGCGTCGTCCCGTCTTCGGCGGTTTGGTACCAGGCACTGGCCGGAAGTTCGCAGGCCGCCATCATGGAGGCGTCCATGAAATAGCCCGTCGCCTTCAGGTCGTGGACTACAGCTTCGGGGTCGTCGGGGATCGGCGCTCGCTCGGGCGCCACCTCACCGTCGCGCAGTTGCTCATACAGACTAAGGTAGGTTTGCGCCGCGGCGGCATAGATGTCGGCCGCATTCACACGTCGCGGCGGGCGTTGCGGCCGGCCGCCGTCGGCGGCGCCCGACTCGGCCCGCGGCAATCGTTCCAGGGGGTAACGCCCCAGATGCGCGGGCCGGTTGCGATAGGAAAAGATGCGCATGCGGGCTCCTGCGGGCAACGGCGCAGGGAGTTTGACGGAGTAGGCGGTGGCGCCAAGAGCGCAAATAAGAGAACAAAAAAGGAACATCTTGACTCGACGGGCGGATCTTTTTAGAACAAACATAGAACATAAGGATCGACCATGCCTGCCGACACCGCTACTTTGATGGATCTGCGTCACCGGATTTCCGCTCTCGAACGGTCGGGTAACGGCGCCACTTGTCCCGGCGGTACCGTGTCGGTCGGGGTCGCCGAGATCGATGCGCATTTGCCCTGGGGCGGATTACCGCTGGGCTGCGTGCACGAAATGCGCGGCGCCGCGACCGCCTTCGCCGCCACCCTCGCCGCCCGGCTCGCCGCGCGCCGCCGCCGCCCGGTGTTCTGGATCGCACCGCCGGGGTGCGGTGGCCGCCTGCCCGATCTCTACGCCCCGGGCCTCGCCGCCTTCGGCCTGAGCGCGGCGGCGCTGATCGTGGTGGCGGCGCGCGGCGCGACGGCGCTCTGGGCCATGGAGGAGGCCTTGCGCGCGCCGGCGGCAGGCGCGGTCGTGGCCGAAATCGAGGCACTGGATCTGACCGCCAGCCGGCGGTTGCAACTGGCCGCCGAAGCCGGCGGCGCCGGTGGACTGCTGCTGCGCGGCGAGACGGCGACGGCGCTGACGGCCTGCGTCACACGGTGGCGCGTGGCATCGCTACCCAGCGTGCCATTCGACGATGGCGCGCGCTGGCAGTTGTCGCTGGAGCGCTGCCGTGGCGGCCGGCCGGGCGCCTGGTCTGTGGAGTGAACGATGCGACGGGTGATCTCACTGTGGCTGCCGCGCTTTCCGACCGACCGGCTCTGCCGGCGGCAGGCAGCGAAGAGCAGCCGCGCCTCGCCCTGGCGAGCTGAGCCGCTGGTCACGCTCGCCAGCGAGGACGGCCACGGCCTGCGCCTGGCCGCGGTCAATGACGCCGCGGCGCAAGCCGGCCTCGCCCCCGGCATGGCGGTGGCCGATGCACGGGCGCTGGAGCCGGGCCTGCATGCCGTGACGCAGGATCGCGAGGACGATTTGCGGGCACTGGCGGCGCTCGCCGACTGGTGTGGCCGCTACAGCCCGTGGACCGCGGTGGCCCAGACCCCGGTTGACACCATCGAAGCCGGTGACGCCGGCGGCCTGTGGCTCGACGTCACCGGTTGCGCCCATCTCTTCGGCGGCGAAGAGGCGCTGCTGGCAGACCTGCTCGGACGGCTCGCGCAGCTAGGCTATGCCGCCTGTGCCGGGCTTGCCGACACCCCGGGCGCCGCCTGGGCGACTGCGCGCTTCGCCACCGACAAGGACCGGCCGTGGCATATCGTACCGCCGGGCGGACAGGCCGAAGCCCTTCGTTCACTGCCCATCGCGGGTTTGCGTCTCGATGCTCGGATGCAGCAGATGTTGGTTCGTCTGAGCCTGCGCACCATCGCCGCATTGATGGAATTATCGCGTGCCGGACTTGCCACCCGCTTCGGGGCGGCGTTGCCGCGCCGGCTCGACCAGGCGCTGGGCCACCTCGACGAGCCGATCTCGCCGCGCCGGCCCCGGCCCTCGACCCAGGTCCGCCTCGCCTTCCCCGATCCCATCGGACGGCCTGAGGACATCGCCGCCGCCCTGCACCGCCTCGCCGACGCCCTGTGTGTGCTGTTGGATGCCGCCGGCCTCGGTGCCCGCCGGTTGGAGTTGCGGCTGTTTCGCGCCGGCGGCTGGGTCGACCGCGCCGCCGCCGGCACCAGCCGGGCGAGCCGCGATCCCGCCCATATCACGCGCCTGATCGGCGAGGCGCTGGAGCGCCTGCCCGAACCGGGCGGCGACGGCGCGGCGCTGATGATCGACGCCCTGATCCTCGCCGCACCCCGGACCGAGAAGCTGGTGGCCGAGCAGGGCGCCTTCGCGCGCGGCTGGCGCAGAACGCAAGACGCGGACGCCGCGTTGGTGGCCACGCTGGTCGATCGCCTCGCCAGCCGGCTGGGAACCGGCGCCGTGGCTCGCTTGACGCCGCGCCAAAGCCATCTGCCGGAACGCGCGCAGGTTCCCGTACCGGCGCTGCCGATCGCACCGGCCGCAGCGGCAACGTCGCCGCTTGCGGCCAAGGATACACCCTGGCCCGCGGCCAGCCCCTGTCCGCGCCCGGTGCGCCTGCTGGCGCGGCCCGAGCCGGTCGAGGCCATCGCCCCCGTGCCCGATGATCCGCCGCGGCTGTTCCGCTGGCGCGGACGCGTGCACCGCGTCGTCCATGCCCAAGGACCGGAGCGCCTGGCACCAGAATGGTGGCGCGCACCGGTCATACCAGCCGCGCCGGTCGTGCCGGCCGACAGCACGCGCGACTACTACCGGGTCGAAGATCTCAGCGGCGCCCGTTACTGGCTCTACCGCGAAGGCCTGTATCAGGCGGGCACCACTCGGCCGCCGCGCTGGTACCTGCACGGCGTGTTCGGGTGACTTGACGATCAGGCCGATGACCGATTACGCCGAGCTGCAAGTCACCACCAACTTCAGCTTCCTGCGCGGCGCCTCGCACGCCGAGGAGCTGGCGGCGACGGCGGCGGCGCTTGGTCACACCGCGATCGCCGTCACCGACCGCAACACGCTGGCCGGCGTGGTGCGCGCCCATCAAGGCGCGCGCGCCTCCAACATCCGCCTGGTGGTGGGCGCCCGGCTCGATCTGGAGGACGCCCCGTCGCTGTTGTGCTTTCCCACCGACCGCTGTGCTTATGGCCGGCTGGCGCGGCTGTTGACCGTCGGCAAGCGGCGGGCGGAGAAGGGCGACTGCCGGCTGACCCGCACCGATGTGCTGGCCCATGGCGAGGGACAGATCGTCATCGTCCTGCCACCCGACGTGTCGGCACCCGACGTGTCGGCATCCGACGAGCCGACGCCCGACACGCCGGTGGCGGACGATGCCTTCACCACCCAACTACGCGCCTATGCCGAGGCCTTTGCCGGGCGCTGCTATTTGGCGGCGCAGCATCTATATCGCGGCGACGACGCGCGGCGGCTGGCAGCGTTGGCGGCACTGGCCACCGAAACCGGTGCGCCGTTGGTCGCCACCAACGATGTGCACGCCCACGGCCCCGACCGGCGGCCCTTGCAGGACGTGCTGACGTGCATCCGCGAGCATTGCACCATCGCCGAGGCCGGCTTTCACCTCGCCGCCAATGCCGAGCGCCACCTCAAATCGGGTGCCGAGATGGCGCGGCTGTTCCACGGCTACGAGGACGCCGTGGCGCGCAGCGTGGCGATCGCCGAGCGCTGCCGTTTCTCGCTGGACGAGCTGCGCTACGAATATCCGGCCGACCCCATTCCCGATGGCCTGACGCCCGATGAGGAGCTGGCGCGGCTCACCTGGAACGGGGCCGCGACGCACTACCCCAACGGCGTGCCCGAGACCGTGCGGGCCCAGATCGCGCATGAACTCGACCTCATCGCCGAACTCGCCTACGCCCCCTACTTCCTGACCGTCCACGACATCGTGCGCTTCGCCCGTTCTCGCGCCATCCTGTGCCAGGGGCGCGGCTCGGCCGCCAACTCCGCGGTGTGCTTCTATCTGGGCATCACCGCGGTCGATCCGGCGCGGCTGGACCTGCTGTTCGAGCGCTTCGTCTCGGCCGAGCGCAACGAACCGCCGGACATCGACGTCGATTTCGAGCACGAACGGCGCGAGGAAGTGATCCAATACATCTATGAGAAGTACGGCCGCGACCGCGCCGGGCTGGCCGCCACCGTCATCAGTTACCGCGCGCGCTCAGCCATGCGTGACGTCGGCAAGGCACTGGGCCTGAGCGAGGACACGGTGGGGGCGCTGGCCGGCCAGGTCTGGGGCTGGTCGTCGGAGACCCCAGCGGAGCAGGCGGTGCGCGAGATGGGGCTCGACCCGAGCGATCGCACCCTGACGCTGGCGTTGCGTCTGGCGCATGAGCTGATCGGCTTCCCGCGCCATCTGAGCCAGCATGTCGGCGGTTTCGTCATCACCAAGGGCCGGCTCGACGAGCTGGTGCCGATCGAGAACGCGGCGATGGAAGACCGCACCGTCATCGAATGGGACAAGGACGACCTCGACGCGCTCGGCATTCTCAAGATCGACGTGCTTGGGCTCGGTATGCTCACCTGCATTCGCAAGGGCTTCGCGCTGCTCGAACGCCATTACGGGCGGGCGTTCGACCTCGCCACTGTGCCGGCCGAGGATCCGGCGGTCTACGACATGCTGTGCCAGGCCGACTCCTTAGGCGTGTTCCAAGTGGAAAGCCGGGCGCAGATGGCTTTCCTGCCGCGCATGAAGCCGCGCAATTTCTATGACCTGGTGATCGAGGTGGCGATCGTGCGCCCCGGCCCGATTCAGGGCGACATGGTCCATCCGTACTTGCGCCGGCGCAACGGCGAGGAGGTCGTGCACTTCCCGTCGAAGGAATTGGAAGCGGTGCTCGGCAAGACCATGGGGGTACCGTTGTTCCAGGAACAGGCGATGAAGATCGCCATCGTCGCCGCCGGCTTCACGCCGAACGAGGCCGACGGGCTGCGCCGCGCCATGGCCACCTTCCGCCGCATGGGCACGATCCATACCTTCCGCGACAAGCTGGTCGAGGGCATGGTCGCGCGCGGCTATGAGCGCGAGTTCGCCGAGCGCTGCTACCGACAGATCGAGGGCTTCGGCGACTACGGCTTCCCGGAAAGCCACGCCGCCAGCTTCGCGCTTCTGGTCTATGTCTCGGCTTGGCTGAAGTGCCACTATCCGGATGTGTTCGCCGCCGCGCTGTTGAACAGCCAGCCCATGGGCTTCTATGCACCGGCGCAGATCGTGCGCGACGCCGCCAGCCATGGCGTCGAGGTGCGCGGCCCCGACGTCAATGCCAGCGACTGGGACTACACGCTCGAGCCGAGCGATGGCGAGCAACCCAGCCATGCGCTGCGGCTGGGGTTGCGGCAGATCAAGGGCTTGAAGGAGGAGGACAGCGAACGCCTGGTCGCCGCCCGCACAGGCGGGTTCCACACCCCGCGCGATGTCTGGCGGCGCGCCGGCATCGGCGCCGCGGCGCTGGAGAAGCTGGCCGAGGCCGACGCCTTCGCCTCGATGGATCTCGACCGGCGTCAGGCGCTGTGGGCGATCAAGGCGCTGGGCGAGCCGCCACCGCCATTGTTCGCCGCCGCAGAGCGCAGGCGCCATGGCAACGAAGCCCCGGCGCAAGCGAGGCGCGAGCCGGCCCTGCCCGACGAGACGCCGGGCGAGGCCATGGCCAACGATTTCGCCACCATCCGCATGTCGCTGAAGCACCATCCGTTGCATTTGCTGCGGGCGGAGATGGCGCGGCGCGGGGCGGTCGCGAACGAGCGGTTGCTGCACCTGCCGACCAACCGGCGGGTGACGGTGGCGGGACTGGTGCTAGTGCGCCAGCGTCCGGGAACCGCCAAGGGGGTCATCTTCGCCACGCTCGAGGACGAGACCGGCGTCGCCAACATCATCATCTGGGCGCGCACCTTTCAGCGCTATCGCAAAGTGATCCTCGCGTCACGGTTGATGCTGGTGCGCGGTGAGTTACAACGCGAAGGCATCGTCACCCATGTCATTGCCCGCAACATCGTCGATCTGTCTCACCGCCTGGACGCACTCGCCCAAGGCGTCGGCGACGGCCATCCCGGTTATGGCCCGCCGGACGAAGTCAAGCGGCCGCCGTCGCCCGATCCCCGTGCCTTCGCCCATCCCCGCGACGCGGTGGTGCGCATCCGCTCCCACGATTTTCACTAGAGAACCGACCTTGCCGGCGGCCCGAATCAAATGCATGTAAGGCACTCACCAAGAGAGGCCCGCCATGTCCATCGCCATCGCCTTGCACGTCCTGGCTGCCGTCATCTGGGTCGGCGGCATGTTCTTCGGCTACTTCTGCCTGCGGCCGTCGCTGGGCGTGCTGAACCCGCCGGACCCGATGCGCGCGCAACGCGCCATCCTGCAGCGTTTCTTCGCCTGGGTGGCCGCCGCCGTGCTGGTGCTGCTCGTGACCGGCTACTGGATGATCTTCTCCCCCGCCTTTGGCGGCTTCGCCGGGTTGCCGTTGCACGTCAACCTGATGCAGGGCATCGGCTGGATCATGTTCCTGGTGTTCGGCCACCTCTATTTCGCCGTGTGGCCAAAGATGCGCCGCGCCGCCGATGCAGAGGACTGGCCCGAGGCCGTCGCCCGACACAACACCATCCGCCGTATCATCGAGATCAATCTGACGCTGGGCATAGTGACCGTGGCGATCGCCGCCAGCGGACGTTTCTGGAGCTAGTTTCGCCTCAATACGCCGATCGATCCTGGCTTCGCGCAATCCTAGCGTATGTGACACGTCATATAACCGCTTTAACACTTTGATGATTAATAGATAATCTAACACGGCAGCGCTGCTCAATGCGATACCGTCAGTCTGCTTGCCACTTTTCGCCGCTGGCGTCACCCTTAGATAAGCTACTGAATTGTAACGACTATACGGATGGATGGCGTCCCGCCGACCGTATTTGCAGCATAAAATTGTAAAGATTTCTTACAACTATTACTCCCCGTCCGGCGCAAGGACGCGCAGCCCATTGAAATGTAACGACTAATTTTCTGGCGTGAATCTTGCGCAAAAAAATTAACCAAGTCGTCACGGGAGAAATCCATGCGCAGACACATACGCTCGGCCATAGTTGTTGCCGCTGCACTATCTTGCTCCACGACCATGGCTCTCGCCGCGGTCCCGACGGGAGTAGTGAGTGCCGGACTCCGCCTGCCGTTCGGCGGAAGCGGAATGTTGGGGCTGGTCGCGGCGGTCGTTGTCGGCGGTATCTACCTGGCGCGCCGCAAGCGTCCCCGCGACTAGGCACTGCGAACCGTATTTCCGCAGAAATCTAGCCACAGGAGGCATTCCCCATGCGACTAGTCACCGCCGCCTTAACCAAGCTCCAGTACGTCGTGCAGGACCGCATCGCTGTCCGCGCCGAGCAGCGGCGGCGCGCGCCGATATGAAACCGGCGTCGCCGATAGTTTGAGCGGGCTGCCAACGAGTGGAAGCGGCGTCGAAATCGCCGGATGATCCAACTCGATCTGCATGCCCCGCGCCCGCACCTGTTCATCGGCAAAGACCTGGTCGATTGAATTCACCGGGCCACACGGCACGCCCGCCTCCTCCAGAGTCCGCCCCCACTCAGCGCTCGTGCGGGTCGCCATGATCGGTCGGAGCGCCTCGGTCAGCGCCTCGCGGTGGCGCACGCGGGCGGCGCTGGTGCCGAACCGCGCGTCGGCCGCCAATTCGGTCGCACCGGCGACCGCGCAGAAGCGTGCGAATTGCGCGTCGTTGCCGATGGCGAGGATCAGGTGGCCGTCGGCCGTGGCGAACCTCTGATAGGGCGCGATGTTCGGGTGCGCATTACCCATCCGCGTCGGTGCGTCGCCCGTTAGCAGGTAGTTCATCGCCTGGTTCGCGAGCCAGGCGACAGACGTGTCGAGCAGACCGATATCGATGTGCTGACCCTCGCCGGTGGCATCGCGATGACGCAGCGCGGCGAGGATCGCCACCGCGGCATACATGCCGGCCATGATATCGGCGATCGCGACGCCGACCTTCATCGGCTCGCGGTCCGCTTCGCCGGTGATGCTCATCAGACCGCCCATACCCTGCGCCAGGAAGTCATACCCGGCGCGGTCGGCATACGGGCCCGTCTGGCCGAAGCCGGTGATCGAGCAGTACACCAGACGCGGATGGTCGGCGCGCAGTTGTTCATGGGCAAGGCCATAACGACGCAAGCCACCGACGCGAAAGTTTTCGATCAGCACGTCGGATCGAGCGGCAAGTTTGCGCGCCAGTGCCTGGCCGTCGGGCTGCGATATGTCGAGCGTCACCGACCGCTTGTTGCGGTTGTGCTGAGGTAGTAGCCGCTTTCACCGGTATCTTGGTTGTTATCGTCCTTAACAGCCCGTTGAAGAAGACTGAGTTGATGAAGCATCGGGCGTGATAACAATGGCGGCGGCGAGACCCGGCGCCGGGGGGTTATTGAGGGCGAGGATAATGATCAGCGATTGTTCCTGTCGCAAGACAAGCAGCAGGACCGCCAAGCCCTTGGCCGCAGCCTCTCGCGGGGTCCCGGCGCCGATCAACTGGCGCAATAGGACGCCCAGGTTGTGTCCGGCGACGTGGATCAGATAGCGCTTGCTGATGTTCTCGCGCCCGCGCAGCCAAGTGCGGCGCATGCCGCCGCGATCGAGGACCTGGGCGAAGCCCCGCTCGACCACTTCGGCGCGGAGTTTGAACGCGGCCTTCGCCACGCCCGACAGCAATCGGTTGCGGTTGTTGTAAACGGCCCGCCGAGCGGCGTCGTCGCCGTGCCAGCGCGAGAGCCCCTTGCCCTTCGGTTCGGCGATGCGGGTCGTCCAGGCGCCGTCGGCAAGGGACTTCAGCACCTCGCGGCCGAAGTAGCCTTTGTCGGTCACCAGCTCCGCCGGTTCGTCGGCCGTCGGCGCTGCGCCCACAGCCGCCAGCTTGGCCTCGGCTGACGTCAACGTTGTCGGCAGGGTGGTCGTGTCGCCCTGATCGGCCGGATACAGCTCGGCCGCGATCACCGCCCCGGTGTCGAGGTCGACCGCGTGTTCGGGCTTGTAGGCCAGATGCGTCGTGCCGTCCTTCATCCTGGCGATTTTGGCCTCCGCGTCGAGACCCAGTCCGCATTGGAGAGTTTCTTGCCCTTGCGCCGCCGATCCATCTGCGCCAAGTCATTCGCCGCGGTCTCGATCCCGCTGTCGGCGGCCATGCGCTGCAGCATCTAGCGATAGCTTTCGCCGCTGTCGCGGCGCACGATCGAGCGCAGCGCCGCGTTCGCCTCCATGGTCGAAGCATCGACCCCAATCCGCTCGCCCTCGACCAGGCCGTGCTCGCCAAGAACGTCCAGCACCCAGGCGAACACTGCCTCATGCACCGCGTGCGGCTGCGGATCGTGCTCAACGACGAGTGGTCAGGCACACG
Organism: Alphaproteobacteria bacterium; assembly: GCA_965248805.1. Taxonomy (GTDB): domain Bacteria; phylum Pseudomonadota; class Alphaproteobacteria; order UBA6615; family UBA6615; genus CBDFKJ01. The sequence goes on from CBDFKJ010000007.1 coordinate 547,398, forward strand.
TGCGCGCGCCTCCAGGCGCAAGAACTCACGCAGCGACAAGCTGTCGGCGCACCGCCACTCCAACGCCCGCTCACTGTCGAGGCCTTCGAAGTAGCCGACCAGGTGCATCCGGAAGTAACGCCCCGGTGGGATTCCCGGACGTCCGATCCCTGGCGCGTAATAGGGCTCACACAGGTCCTCGGCGAACGCATCGAAACCGGCATCGACCAGCCAGCTGGTCGTAAAACACGTGGCCGGGCGAGCGAGGCATCTCTGCCCAACTGACCATCAAGCCCACCTGTCGATCCCCTTGTCGTCCCAACGCCATGACGAAGCTCCCGACTCGAACCATGCCCTCGTCACAGAGTCAGATGGCCGCGACTTTTTCAACGGGCTGATAAGGAACGGAGGCCCCCACGACCGCGTGTCGTCGCCCTGCCCGGGTCGTTCGACTTTGATGATGTCGGCGCCGAGGTCACCCAAAATCTGTTGCATAGGGCCCGGCCAGCACGCGCGATAAATCGAGCACGCGCAGACCCGCCAATGCGCCGCGCATCTGGCCGGTCTTTTGGTCGTTGTGCCGGGACATCGCGCACGGATCAGAGGCAGCCGATCAGCCCGCCGTCAACGGGAACCGCAGCGCCTGTGATGTAGCCGGCCCGCGCGCTGGCGAGAAAGGCGGCCGCGGCTGCGAACTCGGCGACCTCGCCCCTGCGGCCTAGCGGTATGCCGGCGACGGTGGCCGCGCGGATGACCTCGACGCTCTCGCCGGTTTGCGCGGCGCGCGCCTGCTCGACCTCCTGCGCCCCGATCGGTGGCGAACGCGCCGGGCAAGAGCAGATTGACGGTGACACCGTCGGCGGCGACTTCGCGGCTCAGAGATTTTGCCCAGCCCGCCAAACCAGGGCGCAGTGTGTTCGAGATGCCAAGGCCCATGATGGGTTGCCTTGACTGAGCTCGAGCTGACCAACACCAGGCGTCCCCATCGGTGTGCCCGCATCGCCGGCAGCAACCGTTCGCTGAGCCGTATGATGCTCAGGACCATGGCTTCGAACTGGCTGCGCCACATCTCGACCGGCACGTCGCTCGCCGGGCGCGGCGGCGGCCCGCCACAATTTCCGATCAGGATGTCGACACCACCCATCGCCGCATAGGCGGCGTCGGCGAGCGCGTCAACCTGCGCCAGATCGCCCAGATCGCACACCACCGCCCGTGCCTCGACCCGATGGCGCGCCGCGATGTCGGACGCTGCCTCGCGGATCGCCTCCGCGTTCCGACTGCACATGACCAGGCGCGCGCCCTCCGCCGCGAGTGCCTCGGCAATGCCGCGCCCCAGGCCGCGGCTGGCGGCCAACACCAGGGCGCGTTTGTCCGTCAGTCCAAGATCCATGTCACCTCACCCGTCGCGGCCTGATCGCCCCCGCGACGGTTCAACGGCGCCGCCAGATTAGACGCCCAGAGCCGATACCGCCACGCCGCAACCGCCCGTGGACCAGCCCTGAGTCTGACTCCGGCTTCGATTGCACGTTCGCCGCGATGGCTATCTAAGTGGTTGTCGATGGAGACGATCCTCAACATCATCGCGCCGGTCTTCGGGCTGGTGATTGTCGGCCATGGCTGCGCGCGACTGAAAGTTGTCGACGACAACGCCGTGCGCGGCCTGAGCGCCTTCGTGTTCAATGTCGCGATCCCGGTGTTGCTGGTGCACATGCTGGCTCAGTTTGAATCGCCGCCGGCGCTGGACGTACGCTATCTGATCGCCTACTTCGCGCCGACCTTGGCGATTTTCGCCGCCGGCGTGGTCGTGGCCCGCTCCAGCGGCGGCGACTGGCGGCGCAGCCTCGGCACGCATGGCTTGACCGCGTCGTATTCCAACGCGGTACTGCTGGGCATCCCGCTCGTCCTCGCCGCTTATGGCGACGCCGCCGCGCTGCCGCTGACCCTATTCATCGCCTGCCACGGGCCGATCATGCTGTCGCTCGGCTCTCTCGCCAGCGAAGTCGGCCGCGCCGGCGCCGTCGGCGGCAACTGGCGCGCCCTTGGCCGCATGTGGCGGCTATTCGCCAATCCGATCCTGATCGCCGTCTTGATCGGCGTCGCGATGATGGCGACCTCGACACCCCTGCCGGGCCCGCTTGCCGCCATCGCCCAGTTGCTGGCGCGCGCCGCCGGGCCCTGCGCTCTCTTCGCGCTCGGCGCCTCGTTGGTTCAGTATCGCCTCGGCGGCCAGCTGCGGACCGCCGGCCTGTACGTCGCGGCGAAACTGGTGGCGCACCCCCTGCTCGTTTGGCTGGCGGCGGTGCTGCTGTCGGTACCGCCGCTGCCGGCGGCAATGGCCGTCACCCTGGCGGCGCTGCCAACCGGCGCCACGGCCTATCTGTTCGCCGCTCGCGACAATGGTAACATCGCCGCGACGACCACAACGATCTTTCTGTCCACCGGACTGTCGATCTTGACCCTGTCGATTGTCATCTCCGTGATGCGGACGTCGCTGTGAGCGGTCCGCGCGTGCTGACGGTGCGACCCTTGTCCGCGGCCGCGTTCGCCCCGTTCGGTGAAGTGGCGACGCCACAGCCCGACGACGTCCTCGCGGGAACGGGCGATGTCAGCCCGGACCTGAGCGCCGGCGTGCCGCGATTCTACATCATGCGGCTGCGGCGGCGGGGTTTGCGCTTTCACCGCATCGCGCGCCATGTGCGTGTCAACCAATGCCTGGGAGCCCTCGGCGGCGCACCGTGGCTGATCGCGGTGGCACCGCCGTTTCGATCGCAGGAGCCCGGCGCCCGGCCGAGCCCCGACGCGATCGCCGCCTTCCGCGTTCCCGGCGATTGCTTCATCATGCTGCACCGCGGCACCTGGCATGCGGGTCCCCATTTCGATGCCGCCGCTGCCATCGACTTCTTCAACCTCGAACTGGCCGATACCAACCGCGTCGACTTCCAGGAATGCGATCTGCGCGCGGCATTCGCCCTGGAATTTGCCTTCGCCGGCGACGAACACGGTCGCCCGCCGGCAGGCTAGGGATAGTCGCAGCGATCGGCGGTGATTTCGACAAAGGAGCGCTCGCCGGCAACCGCGGAGAACCGGTACTCGCCAGCACCGACGACGACCGAATGATACAGCGGCAGCATACCGCTAATTTCTTCGCTCTCACCGCCAAGCCGGGCAAAGCGCAGCGATACCGCCAAGGCCGGATCGAACCAAGCCTGGACATTGCCGGCGTCGTCCTTCGACGACTCGCCTTGCCCGGTAACCGTGATAGCGCCCTCGGCAAAGCGAACGGTGTTGCTAGCCTCCGCGGCAAGTGGCGTGCTCGGCGCAAACCGGCGCGTCACCGGCTCGTTGTCACATACCGCATCGTCGCGGGCCGTGGTCAGTACGGCCTTCAGGCGCGCGGCGGAGACGCCCGCGGCGACCCGCTCGTCGAACAGGGCGAGTAACTCGCGCGCCGATTCCGGTGGGATGTCACGATCGTATCGGGCGCCCAGTTCCTCGATCTGCGCGTCGCGCCGCTGTACCGTTTCCTGCAACTGCGCATTTTCGACCTGGAGGGCCGCCAGGTCGCCGGCCACCCGACCGATATCCTGCTCGAGCTGCCTGACCTCCTGGCGGGCCAGCGTCGAGCCGACCTCGTAGGCATAGAGGCCGGCACCGACCACGATGGCCAGTACGATCAGCCACTTGATCAGGCCGCCCCAATTGCGGTGTCGGCGGCGGCGGCGGTTTTCGGACAGGCCAAGCGTCATCGCGCAAACGACTCAATCCCCGGAACTTGTGCAATAAGAACGCAATGTGGCGAACGAATGCAACGGAGTGTACGCCTGCCCAATCAAGGGCGCCCGCGGCCGGCCGCTCTGTCGAGCGTTCGCCGCCCGAGCAGCCCTCCCGCAACGCAAATGGGGCGGTCTAGTGGATTGATTCCAACGTTTGGAACCCTCGGTTTCGGGCTGCGATGATGTCGTCGGGGTCGGCTTTCGATATGAATGGCTGTGGGTTGGCCGCATTGTATTCGCGGACGAAGCGGTTGATTGCGGCCTGGAGATCGACGACGGAATGGAAGACGCCGTGCTTGAGCCGCCGCCGGGTGAGTTTTGCGAAGAAGCCCTCGACGGCATTGAGCCACGAGCAGGAGGTCGGTGTGAAGTGGAAAGTCCAGCGCGGATGGCGGGCGAGCCAGGCGCGGACCTTGTCCTTGTTGTGCGCCGCGTAGTTGTCGACGATCGCGTGGATGGCCTTGTCCGCCGGCACCGTGCGCTCGATGCGGTTGAGGAAGCGGATGAACTCCTGATGGCGGTGGCGCTGCATGTTCTGGCCGATCACCGTTCCGTCCAGAACGTTGAGCGCCGCAAACAGCGTGGTCGTGCCGTGCCGTTTGTAGTCATGGTGCCGGCGCGTCCCTTCTTCATCGGCAGACCGGCGGTCGAGCGCCTGGATCTGTGACTTCTCATCGATCGACAACACCACCGCATGGGCCGGCGGGTCGACATACAGGCCGACGATATCGGTGAGTTTCTCGGCGAAGGCAGGGTCGGTCGACAGCTTGAAGTTGCGCCAGCGGTGCGGGCTGAGACCGTGAGCCTTCCAGATCGCCTGCACCGTCGAGGCGGCAATACCGGCCGCCCTGGCCATCGCGCGCAACGTCCAGTGGGTCGCCTCAAACGGCGGCGGTTGCTGCGTCAGGCGCACGATCTCGGCGACACGATCGAGCGGGACCGGCGCCTTGCCGGGCGGACGGGACTTGTCGCGAAGCAGGCCGCCGACACCCTCGTGCATGAACCGCTCTTGCCAGCGCCACACGCAGGTCTTGGACTTGCCGGTCTCGGTCATGATCGCCGAGGTGCCCAGACCCTCGCCGCTGAGAAGGACAATATGTGCCCGCCAGACGTGTTTCTGCGGGCTCTTGGGATCCGCGACGACCGCGCGCAATCGCTGACGGTCGCCGGCGGATAGGGTGAAGGAGATTCCACTGCGCATGCGCCAGATTCGCATAACACAGCAAAATACGGAATCCCAATTCGGACTCTTTCATTCCGATCAATCTACTAGGAATTGATTCCAACGTTTGGAACCCTCGGTTTCGGGCTGCGATGATGTCGTCGGGGTCGGCTTTCCATATGAATGGCTGTGGGTTGGCCGCATTGTATTCGCGGACGAAGCGGTTGATTGCGGCCTGGAGATCGACGACGGAATGGAAGACGCCGTGCTTGAGCCGCCGCCGGGTGAGTTTTGCGAAGAAGCCCTCGACGGCATTGAGCCACGAGCAGGAGGTCGGTGTGAAGTGGAAAGTCCAGCGCGGATGGCGGGCGAGCCAGGCGCGGACCTTGTCCTTGTTGTGCGCCGCGTAGTTGTCGACGATCGCGTGGATGGCCTTGTCCGCCGGCACCGTGCGCTCGATGCGGTTGAGGAAGCGGATGAACTCCTGATGGCGGTGGCGCTGCATGTTCTGGCCGATCACCGTTCCGTCCAGAACGTTGAGCGCCGCAAACAGCGTGGTCGTGCCGTGCCGTTTGTAGTCATGGGTCATGGTGCCGGCGCGTCCCTTCTTCATCGGCAGACCGGCGGTCGAGCGCCTGGATCTGTGACTTCTCATCGATCGACAACACCACCGCATGGGCCGGCGGGTCGACATACAGGCCGACGATATCGGTGAGTTTCTCGGCGAAGGCAGGGTCGGTCGACAGCTTGAAGTTGCGCCAGCGGTGCGGGCTGAGACCGTGAGCCTTCCAGATCGCCTGCACCGTCGAGGCGGCAATACCGGCCGCCCTGGCCATCGCGCGCAACGTCCAGTGGGTCGCCTCAAACGGCGGCGGTTGCTGCGTCAGGCGCACGATCTCGGCGACACGATCGAGCGGGACCGGCGCCTTGCCGGGCGGACGGGACTTGTCGCGAAGCAGGCCGCCGACACCCTCGTGCATGAACCGCTCTTGCCAGCGCCACACGCAGGTCTTGGACTTGCCGGTCTCGGTCATGATCGCCGAGGTGCCCAGACCCTCGCCGCTGAGAAGGACAATATGTGCCCGCCAGACGTGTTTCTGCGGGCTCTTGGGATCCGCGACGACCGCGCGCAATCGCTGACGGTCGCCGGCGGATAGGGTGAAGGAGATTCCACTGCGCATACGCCAGATTCGCATACCACAGCAAAATACGGAATCCCAATTCGGACTCTTTCATTCCGATCAATCCACTAGGGTGGACCCACGAAAGCGCTGCTCAGCCAGTCGATGACTTTGGACACGCCGCCGCCGAGTGCCGCCGCCATGGCGAATAGCATGAGCTGCGCCCCGAAGCGCGCCCCGCGCCAGAAACCGACCCGTTGCGCATCGGCGACGACCATCTGATCGACCTTGGCCTCGAGTTCCACCATCAGCCGCTGCAGATGCGCCACCGCCGCCGCGGTCTGTTCGCTCTGCGCCTTCAGCGCCGCGATGGCCTGGTTGTTGGTGGCTTCGTTCACAATCCCTCGCCCGGGGCGGGCGCGATCAAGTAACCCGCCTGCCCGGCCCGCACCACGTGGCTCAGCCCATCCGGTGTGGTGATGATTAAAGTCCACGTGTCACCGCGCACGCTGGCGTAGAGTTCATGCAAGCGGCCGCCGTGATCGAGGCCGCAGCCGGTCAGCTACAGCAACTGCCCGCGGCGCGCGACGGTGCGATGTTCCAAAGACACTGGTTCGGATCTGTCGCGGTCGCGCCGGCAGTTGCAGCGCGCGTGCGCTGCTGGGACTTGGCGGCGACGGCCTCGGTCGGTGGCCGCGACCCGGACTGGACGGGTATGCGCCGAAAACGGCGAAGCGCTGGGCGGCCAGGCTATTGGGCATTCCCTCGGTTGCGGCGGCGCTCGCCGGCCGCGTGTACGGGCCCGACAAAGCATCACGACAGCCCAACACCGCACCGGTTACGGCCGATCGTATCCTCGCCGAATACAGGCGGATCGCGTTCTCCGACCTGCGAGAATTCGTTCAGTGGGGTCCGAGGGGCGTCGCGTTTAGGTCGAGCGCAGACTAGGATCAGGCCCGTTGCGTCGCCGAGGTGTCAGAGACCGTGAGCGGCAGCAAGCGGTTCAAACTGCACGACAAGAAGGGCGCGCTCGACAGCCTCGCCCGGTGCCTTGGCATACACGTGCACCCGCCTCGATGGCTGCGCGGGCCGCGTCGCGGTGATCGGCATAGGCTTGAACGAAGCGGCGCTGCCGCTCGCTTAGAGTCGGCCGCCGGGCCATTCGCTCATCGTGATTTTCCAAACTCGAATGGTCGGAAGGGCTTCTGCAGCGCTCCAGCGGCGCGCGGCCTCCAGAGCCAAGTTTTTTCACCGTAGGCGAACCATGCCCAAACTCGGTTCCCGTGTCAACAACTAATTTTGCAATCTCCTAACTATTTTGTACAGCAACGCCGTGCCTTGCGCCGAAGTTCGTATGCCCCCTCCGCGGCACAAGAGACTTTCATCGCCAAACGCCCTCTGACAGACTGCGCCGCATGCACGAGGATACGCTCGTAACGACCGCCGGGCGCGATCCCGAATCCCAGCACGGCATCGTCAGCCCGCCCGTGTACCACGCATCGACCGTGCTGTTCCCGACTTTGTCGGCGTTGGAGGCAGCACCGCGTGCGCGCGTGCGCTATGGCCGGCGTGGCACGCCCACCAGCTTCGCGCTCGAGGAAGCCGTAGCGCAACTCGAAGGTGGCGCCGGCAGCGTGGTGATGCCGTCGGGCCTGGCCGCTGTCAACATAGCGCTGCTTGCGTTCCTCGAAAGTGGCGATCACTTGCTCGCGGTCGATAGTGTCTACGACCCCGTGCGCAAATTTTGCGACGAGACGCTGGCCGCGATGAGCATTGAAACCACCTACTACGATCCTCTCGCCGGGGCCGGCATTGCCGACTTGATCAGGCCCAACACGCGCGTCGTGCACACCGAGTCACCGGGATCTCTGACGTTCGAGGTCCAGGACATCCCGGCCATCGCCAACGCTGCCCACGCGGCGGGCGCCATCGTCACGCACGACAGCACCTGGGCGAGTCCGCTTTACTTCAAGCCGATCAAGCACGGCGTCGACGTGTCGATCCATTCCATCACGAAATATATCGGCGGCCATTCCGACCTGATGATGGGAATCATTGCGGCCAACGATGCGACCTATCGGCGTGTCCGCCACAGCTGCGGCCTGCTCGGCCAATGCGCCGGGCCGGACGACATCTTCCTCGCTTTGCGCGGACTGCGCACACTGGGGGCGCGCATGGCGCGGCATCAGGCCGGTGCTCTGCGCGTCGCGAACTGGTTGCAGGAGCGGGACGAGGTCGCGCAGGTTCGCTATCCGGCGCTGCCGTCCGACCCCGGCCATGCGCTATGGCGCCGCGACTTCTTGGGCGCCTCCGGCCTGTTCTCGATCGTGCTGGAGCGGCGCTACGAGAAGCCGGCGCTGGCCGCCATGCTCGACAAGATGCGCCTGTTCGGCATGGGATACAGCTGGGGCGGGTTCGAATCGCTCATGCTGCCGGCCGACGTTGCTGCATCGCGCAGCGCCACCGACTGGAGCGCGCCCGGTCCGCTGCTGCGCCTGCACATTGGTCTCGAGGATCCAGAGGATTTGATCGCAGACCTGGCCGATGGGTTCGCGCGCCTGAAGGCGGCGTCCTAGACCGCGGTGCCCACCGAACGCGCCCTTGCCGAGCTGCTTGATGCCGTCGTCTTCGATGCCGACGGATTGGTGCCGGCGGTTGCGCAGCAGTACGACACGGGCGATGTGCTGATGCTGGCCTGGATGAACCGTGAAGCGATCTCCGAGACGCTGGCGAGCAGGCAAGCGACTTACTATTCACGCTCGCGAAAGTCGTTGTGGCGCAAGGGCGAACGGTCCGGCCAGACGCAGCGCTTGGTGGAGCTGCGGCTCGATTGCGACGGTGATGCGCTGTTGATGCTGGTCGATCAAACCGGCGTCGCCTGCCACACCGGGCACCGCGGCTGTTTCTATCGTGTCGCCACGGACGGCGGGTTGGCTGAACGTCTGCCGGTGGTGATCGACCCCGAGGAACTCTATCGCGAAGACTGATCGCTACGGCTGAAACGGCCATGATTGCGCGCGCCGCCGCGCGGCATCGATCTCCGCGTCGGTCAGGGACAACGACGTAATATCGCGGGTCATTTCCGCCTCGCTGCGGGCCTCGCCCTCCGGCATGGAGTCGGCCGCAAGGCTGAACCACATGAAGGCCGCGGCGCGGTCTTGCACGACCGCCGTGCCGTCCAGATACATCTCTCCCAGCGCCGTGAACGCCGCCGCGTGACCGTTGGCGGCCGCAGTCTGATACCAGTAAACGGCGGCCGCCACGTCCTGGCCGATGCCGTCGCCCGCACGGTGCATGTGTGCGAGCCGCATCATCGCCTCGGTGCCGCCCGTCGCCGCCGCCTGACCGAACAGGCGCCGCGCCGCTTCCGGATCGGGCGCAACCCCCTGGCCGCGCATGTGCAGCATGCCAAGCTCGATATGCGCCCGCCAATTATCCGGCTCGGCCGCCGCAAGCCGCGTCCACCCGGCCGTCTCATCGATGTCGCGCTGCGCTCCACCCTGCACGAAATACATGTGATTCAACGCGCTGATGGCGTCAATATTGCCCTGCAGGGCGAGCAGCCGCCACTTGCCGCGCGCGGTCTGGAACAAGTACTGATCGTAGTCGTCCCAACCATCGTTGATGGCCGCCGGACGTGCGTCCGTCGCCAGCGCCGACGCCGACACCGCCCACGCGGCGAGCGCGCAAAGGCACCACCGTGCCAATCGTGGAAACGCTTTCGCCATCGCGACATGATGGCGGAAACGGCGCGGCCAAGGCAATGGCGCGCCTTGGCCGCCCCTGAGCGGCGGCCGCGGCGCGCGGGGCCTCGATCGGTATTTTGGCCTAGTTCGGCTGCGGTACGATTCGGATATAGGGCTTCGGCGACTTCCAGCCGCCGGGATACTTCTCGCGCGCCTGCTCGTCCGAGACGGCCGGCACGATGATCACGTCCTCGCCCTGCTTCCAGTTCACCGGCGTCGCAACCTGATGCTTGGCCGTGAGCTGACAGGAGTCGACCAGGCGCAAGACCTCATCGAAGTTACGGCCGGTGCTCATCGGATACGTCAGCATGGCCTTGATCTTCTTGTCCGGACCGATGACGAACACCGAGCGCACGGTCGCGTTGTCGGCCGGGGTCCGGCCTTCCGAGGTGCCACCCGCCGCAGCCGGCAGCATGTCGAACGCCTTCGCCACCTTCAGCTCGGGATCGCCGATCAGCGGATAGTTGACCGCGTGACCCTGGGTCTCCTCGATGTCCTTGGACCACTTTTCGTGATTGCCGACCGGGTCGACGCTGAGGCCGACGATCTTGCAGTTGCGCTTGTCGAACTCCGGCTTGAGTCCGGCCATGTAGCCGAGCTCGGTCGTGCACACGGGCGTAAAGTCCTTTGGATGTGAAAACAGCACCGCCCAACCGTCACCGATCCAGTCGTGGAGGGTCAGCGAGCCTTGGGTCGAATCAGCGGTAAAATTCGGAACCTGGTCATTTATTCTGAGCGACATGAACGCCTCCGTTTGCTTTTGAATGGTTTCTCGGACCGATGGGAGCGTGTGCGCCCAGCCGGACCGCCCGTGTTCAAGTGATCCGGCCGACGTCCGCAACGCGAGCTTCGCCGCGAGCATGGGACGCAACCCCCCTGGCCGCAACATCGATTTACCGTTCTCCGCGGCACGGGTCTGTGACACCTGTCACTGGGGATCGCGGAACGATGATCGCATGTGCGCATATCAACAAGACCGCGCCACGCTGGCGTGTCGTGTGGAAGTTGGCGCGCCCGGGAGGACTCGAACCTCCGACCGACGGCTTAGAAGGCCGTTGCTCTATCCGGCTGAGCTACGGGCGCGTCATCTAATGAGTCCACAACGACTTGCGCGTGTAGGCGAAATTATCAGCGTAAGCCTTCGTCTGCACAATGCGTTTGTGGGGTGCCTGGATTTGGTAGTCCAACCCCTGACTCACAGCGTACGCAACCGCCGCCTCGCGGGTCTCGAACCTCAGTCGGACCTGCGCCTGGGTGTCGCCCGAGCTCGCCCATCCCATAAGGGGGTCCGGCCGTTTGCGTTCGGTCGGCTCCCACTCCAGCACCCAGTCACGGGTTTTGGCCCGGCCGGACTGCGTCGCCGTCTTGGACGGCTGAAATATCCTCGCTCTCATCGCGCCGTCCTCCGCCAAACTTCCTCTGTGTCGCTCGAACGTGGTCGGGGCGCGGGGATTCGAACCCCGGGCCTCCGGCTCCCAAAGCCGGCGCTCTGCCAGACTGAGCTACGCCCCGATGGGCGCTACATAAGGCTTTCGGCCGGTTTCGGCAATCAGTCTGGCAGCCGCAAGGAGGGCGAAAAGGGAACAATCGGGCCGGTTGAGGCCGAGTCGCGTCATAACCGCGTCATAGTTCCGTTCGCCAGACGTTCGCGCTCGAAGCAGCACACGCACAAACCGTCGTTCCCCGACCGGCCGCCGACGAGCCGAAGTAGCAGGGCGCCTCTGGCGGCTGATCAGTCCTCCCTCGTCGGGACTATGCGGATAGTGGCCAGTCACTTGGCCGCCCCTGCCGCCATGCGTTCGATTGCATCGGTCTTCTGCTTCGAACCCGCCGAGGAGCCGAAGTAGAAGGCGCCGATCTGGGTCACCAGCGTGGCGAGCGCGCCGAGCATCACCAGCAGCGGCTGCATGGCGTCGGCCGGTATCGCGATCAGGATCATGCTGGCGAGAATGCCGAAGAAGCCGGACAACGCGGCGAGCGCGATGAAAGCCGGCATCCGGTCGCGCGTGACCGCCTGACGCCGCCGGGCGCTGTCGCGGTCGCGCGCATGGATCTCGACCTCGTGCAGGTCGAGTTCGCGCATGCGCGCGGCGAACGCCTGGTCGGCCTGCCTGATCGCCGCGATCTGCTCCGGCGTCGCCTTTTCCAAGGCCGCCGAAACCTCTTTCGGATCATCGGTGTCCAGACCCAGCGCCTTGCCGACCGCGCCCACGGCGGTGCGCGCCAACGCGCCGCCGACGGGTCCGCCCACCGCCGTGCCGAGCGCCCCGGCCAGGGTCGGGGCGAGCCCTGCGAGAGCCTTGCCCAGTGCATCAAACATCCGATCCCTCCATCAGCTCGAAGTGCGGCAGGTCGCGGAACCGCTCATCGGTCTCCGCGTAGTCGCGGTCCCAGTCGCCGCCCCAGCGCAAGCGCACGTCCATGGCTGCGGCAACACCCAGGACGTATCCGGCAAGCAGACGGAAACGGTTCCTGTCGTCCCAGTCGATGGGCCACGGCGCGATGTCCACGGCCACGGACGGCGATGTGTTGTGCTTCGAGCGCGGCCACGGCGCCTTGCTTCGGCCCTCGGCGACCGCGCGGTCCTGCGCGTCACGGCCGCGGTGACCGCACAGAACGGTGAAGTCTGGTCCGTCCTCGATGGCCTTGGACAGCACCCGCCGCAGATCCGGGTGGCAGGTGCGCAGCCGGGTGAGGCTGGTCTCTCCCAACGTCGGCATGATCACCCTCCAAGCAGCGCCGGCCAGAACGATTTGCTCACCACCGCAAGCATCCCGCCCAACAGGACACACAGCAGCCACAGATTGCGCTTGCCGTGTGCCTCGACGCGGGCCAGCGTGGCGTTGATCTCGCCGTAGCGCCGCTCGCACTCGATCTCGTGCTCGGCGAGATGCCGCGCGGCTTCCGAGCGCGCCCGCTCGATCTCGATCAAACTGGTCTCGGTCACGGGTGTCTCCGATACTGCAAGGCCACGACAAGCAACCCGTCCCGGAGGACGGGTCGTCGCGGCGGATTCTTCCCGGCGGGAGGTAGGCTCAGGCGGCCTGATCAGCCGTATGCACGCGGGCGTCCTCGCCGACGGCGGTGATCTCGACCTGCTCGCCGCGCGGACGGACGGCGAGCACCCGGGCGCGCAGGCCCCATTCCTCGCCGGCACCGAAGGCGAAGTGGGTGCGCTCCTCGTCGGCCCCGGTGTAGGGGGTGAACGCGAGGTCCTCGCTCAGCACGACGGTTTGCTCATCGGCGCCGGGTGAAACAGGCCAGGGACCGCTCAAGCTCCCGTCGCGGCGGCGAAGCGCGAGGTAGTGGACTGGAGGCTCGGCCGTCTCGTCCCCCGACTCCCATTCAAGTGGCTCGCTCAGGATGAGCGTCCGGCCGTCGACGGCCGTCACCTCGCCGCCCTGACCCCAGCGCGGCAGATCGTGGGTGATGGCGACGAGATCGCCGTAGGTCGGGATCAGCCCCTCGAGCTCGGTGCGGAAGGTGACGATGCGCCGGCGGTAGCGGTTGGCAGCGGCCATGTAGAGCCCTTCGCGTTCGGCCTGGTCCACACCGGTGCAGCCGAACAACGCGACCGTGGCGGGCTTGCCGGTAGCCTCGGAAGAAGCGTGCGGCAGGCTTGCCGTGATCTCGTCGGGCGCCCAGGTGCGCTCGGAGTAGTAGGCCACGGTGACCGCGTCGGCGGTGTCCTCGCCCGGCATGACGTACTGGACGCGGAAGCTGCCGCGGACGATGTTGCGGGGGCCGAACAGGGCGACGGGCAAAGTGCGCGGCGCATCGCGGGCGATGCGCAACACCCCGCCCTGTAGGAACGGGAGCGCCCGCCCGCAGCGGGCGATGCGGGTGAGCGCCTCCCACACCGTGACGCCCTGATCGAACACCCCATCGAAGCGGTCGCCGCGAGCCTGCCAGACGGCGTCAAGCGCATGGAGCGCGGCGAGGTCGATGCGATGATCGCCGAGGCCGGCGCCGTAGTTCGCCCGGGCGGCGTCGGCGAAGGCCCAGGCGATGGAACGGGTCGCTTGCGGCCCCGACCAGCCGGTCTCCGGGTCCCAGAGGGTGAGCTTGCGGGTAACGATGCAATTGACCAGGCGTGCCGAGCGCTGCGAGAGATTGTCGGTGGCACGCATCTTGACGGCGAGCAGCGTGATATCGCCAAAATCAGGCTGGCCATCGAGAAACGCCTTGAGCCCGCCCCAGCGGATCTCGTGACCTGCACGGGCGTCGGTGTCCTTGTCGTTGGTGCGCCTGAGCCTGACCTCGTAGCGGCCGCTGGTCACCGTGTAGCGATAGCTCTTGCGCTGCGGCGTGGTGGTGTGCTCGGTCACGCTCACGGACGCGAGCTTTGTCCAACCGCCGGTGGCGGCACCGTCATCGTCGACGGCGCGTGCCTCGACATCCCATTCGATTGTGCGGTTATTGAGGCTGCCATCGGCGGCGGCGTAATAGAGGCCGCGCGGCATCACCACGTCGATGCCGATCTTCGTCGCACTGGTCCCGGCCGGATTGACGGTGAACGGTCCGATCCAGCCGTCCTCGACCGCATCCCGCTGGTTGGCGCCGATCAGCTCCTGGCCGGCGACCTCGGGCGCGGTGACCACGTCGGCCTCGAACAGGGTGATACTGCCGCCCGGTGGTACGAACTGGGTCTCCACCTCATCGAAGGAAGCGATCGGCGTGTCCTCGATGCGCACCTGCTCGAGGTCGTATTGGCCCTGGCCGATGCAGTGCAGCTGGTGCAGGTGCTGGTCGTCGTTGCTCGTGTATTCGGCCCACGGCATGGCGGCGAGGTCGGGATAGACCCGGTGGCGGCCGTAGATCACCGGGATGGGCTGGGCGAGCCGGGCGTGGTTGCCCTGGGCCTGCAGCGAATAGGTCGGACTCGGCGCCGGCGCGCCGCCGAAGCTGGAGGTGACCGCGGCGGGCTTGGGCGGCGGCAGCAGGACATTGACCAGCGCGGTGCCGACAACCGTGATGCCGACGGTGGCGAGCGTGTGGGCGAAGGTGCCGGCTTCGAGTGCCAATCCCCATTGAGCGCCGGGAATGGTAAGGGCGGCGACCATGACGGCGATCATGAGAACAGTGCGGAGCGGGTTCTTGCCGCCCCCGCCGCCGCCCTGGGGCAGCGGCACGAACACCACCAGATCGCCGTCCGCGATGAGTGTGTCCTGCCAACGCTCGCGTAGCACCGGCTCGGCGTTGCAGAGACAGATCGTCGGGCACCCGAAGTCCTCGACACCGCGAGCGTCGAGCCAGACGCGGATCGAGAGCGGCTCGGCGACGGCGACGACCTCCCGGTCCCGCTCGGGCCGGAACGGGTTCTTCAGCATGACTACGGTGCCGGGCATCAAGCGTCTCCCACAAACCGGTAAGTGCCCTCGATGCGCCAGCCGTGGGCCGTGAGATCGGCCGGGCCCTGGAACACCACACCGATGTCCCGTGCGGCATGGAGCACGCCGCCGCCGTCGACCGCGAGCCACAGGCCCACATGGACCGGATGGCGGGACTGGCGCATGAGCACGGCGTCGCCCTCGCGGGCGCGCTCGATCAGTTTCCAACGCTCCCTTTCGGGGTGATCGCGGAAGCCGGCGAGCACGGCGCGCAGGTTCGCGGCATCGACCGGGATCTCGGGCACCTCGATGGCGAAGCGTGTCCGCCAGCACCAGCGCACCAGGCCCCAGCAGTCGAACGCATCCGGTCCGCGCCCGCCTGCTTCCCACGGGCGGCCGATCAGGTGTTCGGCCCAGTGCATCTAGCGCGTGAGCCCCGGGAACCGACTGGCGGTGTAGAGGTCGGCCGGGAACGCCTTGTTGCCGATATCGAGCATGCGGGCGCGGCCGGTGGCACGGAACACGTCGACCTCGACCTCGGTCAGAGTGAGCGTGATCGGCGGGTCCATCTGCGGGCCCTCCAGATCGGTCGAGAGATAGGGCCGGTAGGTCACTTCGATAGTCTCGAGGCTGGTGGCCGCGGCATCGAGATGACGGACGACTTCGCGGCTGACGTTGTCGAGCGTCACGGCGATCTCCGGCACCGGAGCGGTGTCGGCCGGCGGCAGTTCGAGATCGAAGGCGAGTGCGACAAACCGAACCATCTCTCCGGGATTAAGCGGAGCGCCGGCCTCGAGACGGACGTTGAGATCGGCATGATCACGCACCACCCGGATCGCGGTGGGCTCGCCGTCGTCGTCGACGAAGGCAGGATGGCGCAGCTCGAGGGTGTGCAGGATGACGGTGTCGGTGGGCGCCGAGGCGTAGGCCTCGCGGATCGCCTGCTCGAGCGCCGGATCGGGCATCGTCGCTTATTCCGGTATCGCCGGCAGCAGGTCCGGCACGGGATGATCGCGCTTGATGGAGAGCCACCGGTCGATCACATCGATTGTTCCGGCAGGCAGCAAGGCGCCGCTCAGACGCAGCTGATTGAAGGTCTTGAAGATGGCGTCGAGCTGATCCGTGACCGGCATCTCGCGGGCATAGCGCTCGGCGCGCCGGCTGCGCGCCTCGATGCGGTCGACGGCGTGGAGGTTGAGCCGCTCGGCGAGCTCGGTCTCGGTCGCGAGATCGTGGACCGTGAGACCGATATCCGGGTCCTGATCGCCGTAGTCGAGGGAGGCGATGCGGGCGTAATGGCGGCCGTCGATCTCGCAGAGCCAGGTGAAGGCGCCGTCGGGCCAATCGGCCGGCGGCAGGAAGTGCGCACCGGACTCGGATTCCACATAGCTGATAATGTGCACGTGCGCCTCCCTAGTAGAGTTCGACCCGGGCCATCACCGAGGGATAGTGGCCGCCGCCCTCGACGCCGAGCTTGTTGCTGGTATTGCGCCCGGCGGCCCAGACGGAGCCGTCGGTGAGGCGGACAAAGAAGCCCGGCTCGTTGGAATAGCCGTGCGCCACCACCTCGATCGCCTGCCGCTCATCGGGCGCGCCCGGCAGCGGCCATTGCACCGGGCTCTGTGCCTGACCGGTCCCCCAGGCGCCGTACCGGCCGTAATGGCCGCAAGTGTAGACCCGGCCGTCGGAGCCCAGCATGACCGTGGAATGGCGGTGGGTACTGCCATCATAGGCGCCGCCGGTGGAGATCATCCGCGCCGTGACGCCGTCGGGCAGTTCCACGCGCGCCGGTGTCGTCACGTTGTCGGCCGTGTTGCCGATGCCGAGCTGGCCGACGACGTTATAGCCGCAGGCATAGGTGTTGCCGTCGTCGCCGGTGAACCAGAGCTGGGCATACTCGCCGCCGCCCCAGAGATCGACGGCGGCGCCAACGCCCGAGGGCAACGGCAGCTGTTCGAAGAGGTGACGATCGGTGGTGGCACCATTGCCGTGGAAGCCCTGGCCGCCATAGCCGGCGGTCCAGATGCTGCCGTCCCTCAGCAGCACGGCGGTGGCCGGGCCCTGCGAGGAGCCGCAGGGCACGACCTTCTTGACCCACGTTCCGCTCGGCAGCCCGACAACCTCGGTAAACAGGTGCTTGTCGGTGGTGCCGTCGTCAACACCGAGCTTGCCCCGGCTGTTGTCGCCCACGGCCCACAGCTTGCCGTCGCGGGTGAGCGCGAAGCAGGCGTGGCGGTTGCCGTGGCCGGGCCAGAACCCGACCACGTCCTCGAGCACGACATCACCGGTCTTCTTGGTCCGCGCCGGGCTGTAGCTGTGCGAGGTATTACCCTGCGCGAGATTGCCGTGGGTGCCGAAGCCCCAGGCCCACAGGCTCCCGTCCCGGCACAGCGCGTACAGGCACGCGCTGTTGTTCGGATAACCTCGCGTCACATCGACCTTGATCACATCCCGGCCCGGGAGGCCGGAGGCACGGCCGATGTTGGTGGCATCGATGGACCGCGCGACGCCGTTGCCGGTGGTATGCCCGCGGCCCTGCTGGCCGTGGCCGTTGTAGCCCCAGATGACGACATCGCCGTCGTGGGTCAGCATGGCGACGACGCTGTAAGCGCCGACCACGTAGCGGGGCCGCCCGGAGACCGGATCGTTGGCATTGGTGCGGTTGTCCCAGACCAGGTAATGCAGGTGCTGGGGGTCGTAGGCGTTGCCGTGCATGGCGAGCTCGTTGTTGTTGTTGGTCCCGGCCATGCGCACGGTGCCGTCGGCCATCACGAAGGCCATGTAGTGGTACGTGATGTCGGAGGCGCAGCCCTTGCCGGGGTAGGAGGCCTCGCCGTTGAGCAACCCGATGCAGCGCTGGCTTGCCGGCAGCTTGGGCGGCCGCGGCGGCAGCACCCGGCGCGGGAGGTCGGCGGCGATGGTCGAGTTGGCCATCAGTAGTCGCCCCCGAACAGCGTGACGTGCACATTGCCGGTGACGGTCGCATTGGCGTTCGCGGGCAGGCGTGCGGCGAGCGCGGCGGCGAGCAGCAGCCAGCGATCGCCGGTGGCATCGAGCCAGGGCATCTGTGCGGGATCGAGGCCGGCGGAAGCGGGATAGCCGTCGTAGCCGGCGCGGGCGGGCACCGTCGCCGACCACAGGGGCCGCCAGCGATAGATCGAGGCGGCGATCCCGGTCGCGCTCGTGATGGTGTTGCCGGGCGTGTTCTCCAGCGTCAGCACCGTATCGGTGCGGCTCGAGAGCCGATAATCGCCCCGGTTCGCCGCGACGCCCTTCGCGAGCGTCAGCACCAGACCGTCATCGAGCCCCGGCCAGGTGCCGGTCGACCGGGTCACGGTGAAGGGGTCTGCGTTCGCCGTGGTTCCGGGCGCGATATCCACCGTGACGTCGTCGCCGACGACGACGTAGGCGCCGAGCTCGACCAGCGCATCCACCTCGCCGTCATTGGCGAGCGCGATGGCATGGATCCGTGTCCCGTTGTCTCCGGGCGTGAGCAGGTCCTGCGCCTGGTTGGCGCGCTCGGCGAGCAGGGTCACGGCGTCCTGACGGTAGGATGCGACGAAGATCGGCTGGTTGGCCATGGGCGGGCTCCCGGTCTCAGATGAAGGCTTCGGCCAACGCGATCAGCGCGCCGGCGTTCAGTTGCGGTGTGACGGCAAGCGCGAGACGCTCGTCGCCGCCGGCGTCCTCGATCGCGGCCTCGAGGCCGCGACCGCTTCGAGCTTGACCGAGAGCGAGGCGGGCGTGGTGTCGGCCGCCGAGACGGCGGCGCCGCCGACGGATGCCTGCGCGGCATCGCGCGCAGCGACGGCCGCATCGCGCGCGGCCTCGGCATCCGCTACCCCGGCGGTAACGGTGACCGCGGCCGAGGCGACGCTCGTTTCAACGTCTCCGATCGCCTTGGCGACGGACTTCACGGGACCACCTTCGGTGGTGACGGACGTGTTCGCATCGCCGTGGACGATGTCGTGCAAGAGAAGGCTGTCGGTGTCGGCGCGCGATACTGCCGCGCGCAGGTCGGCTTCGATGGTCATGGCTCAGCTCCGGAATGTGGCGGCGGCCGCGCTACCAGGTGTGATCGGGTCCCGGCAGGGGTCTCGTGGACGAGCGTGTGCAATGCCTCTATGCCGGCGTTCAGGCCCCGGATATCGTCCGTTAGCACCAGCGCCAGGCCATCCTCGCTGAGCGTCGGCCGGGCGCGGACCTCGATCTCGCTGGTGACTTCCCACAGCCGGCCGCGATAAGGGCGCGCCTCGAACTGTCGGGTGAAGCGGGCTTCCTGCGGCAGCAGACCGAGCCCGCCCAGGAGGTCGATCTCGAACCAGGCGCCGCCCTCCTGGGCGGTGTGGCGGTACCAGGACTCGAACAACAGGAACTGCTCCGGGCGCATGACCCAGCGGGCGGCGATGCGGCTCGGCACCTGCGTGAAGCGCCGGCGCTGGCGGCCGGACCCGCCTCCATCTCGGTGCGCAGAACCGCCTCGCCCGGCTGGATGCCGTAGCCCTCGAGGGTGGGC
>CBDFKJ010000008.1:0-688123 GCA_965248805.1 Alphaproteobacteria bacterium
CTTCGATCGGGTGGGGAAACCGGCCAACGTAGGCGTGAAGCGGCTCCGGATAGAGCCCGGCCGCTTGGCAGAAATCGGTCGTGCTGACGGCGACGTCGAGCGCATGTCGGACAATCCCGACGAAGTAGGCATCTTCGCCACAAAGTTGCTCGATCTCCGGGATGAATGCCGTTCGAAGGTGCGGAACTGCTCGAACAGGTTCCGATGCGTCAGTTCGACGTCCTTTGGCCGCGACGTGGTGCCGGACGTGAACAGGATCACGGGCCGTCGTGTCGTCGGCAAACTCACTGAGCGGTTCCGGTGCGCTCGGCAACGTTTCGAGAAGACCAGGATAGGTCTCGGGCGCGCGCGCCTCGTCGGGCTTGCGCCGACGCAACAACCCGAATGAGGTTCGACTGGGCTTGGCGGGCTTGACGGGGATCACGCGCGAGCCGTCGTTGTCGGCTATCGCGCCGGCGTCGGCGAGAAAGCCCTCGTCGAGGAACATGACCTTGGGCTCCGCCATTGCGATCAGGAGGTTGGCTTCGGCCGGCGACGAGGCCGAGTCGACGATAACGGCAGTAACGCCGGTGGCCAGGCAGGCGAGATAGAGCGATGCGACGTCGTCTTCGTTAGCGCAGGCGATCACAATGCGGTCCCCGACCCCTAGTGGATTTGATCGGAATGAAAGAGTCCGAGTTGGGATTCCGTATTTTGCTGTGGTATGCGAATCTGGCGCATGCGCAGTGGAATCTCCTTCACCCTATCCGCCGGCGACCGTCAGCGATTGCGCGCGGTCGTCGCGGATCCCAAGAGCCCGCAGAAACACGTCTGGCGGGCACATATTGTCCTTCTCAGCGGCGAGGGTCTGGGCACCTCGGCGATCATGACCGAGACCGGCAAGTCCAAGACCTGCGTGTGGCGCTGGCAAGAGCGGTTCATGCACGAGGGTGTCGGCGGCCTGCTTCGCGACAAGTCCCGTCCGCCCGGCAAGGCGCCGGTCCCGCTCGATCGTGTCGCCGAGATCGTGCGCCTGACGCAGCAACCGCCGCCGTTTGAGGCGACCCACTGGACGTTGCGCGCGATGGCCAGGGCGGCCGGTATTGCCGCCTCGACGGTGCAGGCGATCTGGAAGGCTCACGGTCTCAGCCCGCACCGCTGGCGCAACTTCAAGCTGTCGACCGACCCTGCCTTCGCCGAGAAACTCACCGATATCGTCGGCCTGTATGTCGACCCGCCGGCCCATGCGGTGGTGTTGTCGATCGATGAGAAGTCACAGATCCAGGCGCTCGACCGCCGGTCTGCCGATGAAGAAGGGACGCGCCGGCACCATGACTACAAACGGCACGGCACGACCACGCTGTTTGCGGCGCTCAACGTTCTGGACGGAACGGTGATCGGCCAGAACATGCAGCGCCACCGCCATCAGGAGTTCATCCGCTTCCTCAACCGCATCGAGCGCACGGTGCCGGCGGACAAGGCCATCCACGCGATCGTCGACAACTACGCGGCGCACAACAAGGACAAGGTCCGCGCCTGGCTCGCCCGCCATCCGCGCTGGACTTTCCACTTCACACCGACCTCCTGCTCGTGGCTCAATGCCGTCGAGGGCTTCTTCGCAAAACTCACCCGGCGGCGGCTCAAGCACGGCGTCTTCCATTCCGTCGTCGATCTCCAGGCCGCAATCAACCGCTTCGTCCGCGAATACAATGCGGCCAACCCACAGCCATTCATATGGAAAGCCGACCCCGACGACATCATCGCAGCCCGAAACCGAGGGTTCCAAACGTTGGAATCAATCCACTAGATCCATCCGCTCGTAAAGGCTGGCCGTCTTGCCAATTCGGTCAAACAGATCGCCATATGAAAGAGACCGCGCACCCACTAGAAATGGCCGGTTCCGACCGACTCGCGTCTTCATCTGCGCGATACGTGCTGGAAACTTCGATGCGCTCGAAGTCATGTTTAGAATCCACTCGCCGCTGGACGCTTGAACCTGCATTTCCGTTGCAAAACTTTGTACGATTTCATCTTGGATTTCAAACAGCTCCGCGTACGCGCGGTCATATCGACTGGACCAGATATGGGCGCTTTGAGCGTATATCTGGGCATCAGGGCTTGCGGCCCGGCGGCGTCATGTCGATGCAAGGACACTGACGGGGCGGAGCCGACGCCTGTTCAGGCGGTTACCTACAGCGCGACCAAACGGTTCCGATTCCAGAACAGCGCAAGGTTCAAATGCAAGCGCTTCGTGGCTCACCTTTGAAGCCGAAGGCGGCTTATGTAGCGCCGAATGCTCAGTCGAGAGTCTTGGCCGGAAGCCGTAGAGCCAACCAGGGGCGGCGATGTCGGGGTCGCGGCGACCGCACCGCGCGCCGCCAGCGGCAGATCGGGTTCGCCAATGGAGATCTTCAGGTGCTTGCGCTGCCGGCTTAGGGGTGGGCATCGGGCCTCGTCGAAATATTCGACCTGACAGTCCAGGCACTGGAAGCACTCGTTCATGTTGATGCGCCCGCTTCGTTCGATCGCCCCGACCGGGCACGAACGCTCGCACAGGTGGCATGGCGAGCCGCATTCGTCGCGGCGTTTCAGCCTGTTGAACAAATGGAAGCGCCCGAGAATGCTCAGGGCGCCACCGAGCGGGCACAGGTAGCGGCAATAAAAGCGCTCGGTGAACAGGCCGATGGCCAGCAGGATCGTGGCGTAGACCACGAACGGCCAGGCGCGCTCGAACTTGGCGGTGATGACCGTCTTGAACGGTTCGATTTCAGATGCGGTCGTCGCCAAGTCCAGCGAGTAGAACGCCGAGCCGATCACGAAGACGGCAGTCCCGTATTTTATCCACCACAGTTTCTTCTGCATCGGCTCCTTCGGATCCCAGCGCGGCACCTTCAGGACCCGAGAGACTTGACTCAGCAGTTCCTGCAAGGCGCCGAACGGACACAGCCAGCCGCAGAAGACACCCCGGCCCAACAGGATCAGCGACAGCGCGGTGTAGCCGGCCACGATCACAATCAACGGCTCGGCCAGGTAGAAACCCCAATCGAGGTCGTTGAACGGCGCCAGAGCGTAGTTGAAGACATTGACGATCGACAGTTGTGCGCTCGCGATCCAGCCGAGCCAGATCAGGGTGAACAGCAGGAAGCCGATGCGCACCCAGCGGTGCAGATTGCGCCTTCGGGTCAGTGGCGCCTGGAAGGCGAGGATCAACGTCAGCACGCCAAGCGCCGCGCCGAGAACCGCGACTTCGGTTTCCGCCTCTTGCCACGCCTCGACCCAGGCCGGTTCGGACTCCGGCTTCGGCATCAGTACGTATTGCGCCGGCACCGTGTACGGCAGCTCGAATTCGGCGGCGACTTTTTCGCCGGCCGCTTCGCCGTGAACCGTCAATATCAGGCGCCACGGCTGCAGCGCCTCGAAGCCGCTGTCGGACGGCAGGAAGAACAGCATGACGGTGTCCAGCGCGCGGATCCCGTAGTTGCTGCCGGTCGTGATCCACTCGTAGCGCGCGCCGTGGAAGCGGATGGTCTTATCGCCTTGGCGTAGCGCCATGCGGTCGAAGAGGTAGCCGGCGGCGAAACTCTCGTAGGCGGTGCCGCGCAGATCGTAGTCGCCTTGAGCGGCGACGATGATCAAGTTGCCGTCCAGCGCCGCGCGTTGCTCAATCGCCTCGAACGCGCGGGCACCGAATACATTGCGGCCGACCGTGGGCGGCGTGCCGAGCGCGGCGTAGAGCTCAACGAACGTTTCCTGCGGCGGCCCGATCGGCTCGTTCGGCCTCGCGCCGAGTTCGTCGAATGCCGCGGCCAGCTCGGCGTTGGTGATCGTCGTTCTCGCAAAGGTGCCGTCCTCAAGCAGATCCTCCCACGCCGCGAGCCTGAATCCATCGATGTCGAGCGTCGGCTCAACTATCTCAAAGGAATCGATTCGACTGCGCATCACCAGGCGCGCCGTCGCTACTGTCGCCGCCCGCATCGCGCGTGCGGAAACGGTCGCGCCCGAGACGAAGTCCGGCGGCAGTCGGACGGGGTTGGCGCCGCGCGTGCGATAGCCGCGATGGCTGGCCAGAAACTGACCGACCTTCTTCTGGCGAGCCGCGTCGTCCTTGATGTAGGGCTCGCTGTGCGAGATCACGTTGGCGGCGGTCAATGCGCCATCGATGCCGATGGCACCGATAACGTCAAACGGCACACCGGAATAGCCCGGTGCGGCGAGGACATCGAGGGTCGAAAAGATATAGGCGACGATCTCGTCACCTCGATAAACGGGCGCCGCCAAAGGCTCGCCGCCGTAGGGTCCGATGCGGTCGGCGTCGGGGGCAACGATCGCCAGAACCTCTGGCGTCAACCGTGGCGAGAGGTCTTTTTCGATGTCCTGTGCCGCGACGCCGCCGGCGGTCATGAAGACAGTGACGGTGGCAAATGCACTTCCGTGCACAAGCATCAAAAACCGGTCACGGCAATGAAGCGCCGCCTGAGCTAACGACACGTTGGGGTCGCTCTCCGAGCCATCGGCGGCGCGCCGCCAGCGATGCGGCCACGAACGCGCGCGTTCGCTCAACGCTCGTGCTTTGCGAAGTCAGTCATGCAGCGTTTCTACGACAGTTCGGCGGACTTTGCAGCCTCGCTGCACGGGAGGCGGCCTAGGCCGCCTCCGGCACACCCTCGGTGCGGCCGACTGCGCGGCCATCGGCGTTGAACAAGTGCGCCGCCCGCGCCGCGACGCCGATTTGGATCGTGTCGCCCGGCTTGGCATCGCTCTCGCCTTCGGCCTTGACCACCGTCATGTCGCCGTCACCGCCGGTGCGGATGTAGAGGTAGCTCTCGCCGCCCAGCCGCTCGACGACGAATACCTCGCCCGGGATGGTCCCATCGCCGTCGCCGCGTTCGGACATATGCTCCGGCCGGGTGCCGAAGGTGACCTTCGCGCCCGCCTGCAACGCTTGCGGATCGCACGGGATCTTGATCGACGAGCCGCCCGGCAGGGCGACGTCGGCGTGGCCGTCATTTACCGAGGTGACGTTGGTGTCGAAGAAGTTCATCGCCGGCGAGCCGATGAAGCCGGCGACGAACCGGTTGTCGGGATGCCGGTACAGCTCCAGCGGCGAGCCGACCTGCTCGACGTAGCCGTCGCGCAACACGACGATCTTGTCGGCGAGCGTCATCGCCTCGACCTGGTCATGCGTGACGTAGACCATCGTCGCATTCAGGTCGCCGTGGAGCTTCGCCAACTCGATGCGGGTCTGCACCCTGAGCTTTGCGTCGAGGTTCGACAGCGGCTCGTCGAACAGGAATACCTTAGGCTTGCGCACGATGGCCCGACCGATGGCGACGCGCTGACGCTGGCCGCCGGAAAGCTCCCTGGGCTTGCGCTCCAGGTACGGTCCGATCTGCAGTATCTCACCGGCTTCGCGGACACGTCTGTCGATCTCTTCCTTCGGCGTCTTGGCGAGCTTCAGCCCGAACGCCATATTCTCGTAGACCGTCATATGCGGATACAGCGCATAGGACTGGAACACCATGGCGATGCCGCGCCGCGCCGGCGGCAGGTCGTTGACCCGCTCGCCTTCGATTATCAGGTCGCCTTCGCTGATATCCTCCAGGCCCGCGACCAGCCGCAGCAAGGTCGACTTGCCGCAGCCTGAGGGGCCGACGAACACGGCGAACTCGCGATGCTCGATATCCAGATCGACGCCGTGAATGACCTCGACGTTGCCGAAGCGCTTGAACACTCCGCGGAGTTTTATGTCAGCCATATGTTTCCACCAGTTCCTCTATTAGCGATCCAAAGAATACGCCGTACGGCGGCAGGTCGATATCCCCTGCCGCGAAAGATCCCGAGAAGCCGTGCCCCTGCAACGGCTGACACCGTGCACACTGGGGCAGCGCGAAACGCAGCGCGCTCGGCCCCAAATTGAACAGTGCCAGGACCTGTTGGTTCCCCGCTGCCCGCACGAAGGCGAGGCCCGGTTCGGGCACGTCCAGAAAGCGAATGCTGCCGGATACCAATGCCGGCTGCGTCTTGCGCCAGGCAATGAGGTGCCGGCTCATCTGCAGGACGGAGTCGGCATCGGCCTCTTGCACATCGACCGCGCGCTCGCGGTGGCTTGCCGGCACCGGTAGCCAGGGCTCGCTATGCGAAAAGCCGGCGTGCGGGGCGTTCCGCGTCCATGGCATCGGCGTGCGACAACCGTCCCGTCCAACGGGCTCGGGATAGAATGTGCGACCGACCGGGTCGCGCATTTGGTCGAAGGCGATCTCGGCCTCCGGCAGCGCCAGCTCTTCGCCCTGATAGACGCATGGGCTGCCGCGCAGCGCCAACAGGAGCGTCAACAGCATCTTCGCTTGGGCGTCGTTGACGTCCTCGACGCTCCAGCGGCTGACGGCACGCCGCACGTCGTGGTTGGAGAACGACCAGCAAAGCCAGCCATCGCCGATCTGCCGCTCGCCGTATTCGATGCGTTCGCGGATATAGCCGGCGGAATAGTTCGTCGACAGGAGGTCGAACGTGTAGGCCATGTGCAAGTGGCGGTCGCCCCTTGTATAGGCGGCAGCGGTGGTCAGGCTGTCGTCGTCTGAGATCTCGGCGAGCGTCACGGCGCCGTACTGCTCGACCAACGTGCGCAGGCGCGCGAGGAATTTCATATTGTCCGGTCGCGACTTGTCGTACACGTGCCGCTGCGAGAAGTAGGGATTGGCGCGCCGTTCCAGGCTGAGCTCCCGGATAACGCCGGGTTTCTCGGCCGGGTTGTCGCGCAGCTCGGCGTCGTGGGTATAGAAGTTGGCGGTGTCCAGGCGAAAGCCATCGACGCCATGGCGGAGCCAGAATTCCATTTGCTCCAGCAATGTTGTGACCATCGCCTCGCAATAAAAATTCAGGTCCGGCTGATCGCCGAGGAAATTGTGCAGGTAGTATTGCCGCCGCCGCGCATCCCATTGCCAGGCCGTGCCGCCGAACACGCTCAGCCAGTTGTTGGGCGGTGTGCCATCGGGCTTGGCGTCGGCCCACACGTACCAATCGGCCTTGGCATTGTCGCGGCCGCCGCGGCTCTGCTGAAACCAAGGGTGCGCGCTCGCCGTGTGGCTGACGACCTGGTCGATCATCACCTTGAGGCCGAGCGCGTGGGCCCGCTCGACCAGCCGGTCGAAGTCGGCAAGCGTGCCGAACAGCGGGTCGACGCTGACGAAGTCGGCGACGTCATAGCCGAAATCCAGCATCGGCGAGGTGAAAAAGGGCGAGATCCA
Source organism: Alphaproteobacteria bacterium (assembly GCA_965248805.1). GTDB lineage: Bacteria > Pseudomonadota > Alphaproteobacteria > UBA6615 > UBA6615 > CBDFKJ01. Next base: position 7,224 of record CBDFKJ010000008.1, read on the forward strand.
GACGGCGTCGACACCCAAGTCGGAGACGTAGTCGAGGCGCTGCGTGATGCCGTTGAGGTCGCCGACGCCATCGCCGCTGGTATCGAGGAAGCTGCGGGGGTAGATCTGATAGATCACCCCGCCGCGCCACCACTCACCCGCCGCCATCCCCGCCACCAATCAGGCCGCCGCAGCGCCTTCGGGTACCGGCACGAGCGCGTTTTCGCTTATGACGGCTTGCATGTGCGAGAACGAACGCTTGGGCGTACGCGCCTGGCTTCGATAGTCGACGTAGACTAGCCAAAGCGCTTCTCATAGCCCTGGTTCCATTCGAAATTGTCCAGCAGCGACCAGACGAAATAGCCGCGAACCTTGACGCCCTCGGAGATCGCCTGAGCCAGCGCCGCGAGATAGCCGTTGAGGAACGCGATGCGGGCGTGGTCGTTGATTGCGCCGGTGATGCCCGGACGGTCGGCAAACGCGGCGCCGTTCTCGGTGACGAAGATATCCGGGTCGCCGTAGCGGTCGCGCACGTCGCGCAACTGCTCAAGGAACGCCGCGGGGTCGATCTGCCAACCCATGTCAGTGACCGGAACGCCGGCGGGCGGTGGCGCCTCGCCGACGCCGAAGGCGGTCGCCGAGTTCGGCTGCGCGTACATCCGGTTGTAGTGATTGAGGCCGAAGAAATCGAGCGGCTGTGAGATCAGGTCCATGTCGCCGGACTCGATCAGCGGCGCAAGTTCGTCGGCCAGCAGCGCGGGATAGTGGCCAAGCCGCACGGGATCGGTCATGACCCGGCGCCACAGACAGTCGGCGAGCGTCGCCGCGGTTTCATGGGCGGCGTCGTCCTTAGCCGGCACGACCGGCCCCAGCGAGATGATGTTGCCGCATATGAGCGTCGGATCGACGTCGCGCAGACGCTCGATGGCGAGACCGTGCGCAAGGTTGATATGGTGGATCGCCCGCAAGCAGTCGGCGCGCGACTGCCTGCCCGGCGCGTGGGCACCGATGTTGTACGCGACCCAGATCAGTACGTTCGGCTCGTTGATCGGCGCGAACCGCCGCACCCGATCGCTGAAGCGCCGTGCCACCAGGTGCGCGTAGTGGGCGAAGCGGTAGGCGCTGTCGCGGCTGCGCCAGCCGCCGCGATGCTCGATCGCCTGCGGCATGTCCCAATGGTGCAGGCAGATCCACGGCTCAATGCCGGCGGCGAACACGGCGTCGATCAGGCGGTCGTAGAAGGCGAGCCCGGCCCTGTCGGGCGTGCCTTGTCCGGCCGGCAAAATCCGCGGCCAGGCGATCGAGAGCCGGTAGGCGCCGACGCCCAGCCGCCGCATCAACGCGATGTCGTCGACGTACCGATGGTAGTGGTCGCAGGCGACGTCGCCGTTGGAGCCGTCGGCGATCGCGCCGGGCACGCGGCAGAAGCGATCCCACACGCTCTCGCCGCGTCCATCCAACGTCGCTGCCCCCTCGATCTGAAAGGCCGAGGCGGCCGTGCCCCAAACGAATTCGTGGGGAAACGTCTCCATCGCCCACTCCTGTCGCCGGACGGCGCCGTCAGACGCCCCGGCCGCGCCCTAGGCCTTGACCGACCCGGCCATCATGCCGCGCACGAAGTAGCGCTGCAGCGCCAGGAACACGACCAACGGCACGATGATCGAGACGAAGGCGCTACTGGTCAGGATCTCCCAGTTGTCGCCGCGCGAGCCCAACAGCTCCCGAAGCTTCGACGTCAGCACAATCTGATTGTCCTGCTTGCCCAGGAACACCAGGGCGACGAGCAGGTCGTTCCAAACCCACAGGAACTGGAAGATCGCGAACGACGCCAAGGCCGGCACCGACAGCGGCAGGACCATGCGCGAGAAGATCTGGAAGTGCGTGGCACCATCGACACGCGCCGATTCGATGATCTCCTTGGGCAGGCTGCCGATGTAGTTGCGCAGCAGGTAGATCGCCAAAGGCAGCCCGAATCCGGTATGGGCGAGCCAAATGCCTGGGTATGACTTGGCCTCGATGCCGAGCGACCCGCCGATATCATTGTACAGCCGCAGCAGCGGGATCAGCGACATCTGCAGCGGCACCACCAGAAGCCCGACGACGACCACGAACAGGAACTGTCGTCCCGGAAACTGCATCCACGAAAATGCGTAGGCCGCGAAGGCGGCGATGAGGACCGGGATGATCGTTGCCGGCACGGCCACCGTCAGCGTGTTGATGAAGGCCTGGCCGACACCCTCCGACGCCATCACTTCGGCGTAGTTTTCCCAGGTGAACCGCGGCGGGATGTTGGCGACGAAGAAGAACCGCCTGCCACGCTGCAATTCGAACGGCTCCGGCGAGACCCACTCATAGCTGCCGTCGATCTGCAGCGTGAACACGGTGCCGTCCTCCAGCGCGATCGGCTCACCGGGGCGAAACGCGGTGAGTTCACGCTGGTTATCGCTGTAGGTGCTGACCGTGCGATTGGTGCCGGGTTCGAAGAACGCACCCGAGATCACCCATTCGCCGTTGCGCTCGACCGCCTCGGTGCCGGTGCGGCCGCGTTCGGCCCGTTGCGTGTTCGTCAGTGCCGTCCACCAGCCCGATACGATCAGCTGGTCCTTGTCACGAAACGAGCTGATCAAGAGCCCGGCCGTCGGTACCGTCCACAGCAGCACCAGCAGAAGCAGAAGCGTGTGCGCGACCAGTCGGCCGTAGGTCAGCCTCAGGCCGAGAATGCGTCGGTTCATCGCATTCCCTCCTCTTTTTGGAAGCGGCGGATGTTCCAGACCATGATCGGGATGACCGCGATCATGATGATCAGCGCAATGGTGCTGCCGCGGCCGAAATCACCGCCGCCGCGGAACATCCAATCGAACATCAGGTTGGCCAGAACCTCGGTGTTCCATTGGCCGTTGGTCATCGCCAGCACGATGTCGAACACCTTCAGGACGATGATGGTGATGGTCGTCCAAACGACCAGGATCGTCGTCATGATTTGCGGGATCATGATCTTGAAGAAGATCATGATCTCGCTTGCGCCGTCGATGCGGGCGGCCTCAATGGTCTCCTCCGGAATGCCCCTGAGTGCGGCGCTCATGATGACCATGGAGAACGGGGTCTGGATCCAGATCAGGATCGCCATCAGGAAGAAATTGTTCCAGAACGGCACAGTGATCCAGGCCTGCGGCTCGCCGCCGAACCACACGATAATGGCGTTGAGGATGCCGATCTGGGTGACGCCGGGCCCGCGGAAGTCGTAGACGAACTTCCAGATGACGCTGGCGCCGACGAAGGAGATGGCCATTGGCAGGAATATCATCGTCTTGGCGATCGTCCCCCAGCGCACGCGGTCGGCCAGCACGGCGACGACCAGGCCGAACGCCGTGCTGAGCAGGGGCACGACCACCAGCCACAGGATGTTGTTGCGGATCGAGTTGAGGAACTCCGGATCGCGGAACGCCCAAACATAGTTGGCGATGCCCTTGAAGACCGTGCCGGTGCGGTCGAAGAAGCTCAGTCGAATAGTCTCATAGACCGGGTACACGAGGTAGACACCGAGCAGGAAGACGGCCGGCGCCACAAACAGCCAGGGCCTAATGGCTTCGCGTTGGCCTTCCCTGATCACCAGGGTGCCGTCGCGACGCACGTCCTTGAGCCCGGTGTCGAGCAGCCAGTTTGTGCCCGCGAAATAGGCCACGCTGAGCCCAACGCCCAGGACGATCGCGACCAGTGCGCCGAAGATCTGCCCAGTCACGCTAGATCCCTCCCGTTGACGCGTTATCAGTAGCGGGCCGGACGAGGGTGCGGCCGGCCCGCCTGTTCAACGGCGCTGCTTGCGCGTCAGCTCAATTCTTGATCGCGTCCCAGCTGCGCTGGATCGCATCGGCGACATCGGTTGCCGACGAGCCACCGACGTAGTTAACCATGCCGGTCCAGAAGGAGCCGGCGCCGACGGCACCGGGCATCAGGTCGGAAGCGTCGAACCGGAATGTCGTCGCGTTCAATAGGATCTCGCCCTGCTTACGCAGCGTATCGTTGGCATAGGCGTCGATGTTGACGCCCTTGTGCGGCGTCAACAGGCCGGTCTGGGCCATCCAGATCTCGTGCGACAGCGGTGTCTGCAGGTACTGGATCAGCGCACGGGCGACCGGGCTATCCTTGGTGATCGCCCACAGCGTGCCGGCACCGAGCACCGGGTTGCCCAGAGCCTCGGCCGCGAACGGCGGGAAGTAGAAGAAGTCGGCATCGACGCCAAGCTCCGTGCCGTCGGGGAAGAACGATGGAATGAAGCTCGCCTGATGATGCATGTAGCAACGCGGCGGGACGTTAAACATACCCTGCGGGCTGTCGCGGAAGTCGGTCGCACCGACCGCCGCCGAGCCGCCGTTCACCCACGCATCGTTCTTGGCGAACGTGCCGAACACGTCGATCGCGTTGACGATGCGCGGATCGTTGAACGGAATGTCGTTCGTCACCCAGCCGTCGTAGACCGCAGGCGACTGCGTGCGCAGCATTATGTCCTCGACCCAGTCCGTCGCCGGCCAGCCGGTCGCGTCGCCGGAGCCGAGGCCGATGCACCACGGGGTGCCGCCGTCGGCGACGATCTGCTCGCTCAGCGCGAGCAACTCCTCCATGGTCGCGGGTACCTCGTAGCCGGAATCCTCGAAGTTCTCGGGCACGTACCAGACGAGGCTCTTGACATCGATCTTGTAGAAGAAGCCGTACAGGTGCTCGTTGCCGTTCTGATCGGCGTAGGTGCCGAGATCGATCCAGGATTGGCCGGCGGCGTAGTTTTCGAGCACCCAATCACCGACGTCGTCGCCCAGGGGCACCAGCCCGCCTTTCGAGGCCTGGTCGGCGGCCAGCCCCGGCTGCGGGAACACGGCCAGGTTCGGCGGGCTGCCGGCCTGAATATCGATGACGATCTGCTGTTCGAAGCTGTCGGAGCCGGCATAGTTCACCGTGGCGCCGGTTGCCTGCTCGAAATAGGCGAGAACGCTGGAGACGAGATCTCTGTCGGTGCCGAGCCACGGCCCCAGGACCGAAACCTCCTGACCACTAAGGTCCATCGCCTCGAACGCGTCGAGATCGCCCCAGTGGAACCGTGAATCCTGACCGATCGGGAAGACCAGGTCCTGGGCCGCGACCGGCAACGCTGTCAGTAGCGACAGCACCACCGTCCCAGACGATAGGATGTTTCGCGTGTTCATGTTCTGATTTCCTCCGCTGCTAGATTCGTCGTTTCCGGGTCACCCGCCCGGTCGACTGTTCCGTTCCTCGTTGGTATCGACCCTATTCGATTTCGCATGGCGGTGCATCTGCTTAAAAGCCACGCGTTGCACGCGCGCAGCGGGCGGCGGACGGTTTCTGAATGCATAAAGAAAGGCTAACTTGCGTTTCTTGATCGGTCATCCCTTCGCCGCCACGGGAATCCGACGGAGGAGGCACGCCATAAGCCAAAGCGGCACGATAGCCGCGATGAACGCGCCGATGGTGAATATCGCGGCCGGCAGGCCGATGCGATCGGACACGATGCCCAGGACCGCCGGTCCGACGAAGAATCCCGCCTAGCAGCCCGTTGACGAAGTCCGGCGTGTCTGATTCTGTCTGAACATAGAGATTTAGACGGGCGTCGTGCGATGGCATTGAGACGACAGAGCGAGGTTCAGGGTGACCTCGTGGTGACATGGGCGGAGATGCCGCGTTCGCCTGGACACGCGTTTTCCGACCGGCTGCATGAGTTGCTGACCGAGTCTGGCTTTGACGGCTTCGTGGAGGCGACGTGCAAGCCATACTACGCACCTCGGATGGGGGCTCCTTCGCTGCCGCCGGGGCGTTATTTCCGGATGCACATGATCGGCTATTTCGAGGGCATCGGCAGCGAGCGCGGCATCGCTTGGCGCTGTTCGGATTCGCTGTCGCTTCGCGCGTTTCTGCGGTTGGCGAACCGGGACAAGGTTCCCGATCATTCCTGGTTGTCGAAGACGCGCGGCCGGCTGCCGCACGAGGTCCATGAAAAGGTTTTCGACTGGGTTCTGGCTCTCGTCGCCGCGCGCGGTCTGGTGAAGGGCGAGCGGATCGGCGTCGACGGCTCGACGATGGAAGCCAACGCCGCCCTGCGAGCCATCGTGCGGCGCGATAGCGGCGAGACCTATCGCGAGATGCTGACGCAAATGGCGAAGGAGAGTGGCGTCGAAACGCCGACGATCGACGACCTCGTCCGGCTCGATCGCCGGCGGAAGGGCAAGAAGCTTTCGAACAAGGATTGGACGAGCCCGACCGATCCTGATGCGAAGATCGCGCGGATGAAGGACGGCACCACGCATCTGGCCTACAAGCCCGAGCACGCGGTCGATCTCGACACCGGCGTCATCGTTGCGGCACCGATCTATCCAGCCGATGAAGGCGACACGACGACTTTGCCTGGGACGCTGGAGGCGGCCGCGCGCAACCTCGCCGAGGTCGGCCTGGCTCCAACACGGGCAGAGCCCTGCGGTCTCGTTGGCGACAAGGGCTATCATTCACGCGAGGGGCTGAAAGACCTCGACGGCGGCGTCTGGAAAACGCGGATCTCCGAGCCGGAGCCCGCCAACGGCTATCTGCGCTGGCATGGCGACCAGGCGGCACGTCAGGCTGTCTACGCCAACCGGGCGCGATTGAAGTCCGGCGTCGCGCGGAACGCCATGCGCAGGCGCGGTGAGATGGTCGAGCGCAGCTTCGCCCATGTCCTCGACCGTGGCGGCATGCGCCGCGCGTTGCTGCGGGCGCGCGAGAACGTCCACAAACGCTACCTGATCCATGTCGCCGGGTTCAATCTCGGCATTCTGATGCGCGCGCTGTTCGGATCAGGCACGCCGAGGGAGGCTGCGAGTGCAAAGAGCACCCTTTTGTTCGTTATTCAGTTCGATGCTGCCCTGGCGATCGCCATCGTGGCGAACATCGAAGGCAAACCAGCCATGCTCGTTATCATCATCATCGTCGCCCCCGAAACCGATTGATCAAAGCGCGACTTCATCACCGGGCTGATAGGCAATGACACCGGCGCGCGCGATCGCACGGCCGCGACGATCGGGAGACACCGCGCGACCGGCTAGACTAAAGCCTGCCGGGGCTACGACCGAAATGCCGGCGCCGCAGAGCATGACGCCCGCAAGCGCCGCGGTGACAGGCGAAGCGGCGCCAAAGACTGCGGCGCCGGCAACGCCCAACGCCGCACCGCCGATCAAGAGCACGCCGTCGCCGACGCGACGGCCCAGTCCCTGCCCGGTGAAACGGCCCACGGCGACAGCGAGCGCCAGAAGACCGGGACCAAGTCCGCCGATGGCTGGATCGGCGCTCAACGTGCGCTCGAGATGCAGGGCCGACCACGACTGCATGCCGTTTTCTGCGAGGAACGCGACGAACGCGATGAGGCCGAAGATCACGACAAGCGGCGGCAGGCCGCGCCGGTTGGTCGTCGCCGTCTTCGCCTTGCTCCCGTGGTCCGTTGGGGTATGCGACAGCAAGGCGAGCAACAGAATGGCGGCAAGTGCGCCCGTCAGCGCGACCGTCACCGTGATGCCACCGGTACGCAGCAGGCCGGTCAACGCCGCCGCCATGAAGAAGACGATCGCGAAGAAACCGTGATTGAGTTGCATGAGAGAGGTTTGGTGTCGGGATTCCAAGGCGCTGACCCGACCATTCATGACCACGTCCATGAAGCCAGAGGCGCCGCCGAGCATGAGCAGTGTGACCGATAGGGACACCGGCGTTGCGGCGAGAGCCGGCAGGATCGCGGCCGCTCCAAAGACGGCGATCGACAGCGGCAACAGCCATGGACCACAGCGGTCGCTGAGCTTGCCGCCGGCGATCATCGCCGGGATGGCGCCGAGCGCCACGAAGAGAAGGGCGCGCCCCAACTGGGCATCGTCGGCGCCGACATCGGCCTTGACCTGCGGGATGAGCGCGCTCCACACGCCCCAGAAGACCCCCATGGCGATGAATGCCATCAGCGGCGCGCGTGTAACTCTGATGTCATGCAGGATTTGCATCAGGGCTCCGGTCGGTCGGTGGAAGCGGTGCCCAAGCGCGGACTCCGACCGCGGACCTGCTGCTTCGATGTTCGGCTATCGATTGGTAGCGGTAATCGGCAGATCGGCGCGAAGCGTGTGCGTCAATCCATCATTGTCGTATACCGTCAGCCGAATGGTGAAGTTGTCTCTGTACCGATAAATATGCTGTACGATTTTGCCTTCTGCCGTCGTCCCGTCACCGAAATCCCACGCGAACCTGGCAATTTCGCCGTCGGCGTCGGTCGAGCGCGACCCATCGAACGTGATCACGGTGTAGGATGGCGGGTTGGACGGATCCCAGCTGAACGCAGCCTGGGGTGCCGACAACGGTCCGATCTCCAGGGTTCGCCATGCGAGGTCGAGAAGCCGACGGCACTCACGGCCGTCGTCGAGATCCGTGGCCCGGTAAAGCTCTTCGATGATCACGTTTATGTCCGCCCTCAATTCGGGTTCGTCGACGCTATCGAGGGCGGTCTCGAGCGCCAATAAACCCTCGTGGCATCCACCCATCACTCGGTCGGGCGACCGCGGCTCGACCTGGGCATGAGCGGACTGCGTGGCCCAAGCCAGGATTGCGGTTGCGATGACAATGCATCGCTGCTTGTTTTTCAGGCTGGGAAGCGCGGCGCTGAAGGCGAGAAGAGTGGCGCCAACGACTGCGCTTGCGATCGTGGATAGCATCTCGATTGCCTCCACCGAGTCTAGCGGCTCTGCCCGACCTCGAACACCGCGTCCTCAGGGCCGCCAGATATGCGAGGGCCGGAATTGTAGCGCCGCCGAGCGTCCTGAAGCAGCCGATCCAGCTTCGCATCATCGTGCCAAGGATCGTGACGGAAGGGGAAGACTTCCGTCGCACCGACGAGTGTCGCGAAGTCAAGCGCTTGGCGATAGGTGCTGTGGCCCCATCCAACACGTTTCGCGTACTCTTCGTCAGTAAACTGAGCATCGTGGATCAGCAGATCTGCGCCGGTCGCGAGATCGTAGCCGGAAGTCCACTCCGGTTCGGCCTTTTTGTCCCGCTTAAGGCCGAGGATCGGCTCATGGTCAGGGAGATAGGCGAGCGTGCCCGCATCTGCCTGTATCCGGTATCCCACGGTCGGATTCGGATGACATACCAAAGCCGCCTGAATCCTGAACGGACCGAGGTCGAAGCCGGTGAATGGAATCTCATGACAGGTGACGGCGGGAAGGTCGCGCAAGCGGACGGGAAACAACGGTGGCGACAAGTACCGCGACAGGCGCTGACTCAGGGACAATGTGCTGCTACCGGGGCCCCAGATGTGAACATCGACGCCCGGTTCATGAAGCGGGCGGAAAAAGCCCAGTCCCTGAATGTGATCCATATGAAGGTGTGTCAGAAGGATGTCGACCCGAGACGTGCCGGTCGGCAATCGTGACCCGAGCCGGCGAATCCCTGTGCCCGCGTCGAGCACCAGCATCGCACCATTGTTCGCGCGCACCTCGACGGTCGACGTGTTGCCGCCATAACGAGCTGTTTCGGGCCCGGGCGAGGCCAGTGATCCGCGGGTACCGAGGAGTGTGGCACGCATTAGTCCGGCAGCTCCCAAAACAGGGCTGCGGCACCGAGGAGCTTGCCTTTCAGTCCGGTGATGGGAATGGATGCCACCTCGATTTGCCTGAGCGTGCCATCGAGGCCGTGGATGAAAAACCGCTTGTAAGCAGGCCTTGCCTCACCAAGGGTTATCATCAGCGGCAGGGCCTGCGGAGAAATCGGCTGCCCCTGGTCGTCGATGGGATTGAAGGCAGTCGCCCAGGTGTCTGCAGGCATCGGGCCGGTTTCGTCAAATCGCTGGCCGAGGACAGTCTCGGCAGGTTCATTGTAGAACAGGAGGTTCCCCTTCGGATCAACGAGGAATGGGGGAACGCTCAAGAGTTCGCCTAGCCGTCGCGTTAGAATGATTTCGATGGGGTGGGCCATTGGTTCCCAGATCGCCCATCAGACGTTGACGGTGGGGCGCCTAGCACTCGCTGAGCCATGGTACGCCTGATTGGCGTCCGGGTGAAGCCGCACGAAACCGGTACCCGGCCAGGCATTCAGTCGGCTGCTCTGGCGGCGCTAGGGTCGGCGGTCACAATGGGTGTAGAGTCGTGAAATTCTTGGCGAGGCCGGCGTGAACGGCTCAGACGCGACTCAGGCTACTCGACCGGCCGCCTTGACCGTCGAGGGACTGCAGGCCCTGCTCGGTGCTCTCATGCGCCGCAGGTATCGCATTGTCGGCCCGACCGTGCGCGATCGTGCCATCGTTTGCGACGACATCGGCTCGGTCACCGAGTTTCCGCGCGGTTTAACCGACGAGCAAGAGGCCGGCAGTTACCGGTTGGTCCAACGTAACGACGAGGCCTTGTTCGCCTATGCCGTCGGACCGCATTCGTGGAAGCAGTTCCTCCATCCGCCGGTGCAGCGTCTATGGAAGTCCAAGCGTGACGGCACGGATGTGCAGGTAACGCCCGAGCCGGTTGCCGAGCAGCCTATGGCCTTCATCGCGGTTCGCGCCTGCGAGTTGCACGCGATCGCCATCCAGGACCGCGTACTTCTAGGCGGAAAGCATGTGGACCCGCACTATCGGGCACGGCGTGCCGGCGCCTTCATCGTCGCGGTGAACTGCGCGGTGGCGGGGGGCACCTGTTTCTGCGCCTCGATGAATACCGGCCCCAAGGCAACCGCCGGTTTCGACCTCGCATTGACGGAGCTCGGCGACGATGCGGATCACGTATTCCTGGTCGAAGTGGGCAGCGAGGCCGGTCGCTCGATACTGGCGGAGTTGCCGTATCGGGACGCGACCGCCGACGAGGTCGCATCCGCCGAAGCCGTCGTCGCTCGGACTGCGTCATCGATGGGGCGCGAGATGCGCGCCGATGGCGTGCGCGAACTGCTCATGCGCAACCTTGAGCACCCGCGCTGGGATGACGTCGCGGCGCGGTGTCTCAGGTGCGGCAACTGCACCATGGTCTGCCCGACCTGCTTCTGCAGCTCGGTGGAGGAGTCGAGCGACCTGACGGGAACCTAAACGTCGCGCACCCGTCGCTGGGACTCCTGTTTCACGATGGATTTCACGCACCTTCACGGCGGCGCCGTCCGATCCAGCGCACGCTCTCGATACCGTCAATGGATGACGCACAAGCTCTCCACATGGTTCGACCAATTTGACACCTCCGGCTGCGTCGGCTGTGGCCGGTGCATCACCTGGTGCCCGGTCGGGATCGACATCACCGAGGAGGTGGAAGCGATCGGCGAGAGCGAGCCAAGGTGATAGAGGCGGGGATGGCGATACAGGGCCTTGAGCGCATCGTTGGGGAGCATCCTTTCTTCTCCGGGCTCGAGCCGGCGTTCTGCAAGCTGGTTTGCGGCTGCGCGAAGAACGTGCGCTTCGAGGCCGGCGAGTCCTTGCTGCGCGAAGGCGAGCCGGCCGATCAGTTTTATCTCATCCGCCAGGGCAGGGCGGCCCTTGAAGTGAGGACGCCGGAGCACGGCGCGGTCACGTTCCAGACCGTCGGCGAGGGCGAGGTCGTTGGCGTGTCCTGGCTGATTCCGCCCTACCGTTGGACCTACGACGGCAGGGCCTTGGAGTTGGTCCGCGCAATCGCAATGTACGCACGGTGTCTGCGCGACAAGTGCGAGGCCGACCACGACCTCGGCTACGAGCTGATGAAGCGGTTCGTGCCCGCGCTCGTGCGGCGGCTCCAGGCGACGCGGCTGCAGATGCTCGATGTCTACGGCACCCCTGCCTGAGACGCCATTCCCGCCCGCGCCCGCGATCGACGCGATGGTGCCGCGTATCGCTCGAGTGCGCACGCGGCGACGCGATGGTCCGCAGACATGGTCCCTGGAGGTCGAAACCGGGCCGAACGGGCCAGTGGCCTTCGTACCGGGCCAATTCAACATGCTGACGGTGTTCGGCGTCGGCGAGGTTCCGATCAGTATCAGCAGTGACCCCGCAGATCCGGGTCGGCTGGTCCACACCATCCGGGCCGTCGGTCCGGTGTCGACGGCGCTGGCCAAGCTCCGCCGCGGCGACCCGATCGGGCTGCGTGGACCTTTCGGCGCGGGCTGGCCGATGGCGCAGGCGCCGGGGCGCGACGTTGTCGTCGTCGCAGGCGGACTCGGACTCGCGCCACTGCGCCCGGTCCTGTACGGCCTTCTCGCCGAACGCGACCGATACGGCAAGATCGTGCTGCTTACGGCACGCGCAGTCCGGCCGACATTCTATTCCGCCGCGAGCTGGAGTCCTGGCGCCGCCGTCTCGACATCGACATCGACGTGACTGTCGATCATGCGACCGGCGACTGGCGCGGCGAGGTCGGCGTGGTGACAGCGTTGATCGCGCGCGCCGCCTTCGATCCGACGCAAACGATCGCGCTGATCTGCGGCCCGGAGGTGATGATGCGCTTCGCGACCGCCGCGCTGGGAGACGCAGGCATCCAGGACACGGCGATCTTTCTCTCGATGGAGCGCAACATGAAATGCGCCATCGGCCTGTGTGGCCACTGCCAGCTCGGGCCGCATTTCGTTTGCCGTGACGGCCCGGTCTTTCGCCACGACCGGGTGCGTGGCATGCTTGCGTTCAGGGAGATCTGACGTGGCGGCGGAAAAGCGCAAGCCCAGGCTTGCCGTATGGAAGTTCGCGTCTTGCGATGGCTGCCAACTCAGCCTGCTCGATTGCGAGGACGAATTGCTCGCCATTGCCGGCGCGATCGACATCGCGTACTTCCCCGAGGCCACGCGCGGCGCGGTCAAGGGCCGCTACGACCTGTCGTTGGTGGAAGGCTCGATCACCACGGCGCACGACGCCCGCCGCATTCACACGGTGCGCCGCCGTTCGCGCGCGCTGGTAACGATCGGAGCCTGCGCAACCGCAGGGGGCATCCAAGGCTTGCGTAACTTCGCCGATGTCGCGGAATACGCCTCCGTGGTCTACGCCCACCCGGACTACATCGAAACGCTGGCGACCTCGACCCCGATCGCCGACCACGTCCCGGTCGATTTCGAGTTGCGCGGCTGCCCGATCTCCAAGCGCCAACTGGTCGAAGTCATCGCCGCGTTCCTGGTCGGCCGACGGCCGGTGACGCCGGCCCACAGCGTCTGCGTCGAGTGCAAGCTCAGGGGCAATGTTTGCGTGATGGTCGCGCACGGCACACCGTGCCTGGTCCGGTTACCCATGCGGGCTGTGGCGCCATTTGCCCGGCCTATGACCGTGGCTGCTACGGCTGCTACGGCCCGATGGAGAGTCCGAACGCGCCTGCGCTCACCCGCGGGCTGCGCGATCTCGGCGTGGACCGCCGGGCGCTGCAGCGGGCTTGGCGCACGTTCAACGCCAACGCTCCGGAGTTCCGTGAGGAAAGCGAACGCGATGGCGCGTAAGACCATCAAGGTCGACTATCTGGCACGCGTCGAGGGTGAGGGTTCGTTCAAGGTGGTCGTGCGCGACGGCGCGGCGCAGTCGGCGGAGCTCAGCATATTCGAACCGCCGCGCTTCTTCGAGGCCTTGCTTCGTGGCCGCGACTTCTCGGAGGCGCCGGACATCACCGCGCGCATCTGCGGCATTTGCCCGATCGCCTACCAGATGAGCGCCGTGCACGCGATGGAGGCCGCGCTTGGCGTTTCGGTGTCGGGGCCGCTGCGCGACCTGCGACGGCTGATCTATTGCGGCGAGTGGATCGAGAGCCACACGCCGCATATCTACATGCTGCACGCTCCCGATTTCCTAGGCTATGACGGCGCCATCGACATGGCGCGCGACCACGAACAAGTGGTGCGCCGTGGGCTTGAGCTTAAGAAGATCGGCAACGAGATCCTGACGCTGCTCGGCGGGCGCGAGATCCATCCGATAAACGTGCGCGTGGGCGGCTTCTACCGCACGCCGCGCCGGCGCGAACTTGCACCACTTGCCGAGCGGCTGAAGCGGGCGCGCGACGCAGCGCTGGATACCGTGCGCTGGACCGCGGGTTTCGACTTCCCCGGCCGCGCGCGTGATTATACCTTCGTCGCGCTGCGCCACGGTAGCGAATACCCCTTCAACGAAGGTCGGATCGTTTCCAACCGTGGGCTCGATATATCCGTTCGCGACTATGACCAGCATTTCGAAGAACGCCATGTTGCGCGCTCCACCGCGCTGCACTCCCGCATGCGCGGTGGCGGCGCATACCTCGTTGGGCCGATGGCCCGCTACAGCCTCAACTTCGACCGGCTCTCCCCGTTGGCGCAGGAGGCAGCGCGCGAGGCGGGCTTGGGTCCGACCTGCACCAATCCCTACCGCAGCATTGTCGTGCGCGCCGTCGAAGTGCTCTACGCTTGCGACGATGCGCTCCGTATCATCGACGGGTACGAGGAGCCGGAGAGCCCGGTCGTTGAAGTGCAGCCCGGGCCGGCACGGGGTTTGGCGGCACCGAGGCGCCCCGGGGGCTGTTGTATCACCGCTATCGGCTGGAGGCGGACGGGACCATCGCCGAAGCACAGATCATGCCGCCGACCTCACAGAACCAGGCAAGCATCGAGGAGGATCTGATGAGCTACGTTGGCGGCTTCCTCGACATGCCCGACGATGCGTTGCGCCACCGCTGCGAACAGACGGTGCGCAACTACGACCCTTGCATCTCCTGCGCCGCGCACTTCCTGCGGCTCGAGATGGACCGCGGCTGAAGCTGTGCCGCGCGCCACTCGTCTTCTCATCGGCGTCGGCAACCCGGACCGCGGCGATGACGCGGCCGGCCGGGCGGTGGCGCGGCGTCTGAGGGGCCGGCTTCCCGGCGATGTTGAGGTGGCCGAGGACGACGGCGAGGCAACGGCATTGATCGCCCGCTTTGACGGCGCCTCGGCCGCGTTTCTCGTCGACGCCTGCGCTTCGGGCGCGCCGGCCGGGACCGTCCGCCGGTTCGACGTGGGCACCACGCCTCTGCAGCGCGGTGCTCTTGGCGTGTCGTCTCACGGATTCGGCCTTGCCGAGGCGATCGAACTCGCGCGCGCGCTCGGGGAGTTGCCGCCGCATTGCATCGTCTATGCGATCGAAGGCGCATCGTTCGCCGCCGGCGCACGGCTTACGCCGGCCGTCGAAACGGCGGTCGCAGACGTCGCCGCGCGGCTGCGCGGCGAGATCGCGCGATCGGGTGAGGCGAGCGTGTAGGGTCATGCACGAAGCCTCCCTGATGGCCAATCTGATGCGACGGATCGAGAGCGTCGCCGCGGCCGAAGGCGCCGCGCGCATTGTGCGTGTATCGGTTCGGCTGGGCGCGCTGAGCCATATGTCGCCGGAGCATTTCTCCGAGCATTTCGCGCGGGCGTCCGCCGGCGGCATTGCCGCAGGCGCGGCGCTGGACGTGGTCGTCGGCGAAGACGCCAAGGACTCCAACGCCGCGGACGTCCTTCTCGAGTGCGTCGAGGTCGAGACCTGAGCTATGGCGACGCCGTTCCCTGCATCGGTCGCTGGACCTCGCTCGCGGATCCGCATACGCGTGCGCGGCGCGGTGCAGGGCGTCGGCTTTCGGCCGTTTATCTATCGACGAGCGGCCGCGCTCGGGCTCGCGGGCTGGGTGAGCAATGGCGCCGACGGCGTGACCGTGGAAGCAGAAGGCGCGGCCGATCGGCTCGCGGTGTTGGTCGGCGTGATCCGGCAGATGCCGCCACCCAATGCGGCCGTGGTTGGGATCGAGACGCAGGAGATGGTGCCGTGGGGTGAGGCCGGCTTCGCGATCCGCGAAAGCGAGGCCGTCGGCACGCGCTCAACCCAAGTACTTCCCGACCTCGCGACCTGCGAGGCATTCCTGTCGGAGCTGTTCGATCCCCGCGACCGGCGTTACCTCTACCCGTTCATCAACTGCACACGTTGCGGACCGCGCTACAGCATCGTCGAGGACTTGCCTTACGACAGGGCGCGGACGTCGATGCGTCACTTCGCCATGTGCGCGGCTTGTCGGGCGGAGTACGACGACCCTGCCGACCGGCGCTTCCATGCCGAGCCGATCGCGTGCCCCGACTGTGGGCCGCGCCTCGCCCTATGGGAAAAGGCCGGTGCCGTGCTTGCGCGCGAAACCGAGGCGACAGCCGCCGCGGCGTCGGCGATTCGCGCAGGTCGGATCGTGGCGGTTAAGGGGATCGGCGGTTTCCACCTCTTCGTCGATGCTCGCAACGAAGCGGCGGTGCGCCGTCTACGCGCGGCCAAGCGGCGCCAGGAGAAGCCCTTCGCCATCATGTTCCCTACGCTCACCGATGTTCGGCACAGCTGCAGGCTTACCGCCGCCGAGGCAGACCTGCTCGCTGGGCCGGCGCGGCCGATCGTGCTCGCGCGGCGAACCGGCGGGCCGTTGGCGCCGTCGGTTGCCCCGCGCAATGCGCGGCTCGGCGCGCTGCTGCCCTACGCGCCACTGCACCATCTTCTGATGCGGGATCTGGGGTTCCCGGTCGTGGCCACCAGCGGCAATGTTAGCGACGAGCCCATCGTCACCGACGAGGTGGAGGCGCGTCTCAGGCTCGGGGACATCGCCGACCTGTTCCTCGTGCACGACCGCAAGATCGTTCGTGCTCTAGACGACTCCGTCGCCCATGTGGTTTGCGGCGAGCCGCAGCTATTGCGACGTGCACGCGGCTACGCGCCAACGTCCGTTGCCGCCGCGGGCGTGGCCGACGGCATCCGCGCTTTCGGCGGGCACCTTAACAGCCCGTTGAAGAAGACTGAGTTGATGAAGCATCGGGCGTGATAACAATGGCGGCGGCGAGACCCGGCGCCGGGGGGTTATTGAGGGCGAGGATAATGATCAGCGATTGTTCCTGTCGCAAGACAAGCAGCAGGACCGCCAAGCCCTTGGCCGCAGCCTCTCGCGGGGTCCCGGCGCCGATCAACTGGCGCAATAGGACGCCCAGGTTGTGTCCGGCGACGTGGATCAGATAGCGCTTGCTGATGTTCTCGCGCCCGCGCAGCCAAGTGCGGCGCATGCCGCCGCGATCGAGGACCTGGGCGAAGCCCCGCTCGACCACTTCGGCGCGGAGTTTGAACGCGGCCTTCGCCACGCCCGACAGCAATCGGTTGCGGTTGTTGTAAACGGCCCGCCGAGCGGCGTCGTCGCCGTGCCAGCGCGAGAGCCCCTTGCCCTTCGGTTCGGCGATGCGGGTCGTCCAGGCGCCGTCGGCAAGGGACTTCAGCACCTCGCGGCCGAAGTAGCCTTTGTCGGTCACCAGCTCCGCCGGTTCGTCGGCCGTCGGCGCTGCGCCCACAGCCGCCAGCTTGGCCTCGGCTGACGTCAACGTTGTCGGCAGGGTGGTCGTGTCGCCCTGATCGGCCGGATACAGCTCGGCCGCGATCACCGCCCCGGTGTCGAGGTCGACCGCGTGTTCGGGCTTGTAGGCCAGATGCGTCGTGCCGTCCTTCATCCTGGCGATTTTGGCCTCCGCGTCGAGACCCAGTCCGCATTGGAGAGTTTCTTGCCCTTGCGCCGCCGATCCATCTGCGCCAAGTCATTCGCCGCGGTCTCGATCCCGCTGTCGGCGGCCATGCGCTGCAGCATCTGGCGATAGCTTTCGCCGCTGTCGCGGCGCACGATCGAGCGCAGCGCCGCGTTCGCCTCCATGGTCGAAGCATCGACCCCGATCCGCTCGCCCTTGACCAGGCCGTGCTCGCCAAGAACGTCCAGCACCCAGGCGAACACTGCCTCATGCACCGCGTGCGGCTGCGGATCGTGCTCAACGACGAGTGGTCAGGCACACGTGCGCGCGCCTCCAGGCGCAAGAACTCACGCAGCGACAAGCTGTCGGCGCACCGCCACTCCAACGCCCGCTCACTGTCGAGGCCTTCGAAGTAGCCGACCAGGTGCATCCGGAAGTAACGCCCCGGTGGGATTCCCGGACGTCCGATCCCTGGCGCGTAATAGGGCTCACACAGGTCCTCGGCGAACGCATCGAAACCGGCATCGACCAGCCAGCTGGTCGTAAAACACGTGGCCGGGCGAGCGAGGCATCTCTGCCCAACTGACCATCAAGTCCACCTGTCGATCCCCTTGTCGTCCCAACGCCATGACGAAGCTCCCGACTCGAACCATGCCCTCGTCACAGAGTCAGATGGCCGCGACTTTTTCAACGGGCTGATAGGCGCCAGTTCGCCGCACTCATTCTGGAGCCGTTGAGCGGAGCGGACGCGACCTTTTGCCGAATTAAGAAAGTATTGGCGTCCCCACGGGAAATTCACCGAGTCATAGATATCAATCGGTTAGCGGAAAGTGGGGCAGCCTGTAGTTCTATACAATCCTTGGGTTTCCGGCGGCGAGCGTCCCACCGATTCGCCCCGAATCCACCGACGAAGAATCAACGAGTTACGACGGTTTTGTCTAAGAAATCGCGGGCCGCAAGCACCCATTGAACCGATTGAGCGGCCTGCCCATGAGCTGCAAGATGCTCGGCCACACCCAGGTGCAGACGACAGCGCGCTACGCCCACCTCGCGACCGATCCGGTCAAGCAGGCGACGGCTGTGTATCAGCTAGCATTGAGGCGGCGCTGGGACGAAGTTGAATTGACCCTGACGGGCTTGCGGCGACCCTGTAATTGTGATCATCCGCCCTCGTCGTAGCTTACCGACAGATTCCAAAGGCGTGCCGCTGAGGGAGGGCTTCACTGATTAGTAGCTTCATCACATCATGGACGCATGTTCGGAGATGCCTGTTCCTGTCGCCCGGACTGACACGTGTGGATCCGCCTAGGAGTCCGAGCGGCGGGCATGTCAAGGACATGCTCTCAGAAGCGGACGGGTCCAAGGTCTACCGTCGGAATACCCTAGCGCTTGCAAGCGTGTTGGTTTTGGCTGGCTTAGCCGGCGCCGACCCTGGCGACCTGAGCGTGTTCGGGGTGAAACCTGGCGGGGATTGGGGCGTGATCGTCATCAGCGCAGCAGCAATCGTGACCCAACTCTACTGGTACATCTTACGATGCCTTCACAACAAGGAAGATGCAGAGGTTGAGGTGTTTGGAACACCTATCACACGCTTTAAAATAAGCGAGGTTAGTGGTTCCATTAAGCGAAAGAGCGGCGATCTATTCTCGAATTGGACGTGTTTCCTGCTGACAGCCCTTTCCTGGTATTTCGCCATTTCGTGGATCGTCGACGCATCGTTCGACTGACCGGTCGCGGAGAACCGACCGAGAAAACGCTACGCCAGCCACACCCAGCGCCGGAACTCGGCCGGCACCGCAGGGCACTCCTGGCGGCTGATCACTCACCATCATCGTCTTCCTCTTCATAGTGCTCGGTCTCGACCAAGGTGACGGTGACGGTTCCGCCACTGACGCTTCTTGCGAGCGCGTATGTCGTTCTAACAAGAATGGTGCCTTGTCCCTGGTTGGGGCCGGTCGTGTTCGCGATAAGGACGCTTGTAATACCGCCGGGCACGTTGGCGATGGCGGCGTCGATGGCCGCCTTGGTGCCGGCGGGCGTCATGGCGCGCGTCTGGTCTTGTCCGGAGAGCGCTTCCGCGGCCGTGGCAAGCTCGGCGGCGCCGGCCCGGCCTGTGGTCGCGGCGCGCAGTGCGATCTGGCGGGCCTGGAGGACGCCGGTCCCGGAGGCGTTCTCGGCCTCGGCATCGGTTGCGAGCGGCACGGCGCCGGCGGCGTCGGTGGTGGCGTCCGGCAGGTGGGTGACGGGCAGCTTGCCCGCTGCGTCGAGGGGCGCGACGCTGTCGGCGGCGCCGCGGCCGATGCGACCGTCGGGCACCTTGGCGTTGGCGTTGAGCTCGCAGATGCCGCCTGCGACACCCAGCGCCGCGATAATCGCCTTGAGGTAGTCGATCACCCGCTTGAGCACGGGCCGGGCGTCGGCCGGGCTGTCGGCGCCGGCATCGAAGTGGTCGGTGGCGAGGTCGTCGGTGGGCCAGGCCATGGGGCCTCTCTCCTTCGTTTGAGCGTCAGGCGATGCCGTGCAGGACGGCGTCGACGGTGGCGTCGGCGGCATTGCCGCTGCCGTCGAAGATCTTGATGCGGGTGGGATCGTTCTTGTTGTCGAGCACCCACGACCAGCCGGCGCCGACCGATTGCAGGGTGAGGTCGATATCGGTGACGCGCGCGAGCGTGGTCGGCACCTCGCGCCCGCCGCTCGCCGAACCGCCCCAGTCGCTGGTGTCGGCGTCGAGGAACTTCTGCTCGGCGGCGGTGCCGAGCAGGGTGTAGCAGAGGTGGTCGAGGCTAAGCATGGTTGCGCCGTCGCCGGTCAGTTGCCAGCGCAGCTGCAGGTGGCGCGCGGTCATGAGCATGGCCGTCGCGTTATCCTGCCAGGTGGCGGTGGCCAGCCCGGAAGCCGTGTCGGCGGTGCGGTACTGCAGCGTCACGTTTCCGGCCGTCTCGGCCTCCCAGGCGATCGAGAACGGCACCTCGGCGCCGATGTCGATGGCCTCGGTGGTGTAGGTCATGGCGGTGGCGCCGTCGTCGCCGTCGCCAAGCGCCCACGAGGTCCAGGCGTCCCAGGTGGCAAGGTCGGCCCAGGTGTAGGCGCCGGCGCCCTCCAGCGCGTCCCGGCCGTCGTCGGAGCGCACGGCGCTCTCGATGGTGCCGGGCCAGCCGCGGGCGGAAGGGCATTCCCACAGGAAGGCGTCGCCGAGGCGGGGATCGGGCAGCTCGGCGATGATGACGGCGGCCGCGGCCGAGAGCAGGCCCGAGGTGTCCTCGGCGCGGATGGCGAAGGTCCAGCGGCCGGCGCCGGGATCGACGGTCTCGTGGGGCGACGAGGTGAGCAACCCGTTATGCAGCGGCGTCATGGCGTCCCAGGCGGGCGCCGCGGCGCCGACGACCGCCTCGGCGTGGCGGATGCGGTAGCCGGCGAGATCGGGATCAGCCGGCGGGGTCCAGCGGAAGCGCCGTGTGCCGTCACCCAGGGCATCGACCAGGAAGTCGGCGACATTGCCCGGCGGCGCCAGCTTGCCGCGGATAGTGTAATCGACGGTGAACGGCGCGCCGGCGGGCGCTGCCTCGGTGCCGGGAATGACGGTGATCGTGAGCCTGCCCGACGCGCGCTCTGCGCGCTGGTGACCCAGATCGGCGCCTTCTACTTCGGCTCCTCGGCCGGCTCGGCGAAGAAGAACGAGACGATCTCGCGGCTGTTGGCGAATAACGGCACCGGGCGATGAGCGGCATGGATATCGATTTCTTGGCCTTGATCACGCGCATCGTGGTCGGCGCGGCCATCGCCGCCTGCATCGGGCTGTTCGTACGGCTGCGCAAGGTAGAGACCGGGCGCGCCGTGGCCGACAAGCGGCTCGACACGCTGGAGGGCCGCAACGGCGATACCGGCGCGATCGCGGAGTTGCGCGAGCGCCTGGAGACGATCCACCGCGAGTTCCATGACTACCGCCTGTGCGCCGTCGAGCATTACGTCCGCCGCGACGACTATGTGCCCCAGACCTCGCTGATCCTGAGCAAGCTCGACGCCCAGCAGGCTTTGCTCGCACGGCTCGATGAACGCTCCAGACAATGGGAGGTTAGCCGATGACCCCCGAGGAACTCGCCAAGCTCGAAGGCGGCCGTTGGGAGATCTTGCGCGTGCTCCATGTGGGAGGCCATATCGGCGCCACCGAGGCCATGATCCTGGCGACGCTGCGGGCGATGTGGCTGGACCTGTCGCGCGACTGGGTGCGCAACCAGCTCGACTATTTGGAAAGCCGCACGCTGGTGCTGATCGAACGCCACGCGATCAAGCCGTGGCACGCCAAGCTGACCCGCTACGGCTGGGACGTCGCCACCTATGTGGTCGACTGCGAGCCCGGCGTCGCCAGGCCGCCAAAGTACTGGGGCAGCGAGGCGCCATGAGATGCCAGCGCCGTCCAAGGTTCTGACGCTGCCGCGCGCGGTGCGCGAACGGCTCGACGCGCTGATCGTCGAACATGGCTTCTCCGGCTACGGCGAGCTCGCCGACTGGATCACCGCGCAGGGCCACCCGATGCACACGGCGACGGTCGCCCGTCACGGCCAGGCGCTCAAGCGCCGTATCGAGCAGGTCCGCCTTGCCACCGAGCAGGCCGAGGCCCTGGTCGCCGCCGCGCCCGACGATACCGGCGCCATGTCCGAGGGCGCGCTTCGTCAGGTGCAGGCGCGCATCTTCGAGATGATGCTGGCCGCCGAAGGCGGAGACCTGAAGGAACTGGCCGCCACCGCGCGGGCGCTCGCCGAGACCGCCCGGGCCTCGCTCGCCGTCCGGGCCGATCGCCGCAAGGTGCTCAAGGAGGCGGCCCAGGCGGCCGACAGGGTTGCGGTCAGGGCCGGTCTCTCGGCCGACACCGCGGCCGCGATCCGCGCCGCCATCGAGCTCGCCGGAGCGGCGCCATGACCCGCACGCTGCTCCCCTACCAGGCGCGCTGGGTGGCTGACCGGGCCGGCGTCAAGGTGATCGAGAAGTCGCGGCGCATCGGGCTCTCATGGGCCGAGGCCTACGATGCCGTGATGCACGCCGGTGAGGACCGGGGCAACGTCTATTACCAGTCCTACAACAAGGACATGACCCGCGGCTTCATCGACGACTGCGCCGAGTGGGCGCGGACCCTCAATGTCGGCGTCGAGGCCGTCGGCGAGACCCTGATCCGCGACGGCGAGCGCGACGTGCAGGCGTTCCGTCTGGCGCTGGCCTCGGGCAAGGAGGTGCTGGCGATGACCTCGGCGCCGCGCGCATTCCGCTCCAAGGGCCGGCCGGGCGATATCGCCGTCATCGACGAGGCCGCCTTCGTCGACAACCTCGGCGAGGTGCTCAAGGCCGCGCTCGCCTTCGGCTTGTGGGGCGGCCGCGTGCATGTCCTCTCGACCCATGACGGCGAGGCCTCGCCGTTTGCCGCGCTGGTGCGCGATATCCGCGACGGCGTGACCTCCGGCAGCCTGCATACGGTCACCTTGGGACAGGCGCTCGCCGAGGGGCTGTACGAACGCATCTGTGCGGTTACGGGGCAGGACTGGTCACCAGAGGCCGAGGCGGTGTGGGAGGCGGAGATCCGCCACCGATACGGCATCCGCGCGGCGGAGGAGTTGGATTGCGTTCCGTCGGCCGGTGCCGGTGCCTGGCTCGCCTGGGAGCTGATCCGCGCCGCCGAAGACGCCGGTGCCGGAGCGCCCGACGGCTATGCGGGCGGTCCGGCCCATATCGGAATCGACATCGCGCGCCGCCACGACCTCTGGGTCGCCGCCGCGGTCGAGACGGTGGGCGACGTGCTCTGGCTGCGCGAGCTGGTGGTTCGCCACAACATCACCTTTTCCGAGCAGGAGGCGATCGTCGCCGCACTCGATCGGCGCTACCGGCCACTGCGCATCGCGGTCGACCAGACCGGCATGGGCGAGATGGAGACCTCCAACAACCGGGGGATTTGACGAAGATTTTGGTGTGCTGTCCGACTTTCGCTGAGATCGGCGGTGTTGACGTCCGCAACCATCCGCCGTTTCGTTCTCGGCGGAGGGTTTTGGCGCTATTCAGGCGGACTCATACCATGGCGGCCCTGCGCTCATGGAAGATCAGACGCTGGAAATTGTAAGCCAGGTTGGCGAGGCCGATCTTGGCCTCCGCCCGCTTGAGCCCGATGGTACGGATGAAAAGGCCCATGCGATCCTTCTGCTGGGCGAAGACGTGCTCCACATGCGCACGGACCGCTGACTTGCGGGCATTGGCCTGGGCGGTCGCCTTGGGCATGGCCCGGCCCGGCGGCTTCTTGCGGTGGATGTGGGAGACCCGACCCTTGCCGGCCAGCCACGCCTCGTTGGCCTTCGAGCGATAGGCGCTGTCAGCCCACACGCCGGCGGCCAGATTGTCGCCGGTGACGAGCTGACGCAACATCTTGCCGTCATGGCGGGCGGCATCGGTCACAGCCGAGCCGCGGATGAAGCCGTAGGCCCGATCGATGACGGCATGATTCTTGTAGCTGAACACCGGGATCGCGATGTCGGGCATGCGCCGTTGCGACCCGGCGGGGTTCTTGCGCCGCCCGGTCTTCACCGTCCACCGCGCATCCGTGTCCTTCTGCGCCGCCTTGGCTGGCTGATCGGGCCAGACCTCGGACGCGCTCTTGCCCGCCTTGATCGCCCGCTTCTCGTCATCGCTGTGGCGCTGCTTGGGCGCCGATACCAACGTCGCATCGACGATCTGCCCGCCCATCGCCAGATAGCCGCACCGGCGCAATTCGCCATCGAAGGCGGCAAACAGCTTATCCATCGCCCCGGCCCGGACCAGACGCTCGCGAAAGGTCCAGATGGTGTTGCGGTCCGGCGTCGGCGCTCCGAGATCGAAGCCTAGGAAGCGAAGCCAGCTCAAGCGATCGCGGATCAGAAACTCCATCCGCTCGTCACTCACCGTGTGCCGCGCGGCCAGGATCAGAACCTTGAGCATCGCCACCGCATCGTAGGCCGGGCGGCCACCTTTCGACCCGTCCGAATAGCCCAGCGCCGCCTCAAGCGGCGCGCGGAAAATCTTGAAGTCGACGACCTTTGCCAGCACCTCCAACGGATCACCCGTCGCCGAAAGCTTTCGAAGATGATCCGGTAAGCCGAACAGATCAGCCTGCCTCATCAATACCTCCTCAAACCGAACCGCCGTAGAGAATCACAACGAGGCAAAATTCACGAGGTAAATGGAGGCGTCCAGATGATGGTCGAACGCCTTCAGGACACGCACGGCCGGCTGCACGTCGAGGGGGTGCAGATGTCCGCACCCCGCAAGCTCGATGTCGCCACGGCGCTGCGCGAGGTCCTGGAAGACCGCCGCCTGCGCATTCCCGCCGATGACGAGCTCAGGCGCGACCTGCACAGCGTGCGCGCCGAGGCCGGCGCCACCGACGGTCATGCCGACCGCTTCTGGGCCATTGCCTTGGCCTGCGCCGCGGCGGCCGATACGACCGGGCCCTTTACCGCGCGCACCACCAATGGCCGTTACTCAGGGCTGGCCGCCTACGGCGGCGACAATGATGCCTACGCCATCGACCGGCGCCTCAACATCGTCAACGGCGGCACCGACTGGAGCGGCTGGCACTGATGGCGCGCAACCGCAGATCAAAGACCCCGGCGCGGCCGCCCCGCGGCGAGGTCGCCGCCACCGGCGGCGGCATCGATGCCGCGCTCTCGCCGTTCATCGGCGCTACGGGATCGCCACAGAGCATTCTACGCGGCGGGCCGGCGGCCTGGCGCGAGACCCTGCGCGACGAGAAGGCCGCCACCAGCCTTGCCCAACTGCTCGATGCGGTCTCGGCCATCCCCTGGCGCGTCGAGCCGGGAGGGCCGGGGCGCCGCGATGCCGCGGCGGCCGAGGACCTCGCCGAGCAGCTCGCGGCGGCCGACTTCGATACCGCCTTCCGCGAGATGGCCCACGCCGTCTGGTACGGCTATTCGGTGGCCGAGATCATCTGGCAACCGGCCGGCGGCCGGGTCGAGATCGCCGCCATCCGCACCCGTGCGCCCGAGCGCTTCCGCTTCGGCACGGACGGGGACCTGCGCCTGATCAGCCGGACCCACCCTCGCGGCGCGCCGGTGCCCGAGGCCAAGTTCTGGCTCGCCCGCATGCCCGCCGAGCACGGCGGCCAAGCCCACGGGCCCGGCGCCGCCCGGCTCTGCTTCTGGCCGGTCTGGCTGAAGCGCAACGGCATCCGCTACTGGGCCGTGGCACTCGAGAAGTTCGGCACCCCGACGCCCATGGGCAAACACGGCCGCAACGCGACAACCGAAGAGGTCGACCGTCTCCTCGAGACCCTCCAGCGGTTGGCCCAGGGTGCCGGCATCGCCATCCCAGAGGGTCAGGAGATTACGTTCCTCGAGGCCACCCGGCGCAGCGGCGGCGATCATGCCCAGTTCTGCAAATACATGGACGCCCTCATCGTCGAGGCCGTCCTGTTGCAGACCGCGACCACCGAGATGGGGCCGTGGAAGGGCACCGCCGAGGTGCAGAAGCTGGTGCGTGACGAACGCGTCGCCACGCTGTCGCGCATGATCTGCTCCGGCGTCGAGCGCACCGTCGCCCGCTGGCTCACCGATTGGAACCATCCCGGCGCAGCCTGTCCCCGCGTCGTGCGCGAGATCGCCCCGCCCGAGGACCTGGGCGCCCGCGCCGCCCGCGACGAGATCGTCGCCCGCATGAGCGGGATGCGCCCGGCCCGGCGCTATATCGAGGACACCTATGGCGGCGAATGGGAGGACGCGCCGGCGCCAAGCGCCGGTCGGAAGTTCGCCTTCGCCGAAGCCGGCCGGGACGATTCCATCGACCGGGCGCTCGCCGCCGAGCTCGACGGCTGGCAACCCCTCATGGAGCCCATGATCGAGCCCGTCCTCGATGCCGTCCGCAATGCCGATGGCTTCCAGGACGTGCGCGACGGCCTCGGCGGCCTGTACGGCCGCATGGATGAGACGCCGGCGGCGACCAAGCTCCACCGCGCGGCCTTCTCAGCCGAGCTCTCCGGTGAGGCCGGGCTGGTCGAAGACGACGCCGGCGACGACTGATCCGCCGTGCCCGAGCCCGAGATCCTCGATATCCCGCCCGAGGAAGCCGTCAAGCACTTCCGAGCCAAAGGCTTCCATGTCGGCTTCGACTGGCTCGATACCGACGCCGCCACCCATGTCAGGAGCTTCACCGTCGCCAAGGCCATGAAGCTCGACATCCTCCAGGATATCCAGGGGGCCATGGATGCGGCGATTGCCGATGGCCGGACCTTCGGCTGGTTCCGCGACAACCTCGAGCCCACGCTGCGCAAGAAAGGCTGGTGGGGCCGCCAGCCCATGCTCGACCCGGTCACCGGCGAGACCCGCATGGTCCAGCTCGGCTCGCCGCGGCGCCTGCGCATCATTTTCGACACCAACGTCCGCATGGCCTACGCCCACGGCCGCTGGCAGGGCATCGAGCGCCTCAAGGAGCAGATGCCGTACCTGCGCTATGTGGCTGTCCGGGATGCCCGCACCAGGCCCCAGCATGCCGCCTGGCACGGCACCGTGCTGCCCGTCGACCATCCCTTCTGGCACACTCACTATCCGCCCAACGGCTGGCGCTGCCGCTGCATCGTCCAGCAACTCTCCGACGACGATCTCGAGCGCTACGGCTACAAGGTCTCGTCCGGCCCGCCGCCCGGCTCGCAACAAACCCGCCGCTGGGTCAACCGCCGCACCGGACAGACCCAACGTGTCCCAGCCGGCATCGACCCCGGCTTCGCCCACAACGTCGGCACTGTCGATACCGTCGCCCAAGCCCAGGCGCAGCTCGTGCAGAAGGCCGCCGCGGCGCAACCGGCCGTGGCCGCCCGGGCGCTGGCCGACGATGTCGACACCTACATTACGCACGGTCGCTCCCGCCGCATCGCCATGGTCAGAGATGCGGGCGGCGACCCCGATGCGCAGAGCTTCGTGAATCGCCTGCGCGCCGCCGTGAGAGACGCCCTGGTCGCCGAGCGCAGCGCAGGCAGCGTGACCGCCGAAGTCACGGTTCCCATCAAATCGCCTTCCCACCAAGCCGCCGCCGAGCGCGTGCGGGCCGCCTCGCGGCTGTTCCCCGCGGCCTGGGTGAGGGAGGCCAACAATATCCCTCTGCAAGTCGTGTGGAACGGACCTCGCGATGGAGGTGGCTACCTGCCGGCGCACATCGCCGGGACTACAAGGGTCGGCGGTCAGAAGATCGCCAAACAGCAAGGTGTGGCCCTCGCCAATGTCAGCGAAGACTTCGGCAACGCCGTGCACGAGTACGCCCACCATCTCCAGGCCGCCCTGCCTGAACTCGACGATCTATTCCAGGATCTCCACCGCAGGCGGACCTCCGGCGATCCGCTGTTGGCGCTCCCCGATTACGGCTGGATCGGGCGCAAGGATCGGTACGTCGATTCCTATACAGGGCGGGAATACGCCAACTGGCAGAAGTACCGGGCAAATGGCCCCGCCCTTGAAGTGATCACTCGTGCATACCAAATGGTGTTTTATCCGCTGCCGAAAGCCGAGAAGCTCGGTGAGCTGGTGCGCGAAGATCCGGAGATGCTTGATTTTATCCTCGGAACACTGCTCCGCTATGATCCGAAGAGTGGGGATAGGCGATGACGGTCCACACCATCATGCTCCCAGATCGCATGCGCGGGCGCGAGCCGCGCAGGGTCATCTGGGATGATGAAGCCGGGACCGTCACCGGAGAGCATTCGCGCATTCCGTGGATGCAGGAGGTGCTCGCTAGGCCGACCCCGGTGAATTTCTGCGACGACGAGCAGGTCTTGTTCCTCAAGGACCCGGCGCACGACCCGCGCGATTTTCTGCACCTGTTGGGGGAGGCCTATTGGCCGATCTACGAGGACCCCGACCGCCAACGCCTCCCGCCGGCCCTCCGCGATATCAAGCCGCGCCCCGTCCGGCCGCCGGCGAACGCCATCCTCGACGAGAACGGACTTATCATCGGGCCCGGACACTACGACGAGGACGGCAACCTCGTCGTCATGGGGGTCTATTAGGCAACGTCAGAATTGCTAACAATTCCGGCTGATTCCGACCCCTCGAAACAACTCGATTTTCCTGGCGATTAAGGCCCCTTGAACCGGCCATAAAATCGCGTTTTCAAGGCCATTTGCGCCTCGTGAACGGCCAATTCACAAGGCTCAGTTCGCGAAGCGTATGCGTAGTGGTAGACTGTTCCCCGATTGGCGTGGGAGATCAGGCAGATGGATCGCGAGCGGTTTCGCGACTGGTTTTCGCATGTTGATGAGTTGACGGCGGCGCAGCGCAAGGAGGTCGCGGCGGTGTTGTCGGAGCTGTCGGAGGGCGCAGCCTCGCTGGCGGCGATCGAACTGGGCGTGGACGACGAGCGGTGCTGTCCTCATTGCGGCGGCGGCGGGGCGGTGTCGCGGGGCAAGGCACGCGGTCTGCGTCGCTTATCGCTGCAAGGCCTGTGGGAAGACATTCGGCGCGCTCACCGGCACGGCGCTGTCGGGCCTGCACCACAAGGAGCGCTGGCTGGCCTTCGGCGCGTCGCTTGCCGAAGGCGAGACGATACGAGAGGCTGCCGAGCGCTGCGGGATTGCGCCGAGCACGGCGTTTCGCTGGCGCCACCGCTTTCTGGAGGCGGTTCGGCAAGCGCCGGACCGGCTTGCCGGGATCGTCGAGGCCGACGAGACCTTCGTTCTTGAGAGCCGGAAGGGAGAGCGGAAGCTGGACCGCAAGCCGCGCCGGCGCGGCGGCAAGGCCCGCAAACGCGGCCTCTCGCGCGAGCAGGTGCCGGTCCTGGTCGCCGCCGACCGAGCCGGCGCGACCCTCAGCCATACCCTGCCCGCTCTCAACGCAGACAGCGTGAAGGAGGCGCTGGAGCCGGTCGTCGCCCGCGATGCCTTGCTCGTCTCCGACGCCAACCGCTGCTATCCGCCCGTCGCGGCGGCGCTCGACATCCCTCACGAGAGCATCAACGGCGCCGCCGGCGAGCGGGTCCGCGGCGCCCTGCACATCCAGACGGTCAACAGCCGCCACAGCCAGATCAAGGGCTTCCTGCGAGGCTTCCACGGCATCGCTACCAAGTACCTCGACAGCTATCTCAGGTGGTTCCATCTCATCGAACTCGGCGACCGGCCGTCCCCGAGAGCCTGTCTCCAAGCGGCGATGGCTAAACCATGCCTACGGTTTGCGAATTGAGCCATTCACAAAGACTTTTGGTTTCCTTCCGCGCGCACATCGCCGCGCCGCAAACCGTTGATAACCTTGGTCTTATCCGGCCACTTCCGGCCTCTTCCGGATTCACAAAGACTTTTGTCCCCGCACAATGATCCGGCGTTGTGCCCTTGGCGGCCGCGGAGCCGCGCCCAGGACCGTGCGCGGGTGGCACGGCGCTTGCGTCAATTCCGGTCGCATGGATGCGACCACCGCCATCCCGCCGACGGCCACTGCAGCGCCGGCCGCCAAGCCCTCCGGGTTCGGCGCGGTGGACAATGATCGAATCAGTTTCTGGGACCTTTTGGACCTCGTCAATCCGCTGCAACACGTGCCGGTCGTCTCGAACATGCATCGGCGCATGACCTGTGATGAGTTTCACCCCACGATGCGCTTCCTGGGCGGCGCGCTGTTTGGCGGCCCAATCGGGGGCCGCGGCGGTGGCCGGCATGGTCATCGAGGATGTCACGGGTCGCGACCCGGGCGGACACGTTGTAGCGATGCTGTTCGGCGACGACGATCCGCCGGCCGAAACGGCCATTGCGGCGACCGCGGCCGCCACCGACGCGGTCGCTTCACAAGCGACCGGGGCGCCGTTGGACCTGCGCGGCGGTTTGGCGGCTTCCCAGGCCGCCCCCGTTGGGCTCCCCGCTCGCCCGGCATGGATGGATCTGGCCATCATTGAGGCCCAGACGGCGAATCCGGCCGCAGGCTGTGACTATACCGCCGCCACTGGCACCCGCGGCAATCCCGCTGGCCATGACGGATGCGTTGGATAAGTACGAGCTGTTGCTGGAATCGCGCCGCGAGGACGACGAACGCGACAAGGAACGTTGATGGCCGCCGGGTCTTAGGGCGCTCGCGGCTGGCGCCGGGCTTGGCGCTCGCCGAAGATAGCGGTACCGACGCGCACCAAGGTGGCGCCAAATTGTACCGCCAGCGGGTAATCCGCACTCATCCCCATGCTCAGCTCGGGCAGGTCGTTGCGCCGCGCAATTTCGCGCAGCAGTGCGAAATGCGGTGCAGGCTCGTCGCCGAACGGCGGTATGCACATCAAGCCGCAGATCGGCAGCGCCCACTCCTCGCGGCAGCGCCGGACGAAGGCATCTGCGGCGCCCGGCGTCACCCCGGCCTTTTGCGGTTCTTCGCCGGTATTGATTTCAACGAAGCAACGCAGGTGCCGGCCTGACTTCGCCAGCTCCTCAGCGAGCCTGGTGGCGAGCTTGGGCCTGTCAACGGTCTGGATCACATCGACCAAGCGAACGGCATGGCGCACCTTGTTGGTCTGCAGTGGACCGATGAAATGCAGCTCCAGGTCCGGCCAGCCGGCCCGGCGCGCGAGCCAGTGGTCCTCCGCCTCCTGCAGCCGGTTTTCGCCGAAAATGCGATGGCCGGCCGCGAGGGCAGCCTCGATGCGGTCTGCCGGCTGACCCTTGGAGACCGCGACCAGCGCGACCGCGCCGGGGTCGCGCCCGGCGGCACGCGCAGCGTCGGCGATGTGGGTGCGGACGGTCGCCAGGTTGGCCGCCACATCCGGCGGGTGTGCGCCTACTTCGGCTTGCTGCATCTTCGCTCGCTGGGAGTTCGCGCCGCTCCTGAATGAAACCGCTATATTTTCCCGTCGTGATGGAGTTCGCCGGGAACGGCCTCCGCATTCACATTCCAGGCAATCGATATTCGGGGGCGCTTGCCATAATAGGGTGTCACCTGATGGGTGAGATGCGATGGAAATATGACCATCACCGCGGGGTCGACGCCGATCGGACGAAAGGCATTGCTGACATGATAGGGTTTTCCCGGGCAGCAGTTTTTGAGGCGCGGATCGCAAAATATCAATGCACCGTTGAGCGGTTCGCGCCGCGCCTCTTCCTCGTCGCCATTGTCGAGCGCGCAAACGATGGATGCGGTCGAACGTTTGTGCGAATGGGGCAAAGCATATTCGCCGTCGCGGAAGACATTCGCCCAGCAGTCGTCGACGACTGCCGATTTGGCGCCCGTCACGCGCTTGAACATCTCCTTCGCGCGTTCATTGATCAGCTCGAATTCCGGCGAACCCAATTGATCCAGATCGCGAACCTTTTGCCCGCCTTCACCGCGGCTTGTTTGCGGCGACCGAACGCGCTCGACCGCCTCTTTTTCCAGTATTTTTTCGATCAAGGGGCCTTGGACCTGCTGAATATCGGGATTGACGATCAGGGTGACCCTGTCCTCACGCGGCTCGAAACGATATAGCCGAATCTCATCGGGCCAGACGGCAACCGTACGCGCGCCAACCTGAACAAAATCCCTACTGGTTACCTGGGTCATGGGCACTTCCCACCGCACTGATCAGCGACGCTGACGTTCGTTTCGGAAGTTTTTGAAACGCACGATGGTGGTACCCGAAGTGCCAATTGGCAAGAACTGGTAACCGTGCTGGGGATGCGCGTTAGGGCTGATCGCACCGGGACTTCGGGGCAACCCGCGCCGCCTTGGCGGCGCAAAACAACTGGTATAAGAGGAGGCGTATGGCCGCACAGAGCATCGATATTTCGCATCTCCTGCGCCCCGTGAGCGTCGAGACGTTCTTTAGCGACTATCACGACCAGAAGCCCCTCTACGTCCCCGCGGACCGCGCCGACAAGTTCGCCGGCATCATGACCTGGCAGATCCTCAACGACTGCTTGAATATGACCGCCATCTGGAGCGACGTGTCACTGGAGATGGTGTTGGACACCGCCCCCGTGCCACCGCAGCAATACTGCCGCCAAGCCATCGATCGCAACGATCAGCGACGATGGCAGCCGGACGCAACGAAGGTCGTGCGCTTGCTGCGCCGCGGCGCATCCTTGGTGGCCAACGATATCGACACCCTGTATCCCGGCCTGGTGGCCACCGCGGACGCGCTCGAGGCGGCGCTCGGCGGCAAGACACAGTGCAATCTTTATTGCTCCTGGGCGCAGCATCAGGCCTTTGACGTGCACTATGATACGCACGAGGTGTTCGTCCTGCATGCCGAGGGCGAGAAGCGGTGGCGTATTTACGAGAACCGCGTGGACCGCCCGATCGCGCACCCCACCTTCAAGACCGTGCCGCAATCCGTCCACGACAAACGTAAGGGCGCGCTGCTGTTTGATATCGAGCTGCGACCCGGGGATCTGCTGTATATCCCGCGCGGCTTCTATCACGAGGCGCTGGCAGCGAGCGCGGGCACGGTGCACGTCTCTTGCGGCGTCACTCACGTCATCGGCCTGGATCTGGTCAACCTGCTGCTCGATCACGCGGTGGCGGATCCGCTTTTTCGCGCCAATTTTCCGTTGCCGCAGGCCGGCGAAGCGGCGTCTCGGACCCATATCGAAGCGCTGGCCGCACGACTAGGCGAATTGGCAGCCGCCGATCAGGTCGCCGCCGACATGGCACAATTCCGCCGCCAATTCCGCAATACCCGGGCCGGATATGCGCTGCCCGACGATGCGCTGGAGTCACCAGACGGTGCGACCGCGCCCGATTATGCTGTGACGGCGACCGATTTGGAGATCGTCGATCATGGTGCGCAGCCCATCTTGCGCAGCAGCAAAGGGGCGGTACCGATTCCCACGGGCCAGGAAGCGCTAGTCGCCTGGATACTCGAGCAAGGCGCCTTCAGCCGTTCTGCGTTCGATGCGGCGTTTGCGCACGTCACCGCCGATACGCGCGAATCCACCCTGCAAGCCCTTGATGCAATGAAGGTACTGAGGGCCGTCCCGACGCGACTTTCGTCGGCGCCCGTTTTTGCGTCACCGCCGCCGATCACGCGCGCACCGAAGGCCTGAGCCAAGGGGATTCGGGGCTCGCTGAATGCCTTGCACAGTGCCGGCAGCCGGTGCTGGCCGTGCTTACCGCACCAGGAATCGGCTTTGTGGCAATTTCGCCACAACTTTCAGGAAATGTTGCAATGGCGCAACCCGGTAATAGACATTCTAATCATTCCGGGCTTTTATGCGCCGCGGCGTAGACATGGTTAAGGCGGTTACGCGCCTTGACCGTCGCGCCGGAGAGCGACTTGGGGGCGCAAGCCGAATTCGGAGGTTTGATATCGATGAAGAATGGTCTACTTGCCAGCACCGCGCTTGTTGGTGCTTCGCTGTTAGCCACATCGGCGAGCGCTCAGACGCCGTCGGTGGGCTCGAACTTCAACGTGTCGATTGACGGTACAGTGCGTGTCGGTTTCTTGGTTTGGGACCAGGATGTCGGGTTCGGAACGGATGAGTCGACGCGCGGTTACAAATTCCAGACAGATGAGTCGGAAATCCGCTTCCGCATGCGCGGCACGGCCGACAACGGTATTGCCTACGGCTTCGACATCGAAATGCAGACCCAGACCAACGATACCACCAACGTCGACGAGACGTGGATGTTCATCGAGTCCGGTTGGGGTCGCGTCGAGTTGGGTGACCAGGACGGCGCGGCCGATCGTATGTTCGTCGGAGGTGAAGACCGCCTATCCGGCCGTGGCGGCTGGAACGGCGACCTGGGCGACATTAACAACGAGGGCTCCGTCCTCAACGATTCGCCATCATTGAATGGCACCGGCGACCACACCAAGGTGACCTATTTCACGCCGCGCTGGGCCGGGTTCCAGTTGGGCGGCAGTTGGACGCCGGACGAGTCGCAGGACGGTGGCGACGACACTGTCGGCGGCGACAGTACCGGCTTCGAGAACGTATATGAGATTGGTCTTAACTACACCAATACGTTCGGCGGCGCCAGCGTCGTGGGAACGGCGGTTTACGTCGGCGGCGACCATGAGGGCGGCGGCACCGGCGCGGACGAAGAGGACAAGGAAATCTTGGCCCTCGGTGGCGCGGTCGACTACATGGGCTTTGGCTTCGGTGTCGGCTATGGGGACATGAACGATACGCTACTAACCAGCGCGGAGTCAGCGGCGGGCGCGGATGGCGGCGACTGGCTGACGTTCGGCCTGCGCTACACGACCGGCCCTTGGCAGGTCGGTGGCGGCTACTTCACCAGTTCTGAGGATAACGCGTCCGGTGTTCCGGACACCAACGTCGACGCCTGGTTTGTCGGCTTCGACTACAACATCGTGCCGGGTTGGCGGGTCGAGGGCGATATCACCTTCTCCGAGTTCGAAAACATCGATAAGGACGCAACCAACATCAACAATGACACGACGTTATTCGCCATTGCCAGTGTCATGAGCTTCTAGGACCAACCTGAGATACCGTGGGGGTGCGAAGGGCGCCGGCATCTGCCGGCGCCCTTTTTAAAGGAGCAGATGCAACCGGAGCTGACCGATTTGTAATTGCCGGTGGCGCTTTGTTACGATATTGGTTTAAGAGATCACATTCTGATCCGGGGGCCGCAAGAGCGTAAGATGAAGGAAAGTCTACTTGCCGGAGTAGCGCTGGCCGGTATCGCCGTAATGATGTCGCCGGCGAGCGCCCAGGCGCTGCCTGTCGGCTCTAGCTACGACGTGTTGATCGACGGTACGCTTCGTTTCGGCGTCCTTGTCGGTGACCAGCCAGGTGCGGTCGGCCGCCTGCTCGGCGGCGGCGAGAACCGCGCATCGGGCCGCGGCGGCTGGATCGGCAATGTCGGCCACATGTTTAACGACGGCGCCAGCATCAACGACGCCCCGGGCCAGGAGAACCGCAACGACCACGGCAAGCTCACCTATTTCACGCCGCGCTGGGCCGGCTTTCAGTTCGGTGCCGGCTGGAGGCCTGACGAGAGTCCGGATGGCGGAGACGCGGCGCAGACCTACGCGAACACCTACCAATTGGGCCTCAACTATCGGAACACGTTCAGCGACCTGGGGCTGTCAGTGTCGACGATCTACGTCGGCGCTGGGGAAGAGGACAGAAGCGGCCTCGACCGTAAAGACACGGAAATCTGGGGCGCGGGAGCGGCAATCGACTATATGGGCTTCGGCCTCGGCGTCGGCTATGCGGACCTGGGCGATGCGCAAGCCTCGAGCGCTGAGGCTGCGGCGGGCGCCGATGGCGGCGACTGGCTAACGATCGGCTTGCGCTACACCACCGGCCCCTGGCAGGTCGGTGGCGGCTACTTCACCGCGCAAGAGGATAACGTGGCCGGCCGCCCAGAAAGCAGCGTCGATGCCTGGTTCATCGGCTTCGACTACGCCGTCGTGCCGGGCTGGACCATTGAAGGCGATGTTACTTTCATCGAGGCCGACAGCATCAACAAGGGCAGCAGCACGACCGCGCTCGCCAATGACGACGGCACCGTGTTCGCCATTACCAACATGATGAGGTTCTAGGACCGGACCAAGATACCGTTGGGACGCCGAAGGGCGCCGGGCCACAGCCCAAATTTCACTAGAATCGCGTACCGTGCATGACCATAATGCGCGCCATGGCTGTTCGATTGTTGTTCCTTTCCATCGGCGCCCTTGCGCTTGCGTTCGTCGCCGCTTGCAATGCGAAGGTCGAACCCGTCGGTGAGATGGAAACGCCGGAGGAAGCAGAAGACACGGCGATGGGTAACCTGTTCGGCGACGACGCGTTTCGCATCGGTGGCACGCCACGCCGCGAAGATGGCGCCGGTGCCGGCGGTGGTATTGGCGTCAACAGTTTTCTCTGGCGCGCCTCTCTCGACACCCTGTCATTTCTGCCACTGGCCTCGGCGGATCCCTTCGGCGGTGTGATCATCACCGATTGGTACACGCCACCAGAGACGCCTGGCGAACGTTTCAAGGTCACGGTCTATATCCTCGATCGCCAGCTGCGTTCCGATGGCGTCAAGGCGTCCGTCTTTCGCCAAGTGCGCGATGAGGCGCAGGTTTGGGCGGATGCCGAGACACAGAGGGAAACCGGCGCACGTCTGGAGGAAACGATCCTAACCCGCGCCCGGCAGATGCGAATTTCCCAGGCCGGAAACTAGCGCAGCTCTGCCCGCCATCACCGGCCGCCGTGCGAACCGTGCTTGCGCCGCTGTGCGCAGCCACGCAATATGGCGCACATTCAAGCGCTTACCGCGTCGTGTGAGCGCGGGGGTGCAATGACGCGGCCGGGCAATACGCACAGCGATGTCCCGATACAATTTCACGGCCACCGAGGCCAAGTGGCAACGCGTGTGGCGCGAGCGGAAGACGTTCGCAGTCGATGCCGAGCCGGCGCGGCCGAAGTATTATGTCCTGGAGATGTTCCCGTATCCGTCCGGCCGGATCCACATGGGGCATTTGCGCTGCTACACACTCGGTGACGTCATCGCGCGCTATAAGCGCGCGCGCGGTTTCAATGTCTTGCATCCCATGGGGTGGGATGCGTTCGGCCTGCCGGCCGAGAATGCCGCACGCGATCAGGGCGTACACCCGGCCGCCTGGACCTACGGTAATATCGATGTGATGCGCGGGCAGCTGCAGTCGATGGGCCTGAGCATTGACTGGGACCGCGAGTTTGCCACCTGCGATCCCGGCTACTACCAGCACGAACAACGCATGTTCCTGGAGTTCATGGATGCCGGTCTGGTCTATCGCCAGGATGGCTGGGTGAACTGGGACCCCGTCGATCACACCGTGTTGGCGAACGAACAGGTCATCGACGGCCGCGGCTGGCGCTCGGGCGCGCCGATCGAGCGCCGCAAGATGCCGCAATGGTTCCTGCGCATCACCAGTTACAGCGACCAGTTATTGGACGGATTGGAGGCGTTGCAGCGGTGGCCGGCCAAGGTGCGCCTAATGCAGCAGAAATGGATCGGCCGCTCGGAGGGCGCGTATATCGATTTCGATGTCGACGGGCACAGCGACCGGTTGCGCGTTTTCACTACGCGGCCCGACACGATCTTCGGCGCCAGTTTTTGCGCCATCGCCGCCGATCACGCGCTCGCCGAGAGCCTGAGTCAGACGGACGCCGAGCTGGCCAATTTCGTCGCCGAGTGCCGGCACCTCGGCACCAGCGAGGAGGCCATTGAGACGGCGCAGAAGAAGGGCTACGACACCGGTCTGCGCGCACGTCATCCGTTCCGCGATGATATCGCGCTGCCGATCTACGTCGCCAATTTCGTGTTGATGGGATACGGCACCGGCGCGATCTTCGGCTGCCCGGCCCACGACCAGCGCGACCTCGACTTCGCGCGCGCCTACGGCCTGCCGGTATTGCCGGTCGTTGTGCCGCCGGATCAGTCGCCCGCCGAATTCACCATCGATGATGAGGCCTTTGTCGGCGACGGCGTGCTGGCCAACTCGGACTTCCTCGATGGCCTCGATGTCGATGCCGCCAAGCGCGCGGCGACCGCTGCGCTCGCCGAACGAGACCGCGGCGAGGCGACGCTGACTTACCGGCTTCGCGACTGGCTGGTTTCGCGGCAACGGTATTGGGGCTGTCCGATCCCGGTCATCCACTGCGCTGCATGTGGGGCCGTGCCGGTGCCGGCCGGTGATTTGCCGGTGACGCTGCCCGACGATGTCGAGATCGGCCAGCCCGGCAACCCGCTCGATCGTCATCCCACCTGGAAACACGTTCAGTGTCCGCAGTGCGGCCAAGCCGCAGAACGCGACACCGACACCTTCGACACGTTCATCGATTCGTCCTGGTACTTCGCGCGCTTCTGCTCACCGCAAGCCGAAGGCCCGGTCGACCGTGACAAGGTCGACTACTGGCTGCCGGTCGACCAGTATATCGGCGGCATCGAGCACGCCATTCTGCATCTGCTCTATGCGCGTTTCTTCACGCGCGCCATGAAGCGGTGCGATCGGCTGGGTGTCGACGAGCCGTTTGCGGGCTTATTCACCCAAGGCATGGTCAATCACGCCACCTATCAGGCCGCCGACGGAACTTGGTTGATGCCCAACGAGGTCGTGCGTGGTGATGACGGTGCGCCGCGGCGCGCCACCGACGACGCGGCGGTGGAGGTCGGGCGCATCGAAAAGATGTCGAAGTCGAAGAAGAACGTCGTCGACCCGTCCGACGTCATCGACGCCTACGGTGCCGACACCGCGCGCTGGTTCATTCTTTCCGACAGCCCGCCCGACCGCGACATGGAGTGGACCGACGCCGGTGTGCAAGGTGCGTATCGGTTCGTGTCACGCGTTTCGCGCACGATCGAGGCGCTATTGCCGTCGCTGCCGGTGCAGGCAACCGCGGCGCCGCAGGAAATGTCCGAGGCCGCGTTGAACTTGCGTCGGGCGACGCACAAGTCGATCTTGGCGATCACGCACGATATCGAGAATTTCCGCTTCAACCGCGCGGTGG
Source organism: Alphaproteobacteria bacterium (assembly GCA_965248805.1). GTDB lineage: Bacteria > Pseudomonadota > Alphaproteobacteria > UBA6615 > UBA6615 > CBDFKJ01. The sequence goes on from CBDFKJ010000008.1 coordinate 46,027, forward strand.
CGCGCGTCTATGAATTATGCAATGCGATCGCCGATATCGATACGAACGCAAGCGATGCCGGTCTTGATTGGGCGCTAGGCGAAGCGGTCGAAGGCCTGACCCAGATGATCTCGCCGATGATGCCGCACCTCGCCGAGGAGATGTGGAGCCGGCTGGGGCACGCGACGATGTTGAGTGGTACAAATTGGCCGGAAGCGGACCCGGCACTTCTGATTGACGACACGGTAACCATCGCGGTGCAAGTCAACGGCAAGCTTCGCGGCTCCGTTGAGTTGCCACGCGATGCTGTGAGCGGGGCGGTGGAGGAGGCGGCGCGCAATGTTCCCAATGTCAACGTGGCGATCGGCGATCGCGCCATCCGGCGTGCCGTCGTTGTGCCAAACCGGTTGGTCAACTTTGTCATCTAGGCGAACGCTTTCGCGATGGGCATGTACGCTCGTGGTCGTTGCCGGGCTGGCGGGGTGTGGCTTCAGACCGTTGTACGCGCCGGACGATCGCGTCGACCAGGTTCAGCAGCTGGCGAGCATTCGCGTTCCGCCCATCGCGGATCGCCGCGGGCAGTTGCTGCGCAATGAGCTTTTAGACCGGTTGACACCGCGGGGAGCGCCGGCGGCGCCCGCCTATACGTTGGATGTGCGGTTGCAGGAGCGGACCGAGGATCTCGCCGTGCAGCGTGACGATACGGCGACGCGCGCTAATCTGATCATGACGGTGCAATTCAAACTGACCGAGCTTGCCAGCGATCGTGTGGTGATCGATGGCGATAGTGAGTCGTTCAATAGCTACAATATTTCGGAGTTCGAGTTCGCGACGTTATCGGCGGAAACGGATGCCAGACGTCGGGCCGCGCGCGAGCTGGCGCAAGACATTGCCACGCGCGTCGCCCTGGTGTTGGAGCGCGAGCAAACGGATGCGGCCGCCTTGCCGTGAAAATTCCCGCGCAGCGTGCCGACACCTTTGCGCGCGCGCCGGATCCGCGCATCCGCACCGTTCTGGTCCACGGGCCGAACATCGGTCTGACCAACGATCGCGTCGACGCCCTGATGCGAAGTGTCGTTGACGATGTCGGCGACGCGTTTCGCGTCGCCCGAATGAGCAGCGGGGAACTGCTCGCCGACCGCGCGCGGTTGCGTGACGAGGCCGATGCGTTGTCGCTAACCGGCGGCTGCCGCGTCGTGCTGGTGCGCGACGCGGGCGACGCGACGGCAGCGCTGTTCGCCGAGTACATCGCCGAGCCCGAACGCGAGACGATGGTGATCGTGCAGGCGGGCGCGTTGTCCACGCGCTCGAGCCTGCGCAAGGTGTTTGAGAGCAGACGCGCGAGCGGTTCCATCGCCTGCTACGAGGATGACGAGGTCGACCGCGCCAGGTTCCTGCGCCAGTGCTTCAAGGAGCGCGGCGCCGGGGCCGAGGGCGACGTGGTCGACTATCTCGCAACGCAGTTGGGACCCGACCGCGCAATGGCACGCAACACGGTGGAGACGCTTGTGCTGCATGCGGGTCCGGGGCTGGCCATCACACTCGATGCGGTCCGTGCATTGGTCGAGGACAGCGCGACCGCAAGTGTCGAAGACGTCGCCGTCGCGGCCGGCGCCGGTGATGTGGCAGCATTGTCGCGCGCCCTTGATCGCGCAACGCAGGCCGGCGCAGCGCCGGTCACGCTGCTGCGCGCCAGTCAGCGGCACTTTCAGCGGTTGCATTGGCTCGTCGGCGCGTATGAGTCGGGGGAGACCATCGATGACGCCATCGGTGCACTACGGCCGCCCGTATTCTGGCGCGTGAGGCCACAACTGGCAGCTCAGGCTCGGTCATGGTCGCTGTCGAGCTTAGCTCGCGCATTGGCCGTCTTGACCGAGGCGGAACTGTGCGCAAAGTCAACGGGTGTGCCGGACACAGCCGTATGCTGTCAGACGCTGATGGACATCGCCGGGTCAATTGGCCGCAAGGCCGCCGCGTGATTCCGTCGCCCGATACACCTATTCGTATCGAACTCGATACGACAGGCGCGCCGCGCTAGCCTCGTTCCCGCAGAAACTGCGGGATCTCTAGGAAGTTGGCTCCGCGTCGCGGTGCCTCGGCAACATCGGGTTCGCCTTCGGCATCGCTACGCTCAGCCGCCTTGACGCCGACGTCCAGCAATCGGTCGATCGGGGCCGAGGCCGAGGCATCACCTGTGTCGTCGTCACCCGCGCCTGTGTCGTCGTCGGTGTTCGCCGTGCCGGCGCCAACGCTCAGTCGCTGCAAGATGTCGTCCAACTGCTCCAGATGGTCGAACCGGATTGTCAGCGATCCCCCTGTGCCCTGGAAGTCGATGTTGACCCGCAGGCCCAACAGGGCCGACAAATCGCGTTCCAGGGCCAGAGTGTCTGCATCCTTGCCGACGTCCTTGGCCTTCCGCGCCGCCGCCGGAGTCTTGCGCCGCTGGCATAGTTTTTCGGTTTGGCGCACGTTGAGTCCGGCTTTCACCACGTGTCGCGCAATCGCGATCGCATCGGGCCTGCCCAACAGGGGGCGCCCGTGTCCGGCACTCAATTCCCCGCTCTCGACCCAAACCTTGATTTCGTCCGGCAGATCCAGCAAGCGGATCGTGTTCGACACATGGCTGCGGCTCCGGCCCACGGTCCGGCCGAGCGCTTCCTGGGTGTGATCGAACTCGCGCATCAAACGGCTATAGGCCTCGGCCTCTTCCAGAGGGGTCAAGTTTTCGCGCTGGAGATTCTCGATCAGCGCGATCTCCAAGGTGTCGCGATCGCTCAGGTCCTTGATGATGACCGGTACATCGTGCAGCTGCGCCTGCTGCGCCGCGCGCCACCGACGCTCGCCGGCGACAATCTCGTAAGCGTCGGCATCTCCTTCCTTGCGCCGAACCAGGATCGGCTGAAGCATCCCGCGTTCGCGGACGGAGCTGACCAACGCCGCCATGTCGGCCTCGTCGAACCGGCGGCGCGGCTGATATGGGCTGGGCTGCAGCCATTCCACCGGCAGTGTCGCCACGGCGCGCGTATCCGGCGCGCCGCCGGGGTCATCGGTGTCAGGCTCGCCGAGCAATGCCGACAATCCTCGGCCCAACCGGCGCTTCGATGTCTCGCCGCTCATGTCTGATACTCCACTTCGAGCCGTTCGCGTTCGCGTCGCAGGACTTCACTCGCGAGTTGGATGTACGCCTGAGCGCCGGCGCAGCGCATGTCGTAGAGCAGCACCGGGCGCCCATGCGACGGCGCCTCCGAAACACGCACGTTGCGCGGTATTACCGTCTTATACACCTGGCTGCCGAAGTGCTCGCGCACGTCACGTTCGACCATCGTGCAAAGATTGTTGCGGGCGTCGTACATCGTCAGCACCAGACCCTGGATCTCTAGGTCCGGATTGAATGTCTTTTGCACGCGTTCGACGGTGCGGACGAGCTGGCTCAGTCCCTCCAATGCGTAGTACTCGCATTGCACGGGGATCAGCACGGCGTCCGCAGCCGTAAGACCATTCAGGGTCAATAGGCCCAACGCCGGCGGACAGTCGATCAGGACGTAGTCGAACTCGGAGACCCCGCCTGCGACGGAGTCGCGCAGCCGGTACTCACGCCGCGGCAAAGCCACCAGTTCCAGCTCCGCGCCGGTCAGATCGACCGTTGCCGGTGCGATCATCAGTCGCGGTACGATCGTCTGTTCGGCAATGACGCTGAGCTTCGAGCCCTCCATGAGCACGTCGTACGTGCCGCTCATGCGGGTCTGAAGGTTGATGCCCAATCCCGTACTGGCATTGGCCTGCGGGTCGAGGTCGACCACCAATACCCTCTGTTCGCACGCCGCCAGCGCCGTACCCAAGTTGACAGTTGTGGTGGTCTTGCCGACGCCGCCCTTTTGATTGGCGACGGCGATTATGCGCGGGCTACGGCTCGTCGCGGGAGCCGGCGCGACATCGATCGCGCTGACCGCGTTATCGTGCACAGGCGATTGCTGTAAGTGCCATTACACGGCCTGCCGGGTTCGAAAGGCTGGGCCAGAGCGTCGATCGCATGTACCAGGATTTTGCAGCAACGGTCAACTCGTTCTCCGCCTGGCGACCCTTCAAAAACAAGCAAACCGAATCCGGCCGCAGAAATGGCTGTGCATAACCGAGGAGTACATCCACCGGCGCCAGCGCGCGCGCCGTCACCACATCGGTGGGGAATGCCGGCACGGTCTCAATGCGTTGCGGCAGTACGGTCACGGGCGTCGCCGTCACGCGCGCCGCCTCGCGCAGGAATTCGGCCTTGCGCTGGTTCGACTCGATCAGATGCACGCCTGTGGCGCCCACGATTGCCAGTACCAGTCCCGGAAATCCGGCGCCGCTGCCGAGATCCACGAGCGACTGCGCGCCGTTCGGGACATATGGGGCAAGCTGCCAGGAGTCGAACAGGTGCCGGCGCCAGATGTCGTCGATCGTACTTGGTCCGACCAGGTTGACCGTAGTTTGCCACTTGCGCAGCAGTGCCGCGTACGCCTGAAGACGCTCCAGAGTTTCACGTGAAACGTCGGTAGCGGCCTGAAACTCTAGTGGCGTCATGCAGCCGTGTTATTCGGCAGCGGCAGCAGAAGGCCGTTTAACATAGCGAAGCAGAATGGAGAGGCCCGCGGGCGTCATACCGAACAGTCGCGCCGCGTGGCCCAGCGTCTCCGGCTGGCACGACCTCAAGACCTGTCGCACTTCCGCAGACAGTCCCTTAATCTCATCGTACGGCAGGTCCGGCGGCAGCCGTAGGGCCTCGTCACGGCGAAACGCCGCAATATCGCGATGCTGGCGATCGAGATAACCGGCATAGCGGGCCTCGATCTCCAGCTGCTCCGCCGCCCATCCGCTGACCGTACCGAGCTCCGGCCAAAGCGCCGCGAGTTTGGGCACCGTGATCCCGGGCCGCGCCAGCAGATCCATGACCGATCGCCGGCGGCCATCGCGATTGCACGACACGCCGTGCGCGCCCAGTTGATCGGGTGTCGCCGTCAGCGTGCGCGCCTGTTTGCGTACCGTCGACAGCACCGTCATCTTTTCAGCGAACCGCGCGCTCCGCCTCGCGCCGACACATCCCCACCCCTCGCCGAGCGCGGTCAACCGCTGATCGGCGTTGTCGGCCCGCAGCGCCAATCGGTACTCGGCGCGCGACGTGAACATCCGGTACGGCTCGGTCGCCCCACGGGTTATCAGATCGTCGATCAGCACACCGACATAGGCATCTGCCCGATCGAGGACGGCTGGCGGCTGGCCCGCGACCGCGCGGGCGGCATTGAGCCCGGCCATCACTCCCTGTGCCGCCGCCTCTTCATAACCGGTCGTGCCGTTGATTTGCCCGGCCAGATACAATCCCGGCACCGCCCTCGTTTCCAGGCTCGAGCGTAACTGGCGCGGATCGACATGGTCGTACTCGATGGCGTAACCGGGCCTGAGCATTGTCACCCGACCGAGGCCGGGAATCGTTTCCAGAACCGACTGCTGAACATCTGCGGGCAGAGACGTCGAAATGCCATTGGGATAGACGGTGTGGTCGTTCAGTCCTTCGGGCTCGAGGAAGATCCGATGCGCCGACCTGTCGGCGAAGCGGACCACCTTGTCCTCGATCGATGGGCAGTAGCGCGGCCCGGGGCCGTCGATCCGGCCGGTATACATGGCCGTGCGATGCAGATTGCGCCGTATCAGTTCATGCCCGGCGGGTGTGGTGCACGTGACGTGGCAAGCGATCTGCGGCGTGGAAATCGCATCGGTCAATTCGGAGAAGGGCACCGGCGCGTCATCGCCCGGCTGCAATGTGAGGCGCGGCCAATCGATGGAATTTCCATCCAATCGCGGCGGCGTCCCGGTTTTCAGCCGCCCCATCGCAAAATCACAACGCCTCAACGTCTGTGCCAAGGCCGTTTCCGCGGCCTCATCCGCACGGCCAGCCGGCCGCGATTCCTCGCCGATGTGAATGACGCCGCCGAGAAACGTGCCCGTGGTCAGCACGACCGCCGCCGCAGCGACTTCGGCGCCATCGCTCAACACAACGCCGCAGATGCCCCCTCGCCGATCAAGCTGCAGATCGTGCACGGCGCCGGCGCGGATCTGCAGTCCGGTCCGCGCCGCCAGCAGGGCCTGCATCGCCCGCCTGTAGAGCCCGCGATCCATTTGTGCGCGGGGGCCGCGAACCGCCGGCCCCTTACTCCGGTTTAGGAGACGGAACTGTATACCGGCACGGTCGGCGGCGACGCCCATCAGCCCATCCAGAGCGTCGATCTCGCGTACCAGGTGGCCCTTGCCGACGCCGCCGATGGCGGGGTTGCAGGACATTTCGCCGATGGTGTCGAGGCGGTGCGTGAGCAGCAGCGTGCGCGCGCCGGCGCGCGCTGCCGCAGAAGCGGCCTCACAGCCGGCATGGCCACCGCCGATGACAATGACGTCGAATCGGTGCATCGCTGTGACACTCATATCGCGGCGCACACTGTGGACAAATGTTTCACGTGAAACCCGGTCCCCTCATTTGCCTATGCAGAACTCTGAGAACAAGGCATCGAGAACGTCTTCCACGTCAACGCAGCCGGTAATCCGGCCCAGCGCCCGCGCCGCCATCCGCACATCCTCAGCCATGAGTTCCGGCATCGCCGCCGATTGTGCCCGGGCCAGGCTCTCTGAGCAGTCTTGCAGGGCCTGCTTGTGTCTGGCTCGGGTCAAGACCGGAGCCTCTCGTGCCGCGAAGCGGGCAGACACTGCCGATCCGATAGCTTCCAACAATTCGGCGACACCCTCCTCCGTCAGCGCCGACACAGCATAGACGACCGCCTCCTCGACTTCGACGTTCGCCGGCGGACGCCGGAGGTCGCATTTGTTGAGGACCACAATCGTGTCGCCATCGACAAGCGCCCGCGTCGGCTGATCCAAGGACGGCCATTCGGACGCATCGAACATCGCCAGCCGCACGTCGGCCGTGTTGGCGCGCGCCAGGGACCGGCGCACACCCTCCGCCTCGACGTCCTCATTCGCGGCACGCAGACCGGCGGTATCGGCCACAATGACCGGATAGCCGCGGAGGTCCATCTGCACCTCGACCACATCACGCGTGGTCCCGGCCGTGGACGAAACAATCGCCGCCTCACGCCGCGCCAAGCGATTGAGAAGGCTGGATTTGCCCGCATTCGGCGCGCCGACGATGGCGATGGAAATGCCCTCGCGCACCGCCTCGCCCCGGCGCGACCCCGCCAAATGCGCCCCGATTTCCCCCGCAATCGCCGCGATGCTTTCGACCTCTCCGGTCGCACTGCGCTCGGGCAGATCCTCATCCGGAAACTCCAGCCCGGCCTCGATCCGCGCCATGATCGCGATCAGCCGGGCGCGCCAGTCCTCGTAAAGCTGGGCCAGCGCCCCGTCCATCTGACGCAGAGCCTGTCGACGCTGGGCCGCGGTCTGAGCCGACACCAGATCGGCTACGCCCTCGGCCGCGGTCAGATCCAAACGGCCATTGTCAAACGCGCGCCGCGTGAACTCGCCTGGCTCCGCCAGCCGTAGGCCCGACTGGCCCCCTAACGCGTCGAGCACATCGGCAATGACCGCCCGTCCCCCGTGAATGTGCAGCTCTGCGACGTCCTCGCCGGTGTAGCTCGCCGGTGCCGGGAACCACAGCACCAGCGCATCGTCCAATACCTCGGCCGATCGCGGGTCGGACAACCGGGCGCGCGTCGCCTGGCGTGGCACGGGGAGCGGCCGTCCGGTCAGGCCAGAAAGTGCACCTTTGGCGCCGGGTCCGGAAACGCGTATCACCGCGATCCCTGCCCGGCCGGCCCCGCTGGATAGGGCGAATATGGTATCCGGGCGGGCACCCATCGGATTGCGAACAGGCGCCGGTTTGCCCTCGCCACGCCGCTGGCCTATGTCACGGCAGCGCTCGCTCATCGCCGACCACCCCACCGTTTGAGGACGCCCCGCGCATGAACCGCAACCGCCTGGCCGACGAGACCAGCCCCTACCTGCTGCAGCATGCCGCCAATCCGGTGGACTGGTACCCATGGGGCGAGGAGGCGCTGGACAAGGCCAAGCATGAGAATAAGCCGATCCTGCTATCGATCGGATACGCCGCCTGTCATTGGTGCCATGTCATGGCCCATGAATGCTTCGAGCGCGCCGATATTGCCGCGCTTATGAACGAGTTGTTCGTGAACATCAAGATCGACCGCGAGGAGCGGCCGGACCTGGATACCATCTATCAGCAGGCGTTGAGCTTGCTCGGTCAGCACGGCGGTTGGCCGCTCACGATGTTCTGTACCCCCGACGCCAAGCCCTATTGGGGCGGGACCTATTTCCCGCCGGAGCCGAAGTTCGGCCGACCCGCGTTTGGCGACGTGTTGCAGCAGCTGGCGCGGATCCATGCCGAAGAGACGGACAAGGTGGAGACCAACGTCACCGCTCTAGTCGAGGCGCTGGAGAAGCTGTCGAGTCCACGCCCAGGGGCCGGCATCGCCGACGGTGTCATCGAGCGGGTCGCCGAGCATCTCGGCGGCGAGATCGACGCCATACACGGTGGCATTCGGGGCGCGCCGAAATTTCCGCAAGTGCCGCTGCTGAAGATGATGTGGCGGGGCTACCTGCTGGGCCGCAACCCGCGCCTGCGTGAATTGGTGACCCTCAGCTTGGATCGCATGGCGCAGGGTGGCATCTACGATCATCTGGGCGGCGGCTTCGCCCGCTATTCGGTCGACGCCCAGTGGCTGGCGCCGCATTTCGAGAAGATGCTCTACGACAACGCGCAGCTCATCGAAGTCTACGCGCAAGTGTGGCAGGAAACCCGCAACCCGCTTTACGAGCAGCGGGTTACTGAGACCGTGGACTGGCTGCTGCGCAAGATGATCAATCCCGACGCGCCGGCCTTCTGTGCCACGCTCGACGCCGACAGCGAGGGCGAGGAAGGTAAGTACTACGTTTGGGACGAGACCGAGATCGACACATTGCTCGGCGCCGATGCCGCTGTATTCAAAGCCGCCTACGACGTGACGTCGGAAGGCAATTGGGAAGGCAAGACAATCCTGAACCGCAGCGGCGATCCCGAGCTAGGTGATGACGCTCGTGAGGCGAAGCTCGCGGCTTGCCGCGCCAGATTGCTCGAGACGCGGCGAATGCGCGTGCCGCCGTCGCGCGACGAAAAGGTCCTGGCCGACTGGAATGGCTTGATGATTGCCGCGCTGGCGGAGGCGGGCCAGGTCTTCCAGCGCCCGGATTGGATCGAGACGGCACGGAGCGCCCTCGGCTTTGTCGTTGATACGATGCAGCCCGAGGATCGGCTACGCCACGTATGGTGCGCCGGCAGGCATCAAACAGTGGCGATGCTGGACGACTATGCCAGCCTGATCCGGGCCGCGGTCCTGCTCTACGAAGCCACAGGAGATCAGCAGCTGTTGGCGCAGGCGCAACATTGGGCGCAGGCCGCCGACGATCGGTATTGGGGTGCGGATGCGGGTGGTTACTTTCTCACCGCCGATGACGCCACCGATCTGATCACGCGCACCAAATCGGCGATTGACCATGCCACGCCTTCCGGCAATGCGCTGATGGTCGAGTCGCTCGCGCGGCTGTACTACTTGACCGGCGATGCCCACTACCGGGATCGCGCCGAGGCCACGGTGTGCGCCTTCGCCGGTGAACTCGCGCACAACTTCATGCCGATGATCACCCTGCTCGCCGCTAATGACCTGCTCACAAACGCCGTTCAAGTCGTCATCGCGGGCAACCGGAAAGACGCGGACGTGCACGCCATGATACGTGCCACTTTCGATCTGCCCCTACCCAATCGTGTGGTTCAAGTCGTGCGGCCCACTGACGAACTGGCGCCCACCCATCCGGCTCACGGCAAGGGCATCGTCGACGGCGTGGCGACGGCCTATGTCTGCGTCGGACCGGTCTGTTCGCTGCCGTGCACCGATCCGGCGGCGCTGGCCGCGGAGTTGGGGAAGCTCTGAATGAACCGAAGTGTTCTGGAATCACCCGTCGGTCCGCTGACGATCAGCGAAACCGACGGCGCCATCACCGCCATATCCTGGGGACACCGACACACCGCGACGCGCGCATCGGTGCTCCTGCGCCGGGCGGTCGAGCAATTGATTGGGTACTTCGCCGGCGAACTGCACTCGTTCGATCTGCCGATGGCGCCGGCCGCGACGCCGTTCCAGCGACGGCTGCGCCAAATCATGTTGCAGATCCCGTTCGGTTGCGCCCGGTCCTACGGCGCGTTGGCACACGAACTTGGCTCGGGCCCGAGGGCAGTGGGCATGGGCTGTGGCGCCAACACGATACCGCTGCTCGTGCCGTGTCACCGCGTCCTCGCCGCGCACGGGCTCGGTGGTTATTCCGGTGGCCACGGGCTGGCAACCAAACGACAATTGCTGGCGCTTGAAGGGTTTCCGCTTCCTGACTAGGCTCGGCCCGGCCGGCAACTTCCTGCACCGCCCGGCGCGGAGGAATCGGACATGAGCGAGATCACGATTGCGGCTGCCGATGGCAGCTTCGGCGCTTATGTCGCGCGCGCGGAAAGCGGCGGCGCGGCCGGCGTCCTCGTGATCCAAGAGATCTTCGGCGTCACTCGCGTCATGCGCGGCATTTGCGATCGCCTCGCCGGCGACGGGTTCCTGGCCGTGTGCCCGGACTTGTTCTGGCGGATGGGACCCGGCCTCGAGCTGAGCGACAGTTCGGAAAAAGACTTGGCGCGGGCGTTAGAGCTGTACGGAGCGTTCAGCGAAGCCAAGGGCATCAGCGATCTGATTGCGACCCTTGATCACGTGCGCGCACTCAACGGTTGTTCCGGCAGAGTCGCGTGCACCGGCTATTCGCTCGGCGGCAAGCTCGCCTACTTGATGGCGACGCGCTCCGACGCCGATTGCTGCGCCAGCTACTACGGCGTCGGCATCGAGGACGCACTGGCCGAGGCGAGCGCAATCACCAAGCCACTGCTACTACACGTAGCCGCGGACGACGAGTTCGTGCCACACGAGGCGCAGCGGCAGATTGTCGCCGGGCTCGGGCGCAACGCAATGGTGAGTATGCACAGTTATCCCAACAGTCGGCACGGCTTCGCCCGCACAGACAGCGCCAGCTTCGACAAGGCGGCTGCCGATCGCGCCAACGCGCGCACACTCGACTTCCTGTACACCTATCTGAGCGACTGACCCGCAACGGAGGCGATCAGCAATGGTGCATGCCATCCGCATTCACGAAACCGGTGGGCCGGAAATGCTACGCTGGGAGGACATCGAGCCCGGCGCGCCCGGCCCAGGCCAGTTACGCGTTCGCCACACCGCGGTCGGGCTCAACTTCATCGATACGTATCACCGCAGCGGCCTGTACAAACTGCCGCTGCCGACTTCGATCGGCCGCGAGGCCGCCGGCGTCGTCGAGGCGGTCGGCGACGGTGTCGACCAAGTCGCGGTCGGCGATCGCGTTTGCTATGGCTCAAGCCCACCGGGCGCTTACGCGCAAGCGCGAGTCATGTCGGCGACCACCGTTCTCAAAACGCCCGACGCGGTCGGCGATCAGGCGGCGGCGGCCATGATGCTAAAGGGCATGACGGTACGGTACCTCATCCGCGCCGCCTTTCGCGTGCAGCCGGGCATGACCGTGCTGTTCCATGCCGCGGCCGGCGGCGTCGGTCTGATCGCCTGCCAGTGGCTCAGCCATATCGGCGCGACGGTCATCGGTACGGTGGGCAACGCGGACAAAGCGAAACTCGCCGCCGCGCACGGTTGCCATCACACGGTTCTTTACAACGACGAGGATTTCGTTGCGCGCGTCAGGGAGATCACCGACGGCCAGGGCGTGCCGGTCGTCTACGACGGCGTTGGCAACGCGACTTGGGAGGGCTCGCTCGATTGTTTGAGCCGGCGCGGCATGATGGTGAGTTACGGCAATGCGTCCGGCGCGGTGCCGCCCTTCAGCACAGGCATCCTGAACACCAAGGGCTCGCTGTTTCTGACCCGACCGAAGCTCGACGACTACACCGCGACGCGCGCGGAACTGGAGGAAACGGCCGGCGGTCTGTTCGATGTGGTCGCAAGCGGTGCGGTGAAGATCGAGGTCAACCAGACCTATCCGCTTTCCGAGGCGGTGCAGGCGCACCGTGATCTGGAGGCGCGCAGGACCACAGGCTCGACCGTGCTGCTACCGTAGCAGCCCGATCCTACTGGTTCATCGAGTCGAAAAATTCGTTGTTGCTCTTCGTGGTCTTCAGCTTGGCGAGCAGGAACTCCATCGCATCGGTGGTGCCCATGGGCGTCAGGATGCGGCGCAGCACCCACATCTTCGATAGCTCGCCCTTTTCCACCAGGAGCTCCTCCTTGCGGGTACCGGACCTTGTGACGTCCAGCGCCGGGAAGGTGCGCTTATCGGCCAACTTGCGATCGAGGATGATCTCGGAATTACCGGTGCCCTTGAACTCCTCGAAAATCACCTCGTCCATGCGGCTGCCGGTGTCGACCAGCGCCGTGGCGATGATGGTCATCGAGCCGCCTTCCTCGATATTGCGCGCGGCGCCGAAGAAACGCTTCGGCCGCTGCAGCGCGTTGGCGTCGACGCCGCCCGTCAGCACCTTGCCGGAGGACGGCACCACGGTGTTGTAGGCGCGTGCCAGGCGCGTGATCGAGTCCAGCAGGATCACGACGTCGCGCTTGTGCTCGACCAGGCGCTTGGCCTTGGCGATCACCATCTCGGCCACCTGCACGTGACGCGAGGCCGGCTCGTCGAAGGTCGAGCTGACAACCTCGCCCTTGACGGTGCGCGCCATATCGGTGACCTCTTCCGGCCGCTCGTCGATCAGCAGAACGATGAGGTAGACGTCGGGATGGTTGGCCATGATGGCCTTGGCGATGTTTTGCATCATCACCGTCTTGCCGGCGCGCGGCGGCGAGACCAGCAGCGCCCGCTGTCCCATGCCGAGCGGCGCCACCAAGTCGATAACGCGAAGCGTCGGGTCCTTTTCCTCGGTGTTCTCCATCTCGAGCTTGAGGCGGCGGGTCGGGTAGAGCGGCGTGAGGTTATCAAAATTGATGCGGTGGCGGGTTTGCTCGATATCGTCGAAGTTGATCTCGTTGACCTTGAGCAAGGCGAAGTAGCGTTCGCCGTCCTTGGGCGAGCGGATCTCGCCCTCCACCGTGTCGCCGGTGCGCAATCCGAACCGTCGCACTTGGCTGGGCGAGACGTAGATGTCGTCGGGCCCCGCCAGGTAGTTCGACTGCGGCGAGCGCAGGAAGCCGAAGCCGTCCTGCAGCACCTCTAAGACGCCGCCGCCGTAGATCGCGACATCCTGGTCCGCCAGCTGTTTCAGGATGGCAAACATCATGTCCTGGGTGCGCAACGAGCTGGCGTTCTCGATCTGCAACTCTTCGGCGTAGGACAGAAGGCTTGCCGGTGTTTTCCGCTTTAATTCTTGGAGATTCATGGGTCGATTCGATCGGGAGACGATGGGTGTCGGGTCTCCAAGGACGCTCGGCGCTTGGTGCGTACTACGATACCACCGATCGATATCGGTGGGGCCGAGTCATTTAGCCTGGAGTGCGTGTGGGAAGCCGGGCGCTTGTCCCGCTATGATCCTGGCTTCCAGTTAGGTGCAAATCGCACGGAAGTCAACCACATTTAGCGGCTATTTGCTTAAAATGGTTTAACAATGACCGCCAAGACGATCACGATCATCAGCAGTGTCGGCGCCTCGTTGGCAATGCGGAAGGTGCGGGCAGATCGGATGTTCCGATCCTCGGCGAACGCTGTGCGCCAGCGACCGAACACGTGGTGCAAAAATGTCATGATCGCCACGGCCGTCAACTTCAGGTGCAGCCAGCCCTCGCTCCATACGCCCGGCGACAACTCCCACAGCATCAGCCCGCCGAATACGAAGGCGGCGATCATCGCCGGGTTCATGATGGCGCGCAGCAGCCGACGCTCCATCACCTTGAAAGTCTCCGACTGCGCCGATCCGACCGCGACGTCGGCGTGGTAGACGAACAGCCGCGGAAGATACAGCAGTCCCGACATCCAGGCGATGACGCTGACGGCGTGCAGCGCCTTGATCCACAGATAGAGATCACCGAGCAACGGCGGTCATCCCCGGTCCCTCAGCCGCGGCATGGGCAATCCTTCCAGTCGACCGGGCAGAACCGGCCACCGCTCTCGTGCGCAATCTCGCGCGGCCTGTCCATCGTATCGGCAACGAGCTTTGCGAGCCCGGCGATGAAGGCGTGATCGGTACTCACAGTGGGCACCCGATGGTAGGCCGGCACACCCGCCTCCTTTGCCAACTTGCTGTACTCGATGTCCAGTTCGACCAGCGTCTCCGAATGCTCCGAAACGAATGCAATGGGCGCCACGACGACGGTTCTCCCGTCGGCGCCTGCCTGTCGTATCGAGTCATCGGTCGCCGGCTCGATCCACTTCAGTGGGCCGACACGGCTCTGATAGCATACGACCCAATCGAGCCCCGCGATCGCCAGCTTCGCAACAACCGCGGCGGCGGTCTGCTCCACCTGCCACTGGTAAGGGTCACCGGCCTGGACGATGCGTTCGGGCAGGCCGTGCGCCGAAAACAGCAGCCGCGGTGGGCCATTCGCCGACGCGATCTGATACGTGATGGCGATGCGCTCGGCCATCGCCGCCACGAAACCGGCGAGAGTCGGATAGCAACAGGTGGCTCGCGCCGGCGCGCTCAGCGCCACCGCCGCTGCCGCCTGCGACCAGGCCCGCAACGACGACCCCGAGGTTGTGGTCGAGAACTGTGGATACAGCGGTAGCAACACAACAAAGTCCGGCGCATACGCTTTGACCTCACGCGCCGTCTCATCGCTGAACGGGTGCCAATAGCGCATGGCGATGAAGCAGCGAAACTCGTGCTCGGCGCTTGGCGCCAATTCCCGCTCCAGCGCATCGGCTTGGGCCTGAGTGTTGGCGAGCAGCGGTGAGCCGCCGCCGATCTGCGCATAGATATCGCGCGCAGTGCCGGCGCGGCGTCGCGAGATCGTCTGTGCGAGTATCCAGCGGACCAGTGCGGACGAGCGGATGATCGCTTCGTCGTTGAACAGATTGAACAGGAACGGCCGCACGGCCTCCGGTCCATCCGGTCCGCCCAAATTGAACAGGACGACGGCGACTTTCACGTCTTGAAGGCCGCTAGTTCACGCGCGCACGCCAATCGTGCACGAGTTCGACCAGGTTTTCAACATGCTCCGGCGGTGTGCTCGGCACGATGCCATGGCCGAGGTTGAACACGAACGGTCCGTGCGCGAGCTCGTTCAGAATTTCATGGGCACCCTGGTGCATGGCCTCGCCCCCAACCATCAGTGCGATCGGATCGAGGTTGCCCTGAACCGCAACGCGGGGCTGTAAGGTTTCCGCCGCCCATGACGGCGGTATCGAACTGTCGATGCTCACGCCATCGATCCGCGTCGAGGCGACATACGCGCCGTAGCCAACGCCCACGCCCCGTGGAAATCCAATCACCGGCAGGCTTGGATAATCCCGTTTCAACGCATCGACGATACGACGGGTCGGTTCGATCACCCAACGGTGAAATCCATCTGGGTTCAGCGCGCCGGCCCAGCTATCGAACAGCTGCACGACATCGGCGCCGGCTTCGACCTGCGCGCGCAGATAGCCGATCGTCGCCTCGACCAGAAGGTCGATGAGCGTCTGAAACGACTCCGGCGCTTCATAGGCCCAGGCCTTGGTTCGCGCAAAGTCACGGCTGGTGCCGCCTTCGACCATGTAGGTCGCAACCGTCCATGGCGCGCCGGCAAATCCAATGAGCGCAACGCGCTCGGGCAGTTCCTCATGCAGCCAGCGCACAGTTTCATAAACCGGTGCCAGATGCTCGTCCACACTGTCGATCGACAAGCGCGCAAGGTCAGACGTGTCTTGAACCGGGTCCAGAACCGGACCCTCACCCGACTTGAACGCCACGCCACAACCCATCGCGTCCGGCACCAAGAGGATGTCCGCAAAAAGAATGGCGGCGTCGACGCCGAAACGCTGCACCGGCTGAAGCGTCACTTCTGTCGCAATATCGGGCTGGTAGCACATATCGAGGAAGTTTTCGACGCGCCCGCGAATGGCGCGATACTCCGGAAGGTAGCGGCCGGCCTGCCGCATCAGCCAAATCGGGGGCGTCGCGAGCGGCTTTCCACGCAAGGCTTGCAGCAGCGGCTTGTCGTCTGATCCTGGCACAGGTCTGCCCGTGGCCGCGTTTGGAATGCGGTTTCTACTTACACTTTAAGTAGGTGTAGAATCACTTCTTAGATGATGTAGATAGACGCGGCAAATCGGGGATTAAGACCCTTATGTCGCTTATCCACCAGAGATTTCCAGTGAGCGGGCGGATCCCCTCGTGGTCGGTTAATTGCGTGAAACGCGAGGCGGCGCGGTGATGTCGGGAAGCCGATTGCTGGTGATAACTCGATCTCTGGGGAGGCGTCACTGCCGGGTCGAACACGACTCACGGCATTGGATGCTCGCACGCTCAGCATGTGCGCAATGATTGGATTTCGGTGACGATCGGTGCTGTCTCGCTCATACCGGTGAATCGCCAGCGCAACGCGCGTATTCATTCACAGAACAGGACCTACAGCGTTGGCACAGGTTCACTTGCATCTGGTGTCCGATTCCACCGGCGAAACCGTGCGCTCGGTGGTGCGCGCCTGCTTGGCGCAATTCGACACTGCGCACGTTGTTCAACATCATTGGCCGATGGCGCGCACCGAGCGTGCCATTGCGCAGACCGTCGCCAACATCGGCGCCGATCCAGGCCCCGTTGTTTTCACCGTGGTCGATCGGCGGTTGCGACAGCAGTTGATGGATGCTTGCACCGAGCTTGCCATTCCGTGCCTGTCCATCCTCGACCCGGTGATGTCGGCGCTGAGCGTCGCGCTCAAGTCGGCGGCGAAAGAGCGGCCGGGGCATCAACATGCTATGGACGAGGCCTACTTTCGCCGCATCGAAGCGATGCAGTGGACCGTGGCTCATGATGACGGCGTGGCGCCGCATGAGCTGGAAGCCGCTGACGTGGTTCTGGTGGGCGTGTCGCGAACATCGAAGACGCCGACCTGTATCTATCTGGCCAACCAGGGCATCTGTGCCGCCAACGTGCCGTTCGTACCGGGCGCGGACTTGCCGGAGGAACTCGATAGTGTGAGCCATCCGCTCGTTCTGGGTCTGACGCGCGAGGCGGCACAACTGGTGCGCACCCGTCGGGCACGGCTCGACGCCATGGGCAGTACGGGCCCGAGCACGTATGTTGATTTGGACGAGGTACGGCGCGAGTTGGCCGACGCACGACGCTACTTCACGCAACGCGGTTGGCCCATTATGGATGTCACCCGACGCGCGATCGAAGAGACGGCGGCGCAAGTGATGCAACTGCTGGCTGAGCGGCGCCATACGGCGGCCGTTTCCGATAGCGATGTGCGGGATCGGTGATGGCGTTTCTTACCGACGACACGGGCGAAACCCTGATCCTGGCATCGTCGAGTGATGCGCGCACGGACATGCTCACCAATGCGGGTGTGCAGCATCGCATCGAGCTCCCCTCCGTCGATGAGGACACGGCGAAGGAGTCCCTGGCCGCCGCGGAAGCACCGGCGGCGGCGGTCGCCGAGGCATTGGCGGAACTGAAAGCGAAGAGCGTCGCCCTGCGGTTTCCGCAAGCGTTCGTTATCGGCGCCGACCAGGTGTTGGCACATGATGGTGTACTGTTCGACAAACCGGGCAATTTGCCGGCCGCACGGGCCCAACTCGTGACGCTGGGCGGCGACGCCCACGAGTTACACAGCAGCGTGTGCGTGGTACAGGCCGGGCAGCGCTTGTGGCACTGCAACGATCGGGCGCGACTCGAAATGCGAACGCTCAGCACGTCCTTCATCGATCGGTATCTCGGTGCCGTCGGCGATGCTGCCTGCAGGTCGGTCGGCGCCTACCAACTGGAAGGACTGGGTGCGCAGTTGTTCACGCGCGTGCACGGGGACTTCTTCACCGTGCTGGGAATGCCGCTGTTGCCGTTGCTCGCGTTCCTGCGCGACCGTGGCGTCGTGCCGCGATGACGATCACCGGCAATGCGACGCTCGCCGGTGTCATGGGCTGGCCGGTCGTGCATTCACGTTCGCCGCAGTTACACGGCCACTGGCTACGCCACTACGGTATCGACGGGGCTTACGTGCCGCTGGCGGTGGCGCCGGACGATTTACCCGCCGCATTGCAGGCGCTGCCGAAGCTGGGCTTCGCCGGCGTCAACCTGACGGTGCCGCACAAGGAGGCGGCGCCGCCGGTTCTCGATGCTGTCGACGGCTTGGCGCGTCGAATCGGTGCGGTGAACACGATCGTCGTCGACCCCGAGCTTGGTTTGACCGGCAGCAATTCCGATGCCTTCGGGTTTCTGGAGAACCTGCGCGCCAGCGTGCCGCAGTGGCGGGCCGACGCCGGGCCTGCACTCGTCATCGGTGCCGGTGGCGCCGCGCGCGCGATCTGCGTGGGCTTGCTCGACGCTGGCGTCGGTGAGGTCCGGGTCGCCAATCGGACCGAGGCCCGTGCACGCGATCTTGCCGCCGCGCTCGGCAACGGGGTTCAACCGTGGGCATGGGATAACCGCCGCGAGGCGGCGATGGGCGCGGCGTTGCTGGTCAACGCGACTATGCTGGGTATGGAAGGACAGCCGCCGCTGGAGTTCGATCTCTCTTTCATGGCGGTTGAGGCGGTGGTTACCGACATCGTGTACACGCCGCTGGAGACGCCGCTGCTGGCGGCGGCCCGCGCGCGCGGCCATCCGGTGGTCGACGGTCTCGGCATGCTGCTGCATCAGGCCCGTCCGGGGTTCGAGGCCTGGTTCGGCGTTGCCCCCGAAGTGACACCCGAATTGCGCCGGGCCGTGCTGCAGGATGCGGTCTGATTGGCGATGGTCGTTGTCGGCCTTACCGGTTCGATCGGCATGGGGAAATCCGTCGCCGCGGCGATGTTGCGCGGCATGGACGTACCGGTGCACGACGCCGATGCCGCCGTGCACATGCTTTTGGGCGATGACCGCGACGTTATTGCCGCCGTGGCCGAGGCCTTTCCGGGGACTGTCATCGACGGCAAGGTCGATCGTGGCCGGCTGGGCGCGGTCGTGTTCGGCGATGACCGGGCGCTGCGGCGGCTCGAGGCGATCCTGCATCCCCGCGTGGCAGAGTCCGAGGCCCGCTTTCGCGAAGCCTGCGCCCGTGACGGCCAAAGCCTTGCCGTGCTCGAGATCCCGCTTCTCTACGAAACCGGGGCCGAGTCGCGGGTCGATGCCGTTATGGTGGTATCGGCGCCCGCCGACCAACAGCGCGAGCGGGTCCTCGAGCGGCCTGGGATGACGCCGGCGCGCCTCGATGCGATCCTTGGGTGTCAGATGCCGGATGCGGAGAAGCGCCGCCGCGCGGAACATTTAGTGGATACGGGCAAGGGCGAACGCTATACCTTGGAGTCGCTGACGCGGATAGTGGCCGAGATCCGCGCTCGGGCGGTGGACGAGACGCGGCATGCAGCTCCCGAAACGTGAAATCACCGTCGATACAGAGACGACCGGGCTGGACCCGAGCTTCGGACACCGCGTGGTCGAAATCGGCTGCGTTGAACTGATCAATCTGATCCCTACCGGCCGCACGTACCAACAATACCTCAATCCCGAGCGCGACATGCCGGCCGACGCCTTCGCGGTCCACGGCCTTTCCGCCGAATTCCTGGTGCCGCAACCGCGGTTTGCCGATGTCGTGGACGCGTTCCTTGAGTTTCTGGGCGACGCGCAATTGGTTATTCACAACGCCGCGTTCGACTTGAAATTCCTCAGTTCCGAGCTGGCGCGGCTCGACCGCCGGCCCCTGAGCGCCGGCCGCGCTGTCGACACGGTGGCCCTTGCCCGCCGCAAGTTTCCCGGCGCTCGCGCCAGCCTGGATGCGCTGTGCCAGCGCTTCAACATCGATTTGTCGGAGCGCACGCTGCACGGGGCGCTACTCGATGCGCATCTTCTCGCCGATGTTTATCTGGGGCTGCGCGGCGGCCGGCAGCCGGTGCTCGATCTGGGCGCCATCACCGAGCCCGGGATCATTGCGGCGCAGCCAACGGAGCGAACTTGGCCGCGGCGGTACTACGAACCCTGCGCGGCGGAACTGGCCGCCCATGTGCGTCTTTTGGCGGCGATCGACGCGCCGATCTGGCAGAGTTGAGTAGGAACCGGCGCTAGTCGCTCGCCGGGGCCGGCTCGCTTTCCTCCGAGGCCCCGCCGTTGGCACCGCTCGCCGCCCGCTGGCTGCGCTGGCGCAGCATGGCGCCGAAGTCGATCGGGTTCACCAACAAAGGCGCGAAGCCGCCGTCGCGCACGCATTCGGAGATCACGGCACGCGCGTACGGGAACAGCAGCTGTGGTGCCGCTACAGCCAGTAGCGGGTCGATGGCTTCCGGCGGAACGTCGCCGAGCGTGAACAATCCGGCGTAGTGGACTTCGGCCAGGAACAGCACGCCCTTGTCGTTGCGCGCCTCGCCGCGCAAAAACAGCACGACCTCATAGACCTTTTCCTGCAGTTGCCGGCGCTGCAGATCGACCGCAATGTCAACCGTGGGCGCGCCGTCCCGTGCCTCGGCGAAGCTCGCCGGCGAGCGTGGATTCTCGAACGACAAGTCCTTCACGTACTGGGCGTTGACGAGCATCGGTGCGGCCTGCGCGGCCTTCGGCTCATCGGCCGGTGCCGGTGATTTGCCTGCATCGTCGGCCATGGCCGCTCTCCTTCAGTGGGTGTCCGCCCGCGGCGTACCGGTGGGCCTTATGCCGTGCTGGACGCGTCGAACGCGCTCAAGAACGAAGGTGGATTGAAGCGCAACTGGTCGGCGTTGGCGATGCTCTCGCCGGTCAGTGCGCGCACGAACCCCCAATGCGTTACGACTATGGTTTCCGTCCAATCGCCTTCATGCACCATTTTGTGACTGAATGCACGGCCGCGGTGCCCAACCGCCCTTTCGCTTTCGGCCCCGTGCAAGTCTTGGCGGTGCCACCAGATTTCATCGATATGCGAGAAATACGATGTGCGGCCAGCTTGCCGCCAGGCGCGACCGTGGGGAGCCGATGTCGTAGCTAAAGGCCGCGCGCTCGCCGACCATAGCGTTAACCGTGACGGACGTGCCCAATGCCGCCGCGATGATGTCGGCGGTCGCCAGCGCACGCCGATAGGGGCTCGATATCACCCGCCGCGGCCCGCGACCGTCCGGCGTCGCAACGAGCCGCTCCGCCACCGCCACCGCCTGCGATCGGCCGAGATCGATCAGCTCTGGATCGACGAAGCCCGGATCGGTACGCGTGGCGTTGAAATGTGCGTTGAAGGTGCTTTGACCGTGGCGCAGCAAAATCACGGACGGTCGTCCGGCTGATTGGGCGTGACGTCGATATCGACTTCTTCATATTCGGCGTCGATGATTTGCGGACCGCGCCGGCCGCGCGACCCACCCTTGCGGGTGTGGACGAGGCCGTGCGTTGCCAGCAAGTGCCAAAGCCAGCGGCCGAAAGTCGTGCGGACGAAGGGTATCAACAGTGCGAAACCGACGGCGTCCGTCACGAACCCGGGCGTCAGCAACAATGCACCGGCGGCCAACAGGCACACCCCATCGAACAGTTCGCGCATCGGCATGCGGCCGGCGCCCATCTCCTGTTGCGCGCGCAGCAGCGTCGCCAAGCCTTGCTGGCGCAGAAATGCGGCGCCGATGATGGCCGTGGCCACGATGATGGCCAGCGTCGGCCACAGCCCGATCCAGCCCCCGATCTCGATAAAGACGCCGATCTCGATCAGGGGGACGAAAATAAACGCGAGAAAGAGGACTAGGGCCATTCTTGTGATCGCCTTGACGCACTCCTATGTAGTGTTGAAAGGCAGCGATGTCACTGCGTGTGTTAGTGATGCGCAGCGACCAAGGCTGGCCATCGCGCCAGGAAGCCAGTAACGTGTATAGTCAGCAACCCAGCATCCGTACGTCGGCTTAGTGCATGGTCGACCATTCGGTGGAAATTGAAGCGAGTGGCCCGGCGTGATGGGTGAAGGCTTTCAATTCCTCGACATCATAATTTTCGGCCTGCTGGCCGCGTTCCTGGTCATGCGCTTGCGCAGCGTGTTGGGTCGTCGCACCGGCCACGAGCGTCCGCCGCCGACCGATGCTTTCGGCCGCCGGACCGCGCGCGAACCCGCCGAGGACAGCGACGATACGGTCATCCAACTGCCCGAGCGTGAGGGGCGCACCGCAGCGGCCACCCAAGGCGGCGGCGACCAGCCCGCCAGCCCGGAGGACGCGCTGGCCGCGACGTTGACGCAAATCAAGATCGCCGATCCGCAGTTCGAGGCTAAGACCTTCACCGAAGGCGCACGCTCGGCGTTCGAAATGATCGTCGATTCCTTCGCCAAGGGCGATCGGGACGCGTTGAAGGCGCTGCTCAGTGACGACGTGTTCGACAACTTCACGACCGCCATCAATGAGCGTGAATACAAGGGTGAGACACTTGAGTCGACGCTGGTCGGCATACGCTCGGCGGCGATTATCGACGCCAGCCTGGAGGACAAGACCGCCGCGATCACGCTCAAGTTCGTCACCGAGCAGATCAACATCACGCGCGACGGTGAAGATCGCATCGTCGGCGGCGAGCCGGGCACCGTCGCCAATGTGACCGACATCTGGACGTTCGCGCGCAATACGCGCTCGCGCAATCCCAACTGGACTCTGGTTGCCACCGAGGCTGCCAACTGAAATGCAGCCGTGCGCATGGCTGCGACCCGCGCATGCGCGGCCGTCCGTCCTTACCGTCCTCGCCGCTTTGACCGCCTGCCAGCCCCCACCTGAAGAACCGGCGATGACGCTGACGCGTGTATCGTTCGGCGATCTTTCGGGTTGGACCGAGGATAACCTCGCCGAGGCCCTGCCGGCATGGCGGCGTTCGTGCGCCCGCATCGCCGCGCTTGCACCGGATGCGCCCATCGCCCGCGGCACCTTCGGCGGGCCGGCCTCCGCCTGGCAGCCGCTGTGCGCTCAGGTCGCGGCCCCGAGGGATGGCGATACTGCAAGCCTCAGGCGATTGATCGAGGTCGAGCTGGTACCGTACCGGGTCGACGACGCGAAGGCGGCCGACGGTTTGTTCACTGGCTATTTCGAGCCGGAGCTTGCGGGTTCCCGCCAGAAAGATGCGCAGCATGATGTGCCGCTTTACCGCTTGCCCGACGATCTTGTCACCGTCGATCTCGGCGACTTCGACCCGCAGCTGTCGGGCCGGCGATTGATCGGCCGTGTCGACGGCGCCAGGCTGACGCCCTATCACGAGCGTGCGACGATCGACGCCGGCGCCCTCGCCGGCCAAGGCGCCGAATTGCTGTGGCTGGCCGATACGCTCGACGCGTTCATTCTTCACGTACAGGGCTCGGGCAAAGTGGTGCTGCCCGATGGCGAGGCAGTCCGCGTCGGGTTCGCCGGCCACAACGGCCATGGCTATGCCTCCATTGGGCGGGCGCTGATCGAGGCCGGCGAGCTGACGCCGGGCCAAGCGACGTGGGACGGTATCCGCGCCTGGCTGGTCGCCAATCCGGAACGTCGGAACGCGGTGCTCGGCATCAACCCGCGCTACATCTTCTTTCGCGAGATCACCGGCGACGGGCCCATCGGTGCCGAGGGCGTGACACTGACGCCGGGCCGCAGCCTGGCGATCGATCGCCAGTGGCTGCCGTTGGGCATCCCGATCTGGCTCGATGCCGAGCATCCACTGCCGGATCAAGGCCGCCTGCAGCGGTTGATGATCGCCCAGGATACCGGTTCGGCCATCAACGGCCCGGTGCGTGGCGACTTCTATTGGGGCTCGGGCGCCGCGGCGCTGAAGTTTGCCGGGCGCATGCGCAGCCGCGGCGGCTACTTCGTGCTTTTACCGCACGGGCTTACGCCGCCCAGCCAGATCTCCGAGGCGCGGTAGTCCACCCCTGCCGAGATTGGCGCGTCCGCTGTGGCGGTGGTAAGAGCGGAGGGTCCCTGAATTCACGACAGACGGTATCGATTTCGCGATGTCCCGCGTCGGGCTTTTCGTCACCTGCCTGGTTGATTTGTTTCGGCCCAGCGTAGGCTTCGCCGCCGTCAAGCTGCTCGAAGACGCCGGTTGCAGCGTCGCGGTGCCATCGGTCCAGACCTGTTGCGGCCAACCGGCATACAATTCCGGCGATCGCACCGCAGCGCAGCACATCGCCCGCCAAGTCATCGACGCGTTTTCGGAATTCGATCACGTTGTGGCGCCGTCGGGCTCCTGCGCCGGCATGCTGGCACGGCACTATCCGGACCTGCTGAAGGATGATGCGGTCTATGCGTCGCGCGCTCGCGCTATCGCCGACAAGACCCGCGAGCTGGTCTCGTTTCTGACCGACGGGCGCGGCGTGACTGAGGTGAAAGCGCGCTATCAGGGCGCTGTCGCCTATCACGATAGCTGTGCTGCGCTGCGCGAGTGCGACGTTAAGGCGCAGCCGCGCGCGCTGCTCAGCACCGTCGCCGGCATCGAGTTGCGCGAGGTGGAGACGCCGGAAGCCTGCTGCGGCTTCGGCGGCACGTTCTGTGTCAAGTACCCAGACGTATCAGACCGCATGGTCTCCGACAAGGTCGATGACATTGTCGCCACCGGCGCCGACACGGTGGTGTCCGGCGATTTGGGCTGTCTGCTGAACATAGCCGGCAAGCTGAGCCGCGGGGGATCGCCCATTGCCGTCCGCCATGTCGCCGAGCTGCTGGCCGGTATGGGCGCCCGGCCGGGAATCGGACAGCCAGCGATCGAACAGCCGGCGATCGCGCAGCCCGCCAAGCGCGGGTAGGCGACGCATGTATCAGCCGAAGAGCGACGCCTTCGAGGCTAACGTGCGGAAGGCCCTGGCGGACGAGAACCTGCGCGCGGCGCTGACCAAGGCCAAGGGCAAGTTCGTCCACGGACGGGCCAAGACCGTAGCGGCGCTGCCGGAATTCGACGCCTTGTGCGATGCGGCGCGCGAGATCAAGGACCACACGCTGGCCAATCTCGATTTCTACCTGGAGGCCTATGCCGACAAGGCGGCGGAAACCGGCGCGCAGGTGCACTGGGCGCGCGATGCCGCGGCCGCGCGCGGCATCATCGCCGAGATCTGCGACGCGGCCGGTGCCCGGACGGTCACCAAGGGCAAGACCATGATCGCCGAGGAGATTGGCCTGAACGACTTCCTCGAAGAACAGGGTCTGGAGGTCGTCGAGACCGATCTGGGCGAGTATATCGTGCAACTGCGCAACGAGCCGCCGAGCCACATCATCGCGCCGGCCGTGCATGTGACCAAGGCCCAGGTGGCCGATAGCTTCCGCGACCGCCACACGACATTCGATCCCGACCGGCCGTTGGACGACCCGGTGGCGCTGCTGTCCGAGGCGCGCCAGGTGCTACGCGAGAAGTATTTCGCCGCCGATGTCGGCATCACCGGCGCCAACTACCTGGTCGCCGAGACCGGCACCTCGGTCATCGTCACCAATGAAGGCAACGGCGATCTGACGCAGCTGTTGCCGCGGGTCCATATCGTACTCGCCAGCCTGGAGAAGGTGGTGCCGACGCTGGAAGACGTCTCCGCCATTCTGCGGGTGCTGGCGCGCTCAGCGACCGGGCAGGAATACAGCGTCTACACGACCTTCTCCACCGGGCCGCGGCGTCCGGACGATCCGGACGGGCCGGAGCAGCACCATGTCATCCTGCTCGACAACGGCCGCTCTTCGATGCTGGGCGGAGAGTTTCAGGACATACTGCGCTGCATTCGCTGCGGCGCGTGCATGAACCACTGCCCGGTTTACCAGTCGGTCGGCGGTCACGCCTATGGTTGGGTCTATGTCGGGCCGATGGGTGCGGTCCTGACGCCGGCGCTGATCGGCATCGAGGCGGCACGCCACCTGCCCAACGCGTCATCTTTCTGTGGCCGATGCGAGGCCGTCTGTCCGATGCAGATACCGTTGCCAAAGATGATGCGCCATTGGCGCGAACGCGAGTTCGCCCAGCGCCTGACGCCGGCGAGGGCGCGCCTCGCCCTGGCTCTGTGGGGCTTCGCGGCGCGCCGGCCCGCCCTTTATCGCTGGGGCGCGCGGCTGGCGATCGGCGCGCTCGCGGCCATGGGCGCAAAGCGAGGATCGTTTCGTCGCCTGCCGCTGGCCGATGGCTGGACGGGGACGCGCGATTTCCCGGCGCCTGAGGGCGGGACGTTCCTCAGCCAATGGTCCGCCAGGCGGAGGCCGGCGCGGTGACGGCCCGCGATGACATTCTCGCGAACATCCGTGACGGCCACGGGCGCGGTGCGCTCGACGAGGCGACCGCCGGCGATCTGCGGTCCCGGCTCGCCACCCATTCGCGCCACGTGATCCCGGCGCGTGTCGACCTGGATGCGGACGGCTTGGTAAAGCTGTTCTGCGACAAGGCCGAGGGCGTGCAGGCGAGTGTGGAACACGTGGCAGGACATGACGCGGTGCCGGTGGCGGTCGCCGACTACCTGAAGAGCGAGAACCTGCCGGTGCGTCTCGTGATCGCGCCCGATCCAACGGTCGCCGATCTGCCCTGGAAGGAGGTGCCGATGCTCGATGTCCGCCGCGGCGTGCCGACTGAATCGGACGAAGTCAGCGTCAGCTCCGCCATGGCCGGGATCGCCGAGACCGGCACGTTGATGACGCTGTCGGGGCCGGACCATCCGTCGACCCTCAATTTCACGCCCGACACCCACATCGTGGTCCTGTCGGCGGCGCGGATCGTCGGCGCCTACGAAGACGCCTGGGATCGGCTGCGCTCGATGACCACGGACGGCATGCTGCCGCGCACGGTCAATCACATAACCGGCCCGTCACGGTCCGGCGATATCGAGCAAACGATCCTGCTCGGCGCCCATGGCCCGCGCCGGCTTCATATCATCGTGGTGAACGATGTCGGCGCGTGAACGCAAACGCGGCCCGCGCGTCGTCAGTCCGGACGAGGCCGCGCTGTTCGAGCGCGCCATGGGCGAGGTCAAGCCGTTGCCCGATGGTGACGCCACCGAGACGGCGCAGCCGAAGGCGCCCGCCGTGCGGCCGCAGGTTCCGAAACACGATCCACCGTTGAAGCTTGGCGATACCGCCGGCGTCGACCGTCGCACCACCGAACGCCTGCGCCGCGGCAAAATAATCATCGATGCGGTCCTCGACTTGCATGGCCACACCCAGGACGAAGGGCACGCGGCGCTGCAGCGCTTCGTCGCCGGCTCGGCCGCGGCCGGGCGGCGCTGCGTCCTGGTCATCACCGGCAAAGGGGCGGCGTCCACCGGTGGCGGCGTGCTGCGCCGCGAAGTGCCGCGCTGGCTCAATGCGCCATCGCTGCGGCCCCATGTGCTGGCGATAACGCCCGCCCAGCCGCAACACGGTGGCGCTGGCGCGTTGTATGTCTTGCTGCGCCGCGCGCGCGGCTGAATTTCAGCGACGGAGGGTCCCACAGTGCCTTGGCTCGACGGCTCGTGTCATTGCGGCGCCGTGACGTTTCGCGTCGTCTCGCACACGCCCTATCCGTTCAACCTGTGCTATTGCTCGATCTGCCGCAAGACCGCCGGCGGCGGGGGCTATGCCATTAACATCATGGGCGAGGCCGCGACCTTGGAGGTCAACGGCAAGCGCGATCTCGGCGTCTATCGCGCCCGCAACGCCGATGGCGAGAGCACCGGGCAACGGCATTTCTGCAAACGCTGCGGAAGCGCGCTATGGGTGTATGACGGGGCTTGGCCTGAGTGGGTCTACCCATTCGCCTCCGCCATCGATAGCGACCTGCCGATCCCGCCCGGACGCACGCATCTGATACTGGGCTCGAAGGCATCGTGGGTCGAGGCGCCGCACGGCGCCGGGGACAAGCACTTCGCCGTGTACCCAGACGAAGGCATCGCCGACTGGCACAAGCGCCTGGGCCTGTGGCGGGAATAGACGGCGCGGCGGCGCTCTAGAGCTCTAGCTGGAAGCGGCGGCCGTAGCGGCCGTGCGAGACCATCGGCGCCATATCCCGGAAACCGAGATGGCTGACCACGGCGGCCGACGCCTTGTTGTCGGGCATGATGAAAGCGACGACGGCCGACGCGTCCGACGCCTGCCAAGCGTGCTCTACAAGCGCCCGCGCCGCCTCGGTGGCGTAGCCCTTGCCCTGCTCTTCGCGGATGATGCTGTAGAACAGCTCCACCGCGCCGTCTTGCTCCGACGGGCCGAGGCCGCAGGTCCCGATATAGCGGTCGGTTTCGCGCTCGGCGATGGCCAGCGCGAATATCGGCTCCTCGCCGGTATAGGATTTGATCGTGTGATCCAGGATCTGGCGGGCGCCGTCGACCGTACAGTCTTCCTCTGAGAACAACAGATACCGCGTCGCCTCGTCGTCGGTCATGAACGCGGTGAAGGCTTGCAGATCGTCGGGTGTGTGCCAGCGGATGCGCAGCCGCTGCGTTTCGATCTTGCTCGGCGGGATGAGCTTCACAGGATGAATTTGGACAGATCGGTATTCTTGGCCAACTCGGCGACATTTTTCTGCACATAGTCGGCGTCGATAGTCACGGTCTCGCCGCCGCGGTCGGTGGCGGTGAAGCTGATGTCGTCCAACAGCCGCTCCAACACCGTGTGCAGACGGCGCGCGCCGATATTCTCGACGCTCTGATTGATCTCGGCCGATAGATCGGCGAGCGCCTCGATCGCGTCATCGGTGAAGTTGAGCGTCACCTCCTCGGTTCCCAGCAAGGCGGTGTACTGGCGGATGAGGCTGTTTTCCGGCTCGCGCAGGATGCGGGCGAAATCGTCGCGGGTCAGCGCCTTGAGCTCGACCCGGATCGGCAGCCGTCCCTGCAACTCCGGCAGCAGGTCGGATGGCTTGGCCAGATGGAAAGCGCCGGAAGCGATAAACAGGATGTGGTCGGTCTTGACCGCGCCGTGCTTGGTGGCAACCGTCGTCCCCTCGATCAACGGCAGCAGGTCGCGTTGCACGCCCTCGCGGCTGACGTCGACGCCCATGCGTTCGGAGCGCGCGGTGATCTTGTCGATCTCGTCCAAGAACACGATGCCGTTCTGCTCGACCGAGCGGATCGCGTCCTGCACGATCTTGTCCTGATCGACCAGCTTGTCGCTCTCCTCCGCCAGCAACACCTCGTGGCTTTCGGCTACGCTCAAGCGCCGCGGCTTGGCACTGCCGCCCAGTGCCTTGCCGAGCATTTCATTGAGGTTGATCATGCCCATCTGGGCGCCGGGCATGCCGGGGATATCGAAAGTGGGCAGCTGCACCGAGGACTGGTCGCTGACCTTGACCTCGATCTCCTTGTCGTCGAGCTCGCCGGAGCGCAGGCGATTGCGGAACGTCTCGCGGGTCGTATCGCTGGCCGACTCGCCGACCAGCGCGTCCAGCACCCGCTTCTCGGCGTTGACTTCGGCCTGCGCGGCGACCTGCTTGCGGCGCTGCTCGCGGATGATCATGATCGAGGCCTCGAGCAAATCACGCACGATTTGCTCGACGTCGCGGCCGACGTAGCCGACCTCGGTGAACTTGGTCGCCTCGACCTTAAGGAACGGCGCGTTCGCCAGCTTGGCCAGACGGCGGGCGATCTCGGTCTTGCCGACGCCGGTCGGGCCGATCATCAGGATGTTCTTCGGCAGCACTTCCTCGCGCAGGTCCTCCGGCAGCTGCAGGCGGCGCCAGCGATTGCGCAAGGCGATGGCGACGGCGCGCTTGGCGTCGTGCTGGCCGACGATGAAGCGGTCGAGTTCGGAGACGATTTCGCGCGGCGAGAAGCTGGTCATAAGGTCTCGATGGTGACGCTATCGTTGGTGTAGACGCAAATGCCGGCGGCGATGGCCATGGCCCGGCGGGCGATGTCCTCGGCACTTAAGTCGGTCCGGTCGATGAGCGCCCGCGCCGCAGCGAGTGCATAATTGCCGCCCGAGCCGATGGCGACGAGGCCGTCATCCGGCTCCAACACGTCGCCGGTGCCGGAGACCAACAACGATACCTTGTTGTCCGCGACAGCCAGCATCGCCTCCAACCGCCTGAGATATCGGTCGGTGCGCCAGTCCTTGGCTAGCTCGACGCAGGCGCGCGTCAGGTGGCCGGGATGCTGCTCGAGCTTGGCCTCCAGCCGCTCGAACAGGGTGAAGGCATCGGCCGTGGCACCGGCGAAGCCCGCCAGGATGGCGTTGCCGCCCAGCCGGCGCACCTTGCGCGCGCCCGACTTGATCACGGTCTGGCCGTAGCTCACCTGGCCGTCGCCGGCCATGGCGACGGCATCATCCTTGCGCACGCACAGGATGGTGGTGCCATGCCAGCCGGGGAATTCGCTTGTGCTGCCGCTCATCGCAAAGGGGGATTTTCCAGTTTCGGCCGAGGCCGCGCAGTCCCAGCATGTGGTTAATGGCGGCGGCGGATCAAGGCTGGCGGCGAATCCTCGCCGGCCAACAACCGTCTAGACTGGTGCACCGCCCGTCTCCTTGCTACAAGGCCGTGATGGCAAAGGACAAGAAAATCGCCCAGCTGACGCAGACCGCCTCACGCCGGCGTACCGCGTCGGTCGAGCGCGTGACCAAGGAGACGCAGATCGTGGCGCGCGTCGACCTGGACGGCACCGGCGATTACGACGTCGCCACCGGCATCGGCTTCCTCGATCATATGCTGGAACAGCTGTCGCGCCACAGCCTGATCGACATCATGGTGCGCGCGAGCGGCGATACCCACATCGATTTCCACCATACCACCGAGGATGCCGGCTACGCCGTCGGCTCGGCGATCAGTCAGGCGCTGGGCGAGCGCAGCGGCATTCGCCGTTATGGCGACGCGTTGATCCCCATGGATGAGACGCTGACGCGGGTCGCGCTCGATGCCTCGAACCGGCCTTATCTGGTGTGGCGGGTCCAATTCAGCCGCGACAAGCTCGGCGAGATGGACACCGAGCTGTTCCAGGAGTGGTTCAAGGCCTTCGCCCAGGCCGCCGGCCTGACGCTCCATGTGGAAACGCTTTACGGCAGCAACAATCACCACATCGTTGAGTCGGCCTATAAGGGCCTGGCCCGCGCCCTGCGCTCGGCGGTGGAAATCGACGCGCGCCGCGCCAACAGCGTGCCGTCCACCAAGGGCGTGCTCGGCGCCGACTAGTACCAGCGATGGAAAACGATCCTGCGAACCGCTCCCGGGCCGATCCGGGGGCCACGCTGACGCGTGTGTCGACGCGGCGATCCGGACCGTTGACGCGGCTGCGCAAGGCGGCAGTCGACGCCATGGTGGGCGCGCGCAATCGCCGCGCATACCGGAAACTCACATCTAACTCGGAATTGTGGCCGCTGATGACCGCCTATGCGCAGGGCTCGGCGGTGACGGGCGCCTCCTTCTCCGACTATCTGACGCTGTACGAGCAAGTGCGGCGTTATCGGCCGCGCGAGATCCTGGAATGCGGCACCGGCATCTCGACGGTGGTGCTGGCGCAGGCGCTGCGTGAGAACGAGCGCGACGGCGCGCCGCGCGGGCGTGTGACCTCGATGGAGGAGGACGTCGAGTGGCATCGGGAGGCAAGCACGCGCCTCCCGGACGCGCTGGCGCCCTACGTGGAGCTCGTGCACAGCCCCAAGGTCGACGGCTCCTACAAATGCTTTCGCGGCGTGCAATATCGTGAAGTGCCGGATCGGCCCTACGACTTCGTCTTTTCCGACGGGCCGGAGCGGCATTCGCCGGTCAACAACGACAAGCTGTTCGACCTCGACCTGATCCACGTGGTCCGGCGCTCGCCGGGTCCGGTGCGGGCGGTTGTTGATAACCACTATCTGACCTTCTACGTCCTGCAGAAGGTGTTCGGCATCGACAAGGCGCGCTACAGCGTCAGCCATAAGCTGATGTTCGTGGGTCCGGTGACCCGGCGCGACGTGCGCCACCTGCGCAAGGAGAACTTCCTCAAGGACCTGCGCATCTTCGGCACCACCGAACTCAAGCTGCGCATGGCGCTCGACGATTAGACAACCGTCGGATTTCATGAGCCCCTGAAATGCGCTAAACCCGGCCCGTGCATGAATATCTTCACCGTCCATACGCGCCCGTGGTCCGCCGATGCGGACGCCGAGGCGACCGCAGTCAAGGAAGGGTTCTCCTGGCCGGCGGCGCTGCTTACCTTCGGT
Organism: Alphaproteobacteria bacterium; assembly: GCA_965248805.1. GTDB lineage: Bacteria > Pseudomonadota > Alphaproteobacteria > UBA6615 > UBA6615 > CBDFKJ01. Next base: position 78,181 of record CBDFKJ010000008.1, read on the forward strand.
TGGGCGTTTTGGTACGGCATGTGGCTGACAGCGCTGGTGGTGCTGGCGGTCGAGGTGGGCTTCGGGACCTTGATCGTCACGATCGGCCTGGATCCGCTCAGCGCGGCGGCGCTCGATCTTGGCTGGTCGGCCTCGATCGGGTTCGTCGCCAATGACTTGCGCCGGCGCTCGCTGGCGCGGCGCGGTTTCGTCGAATCCGCGGTGATCGTCGCGGCCGACCGCCAAACCGCAGAATACCGCTATTTCTCAACCCTGGTTCCGCCCACCGCTCACACATGAGCACTGTGGCGATCATCGACTATGGCTCGGGCAACCTGCGCTCGGCGGCCAAGGCGTTCGAACGCGCCGCGCGCGAGGCGGGTCGTGACGACACCATCTGTGTCACCGCCGATGCGCAAGCTGTCGTCGATGCCAACGCGGTCGTGCTGCCCGGCGTCGGCGCCTTCGCCGACTGCCGTCGCGGGCTCGCCGATGTCGACGGCATGATCGAGGCCCTGAAGTATGTGGCGGTCGAGCGCGGGCGCCCGTTTCTGGGCATATGCGTCGGCATGCAGCTGATGGGCACGCGCGGGCTCGAGCATGGCGAGACGCCGGGTTTCGGCTGGCTCGACGGCGACGTGGTGCCGCTGCGGCCGGACGATGTGCACCTGAAGGTGCCGCACATGGGCTGGAATGAGTTGGACCTGCGCGCTGAGCGACACCCGGTCCTGGCAGGGCTGAAGAACGGCGCGCCGCCGCACGCCTATTTCGTGCACGGCTTCCATTTGGCCGCGCGCGACCGCGCGACGATCCTGGCGACCACTTCCTACGGCGGCGAGGTTGCCGCGGTGGTCGGCCGCGACAATATGATCGGTACACAGTTTCATCCGGAGAAGTCGCAGCGCGTCGGCCTGCGTCTGATCGCGAATTTCCTGTCTTGGCGACCGTGAGCGAATTAATGACCGATGCCCACGTGGAGCGGTTGACCGCCTTTGGCGGCAACGACCTGGCCGATTTGTGCGATGCGGCCGAGGAGGGTATCAAGGCCGGCGGCGGCTTCGGCTGGATCGATCCACCGCCGCGCTCGGTGATGGAGGCCTACTGGCAGGGCACGCTCCTGGTGCCGGAGCGCGCCGTGTTCGTCGGCCGGCTCGATGGTGTCATCGCCGCCTCGATGCAGCTGGTGCGGCCGCCGCGCAACGCCGAGGTGTGGGCGCACGCCGCTAACCTGACGACGTTTTTCGTCGCACCTTGGGCGCGCGGCCACGGGCTGTCACCGTTGCTGCTGGATGCTGCCGAGAACGAGGCGCGTCGCGAAGGCTTCGCACTGATCAACCTCGACGTGCGCGAGACGCAAAAGCGCGCCATCGAGGTGTTCGAGGAGCACGGCTACCAGCGCTGGGGCGTGCACGAAAAGTATGCCCGCGTCGGCGGCAAGTACGTATCCGGCTTCTTCTACACCAAGGACCTTGGCGCTTGATCGTCTATCCGGCGATCGACTTGAAGGGTGGACAATGCGTGCGCCTGCGGCGTGGGGTCATGGATGATGCGACCGTGTTTCACGATCATCCCGCAGTGCAGGCGCGCTCCTTTCAGGAAGCCGGGTGTGATTGGCTGCACGTGGTCGATCTGGATGGCGCGGTCTCGGGCGCGCCGGTCAACAGCGCCGCCGTCGCCGCCATACTGAGCGCGGTGGATGTTCCGGTGCAGTTCGGCGGCGGCGTGCGTACGATGGATGCGATCGAGCGCTGGCTGGACGCCGGTGTGACGCGCCTCGTGCTGGGCACGGTCGCGGTCAAGCAACCGGATCTGGTTCGCGACGCGTGTGCGCGCTTTCCCGATTGCATCGCGGTGGGCGTTGACGCACGCAACGGTCGCGTCGCGATCGAAGGCTGGGTGGACGACAGCGCCGGTGTCGATGCGGTTGAGCTGGCGCGTCGCTACGAGGACGCCGGCGTCGCCGCGATCATCTACACCGACATCGAGCGTGACGGCGAAATGACAGGCGTCAATGTCGAGGCGATGCGCGCGCTTGCCGAGAGCCTGACGACGCCAGTGATCGCCTCCGGCGGCGTGCGGTCGTTGGACGACATCCAGCGTCTGAAACGCCACGAGGACGCCGGCATCGCCGGCGTGATCTGTGGCCGCGCGTTGTACGAAGGCCAGCTCGATCTCGCCGCCGCCATCGGCGCGGCTTGAGGCGATGCTCAAGGTGCGCGTCATCCCGTGTCTGGACGTGCACGCCGGTCGTGTGGTCAAGGGCGTGCGCTTCGTCGATCTGCGCGACGCCGGCGATCCGGTGGAACAGGCACGCGTCTACGATCGCGCCGGCGCCGACGAGTTGTGCTTCCTCGACATCGCGGCCAGCCACGAGGATCGCGGCATCCTGCTCGACGTGGTCGCGCGCACGGCCGAGGCCTGTTTCATGCCACTGACGGTCGGCGGCGGTGTGCGCACGATCGACGATGTGCGCACGTTGCTTCTGGCCGGGGCCGACAAGGTCTCGATCAACACGGCCGCGGTCAACGAACCGGACTTCGTGCGCCAGGCGGCCGAGAAATTCGGCACCCAATGCATCACGGTGGCCGTCGATGCCAAGTCCACGGGCAGCGAGCGCTGGGAAGTGTTCACCCATGGCGGCCGCCGTCCGACCGGATTGGAGGCGATCGATTGGGCGCGGCGCATGACCGCGTTGGGTGCAGGTGAGATCCTGCTCACCTCGATGGACCGCGACGGCACCCAGGAAGGATTCGACATTGGCTTGACGCGCGCGATCGCAGATGCCGTCAGCGTGCCCGTCATCGCCTCCGGTGGGGTCGGTGATCTCGACCATCTGGTTGCCGGCGTGCGCGACGGTCACGCGTCGGCAGTGTTGGCGGCGTCGATCTTTCACTTCGGCACCCATTCCATCGCCGAGGCGAAACGCCACATGGCGGCCGCCGGCGTGCCGGTGCGGCTGGAGGAAGGAGCGGCTCCATGAGCAACCCCGACGCCCACATTCTCGACCGCCTTTCCGAGGTGATCGAGTCGCGACGCGGCGCCGACCCATCGACATCGCAAACAGCCAAGATCCTCAAGAAAGGACCGGCGCGCGCGGCCAAGAAGGTGGGCGAGGAAGCCGTGGAGGTGGCGATCGAAGGCGTGCGCGGCCGGCGCGACAAGCTGGTCGAGGAAAGTGCCGACCTGCTCTATCATCTGTTGGTGCTGTGGACGACGTCCGATGTCAAGCCGGCGCAAGTGTGGTCGGCGCTGGAGGCACGCATGGGTCGCTCCGGCATCGCCGAGAAGGCGGCACGCGCATCAAACGGGGGTGAGAGAGCGTGATGGCCTACGATTCCAACAACATCTTTGCCAAGATGCTGCGCGGCGAGATTCCGTGCACCAAGGTGCTGGAGACCGACCACGCGCTGGCGTTCCACGACATCCATCCACAGGCGCCGATCCACGTGCTCGTGATCCCGAAGGGCGCCTACGTCTCCAACAACGACTTCACGCAGAATGCATCCGATGACGAGATCGCCGGCTTCTGGCGCGTGGTGGGTGCGGTCGCGCGGCAGCTGGACATCGTCGACGGCGGCTATCGTTTGCTCGCCAACCACGGCGGCGATGCCGGCCAGGAAGTGCCGCACTTTCATGTCCACCTGTTCGCCGGCGCCAAGCTCGGCCGCATGATTGCGCCGCCGGGCGGATAGCTGGCGCCGCTACCGCCCTGGGGCGATGCGGCGGTAGGACGGGGCCTCCGCGATGTGCAGAGGCTTCAGCGGGCATTAAATAAGTGCAGTGTCAATAACTCGTCGCTTGACATTACCTGCTAGCTATAGTAGCGCCGGGGGTTAGCGACAGCAAGGCCGCCACAATTAGTTGCGGCTGTTCGGGCTCCTGAATTGGACATTGCCAATTCCAGGGAAAGGCGAAGGGGACATGCGTGACACATTGCGTTCGCTATTCAGGATAACTCCTGAATCGAGTATCGTAGCAGAGTGGGTTAGGATCACAAAGGCGACCGTTGCTCGGTTTGCGCGCGGCAATATTTCCGCGCAGAATGCACGCATATTGATGCCTGAAGAGCAGGTTCGGGAGCATGCGCGTGCAAGACAAATCTCAAGGAAGTGGCAGAAGCGCAACCCAAAAGAATAGCGACCCACAGCTTAAGACCGGCAACAAGTCCGAAGTATCCATTCCATTATCAGCGCTCCAATCCGTATTGGGTGGAGCGCTCGATACAGATCTCACTAAGCTTATTCGAGAATGGAAGCGTGCCTATCCGGTTAATTTGTACACCCACTACATGTAGGTGCTTCCACTCGCCGGAATATAGCTCGGCGTAGGTTGGAGCCTCGGCCTCTCCTGCGATTCCGAGCAATGAGCGGAAGGCGTTGAACGGGTAAAACCGCCTGTTGAAGCGGAACGTGAACTCATTGAGGTAGGCTTGTAGATGCTTTGCGCTCACGCCATGGTGGATGCCACTGAGCCAATTCTTCAGGTTGCTGAAGACGAGGTGGATGATCGGCATGAACTCTTCGGCCACCTCGGGGTCGCCGCATTCGGCAATGGCGTGGTGATCATAGCCGCGTGTCCGCAAGCTGCCATAGCCACTCCAATCGTCGGTGACGATCAGCGACCCCGGCATAACGGCGTTCTCGACGAAGCCACATAGCGAATCGGCGCTGCGGTCGGCAGCGACGGACAGCCGCACACGCCCGGCGTAGCGGCCATCCTTCCGCTTGTCCTGCGCGGTGCCGGGCTCCCTGTGGCTGACTTCGACGGCAGCAGCCACCAGCGTCTTGTGGTGAACGCCTCGGCCTTCACCACGCATCCGGCCTCCAACATAGGTGGACGCCTCCATTTACCTCGTGAATTTTGCCTCGTTGTGATTCTATACGGCGGTTCGGTTTGAGGAGGTATTGATGAGGCAGGCTGGTCTGTTCGGCTTACCGGATCATCTTCGAAAGCTTTCGGCGACGGGTGATCCGTTGGAGGTGCTGACAAAGGTCGTCGACTTCAAGATTTTCCGCGCGCCGCTTGAGGCTGCGCTGGGCTATTCGGACGGATCGAAAGGTGGCCGCCCGGCCTACGATGCGGTGGCGATGCTCAAGGTTCTGATCCTGGCCGCGCGGCACACGGTGAGTGACGAGCGGATGGAGTTTCTGATCCGCGATCGCTTGAGCTGGCTTCGCTTCCTAGGCTTCGATCTCGGAGCGCCGACGCCGGACCGCAACACCATATGGACCTTTCGCGAGCGTCTGGTCCGGGCCGGGGCGATGGATAAGCTGTTTGCCGCCTTCGATGGCGAATTGCGCCGGTGCGGCTATCTGGCGATGGGCGGGCAGATCGTCGATGCGACGTTGGTATCGGCGCCCAAGCAGCGCCACAGCGATGACGAGAAGCGGGCGATCAAGGCGGGCAAGAGCGCGTCCGAGGTCTGGCCCGATCAGCCAGCCAAGGCGGCGCAGAAGGACACGGATGCGCGGTGGACGGTGAAGACCGGGCGGCGCAAGAACCCCGCCGGGTCGCAACGGCGCATGCCCGACATCGCGATCCCGGTGTTCGGCTACAAGAATCATGTCGTCATCGATCGGGCCTACGGCTTCATCCGCAGCTCGGCTGTGACCGATGCCGCCCGCCATGACGGCAAGATGTTGCGTCAGCTCGTCACCGGCGACAATCTGGCCGCCGGCGTGTGGGCTGACAGCGCCTATCGCTCGAAGGCCAACGAGGCGTGGCTGGCCGGCAAGGGTCGGATCTCCCACATCCACCGCAAGAAGCCGCCGGGCCGGGCCATGCCCAAGGCGACCGCCCAGGCCAATGCCCGCAAGTCAGCGGTCCGTGCGCACGTGGAGCACGTCTTCGCCCAGCAGAAGGATCGCATGGGCCTTTTCATCCGTACCATCGGGCTCAAGCGGGCGGAGGCCAAGATCGGCCTCGCCAACCTGGCTTACAATTTCCAGCGTCTGATCTTCCATGAGCGCAGGGCCGCCATGGTATGAGTCCGCCTGAATAGCGCCAAAACCCTCCGCCGAGAACGAAACGGCGGATGGTTGCGGACGTCAACACCGCCGATCTCAGCGAAAGTCGGACAGCACACCAAAATCTTCGTCAAATCCCCCGGTTGTTGGAGGTCTCCAAGTTCGCCCGGGCGTTCGGACGTTCGATTCCAGCCTTCAGAGCTATAGTCCCGACATGGTTAAGACGAAATTAACCCTAGTGGATTGATTCCAACGTTTTGAACCCTCGGTTTCGGGCTGCGATGATGTCGTCGGGGTCGGCTTTCCATATGAATGGCTGTGGGTTGGCCGCATTGTATTCGCGGACGAAGCGGTTGATTGCGGCCTGGAGATCGACGACGGAATGGAAGACGCCGTGCTTGAGCCGCCGCCGGGTGAGTTTTGCGAAGAAGCCCTCGACGGCATTGAGCCACGAGCAGGAGGTCGGTGTGAAGTGGAAAGTCCAGCGCGGATGGCGGGCGAGCCAGGCGCGGACCTTGTCCTTGTTGTGCGCCGCGTAGTTGTCGACGATCGCGTGGATGGCCTTGTCCGCCGGCACCGTGCGCTCGATGCGGTTGAGGAAGCGGATGAACTCCTGATGGCGGTGGCGCTGCATGTTCTGGCCGATCACCGTTCCGTCCAGAACGTTGAGCGCCGCAAACAGCGTGGTCGTGCCGTGCCGTTTGTAGTCATGGGTCATGGTGCCGGCGCGTCCCTTCTTCATCGGCAGACCGGCGGTCGAGCGCCTGGATCTGTGACTTCTCATCGATCGACAACACCACCGCATGGGCCGGCGGGTCGACATACAGGCCGACGATATCGGTGAGTTTCTCGGCGAAGGCAGGGTCGGTCGACAGCTTGAAGTTGCGCCAGCGGTGCGGGCTGAGACCGTGAGCCTTCCAGATCGCCTGCACCGTCGAGGCGGCAATACCGGCCGCCCTGGCCATCGCGCGCAACGTCCAGTGGGTCGCCTCAAACGGCGGCGGTTGCTGCGTCAGGCGCACGATCTCGGCGACACGATCGAGCGGGACCGGCGCCTCGCCGGGCGGACGGGACTTGTCGCGAAGCAGGCCGCCGACACCCTCGTGCATGAACCGCTCTTGCCAGCGCCACACGCAGGTCTTGGACTTGCCGGTCTCGGTCATGATCGCCGAGGTGCCCAGACCCTCGCCGCTGAGAAGGACAATATGTGCCCGCCAGACGTGTTTCTGCGGGCTCTTGGGATCCGCGACGACCGCGCGCAATCGCTGACGGTCGCCGGCGGATAGGGTGAAGGAGATTCCACTGCGCATGCGCCAGATTCGCATAACACAGCAAAATACGGAATCCCAATTCGGACTCTTTCATTCCGATCAATCCACTAGGAAGGCCGCTGGCTCGGTCGGATATTTTGGTCGTCGCTCTCCTAGGGTCCGGACTCATAACCATTAGCTGACGGTAGCGGCGAGACAGACGGCGGCGAGGAAGTTTTGGGCGAGGCGGTCATAGCGGGTTGCGATTCTGCGGAAGTCTTTCAGCCGGCCGAACATGCGCTCGATGGCGTTGCGGTCGCGATAGAGCGCCGGGCTGAAGCACGGCTTCCAGCGGCGGTTGGCCTTCGGCGGGATGTTCGGAGCGACGCCTCTGCTCTCGATCTTGCGGCGAACGGCGTCGCTGTCATAGCCCTTGTCGCCAGTCAGGATCGAGGTGGCCGGCATCCGCTCCAGCAGCGGCCGCTGTGCAGTCCGCCACTTGGCCGCCGGTCAGCAGGAAGGCGAACGGGCGGCAGAGGCCATCGGTCAGCGCATGGATCTTCGTGGTGCGCCCGCCGCGGGAGCGGCCAATGGCCTGCGTGTGCTCCCCCCTTTGCCGCCCGAGGCGCAGCGATGAGCCTTCACCGCCGAGGAATCGATCAACACTTGCGCCGGCGGCCCACCCGCCGAAGCCAGAGCGTGGAATATCCCTGTCCACACGCCTTTGGCCGCCCACCGCACGAAGCGATTGTAGAGCGTCTTGCGCGGGCCATAGACGGACGGCGCATCGACCCAACGTCCGCCGGACTTCAACACATGGATGATACCGCTTATAACGCGGCGGTCGTCGACTCTCGGCTTGCCGCGCGTATCCGTCGACAGATGCGGCACGAGCCGCGCAAACTGTTCCTCGCTCAGCCAGAACGTATCGTCCATCGCAACACTCCCGCAGTTTGGGAGCGTGAATCACACCGCGCCGCGTCGGCTCAAGCGACTTATGGGTCCGGAGCCTAAGTCAGGCGCCGATGGCCTGATCGGGATTCTCGAAGGCGGATTCCCTAAACCGCTTGGTATCAGCGACTTAGAAAGACCCGGCCGATTTCCTGCCCGAGTAGGCAACGACTTTGCCCGAGCCCCGGCCAGGCTAGGCAACGTACATCCGGAACTCGCCGCCGCCGCCACCGGCGACCATTTCAAGTTCGCTCAACGCCCGCAAGAAGTCGTCGACTTGATCCTCAGAGAGTTCGAATGGATCAATCTCAATCCCCTTCGCCTTGAGCTTCGACAGCGCGCTCTCGCGCGCCTCCTCGGGGATCGGCGCCTTCATCTTGATGCCCGCGCGCAGAAGGCTCAACGGCATCTTCATGCGGAATACTCCCTTGGATCCGTCGCCCTTCTTGTCATCGTGCGCGACCATGAAGAGATATTTCGGCACGGACCCGCCACCGGATGGAATGTCCAGCGCGGCACTGTTTTCGGGCTCCAGCGCTCGCAGCAGCTTCTCGGCTTCGTTGACGTTGACCTTGCCCTCAGCTAGCAACTCCAATACGCGCCGTTTTTCGTCACTCATTGCACCACTCCCTTGATCGACGCGGCCGCATCGGCAGCGTCTCATACGGGCTTCACAAGAATTCCACCGTTATCGTCGCCGGCCTCGAGCGAGAAGCCTCGGGCGGCACAAAACACAAGAAACAGCACCGGCCCCGCCAGCAGAACCCGCCGCCGCCTGCCGACGGGCCCGAACACCGCGACCACGATCACCACAACTGGTGCCAAAAGAGTCGCAAGAACCACCAGCGGGACCCATAGGAGGAAGATCGGGATCCAAAGACCCCTCCGTCGCCGTTGCGGGTGCGAAAACGCAGGATCATCGGCGGCCGGATCATCGCTTCAACGCCTCTAGGGCCTCGTCGACGCTGACTTCACCTCGCTCCAGACGATCCAGGACTCCGTCGCCGCTTAAGCGACTCGGCGGTCTGTCGAACTGAACAAAGTCGAGCGCGGCAGCGAGGCGATTGAGCCGATTCTTGATCGTCGGGTAGCTGACGCCGAACCATTTCTCCATCTGCTTTATGGAGCCGTGGCAACACACAAACGCGGCCACGAATGCTTGATCCTTAGCCGTGAGGCGGGCCAGCGGCGGCGGTTCGAAATCGCCCTCAACGGCGATCCCATCGTCGACCAGCCGCACCCGCTCGATGTGGAAGAGCTTGCCGCCGGTCAGTCGCGTCAACTTGCCCCAATCGCTGGCCATTCTCGCCCCGTTGATCACCTTTGTCGATCACCGTAGCCTAGATTATGGCTCAATTCGCGAAGCGTATGCGTAGTGGTAGACTGTTCCCCGATTGGCGTGGGAGATCAGGCAGATGGATCGCGAGCGGTTTCGCGACTGGTTTTCGCATGTTGATGAGTTGACGGCGGCGCAGCGCAAGGAGGTCGCGGCGGTGTTGTCGGAGCTGTCGGAGGGCGCAGCCTCGCTGGCGGCGATCGAACTGGGCGTGGACGACGAGCGGTGCTGTCCTCATTGCGGCGGCGGCGGGGCGGTGTCGCGGGGCAAGGCACGCGGTCTGCGTCGCTTATCGCTGCAAGGCCTGTGGGAAGACATTCGGCGCGCTCACCGGCACGGCGCTGTCGGGCCTGCACCACAAGGAGCGCTGGCTGGCCTTCGGCGCGTCGCTTGCCGAAGGCGAGACGATACGAGAGGCTGCCGAGCGCTGCGGGATTGCGCCGAGCACGGCGTTTCGCTGGCGCCACCGCTTTCTGGAGGCGGTTCGGCAAGCGCCGGACCGGCTTGCCGGGATCGTCGAGGCCGACGAGACCTTCGTTCTTGAGAGCCGGAAGGGAGAGCGGAAGCTGGACCGCAAGCCGCGCCGGCGCGGCGGCAAGGCCCGCAAACGCGGCCTCTCGCGCGAGCAGGTGCCGGTCCTGGTCGCCGCCGACCGAGCCGGCGCGACCCTCAGCCATACCCTGCCCGCTCTCAACGCAGACAGCGTGAAGGAGGCGCTGGAGCCGGTCGTCGCCCGCGATGCCTTGCTCGTCTCCGACGCCAACCGCTGCTATCCGCCCGTCGCGGCGGCGCTCGACATCCCTCACGAGAGCATCAACGGCGCCGCCGGCGAGCGGGTCCGCGGCGCCCTGCACATCCAGACGGTCAACAGCCGCCACAGCCAGATCAAGGGCTTCCTGCGAGGCTTCCACGGCATCGCTGCCAAGTACCTCGACAGCTATCTCAGGTGGTTCCATCTCATCGAACTCGGCGACCGGCCGTCCCCGAGAGCCTGTCTCCAAGCGGCGATGGCTAAACCATGCCTACGGTTTGCGTATTGAGCCTAGATTATTGAAAAAGTCAATAAGTGAATTAATAAACTTAATTCGTTGGCCGCGACGCGCCCGCCGGCGATCTCGCGGTGCCAGGTCGAGCCGGCGCGCTCAGATCCACTTGAGCCTGCGGAACAGCCAGATCTCGAACAGTCCGAAGGCGAGCAGCGCCAGGCACACGACCCAGAATCCAAGTTCGGCGTCGACGCCGGGCATGCCGCCGACGTTCATCCCCAGAAGCCCGGTGAAAAAGGACGGTGGCAGCATGACCGCGGCGACGACCGTCAGGACATAAACCGTGCGATTTGCGGTATCCGACAGGCGATTGAGAAGCTCGTCCTGCAGGACCGCCGCACGTTCGCGGATCTCCTCAAGCTCCTCGACGTAACGCGTCATGCGGTTGCCGACCTCGCGCAGCTCTAGCTTGTTCGCTACCGACAGCCCGCTGAACGGCTCGGACTGCAGCCGGCTCACGATATCGCGCTGCGGCGTCAGATAGCGTTTCAACAGGATTGCCGTGTGGCGAAGCTCGCGTAGCTGGCGTATCGACGGTGGGCTCAAGGTGGCGAGGCTGGTTTCCAACGTATCCGCAGTCTCGCCCAAATCGTCCAGCACCGGCTCCATACGCGCCACCAGCCGATCGGCGACCGCCGCCAGAAAATCGCCCGGCGTCCTCGGACCCTTGCCGACCTGTATCTCGGCCGCGATATCGGCGATGCCCATCAGCCTGCGGTGGCGGAACGTGATGATGCGATCGCCGTCGATGAAGACGCGCAGACTGACCATGTCCTCGGGATGGGCGCCCGGATTGAGGTTGACGCCGCGTAGGATCACGAGCAGCCCTTGCGCGGTCGAGAACGTGCGTGGCCGGGTCTCGTCGGCGAGCAGCGCCGTAGCGGTGACATCATCGATGCCGCTGCTCTCGCGCACCCAAAGGCCCGCATCATCCGCGCGGCGATCCAGGTGGACCCAGAGGGTGCCCTGGCCGGGTCGCCACGCCTTGACGGCCTCCCACCCGACTTCTTCGCCGCCGCCGTGACCATCCAGCAGATACGCGTTGATCAGCCCGCCATCGTCCATACCGCCCGTCCTCGCCCGAAACGCGCCAGACGACAGCATACCAATAGATGCGTTGCTGCGCTCAGGCCGTGACTGCGCGGCGTCGTGCGGGGCCTACTCCACCAGGGGCAAGCTGCGGACGCTGTAGTGATGGGTGATCGTGCGCCCCAGGACGGGATCGTGGAGTTCGAGCGCGTAGCCTTCGGCGGACATGATGGCGCCGATGACGGCGAAGGTACCGCAGTACATCGCCGTGCCAGCCGGCAGGGACGCGGCATCGGCATAGCCGCCGATCAGGTCCTCGGGCCGCAATTGCCGGCCGGTTGAGCCGTCCTGATAGAGCCGCCGGCCGCCGTCGATGGCGTGGCAGCGCAGCGTCAATCGATCCCAATGATCGGCCAGTTCGTCAAAGCGCCAAAGCACCGGCGCGATCGGCTTGGCGCACAGCTGCTTGGACAGCGTGATGTTCTGCGTCTCGGCCTCGCGGTCGGTGTGGTCGGAGCCGAGCCCGACCCACAGCCCGTCATCGAGAGAGATCAGTACGGCCTCTACCTCGCCGCTGCTGGCGTTGCCCGCCACGTCGATCGCGGTTGCCGTCGTCAGCAGGCTGGCGGCCACGCGGTAGTAGGTGGGCATCGACGCCGGTCGCTTGACACCGAGCTTCTCCAATTCGGCGATGTGCGCCTCCATTGCCGCCCGGTCGCAGCCGGTCCAGCCGGCGATCACCAGGTCATCGATCCGCGCGGTTCGGCGACCGCCGCCCGTCGCCGCCACGCAATCGAACGATAGTTCAATTCCCATTGCGCCTGCCCTTTGCGGTGCCCGCGCGGCATATCGCCATGCCGCGATCGCAGCGTCCAGCACAAGGGCGTCCGCCGGCGGCAAGCCGCCTTGCTTTTGGCGTGGCGCGCGGGTTGTATGCTGCGCCGCCCAAATGGGCGCCAAGCACATGAGTACCGGTGTGGATCGACAGGCATTTCGCAGGGCCTTGGGCCAGTTCGTGACCGGCGTGGCGATCGTTACCGCCGACGGGCCGGACGGGGACATGATCGGGCTGACGGTCAGTTCCTTCAACTCCGTGTCGCTCGATCCGCCGCTGATTCTGTTCAGCGTTGACCGCGGCTCTCACAGCCTGGCGGCCCTGCAAGCAGCGGACGGCTATGCCGTCAACATCTTGAACCGCCGCCAGGCCGACCTATCCGACCGCTTCGCGACGCCGGGCGCCAACAAGTGGGAAGCAGTGGACTACACCCGCGGCCACAGCAATGCGCCATTGCTCGCGGGAGCGCTGGCGCGCTTCGAATGCGCGCCTTACGCAGCCCACGATGGCGGCGATCACGTCATCCTCATCGGACGGGTGATCGCTTTCAGAGCATCGACCGAGCAGGAGCCCTTGGCCTTCTTTCGCGGCCGCTACACCGCGCTCGACCGGCACGAGGACCGCGAGCCGGTGTGGCCGTTGGCGATCCACTACTGAGTGACCGGGCGCAAGGAGGGCGCGGATGATCAAGAACGGAACCGAGCATTTGCAGTCGCTGCGCGATGGCCGTCAGGTCTTCATCGACGGCCAGATCGTACGCGACACCACCGAGCATCCCGCCTATCGCAATTCGATCCGCTCCGTCTGCCACCTCTATGACTTTCAGAGCCGGCCGGAGAATCGGGAGCTGATGACCTACGCGCCGCCGGACACCGCGGACGGCCGCGCCAATCGCATGTGGCAATTGCCGTCCAGCTACGAGGAGCTGGTCACCCGCCGCCGCGCGCTGGAGGCCTGGGCTGAAACCCATGGCGGCTTCGTCGGGCGCTCTCCCGACCACGTCGCCTCCTGCATCTCCGGCATGTTCATGGGGCTGGACGTATTCGAGGCTTACGATCCTGCCCGCGCGGCGTCGCTCGCCGACTACTACCGCTACGCCCGCGATAACGACCTCTACCTGACCTATGTCCTGATCAACCCACAGGCCGACCGCTCCAAATCGGCGAGCGAGCAGCAGAGCGAGTATCTGGTCGCCGGCATCGTCGACGAAGACAACGAGGGGCTGACGCTGCGCGGCGCCAAGATGCTGGCGACCGGCGCCATCATGGCCAACGAGGTGTTCGTCACTTCGATCCAGCCGCTGAAGCCAGGTGAGGACAAGTACGCCATCTCGGTGGCTGTACCGATGAATGCGAAGGGGCTGAAGATCCTGTCGCGGCGGTCGTACGAGCAACAGGCCGACAACCTGTTCGACCAGCCCTTTTCCAGCCGCTACGACGAGAATGACGCGCTCCTGTACTTCGGCGACGTCAAGGTGCCGTGGGAGCGGGTGTTCATCGCCGGCAACACCGAGATGTGCCAGAAGCAGTTCCACGCCACGCCGGCGCATGTCTTGCAGAACTATCAGGCCCAGATCAGGCTGATTGCGAAGATGCGGTTTCTCGCCGGCATCGCCCATCGCACCGCCGAGATCAACGGCATCGTCGGTTTCCCGCAGGTGCGCGAGACGCTGGGACAAATCGCCGCCGAGGCCGCGTTGGTCGATGCGCTGGTCGCGGCGATGGAGGCCAAGGGCCGCAAGGTCGGTCCGTATTTTGTACCGGATCGCCACACCATGTACGCCGCGCAAGTGCTGACGCAGCAGCTCTACCCGAAGGTCGTCACCACGCTACGCGATCTGGCCGGGGGCGGCATGATCATGCTGCCGTCGTCGCTGCTCGACTTCGGCAACCCCGAACTGGCGGCGCTGATCGACAAGACCCAGCAATCGCCGGCCGCCGGATCGCGCGAGAAGGTGAAGTTCTACAAACTGGCCTGGGACGTGGTCGGCTCGGAGTTTGCCTCGCGGCATACGCAGTACGAGATGTTCTACGCGGGCGCGTCTTTCGTCACCAAGGGCCATTCGTTCCGTACCTACGACTGGGACCGGGCGGCCGGTATGGTCGACCGCTTCCTGGCCGGCTATGATCTGGACGAGGAACTGGCCAAGCGCACAGAGAGCGCGGCCGAATAAGCGGCCCACACGGGAAACGAGGGAGCAGGGCAATGGCGGTGGGCAAGCCGCACAAGGAGTTCCGTGCCGTCGATCTGGACGCAGGCTGGTCGGTGCCGCCGGGCTATCCGGACGGCATCGAGGAGAAGATCCTGGCCGGCGCGCTCGACGAGGCCAGCCGGCGCGGCAGTCGCACGCGACTGTTGCGTTTCATGCCCGGGGTCTACACGACCGAACCCTTCGTCCATGAGTATTGGGAAGAGGTCTATCTGATGAGCGGCGACTTGACCGTCGGCTGCGATGCCGAGGGCAGAGGCGGCAAGCCGTTCGCGCCCAACACCTATGCCTGCCGGCCACCCGGTGCCCACCATGGCCCGTTCAAGTCAAACGGCGGCTGCCTGCTGCTGGAAATCCATTACTTCGATCCGATCTAGGCCCCGGTGATGTCATGGTCAGCGTAAGGCTGGGCGGCGCGCCACGGCCGAAATGGCGCCTGCGCCGGCAGCACATCCTGCCGGTGATCGGCGTCACCTTCACGCTGCTGCTCATCCTGCTGCCGCTGGCGGCGATGGTCACGTACAGCTTCCGGGAAGGCACACCGTGGGCGCCGGGCGACTATTCGCTGTCCAACTACGTTCGCGCCTACTCCGATGGCGAAACGTACACAATCTTCTTCAATACCGTAGTGATCGCTGTCGCCAGCACCGCGATATCCGTCGGCATCGCCGTCGTGTTCGCGTTCCTCACAGAGCGCACCGACATGCCGCTGCGCAATCTCGCCTGGGGATTGATGCTGCTGCCGATGGCGATGCCGGGGCTGCTGTTCGCCGTGTCGTGGACCATGCTGCTGTCGCCGCGCATCGGCATGTTCAATAGCTGGGCGCGCGAATTCCTGGGCCTGTTCGGCGCCGACATGACCACCGGCCCGTTCAACATCTACAGCCTTGCGGGCATGATCTTCCTGGAAGGCGTGCGCGGCGTGACGACGACCTTTCTGATCATGGTGGGCGCCTTCCGCGCCATGGATCCGAACCTGGAGGAGGCGGCGCGGGCGTCGGGCGCGTCCAATCTCACCACGTTCTTCCGTGTGTTTATTCCGCTGCTGACGCCGGCGATCTTCGCCGCCGGAATGTACAGTTTCATGACGCATTTGGAATCGCTGGAGATCCCGATCGTCATCGGCCTGCCGGCAGGAATCTACGTGTTTCCGTCCTACATCTTCTTCACCACCCAGCGCTTCATGCCGCCCGAGTACGGTCTGTCGGCGGCGCTGGGGGCAAGCTTCCTGCTGGTCAGTATCCTGTTGGTCTACTGGTACCGCCGGGTCGTGGGCCGGACCAACCGCTACGCCACCATCACCGGCAAGGGCTACCGCCCGCGCGTCATCCGCCTCGGCAAATGGCGCTATTGGTTCTTCGCGCTCTTCCTGCTCTATTTCCTGATCGCCATCGGCGCGCCGACATTTGCGTTGATGTGGAGCTCGCTGCTGCCGATCCCGATGGCGCCGCGCTGGGACTTGATCGACCAGCTGTCACTGGCGAACTACCGGGAAGTATTGGGCGAGCCGAAAAACATCGCCGCCACACTGAACACCGTGTGGGTGGCGCTGGGCACCGCGACATTGACGATGGTGCTGTCGCTGAACGTCGCGTGGGTGATTGTTCGCCAGCGCGTCAAGGGTGCGGGCGTGCTCGACGCATTGTCGTTCCTGCCGAACGCGATCCCCGGCGTCATCGTCGGAATTTCTCTGATCTTCCTGTTCTCGATGCCGGTGCTGCGTGAGCTGAAGCTGTACGGCACGCTGACCAGCATCGTGCTGGGTCTCGCGATCTCCTACATCGCCTTCGGCAGCCGCACCATGCAGAGTGCGCTGTCGCAGATCCACGCCGAGATGGAAGAGGCGGCCATGACCTCCGGTGCCAAGTGGCGTGTCATCATGATGCGCATCATCGTTCCGCTGCTGCTTCCGGCCTTCATCAGTGGCTGGATCTGGGTCGCCTCGCACGCGCTGCGCAACTTCTCGATCCCGCTGTTCCTGGCCGGCCGCGACAACCAGGTGCTGTCGGTCATCATGTGGCACAGCTGGGACGACGGCTATCCCGGGCAGACAGCGGCCATGGGCGTGCTGATGATCGTCGCACTCGGCGTTTTCACCATTGGCGGCCGCGCGCTCACCGCCCGCCTCTGCCGCCAGCAGGAGACCTAAGCCGCCCCGCTAGTCTGTCTGGGTGGCGTGCGAATCACGCCGGCCCCGGCGGTAGCGCGACGGGTGGCGACACGCTAGTGGATTGATTCCAACGTTTGGAACCCTCGGTTTCGGGCTGCGATGATGTCGTCGGGGTCGGCTTTCGATATGAATGGCTGTGGGTTGGCCGCATTGTATTCGCGGACGAAGCGGTTGATTGCGGCCTGGAGATCGACGACGGAATGGAAGACGCCGTGCTTGAGCCGCCGCCGGGTGAGTTTTGCGAAGAAGCCCTCGACGGCATTGAGCCACGAGCAGGAGGTCGGTGTGAAGTGGAAAGTCCAGCGCGGATGGCGGGCGAGCCAGGCGCGGACCTTGTCCTTGTTGTGCGCCGCGTAGTTGTCGACGATCGCGTGGATGGCCTTGTCCGCCGGCACCGTGCGCTCGATGCGGTTGAGGAAGCGGATGAACTCCTGATGGCGGTGGCGCTGCATGTTCTGGCCGATCACCGTTCCGTCCAGAACGTTGAGCGCCGCAAACAGCGTGGTCGTGCCGTGCCGTTTGTAGTCATGGTGCCGGCGCGTCCCTTCTTCATCGGCAGACCGGCGGTCGAGCGCCTGGATCTGTGACTTCTCATCGATCGACAACACCACCGCATGGGCCGGCGGGTCGACATACAGGCCGACGATATCGGTGAGTTTCTCGGCGAAGGCAGGGTCGGTCGACAGCTTGAAGTTGCGCCAGCGGTGCGGGCTGAGACCGTGAGCCTTCCAGATCGCCTGCACCGTCGAGGCGGCAATACCGGCCGCCCTGGCCATCGCGCGCAACGTCCAGTGGGTCGCCTCAAACGGCGGCGGTTGCTGCGTCAGGCGCACGATCTCGGCGACACGATCGAGCGGGACCGGCGCCTTGCCGGGCGGACGGGACTTGTCGCGAAGCAGGCCGCCGACACCCTCGTGCATGAACCGCTCTTGCCAGCGCCACACGCAGGTCTTGGACTTGCCGGTCTCGGTCATGATCGCCGAGGTGCCCAGACCCTCGCCGCTGAGAAGGACAATATGTGCCCGCCAGACGTGTTTCTGCGGGCTCTTGGGATCCGCGACGACCGCGCGCAATCGCTGACGGTCGCCGGCGGATAGGGTGAAGGAGATTCCACTGCGCATGCGCCAGATTCGCATAACACAGCAAAATACGGAATCCCAATTCGAACTCTTTCGTTCCGATCAATCCACTAGGTAGACGGCGCGGCGGCGCAATCGATGCAGCGCGCGGCATAGGGAATGGCCGCGAGACGCCGTTCGTCGATGGCGTTGCCACTGGCCGCGCACGTGCCATACGTGCCGGCTTCGATGCGTTTCAGGGCGGCCTGAATATTGCCGATTTCACTGAGCGCCGAGTCCTCCAGGCCTTCGCGCACTTCGTCACCTTCGGACTCTTGCGCGCGTTCCTCGGAATCCGGATTGCGCGGCGCCCGCAGGTCGGCCTCCAGCTTTGTCACGCGCGCGCTCAGCATCGCCAGCCGGTCTTCGAATTGCGTCTTGAGCTTATCCGTGTCGATCATCTTGGTGCCTGCGCCATCGGCTCCGCCAAATGGACCACCCCCTGAGAAATTATCGCCAATGCTACACAAGCCGATCGGAATTGTCGCCCCGCCGGGAGCCTCGATCGCCAGCGTGGACGCCTAGTGGATTGATCGGAATGAAAGAGTCCGAATTGGGATTCCGTATTTTGCTGTGGTATGCGAATCTGGCGCATGCGCAGTGGAATCTCCTTCACCCTATCCGCCGGCGACCGTCAGCGATTGCGCGCGGTCGTCGCGGATCCCAAGAGCCCGCAGAAACACGTCTGGCGGGCACATATTGTCCTTCTCAGCGGCGAGGGTCTGGGCACCTCGGCGATCATGACCGAGACCGGCAAGTCCAAGACCTGCGTGTGGCGCTGGCAAGAGCGGTTCATGCACGAGGGTGTCGGCGGCCTGCTTCGCGACAAGTCCCGTCCGCCGGTCCCGCTCGATCGTGTCGCCGAGATCGTGCGCCTGACGCAGCAACCGCCGCCGTTTGAGGCGACCCACTGGACGTTGCGCGCGATCGCCAGGGCGGCCGGTATTGCCGCCTCGACGGTGCAGGCGATCTGGAAGGCTCACGGTCTCAGCCCGCACCGCTGGCGCAACTTCAAGCTGTCGACCGACCCTGCCTTCGCCGAGAAACTCACCGATATCGTCGGCCTGTATGTCGACCCGCCGGCCCATGCGGTGGTGTTGTCGATCGATGAGAAGTCACAGATCCAGGCGCTCGACCGCCGGTCTGCCGATGAAGAAGGGACGCGCCGGCACCATGACCCATGACTACAAACGGCACGGCACGACCACGCTGTTTGCGGCGCTCAACGTTCTGGACGGAACGGTGATCGGCCAGAACATGCAGCGCCACCGCCATCAGGAGTTCATCCGCTTCCTCAACCGCATCGAGCGCACGGTGCCGGCGGACAAGGCCATCCACGCGATCGTCGACAACTACGCGGCGCACAACAAGGACAAGGTCCGCGCCTGGCTCGCCCGCCATCCGCGCTGGACTTTCCACTTCACACCGACCTCCTGCTCGTGGCTCAATGCCGTCGAGGGCTTCTTCGCAAAACTCACCCGGCGGCGGCTCAAGCACGGCGTCTTCCATTCCGTCGTCGATCTCCAGGCCGCAATCAACCGCTTCGTCCGCGAATACAATGCGGCCAACCCACAGCCATTCATATCGAAAGCCGACCCCGACGACATCATCGCAGCCCGAAACCGAGGGTTCCAAACGTTGGAATCAATCCGCTAGGCCCTAGCGCAGGATCTGGCAGCGTTCCGGCGGGATGTGGACATAGACCCGTTCGCCGGGCGTGAACGACTCGTATGGATTGAAGCTCACGCGCAGGGTCTGATCGCCGACTTGTACCTCGCCATCGACGAAGCTGCCCAGGAAGGTGGTGCGCGTGACCGTCCCTTCGAACAGATTGACCTTCTTGTCCGGTGAGGCGCGCGAGCACATCACCGCCTCGGGCCGTACGGCGATCGCGGCGGCGGCATCAACGGCGAGACCGTCGGCGGTGCTCAACGCCAGCGGGCCGATGACGGTGTCCAGCCTGGTCTCCGGCGCGACCGCGACGACGCGGCCGTCTAGCGTGTTGGCGATGCCGAGGAAGGCGGCGACGCGGCGGTCGAACGATTTGGTGTAGACCTCGAGGGGCCGCCCGGTTTCGATCAGCGATCCGTCCATGATCACGCCGATCCAGTCGGACATCGCCAACGCCTCGAGCTGGTCGTGGGTGACGAAGAACGAGGTGATGCCGAGCGCGCTGGTCAGCTGCTTCAGCTCGACGCGCATCTCCTCGCGCAGCTTGGCATCGAGGTTGGACAGCGGCTCGTCGAGCAGCAGCAGCCGCGGCTTGCGCACCAACGCCCGCGCCAGCGCCACGCGCTGCTGTTGGCCACCGGAAAGCTGCGTCGCCGGCCGGCGTTCATAGCCCTCCATCTGAACTTTCTGCAGCGCCTCGGACACGTTCTTGCGGATTTCGCCGCGCGGCGGCCGACGCCCCTTCGAGCCATAGAGCAATGGGAAGGCGACGTTGTGGAACACGTCCATGTGCGGCCAGATCGCGTAGGACTGGAACACCATGCCGATCGGGCGCTCGTCCGGTGGCACACGGATGCCGCGTTCGGCGGAAAACACACACTGGCCGCCAATGATGATCTCGCCCTGCTCGGCATGCTCCAGGCCGGCGACGCAGCGCAGCGCCGTGCTCTTGCCCGAGCCGCTCGGCCCCAGCAGCGTGAAGAAATCGGCCTCGGCGACCTCCAGCGAAACGCCGGCGAGCGCATTGACCTTGCCCTTGCCGACCGGAAACGTCTTGCGCAATCCGCGGATGCTCAGCATGCGTCGCTCCCGCTCATTCTGAAATTCTCAAGCACCGACACTTGCCCATCGCGATTGTACGATCCGTTGTCCCAACCGGACAGCGGCGAGGAATTGGTGACACTCACTTTTCCTGTTATGGAATTCCCAGTGGATTGATTCCAACGTTTGGAACCCTCGGTTTCGGGCTGCGATGATGTCGTCGGGGTCGGCTTTCCATATGAATGGCTGTGGGTTGGCCGCATTGTATTCGCGGACGAAGCGGTTGATTGCGGCCTGGAGATCGACGACGGAATGGAAGACGCCGTGCTTGAGCCGCCGCCGGGTGAGTTTTGCGAAGAAGCCCTCGACGGCATTGAGCCACGAGCAGGAGGTCGGTGTGAAGTGGAAAGTCCAGCGCGGATGGCGGGCGAGCCAGGCGCGGACCTTGTCCTTGTTGTGCGCCGCGTAGTTGTCGACGATCGCGTGGATGGCCTTGTCCGCCGGCACCGTGCGCTCGATGCGGTTGAGGAAGCGGATGAACTCCTGATGGCGGTGGCGCTGCATGTTCTGGCCGATCACCGTTCCGTCCAGAACGTTGAGCGCCGCAAACAGCGTGGTCGTGCCGTGCCGTTTGTAGTCATGGTGCCGGCGCGTCCCTTCTTCATCGGCAGACCGGCGGTCGAGCGCCTGGATCTGTGACTTCTCATCGATCGACAACACCACCGCATGGGCCGGCGGGTCGACATACAGGCCGACGATATCGGTGAGTTTCTCGGCGAAGGCAGGGTCGGTCGACAGCTTGAAGTTGCGCCAGCGGTGCGGGCTGAGACCGTGAGCCTTCCAGATCGCCTGCACCGTCGAGGCGGCAATACCGGCCGCCCTGGCCATCGCGCGCAACGTCCAGTGGGTCGCCTCAAACGGCGGCGGTTGCTGCGTCAGGCGCACGATCTCGGCGACACGATCGAGCGGGACCGGCGCCTTGCCGGGCGCATACCACAGCAAAATACGGAATCCCAATTCGGACTCTTTCGTTCCGATCCCTCCACTAGGTCGTCAATCGCCGCCTTTCGTTGTAGTTCAAACCCCTCTCCAAACCTGAGTTGTGTGAGTCCGATATTAGGCTGATTCTGTTCGAGCCACACGCTTAAACTTTCGAGGTTGGATTCATCCGAAGACCGCCAAACTCGAACCCTGCTCACAGAATCGGAATCCGTATGTTGTCCGATCTACGTAGTCTTCGGTGAGGAAGTTGACCTCATCTCGTATGATCTGCAAGTTGTCCAATACTGGTTGAACCTTCACCAACAGCTCTGAAGATTCCTTAATACGATCCGACAACGCATTTGCACGATCCGCGATTTCCTTTACTTGGCTCTCTATCTCAGGACCGTCTTCGATTGCAGCGCGTATTCTAGCGGTCAATTCGATCACTTTCCCTTCAGATTCGCTTGTTTGTCTCGCAGTCTTGCCTCCGCCTCTCCGCCCAGAGCTTCCACTTCGGTAATGGTACTAACACCCAGGAACCCGAGGACGAACCCAATCGCCGTGACGGGAATTCCAATGACGTAGCCAAAGCGAGTGATCCATTTCCAGGCACGCTCGATGACTCGCTCGCTGGCCTTGAGTTCGACCTCCTCCCGGACTGCAAATGATTGTCGCTTTGCCTCGACCGCTTGCTCGATTTGACGATCAAGTTGTTCACGGTCCTTGGCGATGGCACCGGCGGTGTCGGTCAATTCTGTTCCGCAGGCGCCGCAATAGTGGTTGTCTTCGGGATTGGATTTTCCGCAGATTCGACATTCCATGTCAGTCTCCACTCAGCACTTTGCTCCTGGCGTCAACAATCTCAGGATGGGCACTTGAGGCCGCGCCTGCCGAGATAACGAGGTTTGCGCGATCAACTATGGCTCAACCCGGATGGCCTAACGCTCGTCCGGGATGACCGCGACCGCTTCCATCTCGACCAGCATGTCGGGATTCTTCAGACCGACGTAGGCCGAGGAGCGGGCGGGCAGTGGCTTGGGGATCAGTTTCTCGTACTCTTCGTTGAAGGCCGGCGCGTCCTCCGGGTCGCGCAGATACACCGTGCACTTGACCAGATCGTCTAGCGACGCACCCGCGGCGTCCAGGATGGCGGCGATGTTGGCGATGCAACGCCGCGCCTGATCGCGGATGTCGCCCATCTTGCCGGTGTCGCGATTGCGCCCCGCTTGCCCCGCCGTGAACACCATGTTGCCGATGCGGATGGCCTGATTGAACGGGCCGGTTGGTGTCGGCGCGTTGTCGGTGCGGATCGCCTGTTTTCTCATGCCTCGGTCGATCACTGTCAGCGCTTGTCGGCGCTGAACGCTTCGACCGTGGCCCGCGCCACGCGGTCATCGAGGTCGGGCGCGCCGCCGCCGACGCCGACCGCACCGATGCACTGGCCGTCTTCGAAGATCGGATAGGCGCCCTTGTTGAGCACCACGCCGCCCGGGATGGCGTCGACCAGACTCTGCGGGAACAGCGGCCGGTCGGCCCATTGATCGAGCAGTTGCGCGGCCGGCTTGCGAAACGCCGCCGCCAGCCGCGCCTTGCCCATCGCCATGTACGGGCCATGCCAGGCTTCGGCCTTGCCGCGCGCGACGAGCACCGGATGGCCCGCCGCGTCGAGCACCGCCACGCTCACCTCCGCGCCGTTCTCGGCGCCGATTTCCTTGGCCTTGTGCAAATAGGCCAGCGCCTTTTCGAATGTCATCATGATGGCGCGATCGATCAGTTCATGCGCAGGTATTTTTCGGCGTTGCCGGCCAGCAGCTTCGCCAGCGGCTCGTGCCCGAGCTCGTTATGCCACGCCAGGATATTGTCCACCGAATGCGGCCAATCGCATTCCGGGTGCGGAAAGTCGCTTGCGTACATCAGGCAGCCATCGCCCAGGATGTCGTTCACCGCCTTGGTCATCTTCGGACCTTCATGGGTTTCAATGGCGCAGAACACGCGGCCCATGCGGGCATAGTCACTGGGCTTTTGCTGCAGCGGCTTGACCGCACCCTTGACGTAAGTGACCTGGCTGTCCAGGCGCAGCAGCCAGTACGGCAGCCAGCCGTGGCCGGTCTCGGAAAAACCGATCCGGATATTGGGATAGCGATCGAGGATGCCGCCCGCGATTACATAGGCGAGCAGGCGCTGCGCCCCCCAGGGGTGCGCCGCCGTGCGCGCCACCGCCGCATTGCCCCAGATGTCGCGATAGCCGGGGAAGTAGGGCGGCTCATAGAAGAAGCTGTGATGCATGATCGGCAGATTGAGGTCGTTCATCGCCGCCCAGATCGGCTCAAGGTCGGGGTCATCGGCAGGCTTGCCTTCGGGCAGCACCGGCCACACGCACGACACCCAGTCCTCCTTGCCGCGCCGCTTGAGCTCCGCCACCGCCCACTCGACGTCCGCTGCCGGCGCCAGGATCAGGCCCTTCAAGCGGTCGGTGTCGGCGCTGCAGAAATCCGCCATGTAATCGTGATAGGCGGCGTACAGGCCGGTCGCCAAGGCCGGGTCGATGGCGCTCGCCGCTGACGCCCAGGTGCCGGGGATTAGAACGTTCACATCGACTCCTTCGACGTCCATATCCTTCAACCGTCCGTCTGAATTGTCATGCTGGACACGCTCGGACGGTGTTTCCTTGGCTATGTTCGCGACGCGGCCTTCCAGCGCGCCGGCGCCGCCCTTTTCGATTTTCTCTTCCTGCAGCTTTTCGCCCGCCACCCGGTTGTAGGGAATCGGACGCACCTTGAGGGTGTGCCATGGCTCGGTCGGATGGCCGCGCCCGGGCGGCGAGTTCATCGTGCGCTTGTACGGCTCCAACGTGCTCCAGCGGTCGCGCATGTCGGCGCTGGCATAGCGATGCAACACCTCCAGCGACGGCGTAACATGGCTATCGGTGTCGATGACGCGAAAGCCGTTTCTCATTTGCGTCTCCTATGTGGAAGTCCTCAGTCGTACTCTCGCGGCGGCTTGTCGATGCCCTTGGCGCGTCGCTCCTCGACCAGTCGGCGGAACAGCGCGCGCGTTTCTTCGATGCTTTCGATCGGCGTGTCGGCGAAACCGTTGTTCGGCCAGCCCACGAAGCTCTCGTATTCCTTGGCGTACATCTGGGCTCGGATCGTCACCGGATGGAACGGCTTGGCGCGCACGCGGCGCAGCGCATTGAGATCGATCGGTCCCTTGATGGTCGCCTCGCCGGGGCCGTTGACCTTGTTGAGGATCGAGCCGTCGAAGTTGTGGATCGCGGAATCCCCATGTGTGCCGTGCAGACCGCGCGTCGCGCCCTCATACATGCCGATGTTGGCCATCGCCAGATAGCACTTGTTCTCATAGGCGCGCGTCGTCCGCATGGCTTCCCAATTGCGCACGTCCCCGTGGCTCAAGTTGTTCGGCTCCGACGTCAGATGCAGCAGCACCTCGGCACCGTTCATCATCGTGCAGCGGGCGTTCTCCGGAAAGCCCAACTCGCCGCAGGTCAACAGGCCGATGCCGCCGATCTCGGTTTGCGCCACCGGAAACAACGCCGCGCGGCCGAACTTGGCGACGAATTTGTCGTAAATGTCGGACGGCGTCGTGTACGGAAACACCCAGGCATTGTTGTTGTTCTTCCAGTGCTTGATCAGGATCTCGCCATCCGGGCCGATCAGAAACGAGCAATTGAAGAACCGGCCCGGAAAGTCCGCATGCACCTCCATCATGTTGGCGGCGATGTGGATGCGTCGCTGCTTGGCCTTGTCCCCCAGCAGATCGGTATAGGGCCCCGGTATCGTGGTCGAGATCCGGCACCAGTCCCCCAACTCCATGCGCTGCCAGCGTGCGTTTATGGCGTACTCGGGCAGAACCACCAGGCGCACTTCGGAGTTGCCGAAGGCGGTGACGTAGTCGATCAACTCGCCGATGCGCGCAATGTTGGCGCGGACGTCGCGGTCGCGTTCGTCGTCGTCGAGCGACACGGCGCGGGCGCGCGTCTGCAGGCTCGCCACTTCGTAATTCAGCACGTCGCCCATCGCTCAGCCGGCGCCTAGCATCCGGCGG
The DNA here is from genome assembly GCA_965248805.1 of Alphaproteobacteria bacterium. Lineage (GTDB taxonomy): Bacteria > Pseudomonadota > Alphaproteobacteria > UBA6615 > UBA6615 > CBDFKJ01. Next base: position 103,831 of record CBDFKJ010000008.1, read on the forward strand.
CGAAGGCACTGCGGCGGCCGTCGGCCGCGCCCCGCAAGATATCGCCGTCGCGCCACGCCACCTTGATCGACCCGAAGGTCAACCAACCGGTTTCATTGACCTCCGTCGCGGGTTCCTGTGCCTGCACGTCGTCGCGCGTCATCGCGGCCATGCTATCCTCGACAATGGGCACGCCCTGCAGATTGACCGACCAGCGGGGCGCCGCGGTGGCCGCCGGCATTGTTTGCGACATCGCAAGCGTCCTTGTCAAAAATTGCGCCAGCGTGCAGGTCTGCCCGGCGGCCCCGGGCGTGCCCACGCTCATCCAAATGGCGCCGTCGCGGCCGACGAGGCACGGTGCCAGTGTGTGGGCCGGCCGCTTCTCCGGAGCGACGCAATTGGGATGGCCGGAGTCGGTATTGAAGCCGCGCATGCGGTTGTTGAGCAGCACGCCGGTTCCGGGCACGACCACGCCGGCACCGAAGGGCGCGGAGACGGATTGAATGAGCGAGACGGCGTTACCCTCGCGATCAATGACGACGACGTTTGAGGTGCCGCCTTCGCCACGCTCCGCCGCCGAGGCGTTGGCATCGGTGTGGGCGCCAATCTGCGCGCGTTGCAACAGCTCTCGGCTCGGCGCCTCCAGCGCCTGCGGATCGCCGATCACCGCCGCCGCGACCGCGTAGGCGTGGCGGCGCGCGGCGATGCCGCGGAGCATGAATTCGGCGCCGTCGGGATCGACGTCCGCGATACCCGAGCGTTCCAACTCAAAAAGCTGCAGCAACAGCGTCAGCCCATATGAGTTGGGCGGCATCGTGGCGATGTCGCAGCCCGCAAACCGCGCCGATAGGGGCGTTTGCCACAAGGTTTCATGGCGGAGCAGATCTTCTGCGGAGATAATGCCGCCGAGCGCCGCGATGGTCCGTGCGATCCCGGCCGCTGTTTCGCCCTCGTGCACCTCGCGGGCACCCTGCATGGCAATACGCTGCAGCGTTCGAGCCAGATCGACCTGCACCAAATTGTCGCTTTCACGCAGCGCCTCGCCGTGCGGCAAGAAAATCGAAGCCGCCGCCTCATCCTTCGCCAACAACGCCGCGCGCTGATGCGTGTTCTGCGCCAGTTGCGCGTTGACGTCGATGCCCTCGGCGGCATGGCCGATGGCGGGCGCGAGCAAACTCGAAAGGGGCCGGGTGCCACAGCGCTCGACCGCCGCCTGCCAGCCGGCGACCATGCCCGGCACCGAGACGCTGCGGATGCCGTTGGCCGGAACGCCGCCGGCATAGGCCGCCTCGGTCGCCGCCATCGGCGACCGGCCGGTGCCGTTCAGGCCAAGGGTTTCGCCGCTAGCCGCATCAAAAGCCAGCATGTAGAGGTCGCCGCCCAACCCACACGCGTGCGGGCAGACCACGGCCAGCACGGCCGCCGCGGCGATGGCGGCATCGACGGCATTTCCGCCGTCGCGCAGGACATCGACGCCAGCCGCCGTGGCCAGCGAATGACCGGCGACGACCATGCCGCCCTCGCCTTGCGCGATCTGCGCCGCCGGCGCCTCAATGCGTGGCTTAATCATAGGATATCGTTGACAGTTTGAGGGCGATCAGGGACCATCGCGGCCTGTGAGATGTCCATTGGCGCTATTGTGGCAGCGACGCTGACGCGACGCTGATGCACGATCCGATATCCGGCGTGAATAGGCGTCGATAATAACCAGCAGCGAGGGAGCAAGCTATGGGTATGAGCGTGAGAGCGTCTTGCCTGCTCGTGGCAGGCGGCATGCTGATGGCTGCGCCACAAGTGGCGCTGGGCCAGACGGCATATGAACGGTTGGTCGAGGTCGCCAAGGCCGAAGTGGCCGCCAAGGGCGGAGTGCTGAATATCGCTCTCGACTGGACCGACAGCGACGCTGGCCCGGTGATGGAAGAGTTCAAAGCCGATTTCCCCTTCATCACGGCCATCAACTACACCCGCGAGACCGGCATCGGCCCGTTCGGTCGCTACCTGATCATGATCCAGCAGGGCGATCCGCCGCTTTATGATTTCATGCATGTCGCGAGCGAGTTCGAGCAGCAGTACATGGACTCCGGCGCCTTCATCAAGCCGCTGTTCGACTATGCCGAGCTCAATGACTCGCTGCCGGCGGACTGGCCGAAATTGCACCCGGCGGCGATGGACCCCGGTGGCTACTTCCTGTCCACCACCGGCAACGCCCGCGGCATCATCTACAACCCGGATCTGGTTCCGGCCGGTGCCGAGCCCGCCACTTGGGAGGCGTGCACCGATCCAAGTCTGCGCGGTCAGGTCGTCATGGACGCTCGCAACAAGCTGCAGGCGTTCCAGTTCGACGAGAATGAGCGACCGCGCCACATTCAGTGGCTGAATGACCTGAAGGCCAATGACGTGGTGTTGATCCGCGGCCAGGGTTCGATTGTGCGCAAGATCGCCGCCGGCGAATTCCCAATGGCCTGCGGCATCAACTATCACACGGCCTGGCGCTCGATCGAGCGTGACAACGTCACGACGATCAAGTTCACGTTCGCAGAGTCCGTGCCGCTGGAACTCGGCACCCGCCTGTATATCCCCCAATGGTCACGCACGCCCGCCACGGGGCAGTTGTTCGCACTTTGGGCGGCAACCGAAGGCCAGGCTGCGCTGGGCAAATACGCCTATCGCGGCTTCACCTGGAATGAGCTGGCGCACAAGTACGAGCAGGCGAAGGGCAAGGACGTCGTCCTGTGCGGCGCCGATTGCGCCTTGAAGTGGGAAGAGATCAACAACGAGTATCAGGATATCCTGGAGATCCCGGCAGCCGGCAACTAAGCCCAGAACGCCGACGTTCTTACCGGCCGCGCCTTCGCGCCCGGCCGGTTTCGTTTGGCCAGCGGAACCTTATCAGCCCGGCAGCCGCGCAATCACACGGGCGTCGTCGTGCACGCGGTCGCTGGGGTGGAGCACGATCTGCTCACCCACCTCCGCACCGCCGAGGATTTGCGCCTCACGCGCGTTGCGTTTTCCGACCGAAACCCGGCGCACGCGCGCTCGTCCGTCCTGGACGACGAATACCGCCCAATCGTCGCCAACCCGAAACAACGCTCCCACCGGCACCTGGATGATAGCCTCCCCTTGCCAGACGACGATGCGCGTTTCCACTCGAAACCCGTGCCCCAGTCGCCGCCACTCCGTGGGCGCTCCGGCGAAATCGACAATGATATTGACCCGCTGCTCCTCGATCCCCAGTGCGGAGATCTTGGTGAAGCCATAGGGCTCGATTCGCCGGACGCGACCGCGCAGGTCCGCGCTGCCGCCCCACGCCTCGATCACGACATCGGCACCTTCGCTCACGCGCACGGCGTCGGTGGACAGCAACTCGACGACGATCTCCAGATCGCGCGGGTCCCCCACCTCCACCAATGGCGTGCCGGCCGCAACCACGGACTCACTCTCACGCATGACCTTAAGAATGCGGCCATTGACCGGCGCCAGAACCGGGATGCAGCAGGCGACGCCGTCCGGCCCGATTTCGGGTTGCCGGGGCACGATCAGCCGTGCGTTCGCGTTCTCCAGTTCAAACATCCGAACTTCCAGCGCCGCGCGTTTTGTGGCGAGATCGGCCTCGCGTGTCTTGACGTCGAGGTCGGCGCGGTCGAGCGCGCTGCGCGATATGTTGCCGCGCTCGGCGAGCGACTTGGCTCGCTCCCATTCGGCCTTGGCGAATTCGAGCTCGGCCTGCGCCCGCACCACGTCGGCGCTGGCCAAGTCGCGCGCCGCCTCCGCCGCGCGGACTTCGGCCTCGGCCTGCGCCAGCGAGCGGATATCGAGAAACTCCGGCGCACTCGGCATGATCGTCGCCAACACCGTATCGTTGGCCGCGACCGGATCGCCGACGTGGCCGCCGATGCGCAGCACGAGGCCGGCGATCGGCGCCGATACGACGTAGACCTCCTTGACCCGGGTGCGGCCTTCCTCGTCGACGGTCACGCGTAGAGGTCCGCTTTCGACCGCGACCAGATCCACCGGGACCGGCTGCGGCCAGAACGCGTACGTCAGCACGCCGGCAAGCGCGAGCCCGCTCGCTCCCGCCATAACGCCTCGGCGCCAAGCCCCGCGCATCTTCTTACTCACGCGACTTGAGCACGGCGATCAGATCGAGTCGGGCGACCCTGACGCCAACGATCACGCCTGAAACCAGTGCAGACACCACCACGCTAAGCATCGCTAGCCCATAGGTGGCGCGCTCGACAACCAGAGGGATTCGAAACAGCTCAGTCTCCAAACCGATAGAGATGACCCATGCCATGCCATAGCCCATGAGGCATCCAACCGGCAGTGCAATCAACGTCAAGACGCCCAATTCGGCCAGCAGGATGAACGTCACCTCGCCATTTGTGAAGCCCAATACGCGCAGAGACGCGAGCTCACGTCCACGCTGCGACAGCGAGACGCGGGCGCCGTTGTAAAGTACACCGAAGGCGATCATCGCCGCGAGCATCATGTAAAAGGAAATTATTGTCGTCATCGTCTCCGCGATCGTCTCGCGAAAGCTTTCGACCGCCGCCCGCCGCAACGTCACGCCGGCGACGATGGGCAAGTCCTTCACCGTCCGGTAAAGCTCGGCTTCCGCATTGCTATCGACCGCCAGGTGCACGCCGGACACAACCGGCGCTTCGCCCATTAGCCGGTTGAGCGCGGACAGGTCCATATACGCCGACACGCCGATATATTCCTCCACCACCGCCGCGACCGGTATTTCAACCGTTGGCCGGCGCCCTTCCATCGCCTCGACAATGACGGTCGCGCCGGCGCTCAGATCGAGCAGCTTCGCCAGCTCACTCGTCGCCACCAATCCATCCGTCGGCATCTCCACGGGTCGCAAGTCCATATCGATCAGCCACGAAAGATCCGCATTTTTCTCGGTGCCCATTATGGACAGGCGCTCGCTCAAGTGACCCTTGCGAATGCGCACCGGCACGGCACGAAAGGGCTCGACGGTCAAAACGCCCGGCAAGTGTCGCACATCTTCGATGACGCGCTTCGGTTTCACCTCCTCGAAGGTCATGATGACGTCTTGCCGCTGCGATTGGAAAAAGAAGACGTCGATCATGTGGTCGATGGCATCAAGCGTGAAGGTCGAACCGATCAGAATCATCACCGCGGTGGCAACGCCCACCGTGCTGAGCGTCGCTCGCCAGGGCCACCGAACAATATGACGGATGACCATGCGCGTCGGCTGATCAAGCCCGCGCCCCAATCCCAGGCGCTCGAACAGAGACACTCGGTAGCGAGTCGGCGTCGGCGGCGCCATCGCCACCGCCGGCGGCAACATGGCCGCGCGCCGCACAACGAAGATCGTACTGCCGATGGATGCGGCGAAGCTGAGCAACGCCGCCGCGGCGAATACGCCGGTGTCCAATTGATAGTACAGGAACGGGAACCCGAAGTGCTCGGCATACACCGCCGTCACCGCGCCCCCGAGCCAGATGCCTGCGAGCAACCCAAAGGTCACGCCGACGGCGGTCAGCACAAGGACGAACTTCAGGTAGTGCCAGCCGACCTCGTAGTCGCCATAGCCGAACGCCTTCAGCAGTCCGATCTGTTCGCGCTCGGTCTCGATCAGACGGGAGACCACAATGTTGAGCAGGAAAGCGGCAATGCCCAGGAAGATCGGTGGAATGACCCCACCGATGCCGCGCAGCTGATCGAGCTCGCTGACGACGAAAGCATCGGAGGTCTGATCCTCGCGGCCATAGGCGCCGACGCCACCATAGTCCTCCAACAACCGATCGACCCGCTCGAACACCGCGGCGTGTGTGGCGCCCCGCATCAGCGCAAACGACACGTCGTTGAACGCGCCCTTCAGGTCGTAGGCCGCTTCGAGCGCGTCCCGCGACATCCAAATGATCCCGAAGCGCCGGTCGTCCGGCATCAGTTGGCCGGGACCCAGCGTGTAGACGTACTCCGGTGTCAACGCGATGCCGACGATGTCGAGCACGCGCTTGCGGCCGTTGATCACCGCGGTGACCTGATCGCCGGGGCCAAAGTCGTGCGATTGGGCGAATGCTTCACTAATGAGCACTTCCTGCGGGCTGCCCGGTGCCGGCCGCCGGCCGGCCCGCAACGCGACGTCGTTCAGCACCGGGCGACCGGTTGCCGGCAGCGACAAGACACGCGCGCTGGCCGGCTCATCCATACCGGCGACGGCGAGCGTGACCCCGACGGCAATACGCGTATCGACGCGCGCCACGCCCGGTATGGCCGCCAGCCGCTCGGCCACGAATTGCGGCGCCCGCTTGACGTGAGCGAAGGCGTCGGCGAAGCGATAGCGCTCGTAGTAAGCGGCGCGGGTTTCATCCAGCGAGATCATGGTCCCGAAGGACATGACCACCACCGCAACACCGCAGCCGATGACCAAAGCGATTGCCAGGGCCTGGCCCCTCATATGCCATAGATCACGCAACAATTTGCGGTTGAGCGGGGAGACGCCCCTCACCAGCTCAGCTCCCGCGCCGCCCGCTTGTGGGGATTGCGCGCGATTTCCTTGATGCGGCCATCGGCGAGATGAATGACCGCGTCCGCCATCGACGCGATGGACGCGTTATGTGTGATCAGGGCCGCGGTCGTCCCGAGTTCGCTGTTGGCCTGCGCGATCGCCTCCAGCACCGCCACACCCGTCTTGCTGTCGAGGGCGCCGGTCGGCTCGTCACACAGCAAGACTTGCGGCCGCTTGGCGATGGCGCGTGCTACCGCGACGCGCTGTTGCTCGCCGCCGGACAACTGCGCCGGGAAGTGATCAAGCCTTTCGCCCAATCCGACCAGGGCCAGCGCGTCCGCCGGCGCCATCGGGTCGTCGGCGATCTCGGTCACCAGCGCGACATTCTCGCGCGCCGTCAGACTGGGGATTAGATTGTAGAACTGGAAGATGAAGCCGACATTGGCGCGCCGGAAGGCCGTACGGCCGCGCTCGTCCAGCGCCGTCAACTCAAGATCCCTGAAGAAGGCCTGGCCCTCGCTGGGCGTGTCGAGCCCGCCCAGTATGTGCAACAGCGTCGACTTGCCACTGCCCGAGGGTCCGAGCAAGACGATGATCTCGCCCTCGGCGATCTCGAGGTCGACGCCGCGCAGGGCGTGCACCGGCACTTCGCCGGTGTGATACACTTTCGTCAGGTCGCGCGTTGTGAAGGTCGCACCTGGCTTCAAGCTAGCCGCCTCTTGCTGCCGCCGGTCGGGACTCACCCTAACATGCGGGCACACTCGGCGTCAGGCGGCCATGAGGCGCATCAATGACCGCGGCCCGCTGCGATTGGCGGTGCGGCGCGGCTTGGCGGCGCTTAGGTCTAACTCCGCGACGTGGTCGCGGAGTTAGACCTAGAGCTGCAAGAAAATGAAGCGAGGAGGGTTTGCCGTCACCCGTGCGGGCGTGTGACACGCTGGGGCGCGTCGGCGCGCCACACCGGCTCGGTCGGCAGAGCGGCGGCCGGCAGCGGCGCCGGCTCGTCGGCGAGCGTGCGCAAGAAGGCCACCAAGTTCGCGCGATCCTGCACTTCGGCGACCCCGGGGAACTTGTCCATCTTGGTGCCCGGCACGTTGACTTTCGGGTTCGCCAAGAACGCGTTCAGCGACTCATAGTCCCAAACGCCGTCCAGCGCCGCGAACGCCTCGGAATACTCGTAGTCGGGCGCAGACGCCTTCTCGCGATTGACGACGTTCCACAGCGGCGGCCCGACGCGATTGGCGGCGTCGGCGCTGACGTCATGGCAGGCCCGGCACCGAATCACTAGGCGCTTGCCCTTGTTCGCATCGGCATCGGCCATCAGTGCCGCAATGGGCTCAACATCCTGGGCCATCGCCGGTACCTGCGGCGCCACGATAAGCGCCGCCATGGCGGCGAAAGCGAAAATCATCCGGTCGCCAAGTGCCATGTCGAATTCTCCTTGTCTTTGCTTGATTTTGCCAGTGCCGGCGGGGGTCGGCTTCGAAATCTATACCAATGATCCCCTGGTTTCACCCATTTTCCGGTCCCCGCCCGCGAAGCAGTAAATGCAGGCGTTTGCCGGTTATCAGTATCATGGTGCCGTCGCGCGAGCGGGCATCCTGCTTGAGCGCGCTGCAGATACGTCAGCCGTCCAGCCAGGTCAAGATCGCTTCGCGATGTTGATCCAGCACCGGCGCGGGCGAGCGGGTGGTCGGGTCATCGTCGCCGGCGAACTTGATCGGATTGCCGGCCATGATCAGCGGCTCACCGCCAGGCGCCGCGGTTTGCACTAGCATGTTACGCGCCGCGATGTGTGCATCGGCCAGGATGTCGGCCACGGAGTTGATCGGCCCGCTCGGCACGCCTGCGCGCTCCAGCACATCCAGCCAGTGCCCAGATGGATGCCCGGCGAGCGCCGATTCCAGCGCTGACGTCAACTCCCGGTGGTGGGTCGTGCGCGCTTCGTTGCCGGTGAAGCGCGCGTCCGAAGGCAACTCCGGGCGGCCGAGGGCCTCACACAGCTTGCCAAACAGTCCGTCGTTGCCCGCGGCGATGACAATGTGTCCGTCGGCGGTGGCGAAGGTGCTGAACGGCGTGATCGATGGATGCCGCGATCCGATCGGCCGCGGCACCTCGCCGGTCGCGGCCAGGCGGGCAATCGCGTTCTCCAGAATCGCCACCTGGCAGTCGAGCATACCGATGTCGATGAAATCGCCCTTGCCGGTTGTCGCACGCCGATGCAAGGCAGCGCCGATCCCGCCGGCCGCGAACAGTGCGGCGGTGATGTCACCGACCGCCGAGCCGACGCGGGTCGGCACACCGTCCTCCGGGCCGGTAATGCTCATCACGCCTCCCATGGCCTGTGCCATCACGTCATAAGCAGGCCGGTGCGCATACGGCCCAGTCTGCCCGAAACCTGATATCGCCGCGTAGACCAAACGCGGGAACCGTGTGCTGAGGCGCGGCCAATCGTAGCCCAACCCGGCCATCGCCCCCGGGCGGAAATTCTCGACCAGAACATCCGTGCCGGCGAGCAGCCGCTCGAACACGACACGATCGGCGCCATCGCCCAGATCGAGCGCGATACTCTCCTTGCCGCGATTGAGGGACTCGAAATAGGCTGAGCGGCCACCGACGAACGGGCCGAACTGGCGGGCGTCGTCACCGACGCCGGGACACTCCACCTTGATGACGCGGGCGCCCAACTCCGACAGCAGCATCGTGCAGAACGGGCCGGCGAGGACCCGGCTTAGATCGATGACCGTGATATCCGAGTACGGTCCCGATCGCGGCATGGCTTGATCCCTCTGTTCCGGTACGACGCGCCGGCGCGCCGGGAACATGCGGGATGAAGACGGGCTCAGGCAACCCGTATGACGTTTGTCGCGTCTTCAGTTGGCGCACTCGTGGGGGCGCGATCGTCGGCTATGCACTCGGCAGGCAGGAAGACGGTCACAACCGTGCCCTCGCCGAACGTACTGTGGACATCAAGTTCGCCGCCATGGGCCTGGGCGAAGGATCGTGCGAGCGGCAACCCCAAACCGGTGCCGGTATAGTTGCGGCTGAAGGCTGTCTCCACTTGCCCGAACGGCGTCAGCGCCCGTGCAATGTCGCTTTTCATAATGCCGATGCCGGTGTCTGCGACGCTGACGGTAATCCCGCCTTCTGGTCGCCGCGCCGCCGTCACCGATCGCGTTCGACAGCAGATTGATCAGGCATTGCTTGATCAAGCGTTCGTCCACCCACAGCCGTGGCAAGTCGTCGGCGATGTCCGTCGCCAGCTCAACCTCCGCCAGCCGCGCACGCTCACGCACAAGTCGCACCGCCTTTTCCACGATCACCGACACCGACGTTTCGCGCACCTCGAGGCGCAGCTCGCCGGCTTCGACTTTCGATATGTCGAGAATGTCGTTAATCACCTCCAACAGGTGGTGGCCGCGCTCGTAGATGTCGCGTGCATAGTCGCGATAGATGGCGGTGCCCAGTGCGCCCAGTCGCTCGCCCTCGATGATCTCGGAGAAACCCAGTATGGCGTTCAGCGGCGTACGCAGCTCGTGGCTCATATTGGCCAGGAATTCGCTCTTGGCCCGATTGGCGGCGTTGGCTTCGAGCCACGCCGCGCGCACGCTCTCTTGATTGGCTTGGATCTGCGCCAGCATTGCGTTGAAGCCATCGATGACGCTGCCGAGTTCGTCGTGGCGCCGCTTCGGGGCCCGCACGCTGTAGTCCTTGCTGGCGGTGACCGTCTGCATAGTGCCCAACAACTGCATCACCGGTTGCGATATGATCGCCTGCAGCCGCTGCGACAACAGCCAGGCCGTGGTCAGCGACATGATCATTACGAGCAGCGCAATGCCGACGAACGAGCCCAGTAGCGAGTGCATCTGCTGCAGGTCGGAGAAGATCGAAATACTGCCGGCCACTTCGTTATCGAGCACGACGGGCGCGTGAATCTCGACGCGGCCGGCCAGAAAGTGCAACTCGTGATTCGACTCGCCGCCCATGGCCGCCGTGTTCGCTCGCATGGCCACGGCGTCATCGAGCGCATCCTCTCGCGAGAATGCCGCCAGCATCGTTCCGTCACCGAGGAATATGGAGGCCGTTTCGATGCTAGGCTTGGCGCGCAGCGAGGCGAGGTTTTCTTCTGCGGCGAACGCATCCTCGAAAACGATCGCCGCGGCACTGTTGCGCGCGACGATGCGCGCGATTACGGCCAGCTCCTGCACGATGATGCGGCGCAAGGTCAACATCTCGCTCGTTACGAACAGCACCGAGGCGAGCACCAGCACCACCATGCTGGTAAAGACGATGATGGCCGTCAGCTTGTGGCGGATCGATAGATCACCGAAGCTGCGCATCGACCGATTTCCGGGTCTCCTGGCTGGTAGCGGCCTCGGCGAGGCGGAGGAGTTGCGAACTGAGGTGCAAACCTACACGCGTCGCGACTTCAACATTGATTTCGAAACGGACCTTGTTGTCGACTGTCTTCAGCTTGATGATGCCGCCCGCCTGCGCAAAGTCCGGCAGCTCCGCAACCGTGAGCACGGGCGCGGAGCCAACCGCTTCCAGGACATGCGCGAGCTGCTCTTGTTCCGAGGCGGCGATGAACAACAGATGGCATTGCGCGACCTGTTCCGGACTGTCGAGGTGGAGCGTCCGCAGCGGCCGACCTTGGATCGATTTGCCTTCAATCGAGTTCAGCGTCTCGCCGAACGGTTCGTCGCCCAGGACGCACATGCTCAGCTCGGCGATGTCGCCGGCAAAGGCGTCTTCCGGCCAGTCGGTGAACTTGGCGAAGTTGTACAGGAATGCCGCCTTGATCAGATACTCGCGCTCGTGCGAGTCGCCGGGCGTGTCCGCGGCGTCTGCCGACGCCAACTGCGACGGAACCATTAAGGCACACAGCAATGCGCCGATTATTGCCCAGCGCTTCATGGCGCTGCCGATGATCAAACGGCCTGCGTGTGGCCGATTGCACGATGCAAATTGATGGTTAATGGCGTCCACCACGAACTGGATCACACGGTTGTACACCGTGGCCATTACCGGACGATTAACCGGCATGCCCGTCGCACTCACGACGTGATGTCGGCATTGGTCGTAAGGTTGGGATCCAGCACGAGCGTGGCTAGGTCCACCCCTACGACCTGCGTGTAAACCTGATTACCGCTGCCGTCGATGCCGGCGTCGGTCCAGCCCGTGCCCGCATCGACGTGATCGCCGGCATCGCCGAGCACGGCGAGAATGTCGGTGTCCGACATGTCGAGCACGTCTTGAACGGTGAGCGTCAGCGTGTGATCGGTGCCGTCCGCTTGCAGATCGACGTTTTCGATGCCCGAGATAGTGCCGGCGAATGCCGTCAGATCGGCATCACCCGAGGTGACACGCAGCGTGTCGTCGCCACCCTCACCGAGTATCGAAGTATCGGCGCCATCCCAGACCAGAGTGTCGTCGCCATTGCCGCCACGCAGCGCGTCGGCACCGGCACCGCCGTCGAGTAGATCATCGTCATTGACGCCACGCAGGTCATCGGTGCCATCGCCGCCGAACAGCATGTCCGCGCCGTTGTTGCCGTTTAAATTGTCGTCGCCATCGCCACCGAACAGGATGTCGTCGCCACCTTGACCGTGCAGCGTATCGTCGCCGCCGTAGCCGAACACGACATCGTCGCCGGCTAGGGCATTGATGACTTCGCCGGCACCGGTGCCCTCGATGGCCACGCCGACGGCGACATGCACCGTGGCGGTATCGGTTCGGCCCTGGCCGTCGTCGATGGTGTAGGTGAAGCTATCGGCGCCCGTGTACGCCGCGTTCGGCGTGTAGGTGACGGTGCCATCGCCATTGACGACCACCGCACCGTTCGCGCCCTGGGTGACGGACTGAACCGTCAGCGGATCGCTGTCGGGATCGCTGTCGTTGTCCATCACTGCGATGATAATGGCGGTGTTCACCGCAGTTGCGACGCCATCGGTCTCGGCGTGCGGCGCGCCGTTGGCGGCGCTCACGGTGATGGTCGCGGTCGCGTCGCTGGCATCGGCCAGGCCGTCGTTGTCCGTGGCGACGAAGTCGAAGGTTGTGACATCGCTCCAGCCGCCGGTCGGCACGAAGTACAGGGTCAGCGCCTCGGCCGTCGCCGCATAGTCGACACCGATCGCCGCCGCCACGGTGAATCCGGCGTCGGTATACAACGTGCCGTTGGCCGGTAGATTGGTCAGCGCAAAGCTCTGCACCGTGCCGTCTGTGTCACCACCGGTCACCGTAACCGTGATCGAAGCAGCATTCTCGGCGCCGTTTGCCGCAGCCGCGTTGGACGTGGGCGCGGCGTTGCTTTGCCCGCCACCCTGTCCGGCTCCTTGGCCGCCACCGCCCTGACCGGAGCCTTGACCGTTGCCGTTACTCTGACCGTTGTTTGACCGCCCGGCGCCGGGTGCGTCGTCGACGACGGGCGATTGCGTGGCCGGCAGGCCCGGCAACTGCGGACCAGCCCCGAACGCGGCAAAGTCGGCGCCCGAACCCGGCAGGTCGGTCGTGATCTGCGGGGCTGTCTGAGGCAGCGCCGCCACCTGGATGGTCGGCTCACCGACCGCGCTGCCACCGCCGGACAATGGAATGGTCATCAGTGTCGGCAGGCTCAGGGCGGTCAAATCCTCGGGAAGATCGTCGAGATCGTCGTCGGCGAGGGCCGTAGACCCGGTCGATAGCAGGCTGAGGCCCAGCAATTCTTGCAGGCCGATCGCCGTTAGATCCGGCGGCAGGTCTGCGTTCGGACTCTGGTCCGCGCCACGGCCTCCCGGCGTGGGCGAGACGGCAGCGTCGAAACCGAGTGGGCGGGCGCCCGGCGCCAGCAGGGGGCCGAACGGGCTTGGCATGACGGACATCGGTGCGTTCGGCGCTTCGCCATCAACACCAAAGATGCTGCGCGCGCTACCGCGAACATCCAGGTCCATCAATTGCTCGAGACCGAGTTCGCTCAGGTCGATCAACTGCGCCTCGAGTTGCGGCGCGGCGGCGGCATCCGGTGTCGCGGCACCCGGCCCCTCTGCCGGCATGTCGAGCGCCCCGCGGATCGCCGCCTTGATTGCGTCGACCAAGCCCGGCGCGACAGCACCGCCATCGTCGCCGACCGCGCCCACAAGCGGCAGGTCATCGCCGAATCCGGCGAACAGATTGCGCAAAACCGCGGCCAACGCGTCTTCCAGCGAGATCTGCTCACTCGGCGTCGCCGCGCCGGCGTCGCTCGCGTCCAGCGCCACCGCGCCCAGCACCCCGTCGACCGCACTAACGATCGCCGATTCGGCTTCGGGATGCATCTCCAGCAGTTTTTCGACCAATGGCTGCGCCAGACGCATCACGACGCTCTGCGGCAAAGCCGACAACAGCGTGCCCGCCGCGACGTCAGTGAATGCCGGGCCGGCCGAGTCGGCGGCCGTCGCAACGGTCTGCGCGTTTGCGCCGGTGTTATGTGTCATGCCGTTGTTTTGCATCGAAAGCTTTGCCTGGTTTGTCGCTTCAACCCAAGGCACTGGCCTCTCTTACCAAATCATGGCTGCACTATACATTACGGTTGTTTTGAACATCAAGACAAAAATGCGGCAATTAACCGTTTGCAACCATAATTATTAGCCATTAACGGTTTTGTTATTTATAACACGTGATATTTTGTCTTATTTTTTGCGGATTGATTTGGTTTATACTTGTGTCAATGTTACGAAACTTCTCGACAATTAATCCGCTCAGCCCGACCCCCGACCTGGCGCGATGCGCGAAAAAACCGCGCCCGCTTGCGCGCCCCGGGACGGATTGGCACCGTGACGGGATGGGCAATGAGGCGATCGGGCTCGATCATCTGCAAGCGGCGGACGCCGCCGATCCCTTAGCGGTGTATCGCGCGGAGTTCTGCTTGCCGGACGACGTGATCTACCTGGACGGCAACTCGCTCGGCGCCTTGCCTGCGGCGGCGACGGCGCGCGTTGACGACGTGATGCGGCGTCAGTGGGGCGTCGACTTGATCCGCTCTTGGACGCGGCACGACTGGATCGGCATGCCGCAGCGCCTTGGCGACCGGATCGGAAACCTGATTGGCGCCGGCCCCGGACAGGTGGTGGCAACGGACTCGACCTCTATCAACCTGTTCAAGCTGCTCGGTGGAGCGCTCGGCATGCGCGCCGACCGCCGAACGAGCCTTTCAGAGCGTGGAAACTTTCCGACCGACCTCTACATCGCCGAGGCACTTGCGGGTCTCACCGGCCGCGGACATCGGTTGCGCCTGGTCGATAGCGGCGACCTCGCGGCCGCCGTCGACGACGACACCGCGGTCGTCATGCTCACACATGTCGATTTCAAGTCCGGGCGCATGCACGACATGGCGAGCGTCACGCGACAGGCGCACACGAACGGCGCCATCATGCTGTGGGACCTCTCGCACAGCGCTGGGGCGGTGCCGGTCGACCTGGACGCGTGCGCGGCCGACATGGCCGTGGGGTGCGGCTACAAGTATCTCAACGGCGGGCCCGGCGCTCCGGCGTTCGCCTACCTGGCGCAGCGTCACCACGACGGGTTCCGCTCTCCACTGGCCGGTTGGATGGGCCACGCACAGCCCTTTGCGTTCGCGACCGACTACCAGCCGGCCGCCGGAGTTCAGCGCCTGATGTGCGGAACGCCATCGATCATCAGCCTGGCCGCGCTCGAGGCCGGTGTGGCCATCGTCGAACGGGCCGGCATCGAAGCCATCCGCGCCAAATCGGTCGCCATGGTCGATATCCTGATGCTGCTCGTCGAGCAGGAGTGCTTGGCGTTCGACTTCGCGCTGATCACTCCGCGCGAACCGGCGCTTCGCGGCAGCCAGTCGGCGCTGCGCCACCCGGAGGCCCACGCGATCATGCAGGCACTCATCGCGCGCGGGATTATCGGCGACTTCCGCGCGCCCGATGTGTTGCGGCTGGGGATCTCCCCCCTGTATCTGCGCTACACCGACTTGTGGCGCGCGGTATCGGCGCTGCGTGAGGTGATGGAAACGCGCGCCTGGGATCGGCCAGACTACCGCCAACGCCAGCGCGTAACCTGAGGTCCAAGGCTCAATCCAAATATCGCCGCACGATGTCGGAAACAGGATGCCGCGGCTGGCGCCGAACGAACCGCTGTGCGGTGCGTTCAATGACATCGCGCTGATCGCGCGGGAATTCGTCCCGCCACGTCGTCGACTTGGCAATCCTCGGCGGGCCGAACCGCATCACATTGCCCAGGATATGGTGCTCGCTGGACTTGAAGTCGCCACCGAAGGTCTCGGGGGCGACGCCGACAAAGCGATGGATGTCGGCCAAGGTGTCGTCGGTCGCGTCGCAGATGTCTTCATAGAAGACAGTCCGGGTGGGCACGAGTCCGGCCGATACGCGCGTGATGTCCGCTTGTTCACCGAGCCATGCGCCGGTGGCGTGCGCAGCACCGACCCCGCGCAGCTTCATGTTCGAGAAAGCGACGCCGCGAAAATCGCGCACCAGATGAAGCGCGCGCACGTCGAAACCGTCGATGTCTTTCAGCATGCGCAGCCGAAAGGGACGATGCGAATTGTCGACATACACTCTCGCGCCGAAATGGGAGAGGGCGGTGTCAACAAAGGTGCGGTTGGCGTGCCGTACCCTGCGTACTTCCTCGCCCGCTCCCGGCAACAGGCGAATGAGCCTGTCGCGCGCACTCTCTAATCCGGACGGCAGAAACCGCGGCATGCGGACGGTGAGATAGCGATTTAACCGATCGTTGTTCACCAGGCGCAAGTCGGTACCGAAACTGTGATACTCAAACGCCAGCCCGTCGCGACGGAACGCGGACGCGATCTTGTTGTAGAACGGGCAATCCTGAATTCGCTGGCCACACGAGCAGGGGAACCCTTCGCCCTCGCGAAATCGCCAGCCGGTGGTATGGCCCGCCGAGCAGATTGCAGAGTGCGCATTGAGTAGGAACGACAGCAGGGTCGATCCGGAGTAGGAAGAGCAACTAATGTAGACGATGTCCGTAATCGGCCGTCTCCTCGGAAGCAACGAGTTGCTGAAGGAATGCGGTCAGCCGGCGGT
Source organism: Alphaproteobacteria bacterium (assembly GCA_965248805.1). Lineage (GTDB taxonomy): Bacteria > Pseudomonadota > Alphaproteobacteria > UBA6615 > UBA6615 > CBDFKJ01. Next base: position 120,343 of record CBDFKJ010000008.1, read on the forward strand.
ACTGCTGGTCGCGCGTGAACGTCTGGCGGACGCGCGCCGCGAGCGGCGGAATGGATCCCGTGCTTGCTTTGATCGCCGCCCACTCTTCAAGTTTGTGTGCAACAACTGCGGGATCATTTGTGACAAGACCCGCATCGTGCTCGCCGATCATGCGCGCCGGCACGCCATCCTCCGGACCGAACCCCAATATCGGCCGACCGGCACCGAAATACTCAAACAGCTTGCCCGGTACGTTGCCCCGCTCCGCCGGATCGTTCCACTGCAAGAGCAAGAGCACGTCGGCGCATCGCTGGAGCCGGATCGACTCGCGATAGGACACGGCGTCGTGGACGGCGACGCGGTCCGCAACGTCGAAGCGCGCCGCCAACGGCAATACGTGACGCGCAATCGAGCCATAGAATTCGGCGCGCACATGGACGCGATCGCGCAGCGATTGCATGGCGACGAACAGCGGCGTCGGATCGCGGCGGCCGGGATAAATGCGACCGGTATAGACAACGCAGAGTGTTTCCCTGTCAGACACGGTGGCGGGAGCGGAAGCGCCGTAGTCCTTCGGATCAAAGCCATTGTATATGGCGACCGTGGGCGCGGGATAGGTATCGGCATAGGCGTCGGCCCAAGGCTGGGATACTGTCACCAGTCCCCGCGCCGTGCCGAGGATGCGCCGTTCCAGGTGGGCTTCGTATGCCAGGCGCCACCACGGCGGCGGATAGTACGGATCGTCGGTCCAGCGGTCACGCAACTCCGCGACCCAAGGCACGCGGCAGCGTTTGTGCAACGCGTAGCCGGCGAGCAGCGACGTGAACGGCGGCCCGCTCGCGAATATCAGATCGGGCCGGCGCTCGCGCACCATCCGGGCGCCCGCGCTCACCGCGTATGGCAACCAGCCAATCCGGGGAATCTGGCAAGTTGGTAAGGTCCATGTAGGCCTGGGTCAAACTCGACAACAAGGATGGGGGCGCCGCGGCTCCGGGATTGGCGCGACCTTGACCCGGCGCGCCGCCGACGCGTGCGCGTAGCAGACGCGAGGCCAGCCGCGGCGGAGCGTTGACATCACGCCAGCGGGTACGCCGGATGCGCGCCTCGGGAATCTCGTGTTCGAGAGACTCCGCCGCGGGCGGATCCTTGACCGTCAACACGCGGGCATCGTGACCGGCATCCAGGAGGTGCTGGACGAACTTGCCCACACGCAACGCGCCCATAGTGTTGGTCGCGGGAAAAACCAGGATGCGATGAGTATCCGCAAATCAGACATCGACAGTCGTGTAGTGGCGGCGCGGATGCGGTTTCCCTATCAGCCTCACGCGATCCAACCGGCTATGAGCGGATAGCGTCTGCGACCACGGAAGTGCAATGAAAGAGCGATGCGGATTGTGCGCTAGCGCTTGTCAGCTGCGAGATCTTGATTTGGAGCCGGGACATACTCGACGAAATAGGCACGAAATTCCTTACTGGATCCCTGCGCCTTCCACACGAATCCGTCGCGGGCACCGGTCACATAGACCGGCGCGACTTTGTTGGTCCTATTGGAGTTGCAGGCAGAGCCCTGTCCCCACTGGAACGCCCAATTCTTGTAGTCGGCACGCCCATGAACCGTGCCATTAGCCCAGACCAGCCGCCCCAGCGAGCAATAGTACCGCAAGCCGATCCACGCTCCACCCCGGGGCTCAAACGTGGTCCTCAAGAAGTGATTCAATTCGCCGTTGTCGACTTTTGCCAATTGACCACGGATACCGTTCCAGGTTCGTTGCATCGCCGCTTTTCGGGCTCTCACCCATCCGATTGCGGGCACACCGGCGCCGCGAATGGACTGACCCGGTTTGACGCCCACCAACTCATACCAGACCCCGGTCTTGGGGTAGAGTACCGGCGTATTGATCAGAGGATCGGCGAGCACCGGCCCGGCGAAGATCCAGCTGAGAACCACTGCCACCAGAACTTGTCGAATTTTCATGGCCTTCGTCTCGACAATTTCTCCGCCGGCGCCGACTGCGCCGGCACAGGTTCGTACAGCAGCAGACCGTAAGGCATGTCACCGCCATTTTCCATCGTCCAGTTGGCCCCATCGTCGGGAGTCGATGGCGCGACCATGATTTGGGCACCACGCCGCACCCGCAACGTCTTTCCGCGGTCAACGGTGCGCCACCGCATCTGCGCTAGGCAGCTCAGACCACATGGTCTTGACGGTCATGGCGGTTGTGACGCTGTTCGCCTGGATCATCGGCGCGAGTGACGCAGGTTTGTGCGGCCCATTCGCCGACCGACCGGTCACCAACTCTGCAGCCATTCCACCGTGGCCGCCGCGACCGCGTCGCGCCACTCCCGGGTGGCAAACGTATAATCTGCGGAAGCCAGGTGGAACTTGCGCACGCGCTCGGCACCCAGCGTTCGCCGCCAGTCGGCCGAGCCGTGCGCTACCTGGTCGAATTCCTTAGCTGTAATGTCCTTGCCACTTAGGATCAGCAGTACGCGGCCGTCGAATCGCGCAAGTCCCTCACACATACGGGCAACGAAACCGGGCGCCACACCGACGAGAGCGCCATCGCGATTTGCCGTGACGGCAATTGCCCGTGTGCCGAAACCAAGCGCGAGCCTGAGTGTGCGAACAAACGCCCGCGCGGCTGCGCGTAGATCCACTCCGCCGCTGGCCAGCTTGCGCCAGAACGCACTGTCGCGGATCCGCCTTCGGTAGTGCCGGGTCAGGTGCACACGTGCCAGGCTGGTCTCGCCGCGGACCCACGGGTTGGCGAGTGCCACACCGCCAACGCGCGGATCGGAGAAGGCGTACAACATAACTGCCGAGGCGGCGCCGCAAAGACCCCACAACACGACGTCCTCCACGACGGGACACTCTCGCTGCAAGGTGTCGACAGCGGCGGCGATGTCGTCATCGATCGTCTCAAAACCGCTGAATGTCCCCCCGCTGTCACCAATGCCGCGGTGATCGAACCGAAGCACGGCATATCCCGCCGCCGCCAGCGCCCGGGCCAACAACACAAACTGCCGGTGACTACCGATCCGATACTGCGGTCCGCCGACAACGATCACCACGCCGCGCTTTGCCGCCGCGCGCGGCCGATGCACGATGCCAATCATGCGATCGCCGTGGCATGAAAAGGCGACCGCCTGCTCTCCGGCGTTCATCCCTGCCGGTCCTCGAAGCACGGGCGCGTTGCCGTTATGAGCCCCGCAGCTAGCGTGGTCTCCTGCAGCGCCCAGAACGGCTCGCCTTTCATCGTCTGCGCACCTACCGCGCGGCCGAGGCCGCGCCAGTCGGCGACGACACGCTGGCCCGCCGCTGAGATGTCCGCCGCCTCGCTGACCTCGAACCAGTCGATCGGTGCCGGACAATCGGAGCCGGCCGCCGCCAGCTCCAAACCATCAATGGCACCAGCGAGGGCGCCGGAGAGCGCGTAGCCGGCGATTTCGATCGTCTCGCCGGCGTCCAGGCGCGCGCGCAGCGAGCCTGTCGTTTCCGTTCCTCCACCGGCGGCGGACATCCCGGCGGCCAGCCGAATCCGCAGGAACTGCGTCAGCATCGTGGACCAGCGCAATATCGGCTGCCATAGCACGACGCGATCCACCGTCGTCGCCAGTTGGCGGCGCGCACTCCAGCGCCAACAGCGCCCCCATACGCAGCCCGAGAAGTGCATGGTTGTCGATGCCGCGATCGCGCAGCCAGTCCGAGGCCGTACGCACGTCACCCCGCCAGATTTCCCAATCGGCTTCGGCGAGGTCGCCTTCGCTATCGCCCGTGCCGAACAAGTCGAGGAGGACGGTGCCCCAGCCGATTTGCGCAAGTTGCCGCGCCATCGGCGCCATCATGGGGCGTGAGCGGTTCATTTCTTCGGCGAAGGGCGGGGCCACGATTACCGCCCCCGCCGGTTCAGCGGAGGCCATTGGCGGAAAGTAAACAACGAACAATCGGCCGGCCCTCCCCTCGATAAAGCAGGGAAGGATGTCGTCATGCACCGACGTCACGGAGCCCGCTTACCGTCGACGAAGCGGCACAAGCTGCCGACGGTGGCAAACGTCTCCGCGGAGATATCTTCATCGTCGACCAGAATATCGAACCGCTCCTCGAGCGCGGTCACAACTGTGACGACTGCCATCGAATCGAATTCGGGTAGCGTGCCGAACAGCGGCGTCGCATCGTCGAGTGCGGCAGCCCGCTCGCCCAATCGCAGCGTGTCTCGCAACACGGCTCGAACATCCTTCAGCGTCGACACCCTACTCCCTCCCGGATCAGCACTATGTGCGCCACACGGGCCCAAAGCCCGCCGTCATTGTCTCGAATTTCTGCCGCCGATCAAACCGGCAGTCCCATCACCATGTCTGCGCCGCGGATGACAGGCAACGGCGAAGATGCTAGGGCTCGTGCGGCGACTTCCGGCTAGGACTGCCATTATTGCTGCAGAAATTTCGCGACTTGGCCGCCGTCTTCGGCCGGGTCTACGCATTGTTTTACAGCGTCAATCGCCTGTGTGTTCGCATGCGGTGGCGCCGACCGTTCCACGCCTACGACTTCGTCGCCCAGCCGGTGGCGCCACACCCGCTGCTGCCGGCACGCCGCGGACGCTCCCTCACCGTGGTGCACGTCGGTCCCGGCGACGCACACTTGAGAGACATACACTTTGTCGGCACGGGTATTGGCCTATCGCTACCGGCAAGGCGCGATCTGCCTGGCAGCCATCAGCGAGGACACGGTCGTCGGCTATATGTGGCTGCTGTTCGGTGCATATGAAGAGGATGAGGTGCGGGCTCGGTTCGTGCCCCAATCCGACGCCGCTTTCGACTTCGACATCTATGTTAACAGCCCGTTGAAGAAGACTGAGTTGATGAAGCATCGGGCGTGATAACAATGGCGGCGGCGAGACCCGGCGCCGGGGGGTTATTGAGGGCGAGGATAATGATCAGCGATTGTTCCTGTCGCAAGACAAGCAGCAGGACCGCCAAGCCCTTGGCCGCAGCCTCTCGCGGGGTCCCGGCGCCGATCAACTGGCGCAATAGGACGCCCAGGTTGTGTCCGGCGACGTGGATCAGATAGCGCTTGCTGATGTTCTCGCGCCCGCGCAGCCAAGTGCGGCGCATGCCGCCGCGATCGAGGACCTGGGCGAAGCCCCGCTCGACCACTTCGGCGCGGAGTTTGAACGCGGCCTTCGCCACGCCCGACAGCAATCGGTTGCGGTTGTTGTAAACGGCCCGCCGAGCGGCGTCGTCGCCGTGCCAGCGCGAGAGCCCCTTGCCCTTCGGTTCGGCGATGCGGGTCGTCCAGGCGCCGTCGGCAAGGGACTTCAGCACCTCGCGGCCGAAGTAGCCTTTGTCGGTCACCAGCTCCGCCGGTTCGTCGGCCGTCGGCGCTGCGCCCACAGCCGCCAGCTTGGCCTCGGCTGACGTCAACGTTGTCGGCAGGGTGGTCGTGTCGCCCTGATCGGCCGGATACAGCTCGGCCGCGATCACCGCCCCGGTGTCGAGGTCGACCGCGTGTTCGGGCTTGTAGGCCAGATGCGTCGTGCCGTCCTTCATCCTGGCGATTTTGGCCTCCGCGTCGAGACCCAGTCCGCATTGGAGAGTTTCTTGCCCTTGCGCCGCCGATCCATCTGCGCCAAGTCATATCGCCGCGGTCTCGATCCCGCTGTCGGCGGCCATGCGCTGCAGCATCTAGCGATAGCTTTCGCCGCTGTCGCGGCGCACGATCGAGCGCAGCGCCGCGTTCGCCTCCATGGTCGAAGCATCGACCCCAATCCGCTCGCCCTCGACCAGGCCGTGCTCGCCAAGAACGTCCAGCACCCAGGCGAACACTGCCTCATGCACCGCGTGCGGCTGCGGATCGTGCTCAACGACGAGTGGTCAGGCACACGTGCGCGCGCCTCCAGGCGCAAGAACTCACGCAGCGACAAGCTGTCGGCGCACCGCCACTCCAACGCCCGCTCACTGTCGAGGCCTTCGAAGTAGCCGACCAGGTGCATCCGGAAGTAACGCCCCGGTGGGATTCCCGGACGTCCGATCCCTGGCGCGTAATAGGGCTCACACAGGTCCTCGGCGAACGCATCGAAACCGGCATCGACCAGCCAGCTGGTCGTAAAACACGTGGCCGGGCGAGCGAGGCATCTCTGCCCAACTGACCATCAAGTCCACCTGTCGATCCCCTTGTCGTCCCAACGCCATGACGAAGCTCCCGACTCGAACCATGCCCTCGTCACAGAGTCAGATGGCCGCGACTTTTAAGCCGGAAGCACGTGGCGGCCTCGCCTTCCTGCGCCTGTGGGACGAGGCGAATGCGCGGATGCGCGAGCGCGGCGTCCATTGGTCGATGAGCCGCATATCGCGCTTCAACCAAGGATCGCTGGCCTCACACGCACGGCTTGGCGCCCGTCCGGTCGGCCACGCTCTCTTCCTTAGACTCGGCCGCGTGCAACTCTCGGTGTCGCGCGTGGCCCCGCGCCTTCATATCTCGGTAAAGCTCAGGATCGCGCCCGGAATATGTGATCACGGCTCCTTCGGACCATCCGCTGTGAGAATACTGCAAGCTGCGCAACGCTAGTACGCCAAGTGGTCAATTTTCACGCATCTACTACCACGTTAAAATAATGCATCACTCTCTATTAACCAATATTGAGTTGACCAAATACAGGCGACATTCTCAAATCGTACGGCCCTTCGACATGCCGTAAGCTCACCGTTGCAAACCCTCGCTGAGGCGCGAATTGCTGCAAGTTCCATGAGCTACCTTCTACCCGATCTCGTCGCCGATCGCGCGCATAGGCAGGCCGATGCCGTCGCGCTCAAGGGCTCTGCGCGGGAGTGCAGCTACGGCGATCTTGCCGTGCACATGGATCGCGCCGCGTGCGGACTGATCGCGCTTGGCCTCGGTCGCGGCGAGCGTGTCGCGGTTTATCTCGACAAACGGATCGAGAGCGTCGTCGCATTCCTGGCCGCCGCCCGTGCCGGGGGCGCGTTCGTGCCTGTCAACCCGCTACTCAAGCCGCGCCAGGTCGGACACATCCTGCGCAACTGCAATGTCCGCATCTTGATCACTTCCGCCAGCCGTGCCGCGCTACTACGCGACGAACTGCGCGGCTGCGACGATCTCCGACAAATTGTACTGGTGGACGAGGACGGCCCCGACGCCGTCGACCGAGTGGCGGTTTCACGCTGGGTCCAGTTGACCGACGCCGGCCGCGCGCAACGTCACTCATTCCATCGCGTGATCGACGTCGACATGGCGGCGATCCTGTACACGTCGGGGAGCACCGGCAATCCCAAGGGCGTGGTCCTGTCGCATCGTAATCTGGTGGTCGGGGCGCAAAGCGTCAGCGAGTATCTGGAGAACACGTCGGACGATCGCATCCTCTCCGTCTTGCCGCTGAGCTTCGATGCCGGTTTGAGCCAGCTCACCACGGCGTTCTCGGTCGGCGCCAGCGTCGTGCTGATGAACTACTTGCTGCCGCGCGACGTATTGGCGACCATGGCGCGCGAGCGCGTCACCGGGATGACCGGCGTGCCGTCGTTGTGGATCCAACTAGCCGGCCTGGACTGGCCCGAGACCGCCACCAAGTCCTAGCGCTACATGGCCAATACCGGAGGCGCGATGCCGCGCGCGACACTTGACCGGCTGCGGAGCAAGGCACCGTCATGCGACATATTCCTCATGTACGGATTGACCAAGGCGTTTCGCTCGACCTACCTGCCGCCGGGCCGAGCTGGATCGGCGGCCGGACTCGATCGGCAAGGCCATCCCCAATGCTGAGATCCTTGTTGTACGTGACGATGGCGAGTTGTGCGGCCCCGAAGAACCGGGAGAGCTCGTGCATCGCGGCGCGTTGGTCGCGCTTGGCTATTGGAACGATCCGCAACGCACCGCCGAGCGCTTTCGACCGGCGCCGCAGCGACGGACGGAGCTTTCGCTCGACGAGCCCGCCGTTTGGTCCGGCAACACCGTGCGCATGGACGACGACGGTTTTCTCTATTTCATCGGCCGCCGCGATGACATGATCAAGACATCCGGCTATCGCGTCAGCCCCACTGAGGTCGAGGACGTTGTTTATGCCAGCGGCGCGGTCGATGAAGCGGTGGCGGTGGGCATTCCGCATCCGGCGCTCGGCCAGGCCATCGTGGTGGTCGCGACGCGAAATGGCGAAGCCGCCCTAGACGATGTGCGCGTGCTCGACCATTGCCGAGCCGAGCTACCGGGTTTCATGGTCCCGTCTGCGGTTGTCGAGCGCAGCGCCTTGCCACGCAACGCGAATGGCAAGTTCGACCGTGGCCAATTGGCGCGCGAACTAGGCGACCTATTCCGCCAGGCCACGGCATGAGCGCCGACCGCAGCGCCAGCGCCTACTACCGCGACGCGTTTGGCGGCGCGGATGACGGTTTGCAGGTCGGCGGTGTGCCGCTCACGCGCCTCGCCGCCCGCATCGGACAGACGCCGTTCTTCGCCTACGATCGGGCGTCGATCACCCAGCGGATCGAAAGGCTGCGCCGCACGCTGCCGGAGAACGTCCACTTGCACTATGCCATCAAGGCGAACCCGATGCCCGCCGTCGTGCAGCACGTTGCTCCGCTGGTCGACGGCTTTGACGTCGCGTCGGCGAGCGAACTGCGCGTCGCCCTCGACACGCCAATGCCGGTCGAGCGCATATCCTTTGCCGGGCCCGGCAAGACAACGGCGGAGCTCGAGCAGTCGGTCGCTGCCGGAAATGTGATCAATCTCGAATCAATGGCGGAGCTGCAGGAAGTGGCCGCCATCGCCGACCGCACGACGTTGCAGCCACGGGTGCTGGTGCGTGTCAATCCAGATTTCGAGCGTCGCGGTTCCGGCATGCGCATGAGCGGTGGTGCCAAGCCGTTCGGCGTCGATGCCGAACAGGTGCCGCAGATGCTCGCGCTTCTGGCGCAGTCACCGCTGCGCTTCACGGGATTTCATATCTTCAGCGGCTCGCAAAACTTGGATGCGACGGCGATCGTCGAGGCGCAGGAGAATACGGTCGCACTCGCCATCGAGCTCGCCGAGCACGCGCCGGCGCCGGTGCGCCTGCTGAATATCGGCGGCGGTTTCGGCTTTCCCTACTTCGCGGGCAACACGCCGCTGGATCTCGACGCCGTCGGTGCCGGCTTGGCCAAGTGCATGGACACGCGGGCCGCACGGCTGCCGCAGGCGCAGGTGATCGTCGAGTTGGGCCGCTATATCGTCGGCGAGGCTGGGGTCTATGTCTGCCGCATCGTCGACCGCAAGCAATCGCGCGGACAGACGTTCTTGGTCACCGATGGCGGGTTGCACCATCACCTCGCGGCCTCCGGCAACTTCGGGCAGGGTATTCGCCGCAACTACCCGGTCACGGTCGCCAATCGTGTCGCCGGCAACGATCTCGAGTCCGTTTCCGTTGTCGGCTGCCTGTGCACGACGCTCGATATCCTGGCCGAGAACGTGCAGCTGCCGCGGGCGGATGTGGGCGACTTGATCGCCGTATTCGGCTCGGGCGCCTATGCCATGACCGCGAGTCCCAATCGCTTCCTCAGCCATCCCGATCCCGTAGAAGTTCTCGTTTGATGGGGCGCGGACCGGACAGACCATGACCGGCATTTGCGGGTGGCTCGGACCAGGTCCAGACGCGGCAGGCGGCGATGCCCTGCTGGCTCGCATGATCGACCGACTGCCGCCGCCCGCACCCGCGCGCAGTCACTCTTGCACAGCCGATGGCGCGGGCCTGGCGGTGCGCGCCGGCGCATTGCATCAAGGCGATCGGCTGTGGACGGCGATCGAAGGCAGTCCCCGCTGGCGCGGTGACACCCTCCAAGCACGCGCGCAGAACGACGGACATGCCGCCGCGTTAGCCGATGCCTATCACCGGTCGGGGGCCGACTTGCTCGGCGAGATCGAAGGGCCGTTTGCCTTGGCGATCCTCGACGTCGAGAAACGACGCGCCGTGTTGGCCGTCGACCGATTCGGCGTGCACCGCATGTGCTACGCGCTCGGCGACCACGGGACGCTGGTCTTCGGCACATCGACCGACGCAGTGCAGACGCATCCGACCGGCGCGTCCGTCGTCTCGACTCAGGCGATCTTCGATTATCTTTACACGTCCGTGTGTCCGGCACCGGCAACGATCTACACCGGCCAGGCGAAGCTGCCATCGGCGCACTACCTCGATTTTCACAGCGGTGCTGCGGAAACGCGCCGCTACTGGCAGATGCCGTATCGCCAAGCCCGCACGGCCGATCATGCGCAACTCGTCACCGAGATGCGCGCGAGCCTGCGCGATGCCGTGGCGCACGCCACCGCCGACGCGCTACCGGGAAGCACGGGCGCATTTCTTAGCGGCGGCCTCGACAGCTCCACCGTTGTGGGCGCGATGAAGGAGGTGGATGGCGGTCGGCCGAACGCATTCACGGTTGCCTTCGCGATGGCGGGCTATGACGAGTCCGACTACGCGCGCACGGCGGCCGAACACTTCTCGGCCGCACATCACGTGCACACGCTGACTCCGGCGGAAGTGCTGGATGCCATTCCGGTCGTGGCCGCGTCCTACGACGAGCCGTTCGGCAACTCGTCGGCGATTCCGGCCTACGCTTGCGCCCGACTGGCGCGCGAACACGGTGTCGATCGCATGCTCGCCGGCGATGGCGGCGACGAATTGTTCGCCGGCAACGCGCGTTACATACGGCACCTGAAGCTCGCCGCCTATCGACGGTGCCGGCACTGTTGCGCACGTACTTCGTCGAGCCACTGTTCGACCGGCCAGGACTCCGCGCGCGGCAATCCTCGTTTGGTCGGATCGCGCGCTACGTCTCGCTGGCACGGATCGCCATGCCGGACCGGTTGCATGTTGCCCATGCGCTCCGACAGGCCGAACCAAGCGAGATCTTTACCAGCGACGCGCTCGCCGATATCGACACCGAAGGGACGCTGCACGCACAGCGCGAGTTGTTTCTCGCCGCGCCGACGGATCAGCTGGTCGAACAGATGATGCATCTCGACCTGCAGATCGCGTTGGCGGACAACGATCTGCGCAAGGTCGACCGTATGTGCGCGGTCGCTGGCATCGACGTGCGTTATCCGTTTCTCGATGAGGCTGTCGCCGAGTTTGCGGCGCGACTGCCGGCGCAGCTCCTCGCCGACGCGGTCCACATTCGGTGCGTCTACAAACAGGCGATGACCGATTTCCTGCCCGCGTCCATCTTGCGCAAACCAAAGAAGGGATTCGGCATGCCGTTCGCCGAATGGCTGAAGCTGGACGCCGGATTGCGTGAGCTGGCGTACGACAGCCTGGCGGCTTTCAAGGGCAGAGCCTATCTGAGACCGGCGTTCATCGATCGCATCGTGCGCCTGCACCGCGATCTTCCGCGATCACCGTTCGATGGCATGGTGTGGGATATCATGATGCTGGAGCTGTGGTTGCGGAGCCGGCAGAACGACGTCGCAATCGGCGAGCGCGGCCCGTCGGCAATGTCGGTATCGCATGTTTGAGGCGCCCGACCGTGTGGTGATCGACCTGCCAGCCGACGGTCCGGCCTACCTGACGGTCGTCGTGGACACCGAGGAATCGTTCGATTGGACCCGACCGCTGTCGCGCGACAATACACAGGTCGATGGCTTCGACGCGCAGGATGCGGCGCATGACATCTTCGACCGCTTCGCCATCGTTCCGACCTATGTGATCGAGTAACCCGTCGCCACCGACGCGGGCGCGGCACGGTACCTGCGCGCATCGGCCGACGGCGGACGCTGCGAAATAGGGGCGCACTTACACCCTTGGGTGAACCCGCCGCATGCCGAAACGGTAACGCCGAGAAACTCGTTCCCAGGCAATCTGCCGGTCGATCTCGAACGCGACAAATTGGCGGCGTTGACCGACGTCATCGGCGAAAATCTTGGCCGGCGCCCCATCGTCTATAAGGCGGAGCGCTACGGCATCGGCAGTGCAACGGCCCGCACGCTGTGCGCATCGGACTATCGTGTCGACCTGAGCGTCCCCGCGCGTTGGGACTATGCTCGCCTAGCGGGGAGCCGGGCAAGAGATTGCACGCGCCGGGTCTCGCAGCGCGGGCACGATTGCTGGAGCGCATTCCGTTGACACCGGAAGGCATCGACGCGGCGGCGCACCGGCGCCTGATCGGCGCGCTGTGGAAGCAGGGGTGCCGGTTCTTCTGCCTCGCCTATCACAGTCCGTCATTGGTGCCGGGACGAACACCCTATGTGCGCGACCAGGCGCAGCTGCGGCTGTTCCTCGACACGCTCCGCGCCACATGCGGCTATGTCATCGAAGAGCTCGGCGCCGTGCCGGCTACGCCGAGCGATTTGTATCGGCTGTGGAGCGAAGAGGACGCGCAGGCAGCCTAGGCGGTCGTGTCAACGCGTTTGCCCGGCTCTTCCTTGTCGTCGTCACCGTCGGGTTTGCGCTCGTGCGCAGCGACGCCGACCATGGCCGGGCGCAGCAGGCGATCATGCAGCATGTAGCCGGTCTGCAAGAGCTGGACCACCGTGCCCGATGGCTTGCCGGTACCTGGCAGCTCGAACATCGCCTGATGGACATTGTGATCGAAGGGAACGCCGGCATCCGCGATGCGCCGGATGTGGTGGTTTTCGAACGCCTGAAGAAATTCGCGCTCGACCGCCTCTAGGCCACCGACCAGATCGGCCAGCGCCTTGCTTTCGGGGATCGCGTCCTCGGGTACCGAATCGAGCGCTCGGCGCAGATTGTCGGCAACGTTCAACAAATCCTTCGCCAGATCGGATGCAGCATACCGATGTGCATCCTCGAGCTGACGCTGACCGCGCTTGCGCACGTTCTCGGTCTCCGCGACCGCGCGCAACAATCGGTCACGCAACTCCGCGGCCTCCTGCGCAAGCTCGGCGACGCGCTCGGACCCCGCCTCGGCCGCAACGGTTTCGTCTTCGACGGCGCCGGTCTCGGTCGACTCCTCGCCGTCGTCGGCCGCCGCGCTCTCTTCACTCGCTTGCTTCTTGGTCTCGTCGCCGATCATGTCGCTCTGTCCGTCTCCCCAATTATCCGAGCAATCGTCCCACGACCTGCGCGGTATAGTCGACCACCGGAATGATGCGCGCGTAGTTGATGCGCGTCGGTCCGATCACGCCAATGGTGCCGATCACCTCCTGCTCGCGGTTGGCGTACGGCGCAATGATCATCGAGCAGCCCGCTAGACCGAATGCCGCGTCCTCGGCGCCAATGAAGATCTGCACCCCGTCGGCGCCCACCGTCGCGTCCAGCAGATTGAGCAGCCGCTCCTTGGTTTCAAGCGCGCCGAACAACGCCCTGACACGTTCCAGATCGGCGACGGCGTGCACGTCGTCAAGCAATTTGTCGGCGCCGCTGACGATCAACGCACGGCTGTCTTCGTCACCGCTCCAGATCGCCAGGCCGTCGCGGATCAGCCGTTGGGTCAGGACATCGAGGTCGGCCTGATGGGCTTCCAGCTCTCGCCAGATCTGGGTACGCGCATCCGACAGCGACCGGCCGATCAGGCGCGACGACAGATAGTTCGAGGCCTCCACCAGCGCGGAAATCGGCAGTCCGGGCGGCAAATTGATGATCCGGTTTTCCACCCGCCCGTCGCCATTGACGATGATCACCAGCGCCCGCCCGGGGGCCAGGCTGACGAACTCGACGTGCTTGAGCGGCGCATCCTGCTTGGGCACGACCACCAGACCGGCGCAATTGCTGAGCCCTGACAGCAACTGCGTGGCTTCTTCCAACACCTGCTGCAGGTTTCTCCCGGCCGCCGCGCAGCGCGCCTCGATGTCGCGGCGCTGATGCTCGGTGAGGTGGCCGACCTCCAAGATCGCATCGACGAACAGGCGCAACCCGGCCTCGGTCGGCAATCGCCCGGCCGACGTATGGGGCGAATACAGCAGGCCGGCGTCCTGCAAGTCGGCCATGACGTTGCGAATGGTCGCCGGCGACAGCTCGGCGTCCAGCAGACGCGCCAAGGTCCGCGATCCGACCGGCTCGCCGCTCTGCAGATACTCGTCGACGATATGCCGCAGGATGTCGCGATTGCGCTTGCTGAGCTCTGTGATCATCGGCCTTGGCGTTTGACTCCCTCGCCATGGCGGCCGTTCGGCCGCGGTATGTCGAGACCGCTGAACGTAAGCGGCGACTCCGGCGGATTCAACGCGAACAGCCCGTATCTGCGGCGTGTCAGCAATCCGGTTCCACTTGCAGGCAAATCAGGCTAGGGTGCCGGCGCTCATGACCCCAACCACCACGATCGCGCGCACCTCCGGCCGCGCCGCCGACCAGCTGCGCACCATCGTGCTGCAGCCCAATGTCAGCAAGTACGCCGAAGGCTCCTGCCTGGCCAAATTTGGCGACACTCATGTGCTATGCACCGCTTCGGTGGAGGAGCGGGTGCCGCCCTTCCAACGCAATTCCGGCCGTGGCTGGGTGACCGCCGAATACGGCATGCTGCCCCGCGCCACCGACACACGCACCGACCGTGAGGCCGCGCGCGGACGGCAAAGCGGCCGGACAATGGAGATACAGCGGCTGATCGGACGTTCTCTGCGCACCGTCACGCAGATGACAGGTTTCGGCGAACGCCAGATCCGGCTCGACTGCGACGTCATCCAGGCCGACGGCGGTACGCGTACGGCCGCGATTACGGGCGCCTGCGTGGCTCTGCACATGGCTTTCAAGCAACTGGTGCGGGCCGGCGAGATAAACCGGATACCGATGAGCGACATGGTGGCCGCCGTCTCGGTCGGGCTGGTCCGTGGCCGCGCTTATCTGGATCTGGACTACGCCGAAGATTCCAAGGCCGAGGCCGACGCCAATTTCGTGCTGACCGGCGCCGGCGGCATCGTCGAAATACAAGCCACCGCCGAGACCGACCCGTTCGGCCGCGAGCAATTCGAGCAGATGCTGGACTTGGCGCAAACCGGTGCCGCAACGCTGGTCGCCGAACAGCGGCGCGTCCTGGGCACCGCTTAGGACCTTGCCGCGCAAGTTCGACGGCGGGCGGCTGGTCATCGCCAGCCACAATCCGGGCAAAGTCGTGGAGATCGCGGATTTGCTGGCCGCCTATGCCGCCGAGTTCGTGTCGGCGGCGGCATTGGGTCTGCCCGAGCCGGAGGAGACGGGGACCACCTTTTCCGAAAATGCAGCCTTGAAGGCGCGCGCGGCGGCGGTCGCGAGCGGCGAGGCGGCCCTGGCCGACGATTCCGGCCTGGTGGTACCTGATCTGGAGGGCGCGCCCGGCATCTATTCGGCGCGCTGGGCCGGTCCCGGCAAGGACTTTGCCGTCGCCATGCGCCGCGTGCACGATAGGCTCGCCGAAGAGGGCATCGTTGAACCGTCCGCGTGGTTCGAATGCGCCCTGGCGCTGGGCTGGCCGGACGGCCATGTCGAGTGCGTCGATGGCAGGGTCACAGGCCATCTCGTGTGGCCGCCGCGCGGTGACACGGGGTTCGGCTACGACCCGATCTTCGTGCCGGACCAGGAACGCGGGGCGGGCGAACGGACTTTCGGCGAGATGGAGCCGCATGAGAAACACGCGATCAGCCACCGCGCCCGCGCCTTCGCCAAGCTGGTGCAAGGCTGCCTCGCGCCCTGATTGCCGCCCGGTTGCGCCTGGCACCACCGACCCGATTGCGGTCTACATCCATTGGCCGTTCTGCCGCTCCAAGTGTCCCTACTGCGATTTCAACAGCCATGTGCGCGAAACCATCGACAGCGGCCGCTGGCGCGCCGCACTCCTGGCCGATATCGACCGCTACGCGCGCGTGACATCGGGTCGCCGCGTCGGCAGCATCTTCTTCGGTGGCGGGACGCCGTCGCTGATGCCGCCCGAGACTGCCCGCACTCTGATCGAGCGGGTCAAGGTCCGGTGGTCGGTTGACCGCGATATCGAGATCACGCTGGAGGCCAATCCCACCTCGGCCGAGGCCGGACGCCTGGCTGAATTCCGCGACGCCGGCGTCAACCGGCTGTCCCTCGGCGTGCAGTCTCTCGATGACGACGCACTCCGCTGGCTCGGGCGTGGCCACAACGCGGCCGAAGCGCGCGAGGCCATTGCCGCCGCGGCACGCCTGTTCGCGCGTTATTCCTTCGATCTGATCTACGCCCTGCCGGGGCAAACCGTCGCCGGCTGGACCGAACAGCTCGACGAGGCGCTGACGCTCTGCGGCGGGCACTTGTCGGCGTATCAGCTCACGATCGAGCCGGGAACCGCGTTCCATGCACGTCATCGCCGGGGCGAGCTCGCCCTGCCGCCCCAGGAGACCATCGCGACCTTGTACGAGGTGACGCAGGCGCGCCTGGAGGCGGCGGGCCTGCCCGCGTACGAGGTTTCCAACCATGCCCGGCCCGGGCACGAATGCCGGCACAATCTCGCCTATTGGCGCTATGGCGACTACGTCGGCATCGGGCCCGGGGCGCATAGCCGCCTGACGCTCGACCGCGATCGTGGCACCGCCGTTCACGCCGTCCGCCAGCATCGTGCGCCAGAGGCATGGCTGGAGGCCATCGAGCGGCGCGGCGACGCAAGCCGGGGATTCGCCCTCCTCGACCCCGCCACGGTTCGCGACGAGCTGGTCATGATGGGGCTACGGCTGCGCGACGGCATCCGGCGCGGTGCGTTTTTCGCGCGCACGGGCATGACGCCAGAGGACGCGTTCGCCAGTGATCGGTTGTCGGTGCTGGTCGAAGAAGATCTCTTGCAACTGGACGGCGACGCTCTGCGCGCCACTGCGGCGGGCCGCCAGCGGCTCGACGGCGTTCTGGCCTACCTCCTGGCCGACTAGTTGATCGGCGTCTCGAACGATGTCGGGGCCGGATCGATAACGCGCGCGCCATCGCGCGCCACTTGGAGGACCGCCAGCCCGCGCTCGACCTCACCCGAGGGCAGGATGCGGAAGACGCCGTCGATGCCGGCGAAGCCGTTGGGCGCCGTCAGCTTTTCGCGACTGAACGCCTCTCGGCGATTGGGGATGGGGCCGGCCTGCAGCGCCACCACCGCAGCCAGCGCCGTGGCATCGAAAGCCAGCGTTGACAGGCGATTGGGCCGACGACCGTACAAGGTTTCGAACTGTTGCTCGAACCCGACGCGCGTTTCTCGCGGCGGCGCAGCAAACCACGCGCCCAACAAGGCCGGTTCGACGCCGATGCCTTCGACATCCCACTGCCACGTGCCGATCAACCGCACGCGCGCCGTGTCGATGTCGAAGAACGGTAGAAGCGGCGCCAGTTTCAGCAGTTCCTGACCCGCCGCCGGCACCAGCAGCGCATCGTAGTCGACGTCGCCGATCGTATCCCGGCCCTCCAGCCTGCGCAGCGCCTCGCGCGATACTTCGTCATCGCGCGCAGCTAACGCCCGCCGCTGCTCATCCAGGGCGCGCCGCCTGGCGTCGAAATCGGCGAGGGCGCGGACGACGTCGGAGTAGTCCTCCGCGCCCGGATCGTAATACTCAACCCGCGTAACCGTCGCGCCGAAGGCCTCGACGGCGTCAGCGAGCTCTTGCACCATCGCCGTGCCATAGGCGCTGGACGGTGCGGCGGCGGCGAACCGGGCCAGCCCTTGCGCGATGCCGAAACGCACCGCCCGCGCGATCTGCGGCCGCGGCAGGAACCCCATCACATAGATCCCGTTGCCGGCGACTTCGCGCGTGTTGGAGAACGAAATCACGTTGACCGAACGGCCGCGCGCGATGGGCGCCACGGCCTGAACCGAGGTCGCGAACAGCGGGCCGAGGATCAGTTGCGCGCCGTCGTCGATGGCGGCCTGTGCGGCCGCGCGGGCGCCGGCCGGCGTGCCCTGGGTGTCGTGCGGGATCAACGCGAAATCGCGACCTGCGAGCTCAAACACCGACATCTGGGCCGCATCGAGCAGGTCGCGGCCGATGGCCGCGTCCGGTCCGCTCAGCGGTCCCAACAGCGCGACGCGATACTCCGTTGGTTGCGGCTCGGCGAGCGCGATCTCGACATCGGGCGCGGCCTCGACCGGCCCGACCCCCGGCAGCGGTGTCGGCTCCGGCAGCGCTTCGACAGCCTCGGTCGGCGGTTGTTGGTTCTCGCCTTGGGACAGCAGACCCGTTAGGCTTCCGCCCTCGCAGGCCGCGAGTGCGACGGCGGCGACCAGCGCCAACACTGTATATGACGGCGCAGCCATTCGCGTGGACGACAAGGCGATACTCCGACACGTCGATGCAAGAACGGCGCATAAATACCCACAACGCTGCCACAAGTAAACGCATTGCGAGCGGCCTCTATCTGGTGGCGACGCCGATCGGCAACCAGCGCGATATCACGTTGCGCGCGCTCGATGTGCTGCAGGGTGCCGATCTCATCGCCTGCGAAGACACGCGCGTAACGCGACGCTTGTTAGGCGCTTACGAAATCACCACGCCGACCAAGGCGTATCACGACCACAACGCCGCACGCGTACGCCCGGGTCTGCTCTCCAAGCTGCGCGCGGACAAGAGCATCGCCCTGGTCAGCGACGCCGGCACGCCCCTGATATCGGACCCCGGCTACAAGCTTGTCCGTGCGGCCATCGACGCCGACATTCCGGTGATACCGGTACCCGGCCCGTCGGCCGGCATTTCGGCTCTGCTGGTCTCCGGATTGCCGACCGACCGTTTCGTTTTCGTCGGGTTCCTGCCCACCCGCTCGGTCGCCAGGCGGCGGGCCCTGGAAAAATTGCAGACCGTCGATGCCACGGTAGTCGCCTACGAGTCGACATCACGCTTGCGCGCCTGCCTGGCCGATTGGGCGCACGTTTGCGGCGACCGACTGGCGGCGGTCGGCCGCGAACTGACCAAGCTTCATGAAGAGGTGCGCCGCGGCACGCTCGTACAGTTGGCCGAGCACTACGCCGCCGTCTCCGTCAAGGGCGAGGCGGTGATCGTCGTCGGTCCGCCGCCGGCGGCCACCTGGAGCGCGGGCGAAATCGATGCCCAATTGCGGGTTCACCTCGCCGCCGGGACCCTGCGTGACGCGGTTGCGCATGTGGCCCAGCATACCGGCGCACCGCGCGCAGACATCTACAAACGGGCGCTGACACTACGTCGGGAGCGCCCTTAATCGCGCGATCGCGCAATCAGCGGCGGCGCAACTGGCAACGCGGCCGCCTTGCCGAGACCGCTTGTGCGCTTACCCTGCGGCTGCGCGGCTACGTGGTCCTGGGTCGCAACGTTCGTACGCCGGTCGGCGAAATCGACATTCTCGCCCGCCGCCGCGACACACTGGTGATCGTTGAGGTCAAGTCGCGGCGCACGATGGTCGATGCGGCGCAGGCGGTGTCGCAGCGACAACGCCGGCGCTTGGCCCGTGCCGCCGACTATGTGCGCGCCGGAAGAGCCGATCTGCGCCATTGCGATGTCCGCTTCGACGTCATGCTGGTGGAGCGATGGCGACCGCCCGTGCACCTGATCAACTCCTGGCGCCCAACCGGCTGACGGCTCGGTTCATCAATTTACAGCGCCTTCGTGGCAAAATGGTTCAAATTGCCTCAGCAATGCATTATGACGTCTGCACGAATCGCTAACAGTGGGGGCAACATGCGCGATATACGGCGGATCAGTGGAAATTGGAGTCCTGCGGCCGTGACCGCGGCGGTTGCGGTGGCCGGCATGGTGGCTCTTGCGGGATGCAGTCCGGTCGGCGCAGCGATTGGCGCCGGAGCCGTCGTCGGGCTGGCCGCGGCCGAGGAACGCGGCATCGGCGGCAGCGCGCACGACTTGAAGCTGCGCGCCGAAATCAACGCTCTATGGTTCAGGCACGATGCCGAAATGCTGCGGGCGCTGCATCTGCAGGTATACGAGGGGCGGGTGTTGGTTAGCGGCGCCCTCGCCGAGGAACCAACACGCGACGATGCGGTGCGCCTGGCGTGGCAGCCACCCGGCGTGCGCGAGGTGATCAATGAGGTCGAGGTCCGGCCGTCCGGGGGTGTGTCCGAATTCGCCCGCGACAACTGGATCGAGGCACAGCTGAGTGGCAAGCTGCTATTCACCAAGCACGTCCAATCCATCAACTACAGCGTCGAATCGGTCGGCGGCACGGTTTACCTGATCGGATTGGCGCAGGATGATGCGGAGCTCGATCGCGTGCTCCAAATTGCCCGCAACACACCGTACGTGAAGAAGGTCGTCAGCTACGTGCTGATCAAAGGGGATCGGCGCCGCAAGGCCTGATCGCAGCCGCTATGGCGCGGCGGAGGTCGTTATTGTGAGCCTAGCCGTCGCCATCCAGATGGATCCGATCGAGGCGATCGACATCGATGCCGATTCGACCTTCGCCCTGGCATTGGAGGCGCAGCGCCGCGGTCACGCGCTGTTTCATTATTTACCGCAGGCGCTGAGCCTGCGCGACGGCAGGGTGACGGCGAGCGCCTCGCCGCTGGAAGTCCGGCGCGACTACGACAATCACGCGACAATCGGCGCCGCCCGCGCGCTCGATCTGGCCGGCCTCGACGTCGTGCTGATGCGCCAGGACCCACCCTTCGACATGGCCTACATCACCGCCACGCACCTGCTTGAGCACATTCATCCCGCAACGCTCGTCGTCAACGACCCCGTGTCGGTGCGTAACGCGCCGGAGAAGCTTTTCGTCACGCAATTCGCCGAGCTGATGCCGCCGACGCTCATTACCAGCAGTCGCGACGAGATCGTCGCATTCCGCGCCCGGCATGAGGACATCATCGTCAAACCCCTGTTCGGCAACGGCGGTGCAGGTGTGTTCCATATCGCGCCCGGTGACGACAATCTGAACGCGCTGATCGAGCTGTTCACTGGGCTCTACCGCGAGCCCATCATCGTCCAGCGCTACATCCGCGAAATTCGCCAGGGCGACAAGCGCATCATCCTGGTCGATGGCGAGCCGGTGGGTGCGGTCAATCGGGTGCCGCCCGCCGGCGAGGCCCGCGCCAATCTGCACGCCGGCGCCCAGGCCGAGAAGGCGCCGCTGGACGGCCGCGACCGGGAAATTTGCGCCGCCATTGGCCCGGCGCTGAAACGCCGCGGGCTGGTCTTCGCCGGCATCGACGTCATCGGCGGCTATCTGACCGAAATCAACGTCACCTCGCCCACCGGCATTCAGGAGATCGACCGCTTCGACGGCATATCGATCGAAACGATGATCTGGGACGCCATCGAATCGCGCATGACCGCGCGCGTTCCCGAGTAGCATGCGTGCGTACCCGCGTGCGGTCATGGTTTGTTAGGGTCCGGACTCATAACCATTAGCTGACGGTAGCGGCGAGACAGACGGCGGCGAGGAAGTTTTGGGCGAGGCGGTCATAGCGGGTTGCGATTCTGCGGAAGTCTTTCAGCCGGCCGAACATGCGCTCGATGGCGTTGCGGTCGCGATAGAGCGCCGGGCTGAAGCACGGCTTCCAGCGGCGGTTGGCCTTCGGCGGGATGTTCGGAGCGACGCCTCTGCTCTCGATCTTGCGGCGAACGGCGTCGCTGTCATAGCCCTTGTCGCCAGTCAGGATCGAGGTGGCCGGCATCCGCTCCAGCAGCGGCCGCTGTGCAGTCCGCCACTTGGCCGCCGGTCAGCAGGAAGGCGAACGGGCGGCAGAGGCCATCGGTCAGCGCATGGATCTTCGTGGTGCGCCCGCCGCGGGAGCGGCCAATGGCCTGCGTGTGCTCCCCCCTTTGCCGCCCGAGGCGCAGCGATGAGCCTTCACCGCCGAGGAATCGATCAACACTTGCGCCGGCGGCCCACCCGCCGAAGCCAGAGCGTGGAATATCCCTGTCCACACGCCTTTGGCCGCCCACCGCACGAAGCGATTGTAGAGCGTCTTGCGCGGGCCATAGACGGACGGCGCATCGACCCAACGTCCGCCGGACTTCAACACATGGATGATACCGCTTATAACGCGGCGGTCGTCGACTCTCGGCTTGCCGCGCGTATCCGTCGGCAGATGCGGCACGAGCCGCGCAAACTGTTCCTCGCTCAGCCAGAACGTATCGTCCATCGCAACACTCCCGCAGTTTGGGAGCGTGAATCACATCGCGCCGCGTCGGCTCAAGCGATTTATGGGTCCGGAGCCTAGCATTATGGCTTGACGTTCGGCCGAATTGTCCGATTGAGTAGCAGATCGTTAACTTCTAATTCGCATTTCCTAATTATGCTCGGACTTTGAAGGCTCCATGTGTGGGGGACGCTATTATGCGTGTTGTTGTATTCGCCTCGCAAAAAGGCGGTTCGGGCAAGACGACGCTGGCCGGTCATGTCGCCGTCCAGGCCGAGCGCGCTGGCGCCGGTCCCGTGGCGCTCATCGACACGGACAGGCAAGGCAGCTTGTCCGACTGGTGGAATGTGCGCGAGGCCGATGCGCCGATGTTCGCCCGCACGACCTTCCCGCGGTTGATCAGCGATCTGGAAACCCTGAGCGAATCAGGCGTCAAGCTGACGGTCATCGACACGCCGCCGGCGATCACACTGGCGATTCGCGATGTCATCGTTTACGCGAACCTGGTCGTTGTGCCGACCCGGCCCAGCCCGCATGATTTACGCGCCGTCGGCGCCACGACCGAGCTTGTCGAAGCGGCCAAGAAGCCGCTGATCTTCGTCATCAACGCGGCGACCAAGCGCGCGCGGATTACCGCCGACGCAGCCGTCGCCCTGTCGCAACACGGCACGGTGGCGCCGATCACGGTGCACCAGCCATCGATTTCGCCACCAGCATGATCGACGGCCGCACCGTGATGGAAACCGAGCCGAAATCGGCGTCGGCCACCGAGATCGAGCAACTGTGGACCTACATCGAAACGCGCCTGGACAAGACCCGCTCGCAAGGCGTGTTCGCGCGCTTCGGTAGATTGCTCGGTTCCAACGGCGCCGCAGCAGCAGGCTAGACCACTCGGGCGTGCGCGCAGGACACGTTCGCGCCATTTTGGACCGCCCACCCGCGCGGGGGACGCGCAGGGAAGCGGAATTTCGGAGGCAATTGTCGAGGGGAGATGTCGGCATGTTGAAGCAGAGAGCCGCGATTCTGGACAGTTCATTGCTCGTGCGCCGCAGCGGCGCGTTCACCGCGTTGAAGCTGCAGGAAGTCGAGCCTGTGCCGGCGCCGGTCGAAGCGAGCACAGTCAACGCGACGATCCGCATGCCGAAGGCTCTGCACCGGCGTCTGCGGGTGCTGGCCACCCATTCGCAGCGCGCCCATCAAGACATCATCCGCGACGCGTTGAAGAAGTATCTGGACGACCGCGGCGAGGCCGACCCCGCCTGCGGCTGCATGCAGCAGACATCGAGCTGACGCGCGGGCCGCCCGCGCCCGCCGTTTTTCAACCCAGCCAAAGTGCGCTAGAGCTTTCCAGCGGCGCGCGATCACATCCCGTGCCCCACGCGGCCGCGGGAGGAACATGGTCGCGCGGGTCCACACGGTCGCCTTTCACGGCGTCGATGTCTTGGACATCGACGTGCAGGCGCAGCTTGCCGCCGGTCTGCCCGCTTTCACCATCGTCGGATTGCCTGACAAAGCCGTGGCGGAGAGCCGTGAGCGGGTGCGCGCGGGCCTGAGCGCGCTGGGCCTGGCGCTGCCGCGCAAGCGCATCACAGTGAATCTGGCACCGGCCGACATACTCAAGGAAGGCAGCCATTCCTGCCGATTGCCATCGGCGTGCTGATGGCCATGGACGTGCTCCCCGGCGACGAATTGTCCGATTTCACGGTTCTAGTGGAGGGATCGGAACGAAAGAGTCCGAATTGGGATTCCGTATTTTGCTGTGGTATGCGACCGGCAAGGCGCCGGTCCCGCTCGATCGTGTCGCCGAGATCGTGCGCCTGACGCAGCAACCGCCGCCGTTTGAGGCGACCCACTGGACGTTGCGCGCGATGGCCAGGGCGGCCGGTATTGCCGCCTCGACGGTGCAGGCGATCTGGAAGGCTCACGGTCTCAGCCCGCACCGCTGGCGCAACTTCAAGCTGTCGACCGACCGTGCGTCCGCCGAGAAACTCACCGATATCGTCGGCCTGTATGTCGACCCGCCGGCCCATGCGGTGGTGTTGTCGATCGATGAGAAGTCACAGATCCAGGCGCTCGACCGCCGGTCTGCCGATGAAGAAGGGACGCGCCGGCACCATGACCCATGACTACAAACGGCACGGCACGACCACGCTGTTTGCGGCGCTCAACGTTCTGGACGGAACGGTGATCGGCCAGAACATGCAGCGCCACCGCCATCAGGAGTTCATCCGCTTCCTCAACCGCATCGAGCGCACGGTGCCGGCGGACAAGGCCATCCACGCGATCGTCGACAACTACGCGGCGCACAACAAGGACAAGGTCCGCGCCTGGCTCGCCCGCCATCCGCGCTGGACTTTCCACTTCACACCGACCTCCTGCTCGTGGCTCAATGCCGTCGAGGGCTTCTTCGCAAAACTCACCCGGCGGCGGCTCAAGCACGGCGTCTTCCATTCCGTCGTCGATCTCCAGGCCGCAATCAACCGCTTCGTCCGCGAATACAATGCGGCCAACCCACAGCCATTCATATCGAAAGCCGACCCCGACGACATCATCGCAGCCCGAAACCGAGGGTTCCAAACGTTGGAATCAATCCACTAGCGGTATCGACGCGCCGGGATCGCGGGTTGTTACTGCAACAGGCCATCCGCCGATTGGCGAATGCGACGTTCGTCGCGATCACGCAGGCCGACATCCAGCGGGCGGTGGACAAGCGTGCTGCGACGCCGGCTCAGGCCAACTGTTTCTTGAAAGCAATGCGTGGCCTGTTCGCCTGGGCCATGCGCAACGGGCACGTGGATCGTGATCCCACCGTCGGTGTCGATCGCATCCGCTATAAGAGCGATGGTTTCCCTGCCTGGACCATTGACGATGTGGAGGCATTCCGCGCGTGTCACGATGTGGGCACCAAAGCCCGCCTCGCCCTCGAACTTCTATTGCTTACGGGCCTTCGCCGTTCCGACATCGTGCGTGTCGGACGCCAGCACCTGCGGGATGACGTGCTCACGATTCGCACTGCGAAGACAGGGGCCACTGTTACGATTCGTTTGCCAGACTGGCTAAGGGAATTGATCGCAATTTCTCCAACCGGCGATATGCACTTCCTTGTCACCGAACGCGGAGCATCATTCAGCGAAAAGCGCTTCGGAGATTGGTTCAGGGCACGCTGCCGAGAAACGGGCCTTCTGAAGAGCGCGCACGGACTGCGCAAGCTGTCGGCGACGCTGGCCGCGAACGGCGGTGCCGCAGCGCATCAACTCATGGCGCAGTATGGGTGGGCCACAATCGGCCAAGCGGAGGTCTACACGCGCGGCGCCGACCGCGCCCGGCTCGGCTTGGAGGCGTCGGAGATTGTTGCTGATCAAATCGAGAACGAAACTCCCCGCACCTCGTTTCCAGGTGCGGGAAAATCGCGAGAAAACACATAAAAATCAATGGACTATTTTTGACCGACCACCCCGAGGAGGAGGGGTGGCCCAAGTCACGACAGGGAGGCGTCGACGAGGTATCCGATGCAGGCGGAATTACCTCATGTCCACTGCCCATTATCCGCCCAACTTATTAATGAAACGTTACCCGGACGTCTCGACGCGCCGCCCCCTCACTTCTTGAACAGGCTCTCGGCATCGCCGCGCATGGAGATTTTGGCGTTCAGCGTCTCTTCGACGCGAGCGATTTCCGCCCGCAAATGCACCAGATAGTCGCGCAACTCGCCATCCGCCCAGCCCTCCAGTTTGAGCGGCTGGTAGGGCAGGTTCGGCTGCCGCGGCGCATCGTCGTCATCGAGATCGGTCATCATCGCCCTCGTTCCCGTACCGGCGCCCGCGTCGCCTTGCATACACATGAACGCGGTAGCCGATGCGCAAAGACTTTGCCACAATTTACCGGCGCACTATATATGACGCTGTTCTCGACAATCCGCGCTGGGCACGCCAGGAGCAGGCGCGCACGGTGGCAATGACCCGGTAGGAGCCATGGCCGTTCCCCTGATGCCTAAAGCGACCGCCGTCTGGCTGGTCGAAAACACCGCTCTGACCTTTGAGCAGATCGGCGATTTCTGCGGTCTGCACGCCCTCGAAGTGCAGGGCATTGCCGACGGCGAGGTGGCGCAGGGCATCAAGGGGCTGGACCCGGCCGGCAACGGCCAGCTTGAGGCCTCCGAGCTCGAGCGCTGCGCCGTCGATCCGACGGCGCGACTGCGCATGCGCAGGGCCGACATTCCGCTGCCTAAGAAGCGCAGCAGCGGACCGCGCTATACGCCTCTGTCCAAGCGTCAGGACAAGCCGGATGCGATCTCCTTCCTGCTACGCCACTATCCGGAACTGACCGGCGCCCAGATCTCCAAGCTGCTGGGTACGACCAAGCCGACGATAACCGCGGTGCGGGAGCGATCGCATTGGAACTCCGCCAATATCCGCCCGCGCGATCCGGTCATACTCGGCCTGTGCCGCCAGGTCGATCTGGATGAGGCGACGGCGAAGGCGCGGGCCGCGGGCAGGACACCGGCCGCAACGCCGCCCCAGGCGACCGCAACGGATACCGGCGGCCGCTCGAACGTGCCCAGCTGGCTGGCTGGCGTGACCCTTGGCGGCCGCAACGAGGACTAGTGCCGTCCAGACGCTCGGGGCAGGAATCTTGATGCCGTGACGGCCGCCGGCAATACCGGACTCCCGCGCAACGCTGCCAACAACGCGCCGCTGACGCCGCTGGGTTTCATCGAGCGGGCCGCCTTCACCCACCCCGAACGCACTGCGATCATTCACGGCGAGTTGCGCCAGAGTTGGGCCGAAACATATGCCCGCGCCCGCCGGCTGGCCTCGGCACTGGCGCGGCGTGGCGTCGGCCGCGGTGACACGGTCGCGGTCATGGCGCCCAATATTCCGGCGATGTACGAAGCGCATTTTGGCGTTCCGATGGCCGGTGCCATGCTGAATGCCCTCAACACCCGGCTCGATGCGGCGGCCATCGCTCACATGCTCGAGCATGGCGACGCCAAGGTATTGATCACGGACACCGAATTCGCCGGCACCATCAAGCTCGCATTAGCGCAGCTGAAAACGCCGCCGCTAGTGGTCGACATCGTCGACGCCCTCGGTCCCGGCGGCGAGCGTCTGGGCGACACCGCCTACGAGGCGTTTCTGGCCGAGGGCGATGCGGACTATGCCTGGTCGCCGCCGGCCGACGAATGGGATGCGATTGCGCTGAACTACACCTCCGGCACCACGGGCAATCCCAAGGGCGTGGTCTATCATCACCGCGGCGCCTATCTGAACGCGCTGTCGAACGTCCTGGTTTGGGAGATGAAGCGGCTACCGGTCTATCTGTGGACGCTGCCGATGTTCCGCTGCAACGGCTGGTGCTTTCCGTGGTCGGTCGCGACCCAGGCCGGAACCAATGTCTGCCTGCGCCGCGTCGAGGCCGGCGCCATCTTCGCCGCCTGCGCCGAACACGTAGTGACGCATCTATGCGGCGCGCCGATCGTGATGCAGATGATCACCGGCGCCAGCGCGGCGGAGCGGCGGGAGCTGCCGCAGCGCGTCGCCATGATGACGGCGGCCGCGCCGCCGCCGGCGGTGGTGCTGGCCGACATGGCGCGGCTGGGTATCGACGTCACCCACGTCTATGGGCTGGCGGAAGTCTATGGTCCTGCGGTGGTATGCGATTGGCATCCGGAATGGAGTGCGCTCGACATCGATACTCAGGCGGCGCTGAAAGCGCGGCAGGGCGTGCGTTACCCGGTGATCGAGGGGTTGATGGTGGCCGATCCCAAATCGCTTGCGCCGGTGCCCCGCGACGGCAAGACCATGGGCGAGGTCTTCATGCGCGGCAACGTTGTCATGAAAGGCTACCTGAAGAACCCGGCGGCGACGGATAAGGCCTTCGCGGGCGGCTGGTTCCATACCGGCGACCTGGGTGTTTGGCACCCGGACGGCTACATCGAGCTCAAGGACCGGGCCAAGGACGTGATCATTTCCGGCGGTGAGAACATCTCTTCGATCGAGGTCGAAGACGCGCTGTACAAGCACCCGGCGGTCGCCGCCGTGGCGGTGGTCGCCAAGGCGCACGAGAAATGGGGCGAGACGCCCTGCGCCTTCGTCGAGCTCAAGAGCGGTGCACAGGCGAGCGCGGAGGAACTCATCGAGCATTGCCGCCAGCGCATGGCCCGCTTCAAATGCCCCAGCGTGGTGGCGTTCGGGCCGCTGCCCAAGACCTCCACCGGCAAGATCCAGAAATTCGTTCTGCGCGAGCGCGCCAGGGTCGAGGGCGCCGCAGAGTAGGGCGTCGCGCGGCGGCGAGGCGTGTTAGTGGAGCGCTGCGATCTCGTCCTTGACGCGCAGCTTGGCGCGTTTGATCTCGGTGATCGTGGCCTGATCGGGCATTGGCCGGTTGAGTTCCTCTTGCAGCTTGGCCTCCAGGCGCGCGTGCTCTGCCATCAGTTCGGTGTGCTTTTCGTCCGTGACCAACGGGCCCTCTCCTTTCCTTGATGGTTGCCGCCGGCCGCCAAATTGTAATGGAGTCGGCACGCGGCGGCTAGCGGCTCAGCGCGTCAACATTGAGACAAATGCCTGCGACTCCGTTGCCGGAAACGCTGCGTGCAGCACCCCCGCGGCCGCGGTCGCGGTCTGCGCGTTCGTCCCCAACGATCTGAGATACGCGCGCACATTGGCGGCCGCTGCGCCGTCCGTTTCCACTCCGGAGGCGACCGCGCGCGGTAGGAAAGCCGCGAGGGTCATCTGCTCGATGCGCTCGGCTTCCAGCTCCAACGCCTTGACCTGTTGCCGCAGCTCTTCAACGGCCGGGTCCTGATCGGCCGCAGCGCACTTCAGCGACCGTCGCGCTTCGCGCAGCGGCCCGACGACATCCGCCTGCCAGCCCGCGACGGCCTTTCGTGTGTCGCCGATGACATCCTGGCCGAGCACCCCGCCGCCGGCGTGCGCGTGCCAGATGAGAGCCAGCAGCATATTGACATCGGCGCCGTAGCGGTCCTGCAACTCGAGACAGGCCGCGGCGACCCCAGGGCGTGCGTAGACGTCGAAACTGAAGCGCCAGAGCGAGGCACCGCGGTCCCCGACCGATCCGGGCTCAGGCGTCACCGAGGCAGATATCCAGCCCGCGCGCGGTGCGCACCAGCGCCCCGTCGAGGTCGACCTGGCGATAGTTCGCGATCGCATCGGCCAGCGGCACGTCGACGATTTCCCGATGCCGCCACGCCACCATGCGATCGAATTTGCCTTCGGCGATCAGGTCCACCGCCTTGACGCCGAATGCCTGAGCGAACAGCCGATCTTGCGCATTCGGCGCGGCGCCGCGCTGAACGTGACCGAGCACGGTCACGCGCGTCTCGGCGCCAACGCGCGCGCCGATCTGCTCGGCCAGGTGGACGCCGATACCACCGATAGCGTCGTTCGCCATCATAATGGACCACCTCGGCCGGCGTTCCGTCCCGACGCCTGACCGACTCCGCGGCCACGACCAAGGCGAAGTTGCGGCCACGCGCACACACACGCTCGATTTTCGCCGCGATATGGTCGAGGCTGTAGCCGATCTCGGGGATCAGCACCACGTCGGCGCCGCCGGCGATGCCGGCCGACAACGCTATGTGCCCGGCGTTGCGGCCCATGACCTCCAGCACCATGATGCGCGAATGGCTGGCCGCCGTCGGCTGCAGCATGTCGAGCGCAGCGGTCGCGACATCGATCGCCGTTGAAAAACCGATCGCCGCCTCGGTGGCGCCGATGTCGTTGTCGATGGTCTTCGGGATGCCGACCAGCGGGACATCGCCCGCGAGCGCCAGCCGCCGCAGAATGGCAAAGCTGCCATCGCCGCCGATGCCGATCAGAGCGTCGAGCTCCAATTCCCGATAGCCGGCGATGAATTCCGCCGAGCGGTCCTTCAGCGTTCCATCGGGCATCGGAAACGCAAATGGATTGCCCTTGTTGGTGGTGCCCAGGATGGTGCCACCCTGGCGCATAACGGTGCCGTTGAACTGGCCCGGCTGCAAGAGCCCGGCGTCCGGCGGTCGGGCGAGAAGCCCCATGCCACCGTTTTGGATGCCGACAACGTCCCAACCCAGGCCGTAAACGGCGCGGCGCACGACGGCGCGGATCACCGCGTTGAGTCCCGCGCAATCGCCGCCGCTGGTCATCACGGCAATTCGCTTGCTCACGCGCGGCCGGCCCGGCTGCGCGAGACGGTCGTTTCGGGACTTTCCGACGGCCGCCTGGCGTGTGGGTAATGCGTCTCCAAATACCGCTCGTTTTCTGCTATGTTTTCGCTCGCCGCTTTCCTAGTCGGGGGGCCATGGACGTAAAAGAGAAGGAGACGCTCACGGCGAAGCTGGCGGAGCTGTTGACCGAACATCGCGACCTGGATGATGTCATCGGGCGCCTGACCGACGGTGGGCCGTTCGACCAGCTCCAGGTGCAGCGTTTGAAAAAGCGCAAGCTTCTACTTAAGGACAAGATCAGCCAATTGGAAGACTTGCTGCTGCCCGACATCATTGCGTGAGCGCGACTGAGCCGCGTCGCTGCAGGCGTGGCGGCTAGGCCCGCAGCCTCTGTGCCTGCTTGTGCGCGTACATCGCCTGGTCGGTGCGGTCCAGCGCCTCGCCGACATTCTCTTCGCCGGTGAAGGTGTAGATGCCGAAGGAAACGCTGATCGGATGCGTTTCGTCGCTCCAGACCAACGGCGTATCGGCGATGGTGGCCGCGAGCGCCCGGGCTTTTTCCTCGGCGGTCGCGCCGTCGGTGTGGGCGAGGATCACGCCGAACTCGTCGCCGCCCAAACGCCCTACGATGTCGAACTCGCGAACGCTCTGCATCAGCAATTCGGCAATGTACTTCAGGACCGCGACACCGGCGGCGTGGCCGCCGGTGTCGTTGATCAGCTTAAGGCCATTGACGTCGAAGAACAGCACGCTCGACGGCGTGCCGTAGCGCTCGGCATAGGAGACGAGCCGGCTCAATTCGCGCACGAATGCCCGCCGGTTGTAGATCGGAACCAGCGCGTCTTCGTCGGCCAGCTGCTCCAGATAGGTGACGCGCTGCTGTGCGCGCTTCAGATCGGTGCGCAGGTTGGCGACCTCCGCCTTCAGTGAGTCGATCGCCTCGCGGACCTTGGACGTCAGCTCGCTCGTCGGAATGCCGGCTATAAACGCCGAATCCTGCGGCGGCGGCGCGATCGGGTGGACCGAAGCGCGCGCCGCGCGCTGTCGCGACGGCGTGGCCGCCGGCGGCGACGACGTCTTGACGATTTTCATCGTCCTGGCTCCGGGTTAGCGCTGGCCAGCACTGTCTGGATGGGCATTGCGACCCCCTAGCTACCGGCGCACGCTAGCCGAATAGGGTTAACAAACCATTCCCACCGGGTGCGAGGGGTCCAGGTATGCAATCAGCGGTCGGCGCCTTGCGGCTCGCCGGCCCGGCCCTATAATCCGCGGCTCCCCCAACCCCGAAAACATCGCGATCCGAGATGACGCGACCCCTCGTAGGCATCGTTATGGGCAGCCAGTCGGACTGGGCCACGATGCGCCAGGCGGCGGAGACATTGGCCGCGCTCGGCATCGCCCATGAAACGCGCGTCGTATCCGCGCACCGCACCCCGCGCCGGCTTTACGACTATGCGTCGAGCGCGCGCGAGCGGGGCCTGCAAGTGATCATCGCCGGCGCCGGCGGCGCGGCGCACCTACCCGGCATGATGGCGTCGATGACAGCGTTGCCGGTGCTGGGGGTTCCGATTGAGAGCAATACACTGAGCGGGCTCGACAGTCTGCTGTCGATCGTGCAGATGCCCGCCGGCGTGCCCGTGGGCACGTTGGCGATCGGCGGCGCCGGCGCGGTTAACGCCGCCTTGCTCGCCGCCGCCGTGGTGAGCCTTGGCGACCCGGCGGTGGCGCAAGCGCTCGACGACTGGCGCCAACGCCAGACCGATGCGGTTGCGCAGCGGCCCGGCGACGACGCCGGCGTCACGGGCTAATCATTGACGCACTTCGTGCTGCCGCCCGGATCGACGATCGGCATTCTCGGCGGCGGTCAATTGGGCCGCATGACCGCCCTCGCCGCCGCGCGCCTCGGCTACCGCTGTCATATCTACTGCCAGCAAGAGGGATCGCCGGCGGCGCAGGTCGCGGCTCATGCGACCATCGCTTCGTTCGTCGACGCGGTGGCACTGCGGTCGTTCGCCGATGCCGTCGACGTCGTGACGTACGAATTCGAAAACATCCCGCAACCGCCGGTTGCGGCGATCGAAGGCCAAGTCGCGGTCAGGCCGAGCGCATCGGTGTTGGCGATCGCGCAAGACCGTACAGTCGAGAAGACCTTTCTGGTGGAGGCCGGCGTCGACACGGCACCGTTCGCTTGCGTTGACGACGCCGAAACTCTGACAGTCGCGCTTGCGTCCCTGGGGCGCCCCGCGGTCCTGAAAACCGCGCGGCTGGGCTATGACGGCAAGGGCCAGGTGTTGATCTCGCCCGACGCCGATCCGGCCGTGGCGTGGGCCGAGGTAGCTGGGGCGTCGGCCATCGTCGAGCAGTTTGTCGCGTTCGAGCGCGAGATAGCCGTTATCGTGGCGCGCGCCCAGGACGGCGCGATGGCGGCCTACGATCCGGTCGAGAACCAGCACGAGCACCACATCTTGCGGCGCACACTCGCGCCCGCCCCGATCCCGCCGGCCCTGGCCAAGGCCGCACGGTCGCTCGCCCTGAGGATCGCGGAGCGGCTGGAACTCATCGGGCTGCTGGCGGTCGAGATGTTCGTCACCCATGACGGCCGGCTGCTGGTCAACGAACTTGCGCCGCGCCCGCAAAATTCAGGCCATTGGACGATCGATGCGTGTGACGTCAGCCAATTCGAGCAGCTGGTAAGGGCGATCTGCGGCCTGCCGCTAGGATCGCCGGCGCGGCGCTGGGATGCGGAGATGCTCAATCTGCTGGGCGACGAGACCGGGGACTGGCCAAAGTACTTGGCCGATCCGGCAGCGCGCCTGCATCTCTACGGCAAGACCGAGGCGCGTCCGGGGCGCAAAATGGGCCACGTGACCTGGCTCAAGCCGCGCTCTTAAGGTAACGCCGCTGCGGTTCAGGCGTGGCGGCTGCCCAGCGGCGAAATTTGGCGCAACAGAGCCAGCGGCGCGGACAGTTGCCGGCATGCGTCACGCAGCCGGGCCTTGCGCTTGGGGATCCGCATCACGCCATCGATGCGGCGGCCTAGGAAGGCCCACGTGTCGGCGTCGCCGGACGAGGTGTCGCTGAGCCAGACCATCAGTGTCGATGCGTACACGCACGCCAGCGTCGCCCGCTTGGTATAGAAGCTGAAATCGGTCGAGGTGTCGCCGACCGCGTACCACATGGCATCGACGGTTCGGTACAGGCAGCGCGTCGCCAGCGCGGCGTGGCCAGGCAGCGCGAGATAGGCGACCGTGCGGCGCACCGCTTCCCGGTCGGACGTGTTCTGCTGCAATCGCGTGCGCACGGCCAGCGTTATGCGGTCGCGGATGCGCATGGGCACCAGATCAGTGTCCGCCAAGGCCTCGACCATGTTCGTGTCCGCCCGGGCGCTGTGATAGTCGATGATCTGCGCTACCCCGCCCGGAAAGGCGCGCTCGGCGTCGAACGGCGTTCGCCCGATGTCCTGCGCCGCACGCTGGACGGCCCGCATGGTCCAGCCGTCGAACGGCACGTGACGCAACAGCGCATCGAGCAGCTCGGCGCGCAAACCGTCGATGGGATCGCTCGAGCGCGAGCTGCGGCTAGGCATCGGCGGCCTCGACTTCGGCGGCTTCAGGAGCGTCAGGGGCATTAGGGGCCTCGGCTTCGCGATCGGCCTCGGCGCGACGCGCACGCTCAGCTGCGGTGTTCATTTCCTCGACGAAACCGAAGCGCGCCATATCATCCATGCGCATGGGATAGAGCACGCCGTCCAGATGGTCGCATTCGTGCTGCACCACCCGCGCGTGAAAGTCGCGCGCGTCGCGTGTCACCCGCTCGCCGTCGGGAGTCGCATAGCTGTAGCGGATGTGTGTGGCGCGCGCTACCTGCCCGGCCAGCCCCGGCAGCGAGAGGCATGCCTCCCAGCCGAGCGCCGTCTCTTCGGTCAGCGCCTCGATCCCGGGGTTGATCATCACGGTTAGCGGCACCTCGGCGTCGGCGTCCTCTTGATTGGCCGCGCGCTCGGCCGGAATCGCGAACACCACCACGCGCTTCAAGGCGTGAACCTGCGGCGCCGCCAGACCGGCGCCGTCGGCGTCCGCCATGGTCTCGATCATGTCCGACACCAGCCGGCGGATATCCGGCGCCGTCGGATCGTCGATTTCGGCCGCCTTCTGGCGCAGCACGGGGTGGCCCATGCGGGCAATCTTCAGTATGGCCATGACCGCAATATGGTTGGCGCGACGCGTGCGGTAAAGGCTCGCTCCGAGTAGCGTGCGCTGGCCAACCGGTCTAGGCTTTCTTAACGACTCCGATCGTAAGCAGACGATAGATGCAGTCCTACACCTATATCGATGGCGATTGGCACGCCGGCAATCCGCCGCTGATCGGCGCCATGGACCATGCGGCGTGGCTGGGCTCGATCGTGTTCGACGGCGCCCGTGCCTTCGATGGCGTGACGCCCGACCTCGACCGCCACTGCGCGCGCCTGGTACGCTCGGCGCAGGCCATGGGACTGAAATCGATGCTGGCGCCGGGCGAGATCATGGACGTGGCGCTCGACGGTATCGGCAAGTTCCCGAAGGGTGTGGCGCTCTACATCAAGCCGATGCTTTTCGCCACCTCGGGCATGCACCTGTTGTGCCCCGATCCCGACTCGACGCGTTTTGCCATGGTCATGTTCGAGGCGCCATTGCCGGAGCCCAACGGCTTTTCGGCGTGCGTGTCCTCCTACCGACGGCCGACGCGCGAATCGGCGCCGACCGACGCCAAGGCGTCGTGCCACTACCCCAACGGCGCGCGCGCGGTGAAGGAGGCGGTCGATCAGGGCTTCACCAACGCCGTGCTGCGCGATGCGCTGGGCAATGTCGCGGAGTTCGCAACCGCCAACCTGTTCCTCGCCAAGGATGGCGTGTGCGTCACGCCCTATCCCAACGGTACGTTCCTGAACGGCGTCACGCGCCAACGCGTGATCGAGCTTTTGCGCACCGAGGGCGTGACGGTCGAGGAACGCGTCGTGCCGGTCGACGAACTGGCCACCGCCGACGAGATCTTCTCCACCGGCAACTACTCCAAGGTCATGCCGCTGACCCGGATGGGCGATCGCGATCTGCAACCCGGCCCGATCTTCCGCCGCGCCCGCGAGCTGTATTGGGACTTCGCCCATTCGCGGTGAGATCTACGTCGGGTCGGCGGATCGCAGCGCCGCCAAGTCCCGCCAACCGTAGGCGACTTTCGAAAATCGCGTGTCCCGCGAGCGTTTGTTCACGCTCACCGATCACGTCGCCACCCAGCGCTCCGTAAAACCGGCGGCCGGGGAGGTTGTCGCGGAACACCCACACGGCGGATGCCCGATGGCCCGCGGCGCTCAGCGCGTCGGTCATAGCTGTGATGAGCGCCCGTCCCAGGCCGTGACGTTGCATTGCGCGCCGGACGTGTAGCGCTTGGTATTCGCCGGTGTAGCCAGCCTCGACGAGTTCGCGCGTGCGCTGCCCGCCGCATCTTCCGAATCCCACAATGGTTGCACCGGCGGTGGCGACGAACGTCGAAATTGAACCATTTTGTTCCGTCATATATCGCCTCCATCTTCGTACCTGCCGGTCGACCGACATGGACGCCAGGACCGCGGCGGGCAAGACGTCGCGATATGCCTCCCTCCAGCCTTCGATACCCGTCGCAGCGATCGCATCGATATCGTCGAGAGTCGCCTCGCGGATCAGGGTCACGACGCGCGCGCGTCTGGCCGCGACAACGCGGTCAGCTCCCGCCAGCCGTAGGCGACCTCGAGGTAGGTGTGCTCCGGAAGGCGGTCCTCACGTTCGCCGACAAGCTCGCCACTCAGGGCCTCGTAGAAGCGCCGCGCCGAGGCATTGTCGCGCAAGACCCAGACCGTGGCGCCGGCATGGCCACGCGTGGCCAGGTCGTCGGCCATCGCCGCGATCAGGGATCGGCCGACGCCGGCGCGCTGCGCGTGGCGCAACAGATAGATCGCCAGGAACTCTCCGGTAAAGCCGCCGTCGGAAAACTCGGCCGTTCGCTGCGCCCCGCAATCGGCAAAGCCGAGGATGTCTCCGCCAGCCGACGCGGCCGCAACTAACGTGGTGGTCGTCGAACCGGGGTCGGCCATGAACCGGCGGCGCGAGGCCGCGCGCGCCTCGACCGACAGCGAGGACAGCAGCTCGGCCGGCAATATGTCGGCATAGGCCTGCCGCCAGCACAGTACATGTACGGCCGCGATGGCCCCGGCGTCGTCGACGCTGGCCCGGCGGATCAGTGCCATGTCGCTAGCCGGCGTCCGGTGGAGCCGTCAGGTCTCCGGCCAGCGCGCTCTGGATCAGCGCAATCGTCTCGGCAACGCCGTACAGCGCCACGAACGAGCCGAAGCGCGGGCCCTGGCTATGACCCAGCAGGATCTCATAAAGCGCGCGGAACCAGTCGCGGAGATTGGCGAAGGGATGGCGCTTGCCGATCTCATAGACCTCGGTCTGGATCGCCTCGGCATCGGCGCCCAGCGGCAACGCCTGCAACATCCGTAGCAGGTCTTCGAGTGCGGCGCGCTCGGTATCGTCCGGCGGGCGGAAGCGGCGCTCCGGCTTCACGAAGTCCCGGTAGTAGGCGATGGCGTGGCCGACCAGGCGGTCGAGCAGCGCGTCGGGCTCGCGCGTCGCGTCGGGCGCGTAACGGCGGATGAACCCCCACAGCACGTCGGCGTCCTCGGTATGGCAGACGCTGGCCAAGTTCAGTAGCAAGGCGAAGCTGACCGGTGCGCTCACGCGCGGTGGCGCGCCACCATGAATGTGCCAGACCGGATTCTCCGGCTGCGCGGCCGCGGTCTGCGCCGAATACTTTTCGATCCAGCTCAGGTATTCGTCCACGTGCTTCGGAATGACATCGAAATGCAGGCGCTTCGCCGCCTTGGGCTTGTGGTACATGAACAGCGACAGGCTTTCCGGCGGACCGTAGGTCAGCCACTCCTCGACCGCCAAGCCGTTGCCCCTAGACTTGGAAATCTTCTCGCCCTTGTCGTCGAGGAACATCTCGTAGGTGAAACCCTCCGGTGGCCGGCCGCCAAGGGCGCGGCAGATGCGCCCGGACAGGCGCACGGAGTCGATCAGATCCTTGCCCGACATCTCGTAGTCGACGCCCAACGCCGTCCAACGCATCGCCCAATCGACGCGCCACTGCAGCTTGCAGTGACCGCCGGTCACCGGCGCCTCGAAGCGCTCGCCGTCCTCGTCGCGGAACACGATCGTGCCGTCGGCGGGCCGCACCTCCTCGGCCGGTGTCTGCAGCACGACGCCGGTCTTCGGACTGATCGGCAGGAACGGGCAATAGCTCGCCCGCCGCTCGGCGCGCAGCTCGGGCAGCACGACCGCGATCACCTTGTCATACTCGTTCAGTACAGCGAGCAGCGTCGCGTCGAACCGTCCGGTGCGATAGCACTCGGTGGCCGAGAGGAACTCGTAATCGAACCCGAATTGATCGAGGAACGCGCGCAGCCGGGCGTTGTTGTGGGCGGCGAAGCTGTCATGGGTGCCGAAGGGATCGGGCACGACGCTGAGCGGCTTGCCGAGATGCTCGGCCACCATCTGCGCATTGGGGATGTTGTCGGGCACTTTGCGCAGCCCGTCGAGGTCGTCGGAAAAGGCGATCAGCTTGGTCGGGATGTCACACAGGCTGGCGAAGGCGTGGCGCACCATGGTAGTGCGCGCCACCTCGGCGAAGGTGCCGATATGCGGCAGTCCGGAGGGACCGTAGCCGGTCTCGAACAACACGTGGCCCTTGTCGGTCGCGCGCGCAGCATCAGCACCGCCGATGCGGTCCAGCAGCTTGCGTGCCTCTTGAAACGGCCAGGCGCGTGCGTCGCGCGCCAACGCCGGCGGGTCGGCCATGGTGGACTGCGCTATGATGATCGCGCGCGACCGTATGGCGCGCGATCGAACGCGTCAACGCATGCCGTGGTTGTTCGAGGCCGTTGCGAACATTGAAACCGTCAGGCGGTCACGTCGACGCGCGAGCCGAGCTCGGCGCCGGTGTCTCCGCCATCACTGGTCTCCGCTCCTTGCACGGGTATGACACGGGTCGGATCACCGTCCTGTGCCTGATCCTGCGCCGGCTGCGCAGCTTGGCTCTCGCTCGTTACCGGTCTGCTCGGAACGAGGGTCGATACCTGACTCACTCCACCGACTTCCATAGGCGCCTCCATCCTGGCAAAACGCACACCTCTCTCACGGCACATCATGCGGCGATACGCGGTGAAAGTCACCAACGATCGCCGCTGATACCGGCGAAGTTTTCGCGGCATTTTACGCATATCGTTCCCTCCGCCGGTGGCGGTGGTTATCGTCTGGCATGGATAGCGCCGCATTCGCGATTCGCGCCGAGCAATTGGCGGCCCGGGCGCCGGTGTTGGTGGCTCATGCCGGGCGGACAATCTGGTTGGCCGGCGACGGCGCTGCCCAGGAGGTCGCCCGCGATGACGCAACCGCGCGGGCCCTCGCCACGCCGCCGGTGGTTTGCCATGCCGCAGCGACCGCGCGGCGTCTCGGCGCCGGTCCCTTCCCGGCCTATGACCTCCTGGAACTGTTTGCGTTCGTGATGCCGGGGAAGTTCTGCGTGCCGACGCCGCGGGGCGTCGCCGCGGCGCTCGAACTGGCGACGCCCGAAACCGCCGCACAGGAGGCTGTATGCCTGCGCGGTGCAGTGGCCGCGCTCCTGTCCAACCTCGACGGCGCAGACGGTGACGCCGTCGACATCGCGGTCGCCATGGACAGAGCGCACTGGCCGTGGGCGGCGGTCGTGCTGGCGGCGCTGCGCGGGCCCGGTGTGCGGCGGGCCGGCGCCGGGATGGCGGTCTGGCGGCGGCTGCCGGAGTGGTCCGAGCACGCGCCCGAGCCGCCATCGTCCAATCATCCGGTCGAACCGGCGGAAGCGCGGACGCGCCTTGCCAATTTGCTGGGGACGGACGCCGAGAGCCGGCCGCAGCAGGCCGACTACGCCTCGGGCGTCACCGCCGCGTTCGCACCGCGCCCGGCGTCCGGCGTGCCCAACTTCGTTCTGGCCGAGGCCGGCACCGGTACCGGCAAAACACTGGGCTACATCGCGCCCGCCCATGTCTGGTCCACGAAGAACGGCGCCGCCGTGTGGATCAGCACTTACACGCGCAATCTGCAGCGCCAGCTCGACCACGAGCTGGAGCGTTGCTATCCCGACCCGGAGCTGAAGGCGGCAAAGGCGGTGATCCGCAAGGGCCGCGAGAACTATCTATGCCTGCTGAACTTCGAGGAGGCCCTGGCCCGCACGGGGCCTTTGTCGCCGCGTGAGACGATAGCGCTCGGTCTGGTCGCGCGCTGGCTCACGCACACCCGCGACGGCGATCTGGGCGGCGACTTCCCGGCATGGATCGGTGATTTGCTCGGCGGGGCGACAACCTTCGGCCTCGCCGACCGGCGCGGCGAGTGTCTGTACTCGGCCTGTGCCCACTACAACCGCTGCTTCATCGAGCGCAGTGTCCGACGCGCGCGCCGGGCCGAGATCGTGGTCGCCAACCATGCACTGGTGATGGTTCAGGCAGCGCTCGGCGGCGTCGACGACACGCATTTGCCGACGCGTTATGTGTTCGACGAGGGCCATCACGTCTTCGATGCCGCCGACAGCGCCTTCGCCGGCCATCTGACCGGCCAGGAGACCGCCGATCTGCGGCGCTGGTTGCTTGGCGCCGATACCGGGCGCAGCCGGCGACCCGGTCGCGCCCGGGGCCTAACGATGCGCGCCGGTGATCTGCTGGGCGACCACCGGGACGCACGGCGGGCTCTCGATCGGGTGCTGCAAACGGCCCACGCCCTTCCGGCCGGCGGCTGGCGCGCGCGCCTCGAAGCGGAGCAGCCTCAGGGCCCAACGGAGGTATTTCTTCAGTATGCGCGAGCGCAGGTGTTCGCGTACGTCAGTTCGGCCGACGGACCTTACAGTCTTGAGTGCGATGTCTTGCCCCTAGCCGCGGGTGTGGCCGATGCGGCCAGCGAGCTGCGGCTGTCGTTGGATCGGCTGCTGGCGCCGATGGCGCACTTGCGCGAATGCCTGCGCGCGCGCCTCGAGGACGAGGCGGCAACGCTGGACCCGGCAACGCGGTATCGCATCGAGGCGGTATGTCGCGGCTTGCAAAGACGAGGCGCGGTCCTCGCCGGCAGCTGGCGGCAGATGCTGATCGCGATCGAAACCGGCGACCGTGACGACCGACTCGTCGACTGGTTCGGTGTGGAGCGGATCGACGGCCGCGAGCGCGACGTCGGCATGTACCGCCATTGGATTGACCCGACGGAGCCGTTCGCGGCGACGGTCGCCGAGCGCGCCCACGGCGTGCTGGTGACCTCGGCGACGCTCGCCGACCATACCGGCGAGGCCGAGGCCGACTGGCAGGTGGCGGAGGCCCGAACGGGCGCTTCGCACCTGCCATCGCGCGCCGTGCGCGTACGCGTACCGTCGCCGTTCGACTACGCCGCACAGACCCGCGTGCTGGTTGTGAACGACGTACGCAAGGATACGCTGAAACAGGTCGCCGCCGCCTATCGCGAGTTGTTTCTGGCGGCCGGTGGGGGCGGCTTGGGGTTGTTTACGGCCATCGCGCGGTTGCGGGTCGTCTATCGACTGATCGCCGAGCCCCTGGAGGCCGCCGGTCTGCCGCTGTATGCCCAGCACGTCGATGCGATGAACGTAACGAGCTTGATCGACATCTTTCGCGCCGAGGCCGACGCCTGCCTGCTGGGCACCGACGCGGTGCGCGACGGCGTCGACGTGCCGGGCCGGTCGCTGCGATTGATCGTTTTCGACCGCGTGCCGTGGCCGCGCCCCACGATCCTGCATCGCGCACGGCGCGAAGCCTTCGGCGGCAACCGCTACGCCGACATGCTGACGCGGTTGAAACTGGCGCAGGCCTACGGCCGTTTGATCCGGCGCTCCGATGATCGCGGCGTGTTCGTGCTGCTCGATCCCATGCTGCCGACGCGGCTGTCCACGGCCTTCCCCGAAGAGGTCGCGGTGGAGCGGGTCGGCTTGGCCGAGTCGGTGCAAAGGGTGCGGGCGTTCCTGGTTGGCGGTTCTTGACGCGCGCGCCGGCCGACGGCTTTATGGCCGTCATCGCCGCGGGGGAAGTGCAATGGTCGATCATCACGCCGCGCTCATCTACACCATGGTCATCGCGTCCGCGTCCGACCGCAACATGACCGACGCCGAACTCGGGATGATCGGCGAGATGGTTCGCCACCTGCCGATCTTCCGCGGATTCGATCTGGACAATCTGACACGGGTCGCGCGTGATTGCGCCGAGCTGCTCGACGACGAAAGCGGGCTGGAGAACGCGTTCGAGCTGATCCGCTCGGCGCTGCCGGCGCGCCTGCGCGAGACCGCCTATGCGCTCGCCTGCGACGTGGTGGCCGCCGACGGCCGGCGGGCCAGCCAGGAGGAACTTCGCCTGCTGGAACTGCTGCGCAGCGCGCTGGCGCTCGAACGGTTGGCGGCGGTGGCCATCGAGCGCGCGGCACGGGCCCGCTACGCTTGGCTGGAACCCGTCGGCGAAACCGCCACCGTCAACTAGCACCCGGTTTCATGGGCGCTCTCTCAGAGCGGCGCATCGGCCTGGTCGGGCTGGGCCTTATGGTCAAGCCGATCGCGCGCAACCTGCATCGTGCCGGTGCGCAACTGACTGTGTGGAACCGCAGTCCAGGGCCGATGGCGGAACTGGCAGCCGACGGGATCGCGACCGCGGCAAGTCCCAAGGCCGTTGCGCGGGCCAGCGATGCCGTCGTCATCATGGTCGCCGACACCCCGGCGGTCGACCTGGTGCTGCACGGCGATGACGGCGTCATCGCCGGTGTGCGGGCCGGCCAGTTGGTCATCGACATGGGAACCACCCGTGTGCCAGACACCCGGAAATGGGCCGCCGAGGTCAGTTCCAAGGGCGCCGATTACATCGACGCACCGGTGTCCGGAGGCCAGGTCGCGGCCACCGACGGCACGCTTATCATCATGGCCGGCGGCGCGGCGGATGCGTTCGACCGCGCCCGGCCGATCTTCGAGACGCTGCGCGCGCGGATCACCCATGTCGGCGATGTCGGTGCCGGTCAGGTGGCCAAGGCGGCCAACCAGATCATCGTCGCCATGACCCTGGATGCCGTCGCCGAAGCGCTGACCCTGGCCGCCCGCGCCGGCGTCGATCCCGCCAAGGTGCGCGCGGCGATGCGCGGCGGCTTCGCCGATGCGCGGATTCTGGAGTTGCACGGTCAGCGCACGATCGAGCGCACCTTCGCGCCCGGCGGCCGTGTCACCGTGCAGCACAAAGACGTTGTGCAGGCGCTCGATCTGGCGGCCTCGCTCGGGCTGGCGATGCCGGGACTGCAGCGCAACAAAGAGCTATGGCATCGCATGATCGCCGAAGGCTGGGGCGACCTCGATCACTCGGCGATCATCAAGGCGATTGAGACGGGGTAGCGGGGCTAGCTGGTCGGCGCCCGGCTCGTCGGCGCGGTGACACGTGTACGAACGCCGGTAAGCGCCCGCAGGGCGCCGGCGAAGGCGCTGAGGTTTGTCCCCAGCGGCGCGAAGAACGTAGTGGCCTCCGTTTCGACGACGTGCGACGCGGCCCGCCAGTGCTTCCTGCCGTCGGGCGTCAAGGACAGCTCGCGCGCCCGAGCGTCGGTGCCGGTCGTGCGCGTCACCAGGCCATTGGCGGCCAAGTCGCGGATGACCGTCGATGCGGCGGTAACGTCGACGCCGGTCAAAGCCGCCACGCTGCTCTGGGTTACCGCGGCACCGGGCCGATGGCCCTCGAGGTGAGCCAAGCCCGCCAGCAACAGAAACTGAGCATGGGTCAAGCCATGCGGCTTGAGTGCGGCGCGCACGCGCCGCACCCAAGCGTTGCTAGCTCGCCACAGCCAGACGCCGGCGTCATCGTTGGCCGGTATTTGCCCCCTCGCCATCGCATTTAATATGCATACATATACATTGCATACAAATCAATCATCACAGTTGTCTGCTCGGGTTTTTATGGGCCGTCGCAGATGCGTATGCGCAAAGGTAAAGGGGCCGCGCGAAGCGCAGCCCCCTTTTCGAGTCCGATTGGACCGGCTACATGCCCATGCCGGGCGGCATCGCCGGCGCCGCACCGGCGCCGTCGGCCGGCTCCGGCTTCTCGGCCACCATCACCTCTGTGGTGATCAACAGTCCCGCGATCGAGGCCGCGTCCTGCAGGGCGGTACGGACCACCTTGGTCGGGTCGATGATCCCCGCCTTGACCAGATCCTTGTATTTGCCAGCCTGGGCGTCGAAGCCGTAATTGCGGTCCTTCTGCTCCGTCAGCTTGCCAGCGATCACCGCGCCATCCTCACCGGCGTTCTCAGCGATCTGCCGGGCCGGCATCGCCAGCGCCCGGCGAATGATATTGACGCCGACTTTCTGGTCGTCATTGTCGGTCTGGATCTTGTCGAGTGCGCGCACGGCGTAGAGCAGGGCAACGCCGCCACCGGGCACGACGCCTTCCTCGACCGCGGCGCGCGTGGCGTTCATCGCGTCCTCGACACGGTCCTTGCGCTCCTTGACTTCGACCTCGGTGGCACCACCGACGCGGATGACCGCCACGCCGCCGGCGAGTTTGGCCAGGCGTTCCTGCAGCTTTTCCTTGTCATAGTCGGAGGTCGTGTCCTCGATCTGCGCGCGGATCTGGTTGCAGCGGCCCTGAATGGCGT
This sequence comes from Alphaproteobacteria bacterium, assembly GCA_965248805.1. Lineage (GTDB taxonomy): Bacteria > Pseudomonadota > Alphaproteobacteria > UBA6615 > UBA6615 > CBDFKJ01. The sequence goes on from CBDFKJ010000008.1 coordinate 164,152, forward strand.
TCTTCTTGCCCGAGCCTTCGACGATCGTGGTCTCTTCCTTCGAGATCAGCACGCGCTTGGCCCGGCCGAGCATATCGAGCGTGACATTATCCAGTTTGATGCCGAGGTCCTCGGAGACCAACTGGCCGCTGGTGAGGATGGCGATGTCTTCCAGCATCGCCTTGCGCCGGTCGCCAAATCCCGGCGCCTTGACCGCCGCGATCTTCAGCCCGCCGCGCAGTTTGTTGACCACCAGCGCCGCCAACGCCTCGCCTTCGACGTCTTCGGCGACGATAAGCAGCGGCTTGCCCGAGCGTGCCACGGCTTCCAGCACCGGCAGCATCGCCTGCAGGTTGGACAGCTTTTTTTCGTGCAGCAGGATGAAGGGATTATCCAGCTCGCACGTCATCTTTTCCGCGTTGGTGATGAAATACGGGCTCAAGTAGCCGCGGTCGAACTGCATACCTTCGACAACGTCGAGTTCGGTGCGCAGGGACTTGGCTTCCTCGACCGTGATCACGCCTTCGTTTCCGACCTTTTCCATAGCTTCGGCGATGTAGTTGCCGATCTCGCGCTCGCCGTTGGCCGAAATGGTGCCGATCTGAGCGATCTCCTGGCTGGAACGCACGCGTTTGGAGCGTGTGTGCAAGTCGGCGACGACCGCCTCGACAGCCTTGTCGATGCCGCGCTTTAGATCCATCGGGTTCATGTCGGCGGCCACGGCCTTCAGCCCCTCGCGTACGATCGCCTGCGCCAAAAGCGTTGCCGTCGTGGTGCCGTCGCCGGCCTCGTCATTGGTCTTCGACGCCACTTCCTTGATCATCTGAGCGCCCATGTTCTCGAACTTATCTTCGAGCTCGATCTCCTTGGCGACCGTGACACCGTCCTTGGTGATGCGTGGCGCGCCAAATGACTTGTCGAGCACGACGTTGCGGCCCTTCGGCCCCAACGTAATCTTCACTGAGTTGGCCAGGATGTCGACGCCGCGCAACAGGCGATCGCGCGCATCGGTGGAAAATCCGACTTCTTTGGCAGCCATGGATCAATGTCTCCTTCTCGCTTCGAGCGGCTGATTGCTAGTTCGATTTCGTCACCGGGCCGATGACGCCCATGATGTCGGTTTCGCGCAGTATCAGGACATCATCGCCGTCCAGCTTCACCTCGTTGCCGGACCACTTGCCAACCAACACGCGGTCGCCTTTTTTCACTGTCATCGGCAGATGGATGTTGCCGGCGCCGCGGGCGCCGGGGCCGACCGCAATCACTTTGCCTTCGGAGGGTTTCTCCTGGGCCGTCTCGGGAATGATGATGCCGCTGGCGGTCTTCTCTTCCGCATCAACCCGTTTGATCACGACGCGGTCGTGCAATGGACGCAGCTTCAATGGGCCCTCCCGTCGGCAGTGGTAGAAAGATTACGATCCGAGGCGTTCCTGGCACTCGTCCGTGGCGAGTGCCAGCGTCTATCGAGGTGCGCTGGGCCTGTCAAGACGCCGATATATGGGGTCTGCGCCCCGATTTGGCAGCACTCGACGCACTTGGCTGACAAGTATTTGAAATTTAACCATTTTTCCATTAAACCCTGAGAGAATCCTTCGCAGCCTAGAGGTCACAGCGTGAACGGAGGTAGGTGTTCATGCGCGACAGCGATACGCGACTTACGCTCGAGGGTTACCGGCTCACCACCGCCGAGATTACCTATTACCTGCCGGACCACCCTGCGGTGCTCCAGACATTCGTCTGGCAGCAGCTCGACTTGGCGCCGCATTTTCCGCGTCTGCAGCGGTTCATCGACTTCTGGCACCGCAACCTGGAAGCGCGACTGCACTCGGTGCGGGTCGCCAACTCGACGATCATGGATGCGGGCCACATCCGCCACGCCACCGGCGAATTCCGGCTGCACTGAGCTTCACCTGCGGCGCTGGCGGCGCCGCGACCGATCGGCTATGTAACTCCCGCGTCGGCGCTGGGGCGCCGTGAGGCCGCATCGCGGCATCATCGAAGTGGGAGTACGGCCATCAGCGTCAGCGTCGCGATTGTCGGCAGCGGACCGAGCGCGTTTTACACCGCCGATGCCCTCAACAAGTCCGAGCTCGATTGTCAGATCGACTTCATCGAGCACCTGCCGACGCCCTATGGGTTGATCCGGGGCGGCGTCGCGCCCGATCATCAAAATACCAAGCGCGTCGAGCGCACCTATGCCCGCATCGCCCAGGCAGACAACGTGCGCTGGTACGGCAATGTCACGATCGGCGACGACCTTTCATTGGACAGTTTGCGCGCGTTGTATGACGCCGTGGTGCTCGCCACCGGCGCGCCGCTCGACCGGCCGATGGGCATCCCAGGCGAGGACAAGCGGGGCGTGTATGGCTCGGCCGCCTTCGTTGGCTGGTACAACGGCCATCCCGATTTCGCCGATCTGGCGCCCGATCTGAACGCGCGCGCGGCCGTCGTGATCGGCAACGGCAACGTCGCCATCGACGTCGCGCGGGTACTGGTCAAGACGCCGGATGAGATGGCGGCCTCGGACCTGGCCGATGACGCGGCGGCGGCGATCCGTGCCTCGCCGATCACAGATGTGTACTTGGTCGGCCGGCGCGGCACGATCGAGGCAAAATTCACCAATGTCGAGTTGCGCGAAATGGGCAGGTTGACCGACTGCGTTCCGGTGGTCGACGCGGCCGACGTGCCCGACGAAGTGTCCGGCGAGATGAGCGATCGCGACCGGCGGCTGAAGGAGCGCAACATGGGGACGTTGCGCGAGTTCTGCGGCGCCAACCCCGAGGGCAAGCGCAAACGCGTCCATTTCTGCTTCCATGCCCGGCCGGTGGAGATCCTCGGCGACGATGCCGTGACCGCGGTGCGCCTGGAGCGGACGCAGGTCGTCGATGGCCGCGCCGTGCCGACCGGCGAGTTCCGCGAATTGTCCTGCGGGGTGGTGATCGCCGCGATCGGCTACCAGGGTCAGAAGCTGGAGGGCGCGCCGTTCGACGCCGGCCGCGGCATCGTACCGAACGCCGAGGGCAGAGTGGAGCCGGGCTTGTACGTCGTCGGGTGGCTAGGGCGAGGGCCATCGGGCGTCATCGGCACCAACAAGCCGGATGGCGACATGGTCGCCCGGCACATCCGAGACGATTGCGCCCCGGGGTCCAAACCCGGGCGGGCCGCCTTGAAGAGCTTGCTGCGCGAGCGTGGCGTGAGGTGGATCGACTTCGCCGACTGGCACCGCATCGATGGGGCGGAGCAGGCCGCCGCGCGCGACGGGGCCCCGCGACGCAAGTTCGTGTGCGTAGCTGATATGCTCAACGTCCTGGGCGACAAGGCGTCTTAGCGGAAGGATCGCCGCCCATGGCAACCACCACCGATTCGAGCTTCAGCGCGGCATCGCGGCCGGCCGAGACGCCCATGTCGGTCGCGTATTGGCTGTTCATTTGTGCGGCCGTTGTGTTTGCGATGGTGGTGGTTGGCGGCATCACGCGTCTGACCGGATCGGGACTGTCGATGGTCGAGTGGCGTCCCGTCTACGGCGTCCTGCCGCCGCTCGGCGAGGCCGAATGGCAGCGCATCTTCAATCTCTATCAGGCGTTTCCGCAGTATCAGGAACTCAACGCCGGGATGACGCTCGCCGAGTTCAAGGCGATCTTCTGGTGGGAATACATTCACCGCGTGCTGGGACGTCTCATCGGGGTGGTGTTTTTGCTGCCGTTTGCGTGGTTCGCATTGCGGCGACAAATCACCGGCGCGTTCGCCGGCCGCTTGGCTTTGATCTTCATGCTCGGCGGCACTCAGGGGCTCCTGGGCTGGTACATGGTCACGAGCGGCCTCGTCGACGTGCCGTGGGTCAGCCCCTACCGGCTGACCGCGCATCTGGCCCTGGCGGTGCTGATCTACGGCTGGCTGTTGTGGACGGCGCTGTCTCTCGTTCGCCCGCCGTCTGCCGCCGTGGCCGATGAACGTTTCGTGGGTGTCGTACGCCTGGCGCGTCTCGTCGTCGCCGCGGTCACCGTCACCCTGCTGTCGGGCGGCTTCATGGCCGGCAGCGACGCCGGTTGGACCTACAACACCTTCCCACTGATCGACGGCCATTGGTTCCCGCCCAGCTACTTCGACCAGCAACCGTGGTTCGCCAATCCGTTCGAGAACATCGCCGCCATCCACTTCAATCACCGGTGGCTGGCGATCGGCACGCTATGTCTGGCGCTTGCGGTCTGGTGGCGCAGCCGGTGGCTTGTGCTGGCGCCGTCGACGCGGCGATTGGCCAACTGGCAGGCGCTTGTGGCGTGCGCGCAAGTGGCGTTAGGCGTCACGACGCTGCTTCTCGTGGTGCCGACGGCCCTCGCAGTGCTGCATCAAGCGACTGCATTGGCGTTGCTTACGGTCGCATTGATGCTGGTTTATGACTTCTCGGATGCCCGACAATCGCCACATTAGGCGTCAATGATGGCCGCTCATGAAACAATTGAGCGCACTTACCAGAGTCGCGTTCGCCTGGGCGCTGATGGCCGCGACCCCGGCCGGCGCCGACGAGCGGCCGCTGCGGCCGGAAGAGCCCATCGAACGGGCGGAAGATATCCTGCGTCAGGCCACCGAAGCGCTGTTGCAAACACTGCACGGCATCGTCGCCGCGATCCCGCAATATGAGGCGCCGGTGATCGACGAAAACGGCGATATCATCATCCGGCGCAAGCGCCCGCCCGACGTGCAGCCGCCGCCCGACCCGGACGAGGTTATCCGCCTCTGACGCTCAAGCGCCTGTGCGACGAGGGACGGCCAGCGACGCCGCGAACAGCACCGCGGCGGCGAGCACGATCGACGGTCCCGAGGGCGTGTCCCACCGCCACGATCCGGCCAGGCCGCCAACCACCGCGGCTGCGCCGATCAGCGCCGCCAGCAGCGCCATCTGCTCGGGTGTGGCCGCGAACCGGCGCGCGGCGGCAGCGGGGATGATCAAGAGCGAGGTGATCAACAGAATTCCGACAACGTTCAGCGCCACCGCGATCACCAGCGCGATCAACAGCATGAACACCAGGTGCACGCGCACCGCGTTGACGCCTTCGACACGCGCCAGGTCTTCGCTGACCGTGATCGACAACAACGGCCGCCAGATCGCCAACAGCAGCGCCAGCGCGAGCGCGCCGCCGCCGTAGATCCACAAGAGATCGGTCGTGCGCACGGCCAGAATATCGCCGAACAGATAAGACAGCAGGTCGACACGCACCGTTTCGAGCAAGGCCAGCACCACTAGGCCGAGGCTGAGCGAGCTGTGCGCCAGCAGGCCGAGCAGAGTGTCGCTGGCCAGCATGCGTTGCTGCTGCAGCAACACCAGCACCGCCGCCAACCCGGCGCACACCAAAACGATGGCGAGGTTGACGCTGATCCCCGCGACCACGCCGAGCGCGACGCCGAGCAACGCCGCATGCGCCAGTGTGTCGCCGAAGTAAGCCATGCGCCGCCACACCACGAACGTGCCCAAGGGACCGGCGATGGCGGCAACACCGATGCCGGCAATCCCGGCGCGCAGCAGGAAATCATCCATGGCCGCGGTCGTCGGCCGGGGAATCGTTCGCGGGCGCGCCCGGCTCATCGAGCGGCACGATCGCGCCGGAAGGCGTGTGGGTGTGATCATGGTGATGGGTGTAGGGCGCTAGCGCGCCGGCGGCACCGGGAAACAGTGCGAGAAATTCCGGATTGACCCGAACGTCCTCGGGCCGCCCGGTGCAGCAGACGTGATGGTTCAGGCAGATCACCTTGTCGGCACCTGCCATCACAACATGCAGGTCATGGGTGACGATCAGAACGCCGCAACCCCGGCGGCCGCGGATGTCGTTGATCAGATCGTACAGTTCCGCCTGACCGGTGATGTCGACGCCCTGGGCCGGCTCGTCCAGGACCAGCAAGTCGGGCTCACGCAGCAACGCGCGGGCCAGCAGCACGCGCTGAAACTCGCCGCCGGATACCGCTTGCACCGGCCGCTCGAGCAGCGGCTCGATCCCGACTTCAGCCGCGATGGCGCGCCGCGTCCCCTTCGGTACGCCGCCGCCGAGCGACAGGAACCGGCGGACGGTGAGTGGCACGGTCTCATCGATGGTCAAGCGCTGCGGCACATAGCCAATGCTTAGACCCGGCCGATGCACCACGCGTCCGTCGCTTGCCGGCAATAGCCGCAGTGCAACGCGCAGCAGAGTCGTTTTGCCGGCACCGTTTGGCCCGATCAGAGTGACCACTTCACCGGCAAATACCGCCAGGTCAACGCCGGATAGAATCGTGTGGGTGCCGATGCGAACGCCGATGCCCGACAGGTGCAGCAGCAGTTCGTTCACCATCGCCGAGGCGTCACCTGCGCACCTCCAAGGCGAGATAGTCGGGCGGTGGCTTAAGATGGTGGCGCGCGAATGCGTAGGCACGGCCGCGCACGGTAACAACCACTTGGTAGCCACGCGGGAACAGCGACTCGATGGCGTCGTCGCGAACGTCGAGGCCGCCGGTGTAGGCGCCGAAGGACGGCAGGATCACGCGGCGGCCATCGGTAACGAAGCAGCGCGCACTGACCCGCCGCGCGCGCAACCGAACGCGCGCCTTGGGATGGTAGTGCCCCGACACCTCGCCGCTGATCATGCCGTCGGTCGCGGCCTCGTGGCGGAAGCACAGCGGGCCGAGCCGCAACTCGCCCATGACGCGACCGCCCATCGCCGCTGGCGGGCTCGGGTCGTGGTTGCCGGCGATCCAGATCCAGTCGCTGCTCTCGACCAGGCGCGCCAAGCGGGCGCAATCCGTCCGGTCCAGGCGCTGTTCGGCTTCGCCGTCATGGAAGCTGTCGCCGAGACACACGACCATGCGCGGCCTGTGCGTTCGCACCAGGGCCGCCAATCGCTCCAGCGTCGCCCTTGTGTCGTAGGGCGGCACCAACGCGCCGCCACGCGCCGCCAGCGCCGACCCCTTTTCCAAGTGCAGATCCGCGACCGCGAGTACGCCGGCCTCCGGCCACAGCAGCGCCCCAGATGGGTCGGCCAGCATCCGCGCGCCGGCCACGGAAACCGCGACCGGACTCACAGCTCCATCGCCATCGTACCGGGCGCGTCCATGGCTTCGGCGATCAGCGTATCGGCGCGTTCGGCCATCAGATCGTCGATCGCCGCGCCGAACACGCTTTCCTTGCCGATCTCCAGCAGCACCGGCACCGCCAGCGGGGAGATGCGGTCCAATCGGCGATGGCGAATGCACCCGCGCACCCGTGCCAGCATGTCGGCGACGCGGCGCACGTCGGTCAATCCGGCGCCGGCGTCGGCACGGGTCGCGCGCAGCAGCACATGGTTCGGCTCGTGAGTTCGCAACACGTCATAAATCAAATCCGAATTGAAGGTGACCTGTCGCCGCGTCATCTCCTGTCCCGGATGGCGGCGCTCGATCAGCCCGGCGATGACCGCGACGTTGCGGAACGTGCGTTTGAGCATGCTCGACTCGGCCATCCAGGATTCCAAATCGTCGCCCAGCATGTCTTCGCTGAGCAACGCCGCAACATCTTTCGGCTCGTACAGACTCCACGTTGCCAGCACATAGTCGGTGGCGACGAATCCCAGCGGGCCGATGCCGGCGCGTTCCATGCGCTGCGTCAGCAGCATGCCCAGCGTCTGATGCGCGTTACGGCCCTCGAAGCAATAGGCCACCAGGTAGTGTTTGGGGCCGCGCGGAAAGGTCTCGATCAACAAGCCGGCCGGATCGGGCAAATGCGAGCGCCAACGCTGCAGTTCGAGCCATTCCTGCACGTCGCCCGGCAAGGTTTTCCACGACTTGCCGTCCGCCAGAATGCCGCGCACGCGGTCGGCGAGATGGGTGGACAGCGGCAGCCGGCCACCGGCATAGGCTGGCACCATCGGAGCGTCCCCCGTCGCCGGCGTTGTCTCGACCGTGGTCTCGCGCACCCGCTCGAAGCGCAGCAACTGCCCCGCGAAAATGAAGGTGTCGCCCGGCACCAGCCCCTGGACGAAATTCTCCTCCACCTCGCCCAGGATGCGTCCGCGCTTCAGGCGTACGCGCAGCGTTGGCTGCTCGACGATCGTGCCTACATTGAGGCGATAGCGCCGCGTCATCGCGGGCGAGGCGATGCGGTAGAGGTCGCCGGTCTTGGAAAGCCGCCGATAGCGGTCGTAGCTGCCGAGCGCGTAGCCGCCGGTGGCGACGAAGGCGAGCACCTCGTCGAAATCGAAGCGGCTGAGCGCTGCATAGGGAGCCGCCTTGCGAACCTCCTCGTACAAGTCGTCGGCGGTGAACGGCGCCGCGCACGCCATGCCCATGATGTGCTGGGCGAGCACGTCAAGCCCGCCCGGCCGCGCCACCGGCCCGTCCAGGCTGTGTGCGGCGATGGCGTCGAGCGCGGCGCGGCACTCCAGGAACTCGAAACGGTTGGCCGGCACCAGGACCGCCCGGCTGGGCCGGTCGAGGCGGTGGTTGGAGCGGCCGATGCGCTGCAGCAGGCGCGACACACCCTTGGGCGCACCGACCTGCACCACCAGATCTACCGCGCCCCAGTCGACGCCGAGATCCAGCGACGACGTTGCCACGACCGCACGCAGCGTGCCGCGCACCATCGCCGCCTCGACCTTGCGGCGTTGTTCGGGCGACAGACTGCCGTGATGCAGGGCGATGGCGAGATTGTCGTCGTTCACATGCCACAGCTCTTGAAAGATGATCTCGGCCTGAGCGCGCGTGTTGACGAACACCAGTGTGGTGGCGGCGTCGCGGATCAGCTGGTAGATCGCCGGCACCGCATGCACGGCCATTTGTCCGGACCAGGGAATGCGCGCGTGCGGCGTCAGGATCGACACGTCGGGATCGGGCCCGCGCCCACCGTCGACGCGGCGCGCCGCAGCGGTCGGCGACAGCCAGAACGCCAGCCGGTCCGGGTCGGCGATAGTGGCGCTGAGGCCGACGCGGCGGCAACCCGGCGCCAGCCGCCGCAACCGGGCCAGCCCCAACTGCAGCAGGTCGCCGCGCTTGCTGCACTCCAACTCGTGCAACTCGTCGACGATGACGCAGCGCAGGTCGGCGAATATGCGCCCGGCATCGGCGTAGGACAGCAGCAGCGCCAGGCTCTCCGGTGTCGTCATGAGAAAATGCGGCGGGTTTCGGCGCTGACGTTGGCGCTTGCCGGCCGGCGTGTCGCCGGTGCGGGTCTCCGCCGTCAGCGGCAGGCCCATTTCGGCGATCGGCTGCTCAAGATTGCGATGGATGTCGACGGCCAGCGCCTTCAACGGCGAGACATAGAGCGTATGCAGACCGGTGCGCTCGCCGGCGGCAATGCGCCCGGCAAGATCGATCAAGCTGGGCAGAAATCCGGCCAGCGTCTTACCGCCGCCCGTAGGCGCGATCAACAGCGCCGACTCGCCGCGCCTCGCCGCCTCCAGCATTTCGAGCTGATGCGGGTGCGGCTGCCAGCCGCGGGCGGCGAACCAACCGGCGACCGGGCCGGGCAGACGAGCCGGCCACACCGGTCGCTCCGGCCGCGCCGGTTGCGGCCTAGGTGCGATGGCGGGCATCGGCGACGGCGATCTGGGCGGCGACGCAGGCATTGTTCTGCAACAGGGCGATGTTGGCCTCACGGGTGCGTCCGTCGCTGAGTCGCGCCAGCTGATCAAGCAGAAACGGCGTCACCGCGGCGCCGGTCACAGATTCGGCGCTCAGGGCCGCCATGGCCTGCTCGAGCCACCGCTCATGCGTGACCGGATCGACCGCCGCGGCCGCCGGCACCGGATTGGCAAAGATGATGCCGCCGTTGCCGGCGACAGCCCACTGCGCGCGCATGACCTGGGCGGCCGCGTCGGCACTGTCGACCCGGTGCGCCAGCCGAAGGCCGCTGCTGCGTGTGTAAAAGGCCGGAAGGGCGTCGACGCCATAACCGATGACAGGCACGGAGTGGGATTCCAACACTTCCATTGTACGCGGCAGATCTAGGATCGCCTTGGCTCCTGAACAGACAACCGCCACCGGCGCGCGTGCGAGTTCGACCAAGTCGGCGGAGATATCCAGACTTTGTTCGCCGCCCCTATGCACGCCACCGATGCCCCCGGTTGCCAGCACGCGGATGCCGGCCAGCGATGCACACACTAGGGTCGAGGCGACCGTCGTGGCACCATGTTCGCCACTAGCCAAAAGGGCCGCCAGATCGCGGCGGCTCGCCTTGCTCACGTTGCCATCCTTCGCGAAGGCGTTGATCTCGGTGACCGTTAGGCCGATGCGTATCGCGCCGTCGATCACCCCGGTGGTCGCCGGCGTCGCGCCCTCGCTGCGCACCGCGTCTTCCATCGCCAGCGCCGTCTCGACGTTGTGCGGATAGGGTAAGCCCTGAGCGATCAGACTGGATTCCAACGCCACCACCGGCGCGGCATCGGCGAGTGCCGACGCCACCTCGGCCCGCACGTCCACATAGTCGCTGGCAACGGCCATGATCGCGCGCTCCGTCAAGCCACCAACTGCGCCAAGCGCGCAGCGGACAGCGTCGATGGCACAGCCTCGGTACTGGCCACGGCCAGGCTCGCGGCCGCGAGGCCGTGTTCTAAGGCCGCGCACGGATTGCCCATCAACAACGCGTGCACGTACCCCGCCATCAGGGCGTCGCCGGCGCCGGTCACGGTGCGTACCTCGGCCGCTATCGCAGGCAAGGCGCGGGTGCCGTGGGCCTCGACCTGCACGGCCCCACCGTCACCCAGCGAGATCACCACCCGACCCACGCCCAGCGCACACAATTTCCGCCCCGCCGACACTGCGTGCTCGGCGGAGTCGACGCGTCCTTCGGTCAGGGCCGCCGCCTCCGCCCCGGCGGCGAACAACACGTCGATGGCATCGAGGATGGGCGTCAGGCGCGGCGCCTTGGCGGCGGAGACCGCGTTGGCAATAACCATGGTCGACTGGGTTCGGGAGTTCGCTAAGGTGGTGAGCGCGTCCGATGACACATTGGCCTCGATCATCCACAATCCGAAATCCAGCAATGACGGAGCGACACGCGCGGCCCAGCCGCCGTCGTAGACGTCATAGATCTCCATGTCGGCGAGCCCTATCACCAACTCGCCATCGCCGGCCAGCACGGCCGTGTAGGACGCGGTGCGGTGGTCGGGCACGCTCAACACCGCGCTGACATCGACGCCCACGGTGCGCATTGCGTCCAGCAGCGCATCGCCGTTCGCGTCGGCGCCCACAACGGACACCAGTTCCGTTACGTGGCCAAGCCGGGTCATCGATTCCGCGAGGTTGCCGGCGACGCCGCCACGCGCACGTGTCATGGTGACGGGGTTCGAGCTTGCCAACCGCGCCGCGCCGGCAATGCGGGCAGTGTGGTCCCAATGGGCACCCCCGACGCACGCGATACGGCCGTTGCGCACCTTGGCCGGGCTCATGGCATAGTGAGGTGACATGGCGACGCGGGCCTGCTGCGCTCGATCCGCGATGTGGGGGTTCGAATTGCGATCATGCTCGAATGTGCGATGCGCCCGTTGGGTCCAGGAGCGTAACCGAGCGCCGCCGCGATGGCGAGCCGGCCCTAGACCTAAGCGGTTTCCACCTCCGGCGACCTTCGCTACAACGACCCTGTCTGGGGGCCGGACGCGTACGCCAAAGGAAAAAACATGCCGAGCAGCGGCTCTCGCCTGCCGATGCCTGCGTCGTCGTCGGCAGCGCGGGACGACGCCGTGCGCCGAGCCTGCGCCGCCGTGCTTGATGGTGGCAAACCGCTCCTGCCGGCCGACGTCACGTGCCTCGCTGCGGCGGGCGAAGGCGCGGACCACGCCGCGCTCGATGCCGATTTGCGCGCGACTCTGGCCGACCTGCACGAGCTGGCGGGCCGCGATCCGTTCTCCAATCCGATCCAACTCTTGGCGCTCGAAATCAACCGCCGCATCGACCGCAAGAGCCTCACTTTTGGCCAACTCGAGCAGTTGATCCAGAGACTGACGGTCGAGGCCTTCGGCTTCACCGCCGCACGCCTGGGCCGGCGCCTGGGCGAATGTGATCCGCAAGCCAACCTGGCGCAGGTGCACGCGTGCATCGAATCCCTGGCGACGGACGGCAAGCCCGTCGATTTCGCGACATTTGCCAAGCGCGTGGAGCGCGCCGCCTTTGGGGTCGTGTTCACCGCACACCCTACATTCTCCCTGGCCGCGCCGTTGATGCGGCTCCAGGCGCAGATGGCCACCGATCGCGACATGGATGGCGCGGCGTTGGACGACACCGGACGTGAGACATTGCTATGTCAAGCTGCCGCAACGCAACACAGGCCGGAGCGCGAGCTGAATCTCGACACCGAACACGCCCAATCGATGGAGGCGATTGCCAATCTGCAGGCCGCCCTGCGCCAAATGTACGGTGTCGTGCTCGCGGTTGCCCGCGCGCGCTATCCCGAGGATTGGACCCGCCTGACGCCGCGCCTGATAACCGTCGCGAGCTGGGTTGGTTATGATCTTGACGGCCGTGCCGACATCACATGGTCCGATACGCTGCACAAGCGCATCGTCCTGCAGCGGCGCCAGTTGCAGCACTACCGTGACGAAATCAACCGGCTGCTGCAGTCGCTCGGCGCGGCCGCGGAAGCGGAACCGCTGCGCCACATTCTGGAACTGCTGGAATCACGCTTCGATGGCGCGCTCGTCATTGCCGAAGCCGATGCCGCGGTGTTCGCACCGGTCGCGGCGGGTGCGGCTGACTGGCTCGACATCCTCGGCCAGCGGGCGCAGCGGATGTTTGCCGACCGCGACCGCCGATTGCTCGACTCGCAACCGTTGACCGAGCTGCTCACGCGCGCCATCGAGTGTGCGCACACGCTCGACGACGGGCCCGTTCTCATCGGACTGGTGATCCTGCGCGCCGAACTGGCGAACTACGGATTCAGCATGGCGCACACCCACGTGCGGCTGAACTCCACGCAACTCCACAACGCCATCCGCAGACAGATCGGCATGGAAGAAGCGCCGGACGAACCAAGCCACCGGCGATCCTACATGGCGGCGATCGCGGCCATGATCGACGGCGTCACCCCGGTCAGCATCAATTTCGGCTCGGTGCACGCGGAGCGGGCGTCGGCCAAGCGTCTGTTCATGATCATCGCCCAGATCCTGAAATACGTCGACGCGACGACGCCCGTGCGTTTTCTCATCGCCGAGACCGAATCGCCGTTCACGCTGCTGACCGCGCTTTATTTCGCCAAGTTGTTCGGCGTCGCGGAAAAAACCGAAATATCGCCGCTGTTCGAGACCCGGCGGGCACTTGAGCGCGGCCCGAAGGTCATCGAGGAAGCGTTACAGAACCGCCATTTCCGCGACTATGTCCGGGAGCATGGGCGGCTTTGCATTCAGACCGGCTACTCCGATACCGGCCGCTATCTCGGCCAGACCGTTGCGGCCGCGGGCATCGAGCGCATGCGCCTGCGCATCGGTGAGATCTTGGCCGAGCACGATCTGGGCGAATGCGAATTGCTGGTGTTCGACACCCACGGCGAATCGGTCGGCCGCGGCGCGCATCCCGGCGGCCTGGTCGAGCGTCTGCGCTACCTGGCGCCGGCGGCGAGCCGTGCTCAACTGGCGCGCGCCGACATCGCGGTCAAGCAGGAGACCAGCTTCCAGGGAGGCGACGGCTACCTGTGTTTCTTCACCCCCGCGGCGGCGCTGGCGACAGCGACGCGGATCGTGGAGTTCGCGTGCAGCGATCCCCACGAGGACAACGACCCGTTCTATCGCGCCGCGGACTACGAGTACGTCACCGAGTTCTTCACCATGATCCAGTTCTTCAACGAGCGCGTCATGGTCGATCCGAACTACGCGGCATTGCTCGGTTCGTTCGGGGTCAACTTTCTCTACCCGACCGGAAGCCGCTCGCTGCGGCGGCAGCATGAAGGCGGCGCCCGCGTCGATCTGGCCAGTCCGCGTCAATTGCGGGCGATCCCGCACAACGCCATCCTGCAGCAACTTGGCTATCTGGCCACGACCATCGGCGGTGCCGGTCAGGCGATCGCACGCAACCCCGACGCGTTTCGCGACTTGTTCGCCGCGTCGCCACGCTTCCGCCGGCTCTGCGGCGTGATCCTGTGGTCACTGGCGCACAGCGACCTGGACGTGCTGAAGGCTTACATCGATTGCCTCGATCCCGAGCTGTGGTTGTTGTGGGCCACCAACGAGCACGAGCGGTCACTGTTCGACGAGCGCCGCCGCGTGGCGGCGTACATGAAAACCGCAGGCCATCACGACAACCTGAAATCGATCTTTCAGGTGTTCCAGACTGACACGCTGGAACTGCGCCGCCAAGTCGAAGAGTTGAGCGCCAATGATGACGCGGCGCGCGACGCGATGGTCGGCATGCCGGAGGACGTGCGCGTCAATCTGCAGCTTTTGCACGCGCTGCGTGTGGCGCTGATGCAGCGCATCTACCTCTTGTCCACGCACATTCCAGACTTCAGCGACGGTCACGAAATCACGTTGGACGAGATGCATGCACAGATTGTGCATCTCGATATTCCCGGCACGATCGCGGCGCTGGACGAGATCTTCCCGCGCACGGATACCACGGGCAGCGGTGCGGATTTCGGCGAATCGGCGACATATCGGAGTGATTCCGCGCAATCCTACGAAGTCGAACATGCGCGTATCTTCCAGCCCACCGCGCGGCTCTATGAGTTGGTGCGGCGCACGTCGGCGGGCGTGACCTACACACTCGGCGCAGTGGGCTGATCGAGATCACGAATTGACAATGCCGGCGCGTCGCCTCACATGGCGACGGACAACGGCTCATGACAAGGAGGACGCGGCGCTATGGCGAACGAGGGCTATCATGAACCGATAGAGGCGTTGTCGGGCGCGACGCGCGACATGCATCGGGCCATCACCTCGCTGATGGAGGAGTTGGAGGCCATCGACTGGTACAATCAGCGCGTGGACGCCTGCTCCAACCCCGAACTCAAGGCCATCCTCGCGCACAACCGCGACGAGGAGAAAGAGCACGCCGCGATGGTGCTCGAATGGATCCGCCGGCAGGATCCGACCTTCGATAAGGAGCTGAAGGACTACCTGTTCACCGACAAGGACATCGCCCACGGCTAGCGTGCGTGTGGCACATCGGCGCCCCTAGGGATGGTCCTTGTAGGTGTCGAAGTCCTTGCCGCCGCGCGTGGCCGGTTCGCCCCCGGCATAGGCGTCGAGTTCGATCACGTTGCGATCGGGATCGCGGATGAAGATCGCGTTCATGCCTTTGAACGTGAACTCTCCGGTGAGCGGAATTCGCCTGTCGGCGAGGAACTGCTTTGCCGCGTCCATCGAGCCCACCTTGAACGAGACGTGGGTGATACCCGGATGCCTCTCGCTCACATCCATGAGGATACTCTTGTCGTTCGGCGTGGTGGCGGGCCCGAGCAGGTTCAGCACGACGCCGGAAGGATGCTGCATGATGATGGGGTGGCCTTGCTCGAACCCGGTGTCGGAGAGTGTTTCGAACCCGAGCCCTTCATAGAACGCGACGGAGATGGTTTTGTCGCTGACCCGAATACCGATGTGGTCTACCTTCTCGATGTCAAGCATGGGCCCTCCATTCAGTGTGCCGGCATGGGCAACCGCGCCGCCAGTCGGTGAGTCGACGAAATTGCCGTGAGACGCTACGGTAGGAACTAGACTGCGTTCGAGCGGATGCAATAGGCATGGCTGCCAATGATGGGCACAGCGCGTTTCCTATCGGCGATCGTCTTGGCGCTGGGGTTCGCGCTGCCAGCGGCGGCGGATTACGACGCCGGCCTGGACGCCTACCGAAGCGGCAATCTCGAACTGGCGTTCAGCGAATGGATGGCGGCGGCGCAAGCGGGCGATGCCAGGGCTCAATACGGCATCGGTGCCATGTACCGCTCCGGCGATGGTGCCGAGCCCGATGCCGAACAGGCCGCGCGTTGGTATCGTCTGGCGGCCGAACAGGACTATGCACCGGCACAGTACAATCTGGGCGTGCTCTATCAGAAGGGCGCCGGTGTCGAGAAGGACAATCGCCTGGCCGCGGAGTGGTACCTGAAGGCGGCGCGGCAAGACTTCATCAAGGCGCAATTCAACCTCGCCGTGTTGTATCAAATGGGCAGCGGCGTCGAGCGCGATTTGGTGGAGGCCGCGGCCTGGTACCGGGTCGCCGCCGCGCAGCGCGATGCCTACGCCTTCGATCGCTATCGCCGTCTGGCCGCCGACATGACGCCGGAGGAGCGCGCCGCGGTCGACAGCCGCGCACGCGAGCTCATGCAGGCGCGTGAGGATATCTAGTCGCCATGACGAATCGCCGACCCTACATGGGTGGCCAAGCGCGCCACGACATGTCGCCGCGGCCGTTCTCCCTCCGTCGAGCCTAGTGGATTGATTCCAACGTTTGGAACCCTCGGTTTCGGGCTGCGATGATGTCGTCGGGGTCGGCTTTCCATATGAATGGCTGTGGGTTGGCCGCATTGTATTCGCGGACGAAGCGGTTGATTGCGGCCTGGAGATCGACGACGGAATGGAAGACGCCGTGCTTGAGCCGCCGCCGGGTGAGTTTTGCGAAGAAGCCCTCGACGGCATTGAGCCACGAGCAGGAGGTCGGTGTGAAGTGGAAAGTCCAGCGCGGATGGCGGGCGAGCCAGGCGCGGACCTTGTCCTTGTTGTGCGCCGCGTAGTTGTCGACGATCGCGTGGATGGCCTTGTCCGCCGGCACCGTGCGCTCGATGCGGTTGAGGAAGCGGATGAACTCCTGATGGCGGTGGCGCTGCATGTTCTGGCCGATCACCGTTCCGTCCAGAACGTTGAGCGCCGCAAACAGCGTGGTCGTGCCGTGCCGTTTGTAGTCATGGGTCATGGTGCCGGCGCGTCCCTTCTTCATCGGCAGACCGGCGGTCGAGCGCCTGGATCTGTGACTTCTCATCGATCGACAACACCACCGCATGGGCCGGCGGGTCGACATACAGGCCGACGATATCGGTGAGTTTCTCGGCGAAGGCAGGGTCGGTCGACAGCTTGAAGTTGCGCCAGCGGTGTGGGCTGAGACCGTGAGCCTTCCAGATCGCCTGCACCGTCGAGGCGGCAATACCGGCCGCCCTGGCCATCGCGCGCAACGTCCAGTGGGTCGCCTCAAACGGCGGCGGTTGCTGCGTCAGGCGCACGATCTCGGCGACACGATCGAGCGGGACCGGCGCCTTGCCGGTCGCATACCACAGCAAAATACGGAATCCCAATTCGGACTCTTTCGTTCCGATCCCTCCACTAGAACACGAGATCCACGGCGACGCCGCCATGGTCCGAGGGCCAGATGCCCAAGCCGCGCGGCGGCGTCTTGTCCGAAACGGCGTCCCCCAGCACGCGCGGGCGAAGCACTGCGCTCGGGATGCCGACCGTGAAGACCATGTCGACACGTTCGTCCAACAGGGTCGTCCTGTTCGAAAGATCAGCCAGCTGGCAGCACGTGAACCCGGTTACTGCGGCGGGGCGGGACGCCCAACTATCAACGTACCCGGAGCCGACGAACTGCGCGTACGGCGGAATGATGCCTTCGATTGCAACATCGCGGGGGTCCGAGTTGATATCTCCGACCACGAGCAATGTGGTTTCAAGCGGAGTGGTCACGGCCAGCGTCCGGATCAACTGAAACGCTTGCGCGGCCTGAAAGAACCCGGACAAGGGATCGGTCGGGTCGGGTCTGGCGATTTCGAGATGGGTGTTGGTGAAGCGAAACGCTGTGCCGTCGATCGTCGCGTCAACTGCGACGAAGCCTCTCTCTATGTTGATTGGGCCAACGGGCGTCGTCACGTCGAGAACCACATCAAAATTGCAGCCGTTCACAGACGGTTTGGCACAAGGGAATATCACGGGCGTCGCCGCGATACCGCTGCGTACCAGGATGACGTCACGGTCCCATCCGACCAGCAGGATCGGCACTCCGTTGATGAATATGGGCACGCCGGCGATTCCGGGCGGCGTTACGGTTATGTCCCGAAGATCAAGATTCTCGACCGTGGCGACATCGTTGTACGACACACCTTCAGCGTCGAGTGCGTTCAGCGTCTCCGACAGCTGGTCGACGAACGCGTCGGCGATGGACGGGTCGTCACAGCCCCAGCCCGGGATCGGCGGTGCAAGCAAGTCGAAACATTGGAGGGTCCAGACGTCTTGCAGACCGACAAATTGGGGCTGGCGCTTGGCAATTTCTGCGGCGAGTTGTCGTGCGCGTGCGGGGCCGGCGTCAAGGTGCGCGTGCGGATCCAGGCGATAGACGACGGCGAGCCTGTCGGCGATCCCTGGTATGCAATGCCCAGCGCGGATATCGGAGTAGATCCCAATCATCCCGACTATCCGGATGTGGGCGTCACCTACTGCTACCGCAGCCAGACGCTGGAGGCGGTACTGCAGGGCCAGATCAACCTCGCCGATTGCGTCGTCGACGGAGCTTTCGATCCGACCACGTGCACGCTCACCGACGAGGAGATCCGGTTGATCCTCAGCACCCTGAGCACCCATGCGTTCAATTTTTTCACCTACGACCTGACGTCGGGCGACTATCGCTTACAGGTCGAGGCCAATCCCGAGACCGACATGTCCAGTACGGCAGGGAGCACTGCGGGCGCAGAAGCTCTGGTGGGCCTGGGCTCGATGGTCGTGGACGAGGTTAAGTTCGGCCACATCCCGAACTGAACCCCGCCGCGGAATCCAGAGCCACGGATGCGAGGGCCGGCCAAGCGCCGGCCCTCACGTTGTGCGGCAGCATTTGCGCGCCTCCGGCACGTCATCAGCCGGTGAGTGACTTGCCGGCGTGAAGCTTCGTTTGCGCTTTGCCGGCGACCCCCGACCAGAGCCAACAGCATCACCGCTCCTGCGGCGTAGAACACCCACGCCGCCGCGCCGCGATCCACCAGCCAGCCGAAGAACATCGGCGCCAGCGCGCCGCCGACGTTCAAGCCCATCGTCACGAAACCGAACACCTTGCCGACGGAACCGTCGGGGGCGACGGCGCGCACCATCATGTCACGCGACGGCCGGATGGCGCCGAACACCAGCCCCGTGAGCATGAACACGCCGCCGATCACCACGATCGGAAGCTTGACGCTGGCGATCAGCGCCAGTGCCGACGCGGCCAGCAGGAAGCCGATGACGAGGATCATCTCGTGCCGGCGGATCCGGTCGGCGAGGATCCCGCCGATCAGGATGCCTGCCGTGCTGGCGGCGAAATAGAGCGTCAGAACGACGTTGGCACCGGGCAAATCGGCGCCGTAGTCGGTGACCAGCACGCTGACCGAGAAATTGTTGAGGCCGCTATTGGCAAACGAGGTCAGCACCATGAAGGCGAAGAACAGAAGCGTCGCCGGTGACAGCAGGGTGGCGAGGCCGCCGCGCAAGCCGGTCTGTACCGGCCGGTGCGACGGTGAGGACCGGGTCGGCAGGGCGTCGAGATGTCTCGCCTGGGTGGCGACCGCGAGCGTCGCCAACGCGCCGGCCAGCCCGACGATGATCAGGGCGCTGCGCCAGCCCCACAGCGCCGTTAGCGTGGCCACGGTCAGCGGCGCAATGGCCAGCCGAAATGGCCCAGCGCAGTGTGGACGCTGAACGCACGGCCAAAGCGGCTAGCGGCGTTGCGCGCGGCCATGATGGCGTAGTCGGCCGGGTGAAAGACACTGTTGCCGGCGCCGACGATAGCCATCAGCGCGAGTAGCGCCCAATAGCCGCTCGCGACACCCGCCAGCGCGGTGCCGCCGCTGATCAAGGCCATGCCGGCGGTCAGAATGCGACCGGCGCCATAGCGGTCGACCAAGAAACCGACAGGTACCTGCGCCGCGCCGGTGGTGACGTTGACCACCGTCATCAATGCGCCCAACGCGGCATAGCTTATGCCCAACTCGGCATGCAGCAGCGGAAACAGGGGCGGCAGCACTATTACGTAGAAGTGCGCCAGGAAGTGGCCCGTGCCGACCAGCGCCAGGATGTGTGCATCGCGCCGGATCGGCGCCGCCCCCGATCGTGCGCTGGTATGACCGTGTCTCACGGTGGCCGACCCCACTCGGCTTGCGGGTCATTGTCTAATCACAGATGCGGCGAAGCGCGTGCCACTGATCCTCGGACATAGCCTCAGCACCGTCGGCGGGCAACGCGCGAATCGCTGCCGACCGCTCCGGCGTCGGCGGATGGGTGAGCAGCATGGAAAAGTCGCGGGCGAGCGCACCTTCGCGGACAGCGAGGCGATCGAAGAAATCGGCCACCGGCTGAGTGGCGATGCCGGCGGCCATCATCAGCTCGGCGCCGGTCGCGTCCGCTTGTCGTTCGGCCTCCTGTGTATAGCGCGCATCGACGAACAGCTGCCCCAGACCGGCGAGCACCGTGCCTCCGGCGACGTCGCCCACCAGCAGGCCGATCAGCGCCGCCGTGCCGGCGCTTTCCAGCCAGATCTCGATCGGGTGGCGGTGGGCGACATGGGCGATCTCATGTGCCAGCACGCCGGCCAGTTCCGCCGGCGCCTCGGCAAAATCGAGCAGGCCGTCGAACAGCAGGACCTGGCCGCCCGGTAGCGCGAACGCGTTGACGATCGGCAGGTCGAGCACCCGCACAACCACCAGCGTGCGCGTCTCGATGCCGGCGGCCAGTTGTTCGCTCAGGTGCACCAGCGCGGCGTCGCCGGCGCGCGATTGGCAGACGACTTCGCTCAGCGAGCGTCCTGTCTGCTGTGCCAGCAGGCTGATGATCTGTTCGCGGCCGTCTCGCCCAGGGAGCGCTCCCATTCCGCCGGCAAGGCGTCGGCGACGGAGCGCGCCGCGTACGGAATGAACGCGAACAGAATGACGGCGATCGAGACCACCGCCGCCAGACCCCAGATCGCGACCGCCCGCCAATGCGATGCCTGGCTGGGGACCGTGACCATCAGGTTTGGACACATCGCGCGCAACTCTGGCAGCACCGCGTGGTCGCCGATGGTCAAACGCTCGTCGGCCTCGTGCCCGCGTCGCAAGGTGATCGGCCCGCCTCGCGTCGGGCGGTCCACCAGGTGAATCTCTTCGAGCGGCCACAACGCCAATTCGGCTCCGGCGGCGTCGCGAATAAGCATGCCCCAGGCGTCGAGCTGGACGCTGGCGATTTGGGAGGCCGCCGTCAGTCCGTCGTTGTAGCGCGCGGCAAAAGTATTCATGGATCAGATGGCGCCCATGTCGACATCGAGCGCATCCGCCAGACCCTCGCCGAAGCGCGGCGACTCGCGGATCGATTGCACGACGCCATCGACCGCATCGAGATCGGATATCCCGAACCGCGCGCACACGTACGACAGCACGGCATGGTAGAGAACGACGTACTTGACCAGCGGCGACACGACGAAAAAGGTCAGCATCACGACCAGGACGATGTAGACTGGCTGCCCCACGGTATTAAGGCCAGCGCCGAGCGCGGCGCCGACGATGGCGATCACGACTGCGGCCGCGGCGAAGGCCCCCACCCACACAACGAGATGGACGATGCTGATCAGGACCAGCATCCCGACGCTGGAGCGGACATCGAACCGCACCGTGTCGAACCGCATTGCCGAGACGAAGTAGCGGAACTCGTGCGCGCGGTAGCGAACGAACAACAGTAGGGCCGCCGCCGCGGCAATCACGGCGGCCGCGGCTCGCCAGTCATCAAGCACCGCGCGAAGAAACTCGGCGGTAGCGTTGCCGTCAGTGTCTGTAAGAATCGGCCACGTCTGGGCGGGCTGCCAGATCGCTACAATAGACAAGGCAAGTGTGACAATACACCCCACAATAAAAAACAGCCATGCCGGGAAAATGCCGCCGCCGTTGCCGTCGAACGCGAACCGCCGGTCACCGAAGCGCGTATGGTTCATCTTATATTGCTGCAGGGCGGTGCGCATCATCGGATAGGCCAGGCCCAGCGACACAAACGTGAGCAGACTGTACACGAGCGCCATCACGGCGTAGCGATCGGGCTGATCTATTCCGGCATCGAATTCGTCGTCACCGCGCGGGCGCCCGATGCCGTGCTGGCGTCCTGGCCGAAACGGATGCCGCGCCACCGCGTCCGCGACAGACGATAGCGCCGTGCCCGATAGAGGGCGTACGGTGTCAGCAGCGTGAGCGCCAGTGCATAAGCGAGTTGTACCGGTACGAAGATCGCGAGCACGATCAGGAAACCGAGCAGCAACTCGATCGCCAGGCCGGTGTACTCCAGCGGGTCGCCACGAACAGCAAGGTTGTTCCAGAAGTATCGGCGCACACGGGGTCTTTGCCCAGAATCGGTACAAACCCAGCGTCATCATATTGAGCAGGCCGTTGCGAATGACGATGCCGGCCAGCGGCCAGCGGCGTCCATGGAAGGTCACCGGCTCGGGCGTCGCCGATACTGCTGCGTCCACCATGTCAGGCCCCCGGCACCAGCACGGCGGCGCCGCTGAAGCGGCCGGCGCGCAAATCGGCTAGCGCCTTGTTTGCGTCCGCCAGCGCGTAACTACGCACCTCGGTCTTGACCGGTATCTGAGGTGCGAGTTGCAGAAACTCGTCGGCGTCGGCGCGCGTCAGGTTGGCGACCGACTTGACCGTGCGCTCCTCCCACAGGAGGCGATACGGAAACGCTGGAATGTCCGACATATGGATGCCGGCGCAGACCACCACGCCGCCACTTGCGCACGGCGGCGAGCGCGGCCGGCACCAGACTGCCGACAGGAGCATAGATGATCGCCGCGTCCAACGGGTCCGGCGGTGTCATGCGGCTGTCGCCGGCCCACGCCGCGCCCAGGTCGCGCGCGAACCGCTGCGCCTCCAAGTCACCGGGTCGGGTGAAAGCGTACACCTCGCGCCCTTCGTGACCCGCGACCTGTGCCACGATGTGCGCTGCGGCGCCGAAACCGTACAGGCCCAAACGGCGGGCATCACCGGCCATGCGCAGAGAGCGATAGCCGATCAGCCCGGCGCACAACAGCGGCGCCACCTCTGCATCGCCGTAGTCGCCGTGGATGGGGAATACATAGCGCGCGTCGGCGAGTGTGTAGTCGGCATAACCGCCGTCGATCTGGTAGCCGGTGAAACGCGCCTCGTCGCACAGATTTTCCCGGCCAGCCGTGCAGTATGAACAGCGCCCGCATGTGTAGCCCAGCCACGGCACGCCCACACGCTCGCCCACGCTCACCCGCTCCACTTGGGGTCCGGCCTCGACGACCTCGCCGACTATTTCGTGGCTCGGAATGATCGGCAGTTTGCCCTCGGTCAGATCGCCATCGACGACGTGCAGATCGGTGCGGCACACGCCGCATGCGCGTACGCGAATGAGAACCTGCCCGTCCGACGGCTGCGGACGCTCGATGGATTTCGCGACTAAAGGCCGACCCGGCCGTTGCAGAACCATTGCGTGCAATTGATGTGTCATGGCCGCCTTGTTTTCGGCGTCCGCCGGTAGGGGACAGACTTACGCGTCGGGCGCTACGATCACGTAAACGCGGCCGCCGATCGGCCGGTTCATCCGGCCAGCGCCGTCACCAGCCAGCGATGCACCGGCGCCACCTTGGTAAACACGTCGACGCAATATGCGGCCGCGTCCGCGGTGAACAACTTGGGCGGGTGCGGCTCACCGCGACCCGCATAGAGCCCGGAGTAGCGGAGCAGGTCGGCATTGGGGTGATCGGCGGCAAAGCCACGCGGCACGCGTTTGTAGTGCTCGCCGCCGAGCGGAAATTCACCTTGTGCGGCGATGCTATCGAGCGCCACGCGCAATGACTTGCCCAGCTTTTGATCGACGACGGCGTCGCGATAGCGCGCTAGATCGGTCTTCTCGAATTGATGCATGCCCGCACCCAGCGTGAGTGTTTTGGCGCCGAGCGCGAAGAAGAAACCCGGGCAGCCCCGGCTCGGCCCGTCGCCCTGCCAGAACCATAGCCCCAGCCAGTCCTTGTAGGGGGGCTTGTTTTTGGATAACCGGGTGTCGCGGTTGAGCCGCATGATCGAGCCGTTGACGCGCGGCACGGCATGAATGTCGCGGATGTGCTTTCGCAACAGTTCGCCGATGGCGACGACACACTCCTTCGCCGGGTCCGCCAATAGCTTTTCGTAGTCGGCGCGGTGATCGTCGAACCACGCCTTGGAGTTGTTGGCGGCGAGTTGTGCCAGAAAACGAGGCGCGCCCTTGGCAAAGCCGCCGAAGCTCGCTGCCGCCATCTCGGTCTCCGCGTTATCGTCGACGGCCGTGCAATGGAGCGGGCGATGGGAATCGAACCCACGACATCGAGCTTGGGAAGCTCGCGTTCTACCTCTGAACTACGCCCGCGCTCGTTCTTAGTATAGCCAAACGGCGGCAGCGCGACAAGTGTGCGCCGGTTCGCCTCGGCTGGACCTTCGGGAACGGAAGCGGCCTATTACCTGACGAAGTGGAAACGATAAATGCGCAGATCGCCTGAATCGAAGGCGGCCATGCGGCGCATCCAGCGTTCGGCCTCGTCGATGAGCGCAAGTACTTCCGGCCGCGTCAAGTCGCCTATGCTCAGGCCGTCCAAGAAGTTGGTCCAGCCACGGAGTGCCAAGGTGCGATATTCGTCGGTGATGTCCTCGTCGATGCGCAGCGTCATGCCGAGCTTGCTCAACGCCGTCTCGAACTGCTTGGAGGTCCAGGGGGCGGCGCCGCCCGGCACCGAGTCAGCCCACTCGGTGAACGCTGCCGATGGCTCGCCCTCACCCGCACGCACGAAATCGACGAGCAGCATCTGCCCGCCCGCCTTCAGCGCGTTGACCGTTGTCTTCAGCAAAGCTAGGCGATGCGAGCCGGCGTAGAAACCCTCACGGGCAAGAACGCTGTCGTATCGTTTCTTCAGCTTCATATTCGTGGGGTCGTAGTGTTCGACAGGCGCTTTCTTCGCCATGCCTTTCTGCACCGACACCTCCATCGCCGCATCGGCCAGCGCGGCGTTGGCCTCGTAGCCGGTGACGTAGACGCCGAAACTTTCGAACAGCGTGCGCCCCGTGCCGCCCAGGCGCGCGGTCAGATCCAATGCACTCTTCGCCGACGTGAGCGCCAAAGGCTTGGCGAGCTTTTCGATAAATTCGGCGCCGCCGACCTCGGCGAAACCGGCGCCCCATATGCGCTGCACCAGCGCGATTCTTCGCGCCGGCCAGCGCGGGTCCTCGAGCACGGGTTCGGGGCCGCGTTCACGGGCCTTGCGAATTGCGGGTCTTGCCACAGCGGCAGGGGCCACGGGATCGGCAGGCTCGGCAGGGTCGTCAATGTATTGGATCCTGCGCGGCGGCTCGGTGCCGGACCACCAGGCGCGAAATTGGGCCCAGGCCGGGGCGACCCGCCGGGCGGCCAACTCGGCCGCATGTCCGGCGCGCCAACGCACCTTGTGCAATTGCTGAAGCGAAGCGAGCATCACAGCGGCATTGAGCCTTATTTCTCCGATGATTGCACGCTAGGCCACCGTGCTTAAGACACCGTAAACGTTTGCCACCCGAGCGGAGGCGGCGGCGCCAGGCACGGATCCTCAGCCGCGAGAGCGGGGCGCAATCCAGCGCAGCCCGAGCGGCGCCAAGGCGGTCGTTGCCACCGCCATGAGCACCAGGGCGGAGTACAGGTGAACGAACTCCGGTGCCGCGTCCGGCGCGGCGACGAACAATCCGGCGTCATGGGCGACACCGAGGATGACGAGCTCGACCACGCCCCGTGCGCTCATTCCGACGCCGACCGCCATTGCCTCCCGGGGTTTCAGTCCGGCCATCAACGCGGGTAGGCCAGCGCCGACGACCTTGCCGGCAAATGCGATCGCGATCAGCAGAAGAACGAAGACCGGCACTGCCGTGATCGCTTGCAGATCGACGTGTAACCCGATGGTGGCGAAGAACAACGGACCCAGCAAACCTCCCGTCACGCCCGTGACGACCAGCTTCATTTCATTGTAAGCGCGGGCGCCGACGCGGGCTGGCTCGAAGAACAGACCGCCCATGAAAGCGCCCATAATCCAGTGGATGCCGAGCGCCTGCGCCAGCAGTGCATAGCTCAAGGCGACGGCGATCAAGGTGCTGAACTCCAGACTGGCGATCTGCAGCACTTTCAGACCCCGGCGCAGCCGCGGATAGACATGCGTCCCCAGCCCGACGGTGATCATGAAGAACGCGACCACCTTGACGAGGAGCAGTGCCAGGACGCCGAATTCCGGGATGTGACCGGTTTCGATGACAGCCGTCAGCACGGCAAGCACGATGAGACCGATCACATCGTCGACCACCGCCGCCGCCACCACGATCTCGCCCACCTGCGTGTGCAACAGTCCCAGTTCGGAAAAAACCTTTACGGTCGCGGGAATGGCGGTGATCGCCATGGCCACACCGACCAGGAGCACCTGGGCTTGTTTGGCATCCGATGGCGGCAATACGACCCAGGCCAGTGCAGTGCCGGCGGCGAGCGGTAAGACGAAACCGCCGGCGGCAGCGATAATCGAGCCCACTGAATGTTCGGCGATCTCTTTCGGCTTCATCTCGATCCCGGCCAACAGCACGAGGAAGAAGATGCCGACGTCGGCGACCGCCGCTAGGAGCTCGCCTTCGATGAAGGCTGGAAGCGCCGGTATCAAGCCGCCGGCGGTTGCGGCAACGGCCGCCAACGCGATGCCCGCGGCCAATTCTCCGACCGCCGGGGCTTGCCCGCCATGTTAGGCCACGGTGCCTCACGCCCGGGTCAGCAGCAGCAGGACCAGCAGTACGACAAACGATTCCACGCTAGCCCGCCGACGCGGCCGTCCGCTCAGTCGCCGCGAATGGCCATCGCCGCACCTAGTGGATTGATTCCAACGTTTGGAACCCTCGGTTTCGGGCTGCGATGATGTCGTCGGGGTCGGCTTTCGATATGAATGGCTGTGGGTTGGCCGCATTGTATTCGCGGACGAAGCGGTTGATTGCGGCCTGGAGATCGACGACGGAATGGAAGACGCCGTGCTTGAGCCGCCGCCGGGTGAGTTTTGCGAAGAAGCCCTCGACGGCATTGAGCCACGAGCAGGAGGTCGGTGTGAAGTGGAAAGTCCAGCGCGGATGGCGGGCGAGCCAGGCGCGGACCTTGTCCTTGTTGTGCGCCGCGTAGTTGTCGACGATCGCGTGGATGGCCTTGTCCGCCGGCACCGTGCGCTCGATGCGGTTGAGGAAGCGGATGAACTCCTGATGGCGGTGGCGCTGCATGTTCTGGCCGATCACCGTTCCGTCCAGAACGTTGAGCGCCGCAAACAGCGTGGTCGTGCCGTGCCGTTTGTAGTCATGGGTCATGGTGCCGGCGCGTCCCTTCTTCATCGGCAGACCGGCGGTCGAGCGCCTGGATCTGTGACTTCTCATCGATCGACAACACCACCGCATGGGCCGGCGGGTCGACATACAGGCCGACGATATCGGTGAGTTTCTCGGCGAAGGCAGGGTCGGTCGACAGCTTGAAGTTGCGCCAGCGGTGCGGGCTGAGACCGTGAGCCTTCCAGATCGCCTGCACCGTCGAGGCGGCAATACCGGCCGCCCTGGCCATTGCGCGCAACGTCCAGTGGGTCGCCTCAAACGGCGGCGGTTGCTGCGTCAGGCGCACGATCTCGGCGACACGATCGAGCGGGACCGGCGCCTTGCCGGGCGGACGGGACTTGTCGCGAAGCAGGCCGCCGACACCCTCGTGCATGAACCGCTCTTGCCAGCGCCACACGCAGGTCTTGGACTTGCCGGTCTCGGTCATGATCGCCGAGGTGCCCAGACCCTCGCCGCTGAGAAGGACAATATGTGCCCGCCAGACGTGTTTCTGCGGGCTCTTGGGATCCGCGACGACCGCGCGCAATCGCTGACGGTCGCCGGCGGATAGGGTGAAGGAGATTCCACTGCGCATGCGCCAGATTCGCATAACACAGCAAAATACGGAATCCCAATTCGGACTCTTTCATTCCGATCAATCCACTAGCGCACTATCGGCTTCCATGGGCGGGACCCTTGTGCGCGTCCACCATCTCGACGAAGCGATCGAAAAGATGGGCGCTGTCCTGCGGTCCAGGCGAGGCTTCCGGGTGGTACTGGACTGCGAAGATTGGCCGCGCTTCGACGCGAAACCCCTCCAGCGTGCCGTCGAACAGGCTGCGATGGGTCACGCTGACGCCCGCCGGCAGGCTGTCCTCGACGATGACGAATCCATGATTTTGACTGGTGATCTGCACTCTGCCCGTTGCCAGCTCTTTCACCGGGTGGTTCGCGCCACGGTGTCCCAGGCTCATCTTTTCACTATGGGCTCCCAGCGCCAGCGCCAGTAGCTGATGGCCGAGACAGATGCCGAATATCGGAACGCCCGTGTCCATAAGCGCGCGGATCGTCGGCACGGCGTACACCGCGGTCGCCGCGGGATCGCCGGGACCGTTCGACAGGAACACGCCGTCCGGTCGATGGCGCAGCACTTCGTCGGCGCCGGCGGTGGCGGGAATCACGGTGACACGGCAGCCGACATCGGCCAACGAGCGCAGGATGTTCCGCTTGGCGCCGTAGTCGATAGCGACAATATGGCGTGCGGGCGCGCCGGCCTCGCCATAGCCCTGGCCCAGGCGCCAACGTGTGCTGGTCCATTCGTGGGTCTGGCGGCAGCTCACCTCGCGGGCTAGATCCATGCCTTCCAACCCCGGCCAATCCAGCGCCGCGCCGCGCAGGGCCGCAACGTCAATCGCCCCGTCCGGGGCGTGCACCACCGTGCCGTTCGGAGCGCCGCCGTCGCGGATGCGCCGCGTTAACTTTCGGGTATCGACGCCACACACCGCGACCAGTCCGATCGATTTCAGCCACTCGTCGAGATGACGCAGTGCGCGCCAGTTGGACGGCTCGGTGATCTCGGCGCGGAGCACGCAGCCGCGCGCCCATACGCTCGTCGCTTCGAGGTCCTCGTCGTTGGCGCCGACATTGCCGACGTGGGGAAAGGTGAACGTAATGATCTGGCCGGCATAGGACGGATCGGTCAGGATCTCCTGGTAGCCGGTCATCGAGGTGTTGAAACAGACCTCGCCCACGGCGTGGCCGACCGCCCCGGCACCGACTCCCCAGTGGACGGACCCGTCGGCAAGCACCAGGGCGCCGGTCGACTGCGGCGGGCGTGACGCTGGCGTGCCGCGCGTCGGTGACGGTTCGTGTCGTGGCATCACGTGGGCAATCGGGGGCGCGGCCGGTCCGATCCGGCCTTGTCATCGCCGTCTGAATGCGGCTTAGATAACCGGTGCAGCTGCGGCCGTCAAGGGGCGTTTGGAGAATTATCCTGTTCTTTCAATAGCTTATCCGCTCGCGGACAATAAGGTGCTGGAAACAGGTGCTGGAAACAATCCGGCGCACCACGGGCGGATGGCGCTGGCTGGGGAGCGCGCCGATGCTGAGGGAACGGCTACGTCAGGCGCTGCGGGTTGCGCAGAAGACGCGCGATCTGCGTGCGACGTCGACGCTCAGGTTGATCCTGGCGGCGCTGAAGGACCGCGACATCGCCGCGCGCACCGCCGGCGACGAGGGCGGCATCAGCGACGATGATATCCTGGCGATGCTGCAGAAAATGGTGAAGGACCGCCACGACAGCATCGGCCACTACGAAGCCGGCGGCCGCGTAGAACTGGCGCAGCAAGAGGCGGAAGAGGTCGACGTCATTCGCGGCTTCCTGCCGCGGCAGCTCGACGACGCCGACACGGCGGCGAGCGTCACGAGCGTCATCGATGATGTCGGCGCCGCCGGCTTGAAGGACATGGGCAAGGTGATGGCGGCGCTGCGCGCCAAGCACCCCGGCGCTCTGGATTTCGCCAAGGTCGGCCAACTCGTCCGCGAACGCCTGAGCGCCCGCTAGCTCGGGCCTTCACACACGCAAAACGGATCGGCGCTCAAACCGCGATGTCGGCTCTGGTGTCGACACCGGTCGTCCATTCGCTTGTTTGGGCGCTTCCGATCATAGCCAGAACCGGAAGTTGGACTGGTTAGCTGTCGCTGTAGATAGTATCAACGAGCACTCTATACAGATGAGGGGGCGTGATGTCTGAGTTGGCCGAGTTCCTTGCGGCCTACGCGGGTGCGTGCGAGTCGTATGAGGTCGAAACTGCAGCCGGCGGCGGCGGTGAGGGACCATATCTGGGGTTATCGAGCCCATGGGCTCAACGCCAGGGCGGGATCGTAATGCGACGTCGGGCAACAACGGTCCAAGGAGCCCAGGTATGACGGCGACCACCGGCCACCTCCTCATCGCCGATACCTCCGGCTACACCGAGTACCTCACGTCGTCAGAGCTTGAGCACGCCAACCCGGTGCTGCGCTCGCTGTTGACAGCGATGGTCGAGCAGGTCGGTGAGCATGTGGAAGATGGAAGGCGACGCCGTGCTCGCCTACTCGACCGGGCGCTTCCCGACCGGCGAGACGTTCCTGGCCATTTGCGAGAACCTCTACAACGCGTTCGCGACGCGGCGGCTCGACATCGTCGCCAACACGACCTGTCCGTGCCGGGCCTGTGCCAACGTCGCGAACCTTGGGCTGAAGATCATGGCTCACCACGGTACGTTCGAGGAACTGCAGATCGGCCCGATGACCGACTTGTCGGGTGCCGATGTCATCTCGGTGCATCGCATGGCCAAGACCGACGTAAAGACGGTCACCGGCATCGCGAGCTATGCGCTGTTCACGGACGCGGCCGTCAGGCCATGGGCATCGAGGCCGCGTTGGTGCCGTACTCGCAGCCCTTCGAGCACTTCGGCGACGTCCAAATGCAGGTCTACGACCTGGGGGCGGCGTGGGAGCGTTTCCGGGACCGCCATGCACGTCACTACATCGGCCCGGACGAAGGGGCCTTCACGTACAGGCGTCATTTCCCTCACTCGCCGGGCGTGCTTTGGGACGGCTTGGTCGATCCCGAGTTGAAGCGTGCGTGGATGGACATGATCTCGGTCACCGCCGACGCCCCGGAAGGTCGCTTGGGGACGGGCTCGCGCTACCACTGCGTGCATGCCGAAACCGAATTCTACTACTGGATCACCGACTGGCGTCCGTTTAACTACTTCTCGGTAAGATTCGCCGACCCGTTCCACCCGGGGCTTACGTACCACGAAACCTACAAACTCGAACCTGTCGACGACGGCACAGTACTGCGGTACACGATGGGCACGGCCGTTGATGCTGACAGCGTGCCGCAGGACGCGGCCACGGCCGAAAACATCGCCTTCATCAAGGACTTCTGGGACCATACCCTCCCCGTTCTCTCGGAGCTGCTCACGCGGAAGGAACCAGCGACGACCAGATAACAGGAAGGGGCTGCGAGACACACTGAGGCCCGGGATTTAGGTCGAAAGGTGTGATCCCGACCGGGACGTGGGCCGTCGATCACCTGGCCCAAGGGCAGGCCAGGGATTTCTGGAACGGCCAGCAGGCTTCACGTCACGATGGCAGATCAGCGGGACCGAGGCATCAGTCCAACGGGTACACCACTGGTTGCCACTTGTATTCTGATGGAGCCGCGCGCTCAGCAGTAGTTCATAGGCTTGTGAGCAAGGAGCGAGCCTCGTCGGCGGTGCCTGGGCTCGGCCTCAGCGGTTGCGGCCAACGGTGGCTTCGGGTCAAATCCTGACGCTCGTGCGGGCTATTTCGTTTGACAGATCTGGACCGATGAGCGGACATCGTTCATCGCAAGGTCACTCGACGCCTCTCAGAGCGGTTCCGGAAAGTTCTTGAGTCGTCGGAATCGGTTGTGTTTTATTGTCTGTCACCTGTCCAACTGCTTTGGGGTGCCCGATGTGGAAGCCTGAACGCCGCGCGGCCGCCGACCGTGGCCGGCTTCGCTATCCGAGTGATCTGACCGACGCCGAATGGGCGCTGATCGAGCCGCTGATCCCACCGGCGAAGCACGGTGGGCGTAACAGCCCGGTGATGAAGTCGCGCTTTGATCAATCGGTTTTGGGGGCGACGATGATGATGATGACGAGCATGGCTGGTTTGCCTTCGATGTTCGCCACGATGGCGATCGCCAGGGCAGCATCGAACTGAATAACGAACAAAAGGGTGCTCTTTGCACTCGCAGCCTCCCTCGGCGTGCCTGATCCGAACAGCGCGCGCATCAGAATGCCGAGATTGAACCCGGCGACATGGATCAGGTAGCGTTTGTGGACGTTCTCGCGCGCCCGCAGCAACGCGCGGCGCATGCCGCCACGGTCGAGGACATGGGCGAAGCTGCGCTCGACCATCTCACCGCGCCTGCGCATGGCGTTCCGCGCGACGCCGGACTTCAATCGCGCCCGGTTGGCGTAGACAGCCTGACGTGCCGCCTGGTCGCCATGCCAGCGCAGATAGCCGTTGGCGGGCTCCGGCTCGGAGATCCGCGTTTTCCAGACGCCGCCGTCGAGGTCTTTCAGCCCCTCGCGTGAATGATAGCCCTTGTCGCCAACGAGACCGCAGGGCTCTGCCCGTGTTGGAGCCAGGCCGACCTCGGCGAGGTTGCGCGCGGCCGCCTCCAGCGTCCCAGGCAAAGTCGTCGTGTCGCCTTCATCGGCTGGATAGATCGGTGCCGCAACGATGACGCCGGTGTCGAGATCGACCGCGTGCTCGGGCTTGTAGGCCAGATGCGTGGTGCCGTCCTTCATCCGCGCGATCTTCGCATCAGGATCGGTCGGGCTCGTCCAATCCTTGTTCGAAAGCTTCTTGCCCTTCCGCCGGCGATCGAGCCGGACGAGGTCGTCGATCGTCGGCGTTTCGACGCCACTCTCCTTCGCCATTTGCGTCAGCATCTCGCGATAGGTCTCGCCGCTATCGCGCCGCACGATGGCTCGCAGGGCGGCGTTGGCTTCCATCGTCGAGCCGTCGACGCCGATCCGCTCGCCCTTCACCAGACCGCGCGCGGCGACGAGAGCCAGAACCCAGTCGAAAACCTTTTCATGGACCTCGTGCGGCAGCCGGCCGCGCGTCTTCGACAACCAGGAATGATCGGGAACCTTGTCCCGGTTCGCCAACCGCAGAAACGCGCGAAGCGACAGCGAATCCGAACAGCGCCAAGCGATGCCGCGCTCGCTGCCGATGCCCTCGAAATAGCCGATCATGTGCATCCGGAAATAACGCCCCGGCGGCAGCGAAGGAGCCCCCATCCGAGGTGCGTAGTATGGCTTGCACGTCGCCTCCACGAAGCCGTCAAAGCCAGACTCGGTCAGCAACTCATGCAGCCGGTCGGAAAACGCGTGTCCAGGCGAACGCGGCATCTCCGCCCATGTCACCACGAGGTCACCCTGAACCTCGCTCTGTCGTCTCAATGCCATCGCACGACGCCCGTCTAAATCTCTATGTTCAGACAGAATCAGACACGCCGGACTTCGTCAACGGGCTGTTAGACGGGGCGTGATTCAAGATGGGAAATAGAGGAGTTTCCATGGCACGCGGTATCCCGCTTCGAGACGATTATGCGAGTGATGATTTTCGCGGCCTCGCGCGCACGACGGATAACGCCAAGCATGCCGGCCGGCTGTTGGCGCTGTCTCTGATTTACGACGGCGGCACGCGCTCGGCGGCTGTGGCGCGCGTCAATAACCACAATCTGTCCAATGGGCGCTGATCCCGCACAATCGCCCGATGCGAACAGTTTCGGTGAGCTTTCGCGCAATCCAGGAACTACGCAATGTGAGAAAGTTCACAGCGACGACTGCGGGATGTTGCTATCATAAGTAACTGTCTGGTCCGGAGATCCCGGATGAGTTGCTTTTCTAAAGCATAGCCACAACGCTCTGCACAGAGACGCCGCAGCCGAGAAACTCCCGGCCAATGATTCACACAGTTGGATCCAGGAGGCCGAAAATGAACGATGACAGCAATTACGACGTCGTCGATGGTCAGGCGCGCCCATTGCGTCGCGTCGACACCGCTAGGTTTGTATAGCCCGAACGAGACCATCATATGGCGCACGTCGGTGAACGCCTTGCCGATTCGACAAGACTTAGCATCGACGCAGGTGTTTCACACGACTGCTTGGTCGTGCGTGGTGATCCCGAAAAGCTTGCGGTAGCGCGCAGCTACCCTGATGTGAAGGCAACGCGAGCTGCTTTTCTAGACGTCGATGGCCAAGAAATCATCCTCACAGATGACGTGATGGTCTGTTTCTCGACCGCCTTCGACGATGAGGCGCGTCGCAAACTCTGTGACAAGCTGAAATGTCAAGTCGTTACAACAAAGGGGGATACATGGAAGCTTCGCGTGCTAGGGTCCGGACTCATAACCATTAGCTGACGGTAGCGGCGAGACAGACGGCGGCGAGGAAGTTTTGGGCGAGGCGGTCATAGCGGGTTGCGATTCTGCGGAAGTCTTTCAGCCGGCCGAACATGCGCTCGATGGCGTTGCGGTCGCGATAGAGCGCCGGGCTGAAGCACGGCTTCCAGCGGCGGTTGGCCTTCGGCGGGATGTTCGGAGCGACGCCTCTGCTCTCGATCTTGCGGCGAACGGCGTCGCTGTCATAGCCCTTGTCGCCAGTCAGGATCGAGGTGGCCGGCATCCGCTCCAGCAGCGGCCGCTGTGCAGTCCGCCACTTGGCCGCCGGTCAGCAGGAAGGCGAACGGGCGGCAGAGGCCATCGGTCAGCGCATGGATCTTCGTGGTGCGCCCGCCGCGGGAGCGGCCAATGGCCTGCGTGTGCTCCCCCCTTTGCCGCCCGAGGCGCAGCGATGAGCCTTCACCGCCGAGGAATCGATCAACACTTGCGCCGGCGGCCCACCCGCCGAAGCCAGAGCGTGGAATATCCCTGTCCACACGCCTTTGGCCGCCCACCGCACGAAGCGATTGTAGAGCGTCTTGCGCGGGCCATAGACGGACGGCGCATCGACCCAACGTCCGCCGGACTTCAACACATGGATGATACCGCTTATAACGCGGCGGTCGTCGACTCTCGGCTTGCCGCGCGTATCCGTCGACAGATGCGGCACGAGCCGCGCAAACTGTTCCTCGCTCAGCCAGAACGTATCGTCCATCGCAACACTCCCGCAGTTTGGGAGCGTGAATCACATCGCGCCGCGTCGGCTCAAGCGATTTATGGGTCCGGAGCCTAGTGGATTGATCGTAACGAAAGAGTCCGAATTGGGATTCCGTATTTTGCTGTGTTATGCGAATCTGGCGCATGCGCAGTGGAATCTCCTTCACCCTATCCGCCGGCGACCGTCAGCGATTGCGCGCGGTCGTCGCGGATCCCAAGAGCCCGCAGAAACACGTCTGGCGGGCACATATTGTCCTTCTCAGCGGCGAGGGTCTGGGCACCTCGGCGATCATGACCGAGACCGGCAAGTCCAAGACCTGCGTGTGGCGCTGGCAAGAGCGGTTCATGCACGAGGGTGTCGGCGGCCTGCTTCGCGACAAGTCCCGTCCGCCCGGCAAGGCGCCGGTCCCGCTCGATCGTGTCGCCGAGATCGTGCGCCTGACGCAGCAACCGCCGCCGTTTGAGGCGACCCACTGGACGTTGCGCGCGATGGCCAGGGCGGCCGGTATTGCCGCCTCGACGGTGCAGGCGATCTGGAAGGCTCACGGTCTCAGCCCGCACCGCTGGCGCAACTTCAAGCTGTCGACCGACCGTGCGTCCGCCGAGAAACTCACCGATATCGTCGGCCTGTATGTCGACCCGCCGGCCCATGCGGTGGTGTTGTCGATCGATGAGAAGTCACAGATCCAGGCGCTCGACCGCCGGTCTGCCGATGAAGAAGGGACGCGCCGGCACCATGACCCATGACTACAAACGGCACGGCACGACCACGCTGTTTGCGGCGCTCAACGTTCTGGACGGAACGGTGATCGGCCAGAACATGCAGCGCCACCGCCATCAGGAGTTCATCCGCTTCCTCAACCGCATCGAGCGCACGGTGCCGGCGGACAAGGCCATCCACGCGATCGTCGACAACTACGCGGCGCACAACAAGGACAAGGTCCGCGCCTGGCTCGCCCGCCATCCGCGCTGGACTTTCCACTTCACACCGACCTCCTGCTCGTGGCTCAATGCCGTCGAGGGCTTCTTCGCAAAACTCACCCGGCGGCGGCTCAAGCACGGCGTCTTCCATTCCGTCGTCGATCTCCAGGCCGCAATCAACCGCTTCGTCCGCGAATACAATGCGGCCAACCCACAGCCATTCATATGGAAAGCCGACCCCGACGACATCATCGCAGCCCGAAACCGAGGGTTCCAAACGTTGGAATCAATCCACTAGATCCCCAAGACGACGCGCCCTTGAACATTGCCAACAGGCTTTCGGAAGAAAAGGGCGTTGAGTTTGCAGAACCCAATGCGTTGGCCCGGGCGCGCTACTCGGCGGTAGAGGTTCCGGCAGACGATCTCTTCGCCAACCAGTGGCACCTGTTCAACGATGGCCGCGGTGGCGGATTGGCCGGCGCTGATGTAAGAGCGCTGGATGCTTGGGAGATCACGTTTGGGTCACCAGACGTACGCGTGGTCGTTCACGACTCCGGCGTTGACATCGACCATCCTGACCTTGCCGCCAATATGGCGCTCGGCAAGGATTTCGATAACAACGATAGCGATGCCTCCAACAATTTCGGACCGCATGGTACGGCCTGCGCTGGCGTCATAGCCGCGGCCAGGAACGATCAGGGCGTCGTGGGAGTTGCGCCGGGATGTCGCATCACTCCACTTCGCGCCGCAGGTGCTCATACATTCGACGTGTGGGCCGAAACATTCGAATGGGCGGCCGAACACGGTGAGATCATCTCTTGCTCATGGAGCATTTCGAACAATGGAACGCTATCTCAAGCAATCCGTGCTGCGGCTCGAGATGGTCGCGAGGGAAAGGGCATCCCGATCTTTTGCGCAACCGCAAACGACGCGCCCTTCGTTTCCGGTATCGCCTATCCGGCTAGCCTACCGGAAACGATTGCTGTTGGCGCCAGCACAAACCAAGATCTTCGGGCGAGCTATAGTCAGTTTGGCGAAGGCATCGACTTCGTAGCCCCTAGCAGCGGCGGTACCTTGCGGATTGGGACAACGGATGTAGCCGGAGCATTCGGATACAACCAAAGAGAGGGAGGAAATTACTGTAGGGCAGAAAACGATGCGAACACCAATCCCACCGGTCGGCCGTCGGGATTCGGCGGAACATCTTCAGCAACGCCCCTAGCCGCCGGAATTGCTGCCCTCATTTTGAGCATCAACCCAGACCTCAGCGCGGATGAAGTGCGTGAAATTATGAGACAGACGGCCGACAAGATCCATGACGCGAGTGCAGATTACAATGAGGAGGGTTGGAGCCCGCAGTATGGATTTGGCCGCGTCGACGCGGATGCCGCTGTCCGAGAGGCACAACGTCGAATCGAATCAGGTGGCAATGGCAACAAGGGCTACAAGAAGAGGTAATTTCTTGCTGGGAATGGAGCCTCCCCATCGCTGTCAGGCTAAGGGTAGGTTACATTTCAGCCAACAAGACCTGCCTGAACGGGTCCGCTTCTGATGAGCCTGGCTGGCGAAAGCGTCGATCTGTCCTGCGCACTGGATGGGCTCCGGAAAGATCGGCAATTTCGCCAGACTGCTAGGAGTCTGAACTTGCGCGTGGCATCATCCGTGGGGCGGGCTAGGCCCTTGCCATAGCCTGCGATGGATTGCGAGGAATTTTCCCCTGAATTGGTCTAAAATCGACAAGAAGCCGAATTGCAACTTCAGGTAGTCGCCCGTTAAAGGCCGGATTGAGGGCTGATTGGTCATAGTTTTGCTCTCGTATGGCGCCCAAGATTCGGCGCAAGAGAGCCCTCAACCAATTGAGGATCGGGCGCAGGTTGTGGCCGGTCGCGGTGGGTAGCGCAGCTCGGGCGGGACCGGCGCCACCTGCCGCCCCTCAGCCTCAGGTGGAGACCTCCAACAACCGGGGGATTTGACGAAG
Organism: Alphaproteobacteria bacterium; assembly: GCA_965248805.1. Lineage (GTDB taxonomy): Bacteria > Pseudomonadota > Alphaproteobacteria > UBA6615 > UBA6615 > CBDFKJ01. Next base: position 201,951 of record CBDFKJ010000008.1, read on the forward strand.
ATTTTGGTGTGCTGTCCGACTTTCGCTGAGATCGGCGGTGTTGACGTCCGCAACCATCCGCCGTTTCGTTCTCGGCGGAGGGTTTTGGCGCTATTCAGGCGGACTCATACCATGGCGGCCCTGCGCTCATGGAAGATCAGACGCTGGAAATTGTAAGCCAGGTTGGCGAGGCCGATCTTGGCCTCCGCCCGCTTGAGCCCGATGGTACGGATGAAAAGGCCCATGCGATCCTTCTGCTGGGCGAAGACGTGCTCCACGTGCGCACGGACCGCTGACTTGCGGGCATTGGCCTGGGCGGTCGCCTTGGGCATGGCCCGGCCCGGCGGCTTCTTGCGGTGGATGTGGGAGATCCGACCCTTGCCGGCCAGCCACGCCTCGTTGGCCTTCGAGCGATAGGCGCTGTCAGCCCACACGCCGGCGGCCAGATTGTCGCCGGTGACGAGCTGACGCAACATCTTGCCGTCATGGCGGGCGGCATCGGTCACAGCCGAGCTGCGGATGAAGCCGTAGGCCCGATCGATGACGACATGATTCTTGTAGCCGAACACCGGGATCGCGATGTCGGGCATGCGCCGTTGCGACCCGGCGGGGTTCTTGCGCCGCCCGGTCTTCACCGTCCACCGCGCATCCGTGTCCTTCTGCGCCGCCTTGGCTGGCTGATCGGGCCAGACCTCGGACGCGCTCTTGCCCGCCTTGATCGCCCGCTTCTCGTCATCGCTGTGGCGCTGCTTGGGCGCCGATACCAACGTCGCATCGACGATCTGCCCGCCCATCGCCAGATAGCCGCACCGGCGCAATTCGCCATCGAAGGCGGCAAACAGCTTATCCATCGCCCCGGCCCGGACCAGACGCTCGCGAAAGGTCCATATGGTGTTGCGGTCCGGCGTCGGCGCTCCGAGATCGAAGCCTAGGAAGCGAAGCCAGCTCAAGCGATCGCGGATCAGAAACTCCATCCGCTCGTCACTCACCGTGTGCCGCGCGGCCACCTTTCGATCCGTCCGAATAGCCCAGCGCCGCCTCAAGCGGCGCGCGGAAAATCTTGAAGTCGACGACCTTTGCCAGCACCTCCAACGGATCACCCGTCGCCGAAAGCTTTCGAAGATGATCCGGTAAGCCGAACAGACCAGCCTGCCTCATCAATACCTCCTCAAACCGAACCGCCGTAGAGAATCACAACGAGGCAAAATTCACGAGGTAAATGGAGGCGTCCAGGTCATCACGCTTCGCGCTTGGCGGCGTTGTAGATCTCCGACATCTTGTCGTAGTCGGGGTTGATGCTGTAGTCCGCCGAGCGTGCCATTTCCTCACTCAGCGAATCCCACTGGATCGCGTCGAGCTCTTCCTTGTTGTAGAGCTTGAAGACCGCGGGGTTGGCTATCTGCGCAACTGGATTGTACGTCCCTTCCGCAAAGGCCACCTTCTTGCAGATTTCCGGCTGCTGCACGTACTCGAGGAAGTCCGCTGCCAGCGTCGAGGGATTCGGGTTGTTGACCACCGAGGTTACCTCGACCCAGACGATGCCGCCCTTGCCATTCATTGGGCCCGACTTCGGCGTTATGCCGCGCACCCGGGTCTCCCCGTCGAAGCGTGCCGGAGAGGCGGTGTAGGTGCCGCCGGTGAAGTGGGCGTCGATTTCGCCGTTGACCAGCGCAGTGTTCATGCCGACGAGATCGTCGGTCAGAAGCTTGGCGCCCTTGAAGACCTGGCGGGCGACTGCCTCGAACGCCGCGAACTCGGCCTCCGTGTGAGATTTGAAGGGATCCACGTCGGCCGCGATGCACATGTGCATGATGTTCCAGTTGTCGTAGGTAAGCACGCCGTAGCGGCCCTTCATGGCGGGATCAAGGAACAGCTTGAAGCCCTGATCCTCGGCCGAGGCACGCGAGATCTTGTCGGTGTTCACCACGAAGCTGAACGGCCCGAAACGCTGCACTATGCCGAACAGGTCCTTGCCGGACTTGACCAGCGCGTATTCATAGGGGCCCTGAAACTCCTTCACTATGTCGGCGAAGTAGGGCTCGAAGCGGGCTCTGTCGAGCGGCTTGATCAGCCCCTCGGGGTACATCTGCTCACGCGCCCAGGGCTGGTTCACGTTGATCAGGTCCCAGACGTTGACCTCGCCGGCCCGCAGCTTGTTGATCATGTCCGGATCGGAGGTGCCGCTCTCGGCGTTGACCTCGGCGCCCGGGTGCGCCCGCCGGAAGGGATCGAGCACGTCGCTCGTGTTGTAGCCCTCCCAACAAAGGATGTTCAGTTCGTTGGTTCGCTCCGCCCGGGCCAGGCGCGGCAGGCCGGCCACGGAGGTCACAGCGGCGGCGGCGCAGGTCATCTTCAGCATGTCGCGACGATTGAACCGTGCCTATCCGGTTAATTCGTACACCCACTACATGTAGGATGCTTCCACTCGCCGGAATATAGCTCGCGTAGGTTGGAGCCTCGGCCTCTCCTGCGATTCCGAGCAATGAGCGGAAGGCGTTGAACGGGTAAAACCGCCTGTTGAAGCGGAACGTGAACTCATTGAGGTAGGCTTGTAGATGCTTTGCGCTCACGCCATGGTGGATGCCACTGAGCCAATTCTTCAGGTTGCTGAAGACGAGGTGGATGATCGGCATGAACTCTTCGGCCACCTCGGGGTCGCCGCATTCGGCAATGGCGTGGTGATCATAGCCGCGTGTCCGCAAGCTGCCATAGCCACTCCAATCGTCGGTGACGATCAGCGACCCCGGCATAACGGCGTTCTCGACGAAGCCACATAGCGAATCGGCGCTGCGGTCGGCAGCGACGGACAGCCGCACGCGCCCGGCGTAGCGGCCATCCTTCCGCTTGTCCTGCGCGGTGCCGGGCTCCCTGTGGCTGACTTCGACGGCAGCAGCCACCAGCGTCTTGTGGTGAACGCCTCGGCCTTCACCACGCATCCGGCCTCCAACATAGGTTTCGTCCACCTCGACATGCTCTCCTGCCCTGGCACCGATCCGATCCTGATCGGGCCGCACCATACCCGCGCGGAGCTTATGCAGGATGCCGAAGGCGGTTTCGTACCGCGTCAGCCCAAGCTGCCGCTGAAACTGCACCGCCGACATGCCCGGCGTCTGGCTGGCGACCAGATAGGCGGCCCAAAACCACGTGCTCAAAGGCGTGTGGCTGCGCTCCATGACCGTGCCGACGGTCAATCCCGTCTGGCGGCGGCAAGCGCGACAGGTCAGGACGCCAGGCCGCGTGGCGATGCGGAAAGGTTCACCCACGACGCCGCAGCGCGGGCAGGCGAACCCGTCACCCCAGCGAGCCCTTTCCAGGTAGGCGGCGCACGCCGCATCGTCGGAGATAAAGTCGCTGAAACTCGGGGAGGGATTGCGGGAAGGGCAGGTCGGTGCGGTCGAGAACGTCCATGACCCACTATCCGTTGTACGCACACAACCTATCCCTAGTGGGTGTATGCGTCAAGCGGATAGGAACGCATTGAACATTGTCATCTCCCTGTAGATTGTCATTCCCTGTGTCTTTTTCTCCCTGTACTCTTGCCCCCAGCAGGACCGTCGGCTCGGCCATTGCCGATGACGGTGCACGCCGTACCTCCATCGCCTCCGACGGGGTTGTCGCAGCCGGCCGCAACGTGGCGGCAGTAGCAAACGAGGCAACGGAAGCCTTGCGCGGCTCCGCCGAAGCCGGAAGTGCGCCCTCGACCAGTATCGGCGGGGGTGGCTCCGCCGTCCTCGTCTCGCCTTCGGACTGCGCTGTCAGCAACCAGACCAGAAGCTGTCCATCTCGGTCGACCGCCAGGCGCTGGACCTCGATCAGCTCGAAGCGGAGATCCTCCAGAGTGGCGACGTCGAGGTTGAACTGGCAAGCGAGTCGGCGGTAGGAGACCCGCTTCTCGGTCACCAGAAGTCAGACCACTTCTTTGAGGATCGACGTGAACTTCACGGCACCTGTCCCGAGTGGGCAGCCCTCAATGCCACACCACGTCGCAGGCGGCTATCAAAAGTGGCAGAGCCGCTCGGTCGCTCCTCCTTGGAGTCCAACCGACCGTCCAGAATGCTGACTCTCCGTCCCAGCGCTCGGGCCGCGTCGGGGTGGGTGGCTCAATGGCGGCCCATCGCCATCTCCGCTAATGGGATGGACCGACCGTGCTCCGAGACGCACCCTTTGAATTTGGGTGCAGATAGCGGAAGGAGCACGAACCATGACCCGCAAAGCGACAGACCGAGTAGCAACGCCCGAGGACGGTCCCGTCGAGGACGTTGAGGGCGGCGAACAAGGTGGTGGTTCCGTGCCGCTTGTAATCGTGGGTCATGGTGCCGCACTTGCCGGGCTTGAGCGGCAGTCCCGGCTGGCGGCGGTCGAGCGCCTGGATCTGGGACTTCTCGTCGATCGACAGCACGATCGCATGCGCCGGTGGATGCATGTAGAGGCCAACGATATCACGCAGCTTTGCGGCGAACTCGGGGTCGCGCGAGCGCTTGAAGGTGCGGATCCGATGCGGTTGCAGCCCATGCCTCTTCCAGATGCGTTGCACCGAGCTGAGGCCGATGCAGACCGCCTTGGCCATCGCCCGCCCGGTCCAGTGGGTCGCCTCGCCCGGCGGCGCCGAGCAGGTCAGCGTCACGACCCGTTCGACAATCTCGTGCGGCAGCGGCGGTTTGCCGGGAATGCGCGGCTTGTCACGCAGCAGACCCTCCACCCCGGCTTCCGCGAAGCGACGCCGCCAGCGCAATTGCGCTCGGGGCTAAGTGCAGCGCCGAGGTCGTCCTGCCGCGCCGAACCTAGTGCGTCGTCGCGCTTCGGGCCGGTCCGCCAGATCTAACATTGCGCGAGCGCAAGGAGGCCCATGAAAGCCATTAGCGTACCGCCGTCGGGCGGGCCCGAGGTCCTGCAGCTTCGCGACGTCGCGGAGCCGACCCCGTCGGCCGATCAGCTCCTGGTGCGCGTGCGCGCCGCCGGCGTCAATCGCACCGACACCTTGCAGCGTCTGGGGAAGTATCCGGTGCCGGCAGGCGAAAGCGATATTCTGGGGCTGGAGCTAGCTGGAGAGGTGGTAGCGTGCGGCGAGGCAACGTCCGGCTTCGCTGTCGGCGACCGTGTTTTTGCGTTGGTCGGTTCGGGCGCCTACGCCGAATACGCGGTGGTCGACTACCGGCTCGCGCTCAAGATGCCGGCCGCCTGGGATGACATTCGCGCCGCCGCCGTGATCGAAGTCTTCACGACCGCCAACGAAACCATCTTCGGCTTGGGCACGCTGCAGGCGGGCGAGACGCTGCTCATCCACGCCGGTGGCAGCGGCGTCGGCACCACCGGCATTCAGATGCCGCTTTCGGCCGGCGCGAGGGTCTACTTCACCGCCGGCAGCGACACCAAGATAGAGCGCGTCATGGCGCTGGGGCCGGCCATCGGCATCAACTACAAGACCCACGACTTCGCCGAAGAGATCAAGCGCGAGGGCGGCGGCGTCGATGTGGTGGAGGACTTCATCGGCGCGCCCTATTTGGCGCGGCATCTGTCGGTGCTGCGTGTTGACGGCCGGTTGGTGCTGGTGGGACTGATGGGCGGCCACAAGACCGAGTTCAGCATGGCCCCGATCTTGACCAAGCGCCTGAAGATCCTGAGCTTCACGCTGCGTCCGCAGTCGTTGGAGCAGAAGCAGGCCATCGTGCATCGCTTCGCCGAACGCTGGCTGCCGAAGCTGGTCGCCGGCGAGATCAAGCCGATCGTCCACGCAACGTACCCGCTGGCCGACGCGGGCCAGGCCCATCGGGTCATGGAAGCCAACGAGAATTTCGGGAAGCTGATCCTGGCGGTGTGAAGGTGGCGCTCGGGTAGAGCCGGCAAAAAGCGGCCGCCTTGGTTGCTACAATAACCGCTGGCGGTCCGGTCTCGCCCGCCCGCGCAGTTTCGAGGTACGACGTCTCCGGCCCTGCAGTGCCGGCTGGTCGTCAGTGGAAGCAAGGCATCAAGCGAAAGGTTGGCACCGACTACCGCCGTTACAGGCTAACACGGTTCTCGGCGGACCGGATCCATCGGATGCTGGCGTCACAGACTCCGCACCGATGGTGCGGACGGCGGTACCAACAAATACTGCCTGGCAAAGGCGCGGCACGATCTGGCGGAAGGTCAATCGGGGGCAGGCCAACGCCGGAAGCTCAGTTGAGCCACCGGGCATGTGAACAGGCTCGTCCTGCCGCAGATCGCGCCGCGGTCGACCCCCTAGGCCGCCTTTGCCATCGTGCGCCCGCCGGCCTTGCGCTTGCCGCGCGCCTTTGTTTTTGCCGCCGGCGCGGCGCGGCGCTTGTTGACCTTGTCCTTGACCGCCTTGGCGGCCTTGAAGCGAACTGTCTTGCTCGCAGCAATACGAATCGCCTCACCCGTCGCGGGGTTGCGTCCCTTGCGCGCTGCCCGCTTGCTGATGGAGAACGTGCCTAATCCAGTGCGGACGGACGTTCCCTTGGCGAGGGCGGCGGCAATCGAGTCCGTCACCGCTCGAACGGCCGCCGTGGCGTCCTTGGCGGACAGCCCGGACTGATCGGCCACGCTTAGAATCAAATCCTTTTGGTTCATCATCTGTCTCCAGTTGGCTTCGCGACTATCCGCACGTCGAGCGGAAGTCCACTATCTAGCGCACGAATCGACTCTAGCGGAAGCGTGTATTTCGCATCTTTTGCGGTGTAGGGGGACAAAAGTCTTTGAGAATTGCGAAGAGATGCGAAGTGGTGCGAAGAGCTGCGACGAGGCCTTGTTATTCAAAGGCTTGCGGCGCGGCGGCGATCGGATGGTTTAGAGACGAAAGTCTTTGTGAATCCGCCGTTCATCGGGCGTAAATGGCCTGGAAAAGATGATTTTCGGGCCGTTTCAGGGGCTGTTATTGGGCGGTAAATTAAGGCCGTTTCGAGGGGTCAGAATTGCCGCCGTTTCCAGTATCGCGGGCCCAATTTGCTACGCGAGGGGGGGCTTTAGGACATTCAGCCATAACGTCGTGCAAGTTTGCACGGCATTAACGGTACCTCGTCCATCGCCTTTCAGAACGGAGCGCCACCTCGTTGCAATCGCGCCCAGCCTGACCTAGAGTGTGTCCTTGGCGCTTGAGTTCAGACGGCGGGCCGGCCTTTCGGGGCCGCGGGGAAGTACCGCACCCCCAGGCGCCTATAATCCCCTCAGACGGTTTCTCGTGCTTTGCCGCTTTGCCGCCTCGACCCGGTGCAAGGTCGAGAGATAGGTTTCGCGTCCATCCCTGGTCGCCTTGATCGCTGCCCTCCAGAGACGGCCATCATCGTCCAGGAACCCAATGGCAACGCGCTCGCCTTCCACGAACACCTCCCCGCCATCGAATATGCGCTGGACGCGGGCGTAGTCGCCGGGCGCGAGGTCGGGATGGCGGACGGTCTGCTTGGCGGCGGTTTCGCCGGAGAGGCGGACGATGCGCGAGCGCCCGCCGATGGCTTTTCTGATCGCCTCGGGCACGACCGCGACCGGCAAGTCACCGTCGGAGGCACCTGAGAGATGGCGCGCGAACAGCGGTGTCCGCCAGGGCCGGCCGATGGCGGCCCTGGCCAACGCTTCAGGTGCGGTGTCGATCTTGGCGATGAGGCGGTCGGCGGCGTCTTTGCCGGGGTTGATCCGCCCGACGTTGTGGGCGAAGCCGGGGTCGATGCCGGCTGGGACACGTTGGGTCTGTCCGGTGCGGCGGTTGACCCAGGGGCGGGTTTGTTGCGAGCCGGGCGGCGGTCCCGACGAGACCTTGTAGCCGTAACGCTCGAGATCGTCGTCGGAGAGTTGCTGGACGATGCAGCGGCAGCGCCAGCCGTTGGGCGGATAGTGAGTGTGCCAGAAGGGATGGTCGACGGGCAGCACGGTGCCGTGCCAGGCGGCATGCTGGGGCCTGGTGCGGGCGTCCCGGACAGCCACATAGCGCAGGTACGGCATCTGCTCCTTGAGGCGCTCGATGCCCTGCCAGCGGCCGTGGGCGTAGGCCATGCGGACGTTGGTGTCGAAAATGATGCGCAGGCGCCGCGGCGAGCCGAGCTGGACCATGCGGGTCTCGCCGGTGACCGGGTCGAGCATGGGCTGGCGGCCCCACCAGCCTTTCTTGCGCAGCGTGGGCTCGAGGTTGTCGCGGAACCAGTCGAAGGTCCGGCCGTCGGCGATGGCAGCGTCCATGGCCCCCTGGATATCCTGGAGGATGTCGAGCTTCATGGCCTTGGCGACGGTGAAGCTCCTGACATGGGTGGCGGCGTCGGTATCGAGCCAGTCGAAGCCGACATGGAAGCCTTTGGCTCGGAAGTGCTTGACGGCTTCCTCGGGCGGGATATCGAGGATCTCGGGCTCGGGCACGGCGGATCAGTCGTCGCCGGCGTCGTCTTCGACCAGCCCGGCCTCACCGGAGAGCTCGGCTGAGAAGGCCGCGCGGTGGAGCTTGGTCGCCGCCGGCGTCTCATCCATGCGGCCGTACAGGCCGCCGAGGCCGTCGCGCACGTCCTGGAAGCCATCGGCATTGCGGACGGCATCGAGGACGGGCTCGATCATGGGCTCCATGAGGGGTTGCCAGCCGTCGAGCTCAGCGGCGAGCGCCCGGTCGATGGAATCGTCCCGGCCGGCTTCGGCGAAGGCGAACTTCCGACCGGCGCTTGGCGCCGGCGCGTCCTCCCATTCGCCGCCATAGGTGTCCTCGATATAGCGCCGGGCCGGGCGCATCCCGCTCATGCGGGCGACGATCTCGTCGCGGGCGGCGCGGGCGCCCAGGTCCTCGGGCGGCGCGATCTCGCGCACGACGCGGGGACAAGCTGCGCCGGGATAGTTCCAATCGGTGAGCCAGCGGGCGACGGTGCGCTCGACGCCGGAGCAGATCATGCGCGACAGCGTGGCGACGCGTTCGTCACGCACCAGCTTCTGCACCTCGGCGGTACCCTTCCACGGCCCCATCTCGGTGGTCGCGGTCTGCAATAGGACTGCCTCGACGATGAGCGCGTCCATGTATTTGCAGAACTGGGCATGATCGCCGCCGCTGCGCCGGGTGGCCTCGAGGAAGGCGATCTCCTGGCCCTCGGGGATGGCGATGCCGGCACCCTGGGCCAACCGCTGGAGGGTCTCGAGGAGACGGTCGACCTCTTCGGTTGTCGCGTTGCGGCCGTGTTTGCCCATGGGCGTCGGGGTGCCGAACTTCTCGAGTGCCACGGCCCAGTGGCGGATGCCGTTGCGCTTCAGCCAGACCGGCCAGAAGCAGAGCCGGGCGGCGCCGGGCCCGTGGGCCTGGCCGCCGTGCTCGGCGGGCATGCGGGCGAGCCAGAACTTGGCCTCGGGCACCGGCGCGCCGCGAGGGTGGGTCCGGCTGATCAGGCGCAGGTCCCCGTCCGTGCCGAAGCGGAAGCGCTCGGGCGCACGGGTGCGGATGGCGGCGATCTCGACCCGGCCGCCGGCCGGTTGCCAGATGATCTCGGCCACCGAATAGCCGTACCAGACGGCGTGGGCCATCTCGCGGAAGGCGGTATCGAAGTCGGCCGCCGCGAGCTGCTCGGCGAGGTCCTCGGCCGCCGCGGCATCGCGGCGCCCCGGCCCTCCCGGCTCGACGCGCCAGGGGATGGCCGAGACCGCATCGAGCAGTTGGGCAAGGCTGGTGGCGGCCTTCTCGTCGCGCAGGGTCTCGCGCCAGGCCGCCGGCCCGCCGCGTAGAATGCTCTGTGGCGATCCCGTAGCGCCGATGAACGGCGAGAGCGCGGCATCGATGCCGCCGCCGGTGGCGGCGACCTCGCCGCGGGGCGGCCGCGCCGGGGTCTTTGATCTGCGGTTGCGCGCCATCAGTGCCAGCCGCTCCAGTCGGTGCCGCCGTTGACGATGTTGAGGCGCCGGTCGATGGCGTAGGCATCATTGTCGCCGCCGTAGGCGGCCAGCCCTGAGTAACGGCCATTGGTGGTGCGCGCGGTAAAGGGCCCGGTCGTATCGGCCGCCGCGGCGCAGGCCAAGGCAATGGCCCAGAAGCGGTCGGCATGGCCGTCGGTGGCGCTGCGTTCGGCGACAAGACGGGGGGCGCCGGTGGCGCCGGCCTCGGCGCGCACGCTGTGCAGGTCGCGCCTGAGCTCGTCATCGGCGGGAATGCGCAGGCGGCGGTCTTCCAGGACCTCGCGCAGAGCCGTGGCGACATCGAGCTTGCGGGGTGCGGACATCTGCACCCCCTCGACGTGCAGCCGGCCGTGCGTGTCCTGAAGGCGTTCGACCATCATCTCGCCCATGCCGGTCTGGTCGACCGCGATGCGCAACGGCCGGTAGCGCCGATCGAGTGCGGCGACGATCGCCTCCTGCTCGGAAAAGGTGATGTTGTGGCGAACCACCAGCTCGCGCAGCCAGAGCACGTCGCCCACCGTCTCGACCGCGGCGGCGACCCAGAGGTCGTGGCGGCGCGCGATGTCGATGCCGATATGGGCCGGACCGCCCGCATAGCCGTCGGGCGCTCCGGCACCGGTGTCTTCGGCGGCGCGGATCAGCTCCCAGGCGAGCCAGGCACCGGCACCGGCCGACGGTACGCAATCCAACTCCTCCGCCGCGCGGATGCCGTATCGGTGGCGGATCTCCGCCTCCCACACCGCCTCGGCCTCTGGTGACCAGTCCTGCCCCGTAACCGCACAGATGCGTTCGTACAGCCCTTCGGCGAGCGCCTGTCCCAGGGTGACCGTATGCAGGCTGCCGGGGGTCACGCCGTCGCGGATATCGCGCACCAGCGCGGCAAATGGCGAAGCCTCGCCGTCATGGGTCGAGAGGACATGCACGCGGCCGCCCCACAGGCCGAAGGCGAGCGCGGCCTTGAGCACCTCGCCGAGATCATCGACGAAAGCCGCCTCGTCGATCACGGCGACATCGCCCGGCCGGCCCTTGGAGCGGAAGGCGCGCGGCGCCGAGGTCATCGCCAGCACCTCCTTGCCCGACGCCAGCGCGAGACGGAACGCCTGCACGTCGCGCTCGCCGTCGCGGATCAGGGTCTCGCCGACGGCCTCGGCGCCGACATCGAGGGTCCGCGCCCACTCGGCGCAGTCGTCGATGAAGCCGCGGGTCATGTCCTTGTTGTAGGACTGGTAATAGACGTTGCCCGCACCCTCACCAGCGTGCATCACGGCGGCGTAGGCTTCGGCCCATGAGAGCCCGATGCGCCGCGACTTCTCGATCACCTTGACGCCGGCCCGGTCAGCCACCCAGCGCGCCTGGTAGGGGAGCAGCGTGCGGTTCATGACGCCGTTCCAGCGCGCTCGATGGCGGCGCGGATCGCGGCCGCGGTGTCGGCCGAGAGCCCGGCCCGAACCGCAACCTTGTCGGCCGCCTGGGCCGCCTCCTTGAGCACCTTGCGGCGATCGGCACGGACGGCGAGCGAGGCCCGGGCGGTCTCTGCGAGCGCCCGCGCGGTGGCGGCCAGCTCCTTCAGGTCTCCGCCTTCGGCGGCCAGCATCATCTCGAAGATGCGCGCCTGCACCTGACGAAGCGCGCCCTCGGACATGGCGCCGGTATCGTCGGGCGCGGCGGCGACCAGGGCTTCGGCCTGCTCGGTGGCAAGGCGGACCTGCTCGATACGGCGCTTGAGCGCCTGGCCGTGACGGGCGACCGTCGCCGTGTGCATCGGATGGCCCTGCGCGGTGATCCAGTCGGCGAGCTCGCCATAGCCGGAGAAGCCATGTTCGACGATCAACACGTCGAGCCGTTCGCGCACCGCGCGCGGCAGCGTCAGAACCTTGGACGGCGCCGGCATCTCACGGCGCCTCGCTGCCCCAGTACTTTGGCGGCCTGGCGACGCCGGGCTCGCAGTCGACCACATAGGTGGCGACGTCCCAGCCGTAGCGGGTCAGCTTGGCGTGCCACGGCTTGATCGCGTGGCGTTCGATCAGCACCAGCGTGCGGCTTTCCAGATAGTCGAGCTGGTTGCGCACCCAGTCGCGCGACAGGTCCAGCCACATCGCCCGCAGCGTCGCCAGGATCATGGCCTCGGTGGCGCCGATATGGCCTCCCACATGGAGCACGCGCAAGATCTCCCAACGGCCGCCTTCGAGCTTGGCGAGTTCCTCGGGGGTCATCGGCTAACCTCCCATTGTCTGGAGCGTTCATCGAGCCGTGCGAGCAAAGCCTGCTGGGCGTCGAGCTTGCTCAGGATCAGCGAGGTCTGGGGCACATAGTCGTCGCGGCGGACGTAATGCTCGACGGCGCACAGGCGGTAGTCATGGAACTCGCGGTGGATCGTCTCCAGGCGCTCGCGCAACTCCGCGATCGCGCCGGTATCGCCGTTGCGGCCCTCCAGCGTGTCGAGCCGCTTGTCGGCCACGGCGCGCCCGGTCTCTACCTTGCGCAGCCGCACGAACAGCCCGATGCAGGCGGCGACGGCCGCGCCGACCACGATGCGCGTGATCAAGGCCAAGAAATCGATATCCATGCCGCTCATCGCCCGGTGCCGTTGTTCGCCAACAGCCGCGAGATCGTCTCGTTCTTCTTCGCCGAGCCGGCCGAGGAGCCGAAGTAGAAGGCGCCGATCTGGGTCACCAGCGCGCCGAGCGCGCCGAGCATCACCATCAGTGGCTGCATGGCGTCGGCCGGTATCGCGATCAGGATCATGCTGGCGAGAATGCCGAAGAAGCCGGACAACGCGGCGAGCGCGATGAAAGCCGGCATCCGGTCGCGCGTGACCACCTGACGCCGGCGGGCGCTGTCGCGGTCGCGCGCATGGATCTCGACCTCGTGCAGGTCGAGCTCGCGCATGCGCGCGGCGAACGCCTGGTCGGCTTGCTTGATCGCCGCGATCTGCTCCGGCGTCGCCTTTTCCAAGGCCGCCGAGACCTCGTTCGGATCATCGGTGTCCAGACCCAGCGCCTTGCCGACCGCGCCCACGGCGGTGCGCGCCAACGCGCCGCCGACCGGTCCGCCCACCGCCGTGCCGAGCGCCCCGGCCAGGGTCGGGGCGAGCCCCGCGAGAGCCTTGCCCAGTGCATCAAACATCCGATCCCTCCATCAGCTCGAAGTGCGGCAGGTCGCGGAACCGCTCATCGGTCTCCGCGTAGTCGCGATCCCAATCGCCGCCCCAGCGCAAGCGCACGTCCATGGCCGCGGCGACGCCCAGGACATAGCCGGCGAGCACACGGAAACGGTTCCAGTCTTCCCAGTCGATGGGCCACGGTGCGATGTCCACGGCCACGGACGGCGACGTGTTGTGCCGGGACTTCGGCCACGGCGCCTGGCTCTTGCCCTCGGCGACCGCTCGGTCCTGCGCTTCACGGTCGCGGTGACCGCACAGGACAGCGAAGTCGGGGCCATCCTCGATGGCCTTGGCCAGCACCCGCCGCAGATCCGGGTGGCAGGTGCGCAGCCGTTCCAGGCTGGTGGTTCCGAGCGTCGGCATGGCCCGCATCAAACCAGAGAGCGGATCGGTTTTGCAGCGGACCATGGTCCGCTGCACCGGCTATGCTCCACCGCGGCGGTAACGGCGCGCGGTACGCCGGGAGAGGCCGAGGCGGACGGCGATCTCGGCGGTGGTGCGGCCCTGCCCGGCGAGGTACGCCACCAGCGCCCGGCGGGCGCGGGGGATGTAGACCGGACCGCCACCGCAACGCCGGGCGATGGCACGGGCGGCCTCGAGGCCCAGCAGGGCGATCAGGGGATGGGCGCGGTCATGCGCGAGGTGCTCGGGGCGCGGGATATGAAAGGCGTCCTCGCCACCGTGGACCAGCGCGATCTCGAGCGCCGCCACGCGGCCGGCGACCTCGGCGATCTCGGCCAGCACGCCGGGCAGAGGTGCGGCCACTCACGCGACCTCGAGCGGCAGGGGCTTCTGCTCCGACTCTATATAGAGAGGCAATGCCGGCTCGGTTGCGGCCGAGCCGATACGCTCACAGGCCATGTCGTGATAGCCGCGATCGATCTCGATGCCGACGAAGCGCCGGCCCAGGGCCAGACACGCCAACCCGGTGGTGCCCGAGCCCATGAACGGGTCGCACACCAAGTCGCCGGGATCGGTGTAGAGCGCCACCAGCTCCATCATCAGGGACACCGGCTTGGCGGTCGGGTGCCCGCCCTTCACGGTCAAGTGGCTGAACACGCCGCGGCGGCCGCCGCCGTTCCAGCGCCGGTGGCCGGTGCCGCACCAGGCGGTGGCCATGCACTCGAAGCCGCGCGCGGCGCCCTGACCGTTGAAGCGCGGCGCCGCATCCGGCTTTATCCAGCAGAGCGTGGTGTCCCAGCGCGCGCCGGCCGCCTGCAGCGCGTCGCGCCAGGCGCGCACCCCCTCGGCCAGGGCAAAGACGATGGCCCAGCCGCGCGAGGCCGCTGCGATCTTCATGGCGGCGTCGCCGCGGATCGCATCAATGCCGGCGAAGTCCGGGCCTCTGGGCACGATCTTGCCGTCGATGCGCTCAATGCGCCCCACCGCACGGTGCAGCGCGTCCTCATACGGCGGATCGGTGATGACGTGATCGATGCCGCGAAGGCTCGGCAGGATCTCCAGGCAGTCGCCCTGGTGGAGCGAGGCATCGCCGATGAGGCACGGCTCGGCGCAGCCGTCAGCCATGGACGGTCGGTCCAAGCGTGCGTGCGGCCTGCGGAGAGATGCGCACGGCGATGTAGTCGTAAGCCCGCCGGTCCGCCGCAATTCGGCCGCCCGCCCTCTGGAAAGCCGTGCGTGCGTACACCACGCCGTCGCCGGGCCGGGCGTCATCGGCCCAGCCGAGCAGCGCCTCTACCGTCGTCACACGCGCCCATGCGCCGGCCGCCGTCATCGCGGCTGCCCGGTGTTCGCCACGCAACCATGCGGCATCTCGTTGTGCTCGCGCCCCTCGAGCAAGCGCCCGGCGTGGCGCTTGCCTACGCGGTGCAGGCCCCACACCGGACCGTCTTTGACCTGCCGAAACGCGCCCCATTGCTTGAAGAAGAACGGCACGCCCACTGACCGGCACTGGTCGCGGAGTGATCGCGCCCACTCGGGGTGCATGGGCCGCGCGCCGGACCCGCTCTCGCCGCCTGCGATCACCCAATGGATCGGCGATGGCACGCCGTCCGGCACATCTACCGGGCCGTCCATGTCGAATATTGTCACCTGCGCCAGCAGCGGCTCCGCCGAGACGAACCGCACCGCGGCCGGCGTTTCCAGCAACGGTGGGATGCGCTCGTCGGCGCGCTTCTGATCCTCAACCGACGTGCCCAGCCAGACGTTCGGATCCATGATCATCAGCTTCGGTCCTTCGATCGATATACTCGCGCATCCGCTCCGGTCTCTTGGTCAATACCTGGAACGTGTGTTGCGGGCAGAGCGCCATGACGCCATAGACTTGATCAATCCACTCATCCGGCACGTTCTCATTAAACAGATCTCCATGGGCACAGACGAAGATGCTGCGGGGCTTGCGCCACCGCAGCGGTTGATCGAGCCATTCCTCGTTCAGCCGGACTTCCCCCGTCCAAACCGGCCCGGCCTTGCTTGGTATTGTGAGCCCCTTTCGGCTCGGGTGCCCGCGTAGGCGGCCGCCGGCGAGCTTCATCGCATAGCAGTTGGTGCAGCCGGGCGAGACCACCGAGCAACCAGTGATCGGATTCCACGTCGCGTCGGTCCACTCGATCTTGGTGCGATCAGCCATCGCCTCGACCCTGGCCCGCCTTGGCCCGCCGGACGCGGCCGCCCAGGTGCTCGATCAGGGCCGTGACCTGCGCGGCCTCGAGGTGGGTGTGGGAGATCGCCCGGCCGGTGCCGGCATGACGGGCGGCGTAGGATGCAAGCGCGCCGGGATCGCCGATCCTGACGACGCCGAGACCGGCCAGGACGCGCCACTGCGCCTCGAGCACGCGCGCCCGGGGATTATCGATGCCATCACCATCCGCTGTCGCATAGGGCGACCAGTCGACGCCGGCCTCGCGCGCGAGCCAGGCTTTGAGGCCCTCGATCGCCTTGGCCGAATGGCGTTCGTCGCGCGCCCACCTGGCGGCATCGAGCCCGGTCTGGCGTTTGATGAAGGCGACCAGCGCGGCCTCGGTGGGCGTGTCCACCACGCCCAGGTGCCAGCCCGAGAGCCACAAGGCCCACAGCTTGCCCTGGTGCGCGGTGTTGGGCAGTCCGTCGCCGCGGGCGGCGTGCCGTGTCCCGTTCGCCTTGTCCTTCCGGCGCAGCGCGCCGGCGACGCGCTCGAGCTCGGCCACGGTCATGTCGCCGCAGGAGGCATGGCCGGTGACGCGCACCTGCAACGCCCGGCGCGTGTCATGGTCGATGGCAAGCTCCCGGGCGCGGGCATGGACGAACCGGATCAGGCGCTTGCGGGTTGGATCGCAGGCCGTCGAGGCGGTCATCGCGGCACCTCGTCCACCGGACGGGCGGCGTCGCCCGATTTGTTCCACCACCCCTGAAGAGCGTTCAGATAGCCGCGGCAGATACGCATCCTATGCTCGATCGGGTTCCCGTTCCGGTCCCGCGGAAAGGCAAACTCGCCATTGATCTTGAGATCGAAGGGCACGCCCTTGTGGCAGTAGAAACGCCCGCCGGACCTCAGCTTGTCGATCAGAGCGCGCCATTCGGCCGTCGACTTCTGCTCTCGCGAGCCGGGTCGAAACGCGCAGTTGTCGCACGGATCGGGGAATGGGAAGGGCGTGCCGTCGGAATCAAGATGCCGCCCTCCGTTCGGCAGCGGTTCCCAAGCCGTGCCGCAGTTGGCACAAAGTTCGATGGTGCGATCCGCGACCGGCAGGACCTTCCGGCACGCGCAACGGGGGCACCGGGCACGACCCTTGACCGCTTCGTCGACGGCCGGGTCCGCCGCCCTCATTTCTCTGACGCCTCGTCCACCGGACGGGCGACTTCATCGCCCGGGTCGCCCGCATCGACAGGCACCCCTGCCTTGTCGAGACGGCCGCCAATGTCCTCGAGCCAGGCCCGTTGCCTGGGCGAGAGGTATGTGTCGGCGCCGTAGCTCTCGAGCCGCCGCGCCAGATCGTCGATGAAGCGAAGCTCGTTGTCGGCGAGCTGCTCGGCGTTGTCCCGGGCGCGGCGCATCTGACCGTCCAGCCAACCGAGGTCGTCGGCGATGCGGCGGTCGTCCTTCTCCGGCGCGCTCATGCCGCCTCCCTTTCCTCCGTGCCGTCCTCGAGCAGGGTGTCGACCAGCTTGTCGAGGTCGTCCGCTGCGGCGGCGATCACGATCTCGTCGTCCACCTCGATGATGCTGGCGCCGATCGTCGCGAGCTCGCGGCCGTCCAACCGTTTGAGCGCACCACGATCGAGGCTTTCCTTGACGCGCACGAGTTCGGCCTCACGCGCGGGCCAGCGCGCCCTGATACGGGCGATCACCTTGGCCTCGTCGGCGTATTCGATCCGGCCGGGCATCTTGCGGTAGCCCACCTTGATGCCTTCGATCGCACGGGTGCGCGGGCGCTCGAACAGGTGCGGCGCCACCGCGAGAGCTTGGCGCAAGGCGTCCCTGGCGGCCGAGGCCGCGGCCACCCGCGCCTTGAGGCCGCGCAGGCGACGGCGCACGGCGGCGCGTTGTTCGTCGCGGATCGCTTCCGCGGTCTCTTCCAGCGCCTCGCGGGCATCGGCATAATCGCGGCACAAGTTGCCGATGCGCTCCAGCGTGCTCATGACGAACGTCCCTCCATCATGGGCGAGACCCGCCCGTTCTCCCGGCGGCACGATTTGCACACCCGGTTGGCCGGCCCGGCGCTGCCAAACGCCTTGTTGCACTTGAGGCAGGTGCGGCGGGCGGGACCGTTCCTCACGCCACCGCCCGCAGCCGCTCGACGGCGCCGGCAAGATCGGCGTCGGAATCCGCAAGCTCCGTCGCGAGTGCATCGATGTCCGCCCCAAGCTGTTGCAGGCGCCGTATCCGGGCATCGACCGTGGCGCGCAGGGCTTGCGCCGCCGCATCCAGGGCCTCGCGGGCCGCGGGCCGCTGCACCCGGTGCTCGTCCATCTGGTCGCGCAGCGCTCCGACGGCCGCCGCGAATACCGCGTCGCCCGCCATCAGTTCCTCGACGCGGCGCACGGCGTGCATCACGGTGGTGTGGTCGCGGCCGCCGAAGGCGCGGCCGATCACGGGTAGCGAACAAGGCGTCAACTGCTTGGCGAGATACATCGCTACCTGGCGCGGGCGCACCGTCTTCCAGGCCTTGCTGTCCGAGAGCATCTCCGACAGGCCGATGCCGTAACGGTCCGCGACGCGGGCCTGGATCGCGGCAATGGTGAGAGCGCTCATGCCGCGTTGCCCGAAGGGCGCCCGCCCGCGGGGCCGTTCCGCCGCGCACGCACGGGATCGAGCCGCACCACGTTGTCCCGAGGCTCGACGATGCGCGCCGCGGCGGGCACCGTGTGGCGCTCCAGCTCGGCGGCCTGCAAGCTCGCCGAGGCAAGCTCGGCGCACCACACCGAGACCATGGCAGCCGAAAGCTGAACGCCGGTGTGCTCGAACTCGCTCAGTCGAGAGGCCAGGGCGGAGAGATCGTCGCTCAACATCAGGCCGCCTCCGCCGCGGCCGCGAGGTCGTCGGCCGCAATGCGCTCATGACCCGCGGCGCGCGCCAGCACCCAGGCGCGCGCGAACAATCGCCGCAGCGCGTGCAGCCCGCCGGCGCCGCGCGCGGCCGCGATAAGATGCTTCCGTTCCGCCTTGGCCGGGGCGCGGCCGAGCACGCCGCGGGCCAGCTCGAGCACGTCCGCCTCGGCGGCGAGGCCCAGCGGGAGGCGAATGCCGACGCGCCCGACGATCTGATCGCAGCGCCGCGAGCTGGCGAGCGCCGCCCATAGCTCGTCACCGCCGATCATCGCCAAGCCGCAGCCGGCGAGGTCGCGGATGCAGCGCAGCTCGTCCAGCAGGCGCGGGCCCAGGTGGTGCGCCTCGTCGACCACGAGCAGTGCGCCCCGGCTCTCCAGCCGCGACACGATGGCGGTCTCGGCGGCGAGCGCCGACGGATGCTCGGCCCCGGCGCCGACCGCGTGCGCAACGCGCCCGAGCAGGCCGGCCAGGGTCACCACGGCGTCGGTCACGCTCAGCCGGTAGGCCGCGGTACGACCGGTGCAATAACGCGCCGCCGCCCAACTCTTGCCGCAGCCCGAGCGGCCGTGGACCAGCACCACGTCTCCCGTCGCCTGGGCATGCCCGAGCGCCGCCTCGATTTCCTCGGTGACACCGAGACCGACATGGCGGTCGAGGCCGGCCGCGGCCATGTCGCGCCGCGCCGCTTCGGCACGTGTTTGCAACCAGATCGCCACCCGTGCCGTCACCGCCGCTACGTCGCCCTCGTAGACGCCGCGCAGCCACTTGCTGAGCGTGGCGTTCGACACGCCGCGCCCCATCTCGTGCGCGGCCTGGGCGATCGACAGGCCTGCCGCGTCCAGCTCGGCGCGGCAGGCCGCGACAGTCGCTTCGTAGTCGTCGGCCGGTGCCGTGGCCCGGCTGGCGCCGGGAAACGCCGCGATGGTCGAATCGTTCATCGATCGTCCTCCTCCATTTGCTGGACCGTCTTCAGTGCCGCCATGAACGCGCTGCGCCGGCGCTGCGTCGGCCGCGAGAGCGCCAACGGCTCCGCGGCGGCATCGATGCCAGGGCCGCCGGCATCGGGCCGCTCGCCACCCTGGCGCGGGATCTCCGGAAGATGCGGCCCCGTCACCAGCCGCACCGCCGCCGGCTCGGCCTCCGGTGGCGGTTGCGGTGGTCCCGCGGCGGCGAGGCCGTCGAGCAGCGCGGCCATGTCGCGCCGGCCCTCGAGCGCCCGCCGGGTGGCCCGTTCGATTTGGCGGCGGGCGCGGTTTACGTGTCCGGCCGCGGCGGTATCGCCGATACCGGCCGGCAACAGGCACGCCGCCTCGCACAGCCAGCGGCCCTCCCGGTCGTAGACCAGACAAGGCCCGTGCAGATTGTTCGGGTCGAAGCGCGCCACCAGCATCTCGCCGGCGCGCTCGACCAGCATCGGATCGTGGTAGCGGTTGGGCGGGCGATGGGCCACGCGGCCGGCATTGAGATGGAATTCGCCGTTTCGGGCAATCTTCACCCGCTCGGCCGAGAGCATCAGGACGCGCGCTTGCGCATCGCTGATCTTGCGCACGACGGTGCCGGCCATCGCCTCGGCCCAGGCCTCGTCGAAGGAACGCCCGGCGGCGATCTCCGTGCGCCGGCCCGGGTGGGCGTTGTGCGCGATGACGCATTCCGTCACCACTTCGATGAAGGTCTGCCAGGGAGCGGCCTTGCTGCGGTGCGTCTCCGGACGGTCGCTGGTCGAGCGCCCGGTGGCGGAGCCGGCAAGGCGGGGATGGGTGTCGATCTTCGTGCACAAATCACGGAACGCGCGCTCGACCGGCTTGGCGCGGCCCCGGCCAACCCCGCGGCCGCCGTCGTCCATGTCCACTGATGTGGTGGCGTAGCCGATCCCGAGCAGCTTGAGGACGCCCGGCAGCTCGGCGTCCAAGGGGCTCTTGGCGGCGCGGTTGCGCTTGCGCGCCTTCTGCCCGCCGGTGATAGCCTTGGCACTGGCCGCCCGGGTGTTGTCGAGCACCACCTTGCCCGGCAGGCCGCAGGTCGTGATGACCTCGTGCAGCGAGGTGCGGATCAGCGCCGCCGATTCCGTCTCGCCGGACGCCCAGGCCAGGATGCGCCGCGTGTAGACGTCCTGCCAGTACCAGACCGTCGGCCGGCCCTCGTTGCCCGAGGGCAGCGTCACCCAGCAATCGTGGATCTTGCCGTCGCCGTTCATGATCGCCAGCGGATAGAGCCCGGCCACGGTACGGCTGACGTGCGGCACCAGGTCCATGGCGGCGATGGCTCCGTCGCGGGCGCGCACGATCTCGCGCCTCGGGATCTCGCGGTCGAGGCGGCGCAGGAACGCCTTGTAGGGCGGTACAGCCCAGCCATGGTGCTTAGCAATGCGCCTGGCCCGGCCCCAGCTCGCCGTCGCTTCGGGTCGCTCGGGGCGGAGATAATCGGTCAGGAAGTGCGCCCACAGTGCCTCCGCCCCCGGGCCCGACCAATCGCGCCGGGGCCGGCCCTCGCGCGGCGCGTCCAGCAGCGCCGCCGCACGCGCCTCGGAAGCAATTCCCCGCAACCGCCGGCGCCAGCCGGTAAGGGCGGAAGCCGAAACACCGGTCTCCACGGCGGCGATCGCGTCGGCCTCGGTGCGCGAGAGCCCCGCGGCCTTTCCCGCGTCCGAGCGCTCCACCGCCGCGAGGCGCTCTAGAGCGCGCGCGCGCTGGCCGTCCGTCGCCCGGTCCCAGGGGGATGGAGCCGCCGGTTCAGGGTCGGTGCACGGAGCCTGCAACGCCAGTGCATCGCCGTTGCATGGCGCGCGATCGGGCGTTACGGCGGCCGCACGTGACGCACGGCGGCATCTGGCGAGCGCCGTCATTCGACCGCACCCCCGATCGCGGCCACCGCCGTTTCGACCCGCTCGATCGCCTCGTTTACGTCGGCAACGAGTGCGTCGGCAGTGCGGCGAATGTCGCGCACGACCCCGCGCCTCGCATTGCCATGCAACGCAGTCGTCACCTCCGAGGTGGCAAGTTCCTCGACGATCCTGGCGGCCCGCCGGGCCGCGTCACGCACGACCCGCCGTTCGGCTTCGAGGCGCGAGCGCGCTTGCGACGCTGCATCACGGGGATCGGTCCCGGCCACACGCAGGCGGCGCTTGTACTCGTCACGTTCCGCTTCTGCTCGCGCCAGACGGGCCTCGATGGAGACTTGGTGGGCCGCTTCGCGCACCTGGTTGCGCGTCCAATTGCCCGCGGCGGCTTCGTCCAAAATGTTCACACGCGCCGCCTCGGGCAGGCGCGCGACTTCAAGATGATGAGAAAATGTCAGTGAGTTCCGCCGGCGGAACTCGGGGCAAACCTTTGCCAGCAAACGAAAGTCACTGATTTTTCCCGGCGATATCCCAAGCCGCTCGGCCGCCGCCTTCACCCCGTCGCCGGGATAGCGCTCATCGCCGTCGCGCAGCCAGTCCACAAGGCTCCAGCCCTGGTGATCGCGCTGCCCGACAATCTCCCCGCCGCGCGCCACCCAATCATCGTAACCGGCCGCGTCCGGGCGCGCGGAAGTTGTCTCACCGACAACACGAAGGTCCGTCCGCTCGGTCATGGGCGCGGCTCCTCGATGTAGCCGCGGCGGAACGCGTCCCGACCCGCTCCCGTGATGACGCCGACCTCCGGGCCGCGCAGCCACTCCGTGATCCGAACCAGCCCATGGCGGTCCAGTGTCATGATCACCGAGGTCCTGGCGACGCCGTGCAGTGGCCACGGGAGGATGCAGAGACCGTCGCAACGATTGCTGCCGCTCGACAGCGTGCCGTGTACCGCGGCGCTCAACAGCTTGCGGCAGGGCTTGGGAGAGGCTGTCATCGGAGACACAACATCAACCTGATGCCGGCCCCGATCGCGCCGCCGGCAAGCGCCGTGGGCACCAGATCCGATCCGAGGAAGTACGACAGCCCGAGGCCGATCAACGCGCCCGGAAGCGTAGCGCAGATAGTCGCGACTGCCAGAAGCGCCCAGAACTTGTCGGCGCTCATGCCGTCGCCCCTCGCGAAAAGGCGCGGCGGGCAGCCCGCAGGGAATGCAGACCCACCCGCCGCCAGTTCACCTGGGAGGAAACGCGCCGGTCTCTCCCGGCCGTCACGCCCGCACGGTTGACGTTCCCGTCCGCGGTTCCGGTCTTCGCGGCTGACCCTACTAACGGGCTCCACGGCGCATATCGCCGCCGCTTCAACACCCGCGTTCGCACGGGGTTTCGATGGGTACACCGGGCCATCACGCGGCGTCCCTAATCGCCGTCGCCGGAACCGGTGGCGCCGGGCTCCGTCACCATCACGCCGCCTTTCCGTGCTCGTCGGGCGTGGCGTCAGGGGGATACCGCCAGCTTTCGAGGACGAGACGCCTCGCGCCCTGCTGTCGCGCGATGCTCCGCGCAGACCTATACACGCTCCGCCATCCGTCGCGAGTGAGCGGAAACATCAGCATTTGCGAGCCACGCTCCCACTTGTCGACATCGAATTCATCGGTAAGCGGGTCGTAGCCCAGGCCATCGGGAAAGAACTGGATGACGCCGACGAGCTCGCCCGGGGTCTCGCCGCGAACCCGCCAGAACGTCCCCGCCCACTCGCCGTCGATCACCACATCGCGCCCTCGGTTCATATCGCTGTTCATCGCATCCACCCTTCCCTGCCGTCGCGCGGCACCACCGCCGCCCGCGGGTGTCGTGTGCGTCCTCCTGGAGCGGCACAAACAGATGCTCGTCGTGGCCATGGCGAACGAGGCCGCAGGCAACCCGGTCACCTATCTGCCCTCCGGGCTCTCGCCGGAGCAGAAATGCATCGCATTAGCTCTGCTGTTCCTGCGCGGAATGACGCTCCCGTAGCCACCAGGCGGTCCATACGCCGACGAACCACACTGAGGCGGCGCGGCGGAACCCGTTTTGCAACCGCTGTCGCGTTCCGCCGTTGGGCATCCCAAAGCGTCGCCCAATCCCCCATCACGCCGCCCTCCAGCGCCAGTTTGGCGGACCGGCCGTTTCCCCATCGGTCGATGACGGCGCGGGCCGCGGAATGTCGGAAGGCCACTCAAGATGCGCTGGCCAGTGGTCGGAAAACCGCTGGAGAATGCGAACCTTGCGCGCCGGCCGCGAAATGTCCGGCGGCCACTCAAGATCCGCTGGCCAGTGGTCGGAAAACCACTGGAGAATGCGAACCTTGGTGCGGACCATCGCCATCAGGCGGCCTCCTTCGGATCGTCCGCTGCCGATGAAGGGACGGGCCGGGGAATGTCCGAAGGCCATTCCAAGCCCTCCGGCCAGTGGTCGGAGAACCACTGGAGGACGCGATGGTAAGTATTCGTTTGGCAGTGGCGCTTGCCGCTCTTGAGGTCGACGAAGAATGCGCCCCGTCCAGCCGCAAGATGGCCGATACGCCAGAGCTGAACGCTTTTGTGCGCTGCGAGAGCTTCGGCGAGTTCAACGAGGGAGCAGTCTAGGGTATTCATACCCTAATCGTAGGGTAAAAAAGTCCTGTCCGCAACAACAAAGAGCGCGGTATAGGGTATGGATGCCCTACCGCGATGTTATCCTTGAGGCGCTGCACCGGAGCGGTCGGTCCGCGCGTGACATCTCCATGGCGGCCGTGAGCCACGACAGCGCAATCAAAAATCTGAAGCGCGGCGTCGATTTGCGTGGGTCGACGATTGAGGCGCTGTGCAACGAATTGGGCTTAGAGTTTCATGTCGGCCCGCCGCGTGAGGGCGGCTCCGGCTCGCGGTCGATTGCTCTGCTACCGTCCACCGCCGGCCTGGACCGATTTTCGCCCGGAATCGACCTGCCGGTGCGCGGTTGGGCGAAGTGCTCGATGTTCGGCCATCTGGAGGACGAGAAGGAGTATCCCGATCTTCCGATGCCGGAGGGCATCGGCGAACGCGACGCGGACAGCTTCTACGCCATGGCCAAGGGGCTATCGATGCGGCCCGAGGGGATTGAGCCGGGCGACTACTGCCTGGTCTCGCCCAACACGCCCCTGGCCATTGGTATGCGGGCGTGGCTGAAGGACCACCAGGGCCGCTCGGTGATCAAGCGGCTGGTGGCCGACGACGACAAGATCTGCGGCTTGCGCGGCTGGCAGGAGCCCGACGCGCGGGGTCACCAGACGGCCTATGACGAAGAATGGATGAAGTTGAACATCGCCGCCCAGGGCGTTGTGCTGGCGGTCTATCGTGGCCGGCCCGATGTCGAGAACCCGCCGCCGCTGATCCCCGATCCCAATCCGCCCTCGGCCCCGGCGCCCAAGGAGATCGCTGAGGCGCTTGACCTTGCGCCCGGCGCGAGCTTGGAAGAAGCGATCAAAGCGATCGAGGCCAAGAGTGTGCTGGACGCAACAGCGCTTCGCGAGGAGATAGTGGGTGCCCTGAAGGAGCAGACACATACGCTGCGCGAGGAGCTGGCGGAGCGGCTGTCGGTGATCCCGCACCTGTCGCCGCCGGCGGCAAACGATCTCGAGGACGTAGGCGCGCTCGCCGTGGAAGCGACGGAGGATGGCGATGACGTTCCGGGCGCGCGTCGAATAGACATCGTGGAGTACGAGGCGGCGGCCGGCGGCGGGGCGGAGGCGACGGAGGAGCAGGTGGTGGGCACGCTGACCTTCCGCCGCAACTGGCTCGACCGCCACGGCCTCGATGCGACGCAGTGCACGGTGATCGCGGTTCGGGGGGAGTCGATGGAGCCGACCTTGTGGGAGGGCGCCAGCATTCTGGTCAACCGCGGCCGGACGGAATGGCGGCGGGGGCGGATCTTCGTCTTCCGCACCTCCGACGGGCTGGTGGTGAAGCGGGCCGGTGAGAGCGAGGTCGGCGAGCGGGTCCTGGTGAGCGACAACCCGGCGCACCGTATGACCCCGTGCCCCGACGATGCCGAGATCATCGGACAGGTGGCATGGACGGCGCGGACGTTGCTCGGAACATAGACATGGCCCGCGAGACCAGGCACGTTGTGCAAGGGTACGTGAACGGGCAAGAGGGGCCGGCTCTTGCCGGCGGACCCGCTGCCGGCGCGGAGCGCGCTGGCAGTCAGGGCGCGGGCCGAGAAGCTCTTCGAGACGGGCCGCTATGCCGGCGTGGACGCCTACACGGTGACGAGCGACGAGGAGGCGGGCGAGTACGGTGACCCGGTGTTTCTGATCCGTCTCGGTCGGGTACCGGACGTCGAGGGGTGAGAGTGATGCGCCTGGTGTTCTTACTGACGGGTGTGGCCGTGCTCTTTGTTGGTTCGTTCGGCGCATCCGCCGCCGACTGCGACAACTTGGAGTTCTTCGAGACCGCGACTGCGAGGGCCGTGCAGGATTGTTTGTCCGCCGGGGCGAACCTGGAAGCGCGGGATGCGGAGGGGCAGACCCCGCTTCATCTGGCGGCATCCGGGAACAATGATCCGGCCGTTGCCGAAGCGCTGCTGGCCGCCGGGGCGAACCTGGAAGCGCGGAACGTGAATGGATCGACCCCGCTTCATTATGCGGCCAAGGAGAACGACAATCCGGCCGTTGCCGAAGCGCTGCTGGCCGCCGGGGCGAACGTGGAAGCGCGGAACGTGAGTGGGTGGACCCAGCTTCATGGGGCGGCCGCCCTCAACGACAATCCGGCTGTCGCCGAGGCGCTGCTGGCCGCCGGGGTGGACGTGGACGCGCGGGACGAGTATGAGCGGACCCCGCTTCATTTGGCGGCCGGCAGGAACGACAATCCGGCCGTTGCCGGAGCGCTGCTGGCCGCCGGGGCGGAAGTGAACGCGCAGGACGATAATGGATCGATCCCGCTTCATTATGCGGCCGGCACGAACGACAATCCGGCCGTTGCCGAAGCGCTGCTGGCCGCCGGGGCGGACGTGGACGCGCGGGAGGGGTTTGGGGAAACCCCGCTTCATTATGCGGCCGCCCTGAACAACAACCCCGCCGTTGCCGACGCGCTGCTGGCCGCCGGGGCGGAAGTGAACGCGCAGGACGAGCGTGGGCGGACCCCGCTTCATTATGCGGCCGAGGAGAACGACAACCCCGTCGTTGCCAAAGCGCTGCTGGCCGCCGGGGCCGACCCGAAGGCCCGAGACGCCGAGGGCCAGGTGCCGTTCGACTATGCGAAGGGCAACAAAGCTTTGCGGGGGACCGATGTCTACTGGAGGCTTAACGACGAGCGGTTCTGAGGGCCAAGGATGGGGGCGGTTGGCGGCGAGGCCCGGTCGTGACCCGGGCGAGACCTGCCGCCCTACAATTTAGTTGCTGATGATCAGTTCTCCCGCCTTGCCGCGGCTCTTGCCCCTGGCGGCAACGGTATAGGTCGTCTCGACCGCCTCGATGTCGAAGTCCCTGTATATCTCGCGCACTTCGGGCACATCGTTGAGCGACATCAGGAAGCGCCCCTTGAGGCCGTGCAGGACCTCCGCCATGCGCGCGAACTCCGCCCGCTCGAACAGATCTCGGCCGTAGTCGCTCTCGCTGCCCCAATAGGGCGGGTCGAGATAGAACAACGCGTCCGGCCGGTCGTAGCGCGCGATGAAGGTGGCATAGGGGAGGCATTCGATGACGACGCCGGCGAGGCGGCCGTGCAGCTCCTCCAGCATGGGGCCGAGCTTGGTGATGTCGAAGCGCGCCGGCATGCCCGGTGAGACGCCGAAGTTCCGCCCCGAGACCTTGCCGCCGAACGCGGTGCGTTGCAGGTAGAGGAAGCGGGCAGCACGCTCCAGGTCGGTGAGCGTCTCCGGGTTTGTGTCGACCAGGCGCAAGAACTCGGCGCGTGTGGTGATCTGGAACCGGATGGTGTCCATGAACGCGACGTAGTGCCGCTGCAGGATGCGGAAGAAGTTGGCGATGTCGCGGTTGAGATCGTTGATCACCTCGGCCCGCGGCGCCCGGCGCCGGCGCAGGAAGACGCCGCCCATGCCGACGAAGGGCTCGGCATAGCTCGTGTGCTCGATCGCCTCGATGCGCCCGATGATCCGCTTCGCCAGGTTCCGCTTGCCGCCGAGATAGGCGGCGACAGGGGTAACGGGCGCTACGTCACGGCTCGACGCCAA
The DNA here is from genome assembly GCA_965248805.1 of Alphaproteobacteria bacterium. Classification (GTDB taxonomy): domain Bacteria; phylum Pseudomonadota; class Alphaproteobacteria; order UBA6615; family UBA6615; genus CBDFKJ01. Next base: position 229,443 of record CBDFKJ010000008.1, read on the forward strand.
GGTCCTCTCCCACGATACTGCACCCGCCCCGTGCGGGGTGGCGGGACGGCCGCGATGCGGCCGATTGCGGTCGTGGGAGTGTGAGCTCCCGGCTCGGGATGTTCACGCATCCCGGCCCCCGCCTTTCTTTGGCCGGCGCGTGAGGCCGGCCCGGCAGGAGCATTAACGGCCCATTTCAGCAGAACGAGGGATCTTCGTGCAGCGGACCATGGTCCGCTGCACAGACGTTGCGAGATCCGTTTAGATCGCCGTCATGAACGGCGGCATTTTCATTCCTTACACCCCCGGAGAGAGGACCCCGCCCGTGTCGTGGCCGGTGACGGCCGCGGGACGGGCGGGACTTGCCGTAGCCACGTCATGAGCGCGCTCGACGGCTGGATCGACGTTTTCCGCGCCGGCGCTCACCGGGATTCGGCGGGCCGCGAGCGGACCTGGTCGACCGACGACCTGGACAGCGTCGTGGGGGCGTACGAGCGCGGCGATCCGGCCCCGGTGGTGGTTGGGCACCCGCAGATGAACGCCCCGGCCTGGGGCTGGGTCGATGCGCTGCGGCGCACCGGCGATCGCTTGCAGGCGCGGCTCCGCGATGTGGACCCGGCGTTTCGCGAAGCGGTCGAGGCGGGCCGCTATGCGGGCCGCTCGGTGGCGCTGCAAGGCGACGGCGATGGCTTCCGACTGCAACATCTGGGCTTTCTCGGGGGCGCGGCGCTGGCAGGCAGTGCCCCGCTTCGGCTGCGGCGCCGTCTACGTCTGGCCGCTACCTTCAAAGGCGGCCGACTCAGAGGCCGCGCCCGGCTGCGGCTGCGGCGCCGCCTGCCTCTGGCCGCTACCTTCAGAGGCGCGGCGCTGGCAGGCAGTGCCCCGCTTCGGCTGCGGCGCCGTCTACGTCTGGCCGCTACCTTCAAAGGCGGCCGACTCAGAGGCAGCGCACCGCTGCGGCTGCGATTGCCTCTCGCCGCTACCTTCACCGGCGCGGCGCTGACCGGCAGCGCCCCGCTTCGGCTGCGGCGCCGTCTACGTCTGGCCGCTACCTTCAAAGGCGGCCGACTCAGAGGCAGCGCCCCGCTTCGGCTGGTCCTGCCTCTCGCCGCCACCTTCACCGGCGCGGCGCTGGCCGGCAGTGCCCCACTGCGGCTGCTCCTGAAGTACCGTTACGACCGCGCCTTGCGCGCCAGCTCGCCGCTGGACCGGGTGCTCACCGCGCTGGAGATCCGCCATCCCGCGATCGTCGAGCCGGTGCGTGTGGTCAACGACGCCGACGATCACACCATCGAGGGCGAACGCTACGTGGGCTTGCGCTTCGGCGCCCGGTTCGCCGACGACGTCGAGGGCCGGGAACCGCGGGCCGAGCTGGTGATCGACAATGTCGGGCGCGAGCTGACGCAATGGATCGAGGCGGCGGGCGGCGGGGTCGGCGCCACCGTGCGCGTGATGCAGGTGGTCGACGGCATTCCCGAATGGGAGATGACCATGGACGTCGCCCATATCCGCCTCGATCAGGAACGCGTGACCGCCCGGCTCGGCTTCGACCCGCTGCTCGGCCGCGCCGCCGTGACACTGCGCCACGATCCGCAAACCAGCCCAGGGCTGTTCTGATGCACTGGGCCGAAGCCTACGTCGGCCGTGCCTACGTCGAGGGCAGCTTCGACTGCGCGCACCTGGTGGCCAAGGTGCTGCGCGAGCGGTTCGGGCGTGACATCGCGCTGCCGTCCCATGCCACGGGTGTCCGCGGCCGCGACGCCCAGATCGCCGCGCTCAAGGGCACGTTCGCCGCTGAGACCGTCACGCCCATAGAAGGCGACGCGGTTCTGATGCGCGCCGCCGGGCGCCGCCGCGGCCTCGGCCACCACATCGGCATCTGGTGCGATATCGCCGGCACACCGCACGTGCTGCACTGCCTCAAAGGCATCGGCGCCTGCCTGCACCCGCTGCGGGCACTCGGCCGCCACGGCCTCGAAACGACAGGGGTGTACCGGTGGCTCTGAGCACCGGCTCGCGCCGAGGCGTTGCGCCTGATCCGGGTTTCGTTGCGGCGGGGCAAGGCCCCGTTGCACGGCCGGTGCAGCGGCCCTGCACGGCGCTTGCACGGGCCGTGCACGGCGAGATCACCACCGATCTATGGCCGCACCCGCTGACCGCCGAGCATCGCGAGACCCGCATCCGCGCGCTCGCGCCCGGCGCCACGCTGGCCGATCTGGTCGCCGCCGAATGGCCCGTGGGCGACATTGCCGCGGCCGTCAACGGCCGGCCGGTGCCGCGCGAGGCCTGGCGCGCCACGGTGCTCGCCGAAGGCGACATCGTCACGCTCCGCGCCGCCATGCACGGCGGCGGCGATGATTCCGATCCCCTGCGCACGATGCTCCTGCTCGCCGTCGTGGCGGCTTCAATTGCGCTCCCCCATCTGGCGCCGGCGGGCTGGAAGCTTGTGACCGCGGCCGGCGGGCTCACCGTCAAGGGCGCCCTTGTCAGCAGCGCCATCAGCCTCGCCGGCGGCCTGATCATCAATGCCCTCGCTCCGCCGCGCCTGCCCAGGGCGCCGGACGCCGGCGCCGCTGCGGCGGCAGAGCCGATCTACTCGCTCGCCGGCGGCGCCAACCGGGCACGCCTCTACGGTCCGCTCCTGCTCGTGCTCGGCACCCATCGTGTCTTTCCCGACCTCGGCGCAGCCGAATACACCGAGTTCTCCGGCGACGACCAGTACCTGCTCCAGATCTTCCACTTCGGCCTCGGCGCGCTCGACATCGGCGGGCGCAAGATCGGCGACACGCCGCTCGGCAACTTCGATGAAGTGGAGACCGAGTTTGGCGATGCGCAGGGACGGGTGACGCTGGTCGCCGGCAACGTCGACAGCGAAGCCGGCGCCGCGCTCGACGACACCGGCTGGGTCGAGCGCACAACGGCCGCCGGTACCAAGCGGATCGGCATCGACCTCGCCGGGACGCTGTTCCGGGTCTCCGATCAGGGCGGTGTCAGCCGCCACACCGTCACCGTAGAGATCGAGTACTGGCCGCAAGGCAACGAGAGCCTGAAGACAAGCCACACCGTCACCCTGTCGAACGGCGACACCACGCCCTACCGCAAGACGCTCGTCTACGGTCATGCCGCGGCCGGCACCTGGACCGTGCGCGTGCGCCGCACGAGCGCGCCCTCATCGAACGAGCGCATCCACGACGCCATCACCTGGACGGCGCTCAGATCCTACCAGCCCGACACCGGCGACTATGCCGGCCAGACCCGGCTGGCGCTGAAGATCCGCGCCTCGGGCCAGCTCTCGGGCCAGCTCGATCGGCTGTCGGCGACGGTCGGGCAGAAGATCCCGGTCTGGGACGGAACCCAATGGAGCGCGCCGCAGGTCTCCGGCAATCCCGCCTGGCTGTTCCGCTGGTATGCCCGCGGCCTCCATATCGCAGGCAAGCTGGTCGCCGGCGCCGGTCTCGCCGAAACCCGCATCGACGACGAGACCATCAAGGCCTGGGGCGCCTGGTGCGACGCGCAAGGACTGCGCTGCGACTACGTCATCGACCGCCGGACCACCCATGCCGAGGTGCTGACGCTGATCGCCCAGTGCGGGCGCGCCAATCCGAGTTGGCAGAGCGGCCGCCTCGGCGTGGTGTGGGATGAGGCGGACAAGCCCGCGACCGCCCTGATCACGCCCGGCAACATCGTCGCCGGGAGCTTCGAGATCGACTACGTCGGCGGCCAGACGGCCGGCGAGATCGCCTGCCGCTACATCGACCCCGATCTCGACTGGCAATACAACACCGTGCGCCGGGCGGTCCCCCGGGCCGCGCCCGGCGGCCATACCGCGACCCTGACGCTGGCCGGCGTCACCTCGCGCAGCCAGGCCGCGGCCGAATGCAACCTCCAGGCCGCGCGCCAGCTCTACCACCGCCGCCGTCTCAAGTGGGAGATGGGCGCCGAGGGCCTGGCCGTCGCCCGCGGCGATGTCGTTCACCTGACCGACGCCCTGATCGACGGCGGCGTCGCCGGGCGGCTCACGGGCGGCACTGCAGACCGCCTCCGGCTCAACCGGCCCGTCACCCTCTCCGGCGCCGACGACTACCTGCTATTGCGCCTGCCCGACGGCACACTCCACAATACCGCCGTCAACCATCCGGACGGCGGCGCCGGCGAGACCGATACCCTGGTGCTCGCCGAACCGTTGACGGACGCGCCCGATACCCTCGGCGCCCTCGGCGCCAGCCCGCTCGATACGCTGTGGCGGTTCTACCCGGGCGGCGCGACACCGGCGCGCGTGCGCGTCGTCGCCATGGAGCCCGCCGCCGAGGATCGCGTGCGCATCGAGGCCATCGACGAGGTCGAGGCCTATTACCGCGCCGCCACGAGCGATCTGACGGTGCCGTTGCCGATGGTCGGGCGCCGCCCGCCCCGGGTGCTGCACATCGCGCTCTCCGAGACCCTGATCCGCATCGGCAACAGCTTTGCCGTCGAGGTCGCCGCTGCGCTCACCGTCGCCGGCGACTGGCGCGGCGGCATCGTCCGCGCAGCGCTCGACGGCGGCCCGTTGCAGACAGAGGACAGGCTGATCGACGGCGCCACCGAGGCCTCGTGGCGCGTGCCGCCGTCGGGCCGGCTCACGGTCACCGTCATTCCCGGCACCGAGGCAGCGCCCGCCGGCGCGCCGTTCACCGTCGATTACACTATCCGCGGCAAGCTGGCGCCGCCGGGCAATGTCGCCGACTTCCTGGTCGATGCCCTGGGCGACGGCACACGGCGCTTCCGCTGGACCCCGCCGGCCGATCCCGATCTCGCCGGCTACCGCATCCGCCACGCCGAGGCGGTCGTCGGCGCCGCGGCGCCCGCCTGGGACGCCATGACGCCGCTGCATAACGGGTTGCTCACCTCGTCGCCCCACGAGACCGTCGATCCCGGCGCCGGCCGCTGGACCTTCGCCATCCGCGCCGAGGACACCTCGGGCCTGCTCTCGGCCACGGCCGCCGTCATCATCGCCGAGCTGCCCGATCCCCGCCTCGGCGACGCCTTCCTGTGGGAATGCCCTTCCGCCCGCGGCTGGCCCGGCACCATCGAGAGCGCCGTGCGCTCCGACGACGGCGCCACCGCCATGACCTACACCACCGAGGCCATCGACATCGGCGCCGAGGTGCCGTTCTCGATCGCCTGGGAGGCCGAGACGGCCGGAAACGTGACGCTGCAGTACCGCACCGCCGACACCGCTTCCGGGCTGGCCACCGCCACCTGGCAGGATAACGCGACGGCCATGCTCATGACCGCGCGCCACCTGCAGCTGCGCTGGCAACTGACCGGCGACGGCGCAACCATGCTTAGCCTCGACCACCTCTGCTACACCCTGCTCGGCACCGCCGCCGAGCAGAAGTTCCTCGACGCCGACACCAGCGACTGGGGCGGTTCGGCGAGCGGCGGGCGCGAGGTGCCGACCACGCTCGCGCGCGTCACCGATATCGACCTCACCCTGCAATCGGTCGGCGCCGGCTGGTCGTGGGTGCTCGACAACAAGAACGATCCCACCCGCATCAAGATCTTCGACGGCAGCGGCAATGCCGCCGACGCCACCGTCGACGCCGTCCTGCACGGCATCGCCTGACGCTCAGACGAAGGAGAGAGGCTCCATGGCCTGGCCCACCGACGACCTCGCCACCGACCACTTCGATGCCGGCACCGACAGCCCGGCCGACGCCCGGCCCGTGCTCAAGCGGGTGATCGACTACCTCAAGGCGATTATCGCGGCGCTGGGTGTCGCAGGCGGCATCTGCGAGCTCACCGCCAACGCCAAGGTGCCCGACGGTCGCATCGGCCGCGGCGCCGCCGACGGCGTCGCGCCCCTCGACGCAGCGGGCAAGCTGCCCGTCACCCACCTGCCGGACGCCACCACCGACGCCGCCGGCGCCGTGCCGCTCGCAACCGATGCCGAGGCCGAGAACGCCTCCGGGACCGGCGTCCTCCAGGCCCGCCAGATCGCTCTGCGCACCGCGACCACAGGCCGGGCCGGCGCCGCCGAGCTTGCCACGACCGCGGAAGGGCTCTCCGGACAAGACCAGACGCGCGCCATGACGCCCTCCGCCACCAAGTCGGCCATCGACGCCGCCATCGCCACCGTGCCCGGCGGTATTACAAACGTCCTTACCGCGAACACGACCGGCCCCAACCAGGGACAAGGCACCATTCTTGTTAGAGAGACATACGCGCTCCAAAGAAGCGTCAGTGGCGGGATCGTCACCGTCACCTTGGTCAAGACCAATCAATATGAAGAGGACGACGATCCCTGATATTTCGGCTCGGGCGCCGTGTGAAAGGTGGCGTTAGGCTCAGGCGTAAGGGACAACGCCGCGACTTCCAGTAACGTCGCTGTATTTTCTTCCACCTTTTACATCTATCTGGAGTTTCCGGAAAGATGTGGCTTCGTCCAATTCACCATCACGGAAAATGTTTCTTAGGTCCGCAAGCCTCCTTCATCGCCTGAGCTTCGCCGACGTTTCTGGACGAGGACACCGGGCAGGGTTATCAGCGTCGCTTCATACGCCATGTCCGTTCTCCCTCGCTTCAGTGTTGTGTCAGGCACGGGTTTGAGACAACGCCGTTCCGGGAAGCAATCCGCTGGATTTTCCAGCCAAAAACGCGCCGAAAATCAGGACGATTTTCCAGCCCATTCGCAAAGACTTTTGTCCCGATTCTGAAAGACTTTTGTCCGCTTACATGCGGCCGCGCGCGCATCGATCGGCCAGACGCGGGCCCACGCCCTCCAGGGCTCCGCGTGCCGGAAGGGGGCGTGCCGACACCATCGTTGCGCGCACCGCTGGTACCATGCCGCCGGACGCCGTGAGGGCGTGACACGAGCCACCGCCGCGGTTGAAGCCACGAGGCGGAAAGCGTAACTAGGGCGCTAGAGAGTGCTCGCCGCGCGTTGGCGGCGGTTGATTTGCACAAGCGGAGGGGTGCCGGAGTGGTCGAACGGGGCGGTCTCGAAAACCGCTGTACGCGCAAGCGTACCGTGGGTTCGAATCCCACCCCCTCCGCCAAGCCTCACGCCCGAACTCTCTCCCTTCGCCTCTCGCGGCGCCAAAAAGCCCAGTATTCGCGCGGGTTTCGGCCGCCGACCGTTGACTGCCGGTCGCGCGTTTCGGCCCGAATCTGCTCTCTCTCCGTCCATATTCTCCGCGACTGTTGACTGCGCCGATTCGGTACGGGATTTCAGACCGTAGAAGTTTCAATGGGTTAGCGAGATTTGGAATTCCCTAAGTTCGAATATCGTTCGCTCAGGTGGGCGAGACCGGGTTCCAACCCGGGCATTGAATTAATTGGATTATTTTGCTTCCTCGTTACGTCAACACGAGCGCGGCCCCGTGTCTCGAGCACCAAACTGATCGCCGGTGAGGCGACAGCCGACTTCGGATCCATGGTACGACGAGTCAAGGAGTAATGTGGCGGGATATGCGTACACCGTCCGAACGCGTCTTGAAGTCCGAACATCCTCTGGAAGTCAAGCGGACGGGCTTGGCATCGTTCTTGTTCGCGTTGTTACGTCCCGGAGACGCCAAGGCGGCTGCCGTGAGCGTAGACGTCCTGACGCTGGCGCTTCCGTTTGGAGTAAGGACGATTCCGATCCAGGAAATCGAGTCCGCCATCGTAACACGAGGACTGTTCTATGGTGCCACGAAGATCCGCCATGCCCTCGGGCGAGAGTCCGTATCGGGATTGTCGCGGCATCAGGCGCGCGCGCTCGCCGATGCACTGAAAGCCGCGAGACGCGGTTGGTGGCGCCGGCCCCCGCAACCACTGAGACCGACACTTCCGAGGCGGGGGTGTCGGTCTTGTTCGTCCTAGCCCTGTTGCCCTTGCGGTCTCTGGTTCCCGTCCATTCGATGATGGTGCCGAGGTCGCCGTAGAGGACGGCGTCGATTTGGCCGCGCTTCGGGCCGAGGGAGAGCGTGATGCGTTCGACGGCGGATGGCGGCGCATGCTTCATAACGGTCCTCGGGTCGTTGGAGGTCTTCGGCGAGCCGTTCCACCTTGCGCCGGTAGATGCCGGCGACGTTGGGGTGAATGTCCGGGATGTCGGCGGTCGCGTTTGAGAGACGGTCGGTCAGCTCGTCCTGCCTTGCTTCCAGCTCGCGGAGGTGGTCGATGAGGGCGCGGGTGTAGCCGCCGTTCTCGATGACGGTGACGATGTCCTTGATCGTCTTCTCGATGCCGGCGAACTCCTTGCGCTCGCTCGCGGCAGAGGTCCGCCTGTCGCGGTTGAGCCGGTTGGTCTATTCAGCGTAGACGCGCATCGCCTCAGCGGCCACCTCGGGGACGGCGCCCCGCCGCTCCAACGCCTCGCGGGCGATCTGCCGGCCGACGAGGCGGGCGATAGTCAGCACGGCGGACTCTACCCTGGATTCCGTCGTCCCGTTATCGTTCACTGCGTCGCCGCACCTGAGGGCGATCGTGCGCGCCCCGTTCCCAAAATCTTCGTTCTGTGGCATTTGGATCGAAGGAATAAATTGTTTAGAGCTTCGTACATCGCAAGTCTTGCCTCTTTAAGGGACCGATTATCCACACTCTCTCTTTCCTATTATTAGGCTGTCTATAAGAATACCATCGGAGCCAATGTATTGGTATACGTAATATGCTCCAATACTGATTGCGTATTTCATATCGTCGTTCGTGCAAATACTTTGGGACAGAGCGTGCGTCATTTTCGAACGAAATTCGGCCTTATCAACGCTACCGCTTGAGAGACCTGTTCTGTGGCCGTAAAAGATAGCTGGTCCCATAGATATGACAGTTTGAAGGGTTGTGATCTCATCTATTCTAATTGGAAGCTGACGCCGGAGATTTTCTGCTGCTATTTTCTGTATCTCTTCAAGAGTGTTCGCATTGTCGTCCTGAAAAAGACTTTGAACGGTAGATCTTGCGAGCATCTCACCGATACCACCAGATAGTGCAACAACCAGAAGAAGCCCTATGGTACCCAGTGCAAAAGTTGTGTATCCAAGCCACTTCTTCATCTTTTTTCTCCTATGTTTAATTCATAGGCGTTCTCAACGCTATACCTTATTTGGATTGGTCGATATACACAGTTAAGAAGTTGCATAGCCATGAAGACCACTTCTTTCTTATACATGGATACGCTTGACAGTATTCTTTGATCTTTTGCTCCAGTTCGTCTGGTCCAGGTCTTGGTAAACAGGCCTGTGCTGAAATTCTCGTGAGGGGTGTCGATTCTGCACGGATCCAGTCCACTGACAACAACGGTTCACCTGTGCGGCCTAAAACGGCCCGCACAGGCAAGGTATTAGGAACGCGGTTACGGTTTTGCTGTGAAATTGTGATGAACGGACCCGGTGGTGCCTCTTTGTGGAGAAGGTACGCGCGAATGAAGGCGGTTCCCATCACCGAAAATAAGGTCATGTATCCGTTACCCAAGGGGACTCCGCCGCTTTCGTCGCGATCATTTATCACGTCTTGAGGGTAGCCTCCGGTGATGTCCGAAAAATCCCCTTCCGCTATGGCAGCTGCCGCAAATTTACCGGTAGACGCAACGCTGCGCAGAAGCGCAATGGCGATGATAAGGGGGCGTTCGAGGCTGCATTCACCGAACTCGCCCACAATGGCAAAACCGTCTCCCATCTGATGTGCAAATAGGCGATCTCCTTCTTTTGGATAAACCTCTTTACCGAGTTTATAGATCGCCCGCATCAGTTCTCGAAGAGGATGGAGGGCATTCCACTCTTCATGTTCCCAGAACTTGCTGAAGCCAAGTATGTCAATGTAGATGCACCAGCGTTGCGGTTTGTTATCAGAGATCGGCTTCGCACTCGCTTCCACAATTTGCCTCTCCGTGCCCTTCCGCTGATTTCACGATGTACATTCTCCGGCTCCGTGTCCCCGACGAATGCATCGAACCAAGTGAAGCCAGGCAGTGAGCAGTTTCGTCGCCATGATATCAAAAAGTGCGGTCTCTTCGCTCACTCGCCAAGTGGCTCCGTCCATGGGTATGGGTCTAGCGCTAGTGGGGCGAATGAGGCAAGAAATCTTTGACGATCCGTATGGTTCGAATAGTTGGCCATGACCGGCGAGGGCATTGACACGTTAACTGCCGCGTTCGGCACGATTGGATCGTGATCTGGATCAGGCAGCACACCAGCCTTGATTCCTGACAGCGAACGTCTCGGCTCGAAACGCCTTGAAAATGCGGCGGGGCAAAAAATGGCGCTGGACGTAGAAAGTGTTGTAGACGGCGGCGTGGATTGAAAGGAACCGTTGGGCGGATCCCGGTGAATTGAACCGCTGTTGTTTTCGTTCGCGTCGACGTACCGGCTGGTGTGAATTCTCGGCTCGATTGTTCGCCGCAATTTCTGATCGTGAATAGCGGTAAGTCGCTCTTTGCGGATCGCAACAGCGTAGGATTTGAGCTTGTCCGTGGTAATACGCTTCGGCCCAAAGCCTTGCTTTTTCAGCAGTTTCCGCAGCAACCTCTGCGCTGATCGGGCGCAGCGTCGTGGCTTGGCCAGAGATCCACGATGACGTTAAGGAAGTACTGTTAACTTGGTTGGCAGGTGCAATGCAGACAGAGCAAGCCCAGGCCCTGATCGCGAGCCTCGATTGACCCGTGCGCGGGACATCCCAGAACACTTCCCGGCGTCCAGACGATGGCGGGAGTTATTGTTGGTTGTTAATTGACGAACCCGAACCGCGCCCTCTGCTCCTCCCACTCCACCGGAAACGGCGTCATCAGCCGAGCCACGGTCAGCTCCGGCGGCTGCCGTCCGTCGAGAATGGGCTCGACGATATCAGGAGCGAGCAGGGTAAGGCGCAGGATGCGGCTGACGTAGGAGGCGTTGATCCCTTCGGCGCGGGCGATCTCGTCGACCGTGCCGTGGAACCCGGTCTCCAGCAACCGCCGCCAGCGGAAGGCGCGGGCCAGCGCCTTGACCAGGGTGTCGTCGACCCGGCTCGAAAGAGCGGCCCAGGCGGGCACGCCGTCGGGCGAGACCACCAGCCTACGCCCGCCCCGGGGCTTGAACGCCATCGGGATCCAGACGGTGAGGGTGGCGCCGTCCTCACTCAACCGGGGCTCGTTCATCAGGCCGCCCTCCTCTCGCTTCGTTCCCCCCGCATTTCCGCCACCACGCTCCTGAGCCCATCCACACGAAGCTGCAGCCGCAACCCTTCCGGGTAGACCTCGACGCGCCGGACGAGGAGCCGCACCAGGCGGGCCTGCTCGGCGGGAAACAGCTCCTCCCACAGGGGGTCGAGCTCGTGCAACGCCTCGCGAACTTCTGCCTCGGTGGGCGCGCCGTCCCGTTCCCGGGCCGCGCGCCAGGTGGCGACGACGACCTCGGGCGTGCGTAAGATGGCGCGGAGTTCGTGGACGACGGCGGTCTCGATCTCGGCCGCCGGCACCCGGCGCACCACCCCGGCCGGAATCTCCCCCTTGGTGAGACCGGCGGTGGCGTAGTAGCGGTAGAGCCGGCCGCGCTTGCGGGTATGGGTCGGCGTCATGGCGCGGTCGTCGGTGCCAAAGACGATGCCCTTGAGGAGCGCCGGGGTTTGGGCGCGGGTGACATTGGCGCGGGCACGCGGGCTCTCCTTCAGGATGCCGTGGACCTTGTCCCAGAGCGCGCGGGGCACGATCGCCTCGTGCTCACCGGGATAGGCGCTACCCTTGTGCACGGCCTCGCCGATATAGACCCGGTTGTTGATGAGCCGGTAGAGGGTCCCCGTGTCGAAGAGCTTGCCGGGGCGGTGCCGGCCGCCCGCAGTGACCCAGCTCTTCGTCTTCCTTCCCTCGGCAGCGAGTTCCTTCGCGAGCGTACTCGCGGAGCCGGTCCGGGTGAAGCGCTCGAATATCTCCCGGACCAGGTCTGCCTCGTCCGCGTTCACTGCCAGCTTGCGCTCGCGGACGTCGTAGCCGAGCGGCGGGATGCCGCCCATCCACATGCCCTTCTTGCGGGAGGCTGCGAACTTGTCGCGGATGCGCTCGGCGGTGACCTCGCGCTCGAACTGGGCGAAGGAGAGCAGGATGTTGAGGGTGAGGCGGCCCATCGGGGTGGTGGTGTTGAACTGCTGGGTGATCGAGACGAAGGTGACGGCGTGGGTCTCAAACACCCCGACCAGCTTGGCGAAGTCCATGAGCGAGCGGCTCAGGCGGTCGATCTTGTAGACCACCACGATGTCGACGCGGCCGGCCTCGATATCGGCGAGGAGGCGTTCGAGGGCGGGCCGCTCGAGGCTGGCGCCAGAGATGCCGCCGTCGTCGTAGCGGTCGTCTATCGGCACCCAGCCCTCGGGCTTCTGGCTCTGGATATAGGCCTCGCAGGCCTCGCGCTGGGCGTCCAGCGAATTGAACGCCATGTCGAGCCCTTCCTCGCTCGACTTGCGGGTATAGACCGCGCAGCGGAACTTGCGTGAAGGGGACTTGCTCATCGCCCGCCTCCCCCACTTGCGTTTTGCGCCAGGAAGGACCCGCGATATCAATGGGTTAGTATGGTATCCGATCCCAAACTGGTGAAGGCGCTTGCTGCCGAGGGCCGCAGGCTCACCCATAATCGTCTGAAAGAACAACTACTCTCTGAAATCACTGTCCAATTTTGACCGCGGGTGATACGGAATAAACCGTCTACAGGATATTCATCTCCAGGATGGTCGCATGAGCGATATTGAAAATGCGAACACCCTGATCCGCCGGATCGAAGGGACGCAGATCGGACAACGCTGTCGATCGAAGCCCTTGCAGCGGCTCTCTGGAACAACTGATATGGACAATCTACGCCAGGTATTGATCGCCGCCCTGTTGCTTCTATTTGTGTCGGCTTGCGCGACGCCGCCCAATACGATTGCTTTGAATTCGGACGTAGCCGCGAACATCGGCTCGTCGAATGCTGTCATCGTAGTCACGCAAGAGGAGATTACTGCCGAAATCGATCGCTCCCAACTTGAGGCAGCGGCCGGTGGAGGTCTCTTGTTTGCAATAGTTGACACACTTATCGAGGGTGCTCGTGCCAAGACCGCGGAAGAGTTGATCGAGCCGATTCGTGAATCTCTGATTGACTACGACTTTCATGCCGAACTGGTGACAGCCCTGCGACCAACATTGGAGTCGACGGACTGGCTGGGTGTGACCCGAGTTGAAAGCTTGACTGATCCGTCATCCGCACTGCATGAGAGCCTCCTTCAAACCGGATCCGAAGATTCGCTGGTACTGATGCACGCGAGCTACGGCTTTTCGTCGGACTTCAAGAAGCTGAACACCAGTGTGCGCATCGAGGTTCATCCGCGCGCGGCAGTGCTCAAGGCGTCGGTCGAATCGACGCGACAGACCAAGGCGGGACACCTTTTAGTTTACAAGAACAAAGTAGGCCGGGCATGAGCATCCCGGTGCGGACCTTCGCCGACGCGCTCGATATCGCCTGCCTCGTCGGCGGCGTCGATCCGGCGGCCGATCCCAACGGCTTCTTTTCCGAGGGCCACTACGGCCACGTCTCTCAGGTCTATGCCGAGCTCTTATCGGTGGTTGCCGGCAAGCGCATCGTCTTCGTCGATTCGATCACCGATCTCACCCGTCAGGCCATGGCATGGGCCAGGACCCGGCCCGAATCGGTCTCCGACAAGACCGGCAAGCCCGATCTCCGCGGCGCCTATGGCGTGCTCGCCCGCGAGGTCATCGGCCTCCTGAAGCACTTGCAGCACGCGCCGGGCCGGACCGCGGTCTTCGTCGGCATCCTCGAGCGCGTCACCGACGAGTTCAACCGCGAGCACTGGCGCCCGCAGATGGAGGGCGGCAAGGCCGCCCGCGAGCTGCCCGGCATCGTCGACCAGGTGATCTCCATGGGCCTGTTCCTTGGCCGGCAGGCGATAGGGATTGCCGGAGCGGCAGACCAAGCGGCGGACCTCCGCGAAATCGCGCCAGCGACAGGGCGAAAAACTGGGTTACCACTGGGTTGCCACCGGTTACCACCTGCGCCCGGCGGAGAAAACCACGCTGTTACAAAGACTTAGAGACGGATCAGGGTGGTAACCTGGGTGGTAACCGAGGTTACCACCGGCCGCCGGCCACTGCTCCGACCATACGGAATAAGGACGCTATATCAACGACTTACGTCCCGAGTGGAGGTGGTAACCAGGGTGGTAACCCAAGTGGTAACCACGGCTCGCCGGTTACCACCCCGTCGAAGCCGGAAAACCACGTTATTGCAAAGACTTAGCGTCATATCGGGGTGGTAACCTGGGTGGTAACCACCTGGTAACCAGAGCCCTTGGTTACCACCCTTGGTTACCACCGTTGACCTTGCGTCAGATCGGCGTCATCGGCACCGGCCGGCGCGGTGCGCCGCCCACCAACGAGACATGGACATCGGCCGTCCCGCCTCCCAGGGCGCGGGCGGCCTTTTCGTGATGGGAGACCCATGACCCAGCACCCGACAATCATGCATGTGATCTCGCTCGGCGCCGGCCCATGAGCGTCCGCATTCTCATCGGCGAGTGCCGTGAGCGGTTGCGCGAGCTGCCCGAGGGCTCGGTCCACTGCGCGGTGACGAGTCCGCCCTACTATTCGCTCCGTGACTACCGCGTCCCGCCCTCGGTCTGGAGCGGCGATCCGGCCTGCGACCACCAGTGGGGCGAATGGCGGGAGGCGCATGACGAGCGCGAGACGACGGTTACGGCCAAGAGCCGGACCACGGACCGCTGTTACGGCGCGCCATCGCGCCGCTTCAACGGCAACCATCAGAAGCACGCGGCCGGCGCCTGGTGCGGCAAGTGCGGCGCCTGGCTCGGCTGCCTCGGGCTCGAGCCCGATCCCGATCTCTACGTCGCCCACCTCGTCGAGGTGTTCCGCGAGGTACGCCGGGTTCTCCGGGGCGACGGCACCGTGTGGCTCAACCTCGGCGATTGTTACGCCGGATCGTGGGGCAACTACGGCGCGCGGGAAGGCCGGCAGCGATCGCGCGCCTCCGAACGCTTTCCCCGGCGGGCTTACGAGGGGGACGGCGGCTGGAGCGGCCGCCCGCCCGGCGCCAATGCACCGGGCCTCAAACCCAAGGACCTTATCATGGTCCCCTCGCGCGCGGCGCTCGCACTCCAGGCCGACGGCTGGTGGGTGCGCTCGCGGATCGTCTGGGCCAAGGGTGCGAGCTTCGGCCCGTGGTCCGGCAACCCGATGCCGGAGAGCGTGCGCGACCGGCCGAGCATGGCCTACGAGGAGGTGCTGCTGCTGGCCAAGAGCGCGCGCTACTTCTACGACCGCGCCGCGGCCAGCGAGCCGTGCACGAGCGGCCCTTCGGACCGGCGCAAGATGCGAGAGGCCCGGGACCGCATCGGCGGCAAGTACAAGAACCTCGTCGATCCGTTGTCCAAGGCCAACGCCGCCTCGCGCATCGGCCGCGAGCGCGCGGTCGGGAACCCCGAGCGGCGCAACCTGAGGAACGTCTGGACCATCCCGACCCAGCCCTTCGCGCACGCCCACTTCGCGACCATGGCGCCGAGGCTCGCCGAGATGTGCATCGCGGCGGGCTGCCCGAAGGGCGGCACCGTGCTCGATCCCTTCGCCGGTGCCGGAACCACCGGGTTGGTGGCAAGCCGTTTGGGCCGGAACGCGATCCTGATCGAGCTCAATCCGGACTACGCCGGGATCGCCCGCGAGAGGCTCGCGCGCGAAGGCGAGATCATCGCCGAGGCCGCCTGATGGAATTCACGATCGAACACTGGCCGCTGGACCGGCTGCTGCCCTATGCCGCCAATGCGCGCACCCATTCCGACGACCAGGTGGCGCAGATCGCGGGCTCGATCGCCGCCTTCGGCTTCAACGTGCCCTGCCTGGTGGACGAGCGCGGGGTGCTGATCGCCGGCCACGGCCGGCTGTTGGCCGCCCGGCAATTGGAGCTGGAGACCGTGCCGGTGCTCCGGCTCGAGCATCTGAGCGAGGCACAGGCCCGGGCCTTCCGCATCGCGGACAACCGGATCGCCGAGAACGCGGGCTGGGATGACGAGCTGCTGCGCGTCGAGTTCGAGCAGCTGCGCGAGGCTGACTTCGATCTCGACCTCACCGGCTTCGAGCTCGACGAGGTCGAGCGCCTGCTGCAGGCGGACGATCCCGCCGGCAACATCGACGACGACGAAGTCTCCGAGCCGCCGGAGCAACCGATCACCCGGCCCGGCGATCTCTGGCTGCTGGGCGGCCACCGCCTGCTCTGCGGCGACGCCACCGTGCTCGGCGATGTCGAACGGGCGCTGGACGGAGGGCTTGCCGATCTCTGCTTCACCGATCCGCCCTACAACGTCGACTACGGCAACAGCGCCAAGGACAGGATGCGCGGCAAGAAACGCCGCATTCGCAACGACAATCTGGGTAAGGACTTCGAGCGCTTTCTATACGACGCCTGCGTCAACATCCTGACCGTCACCAAGGGCGCGGCCTATGTCTGCATGTCGTCCTCGGAACTGCCGACGCTGCAGCGCGCGTTCCGCGAGGCCGGCGGGCACTGGTCGACCTTCGTGATCTGGGCCAAGAACACCTTCACCCTCGGCCGCGCCGACTACCAGCGCCAGTACGAGCCTATCCTCTACGGCTGGAAGGAGGGAACGGATCATTACTGGTGCGGCGCCCGCGATCAGGGCGACGTCTGGTTCGTCGACAAGCCGGCGCGCAACGATCTGCATCCGACCATGAAGCCGGTGGCACTGATCGAGCGCGCGGTGCGCAATTCGTCGAAGAGCCGCGACATCGTGCTCGACCCCTTCGCCGGCTCGGGCTCGACCGCGATCGCGGCCGAGAAGATCGGGCGCACGGCGCGGCTGGTGGAACTCGATCCCGGCTATTGCGACGTCGTCGTCCGGCGCTGGCAGGACTGGACGGGCAAGGCCGCGACCCTCGACGGCGACGAGCGGACGTTCGACGCGATCGCGGCCGGCGCCGAGCGGGCGGCGGCATGAGGCGCCAGTCGCGCACGATGTCGCTGGTCGAGGCGGTGACCAACGTGGCCGTCGGTTATGCCATCGCCGTGCTCGCTCAGATGGCGGTGTTTCCGCTGTTCGGGATTTCCATTGCGTTCCGCGATCATCTCCTGATCGGCGCCGCCTTTACGATCGTGTCCATCGCTCGTGGATACACGCATCGGCGCCTGTTCGAGGCGATCCGTGTGCGCGGCGGCATCCGAACATGACACCGCCGCCCCAAAGGGACGGCGGCGTCGGTCGAGCGACCGGCCTCAGTTGTTCGGCCGGCCGGAATGAACGTGCAGCACCCGCAGGATGACGTCGTCATCGGACTCGCCCGGCAGTCGGTTGTCCTCGATCCGTTGATAGACCTCATCGTCGACCGGGACGACCCAGTCGCCGTCCGGCAGCCGCTTGGCCGTCGAGTGGAACGGATAGATGGCGGCGTCGGCGATGGCCCGATTGGTGGCGTCGCTGATTTTGATGGTTTTCACGGTGAAACCCATCAGCCAGCCACGCGGTAGACGCGGCCGCGCCCCTCGACCTTCTCCGAGGTGACGGTGAGGCCGAGCTTTTTCTTGAGCGCGCCGGCGAAGGCGCCGCGCACGGTGTGGCGCTGCCAGCCGGTGGCCTCCATGATCTGGTCGACGGTCGCGCCTTCGGGCCGGCGCAGCATCTCGACCACGAGGGCCTGCTTGGTGCCGGTGCGTAGCTTGACCGGCCCCTTCGCCGTGTCGCGACCCGTGGCGGCCTTCTTCGCCCTGGGCGGGATGTCCGCCGCCGGCTCTGCCTCCCGGCCACCGTCGGCCGCCTGTGCGCCCGTGTCGGCCAAATGGGAACACTCGGCCGGCTCGACGTTGATGGCGAGCGCGCCCTCGGCCGTGATGGCGAAGTTGGTCTCGCCGATGGCGGCACCGTTCCGGCGCGGCGCCTCGGCGATCAGGCCACGGCGCAGGAGCGCGCCGGTGACCTTGGTGACGGCTCCGCCCCTGAGGGTCTTGGGCAGTGGGTGGATCGAGCCGTCGTCGCGCCCGGCGGCGGCCGAGAGCACGACCATCTGGATATCGGTGAGTTTCATGGGTCCCTCCTTCGGGTGAGCGCACCGCGACCATCGCGGCGCTGCTACCGCCCGAAGCCCCGCCGGGCGGACCCGGTCGGGGCCGGAGGGGAGTGGGACCCGCTCAGTCGGTGGGCACGCTGACGGCGACCTTGCGGCCGTCCCGGTTGTAGGCGTGCCCGTCGTGACCGCCCGCGGGTTCGGCGTGTTCGCCTTCCTTGAAGACGTGGTCGCAAAGGGTGCGCAGGCTGGCGAGGCGCATGTAGAGCGTCCCGACGTCGGCCCAATCGACCCGCTCGGGGTCAACGTCGAAGTGATCGTCGCTCTTGTCCTTGAGCCGTTCGAGCAGGTCGTCGAACTCGTACTGGCCGGCGATGAAGGTTTCGAGGGCGGTCTTGCCGTCCGACGCGCGCTCGTTCGGGTCGGCGTGAATCGCTTTCAGGCCCGCGTAGGTGATGCGCAGGAAGGGCTCGAAGCCGGGGCGCTCGTCGGGCGCCTGCTCGATCATCTCGCGCACGACGAGGCCGCCGACCAGCAAGTCGACATCGACGCCCTCGGGCAGCGGGTGGATGCGCCCATCGGGGCGCCTGGCGGCGGCGGTGAGCGCGTCGCGTTCGCTGTCGGTGAGGGTCTGGGTCATGGGTTCCTCCGTTCGATTGCGAGGTCATACACGCTCTGTTCCGGCCCGAGTTCAAGCGCTTAAGTTAATGAATCAAATAGATTATTCGAGGTTCCACGGGCATGGGCGTATCGCTGCGGGAATACGCGCGCCGGCGCGGTGTGAGCCATGTCGCGGTGATGAAGGCGATCCGCGCGGGCCGTCTCACGCCCGAGCCCGACGGCACCCTCGATCCGGCCAAGGCCGACACCCAATGGGACGCCAACACCGACCCGGCGCGATCGCCCGAGGGCGCGTCGCCTGAGCCGCCGCCGGCTGAGCCGCCCCACGCGGAACGGACGCCCGCATCCGAGCCGGCAACGCAGGGGGGCGCCAGCTTCACCCAGGCGCGCACCGCGCACGAGATCGCCAAGGCGCAGCGGGCGCGCATCCAGGTGCAGCGCCTGCGCGAGGAGGTGGTCGACCGGGCGCAGGCGACCGCCGAGGTGTTCCGGCTCGCACGGCGCGAGCGCGACGCCTGGGTCAACTGGCCGGCCCGCGTCGCCGCCCTGATGGCGGCCGATCTCGGGGTCGAGCCCCACACCATGCAGAAGGTCCTGGAGGCCCATGTCCGAGAGCATCTCAATGAGCTCGCCGAGATCCGGCCCGACCTTCGCTGAAGGCTCCGCCGAGCCCTTCGCCGGCATGGACGACATCGTCCGTGCCTGGCGCGACGGTCTGACACCGGACCCGCTGCTCTCCGTCTCGGAATGGTCGGAGAAGCACCGCATGCTGGCGGCGCGGGCCTCGGCCGAGCCGGGGCGCTACCGCATCGCGCGCACGCCCTACATGCGCGCCATCATGGACGCGCTGTCGCCGGCCGATCCGGCGCGCCGCGTGGTATTCATGAAGGCGGCGCAGGTCGGCGCCACAGAGGGAGCCAATAACTTCATCGGCTTCGTCATCCACCAGGCGCCGGGGCCGATGCTGGCGGTCCAGCCGACGGTGGAGCTGGCCAAGCGCAACTCGCGCCAGCGCATCGATCCGCTGATCGAGGAGAGCGCGGCGCTAAGGGGTTTGGTCCGGCCGGCGCGGTCGAGGGATTCCGGCAACACCATGCTGTCGAAGGAGTTCGCCGGCGGCATCCTGATCATGACCGGCGCCAACTCGGCGGTGGGGCTGCGCTCGATCCCGGCCCGCTACATCCTCCTGGACGAGGTCGACGCCTATCCGGCCTCGGCCGACGAGGAAGGCGATCCGGTAACCCTCGCCGAGGCGCGCTCGCTCACCTTCGCCCACTGGCGCAAGGTGCTCTTGATTTCGACGCCGACGGTGAAGGGCTTCTCGCGCATCGAGCGCGAATACGAGGCCTCGGACCAGCGGCGGTATTTCGTGCCATGCCCCCATTGCGGGCACGCACAGGTGCTGGTCTTCGAGCGGCTCCGCTGGGAGAAGGGCAAACCGGAGACGGCGGCCTACCACTGCGCATCCTGCGAGACGCCGATCGCCGAGCATCACAAGACGGCGATGCTGGCGGCCGGTGTTTGGCGGGCGACCGGAACGGCGGCCGATCCGTCGACCATCGGGTTCCACCTGTCGGCGCTCTACTCGCCGGTCGGCTGGCTGTCATGGGAGGCCATCGCCCGCGCCTGGGTGGCGGCACAGGGCTCGGATGAAGCGATCCGCGCCTTTCGCAACACCATTCTCGGCGAAACCTGGGTCGAGAGCGGCGAGGCGCCGGACTGGCAGCGGCTCTACGACCGCCGGGAACGCTGGCCCGCGGGCACGGTGCCGAAGGACGGGCTGTTCCTGACCGCCGGCGCCGATATTCAGAAGGACCGCATCGAGGTCGACGTCTGGGCTTGGGGCCGCGGCCTCGAGAGCTGGCTGATCGACCACATCGTCATCGAGGGCGGGCCCGAGCGCACCGAGCCCTGGGCTGCGCTCGACCGGCTGCTCTCACAGGTCTGGCCGCACGAGGGAGGCACCGCGCTGGGCTTGGCGAAGCTCGCCATCGACACCGGCTACGAGCCGACCGCCGTCTACGGCTGGGCGCGGCGCGCCGGGGTCGCGCAGGTCGCGCCGGTCAAAGGCGCCGACGGCTTCAACCGGTCGAGCCCGGTTTCCGGTCCGACCTATGTGGACGCGTCCGACGGCGGCAGGCGGCTGCGCCGCGGCGCGCGGCTGTGGACCGTGGCCGTGTCGACCTTCAAGGCCGAGACCTACCGGTTCCTGCGGCTGGAACGGCCGACCGACGAGGAGCGCGCCGAAGGCAAACCGTATCCGCCCGGCAGCGTGCATTTGCCGCACTGGGTCGAAGACGAATGGCTCAAGCAGTTCGTCGCCGAGCAGCTGGTGACAGTGCGCACACGGCGCGGCTTCGCCCGGCTCGAATGGCAGAAGCTGCGCGAGCGCAACGAGGCGCTCGATTGCCGGGTCTATGCCCGGGCCGCCGCCTGGATCGCCGGCGCGGATCGCTTTCCGGAGCGCCGCTGGCGGCGCATGGAAGCCGCGCTCGCCAATGAGCCCGGCCCCGAACGGGCCGGCACGAAGGACGCGGCGGCATCGGATCCGGGCTCCCGGCCGGCGGGGCGCCGGCGCGTGACCCGCAGCAAGTGGATGGGCTGAGACATGACGGACATGACGTACACCGAAGATCAGGCGCGGGCGCTGCGCGAGGCGCTGACCTCGGGCGTGCTCACCGTCAGCTATGACGGCAAGAGCGTCACCTACCGCTCGGTGGACGAGATCAAGACGGCGCTCGCCGAGATCGAGAACGCCCGCGCCCGCGACGCCGGCAGGCAGGTGCGCCAGATCCGCATCGTCAGCAACAAGGGGTTTTGAGCATGCGTTTCTTCGCCCGCCGAAGCAATCTTCGCGAAGGCGGGGGCTGGTTCGCACGCACCGCCTCCTCCTGGCGCGCGCTCCGCACCGGCGCAGGTCCATCCCGCCGGCCGATCCACGAGGCCGCGGGCTCGGGACGGCGCTCGCTGGCCTGGCGGCCGGGCAACCCCGGCGCGCTGGCGACGACCTTTGCCACCGGCCACGACCTCCGGGTCAAGTCGCGCGATCTGGTGCGCCGCAACGCCTGGGCCGGCAGCGCGGTCGACGCCTTCGTCACCAACTGCATCGGCACCGGCATCAAGCCCCAGTCGATCACGACGGACGCGGCGTTCCGCGAAGCCGTGCATGCGCTCTGGTGGGATTGGTGCGCGGAGGCCGACGCCGACGGCGTCACCGACTTCTACGGCCTCCAGGCGCTCGCCTGCCGGGCCATGCTGGAGGGCGGCGAATGTTTCGTGCGCTTGAGGGTGCGCCGGCCCGAGGACGGTCTCGCGGTGCCGCTGCAGATCCAGCTCTTGGAGGCCGAGCATGTGCCGCTCACCTTCAACACGACATTGCCGAGCGGCAACCTGGTGCGGGGCGGCATCGAGTTCGACCGGTTGGGACGAAGGGTCGCCTACCACCTGACCCGCGTCCATCCCGGCGATCCGGCGATGCGGCCCCGCGACCACGACCTGGTGCGGGTGCCGGCGGACCGCATCGCCCACCTCTTCCGGCCGCTCCGTCCCGGGCAGATCCGGGGCGAGCCCTGGCTCGCCCGGGCGCTGGTCAAGCTCGACGAGCTCGACCAATACGACGACGCGGCGCTGGTCAAGGCCAAGGTCGCGGCGCTCTTTACCGGGTTCGTCGTCTCGCCCGATCCCGAGGACGCCGTCATGGGCGGCGACGAGCCGGACGAGGACGGTGTCGTCGAAGCCAGCCTCGAGCCCGGCACCATGCAGCGGCTGAGGCCCGGCCAGGATGTGCGTTTCGCCGAACCGGCCGACGCCGGGTCGAGCTATGAGGGGTTCTTCCGCAATCAGCTGCGCGCCGTCGCCACCGCCGCCGGCGTCACCTACGAGCAGCTGAGCGGCGATCTGACGCAAGTCAACTATTCCTCGATCCGCGCCGGGCTGCTCGAGTTCCGCCGGCGCTGCGAGACCATCCAGCACGCCGTGGTGGTCCACCAGCTGTGCCGGCCGGTGTGGCGCGAGTGGATGTCGACGGCGGTGCTCGCCGGCGCCCTGGAAGCACCCGGGTTCGCGGCCGACCCGGCTCGGTATCTCACCGCCAAGTGGATCCCGCAGGGCTGGCAATGGGTCGATCCCGAGAAGGAGTTCAAGGCGGTGGTGCTGGCCATTCGGGCCGGTCTCATGAGCCGGTCGGAGGCGATCTCGGCCTTCGGCTACGACGCCGAGGAGATCGACCGCGAGATCGCCGCCGACAACGCCCGCGCCGATGCGCTGGGCCTGGTGCTCGATAGCGATCCGCGCAGGGTCGCGCGCACCGGCGCCGCCCAGCCGGACGCCGAGTCCGGCGCGGAGCGAGAACGGGACGAACAGATCGAACGGGAACCCGACAGCGGGGAGAACGAACCCATGAACGAGATGAGGAGGCCGGCATGACCATGCTGCCCCATATCGCGAGCCGGGTGCTGGACACGCCGCTGGTGATCGGCCAGGCGAAGCTCGAGGCGATCCTCGCCGTGATCGGTCCGCGCATCGGTATCGAGGCTCCTGCCTCCGGCATGTTGGGGATGATTCCCAATCGCGAAAGCCTGCCGGCGCCCGCCGTCATGGACGGTGCCGGCCGCCGCCACGGTGCCTACCTGGTGACGCCCGAGGGCATCGCCGTCATCCCGGTGTTCGGCACGCTCGTCAAGCGGGCCGGCGCCATCGAGGCGGCCTCGGGCCTGACCTCCTACGGTCATCTCGAGGACCGGATCATGGACGCCGCGACCGACCCGGCGGTGCGCGCCATCCTGCTCGACATCGACAGCCCGGGCGGTGAGGCCGCCGGTGTGTTCGATCTTTCCGACCTCGTCCACGAGGCGCGCAGCCTCAAGCCGGTCTGGGCGGTCGCCGACGAGGAGGCGTTTTCCGGCGCCTATGCGATCGCCAGCGCCGCCGAGCGACTGTTCGTGCCGCGCACCGGAGGCTTGGGCTCGATCGGCGTCGTCGCCGTCCATGTCGACCGCTCCGCGCGCGACGCCATGGAAGGGTTCCGGACCACCACCGTCTATGCCGGCGTCCGAAAGAACGATTTCAACCCGCACGAGACCCTGAAGGACGGTGCGCGCCGGACGCTGCAGGTCGAGGTCGACCGCGTCTACGCGCTCTTCGTCGACACCGTGGCCCGCAACCGCGGCCTGACTGCCGAGGCCGTTCGCGCCACCGAGGCCCGGCTCTTCTTCGGCGAAGACGCCGTCCGCGCCGGGCTCGCCGATGAGGTCGGCACCCTGCGCGACGCTCTGGCGGCGCTCGCCGCCAACCTCGCCGCACCGCGATCGATCATCGCCGCGCCGGCCGTTCTGCGGGGCCCGGCATCCCACCAGCCAAGCAACCGAAAGGAGCACGTCATGAACGACGATACCGTCATCGAAACCACAAATGCCGACGGCACGGCGCCGCCGCAACTGGAGTTAGCCGAAACGCCGCCCACTCCCGAGGTCGCGGCGAAGCCCGAGCCGACGACCGCCGAGGTGGTCGACCTCGATGCGGTCCGGGCCGAAGCGCGCGGCGAGGGTGCGGCCGAGGCCGGGCTCATCGCCGAGCTCTGCACGCTGGCCGGCATGCCCGAACGCACCGTCGACATGCTCGCCAAGGGGCTCTCGGCCGACGCCGTGCGCCGGGAACTACTGAACTTGAAGGCGGGCGCGGACGCCGAGGTGCACAACCATGTGCTCCCCGGCACAGGGACCGGCGCTCCCGCCAGTCTTGACGACAATCCGGTGGTGCGGGCGGCGACCGCCCGGGCTGCCGCAGCAAAGGAGGTCTGATCCATGAACGCTTACTCTGAGTCCACTTACCTCGGCGATGTCCTCAAATACGAGGCGCCGAACCTCTACAGCCGCGACACGGTAACGGTTCTTGCGGGAAGCGGCGCCGAGCGCATCCTTATGGCCGGCGCGGTCATCGCCGCGCGAAGCCGCTCCGAGGTCACGGTGACCGCCGGTGACGGCAACACCGGCGACGGTGAGGCCACGCTCGCCGATCCGGCGCTCGGGGCTAAGGCCGAAGCCGGCATCTACCGGCTCGCCTGCATCACGGCGGGTGCGGCCGGCACCTTCCAGGTGCTGAGCCCGAAGGGCTACGTGCTTCCCGACCTCACGGTCGGCACCGCCTATGAGGGCGATCATCTCAACCTCACCGTCGCCGACGGCGCCGCCGACTTCGTCGCGGGCGATACGTTCGCGATCGAGGTATCGGGCGACGGCAAGGCGGTCGCGCTCGATGCGGCGGCCGTCGACGGCACCGCCGAGGCCATCGGCATCGTTGCCTTCGACGTGACCGCGCCGGACGGAACCGACACGGAAGTCACGGCGATCCTGCGCGACGCCGTCCTCGCCGACCGGGCGATCGTCTGGCCCGACGGCATCAACGAGGCCGCCAAGGCGGCCGCGATCGCCGACCTCGAGGCCCGCGGCATCCTCGTCCGCAAGGCCGCCTGAGCCCCACTCTCCACCCCAATCGCAACTCTGACTGATCGGCCCGGTTTTGCCGGCGCCGGAGGAGCTTTTCCATGCCCATGAACAATCCCTTCGATACCCCCGCCTTCCACGTGACGGCGCTGACCGCGGCCATCAACATCCTGCCCAACAGCTATGGACGGCTCGAACGCATGATGCTGATGCCGCCCCGGCCGGTGCGCTTCCGCCAGATCGCCGTCGAGGAGAAGAACGGGGTTCTGAACCTGCTTCCGACCCTCCCCATAGGCTCGCCCGGCACCGTCGGCGAGCGCGGCAAACGCAAGCTCCGCAGCTTCAACATCCCACATATCCCCCACGACGACGTGGTGTTGCCCGAGGAAGTCCAGGGTATTCGCGCCTTCGGCTCGGAGAACGAGTCCCAGGCGCTGGCCGACGTCATGGCCGATCACCTCCAGTCGATGCGCAACAAGCATGCGATCACGCTGGAGCATTTGCGCATGGGGGCGCTCAAGGGGGTGATCCTCGATGCCGACGGCTCGGCCCTCTACGACCTCTATGCCGAGTTCGGCATCGAGGCGAAGACCGTCGCCTTCGGCCTTGACGACGACGACACCGACGTCAAGGGCCGGTGCATCTCGGTGCTGCGCCATATCGAGGACAATCTGCGCGGCGAGTTCATGACCCGGGTTCATGCCCTGGTCAGCCCGGAGTTCTTCGATGCGCTCACCAGTCACCCGAAGGTCGAGAAGGCTTATGAGCGCTGGATGGAAGGGGCGGCACTCCGCGACGATTTGCGCGCGGGCTTCACCTTCGGCGGCATCGCCTTCGAGGAGTACCGCGGCCAGGCCACCGACCCGGACGGCGTCGTGCGGCGCTTCATTGCCGAGAACGAGGGCCACGCCTTCCCGCTCGGCACCGTCGAGACCTTCGCGTCCTACTTCGCGCCGGCCGACTTCAACGAGACCGCCAACACCCTCGGCCAGCAGCTCTACGCCAAGCAGGAGCCGCGCAAGTTCGAACGCGGCACCGATCTGCATACCCAATCCAACCCGCTGCCCATGTGCCATCGCCCGGGCGTGCTGGTGAAGCTGACGGCCGAGTGAGGTGACGGCTCCGTTCGCCGCCGCGGTCGATGACTGCTTCCGCCATCTCGGCCGCGACGCCGTCTATACGGCCGACGGCGGTGAGCCCGTCACGGTCCGGGTGATCGCCAAACGCCCGGACGAGATCGTCGGCCTCGGCGAGACCCGTATACACGCCGGCACCACGCTGTTCGATGTGCGGGTCTCGGAGATCGCCGAGCCGCGGCCCGGCGACCGGCTGAGCGTCGGCGGCAATGATTACCTCGTCCAGGGCGAGCCGGTCGGCGATACCGAGCGGCTGGTCTGGACGCTCGAGGCCTGCCCGGCGGGGGCCAGTCCCGCATGAAGCTCACCGCCACCATGGTCGGCTCGCTGAAGGCCGACATGCAGGCCGAGCTGCGCCGTATCGAGCGCGCGGTGCCGGACGGCGTGAAAGCCGCCGGCGACGGTCTCAAGGGGAGCTTGCGCAAGCAGGTGGTCGCCGCCGGTCTTGGCGCGCGGCTGTCGCGCACCTGGCGCGGCAAGACCTATGTCAACAAGGGCCATGACGCCGCAAGCCTGGTCTGGTCGAAGGCGCCGCAGATCGCGTTGGCCTTCGACGAGGGCGTCGTGATCAAGGGCAAGGGCGGCAATTGGCTCGCCATTCCGACGCCGGCGGCGCCGAAGCGCGGTGTGGGCGGAAAGCGCATCACGCCGGCCACCTTCCCGACTGCCCGCCACGGGCCGCTTCGCATGGTCCGCCGGTCGGGCCGTGCGGCGCTGCTGGTGGTCGACGGCGTGCGGGTGAGCGCCCAGACCGGGCGGGTGGGCCGGCGCGCCAAGGGCGGCGGGCGCACCAAATCGGGCAGCTTCAAACAAGGCATCGCCACGGTCGCGATGTTCGTGCTGGCGCCGCGGGTGAAGCTGAAGAAGCGGCTCAATGTCGCCGGCGCCGCCGGTAGTTGGGCACGCAGGTTGCCGAGACTGATCGGCCGGCAGGTGCGGGCAACGGCACGACGGTGACGCCATGTCCAGCAAGACCGAACGGATCCTGACCGCGCTCACCGTCCGGCTGCGCGCGGTGCCCGAGGCCAAGGTCGAGCGCAACACCGCCGCACCCGAGCGCATCCCAAGGGGCGGGCTGATCGTGCTGCGCGACGGCGATCCGGGCGAGCCGGAGCAGGCGCTCGGCGGCATCGGCGGCGTCTATTACAGCCACGCGGTCGAGATCGAGGTCTATGTCGAGACCGGCGAGGCGGCCGCCAGGGACGCGGCCTTCGACGCGCTGGTCCGGAACATCGGCGCGGCGCTCGACGCCGATCCCACCCTCGGCGGCCTTGCCTTCGGCATGACCACCGGCAGGCCGGCGATCGACACCGAGGCGGTGATCGGCGCGCCGGCCATCAAGACTGGCACCGTCGAGTGCGTCATCGAGTACGAGAGCGAAACGCCGCTCGGCTGAGCCGCCGACACCCACCAGACAGGAAGGAGACATCTCATGGCCCGAGCCTATGGTTCGAGCGCCACGCTGCTGCTCAAACGCGAGACCACTTACGGGCAGGCGGCGGCCGGCGACTATATCCGCATTCCCTTCAACCGCTGCACGCTGGGCTCCGAGCAGGGGCTGATCGACGATCCGGTGCTGGGCCAGGGGCGCGATCCCTATGCGCCGCTGCAGGACGCGATCATGGACGAGGGCGAGATCGTCGTCCCTGTCGATCCGCGTTATATAGGCCTCTGGCTCACCGGACTGTTCGGCGATCCCGCCTCAAGCACGGTCGCGGCCAGCGGATACATCGACTTCGCGATCAATCCGTCCGATCAGGACACCGTCACCCTGGGCGGCACGGTCTGGACGTTCGTCACCGGAGCAGCCTCCGGCGATGAGACGCAGATCCAGGCGACGGCGACCCAGACCATCGACCGGCTGGTCACCGACTTGAATGCTTCCGCGGACGCCAACGTCTCCGACGCCACCTATAGCCGCCCGGCCGGTACCCAGCGGCTTCTGGTTGCCCATGATACGGCGGGCGCCACGGGCAACGCCTTCGCCCTCGCGGCGTCGGCGGCCATGGTCAGCGGCCCAACGCTCACCGGCGGCGGGGATTCCCACGTATTCGCCTCCGGGAGTGACGTTCTGCCGAGCTACACCATCGAGGTGGGCCATTCCCAGGTGCCGGCTTACTTCCGGCATACCGGCGTCGTGTTCGATTCCATCGCGCTCGAGTTCGCGCGCTCGGGCGCGGCCGCCGCCACCATCCAGTGCGTCGCGCGAGGAGAAGAGCGGTTCGCGGCCAGCCAGGGCGGCACGCCCACCAAGCTCGACTTCCGCCGCATCAGCCAGTTCCAGGGCTCGATCAGCCGGGGCGGCACGGCGGTTGCCAACCTCACCGCCGGCTCGCTCACCTATGCCAACAACCTCGAGAAGATCGAGACCATCCGCTCCGACGGTCTCATCGATGGCGCCGATCCCACCGTCGCCGCACTCACCGGTTCCATCGAGGTCCGCTTCGCCGACACCACGCTGATCGATCTGGCCTCCGACGGCGCCCCGGTCGATCTGGAATTCGCCTATGCGATCGATAGCGGCCTCAAGATCGCCTTCGAGGCCCACGAGGTCTATCTGCCGAAGCCCGCGCTCACGGTCGAGGGGCCGGGCGGGGTCTCGGCTCGCTTCGACTTCCAGGGTGCGCGCAACGAGACCGAGGGTCGCATGCTGACCGCGACGCTGATCAACGATCTCGACGGGAGCGACTATTCATGAGGAGTTGGGCATGATCTCACTCGAACGGGAAACCGAACCCTACGAGCTGACGCTGCCCTACGGCGTCAGCGTCACGGTGACGCCGCTCACCACCGCCGCCATGGCGGCGGCGCAGGCCGAGGCGCGCAAGCGTCTCGAGAGCCTGGAGGCGCAGGCGAGGGAACGGAAGGAGTCGGGGCTCGCCCTCGACGGGCTGCCCGATCTCTCGGACGACGGCGCCCGCGAGGGGCAATACCAGGCGCTCCTCATCCACGCGCTCGCGGCCCGCCACATCACCGCCTGGTCGGGCATCGAGGACGATCCGCCGGTGAGCCGCGAGAACGTCGCCGCGCTGATGGACCTCTATCCGGTGGGCGAGCGGTTCATTCAGGAGTTCACGCTGCGCCAGGTGCTGCTGGCGTCAGCAAAAAACGCATCCGGGCCCTCTGCCGATGGCACCTCCATCCCGGCGGCGGGCCCGGATATTGCGAAGCCTGCGAGGCGGAAAAAACGCCCTGCGCCCAAGGCGGCCTCGGCCTGAACGGCCAGCCCTGCCCGTATCGCGAACACGCGCCGGTCGCGTTGGAAGAGCACCAGGCCTGGGATGTCCTGACGGCATCGCTCGGGCAGCTCCGCATCGTGGCAGCCGGCCGGGTGCTCGGCATCGACATGACCGCGGCGCTCGGTATCGCCCGGGCGCGCGGCTTCGATGAAGGCGTCGTCTCCGAGCTGCTGCAGGCGGCCGAGGCCGGGCTGATCGAGGCGATGAACGACAAGGATGGCGACTGATGGCCAAGGCCAAACATACCTACGCGGTCCGCCTCGAGGTCGAGGGCGGCAATCGGGTCAAGGCCGATTTGAGGTCCGTGGGCGCCAGCGGCGAGCGCTCGATCAAGAAGATCGACCGTGCCTCGGACAAGGCCTCGCGCGGGCTCGGCACGCTCAGTGACCGTGCCTCCGCTCTCCGCCGCCACATGCGGCTGTTGGGCGGTGCGATCGCCGTCGCCGCCGTCGGCCGCGGCTTGCAGCAGATGGTGAAGCTGTATGCGGATTTCGAGACCGGGCTGATCGGCGTCGGCAAGACGGCGGACCTGTCGGGGGCCGAACTCGAAGCCCTGGGCAAGGATATCGATAAGCTTTCCAAGCGCATGCCGGTGGCCACGGACGAGTTGCTCGCCATCGCCCAAAGCGCCGGCCAGCTCGGGGTCAAAGGCTCCGACAACATCCTGAAGTTTACCGAGACCGTCGCCAAGCTCGGGACGGCGACGGACCTCAGTGGCGACCAAGCGGCCATGGCGCTCGCCCGCATTCTCAATGTCACCGGCGAGGCGCTGGGCACGGTTGACGTGCTCGGGTCGGTAATCGTCGCTCTCGGCAATAACTTTGCCGCCACCGAAAGCCAGATCGCCGAGATGGCCACGGAGGTCGCGCGCGGCGCCGCCGTGTTCGGGGTGAGCTCCGCTCAAGCTTCGGCCTTGGCCGCGGCGCTGGCTGCCGTCGGTGTCAAGTCGGAGGTCGCGGGCACGTCCATCGGCCGCATCCTGCGCATGATCGACGCCGCCATCCGTAGCGGCGGCGAACATCTGGCCATCCTGACGCAGATCACCGGCCGGACCGCGGAAGAGATCAAGGAGCTGTTCCAGAGGGATGCGATGGCTGCGTTCGCGTTGTTCATCGACGGTCTGAAGCGGATCGGTGACGCCGGCGGCTCGGTGGCCGATGCCATGGCGGCGCTGGGCTTGGCCGACCAGCGTCTGCTGAAGACCATCCCGGTGCTGGCGAATCGCGCCGATCTGCTTGCCCAGGCACTCGAAATCGCCAACCGCGAAACCGGGAACGCCACCGCGTTGAACGAGGAAGCGGCAAGGGCGTTCGCAAGCCTGAACAATCAAACCGAGGTGATGTGGAACAACATCAAATCCCTCGCACGGGCCATCGGTGCGGACCTGGCGCCTGGCGTTAGCGTCGCGGTCAAGGAACTGTCCGATCTCGCCAGCGCGGCCGGAGACGCCTACGAGAAGCTCAAGCTCATCGCCGAAGGCGACTTCAACTTCGAGGGGCTCAGCCTCAGCGCCACGCGACGCCAGGTGGAGGATCTCAGGGAGGAGATGGTCGAGCTGGCGAGAGAAATCAACGCCATGCCCGACATTACGCCGCCGGCCTTCTTCGAGGACCCACTGGACTTCCTCGCGAACATACCGGCGCGGCTCGTCGGCGCGGACCGCGAGAGCAAGATCGAGGAGTTGAACGAGGTCGTCGCCAACTGGCGGCAGTGGAAGGCGAAGCTCGAGTGGGAACTGGAGCAAGAGCGCAAGCGTCGCGAGAAGCGGGCTGCCGCCGAGACCGAGGACCCCTCCGAGGGCGACCCGGCCGAGTCCCCGGAGGACATCGCGGCGGCCCAGGAGCGGGCGCGGCGTCTGTTGCAGATCCAAAAGAGCCTTAACCAGCAACTGTTCCAGCTGCGCTACCAGGGCGCCGATCGCATCCGCGAGGAGTACCGGAAACTCGACAACGAGCTGAAGAATCTAGGCAAGGCCGGCGCCGATCCAGAAATGATCGAGCGTCTGCGCTTCGGCGCGGCGGCGGTGCAGGACGACAAGCTCGCCGAGCTCGCCCGGCGCGAGGATGAGATCGCCGACCGGCGCGCCCAGGCCAATAAGCGCGTTGCCGAGAGTCTGGGCTTCGAGCTGGAGGCGCTCAGGAAGACCGAGCGGCAACGCTTTGTCGATGTGGCGCTCAGGAGGTTGTCGGCCGAGGCAACCCCGGAGCAGCGCAAGGAGGTCGAACGATTGGCCGGCGCGCTCCATGACGAACAGGAGAAAATAAAGGACACGAACAAAGCCAGGGAAAGGGAGAACCAGCTGCGCGCCGAGGGCAAGGCGCTGACCGACCAGTTGCGCACGGCCGAGGAGGCTTACGCCGACGAGATCGAACGGCTCAATGAACTCCTCGACGCCGGCGCGATCGACAAGGAGACCTTTGCCCGGGCCTCGGAACAGGCCGACGACCGCATGCTGCAATCGAGCCGCGAATGGTCGGACGGGGTGCGGCGCGCCATCCGCGATTATCTCGACGAGGCCACCGATGCCGCCAAGACCTTCGAGCAGGCGACCACACGCGCCCTCAAGGCGAGCGAGGACGCCTTCGTCGAATGGGCCATGACCGGTAAGTTCTCGGCCAAGGACCTGTTCAACACCATCGCCGAGGAGGCCTTGAGGGCCGCCTACCGCATGGCGGTGGCGGCCCCGCTCAACAACATCCTCGGGAGCATCTTCGGGGCCATCGGCGGCGGCATCGCCGGCGGGGCAGCAACCACGTCCTCCGGCACGCCGATGATCGGCGACTTCCCGGTAACCTCGGGACCCACGGCGTTCGCCCATGGCGGCGGCGTGATCGGCCGCGACGCCTTCCCGGCCCGCATGGTCGACCCAAGGGCGTTCGACACCGCAACTCGCTACCACCGCGGCGGCATCGTTGGCGGTGAAGTGCCGATCGTGACCCGTAGCGGTGAGGGCGTGTTCACGCCCGGGCAGATGCAAGCGTTGGCCCCGGTCCCGGACGCCAGGCCCGTGGTCAATGTCGCGGTCAACGTGCGTAACACCGCGCCCGGCGCCCGGGCTTCCGCCGATGTGCGGCGCGAGCCGGGCGGCGATCTCACCCTCGACATCATGATCGAGCGGATCGAGGGCGGCATGGCCCGCCATATCGGCCGCGGCGAGGGTTTGGCGCCGACCCTGGAGCGCCGCTACGGCCTCAATCCGGCCGCCGGCAGTCTGCGATGACCACCCGCTGGCCCGATCGCCTGCCGCTACCGACGCTGGAGGGCTACGGCGTCCAGCCCGGCGAGGCGGTCCTGCGCACCGAGATGGAGGCGGGCCCGGCGCGTCAGCGCCGGCGCTTCACCGATGTGCCGAGCCGCATCGCCGTGCGCTGGGTGCTGCGGCCCGATCGGTTCGCCCTGTTCGAGGCCTGGTACCGCTGGGTCGCGGCCGAGGGCGGCGCCTGGTTCGAAATGGACCTCCTGGGTGGCCTCGGCCTGTTGCCGCAGGAAGCCCGCTTCACCCGCCAGTTCGATGCAAGGCCCTGGCGCGGCCGAATGTGGGAAGTGACCAGCGAACTGGAAATCCGGGCCCGGCCGACGCTCAGCGAAGGCGCCATGAGTCTGCTGCTCACCGAGGATATGCCGGCTCTCAACGCAAGCATCGATGCGCTCGGCGCCCTCGTCCACGACACCCTGCCGGGAACCCACACCTGGTAGCGCCGCAACCGGCGCCGATCCGGGCGCAACACATGCCAGGTCCCACGCAACGATTGCCGGCCGGCGTGCAACACACCGGAGTCCACTCATGAACATCGAGACCCAGCTGCGCGCGGCGGTCTCGCGCGCCGACGCCGACAGCCGTCTGCTGCACGAGATCGTCCACGGCGATGCCACTGCGACCGTCGACACCGAGGGCGGCCCGGTCAAGACCGTCGCCAAGGCCATCGGAGACGTCGAAGCCGGCGTCGCCGTGGCCGTGACAGTGGTCACGGAGGGTGTCGCGGCGAGCGAGGCCGCGCGCGATGCGTCGATCGAGGCCCGCTATGCCGCCCAGGCCGCGGTCGGCGGCGTGCTGGTCTCCGCCACCGACACCACGGCCGACAAGCTCTCGGTCAAGCTCCGGCCCGGTTACGGCATAGAGACCGCGATCGAGGAAGCCGGCGGCGACGAGCGCCTCCGCTTCGCCGTCACCCCGCAGCTTAACGCGGGTGCCCTCATCGCACTCGCCGAAGCGTTCATCTGACGCCGGTCTTCCCTATTCGAGAACAGGAGCCGCCCATGGCCAATCAACCGATATTCGTCGCCGCCTGGCGTCAGGATTATGCGACCCTCGCCGCCGCGCGCGCCAACCAGGCGCAGGACCTGTTCACGCCCGGCGCCAACGGCACCCGCATCCACGCCATCGCGCTCGCCAATGACGGCGACGTGCCCGCGCTGGTCGAGTTCGGCGCCTACGACGTCGTCGGCGACGACGTCGAGGTCGACATCGCACCCGGCACCGCGCCGGACACCGATCCCTTCACGGTGACGCGCGACAGCGGCGCCTGGCCGGCGCTCGAGACCGGTCTGGTGCTGACGCTCTCGAAGGGCGCGGTGGCGAACCGGGGCGATTACAAGCTCAGCGCCCGGACCGATACCGTGCTGACCCTCGAGAACACGCCCGGCAACGCCATCGCCGCGGCCACCGGCATCGACGCCGCCATCTACCGTTGGCGGCCGATCTGGTCGGCGACGGTGCCCGCGCGGGCCGGCTACGACGGCTATCCGGCCTGCGCGGGTATCGATGCGGGGCAGATGCCCTGGCTCGATGCCACCGGCGACCGCTGGCTGCTGCCGACGACGGCGCTGGCGGCGCGTCTGCCGCAAAACGCCAACGGGACCGCTACCGGCAACGTTCACGTCACCCTGTTCGGCGGCGATTACTGATGGCGAACTCCACCGTCACCGCGGATCTGCCGCGCCGCCGGCCGCCGCCGCGCCCGACAAAACTGCCGGCGAGCCAGCGCTGCATCGGGCTTTTGAACGGCGAGGCCTCGTATCCGGGCAAGGGCTGCGCCGCGGACATCACATATTACTACATGGCCTTCGTCATGGCCGACGGCACCGTCCGCATGTCCGGGACCAACAACAACAACGAGCTCGCCATGGCGGGCAACACCTACAGTCCCCAGCATCTGCATTATCTGGTGTGGGACAACCGCACCGATGCCGATCACTCGGTTCTAGGCCGGCCCCGTTACGTCGTCGGCTCCTACGGCTCCGTCGCCATGCTGACGGACGACGGCGACGTCGTGACCTGGGGCCATAACGGCCACGGCCAGCAGGGGCGCGGGCACACCACCGGCAACGGCATCGCGCGCTCGATCGATGCGAGCGATATCGGCCGCGCCTCCGGTATTCCGGGACGGGACGTGGTCAAGCTCGACCTGGTGCGGGGCTCTCCGGTCAACTCGTCGTCCCTCCATGCGCTCTGCCGGGACGGCAGCCTCTGGGCCTGGGGCCATGGCTCTTACGGCAATCTCGGCCAGGGCGACACGAGCCACAGCTACAAGCCGGTGCGCTGCAAGAAGACCGGCGATACGCCGCTCGCCGACGTGATCGACTTCTGGCCCGGTCACGGCAATCTGAACGCCTGCTTCGCGCTGACCCGGGACGGCACGTTGTGGACCGCCGGCGACAACAGCTGGGGCAAGCTCGGCGTCGACGACGGCACCACCGACAAGCACCTGTTCACCGAGGTGGCGGGGCTGCCGGCCGGGGCCGTGATCCGGAAAGTCACGCCCTGCGGCTCGTCGCGCGGCGCGGCCACGGCCGTGCTCATTAAGGACGGCAGCATCTGGACCGCCGGTTATGGCGGCAACGGCTTCCACGGCAACGGCGCCACCGGCCACCGCGAGAGCTTCGAGGAGCTGCCGTTGCCGGCCGGGGTCGGCGCCGCCACCGATCTCTGGGCCGGCGGCGAATATGCCCAACTCTGGTTCAACGGCGACGACGGCAACACCTATGCCTGCGGCTACAACGGCCAGGGCCAGCTCGGCATCGGCAACACCACCGGAACCATCACCGCGCCGACGAGGGTCGCGCTCCCGGACGGCGTCACGGCGCGGATGATCTCCACCGGCGGCGCCTTCGATGGCACCTATCATCGCCATTCCACCGTCATGCTGGGCTCCGACGGCCGGGTCTACACCTGCGGTCATTACGGCCGCTACGGCGCCTGGGGCACCGGCCGGACCGCGACCCTGCTGCAATGGCCGCTGCCGGTCTCGCCCGACGAGTGGCAACCGGTCGAGGTGGTGGCGCACGGTTATACCTCCGAGGTGGGCTTCTTCGTGCGCTCGGCCTGCGGCACCGTTTGGGCCGCCGGCCGCAATGCCAACAACAAGCTCGGCGTCGAGGGCGGCGGTCACTACCCCTCGGTGATGGCCCGGGTCGAGCTCTACTAGGGAGGGTAAGGGGTGCATCTCATCAGCTATGTGGAATCGGAGATCGGCGCGCACTTCGTGCCGCCCACCGACTGGCCCGACGGCGCCTTCACCTGGCTCTGCCAACTCGACGGACGCGACTATGCCCGCGTCGCCTCCCTCGACTACGGCGATCAGGCCACCGGCACCGATCTTACGGTCCATGATCTCTCCGAAGAACCCGAATTGGCGGGCCAGCTGGACGCTCACGCCATCGACCGCATCGAGGCGCGCCGGCTGCGCGCCGAACGCTATGCCCGCGAGATGCCGCTCGGCGATCAGCTCGACGCCATCCTTAAGGCGCTGAACCAGCTGCGCCTTGCCGGCACCGGGTTGCCCGCCGAGATGGACCGCCTCATCGGCGCCTGGCTCGCGGTCAAGCGTGCCTACCCCAAGCCCGACCTGCTGCCGGGACCGGAACCGGTGCCCGATTCGGATAAGCCGGACACCGTGCCCGCCCCACGGTTGCCCGACGGCGGCGGGCGCTGAAATGCCCGATCCGGCGCTCGAGCAGGCGATCCGCGAGGCCTACGCCTCGGCACCCGCCGACACCGTCATCCTGCACACCCTCGAGCTGCGCCATCCCGCCTTCGTCGACGACGACGGCGAGCCCACCGCGATCCGGGTGGTGCGCGATCATGCCGATCTCAATGCCCGTCTCGAGACCGACGCTCCGCTCGATGCCGGCCAACGGGTGCGCTTCGTGGCGCTCGGCTTCGAGCTCGAATTGCCGCCGGTCGACACCGCGCCGGTGCCCGAGATCGCGGTGACGCTCGACAATGTCAGCCGCGAGATCGTCCGCCACCTCGATGAAGCGGCGACCAGCCTCGAGCGCATCGAGGTCACCTACCGGCCTTATCTCTCGACCGATCTCGAGGGCCCGCAGATGGACCCGCCGATCACGCTGACGCTCACCGAAGTCGAGGTCGACGTGTTCCGCGCCACCGGCCGGGCGCGGATGCTCGATATCGGCAACAGGGCCTTCCCGGCCGATCTCTATACCGCCACGCGGTTCCCCGGCCTCACCCGCTAGATGCATTGGGCGGAAGAGCTGATCGGCCGCCCCTGGGAAGCGGGCGGGCGCGGACCGGATGCCTTCGACTGCTGGGGCCTGGTGCGCTGGTGCTGGGATCGGCACTTCGGCATCGAGGTGCCGGAGATCCCGGTCGATGCCGGGGACCTGCGCGCCGTGCTCGCCGGTTTCCGCCATCACCCGGAGCGCCGGCGCTGGCAAGCGGTCGAGGTTCCGCGCGAGGGCGATGCGGTGCTGATGCGCCAGTCGCGCCATCCGGTCCATGTCGGGATCTGGCTCGCCGTCGACGGCGGCGGCGTGCTGCACGCCGCCCGGGACATCGGTGCGGTGTTCCAGAGCCCGGCCGATCTCGCGACCCACGGCTGGCGCGTCGAGGGCACCTACCGGTTTATGGGAGATGCGTGATGCCCGGCACCGTGGTGATGCTGAGGAACCCGTTCCGCCCCGAGCGGGACCGGGACGTGGTGTTGGTCGCCGAGCCGGTCTCGATCCGCGAATGGCTCGACGCTCGCGGTGTCCAAGAGGCGGGGACGGGCGAAGCCCGGACAGGGACACCACAAGACGACTTCGAGTGCCCGACGATCTGCTTGCGCAACGCCGAGCCGGTATTGCGCGAGCGCTGGGACGAGACGCTCATTGTGGACGGCGATCTCGTCGTGTTCGTGCCGCTACCCCAGGGCGGCGGGGGCGGCAAGAACCCGCTCCGGACCATCCTCATGCTGGCCGTCATGGTCGTCGCTCCCTATCTCGGCGGCGTCATCGCCGGTGCCCTGGGCGTCACCTCGACCATCGGCATCTCACTGATCACGGCGGGCGTCGGGCTGCTGGGCGCGACCCTGGTCAATGTCCTGCTGCCGCCGCCCAAGCCGGCGCTCTCCGGGTTCGGCAACGCGCCGGCGCCGAGCCCGACCTATTCGCTGCAGGCCCACGGCAACCAGGCGAGGCTGCTGCAGCCGATCCCGGTGATCTACGGCCGCCACCGGGTTTTTCCGGACCTCGCCGCCGCGCCTTGGACCGAGTACGCCGACAACGACCAGTATCTGCACCAGCTGCATTGCATCGGCCAAGGCGCATACGACCTCGAGCAGGTCCGCATCGAGGACACGCCGATCGCTTCTTTCGAGGAGGTCGAGACCGAGTTCGTGCCGCCCGGCGGCAGCGTCACCCTGTTCGAGGCCGACGTGGTGACCGCACCCGAGGTCGCCGGCCAGGAGCTGATCGGCGCCAACCAGCGCGATGCGGGCGAGGACGGCTGGGTCGGTCCCTTCACCGCCAATCCGGCCGGGACCCAGGCCACGGAAATCGGTATCGATGTGGTGATGCCGCGCGGCCTCTATTACGCCAACGATGACGGCAGTCTCGGCAACCGCACCGTCGCGTGGAAGATCGAGGCACGCGCCATCGACGACGAGGGTGCCGCCGCCGGCGATTGGACGGAGCTTGCATCCGTGAGCGTGACCAAGGCGACCAACACGCCGCAACGCAGGAGCTACCGCTACATGGTTGACGCCGGGCGCTACGAGGTGCGCGCCCGGCGCACCAACGACAAGAGCGGCGACGCGCGCGCCGGGCACGAGATCCGCTGGGGCGGTCTCAAGGCGTTTCTGGAGGATGTGCCCGCGTTCGGCGACGTCACCCTGCTCGCCGTCAAGATGCGCGCCACCGACAATCTCTCCCACCGCTCGGCCCGGCTCGTCAACGTCATTGTCACCCGCAAGCTACCGGTCTGGGATCCCGAGGTCGGCTGGTCCGCGCCTCGAGCCACGCGCTCGCTCGCCTCGGCCTTCGCCGATGCCGCCAGGGCGGCCTACGGCGCCAGGCTCGACGACGCCCGCATCGATCTCGCGGCACTCCATACTCTCGACCAGATTTGGCAGACCCGGGGCGACCGCTTCGATGCGGTGTTCGATCAGGGTCTCACCGTGTGGGAGGCGCTCACCCGCATCGCCCGCTGCGGCCGGGCGCTTCCCTTCCTGCAGGGCGGGACCTTGCGGATCGCCCGCGACGCGCCACGAACCCTGCCGGTCGCTCTGTTCGGCCCCCGCAACATCGTCAAGGGCAGCTTTCGGGTCCAGTATGTCATGCCGGGCGAGGACACGGCCGATGCCGTGACCGTGACGTATTACTCCGAGCGCACCTGGGCGCCCGACGAGATCACGGCAAGCCTGCCGGACAGCACCGCCGAGGCCACCGACAAGCCGGCCAAGGTCGAGTTGTTCGGCTGCACCGGCGCGGACCAGGCTGAGCGCGAAGGCCTCTACATGGCGGCCGCCAACCGCTATCGGCGGCGCATCGTCACCTTCCGCACCGAGCTCGAGGGGCTGATCCCGACCTACGGCGATCTGGTCGCCATCACCCATGACGTGCCCCGCTGGGGCCAGGGCGGCGAGGTGGTCGCGGCTGAGGGCCGCACGCTCACCCTGAGTGAGCCGCAGGAATGGGCGGTGGGGGAGGATATGGTCGGGCCGCCCGATTACTACCTCGCCCTCCGCCGACGCGACGGGAGCCTGAGCGGCCCGTGGCCGGTCTCGCCCGGCGGTGATGACCGATCCGTCGTGCTGAGCGAGGACCTCGACTTCACCCCCTACACCGGGGCGGACGAGGAGCGCACTCACTTCGCCTTCGGCCCCGGCGAGGCCTGGGGTCTCCGCGCCCGGGTGCTGGCCGTCCGGCCGCGCGGCGAGCAGGTCGAGATCACCGCCGTCGGCGAGGACGTGCGCGTGCACGAGGCCGACCGCGCCGCCTGAACGCCACGAAGTCCAACAGAACACCCGCCGTGATCTTCCATCCTCCGGGACGGTTGGTTTGTCGTGGCGGTGCAGCTATCGGAGACACGCCCGTGAACGAAACCCATCTCATCGAGATCGAGCGCGTGCGCTCGGAAGCGGCGGCGCATCTCGCCGAGCACGAGATCGCCTGCGAGCGGCGCTACGGCGAGCTCCAGGCGCAGCTCACCAAGATCGAGGCGCTCCACAACCGTAACACGCGCCTCCTCTACATCCTGCTTGGCGGCATGCTCGCCGTCGCTACCCGCGCGTTTTGGCCGGCGCTGTTCGGCGGCTGAGCGCCCGAGCGGTCGTCCCGCGCCGCGCCTCCCCCACACCAATAACACCAGCCTTTACGGACGCCGCTGCCCCGCGTGCCGGCGGGCGGATCGTTCCCACGCTCTACCATTTGAGATTTGTCATGCTGACCCTGCTCGGCAGTCTGCTGGGATTCGCCACCAGCGCTATTCCCGACATCATGGCCCTGTTCCGCGAGCGCGCGGACCGCAAGCACGAGCTTGCGGTCCTCGACCGCCAGATGGAGCAGATGCGCCTCGGCCACACCCAGCGCCTCGAGGAAATCGAGGTCAACGCGGACATCGCCGAATCCAAGGCTCTCTACCGGCACGATGCGGCGCTGGGCGGCAGCAGCCGATGGGTGGACGGACTGCGGGCCTCGGTGCGCCCGCTCATCACCTATGCCTTCTTCCTCCTGTTCGCGTCCGTCAAGGGCTCCGGCCTCTATCTCCTGATCGTGGTCGAGGGTCTGCTCATCGCCGAGGCCCTGCCGCGAATCTGGGACGCCGAGACCCAGGCGCTGTTCGCCGCGGTGATGAGCTTCTGGTTCGGCAATCGGACGCTGTCCAAGCTCCGCGAGCGGCGCTGACGTCATGCGCCATCTCACTGATGAGGGGCTTGCGCTGATCAAGCGCTTCGAGGGGTTCGCGCCCGAGATCTATGTCTGCCCCGGCGGCTGGCCGACCATCGGCTACGGCCATGTCGTGCGCGACCATGAGCGCAAGCGGTTCGCGGGCGGCATCGACGAGGCGACCGCCGAGGAGTTGCTACGCCGGGATGTCGAGACCGCCGAGCGCGCGGTGCTGCGGCTGATCCGGGTGCCGCTTGCGGACAGCCGGTTCGACGCGCTCGGCTCGTTCGCCTTCAACCTCGGCGCCGGCGCGCTGCAGCGCTCCACGCTAAGGCGTAAGGCCAACCGCGAGGAGCATGACGCGGTGCCCGGAGAGTTCGGGCGTTGGGTTTGGGCCGGCGGGCGCAAGCTGAAGGGGCTCATCCGGCGACGGGAGGCAGAGGCTGGCTTCTATGCGGAGGGCCCGCACTAGACGAGTCCGCTTGGCGCAGGCAATCCACGCACGGGTAGGCCTGCCGCCGTCTTGTCGATACAGTTTGGCGATGAATGAAGACGAGGAGGAGCGAATATTGTTGGCCCATCGGATAAAGCAGGACCTCCCCAACATTCCTGAGGATGTGGTTGATACTTGGCTCGCGCCATTAGCGACCGATCCCTCCTACGGTTGGCCGCCAACAATGGATACGTCGTCCAATTGGAGATACGTCCTATTGCGACAAGATTTAGACTACTGGACAAATACGACGTGGCGGCTCACGGAACGAACTCTCAATGCGACAGAACTAAATCCACAAAGCAAACATGCCGCCCTTTGCATTTGTGATTCTAATGTAAATGGGATGAAGAACGAATTTAGTAGTATAGAAAATTCAGAAGAACGGTTCAGTTCCATTCTTCAGCATCTGGCGTCTTCTGGCATCATACCTCGTCCGATAGTTATGTCAGAGACATCCGACGGGCTATATACGATTGATGGGAACCACCGTGTAAGCGCTCTATTCTGGCTCCGAGACTGTTGGCGGGATGCCGCATCACGTCGCACTCTAGAGGAAAAGGGAGCCGTTGAACCCCAAACGATGCAACCGGTGTGGATTTGCTCTCCGCCATCATCCACGATTCTCTAACGTAGGATGAGCGGGCGCGCCGCGGTTCCGGATGCTCGGCTCGTCGCCACGACACACCCCCGCCTCGACGAGGATGGCCACCCATCGGCCGCCCTCGCGATCGACCCTATGTCGGCCGACCTGGTGGGCCCCGAACGGGAGGGTGCGTTCGACCAACGAAGGAGAGCGTCCGTGGAACACGTTACCATCATCGGCATCGATATCTCAAAGAGAAGCTTCCAACTTCATGGGGCGACGGCCGAAGGCAAGCCGGTTTATCGCAAGAAGCTTTCGCGGGGCAAGTTTCTCTCTTTCCTCGCCGAAGTGTCGCCATGCGTGATTGTGATGGAGACCTGCGGTGGCGCTCATTTCTGGGGGCGGCAGATCATCGCTCTTGGCCACGAATGCAAGTTGATCCTGCCGATCTATGTGAAGCCGTTCCTCAAGCGACAGAAAAACGATACCAACGACGCCGAGGCGATCGTCGAGGCGGCGCAGCGCCCGACGATGCGGTTCGTGGAGGTCAAGTTGGAGGAAGCGCAGGCGGACGCGATGCTGTTCCGCACGCGCGAGCTTCTTGTGCGCCAGCGCACGCAGACGATCAACTCGATTCGGGGCCAACTCGCGGAATTCGGCGTGATCGCGGTTCAGGGTGTCGCGAGCATCACGGTGCTGCAGCAGGGGGGGGCAGAGGTGTATCGGAACAGAGTTACTACCGCTGGCGTCGTGAGTATGGCGGCCCGAAGTTTGACCAGGCCCGTCGTCTGAAGGAGCTGGAGCGGGAGAATGGCCACTTGAAGCGAGCCGTGGCCGACCTGACACTGGAGCAGCTGGTCCTCAAGGAGGCGGCCGAGGGAAACTTCTAAGCCCCGAGCGCCGCCGGCAGTGTGTGGTCCATGTGCGTCAGAGGTTCGGTCTTGCGGAGCGCCGAGCTTGTCGCTACCTGGGGCAACCCAGATCGACCCAACGCCGCAAGCTGGTGATGCCCGATGACAAGAGGCCTTGACGGCAGCGATTGTGCGTCTGGCTCGTCAGTATGGCCGTTACGGCTATCGTCGGATCACGGCGTTGCTGAAGGCCGAGGGTTGGATCGTCAACCAAAGCATCCGAGCGAGATCGTATGTCTTGAGGATCACATCTCCAGGACAGCGAAGGGAACAGAAAAAACCAACCAAGCAGTTCTGCAGAATATTTGGATTACCTCTATATTTTGACTTTTCAGCACCCAAGGTCATCACTGAGAACCACTCAAATTGATGTTGATCTTGAAAATCTTATATTGAATTCTCGGATATCATCAAAAAACTCTTCCGACAGTTCAGCTACATTTCTTGACAAGACATCGTCTATGTCTCTTATCTCCCGTGAACAGGCAGGAAGATAAAAATTCCCAATTCTTCCTACGTTCTCTTTATATACATAGTGCCTACATAGCTCCTGGCGCAGAGCTTCTCCAAATCCGGACACTTCGCTTCTTGCCGCTTGCGTAAAACTTTCAGTTGATAGCGGGAAGCGTAACAGTAGCCATTTCTTTAGGTTGAAACCATCAGATGCAATAGCCCACCACCAATATCCGAGGGAGCTACATAGAAACGCAAAGACAATATCTGCCGTTTCTTCGTCATCAAACTGAAACCCGATTGTTCGTGCTGGTAGGGATGGTTTTCCATCGCTAGTGACCGTCTCAGGTATTTCCCTCCACGCTGGAAACCAGTTGTACGCTGTCCCGCCAACAAATACACACCGATCCGGAAAGTCAGGTGCAGAAGAAGCGAGGCGAGAATAACTAATGGGGTTTGTTAAGTCTAGGGCGAGGGTACGCCCAGTTGCTAATAAATCCCTGAGAGTTCTCGCTTGTATTTCCGAGGCGACCTTTGGTATGCCGACTTCAATATTTGATGAAAAACCGGCATAAGAGAGAGTCGCAAACAAATGATGACGTGCTTCAGCCTCCCATCGATGGAGTTGAGTTGTGTGGCCACACCAGGAGGCGAGCGTCTGGTGTCGCGACAAGATCGATACAGTGCACCTTGTCCGCACGTCATTGCCAAACAACGCGCTGGGTATGCGATCAAAACTTGACCACCACCAGTCTCCGCGTTCTTTGGACAAATGATTCCGAAGCAAGTTGAAGGGCCGCTTCGTCGAGAACGTTAGCGACAATGGAAGAATCATT
The DNA here is from genome assembly GCA_965248805.1 of Alphaproteobacteria bacterium. GTDB lineage: Bacteria > Pseudomonadota > Alphaproteobacteria > UBA6615 > UBA6615 > CBDFKJ01. The sequence goes on from CBDFKJ010000008.1 coordinate 273,241, forward strand.
CCGAACTTACCAAACTCGGACAGAAGCTCTTCGCTTCGCTCAACCACCAAGACGTAAACGTCTTCATCTCTACTCCATCTCTCAAGTGCCGTCTCAAAATTGTCCACCAACATAGCTCTGCTAAAGGACTGAGGTATTTCAATGTATGGCGGATTCCCAACTATGATGTCGAACCCACCACCATGCATAATCCCGTAGAATTCAACAAACCAATGGAAAGGTTGGTGGTTGCTGCGCCATCGCTCGAACGCCAGGTTTTCATCAGGCTTCACGCCGTATTGTCTGGCCAAGTAGCGATCCAACTCCTCGCGCAAACCATCCAAGCGTTCGCGAAGTCCCAATTTTGCGTTAGAAAACGCGCTTGCATCCATCCCATGGTTGGTCTGCATCTGGCGGAATAGGCGGAATGCGCGGTCGGCAATTTCCGCGCGTTCCTCGATTTCGGGCAGCGCCAACTGCTTGACCATGTCGGCGCCTAACGCTCGTTTTACCTCATCTAGGGATGCAAAGCCGACGAGCGTGTTGCCGGCGCGAATATTAAAATCGATGTCCGGCAAAGGTTCGATGTGGTCGTAGCTATCGAGCTGCGCAACCAACTTTAGGAACAATCGCAGTTTGCAGATCTCCACAGCCTCTGCCATGATGTCAACGCCGTAGAGATTGCTGATCACGATCGATTTCAGAATGAAGTATCTTTCGCTTGCATGTGCATTGACGCGCTCGAGGACCTTGCGAAAATCGTTCATGGTTTGTGAATGATGCTTGCGGCCCGATCGCTCCAAATCGTCAAGGAATCCGCGCATTGCTTCCAGGCAAGCAACATAGAGCGGCTCCAGAATATTGAGAGCGGCAAAAAGGAAAGCGCCGGAGCCGCAGGTCGGATCCAAGATGGAAACTACGTTGATGGCTTTCCAGAAGGCGCGAACGAGTTCCGGCCCCTCGCTCTGCGCGATAACGTCTTGTGCGAACTTTTCAATGTCCAGGTTGTAGGTGACGAGGTCACTGATTGAAACAACTTTGCCGCGGGCAAGTTTGGCGCAAATGCTGTCGTAGCATTGCCGGCGAGCAATGTGCTCACGCCAGGTTTCCGTAGGTAAAGCGTACTCGGCCCTAGCAGGACTGTTCCAGCCTTCGCGCTGCGACACATCCGTTACGCCCGTAACGATCTCGGGCGGCAGATCTCGCGTATTCTCCAGCTCCTCTTTGCGGTGGATGTCATAGGTGATTCCGTGCCTTATGGCATCGTAGAAATACCGGTCGGGATTGTCCTGTAGGAGACGCCAAACACCGCCATCCGGTTTGAACGCAATTGGGCATTCTTTCATCGCCTGTTCGAACAGGAACGGAATGACTGTGTTGCGGCTGATATACCCCGTTATGTCCTCCTTGGTGTAGTAGGCACCCATCTGCTTCTGGTTGATGTATTTTTCGAAGATGTAGCCGAGGACATCGGGGTTGATCTCGTTGTCGTTATGAAGCGGCCGATCGTCGAGATGCCACTGATAGGCGTCGAAAAAAGAGAAGATTCTCTGGAATGCTTCGTCGGGGATATGTATCCCCGGGTTTTCCCGCTCCAAGTCATGCACGTCGAACAGGCCACCGTTGAGGTACGGGACTCGGCCGAGTAGGGCAGCCAGTTCAGGCGAGCGATCAGCCTCGGGTTGGCCCAGTCCCTCATGGAACAACCTCAGCAGAAACAGCCGGTAGAAGCGGAGGAACTTGTCGCTTCCTTGCTCCCTCTGCATCCATTCGAGGCGATGCCGAAGATAGTCCGGGTCGCCGTCTAGGAAGCCTCGCTTCTGGATGAAGTAGATGAACATCATCCGGTTCAGCATCAAAGACGCGTACCATTCGCGGTCGGCTAGGCCTTCGATCCCCTCAATAAAGCCAAGGAAGGCGTCATGCTCTTTCTTGAAGCGGTCGTAGAACCTTTTGGTAACCCGCTCGACATCGAAGGCTGCGCGCACTCGACCGGAAACATCGACGATCGTAAGATCATCCTCTTCATCCAGCGTGAAGACCAAATGCTCCAGGCGTTGAATTAACGACTCGCCCGGCTGCCCTCGGTGATAGATATGGAAACGCGACCGGTCCGGCCGCCCGGGCTCGCGCTTTACCCACTGCCAGTACTGAGCTGTCCGGTCCGGCGGGGCGTATACAATGATGTGTTCACGTACGCTCTTCGCAACAGCCTTCTCGATCTTCTGCCGGGTCGGGTAGTCCGGGAAGGCCTCTTCCGACTCAGCGACGTATCGATATGCGACCATGCCGCGCTTGTGAGCAATGGCCTTGAGCGGGAACGTATGGCCTGCGACCACGGCCTCCGTGTCCGCACCGCCGTGATCCCAGCCGAGCTCCTCGATAAACAAGGACTGCAGATCGAAGCTCTCCAGGCAATCGCGCACCTTGTTTTTGTCGAGAGTCGTTGCCATTGCTCAACTCCCACCTGGCCCGATAAGGCCGAGCGAACAGATGATTCTCGGCTCCTGGCGCTCGTCTTCCTCATGAATGACGCAGAGGCGATCTTCGTCTCGCAGGGCGACGACCAACTCGGCGAGAGCTTCGTCGGAAACCCCACTTCGTAACTGACGATTCAGCGTATCGACAGCGGATTGGCGCAGCGGATGACGATAGATTTCATCAATTGCGCGTCGCAGCGGCTCGGTGTCGAACAGCGTATCCTTGACGTTCTCGGCATAGTTCTTGAGCCGCTCGTAGGTCCTGAATCTCGCGCCGGAGGGACGGCCGAGTTGTCCGCCGACCTGCTGCTCTTCGTGCGTAATATGCTCCGCCGCCTTGCGCACCAAATCATGGTGAGTTTCGTGACGCGGCAAGGCAGGCGTATCCCGTAGACATTCAGCGGATCGCAGAATCTCGAATTGGCTTTCCGTCACGCTCTGGCCGTTCCGGTCCATCCAAGCCAGGGCGTCGTGTCCCTGCGCCGTCCTCATGTAGACCAGAGCCCCTTCGGGCCGCTCTGGTTTGGGCTCGTAGGCTTTCGATGAATAGACGACGGAGGGCATGTCCTCGATCGTCTTCTTGAGGGACGGATTTGCCGTTGTCGCATTTTTCCAGATCTGATAGGCGTACGATGACAAGTCGACGTCGGTCTCATCGTCTCCGTCCAGGATTCCGGCCTTCTCGTTGTAAAGATCCAGAACCGTCTGCTTGTCCTCGTCCTCGAAGAACGCCTCGTCTGTTCCCACCACCTCCGCGTTTTCGTGGAGTCGCGTTCGTACACGCGCCCGAAGCCGGATAAGCCGCTCGATCCCTTCGGCGGGCAGAAAGGAATAGCAAAGGATGTCGTGCGCCATCTGGCCGATACGGTCAACGCGTCCCGCTCGCTGAATCAGCCGGATGATGGCCCACGGCAGGTCGTAGTTGACGACAATGGCGCTGTCCTGAAGGTTTTGGCCCTCGCTCAATACATCGGTCGCGATCAACACCCGAAGTTCTTCCTCGGGCGTGATGCGGTCCTCTTTCTCGTTACTTCTCCGGCTGAAACGCCATGCCAGCCGTGTTGGGTCCGCCGAGTCCCCCGTGACGGCGGCCATGCTTGAAACTCCTCGGGATTTAAGCTGGCTCTCTAGATAACGCACCGTGTCGGCGAATTGCGTGAAGACCAGAACCTTTCGGTCGGGATGACTGCCGACGAGCACGTCCTGCAGTGCGCTGAGCTTCGCGTCTTTCGCGGGTTGCCAGTCGCCGAATCTCACCAGCAGGTCTCGGAGAGTCGCCGCGTCGGCCATTAGGTCCTTGCGAAGGTCCTCAACGAAGTGATGCGACTCTAGCCAGCGAAACCGCCGCCGGTATCGGCTGGCGTAAACTTCGTAAACCTCGGCCGCACGCTTCTGAAAATCTGCTTCGTCTCTTAAGGTTGCGCTGGCAGTCGGCGCATTGTTCTCCTCGTTCTCCTCGTTCTCCTCGTTCTCCTCGGTGTCGAAAATGTCACCGACAGCCTCTTCCGCATCCTCGTCGAATGAATGCGTGTCTAACAGACCTGCGTCTGTCGTTCCGATCGGGAGCGGTTTGTCGTTTTCGATTGCGTGGAGAAAGATGAAATTGCGCAGGATGTGTCGCTCGACAGACAAAAGGAACACATGACCGCTACTTTCGAGACGCTTGAATAGGTTAGTCCGGCAGAAGCCCATGAGGCGCTTGCCAGCGCGCGACAAGTCGTCCAAGACCCTCGCCTCGGCCGGCGTCGGCGGTGTGTGCGGTGCCGGTGCCACGTAATTGCCAAGACCGTAGCGCGGAAGTTCCAGGCCATTGATCGCGTCAACCACGTCGTCGGCGAAGAGACGGGCGTATTGTTCGTCGATATCGAACCTAATCGTCTTGGGGATGCGGACCGGAAAATATGATCGGGTGCCGTCCTCGAACGTCAGATATCTACGGCCATTCGTCGAATCTGTGGCGGCGTAGTTGTCCTGGATGAAGCTTCGAGTCCGGCGCACGAGATAAAGGCGCATGAGCTCCCGCCAGTCGTCGGCGTGCTCAGATTTGTCGAACGCCGCTAGCGATCGAACCGGCGCCTGATGCCTTCGGATGAATTCGGTCTCGCCGATTTCGCGCAGCAAGCGTTCCGGCCGAATCCCGAGGTCGTCGTCCTCGGGAACAAACAGGCGAAGTTGGCTCGAAAGGTCCAGGTATGTCTTGTTGTAGGGCGTGGCTGATAGCAGGATGCACTTGCTGTCATTCTCGCGAATGTATTCCTGGATTGCGCGGTATCTCTTGCCCTCACGATTTCTCAGGTTGTGGCACTCGTCGATCAGCACCAGCCGATAGCGGCGCGTGTCGGGGAGCTCCCTGATCGCGCGGCTGACCGACAGGACGCGAGCTCGCATCCGATACTGTTCTCGATAGTCCTCCCACATCGGCACCAGGTTCTTCGGGCAAATGATGAGTGTTTCCAGGCCGTGATCGTCCTCGAACACACGAGCCAGGGCGGTGGCCATGAGCGTTTTGCCGAGCCCCACAACATCGCCGATCATGACGCCGCCACGCTTGTTAAGATGATGCGCCGCGATCTTTACGGCGGCCGTCTGGAAATCAAGGAGCTTGTTGCCAAAATCCCTGGGGATACGAAATTCGGTCAAACCGGCCCGTGCTTCTTGCGACAGGTGGTAGGCGATCTTGACATAAATATGGAATGGCGGAATCGACTCTTCCCGTGCCCAACTCTCATCAATGATCTGAACGAGTTCATCTGAAATATCGACGCACCACCGGTCATCCCAGCGGTCTTCGAACCACTTCGCCAACTTTTGACAGGCATCGTGATCCAGCACGTCGACGTTTAGTTCACCCTGGTGAGAAAGACCGGATTGAGTAAGATTGCTGCTTCCCAAGTAGCCGACCGATGGATTGATAGGGTCTGGCCGGAACAACAGGTAGAGCTTGGCGTGAAGCGGATGCCTGAGGAAGAGCTTAACGACGACCTTTTTTGCCTTGATTTGCTTCGCTAACCTCCGGAGGCCCGCCTCGTCCTCATTGGTAGGCGCGCCTATCGTCAGTTGCTCTCGAAATTCCTCCGCCAGCCTGATCTTCAGTCGCAATGCCGTTTGGTTGTCCAGTTGACCTTCATTTGCTGAGAGACTTCTCGCGATGCGTAGGTCTTCCTGGGGAAGCCGCTGCATACCAACGAGGAGACGGCAGCAGTGGCCGTCTCCACCCTCCCATTTCTCGACGTATTCATCGATTGATCTCCAGCCGCGCAGGTTGAAGTATCCCACGCAGAAGTCCGCACGGTCGGAAACCTCCATGGTTTCGGCTAGAGCCGGACGGAGATGTTGTTCGATGTTGTCAAAAATACGTGGCATCAGACGGTCTTTCTTCTCCCCTGGCGAATGTGGCTGCTGGTTGCCCAGCGTCGGCGATTGCGACCTGCTACTTCCTTTGGCGATCGATATCCTTCCCAATTCCATCTTGCGTGCGGCGGGTGATCCATTCTTCGATTTCGGCCTTTCTGAATCGCCACGAACCCCCAACCTTGAACGCAGGAATACCTCCCTTGGCGACCAACCGATAAATCGTACGCTCCTTGACCTTCAGGTATTCGGCCACCTCGCGCACGGTCATGACGTCGGTGTCGGCCATCAGCCGTCTTGCCTCTCAACTGAGCCCGCTAAACTCAAGAAAGGGAAAATAATACAAAATTGACAAGCTGACGAGAGCTTATCTCGGCAGTCGTTGCTGTCAGCCCCAGGCGGGTCAGCTTGCGGATCGTTGGAGGGTAATGATCTTGCCGGTTCGCTCGTCTATGGAGGCAGCGAGATGGGACGAAACCGTGTTAGCAGCGGCTTTGGCGGGATCGGCCGCGAGATGGGCGTAGCGGGCGGTGGTCTGGACCTGTGAGTGGCCGAGTACCTAGCTAGCTGATCGGAAAACCGCGCGCACGACCTCCCGGACACGCGCACGATTTCGCTCCCTCATGGGTCCACAGTGGGTCCACACGCCAAATGGCCCTCGATCATCGGAAAAGCAAAAGCCCGCTAAGTATTTGACTTAGCGGGCTTTATTTGGTTGCGGGGGTAGGATTTGAACCTACGACCTTCAGGTTATGAGGTTGTCCTGGATGCGCCGGGGACCGCACCGTAAGAAGGTTAAGGAGACAATTGGGTTGGGAGGTCGTTGCCGCGCATGCAACGAAGCGCTTCGATGATTAAGATGGGGCATGCAGATCGGGACTCGCAATGGTGTAAACGATTGCGCGATGACGAAGGAGAACGGAGAGCCGGCGGATGACGGACCGCAATTGGCATCGCAAGTGGATGGAGCAATGTGAGGCCGCCGAGACCATCAAGCTGCGGTACGGTCTCAAGGCGGCCTTTGATTACGTGATCGCCGAGAAGCTGCTGCACTTCGCTGAAGCGGCCGCCCGGCACCCTGAATTCGCCCGCGAACTGCCCCGGTTTGTATCCCGGGTGCGGCAGATATTCACGGCGCAAGAGCTACTGGCACACCTCGCGCGCATCGAACGCGAACGCCATGACAATGAGCTGGCCGCCATTGAGGACGACGACCTGGATTTCGAAACCCCGGCCGCCACCGCGGAGCGGGCACGGCAATTCGATACGATCAAGGAATTGTTGACCGCCACCGCGCTCGGCACGTCGTGACCGGCGTAGTCAAGCCGCAATCGGAATCGTCAACCCAGGAGGTTCTGGCAGGCCTCGTCGAGCGTGTGACGTTCCACAATGCCGATAACGGGTTCTGCGTTCTGAGGACAAAGGCCCGAGGCCATCGCGATCTCGTGACGGTCGTCGGCCATGCCGCCATGGTGTCGGCCGGAGAGTGGATTACGGCATCGGGAGAATGGATCAACGACCGCACCCATGGTCAGCAATTCAAGGCGCGCTTCATGCGCACCTCGGAGCCGTCTTCGATCGAGGGCATCGAGAAATACCTCGGCTCCGGCATGATCCGCGGCATCGGCCCGGTCTACGCCGGGAAGATGGTCAGGGCGTTCGGCGAGAAGGTATTCGATATCATCGAGGCGGAGCCGGAACGGCTGCGCGAGGTGACCGGCATCGGCCGGGTGCGCGCCAAACGCATTACCGACGCCTGGGCGGAACAGAAGATCATCCGCGAGATCATGGTTTTCCTGCACAGCCATGGCGTCGGCACGGCGCGCGCGGTGCGGATCTACAAGACCTACGGCTTGGATGCCGTTCAGGTCATGACCGAGAACCCATATCGCCTCGCACGGGATATTCGCGGCATCGGATTCAAGACCGCCGACGCGATCGCCATGAAGCTCGGTATCGAGAAGACGGCCATGATCCGGGTGCGCGCGGGCATTACCTATGCGCTCACCGAGGCGATGGACGACGGTCATTGCGGCCTGCCGTCGGAGGAGCTTGCGCCGCTCGCCGTCGAATTGCTGGAAGTCCCAAACGCGTTGGTTCAGACCGCTCTGGACCTCGAACTGGCCGAGGGAACGGTCGTCGCGGACACGGTCGCCGGAACTCCCTGTATATTCCTTGGCGGCCTGTACCGGGCCGAACGGGCGATCGGCGAACGGTTTCTGAAGATCGCGGGCGGTAAGCTGCCCTGGCCGGATATCGATGCCGGCAAGGCGCTGCCCTGGGTCGAGGGGAAGACCGGCCTGTCGCTTGCGGCGAGCCAGGCCGATGCGGTTCGCCTGGCCCTGACTTCCAAGGCCATGGTCATCACCGGCGGGCCGGGCGTGGGCAAGACGACCATCGTCAACGCCATCCTGCGCATCCTGGCCGCCAAGGGCGTAACCCTGCTGCTCTGCGCGCCGACCGGCCGCGCCGCCAAGCGGATGACAGAGGCGACCGGGTTCGAAGCCATGACGATCCACCGGCTGCTCGAAGTCGATCCCAGGGGCGGCGGGTTCAAGCGCGATGCCGACAACCCTCTCGATTGCGGCCTGCTGGTCGTCGATGAGACCTCGATGGTGGATGTCATGCTGATGCAGGCGCTGCTGAAAGCGGTCCCCGACACGGCTGGGCTGCTGATCGTGGGCGACATCGACCAGTTGCCCTCGGTCGGTCCGGGCCAGGTTCTGGCCGACATCATCGCCTCCGGCGCGGTCCCGGTCGTACGGCTGACCGAGGTATTCCGTCAGGCGGCGCGAAGCCGGATCGTCACCAGCGCGCACGGGATCAACCGCGGCGCCATTCCCGATCTTTCCAAGCCCGAGGGTGACAGCGACTTCTACTTCGTACAGGCGGACGATCCGGAAACCGCGGTGCCGATGATCATCGAGTTGGTGAAGACGCGCATCCCGAAGCGCTTCGGGCTCGATCCGGTGCGCGACATCCAGGTGCTGTGCCCGATGAACCGCGGCGGTGCCGGCGCCCGCTCGCTCAACATCGAACTGCAGGCCGCCCTCAATCCGGCCGGCGAGCGCAAGGTCGAACGCTTCGGCTGGACCTTCGCGCCCGGCGACAAGGTGATGCAGATCGAAAACGATTACGACAAGGAAATCTATAACGGCGACATCGGCTATGTCGACGATGTCGATCCCGATGAAGGCGAGCTGACTGCGCGTTTCGACGGGCGCGCCGTCGCCTATGACTTCGGCGAGCTTGACACGCTGGTTCCGGCATACGCCGCGACGATTCACAAAAGCCAGGGCTCGGAGTATCCCGCCGTCGTTATCCCCCTCCTGACGCAACACTACGTGATGCTCCAGCGGAACCTGCTCTACACCGGCGTGACGCGCGGCAAACGGCTGGTCGTGCTGGTCGGACAGAAGAAGGCGGTGGCGGTCGCCGTGCGCAACGTCTCGGGGCGGCGGCGTTGGACGAAGCTCGACGAGTGGCTGGGCGGCGAGCGCACCGGAAACCAATCAAGCGCTTCTCGATGACGGGCGGAAGGCCGGAAAACACCATGGAGGAGCCGCGCCTGTCGTTGTCGGCATCGAAATCGCCAGCATCCATCCTCGAATCGCCGGCTTCAACGACGATTCAGCAATCGCCGAAGCGCGACCCTTGCTGCACGATCCCGTCTCGCATCTGACAGAGTTCCCATGGTCCTGCAAAGGCGGGACGGAACAAGTCAGTGGATCGTCGGCTACTGAAATACGGTCGATACGCCCACCAGTGGCCGGTATTATTCCGGCGACGTTCGGCGCGGGATTGAAGTATGCATTTATTTTCCAAGCTCTCGGTCGTCTGCAGCCAATGCGGGCACACCGCGGAGTTGGACGGTTCGTTCGTAGAGGATGCGTTGGGTAGGGAGCCGACACTAAGCGCGGTCTCGGAGCTGTTCGGGCTGCTCAAATGCAGCAGGTGCGGGGAGCGTAAAGTACGCCTGTTCGACGAACGGCAGCAGCTTCTGATCGACCATGCAGATATCACGCCTTACGAGAGTTGCGGCAGACCGATTCCGCAACCTCGCCTCGCCGCTATGCCCGAGAGCCGGATTTGCATTGACTGCGCGACTGAGATGTCAACACCGGCGTGCGCGCCCCCTCATCCGTCGCCTCCGCCGGAAAAGCGGACATGCCCAAGATGTGGAAGCCCGACCGTCGTCCGGGAGACAAGGGAGGACAAGACGTTCTTCATCGGATGCACCTCCTACCCCAAGTGCAGGTGGACAAGCGCTCTCGCCTAAGCAGCCCACTTCGGCCGAGAACGCTCAGGTAACCGTGGTGCAAGCAGGCACATCTCAATACAGTGCTCGGCCACGGCTTCGGGGTGATCGGCGGCCGGGATGTGCGCCCCGGGCGGCGTGAGCAGCGCGGCGCGCGACCAACGCAGCTTGGCGTCCGGAGCGTGAACGCGTGTCCCGTCAACGCTCTTCGAGCGCCACCTTGATGCTGGCGGAAACATCATCGACCGCCTGCTTAACCGGGCCGGCCGCAAGATGAGCATAGCGGGCCGTGGTCTGCACCTCGGTGTGGCCGAGCAGCTTGCCGATCATCATCGGCAGGCTCTGCCCCGACCTCAGAGAATGGTCTCTCGGACTTCGGCGGCACTCATACCAGGCCGGCAGAACGGGCATCGGCAAGGTAGCTGCGACTCACCGGCACCTCGTGGCCGCCGGTGAGGCGGAGTGTCCTGCGGCCGTTGTGGCGCACCGTTCCGGCAACATGCTCGCGGGCAACCCAATAGGAGCGGTGCACCTGCAGCCCGTTGGTACCCTTCAGTTCGGCGATCGCGTCGGCAAAGCGCATCAGAACCAGTGTGGACCCGGCCGCCGTGAACGCCTCCACGTAGTGATCGGCCATCTTGAGATAGATCAGGTCGCGACCGAGTTCCGGGGGCAGGCGATCGAGAAATGTTGCTGTTCTACCGCATCGACGGGACCGGCCGCCTCGTCAAGGCCAACATCTTGCCCATCGCACCACTGGGCATGGTGCATGATTTTGTCGTGACGGCGCGCCATCTCGTCGTGCTGTTGACCCCGTTCGTGCTCGACCCGGACCGAATTTCCTCCGGTCGCACCAGTTTTCTGGACGCCCACGTCTGGCGCCCGACTCTCGGTACCAGGGTGCTGACGGTCGAGAAGAACACGTTGGAGCTCACGCGCCGCTACGAGCTGCCCCCGGCGCCCGACCCCGAGTTCGTCATCCGTGACTTACGGGACGTTATGCGCGGCGAGTGGCGGTTCTCCTCCGCACACCCGGGCTACCGCCGCGTCGTCCTCAGGCCGAACGGGACGGCGGAGATCGACCACGCTGCGCCGGGTACGGCCGAGTTTCCCCGCATTGATCAGCGTCGCACCGGGCTGCGGCACCGCATGGTCTTCGCGTGGCGCCGAAAATCCCAGATTTCGTGCGGGTTTCGGCCTACGACTATTGACTACCGGTGCCGCGTTTCGGCCCGAATCCGCTCTCTCTCGGCCGATATTCTCCGCGACTGTTGACTACGCCCATTCGGTACGGGATTTCAGACCGTATATAATTCAATAGGTTAGCGGATTTTCGGAATTCCGAAGAGGGCTTCTCCCTTTGCTTCCGGTCACGCCAGATGTTGATCGCCCTTCTACGTTCCAGGCACGGTTTTCGGACCGTGCCGTGCGATGTGCGAGAGCTTTTGGACTTGGGGAAGTAGGTTTCGATTGCTGTCAGGCAGGCTGGAGGACCGGTATTCGGCTCCAATTGAGGCGGATCGGAGGGCGGGCGGTGGCTGGCGCCCGGCCTGCCAGGATCAGACGCGTTGTCCGACGATGTCGCGGTAGTCGGCGGGTCGGAGGCGCGCGCCGATGCCGAGCAGGGTGTCGAAGGCCGTTGCGGTGTGGCGGCGGCGGTTCCAGCGGAACACGAACTCGTCGAGATAGCGGCGCAGATGGGCGCGGCGCAGGCCATGGAAGGTTCCGAGCGCCCAGCGCTTCAGGTTCGAGAACACACGATGGATCCAGATCAGCACGAGATGGGCGGGCGTTGCACCGACGACCTTGGGCTGGTGGTCGTGGTCGGGCAGGCCAGGATAACCGCTCCAGCCATCGGTGATTACCCGCGCGCCCGGCGCCGAGGTCCCGGCAACGAAGGCATGAAGGCTGCGCGCGGAGAAATCCCCGATCGGCGCCAGCCGGATGCGACGTGGCTCGCCCTCGGGCGATAGCTCGACCGCGCCGGCAATGCGCATCTTGCCTTGCCGGCTGCGACCTTGCCCGCCTGGGGTCGGGTCTTTTACGGTGCGGAACGGTAGGGTGGCCTCATCGATCTCGACCAGGTCCTCAAGCAGGCTGCGATCCGGATCGACCATGGCACGGCGCAGCTTGTGCAGCAGGAGCCAGGCACTCTTGTAACTGCCGAGCCCGAGCTGGGCCTGGAGTTGCAGGGCGGAGATACCGTTCGAGTGGCTGGTCACGATGTGAACGGCCATCAACCAGGTCTTCAGGGGCAAGTGGCTGCGGTGCATGATCGTGCCCGCGGTCACCGAAGTCTCCTTCCCGCAGGCCGCACATTCCCAGCTCGCCCGGCGACGCTTCAGTTCCCAGCCCCTGTCATGGCCGCAGGCGGGGCAGACGAAGCCGTCGGGCCAGCGCTTGGCTGCGAGATGCCGAGCGCAGGAGGCATCATCGGGAAAGCGCGCCTCGAAGGCGGCGCGGGACATCGGGCGGTCGTACTTCCAGCAGCTGGGCATCACAGAACATTAAGCGAACATCCCGCCGATGGCAACCGCAAACCCAACATGTCGTCAAACCGGGGTCAGAGGGATAAGCCCTTCGGAAATATCATCTTCAAACAGGAATTTTCTTCTCTGCAAAGAGTCGACTAATGTCACGTACTGTTCACTCTGACCGTCCGAATTATATTGGCCCTCGACCATTATTGTCGAGAGAAAGACCTGCGTACTCTTGAACACCTCAAATCTGCGCTCAAATAGTTCATGCCTTGGTCGCAATCGGTCCGTCCAATACTGCCTCCAGGAAACTATCGCGACGATCACTGCAACTGCTAAGGTTCCAACCGTTAATGCGAGTGTCATGTTCGAACAACCTTTCAGAGAAATATTGGTCTTGACCTGCGGCTAGTCAGCCAGCGCTCGACGCTCAGGCGCTGGGTCAAGCGGTTGGTGCGGCGGTGGTGACCTGCCCCCAGCGACTGGTCCAGTTTGAATGTTAGTGCATTGGCAGGACGATCGTTTCCGGGGCCGGCGGCCGGTATCCCAGGCTGCTGTGTGGGCGGATCGCGGCTTCGGTCGAACTTGGCTGGAACCTTGCTTTCGCCTCGGAGAGGCCCTACGCTGGCGTTGGTCTTATGCGGTCTCTAGTGTCCGTCCGGGGACTTCATGAAGGATTGCAGAGTTTTCGGAGCATGAGTCGGATCGAGGCGAGCTTGAGGAAGCCGAGGGCGTTGCGGTTGCGGTTTTCCCAGTCCTTGGCGAGCCGCCGGCAGCGGTTGAGCCAGGCGATGGAGCGCTCGACGATCCAGCGCTTGGGCAGTACGACGAAGCCGTTGGCCCGGTCGGACCGCTTGACGATCTCGGTTTGGGGCCGGGGCAGGATGCCGGCCAGCGCGCCATGAAAGACCGGCCCCTCATAGGCGCCGTCGGCGAACAGCTTTCGCAGGAACGGGAACAGGCCGAACAGGTTCGCCAGCAGCGTGATGCCGCCGTCGCGGTCTTGGACGTCGGCCGCGGTGGCCAGGCCGCGCAGCAGCAGGCCCTGCGTGTCGACGAGGACGTGACGCTTCTTGCCCTTGATCAGCTTGCCCGCGTCAAAGCCGGGCGGATCGATGCGCGGCCCCCTTTTTCGGCGCTTTTCACGCTCTGGCTGTCGATGATGCAGGCGGTGGGGCTGGCTTCGCGCTCGGCCTTTTCCCTGCACCGGACGTAGAGCGCATGATGGATGCGCTCGAGCGTGCCGTCCCAGCTCCACAGGTTGAAGTCATCGTGCACGGTGCTTCGCGGCGGCAGGTCCTTGGGCGGCGCGCGCCACTGGCAGCCGGTGCCGAGCACGTACATCAGCCCGTTGACCACCTCGCGCAGATTGACCGTTCGTTTGCCGCCGCCCGGCTTGCCCGGCGGGATCAGCGGCTCGATCAGCGCCCACTCTGCATCGGTGAGGTCGCTCGGATAGCGCAGCTTGTCGCGGTTGTAGCGGGGGCGGTTCTCGGCGGTCCACATCGGGCACCTCGCGCGTGGCATCGACGCCCCGAGCGAATCACAGCCGATCCAGCCAATTCAAGGTACAATCCGTCTAGCCGATTCGTCCGACTCAAAAGTCCTCGGACGGACACTCAAGCAGAGGGGGGCTCGTCCGATGTTTCTCAGGGTTGACAAGCTATGTTCGTTGGCCGGAATGGCACTCTTCGCGGTTGCCTTGTCCGGCTGTGGCGGTGGCGGTGGCGGCGGTGGCGGCGGTGGCGGCCTCAGACCGGCCAATTTTGAGACCCCGGAATACAACCAGCAAGCGGGGCTCCGCCTCATCAACGCCTCCTCCATCTACGCGAGAGGCGGTATCGGGAAGGGTATCACGGTCGCCGTATTCGACTCCGGCGCGAGCTCGAACCATCCGGCCTTAACCGGGAAGTACGTCTACACGGGCGGCATGTCCGGAACAGACGGCGTAGACGGAACAGGCGGTCGACCCGACGAGTATGGGCATGGCACCCACGTGACGGGTATCATCGCCGCGAAGAGAGACGGCTCGGAAATGCACGGCGTGGCCTATGAGGCCAATATCGCATCCTATGAGCTGGATTACGACCATACGGCCTTCGATGCTCAACTCGCGGTCGGAATTGACGAAATGAGCACGAGGGGTGTTTACCTTACGAACAATAGCTGGGGGTCGGATAGGTCGGTTCTCGACGTGACCCTCTCCCAGCTTGAGTCTCAGAGCCCCCTAAGCATCGCCGCATACAAGACATATGTTGCAGACGGCGGCGTTCAAATCTGGGCCGCAGGAAATGATAACAGGGCCGAGGTTTCCGTCGAGGCGGGAGGGCCTCATCTCATTTCTGAACTGGAAAAGGGCTGGCTCGCCGTGGCGGCGATCGATCTGTATGGGAACGAAGCCTCCTACACGAACCGATGCGGTGTCGCGGCCGCTTGGTGCCTGGCCGCTCCAGGTGGGGACTTTCCCAGTCTGGGAGGCGCGCCTGGTTCGGTGGGAGTGTATTCAACCTATATCGACACCGACGGTTACGAGCGCCTTGCGGGGACCTCGATGGCCGCGCCCCATGTGACCGGCGCCTTGGCCGCGCTGAAGAGCCGGTTCTCCAACCTGAGCTATCAGGATTTGCGCAACAGAATCCTCGTCACCGCGGACGACAGCGGCATCTACGCCGACGAAACGATCTACGGTCAGGGGCTCCTCGATCTGGATGCCGCCTCCCGGCCGGTCGGCGGCACCAGCTTCGCGTTGGGCACATACGACGCAGGCGCCGTCGTCAGCACCGCCGGCGCCTCGGTCAATCTGCCGTCGGGCGCGATATCGAGATATCTCGCGGGCCGGAACGTTCTCATTCTCGACAACTATCAGCGGGCGCCCTTCCTGGTCCCGCTCAACGTCTTCGTTGGCGCAAGAGGCGGCTACCTGTCGATGAGCGATCTCGGTCTCGAAACGCCCGAAAGGAATTGGGACGACCAGGGCGAAGATGTGACGCTCGCAATTGCCGGGGACGGTTTCCGGGTGCATGGCGCCTCGAACGGGGCCTGGCTCTCCGGCATGGGCCATGGCTCGCGGGTGATGGAGGGCATGGCGCATCTGGTCGGCGTTCCCCTGCCGCACGGCGACTATCGGATGGCCGATGACGCGCTCGGCGTCACTCTGGGTTTTGTCTCCGAAATCGGAGAGGCCTACATGAGCGCGGCGACGGGCAGCGCGGCGGACCGGACAACCGCGGCCGGCTTCGGTATCGTCGGCTGGAGTCCTGAAACCGTCTTGGCGGCGTCCTTCGTTCCGAGTGGGGCCGTTGAATCGTTTGGCGTGTCGGTGACGTCCAAATTGAAAACGCCGATGGGTTGGGCGGGCGCCGGCGCCCTGGAAATGTCCGGCGATAGCCTGGAACTGGCTTACAGCCGGAACCTCGTCGCCGGTGAGACCTACCGGCTCGGAGTGGCGAGCCGGCTTGCCTACCTCGCGACCGAGACGAGCCCGCTCGTCCACTTCGACGATGCGCTGCTGGCGACGACGGAGCTCAACCTTTCGCTTCGGCTTGGGCGCGGCACGACGCTCAACGCCCGCCTGGGCATGGAACGGCCGGTGACGTCGAGCAGGGGGTCCATTCGAGCCGCGAGCAGCATCGATGAGAATGGCCGGATCGCGTATGACGACATCTCGATCGACGGCTCGAAGCTCCTCGCGTTCGACAAGGTTGGCGTGAGTGTCCGCCACGCTTGGGGGCCGAACACGAACTTGGGGGTGAGCGTCGCAGCGGTTCGGGACGGTTTCGGAGAGACGGAAGCCCTCGCTGGCGCGCGGGCGGAGATTCGTTTCTAGGGGAAGATCCCGTCTGGTCGTCTCCGCCCGGGACCGAACGCCGGGGAGGCGAGGGCCGGTTGAAAGGTGGAAGTGGAGAACGCAACACTCGGCACGCGAGGAGGCGCGCCGTCCCTAGGCGCGTGGGCATGTTGAGAGAGGTATGGCCGATGATCGCGGCGCCCCGGAGGTCTCTATGGGCCGTCTCGATCGCGCTCGCGTTGGTCATGGGCGCCGCCGCCTGCACCTCGGCCTCCAATGGCGCACCCCCGATCCGGATCGAATATCCCATTGTCCTTCGAGGCCACGCGCCCGATTACGAGCGCGAAGCCGCCGTCGAACGGATCGCGGCCGGTGCCGATCTGTCGGCGATTCTGCGGACCTATCGGCTAGATCAAACGAATACGAGGCGCCTTGTCGAGCATCCTTCCTTGCATATTCAGTGGTGGCTTGTCGTCCCGCCGGCCCAACCCTCGGGAGGCTACAGGCTGCGGGTCACGCTGGACAACGAGAATGCGGACACATGCCTGGTGCCTCCACGGGGTCCCGCAACGGCTGCGTTCGTAAAGTCCGCCTATCTCGTCGGCCTGCCGCGGAATGTCGGCATACTGCGCTGGCACGCGGAATGTCCGTAACGGCTGCGAGGCCCGGATATCGAGGCGACCTCCCCGGATATGGGCCGGGACCTTCGTACGGGACGTCGGCTTGTCGGTCATGCGAACATGGATCGCGCCGGATCGGCTCGGCCTAACCGAGCCCGCCCCGACAGTATCGGTGCCGACCGCCTTCGATCGGTTCTCGAACACGGCGAAGTTGCGACGGCTTTCAGAGTATCGGGTTATTGGGTCCCGACAGTCGAAAATGCTGCGTCGCGTTCACATAGTCCTGCTTCTGCTTGGCGTGGCCTTCGCCTTCGCTGCAGTGGCCGCTACCGCACCCGGCGTGGTCGCGATGGTGCCCGGCGGGGATCCGTCCCTGTCGGTGAGCCCAACCGCGTTCACGATCACCCGCGTCAATTGGACGAAGGCGCAGACGGTGACCATCACCGCCGCCGAGGATGCCGACGGCATCGATGGCACCGCTATCTTCCGTCACAACGGCGACGGGCGATGACCCAGGCTATGACGCTATTTCCATCGCCGCCATGACGGTCACCGAAGTCGACAATGACACCATCGGCGTGAGCGTCTCGGCCGCCGCCACGGGCGTGTCGGTGCCAGAGGACGGCACGGGCAGCTACACCATCAAGCTGGACACCGAGCCTACGCATCCGGTGACGATCGCGGTAGCGGGGGGGGGGGGGTGATGCCTCTCTGGTACAGACCGGATGGATGGGTGACAGGTTATGGGTCGGCCAGGAGGTGGCCGATGCCGTGGAAGGAGACCTGTCGCATGGACGAGAAGGTGGCTTTTGTCGCGGACTGTCTGCGTGGTGAGTTGCCGATGGCCGCGCTTTGCGAGGGCTACGGCATCAGCCGCAAGACCGGCTACAAGTGGCTTGGTCGATATCGTGCCCAAGGCCCGGAAGGCTTGGTCGAGCGCTCTCGTGCTCCGCATCGTCACGGTCGGTCCATGGCGCCGGAGATGGCCGAGGCGATTGTCGCTCTGCGCAGGGAGCGTCCCCATTGGGGTCCGCACCGTCGAACGGCGCATCGGCGCGGACATAAACCCACGCCCTGGTCAGCGTCAACTGTTTTTTCCGTCGCATTGCCTCACTGATCCTGTTACCGAACGAGACTCGTTGCCTCATTGGGGTGTTACCGAGATCTTGGGAGGAGTGTCGATGATCATCTAAAACCGCGCATATTTGCTCAAGTAGGCACTTGAGTGCGGTGACGCTGTAGCCGCCGGGTTGGTGGTTGGAGGCGTTCCTCGGCGGGCTGCTTATCCACAGCGGGCGAGCGGGGCGATTCCGGTGACGGCGGGCGCGCCGGCGGCGGCCCTTCGGACCTGACATCGAGAGCGGCGGGAGTACACTCGGGCGGCCGAGAACGATGCGGCGCCGGCCCCGTTTGCTTGCTGGCAACAGCCGGCGCCGCACCCACCTCCAGCTCCATCAGCCGCTCCGCGGCAAAGCCGATCATCTCACGCAGCAGGTCCGCGTCCGGGGTCTTCTCTACGAACGTGCGCAGGCTCATCATATCTTCGGTCATCGGTGCTCTCTCCGGTCAAAGGTTGGTCTCGAAACCAGACCCTACCGGAGAGCGCTGATGACCAGCCCGACGACCAGCTACACCACCTCGTGGGACACGACCTCTCAACATATTTGACACGGGGGCGGAACACGTCTCACGCCCGTCCAGGATACATCGCTCGGTTTTGATTCGGGTTCGGCGTACCGCGCTTCATTCGCCGCCGATCTCGAACGCGCTCTCTTCCGGCTCCGCCTCTATCGGCCGCCATGTCCGCGCGTAGCGCTGCGCCTGCATCACTTGCTCGGGAGTCAGTTCAGCTTCGATTTCGGCGCGCGCCTGCGCGGTGTCGCGGGGAATGTGTGAAAAGATCTCCCTTGTGAGCCAGATTGATGCTCTGAGGCCTCCAAATTCGTCCTTCGATCAATCGATAGTTTGGTCCGGGTTTCGGTCGTCACGCGCCGGCGATCGCAAACCATCTCCGCTTGAGCGGCCGCCCCAGTGGAGAAGGTTCGAACCGGGTTTCGTTCCCACCGCCATTATCTTGTAACGAACCCAAGATAAGGCTCCTGTTGGGGGCCTTTTTCTTTTTGTTTCAAAGGCGTTTAGCAGAGGTGACCGAACCTCAGAGACTGGCGCTGCGCCGAATTTCCGTCTCTGAACGGCTTTTGTCTCTTTCCGACCGGACCTCGTCCAAGTCGGTTCGGTTTCGCGCAAGCCAACGTTTTCAGCAAGTTCCGCGCTCTGCGTGGGCGCAACTTCTGCGGCCGTTCTTCCGGCTGGCGACGGCACCCAGAGAACGCGAGGTAGGCGTTTCATGGCGGGCTTACGGGCGGTTGCCCGCAATGGACCTTATTCTGGATCGTGCTCGCGCTGCCGTCAGCGGGCTTCGACGTTTCCCTCGAACACCATATCCATCTGCTCCGCCCACGGTCGGTCGGCGACCGCGACGAGGTCGTTCAGCGAAAGCGCCGGCGGCACACGCCTGACGACGAGGTGTTTGAGCACCTCGGGCGACAGATAGGCGAGCCGCATCAATCGGCTCACGAACCGGTCGGAGACCTTCTCGGCGGCGGCGATGTCCTGGATGGTGGAAGCGGCGCCGGTTTCCAATTGCCGTCGCCAGCTCCAGGCGCGGGCGATGGCCCGCAGCACATGTGGATTCTGCGCCCGGCCATCCCGCAAGGTCACATCGTCGGGCGGCAGGATCTTCGGCCACCCGTTGCGTTTGCGAATCGTCAGCGGAATGACGACGCGGATGGTTTCCGTCGAGCCGGTCATGCGCAGGCCTCCGTCTGGCGGGGCGCCATCATGTCCCGCAGGACCGAGCCCAGCACCTCATGGCGCAGATCGACGGCGATGCCGCCTTCGCCAACAGTCACCCGCTCGACCAGAAGCTGGACGATGCGGGTCTGCTCCGCCGGATAGAGCGCTGCCCAGAGCTGATCGAACTCGCCTAGCGCCTTCACGACCGCCTTCTCATCGACCCTCGGGCTCTCGTCCCGTAGCAGCTTGATCGTTCGGGCCGCGATCTCGGGCGCGCGGATCATGCGGCGGATTTCGCCGACGACAGCATCCTCGACCATGCCTGCGGGCAAGCGCAGCGGGCCCGAGGCATCGCCGGTCGGGCGGTTACGGATCAGGTCCATCGATGCGTAGTAGCGGTAGAGACGCGTGCCCTTCTTCGTCGCCGTCGGCGTCATCGCTGTGCCCGTCTCGGTGAAGATGATCCCCTTCAGCAGAGCCGGCGTTTGGCGGCGCGTGTTCTTTGCCCGCAGGCGTGGGCTCTCCTGCAGGATTGTGTGAACCTTGTCCCATCGGGCCTGATCGATGATGGCCTCGTGCTCGCCAGGATAAGCCGTGCCCTTGTGGACGGCTTCGCCGAGATAGACCCGGTTGTTGATCAGCTTGTAGAGGAAGCCCTTGTCGATCAGCTTGCCGCGCTTGTTTAGAACGCCCGCCGCCGCCAGCGTTTTCGCCAGCGTTGTTGCGGAGCCGATGGTGACGAAGCGCTCGAAGATCATCCTGACCGTCGCGGCCTCAGCCTCGTTGACGACCAGCTTACGGTCGCGCACGTCGTAGCCCAGTGGCACGTGGCCGCCCATCCACATGTCGCGCTTGCGGGACGCCGCGACCTTGTCGCGGATGCGCTCGCCGATTACCTCCCGCTCGAACTGCGCAAAGCTCAGAAGGATATTCAGGGTCAGACGACCCATTGAGGTCGTGGTGTTGAACGACTGCGTGACCGACACGAATGTCACCTGATTGCGCTCGAAGATCTCGACCAGCTTGGCGAAGTCCATCAGCGAGCGCGACAGCCGGTCGATCTTGTAGACCACGATCACGTCGATCAGGCAGGCCTCGACGTCCTGGATGAGACGCTTGAGGCCGGGGCGCTCCAGCGTTCCGCCGGAGAAGCCCCCGTCGTCATAGCGCTCGCGAATGGTCGCCCAGCCTTCCGCCTTCTGGCTCGTCACATAGGCCTCGCAAGCTTCGCGCTGGGCGTCGAGGCTGTTGAACTCCATGTCGAGCCCTTCCTCGCTCGACTTGCGGTTATAGATGGCGCAGCGCTGGCGGCGCGGCATGATCGCGACGGATTCCTGAGAGCGGCTCATCGGTCGTCCCTCCGGGCCTCGCGCAGGCCGAAGAAGCGGTAGCCGTTCCACTGCGTGCCGGTGATCGCTCGCGCCGCCGCCGACAGAGACTTGAACTTGCGCCCTTGCCAGTCGAAGCCGTCCTTCATCACAGTGACGGTGCGCTCCACCCCGTCCCATTCGCGGACGAGCCGGGTGCCGACGACCGGGTTACGGGGATCAGCGATGATCGACCTGTGCCTGGCTTGGCCCTCGATCTCGCTGGCCAGCAGGTCCAACGTCCGCCGCGTCTCGCGCGAAAGCCCGCCGAGGGTGAGTTCCTGGATCCGGTAGCCGAGCCTCAGCTCGAGATAACTGCGGCTGTTGTTCGGGGCGGGCGCGCCGAAGAGGCTCTCCCACTTCGTCTTCAGCTCGACCACGGTTATCCGTTTGAGCGCCGCAAGCTGCGCCACCACGCTCGCGTTCGCCGCAGCGTATTCGCCCGGCCGCCCCGGTTCAGTTTCAATCCTTCTCTTCGTTCCTGGCATCATATCTCTACAACTCGGTTGCTCGGTTTGCGACGACCAACACGGCGTTTGAGGGCGAGAATGTCGAATGAACTGTCTTCGCCGGCGGCAGATAAAAAACTGGACTGTTCCGACAGAGTACGCCTCAGCCCCGCCGCAATAATGCACGCGAGTTCATCGAGGCGTTCTTCCGCCGACAGGCGGTCGACAGACACGGGGTTGGGGCCGGATCGAGCGTCTTGCATGAGACCGTTCGCAACTGAAGATGACTGGGCGAAACGGTAGTCGCAAACCGGATATAAACAAGCTAATTCAATTGCTTATCGTAGGAACGCGAAATCATTAGAACCGATGCGCAAGCAACAATCGACCGAGAGCGGGCCCTATCACCCAATCGCACCCGTGGAAGCACTGTGGAAGCAAGAGGGCGCGGAAACCTGCGCGGCCTTGCGAATGCGATTTCCCTATCGACGTTCGAACCGCAGGCGGACTGAGCCTCGCCCCACCGTAGTGAATCGATTGCGGGTGGCTTCACCCATCGAATTTGGAAGTTCGAGGACGTACCTTCGGTCCGGCGAGAACACATACGGGACGTGAAGGATGCGGTAGCGCCGACGGCCGTCCTTCGACGCGCCACCGGCGACACGCAACTCATTGGCGGTGAGCTCAAACTCCCCGCTGTCCTCAAGGGACGACTTGACCTCATAGAGCCATTCGGCCTGGGGCGTCATCACTCGGAAATCGTAGCCCGCCGCGTCATTGCCTTCATCGCCACCGAAGAAGTACGCCCGGTTTTCCGAGACCCAGCAACTCTCATCGACATATTCACTGTGGCGTCGGCACAGGAACTGATAGGCGAGCCACTCCCCAGCCAGGCCCATCGCTTGCCGTTGCGCATCCGTCAGATGTCGTTCACGCCTGCGCGTCCCGCCACCTGTTCCCCCACCGCCTGCACCGCCGCCGGGCTGGTCCGGGTTGTTGAACTCTACGAGGCGGGTCCGCTTCCGGCTCCGCTCGAACCAGGTTTCGTCGTTCTCCATGAAACCCGCGGCCAATTCCTGGAAGTTCTCGGCAAACTTCGGATCGCCGGTGTCGAGCGAGTTCTCCGCGAACAAGATGCTGCGCCGCTCGATCTCCCTTTGCTGTCGTGCGTGCTCGCGACGCTTCTCTTCGGCCTCAACGTCGTTCCTGGTGAGTTCGAGTGCCTCACCGTCGAGGGTCTCGGGCATGCCATCCGGCCAGCAGCCGGCACGCCGGCAAAGACCCGGGGTGTCCGTGGAGCCAATCAGCTCGAAATCGAGAAGCCCGCTGTTTTCAAGGTGCCGGAAAACGGCCTGCGCCTCACCCTGTTGCCACGGCTCCGGCAGGGGCGCTTCATGTCGCTGGCACCAGACGCTGATAACCGGCGCAGCTTTCATTGCAAACTCGCGGACAGCTTTACGATTCGCTTCCACCACACGCCGGTACGCCGCCAATTCGACCGCAACGTCTTCGCCCAGGGTGTCCGCCAGAAGGCCGGAGACATGTGCCTCCACGGTGCCCATCTCCAGAGTCTCCCGCGTCAAAATCCAGTCCGTATCGAACTCAAGGAAGGCCAAACTCTTTCGCTCTACGTAAGTTGCAAGATCGTGGCCGGCGCGGAAGTCGGCAGCGTGTTGGCGTCTTAAGCGGTCGGTGATCGCCGGTCGCATACGTGCGAGATACGCGTCGTACAATTGCCGAAGCTCCGCCTCATTGGACAAAGGCGATTCGCCCAGGTCCAACAGGACGCGGTTGAACCTCGCATAGTCCAGTTTCAAATGGTTGCGTAGGTCGGTGCGGTTTGCCGCCTGTTCGCAGGCGTCGATCAGTTCATCTGGCACGTATTCTTCACGGGCCAGATGCAACGCCAGCCATTTGCGTGCGTCGAACCTGTTTCCCGCACGATCGACGTCACTCAACAGCTGACGCGCAAGGTCCAGGCCGCCGTAGTAGCCGACCACCGGTAGGAGCAAGTTCAGGATGTGCTCTAGGTCTGTTCGCAGCGCGGCGCGAAGGTCCTGGACCGTCTGCAAATCGCACTCAAGCGCGCTTGCCATTGCTTCATCGCTTGGCGCCTCCAATTCATCGGACGACCTATCAAACGCCAGCCGTAGAAGAAGAGGCTCAAGAGAGCGAAGCCTGCCGTCGATCAAACGGGAAATGCCGCCCGACAGCGTGCGTGCCAGCGTGCGCCAGTTAACGGCCAGATCTTCGGTCAGAATGAGGGTCGGGAATTCATCGTGCTCGAACGCATACCAGCGCAACTCTTCATGCGGCGATACCTCTTCGTCATCCACAACAAGCGTAATGGCCTCGCACTGTCGGACCCGTATCGCTCGCGCTCGCCTGTCAACGGTCGTGCTTTGGATGCCGCGTTCCAGTTGCTCGCCCCGGAGCTCATGCCCGATAACGATGACCTCGGGGAGCCATTCCAATCCGAGAGAAGTCAGTAACGGGTCGCTTGCGCGCGGGACGAAGGGCGCGCCATCGACGAGCAGCTGCACGCCGATGCCGTCGAGGCGTCGCGGGATAAAGGCACCCATATCCTCCAACAAGGCGGCAACCCGGTCGGTAGCAGTGGGTCCCACCTCCAGAACCGCCTGGCCGGCCGATGACAGGACGCGCGCCTCGAACCTTTGCGCATCCTCAGTAACGATGACCGCCGCAGGTGTATCAGACTCGCCGGTGAGGGTTTCGAGCTGCCCCCGGCGCCAGACAATGAGGCTCAAGTCTGCGGGCAGTAAGATCCCTGCCTCCACCACCTGGACGCCTCCATTTACCTCGTGAATTTTGCCTCGTTGTGATTCTCTACGGCGGTTCGGTTTGAGGAGGTATTGATGAGGCAGGCTGGTCTGTTCGGCTTACCGGATCATCTTCGAAAGCTTTCGGCGACGGGTGATCCGTTGGAGGTGCTGGCAAAGGTCGTCGACTTCAAGATTTTCCGCGCGCCGCTTGAGGCGGCGCTGGGCTATTCGGACGGATCGAAAGGTGGCCGCCCGGCCTACGATGCGGTGGCGATGCTCAAGGTTCTGATCCTGGCCGCGCGGCACACGGTGAGTGACGAGCGGATGGAGTTTCTGATCCGCGATCGCTTGAGCTGGCTTCGCTTCCTAGGCTTCGATCTCGGAGCGCCGACGCCGGACCGCAACACCATATGGACCTTTCGCGAGCGTCTGGTCCGGGCCGGGGCGATGGATAAGCTGTTTGCCGCCTTCGATGGCGAATTGCGCCGGTGCGGCTATCTGGCGATGGGCGGGCAGATCGTCGATGCGACGTTGGTATCGGCGCCCAAGCAGCGCCACAGCGATGACGAGAAGCGGGCGATCAAGGCGGGCAAGAGCGCGTCCGAGGTCTGGCCCGATCAGCCAGCCAAGGCGGCGCAGAAGGACACGGATGCGCGGTGGACGGTGAAGACCGGGCGGCGCAAGAACCCCGCCGGGTCGCAACGGCGCATGCCCGACATCGCGATCCCGGTGTTCGGCTACAAGAATCATGCCGTCATCGATCGGGCCTACGGCTTCATCCGCGGCTCGGCTGTGACCGATGCCGCCCGCCATGACGGCAAGATGTTGCGTCAGCTCGTCACCGGCGACAATCTGGCCGCCGGCGTGTGGGCTGACAGCGCCTATCGCTCGAAGGCCAACGAGGCGTGGCTGGCCGGCAAGGGTCGGGTCTCCCACATCCACCGCAAGAAGCCGCCGGGCCGGGCCATGCCCAAGGCGACCGCCCAGGCCAATGCCCGCAAGTCAGCGGTCCGTGCGCATGTGGAGCACGTCTTCGCCCAGCAGAAGGATCGCATGGGCCTTTTCATCCGTACCATCGGGCTCAAGCGGGCGGAGGCCAAGATCGGCCTCGCCAACCTGGCTTACAATTTCCAGCGTCTGATCTTCCATGAGCGCAGGGCCGCCATGGTATGAGTCCGCCTGAATAGCGCCAAAACCCTCCGCCGAGAACGAAACGGCGGATGGTTGCGGACGTCAACACCGCCGATCTCAGCGAAAGTCAGACAGCACACCAAAATCTTCGTCAAATCCCCCGGTTGTTGAAGGTCTCCACCTCCTGCCATGCGCGCCGGTATTCGTTTCGGAAGGTCGGCCGATCGTTGGAGGAAAGACCCACGGCGACGTTTGCCAAGTCGCGAAGCCTTTCCACGGCCGTCGTCGGACTCTGCCAATCCCGCAGGCCAAGTGCTTCGCCGAACGCCAACTCCGCTAGTCCACTCCCCTCCGACAGGTCGGCTACGGTGTCGGGTAAACGGTCGATGAACCGCGGCGGACCACCGCGGCGCACCCGTGAGCCCCAGCAATGCCCAGGACTTCTGAATGTATGTCCTTCCTGGGAGGTCGCCGCTATCCACGCTTTCGAGCGGAGGAATGTTGCCAACGGTGTCGGTAGCTTCTGACGATCCCAATCGCGCTCGGAGCGTTCGAAGCGGCCGACCTCGAACTGGAAGTAGTCCGTGCCGTGCGCTTTCAGGTGCTCAAAGATGAGTGTGCAAAGTAGCTCCCGAGTCCCTTCCGCAAGGGCATCGTGTTCAATCTGTCCCGGTAATCGCCACGCCTCGCCCTTCATCCTGTAGTCGGTATAGGGATGATTGAAGGAGACATGCGCGACCTCCGCACACCAGTCCTTGTCTAAGCCTTCAGCGTCTTTGCCGCTTCGCAACACGTAATCCCACAGGTTCGAAGGCGCGCCCTTACGTGCAAGCCGCGCGGTCACCGGCTTCAACCCTTCGATAACCCCGATCAGTTCCAGGAATCTGGTCCAATGCCGCTTTGCATCCTGCACCGAAACCGGCCAATCTTGCTGTCCGACCAACAGCAGATCACGTACCCGCCGGCAGTCGGGCGAAATGTCTGCGGCCTCGATCAGGTAGTTCTCGAGGGTTCTCCCGACGGATGTCCATGACGACGAGAAAGCGCACTCGCTGGCCGGGTGCCAACCCGAGAGCGTTGGCACGTACAGGTCTGCCTTCTGCAGCTCTTCCTCCAGTCTCGCCCCGGACGCCGTGCGCCAGACCTGGAATGCCCACACGAGCGCCTCTTGCCGGCGCTGGTTGTTTGCCTTCTGACCGAGAGCCGACTTCAGGCCCGCCAGCGCTTCTACCGGGTCGTACTCGCGAACAAGATCGGCTTCGAGGAGTGCGTCGAGCGCCTCCCGTCGAAGACTGATGCGGTCGTCGAGGAAGCGGTAGCGGCGCGCTAGCGGCGCGGGGGGAAGAGGGACGCCGGACTTCTTTCGCCTGCCTTTCGGGACGTCGATCCGCACAAAAACGCCGGTCCGCTTCTCATCCGGGAATCGAAGATGAAGCAGGGCCAAGCATCGATCACATCCTCGAGGTGCAGGGAAGGCCCATCCCAATCGTATCACTCGTAGTGGCGAATTTTACTGCTGGCGGCAACGCAACCTATAGCGCTTCGTACGTCAACGCCGGGTTTTCTGGGGGCGCGGTAGTTTTTCCCAAGGGCGAGCGCGACTGGATCACCGCAGGTATCATCACGCACTTTCCCGTTGTCCCGAGGCCGGTCTACCGAGCCGACAAGGAAACAGAAGACTACGTATTGGAGCACACCGGGTTAGTGGGATACACCTCTTGCACGGCAGTGAGAAAACTAATCAGCAACGCCGAATCCGCGAGAAAGTGAATTGCGAACATCTCTGCGTAATATTCCTAACGAATGAGAAGCCGACGCTGCCGTTGAAGCCGCCCTAAGCACCAACCATTTGACATCGTTGGGTCCTTCCCGGCGATGATCGCAAGCGGGATGATGTTCGGGGGCGGGTCTTACGACTGGCCCTGGACGCGCCTGAACTGTCGCCACGTGAGCTGGCGACGCGCTTTATCGACACCGAAGGCTATTTTGTCTCAGAAGCTTCGGTCTACCGGCTGCTCAAGGCACACGAGCTGATCACCAGTCCAGCCTTCGTTGTGATCAAGGCCGCCGCCGAGTTCAAGGACAAGACCGTCAGGCCCAATCAGCTGTGGCAGACAGACTTCACCTACCTCAAGGTCATCGGTTGGGGCTGGTTCTATCTCTCGACCATCCTCGACGACTTCTCGCGCTATATCATCGCCTGGAAACTCTGCACGACGATGCGGACCGAAGACGTCACCGACACGCTGGAACTGGCGCTCAAGGCATCAGGCTGCGATCAGGCGAAGGTCGCCCATAGGCCACGGCTGTTGTCCGACAACGGATCCAGCTATATCTCCGGCGACTTGGCCGAATGGCTCGATGATCAGAGCATGGAGCATGTCCGTGGCGCCCCTTACCATCCCCAGACCCAGGGCAAGATCGAGCGCTGGCACCAGACCCTCAAGAACCGCATCCTGCTGGAGAACTATTATCTGCCCGGTGATCTCGAAGCCCAGCTCGGCGCCTTCGTCGAGCACTACAACCACCGGCGCTACCACGAGAGCTTGAATAACCTCACGCCCGCCGATGTCTACTTCGGGCGCGGCCAAACCATCCTGCTGGAAAGGGAAAGGATCAAACGAAAGACCATCGACCACCGGCGCTTGCAACATCGCGACGCCGCTGCCTAAAATTATCAACCAGGTGAGCCAGAGCCTCCGTTATTTTAGGACCCACCCTGTCTCAAATCATCTGACGACGGACAAGCAGCAGCTGCAGCTGATACAGAGGGGAACGTGTAGTCGCTACAGAAGATCAGAGCGTTGTCCTCTTCACAAAGAAAATTCCCTTTTCCACTAGTGTGTCTCGGAGCGAAGCTGTTCCTCGCGGAATGGTCGCCGTCGTGCGAAGCCTGGCTCGGGAGCCCCGACGCAAGACGAACTCGCCTGAGGAGCGGACGAACATTTCGGCACCGCCACGTAGAGCTCATGATGGATGCGAGCCAGGGTGCCGTCCCATTCCCACAGGTCGAAGTAGTCGTACACCGTGCTCTTCGGCGGCAGGTCCTTGGGCAGCGCGGTCCACTGGCAGCCGGTCGACAGCACGTAGAAGATGCCGTTCAGGACTTCGCGGACATCGACCGTCCGCTTACGCCCACCGTGCTTCGCCGGTGGGATCAGCGGCTCGATCAGCGCCCATTCGGCGTCGGTCAGATCACTCGGATAGCGAAGCCGGCCACGGTCGGCGGCCGCGCGGTGTTCAGGCTTCCACATCGGGCACCCCAAAGCAGTTGGACAGGTGACAGACAATAAAACACAACCGATTCCGACGACTCAAAAACTTTCCGGAACCGCTCTAAGAAGATGGCCGAGGCGATCGCCAAGATGTCCCGGCCCGCCGTGTTTTTCGTGAAGGAGGCGATAAACCGCGCATTCGAAACCACGCTTCAGGAGGGCGCGTTGTTCAAACCGTCCCTATCCGCTTGACGCATACACACACTAGGGATAGGTTGTGTGCGTACAACGGATAGTGGGTCATGGACGTTCTCGACCGCACCGACCTGCCCTTCCCGCAATCCCTCCCCGAGTTTCAGCGACTTTTCTCCGACGATGCGGCGTGCGCCGCCTACCTGGAAAGGGCTCGCTGGGGTGACGGGTTCGCCTGCCCGCGCTGCGGCGTCGTGGGTGAACCTTTCCGCATCGCCACGCGGCCTGGCGTCCTGACCTGTCGCGCTTGCCGCCGCCAGACGGGATTGACCGTCGGCACGGTCATGGAGCGCAGCCACACGCCTTTGAGCACGTGGTTTTGGGCCGCCTATCTGGTCGCCAGCCAGACGCCGGGCATGTCGGCGGTGCAGTTTCAGCGGCAGCTTGGGCTGACGCGGTACGAAACCGCCTTCGGCATCCTGCATAAGCTCCGCGCGGGTATGGTGCGGCCCGATCAGGATCGGATCGGTGCCAGGGCAGGAGAGCATGTCGAGGTGGACGAAACCTATGTTGGAGGCCGGATGCGTGGTGAAGGCCGAGGCGTTCACCACAAGACGCTGGTGGCTGCTGCCGTCGAAGTCAGCCACAGGGAGCCCGGCACCGCGCAGGACAAGCGGAAGGATGGCCGCTACGCCGGGCGTGTGCGGCTGTCCGTCGCTGCCGACCGCAGCGCCGATTCGCTATGTGGCTTCGTCGAGAACGCCGTTATGCCGGGGTCGCTGATCGTCACCGACGATTGGAGTGGCTATGGCAGCTTGCGGACACGCGGCTGTGATCACCACGCCATTGCCGAATGCGGCGACCCCGAGGTGGCCGAAGAGTTCATGCCGATCATCCACCTCGTCTTCAGCAACCTGAAGAATTGGCTCAGTGGCATCCACCATGGCGTGAGCGCAAAGCATCTACAAGCCTACCTCAATGAGTTCACGTTCCGCTTCAACAGGCGGTTTTACCCGTTCAACGCCTTCCGCTCATTGCTCGGAATCGCAGGAGAGGCCGAGGCTCCAACCTACGCCGAGCTATATTCCGGCGAGTGGAAGCATCCTACATGTAGTGGGTGTACGAATTAACCGGATAGGCACGGTGAAATCTTCGAGGGATAAACTGAGCGAAGATCAGAAGCGGTGGATACGCGATAACTACGAAGTTCTCAAATTCCCACTCAAGCTGATCAAAGTACATCGGGCAAACCCGATCGCCGGTCGTCGCTCTCCTAGTGGATTGATTCCAACGTTTGGAACCCTCGGTTTCGGGCCGCGATGATGTCGTCGGGGTCGGCTTTCCATATGAATGGCTGTGGGTTGGCCGCATTGTATTCGCGGACGAAGCGGTTGATTGCGGCCTGGAGATCGACGACGGAATGGAAGACGCCGTGCTTGAGCCGCCGCCGGGTGAGTTTTGCGAAGAAGCCCTCGACGGCATTGAGCCACGAGCAGGAGGTCGGTGTGAAGTGGAAAGTCCAGCGCGGATGGCGGGCGAGCCAGGCGCGGACCTTGTCCTTGTTGTGCGCCGCGTAGTTGTCGACGATCGCGTGGATGGCCTTGTCCGCCGGCACCGTGCGCTCGATGCGGTTGAGGAAGCGGATGAACTCCTGATGGCGGTGGCGCTGCATGTTCTGGCCGATCACCGTTCCGTCCAGAACGTTGAGCGCCGCAAACAGCGTGGTCGTGCCGTGCCGTTTGTAGTCATGGTGCCGGCGCGTCCCTTCTTCATCGGCAGACCGGCGGTCGAGCGCCTGGATCTGTGACTTCTCATCGATCGACAACACCACCGCATGGGCCGGCGGGTCGACATACAGGCCGACGATATCGGTGAGTTTCTCGGCGAAGGCAGGGTCGGTCGACAGCTTGAAGTTGCGCCAGCGGTGCGGGCTGAGACCGTGAGCCTTCCAGATCGCCTGCACCGTCGAGGCGGCAATACCGGCCGCCCTGGCGATCGCGCGCAACGTCCAGTGGGTCGCCTCAAACGGCGGCGGTTGCTGCGTCAGGCGCACGATCTCGGCGACACGATCGAGCGGGACCGGCGCCTTGCCGGGCGCATACCACAGCAAAATACGGAATCCCAATTCGGACTCTTTCGTTCCGATCCCTCCACTAGGGTCCGGACTCATAACCAGTAGCTGACGGTAGCGGCGAGACAGACGGCGGCGAGGAAGTTTTGGGCGAGGCGGTCATAGCAGCCCGTTGACGAAGTCCGGCGTGTCTGATTCTGTCTGAACATAGAGATTTAGACGGGCGTCGTGCGATGGCATTGAGACGACAGTGCGAGGTTCGGGGTGACCTCGTGGTGACATGGGCGGAGATGCCGCGTTCGCCTGGACACGCGTTTTCCGACCGGCTGCATGAGTTGCTGACCGAGTCTGGCTTTGACGGCTTCGTGGAGGCGACGTGCAAGCCATACTACGCACCTCGGATGGGGGCTCCTTCGCTGCCGCCGGGGCGTTATTTCCGGATGCACATGATCGGCTATTTCGAGGGCATCGGCAGCGAGCGCGGCATCGCTTGGCGCTGTTCGGATTCGCTGTCGCTTCGCGCGTTTCTGCGGTTGGCGAACCGGGACAAGGTTCCCGATCATTCCTGGTTGTCGAAGACGCGCGGCCGGCTGCCGCACGAGGTCCATGAAAAGGTTTTCGACTGGGTTCTGGCTCTCGTCGCCGCGCGCGGTCTGGTGAAGGGCGAGCGGATCGGCGTCGACGGCTCGACGATGGAAGCCAACGCCGCCCTGCGAGCCATCGTGCGGCGCGATAGCGGCGAGACCTATCGCGAGATGCTGACGCAAATGGCGAAGGAGAGTGGCGTCGAAACGCCGACGATCGACGACCTCGTCCGGCTCGATCGCCGGCGGAAGGGCAAGAAGCTTTCGAACAAGGATTGGACGAGCCCGACCGATCCTGATGCGAAGATCGCGCGGATGAAGGACGGCACCACGCATCTGGCCTACAAGCCCGAGCACGCGGTCGATCTCGACACCGGCGTCATCGTTGCGGCACCGATCTATCCAGCCGATGAAGGCGACACGACGACTTTGCCTGGGACGCTGGAGGCGGCCGCGCGCAACCTCGCCGAGGTCGGTCTGGCTCCAACACGGGCAGAGCCCTGCAGTCTCGTTGGCGACAAGGGCTATCATTCACGCGAGGGGCTGAAAGACCTCGACGGCGGCGTCTGGAAAACGCGGATCTCCGAGCCGGAGCCCGCCAACGGCTATCTGCGCTGGCATGGCGACCAGGCGGCACGTCAGGCTGTCTACGCCAACCGGGCGCGATTGAAGTCCGGCGTCGCGCGGAACGCCATGCGCAGGCGCGGTGAGATGGTCGAGCGCAGCTTCGCCCATGTCCTCGACCGTGGCGGCATGCGCCGCGCGTTGCTGCGGGCGCGCGAGAACGTCCACAAACGCTACCTGATCCATGTCGCCGGGTTCAATCTCGGCATTCTGATGCGCGCGCTGTTCGGATCAGGCACGCCGAGGGAGGCTGCGAGTGCAAAGAGTACCCTTTTGTTCGTTATTCAGTTCGATGCTGCCCTGGCGATCGCCATCGTGGCGAACATCGAAGGCAAACCAGCCATGCTCGTTATCATCATCATCGTCGCCCCCAAAACCGATTGATCAAAGCGCGACTTCATCACCGGGCTGTTAGCCGCTGTCGCGGCGTTGGCGGGCGCGATCGTATTCGCACAGTCCCCGGCCAACGCCCAGTCGCGCATCAAGGACATCGTCGAGTACGAAGGCGTACGCGACAACATGCTCATCGGTTATGGCCTGGTCGTCGGCCTCAACGGCACCGGCGACACGCTGGCCAACGCGCCCTTCACGCAACAGAGCCTGGTCGGCATGCTCGAGCGGCTCGGCGTCAACACGCGCGATGACCTTTCCAGCCTGAAAACCGACAACGTCGCGGCGGTGATGGTCACCGCCGTGCTGCCGCCCTTCGCGCGTCAGGGTTCGCGCATGGACGTGGCCGTCAGCGCCCTGGGTGATACCAGCAGCCTGCTGGGCGGCATATTGCTGGTGACGCCCCTGCTCGGCGCCGACGGCGAAGTCTATGCGGTCGCCCAGGGTCCGCTGGTGGTGAACGGGTTTTCCGCCCAAGGCAATGCCGAGACCGTGGTCAAGGGCGTGCCGACATCGGCGCTATCGTCGAACGCGAAATCTCTTTCGATCTAGGGGCCATGAAGAGCATCGGACTGAGCCTGCGCAATCCCGATTTCACCACCGCGCGCCGGTTGCGTGACACCATTAACGACCATTTAGGCGTACCGGCCGCGCGCGCCACCGACCCGGCCACCGTTCGGGTGATGGTGCCGGCCAACTACACGCGAGACATCGTCGGGCTCATGAACGAGATCGAGCAGTTGGCCGTAATCCCCGATCA
This sequence comes from Alphaproteobacteria bacterium, assembly GCA_965248805.1. Classification (GTDB taxonomy): domain Bacteria; phylum Pseudomonadota; class Alphaproteobacteria; order UBA6615; family UBA6615; genus CBDFKJ01. The sequence continues at coordinate 306,555 of CBDFKJ010000008.1, forward strand.
GACGGCACGCGTTGTCATCGACGAGCAGTCGGGTGTGATCGTGATGGGATCGAACGTGCGCATCTCGACCGTCGCGATCGCGCAAGGCAATCTGACGATCCGCATTACCGAAGCCTCTCAAGTCAGCCAGCCGGCACCGTTCGCCAATCAGGGCCAAACCCAGGTCGTCGACCGAACCAATGTCGAAATCGACGAGGATGCGCAGGAACGCATGACTCTGTTCGACGGTGGCGTCACCATTCAGGAACTGGTCGACGGGCTGAACGCGCTGGGCATCGGGCCGCGCGACATGATCTCGATCCTGCAAACGCTGAAGGTCGCCGGCGCGCTGCAAGCGGAACTGGAGGTGATGTGATGCTGGCGAACGCACTGGTCGATCAGCCGACGCTCGGGATCGGCCTTGCCGCGCCGCCGGTCACCGCACCGGCGACCGGCGCAGAGACGCCGGGCGAGACTTTTGAGGCGTGCTTCCTGGGCCAGATGATGAGCTACATGTTCGCCGGCCTCGATGACGACCCGCTATTCGGTAGCCACGGCGAGCGCGTGTTTCGATCCTTGCTGGTTCAGGAGTACGGCAAGGTGATGGCACGCAACGGCGGCGTCGGCATCGGCGACGCGGTGCAACGCGAACTTCTCAGACAGCAGGAGGCAGCATAGGGCCATGTCCACGATCTATGAAAGCGCGGCGCGGTTGATCGACGTAGCCGCCCGATTGCGCGCCATGATGGCGCGCGAGACGCAGCTGCTGCGCGCCATGCGCGCGCGCGCGATCACCGCGTTGCTGCCGGAAAAGGAGGCGCTGGTGCACACCTATCGCCGACTGATCGACGAGCTGCGCCAGCAGCCGCAGGCACTGCGCAAGTTGCCGGCGGCACAGCGCGCGGAACTGCGCGAGGCCGCGAGTACGGTCGCCTCCGCATCGGTGGAGACCGAACACTCTCTGGCCGCCGCCATCGCCGCCAACCGGCGCTTGTTCGACTCCGTGGCCGAAGCGATCCGCACACAGCAGTCCGAGCACAGCGGCTACGCGCAAAACGGCCGCAAGGCCGCGCGCGCGACGGCCGCCGACGCGGTCTCACTCAACACCACATTTAGGCCAAGGGTCGTCGCGCGATGTCCGTCCTAGTGGAGGGATCGGAACGAAAGAGTCCGAATTGGGATTCCGTATTTTGCTGTGGTATGCGCCCGGCAAGGCGCCGGTCCCGCTCGATCGTGTCGCCGAGATCGTGCGCCTGACGCAGCAACCGCCGCCGTTTGAGGCGACCCACTGGACGTTGCGCGCGATCGCCAGGGCGGCCGGTATTGCCGCCTCGACGGTGCAGGCGATCTGGAAGGCTCACGGTCTCAGCCCGCACCGCTGGCGCAACTTCAAGCTGTCGACCGACCCTGCCTTCGCCGAGAAACTCACCGATATCGTCGGCCTGTATGTCGACCCGCCGGCCCATGCGGTGGTGTTGTCGATCGATGAGAAGTCACAGATCCAGGCGCTCGACCGCCGGTCTGCCGATGAAGAAGGGACGCGCCGGCACCATGACTACAAACGGCACGGCACGACCACGCTGTTTGCGGCGCTCAACGTTCTGGACGGAACGGTGATCGGCCAGAACATGCAGCGCCACCGCCATCAGGAGTTCATCCGCTTCCTCAACCGCATCGAGCGCACGGTGCCGGCGGACAAGGCCATCCACGCGATCGTCGACAACTACGCGGCGCACAACAAGGACAAGGTCCGCGCCTGGCTCGCCCGCCATCCGCGCTGGACTTTCCACTTCACACCGACCTCCTGCTCGTGGCTCAATGCCGTCGAGGGCTTCTTCGCAAAACTCACCCGGCGGCGGCTCAAGCACGGCGTCTTCCATTCCGTCGTCGATCTCCAGGCCGCAATCAACCGCTTCGTCCGCGAATACAATGCGGCCAACCCACAGCCATTCATATCGAAAGCCGACCCCGACGACATCATCGCAGCCCGAAACCGAGGGTTCCAAACGTTGGAATCAATCCACTAGGTGCACTTCGCTCTGCCGTCTCGGCGATGCAGGTCGCCCAGGCGTCGTTCCAGGTGGCTTCGACCAACATCGCTAACGTCGGCACCGAAGGCTACAGCCGCAAGACCGTCAGCCAGGAACCGCTGGTCGTCAACGGTGAATCGGCCGGCGTGCGGCTCACCGATATCGAGCGTCACGTCGATCTGGCAATGCAGCGTCAGGTGCGCAACCAGACGACCGCGGTTGCTGCCCTGGAAGTTCTGGAATCCTATTTCCAGCGTACTCAGGATCTGTTCGGGACGGTCGCGCGCGATTCGTCGTTGTCACACATCGTCACCGAACTGGGCGTCGCCTGGGAGGGCCTCGGCACCAGCCCCGAAAGCGCCGCGGCGCGGCTGAATGTGGTCGACGCCGCCCTGCGCCTGGCCGAGCATCTCAACATTACGACGACCGAACTGCAGCGCATGCGCATGGAAGCCGATCAGGACATCGCGCGTCGTTACCCGAATCAATTCTATCCTTGACGACATCGACACACTGAACGACCAGATCGCACTGGGGAAGGCCCAGAGCAGGCCGGTTGTCGAGCTGGAAGACCACCGCGACCGGCTTCTCGATGAGCTGTCCGAGCAGATCGACATTCACGTCATTCAGCGCACGACGGGCGAGGTGGTGATCTACACCACCGCCGGGCGCTCTTTGGTCGACTTCACGGTGACGCCGCTGACGCACGATCCAGCCGCCCAACTGGATCCCGCCGTCGGATTGGGCAACGGCATCAACGGCATCATCTATGGCGTCGGCGGCCCCGACATCACCGGGGAAATACTCAGCGGCCGGCTCGCGTCTCTGATTCGGGTCCGCGACGAAATCATGGTCGATCTTCAGTCGGAGATCGATCGCCTGGCCGAATCCCTGACGTTCGAGATCAACGCCCTTCACAATGACGGCAGCACCTATCCGGCACCGTCGAGCCTGACCGGCACGCGCACGCTGGCCGCGACCGACGAGCCGTCGATGACCGGCACGTTGCGTGTCGCGGTCGTGGACGTCGCCGGCGTCGCCGTGGAAGTGCTCGATGTCGATCTGGGCGCCCTGGCGCCGCCGACGGTCGGCGAGCTGGTCGCAACCATCAACGGCATGGTCAACGCGACCGCGGTCATCAACGCCCAGGGTCAAGTCGTCATCACCGCCACCGGCAGCAATGGCATCGCCGTCAACGAGATGGACAGCGCCGTCACAACTGGCAATGCCACCTATGGCATGGCGCAGTTCCTCGGATTGAACGACTTTCTCGAAACCGCCGACGATTACCACCTGTATGTCAGCGGCCGGGTCGCGAGCGATACCACAGCGCTGGGCCTGGCGGGCACGCTGACGTTTCAGCACGGCGCCGGATTGACGCCGGTCGCCTATGTCGCCGGCGACAGTTTGACCGACGTCGCCACGGCCATCACCGCGGCGCTCGCCGCCGAGAACATCACCGCTACGGTGGTCGCCGACGGCACCGGATACCGCATGGTGATCACCGACACCGACGGCGACAACACGTTCATCACCGATTCGTCGACCTTGCTCAGCCAACTCAACGTTCATGCCGGCCAGGTTGGCGCCGCCGGCCGCATCCGCCTCGACCAGGCGCTGGTGCTCGATGGCTCTCTGGCCTCGCGCGGCGAGCTGAGCAGCGCCGGTGGCTTGGCTGCCGGCGACGTCGCCATTTCGCTCGGCGACGCCACCGTGGCCAATCAGATCGCCGCGCTTTTCAGCGCCGGTGTATCGATCGCCGCCGCGGGCACGTTGCCGACAATGTCAGTGCGCTTGGCCGACTACGCAGCCACCATCCTGTCCCAGAACGCGGCGATGGCGAGCGCCAACTCCGACGAACTTTCAGTCGGCGAAAGCTACCGACAGGCGCTGGTGAATCAGGCCGCCTCGGTCAGCCAAGTCAATCTCGACGAGGAAATGGCCAACATCATTATCCTGTAGAACGCCTACGCCGCCGCCGCGCGTGTAACGACGACCGCGTCGGAAATGCTGGATACATTGCTCGCCGCAGTATGACCCGAGGGCCAAGATGACACGCGTCGCTCCGATCGCTCAGCGCAAACTGATGCTCTTCCACACGCTGAACACCCAGGCCCGATTGCTGGATCGGCAGCTACAGATGGGCACCGGGAAGGTCGCCCAACAGTATGCTGGTATCGCCGATCAATCGGCCCGTCTGGTCTCGCTCGAGGCCAGCGTCGCGCATGCGGCGCAGTATGTAAGCAACATCACTTTCTTCGACCATCGCCTGGCGCTCGTCGATCTCAGCCTCGAAACCCTCGACACCTCGGCCCGCGACGTGCGCGCTGCGCTGAACTCGGTGGTCAATTTCCCCACTTCGCACGCCAGCGATTTGCGCCAGATGGCGGCGGACGCCCGCGACCTCGTGCGCGACATGATGAACATCCGCGACGGAGCGCGCTACCTATTCGCGGGCACGCGCATCGACCAGCAGCCGGTTTCGTTGGGCGCCGGCTACACCTCGATTGCGCTCATCGAATCCGACGGAGTGACGGTCGACGAGACCTTCTATCAATCGTACTACACCGACGTGCTGGGCAATACGCTGCCCTACGCTCAAGGCAGCTTCTACGACCAGATCTACTTCGACAAGAACGGCGCCCCGCCCGGCGGTTCCGCGCCGGCCGACCCCGACAATCCGACGCTTAGCGAGTTCGTGGCCGAAGACCCGGACCTGTGGTCCTACTACGTCGCGCGCATGGATTCGTCGCAAATGCTCGCCAATCCGAAGCTCGACTACTACAGCGGCGATCAGCAGGATCAATCGTTCCGCATCTCCGAATCGCTCGAGGTTGGCCTCGAAGTCAGCGCCGATGACGTCGCGTTGCAGCAAATACTGATGGCACTCGACGCCATCGCCAATTTGCCGGACGACGTGCCGGATACGTCATTCGAGCAGGTAGTCGTGGTCAAGGCGCGCGACGTTCTGAACAAGGCACTCGGATCCGACCCCTCGGCTGGCTACACAACGCTGCAGGGATTGCGCGGCGACGTGAACGCGCTGCGCGAGCGTATCAGCGACACGCAAAAGCGGCATGAAGATTTCCTGGCCTATGCCGAGGGTGCGTTCGGCAGTATCGAAAACATCGACACGGCCGAACTGGTCGTACGCCTGCAGGGCCATCAGCTGGCGCTGCAGGCGGCATTCTCGGCGATTGCCGAGTTGCGCTCGCTATCGCTGCTGAATTTTCTTTAGATATTAAAGGAACGTTAGCCACGCCGACGCCATAATGACGCGGTGATCGTAACGGTCAGGCTGAGATGGACATCTTCTCTTTAAACATCGGTGAGCCGTTCAACTTCGCCAGGGCGTTCGCGAAAACGGCGCAACAGGCGGCCGCGCCGGCGTTCGAGCTGCAGTTCTTTGCGACGCAGAACGCAATTCAAGACACCATGAACGCCGATATCGAGTCGATCCTTTCGAACGATCTATCGACCAGCGGCAAGACCGCGCATCTCGACCGCAAGGTCAAGGCGCTGAAGCCGCAGCTGGCACTGGTGCAAGCCTATGAGACGCGGACCAAGCATAATCGCGTTACGGTCGAATATGTACTAGTGGATTGATTCCAACGTTTGGAACCCTCGGTTTCGGGCTGCGATGATGTCGTCGGGGTCGGCTTTCGATATGAATGGCTGTGGGTTGGCCGCATTGTATTCGCGGACGAAGCGGTTGATTGCGGCCTGGAGATCGACGACGGAATGGAAGACGCCGTGCTTGAGCCGCCGCCGGGTGAGTTTTGCGAAGAAGCCCTCGACGGCATTGAGCCACGAGCAGGAGGTCGGTGTGAAGTGGAAAGTCCAGCGCGGATGGCGGGCGAGCCAGGCGCGGACCTTGTCCTTGTTGTGCGCCGCGTAGTTGTCGACGATCGCGTGGATGGCCTTGTCCGCCGGCACCGTGCGCTCGATGCGGTTGAGGAAGCGGATGAACTCCTGATGGCGGTGGCGCTGCATGTTCTGGCCGATCACCGTTCCGTCCAGAACGTTGAGCGCCGCAAACAGCGTGGTCGTGCCGTGCCGTTTGTAGTCATGGTGCCGGCGCGTCCCTTCTTCATCGGCAGACCGGCGGTCGAGCGCCTGGATCTGTGACTTCTCATCGATCGACAACACCACCGCATGGGCCGGCGGGTCGACATACAGGCCGACGATATCGGTGAGTTTCTCGGCGAAGGCAGGGTCGGTCGACAGCTTGAAGTTGCGCCAGCGGTGCGGGCTGAGACCGTGAGCCTTCCAGATCGCCTGCACCGTCGAGGCGGCAATACCGGCCGCCCTGGCGATCGCGCGCAACGTCCAGTGGGTCGCCTCAAACGGCGGCGGTTGCTGCGTCAGGCGCACGATCTCGGCGACACGATCGAGCGGGACCGGCGCCTTGCCGGGCGCATACCACAGCAAAATACGGAATCCCAATTCGGACTCTTTCGTTCCGATCCCTCCACTAGGGTCCGGACTCATAACCAGTAGCTGACGGTAGCGCGAGACAGACGGCGGCGAGGAAGTTTTGGGCGAGGCGGTCATAGCAGCCCGTTGACGAAGTCCGGCGTGTCTGATTCTGTCTGAACATAGAGATTTAGACGGGCGTCGTGCGATGGCATTGAGACGACAGAGCGAGGTTCAGGGTGACCTCGTGGTGACATGGGCGGAGATGCCGCGTTCGCCTGGACACGCGTTTTCCGACCGGCTGCATGAGTTGCTGACCGAGTCTGGCTTTGACGGCTTCGTGGAGGCGACGTGCAAGCCATACTACGCACCTCGGATGGGGGCTCCTTCGCTGCCGCCGGGGCGTTATTTCCGGATGCACATGATCGGCTATTTCGAGGGCATCGGCAGCGAGCGCGGCATCGCTTGGCGCTGTTCGGATTCGCTGTCGCTTCGCGCGTTTCTGCGGTTGGCGAACCGGGACAAGGTTCCCGATCATTCCTGGTTGTCGAAGACGCGCGGCCGGCTGCCGCACGAGGTCCATGAAAAGGTTTTCGACTGGGTTCTGGCTCTCGTCGCCGCGCGCGGTCTGGTGAAGGGCGAGCGGATCGGCGTCGACGGCTCGACGATGGAAGCCAACGCCGCCCTGCGAGCCATCGTGCGGCGCGATAGCGGCGAGACCTATCGCGAGATGCTGACGCAAATGGCGAAGGAGAGTGGCGTCGAAACGCCGACGATCGACGACCTCGTCCGGCTCGATCGCCGGCGGAAGGGCAAGAAGCTTTCGAACAAGGATTGGACGAGCCCGACCGATCCTGATGCGAAGATCGCGCGGGTGAAGGACGGCACCACGCATCTGGCCTACAAGCCCGAGCACGCGGTCGATCTCGACACCGGCGTCATCGTTGCGGCACCGATCTATCCAGCCGATGAAGGCGACACGACGACTTTGCCTGGGACGCTGGAGGCGGCCGCGCGCAACCTCGCCGAGGTCGGCCTGGCTCCAACACGGGCAGAGCCCTGCGGTCTCGTTGGCGACAAGGGCTATCATTCACGCGAGGGGCTGAAAGACCTCGACGGCGGCGTCTGGAAAACGCGGATCTCCGAGCCGGAGCCCGCCAACGGCTATCTGCGCTGGCATGGCGACCAGGCGGCACGTCAGGCTGTCTACGCCAACCGGGCGCGATTGAAGTCCGGCGTCGCGCGGAACGCCATGCGCAGGCGCGGTGAGATGGTCGAGCGCAGCTTCGCCCATGTCCTCGACCGTGGCGGCATGCGCCGCGCGTTGCTGCGGGCGCGCGAGAACGTCCACAAACGCTACCTGGGCGCCTCCATTTACCTCGTGAATTTTGCCTCGTTGTGATTCTCTACGGCGGTTCGGTTTGAGGAGGTATTGATGAGGCAGGCTGGTCTGTTCGGCTTACCGGATCATCTTCGAAAGCTTTCGGCGACGGGTGATCCGTTGGAGGTGCTGGCAAAGGTCGTCGACTTCAAGATTTTCCGCGCGCCGCTTGAGGCGGCGCTGGGCTATTCGGACGGATCGAAAGGTGGCCGCCCGGCCTACGATGCGGTGGCGATGCTCAAGGTTCTGATCCTGGCCGCGCGGCACACGGTGAGTGACGAGCGGATGGAGTTTCTGATCCGCGATCGCTTGAGCTGGCTTCGCTTCCTAGGCTTCGATCTCGGAGCGCCGACGCCGGACCGCAACACCATATGGACCTTTCGCGAGCGTCTGGTCCGGGCCGGGGCGATGGATAAGCTGTTTGCCGCCTTCGATGGCGAATTGCGCCGGTGCGGCTATCTGGCGATGGGCGGGCAGATCGTCGATGCGACGTTGGTATCGGCGCCCAAGCAGCGCCACAGCGATGACGAGAAGCGGGCGATCAAGGCGGGCAAGAGCGCGTCCGAGGTCTGGCCCGATCAGCCAGCCAAGGCGGCGCAGAAGGACACGGATGCGCGGTGGACGGTGAAGACCGGGCGGCGCAAGAACCCCGCCGGGTCGCAACGGCGCATGCCCGACATCGCGATCCCGGTGTTCGGCTACAAGAATCATGTCGTCATCGATCGGGCCTACGGCTTCATCCGCAGCTCGGCTGTGACCGATGCCGCCCGCCATGACGGCAAGATGTTGCGTCAGCTCGTCACCGGCGACAATCTGGCCGCCGGCGTGTGGGCTGACAGCGCCTATCGCTCGAAGGCCAACGAGGCGTGGCTGGCCGGCAAGGGTCGGGTCTCCCACATCCACCGCAAGAAGCCGCCGGGCCGGGCCATGCCCAAGGCGACCGCCCAGGCCAATGCCCGCAAGTCAGCGGTCCGTGCGCATGTGGAGCACGTCTTCGCCCAGCAGAAGGATCGCATGGGCCTTTTCATCCGTACCATCGGGCTCAAGCGGGCGGAGGCCAAGATCGGCCTCGCCAACCTGGCTTACAATTTCCAGCGTCTGATCTTCCATGAGCGCAGGGCCGCCATGGTATGAGTCCGCCTGAATAGCGCCAAAACCCTCCGCCGAGAACGAAACGGCGGATGGTTGCGGACGTCAACACCGCCGATCTCAGCGAAAGTCGGACAGCACACCAAAATCTTCGTCAAATCCCCCGGTTGTTGGAGGTCTCCACCTGATCCATGTCGCCGGGTTCAATCTCGGCATTCTGATGCGCGCGCTGTTCGGATCAGGCACGCCGAGGGAGGCTGCGAGTGCAAAGAGCACCCTTTTGTTCGTTATTCAGTTCGATGCTGCCCTGGCGATCGCCATCGTGGCGAACATCGAAGGCAAACCAGCCATGCTCGTTATCATCATCATCGTCGCCCCCGAAACCGATTGATCAAAGCGCGACTTCATCACCGGGCTGCTAAGGGGAAATTTCACGACATCAGTCAACTCAGCCCTCCCTTAACTTATGAGTCTGCTATTCGAACCGCTTTTTCGACGAAGCGAAGAAAGACGAACTACATGAGAACCGAGTGTGCGCGCGCACGCCTCTGCCCGTCGAATCAGTTCTGGCCCAGCCCGCACTGGGCGCGGTGGCGCAGCAGGTGGTCGGCGAGGACGAGCGCCATCATCGCCTCGCCGATGGGCACGGCGCGGATGCCCACACACGGGTCGTGGCGGCCCTTGGTGACGATCTCGGTCTCCTCGCCATCGGTGGTGACGGTGCGGCGCGGGATGGTGATCGAACTGGTCGGCTTGACGGCGAAGCGCACGACCACTTCTTGGCCGGTGGAGATGCCGCCCAGAATACCGCCGGCTTTGTTCGACAGGAACGTGACGCGGCCGCCGGCCATGCGCATCTCGTCGGCGTTCTGTTCGCCGGTGAGCGCGGCTGCGCCCATGCCGGCGCCGATTTCCACGCCCTTGACGGCGTTGATGCCCATCATCGCCTTGGCCAGATCGGCGTCGAGCTTGTCGTAGACCGGAGCGCCGAGACCTGCCGGTACGCCCGAGGCGGTGACTTCGATCACGGCGCCGAGGCTGGAGCCGGCCTTGCGCACCCGGTCCAACTCGGCCTCCCATGCGAGGGCGGCGGCGGCATCGGGGCACCAGAACGGATTGCGGTCCACTTGTGCCCAGTCCCAGGCATCACGGTCGATGGCGTGCCCGCCCATCTGCACCAGCGCGCCACGAATTGTGACGCCGTCCGGCACCAGCACATCCAGCACCTTGCGGGCGATGGCACCGGCGGCCACCCGCATCGCCGTCTCGCGCGCCGAGGACCGGCCGCCGCCGCGCGGGTCGCGGATGCCGTATTTCTTCCAGTAGGTGTAGTCGGCGTGGCCGGGGCGGAACTTGTTGGCGATGTCGGCGTAGTCCTTGGCGCGTGCATCGCCGTTGTCGATCACCAGCGCGATCGGCGTGCCGGTGGTCTGGCCCTCGAACACGCCGGAGACGATGCGCACTTGGTCCGGCTCGCGGCGCTGGGTCGTGTGGCGCGACTGACCGGGGCGACGGCGATCGAGATAGGGCTGGATATCGGCCTCCGCCAGCGCCAGACGCGGCGGCACGCCGTCGACCACACAGCCGATGGCCGGTCCGTGGCTCTCGCCCCAGGTGGTGAACCGAAACAGATGGCCGAAGCTGTTGCCCGCCATTTCTCAGCGGTTCGCGCGCAGGCCGCCGAGCAGGTCGGCTACATCGGCGGCGGCGTCGACGGCGACCATGCCGACGGTGTGGTAGCCGGCGTCGACATGCATCACCTCGCCGGTGACCCCAGCGCCCAGATCCGACAGCAGGAACATCGCCGCGCCGCCGACGTCACCGGTGGTGACGTTGCGCTTCAGCGGCGAGTTGAGCTCGTTCCAGCGCAGGATGTAGCGGAAATCGCCGATGCCGCTGGCGGCCAAGGTCTTTATCGGGCCGGCGGAGATCGCGTTGACGCGAATGCCGGCCGCGCCCAGATCGACGGCCAGGTAACGCACGCTGGCCTCCAGCGCCGCCTTGGCAACGCCCATGACGTTGTAGTGCGGCATCACCCGCTCGGCGCCGTAGTAGGTCAGCGTCAGCAGGCTGCCGCCGTCTTCCATCAGCGGCGTCGCGTGCCGGCAGACGGTCGTAAACGAATAACAAGAGACGTCCATCGTGCGCAGGAAGTTGGTGCGCGTCGTGGCCACGTATTGGCCTTTCAGCTCGTCCTTGTCGGAATAGGCGATGGCGTGGACGACGAAATCCAGCCCGCCCCACGTCTCCGCCAGGCGGTCGAATACCGAGGCCACACTTTCGTCATCGGTGACGTCGCACTCTGCCACCAGGTCGGCGCCGACCTGTTCGGCCAGCGGATGCACGCGCTTGCCCAGCGCATCGCCCTGATAGGTGAAGGCGAGGTTGGCGCCTTGCGCATGTACGGCCTTGGCAATGCCCCAGGCGATCGAGCGATCGTTGGCCACGCCCATAATCAACCCGCGTTTGCCGGCCATTAGCGGCGCGACATCGCTCATCACCACCTCGTGCCGGAACGGTCAGGACGGCCCCGGCGCATCCTACACCAACACCCGGTTGCGGCAAGGCAACCGACCCTGCGTCAACGCTGCGTTAGCGCCCGGCTGGCAAGCTGTGCCATCATGGATGCGAACAACCAGCCTCGCTCCTTTTTGGGCAACGCCATGCAACTCGGATTGGCGGCGTCGACGCACCTGGCGGCTTCCGGCGCCTTCCTGGCCTTCCTGCTGCGGCGGTTCAAGGACGACCGCTGCATGCGGGTCGCCGCGTCGCTGAGCTATACCTCACTGTTGGCTCTGGTGCCGCTTCTGGCCATCGTCTTTTCCGTTTTGGCGGCGTTTCCGGTGTTCGACGACATCCAGCAGGAGATCCGCCGGTTCATCTTCCTTTATGCCGCGCCGCATGCCGGCGAGCAGGCGCGCAACTACGTCGACGCGTTCGTCGCCAATACCGACCGGTTGACCGCACTGGGCGTGGTCGGACTGGCCGCCACGGCGATCATGCTGCTGTCGACCATCGAGAATGCCTTCAACTTCATTTGGCGGGTCGTGCGCCCGCGACGCCTCTCGCGGCGGCTGGTAGCCTATTGGACCGTGCTGACGCTCGGGCCGCTGCTCGCCGGCGGCGCCGTCTCGATGTCGGCCTACCTTTACGCCGCCGTACGCTGGGCCGGGCTCGAATCGGACGATATCGGCGTATTCGCGCGGCTGCTGCCCTTCGTGCTCACGGCGGCAACCTTCGCCGTGCTGTACATCACGCTGCCCAATTGCCGCGTGCGCTGGGTGCATGCGGTCACCGGCGGCTTGGTCGCGGCCCAATTATTCGAACTACTGAAGCAGGGATTCGGCATCTACGTCGCGGCGTTCCCGGCCTATCGCACGATCTATGGTGCGATGTCCTCGCTGCCCCTGTTCCTGGTCTGGATGTATCTGGTCTGGGCGGTAGTTTTGTTCGGCGCGGTGATCGCGGCGGCGTGGCCGGAATGGCGGGCCGAGCGCGCGCGCAGTGCCCTGCCGGAACTGACCCAGGGTACGCGCCTGGCCTTGACGCTGAAGGTCTTGGCGGTCCTGTTCGCAGCGCAGAGGGGGGGCCAAAGAGTCGCCCAGGAAACCCTGACCGAAGCCGTAGGGGGTGAGAGCAATCGCCTGCGCCGAATCCTGGAGCCATTGGTGCGTGCCCGCTACGCGGTGGAGGCGGAGGACGGCCACTGGCTATTGGCCCGCGATCTGGAGCAGGCGACGTTATTCGATATCTGGTGCATGCTGGACTTGCACGCCGGTGCGCCGGGACTGGAGGCGTCCGACAACGGCGCGTGGACGCTGCGGCTACATGAGGTGCTCGAAGATATGGAAGCACACAATCGTGGCATGATGGGATTGACGCTGCGTGAGTTGCTGGCGCCGGCGCCCGACGCCCACGCGGGCCGCGGCGCGGCCCAACTCAGGCCGGTGGACTGACGGGCCGGCGGCTAACTAGTGACGACGCCGCCGGATCGGCAGCGCCAATATAGGACTAGATGACCTTCCAGCTGCCGTCGGGCTGTTGGCACGCCGTTCCATGAGCCTGCTCAGTTTGGCCACCAACCACGATCGTGGTCTGATACTCGCGGCAATAGGCGCCCGTTTGCGTGTTGGTGCCGTCGCGCACGGGGGTAACCGTGCCGGAGTGGCCGCTATCCGGATTGTTCCAGGCGACGGTCTGGTTCATCGGTGCGGTATGGGCTTGGGTCGCCGCTTGCTGCGCCGCCAACTGGTCGGCCCGGTCAAGCGACTTGCCGAGCTCGCTGCCCAGGAACGCGCCCAACAGCGTGCCTGCGGCCACTGCCGCCAGTTGGCCGCGGCCGCCGCCGATCTGCGCGCCCAACAGGCCACCAGCGGCCGCGCCGCCCAAAGTGCCCACGGTCTGCTTGGTTCCCGCGCCCTCACATGCCGCAAGCGCCAATCCGGCGCCGACAATTGCGACAACAAGCTTGTTAGCCATGGCAATATCCCTGTGTTGACGTGTCTGACGGCAGCGCACGCGGCCGGACCTTGAGAGTCCAGATCCTACACAAGCACGTGCGATGTTATCTCAAATCGATGTTAATAATCCCTTTTGCAAGGCACAACCGGCCAATTGGGGCCAGTTTTCCGCGCGACAGTGCACGGTGATCGCGGCTGCAAATTGCACCGTCGGTGTGCGATAATGCGTTATGAGCGAGCCGCACCAGGATCCGATGTGCCAGCCGGCCTTGAATGGCGCGCTGATGCGGCGGGCCACGTACGCCTCGGTCGGTGTCGCAACGACCCTGATCCTGGCCAAGTTCGTGGCCTGGTTCTTGACCGATTCGGTGGCGATCCTGTCCACGCTCGTCGATTCGGTCCTGGACGCGCTGGCGTCGCTGGTCACCATGTTCGCGGTCAGCCACGCGCTGACCCCGGCCGACCGCGAGCATCGCTTTGGCCATGGCAAGGCCGAACCACTGGCCAGCGCCGGTCAGGCGGCTTTCATTGCCGGTTCGGCGACGTTGGTGCTGTTCGAGGCCGGGCATCGGCTGTGGCAGCCACGGCCCATAGAAAGCGGCGAGATCGGCATTGCCGTGATGATATTCTCCATCATTTTGACGGCCGCTCTGGTCACCTATCAGCGTTCGGTCGTCCGCCGCACGGGCTCGATCGCCATAAGCGGCGACTCGGTGCACTACACCGGCGACCTGCTGACCAATCTCGCCGTGATCGCGAGCCTGGTGGCGGCACACTGGCTCGGCCTCGTATGGATGGACGCGCTGTTCGGCGGCGCCATCGCGACCTACCTGCTGTTCAGCGCCTGGCTGGTGGCGAAACGGTCACTGGCAATGCTGATGGATCATGAATTGCCCGACTCGGACCGCGAACGGATCAAGACCATAGCACTCGCGCATCCGGACGTGGCGGCCATCCATGAATTGCGGACCCGGGCCTCCGGTCAGGACCGGTTCATCCAGTTCCACTTGGAGATGGACGGGCGGCTGTCGTTGACGCGAGCGCACGCCGTCGCCGATCAAGTCGAGGCCGAGCTGCGGACCATCTTTCCGCAAGCCGAGGTGATCATCCATCAAGATCCCGCGGGCATCGACGAGCAGCACCGAAAACTTGCCAGTTGAACGTGACACGTGGACGCTGGCCACAGAGTTGGACCTCGTAAAGGTGATGCGGTGACGATCAAAACCATACTGGTGCCCCTGCGCGGCCTGGATGAAGACGCGCCGGCGCTGACGGTCGCGATACAGCTCGCAGGCGAATTTTCATCGCATATCGAGGCGATTCATCCGCGACCGGACCCGAAGACGATCGTGCCGTATATCGGCGATGCCGCCTCGGGAACGCTGATACAGGACATCATGGACGCGGCCGCCCGCGACGCCGCCGAGCAGTCCGAGCGCGCCAAGGCCTTGTTTGAACGTCTGGGCGCCGCGGTCGCGCGGGCGGAGTCACCGCAGGATGCCGGGCCATCGATCAACTGGCGCGAGGTCGTTGGGGACGTCAATGACGTCGTTGCCCGCCGCGGCCGCCTGTTCGATCTCGTGGTCTGCGCCCGGCCCCAATCCGCCGATGACATCGAGGCGCAGATGTTGGTCGAGGCGATCCTGTTCAACAGCGGCCGACCGGTCCTGCTGGTGCCGCCGCAGCCGCCGGCATCGGTCGGCGATTGTATCGCGATCGGCTGGAACGACAGCGCGCCGGCGGCGCGCGCGATTGCCGATGCGGCGCCGTTCCTGAGCCGGGCCAGCCGAGTCAGCGTGCTCTGCATCGGCAAGGCCGGCACCGCCCCGGCCGATCCGGCGGGCCGCGGTCGACGCCCTGGCCTGGCGCGGCGTAACGGCGCAATCGTGTGCAATCGAAGGGGATGCGGCGGCCGCCGGCGGCGTCTTGTTCGAGGAGGCGTCCCGCCGCGGCTGCGACCTGCTGGTCATGGGCGGTTTCTCACACAGCCGCCTGCGCGAGCTGATCCTCGGCGGTGCGACCCGAGACGCGTTGCGGACAGCGGCGCTGCCCGTTCTGATTAGCCACTAGACCTATGCCCGGGGAAACTCGCACCGTGGTGCTGACCGGCGCCAGCCGGGGGATCGGTCACGCCACGGTCAAGCGGTTCTCGGCGGATGGCTGGCGCATCATCACCTGCAGCCGCGAGGACACGCCCGAACACTGCAAGCGCGATCCGAATTGGACGCACCACTTTCCGACCGATTTGAGCGCACCGAAGAGCATCGAGCATTTCCTGGACGAGGTGAGCGCCGTGGTGGGCGACGGCGCCATCCACGCGCTCGTGAACAACGCCGCCGTCTCGCCCAAGACCGAATTCAAGGAGCGGCTGGGGTGCCTAAACGGTTCGCTGGAGCGCTGGCGCGAAGTGTTCGAACTGAACCTGTTTGCGCCGCTGGCGCTGTCGCGCGGGTTCGCCTCGACACTCGCGCGCGGGTCCAAGAGCGACGGCGGTGCGGCGATCCTCAACATCACCTCGATCGCCGGCCATGCGATCCATCCCTTCGCCGGCTCGGCCTATTCCACATCCAAGGCCGCGCTATCGGCGCTGACGCGCGAGATGGCGGTCGAGTTCGCGCAGTTGGGTGTCCGCGTCAACGCCGTCGCCCCGGGCGAGATCGAAACCGAAATGATCGGCGAGGACTACGAACCTCTGATTGCCCGCATCCCGATGCACCGCATGGGCACCCCCGATGAGGTGGCGGCCACGGTCTATCAGCTATGCAATCCGGATTTCGGCTACGTGACCGGGACCGAGGTGTTCGTCACCGGCGGTCAGCACCTGTACTAGCCAGCTGTTGCGCCTGGCCCAGCAGTTCGACCATCCGCGACTGTGCCGTTTTGGGGAGCTGCACCGTCGCGGCCGCGTCCAGATTCGGCGACGGATCGCCGACAATGATCAACCCCACCATGCCCAAGGTGAAATGCGGCGCACAGCGCACGCCGTATGCCCCCTCCTGCTCGAAGGCGATGGTGATCGGTGTGCTGATCTTGCCGCGCCAGGTGATTGCGTCGTCGGGCGCGATGGTGTCGATCGATTGGCTGTTGTGGCCATTGTCGACGGGTACGAACGTCACCGAATCGCCGGGCTGAATGCGCAACAGCATCGGCTCGAACACGAACAGGCCACCGTCACCACGGTTGCGCAGCTCGACCACATGCTCGGTCGCCGCGGCATCGGTGGTCGACGGCCATCCCGCCCACAGACCCGTGAAAACGGCCAGCGTGGCGGCGGCTCCGATCGATAGCGTCTTGCGCATGCCGTCTCTCCCGATCCGATCGCGGACGGCGCCCTGCGCCGTCGAAGAGGTAAAGATGGGACCCGCCGCGGTCGAGGCGAAATAAACACCTCTCACGTTCCGCTGAAGATATGTGACGGCGCCGGCGAAGGCGGTGTTCAGGTACCGGCGATGGGGACGAGCGTGTGCAGCCAGTCGAGCCGAACGTTGACCCGCGCGATTTCATGATCGAGCCAGGCTGCAAGAAAGCCCGGTTCGCCAGCGTGACGCTGGCGGAGATCAGCCAGGCGTGCACTTTCGGTCTCGGTCATTTCGATCAACCGGTCGATCTGATCGCGCTGCTCGTCCGCCGGCAGCACATGCAGGAACCGTAGCTTCAAGGCCAGGATGAGTTGGGCGACGCCGTCGGCCGGCGTGCGCACGTTGGCGTGGAGCAACGCGCGCAAGGCCGTATGCCCAGCCGCGGTGATCTGCAACAGGGCATTGTCCTCCCTGCCCTCG
This sequence comes from Alphaproteobacteria bacterium, assembly GCA_965248805.1. GTDB lineage: Bacteria > Pseudomonadota > Alphaproteobacteria > UBA6615 > UBA6615 > CBDFKJ01. Next base: position 323,689 of record CBDFKJ010000008.1, read on the forward strand.
CCTTCGACGGGTTCGACCAGGGTCTCAAAGCGCAGCAATTCAATGCTGGTGCCGAGCAAATCAAGCGAAGGCCCGGTGATGCGGCTGGTGAAGGCTCGCACCTCGCGCGCTAGATCGCCGTAGCGCATGGGCTGCATCGCCAGCATGTCCAACGCCGCCATGCGGATGGCTTCGGTTGGGATCAGCGTGTTATCGCGATACATCAGCCACCGGTTTCGCTGCGTCAATAGCGTGATGTCATAATAGGTGGCACGGCCGCCGAAGCCGCGCAAGGGCCGCCGTTGGTCCCGCGTCGCCGAGATTTTTCATAACACGGAGTTGAAAGTAATCGATTAACGTGTATATACACGTGTCATGACCACGCAGGATCTAGGTGCGATTGCCAACGAGGCCCGCCGTTCGGGCGTACGCTGCACGTGCGGCAATCTGCGCATGGCGGCGCGCGCCGTGACGCAAATGTACGATACGCTGCTGCAGCCGACCGGCATCAAGGCGACCCAGTTGAACGTGCTCATCGCCGCGGCGGCACTGCGTGAGGCGACGATCTCGCAACTCGCAGCAGCCATGGTCATGGACCGCACTACCTTGACGCGAAACCTCAAGCCACTGGTGGCTCAAAAACTGATTGAAGTCGCGCCCGGTACGGATCGCCGCAATCGCATCGTCACCCTGACCACCGCCGGACGGAACACGATCGAGACCGCGTGGCCCCTCTGGTCCGAAGCTCAGGACCGCGTCGTGGCCGGCCTCGGTCAGGAGAGGTGGCAAAGGCTGCTCGCCGACCTCTCCGCAGTGACGTCCCTGCTGCGCGCATGATGAGCTGATTCTCTGGGGCAATTGAGTGCATATACACGTGTAACAGCCAAACCTAAGGAGAGCAAAGATGATCACCACTCGACCCACCACGAACCCCGCGCGTGCCGCGTTGGCGGCGCTGTTGCTGATCGGCGTTGCCGCGCCACTCCCGGCGGCCGCGGCCGACACCCATGCACATCCGAATTGGGCCGCGAGCCGCCTCGCGGCTGTTCCCCGCGGCCTGGGTGAGGGAGGCCAACAATATCCCTCTGCAAGTCGTGTGGAACGGACCTCGCGATGGAGGTGGCTACCTGCCGGCGCACATCGCCGGGACTACAAGGGTCGGCGGTCAGAAGATCGCCAAACAGCAAGGTGTGGCCCTCGCCAATGTCAGCGAAGACTTCGGCAACGCCGTGCACGAGTACGCCCACCATCTCCAGGCCGCCCTGCCTGAACTCGACGATCTATTCCAGGATCTCCACCGCAGGCGGACCTCCGGCGATCCGCTGTTGGCGCTCCCCGATTACGGCTGGATCGGGCGCAAGGATCGGTACGTCGATTCCTATACAGGGCGGGAATACGCCAACTGGCAGAAGTACCGGGCAAATGGCCCCGCCCTTGAAGTGATCACTCGTGCATACCAAATGGTGTTTTATCCGCTGCCGAAAGCCGAGAAGCTCGGTGAGCTGGTGCGCGAAGATCCGGAGATGCTTGATTTTATCCTCGGAACACTGCTCCGCTATGATCCGAAGAGTGGGGATAGGCGATGACGGTCCACACCATCATGCTCCCAGATCGCATGCGCGGGCGCGAGCCGCGCAGGGTCATCTGGGATGATGAAGCCGGGACCGTCACCGGAGAGCATTCGCGCATTCCGTGGATGCAGGAGGTGCTCGCTAGGCCGACCCCGGTGAATTTCTGCGACGACGAGCAGGTCTTGTTCCTCAAGGACCCGGCGCACGACCCGCGCGATTTTCTGCACCTGTTGGGGGAGGCCTATTGGCCGATCTACGAGGACCCCGACCGCCAACGCCTCCCGCCGGCCCTCCGCGATGTCAAGCCGCGCCCCGTCCGGCCGCCGGCGAACGCCATCCTCGACGAGAACGGACTTATCATCGGGCCCGGACACTACGACGAGGACGGCAACCTCGTCGTCATGGGGGTCTATTAGGCAACGTCAGAATTGCTAACAATTCCGGCTGATTCCGACCCCTCGAAACAACTCGATTTTCCTGGCGATTAAGGCCCCTTGAACCGGCCATAAAATCGCGTTTTCAAGGCCATTTGCGCCTCGTGAACGGCCGATTCACAAAGACTTTTGGTTTCCTTCCCGCGGCGCGTCGCCGCCCCCCAAGCCGTTGATAACCTTGGTCTCATCCGGCCACTTCCGGCCTCTTCCGGCCTCTTCCGGATTCACAAAGACTTTTGTCCCCGCACAGTGGAGTTGCATCATTTCGGCGCCGGCAACACGGCCGGCGACACGGTGGTCTACGCTCCCGATGCGCGGGTCGACTGGACAGGCAACCTGGTGGTCGGCGAAGGCACGATCCCGCCGATCTTCGAGACCGATGCGGCCACCTATCTCGCCACCATCGCCCGCTTCGCGCGCACGCTCGATGTGGAAACCATCATCCCCGGTCACGGGTTTCCCACAACCGGCGCGATCCTGGGGCGCTACATGACCTATCTGGGCGATTTGCTGGAGCGCGTGCGCACAGTCGTGCGACAGGATGCATCGCTGGCCGACGCCTTGGCGACAGTGCCGCTCGCCGAAAGCTACCTGCCGCCGGTGGAGTTGCCGCTGGCCGAGGTGCGGCCGTTCCTCATCGGCCTACACCGCCTCAACGTGCAGATGACCTATCTTTCGCTCGTTGACTGACCGGCAATTGCGTGGGGGGGGGATTGCATTCCGCCCCCGCACCTCGCGACCGGCCGACCCTAGGCCGCGCGCTTCAGTTGCAGGTTCGACCACACGTCTTCTATCGCCGCCAGCAGCCGGTCCATGGCGGCATCGTCGTGCAGCGGCGATGGTGTGATACGCAGGCGTTCGGTGCCGCGCGGCACGGTCGGATAGTTGATCGGCTGCACATAGATCCGGTGGCGGCTCATCAGTTCGTCGCTGGCCTGCTTGCACAACGCCGCCTCGCCCACGAGCACCGGAACGATGTGACACTCCGACGGCAGCATCGGAATGCCGCGTTCGTTCAATCGGCGCTTCAGGGTCGCCGACCGCTCCTGATGTCGGGCGCGGATGGCGTCGCCGTCCTTCAGGATGCGGATGCTGGTCAGCGCCCCGGCCGCGAGCGCCGGCGGCAGCGCCGTGGTGAAGATGAACGCCTCGCCGTTGGAGCGCACGAAATCGACCAGGTTCGACGACGCCGCGATGTAGCCACCCATGACGCCGAAGGCCTTGCCCAGCGTTCCCTGGACAATGTCGATGTGGTGCATGACACCCTCGCGCTCGGCCACGCCGGCGCCACGCGGGCCGTACATGCCGACCGCGTGCACCTCGTCGAGGAAGGTCAACGCGTTGTGCCGTTCGGCGACGTCGCAGATTTCAGCGATCGGCGAGATGTCGCCGTCCATCGAATAGACCGACTCGAACGCCACCAGCTTCGGCCGATGCGGATCGAACTCGCTCAACAGTTCGTCGAGATGGGCCGGGTCGTTGTGCCGGAAGATGCGTTTTTCGGCGCGGCTGTAGCGGATGCCGGCGATCATCGAATTGTGATTGAGCGCGTCGGAGAAGATGACGCATTCGGGCAGCCGCGAAGCCAGCGTCGACAAGGTCGTCAGGTTGGCCACATAGCCCGACGTGAACAGGAGCGCGCCTTCTTTGCGGTGCAGGTCCGCCAACTCCTGCTCCAGCAGCACGTGATAGTGGTTGGTGCCGGAGATGTTGCGCGTGCCGCCGGCACCGGCGCCGCATTCGGCCAGGGCCGCGCGCATCGCGTCCAACACCGTTTCGTTCTGGCCCATGCCCAGATAGTCATTGCTGCACCAGACCGTCACACCGTCGACTTCGCTGCCGTCCGGCATGTAGCGCTTGGCGCGGGGAAACTGGCCGGCGTGCCGCTCGAGCTCGGCGAATATGCGATAGCGGCCTTCCGCGCGGAGGCCACTCAGGCTGTCGGCGAAATAGCGCTCATAGTCCATGGCATCATCCTCTCACGGCCGCAGCTTGGTGCGCGATGGCGAGGCACGCCATTGAGCTTAGTCAAGTCCAGCGCCACAATCCAGGCGCATCGCGGTATTATGGCGCGTCACATCGCGGTGAACGGAACCGGCGGCGCCCGTGAGTGTAGGTCGATTTATGTTTAAGGATTCCTAACCACCCGCCTTAGCAGCCCGTTGAAAAAGTCGCGGCCATCTGACTCTGTGACGAGGGCATGGTTCGAGTCGGGAGCTTCGTCATGGCGTTGGGACACACAGGTCCTCGGCGAACGCATCGAAAACCGGCATCGACCAGCCAGCTGGTCGTAAAACACGTGGCAGGGCGGACGACAAGGGGATCGACAGGTGGACTTGAGCGAGGCATCTCTGCCCAACTGACCATCATCTTGCCGTCATGGCGGGCGGCATCGGTCACCGCCGAGCCGCGGATGAAGCCGTAGGCCCGATCGATGACGACATGATTCTTGTAGCCGAACACCGGGATCGCGATGTCGGGCACGCGCCGTTGCGACCCGGCGGGGTTCTTGCGCCGCCCGGTCTTCACCGTCCACCGCGCATCCGTGTCCTTCTGCGCCGCCTTGGCTGGCTGATCGGGCCAGACCTCGGACGCGCTCTTGCCCGCCTTGATCGCCCGCTTCTCGTCATCGCGGTCGCGCTGCTTGGGCGCCGATACCAGGGTCGCATCGACGATCTGCCCGCCCATCGCCAGATAGCCGCACCGGCGCAATTCGCCATCGAAGGCGGCAAACAGCTCATCCATCGCCCCGGCCCGGACCAGACGCTCGCGAAAGGTCCAGATGGTGTTCCGGTCCGGCGTCGGCGCTCCGAGATCGAAGCCCAGGAAGCGAAGCCAACTCAAGCGGTCGCGGATCAGAAACTCCATCCGCTCGTCGCTCACCGTGTGCCGCGCGGCCAGGACCAGAACCTTGAACATCGCCACCGCATCGTAGGCCGGGCGGCCGCCTCTCGATCCGTCCGAATAGCCCAGCGCCGCCTCAAGCGGTGCGCGGAAAATCTCGAAATCGACAACCTTCGCCAGCACCTCCAACGGATCGCCAGTCGCCGAAAGCTTGCGCAAATGATCCGGTAAGCCGAACAGGCCAGTCTGCCTCATCAATACCCCCCTCGAATCGAACCGCCGCAGAGAATCACAACAAGGCAAAATTGGCGAGGTAAATAGAGGCGTCCACCTTTACGCCTCCGGTTGCGTTGGCGGACCCCACTAAAGAAGCCAACCCCACTCCAAGCAAAACTGCGACAGCAGCGTGAGCGTTTCCTCGTTTCATTTTTCGTCCCTTTTGCGCATGTGTGATGAGGGCTCAGCATCACCTCGCTTGGGCACCGCTGAACTTCAGATGTAGTTATGTCAAACGGCTGAACAAGGCGGCTCCGGACGGATTGATCTCGCTCAATACGGTCGCCGCCGGCTTTGCGCGCTAGGCTGGCGCTGCCAGGCCGACGGCCTTCAATGCCTTGGCTTGGCGTCTTTCCAGCTTCGCCTCATCGAAATCGGCGACCAGATCGTGAAACATGCGATACCAGTTGAGTTCCGCCTTCAGGCGTAGGAACACCGAGCCGAGGCCTATGGCGGCGCGGTCCATCAGCACGAACTCGCGCGGCGGCATGACGCCGCCGACCTGGCGTAGCTCCATATGCACCTTGCGGGCGACGCGGGCGCCATAGACGCCGCTATCGCTTTCCTGAATGCGCTGCACTTTGTCCTCCAGCAGCGGGGCGTACAGGTACTCGGCCCAGATGTTGAGCACGGCCAAGGTCTCGCGCGACAGATCGGTGAAACCCCAGGTCTCGTAGGCATGCACCGCCAGATCCTCATCGCCGGTCTGAAGCGCATGATAGAGGTCGATGACGCCGCGCACGAACTTCGGCGCGAACACCCGGATGCAGCCAAAGTCGTACAGATTGACCGAGTGATCGCCGGGCCGAACCGTGTAGTTGCCCAAATGCGGATCGCCGTGAATGACGCCGTAGTTGTAGAACGGCACGTACCAGGCGCGGAACATGTTGGCCGCGATCTGGCAACGGCTGGCGGCGTCGCGGTCGACGAAATCGAGTAGCGGCTCGCCGTCCAACCACGTCGTCGTCAGCAAACGCTCCGTCGACAGCTCATCGACCATTTCGGGAACGTGGACGCCCTTTTCCTTGGCGAGTATGCGCCGGTAGAGCTTGGTGTGGCGCGCCTCGCGCACATAGTCGAGCTCTTCGCGCAGCCGCTCGCCGAGCTCGGCGTGAATCTGGCTGGTATCGATGGTTTTGTCGTAGCGTTCGAAGACCGCGAACATCAGTTTGAGCTGCGACAGATCGGCGGCGACCGCCGACGACATGTCGGGATACTGCAGCTTGCACGCCAGCTCCCGGCCGTCGAGGCCAATGGCGCGGTGGACCTGACCGAGCGAGGCGGCGCGGGCGGCGTGGCGTTCGAATTCGCGAAACTTGCTGGGCCAATCGGGTCCCAGCTCCGCCGTCATCCGCCGTTTGACGAACGGCCAGCCCATCGACGGTGCGTTGGCCTGCAACTCAGTGAGTTCGGCGACGTACTCCGCCGGCAGGGCGTCGGGAATGGTCGCCAGGATCTGTGCGGCCTTCATCAGCGGCCCCTTCAGCCCACCCAGCGCCGCCTTCAGGGCCGCAGCGTGGCGTTCGCGGTCGAGATCGAGACCCAGATAGCGGCTGCCGGCCGCCCGTGCCGCCAGACCGCCGACGGCCGTGCCGACGCGCGTGTAGCGGCCGACCCTGCCACGCAGGGTGGAGCGATCGTCCCCCTTTGCCACGACTAGATCGACCGCCCGTCAGCCCAGCGCTTCAAGCTCATCGACGAACCCCTCGATGACACCGAGGCCCTGTTGCCAGAAGCCGGGGTCGGCCGCGTCCAGTCCATAGGGCGCCAGCAACTCGCGGTGGCGCAGCGTGCCGCCGGCGCGCAGCGTATCCAGATACTTCGCGGCGAAGCCGTCCGGGGCCCGCTCGTAGACCGCATACAGCGAATTCACCAGGCAATCGCCGAAGGCGTAGGCGTAGACATAGAAGGGCGCATGGACGAAATGCGGGACATAGGCCCAGTAGTGCTTGTAGTCGTCGTCGAAGCGCAGCGCCGGCCCAAGGCTCTCCGATTGGACGTCCATCCAGATCGCGCCCAAGTCATCGACCAGCAGCTCGCCGTCCCGCCGCCGCTCGTGCACCCGGCGCTCGAATTCGTAGAACGCGATCTGGCGCACCACGGTGTTGAGCATGTCTTCGACCTTGCCGGCCAGCAACGCCCGGCGGCAGCGCGGATCGGTGGCCTCCGCCAGCAGCTTGCGGAACGTCAGCATCTCGCCGAACACGCTGGCGGTCTCGGCGAGCGTCAGCGGCGTGTCGGCCATCAGCAATCCCTGATCCGCCGCCAGCACCTGATGCACACCGTGGCCCAGCTCATGCGCCAGCGTCATCACGTCGCGCGACTTGCCCTGATAGTTGAGCAGCAGATACGGATGCGCGCTGGGCACCGTGGGGTGCGCAAACGCGCCGGGCGCCTTGCCCGGCCGCGCCGGCGCATCGATCCAGGGCCGCTCGAAGAAGCGTTGGGCGATGCCGCCCAAGTCGGGCGAGAAGCGCTCATAGGCGTCCATAACCGTGCTCACGGCCTGATCCCACGGCACGATGTTGGTATCGGCGTCCGGAAGCGGCGCGTTGCGGTCCCATTGGTCGAGCCGGTCGCCACCGAACCACTTGGCCTTGAGCCCGTAGTAGCGGTGACTCAGGCGCGGGTACGCACCGCGCACCGCCGACACCAGCGCGTCAACCACCTCGTCCTCGACGAAGTTGGCCAAGTTGCGGGACGAGCTCGGCCGCGCGAAATGACGCCACTCATCTTCGACCGCCTTGTCCTTGACGAGCGTGTTGGTGATGAACGCGAACGTCGTGGCGTTGGCGCCGAGCACGCGGCCAAGCGATGCGGCGGCGGCGCGCCGTCTGTCGCGGTCGCGGTCGCTGAACAGGTTGAGGATCTGCGCCATCGACAGCTCCGCACCGTCGACGGTGAAGCGCAGGCGCGCCATGGTCTCGTCGAACAACCGCACCCACGCGCCCTTGCCCGCGACCGCCTTCTCGTGCAGCAGCTTCTCAAGATCCTCGGGGAGCTGATGCGGGCGAAAGGCACAGATTTCGCGCAGCCACGGCCGGAAACGCCCCAACTCCGGCGCCTTCAGCTTCTCTTCCAACGCCGTGTCGTCGATGCGGTTCATCTCCAAGGCAAAGAACAGTACGTGCGTGCCGATTTCGGTGACACGCTCGCGCATACTCTGGAAGAACTGGCCGATCTCAGGGTCGCCGACATTCGCGGAATGACACAGTTGGGCGAAGCTCGATACCCGGCCGAGCGCTTCCTGCAAGCGCTCGTACTCGCTCACCGCCGCCCCCAGCGCCGCACCGCCGAGCGACGCCAACCGGCCGGCGTAGCGCTTGGCGAACGCCTTCGCATCGGCCTCGGCCGTGCCGAGGTCCTTGCGCAATCGCTGCGACCGCATGCCGTCGTAGAGATCATCGAGGTCCCATTCGGGCAGCGCGCCCAAATCGTCGTGGGTCGGCTGGGCGATGGCGGCGTCAGTCATGTGTGGCTCCTTGCGCGATGGCGAAGTCCCATATCACAATCATTAGTGTTGGCCACTAGTATTGGCGGCGATGCGGTGTACAACAAGCCGCGCGGCATCGGAGGGAGGGCGATTCGATGACATACAGCGACCGCTACGCACAATGGCGCAGCCTGCCGCAGGTCTTCTTCGACAAGGCCGCAGAGTTGGGCGAAAAGCCGTTTGCCTGGTCGAAGCATCAGAAATCGTGGCGCCCGTTGGGTTGGCGTGCAGCGCAGGACGAGGTGAGCGGGCTGAGCCGCGGTCTGCGCAGACTGGGCGTGGCACCGGGCGACCGGGTCGCCCTGGTGTCGGAGAATCGCCCGGAATGGGCCTTGGCCGAGTTGGCGATCATGGCCGCGCGCGCCATCACGGTGCCGGCCTACACCACCAACACCGTCGCCGACCATACCCATGTCCTGAAGGACTCCGGCGCCAAGCTCGCGATCGTTTCGACCGCGCGCCTGGCCGAGCGCCTGCTGCCGGCGGCGCAGGAAGCGGAAGTCGAGGCCGTCATTGCCCTGCAAACGCCGACGGCGCAAGCGACCGTGCCGGTACACGCGTGGAGTGACGTCGTCGACAGCGGCCGCGCGCAGGCCGACGATGTCATCTCATTTGCCTCCGAGATCAATCGCGGCGACATCAGCTGCCTGATCTACACCTCCGGCACCGGCGGCGATCCCAAGGGCGTGATGCTCAGCCATGGCGCCATCATCTGCAATTGCATGGGCGCCTTCCACCTCTTCAACGATCCCGGCGAACTGGACGTCGACCGCGAGGTGTTCCTGTCGTTCCTGCCGTTGAGCCACTCGTATGAGCACGCGGCGGGACTGCACTTTCCAATTTCCATCGGTGCCGAGATCTACTACGCCGAAAGCGTCGAGCGGCTGGTCGACAACATGGCCGAGGTGCGCCCGACCATCATGACCGCGGTGCCGCGGCTGTATGAGTTGATGCATCAACGCATTGTCACCGGGGTCGATCGCAAGGGCGGTCTGTCGGCAAAACTGTTCCACCGTTCGGTAACGCTGGGCACGAAGCGCTACAAGCACAGCGCGGCATCCCTCGGTCTGGCCGAACGCATCACCGACCGGGTGCTCGACAAGTTGGTACGCGCCAAGGTCGCCGAGCGTTTCGGCGGCCGCTTGAAGGCCTTCGTCTCCGGTGGGGCGCCGCTCAATCCCGAGATCGGCGAGTTCTTCCTGGCGCTTGGCGTCCGCTTGTTGCAGGGCTACGGCCAAACCGAGACCGCGCCCGTGGTCTCGTGCAATCCTCTCAACGCCATCAAGATCGAGACCGTCGGTCCACCGGTGAAGGATGTCGAGGTCAAGATCGCCGACGACGGTGAAATCGTCGTGCGCGGCGAGCTGACGATGCAGGGCTATTGGAACAATCCGCAGGCCACGGCCGAGGTCTTGCGCGACGGCTGGGTGCACACCGGCGACATCGGCGAGATCGACGCCGAAGGCTACATCAGGATTACCGACCGCAAGAAGGACATCATCGTCAATTCCGGCGGCGACAATCTGTCGCCGGCGCGGGTTGAGTCGATGCTCACCTTCGAGCCCGAACTGGAGCAGGCGATGGTCTATGGCGATCGCCGCCCGCATCTTGTCGCCGTGGTGGTGCCCGACCAGCATTTTGCCGATGCCTGGGCGAAGTCTCACGGTAAGGACGCCGATCTCGCGACATTGGCCACGGACGCCGAGTTTCACCATGCGTTGGCGGCGGTGGTCGATCGCGTCAATGCGCGGCTGTCGATGATCGAGAGGGTTCGGCGGTTCATCGTCGCGCAAGCGCCGTTCACCACCGAGAACGGCTTGCAGACGCCGTCGCTGAAGATCCGCCGTCACAAGATCAAAGACAAATACGGCGACGCGCTCGAATCGCTCTACGCCCACGGCGCGGCAGCATAGTTCGCGGGTGGCCCACGCGCGCGAACATTGCGTGGCAGCGGCCGAATGCTCCAAACCGCCCGCGCAGCAAACGCTGGCGTAGACACATACCGGCCGGTCCAATGTGGGAGAGTGAAACAGGCGATGGGACGCAGATACGAGAACATCCTCGGAACCGTGGGCAACACGCCGGTAGTCAAGATCGGCAAGCTGGCGCCGAAAGGGATCGACCTCTACGTCAAGATCGAGGCGTTCAACCTCCTGGGATCGGTGAAGGATAGGCTGGCCCTGGGCGTCATCGAAGACGCCGAACGGACCGGCGCGCTGAAGCCCGGGCAGACCGTGATCGAGGCCACCAGCGGCAACACCGGCATCGGCCTTGCCATGGTGTGAGCGCAAAAGGGCTGTCCGCTCGTCGTGACCATGGCGGAGAGTTTCAGCGTCGAGCGGCGCAAGCTGATGCGCTTTCTCGGCGCCAAGGTGGTGCTGACGCCGGTCGCCGCGAAGGGAACCGGCATGGTCAGCAAAGCGAACGAGCTGGCCGCCGCGCATGGCTGGTTTCTGACCCGCCAGTTCGAGAACGAGGCCAACGCCGACATGCATTCGCGTACCACGGCGAGGGAAATCCTCGACGATTTCGCCGGCGAGAAGCTCGACTATTGGGTGACCGGGTTCGGCACCGGCGGGACGCTGAAGGGCGTGGCACGCGTCCTGGCCAAGGAGCGGCCGGAGACCAAGATCGTCGTTTGCGAGCCGGAGTTGGCGCCGATGCTCAGTGCCGGCGTCGCGCAAGACCGCAACCCCGACGGCTCACCGGCCGCCAGCCATCCGTCGTTCACGCCGCACCCGATGCAAGGTTGGAGCCCGGACTTCATCCCGAAGCTCACCGGCGACGCGGTCGCGGCCGGCGCGATCGACGAACTGCTGAAGATCCCGGCGCCGGAGGCGATGCGCTGCAGCCGGGAACTGGCGCAGAAGGAAGGCATCTTCGTTGGCATAACCTCGGGCGCGACCTTCGCCGGCGCGCTCAAGGTCTGCGCGCAAGCGCCGGCCGGCTCGACCGTGATCGCCATGCTGCCCGACACTGGCGAACGCTTTTTAACGACACCGCTATTCGGTGACGTTTCCGGCGGACATGACCGAGGCGGAGTTGGAGATCTCGAATTCGACACCCGGCTTCCACCTGCCCGCCGCCGCCTGACGGACGCGGACTCAGCCCAGGTGATAGGAGCGGTACCACTCGACGAAGCGCGGGACGCCCTCATCGATCGAGGTCTTGGGCGAAAACCGCAGATCGCGCTTAGCGGCGGCGATGTCGGCGAAGGTCTCTTTCACGTCGCCTAGCTGCATCGGTTGGAAATCGAGCTGCGCCTTGCTGCCCAGCGCCTTCTCGATCAGCTCAATGAACCGCAGCAGCGGCTCGGAACTATTGTTGCCCAGGTTGTAGACGCGGTGCGGCACGCCGTCGCCGCGCGGCGGCCGTTTGATCGCGGCCAGCGTGCCGGCGACGATATCGTCGATGTAGGTGAAATCGCGGCGCATGTCGCCATGGTTGAACACCGGGATCGCTTCGCCGGCCAGGATCTTGCGCACGAAAATGTAGGCCGACATGTCGGGCCGACCCCAGGGTCCGTAGACCGTGAAGAAGCGCAGGCCGGTTGCCTTCACGCCAAAGATGTTGGCGTAGGCGTGGGTCATCAGCTCGTCGGCGCATTTGGTGGCGGCGTAGAGCGAGACCGGATTGTCGACGCGGTCCTTGACCGAGAACGGCAGTTTGGTGTTGCCGCCATAGACGGAGGACGAGCTGGCATAGACGAAGTGGTCCAGATCGTCGCCCAGGCGCCGCGCGCATTCCATCATGTTGAAGTGGCCGACCAGATTTGCGGTCACATAGGCACGCGGATTGGTCAGGCTGTAGCGGACACCGGCCTGGGCGGCGAGATGGACGATACGCGTGACATCGGGGGTCTGGTCCACGATCCGGTCGATCACCGCTTCGTCGGCGATGTCGGCGCGGACGAAGCGAAAGCCGGACTGCCCCTCGATCTTGGCCAGGCGCGCCTGTTTCAGGGTCGGGTCGCAATAGTCATTGAGATTGTCGATGCCCACGACCTGCTCGCCGCGCCCGAGCAGCGCCGCGGCAACATGGAATCCAATGAACCCGGCGACCCCGGTTAGTAAGATGGTCACGCCAGCCCCCCTTGCGATCACGCTGTGGTGTGCGTTGCGTTTGTGCCGGATTAACCCCCTCTTGGGCAAGGATCGGTTAGGATAAGACGACGCAATCCGCATATTGTTGCAAATTGCCTCGCTCGCACGGCGTTGAATGGATATGCGCGGTGGCGATGCTTACCTAACGCGTGCACCCGGCTGTAGGCCGCAACGGGACGCGTGTTTCTGACCGGCACGCAGGCGCTGGTGCGCCTGCCGATGATGCAGCGCCAGCGCGACGCGGCGGCCGGCCTCGATACCGCATGTTTCGTTTCCGGCTATCGTGGCTCGCCCTTGGGCGGCCTCGATCGAGAGCTCTGGCGCGCCCAGCCCTTCCTCGACGACCATCACATCCACTTCCAGCCCGGCGTCAACGAGGACTTGGCCGCGACCGCAGTGTGGGGCAGCCAGCAAACCGATATGTCGCCGGGGTCGCGCTACGACGGCGTGTTTGCCATGTGGTACGGCAAGGGCCCCGGTGTCGACCGCTCCGGCGACGTCATCAAGCACGGCAATCTGGCCGGCTCATCGCGCCATGGCGGCGTGCTGTTGCTCGCCGGCGACGACCATTTGTGCAAGTCGTCGACGACGGCGCACCAGTCCGAATTCGCCTTCATCGACGCCTCGGTCCCGGTTTTGCACCCGGCAGGCGTGCAGGAGGTCCTCGATTACGGCCTCTACGGCTGGGCGCTGTCGCGTTACAGCGGCTGCTGGGTGGCCTTCAAGCTGGTCACGGATCTGGTCGACAGCTCGGCCTCTGTCGCTGTCGATCCCGAGCGCGTCGGCATCGTCATGCCGGAGGATTTCGCGCCCCCCGCCGACGGCCTCAATATTCGCTGGCCCGACAACGCCACCGATCAAGAGCACCGGTTGCGCAAGCACAAGCTCGAGGCTGCCCGGGCATTCGTTCGTGCCAACCGGCTGGACCGTGTCGTGCTCGACGCACCGCGCCGCTGCCTGGGCATCGTCACCACGGGCAAGCCCTATCTCGACGTACGCCAGGCCCTCGACGACCTGGGCATCGATGAGGCGGAGGCGGCGTCGCTCGGTCTGGCGATCTACAAGGTCGCGATGCCGTGGCCGCTGGAGCCGGAGCGCGCGCGAGACTTCGCCCAGAGCGCCCAGGAGATCCTGGTCGTTGAGGAGAAGCGGTCGCTCATCGAGGCACAGCTCAAGGAGCAACTCTACCACCTGCCCGCCGACGCCAGGCCGCGCATCGTCGGCAAGCACGATGAGCGTGGCGCCGAATTGTTGTCGTCCACGGGCGAGCTCACGCCCGGCGGCATCGCGCGGGTGATCGTCCAGCGGCCGCAGCAATTCGCCCACGCCGCCGCCATCGAGCGTCGCCTCCTGAACCTCGACGTGCCACCGCCGCCGCCGGCGGCAAGCGTGCAGCGCGTGCCCTACTTCTGCTCCGGTTGTCCCCACAACGTGTCGACCCGCGTGCCCGATGGCAGCCGGGCCCTCGCCGGCATCGGCTGCCACTACATGGCGATGTGGATGGACCGCGCGACCGGGACGTTCACCCATATGGGCGCCGAAGGCGTGAACTGGGTCGGGTTGGCGCCATTCACCGACGAGCCGCACGTGTTCGTCAATCTCGGCGACGGCACCTATTTCCACTCGGGCAGCCTGGCCATTCGTCAGGCCGTCGCCGCCGGCGTGTGTGCGACCTACAAGATCCTCTACAACGACGCGGTGGCGATGACCGGCGGCCAGCCGGTCGACGGCCAGTTGTCCGTGGCCCAGATCACGCAGCAACTCTATGCCGAAGGTGTGCGCCGCATCGCCGTGGTCGCCGAAGATCCCGGCCGATACAATGCCCGCGCGGCTCTCGCTCCCGACGTCTCGGTGCACGACCGTGGCGACTTCGGCCAGGTACAGCGCGGGCTGCGCGACACGCAGGGCGTGTCGGTGTTGATCTACGATCAGACCTGCGCCGCCGAGAAACGCCGCCGGCGCAAGCGCGGACTGATGGCGGATCCGCCCGTGCGCGCGGTGATCGACGAAGCGGTGTGCGAGGGCTGCGGCGATTGCTCGGTCAAGTCGAACTGCCTGTTCGTCGTGCCAATCGACACGCCGTATGGGCGCAAACGCGCCATTGATCAGCAGAGCTGCAACAAGGACATGGCCTGCGTTGATGGTTTCTGTCCCAGCTTCGTGACCGTCCACGGCGGCAAGCTGCGCAAACCCCCGGTCGTGGATGCGGATTTCCCGCTCGACTTGCCCGAACCGGCGCTCGCGGCTTTCGACACGCCCTACGGCATACTGATCACCGGCATCGGCGGCACCGGCGTCGTCACCATCGGCGCGCTGCTCGGCATGGCGGCGCATCTGGAACACAAGGGGTGCACCGTGCTCGATATGACGGGCCTGGCGCAGAAAGGCGGCGCGGTGCTCAGCCATGTGCGCATTGCCAACCGGCCCGAGGACATCCATGCCGCGCGGATCACGGCCGGAAGCGCGCACGTGCTGATCGCCTGCGATCTGGTGGTTGCGGCCAACGCCGACGCGCAAGCCAAACTGCATGCCGGTCTCACACGCGCGGTGGTCAACAGCCACCACGCCATTACCGGCGATTTCACCCGCGACCCGGACAAGGGCTTCCCCAACTCGGAACTGGAGAGGACGGTGGCTGCCGCCGTTGGCCACGCCGACTTCCACGACGCGACGCGGCTGGCGCTGGCGCTGTGCGGCGACGCCATGGCATCGAACGTGCTGTTGCTCGGCGTCGCCTGGCAGAAGGGATTGTTGCCTTTGTCGCACGCGGCCATCGATCGCGCGGTCGAGCTGAACGGCGTGGCGGTGGAGCAAAACAAGCGCGCCTTCTTGTGGGGTCGGCGCATTGCGGTGGCGCCGGAGCGCGTCGCGGCGCTGATCGAAACTCCGGCGCAGGCGACGGACGAAAGCCTCGATGCCGTAATCGCCCGCCGCACCGGCTATTTGCGCGCCTATCAGGACGACGCTTACGCACGCAGTTACAACGAGCTGGTCGACGCCGCCCGCGAGGCCGAGGCGGCGCACGCCCCCGGCAACGGCGGCCTCGCCGACGCCATCGCGCGCAACTACTTCAAGCCGCTGGCCTATAAGGACGAATACGAGGTCGCGCGGCTGTACACCGACGGCACCTTCAAGCGTCGGGTCGCCGACCAGTTCGACGGCGACGTGAAGCTGCGGTTCCATCTGGCGCCGCCGCTGTTGGCGCGTCGCGATCCGGCGACCGGGGTGCCGCGAAAGTCGAGCGATGGCGCCTGGATGATGACCGCGTTTCGTGCGCTGGCGCCGCTGAAACGCCTGCGCGGCACGCGCTTCGATCCTTTCGGATATACCGCCGAGCGGCGCGCCGAGCGCGCTCTGATCGCCGACTACGAGGCAGCCATCGGAGAAGTCCTGGGCGCGCTCACGCTCGACAATCACGCGCTGGCCGTAGATATCGCCAGCGTGCCCGAGCGCATTCGCGGCTTCGGCCACATCAAGATGGCGAACATCGCCAAAGATAAAGAGGCGCGAGGCCACGCTGCTAAGCGCATTTCGGCCGCCCCCCCGACGCCGTGGTCGCGGCCGAATAGAGCCGTCCTGGCGCGAGAGCGCCAGCTTCCAGCTTGCCGCCCCCGCCCGATTGTCGTTAGCTACCGGCAAGGCGCGCACGCGCGCGGCCAATCGACCACCCAACCGCGAAAGGGGGGAACAATGCGTTTCACACCCATCACCACGGCATTCGTCGCCGCGACGCTGCTGGCCGGCATGGCCATGCCGGCACAGAGCCAATCCGTCCTGCGCATCGCCAACATGGGCGAGCCCGAGACCCTGGACCCGCATCACGCCTCCGGCACCTGGGAAAACCGTATCCTCGGCGACATGTTCATCGGCCTGACGACCGAAGCCGCCGATGCGTCCGTCATACCGGGCGCGGCCGAGCGCTGGGACGTCAGCGAGGACGGCATCACCTATACGTTCACCCTGCGCGACCACGTGTGGTCGGACGGCACGCCGGTGACGGCGGACGATTTCGTGTTTTCGCTGCGGCGCATCCTGGCACCGGAAACAGCCGCCAAGTACGCGTCGATCCTCTATCCGATCAAGAATGCCGAGGCCCTGAACGGCGGCGAAATGACCGGCATGGACAACCTTGGCGTGCGCGCGATCGATGCCAGGACCCTGGAGATCACGCTGGAGTCGCCGACACCGTATTTCGTCTCGCAGCTCACGCACTACACCGCTTGGCCGGTGCCCAAGCACGTGGTCGAGGCGCTGAGCGATGACTGGGTGAAACCGGGCAACATGGTCTCCAACGGTCCGTTCACGCTGGCCGAGTGGACGCCTAATAGCCAGATCCGCGTGGTCAAAAACCCCAGTTTCTATGACGCGGACAACGTGGCGCTGGATGAGGTCATCTACTACCCCGGCGAGGACCGCGCCGCCGCCCAGCAGCGCTTCCGCGCCGGCGAGGTCGACGTCTCGACCGACTTCGCGTCGGACCAGATCGAATGGCTGCGCGAAAACTTGGCGGCCGAGATCCGCATCGCTCCCTATCTCGGCATCTACTACTACCCGTTCAACACCGCCAAGCCGCCGTTCGACGACGTCCGCACACGTGTCGCGTTGTCGATGGTGGTGGACCGTGCAGCGATTACCGACAAAGTTCTACGCACGGGCGAGGTACCCGCCTACAGCTTCGTGCCGCCGGGCACCGACAACTATGGCGGCGGCCCGTCCTACGTGACGTGGAAGGACCTGCCCTACGCCGAGCGCGTCGAGCAAGCCATGTCGTTGCTCGCCGAGGCCGGCTACGGTCCCAACAACCCGTTGGAAGTGACGCTGCGTTACAACACCTCGGAGAACCACAAGAAGATCGCCATCGCCGTGGCCTCGATGTGGAGCCAGATCGGCGTCAAGGCGGAGTTGTACAACTCCGAGGTCAGCGTTCATTACTCCGATCTGCAAGCCGGCAATTTCGAGGTCGCGCGCGCCGGTTGGATCGCCGACTACAACGACCCGCAGAACTTCCTGTTCCTGCTGCAGCAATCGACTGGGCCGCTGAACTACGGCAACTACAACAATGGCGAGTTCGAAAGCCTGATGCAGCAGGCGGCACAAACGATCGACTTGTCCGCCCGCGCCGGGTTGCTGGCACGCGCCGAAGCCATCGTCATGGAGGAACAGGCGACGCTGCCGATCTACTACTACGTTTCGAAGAACCTGGTCGGCCAGCACGTCAAGGGCTGGGCCGACAACACCAAGGATACGCATCGCCGTCGCTGGATAAGCATCGAGCGGTAGCGGTCAGCCTTTCCTTGTCAGGTAGCGGGCCTCACCATCGACGCAACGGTGGTGAGGCCCGACTGCTTATGGCCTCGGCAACCAAGAGCCTAGCGACTGGCGCGTCATGACGCGCTACCTGCTCGGCCGTCTGCTCGCGGCAATCCCGATGCTGATGGTCATCATCACGATCGCGTTCTTCATGATGCGTGCGGCACCCGGCGGCCCGTTCGATCTCGAACGGGCCCTGCCGCCGCAAATCGAGAAGAACATCAATGCCGTCTACAAGCTCGATCAACCGCTCGTGGTGCAGTATTTCGACTATCTGCTGTCGGTGCTGCGCGGCGATCTGGGGCCGTCCTTCAAGATCCGCGGCTTTACCGTCAATGAGCTGATCTTCCTGGGCCTGCCTGTCAGCTTCCGCCTGGGCGGCACGGCGATCCTGCTGGCGATCGTGTTCGGCATGAGCCTTGGGACGATCGCCGCGCTAAAACAGAACACACGCGTCGACTACGCGGTCATGGCCAGCGCCATGTCGGGTATCACGCTGCCGAACTTCGTCGTCGCGCCATTGCTGACACTGGTGTTCGGCGTCTACCTGAGCTGGCTGCCGGTGGCAGGATGGAGCGGAGAGATCCGTCACATGGTACTGCCGGTCATCGCCCTGGCACTGCCACAGATCGCCTACATCGCGCGCCTGACCCGCGGCAGCATGATCGAGGTGCTGCGCTCCAACTATATCCGCACCGCCCGCGCCAAGGGATTGCCGGAACGGCTGACAGTGTTTCGCCACGCGCTCAAAGGCGCACTGCTGCCGGTGGTCAGTTACCTGGGTCCGGCAACCGCCGGCCTCGTCACCGGATCGGTGGTCATCGAGACCATCTTCGATATTCCCGGCGTCGGGAGGTACTTCGTCCACGGCGCGCTGAACCGGGACTACACGCTGGTGATGGGCACCGTCATCGTCTACGGCTCGCTGATCATCCTGCTCAACCTGCTGGTCGATATGGCCTACGGCCTGCTCGATCCCAAGGTGCGTTACGAGTGATGGTCGGCGCGACCTCAGGCATGGCCGCCCTGGAGTCCGTGGAGGCAATCAAGGGTCGCAGCCTGTGGAACGACGCCTGGCGGCGGCTGCTGCGGAACAAGGCCGCGGTCACCAGCGCCGTGATCCTGGCGGTCCTGGCCTTGCTCGCCTTGCTGGCGCCGGCACTGAGTCCGCACGCCTACGACCAAATCTATTGGGACTACATCCAACACGCGCCGACCTTCGAGAATGCCCACTGGTTCGGCACCGACGGCAATGGCCGCGACCTGTTCGTGCGCACGCTGTACGGCGCCCGGGTGTCGCTGATGGTCGGCATGCTGGCGACGGCGGTAAGCCTGATCATCGGCGTGAGCTGGGGTGCGACCGCCGGCTTCATCGGCGGCCGTATCGACAATCTAATGATGCGCTTCGTCGACATCATGTACTCGATGCCGTTCATGTTCTTCGTCATTCTGCTGGTCGTCGTCTTCGGCCGCTCGATCTTCCTGATTTTCATCGGCATCGGCGCCGTCGAGTGGCTGACCATGGCGCGGATCGTGCGCGGCCAGACTCTGTCGATCAAACAGAAGGAGTTTATCGAGGCGGCACGCGCCGCCGGTGTCACGACGCGTGGCATCATCGGCCGCCACATCATCCCCAACGCGCTGGGTCCGGTGGTCGTCTACGTGACCCTGACCATTCCGCAGGTGATCCTGGTCGAGAGCTTCCTGAGCTTCCTGGGCCTCGGCGTGCAGGAACCGCTCACAAGCTGGGGCGTGCTGATCTCCGAAGGCGCGGCGCGCATGGAGTCGGCGCCGTGGATGTTGATGTTTCCGGCGGCGTTTCTGGCCACCACGCTGTTCTGCCTGAACTTCATTGGCGACGGGCTGCGCGACGCACTGGATCCGAAGGACCGATGACCGCCCCTTTCGATGACGGCGGGCAGCCGCACCGGCGCAATCTTCTCGACGTCACGGATCTGAACGTGCGTTTCGCCACGCCGGAGGGCGAGGTCGCGGCGGTCAGCGATCTGTCGTTCTCCGTCACCGGCGGTGAGTCGGTCGGCGTCGTCGGCGAGTCGGGTTCGGGCAAGAGCCAGGTGTTCATGGCGGTCATGGGATTGCTGGCCGCGAACGGCGCGGCCCAAGGCAGCGTCACGTTCGACGGCCAGCAGATCCTTGGCCTCGCGCCCAAGCGCCTGAACGCCTTTCGCGGCGCCCGCATCGCCATGATCTTTCAGGACCCCATGACCTCGCTCAACCCCTTCCTGCGGGTCAGCCGACAGATGACCGAGGTTCTGGTCCAGCACCGCGGCATGAGCGAGACCGAGGCGCGCCGTCACGCGGTCGATGTGTTCGACCGGGTGCGCATTCCAGAAGCCGAGCGGCGCTTCGACATGTATCCGCACGAGTTCTCCGGCGGCATGCGCCAGCGGGTGATGATCGCCATGGCGCTGCTGTGCGAGCCGGAACTGCTGATCGCCGACGAGCCGACCACCGCGCTCGACGTTACTGTGCAGGCTCAAATCCTCGACCTGCTGCGCGAACTGAAGCAAGAGATGGACACCGCGATCGTGATCATCACGCACGATCTGGGCGTTGTCGCCGGGCTGTGCGATCGCATCCTGGTGATGTACGCCGGACGCATTGTCGAACATGGCGGCGTGCGCGACGTGTTCTATGATCCGCAGCATCCGTATGCGCACGGACTGCTGACATCCATGCCGCGCCTGGATGATCGCGAGCATGGCGAGCTGCCAACCATCGCCGGCCAACCGCCAAATCTACAGGCATTGCCCGCCGGCTGCCCGTTTCAGCCTCGCTGCGACAGCGCCTTCGACCGCTGTGTCGGAGAGCGACCGAGCTTGAGTGCGTTCGCTCCGGGCCGTGCCAAGGCGTGCCACTTGGAGACGCCCCCTTGAGCGCGCCGCCGCTGCTGTCGATCCGCGATCTGAAGGTGCACTTTCCGCTGCGCGCCGGCGGCCTCTTACGCCCGCGCTACGTTACGCTGAAGGCGGTCGACGGCGTCAGCTTCGACCTGGCCGCCGGCGAGGCACTGGGCATCGTCGGCGAATCCGGCTGCGGCAAATCGACGCTGGCGCGCGCCGTGCTGAAGCTGATCCCGCCCAGCGCCGGCCGTATCGTCTGGCTCGGCGAGGATTTGACGCCGCTGGACGACGCGGCGATGCGCCCGCATCGCCGCGACATGCAGGTCGTGTTCCAGGACCCGCTGGCCAGCCTCGATCCGCGCATGACCGTCGGCGACATCATCGCCGAGCCGCTGCGCAGCCTGCGGCCCGAAACGCCGAAGTCGGTAGTGCGCGAGCGTGTGCGTACGATGCTGGATACCGTCGGGCTGACGCCGGAAATGATCAACCGCTATCCGCACGAGTTCTCGGGCGGCCAGTGCCAACGCATCGGCATCGCCCGCGCCATGGTGGTCGAGCCGCGGTTGATCATTTGCGACGAGCCGGTCTCGGCGCTCGATGTCTCGATCCAGGCGCAGATCATCAACCTGCTGCAACGCCTGCAGCGCGAGTTCGGCTTGGCGCTGATCTTCATCAGCCACGACCTGTCGATCGTGCGCCACGTCAGCCAGCGCGTGATGGTGCTGTATCTGGGCAAGGTGATGGAGCTGGCCGACCGCGACGACCTCTACACCGCACCGCGCCACCCCTACACCAGGGCGTTGATCGCCGCGGTGCCGTTGCCCGATCCCGACCGTGAACGGCAAAAGCCCAAGTTGACCCTGGTCGGCGACCTGCCCTCGCCGATCGACCCGCCCTCCGGTTGCCCCTTCCGCACCCGCTGCGCACAGGCGGACGACCTATGCGCGCGCGAGATGCCGGCGTTGGAGGATGACCACGGCCACCTCACGGCCTGCCATCATTGGCGGTCGCAGTCGTAGCCCTACATCCCGATGGCGTGTTGGTACGTCTCCAGCAGTGCTTCCTGCTGCTGGCGTTCGACGCTGTCGAGTTTTCGCAGGCGCACCAGTTGGCGCATGGTCTTGGTGTCGAAGCCCACAGACTTGGCCTCGGCATAGACCTCGCGGATGTCGGCGGTGATGCCGCTGCGATCCTCCTCAAGTCGCTCGATTCGCTCGATGAATGTGCGCAGGCGCTCGCCTGCAATTCCGCCCGCGTCGGGCATTGCCGCACCTCTTGTTCTTTGGCAGCCGGGGGTACGTTCACGTTAGCCTCGCGCGCCCCCGAGTGGCAAGCGCGCCGGATGACGTTATTCCACAGCGCCGCCATCGCCCCTATCCCGGGCTGAGGAAATCACCCAGAATCGCCGTCGCGCCGGCCAATCCGCCGGCGTTCTCATCTCGGCCACCAATCTTTGCCGGTTTTTGCGGCCGCGCAACGGGCGCCGTTGGCACTTTGGCGGCGTCGTCCGCGCTCGCCGCTAGTCGTCGGGCTTGTTGCGCTCGAAATCGGCCAGCTGCGCAGCCGAGGCCTCGCTTTGGTTTTGCGCCTTCCACTGTGCATACGGCATGCCGTACACAATCTCTCGCGCCGCCTCGTAGTCGATGTCCATGCCTTTATCTTCCGCCGCAGCGCGATACCACTTCGACAAGCAATTGCGGCAGAATCCGGCCAGGTTCATCATGTCGATGTTCTGAACGTCGGCCCGTTCGCGCAGATGCGCGACCAACCGGCGGAATGCCGCCGCCTCCAGCTCCGTCCGTGTCGTTTCATCCATCATCAGCTCCATTGCCACGCTGCAGCACCATATTTAAGCCAGTGGGCGGGAAACGAAAGCGAGCGTTGATGCTCCCGACGCGCGTGCCTACAACCACGGCAGGAGCCGACCTTGGGCCAGCATACGTTTTTCTGCATTGACGGGCACACATGCGGCAATCCGGTGCGCGTAGTCGCTGCCGGCGCCCCGCCTTTGCTCGGCGCCACGATGAGCGAGCGCCGCCAGCACTTCCTGGCGCATTTCGACTGGATCCGGACAGGGCTGATGTTCGAACCGCGCGGCCACGACATGATGTCGGGTGCGATCCTCTATCCGCCGACGCGCGACGATTGCGACGTTGCGGTGCTCTTTATCGAGACCACGGGCTTTCTGCCCATGTGCGGCCATGGGACGATCGGCACCGTGACGATTGCCGTCGAGCGCGGGCTGGTGACGCCCAAGACCGACGGCGTACTCCGTCTGGACACACCGGCGGGACGGGTCGACGCCCACTATCGCCGCGACGGCGACCGCGTAACGTCCGTGCGGTTCACCAATGTCGCCAGCTTCGTCGCCGCGCGCGGCGTGACGGCAGCGTGCCCAGATTTGGGCGAGATCGAGGTCGATATCGCCTATGGCGGCAATTTCTACGCCATCGTCGAGCCGCAGGCGAACTACGCAGACATGGCCGATGCCAGTCCCGGCGATCTGCTGCGCTGGAGCCCGGTGCTACGCCAACGCCTCGATCAAGCCGTGAACATCCGCCATCCCGAGGACCCGACCATCAAGGGCGTAACCCACATCCTGTGGACCGGCCGCGCGCGCTGCACCGACGCTGACGCCCGCAACGCGGTGTTCTATGGCAGCAACGCCATCGACCGCTCACCCTGCGGCACCGGCACGTCGGCACGCATGGCGCAGTTGCATGCGCGCGGCGCGCTTGCAGTGGGCGCGCCGTTCGTCCATGAGAGCATTATCGGCAGCTTGTTCACCGGGCGGGTCGAAGCGGAAACCGAAGTCGCCGGCCAACCGGCCGTCGTGCCATCGGTCGAAGGCTGGGCACACTTGACGGGATACAACACGATTATCATCGACGACCGTGACCCCTACGCGCACGGATTTCAGGTGGTTTAGAGAGGGGACACCTTCCGCAATTCGTCACAGCCTATCAGAGCTACGTTCGCAGGACAGTCGTTCCGCGTAAGTTCAACACGGACCCGAAACGGATACGAGCTTTGGACATACAAGGAGCTGTTGCACAACGCCCGCGTTGGCATAATCTCCCGAATTCAACCGTAAGTAGGGCCAGCCATACAGCACTTGCCAACGGTATTGCGCCTACTGAAGGCGGCACGGATAGTGCTGGCTCAATTGAGGCAGACGGACTAGTGGATTGATTCCAACGTTTGGAACCCTCGGTTTCGGGCTGCGATGATGTCGTCGGGGTCGGCTTTCGATATGAATGGCTGTGGGTTGGCCGCATTGTATTCGCGGACGAAGCGGTTGATTGCGGCCTGGAGATCGACGACGGAATGGAAGACGCCGTGCTTGAGCCGCCGCCGGGTGAGTTTTGCGAAGAAGCCCTCGACGGCATTGAGCCACGAGCAGGAGGTCGGTGTGAAGTGGAAAGTCCAGCGCGGATGGCGGGCGAGCCAGGCGCGGACCTTGTCCTTGTTGTGCGCCGCGTAGTTGTCGACGATCGCGTGGATGGCCTTGTCCGCCGGCACCGTGCGCTCGATGCGGTTGAGGAAGCGGATGAACTCCTGATGGCGGTGGCGCTGCATGTTCTGGCCGATCACCGTTCCGTCCAGAACGTTGAGCGCCGCAAACAGCGTGGTCGTGCCGTGCCGTTTGTAGTCATGGTGCCGGCGCGTCCCTTCTTCATCGGCAGACCGGCGGTCGAGCGCCTGGATCTGTGACTTCTCATCGATCGACAACACCACCGCATGGGCCGGCGGGTCGACATACAGGCCGACGATATCGGTGAGTTTCTCGGCGAAGGCAGGGTCGGTCGACAGCTTGAAGTTGCGCCAGCGGTGCGGGCTGAGACCGTGAGCCTTCCAGATCGCCTGCACCGTCGAGGCGGCAATACCGGCCGCCCTGGCGATCGCGCGCAACGTCCAGTGGGTCGCCTCAAACGGCGGCGGTTGCTGCGTCAGGCGCACGATCTCGGCGACACGATCGAGCGGGACCGGCGCCTCGCCGGGCGGACGGGACTTGTCGCGAAGCAGGCCGCCGACACCCTCGTGCATGAACCGCTCTTGCCAGCGCCACACGCAGGTCTTGGACTTGCCGGTCTCGGTCATGATCGCCGAGGTGCCCAGACCCTCGCCGCTGAGAAGGACAATATGTGCCCGCCAGACGTGTTTCTGCGGGCTCTTGGGATCCGCGACGACCGCGCGCAATCGCTGACGGTCGCCGGCGGATAGGGTGAAGGAGATTCCACTGCGCATGCGCCAGATTCGCATACCACAGCAAAATACGGAATCCCAATTCGGACTCTTTCATTCCGATCAATCCACTAGATGCCCAAATCTAAACCGATTATCGTGCCGTTTCTCAAGTGGGCTGGCGGAAAGCGCTGGCTCACTGCGAGCTACCATTGGTTATTTCCGCAACAGTTTGAGAGCCGTTCCGGGAAGTAGAGATTCACGAGCAAGGGCTTGGCCGGGTCAAGCGTCGCAGCATGATGCGGATCATGGCGAGGTGGATGAAAGCGACGACAGAACGGACGTGGCGTTCGAAGTCGCGCGCCAGCCGGCGGCAACGGACGATCCAGGCGAAGGTGCGCTCGACGATCCAGCGCTTCGGCAGCACCTCGAAGCGCGGCACGCTGTTGCGCTTGACGATCTCCAGCCGCCAGGCGCCGGTCTTCGCCACCACGGCAGCCATCTTTGGTCCCTGGTAGCCGCCGTCGGCGTAGATCACCTCGATGAACGGAAACAGCCGGCGTGTCCGGCGCAGCAGTGTGGCCGCGCCATCGCGGTCCTGCACGTTGCCGGGATGCACGACGAGGCCCAGCATCAGGCCGAGCGTATCGACCAGGATGTGCCGCTTGCGGCCGGTGAGCTTCTTGCCCGCGTCGAAGCCCTGCGGATCGATCGACGCCCCCCTTTTTGCGCCGCTTTGGCGCTCTGGCTGTCGATGATGGCCGCGCTCGGACTGGCTTCGCGGCCCGCGCGCTCGCGCACCGCCACGTAGAGCTCATGATGGATGCGAGCCAGGGTGCCGTCCCATTCCCACAGGTCGAAGTAGTCGTACACCGTGCTCTTCGGCGGCAGGTCCTTGGGCAGCGCGGTCCACTGGCAGCCGGTCGACAGCACGTAGAAGATGCCGTTCAGGACTTCGCGGACATCGACCGTCCGCTTACGCCCACCGTGCTTCGCCGGTGGGATCAGCGGCTCGATCAGCGCCCATTCGGCGTCGGTCAGATCACTCGGATAGCGAAGCCGGCCACGGTCGGCGGCCGCGCGGTGTTCAGGCTTCCACATCGGGCACCCCAAAGCAGTTGGACAGGTGACAGACAATAAAACACAACCGATTCCGACGACTCAAAAACTTTCCGGAACCGCTCTGAGAGATACTTCGAGCCATTTCTCGGAAGCGCCGCGGTCTTCTTCCATTTGCAGCCGCAACGCGCTATACGATCGTGTCCCATGGAGTGGTGTAGCTGACGGCAGATGGTCGCGCGCTCCGGCATGGGCCGGGATGATCAGCGTGCGACAGCTGGCAGGCTGATGAGAGGATCATCTAACCGTGCCTATCCGGTTAATTCGTACACCCACTACATGTAGGATGCTTCCGCTCGCCGGAATATAGCTCGCGTAGGTTGGAGCCTCGGCCTCTCCTGCGATTCCGAGCAATGAGCGGAAGGCGTTGAACGGGTAAAACCGCCTGTTGAAGCGGAACGTGAACTCATTGAGGTAGGCTTGTAGATGCTTTGCGCTCACGCCATGGTGGATGCCACTGAGCCAATTCTTCAGGTTGCTGAAGACGAGGTGGATGATCGGCATGAACTCTTCGGCCACCTCGGGGTCGCCGCATTCGGCAATGGCGTGGTGATCATAGCCGCGTGTCCGCAAGCTGCCATAGCCACTCCAATCGTCGGTGACGATCAGCGACCCCGGCATAACGGCGTTCTCGACGAAGCCACATAGCGAATCGGCGCTGCGGTCGGCAGCGACGGACAGCCGCACGCGCCCGGCGTAGCGGCCATCCTTCCGCTTGTCCTGCGCGGTGCCGGGCTCCCTGTGGCTGACTTCGACGGCAGCAGCCACCAGCGTCTTGTGGTGAACGCCTCGGCCTTCACCACGCATCCGGCCTCCAACATAGGTTTCGTCCACCTCGACATGCTCTCCTGCCCTGGCACCGATCCGATCCTGATCGGGCCGCACCATACCCGCGCGGAGCTTATGCAGGATGCCGAAGGCGGTTTCGTACCGCGTCAGCCCAAGCTGCCGCTGAAACTGCACCGCCGACATGCCCGGCGTCTGGCTGGCGACCAGATAGGCGGCCCAAAACCACGTGCTCAAAGGCGTGTGGCTGCGCTCCATGACCGTGCCGACGGTCAATCCCGTCTGGCGGCGGCAAGCGCGACAGGTCAGGACGCCAGGCCGCGTGGCGATGCGGAAAGGTTCACCCACGACGCCGCAGCGCGGGCAGGCGAACCCGTCACCCCAGCGAGCCCTTTCCAGGTAGGCGGCGCACGCCGCATCGTCGGAGAAAAGTCGCTGAAACTCGGGGAGGGATTGCGGGAAGGGCAGGTCGGTGCGGTCGAGAACGTCCATGACCCACTATCCGTTGTACGCACACAACCTATCCCTAGTGGGTGTATGCGTCAAGCGGATAGGAACGCATCATTCATCTGGGCGATGGTTTCCAGGGTCATGTATCTGGCCCGTTGCACGACCCACTCATCGTTCTGTTCGAGCAGGAGCGCGCCGACCAGCCGGACGATGGCATCATCGTTGGGGAAAATGCCGACGACGTCGGTCCTGCGCTTGATCTCGCCGTTGAGGCGCTCGATCGGATTGGTGCTGTGCAGCTTGGCGCGATGCTCCTTGGGGAAGGTCATGTATGCCAACACATCGGGCTCGGCGTCGTCCATGATGGCGGCAAGCTTCGGGACCTTCGTTCGGATCTGATCGGCGACGGCACGCCATTGAAGGCTCGCCGCCTCGGCCGTCCCCTGTGCGAACGCGGTGGCGATGAAGGCCGAGACGACGCGCCGCCCGTTCTTCCCGGCATGGGCGAGCACGTTGCGCATGAAGTGGACGCGGCAACGCTGCCATGTGGCGCACAGCACCTTGGTGACGGCGGCCTTCAAGCCTTCATGCGCATCGGAGACGACGAGCTTGACGCCGCGCAGTCGCGTCAGCTTGCGCAGGAACTCCGTCCAGATCGGCTCGGCCTCGGAGGTGCCGATCTCCATGCCCAGCACCTCGCGCCGGCCGTCGCTGTTGACGCCGACGGCGATGATGACGGCGACCGACACGATGCGTCCGCCGCGACGGACCTTCAGATAGGTCGCGTCGATCCACAGGTACGGCCAGTCACCTTCGATCGGCCGCTCCAGAAAAGCCTTCACCTTGCCGTCGATCTCCTCGCACAGCCGGCTGACCTGGCTCTTCGAGATGCCGCTCATGCCCATCGCCTTGACCAGGTCGTCGACCGACCGCGTCGAGATGCCCTGGACATAGGCTTCCTGGATAACAGCGGTCAGCGCCTTCTCGGCCATGCGGCGCGGCTCAAGAAAGCTCGGGAAGAAGGAGCCCTTCCTCAGCTTGGGAATGCGCAGCTCGGCGGTCGCCGCCCGCGTCTCCCAGTCGCGGTCACGGTAGCCGTTGCGCTGAGCCTGCCGCAGCGGGTTCCTCTCGCCATAGGCGGCGCCAGTAGACGCGCCCACCTCCAGTTCCATCAACCGCTCGGCGGCAAAGCCGATCATCTCACGCAACAGATCGGCGTCCGCTGACTTTTCCACAAGCGTGCGCAGGTTCATCATGTCATCGGTCATCGGTGGTCCTTCCGGTCAAAGGTTGGTGTCGCAACCAGACCCTACCGGAAAGCGCCGATGACCAATGCGCGCCGAGCTACACCACTTCCGGGGACATCACCCATGCAATCTGATCCCGAAGAGCGGGCTGTGATCTACTGCCGTGTCTCCAGCACGAAACAGACCACGAAGGGTGACGGGCTCGGCTCGCAGGAAACACGTTGCCGCGAGTACGCGAAATACAAGGGCTACCAGTTTGCAGAGGTCTTTCGCGACGACGTCACCGGCGGTGTGGCGGGCCGGCCCGGTATGCGCGCCATGCTGTCCTTCTTGCGCCAGGAGCGGAAGCGGGCCCAGCATGTGGTCATCATCGACGACATCAGCCGGCTAGCGCGTGGGCTTGAAGCCCATTTGAAGCTGCGCTCGGACATCAACGCCGCCGGCGGCCGGCTGGAGTCCCCATCTATCGAATTTGGCGAGGATTCCGATTCCGTTCTGGTCGAGAATCTGTTGGCCAGTGTCTCCCAGCATCAGCGCCAGAAGAATGCCGAGCAGACTCGGAACCGAATGCGCGCACGTGCGAGCAATGGGTATTGGGTGTTCCAGGCGCCGGTCGGATACCGCTACGGGCCTGGAGACGGTCACGGCAAGATATTGGTCCGCAACGAACCCCTCGCAACAGTGGTTGCCGAAGCCCTCAACGGATATGCGACGGGTCGTTTCCAATCCCAGGCCGAGGTGAATCGCTTTCTTGAATCCTTCCCTGATCATCCGCGAGACAGATACGGCGAGGTGCGGAACCAGCGCGTGAACGAACTCCTCACCCGTGTGATCTACGCCGGCTATATCGATCTGCCCGATTGGGGCATTCACATGCTCCGCGCCAAGCACCAACCACTGATCAATTTTGAGACCTTCCAGGCAATCAAGGATCGTTTGAGCGGAGCCGTCCGGGTCCCGGCGCGCAAGGACCTCAATTTGGATTTTCCGCTGCGCGGTTTCGTGACATGCGGCGATTGTGGAAGACCGTTGAGCGCGTGCTGGTCAAAGGGGCGCCACAAAAAATATCCCTATTACCTCTGCGCCACCACAAATTGTCCGAGCAACCGTAAATCCGTCCGCAAGGAAAGACTGGAGCAAGATTTCGAGGAAATTCTGCGCAGCCTTCGCCCATCGCGAGACCTGTTCGGCATCGCGCTCACCGCGTTCCGCGAAATTTGGGATATGAGGCGAGAAACGGCAGAAGCGCTGGCTCAATCCGCGGCGACGGCGTTGGGCGGCATTGAGAGCAAGATCGCCCAACTAACCGATCGGATTATCGAGGCGGACAATCGGGCGCTGATCACCGTCTACGAAAGCCGCATCCAGACGCTCGCCGAGCAAAAAGCGGAACTGAGCGAAATGATCGCGAGTTGCGGGCGGGCGCTACCTGAGTTTGAGGAGAACTTTCGAACCGCTTTTGCCTTTCTCGGAAATCCCTACAAAGTCTGGACTTCTGAGCGTCTGGAGGACAAGCGGGCTGTGCTCAAGCTCGTGTTTTTGGAGCGATTGCCCTATGACAGGAAATCGGGTTTTCGAACCGCCAAAACCACCTTGCCGTTCAAGGCCTTAGAGTACATTTCGGGGGGTGAAAGCAATATGGCGCGCCCGAGAGGATTCGAACCTCTGACCTTCGGCTCCGGAGGCCGACGCTCTATCCGCTGAGCTACGGGCGCGGCGCGGTGCACGGTACGCCAAGCGCGCGGCAGCGACAAGCCAGCGCGCCGCGCGCCAGCTTGCTCTCGCGCAGCTTCTCCGCGAAAGTATCAAGGTCGCTGAACACGTGGGGGAGCAGATGAGTACGGATGATGCCGACGGTGACGCTCAGTGGCGTGAGCGGCTGACGCCCGAGCAGTACCGGGTGGCACGCCTGGGCGGCACCGAACGCGCTTTTACCGGCGCCTACTGGAACACGAAGGACGCCGGGGTCTACCGCTGTGTATGCTGCGGCAGCGAGCTTTTCGCCAGTGACCACAAGTTCGATTCCGGCACCGGCTGGCCCAGCTACTGGCAGCCGGTCGGCAAGGAGAACGTCGTTACGGCGGCGGATGACAGCCTGGGAATGGCGCGCACCGAGGCGCTGTGCGGCAAATGTAACGCGCATCTGGGCCACGTGTTCGACGATGGGCCTGAGCCCACCGGTCAGCGGTACTGCATCAACTCGGCATCGCTGAACTTCGAGCCCAAAGACGAGTGATCGGCGTTATCCGCTGCGACGCCGGGCGCCTGCTGGCGCGTCTTCCGGCGTGCGCCGCGTCAACTCGAGGAAGATATCCTCCAGATCCGGCTCCTCCGTCGACAGGTCCTTGATCGTCAGGCCTGCCGTCGCGGCTGCGGCCAGAATCGCCCCGATATCGGTCTGGCGCGTGTGATAGGCGACGTTGAGCGTGTGCGGATCGCCCAACTGAGCGCCATACGCCGCCAACGGCGCCGGCACCGCATCCAAAACTTCGGCGACGGTCAGCGACAATTCCTTGCGGTCCATGCGGCGGATGAGTTGATCGGTCGGCTCGCAGGCGATCAGCCGTCCATGATTGATAATGGCGATGCGGTCGCATAGCTGCTCCGCCTCTTCCAGATAGTGGGTGGTCAGCACCACCGTGGTGCCGGCCTCGTTGAGCGCCTGCACATTGGCCCATAGATGTTGTCGCAACTCGATATCCACGCCGGCGGTCGGCTCGTCGAGGATAAGGACGGGCGGGCTGTGCACCATTGCCTTACCGACCAGCAGGCGGCGCCGCATGCCGCCGGACAGCGTCCGGGCGTAGGCGTCGGCGACGTCGCTCAGGCTCAGCGAGGCGAGGATCTGCTCGGTGCGCCGTTCGCGCTTCGGCACGCCATAGAGCCCGGCATGCAAGTCGAGAAGCTCGCGCGGGGTGAAAAACGGGTCGATGTT
The DNA here is from genome assembly GCA_965248805.1 of Alphaproteobacteria bacterium. Lineage (GTDB taxonomy): Bacteria > Pseudomonadota > Alphaproteobacteria > UBA6615 > UBA6615 > CBDFKJ01. The sequence continues at coordinate 355,285 of CBDFKJ010000008.1, forward strand.
GAGCTCTTGCGGCACCACGCCGATGGCGCCGCGGGCCGCGCGCGGATCGTCGTCGATGTTGATATCCCACACCCGCGCGCGTCCTCCGGTCTTCAGGACCAGGCCGGCCAGGATGTTGATGAACGTCGACTTGCCGGCGCCGTTCGGCCCCAACAGGCCGAACAGACTGCCGCGTGGCACGGCCAAGTCGATGGACTTGAGCGCATGGCTGGGCGGACGGGTGCCGCTTGCGGCATAGACCTTATCCAGGCCATTTGCCTCGATGGCGTTGGCGGGCAGCGGGCTGGCGTTCATGGTTGGATTTTCCCGCGCAGGCGTTGCGGCTCAAAGCGCGGCGCATTATGACAACCGCTGGCTCCGGCGCACCGGTAACACCGCGTCCGGGGCGGGGTCAAACTCGCAAAGCCGAGACGGACGCGTGATGGCAGCAACCGAGCCAACGGAGCTGATCGTCGTCGACACCGGCACCGTCGCCTGCGATGGCGGGTCCGATCCGTCCGGGCACCCGCGCGTTTTCCTGAATCTGGGTGACGACCGCCAGGTCGACTGTCCCTATTGCGGCCGTCGATACATGCTCGCGCCGCCGGACGAGGCGTCGGCCGCGCCGAGCGACTAGGCGGCGGCGCCGGCACTATGGCCAAGGCCGCGGAGAACGAGAACCCGCATCGCCTCTTCCTGGTCGACGGATCGGGCTACATCTTCCGCGCCTATCACGCCCTACCGGCAATGAACCGCCCCGACGGCACGCCGGTCAATGCGGTGTACGGCTTCTGCAACATGTTGCTGAAGCTGATGAACGACGCTGACACCGACGGCATGGCGGTGATTTTCGACGCTGGCAGTGAGAGCTTCCGCAATGACATCTATCCCGATTACAAGGCGCACCGGCCCGAGGCGCCGGAGGATCTGGTGCCGCAGTTTGCGTTGATCCGTGAAGCGACGCGGGCCTTCGCGATGCCGTGCATCGAGTTGGAGGGCTACGAGGCGGACGATCTGATCGCCACCTATGCGCGGCGTGCGCGCGAGGCCGGGCTGGAGGTCGTGATCGTCTCGTCGGACAAGGACCTGATGCAGTTGGTGCGGCCCGGTGTCGAGATGCTCGACCCGATGAAGAACAAGCGCCTGACCGAAGACCAGGTGCGCGAGAAGTTCGGCGTCCTGCCGGACAAGGTGATCGACGTGCAATCGCTGGCCGGTGACAGTGTCGACAACGTGCCGGGCGTGCCGGGCATCGGCGTCAAGACCGCTGCGCAGCTGATCGACGAGTACGGCGATCTCGACAACCTCCTTGAGCATGCGCAGGAGATCAAACAACCAAAGCGGCGGCAGAACCTGATCGAGTTTGCCGAGCAGGCGCGCATCAGCCGCGAGTTGGTCACACTGAAGGATGACGTTGCGGTCGACGCTGCGATCGATTCGTTTCATTTGGCCGAAGCCGACCGCGAGACCCTGAGTGCCTTCCTGGAGGAACAGGGGTTCAATTCGATTCTGGCCCGCCTGCGCACGCGCTGGGGTCAGACCGAGGACACTGCGGTGGCGGCGCGTCCAAGTGAGGCCGCTTATGAAATGGTCCGCGACGTCGCGGCGCTGCGATCCTGGATCGCGCGCGCGACGGGTGCGGGCGTCGTGGCCATCGACATCGAAACCACGTCGTCGAACGCAATGCGCGCCGAACTGGTCGGCGTGGCATTGGCGGTGGAGGCGGGTCACGCTTGTTACGTGCCGCTCGGACATATCGGCGAGGCGCCACCGGACGCGCTCGACCTCGACAACGCCGCAAACGACGTCGGGCCGCAGATCCTCATGGGCGACGCGCTCACCGCCTTGCGCCCGCTGATCGAGGACGCCGCTGTTTTGAAAGTCGGGCACAATCTGAAATTCGACCTCTTGGTGCTGGCGGAAGCGTTCGCCCGCGCGTTGCCGGACGCGGCGGCGCTGGCGCCGGTCTCGATCGACGACACGATGCTATTGAGCTTCGTGCTGGACGCCGGCCGCAGCAGCCATGGTCTCGGCGAGCTTGCCGCGACCCATCTAGGTCACACGATGATCAAGCACGGCGACGTCGTGGGCACCGGCAAGAACCAGATCACGTTCGCACAGGTCGCGCTCGACGCCGCGCGCGACTACGCGGCGGAGGTTGCCGACTACGCCTGGCGCGTTCACCGCGCGCAGAAGCGGCGGCTGGTGAGCGACCACATGGCGACGATGTACGAGTGCATCGAACGGCCGTTGGTGCCGGTCATCGTGGCGATGGAGCGTGCCGGCATCCTGGTCGACCGCGAGGTGCTCGACCGCCTGGGCCAATCCTTCGATGCGCGCCGGCAGGTGCTGGAGGAAGAGGCGCAGAAGTTGGCGGGTACCCCGTTCAATGTCGGCTCGCCCAAGCAGCTCGGCGAAATCCTGTTTGACAGCATGGGCTTGCCCGGCGGCCGCAAGGGCAAGACCGGTGCCTATGCCACCGGCGCCGACGTGCTGGAGGAACTTGCCGCACAGGGGCAGGAGCTGCCGCGAAAAGTGCTCGATTGGCGCCTGGTCTCGAAGCTGAAGAGCACCTACACCGACGCGCTGGTCGGACAGATCCATCCGCGCACAGGCCGCGTCCACACCGCCTTCGCGATGGCGGTCGCCCAAACCGGCCGGCTGTCGTCGAACGATCCGAATCTGCAGAACATTCCGGTGCGCACCGAGGAAGGTCGGCAGATCCGAGCGGCGTTTGTCGCCCCGCCGGGGCATAAGCTGGTGTCGCTCGACTATTCGCAGATCGAGCTGCGCATCGTCGCGCAAACCGCCAATGTCGGCGCGCTGATCGAGGCCTTCGCGGCCGGCGACGATATTCATTCGCTGACCGCGAGCCAGGTATTTTCGGTGCCGATGGCCGATCTCGATCCGTTGCTGCGGCGGCAGGCCAAGGCGATCAATTTCGGCATCATCTATGGCATCAGTCCGTTCGGTCTGGCGCGCAATCTCGGCATCGAGCGCGCCGCGGCCAAGGCCTATATCGACGCCTATTTCGAGCGCTACCCCGGTATCCACGACTACATGGAGTCGATGCGCCGCGCCGCGCGTGACGACGGCGTCGTGCGCACGCTGTTCGGCCGCAAGATCCATCTCGGCGGCATACACGACAAGAAACCGGCGGTGCGCAGCTTCGCCGAGCGTCAGGCCATCAATGCCCCCATTCAGGGTACGGCTGCGGACATCATCAAGCGCGCGATGATCCATGTGCCGCCGGCTTTAACGCAGGCCGGTTTGGGTGCCCGCATGTTGCTCCAGGTTCATGACGAACTTCTGCTCGAAGTGCCGGACAACGAGGTTTCGGCAACGGTCGGGGTGGTGCGTGCGGTCATGGAAGAAGCGCCGTTGCCGGCGCTCAGACTGCGCGTTCCGTTGGTTGCCGACGCTGGGGTCGGCGACGATTGGGCGCAAGCGCATTAGAAATTGCGCGTCGCGCCGCAATCGGAATCAAGATTGCGTCATCGCGGAAACGCGCGCTATCATCATTGCCGCGGTGACTGTTGACACCGGAATGGCTTCATCATTGCTTGAGTCTCCCAAACATGAACGACCCCAGAAGTGAGCCGGTATCCGCTATCGTCAAGTGGTTCAATCCAACGAAAGGCTACGGTTTCGTGCAACCCGCCGAAGGAGAGGGCGACGTTTTCCTACACGCCTCGGTGGTGCGCCGTTTGGGACATCACGACTTGCCGGACGGCACCAAGATTATGTGCGACATCGTCGACGGGCCGCGAGGGCCGCAGGTCTCTGAAATCCACGATGTAACGATGGCCGATCCGCCGGACCCATCCGAACTGGACGCCGACGCGGTGACAGTGGAGGGCACGGTAAAATTCTATGACGCGGTGCGCGGCTACGGATTTGCGGTGCCGGATGACGGAAGTCGGGACATTTTCATCTCCAGCCGGTCGCTCGAGCGGTCTGGCGTGATGAACCTTGAGCCCGAGCAGCGTATTCGCATGTCGACCAGCGAGGGCAAGAAAGGACCGATGGCGCTAAGCGTCGAAACATTATAGCCGCCGCGGCTGCAGAGGACCGACGCGGGCCACACTGTGCGGACTTGGCGTTGGTGCAGTGGTGGGCGAGCGCGGATTATGGCTTCGGCGGGTCTCGGGTTGCTTGTGTGGCTTCGGAGTGATCGCCCCCGAGCCGGGCGAGCAACGCATCGCTCTCAACCAAATCGGGGCACTGAAACCCCTCGGTAAAAGGCTGGCGTGCGTTCGCGAGCATTTCGCGTGCCGCTGGCTGCAGGTTCCTGCGCTCCCACAAGCGCGCCAAGCTCAGGGCCGCGCGTAGCTCCATCGACCGCGCACGCAGCGATCGTGCGATCTCCAAGGACTTGCAATAACTGTCCTCGGCAGCGCCTTCCGCACCGCTGGACATGAGCAACTGACCGCGAAGACGATGAAGCTCTGCACTCCAGAAGCGTTCGCCCTTGCTCTCAATCATCGTCACCGCCACGTCCAAGGGCGCCAGACCGTCATCGGCGCGGCCGGCCGCGGCGAGTGCCTCGGCCAGCATGCCGAGGTACATCGGCACGCCGAGCCGGGCGCCGGTTTGCTGCCAGCGCGCGAGACCATCGCGAATTTGTTCGATACCCGCATCGGCGTCGCCTTCGAGCGCCGTGGCCCAGCCGGAGACAACGCCGGCCGTCGCCATCCAAAACGGAAAGCGCTGCTGGCGGCACAGCTCGATGCACTGATCGGCCAACGCCTTCGCCTGCGCCGGCTCGCGCCGCGACACCCGCAGCATCGCCGCGAATAACAGCGCCGCGGCTTGCGTATGTGGCTGGCGCAGGTCTTGGCTCAGCCGCACGGCGTCGTCAAGCAACGCAACCGCCCGCTCCGGGTAGCCGAGATACCATTCGCTCCAACCCAGATAGATGCGTCCGCTGGTGCCCGGGTCCTGGGCAAGCGCCACGGCAAGATGCCCATGGCGTTCGCGGTCATAGGTGTCGACCACGCGTTGCATGTAGGAGCGGGTCTCCAAGAACCGTCCTTGGAAGAACAGGCAGGTGCCCAATACGCGATCGGCCTCGAATTGGAATACTTCGTCGCCCGCACTCTTGGCGTGGCGCGACAACTCGCCCGCGAGTTCGGTCGCCTGCAGGATCTCGCCGCGCGTCAAATGGAACAGGAACAGGCCGCGCAGGGCCCGGAACTGTGCCATTCCATCGCCGTCGTTGCGGCACATGTTACGTGCGCGCGCGAACACGGCCTCGACGTCGCTTGAGGCGCAACCCTTGCTGGCCATGAGAATGGGACCCAGCGCCGACAGGACCGTCAGTTCCAAGTCGTTGCGCGCCACACGATCGGAGACCTGCGGGAGCAGTTGTCTTGCTTTCTCCAGGAGGTCGGCGGCCAGTGTGACTGCAGATCGCTCGCTGGCACGTTGCCCAGCTATCAACCAATAGCGCACCGCCTCGACCGGCTGCTGGGCTTCGGTGAAGTGATGTGCAACGCGTGCCGGCTCGGCCGCGGCGAGTGACGGGAAACGGTCTACGAGCGCGGTCGCGACGCGGTTGTGAATGCGTCGGCGCTTACTGCGCAGCAAAGACTGTTCCGCAGCATCGCGCACCAGCGCGTGCTTAAACTCGTAGAAGGGCTTCGGAGACGTCCTCGCGGCGGAAGATCAGGCCGGCTTGTTCCAACCCGGACAAGGCCCCGACCAGAGCTTCCCGATCAAGATCGGTCGCCGCAGCCAACAGTTCCAGCGAAAAACTGCGACCGATCGTTGCGGCGATCTGTGCCACCTCCTTCACCGGCGCCGGCCGGTCGAGGCGGGCCATCAGGGAATCATGCAACGTCGCCGGTATCGCCGCCGGCGGCAGGGGGGCGTGCAACCGCAATGCGCCGCCGTCCTCTTTCAGATAGCCGGCGTCCAGGATCATCTGAGTGAGTTCCTCGACGAACAGCGGAACGCCATCGGTGCGGTCGACGATCGGGCCCAAGACTTCTGCCGGTAACTCGCGGCGCCCGGCGACTTCGCGCGCCAGCGCCATGGTCTCATCGGCGCTCAATCGCGTCAGGCTCAATCGCTTGATATGGGGTTCATCCGGCCAGTGCGGCGTATGATCCGGGCGATAAGTGATCACGACCAGCATCGGTACTTCGCGTGTGCGCGCGACCAGGCGGCCCAGGTATTCCAGTGTTGCCGGATCGATCCAATGCACATCCTCGCAAATCACCAGCACCAGGCAGGCCTTGGTGCGGTCGACAACGAGGTCGACCAGGATGTCGAGGGTCGCTTCCTTGGTGCGCTGCGCGCTGTCGGTCTGGGCGGCGGGCCGGCCAGGCGCGCGCAGCGATAACAGCGATCCCAGGACCGGCAAGGCGGAATCGGCCGCCGGCCCCAGCAGACTGCGCAGCTTTTCGTAGCGGACTTCGTCCCGATCCGCATTCGAGATGCCGGCAGCGCGTTGAAACTGGCGGATGACCGGCTGCAGGGCGCCGCTCTGGTACATCGGACAACGGTAGTAGCGCAGCGTCGCGCCGTCGGTGCGCCGCTGACTCTGACGCAGGATTTGCGTCAGGCGCGACTTTCCGATGCCCGGCTCGCCGGAGATCAGAACCGCATGGCCCGTTCCGTTGCAGGTTGAGGTCCACAACTGGCGCATGAGTTCGGCTTCGCCGGTTCGCCCGATCAACGGAACCAAGCCGCCGGCGTGCAGCGCCGCAAAACGGCTCTCGGCCTGTCCGGGCCCGACGACCCGCCAAGCCGTGACCGGCGTCGGTGTAGGGGGACAAAAGTCTTTGAGAATTGCGAAGAGGTGCGAAGTGGTGCGAAGAGCTGCGACGAGGCCTTGTTATTCAAAGGCTTGCGGCGCGGCGGCGATCGGATGGTCTAGAGACGAAAGTCTTTGTGAATCCGCCGTTCACCGGGCGTAAATGGCCTGGAAAAGATGATTTTCGGGCCGTTTCAGGGGCTGTTTATTGGGCGGTAAATTAAGGCCGTTTCGAGGGGTCTGAAATTGCCGCCCGTTTCCAGCATTGCGATCAGAGGCCCAATTTGCTACGCGAGGGGCAGTCGCAGCCCTCCAAGGCACCTACTCTTTCAACGGTTCCAGTTTCTACGCACTTGTCGCAGGTCTCTATGTCGGGCCCGGTGGTAAGACTGCGCGCCCGTCGTCCATTGCCTTCAGAACGGAGCGCCACCTCGTTGTAATCGCGCCAAGCCTGACCTAGAGTGTGCCCCCGGCGCCTGAGTTCACGGCTGGCCGGCCTTTCGAGGCCGCGGGGATGTTCCGACCCCCCAGGCGCCACCTCTTTACGGCAGCGATCTCAAGCGCCTTTCCGCCCGGCGAAGCTGCTCCTTGTCTGCCCGGTGATAGGTGGCGAGGAAGGTTTTGCGTCCATCCCTGGTCGCCTTGATCACTGCCCTCCAGAGACGGCCATCATCGTCCAGGAATCCAATGGTGACGCGCTCGCCTTCCACGAACACTTCCCCCTCGTCGAATATTCGCTGGATACGGGCGTAGTCGCCGGGCGCGAGCTCGGGATGGCGGATGGTCTGCTTGGCGGCGGTCTCGCCGGAGAGGCGGACGGTGTGGGACCGGCCTCCGATGGCTTTTCTGATCGCTTTGGGCACGACCGCGACCGGCCAATCACCGTCGGAGGCACCGGAGAGATGGCGCGCGAACAGCGGTGTCCGCCAGGGCCGGCCGATGGCGGCCCTGGCCAACGCTTCAGGTGCGGTGTCGATCTTGGCGATGAGGCGGTCGGCGGCGTCCCTGCCGGGGTTGATCCGCCCGACGTTGTGGGCGAAGCCGGGGTCGATGCCGGCTGGGACACGTTGGGTCTGTCCGGTGCGGCGGTTGACCCAGCGGCGGGTTTGTTGCGAGCCGGGCGGCGGGCCGGACGAGACCTTGTAGCCGTAGCGCTCGAGATCGTCGTCGGAGAGTTGCTGGACGATGCAGCGGCAGCGCCAGCCGTTGGGCGGATAGTGAGTGTGCCAGAAGGGATGGTCGACGGGCAGCACGGTGCCGTGCCAGGCGGCATGCTGGGGCCTGGTGCGGGCGTCCCGGACAGCCACATAGCGCAGGTACGGCATCTGCTCCTTGAGGCGCTCGATGCCCTGCCAGCAGCCGTGGGCGTAGGCCATGCGGACGTTGGTGTCGAAAATGATGCGCAGGCGCCGCGGCGAGCCGAGTTGGACCATGCGGGTCTCGCCGGTGACCGGGTCGAGCATGGGCTGGCGGCCCCACCAGCCTTTCTTGCGCAGCGTGGGCTCGAGGTTGTCGCGGAACCAGTCGAAGGTCCGGCCGTCGGCAATCGCCGCGTCCATGGCCCCCCGGATGTCCTGGAGGATGTCGAGCTTCATGGCCTTGGCGACGGTGAAGCTCCTGACATGGGTGGCGGCGTCGGTATCGCGCCAGTCGAAGCCGACATGGAAGCCTTTGGCGCGGAAATGCTTGACGGCTTCCTCGGGCGGGATATCGAGGATCTCGGGCTCGGGCACGGCGGATCAGTCGTCGCCGGCGTCGTCATCCACCAGCCCGGCCTCACCGGAGAGCTCGGCCGAGAAGGCCGCGCGGTGGAGCTTGGTCGCCACCGGCGTCTCATCCATGCGGCCGTACAGGCCACCGAGGCCGTCGCGCACGTCCTGGAAGCCATCGGCATTGCGGATGGCATCGAGGACGGGCTCGATCATGGGCTCCATGAGGGGTTGCCAGCCGTCGAGCTCGGCGGCGAGCGCCCGGTCGATGGAATCGTCCCGGCCGGCTTCGGCAAAGGCGAACCGCTGCTCGGCGCTTGGCGCCGGCGCGTCCTCCCATTCGCCGCCGTAGGTGTCCTCGATGTAGCGCCGGGCCGGGCGCATCCCGCTCATGCGGGCGACGATCTCGTCGCGGGCGGCGCGGGCGCCCAGGTCCTCGGGCGGGGCGATCTCGCGCACGACGCGGGGACAGGCTGCGCCGGGATGGTTCCAATCGGTGAGCCAGCGGGCGACGGTGCGCTCGACGCCGGAGCAGATCATGCGCGACAGCGTGGCGACGCGTTCGTCACGCACCAGCTTCTGCACCTCGGCGGTGCCCTTCCACGGCCCCATCTCGGTGGTCGCGGTCTGCAACAGGACGGCCTCGACGATGAGGGCGTCCATGTATTTGCAGAACTGGGCATGATCGCCGCCGCTGCGCCGGGTGGCCTCGAGGAACGTAATCTCCTGACCCTCTGGGATGGCGATGCCGGCACCCTGGGCCAACCGCTGGAGGGTCTCGAGGAGACGGTCGACCTCTTCGGTTGTCGCGTTGCGGCCGTGTTTGCCCATGGGCGTCGGGGTGCCGAACTTCTCGAGTGCCACGGCCCAGTGGCGGATGCCGTTGCGCTTCAGCCAGACCGGCCAGAAGCAGAGCCGGGCGGCGCCGGGCCCGTGGGCCTGGCCGCCGTGCTCGGCGGGCATGCGGGCGAGCCAGAACTTGGCCTCGGGCACCGGCGCGCCGCGAGGGTGGGTCCGGCTGATCAGGCGCAGGTCCCCGTCCGTGCCGAAGCGGAAGCGCTCGGGCGCACGGGTGCGGATGGCGGCGATCTCGACCCGGCCGCCGGCCGGTTGCCAGATGATCTCGGCCACCGAATAGCCGTACCAGACGGCGTGGGCCATCTCGCGGAAGGCGGTATCGAAGTCGGCCGCCGCGAGCTGCTCGGCGAGGTCCTCGGCCGCCGCGGCATCGCGGCGCCCCGGCCCTCCCGGCTCGACGCGCCAGGGGATGGCCGAGACCGCATCGAGCAGTTGGGCAAGGCTGGTGGCGGCCTTCTCGTCGCGCAGGGTCTCGCGCCAGGCCGCCGGCCCGCCGCGTAGAATGCTCTGTGGCGATCCCGTAGCGCCGATGAACGGCGAGAGCGCGGCATCGATGCCGCCGCCGGTGGCGGCGACCTCGCCGCGGGGCGGCCGCGCCGGGGTCTTTGATCTGCGGTTGCGCGCCATCAGTGCCAGCCGCTCCAGTCGGTGCCGCCGTTGACGATGTTGAGGCGCCGGTCGATGGCGTAGGCATCATTGTCGCCGCCGTAGGCGGCCAGCCCTGAGTAACGGCCATTGGTGGTGCGCGCGGTAAAGGGCCCGGTCGTATCGGCCGCCGCGGCGCAGGCCAAGGCAATGGCCCAGAAGCGGTCGGCATGGCCGTCGGTGGCGCTGCGTTCGGCGACAAGACGGGGGGCGCCGGTGGCGCCGGCCTCGGCGCGCACGCTGTGCAGGTCGCGCCTGAGCTCGTCATCGGCGGGAATGCGCAGGCGGCGGTCTTCCAGGACCTCGCGCAGAGCCGTGGCGACATCGAGCTTGCGGGGTGCGGACATCTGCACCCCCTCGACGTGCAGCCGGCCGTGCGTGTCCTGAAGGCGTTCGACCATCATCTCGCCCATGCCGGTCTGGTCGACCGCGATGCGCAGTGGCCGGTAGCGCCGATCGAGTGCGGCGACGATCGCCTCCTGCTCGGAAAAGGTGATGTTGTGGCGAACCACCAGCTCGCGCAGCCAGAGCACGTCGCCCACCGTCTCGACCGCGGCGGCGACCCAGAGGTCGTGGCGGCGCGCGATGTCGATGCCGATATGGGCCGGACCGCCCGCATAGCCGTCGGGCGCTCCGGCACCGGTGTCTTCGGCGGCGCGGATCAGCTCCCAGGCGAGCCAGGCACCGGCACCGGCCGACGGTACGCAATCCAACTCCTCCGCCGCGCGGATGCCGTATCGGTGGCGGATCTCCGCCTCCCACACCGCCTCGGCCTCTGGTGACCAGTCCTGCCCCGTAACCGCACAGATGCGTTCGTACAGCCCCTCGGCGAGCGCCTGTCCCAAGGTGACCGTATGCAGGCTGCCGGAGGTCACGCCGTCGCGGATATCGCGCACCAGCGCGGCAAACGGCGAGGCCTCGCCGTCATGGGTCGAGAGGACATGCACGCGGCCGCCCCACAGGCCGAAGGCCAGTGCGGCCTTGAGCACCTCGCCGAGGTCGTCGACGAAGGCGGCCTCGTCGATGACGGCGACATCGCCCGGCCGGCCCTTGGAGCGGAAGGCGCGCGGCGCCGCCCCTTCGATGGCGGCGCGGATCGCGGCCGCGGTATCGGCCGTGAGGCCGGCCTTGGTTGCAGCCTTGTCGGCGGCGTGGGCCGCTTCTCTCAGAACCTGACGGCGCTCGCGGCGGATCGAGATCGAGGCCCGCGCGACCTCGGCAAGGGCACGGGCGGCAGCAGTGATCTGCTTCATGTCGCCCCGTTCGGCGGCGAGCAGGAGATCGAAGATAAGGGTCTGCACTTGGCGCAAGGCGCCCTCGGCCAGGGCGCCGGCATCGTCAGGCGTGGCCGCCAGCAGGGTTTCCGCCTGCTCGGTGGCCAGACGGGTCTGCTCGATCCGAGGTGCCGACCACGCTCGCGCGCGTCACCGATATCGACCTCACCCTGCAATCGGTCGGCGCCGGCTGGTCGTGGGTGCTCGACAACAAGAACGATCCCACCCGCATCAAGATCTTCGACGGCAGCGGCAATGCCGCCGACGCCACCGTCGACGCCGTCCTGCACGGCATCGCCTGACGCTCAAACGAAGGAGAGAGGCCCCATGGCCTGGCCCACCGACGACCTCGCCACCGACCACTTCGATGCCGGCGCCGACAGCCCGGCCGACGCCCGGCCCGTGCTCAAGCGGGTGATCGACTACCTCAAGGCGATTATCGCGGCGCTGGGTGTCGCAGGCGGCATCTGCGAGCTCAACGCCAACGCCAAGGTGCCCGACGGTCGCATCGGCCGCGGCGCCGCCGACGGCGTCGCGCCCCTCGACGCAGCGGGCAAGCTGCCCGTCACCCACCTGCCGGACGCCACCACCGACGCCGCCGGCGCCGTGCCGCTCGCAACCGATGCCGAGGCCGAGAACGCCTCCGGGACCGGCGTCCTCCAGGCCCGCCAGATCGCACTGCGCGCCGCGACCACAGGCCGGGCCGGCGCCGCCGAGCTTGCCACGACCGCGGAAGCGCTCTCCGGACAAGACCAGACGCGCGCCATGACACCCTCCGCCACCAAGGCGGCCATCGACGCCGCCATCGCCACCGTGCCCGGCGGTATTACAAACGTCCTTCTCGCGAACACGACCGGCCCCAACCAGGGACAAGGCAGCATTCTTGTTAAAACGACATACGCGCTCCAAAGAAGCGTCAGTGGCGGAACCGTCACCGTCACCTTGGTCAAGACCAATCACTATGAAGAGGAAGACGATGATGGTGAGTGATCAGCCGCCAGGAGTGCCCTGCTATTTCGGCTCGTCGGCGAGATCGAAGCAGAAGAGCAATGCTATCGAACGCATGGTGGCAGGCGCGGCTAACCGGCATACCGAATTTCCAGCCTAAAACACGCCGGAAATCGGGGCGATTTTCCAGGCCATTTGCAAAGACTTTTGTCCCGATTCTGAAAGACTTTTGTCCGCTTACAGTCGGGAAACCCTTCAGGCGACGTTCGCCCAAATTCTCATAGATGAAAACGCCGCCGGCCAGCCGCTTAGTGACCGATCCGATCACGACGGTGTCAGGCGCGGCTTCGGCTTGGAGCCGGGCGGCGCGGTGCGGCGTATCGCCCAAGACGGATGCCTCCGCGACACCACCGCCTGCCGCGTCGCCAACGACTACCAATCCGGTGGCGATGCCTACACGAACGTGGACGCCGTCCCTGACATCCAGGCCGCGCACTGCCTCGACGATGTCCAGTCCGGTTTGGATAGCTCGCTCGGCATCGTCTTCGTGGGCACGCGTATAGCCGAAATAGGCGACGAAACCGTCTCCCAGGTACTGGGCGATCATGCCGTTGTGATCGGCCACGACATCTGCGCAGGCGCTGCGAAACTGCCGAATGACCGCGGCGAATTCCTCCGGGTCCATCGTGCTCACCAACTCGGTCGAATCGACCAAATCGCAAAACATCACGGTCAATTGGCGGCGCTCGGCCTCGGAGTCGCTGATACCGGCCAACGGTTGGGCCACCGCCAGCGGCGAGCCACAGTCGCCGCAATACTTGGCTGCCGGCGGGTTGGCCGCGCCGCAGGCATGGCATTGGCGGGGTAACTGTGCGCCGCAGTTGGTGCAGAATCGTTTCGTCGATGGCGACGGTTCGCCGCAGCCGGGGCAGTTCATGTCCGCCGCTTCATCGGTTGCGGCGTCGCCGGGCATGTCGGACGGCGAGCCGATCGGCCGACCGAGGCTCGGCAGGGTCGGTCGGCGATCGGAAGGCCGCTTTCCACTTTGGTCCCGGTCTCAGCCGTCGAAGTGAAGGCGCAGGGCACCGGCCAGCTCGTCGGGCGACGTGCCCGGCGGCAAGACACCGCGGAACTCGCCGTCGGGCCCCATGAGGTATAGCAAGCCGGTGTGTTCCATCAGATAGTCTTCACCGTCACCCGGACCCTTGGCGTAGAAGACCTGATACGCCCTGGCCATGTCCGCCAGCTGCTGGGCGGTGCCGGTCAGGCCAATGAATTTCGGATGGAACAATGCAACGTACTCCGCCACGACGTCGGCCGTGTCGCGCGCCGGATCGATCGTGACGAAGACCGGCGTCACCTGATCCGCCTCCGGTCCCAGCATGTCGAGGGCGGCGGCGATGGTGCCCAGTTCGGTCGGGCAGATGTCCGGGCAGAACGTGTAGCCGAAAAACATGAGAAGGAACTGGCCGCGGAAATCGGCGTCGCTGACGGCATTGCCATTGTGGTCCGCCATCGCGAAAGGGCCGCCCACGGCGGATCGCGCCGACGCCGCGTCCAGGGCCACATCGATGTCATTCGGGGGCCGCTCGATGAGCAACCAAGTGGCGGCCGCCAGTACCGCCACGCACGTGGCCAGACACCCCACCAGCACGCCGCGCAAGACCGCCGCCGATTTCCTGGATGCCATCGTGGTCTCCGTGCCGCGCCGCTTGTAACTCTTTGGATATTAGCTAGGCACCGCCCACCGGCGGTACAAGTAGCCGGCGCTGGCGCCGAGCACGACCAGAACATCGCCGTGGTCGCCAATGATGCGGTGACAAACTCGGCCGCGAGTTGCGCCGGCACGACACTCGCGCCGATCGCATGCGGCGCCGCGATCAGCGCCACGGCGCCGATGCGCAGCCACGGCGCCCGAGAAAAAGCGATGGTCGCCAAGCCGGCGCCCATCGCCGCCGCGGTCGCTGCCCAACACAGTTGCCGAGCACCAACATCGGCGGCGGCCATGCCGGGCAGTTCCGGTGGCAGGCCCACCGACGGCGCCAGACTGAATGCGGCAACCAACAGCAGCGCGAACGCGATCCCGATGACCACATTGGCCATGGCAGTAATGCCGCCGCGCTGAGGGCTTGCCAGCGGCGAGGACGCATGGCTGTGGGTGTCGGCGGCGGCGCCCGCTTCATAGACCTCGGCCGCATGGATGAGCGGAACGACCCGGATCCACTGCGGGGCCGATGCGAACAGACCCGCGAGCGCGCCCGCAACGAGAGCGGTCAGCAGAATGGCCCCGAAATTGGCGCACCCGTCGCCCGAAATTGCGTCAGTGGCAGGGAAATGCGAAGGAATGGCGGCTATCGTGGGTGGCGTCGTGCAAGGCATGTGGCTGGGCAAATCCGCTGACGTAGAGCAGCGCCACACCGAGCATGGCGGCCAGCGCCGCGGCCAGCAGTGTCTGCGATCGGCCGGCAGCGACCGCCTCGTGCGCAACGGTAGGCAACGCCATGAACGACTGCCGTAACCTAAGGGTGGTCAGCCTCGCTGGGCCGATTGCGTCTTTCAAATTGTCGCCGCGCGAACGACATGTAGTGACGACGAGCGGCCACGCGCGCGGAGGCATCACTGTAGATTTGTCACAAACGTGGGTCAATCGTCTCCCACAAACGCCGCAAATCCGCCACAAAAGGGCTGAATCTGGCCACTATGCTGCAATGTTGGGTTGAGCAAGACGAATGAGGACGGATCAGAGTGCGCCAAACGATTGCACTGGTCGATGACGACCGCAACATACTGACCTCGGTATCCATCGCCCTGGAGGCAGAGGGATTCCAGGTCAACGCCTATGCGGACGGCGATGAAGCCCTCCGCGGCATCAGCGCCCGGCCCGCCGACTTGGCGGTGCTGGACATCAAGATGCCGCGCATGGACGGCATGGAACTGCTCGGCCGACTCCGCCAGAGCAGTGAGATGCCGGTCATCTTTCTGACCTCGAAGGACGACGAGATCGACGAGGCGCTCGGCTTGCGCATGGGCGCCGACGATTACATCACCAAGCCGTTTTCACAGCGGCTGCTCATCGAACGAATCCGCGCTGTATTGCGGCGCGCCGAAAAGGGCGCTGCGCCGCCTGGCGCCAAGTCCGATTCAATCGTGCGCGGGGAGTTGGTGATGGATCCACAGCGTCATCTGAGCAGCTGGCGCGGCCGGGCGGTCGATTTGACCGTAACCGAATTCCTCATTCTCCAGTCGCTGGCGCAGCGGCCGGGCCACGTCAAAAGCCGCGATCAGCTGATGGATGCGGCCTATGGCGACAATATTTACGTCGACGACCGCACCATAGACAGCCACATCAAGCGGCTACGCAAAAAGTTTTGCGCAATCGACAATGAATTCGTGCAGATTGAGACATTGTACGGAATAGGGTATCGCTACAAGGACTCTTAGAGTCCTACTATGCGTTCGTGACCGATGTTTTGCGCGAACTGTTAGCATGAGCAAATGACTGTTGAGGCCGAGCACCGGCCGCTTGTACGCCGGCGTCCGAGCGACGTCGCGGCTGCGGAGCCGCCAGCTTCCGCGAACCGGGATCGGCTCCGCGGGACGCGGTCGCCTGCGCTCGCCCCGAGGGAACGGCGACGCTGGGGTCTGCTGACGTCCTCGCTCACGCGCCACATCCTGGCGATCAATATTCTGGTCCTGGCGGTGCCCATCGGCGGCGTTTTCTACCTCGATCAGTACCAGAGCAGCCTGATCGAGACCGAGTTGGAGGCCCTGCGAGTGCAGGGCGAGATCTTCTCCGGCGCGCTAGGGGCGGGCGCGGTCGTCAACATCGAGGGTGTCGGCCAACAGATCGATCCCGTCGCGACACAGTCCTTGCTGCGTCGGTTGGTCCAGCCGACGGGGACACGGGCGCGGCTGTTCGGGCCCGACGGCGCGCTCCTGGTCGATTCGCGCGACCTGACCGGGACCGGTGGCGGCGTTCAGGTCGAGGAGCTGCCGCCGCTCGATTCCGAAATCGCGGTGTTGCGTTGGCTGATCGAAACCGTGAATGCGGTCATCAACTGGGTGCCGGGCCAGGAGGATCTGATCCCGTATAGCGAGCGGCCCGATCAAACCGCTTACGACTATGTCGAGGCCCGCGAGGCGCTGAGCGGCGAGTCGATCGGCGTTATTCGCGGCGACGGCGAGCGAGGCATCATCTTGTCGGCGGCGGTCCCGGTGCAGCGCTACAAGCAAGTCGTTGGTGTGGTGCTGCTGAGCACCAAATCGGAAACCATCGAGAGCAGCCTACGAGCCGTACGCTTGGACATTCTCAGGGTGTTCGGTATCGCGCTGACCGTAACTGTGGCGTTGTCGCTCTATCTCGGCGGCACCATTGCCCGGCCGCTGCGGCGACTTGCCGGAGTCGCCGAGCGCGTGCGCCGTGACAAGAGCCGCAAGGTGCGCATTCCCGACCTGAGCCAACGCGGCGACGAGATCGGCGAGCTGAGCGCCAGCCTGCGCGAAATGACGGAGGCGCTGTGGGCGCGCATGGATACGATCGAAGGTTTTGCCGCCGATGTCGCGCACGAGATCAAGAACCCGCTCACCTCGCTGCGCAGCGCTGTCGAGACCGTCGCCCGCGTCTCCGATATCTCGCAGCAACGGCGCCTGACGGCGATCATCTTGGAAGACGTGCAGCGGCTGGATCGATTGATTTCGGATATCTCGGAAGCCTCGCGCCTGGATGCCGAATTGAGTCGCAACGTGCCCGAAGTCGTGGACCTTAACGCGCTGCTCGCCGCGCTCAGCGAGATCGAACAAGCGAACGGCGCCAAGCGGCGGGTCGAATTGCGGCTGTCGGTACCGGCGGATCCGCCGCTCTATGTCCACGGCTACGAAGCCCGTCTGGGCCAAGTCTACCGTAACGTGATCCAGAACGCCGCGTCGTTCAGTCCGTCCGGGGGTCGCGTAACGGTCACCGCCGAGCGGGTCGGCGCCATCGTTCACACGACCATCGAGGATGACGGGCCGGGCATTCCCCAAGGAAGCCTCGACGCCATTTTCGAGCGCTTCTATTCGGACCGGCCAGACGACAACGCCGCCAAGTTCGGCAACCATTCCGGTCTTGGGCTCAGCATCTCCAAACAGATTGTGGAGGCGTGCGGTGGCCGCATCTGGGCCGAGAACCGGCGCAACGTCGACGGCAAGATCACGGGCGCAAGGTTCGTGATCGACCTCAAGGCCGCCAGGCACTAGCCTCTGCGGGGCTCCGCGAGCTCTCCTGGAATTGCCATGGCGCCGACCGACCTACGAGAAGTTGCGACACCGACCATCGTTCACGGGACGGCGGTGGCCATCGGCGGACGTGGGGTGATGCTGCGCGGACCGTCGGGCAGCGGCAAGTCCGACTTGGCGCTGCGTCTGATCGACGGCGGCGCGTGTCTGGTCGCCGACGACCAGGTCGAGTTGCGGCGCAATGGCGACGGGCTGGTTGCATCGGCACCGGCGGCAATCGCCGGCAAGCTCGAAGTGCGCGGCATCGGCATTACGGCCGTGCAGGCGGTTGCTCAGGCGCCGTTATCTCTTGTCGTCGATCTTCTCGCCCCGCCGCAAATCGAGCGCATGCCGGAGCCGGCGCACGCCCGTTACCTGGGCATTGTCGTGCCGTTGGTCGCGGTGGCGCCGTTCGAGTCCTCTGCCGCCGCCAAGGTTCGCTTTGGCGTGGCGGCTGCGCTTAAGGTTCGACGCAATGAATGACGAATTGCAGGAACCAACGAGCGGGAACGGGCGCCTGGTGTCCGCCGGCATTCTGTTGGTGACGGGCATGTCGGGGGCGGGCCGGTCGAGCGCGCTCAACATCCTGGAAGATCTCGGCTACGAGGCCGTCGACAATCTGCCCTTGCGTTTGATCGCCGTGTTGGTGGCGCAAGGACCCGTTCCCCGGCGTGGGTTGGCCATTGGCATCGATATCCGCTCGCGCGATTTCACGGTAGACGCCTTCACCGACGAGATCGCCGAGATGCGCCGGCAAACCGATCGCGGCCTGCATGTCTTGTTTGTCGACTGCGATGAGGAAGTGTTGCGGCGCCGCTATTCCGAGACGCGGCGCAAGCATCCCCTGGCTCACGATCGGCCGCTGACGGACGGCATCGCGCGCGAACGCACGATGCTGGCGCCGCTGCGCAAGATCGCTGACACCGTAATCGATACCAGCCACACCAACATCCGCGAGTTCGCGCACACCGTGCGCGGGCATTTTGGCGCCGCCGCTTCCGCTCGGGCGAATGTGTTCATCACCTCGTTCTCGTTTCCCGCCGGCGTGCCGCGCGATGCCGATCTGGTCTTCGACGTTCGATTCCTGAAGAATCCGCACTACGATCCAGCGTTGCGCTTGCACACGGGTCAGGATGAAGCCGTCGGCCGCTTCATTGAATCCGACGTCGACTTTGCGGCGTATTTCGAGGCGATCACGGCGTTGCTACGCTTGACGCTGCCGCGTTTCGACGGCGAGGGAAAGAGCTATCTGACCATCGCCATCGGTTGCACCGGCGGCCGCCACCGCTCTGTGTTCATCGCCGAACGGCTGGCACAGCGGTTAATTGCCGATGGCCGCTCGGTCCAAGTCACGCATCGCGATCTCGACCGCCACGAGCAGACCCCGGGTACGCGCGAGGACAGCTCGTGATCGGCATCGTCCTGGTGACCCACGGTAACCTGGCGCTGGAGTTCATCGCCGCGCTGGAGCACGTCGTCGGGCCGCAGGAAAGTGTGGCCGCCATTTGCATCGGCCCCGACGATGACGTCGAACAGCGTCGCCGCGACATTCTCGAAGCACTGCAGGCGGTCAATGACGGCGACGGCGTCGTGCTGCTGACGGACATGTTCGGCGGCACGCCGTCCAATCTGGCGATCTCTGTGATGAAGACGGCAAAGGTCGAAGTGCTGGCCGGCGTCAACCTGCCGATGCTGATCAAATTGGCCAGCGTGCGCCAGGACGGCGATGTCGCCGCGTGTGTTGCGGCCGCGCAGGATGCGGGGCGCAAATACATAAACTCGGCGTCTGCCTTTCTCGACGGCGACAGCGGGTGAGCGACGAGCGCATCGAGCCAGCTCGGCGAAGAGTCACCGTGCGCAATGAGCGCGGGTTGCACGCGCGGGCGGCGGCGCGATTCGTGCGCCTGGCGGAGCAATTCGACGCCGAGGTGAAGGTGCGCAAAGGCGAGCACAGCGTGTCGGGGCGATCGATCATGGGACTGATGATGCTCGCCGCTGCGAACGGCAGCACGCTTGAGCTGACCGCCACGGGCAAGGAAGCCAGCAGCGTCATTACCGCGTTGACGGCGCTGGTCGAAAACAACTTCGACGAGGCGTAGCGCGCCGGGAGTGGCGATTTCCGGGGACGCGTGCCCTAGTGCCGCCTTCGCTGGCCCTTGGCCTTGCGGCCGAGGGTGGCCTTGGGTCGGCCGAGCAGGTAGCGCGCACGCTCGACCTTGCGCTCGCCAGCGGCCCTGTCCGAAAGGCCCAGGTCTTGCGTCTCGAGCCGGCGGACTTCGTCGCGCAGCTGCGCAGCTTCCTCGAATTCGAGATTGGCCGCCGCCTCGCGCATGCGCGCTTCCAGATCGGCGATATAGCTCTGCAGGTCCTTGCCCACCAGATGCGGCGTGTCCTCGTCGCCGGTCTTGACCGTGACGTGGTCGCGCTCGAACACGCTATTCAGAATGTCGGCGATGTTCTTGTTCACGCTTTCCGGCGTGATGCCATTGGCGACGTTATAGGCCTGCTGCTTCTCGCGCCTGCGATCGGTTTCCTCCAGCGCCGCTTTCATGCTTTGTGTCATGGTGTCGGCGTAGAGAATGACCCGCCCGTCGAGATTGCGCGCGGCGCGCCCAATGGTCTGGATCAGCGAAACGCGTGACCGCAGATAACCTTCCTTGTCGGCGTCGAGGATCGCGACCAGCGCGCACTCAGGAATGTCCAGCCCCTCGCGCAACAGGTTGATGCCGACCAGGATATCGAACGCGCCCAGGCGCAGATCGCGTAGGATCTCAATGCGCTCCAGCGTGTCGACATCGGAGTGCATGTAGCGCACTTTCAGTCCCTGCTCCTGCAGGTATTCGCTCAGGTCCTCGGCCATGCGTTTGGTGAGCGTCGTCACCAGCACGCGATAGCCGTTAGTGATGGTGTCACGGCATTCGGCGATCAGATCGTCAACTTGCGATGCGGTCGGGCGCACGGTGCACACCGGATCGATGAGCCCGGTCGGACGCACGACCTGCTCTGCGAACACGCCCTCGGTGCGCTCCAACTCCCAGGCGCCGGGCGTGGCCGAGACGAAGATCGTCTCGGGACGCATGGCATCCCACTCCTCGAACTTCAGCGGCCGGTTGTCGACGCATGACGGCAGGCGGAAGCCAAATTCGGCTAACGTCGATTTGCGGTTGAAGTCGCCGCGAGACATGCCGCCAATCTGCGGCACGGTGATATGGCTTTCGTCGACGAACAGCAGCGCGTCGGGCGGCAGATATTCGAACAGTGTCGGTGGAGACTCACCCGGCTTACGTCCCGTCAGGTGGCGCGAGTAGTTCTCGATGCCGGCGCAGCCGCCGGTGGCTTCGATCATCTCCAGATCGAAGGTCGTGCGCTGCTCCAGCCGCTGCGCCTCCAAGAGCTTGTTCTGCCGGTACAGCTCTTCCAGACGCAGCTTGAGCTCGGCCTTGATGGTCTTGGTGGCTTGCTGCAGCGTCGGCTTGGGCGTGACGTAGTGGCTGTAGGCGAAGATGCGCACCTGGTCCAGGTTCACCGCCTTCTCGCCGGTCAGTGGATCGAACTCGTACATCGCCTCGATCTCGTCGCCGAACAGGCTGATGTGCCAGGCGCGGTCGTCCAGATGCGCCGGCCAGATCTCCAGCGTGTCGCCGCGTGAGCGAAAGGCGCCGCGGTGGAAGTTGGTGTCGTTGCGCCGGTACTGGATGTCCACCAGGTCGCGCAGCAGTCGTGCCCGCCCGACGTGGTCGCCGACCGCAAGCCTGAGCGTCATGTTGTCATAGGATTCGACGTCGCCGATGCCATAGATACACGACACCGAGGCGACGATCACCACGTCGCGACGCTCCAGCAGCGAACGCGTGGCCGAGTGGCGCATGCGATCGATCTGCTCGTTGATCGAGGAATCCTTCTCGATATAGGTGTCGGTGCGCGCAACGTAGGCCTCGGGCTGGTAATAGTCGTAGTAGGAGACGAAATACTCGACGGCGTTGTTGGGAAAGAACGACTTCATCTCGGCGTAGAGTTGCGCCGCCAGCGTCTTGTTCGGCGCCAGGATGATGGTCGGGCGTCCGGTCGCCGCGATCACATGGGCCATAGTGAACGTCTTGCCGGAGCCGGTTACGCCAAGCAGCACCTGTTCGCGCTCGCCCTGCTCGAGCCCGGCGGTCAGATCAACGATCGCCTGTGGCTGGTCGCCCGCCGGCGTGTAGTCGGAGACCAGCTCAAACGGCGCAACGCCGACCAGATCGGCGGCCGGCGAGCGCCGTGGTCGTTCGGCAACGATTGTCATGACGGGCAATCATAGGCGCGCTGCCCGGCCCGACGCCAGACACAATGCCGAGTATTGCCTACTCGCCACGTGACTGGCAAAAGGTATGTGGCGATTGGTCGAGTGCGTGGCAGTAGCTTGGACTGGCTTGTCGATCTGATACCTTGGGGATTCTCCCTCGGCGTACTGACTTACATCTACCGGTGGCTAGGCAAGGCGATGGCCGACGAGCAATCGCGCCGGCAACTCTCCGCCTGGGTCCGCAGTCCCTACCTCGATCGATGGTACGAGGCTGTGCTGCGGCGCGGGCTTGCCTGGTGCGAGAGCTTCTTCGGCGACAGCTGGCGATTCCATGCCTACGACCGCTGCACTCGCTTGGCGATGATCTGCGTGCTTGCGTTGTTCGTGGCAGGATGGGCAATCGGCGGGTCAGGCCGCATCGGCGCGCTGGACGTATTTTCGAACTCCGTGAGTGCCGGTCGGCGGTGGATGATTGTTGTCGTTATCGCAGCAGGTGCAATTTGTACTTTCTTCGTCATTCGAAGAGCAAGTTTGCACCGTGCCTATCCGGTTAATTCGTACACCCACTACATGTAGGATGCTTCCACTCGCCGGAATATAGCTCGCGTAGGTTGGAGCCTCGGCCTCTCCTGCGATTCCGAGCAATGAGCGGAAGGCGTTGAACGGGTAAAACCGCCTGTTGAAGCGGAACGTGAACTCGTTGAGGTAGGCTTGTAGATGCTTTGCGCTCACGCCATGGTGGATGCCACTGAGCCAATTCTTCAGGTTGCTGAAGACGAGGTGGATGATCGGCATGAACTCTTCGGCCACCTCGGGGTCGCCGCATTCGGCAATGGCGTGGTGATCATAGCCGCGTGTCCGCAAGCTGCCATAGCCACTCCAATCGTCGGTGACGATCAGCGACCCCGGCATAACGGCGTTCTCGACGAAGCCACATAGCGAATCGGCGCTGCGGTCGGCAGCGACGGACAGCCGCACACGCCCGGCGTAGCGGCCATCCTTCCGCTTGTCCTGCGCGGTGCCGGGCTCCCTGTGGCTGACTTCGACGGCAGCAGCCACCAGCGTCTTGTGGTGAACGCCTCGGCCTTCACCACGCATCCGGCCTCCAACATAGGTTTCGTCCACCTCGACATGCTCTCCTGCCCTGGCACCGATCCGATCCTGATCGGGCCGCACCATACCCGCGCGGAGCTTATGCAGGATGCCGAAGGCGGTTTCGTACCGCGTCAGCCCAAGCTGCCGCTGAAACTGCACCGCCGACATGCCCGGCGTCTGGCTGGCGACCAGATAGGCGGCCCAAAACCACGTGCTCAAAGGCGTGTGGCTGCGCTCCATGACCGTGCCGACGGTCAATCCCGTCTGGCGGCGGCAAGCGCGACAGGTCAGGACGCCAGGCCGCGTGGCGATGCGGAAAGGTTCACCCACGACGCCGCAGCGCGGGCAGGCGAACCCGTCACCCCAGCGAGCCCTTTCCAGGTAGGCGGCGCACGCCGCATCGTCGGAGAAAAGTCGCTGAAACTCGGGGAGGGATTGCGGGAAGGGCAGGTCGGTGCGGTCGAGAACGTCCATGACCCACTATCCGTTGTACGCACACAACCTATCCCTAGTGGGTGTATGCGTCAAGCGGATAGACACGGTTTGCACTTCGCTCGCGCGCCGCTATCGTTACGTTCTCTCGGAGTTTACGTCGGGCTCGTAGTAGTAGGGGCCGCAGCTGGAGCCCTAACAGTAGGCGTAGCCGGAGCTACCACCGAAGCATTCGCCTTTGTCGGAGTTCTGGTTTTGATCGGAGCCACGGTCGGAGTCATAGCCGGAACTGAAGCCGCATCGGGAGATATGGCCGGAGTCCTAGCCGGAACTAGTGGAGGGATCGGAACGAAAGAGTCCGAATTGGGATTCCGTATTTTGCTGTGGTATGCGCCCGGCAAGGCGCCGGTCCCGCTCGATCGTGTCGCCGAGATCGTGCGCCTGACGCAGCAACCGCCGCCGTTTGAGGCGACCCACTGGACGTTGCGCGCGATCGCCAGGGCGGCCGGTATTGCCGCCTCGACGGTGCAGGCGATCTGGAAGGCTCACGGTCTCAGCCCGCACCGCTGGCGCAACTTCAAGCTGTCGACCGACCCTGCCTTCGCCGAGAAACTCACCGATATCGTCGGCCTGTATGTCGACCCGCCGGCCCATGCGGTGGTGTTGTCGATCGATGAGAAGTCACAGATCCAGGCGCTCGACCGCCGGTCTGCCGATGAAGAAGGGACGCGCCGGCACCATGACTACAAACGGCACGGCACGACCACGCCGTTTGCGGCGCTCAACGTTCTGGACGGAACGGTGATCGGCCAGAACATGCAGCGCCACCGCCATCAGGAGTTCATCCGCTTCCTCAACCGCATCGAGCGCACGGTGCCGGCGGACAAGGCCATCCACGCGATCGTCGACAACTACGCGGCGCACAACAAGGACAAGGTCCGCGCCTGGCTCGCCCGCCATCCGCGCTGGACTTTCCACTTCACACCGACCTCCTGCTCGTGGCTCAATGCCGTCGAGGGCTTCTTCGCAAAACTCACCCGGCGGCGGCTCAAGCACGGCGTCTTCCATTCCGTCGTCGATCTCCAGGCCGCAATCAACCGCTTCGTCCGCGAATACAATGCGGCCAACCCACAGCCATTCATATGGAAAGCCGACCCCGACGACATCATCGCAGCCCGAAACCGAGGGTTCCAAACGTTGGAATCAATCCACTAGACCGGTATCCGGAGCCGTGGTCGGAGTCGTTGCCGTAGCCTCTGCCGTAGCCTCTGCCGTAGCCTCTGCCGTAGCCTCTGCCGTAGCCTCTGCCGTAGCCTCTGCCGTAGTCTCTGCCGTAGTCTCTGCCGTAGTCTCTGCCGTAGTCTTTGCCGTATTCCTGGCCGTACCCGTATCATTCGCACCACTATATTCTGGAGGCATAGCCGAGCTGGGTGTTCACTATGCTCTATTCATAGTATTGCTTCCCTCTGCGAATGCCGTCCTCGACTGGGTTTCCTGGGGCGTCAGTCGCCTGCTAGTGGATTGATCGGAATGAAAGAGTCCGAATTGGGATTCCGTATTTTGCTGTGTTATGCGAATCTGGCGCATGCGCAGTGGAATCTCCTTCACCCTATCCGCCGGCGACCGTCAGCGATTGCGCGCGGTCGTCGCGGATCCCAAGAGCCCGCAGAAACACGTCTGGCGGGCACATATTGTCCTTCTCAGCGGCGAGGGTCTGGGCACCTCGGCGATCATGACCGAGACCGGCAAGTCCAAGACCTGCGTGTGGCGCTGGCAAGAGCGGTTCATGCACGAGGGTGTCGGCGGCCTGCTTCGCGACAAGTCCCGTCCGCCCGGCAAGGCGCTGGTCCCGCTCGATCGTGTCGCCGAGATCGTGCGCCTGACGCAGCAACCGCCGCCGTTTGAGGCGACCCACTGGACGTTGCGCGCGATCGCCAGGGCGGCCGGTATTGCCGCCTCGACGGTGCAGGCGATCTGGAAGGCTCACGGTCTCAGCCCGCACCGCTGGCGCAACTTCAAGCTGTCGACCGACCCTGCCTTCGCCGAGAAACTCACCGATATCGTCGGCCTGTATGTCGACCCGCCGGCCCATGCGGTGGTGTTGTCGATCGATGAGAAGTCACAGATCCAGGCGCTCGACCGCCGGTCTGCCGATGAAGAAGGGACGCGCCGGCACCATGACTACAAACGGCACGGCACGACCACGCTGTTTGCGGCGCTCAACGTTCTGGACGGAACGGTGATCGGCCAGAACATGCAGCGCCACCGCCATCAGGAGTTCATCCGCTTCCTCAACCGCATCGAGCGCACGGTGCCGGCGGACAAGGCCATCCACGCGATCGTCGACAACTACGCGGCGCACAACAAGGACAAGGTCCGCGCTCCGTGAGTTACTCGGCCGCATCCGCCACCACGAGGTAGCGCATCGGGCCGCCGGGGACGAGTGTGTCGAAGGGCCAGCAGGTGACCAGGGTCAGCCGCGGGACGGCGGTGGCCAGCGGCAGGTGGGCGTCGTCGACGTGAATGACCTCGGTCTCCGCGACCGTGTATCCACGCCGGCCGCCCTCGGGCGTCGACACCGTCAGCCGATCGCCGGGAACCAAATCCTGCAGGAACCGGAAATGTGTATCGCGGTGACCCGAGACGACCACATTGCCGGCGCTTCCCGGTGCTGCGGAATCGCCGACATGGGCCGGCCCGAACGCTAGCGTACGGCCGCTGGCACCGGCCAGCACAATCTGGTCGACGCCCAGCCGCGGTGCCTCTAGGCGCGCCACCGGCCAGGTGTCGGCCCACGGCCAGGGTCGCACGGGCGCGCTGGTTTCGGCCGTCTCGGCCCAGGCGGCGCGTAGCAGAATCTGCGCGACGACCGCCTTGGCCTCGATCCACAGCGCCGGCCCGCCGGTGGCGACGGCGAAGGCCAGGGCCGCCACCGCCGCGATGGTGTACCGCCGGCTCATGCGCGCCGGCCGCGCCGCCAAAGCCCGGCCGCCGCCAGCAGCGCCAATGCCGCGAGCAGCGCCAGCAACGGCGCCGGCGTCGCGGTCTGCGGCAAGCCGACGACCGCCGACCCGGTCGCCGCGCCCGACTGGCTGGTCTTCAGCAATTGCAGCGAGATCGGGCTGGGCTGCGCCGGCTGTGCGGCTTGCGGATCGACACCGAACACATGCTCATAGCTCCAACCGTGCGGCAGGTTGGTGGCGACGTCGCCGCGCTGCCAGTCGGTCTGCGGCGGACGCACTGCCGTCACGTCGACGGCAACGAGGCTGGTGTAGGAGGTGACCAGGCGATGGGTCAGCGCGGTCTCGATAACCGCGTCCTTGACGGCGCCGGCGTGATCGCCGTCGTACAGTCCGTCAAGCAGCGCGTCGACCTTGTGGCGGGCCCACAGGGCGGCGACGCCCGGCGAGGTGACGCCCGATTGCAGCGGTAGGGTCGTTCGCCACGGCGTGCCGGCCAGCCGGCCGCTGACGATCACTCGCGGCACCGGCGCGCCCAACCTGGCGGAGAACACCACCGGCTCGCCCAGATACAGATCAGGCACACGCGCGGGAAACGTTTCGGGCGGCGCGGCGTCGCCCCAGTGCAACGCGATATCGGTCAGCACCGGCGCCTCCAGCTGGTCGAATAGGCGGCCCATGGTCTCGGCCACCTCGGAGACCTTGCCGATATAGGTGAAGGTCCCGCGGCCGTGCTGCGCCGCCTTGCGCATGAAGTAGCCGTTCGGCGCCGAGCCGATGCCGACGGTGAACAGTCGGCTGTCGCCCAGGCCGGCGTTGATGAGACGGAACAGCTTGGCCTCGTTGCCAACCGCGCCGTCGCTCAGCAGCACGACTTGGCGCAAGCGTGTCGGGTCGTCGCCGCCGTCGAGCGCCAGCGACAAGGCACGCGACAGCTCGGTGCCGCCCTCGGCCTCCAGATCGGCGACGAAATCGAGCGCGTCGGCGAGGCTCTGTTCGGTAGCGGGCGCGGCCCGGCCGTAGAGCGGCCAGGCGCGGTCGCTGAAGGCGATCAGATTGAACCGGTCGCCGGGGGCCAAGCGCATCAACGAGCGGGTCAACGCCTGCTTGGCCTGGGCGATTGAGGCGCCGTGCATCGATCCCGACACGTCGATGATGAAGACGATCTCCCGCGGCAGTCGCGGCCGCTCCGCATTCAGCTGCGTCGGCGGCAGGAGCGTTGCCAGCAGGTACGTCTCGCCGTCGATGATCTCAGTGAAGACGCTGGCCTGCGGCGCGACATCGGCCGCTGGTGTCCATTCGAGCACGAAGTCGCGGTCGGCGGGCACCTCGCCGTCGCGCAACGTGACGGCGTAGCGGCGCTCGCTGTCTTGCCGCACGGAAATGTCATGGTAGGGGCTCTCCAGTTCGCCGACGGCGAATCCCGCATCAAGCTGTATTGAGAGCCGCACCGGCAGGCGCACTCTTTGCGGCGTATCGCCGTACAGTTCTAACGGCGGCGCCACAGGTGGCGAGATGCGCTCGGCCGGCGCGTCCGGTATCGCCGCCACTGTGGCGACCGTGGCCAGGGCAGGCGGCGGCACGTAGCGCGGCGCCACGACCATCGGGAAACGCACGGCGTAGCGGCCGTCAACCGGCGCGATCGGCTGCTGGTATTCGATCTCGACCGAGACCGCCTTGCCGGGTGCCAGATTGGCGACCGAAACCGAGAAAATGTTGGGCCGTTCCTGCTCGATCAGGCCGGCGCGTTGGCCCGCTTGTTTGGCCGTCTCGTAGGTGCGGCGCGCCTGCTCGCGCTCCTGGATCTCGCCCTCGATCACCCGCTCGTCGACGATCAGGCGAAAGCGGTCGACCGCGGCGTCTTCCGGCAGCGGGAAGACATAGACGCCTTCCAGCCACAGTTCGGACGGATTGACGAAGCGCTGGCGCACGCGCGCCCGGGCGACGATGCCGCTGATGGTGATGGTGGCGTCGGTGTCGACTTCGGGCGCCGGCAAGAACAGACGCGGATCGAGCGTGCGCAGCAGCAAGGCGCCGCGGCCCACCTCGTTCATGCGCACCAGACCATCCATGGCTGAGGGTGCGACCGGCTGGGCGTTCGCGGTGATGCTGAACAGGATTGTCGTCAGAGTGGCGGCGGCGCGCGCGAGCGCGGCCGCGCGAGCGTGGAATGCGGGCATATCCTCCTCCTCCGTGGTCGTCGGCTAACCGGCGCATTCAGTCGCGGCCAAGTGGCGGTGGGCGCGCGCTGGCAGGGCGATTTCGTGATCTATTCGGGCAAACTTGCGGCGGCGGTGGCCGCGGGCGTAACGTGCCGGCCGCTTGTCACCAGCCCGACCCACTCAAAAAAGGGATTGCTCGCGATGTCGTTCCTCGCCGATCGCCTTGACCGTATCGAACCGTCGCCGACCATCGCGGTGTCGAACAAAGCGGCGGAGCTGAAGGCCGCCGGCCGCGACGTCATCGGCCTGGGGGCGGGTGAGCCCGACTTCGACACGCCCGAGCACATCAAGGACGCCGCGCGCGAGGCTATGGCGAGGGGCGAGACAAAATATGCGCCGGTCGCCGGTATCGTGCCCTTGCGCCAGGCGGTGTGCGCCAAGATGAAGCGCGACCACGGCCTGGATTACACGCCCGACCAAATCTCCGTCGGCTGTGGCGGCAAGCAGACCATCTACAACGCGCTGATGGCGACGCTCAATCCGGGTGACGAGGTGATCATCCCGGCGCCCTACTGGGTGTCCTATCCCGACATCACGCTGCTGGCCGAAGGGACGCCGGTGGTCGTCGAGACGACTGCCGACTCCGGGTTCAAATTGCAGCCCGAGGCGCTGGAGGCGGCGATCACGCCGAAATCCAAGTGGTTGATTCTCAATTCGCCTTCAAATCCCACCGGCGCGGCGTTGTCGAAGGCGGCGCTGAGCGCGTTGGCCGAGGTCCTGGTGCGCCACCCGCAAGTCTGGGTGATGACCGACGATATCTACGAGCGCATCGTCTATGACGCGTTCGAGTTCCACACCATCGCAGAGGTCGCGCCGGCGCTGTACCCGCGCACGCTAACGCTCAATGGCGTCTCCAAAGCCTATTGCATGACAGGATGGCGGGTCGGATACGCGGCCGGCGATGCGGCGCTGATCAAGGCGATGAACAAGATTCAGTCGCAGGCCACCACGTCGACCTGCACCATCAGCCAGCACGCCGCCGTTGCCGCGCTCAATGGGCCGCAGGACTTCATCGCCGCCAACAATGCCGCGTTCAAGGAGCGCCGCGATATGGTGGCCGGGATGCTGAACGACGTGCCAGGCCTCGATTGCCCGAACCCCGAAGGCGCCTTCTACGTCTATCCATCCTGCACCGGGGTCATCGGTAAGCGCACGCCCGGCGGCCAAACGATCGCCACCGACGAGGACTTCGTCACCTACCTTCTGGAGTCGGTGGGGGTCGCTGTGGTGCAGGGCGCAGCGTTCGGACTATCGCCCAACTTCCGGATATCCTACGCGGCCGCCACCGACGTGCTGCGCGAGGCGTGCGCGCGCATCCAGCGCGCCTGCGCCGATCTGGCTTGAGCGCGACCGGTGTCTGAGCCAAAAGTCCTCGCAACGCACTACGTGCTGGCGGTGCCGGACGTGCAGCGCATAGGCGACTACTTTCAGTCCAAGCTTGGTTTCACGCCAGAGCCGGTGCCGGATCCCGGATGGCGGTTCCTGAACCGCGACAAGTTCCGCGTCATGCTCGGCCAGTGCCCGGACGCCATTCCCCCGTCCGAACTGGGTGATCACTCGTACTTCGCCTACATTGAGGTCGACGACATTGATGCGCTGGCGGGCCGCAGAGTACGAGGCCAATGGCGTGACGTTCCGCAATCGGGTGGCCGACAAGCCCTGGGGCATGCGCGAATTCGCTATTCAGACACCGGACGGGCACCGGATCATGTTCGGCCAGTCGCTGGCCCGCGGGGCGTAGCCAAGGGCCAGTTGGGCCTGGACTCACGCGCCCCGGCGATGGGACCATGGGGTGGCGTGGACGCCGCTTCGCCGCCTTTGGGGGGAAACGAAAGCACGGAAGGGAGCCAAAATGGGAGATGCTGCGACTGCACCGAGATGCGCGGCACTGGTCGGGCCTTATCTCAGCGGCAAGACATCGTTGATGGAAGCGCTGTTATCCGCGGCCGGTGCCGTGAACCGCAAAGGGACGGTGAAGGAGGGCAACACCGTCGGTGACGGCAGCGGCGAGGCGCGCGCCCGTCAGCAGAGTGTCGAGATCTCGGTCGCCCATTGCTCGTTCCTCGGCGACGATTGGAACCTGATCGACTGCCCCGGATCCATCGAGTTTGCACAAGAACCTCTCAACGCGCTGATGGCCGCCGACATGGCGGTGGTCGTATGTGAGCCGCAGGCGGAAAAGGCGCAATCGCTGGTGCCGCTGCTGCGCCTTCTCGACAGCTATTCGATCCCGCATCTCGTGTTCGTCAATAAGATCGAGACCGCCACCACCGACCTCAGCGATCTTGTCGAAGCGGTACAGGCGGCCTCTCAGCGCAAGGTAGTGCTGCGGCAGATACCGCTGCTTAACGGCGAAAGCGTCCATGGCTACGTCGATCTGATCAGCGAGCGCGCCTACACCTACAAGGCTGGCAAGGCATCGGACCAAACCGATATCCCGGCTGACGTAAAGGACGCCGAGGCGACGGCGCGCCAGGAGTTGCTGGAGACGCTCGCCGATTTCGACGACGACCTCATGGAGAAGCTGCTCGAGGACGAGGTGCCCGAGACGCCGGATGTCTATTCCCACGTGCGCGAGAATTTCTCCAGCGATCAGATCGTCCCGGTGATGATCGGCAGTGCTGAGGCGCAGCACGGCATCCTGCGGCTATGGAAGGCGCTGCGGCATGACACGCCGTCGGTCGCGGATGCGGCCAAGCGGCGTGGATTCTCTCCGGGCAGCGATCCGGTGGCCCAGGTGTTCAAGACCATGTACGTGCCACACACGGGCAAGTTGTCCCTCGCCCGGCTATGGAGTGGCGACATCGCCGACAACACGAGCCTGGCCGGCGGGCGTATCGGCGGTCTGTTGCACCTGTTTGGCGCCCGCCATGACAAGATCACGCAAGCCAATTGCGGCGATGTAGTTGCGCTGGGTCGCATGGAAGAGGTGAAGACGGGCGAAGTCGTGACTACGACCGGGCACGGCGCGGGCGGCGATCCGTGGCCGGAGCCTTTGTCGCCGGTCTATTCGATGGCGCTGACGGCGGAAAAACGTGAAGACGAGGTGAAGCTGACGGGGGCACTGGCCAAGCTGAGCGAGGAAGACCCGTCCTACGTGATGGAACAGAATGCCGACACCCACGAAATGCTGCTGTGGGGCCAGGGCGAGATCCATTTGGCGGTCGGCATCGACCGTTTGGCCAAACGCTACAACGTCACCGTCAACAAGCAGACCCCGCGGGTCGCCTATAAGGAGACGATCACCAAGACCATTCAGCAGCATGCGCGGCACAAGAAGCAAAGCGGCGGCCATGGCCAGTTCGGCGACGTGCATGTGGAGATCAAGCCGCAGCCGCGCGGCGGCGGTTTCGAGTTCTCGGACTCGATTGTCGGCGGCGCCGTGCCGAAACAGTTCATCCCGTCGGTGGAACACGGCGTGCGCGAATATTTGAAGCGTGGCCCGCTTGGCTTTCCGGTCGTCGACTTCATGGTGCGGCTGTATGACGGTCAGTTCCACGCGGTCGACAGCTCCGATCAGGCGTTTCGACAGGCAGCGCAATTAGCGATGCGCGAGGGCATGCCCAAATGCGGGCCGGTGCTTCTGGAGCCGGTGTTCAAGGTCACCATAGACGTGCCCAACGAGCACACCAGCAAGGTGACCAATCTCGTGATTGGCCGCCGCGGTCAGATCCTGGGCTTCCAGGCCAAGGCGGATTGGCTCGGTTGGGACAGTGTCGAGGCCCACATGCCGCAGGCGGAAGTGCGCGATCTGATCATCGAGTTGCGCTCGTTGAGCCAGGGCACCGGGACATTTCAGTTTGAGTTCGATCACATGTCCCAACTTACCGGCCGCCTGGCCGATCAGGTCGTCACCCAGCGCGCCGAGGCGGACGCCGCTTGAAACGCCCGATCGGCACGAGAACCGGTCCGGCGTAGGACGGTCGGTCGCGGTGGCCCGCCCTTCGACGAAGGCCAATCGAGGGCCGCGTGCGGACGCGCAGGTCACGGCGGAACGGCCCGCGAAACGACGGCGCCTGAAACATGATCAGCGACGGCAGATCATCGTCGAGACGGCGGCCGCGTTCTTTGCCGAGAACGGCTTCGAAGGATCGACGCGCGCGTTGGCGCGTGAGATGGGTGTCACCCAAGCACTGCTCTACAAGTTCTTTCCGAGCAAGGAAGCGCTGATCGAGGCCGTGTTGGCTCACACTTTCGCCGATCACTGGGACAGCGCATGGAATACGTTGCTTGCCGACGATGCGATCCCGCTGACCGAGCGCCTGACCCGCTTCTATCAGTCCTATGCCGGCCGTTTTTCGTATGTATCGCTTCGGTTGATGGTGCTGGCGGGGTTGAGTGACTTCGGCGTGGCGCGGCGCAAGAGTTTTACTCTGACAGAACGCGTGCTGGCGCCCGTGTGCCGGGCGCTGCGGCAAGCGAACGGACTGCCGAGTTTCGACGAGGCGCCGATGACGCGTGGCGAGCGCGAACTGGCGATGGCGCTGCATGGCGGCATCGTATTCATCGGCATCCGCAAGCACGTGTATCAAATGCCGCTGCCCGACGATTCGGATGCGTTGGTGGCGCTGCACGTGCGCGCGTTCGTCGATGGCGCGGCGGCGGCACAGCGCATGGTGCTGCATGAGGGCGGCAACGAAACGCTGGCCGTACCGTTGCTCAAGACCTAGCGTTGGAACGCCATCGGCCCGGCGTGAGCACGCATCCGACCGATGTGCGTGCGCCGCGACCGATGGCGTCGTCGCTTTCGTGTGGCTACTTGGTGTCGATCACGAACTTGGCGAACGTGAAGGTGAAATCGCGCTCCGCCCGCGATTTGTGGCAAGCGAAGCAGCCGTCGAAATTGGCATCCGGCCGCGGACTGCCGTCCGCCAGGTACCTAGCCCCAGTCGCCGTTGCGCTTGTCCTCCGCGTAGGCGGCGCCCCAGCCGGCCCGCTTCTCCATGACGAAGACCGAGCCGTTCGCGGCGATAGGTACGAACCGTCCAATTTCGTCACGGCGCGGCTCGCCGGCATCGTCTAGCGCCGCATTGTGATCTTCCATCACGACCACGGTGCCCTCGGGCGCCGGTGCGCCGGGCGTCGCGGCGTCGAGGCTGGTCCTGTTCACGTACATGAACCGGGCGCGTTTGCGGTCCGGCCGATCGACGATCATGTAGCGCGCGAAGGCGTTCGAGCGGTAGTCGGGCAGCGCCACCCGGTCGGGGCCAGCGCTCGCGGCGCTGACGCAGACGGCGACGCCGAATAGCGCAAAGGCTGAAAGTCGCAGCATGGCTTGATCCTCCCTGAACGCGCTTACGGCGCTATCGTTACGGTCAACAGCATTGATGGATGGATGACGCATTCGACTTCCATCGTTCCGGCTTGGCCCAGCGGCAGCGCTTTGGTTTGACCTGGTTCCTGTCGGCCGAGATCGACAGCGTGGGCGGCGGTTGGCGAGAAGACGTTATGATTGGATACGTCGTCGTTGACGAACGTCAGCACGTCGCCAACGCGCGCCTCGATGCGGGCGGGCGCGTAGTCGCCGCCGGCCATGGTGATGGTATGTTCGGCGGCGTGCACGGCGCCGCCGCCGATCGCTGCGACCACGCCGGCCACCGCGTATGTGTGTAGGTTGCGCATACGATTCCTCCCTGAAGTGCACGATCGAGGGGGACCATATGGGCGGGTGTATTAAGTTGTCACTCGACCACTTGTGACGCCCGCGCAATCACCGGCGGCTGCCGCACCATGCCGGGCCCGGCGGGTCCGCTCGGTCAGACCTTGGCGACGTGGAGGATGTTGGTGGCGCCGGCGGTGCCAAACGGGACGCCGGCGGTGATCACCAGGCGGTCGCCGGCGGTAACGAACCCCTCGGCCAGGGCCACTTGGCTGCCGCGCGTGACCATATCGGCGAAATCCTCGACATCGGGTCCGGTCACGGCGTGCACGCCCCAGGCTATGGCCAGATAGCGCGCGGTCTGGATGCGCGGGGTCATGCACAGGATCGGCACGGTCGGCCGCGTTCGCGCTGCACGCAGTGTGGTCGATCCGCTGTCCGTATAGGTGAGGATCGCCGCCGCGTTTACCGATTCCGCCACCTGGCGGGCCGCCGTCGTAATCGCATCGGCTGTCGTTGTGCCGGTATGGTGCGGGTAGGTATCCATGATCGCCCGGTACAGCGAATCACGCTCAACCTGTGCGATGATGCGGTGCATCATGTCGACGGCGGCGATCGGATATTCGCCGACGGCGGTTTCGTTCGACAGCATGACCGCATCGGCGCCGTCATAGACCGCCGTCGCCACATCAGAAGCTTCCGCCCGCGTCGGTTGCGGCGAATACGCCATCGAATCCAACATCTGCGTGGCGATGACGACGGGTTTGCCGGCGCGGCGTGCGGCGCGCACGATCTGCTTCTGCCAGCCGGGCACGGTCTCCGGAGGCAGCTCGACACCCAGATCGCCGCGCGCGACCATGATGCCGTTGGCCTGCGCCACGATCTCCTCAAGATGGTCGATCGCCGCCGGCCGTTCGAGTTTGGCCAGCACTTTCGCCCGGTCGCCGACCAGCTCCCGCAACTCGGCGACATCCTCGGGGCGCTGGACGAAACTCAGCGCGATCCAGTCGCAGCCTAGCGCTAGGCCGAACTGCAGATCCTCGTGATCCTTGGGCGTCAACGGCGACATCGGCAGCACCACGCCGGGCAGGTTGACGCCCTTGTGGTTGGCGAGCAAGCCGCCAACGAGCGTCGTCGTGACGGCGAAGTCCGGGCCGCAGTCATCGACGCGCAGCCTGACCTTGCCATCATCGACGAGTATGTGCGTGCCGGGCTCGATCGCGGCGAACACCTCGCGGTGCGGTAAGGACACCCGCCGGTGGTCGCCGATCTTGTCGGTCAGGTCCAAGCGGAACGGCGCGCCGGGCGAGAGCTTGACACGGCCGCGCCTGAAGTCGCCGAGCCTCAGCTTGGGGCCCTGCAGGTCGACCATGACGCCGATTGGACGCCCGACTTCGGCCTCGACGGCGCGAATGGACTCGTAGCGGCGCCTTTGGTCTTCATGCTCGCCGTGACTGAAGTTGAGCCGGAAAATGTCGACGCCGGCGTTGTACAAGTCGCGCACGGCATCCGTATCGTCGGTTGCCGGACCGAGGGTCGCGATGATCTTGGCGTTGCGATTGCGGCGCACGGCTTGACCGTCAGAAGGGGACGTTCGGGTCACAACAACGGGCCGAGTCGCGGCGTCCGCTCTAGCGACCTGACATGATTCTGCACCGCGTTCAGACCACATCGGCTGTCAACCAAACTTTTTGGTTCCAAAAACCGACGTAGAGCCGCCTCGCCACTCGTTCCAGGCTTGAATTGTTCAATTGTGAAGTAGGTAGATTCGACATCCACACGATCAAACATCTTCTTGAAGTCCCTCCCGCTTACATAGTCGCCAGGACCCGCAAGGTACAAGTAAACTTTCCCGAAAACTCGCTCCAGCGCGCGAAAGCCATTCGTGCGATTAAGCATTCGCCCGATCCCTCGATAGGCTCACGCTTCCGGCCACCGAGCTCGCACCGCCCCAAAGTATTCCCCGACAATTTTCCCAATTTTTACATCCTCGCCATCGATAAACAGATTTCGAAAGCAGAACCGCTGAGTGTCGGCATCAGAAGCCGTCGTCAATTTCTTACGTCTCAGTAGTAGATCACGGTCTCCCTTCGGATCATCGGAGATATACCGAACCAAAGCGTCGACAACTGTCGACTGTGTCAGTGTTCACCCGCGCGGCCCTCTGTTGACACACCTACTGGATTGATCGGAACGAAAGAGTTCGAATTGGGATTCCGTATTTTGCTGTGGTATGCGAATCTGGCGCATGCGCAGTGGAATCTCCTTCACCCTATCCGCCGGCGACCGTCAGCGATTGCGCGCGGTCGTCGCGGATCCCAAGAGCCCGCAGAAACACGTCTGGCGGGCACATATTGTCCTTCTCAGCGGCGAGGGTCTGGGCACCTCGGCGATCATGACCGAGACCGGCAAGTCCAAGACCTGCGTGTGGCGCTGGCAAGAGCGGTTCAGGCACGAGGGTGTCGGCGGCCTGCTTCGCGACAAGTCCCGTCCGCCCGGCAAGGCGCCGGTCCCGCTCGATCGTGTCGCCGAGATCGTGCGCCTGACGCAGCAACCGCCGCCGTTTGAGGCGACCCACTGGACGTTGCGCGCAATGGCCAGGGCGGCCGGTATTGCCGCCTCGACGGTGCAGGCGATCTGGAAGGCTCACGGTCTCAGCCCGCACCGCTGGCGCAACTTCAAGCTGTCGACCGACCCTGCCTTCGCCGAGAAACTCACCGATATCGTCGGCCTGTATGTCGACCCGCCGGCCCATGCGGTGGTGTTGTCGATCGATGAGAAGTCACAGATCCAGGCGCTCGACCGCCGGTCTGCCGATGAAGAAGGGACGCGCCGGCACCATGACCCATGACTACAAACGGCACGGCACGACCACGCTGTTTGCGGCGCTCAACGTTCTGGACGGAACGGTGATCGGCCAGAACATGCAGCGCCACCGCCATCAGGAGTTCATCCGCTTCCTCAACCGCATCGAGCGCACGGTGCCGGCGGACAAGGCCATCCACGCGATCGTCGACAACTACGCGGCGCACAACAAGGACAAGGTCCGCGCCTGGCTCGCCCGCCATCCGCGCTGGACTTTCCACTTCACACCGACCTCCTGCTCGTGGCTCAATGCCGTCGAGGGCTTCTTCGCAAAACTCACCCGGCGGCGGCTCAAGCACGGCGTCTTCCATTCCGTCGTCGATCTCCAGGCCGCAATCAACCGCTTCGTCCGCGAATACAATGCGGCCAACCCACAGCCATTCATATCGAAAGCCGACCCTGTCGACCATACCTGCCTTCGTCGAAGTTCCGAAGGGCGAGGGTCCGCCGCTATCATTTAAAAGTCGAATCATCACCGTCGAGGCGCAGTTGGAACAGCTGCTGTCGGTCTATACCGACCGCCACCCCGACGTCGTGGCACTGACACGTCGGTTGGAAACGCTGCGGGAGGAACTGGAGGCGGAGAACATCGCACAAGACCTGGCCGCAAATGGTGAACTGGCCGGGGACGAGAACGAGTACCGCACGCCCAATCCGTTGTATGACCTGCTGCGCTCGCGCTCGGTGGACATGCTGGCGCGAGCCGAAGTGTTGCGCCTGCAGATTGCGCAACAGCGAGTGGTGATAGCCGATTTGGAATCCAAGGCAGAGTCGGTTCCTTTCGTTCAGGCCGAGTTCGCTCGGCTCGACCGCGACTACGACGTCATCTCGTCCAAGTATCAGGACCTGCTGGGCCGACGCGAGTCGGCGCGTCTCACTCAAGACCGCGACGTGCAAGCCGACGAAGTGCAGTTCCGGGTCATCGATCCGCCCGAGGTACCTATCACTCCCAGCGGACCCGTGCGCGAGGCACTATTCACGGGCGCGACCCTTGCCGGTTTAGGCGGCGGCGTGGGCGTTGCATTGGTCCTTGCCTTCCTGAACATAACCTACGCTACGGGAGCTCGGCTATCGAAGGAATTCGGACTTCCCGTGGTCGGTTCGATCATGCGAATTTCCGAACTCAATCGGCGGCGAGTGCGGCCGGTGAACTTTACCGCATTTGCTATCCTGCTGCTCGCACTACCGCTGACGCTCGGCGTCATTCTGCAGATTGAGTCCACCATCGGCTTCGGCCGCTTGCTGGACCCCAGTGTCGACGGAGCCGAGATTGGCGTTCTTCTGCAAGCGCTGTCAGGCATCGCGCAAACGTGGATGGCGCGCATACCGGGCCTGTGATGGCGCCGGCTGCACCTTGTGGGGGGTGGACACATGGATCTCATTGAGCGAGCGGCCCAGCGCATACAGCAGCGCAATGCGCAGTCGCCAGCACCCGGTCCAACCGCACCGCCTCCGCTTGCCCAATCCGGGCCCGCGCCGCTGGAACAACCCGCGCTTGTAGAGCCTGCTGCGGCCGCGGCCGGCGAGAACGGCACACCGCCAAACGGCAATTTTCTTAATATCGATTTCGCCCGCGTCGCGGCCAGCGGGATACTCACTCCGGAACGCGCGCGCGATCAAATGATCGAGGAGTTCAGGCACATCAAACGCCATGTCCTTAGCGGCATGCTCGATCAGAATATGCCGAATCGAAACGTGGTCATGGTGACTAGCGCCTTGCCGGGCGAGGGCAAGACCCACGTCTCGATTAATCTGGCCATCAGCCTCGCGCTGGAACACGACTGGTCGTCGCTATTGATCGATGGCGACGTCATAACGCCGCAGATCCACCGCCGTCTTGGCTTGCCGAGCGAGACGGGTCTGATGGACGCGCTTTCCGATCCGACCGTCAAGGTCGAGGACATCATTTACCGGACCAATATTGAGAAGCTGTCGATGATCGGCGCCGGCAGCGGTCATGCATCCAGCACCGAGCTTCTATCCAGCCAGCGCATGAGCAGCCTAATTGATGCCATCTCCAATCAGTTCCCCGATCGGATCATCGTCATCGACACACCGCCGCTGCTGGCCACCACCGAGCCGGCGGTGATGGCGCGCCATGCGGGACAAATATTCGTTGTGGTGGAAGCCGAGAAGACGCGGCATTCAACCATCGAGGCGGCATTGGGTCTGCTCGACCAAGGACAAAAAGTGCGCCTGGTCCTCAACAAGGTCCGACCGCAATTCGGCGACTCCGCCTTCGGCCCTTACTATGCTTATTTCGGCTACTACGGCTACGGGTCGGCCCGAACGCGAAAGGACGACAACGGCCGGGCCGGCTCCGGTGCGGCGACAAACGGGAAGTTGCGCATGCCGTGGCGGCGCGCGGACAAGTTCTAGCCAGGGCGAAATGACATTTAGCCAAGCCTTTTTGCGCAAATTGATGAGTTGATGTGCGGTCCAGGCCATGTATGCCAATTATTTCGGTTTGCAGGAATTGCCGTTTCGGATGACGCCCGACTGCCGTTTCTTTTACGGCAGCGGCACGCACCGGAAAGCGCTGGACTACGCCAACTACGGCATCGACAAGGGCGAGGGCTTTATCGTCATCACCGGTGAGGTTGGCGCCGGTAAGACCACTCTCATAGACTTCCTTATTTCGCGCATCGCTTCCGAGCAACAGCTCATAGCGCGCATCGCCAGCACTCAGCTGCAGCCCCACAGCCTGCTGTGGATGGTCTCGCACGCCTTCGGCCTGCCGCAAGAAGGCGACAACAAAGCCGAAATCATCGCCAACCTTCAGGCGTTTCTTTCTGAGCGCAAGCATCGCGGCATGCGCTCGCTGCTGATCGTGGACGAGGCGCAAAACCTGTCGCGCGAGTCGCTCGAAGAACTGCGCATGCTTTCGAATTTTCAGGTCGACGGCTGGCCGGTCGTGCAAATTTTGTTAGCCGGGCAGCCCGAGTTTCGTCGGCTGCTGGCACACCGCGACATGGAGCGACTACGCCAGCGGATCATCGGCTATCACCATTTGGGCACGATGAACCAAAGCGAGACCCAGCAATACATTCGGCACCGGCTGCAACAGGTTGGCTGGAATGACGACCCGCATTTCGAGACGGAATCCTTCGACGAGATTTTCAGCGCCTGCGCCGAATTGCCGCGGAAGATCAATTCGCTGTGCGACCGGCTTCTCTTGTCATGCTACTTGGACGAACGCCACGAGATCCATCCATCGGATGTGCGCGATGTGATTGAGGAGTTGAAGCAGGAGTTCGGTGCCGAGCACGAAGACGCCCCCGACAGTCTGGATCGGCCCAATCACGGCAGCGCAAATGGCAAAGCCAATGTCAGCGACCTGCTGTGGGTCGCGCATCAGATTCGGGACCTGGAGCTCGAACTGCGTGACATGAAGTCACGACTCAGGAAGGTCATCGCACGTGCCTCCAATTGGATCGACGATAGCTGAGGCACTGGCCCCGGGGTGCGCGCGTAGCGGCGAAGGTCAGGCAGGCAACACGAAACACGGTGCCGACGGCGTCACCGGCGGGTCGCCCCCGTCCGTCCAGTGCGGAGCCCTTTCGTGCTCCGATCGCCGAACCCGGCGCCGCGCGTTATGAGCGCGCCGTTGACCAACGCACTGACCGTCGACGTTGAGGACTATTTCCAGGTTTCGGCACTCGCCGAACAAGTAAAACGTGACCAATGGGATCATCAGGCGAGCCGCGTCGAGGGCAACACGATGGCGGTCCTGCAGCTGCTCGACGATCACGGCACTCACGGCACCTTCTTCACGCTTGGCTGGATCGCGCAGCGCCACCCGCATCTGATCCGCACAATCGTCGATGCCGGACATGAGCTTGCCAGCCACGGCCTCGAACATAGGCGAGTCGGCGACCAGACGCCGGATCAATTCCGCGACGACGTTTCCGATACAAAACGGCTGCTCGAAGACATTTCAGGGATCGATGTAAAGGGCTATCGCGCGGCCAGCTTTTCGATCTCCCGCGAAACGGACTGGGCTTTCGAGATCCTCGCCGAAGCCGGCTACCACTACAGTTCGAGCATCTATCCGATCCACCACGACCACTATGGCATGCCGGACGCGCCGCGCTTTCCGCACCGGGTCAACGATGACCCCAACTTTTGGGAGCTGCCGGTATCGACCGTCTCGATCTTCGGCCAGCGCCTGCCGTGCGGAGGCGGAGGCTATTTTCGCCTGCTGCCCTACCAATTGTCGAAATGGGCGATCAGCCGGCTGAACGCTCGCGAAGGCCAACCTTGCATGTTCTATTTCCATCCCTGGGAGATCGATGACGGCCAACCGCGTATTGCCGGGCTGTCAGCGCGATCGCGCTTCCGCCACTACACGAACCTGTCGCGCATGAAGGACCGCTTGCGCGCAATGTTGAGGGATTTCGCCTGGGACCGCGTCGACCGGGTGTTTCTCGGTGATCATGGACGCGGTTGATGTCGGCATCGCCGCCGGCACGATCGAGGTGGGCGTGATCGAGCCGCGCGGCGCGGCGGCTTGGGACGAGTTCGTTAACGACGGCGCCGAGGGCACGTTCTTCCAACTGTCCGGCTGGCGGCGCGTTCTCGAGGAGTCTTTCGGCCACCGCGCGCATTACCTGATGGCGACGCAGTGCGGCCGCACCGTCGGTGTGCTGCCGCTGATCCATGTGCGCAGCCGGCTGTTCGGCGACGCACTCAGTTCCCTTCCGTTTGTGTCTACGGCGGACCGTTGGCGCGCGACAGCGCCATACGGGAGCGTCTGGACGATGCCGCGTTGCAGCTCGCACGCGCGCTTCGGGCGCCCCATTTGGAATACCGACTGCGCCAACGCGCGCATCCGTCGTGGCCGTGCAACGACGGCCTCTACGCCACATTCCGCAAGGAAATCGATCCCGATCCAGACCGCAACCTGCGCGCCAGCCCGCGCAAGCAGCGCGCCATGGTGCGCAAGGGCATCAGGACCGGCTTGCGCGCCGTCTGGAACGGATCCATGGATGTGTTCTATCGGCTGTACGCGACCAGCCAGCGGGATTTGGGCACACCCGTTCTCAGCCGCCGCTACTTCGACCGACTCCGGGCAACGTTCGCAGACGACTGCCGGATGCTGGTCATTTACAACGGTGAGGCGCCGATCGCAGCAGTGTTGAATTTCTACTTTCGCGACGAGGTTCTGCCCTACTACGCCGGCAGCAGCCGGTTTGCACGATCGCTGGGCGGCAACGACTTCATGTATTGGGAGGTCATGCGCGACGCCTGTGAGCGCGGCTACCGGATATTCGATTTCGGGCGAAGCAAGCGCGGCACCGGGGCCTTCGACTTCAAGCGCCACTGGGGGTTCGAACCCGTCACCCTGCACTACGAGTACACACTTCTGCAAGGCGACGCCATCCCGGCGCTCAACCCGGCGAATCCCAAGTACGCCCTTGCCATACGAATGTGGAAGCGGCTGCCACTGGCCATAGCCAATTGGCTTGGCCCGCAGATCTCGCGGTCACTGGGATGAAACGGGCGGTTTACAAGCCGGAAGACGGACGTGCGCGCGTTGACGCCCGACCGCCCCTTGACGCCATCGGCGAGGGCACAACGCCGGCGTGCGGTGTCGTGGCCCTGCGCGTACCAACCTGGCCGGCGGCGATGGCCAGCCTGGGCCTCGTTGTACTCGCGGTGCTCGGACTCTTCTGGGAGTCGACAAACAGCGCGGTGCGCACCTGGCTGAATGACAATACATACGGGCACGGCATTCTGATCGCGCCGATTGTCGCCTACCTGATTTGGCGCCGCCGCGACGTGCTGGCCGGCCTTACACCCGCGCCGTGGCCCATGGGGCTCGGGGCCATGGCTGCCGCAGCGCTGCTATGGCTGGCCGGCGCGGCCGCCAACGTGCAATTCGTGCAGCAGTTCGCGGTCGTCGGCATGATCCAAGCTGCGGCTCTCACCATCCTGGGATACAAGGTGTTCCGCGCGATCCTGTTCCCAATGTTCGTGCTGACATTCGCGGTGCCGTTCGGCAACTTCCTGATCGAACCCCTGCAGCACGTGACCGCGACCATGGTCATTCCATTGGTCTGAGTCTCCGGTGTGCCGGTCTACATAGAGGGTCTCTACATCTTCATTCCGCAAGGCGCGTTCGAGGTCGCCGAGGCCTG
Source organism: Alphaproteobacteria bacterium (assembly GCA_965248805.1). Lineage (GTDB taxonomy): Bacteria > Pseudomonadota > Alphaproteobacteria > UBA6615 > UBA6615 > CBDFKJ01. The sequence continues at coordinate 398,306 of CBDFKJ010000008.1, forward strand.
CTCCGGAATACGCTTTCTTATCAGCACGATCGTCCTCGGCCTGTTGCTCGCCCATTGCTCTATCGCGACCTGCGGCTGCGGGCCCTGCTGGTGGCCGCAGCGGTGTCCATCCCCATCGTTGCCAATGGGCTGCGCGCCTATGGCATTGTCATGATCGGCCATTGGTTCGGCATGGAGCAGGCCGCCGGCACCGACCACATCGTCTACGGCTTTGTATTTTTCATGTTCGTGACGGGTTGCCTGCTGGGTGTCGCGTTCCTGTTTCGTGAGCGCGGCGCACTTGATAGCCACGATGGTCTTCGGCCGCCGCGGGACACCGGCCCACAGCCGCCGACACATGGGGCACGTAGCCGCTTTGCCATCTCCGGCCTGGCCGTCGTCGCGATCGCCGCCGCGGCCCCGATCTACGCCAACATGCCAGTGCCTGGTCAGGGTGCTGGCGGCGCAATCGCCCTGCGCGCGCGCCAGACAACGGCGCCTTGGCAGCCGACGGCGGCGACCGACGCCGGTTGGCAGCTGGACTTCAAAGGGGCCGACGCCCGACTGCAACAGGACTATGAGCACGGCGCACAGCGGCTCAGGCTACGCGTGGCCTACTATCGGTGGCAACGCCAGGGTGCCGAGATCATCAACCATCTGAACCATGTCGCCGGTCCCGATCGCGGCCGGGTGCTGGGCACAGGCCAGGTGGTTCTGCAGATTTCGGGAAGCCGCGTGCAAGCCCGGTATGAACGGCGCGCTGTCGGTGCGGACAGCTCGGCAATCGTCTACTGGTACTGGATCGGCGAGACCTTCACGGCCAACGCCTTGCGCGCAAAATGGCTCGAATTCAAGGCAAGGTTATTTGGCGGCAATCGCGCCGCCGCTGTCGTCGCGATCGAGGTGCCGCTCGCGGGCTCGGCATCGCAAGCCGCCGATATCGTACGCGCGTTCCTTGCGCATTCGGAGCCGCTCGGGGCCCTGCTAATGCAGGCCTCCGCGAGCCGCGAGGCGTCCTGATGATAGGGCTGCTCGAAAAAGGGCCGCGTTAGACCGCTCATGTGCGGGATCACAGGCATCTTCGATCCGCGCCACAAGCGCGCCACCGATCGATCGCTGCTAATGCGCATGACCGCAGCGTTGACGCATCGCGGACCGGATGCGTCCGGCATTCATGTCGAGCCGGGCGTCGGTCTCGGACATCGGCGGCTGTCGATCATCGATCTGGAAGGCGGTCACCAACCCCTGTTCAACGAGGACGGGTCGGTGGCCGTCGTCTACAACGGTGAGATCTTCAACTTCCAGGAATTGGCGGAGCAGCTCGCCGCATCCGGGCACATCTTCCAGACCCGATGCGACACAGAGGTGATCGTTCACGCTTGGGAGGAATGGGGCGAGGCATGCGTGCAGCGGTTTCGCGGCCAGTTTGCGTTCGCCCTATGGGATCGAAACCGTCAATGCCTGTTCCTGGCGCGGGACCGGCTCGGTGTCAAGCCGCTGTACTATGCGTGGCTCAAAGATGGCAGGTTTATCTTCGCCTCCGAGCTCGGATCACTCCTGCACTGCCCGGAGCTTGCGCGAGAGATCGATCCGCGCGCCGTCGAGGACTATTTCAGCTACGGCTACGTTCCTGACCCAAAATCCATATACACCTCCGTCGCCAAGCTCGCCCCCGCCCACCACCTGACCGTGGCCCGCGGTGAGGGTGCCGGGCGTCCGCAATGCTATTGGGATCTGGCGTTCGCCCCCCGTCTCGACGGCAGCGCCCAGGAGCTTGGCGAGGAGCTGATCGAGCGGTTGCGCGAGGCCGCCAAGATCCGCCTGATCGCCGACGTGCCGCTCGGCGCTTTCCTATCCGGTGGTGTCGACTCCAGTGCCGTAGTCGCGTTGATGGCGCAAGGCGCGACCGAGCCGGTCAACACCTGTTCGATCGGATTCAACCACAGCGACTATGACGAATCGACCTACTCCACGCGCGTCGCCGAGCGCTACGGCACGCGCCATAACCTGCGCCAGGCCGACGCCGATGACTTCGATCTGGTCGACCGTCTCGCCGACGTCTACGGCGAGCCCTTCGCCGACAGCTCGGCGATGCCGACCTTCGGCGTCTGTGGCTTGGCGCGCGAGCGCGTGACGGTGGCGTTGTCCGGTGACGGCGGCGACGAGGCGTTCGCCGGCTACCGGCGTTATCGCTGGCATCACTACGAGGAGCTGGTTCGCCAGCGGTTGCCGCAGGCCGCGCGCGGACCGTTGTTCGGTGTCTTGGGCCGGATGTATCCGAAGCTCGACTGGGCGCCGAAGGTCCTGCGCGCGAAGTCGACGCTGCAGGCCGTGGCACTCGATTCGGCCGATGCGTATTTTCACTCCGTATCGACGTTGTCGGACGCCATGCGCGGCCGGCTCTTTGCGCCGTCGTTCAAGCGCTCGCTCCAAGGCTATCATGCCGGCGAGGTATTGCGCGCGCACATGCGTGACGCGCCCACCGAGCACCATCTGTCGCGCGTGCAGTACGCGGACTTCAAGACCTATTTGCCCGGCGACATCTTGACCAAGGTCGACCGCGCCAGCATGGCCCATTCGCTGGAGGTGCGCGTGCCCATTCTGGATCACCAATTTCTGGAGTGGGCATCGGGCTTGCCGCATCATTTCAAACTCCGCGGGCGCCAGGGCAAGTACCTGTTCAAGAAATCTCTCGACCGCCTCCTGCCGCACAACGTGCTCTACCGACCGAAGATGGGGTTCGCGGTGCCGCTGGCTCAGTGGTTTCGCGGGCCGTTGCGCAGCCGTGTGCGCGAGGCACTGGCCGGACCGTTGCTGGCAGAGACGGGTATCTTTGACACGCGCTACCTGGGTACGTTGTTCGATCAGCACCAGACCGGCACGCGCGACCACGGCACGGCGATCTGGTCGCTGGTCATGTTCGAATCGTTCCTGCGCCGCGTGCACCATGCGCCGAACGCCGGTGGACCCACGCGGATCGACACAGCGGATATGATCGATCCCGCCGTCATCGCGCATGGCACATCCTGATCCATCCGTGCGCGTGCTTTATCATCACCGAACGTTGTCCAGGGACGGAATGGACGTTCATATCCAGGAGCTCGTTGCGGCCCTCAAGCGCCGCGGGCACGCGGTGTGTGTGGTCGGTCCATCCCGCAACCGTGCGGCCTCGTTCGGCTCCGATGGCGGCTGGATCAATCGGTTGCGCCAGCACCTGCCACGTATAGTCTCCGAATTGCTGGAGGTCGCCCACAATCTTGCCTTCTACGTCCGCCTGCGCCGCGCGTTCACCGCGTTCAGGCCGGACATCCTGTACGAGCGCTATAATCTGTATTTGCTCGCCGGGGCCTGGCTCGCGCGTCGCCGTGGATTGCCTTACCTGCTGGAGGTGAACGCGCCGCTGTTTCACGAACGGTCCAACCATGGCGGCCTGGCGCTTAAGTCCGTCGCTCGCCGGGCGGAGCGTGCGGCGTGGCGCGGGGCCGACCGCGTGCTTCCGGTGAGCGGCCCGCTTGCCGATCACATACGTGAAGCCGGCGTCGCCGATGGCAGGATTTCGGTGATACCCAACGGTGTCGACCGTGAACGCTTTCCCGCCGTTTCGGCCGCGGCCAAGCAGCCGCAAACTTCGGCACAGCCGATCACACTGGGCTTTGTGGGGTTCATTCGGCCGTGGCACGGGCTGGAGCAGGTCATTGAGCTCATGGCGCGGTTGGCCGACACCTACCCCTTGCGGCTGTGCGTGATCGGTGACGGACCGGCCCAGCCGCACATCGAAGCGCTCGCGCAACGATTGGGCGTGTCCGATCGCGTTGAGATCCAGGGCGTCGTCGATCGTGACTGCATCACAGCGCACATCGCGCGCTTCGACATCGCGCTGCAGCCGAGCGTCGTTCCTTACGCGTCGCCGCTGAAGCTGTTCGAGTACATGGCGCTCGGTCGCGCCATGGTCGCTCCCAACACGGCGAACATCCGCGAGATCCTGGCCGATGGGCGAACGGCCTTGCTGTTCGAGCCCGGCAACTTCGAGCAGTTGCGCCAATGTGTGGAGCGACTCTGTCAGGATGCCGCGCTGCGCCGGCGCCTTGGCGCGGCGGCATCGAAAGCCATCGAGGCCAACGGATTTCTGTGGGATCGCAATGCTGAGCGCATCGAGGCGCTGGCGGCCGAGTTGATCGGCCGCGAGCGGCGCGTGTGATGCGCCGACGCATCCTCTATATCGCGCACCGGTTGCCCTATCCGCTGGATAGTGGCGCCAGGGTCCGCGCCTTTCAGACCATCCGGCATCTGCACCGCGAGTGCGAGGTCACCGTGGCGGCGCCGGCGCGCTCGCGCGCGGAGTTGAAACAGGCGCAACCGCTGATGGACAACTGCCACGCGTTGATTGGCGAAGTAATCTCAAGGCCCGTCGATCTCGCGCAAATGATGCTGGCGCTGCCAACACCGCGGCCGTCGTCGATGGGTTACTTCTATTCCGGCAAGCTGGCGCGGCGCGTGCGGGCACTCTGCGCAGCGCGGCCATTCGATTTGATACTGGTGCATTGCTCTTCCGTCGCGCCCTACGTGGCTGGCCTGAACGGCGCGCCGAAGATCCGCGACTTCGTTGACATGGATTCGCAAAAGTGGCTCGACTATGCGCACCACAAGCCATTTCCGCTGTCGCTTGGCTACAGACTGGAAGGCCGCAAGCTGGCACGTACCGAGGCGCGGCTTGCCGACCAGTTCGATCTGTGCCTGTGCGCCACCCAGTCGGAGGTCGACACGCTACTCGGCCTCAGGAGCAGCGCTCGCGCCGCGGTCGTGCCGAACGGTGTCGACCTCGACTACTTCGCGCCCGTTGACACGCCCTATGCGCCCGACTCGATATGCTTTGTCGGCCGCATGGACTACTTCCCCAATGCCCAGTGTATGATCGATTTCTGTAGCCGGGTGCTGCCGCGGATCCGCGCGGCCCGGCCGAATGCGACGTTGACCATCGTCGGGGCCGCACCTTCGCGCGCGGTTCGGCAGTTGGCCGACATCCCGGGCGTCGACGTCACAGGTACCGTCGCGGACGTGCGACCCTATGTTTGTCGCAGCGCAGTCAGCGTCGCGCCGTTGAAGATTGCGCGCGGCACACAGAACAAGATTATCGAGTCGATGGCGATGGGCGTTCCGGTTGTCGCCAGCCGACTGGCCGCCGGTGGCGTCGACGTGAGGCCACAACACGACCTGCTGGTCGCCGACAGCGATGCCGAGCAGGCCGATGCGGTGATTGGCCTGCTCGCCGATGCTGCACATCGGCAGCGTGTCGCGCGCACCGGCTACGAAGGTGTCAAGGCACGCCACAGTTGGCAGGCAGCCATGACCCGGCTGGAAGCATCGTTGCAAGCGCATTTGCAGTAGCGGCCATGACCGAGACGCGGATATCGGTAAACGCCTTCGGTCTCGACCTCGCGTGCTGGCCGCGATGACCAACCGGGCGCCGTCGCGCGCCAGGATCCATCTCGTGGCGGGTGCTCGTCCGAATTTCATGAAGGTGGCACCCGTCTATTACGCATTGCGCGCGCAGGACTGGGCGCGGCCGATCCTGATCCACACCGGCCAACACTACTACGCCAACATGTCGGACGCGTTCCTCCACGATCTGGGCCTGCCCGCACCCGACGTATCGTTGGGGGTCGGTAGCGGCAGCCACGCAGAGCAAACCGCCGGCGTGATGGTTGCGTACGAAAAGGTCTGTATCGCCGAGCCGCCGGACTGGGTGATTGTCGTCGGCGACGTCAATTCCACGCTCGCGTGCGCGCTGGTCGCATCGAAACAACATCTGCGCCTGGCGCACCTGGAGGCGGGCTTGCGCAGCTTCGACCGGACCATGCCGGAGGAGATAAACCGCATCGCCACCGACGCCGTCGCCGATCTGTTGTGGACGCCATCGCCCGATGCCGACGAAAACCTGCACGCAGAAGGCGTGGCGCCGGAGCGGATCGAGCAGGTCGGCAACGTTATGCTCGATGCGTATGAGATGCTCGCACCTCGCATCGCCGACGACGGCACGCGGGAGCGCATGGGCTTGGCCGTAAACGGCTACGCGGTCGTCACGCTGCACGGGCCGGTGAACGTCGATAATGCGGCCAGCCTGAGTCCGATCGTCGAGGCGTTGGCTGCCGTGGCTTCGCGTCTGCCCCTAGTTTTCCCTTTGCATCCGCGGACGCGCTCAAGGATCGAGTCGTTGGAGCTGATGGGACCGCTCACCGCGGCGGATGGCATCCACCTCACCGAGCCGATGAGCTACATCCCGTTCATGAACCTGGTCCGCGCCGCCCGGCTCGTCATCACCGACTCCGGCGGACTGCAGGACACGACCGAGCGTCCGATTACGTTGACACAGGGCACCAACAAGCTGGCCAAGACCGAGACACTGCAAGCGTTGGTCGGACGCGTACTGGCCGGCGATTGGCCGCAAGGACGCACGCCGGAGCTATGGGATGGGCAAACCGCGGCGCGCGTCGCGCGGAGCCTGCGCACCCGGATCGACTGACGGCCGCGCGTCAGCCTATGCTGTGGCCGCTCAGCCGGTGGAACTGTGAGAGGGCGAAGCGATCCGTCATTCCCGATATGTAGTCGGTCAGGCGCAACCACTGTGCGGCGGGCGATTGCCCGGCGCCGTCGCCACCGGGTAGAAGGCGGATCAACCGCCGATGGCGTGGCGTCAGTCGATCGGTGTCGCCACCGCACGCTTGAAACTCGGCGACCGCCGAGCCGAACAGGTCCAGCAGTCCGCGCACGACCTCGAAGCCGCCGAGCTCCGCCTCCAGCTTGGCCGGATCATGGAACAGGCGCTCGCTGCAGAGATCGGCAACCTCTCGCACCCGATAGCGATTGGCGACGTGGTCGATCAGCGCGTCTTCGAAGTCGCCGCCGAGGATCGATGCTTCGTTGTCGAGGAACACCTGGCTGGCGTCATCGGTTAGCACACCGATCGCCTGAGCGCGCAGGTAGCCGATACGGTCCATGTCCTCGACGATGTCATCGTAGTGAACGAGCGTGTCGCCGGCGATCGCGGCCAGAAGCGACTCCGCTTCGGCGAACTTGATCTTGCCCGCCTTCACGCCGTCTTCGAGGTCGACGATGCTGTAACAGATGTCGTCCGCGGCCTCGACGAGGTAGGCCAGAGGATGCCGCGCCCAGGCATCGCCGCCATGGGCCGTCAGGCCCAGCTCGGCGGCAACGGCGGCAAAACAGTCGCGCTCGGTCTGAAAGAATCCGAACTTACGGCGCGCGGCGGCGGCGCCCATGGCGGTCGAGGCGCATGGGTATTTGCTGAAGGCGCCCAAGGTTGCGGCGCTGAGCCGCAAACCTCCACGCTCGCGCCAGACCTGAAGCCGCGTCAGAATACGAAAGCCTTGCGCGTTGCCTTCGAAGTTCTTCAGATCGCAGATCGCGGCGTCCCCGAGTTTCGCGTCTAGAAGATGACTGCCCTCGCTCCGAAACCAATGGCGGATCGCATCCTCGCCGGCGTGGCCGAAGGGCGGGTTTCCGATGTCGTGCGCCAGGCTGGCCGCTGCGACGGCGGCACCGAAATCTTCTTGGCTGGGCTCGAACGCCCCACACCGCAGCCGACCATGCCGCGCCAGCACGTTGCGGCCGATGTAGGTGCCCAACGAACGGCCGACCGATGCGACCTCCAGACTATGCGTCAGGCGCGTGCGCAGATAATCGGTGACCGGAAACGGCTGGACCTGGGTCTTGTCCTGCAGGCGGCGAAACGCAGCACTGTAGATGACCCGGTCGCCGTCCTTATGGAACGGCCCACGCACGGCCTCGAAGGCCTGCGGTGCGACGAGCGCCACCGCGCCGGTTTGCGAAACCGTCAGCCGCGACGGCGACATCAGAAGCCGCCAGTCCATGGTCATGGCGTGCGCACCGCCGGGCCCGCTACCAGCGCAACGTCGGCAAGGTCCACTCCGGCGTCACGCCGGTGCGGGCGTAAAGCTTCGTTAACAGACCCTCACTCGGCGCAGTGCCCCAGTCGTAGCCCAGTTCTTCCAGATGGATGCCGCCGACAATGAACGCACCTTGCAGTCCGGCATTGTGCGCACCCGCAATATCTGTGCGCAGCGAATCGCCGACCATCAGCGCCCGCGTCCCGGCCGCGCATCGTTCGAGACAGGCGTGAATGACCGATGGATAAGGCTTGCCGTGCCAACGTACATCTCCACCGAAGTCGTCCTCATAGGCGTGCGCCAGCGCCCCCGCACACAACTCCCGATCAGCCCCGCGTAGCACCACCAGATCCGGATTGGCGCATATCATCGGCAGCTTGCGGCGCGCGGCGGCACGCAACACGTCGCGATAGTCCTCGACCGTTTCCTCCGGCCCGTCGAGGCCGGTGCACAGAACAAACTCGGCCGTCTCAATGTCAGAGCACTCGTCCAAGCCCGGATTGTCCAGCATTTCGCGATCGCGGTGCGGTCCCAGATGGTAGCAACGCCGCCCCAGCCGCCGGTACCAAGGTTCGTTGCGGGTCGCCAGACACCGCCACGCCTCCTCGCCCGAGCTGAACAGGTGATCATAGCAGCTCTTGGGTACACCCATGCGCGCCAGGCCGTCTGCTACCTCGTCCGCCCGGCGCGGCGCGTTTGACAGCACCGCGATACACTTTTTCTCCTGCCTGAGGCGATGCAGCGCCTCGACTGCCTCGGCGTGTGGGCGTACGCCGTCGTGCAGCGTGCCCCACAGATCGATGATGAAGACGTCGAAGAGTGGAGAGAGCGCGGCGATGCCGTCGCGGTTTGCGGCTGACATGGCGACAAATGCGTGTGCTGGCTGTTGACCCGATCGCGGCGCCTTGTGACACGCAGGCGAGGCATTTGAAAGGTGCGATCGTCGGCTCTGCTAGTCGACCTGGCTCGGACGCGGCTCACCGAACAGGTACCCCTGGCCGTACCTGATGCCGAAGTCCAGCAGCTCACCGAGATTGTCACCGGTCTCGACCTTCTCGACGATGAGTTCGATGTGGTGGCGTTTCAACATCGATCTTAGGTCGCCGCCGTCGATCTCCGATCCGCCCGCGCGCACCTATGCAAGCAGTAAATCGACCTCGACCTTGATGAAGCGCACGCCCAACGTGGCCAGCGGCTTGACGTCCAGATCGATCGAGCCGACGTGGTCGAGCGACATGCGAAAGCTCAGCGCCGCCAAGCGTTCCAGAACTTGCGCGCGGTCCGTCAACAATGACTCCAAATCGCCGTGATTGAACTCGAACACGATTGCCGGCGCCAGCTCCCTGTTCTCGGCCATGAAATCCACAACGTCCGGAAGAACTCGCCGTCGGCCAGACTATGGCCGGAGATATTGCAGAAGTAGGCGATTTTCGAGTCGTGCGAACGCGTGCGGCGAATCAGCTGCACACAGCGAAACAGCTAAATGTTGTCGACCGTGCTGACCAGCCGCTCCTGCTCGGCGATGGCGATGAATTGCTCAGGCAGGATGACCGCGCCGCTGGCGTCACGGATGCGCGAGAAACACTCGTAGAAGCACACCTTTCGCTGCGGCAGACGCACGACGGGCTGGACATACACGTCGATCCGGTCCAGACGCAGCGCCTCACGTAAAACCTCGAGGATTTGCTCCTTGTTCAACTCGCCCGCCAGCGGCGCCGGCGCGGCCGTGACGGCGCCGCTGAGCGACGATGCCGGAGGCAACACCGTCAATCGTTCGACCAGGCTTTGCAGCACCTTTACCTCGGCGACGACGCGCGAAACCCTCTTCAGTTCAGCGTTCTCTTCCTCGCTGAATTGGGTTCCGTCGGCGACCGCCTCAAACAGCTCGCGGCTCATCTGATGCAGGCGCGCGACTTGCGTGCTGAGTTCCCGGTAACGGTGCAAATGTACTATAAAGAGATGGAACAGCCCGCACAGCGCCGCTACGGCCACACCGACAGCGATGCCGTCGCGGATCTCGACCAGAACAGACGACGCCAAGACCGTCGCCGCGGTAGCAGCGACAACGGTGTACATGGCGGTGATGAGAACATGCAAAACGATTGGCATGGCGCCCTCTTGCGGCCATCAAAACAGTGCCAACGTCGGCTTGCAAAAGCGTTAATGCGGATCAGTCGCGGGCGGCGGCGAGGAGAAATTCCGCATTGCCCTCCGGGCCGAGCGAGGGGCTTTGGATGACGCCGTGGACGTGCCAGCCGGGTTGGGCTGCGAGCCACGCGGCGATGCGCTCGCACACCTCCTGATGCAGCGCCGGATCGCGGACCACGCCGCGTTTGCCTACGCTTTCCTTGCCCACCTCAAATTGCGGCTTGATCAGGGCCACCAGCAGCGCCCCGGCGCCGGCCAATGCCAATGGTGCCGGCAGCACGACCTCCAGTCCGATGAAACTGGCATCGCAAGTGATCAAGTCCACCGGCTCCGGCACCTCCTTGGCCGTCAAATAGCGCGCATTCGTGCGCTCCAGCACCACGACTCGGCGGTCGCTACGCAAGCCCCAGTCGAGCTGACCATGTCCAACATCGACGGCGTAAACGCGGCGCGCGCCACGCTGCAGCAGCACGTCGGTAAAGCCGCCCGTCGAGGCACCGATATCGAGGCACGTGAGGCCGCCGGGATCGATCGCGAAGTGATCGAGCGCGTGGGCCAGCTTCACGCCGCCGCGCGAGACCCAGGGATGGGCCTTGCCGCGCACCTCAAGCACCGTTTCGGCGGCGATGCGCGCGCCGGCCTTGTCCAGCCGCCTCTCGCCACTGAATACACGCCCGGCGAGGATCAGTGCCTGCGCCTCGCTGCGGCTGGCCGCCAGGCCGCGGGCCAGCAAAAGTGCATCGAGGCGGTCCTTTCCGAGGCCGCTCACGCGCTGGCCGTCAGCGCCGCCGGCACCAACGCAAGACGCTCGCGCCGGTGGAAGCGGTCCACGAACAGAGAGGCAACGACCGCAAGCCCCAGGCCCAGCCCCATCCACACTCCACGGGCGCCGAACCCCAGCGGAAAGGCGAGCGCGAGGCAGGCGCTCAAGCCGACCACCCAGTAGCCGAATACCGCCAGGAGCATCGGCGTTCGGGTGTCCTTCAGTCCACGCAGGTTTGCCGCACCGATCACCTGCGCGCCGTCGAACAACTGAAAGAGCGCGGCATAGGCCAGCAGGCTCACCGCGGTCGCCGCGACCGGCGGATTGGCCGGGTCGCTCAAGTCGAGAAACAGATCCACCAACGGCCACGGCGCCAGCCAAAACAGTAACGCGGTCACGACGGTGAACGCCGCACCGGCCGAGAAGGCAACCCAGCCCGCGCGTCCGACCGCGAGCGGATCGCGGGCGCCGGCGGCGAGGCCGACGCGAATCGTCGCCGCCTGCGACACGCCGAGAGGCACCATGAAGGCGACGGCCGCGTACTGCATCGCAATCGCGTGGGCGGCGAGTTCGGTCTTGCCGATCAATCCCATGATCGGCGCCGTCGCCGAAAACAGCCCCGCTTCCGCCAGGATCGCCGCGCCGATCAGCATGCCGATACGGAACACCTCGCGCAAGGTCGGCCAGTCCGGCCGCCACCAGCGCACGAACAGAAGATAGCGGCGCAGCTGCCGCTGGGTGACGACGTAGAGGACAAGCATGGCCATCATGCAGACATTGACGACGGCAGTGCTGATCCCGGCGCCGACGAGCCCCAGCGCGGGAAAGCCGAAATGGCCGAACATCAGCGCATAGTTGCCCAGCGCATTCAGACCCAGACCGACGAGCGCCACCGGAAGTATCGCGTGTGGCCGGTTCATCGCGGCAACAGTAAGGCGCAGCACCACGTACCAGAGTCCGGGCACCAGGCCCCACACCAGCGCGCGCATGTAACCTTCGGCCGCCAGCGCGATGTCCGGCTGCTGGCCAAGCAGCAACAGGAACGGCCTGGTCTGCCAAAGGAAGAGACTGAACGGCACACCGACGATCAGCGCCGCCCAGCAGGCCTGGCGCACCGACCGCCGAACCTGGCGCGGTTGTCGCGAGCCGCGCGCCTGCGCAACCATCGGCGCCACCGCGGTGACCACGCCGAGGCCGAACAGATACACAGCCATATAGACGTTGAACGCCAGCGCGCCAGCCGCCAGGGACCGCGGCCCCAACCAACCCATCATCAACGTGTCAGTGGCGTTGAGCGATATCTGCGCCAGCTGCGCCAGGATCAGCGGCCACGCCAGCGATAGCGTTGATCGCGCCTCGGCCGCCCATGGCTCCGATGCCACCGGCCGGCCGGCCAACGTCGTTTTCATGCGCGACAATACCCCAGCCGCCGGCCACGCGGCCGGTGCTGCGGGCTACATGTTTCGCAGCAATCGACGCCCGGTCAGGCCCTCGCGGGCGCGGCGTCCCGTGTCCGCCCCAACGCCGCCAACGCCGTCTCGACGATGTCGCCGGGAGTCAGCCCCGCACGCGCATACTGGGTCTCAGGCTTATCGTGGTCAATGAAGACGTCGGGCAGCGTCAGCGGGCGGAACTTCAGCCCGTGATCGAACTGTCCGGCGAGTGCCAGGGCTTGCATCACCTGAGCGGCGAAGCCGCCGATGGCGCCTTCCTCAATCGTGATCAGAACCTCGTGCTCGCGCGCCAGACGCAATACCAGGTCGGTATCTAGAGGCTTGGCGAAGCGTGCGTCGGCAATCGTCGTGCTGAGGCCGCGCGTCGCCAGGTCCTCGCCGGCGCGCAGGCATTCCTGCAGTCGACCGCCGTAGCTCAGCAGGGCCACCGCCGTGCCTTCGCGCAAGACGCGACCCTTGCCGATCGGCAGCGCTTGGCAGTCATCGGGGATGGCGATGCCGATCCCCTCGCCGCGCGGATAACGCAGCGCCGATGGCCGGTCGCCAATTTCCACCTGGGTCGCGACCATATGCGCCAGCTCGGACTCGTCGGACGCCGCCATCAAGACGAAGCCGGGCAGGCAGCCCAGATAGGCGATATCGTAGGCGCCGGCGTGGGTCGCACCGTCAGCGCCGACGAGCCCGGCGCGGTCCAGCGCGAAACGCACCGGCAGGCCCTGGATCGCGACGTCGTGCACGACCTGGTCATAGGCGCGCTGCAGGAACGTCGAATAGATCGCGGCAAATGGCTTATAGCCCTCGCAGGCCATGCCGGCGGCGAAGGTGACCGCGTGCTGTTCGGCGATGCCGACATCGAAACAACGGTCGGGGAACGCCTCGGCGAACAGGTCGAGCCCGGTCCCCGACGGCATCGCCGCGGTGACGGCCACGATCTTGTCGTCCTTTCGCGCCTGCTTCAGCAGGCTTTCGGCGAAGACCTTGGTATAGCTGGGCGCCTTGGCGACCGGCTTGACCTGCGCACCGGTGACCACGTCGAAGCGCGACACGCCGTGATACTTGTCGTCGCTGCTTTCGGCCGGCGTATAGCCGTAGCCCTTTTGCGTAACCACGTGCAGCAGGACCGGGCCGTCGTCGTTGCTGTCGCGGACGTTGCGCAGAATGGGCAGGAGGTGGTCCAGATTGTGACCATCGATCGGGCCGACATAGTAGAATCCCAGCTCCTCGAACAGCGTGCCGCCGGTCACGATGCCACGCGCGTATTCCTCGGCACGCCGCGCCATCAGCTCCAGACGGCGCGGGAAGCGGTGCGCCATCTCGCGCGCCGCCCGGCGCAGCGAGCGGTAGCTACGGGAGGAGATCAGCCGCGACAGATATGCGCTCATCGCGCCCACGGGCGGCGCGATCGACATGTCGTTGTCGTTCAGGATCACGATCAGGCGGGAATTCATCGAGCCCGCGTTGTTCATGGCCTCGTAGGCCATACCGGCGCTCATCGCGCCGTCGCCGATGACGCAGACGACCTTGTTGTCGCCGGCGCTCAAGTCGCGCGCCACCGCCATGCCGAGACCGGCGGAAATCGAGGTCGAGCTGTGCGCAGCCCCGAACGGATCGTAGGGGCTCTCCGTGCGCCGGGTGAAGCCGCTGAGCCCCGCGCCCTGGCGCAGGGTGTGGATACGATCGCGCCGGCCGGTCAGGATCTTGTGAGGATAGGCCTGGTGGCCGACGTCCCAGATCAAGCGGTCGCGCGGCGTGTCGAATGTGTGGTGCAGCGCCACGGTCAATTCGACGACGCCCAGACCGGCACCCAGGTGGCCGCCGGTCACCGAGACCGCATCGACCGTCGCCTGACGCAACTCGTCCGCCAACTGCTTGAGCTGATCGGGCGTGAAACCGCGTGTATCGGCCGGGAGAGTGATCTCATCCAACAGCGGCGTCTTGCTTTCCGAAGTCACATTGCGCTCCTTGCTATGCCCGTCGTTCGACCACGAATCGCGCCGCCCGGCGCAATACGTCGGCGCTCTCGCCGAACGACTCAAGGTGGTGACACGATTGCTCCATGAGCCGATGCGCCTGCTGACGCGCTCCGTCAAGCCCCAGCAGCGATACGAAGGTCGCTTTGCCCGCGGCTTGGTCTTTACCGACGGCCTTGCCGACCAGTGCCTCCTCGCCTTCGGCATCCAGCAGGTCGTCGGCGATCTGGAACGCCAGGCCGAGGTCCTGAGCATAGGCGCGCAACGCTGCCCGCTCAGCCTCGGGTGCGGCGCCCAGGATGGCGCCGGCCTCACAGGCGAAGGCGATCAGTGCGCCGGTCTTGCGCCGCTGCAGTTCGAGTATGGCGTCGAGGCCGAGGTCGGTCCGTGTTTCCGCCGCCAGGTCCAACGCCTGGCCGCCGACCATGCCGCGCGCGCCGGCGGCAGCCGCCAACTCCGCCACCAACTCGCATCGGACCTCGCTGGACGGATGAGTCGCCGGATCGGCCAGCACGGCGAACGACAACGTCAACAGCGCGTCGCCCACCAGAATGGCCGTCGCGTCATCGAACGCCTTGTGTACGGTCGGACGCCCGCGGCGCAGATCGTCGTCGTCCATCGCCGGCAGGTCATCGTGCACGAGCGAGTAGCAGTGGACCATTTCGACCGCCGCGGCCGTGCGCATTGCGCCGCGCCGCGCCGCGCCGCACAAATCAGCCGCCGCCAGCACGAGGAAGGGGCGCAAGCGCTTGCCGCCATCGAGGGTCGCATAGTGCATGCCCGCCACCAGCCTGGCCTCGCCCGCGCCGGCGGTTTCCAACAAATCGGCCAGCACGCGCTCCACATCTTGCGCCGCGGCCGCCAGCGTCGCCGGGAAGTCGCCCCCTGATGCGCTATCCAATCGAACCCTCGGTCTACTCGATGATTTCGGGTTTGGCCTCGACCGTGCCGTCGGCAGAAAGCTGAATGCGCTCGATCTTCTCCTGAGCCTGCTGCAGTTTGGCTTCGCAATGGCGTTTCAAGGCCGCGCCGCGCTCATAGGCGCTAACGGCGTCATCGAGCTTGGCCTCGCCGCCTTCCAAACCACGCACAATCGCTTCCAACTCCGCAAGCGCCTCTTCGAAGCTCAGCTTGGCAATGCTGCCTCGCGTACTGGACGTATTCACGTATGGCTCCCCGGAGGAGGTCGGGTGAAGTGTAATCGCCGGACGCCGCGCCCTCAATCGCCCATTAGCGCCGCTACGTGGGCGCCGGCGGAGTCGGCAAGCGCCTCCAGGTCATAACCGCCCTCCAACGTCGACACGACGCGTCCGGCGCAGCAGCTGTCGGCAACCGCAACGAGTTCCCGCGTCACCCAGGCGAAATCATGGTCGCTGAGCATGAATTGGGCGAGCGGATCGGCCTCATGGCCGTCGAAGCCGGCGGAGATCATGAGCAGTTCAGGCTTAAAGGCGCTCAGCGGCGGCAGAATCTTGTCGGTATAGGCGCGCCGAAACGGAACCGAACCAGTGAAGGGCGGCAACGGCACATTGACCACATTTCCGGCAACGCCTGTCTCATTGGCGAGGCCGGAGCCCGGATATAGCGGCGACTGATGGCTGGAGGCGAAGAAATAGTCCGGATCGCCTTGCAGCATGACGTGTGTGCCGTTGCCGTGATGGACGTCGAAATCGACCACCGCCACCCGTTTCAGGCCGAGCGCGACGCGCGCGTGGGCGGCCCCGATAGCGATGTTGTTGAACAGACAGAAACCCATCGGGATCGCCGGCTCGGCATGATGCCCGGGTGGCCGAACCGCGCAAAAGGCATTGCGGGCGCGGCCCGCGACCACCTCCTCCACCGCGTGCACCACCGCCCCGGCCGCCCGCAGCGCCGCCTCGCCGGACACCCGTGACATCACCGTGTCGGGGTCCAGCCGGGTGACCCCGGCCCGCGGCACCGCGTGAAAAACCCGGTCGATGTGCGGTTGCGTATGTACGCGTGCAATCTGGGCTTCGGCCGCCTGGGGCGCCGATACGCGCGCCAATGGGGCAAAACGCTGCGCCTCCAGGGCATCCAGTACGGCCCGCAGGCGTGCCGGCTGCTCCGGGTGCTCGCGCCCGGGATCGTGCTCGAGGCACGCCGGATGGGTGATCAAAAGCGTCGAAATGAGGCGCGTCTCCGCACAACTACGCGATCCTAGCGACCGCCATGCCCCGGTTGCAAACCGTGCCCGGCGCCGGGCAACGGAAAGACTCCCCGTCGAGCGTGTAACTACTGTACTATCGCGCGTGTCAAAGGGCCCCACACATGAGCATGGCACGTAGCTTCATGGCATTCGGCGTGCTTGCGCGACTTGTCGTCGCGCTCGCGATGATGTTGGCGTGGGCCGATAGCGCATCGGCCCAGCGTGGGCGTGGCGGCGGCGCCCCACGCGCGGCCCTGGTCACCATCGACCAAGTCATCGAGGAACCGATGATCCAGACCACGCCGGTGCTGGGGCGTCTGGTGGCGCGTCAGTCGGGCCGCGTGGCCGCGCGCGTCGGCGGCGCGGTGGCCGAGATGCACGTCGATGTCGGCGACCGTCTGGCGGCTGGCGACGTCATTGCGGTCTTGGTCAGCGACCGACTCGAGGCCGAGCGCGACCGGGCCCGCGCGGTCGTTGCGCAACGGCACGGACAGGTGGACACGTCCTTGGCCGAGGTGGCCAAGAAGCGCCAAGAGCTTGAACGCTTGGAGAGCCTGCGAAAATCGGCTGCCTTCAGCAAAGCGCGTTACGACGACCTGGCGAAGGATGTCGCCATGGTCGAGGGCGAGTTGGCCGAATCCCGCGCGCAACTGCAGCAGTCCGAGGCTCAACTAGCGCTGTCTGAGATCGATCTCGCCTACAGCACCGTGACCGCCCCTTACGGCGGCGTCGTTGCCGAGCGTCACACCGAAGTCGGCGCGTTTCTGTCGACCGGCGCCGCGGTCGTGTCGCTGATCAACGACCAGGATATCGAGATGGAGGCCGACGTGCCGACCGACCGTCTGGCCGGGCTGACGCCGGGGACGGTGGTGACGACGCGGCTCGACGACGGTACGATGCACCATGCCGCGGTCCGCGCCCTGGTGCCGCGGGAAGACCCGCTGACGCGCACCCGCACGGTTCGGTTCGTGCCGTCGTTCGGCCCGACGGAGAAAGCGCTGGCGACCAATCAGAGCGTCACCGTTTTCGTCCCGGTCGGCGAGCAACGCCAAGTGGTAAGCGTGCACAAGGACGCGGTGCTGATCCGCGGCGGGCGGCCCGTGGTCTATATCGTGGTCGACGGTGTCGCCCAGGACCGGACGATCGAATTGGGCGAGGCGACCGGAAGCCGCTTCGAAGTACGGTCCGGGCTTGCACCGGGAGATCTGGTCGTCACCCGCGGCAACGAACAATTGCGCACCGGGCAACCCGTGCGCACGGCGGAGGGATGAGTCGGTGAACCTGATCGGGTTATCGATCAAGCGACCCATCGCGGTGGTCTCGGCCGTGCTGATGTTGGTGATGTTCGGCTGGGTGGCGTTGCAGCGGATCCCGATCCAGATGGCGCCGGACGTGCGCCGGCCGGTGATCAGCATCCGCACGAGTTGGCCCGGCGCCGCGCCCGCCGAGGTCGAGCGTGAGATCATCAACCGCCAAGAGGACGCGCTCACCGGCCTTGTGGGCTTGCAGGAAATGTCGAGCACGGCGCGCTACGGCAGGGCCTCGATCAACCTCGAGTTCAACGTCGGCCACAACATGGACCGCGCCCTGTTCGAGATCTCTAGCCGGCTGGACCAGATCAGCGGCTACCCGGCGGAGGCCGATGAGCCAAGCTTGCGCGGCTCCACTAACGAAGATGACGCCATCGCCTGGTACGCCATCACGCGCGTGCCCGGCAACGAGCGCGATATCCTGACTTACGGCGAGTTCCTGGTCGACATCCTGCAGGATCGGATCCTGCGGGTCAACGGCGTCTCCGACGTGGGCATCTTCGGCGACACCGAGCGCGAGATGCGCATCGTCATCGATCCCGCCAAGCTCGCGCGCTACGGCTTGACCATCGACGACATTACCGCGCGCCTGCGCAGTGCCAACGCGTCGATCACCGGCGGCTCCGTGCGCGAGGGCAAGCGCCGCTACATTGTCCGCACCGAGGGCGACTTCTCTGCCGTCGATCAGGTGCGTTCAATCGTCTTGCGCGGCGCCGGCGATGGTGCCGCCTTGCGGGGCGGCCGGGTGACGCTGGCGGACATCGCGCAAGTCAGCATCGAGTACAAGAACCAGCGGGCCAAGATCCGCTTCAACGGCGAGCCCGCGATGCTGTTGAACATCGCGCGCGGGCAAGGCTCGAACGTGATCGAGGTGATGGCCGCGATGGACGCGGTCATGGTCGAACTGCAGGCCGGCGTACTCCGCGACGAGGGCCTGCAGATGCATCAGACTTATAACGAGACCGAGTACATCAATTCGGCGATCAACCTGGTGCGCACCAACATCGTTGTCGGCGGCATTCTGGCAGCTCTGACGCTTTTGCTGTTCCTGCGCTCGTGGCGGGCGACGATGGTGGTGTCGCTGTCGATCCCGGTGTCGGTGATCAGCACCTTCGTGGCGATGGCGCTTCTCGGCCGCTCGCTCAACGTCATCAGCCTGGCCGGCATCGCGTTTGCCGTCGGCATGGTGGTCGACGCCGCGATTGTCGTGCTGGAGAACATCTACCGGCTGCGACAGGAGGGGATGTCGCGCGCCCAGGCCGCCTATCACGGAGCGGCGCAAGTCTGGGGCGCGGTGCTGGTCTCGGCGCTGACCACGGTCATGGTGTTCATCCCGATCCTGGTGATGGAGCTGGAGGTCGGCCAACTATTCCGCGACATCGCCGTGGCGATCTCCGTTTCCGTTTTGATGTCGCTCTTGGTTTCGATCACGTTGATCCCGGCGCTCGCCAACCGACTGCTCTCCGACAACGCGACATCGACCATGCGCATTCCGCTGCTCGATGGCGCGGCGCGTGCGTTCGTCACCATGTGGATTGCGTTTGCGCGCGTCGTGGCACGGAGCAAGATCCTGTCTGTGGGTGTCGTCGGCGGCATTGTCGCCGGCGCGGCGGTGTTCACGGTGGTGTTTTTGCCCCCGCTCGACTACCTGCCCACCGGCAACCGCAATTTCGCACAAGCCTTCGTGTCGGCACCGGAGGGCTACAACTTCGATGCGATGACGACCATCGTCGACCGCATGATCGACGACACGCAACCATTGTGGGATCCGAAGACCAAAGGAGAGCCCACTCCGGATGGCTTGCCGCGAATCGACAAGTTCTATGCGGTCGCGTTGGAGGGCCGCGCGTTCATTGGCGCCGTCGCCGAGGACGGCAGTCGCGTCCGCGATTTGTTGCCGGTCCTGTCGCGGGCGGCCTTTTACGAACCCGGCACCTTCGCCGCGGCGTTCCAGCCATCGCTGTTCGGCCGCGGTGTCGGCGGCGGGCGATCGATCAACGTCAATATCACCGGCCCCGACATGGAGACGCTCTATCAGGTCGGGCAGGACATGTTCTTCCGGCTGAACGAGGTGCTGCCGCGCGCCGACGGTCACCGTGTGCGCGCGGTGCCGGCGTTGACCATGGGGGCGCCCGAGGTGCGCGTGCTGCCAGACCGCGTCCGGCTCGCGGATAATGGCCTGTCGACCCGCGCGCTGGGCCAGTCGGTGGACGCGTTCAATGACGGTTTGCGCGTGGCCGAGATCACAGTCGAAGGCCAGCGCATGGACCTGACCCTGACCGGCCCACGCGATCAGATCGGCGAGACCCAGGGCATCGGTGGTCTGCCGGTTGTCACGCGCTCTTCGCAGATCGTGCCGGTCGAAAGCCTGGCCAGTATCATCGTCACCGCCGGACCGACCCAGATCCGCCGACAGGACGGCGCCCGCTCGGTGTCGATGCGGGTCAACGCGGCCGAAGACATG
The DNA here is from genome assembly GCA_965248805.1 of Alphaproteobacteria bacterium. GTDB lineage: Bacteria > Pseudomonadota > Alphaproteobacteria > UBA6615 > UBA6615 > CBDFKJ01. The sequence continues at coordinate 418,486 of CBDFKJ010000008.1, forward strand.
CCGATCGAGCAGGCGATGCGTATCATCGAGACGGACGTGCTGGACGCCATGCGCGACGACGGCCTGCATCCGGCGGTGCGTTTCAACATTTCCGGTACCGCCGACCGGCTCACCGAGACCTGGGACGAGATCGTCGTCGATCTGCTGCTGGCGCTGGTCATCGTCTACTTGGTGATGGCGGTGCTGTTCGAGAGTTTCGTCTACCCGCTGATCATTATGTTGTCGGTGCCGGTCGCCGCCGCCGGCGGTCTGGCGGGACTCACGATTCTCAATCTGTTCGTGGACCAGCCGCTGGACATGCTGACCATGCTGGGCTTCGTCATTCTGGTTGGCATTGTCGTGAACAACGCGATCCTGCTTGTCCATCAGACCCTCTATCTGATTCGCAACAAGGGCCTCCCGGCCGACGAGGCGATCGCCAAGGCGACGCAAAACCGGGTGCGGCCGATCTTCATGTCGACGCTGACCAGCGTGTTCGGAATGGCGCCTCTGGTCATGTTCCCCGGTGCCGGCTCGGAGCTGTATCGCGGCTTGGGCTCGGTTGTCCTGGGCGGACTGTCCCTATCGGCGGTGCTGACGCTCGCGATCGTGCCGCCCATGATGTCGATCAGCATCGGGTTGTTCGAGCGCGGTCGCGGTGACCCCACGGCCAAAGTGACACCCATCCACCAGGCGGCCGAGTAGTCCTGTCCCCCGAGTTTCGACCTCGCCTTGAGCGGGCGCCGGCGTTACCATGCGTTGGGGTAGCATCCACGTGATCGGGTCGTTAATGGCTGAACCGCAGACGCGCAGCCTTGCGGGGATTGCGTTGCGGGCGGGTCTGGACGCCGGCACGCTTCAGGACCTGGAGCGACGCAGCCGGTGGCATCGCTTCGGCGCGCACGAACAGATCATCGATCGTCAGAGCGACAGCCAGGATATGTACTTCATCGTCGAAGCCGCGGTCCGCGTGGTCAATCATTAGCTATCGGGGCGCGAGATCACTTTCGACGAAGTGACCACAGGTGGCCATTTCGGCGAGCTCGCCTCAATCGATGGGGCTCCCCGCTCGGCCAGCGTCGTTGCGCTTAGGGACACCCAGGTCGCGGCGCTGCCCCCCGGTGCGTTCCTAGAGTTGGTCCGCAACCAACCCGAGATCGCGCTGAAGGTCATGCGCGATCTGACCCAGATCATTCGCAACTCGACCGACCGGATCATGGATCTGTCCACATTGGGCGCCCACAACCGGGTCTAACAGCCCGTTGAAAAAGTCGCGGCCATCTGACTCTGTGACGAGGGCATGGTTCGAGTCGGGAGCTTCGTCATGGCGTTGGGACGACAAGGGGATCGACAGGTGGACTTGATGGTCAGTTGGGCAGAGATGCCTCGCTCGCCCGGCCACGTGTTTTACGACCAGCTGGCTGGTCGATGCCGGTTTCGATGCGTTCGCCGAGGACCTGTGTGAGCCCTATTACGCGCCAGGGATCGGACGTCCGGGAATCCCACCGGGGCGTTACTTCCGGATGCACCTGGTCGGCTACTTCGAAGGCCTCGACAGTGAGCGGGCGTTGGAGTGGCGGTGCGCCGACAGCTTGTCGCTGCGTGAGTTCTTGCGCCTGGAGGCGCGCGCACGTGTGCCTGACCACTCGTCGTTGAGCACGATCCGCAGCCGCACGCGGTGCATGAGGCAGTGTTCGCCTGGGTGCTGGACGTTCTTGGCGAGCACGGCCTGGTCAAGGGCGAGCGGATCGGGGTCGATGCTTCGACCATGGAGGCGAACGCGGCGCTGCGCTCGATCGTGCGCCGCGACAGCGGCGAAAGCTATCGCCAGATGCTGCAGCGCATGGCCGCCGACAGCGGGATCGAGACCGCGGCGAATGACTTGGCGCAGATGGATCGGCGGCGCAAGGGCAAGAAACTCTCCAATGCGGACTGGGTCTCGACGCGGAGGCCAAAATCGCCAGGATGAAGGACGGCACGACGCATCTGGCCTACAAGCCCGAACACGCGGTCGACCTCGACACCGGGGCGGTGATCGCGGCCGAGCTGTATCCGGCCGATCAGGGCGACACGACCACCCTGCCGACAACGTTGACGTCAGCCGAGGCCAAGCTGGCGGCTGTGGGCGCAGCGCCGACGGCCGACGAACCGGCGGAGCTGGTGACCGACAAAGGCTACTTCGGCCGCGAGGTGCTGAAGTCCCTTGCCGACGGCGCCTGGACGACCCGCATCGCCGAACCGAAGGGCAAGGGGCTCTCGCGCTGGCACGGCGACGACGCCGCTCGGCGGGCCGTTTACAACAACCGCAACCGATTGCTGTCGGGCGTGGCGAAGGCCGCGTTCAAACTCCGCGCCGAAGTGGTCGAGCGGGGCTTCGCCCAGGTCCTCGATCGCGGCGGCATGCGCCGCACTTGGCTGCGTGGGCGCGAGAACGTCGGCAAGCGCTATCTGATCCACGTCGCCGGACACAACCTGGGCGTCCTATTGCGCCAGTTGATCGGCGCCGGGACCCCGCGAGAGGCTGCGGCCAAGGGCTTGGCGGTCCTGCTGCTTGTCTTGCGACAGGAACAATCGCTGATCATTATCCTCGCCCTCAATAACCCCCCGGCGCCGGGTCTCGCCGCCGCCATTGTTATCACGCCCGATGCTTCATCAACTCAGTCTTCTTCAACGGGCTGCTAGGCCGAGATCCTGCGTCTGGCGCGCCCGAGCCTGAAGGCCGACAATACGGCCCAAATCCGCCCAATTCCGGTACATTCGGACATCGCCGGGCGCGTCAGCACCACACGCGAGACGGTGGCGCGGGTGTTCAGCGATCTTTCGCGCCAGGGCATCCTCAAACGCCAGCACGCCGCCATCGTTGTCGGCGACGTCGCCCAACTGGAGCATATGGTCGAGGAGTTCAAGAGCGTCTAGCGACGCATACTCAGGTGCGATTTTCGAAGAACGACCGCTGCCCTTACGAATGGCTGCAAGGCCATGCACAAAAAATGTCTGGCGGGGCGCGAGGCCCCGCCAGTTGCAGAGGACAGATTGCAGAGGCGAGAGTGATTTCTTTATGCCGTCATCCGCATCGGGGCACATTGACATGGATCAATCACGATGAATGACACGTTTTGTTTCTGCTCGGGCCCAAGCAATATGGGACCGCTGAACGCGCTTGGAGGCCGCACATGACCCGATCGATACGGCAATGGCCTGGGCGAGCGCTACTGAGCGCCGGCCTGGCCGCGGCGTTGGCCGACGCGGCCTCAGCCCAATTGGTCGACACGATCGAAGGACGTCTCGCAGCGCAGGCCCTGCAGCAGATTGCGGCAGAAGACGGCGTCGTGGTCGACATGCTCGACGACACCGACGCCAATATCGAACTGCAACGGGCGCTGGTCGAGGCGCTGAGCGCCAGCGGCCGCGCGGCGGTCGCCGCCCCAGAAGAGAGCGGGGCCATCGTCTTGGAGTTCGCAGCGTCCGAGATCATCGGCACGACCGGTCGCGCCGGCGCGCTCGGGGAAATACGAGTCGATACCGTGCACGACCTCGTTGAGATGCGTATGAACCTGTGGTCGTCGACGCGCGATGCTCTGATCACCGGCCGCGGCGGCGCCGACCTGCGCAGCACGCGGCTGCTGCAACTCGACCTAGTGGCGCGGCGGCGCATAGATGGGCGCGTTGTGTGGCACGCACGGGCCTATTGCGAAGGCCGCGGCGGCGACGCCACGCTGTTGTTCGCGCGCATGGCGCCGGTGCTGGTCGAGCACTTCGGCGAGACGTCCGGCGTCGTGGCTTTTACGCTGGTTCGGTAACCGTTGTTGCCACCGGTGCGGCGCGCATCCGCTTGAAGTCGTCCAGGATCGTGTAGAGTGCCGGTACGACGACCAACACCAGAACGGTCGCCGTAATGACGCCGAATGCCAGACTGGTGACGAGCGGAACCAGGACCTGCGCCTGCACGCTTCGCTCCAGCAACAGGGGCAGCAGTCCGGCCACCGTCGTCGTCGACGTCAGCACGATGGCACGAAAGCGCTGACGACTGGCGAGCTTGACCGCCTCGGCCACCGTGTGGCCGGCGGCCACGTGTATCTTTGCGAATTCGACCAGCAGAATGGCGTTGTTGACGACCACACCGGTCAATGAAACGAAGCCGACCACGCCCGGCATCGACAGATCCAATCCCATCAGCATGTGTCCCCAGATGACGCCGATCAGCCCCATCGGGATGATCAACATCACGACGATCGGCTCGACATAGCTGCGGAACATGAAACTCAGGAGCAGGTAGACGCCGACCAGGCCGAGGATGAAGCCGCGCTGGACCGAACTTGCCGTCGTCGCCCCTTCACGCTCCTGGCCCTCGAACGAGACGCTGACGCCCGGGTGGTCGCGCGCCAGTTGCGGCAGGAACCGAGCGCGCGTGTCGGCGATGACTTCGCCGGCGTTGGCGAGATTGGTGTCCATGTCACCCTGAACGGTGATGGTGCGGCGGCCGTCGACACGGTGGATGCGGGCGTAACCGCGCGTCAGCTCCAACGTCGCCACCGCACCCAACGGCACCTGCCGTCCGTCCGGCGCGGTCACGGTGAAGTCCTCCAGATCGCCCAGGCTGTCTCGGTCGGCCTGCGCGAGGCGCACGTCGATCTCGTAGGATTCCGGGCCGACCTGGATCTCGTCGGCGGTGCGGCCGAAGTACGCGGCGCGCAACTGCGCCGCGGTTGCGTTGGCGTCAAGACCCAGGGCGAGCGCGCCCTCGCGCAAACGCACGGACAGCTCCGGTTTGCCCGGCCGCAGATCGTCGCTCAGATCGTGCACGCCGCGATAGGCCGCCAGCCACGTCTTCAGGTCGCGCGCGGCGGCCATGAGTTCGTCCAGATCGTCTCCCTGCAGGCGCAGGTCGATGGGCAATCCGCCGGGGCCGATCTGAAACTCGGCGAACTTCAGCCCGATGACATCGGGGATGTGGCCCACTTCCTCACGCCACATCGAAAGCACCGTGTCGACCCGCGCGCGGCGCACCTCTGTGGTCAACAGATCGACCGATACGGTCGCGACGTGCGGGCCGCTTTCGAAGGCATCGACGTTGCGGTTGAGCCGCACCATGATGGTCTGCACCAGACGCGCGCCATCCGGTTCCTGCGGCGTCAATTCATCGTCCACGCGCTGCAACGCGGCAACGATGCGGCCGACGATCTCCTGGGTGCGCGCCAAGGGCGTCCCCTGGGGTAGTAGCAACCGCGCCTCCACGACGTTGCCGTCGAGATCGGGGAACGCGCGAAACTTGAGGATCCCGCCAGCCGGCATTGCCAACGATACAAAGAACAGTGCCAGCGCCAGACCGATGCATAGATAGCGCCATTCCACGGCGACATCGACGACGCGCCCGGCCCAGCGGTCGCGCACATGATCGAGGCCACGCTCGAAGCCCTGGCGAAAGCGCGACGGTTTTCTCTTCGCGCCGGTAAGCCCGTGGCGCAGGTGATTGGGCAAAATCCAAAACGCCTCAACCAGGCTCACGCTCAAGGTGAGGATCAGCACGACCGGAAGGAACTTCAGGATGTTGCCGATGTCGCCGCTGATGAAGGCGAGTGGGCCGAACACCAGCACCGTGGTCGCGAAGGAGGCGAGCACGCCGGGCGCGACCTCGCGTACACCATCGACGGCGGCCTCGATGAGAGCCTTGCCGCGGGCGGCGTGGGAAGCGATGTTTTCGGCGATGACGATGGAATCGTCGACCAGGAGGCCGATGGCGATGAGCAGGCCGACCATTGTGATCATGTCGATCGAGTAGCCGAGAAAAGCCATCGCAAATAGCGCGCCTGCGAACGACACCGGCAGTCCGAGAGCCACCCAAATCGAATATCGAAAGGCGAAGAACAGCGTCAGCGTCGCCAGCACGAGCACCAGACCCTGGGCGCCGTTCTTGAGCAGCATGTCGAGCCGGTCGCTTACGATCGAGGCCATGTCCTGGGTCAGGACGAACGAAACGCCGGGCGGTGCGATCTGCTGCTCTTCGGCGATCAGCGCGCGCACTTCGGCGATGACCTCCAGCGTGTCGTCTTCCTTGCCCTTGTGCACTTCGATCAGTGCCGCGCGTTCGCCGTTGACGATAATCTGGTCCTCGGCATCCTCGAACCGGTCGCTGATGGACGCGATATCGCCCAGCCGCACCTCGGCGCCGGCACGGCCGCCGACCACGATCAGGTTCTCGAACTCGGCAGTGCTGCGCCGCGCATCCTCGAACCGCAACAACACGTCACGCGCATCGCCTTCGATGGTGCCGGCCGGCATGTCCACGCTTTGACGCCCGATCGTCGTCGCGATATCAGCCACTGACAGGCCGTACTGGCGCAGGAACTGCGCCGGCACCTCGATGCGGATCTGATGGTCGGAGAAACCACGCACGTCGACGCGCGCGATCTGCGGGATGCGCAACTGAAGGCGGTCCTTCACCGCCTCGGCGTAGGCCTTCAGATCCTGCACGCGCATCTCGCCGGTGACGGCGATCGCTGCGACAAAATCGCTGAGGCCGAGCTGACGCACGGTCGGCGGTTCGACCTCCGGCGGGAAGTCGTCGATCGAGTCCACTTCGGTCTTGACGTCGATCAGCAGCCGATCGAAATCGCCGCCCTCGACCATCTCAACCGTCGCCGTGGCGCGGCTTTCGCGGGCCTCGCAGCGTAACTCATGCACGTCATTCACGCCGTCGATGGCATCTTCAAGACGTTGGCAGATCGCCTCTTCGACTTCTTCGGCGCTGGCACCGGGATAGGCCACGGCGACTTCAAGCTCGTCGGCCGGCAACTCGGGGAACGTCTCGCGCTTCAGCAGCGGCGCCGCGGACGCGCCGAGCACGAGGAAGAAAATCATCAACAGGTTCGCGGCAGTGGGATGCCCTGCGAAATAGCGGATCATAGCGCCTCTCTGCGGGCGCGCAGGGGGCCGACACCCGTCGCCTGCACTTCGAGTGCCAACGCCGCCTCATGGTCTGTTACCGGATCGAGGAGCATGCCGCCGATCGCCGGCACCGGGTCCGACAGAACGACCGCCTCGCCGGCGGCCAGTCCGGCCGTGACAGTGACGAAATCTTCCTGTGCAAAACCGATTTCTATGGGCCTCAGTACCAAGCGGCTGTCCGCATCCACCACATAGATCAGGTTGCCGCCATCGCCCGCGCGATGCAGCGCCGCGCGCGGGACGACGATGCTGCCCGGCCGGGGTTCTCCGAGCAGCTCAACCTCGACAAACATGCCCTTGGTCAGGGGCGGCCTCTCACCTGGGATCGCCTGACGATAGGGTTCGTCGACCGCGACAATGACACCCAGCGTCCGGGTTTGCGGATCGACCGTGTCGGACGTGCGCGTCACCCGCGCCTCCCACGACGTCGCCTGATCGCCGAACCGCAGCCGTACCGAGGCACGAAACCCCAACCGCGACGGCAGCGCGCTCAGCTCCTGCGGCGTGAGTTGGGTGAGTTCGATCCCCAATGGGATCAGCCGCGCCACCTTCGCGAGCGCGAATTGCGCTGCGACCTCGCCCACCGCGATGCCATCGGCCTCGGCCAGCACATCGCCCTGGCGCACGAACTGGGTCTGCTCGAAGTGGGTATCCGCCACGCGCAGATCGAACGGCGCCGTGATCACGGTGCGGTCGAGATCGAGGTGCGCCGCGTCCAACTGCGCGCCACGCAGCGCGATTTCGGCCTCGGCAACCGCGCGCTGCGATGGGATGAGGTTCAGATCGTTGGTCAAGCTCTGCACGCGCTGCTCGCTCGCCAGCACCGCGCGTTCCTGCTCATCCACCGAGGCCTGCGCCAGGTTGCCGCGCGCCAGCAGGGTCTGCTTGCGCTCCAAATCGGCGCGCGACAATGCGAGCGATCGCGCCTCGATGTCGCGCGAACGCCTCAGGTTTTCGACCCGGGCGTCGAGCTCGGCCAGGCGCGCTTCCGCCCCGCGCAGTTCGGCCTCGAGCCGCAGCACCGCCAAGGCGTAGTCGGTCGGATCGATCTGCAACAACGTGGCCCCAGCGGGCAGAATTTCACCTTCACGCAGGCGCGGATGCTGCGACGTCACCTTGCCGGATACCTGGGCAACCGCCGACCACGTCTTTTCCGGCCGTACCGTGCCGTAACCGACGGCCCGTGGGACGACGTCGAGTTGCGCTGCGGTGATGACACGGACGACCGCCGCGGGCTCCTGCGGCGATGTGCGCTGCGGCTGCTCCCGGTTCGAAACGGCAAACACCACGGTGCCTATTCCGACGATCAGAGGCGGCAGGATCAGGAACCGGCGCCAGCGCGGATAACGGTCTGATGCCATCGCTTGCGCCCCTATCCGCGCGGCAAGTCGAGCGCGCCGAGCGTCGTCTCGGTCACCGCCGCGACGATCTGTGGGACATGTTGCGGGGCATAATCCTGCCATCCCAACCGGCGGCACACGACCGGCCGCGCAGCCGCGAAGCCCAGACACTGACCCAACAGCGCGTGCGCCTGCAGCACGATGTCCGGGTCGCTGGCGGACCGCCCGCGCGCGGCGCCGACGATGGCCGCCAGCGCACGATGCAACGGCAGGACGACGCGCTCGTAGATGATGTCGAAGCCGGCGGACGGACGCGCATATTCATGCAGCACCACCACTGCGGTCGGACGCTGCACCGTCTCGCCGACGAATGCGACGACGACCGACCGAACCAGTTCCTGGACCACCGCCGCGATGGCCTGGCGGTCACTACCGGCGTCGCGCAGATTCGTGTCGACCCTTTGCAGCAGCGGCATCAAGCGGCCCGCCATGCGGTCGGCGATGTCTTCCACCACCGCGCGATAGAGACCCTGCTTGCCGCCGAAGTGGTAATTGGCCGCGGCCAGGTTGACGCCGGCCTCGCGCGCCAGCGCCCGGATCGTCACCGCATCATAGCCGTGCGCGGCGAACAGCCGCAGCGCCGCGTCGATGAGTTGGCGCCGGGTCCCGTCCCCCCGCGCCGCCGCGCCATCACGCGGCTGCACCGCCCCGGCGGCTTTGCTGGCTTGCGATGTGTCCGTTGTCACGTCCAAGCTTCACTCCTTGCGCCGACCTCCGCCGCCGCCGAAACCGGCTCACCCTGAGAGCACAGCATAGTCTAATACGATCGTTTAAGTCAATCGTTTGTATCAATCCATCCGAGGGCGCTTCAACGCCTGCGTCGGCAACCGGCGCAAGCAATGCACAGCGCGTGGAAAGGCTTTGTTAGCCACAATGACCTAACGCTTAGATCAGGCATGCTCTCGCCGAATGCCCCATCGGAGCCACAACCAGCGACGTAAAAGAGTTGCCTGCCACCTATAATCTCCAGCGACTGTGTGTGATGGTCGTTGACGACAATCGGTTCACGCGAAACCTACTGCGCGGCGTGCTGCTCGGCTTCGGCGTCGAGCGGGTCGAGGTTATGAGGAACGGTGCCGAGGCCATCGAACGGCTGTCGCGAAAGAGCAGCGTCGCCGCCGCCGACCTGCCGCTGATCGACATCATTCTCTCCGACTTTGTCATGCCTTCGGTCGACGGCCTGATGCTTTTGCGCTGGATCCGCCAGAGCAAGGAGTCGCCCAACCGTTTCGTGCCGTTCATCATGTTCAGCGCAGAATCACGCGAAGGGGCAGTCAAGGCCGCCCGTGAAGCGGGCGCGCACGAATTCATCGCCAAGCCGTTCTCGCCCGAGACGCTTGGCCAACATCTGCTGTCGCTGATCGACCGGCCGCGTCCATTCACCTACTGCGCCAGCTTTTTCGGTCCCGACCGGCGGCGCGAAGCGCATCGCTTCGACGGACCCGAACGCCGCGTCATGAGCGATGCCGATATTCATACCGTCTATGCCAACCGCGCGCCTACACCGCTGCGGCGCGGTGGGCCGAAAGTGTGGTGCTTTCGCCTTCCCAACACGATGCGCGCGAAGGTCGGCGGCGCAGGACCGGGCGAGACGGGTGCGATCGACGCGGCGCAACTGGAGGCCGCCGATCAACATATCGGGGAAATGGAAGACGACTATGCGGACTGGGTCACCGCGACGATTGCCGAACTGACCAAGGCCGTCGAGCACTGTCGCACCCATCCGCTCAACGCCGCCGGGCCGTTCCGCAGGATCAACCGAATAGCGCTAGAGCTGCGCGGCCAGGGCGGCATGTTCGGTTACCCGCTGGTGTCGACATTCTGCGAATCGCTGCACGGCTACACCGAGTGCGACGGTCCCCAGGACGAGCAACACATCGAATTGATCGCCGTCCATGTCGACGCCATCAATGCAGTGATCAAGCAGAAGATCCGCGGAGACGGTGGACCGGTCGGTGCGGAAATGGTTGCCAGCCTGCGCGGCGCCCAAAGGCGCTATGACAGCGAAGCCGATCCGTTGCCCGAACGCCGTTCCACCGCGATCTAGCTACCGACCAAACCGGCCCGTTTGTCCAAATAACATTGGTGATATTCCTCGGCGCGCCAGAACGGTCCCGCTGCCGCGATCTCGGTCACGATCGGGCGCGCGCGTGCCCCTGAGTCTTGCAGGCGCGCCAACGACTTCCGCGCCGCCTGTTCCTGTTGCGGCGAATTATAGAATACCGCCGACCGGTATTGGGTGCCATGGTCGGGCCCCTGGCGGTTGAGCTGCGTCGGATCGTGGATGCCCCAGAACACGTCCAGCAGGCCTTCGTAGCTGATCTTGTCGGGGTCGAACGCCACCTGCACCGCTTCTGCGTGGCCGGTCGTGCCGGTGCACACGTCCTCGTAGGTCGGATGGTCCTGAGTGCCCCCGGTGTAGCCGACGGCGGTATCGAGCACACCGTCGATCGACCGGAGCGCGGACTCCACGCCCCAAAAGCATCCCGCCGCGAATGTCGCTGTTGCCATGCTCGCCTCCTCCTGCACCAGCCCCGATCATAGCGCCTGGGCGCCGGCAATTCATGCCAAATGCGCGCCGGAGTGCGCGAACACGCGTTGACGCGACTCCCGCAGTGGTGACAGGATCGCGGCGCCGTGGGCCAGCTCGGGGGATCACTTAGGCATGGTTACATTGTTGAGAATTGCGGCGATCGTCTTCTTCGTCGTCGGTGTTGTCGTTGCCGTCGAGGGATTGCCACAGGGCGTCGACCCAGCCACTCACGGGCGCAACCTCACGCAATGCCTGCTGCAGGATCGCGTGCCGCTTGAAGCGCCGCCGCCCGCCGCCGAAGAGGGTGTCATCGGGCCGCCCGCGCCCGTGCCGTGCGATCAATATTTTCCGAGCCTCTACATTCTCGCCGCCGGCGTGTTGTCGTCGTTGTTGTTCGGTGGCTTCGCCTCGCTGCTCTACAACGTGAGGCGCTCGCGCGAGGTCATGGAACGGTTCGACGACACGCAGGGCGCGCGCTAGCGTTCGTCCGCAGCACTCCGTCACGAGACGCTGACCGGCGCCGCCTCGCCGCGGCGCCGGTCGTCGTAGCGATCGACACATCTCTTGTTAGCCATTAGTGCCGGTAGCGATACACCAGCCCATATCCGCCATGCTGGTGGTGTCGGCGATGACCCGGCGGGATCCAGTGATGCCTATAGCCATAGAATGGCGGCGGCACCGGCCTGCGATAGTGACGGCCGTAGCGCGGGGTGTGTCGATAGTAATAGCCGTACTGCGGAACGAGGCGCCGGTTGTGGATTCCTGGGGAACCGTGCCGGGTCGTGCGTCGGGACTGCACTTGTTTGTGCTTGCCCGCCTTGGCGTGCTTGCTATGCATCGTCGTGTTGTTGCCAAAGTTGCGTCCTCCGCCCGCCACGCTTGGGCTCGCTGACAGCGCCGTGACAATTGCCATTGCGGCGAACGCGGCGATCCATTTGCTGGTTCTCTGCATCGAGGCCTCCTTGGGTTACGGTGCCGGCCGAACGCCGGCGGCTGGGAACGCACCGACTAGCCTTCGGTGCGCCAGCTGCCATCGGGCTGCCGGCAGGCCGCGCCATAGCCTTGCTGCGCCTGGCCGCCGACATAGATCGTGTGCTGATACTCCCTGCAGTAGGCGCCGCTCGGCGCCTGATAGGTGGCTTGCGGCGTGACCGTGCCGTAGTTGCCGGAGTCCGGGTTGTTCCACTGGATTTGCGAGCCGGAAGGCGCATGTTCCAGCGCCTGATACTCGGCCTGCCCGGCGTGCAGGCGATCGGCGCGGTCCAAGCTGCGGCCGACCGAGGAGCCGAGCACGGCGCCAATTAGCGCGCCGGCGCCCACCGCCGCCAGCTGGCCGCGGCCCTTGCCGATCTGCGAGCCCGCCAGCGCGCCCAGTCCGGCGCCGGCGAGGCCGCCGACACCCTCCTTCGGTCCATAGTCGTGGGCGCTGCATCCGGCGAGCGCTATCGTTGCGATCATGGCTGATATAACGGTCATGCGGGTCATGGTCTGCTCCTCTTTCCGATCGTTGTCTGTGCGTGCGCGCCGGCTAGTCCTCGGTGCGCACGATCTCCCAGGCGCCGTCCGGCTACCGACAGGCGGTGCCATAGATCTGTTGTGTGCGACCGCCGATCACGGCGGTCTGGGTGTATTCGCGACAGTAACGCCCTTCGGCGGTGGCGAATTCCTCACCCGGCGTGAGTTCGTAGCGGGTATCCCGCTCGGGGTGTGACCAAGCGATCGTCTGTCCGGCCGGTGCACTCGCCAGCACCTGGTCGAAGCACGATGGGTCGCTCTGATCGATGGAATGGCCCACGGCGCTGCCGGTTAGCGCGCCGACAACCGCACCGGCCAGGATCGCGGCCACCCTGCCGTCACCCTTGCCAAACGCCGAGCCCACAGCGGCGCCGGCCGCGGTGCCCAGCACTCCGCCGAGCACATCGTTCCGGCACGGCCCTAGGTCGATGCCGGCGAACGGGCTTGGATCGATTTGGCCGTAGCGCGGTCGGGGAGGCGCATGCTTTTGGTGCCGGCGGTGCGCATGCTTGCGATAGCGGTGCTTGCGCCCGTGGCGGTCGCGCTCAACGTTCCAGTATGCCGGCGTCGCGGCGGCGATGGTTAGACCCACGAACACTCACACTGGGACGAACGCTGCGACCGCGGACCCACCGCCTTGGGCGCCGGCGCATGGTTGGCGCGCCAAGCACGGCCCAGCACACGTCCCAATCCGATCGTTCGTTTCATCTTTCCCACTCCTGCGTTGCACCTGGGGCGCTGCGAGCGTGGGATGGACGCTAACGAAGTCGGCTTGAAGCGTTGCTGAATGCACCGTTCAGCGGCGGTTCAGGATGCTGAACAGGCGCACTATCGCCGGTCGGGGTGCCGGCAGCGCGCCTATTATTTTATGGAATCAATGACTTACGATGTTGCGCCGGCGGCAACCAGAGCCCGCAGCTGGCGGTTGGCGACCGTCAGCATGGCGAGATCCGGCTCCGGTGCGGCCTTCAGTTCGGCGAACAAGGCGTCCGCCCGCGTGACCGCACCGTGCATGGACTCGAGCCAGGTTGCGAGCAAACCCGCAACCGCCTGGCGCCCAAGTTCGCCGCGGCCGGCCAAGTCCAATACGCGTGTGCTGAGTTCGGCCTGGTGCGACAGGCTGTCGTCGGCGATAGCGGAAAGCGCGCGCCGCTCCCAATCGCCTTCCGCCTTGGCCCGCCCGGCGGCCCGCCGCAGCCAATCGACGTTGAGCCGCGCACCCATCGCAAAGTAGACGTGGGCGGCGTCGATAACCGGTACGTCAGCGCCGCGCGCGATGCGCACCACATCGAACGCCGACAGCAGCACATCCAAGCCGGCGATGCGTTCCGCCAATTCCGTCGGAACGTTCTGGGCACAGAGATCACGCGCGCGCGCCTGGGCGGCGTCGCGGTCCACGGGCGTTAGCACGTCGTTCAAGCGGCTCCACAACTCCGCGATCCCGGGACCATAGGCGCTGATGGATTCGGCGATGTCCAGTGGATGGCGGCCGTTGCGCAGCAACCACAGCGTGCAGCGCTCGACCAGTGAGGTGATCGCTAGGTTCATCTCGGTCTGCACGGACGCCGGCACCCGGTTGTCCAGCGCCTCGACGCTGCGCCAGATCGGGCGCAAGCCCAACGCGTCGCGCGCCACGACATAGGCACGCGCCACGTCTGCGACACCCATTCCGGTGCCATCCTCCAACGTGTGGACGAACGACGCGCCGACACGGTTGACCAGCGAGTTGGTCAGATACGTCGCGACGATTTCACGGCGCAGCCGATGGCGCGCGATTTGCGCCTTGCATTTCGACTGCAGGGGCGTCGGGAAGTAGCGGGCAAGATCGCGCGCCAAATAGTCATCGTCGGGAACGTCGGTCGCCAGCAGAGCGTCGAACAGAACGATCTTGGCATAGGAGAATACGACGGCATACTCGGGCCGGGTCAGGCATTGGCCGGCTGCCTTACGCTCGGCCATGACTTCATCGTCCGGCAGGAATTCGATCGCCCGATCGAGCCGACCAACCCGCTCCAGGCTGCGCACGAGATGCCAATGGCGATCGAGATGGGCGCAACCGCGTGCCATCGCTAAGCTGATCGCCTGCGTCTGCAGGTAATTGTCGTTGAGGACGAGCTTAGCGACCTCGTCGGTCATATCCACGAGCAGCCGATTGCGTTGCTTCACCGTCATGTCGCCATTGGCGACGACGCCGTCCAGCGCGATCTTGATATTGACCTCGTGATCGGAACAGTCGACGCCGGCGGAGTTGTCGATGAAATCGCTGTTGACGAGGCCGCCGCCCTTGGCGAAGTCGATGCGCGCGAGTTGGGTCACGGCCAAGTTGGCGCCCTCACCGATGACCTTGCAGGTCAGCTCCGTCGCGTCGACGCGCAAGGCGTCGTTGGCCCGGTCGCCGGCATCGGCATGCGATTCCGTACGCGCCTTGACGTAGGTACCGATACCGCCGAACCACAACAGATCCACCGACGAGGTGAGCATGGCGCGGATCAGCTCGTGCGGCGTCAGCGAATCGCGTTTGATGGCAAAGCGCTTCTTGATCTCGGGCGTCAACTTGATCGACTTCGCGTGTCGGTCGAACACGCCGCCGCCCCCCGAGATCAGCGAGGTATCGTAGTCGCACCATGTCGAACGCGGCAATTCGAACAGGCGTTTGCGCTCGGCGAAGCTCGCGGCGATGTCGGGTTCCGGGTCGATGAGAATGTGTAGGTGGTTGAACGCGCCGACCAGGCGAATGTGTTCGCTCTGCAGCATTCCGTTGCCGAAGACGTCCCCGGACATGTCGCCGACGCCGACGACAGTGAACGGCTCGCTTTGCGTATCGTGGTCCCGCTCGCGGAAGTGGCGCTTAACTGATTCCCAGGTGCCGCGGGCGGTGATCCCCATCTTCTTGTGGTCGTAGCCGGCCGACCCACCGGAGGCGAACGCATCGCCGAGCCAGAACCCGAACTCGGCGCTGACGTCATTGGCAATATCGGAGAAGGTCGCCGTGCCCTTGTCCGCAGCGACCACCAGATAGGGATCGTCGTCGTCCAGCCGTACGACATCGGCGGGCGGCACGACGGTGTCGCCGGCGAGATTGTCGGTGAGGTCGAGCATGCCGCGGATAAGCGTCTTGTAGCAGTCGACGACTTCGGCATGCACTGCCTCCCGATCGCCATCAGTCGGCAGGCGTTTGCACACGAAGCCGCCCTTGGAGCCGACGGGAACGATGACGGCGTTCTTGACCATCTGTGACTTCATCAGGCCAAGCACCTCGGTGCGGAAGTCCTCGCGCCGGTCCGACCAGCGCAAGCCGCCGCGCGCGACGGCGCCGCCGCGCAGATGAATGCCCTCCATGCGCGGGCTGTAGACGAAGATCTCGCGCCACGGGCGCGGGCTGGGCAACTCCTCGATCGCCGCGCTGTCGAGCTTGAACGACAGATACGGCTTGGCCGCGCCCTGCGCCGTCGGCTGGAAGAAATTGGTGCGCAGCGTGGCGTCGACCAGATTGGCGAAGCGCCGGATGATGCGATCCTCATCGAGGCTGGCAACCGCCTCCAAATCGCTCTCGATGTTTGCACGCAACGCGCCCTCACGCTGCTTTGCCACCTTGCGCCGCGCCGGATCGAACCGTGCGTGGAACAGATCGACAATCGATCGCGCCAGACCGGGATTGGAGCCCAGCGTCTGCTCCATGTACTCTTGGGAGAATGCAATGCGTGCTTGGCGCAGATACTTGCAGTAGGCGCGCACCACGATGATGTCGCGCCATTCAAGCTCCGCCTTCAGGACCAGACTGTTGAAGCCATCATCTTCAACGTCGCCGCTCCAAATGCGCGCGAAGGCGGCGTGAAACGCCTCGCGTATGGCACCGACGTCGATCGGTGCGCCATCGCGGCTTTGCATTTTCAGATCGTGGATCCAGATCGAGTTGCCCGAATCGCCGGCGGACAACAGGTGCGGCCGTTCGCCGAGCACCCGCAGCCCCATTTGCTCGAGCATCGGTAACACATCGGACAACGCGATCGGCTCATTCAGGGCGTAGAGCTTCAGCCGGGTGACGTTGGCGGCGTCCTCGATGTGTCGGTAGAGATTGATGCTGAGAGAGCCTTGCGCGCACGCTTCCTCCGCCATTTCGAGGTCATGGACCGCCACGACCGGCGTCGTCACCTCTTCGTATCCGGGAGAGAAGCCCTCGCCGAAGCGGCGGTACAGCCGCAGACCCGCTTCCTCACCCTTGGCGTCAACGAGCGCCGCGCGCAGCTTGTCGGTCCACGACCGCGCGATCTCAATCAACGTCGCTTCGATCTGTTCGATGTCGAAGGACGGAATGTTGCCGGGCTCGGTGGCGATGGAGAACAGCACGCGCGCCAGGGCAGAATCGGTCGCCACATGCGGCTCGTAGGCAGTGATCGTGCCGTTCAGGGCATGATCGAGGAGGGTGCCGAAGCGCTTGCGCAGGTTGCTGTTGTAGCGGTCACGCGGCACATAGATCAGTGCGGTCACGAAGCGCTCGAACGGATCGCGGCGTACAAACAGCGCCGTACGCTGGCGTTCCTGCAAATGCAGGATGCCCATCGCGTTGGTGAACAATTCGTCGTCGCTGATCTGGAACAGCTCGTCGCGCGGATACGTCTCCAATACGTGCGCCAGCGCCTTCCCGTCATGGCTTGCTGGCGGAAACTCCGCGCGCGCGATCACGCCGTCGATCTTACGCCGCAGCAGCGGGATCGCTGTCGGGCTGCGGCTATAGGCCGCCGAAGTGAACAAGCCGGCAAACATGCGCTCGCCGGCCACCTTGCCTTGCGCGTCGAATTTCTTGATCGCGATGACATCCATTTGCACGTTTCGGTGAACGCGCGAACTCTGGTTCGCCTTGGTCACCATCAACGGCGTCGGCGCTTGAATAAACGCGCGCACATCCGCCGGTAGCTGTGCCAACTCGCGCCAGTTTTCGAACACGTCGCGTTCGGGATCGCGCAGGATGCCCAGCCCGCCCGGTACGACCCGCATGTGTTCGGCGCCGGCATCTCCGGCGATGTCATACTCGCGATAGCCCAGAAAGGTGAAATGATGGTCGGCGATCCATTCAACGAACGCGATCGCTTCCGCCACCGCCGAGTGGTCGAGCTCCCGTGGCAGCTGCTTCAGCTCGTCGACCACACCCAGGGCGCGCTCGCACATGCTCGGCCAGTCGGCGACGGAGGTGCGGACGTCGTCGAGCACCGCGGCGATTGCCTGCTCGAGCTCAACGAGCGTGTCGCGCGAGGTTTGCTCCTCGATCTCTGCATGCATGAACGACTCGGCCGGACTCGCGGTGTCGGCAAGCTTCTTCACGGTCCCGGTCGTGGTGCGCCCGACCCGCAGGATGGGATGAATGACCAAATGGACGGTGAGCCCGCGGCGGTTGAGCTCACCGGCCACCGAGTCGACCAAGAACGGCATGTCGTCATGCACGATCTCGATGACGGTGTGGCGCGAGCGCCAGCCGTGCTCTTGCAACTTTGGATTGAAGACCCGGATGTTGGCGCTGCCGGCGATCCGCTTGTGGCCGAATTGCCAGAACGACAGCGCGGTACCATAGAACGCCTCAGGGTCCTGACCGATCATATCGACCGATGGCACGTTGGCGTAGAACGACCGCACGAACGTCTCCGCCTGCTTCGCCCTCTCGCCGGAGAGCCTTTCATGAACGATCGCGGCGATGCGTTCGACAAGCTCGGCTTTCAACTGCTCGGCGCGCGGCGACATGGCGATCATCTCCTGGGGCTCACTAAAAAGCGGCCGTGTGTAGGCGTGCGAAACACCGGCCAGAGTACGCCTGAGATTTGGCCAAATTCATTAATATCAAGTAGCTGCCGACCGCACGCCGCGACCCTCAACCAATCGTGACAGAGCCGCCTAGTGGATTGATCGGAATGAAAGAGTCCGAATTGGGATTCCGTATTTTGCTGTGTTATGCGAATCTGGCGCATGCGCAGTGGAATCTCCTTCACCCTATCCGCCGGCGACCGTCAGCGATTGCGCGCGGTCGTCGCGGATCCCAAGAGCCCGCAGAAACACGTCTGGCGGGCACATATTGTCCTTCTCAGCGGCGAGGGTCTGGGCACCTCGGCGATCATGACCGAGACCGGCAAGTCCAAGACCTGCGTGTGGCGCTGGCAAGAGCGGTTCATGCACGAGGGTGTCGGCGGCCTGCTTCGCGACAAGTCCCGTCCGCCCGGCAAGGCGCCGGTCCCGCTCGATCGTGTCGCCGAGATCGTGCGCCTGACGCAGCAACCGCCGCCGTTTGAGGCGACCCACTGGACGTTGCGCGCGATGGCCAGGGCGGCCGGTATTGCCGCCTCGACGGTGCAGGCGATCTGGAAGGCTCACGGTCTCAGCCCGCACCGCTGGCGCAACTTCAAGCTGTCGACCGACCCTGCCTTCGCCGAGAAACTCACCGATATCGTCGGCCTGTATGTCGACCCGCCGGCCCATGCGGTGGTGTTGTCGATCGATGAGAAGTCACAGATCCAGGCGCTCGACCGCCGGTCTGCCGATGAAGAAGGGACGCGCCGGCACCATGACCCATAACTACAAACGGCACGGCACGACCACGCTGTTTGCGGCGCTCAACGTTCTGGACGGAACGGTGATCGGCCAGAACATGCAGCGCCACCGCCATCAGGAGTTCATCCGCTTCCTCAACCGCATCGAGCGCACGGTGCCGGCGGACAAGGCCATCCACGCGATCGTCGACAACTACGCGGCGCACAACAAGGACAAGGTCCGCGCCTGGCTCGCCCGCCATCCACGCTGGACTTTCCACTTCACACCGACCTCCTGCTCGTGGCTCAATGCCGTCGAGGGCTTCTTCGCAAAACTCACCCGGCGGCGGCTCAAGCACGGCGTCTTCCATTCCGTCGTCGATCTCCAGGCCGCAATCAACCGCTTCGTCCGCGAATACAATGCGGCCAACCCACAGCCATTCATATGGAAAGCCGACCCCGACGACATCATCGCAGCCCGAAACCGAGGGTTCCAAACGTTGGAATCAATCCACTAGGACGGAACCGCGTGCACCGAAATTCGGCGCAGCGTATAGACGCCGCCTTCGTTGAGTATGCGCACGCCGGTGAAGCGCTGCACGTAGCCGCGATCGGTGACGCGCATCACCTCGCCACCGTCGACCCATACCGTCATCTCGCCCTGCGGTGTGCGGCGCCACTGGATCTCCCGCGGTTGCGCCGGTGCATCGCCGGCGGGCACCTCGACACCGTCGATCACCACTTCGCGGCCGTCACCCAGGCGCAGCAGCTCGAGCGACAGCCCCGCCGCTCCGGGCTGCACCGCGAGCGCGTAACCCTGCGAGCGGGCCCGACTGCGATAGACCCAAAGACGCTGTGCCGCATCGCCGCCTCCCGGCGCGTGGTCAGCCCGGACGCGGCGGCAGCATCGAACGCGCCCTCGGCCAGCGTCCAGATGGTCCCGGCGGTGTAATCGCCGTCGCCGAAGCTGTCATCGAAGACGAGCTGGCGCCACGGCCAGTCATGGCGCGCGACCAAGTCGCGCAGTTGACCCAGATACCGCGGATTGGCCCCGCCTTCGGCATTGGCGCGCGCGATGCGGGCATTGAGTTCGTCGACAGCGTGCTGGGTGTCGGGATCGAAACCGGCCGGGGCCTGCGGCACCTCGATCGCGGCGACTTCGGGCAGTGCCGCCTGTTGCGGCACCGCGGCAGGTGGCGCGGCCACAGCCGGCTGCGGCTGCGCCGCCGGCGGCGTCACGACCGGTGCGGCAGCCGCCTGCCGTGCTGTAATGCTGGCGTCGAGCCGATCCAACAGGGCTGTCGTCGGGCGGCCATCGACCGGAATGCCGGTGTTGGCCTGGTAAGTTTCGATCGCGCTGCGGGTGCGCCGGCCCATCAGCCCGTCCGCCGGCCCCGGATCATAACCGAGCTGCGCCAGCCGCGATTGCGTGCCGGCGACGATCTCCCGCTCGGTCATCGCTGGACGCGCTGGCGCGGCCGGAGCCGCGGCCTGCGCCGGCGGCGCGGCGAGCGCGGCACGCCGCTGGTTCGCCAGGTTCTGCGCGGACACCACCTGGCTGCCGCTCATGCGCTGCGCCGTCAAATCGCGCGCCGCACCGGCGTCGGGGTGGTTAGCCTCGGCCGCCAGCGTCAGCCACGCGAATGCCTCGACCAGGTCTTGCGAAACGCCCGTGCCATAGCGGCGCATCATGCCGATCTGGAACTGCGCCTCCGGCTCGCCTTGCTGCGCTGCAGCGCCGAGCCACCGCGCCGCTTCGCCGTAGTTCAGCGGCGTGCCGATACCCTTCTGATGCAGCTCACCGAGAATGAGTTGGGCGTCGCCTAAACCCTGCTCCGCCAGCGGCCGGCATAGCCGGAGCGCCTCGCCGTAGTTGGCGTTGGCATGGGCCTGCTCGCAGCGAAAGGCCGCGATCGGATCGACGCCCTGGGCGCCGGCCGCGGTTGCTAACAGGACCAGTAGGCAAATCGGTATCGTGCGCATGACAGCCATCCCGGCCTTGGTTTCGAGCGCCTCTTTGGGCGCTGCTCCATGTTAGGGCCTGCGGCGGCGGCGCGAAAGGCGCCGCGTTTCGGCCGGCTGTCGGTCTGCAACTGGAGGGATCTGGAGCGGGAGACGAGATTCGACCCTCGCGTTGGCAACGAGCTGCTATTTCCTCTCATAGCGACACATGGCAGCGCACAACTCCTTGCCATCCCGCACGAATGCCGACGCCGCCGAAGAAGACGCTGCCGGTTCTCGGGATCAAGAGGATCATGCTGCCTCCGACCGGTCGCGTCGAACACTGGGACGCTGCCTTGCCGGACTTCGGCCTCCGGGTCAGTGCCCGCGGTAGCGCGTGCGGTCGCGCGAGACTATTTAGTCAATATCGCCATGGATGAAGACCCTGCTGCCCATCGGAAGCGCAGGGACAGAACCTTTGTGACGTTGCGACGGACGACGTCTACCTGAAGGCAAAGCGGGACGCCCTATCGCGCTGGGCAGACCACGTGACCGCAATCGTCGCGGCTTCGCCGGAGGCTGCCGCACCTTGTGGGCATGAGCGGTCCCAGGCGCCGAGGGCTAGTCTCCCGCATGGTGAGTTTTTCCAGCACGGGCGACCTGACCCGGACGGGCAGGTCGGGCAGCTAGAACCGGGCCGCCAGTTCCTTCATACATGCGTTTGCGACGGCGCGATTGGGTTCGTTTGACCCCGGCATCGTGGCCCAGCCCGCCTTCATGAGCACGTCGTTGCGTTGAAAGGCGCTCGCATCCTTCAACTGGGCGAGCGTCTCCACGACTTGCGGATCCTGTTCGGACTGTTCGATGCAGATCGGCAGCAGAGCGGCAACGACTTCAAGCCTCGCCTGATTTGCCACCATCTTCATGGCCTTGCCGGTTGTCATCCATCCGCCCCACGAGAAGCCGACGATCGCGAGCGCGATTGCGCCGGCCGCGGCGCCATAGAGTGCGGGTTTCAGCGATTCGGATTTATTCATTAGTGTCTCCTCCAATTAGAGCATGAATTCACATGAACGATTTTTCTTGCGCCCACGATTTACGGGCATTTCGGCGATTCGTTCACAACGCGATTGAGACATCGGCCGGTTCTCTCCCGGACATACATCATCGGCGTCCGCTGGCTGGATGTGGCTGCGACAGTGCACCCCTCCGCCACGCAACCGAAGTCTTGCAGTGCGAGCAGATCCGCTCGCCGGCCCATTCGCTGTGGAACGCGGCTCGGCACCTAAGACAATGGCGAAGCTTGGGTGCGACCGCGGCGGGCTGATCGGCTGGCGCATCTGTCGGTAGGTAATGGCTCATGAACGTTCATTCGCTCGGTCTGACAACCGTGTGAGATCGTCGAGCGCATGGGCGATGAGCTTCTTGCGGCGCGGATCCCGAGCCTCCGGTGTGGCGGCGAATAGCTGTATGAGATACTCCGCCTTGGCCGCGGCCTCCGGCCAAGTCTCCGCTGGAGCGGCCAGGAGAAGTTTCTCGAGTTCTTCCTGGCGACGTCGCAAAGCCGCCTGATCGGCCTGAAACTCATGGAGGCGATGACGGCGAATTTCTGTCGCTTTCTGAGCGGCCATGCCGCGGCGCTCGTCGAGGTCGACCGGGTCGTCCATCATGGCCTCATACCTTTCTTCTGATTGCCGTTTGGCGCCGATCATCGCCGGCGTCTCCGCGTTTCTGCCCTTGCCACTTCTGGTCAGCACGGCGTTCCGCATCGAGACGTCTGTTCAGCTCTCGCAATGCCGGAATATCTCAAAAATCCTCCCCTGCCAGGATATGGGCGTAAGAGCCCTTACGGCGGCACGCATAGGCTTTGTCCGCAACCTCATGGATCCGTTCCCGTGCGGCATCGAACGTGACCTTGCCCCCGTTATGCCCCCACAGCTGAGTAGAATCTGTTCCGGTTGTGGCCCTGTTGGGACCGGGTTGCATACTGCATCGGAGTGAGCCCGTCGAGGCTCGTGTGGGGCCGATGGGTGCCGCGCGGCCAGGATCAGAACCTTGAGCATCGCCACCGCATCGTAGGCCGGGCGGCCACCTTTCGATCCGTCCGAATAGCCCAGCGCCGCCTCAAGCGGCGCGCGGAAAATCTTGAAGTCGACGACCTTTGCCAGCACCTCCAACGGATCACCCGTCGCCGAAAGCTTTCGAAGATGATCCGGTAAGCCGAACAGACCAGCCTGCCTCATCAATACCTCCTCAAACCGAACCGCCGTAGAGAATCACAACGAGGCAAAATTCACGAGGTAAATGGAGGCGTCCATCTGGGTCGAACGCCGGCGGTAAGCCGGATAGGAAATGGCTTCCACAAGCTCCTCATCCGTCTCCACGCGATAGGCGCCCGCCGGCAGTGCCTCATCGAATCCGGTAAGGACGAGCGGCCTGCTGAAGGTCACTGTCGTCTTGTTCGTGCGCATCGTCATCGGACACCTCCTGGTTGACCGTGGCATCGTCCCGCCGAGGGAAGATGGAGGACGATGCCGCCTCTTCCGCTCCGAATTCTTACGACTTGCGCGGTGGCTGGTGCGCTGTCTACGGCGACTTGTCCGGCTGTTTTGCGGGCTGATCGGTTGCCGGTGCGCCCTTGGGCTTGGCGGCTGCATCATCCTTGGTCGGCGCGCCTTGCGCGGCGGACCATTCCTTAAAAGACATGTGATTCCTTTTTGAAAATAGCAGCATTGATTTGCCGCGCATAATTATATGAGCAGCCGCAGCAGTATTTTCAATACTGACACAATGTTTTCATTTCATAATATAGCGACTTCAAACAAATAAATTAAGAGTCACACAGAACCTGCGACGGAGCTCTATGACATAATTTGGAGAATATCCTTTGATTCTGCCCGGCGGGTGTCCATATACCATCTCGGGTTTACGTACCAACCTCGGGCTGCCGCTTTGCGCCGACGGGCTGTTACCGCTTTCCCAGTTTTTGGAACACCGAGATCCGCCGGGCGATGTGTCCGGCGGTCGCGACATGTCGGTTGGAAAGATCTATGACCAAAGGAACCGTGAAGTGGTTCAACACCGTGCAGGGCTACGGCTTCATCGCGCCGGACGACGGCGCCAAGGACGCGTTCGTCCACATCGCGGCAGTGGAGAAAGCCGGGCTCACCGGCCTCAGGAGGGCGCGTTGTTCAAACCGTGCCTATCCGCTTGACGCATACACGCGCACTAGGGATAGGTTGTGTGCGTACAACGGATAGTGGGTCATGGACGTTCTCGACCGCACCGACCTGCCCTTCCCGCAATCCCTCCCCGAGTTTCAGCGACTTTTCTCCGACGATGCGGCGTGCGCCGCCTACCTGGAAAGGGCTCGCTGGGGTGACGGGTTCGCCTGCCCGCGCTGCGGCGTCGTGGGTGAACCTTTCCGCATCGCCACGCGGCTTGGCGTCCTGACCTGTCGCGCTTGCCGCCGCCAGACGGGATTGACCGTCGGCACGGTCATGGAGCGCAGCCACACGCCTTTGAGCACGTGGTTTTGGGCCGCCTATCTGGTCGCCAGCCAGACGCCGGGCATGTCGGCGGTGCAGTTTCAGCGGCAGCTTGGGCTGACGCGGTACGAAACCGCCTTCGGCATCCTGCATAAGCTCCGCGCGGGTATGGTGCGGCCCGATCAGGATCGGATCGGTGCCAGGGCAGGAGAGCATGTCGAGGTGGACGAAATGAGAAGTCACAGATCCAGGCGCTCGACCGCCGGTCTGCCGATGAAGAAGGGACGCGCCGGCACCATGACTACAAACGGCACGGCACGACCACGCTGTTTGCGGCGCTCAACGTTCTGGACGGAACGGTGATCGGCCAGAACATGCAGCGCCACCGCCATCAGGAGTTCATCCGCTTCCTCAACCGCATCGAGCGCACGGTGCCGGCGGACAAGGCCATCCACGCGATCGTCGACAACTACGCGGCGCACAACAAGGACAAGGTCCGCGCCTGGCTCGCCCGCCATCCGCGCTGGACTTTCCACTTCACACCGACCTCCTGCTCGTGGCTCAATGCCGTCGAGGGCTTCTTCGCAAAACTCACCCGGCGGCGGCTCAAGCACGGCGTCTTCCATTCCGTCGTCGATCTCCAGGCCGCAATCAACCGCTTCGTCCGCGAATACAGTGCGGCCAACCCACAGCCATTCATATGGAAAGCCGACCCCGACGACATCATCGCAGCCCGAAACCGAGGGTTCTAAACGTTGGAATCAATCCACTAGATAGGCCAGGGCGTCTCGCTAGACCGCGGTGGCAGGTTGAACATAATGAATGTCGGATTGGGCCACGCGGGCCGGGAAGTCATAGGTAATGTCGTTGGTCATCTCTTCGTAAATCGCAACATAGTCCTTCGCGATACGCTCGACCGAGAACCGGGTCTCGAAGTGGGAACGCACGGCTGCGCGGTCCAAATCGGCTGCGGTTTTGACCGCGGCAACGGCCGCGGCCACATTGTCCACGACAAACCCGGTCACGCCGTCGTCCACGACCTCCCTGACGGACCCGTTGCGATAGGCAATGACGGGCGTGCCGCAGGCCGTCGCCTCGATCATTGCCAGACCGAAGGGCTCGGGCCAGTCGATGGGAAATACCAGGGCACGGGCATCACCCAGGAATTTTGCCTTCTGAGTCTCGTCGACCTCACCGATGCACTCGACCAGCGGGTGATCGAGCATCGGCCGGATGATCTGTTCGAAATAATCGATGTCGACCTTGTCAACCTTAGCCGCGATCAACAGCGGCACCCCAGCCTGCACGGCGATCTCGATCGCACGGTCCGGCCTCTTTTCCGGGCAGATTCGTCCGAGAAAGGCGAGGTATCCACCGCTTCCGTCACCTAAATCACACGCGTCGAGTGGCAAACCGTGATGGATTGTGGCCCGCCAGTTGAGCCACGGCAGCGGTTGCCGCTGTGAGTCGGAAATCGATACCACCGGCATCGTCGGAAACTCCCGATACACGAGCGGCAGTTCCGCGAGGTCGAGCCGTCCGTGCAGCGTCGTCAGAGTTTTTCCTGTCGACTGTTGAACGTTGGGAAATGGAGATAATCGGTGTGAAAGTGGATCACATCGAATTCTTGCGCGGCTCCCATTACGCGATTCAGCATGATGAGATGGCAGGGCAATGAGACGCCGTACCCGTCCATGAGTCGCAGCGCCTGCGGGCACATGGGGCGCAGCTCGGCAGACGCCTCGGAGTCACCGCTGGCGAATAGCGTGACCGAGTGCCCGGCGCGAACCAGCTCCTCGGTCAGATAGGAAACGACCCGCTCGGTACCGCCATAGAGCTTCGGCGGGCAACTTTCGTACAGAGGGGCAACCTGGGCAATTCTCATTGTTATTGGTTGCTCAGACAAGCCGTGCAGGAGGCAGGCCACACCTTCGCAGGGGTGGGCAAGCGCGCAAATTTTAAACGGAGACGGCTTCCAGTTTGCCTAAGATGGTGAGGCTCTCACCACTTCGCAACGGCTTGGAATAAATAAGGGGCCAAGGGTGTGCGCCTTCCTTGAGCGCGCAATCTCACTCCCGCTCACCGCAAGGGCATATCGCTCTCGACCGCTACCCACCGGGACCGTCGGTGAAAGTCCGCTCAGGGGTCATCACCTGCTGTCGCGCATCCGGCCGCCGACGTCCGTTCCCAGGGGCAAAGCGGTCCTGAGCGGCCAGAAAGCGGGCCTTCTTAGAGGTTCCCGCAGCTAGGAGACCGGCGAAACCGACCTTTCTTGTGGGCATGTTACCCATACGAAAACGGGATCAACCGCTTCAGCGCCTAAGTCATTGAAAAGATGGAGCGGGAGACGAGATTTGAACTCGCGACCCTCACGTTGGCAACGTGATGCTCTACCACTGAGCTACTCCCGCGCTCCGAGGCCTGATATAGGCGCAACCTTTGCACCGATGCAAGCCCGTGCGCCGGCGTGGGCGGCGTGGTATCGAGCCGCGCATGGACGATCCGCAGGCGATCGAACGGCCCTTGATGCGGCGGCTGGATGAACTGGGAATCGCCACCCACACCGTGCGCCACTCGCCGCTGCACACGGTCGAACAATCGAAGGCGCTGCGCGGCGAGCTGCCGGGCGAACCTGTTCCTGCGCGACAAGAAGCGGTCGATGTGGCTCGTGACCGCCCCCGAGGACAAGCCGATCGATCTGAAGTCGCTGCGTCACATCATCTGCGCCAGGGGCAACCTCAGCTTCGGCAGCGCCGACCTGCTGGTCGAGGCGCTGGGCGTTCAGCCGGGGGCGGTGACGCCCTTCGCGGTCATGAACGATGCCGCCGGGGCCGTTACGATGATCCTCGACCGAGAGGTTTTGGTGCACGTGCCGGTCAATGCCCATCCGCTGCACAACAGTGCGACCACGGCGATCGCCCCGGACGACCTGATCCGCTTCCTCGACGCCTGCGGCCATGCCCCGATGGTGGTGGACATCGCATGATCGGCGGCCTTGCGAGCCTTGGGCGCTGGCTTGATGTTGGCGCGCCGGGCGGCCACATATGGGTGACGACGGGGAGGAACGAGAAATGGAAGTAATCATCAACGCCGATCAGGCCCAAGGTGCGGGTGCCGTACCGATCATCGAGTCCTCGACCGAGGGCTTCATGACCGATGTCATCGACGCCTCGAACGACCTGCCCGTCATCGTCGATTTCTGGGCGCCGTGGTGCGGGCCGTGCAAGCAGTTGACGCCGGCCTTGGAGAAGTTGGTCACCGCGGCGCGCGGCGCCGTCAAGCTGGTCAAGATCAACGTCGACGAGAATCCGGAGCTGCAGATGCAGCTGCGTATTCAGTCGATCCCGATGGTGTTCGCCTTCTTCGGGGGCCAGCCGGTGGACGCCTTCCAGGGCGCGTTGCCCGAGAGCCAGCTGAAAAGCTGGATCGATCGCCTGGTCCAAGACCACGGCGGCGGGGCGCCGGCCTCGCCCGTGGACGAAGCGCTGGAGGCGGCCGAGGCGGCCACGGCCGCCGGCGACTTCGGCAGCGCCGCCGCTTTGTTCACGCAAGTCATCGGCGCCGAGCCGACGCGCACCGCAGCGATCGCCGGACTGGCGAAATGCCACATTCAATTGGGCGCGCTGGACGACGCGCGACAGTTGCTCGACGGCGTCGACGAAGAGGCGGCGAAAACGGCCGACATCGCCGCGGCGCGCTCGGCGCTGGAATTGGCCGAGGGTGCGGCACACGCAACCGGCGAACGCGGCACGCTGGAGGCGAGGTTGGCCGCCGATGAAAATGACCATCAGGCACGCTACGACCTGGCGCTCGCCGACTATGGCGCCGGCAACGCCGACGCCGCGATCGAGGCCCTGCTGACCATCGTGCGCCGCAGCCGCGCGTGGAACGATGAGGCCGCACGCAAGCAGCTGTTGAAGATCTTCGAGGCGCTGGGCCCGACCCATGAATTGACGGTCGACGGCCGCCGCCAGCTATCCTCGATCCTGTTTTCATGAGCGCGACATCACTCCCGGCGGCGGCGGCCGATCTGCCGGCGACGTTGCCGGTATTCCCGTTGGTCGGCGTACTGCTGTTGCCGCGCGGCAGCCTGCCGCTGAACGTGTTCGAGCCGCGCTACCTGAACCTGACCGAGGCGGTCCTCGGCGCCGGGCGTATGATGGGCGTGGTGCAGCCGGCGAGCGACGGCCAGTCGGGCATGAGCGCCGGCGACGACGCGACGCTGCACAATATCGGTTGTGCCGGCCGCATTGTCTCGTTTCAGGAAAGCGATGACGGGCGGTTCGTCATCCAGTTGAAGGGCGTGTGCAGGTTTCGCATCGCCGAGGAGTTGGCGATGGTCGACGGTTATCGCCGGGTTGCCGCCGACTACCAGCCCTTCGAAGCCGACTTGCGCGACACCGCCGACGCCATCGACCGCGAACGTCTGACCCTGGCGCTGAGGACCTATTTCGAGCAGCGCCAGCTCGACGCCGACTGGAGCGGCCTGGACGGGCTGCCCGACGAGGCACTGGTCAACATGATGGCGATGCTCTGTCCGTTCCCGCCGGCCGACAAGCAGGCGTTGCTGGAGAGCCCGACTCTGGCCGGGCGGGCCAAGCTGCTGGTCGGCCTGATGGAGGCCGAATCCCTCGGCCCTGCCGCCGAAATCCGGCACTAGACCATGAGGTCCGCCCATGTCTGATGCATCGCGCAGCGGTGGCGTCGATCCGCGCCTGCTGGAGATCCTGGTTTGCCCGTTGACCAAAGGGCCGCTGCGCTACGACGCCGACGCCCAGGAGCTGATCAGCGACAAGGCCGGCGTCGCCTATCCCATCCGCGACGGCATTCCAATCATGTTGGTGGACGAAGCGCGCAAGCTGCGTGAGGACGAACGCCAACGGTGACACGCCCGCTCGAGATCCGCTACGTCAGCGCCGAGCGCCGTCTGGAAGTCGATTTCGACGACGGGGCGAAATTCAGCTATCCGGCCGAGTTGTTGCGCGTCGAAAGCCCGTCCGCCGAGGTCAAGGGCCACGGCGGACGCGGCGGCAAAACGGTCAGCGGCCGCCGTAGCGTCGGTATCCTCCGTATCGAACCTGTGGGCAACTACGCCGTGCGCCTGCACTTCGACGATCTGCACGACACCGGGATCTATAGCTGGGACTATCTGCACGAATTGGGGCACGGCCAGGAAATACGCTGGAAGGCCTATCTCGACACATTGGCCACCCAGGGCCTGAGCCGGGATCCGTAGCGCTACAGCGCCTCGCCGCGCACCAGACGCGGCAGATCACCGACCATGCCCATGGCGTGGCGCATGAAGAAGGTCTTCAGCGGCGGCAGCCGATTGACGGCGGCGATCCCGAGCGAGCGGGCCAGGCGCAACGGCGCGAAGTTGTTGGAGAAAATCCTGTCCAAACCGTCGGTGACGATCGCGAGCGCCGTGTTGTCGACGCGGCGCCATTGCTGGTAGCGGCGCAGCACATCGGCGCTGCCGAGATCGAGACCGAGCCGTGCAGAGTCGACCAGCACTTCCGCCAGTGCCGCCGTGTCGCGCAGCCCCATGTTCAGACCCTGCCCGGCAATCGGGTGAATGGCGTGCGCCGCGTCGCCGACCAGTGCCAGGCGGGTGTCGATGTAGCGTTCGGCGTGCAGCAGCGATAACGGGAACGACCAGCGCTGCCCTAGCACACTCACCGCGCCCAGGTGATCACCGACACGCCGGGTGAGCTCGGCTTCGAAGTCCGGCGCCTCGAGGGCCACGTATTGCGGCGCCATGTCCGAGCGGTCGGTCCACACGATGGAGGAGCGATGCTGGCCGCGCGCAGCGTCGGTCATCGGCAGGATCGCGAACGGCCCCGGCGAGAGGAACCGCTCGTGCGCGACGTTATGATGCGGCTCCGTGTGGCCGATGGTGCAGACGATGGCCGTCTGAGGGTAGCGCCAGGTGGTGACGAGGATGTCCGCCGCCCGACGCAACGGCGAGTTGCGGCCATCGCAGGCGAGCACCAGCGGCGCGGCGACGCGATCACCGGTGGATACGTGGGCCTCAACCCCGTAGGCGCCGCGCTCCAGGCTCGCGATCTCGGCCGGCGCCAGCAGCGTCAACGACTTCAGATCCGCCGCGTGTTTGAGAAACGCTTGGCGCAGCAACCGGTTCTCGATGATCCAGCCCATCGGCAGGTCACCGACCGCACGATGGTCGTAGTGCAGGAAGAGAGGTGAATTGCCGTCGGTCACGCGAATGTCGTGAATTGGGCAGGCATCTTTCGCGAGGCGCGGCCAGACGCCGATCGTATCGAGAATGTGCTGACTGCCGAGGGCTATCGCCGACGTGCGGCCGTCGAAGCGCAACTTGGTGATCGTGGCGGGGTCGGACTTCTCCACCACAACGACCTCGAGCCCGGCGCCGGCGAGCGCCCCCGCCACCGTCATGCCGACCGGGCCGCCGCCGACGATCAGGGCATCGCAGCGGTGTGTTCGGGCACGTCGGCGGGGCGGAGATCGAGATTGAGGCATGACCTCCCGTACGCCATCGCTGTGGTCGCTGTCCATCTCATCTCGACTGCCCAATTTTTCGGCAGCCCTCCAAAATCGCACGTCGGTTAGGCAGTCCAGGCGAGCGCTTCGTGAGCGCATTGGGCCGCCATCGCGCTATGCCATTGAAAGTTAACCGTATTCCCCGAGTTAGCTACGTCGGCACGGTATTTGAAAGGAACGGGCACGAGCGCACGGTGACCGCCGCGAGCGGCACCAGCGATCGGTGATGGACGTGGGAGGCGGGCTGTTTATGCAAATACAGAAAAGATTTCCGTTGGCGATGGGGGCGGCACTACCGCTCGTCATGTTCAGTGCCAACGCGGCGCGGGCGCAGGACGCCCTGGATACGGGCGATACGGCCTGGATGTTGACCTCGACGGCCCTGGTGCTGCTGATGACGATCCCGGGCCTGGCCCTTTTCTATGGCGGCATGGTACGTAAGAAGAACGTGCTCGCCACGGCCACGCAGAGCTTCGCGGTCTGCTGTCTGGCGTCGATCCTGTGGATGGTGGCCGGCTACTCACTGGCTTTCAGCGATGGCGGCGGCTTGAATGCCGTCGTGGGCGGGCTGAGCAACCTGTTCCTGGCCCAGGTTTCGGTCGATTCCATGTACGGAACCATTCCCGAGACGGTGTTCGTCACCTTTCAGATGACGTTCGCCATCATTACGCCGGCGCTGATCGTGGGAGCCTTTGCCGACCGCATGAAATTCTCGTCGTTGCTCGTCTTTGTGGCCCTATGGAGCATCGTGGTCTACGCGCCGGTCACGCACTGGGTGTGGGGCGGCGGATTTCTAAGTGATGCCGGCGTCCTCGATTTCGCCGGCGGCACGGTCGTGCACGTCAACGCCGGCGTGGCGGGACTGGTCGCGGCCATCGTCTTGGGCCGGCGCGCCGGCTACGGATGCGAGAACATGGCGCCGCACAATCTGGTTCTTAGCCTGATCGGCGCGTCGCTGCTGTGGGTCGGCTGGTTCGGCTTTAACGCCGGCTCGGCCGTGGGCGCCAATAATGCCGCCGGCATGGCGATGCTCGTGACCCAGATCTGCACCGCCACCGCGGCGCTGGCCTGGACCTTCGCCGAGTGGATGACGCGCGGCAAGCCGAGCGTACTGGGCATACTCTCCGGGGCGGTCGGCGGACTGGTGGCCATCACGCCGGCTTCCGGTTACGTCTCGCCCATGGGGGCGCTGATTATCGGCATCGTGGCCGGTGTCGCCTGCTTCTGGGGCGCCACCTGGCTGAAGCAGCGGCTGGGGTACGACGATTCGCTGGACGTGTTCGGCGTACACGGCATCGGCGGCATCGTCGGCGCGCTCTTGACCGGCGTATTCGCGGTCGAGGCTATCGGCGGCACACCGGGCCTCATTGAAGGCAATCCGGGCCAGGTATGGACCCAGTTTGTCGGCATCGTCGCCACCATCGTCTGGTGCGCCATTGCCAGCTTCGTCCTGCTCAAGATCACGGCGGCGCTGACGGGCGGGCTGCGGGTCGAAGAGGACATCGAGATCGAGGGGCTGGACATCAATCTGCACGGCGAAACCGTGCACTAACGACCGTCCTCGAAGGCCCGCGCCGGCTCCCCTTCACGGCGCGGCGCGGGCTCATTTCTCCGCCACGCGGAACCCAACGTCTCGCCTTCGTTCTTAGCTTGTACTCACAACTCGTTGTGGTTACGTTTGCTTTCCAATTCGGGGGCAAACTCGATGCCGTGTGGGGCCAGGCAGCATCGGCATGCATAACAGCCGGCTGGACGAACTCGTCGACTATCCGTTTCAGCGCCTGGATGGGCTCCTGGGCGCGGCTGCGCCGGCGGCCGGCCTGACGCCGATCGATCTGGCGATCGGCGAGCCGCGGCATGCACCGCCGCCCTTCGTGCGCACAATGCTGGACGACGCAAGCGCGGGCTGGGGCAAGTACCCGCCGACAATCGGTACGACGGAACTGCGACAAGCTTCGGCGGATTGGCTGGCGCGGCGCTATGGGTTGCCGGCGGCCATGATCGATCCGGCGCGCCAGGTCGTTGCCGTCTCCGGCACGCGCGAGGCCCTGTTCATGGCGGCCTTGGTGGCCGTGCCGCGGCGCAAGGACGGCCGGGTACCGGCGGTGTTGATGCCCAACCCGATGTATCAGGTCTATGTCGGCGGCGCGGTCATGGCCGGCGCCGAGCCGATATTCCTGCCGGCCTTAGCCGACACCGGCTTTCAGCCCGATCTCGGCGCGGTCTCCGCCGACATCCTGGCGCGCACGGCGCTGGTCTATCTCAACAGCCCGGCCAATCCGCAAGGCTCGGTGCTGAGCCGCGCGCAACTGCGCGACGCCGTTTCGCTGGCGCGCGAGCATGGCTTCGTGTTGGCGATCGATGAGTGCTACGCCGAGATCTACACCAATGCGCCGCCGCCGGGCGTGTTCGAGGCTTGCGCCGAGCTGGGCGGGGATTGTTCGGGCGTGATGGCGTTTCACTCCCTATCGAAGCGATCGAACGTGCCGGGCTTGCGATCCGGGTTCGTCGCCGGCGACGCCGAGTTGATCGCGCTGTTCAAACGGCTGCGCTTCTACGGCGGCGCGCCGGTCCCATTACCAGTGCAGTCGGTCTCAACTGCACTGTGGAACGATGACGCCCATGTCGAAGACAACCGGGCGCAGTACCGCGACAAGTTCGCGGCCGCGCGCGACATCCTGGGCGCGGCCGGCGGCGAGCCCGGCGGCGGGTTCTATCTGTGGCTGGACGTGGAGGACGGCGAGACGGCAGCGCGTCGACTGTGGCAAACGGCGGGCGTGCGGGTCATGCCCGGCGCATACATGTCGCGAACGGACCAGGACGCCGGCGACCCCGGTGAACGATACATCCGGGTGGCGCTCGTCGATGACCTGAAGACCACGCGTGATGCGCTGCGGCGCATGCGCGACGTTGTGGCGACGGCGCACTAACGATGGTCGCGCGCACCTACAGCAGCAAACGCAGGCGGTCCAATCGCAACGCCATTCTGCCGCCGGAAGTGCACGCGTTCTTCCGCCGGCGGGCGGTCGAACTCGCCGGCCTCGCCTGCATGCTGGCGGCGGCGGCGATGCTGCTGGCGCTGGCGACCTACGACCCGAATGACCCGTCGTTCAACCACGCCACCGGCGCCCCCACCGCGAACGTGTTCGGCCCCGTCGGGGCCTATGCGGCCGATCTGTTGCTGCAATCGCTGGGGCTGGCGGCGATGGTTCCGGTCCTGGTGCTGATGTCGTGGGGGGCGCACCTGATGGGCAAGCGGCCGCTGCGTCATCTGTGGCGCCGCATCGCCTTGGTGCCGATCGCAGTACTGCTGGCCGCCATTGGCCTCGCCGCCATCTCCGTGCCCCCGGCGTGGCCGTTGAGCGGCGGGCTGGGCGGTTTCGCCGGCGCCTTGCTGCTCGGACGCGCGGCCATGGTCGTTCCGAGCACCTGGGTGACCGCACCGTGGATGGCGTTCGTCGCCGCGCTTGCCGCAGCGGGCGTCCTGGGACACGCGCTGGCGATCCCGCTGGAACGCTGGCTGGCGCTGGCCCGTACCGTCGTGCGCTGGATCGCACGCGGAGCAATTTCCGCCAGCCTGGCGTCCTACCGGGCAGCGCTGTTCGTCCACGCCGAATCGGCTGATCTGCTTGCGCGCGCAAAGCCCAAGGCGCGTGAGGAGCCGTCGCTGAACGCCCCCACTGAGGAGCCGGCGGCTTCTGCGCCCGTCACTGCGCCTCGGCTGGATCTCATCGACGCGCCGATGCGCACGCGCAAGCCGACTCCAGCCAAGCCTCGCCAGATGCGCCTGGAGTTGGCGGACCAGGATTACGAGCTGCCGCCACTGGATCTGCTGTCGGAGCCTGATCCCGAGCGGCAATACCGGCACCGCATCGACGAAGACAGCCTGGCGCAGAATGCACAGCTCCTGGATTCAGTGCTCGACGATTTCGGCGTGCGTGGCCAGATCGTCAAAGTGCGCCCCGGTCCGGTGGTGACGCTGTACGAACTGGAACCGGCCCCGGGCACCAAGTCGAGCCGCGTGATCGGCCTGGCCGACGACATCGCCCGGTCGATGAGCGCGGTGTCGGCGCGTATCGCCGTCGTGCCCGGACGCAACGCCATCGGCATCGAGCTGCCCAACACGGATCGCGAATTCGTCCACTTGCGCGAGCTGTTGGCGTCGGCTGAGCTGGATAAGGCGCCAGGCGCGCTGACTCTGGCACTCGGCAAGGACATCGCCGGCGCGCCGGTGGTCGCCGATCTGTCGCGCATGCCGCATCTGTTGATCGCCGGCACCACCGGCTCGGGCAAGTCGGTCGGCGTCAACGTCATGATCCTGTCGCTGCTCTATCGGCTCCGGCCGGACGAGTGCAAGTTCATCATGATCGATCCCAAGGTGCTGGAGCTGTCGGTGTATGACGGCATCCCGCACCTGCTGGCGCCGGTGGTGACCGATCCGAAGAAGTCCGTCGTCGCGCTAAAGTGGGTGGTGCGCGAGATGGAGAACCGCTACCGCTCCATGTCGAAGCTCGGCGTCCGCAACATCACCGGCTACAACCAGCGCCTGGAGCAGGCGCGCAAGCGCGGCGAACACATCCACCGCACGGTGCAGACCGGTTTCGATCCCGACACCGGCAAGCCGGTGTTCGAAGATCAGCCGCTGGACCTGACGCCGTTGCCGCTGATCGTGGTCATTGTCGACGAAATGGCCGATTTGATGCTGGTCGCCGGCAAGGATGTCGAGGCCGCCATTCAGCGCCTGTCGCAAATGGCGCGCGCGGCGGGCATTCATCTGATCATGGCGACGCAGAGGCCCTCGGTCGACGTCGTGACCGGCACTATCAAGGCCAATTTCCCGACCCGCATCAGCTTCCAGGTCACGTCCAAGATCGACAGCCGCACGATCCTCGGCGAACAGGGCGCCGAGCAACTGCTGGGCATGGGCGATATGCTCTACATGGCCGGTGGCGGCCGCATCACCCGTGTGCACGGACCGTTTGTCTCCGACCGCGAGGTCGAAGCGGTGGTCGCTTACCTGAAGCGGCAGGGCGAACCGGAATATCTCGATGAGGTGACCGAGGACGACGCGATCGCCGACGGCGGCTTCGAGGCCTTCGGCGATAGCGGTAGCGGTGACGCGCTCTACGACCAGGCGGTGGCGCTGGTCGCGCGCGAGCGCAAAGCGTCGACCAGCTTCGTCCAACGTCACCTGCAAATAGGCTACAACCGCGCCGCGCGCATCATCGAGCAGATGGAAAAGGAAGGCGTGGTCTCGACCGCCAACCATGTCGGCCGCCGCGAAGTCCTGGTCGGCGACCATTCAGCCGTTGACTAGGAGACCCTACGCGACCGGCGTGCTGCCCGTCGGCCACGCGCCGATGATGGCGCCCTCAAGGACGAGCGCGATCAAGTAGTGTCCGCCGGTGATGAGATGGTTAACAGGTTTGCGGCCCTCGAACATGAAGACCATGCTCAGCACCGGCAGCGCAAAACCTATCCAGATCAAGAAAGCGCGCCACCCGTCAGGCTATGGGCGTCGGCCCAGCCGATGGTTGCCGCCAGCACCGTCGCCAGGAGTAAGGTGAGGATCGCGGCGCCGGCGTAGAGCACCGGCTGGTTGGTGTTCTTGAAGTCGTCTTCGGTCTTGCCGATCGACTTCATCCAAGCCCTGCCGGCGACCTGCGGCATGTAATAGACCGCGCCGGTGACCATGCCGACCACGGCGGCGGCCACGGCGGCGATATAGTTAGGCTCAATACGCAAACCGTAGGCATGGTTTAGCCATCGCCGCTTGGAGACAGGCTCTCGGGGACGGCCGGTCGCCGAGTTCGATGAGATGGAACCACCTGAGATAGCTGTCGAGGTACTTGGCAGCGATGCCGTGGAAGCCTCGCAGGAAGCCCTTGATCTGGCTGTGGCGGCTGTTGACCGTCTGGATGTGCAGGGCGCCGCGGACCCGCTCGCCGGCGGCGCCGTTGATGCTCTCGTGAGGGATGTCGAGCGCCGCCGCGACGGGCGGATAGCAGCGGTTGGCGTCGGAGACGAGCAAGGCATCGCGGGCGACGACCGGCTCCAGCGCCTCCTTCACGCTGTCTGCGTTGAGAGCGGGCAGGGTATGGCTGAGGGTCGCGCCGGCTCGGTCGGCGGCGACCAGGACCGGCACCTGCTCGCGCGAGAGGCCGCGTTTGCGGGCCTTGCCGCCGCGCCGGCGCGGCTTGCGGTCCAGCTTCCGCTCTCCCTTCCGGCTCTCAAGAACGAAGGTCTCGTCGGCCTCGACGATCCCGGCAAGCCGGTCCGGCGCTTGCCGAACCGCCTCCAGAAAGCGGTGGCGCCAGCTGCTGCGCGCCAGGGGCCAACTGCTGGCGGCGCAAGCCGCGAGGCGCGGCTCCTACTTCTGGCAGGGCTTCCTGGTGATCTGGTCGAATCCCAAGGCGCTGGTTTTTCTCGGCGCCATCATCCCTCAGTTCGTCGACCCCGCAACCGATCCGACGGCACAGACTGTTATGCTAGGCGTTACCTTCATGGCGGTCGCGACCGTCTTCGACGGCGCCTACGCCGTGGTGGCCGGCAATGCCGGCCGCCTGCTCACGCACGCCAACGTCCGCCGCGTCGAGTTGGCCAGCGGCGCGTCGCTGATCGCCGGCGGGCTTTGGCTGGCGTTCGCGCGCCGCTGATCCGGGTTACTCTCGGCCAGGAAGGTGGGCGGCGCTGACGCCGACCTGGACGATCCGCCGCTTATCGACACCCGCGACGCCGACATACTTGAAGATCTGATCGTCGACCTCGCGCTGGCGCGCCTCCTGGATAACGATCTCGGCACCGCCTTCGAGCAGGGGCCAGAAGACGTGTGCCTGCGGCTTCTTCGCCGGGTCCGGATCGAACGTGAAGTCGATGCCGGTGTTGGTCAGATACGCGTGCCCGGTTTCGTCGCTGATCCAGAACTCATCGACCGCCGAGCGATCGGCCACGTCGGAGAGGATGGCAATGATCGCCTCGCGCCCCATGCCGGACCGCTCGGCCAGGGCGACGAAGTGTGCTGCCAGCAGCGCCTCGGCCACCATGTGGCGGGCGATAATTTCCTCGGTGTAAGACGAATTATGCACCTGACCAGGTTGCTGTCTGAGCAAGGGCATTTGTTCTCCAGGTCAGATTTTGACAGTGCGTTAAAGCAGGCTTCCGGAGAGTTTGCGCCGCGGCTGATAACACGCGCCTTGGAGATTCTCGTCGGAACACGCTTCGATTATCAAGGGGTTCTGGGACAGGCCAAGTACGACAAGGGGCTTGAGGATCCTTATCCCGAAGCACAACAGACGCTCCGCTCACTCGGCGAACGGTTTAAGATCGGTGTCATTGCCAATCAGTCCTCAGGCACAGAAAACCGGCTCAGGTCTTATGGACTGCTACCTTTCATCTCGGTTTGTCTATCCTCGACGCAAGAGGGACTGGCAAAGCCGGAGCCGGCAATTTTTGAGCGTGCGCTGGCGCTTGCTCGATGTGCTCCTGAAGAAGCCCTCATGGTAGGTGATCCTGGCCGCGCGGCACACGGTGAGTGACGAGCGGATGGAGTTTCTGATCCGCGATCGCTTGAGCTGGCTTCGCTTCCTAGGCTTCGATCTCGGAGGCAGGACTGGTCACCAGAGGCCGAGGCGGTGTGGGAGGCGGAGATCCGCCACCGATACGGCATCCGCGCGGCGGAGGAGTTGGATTGCGTACCGTCGGCCGGTGCCGGTGCCTGGCTCGCCTGGGAGCTGATCCGCGCCGCCGAAGACACCGGTGCCGGAGCGCCCGACGGCTATGCGGGCGGTCCGGCCCATATCGGCATCGACATCGCGCGCCGCCACGACCTCTGGGTCGCCGCCGCGGTCGAGACGGTGGGCGACGTGCTCTGGCTGCGCGAGCTGGTGGTTCGCCACAACATCACCTTTTCCGAGCAGGAGGCGATCGTCGCCGCACTCGATCGGCGCTACCGGCCACTGCGCATCGCGGTCGACCAGACCGGCATGGGCGAGATGATGGTCGAACGCCTTCAGGACACGCACGGCCGGCTGCACGTCGAGGGGGTGCAGATGTCCGCACCCCGCAAGCTCGATGTCGCCACGGCGCTGCGCGAGGTCCTGGAAGACCGCCGCCTGCGCATTCCCGCCGATGACGAGCTCAGGCGCGACCTGCACAGCGTGCGCGCCGAGGCCGGCGCCACCGACGGTCATGCCGACCGCTTCTGGGCCATTGCCTTGGCCTGCGCCGCGGCGGCCGATACGACCGGGCCCTTTACCGCGCGCACCACCAATGGCCGTTACTCAGGGCTGGCCGCCTACGGCGGCGACAATGATGCCTACGCCATCGACCGGCGCCTCAACATCGTCAACGGCGGCACCGACTGGAGCGGCTGGCACTGATGGCGCGCAACCGCAGATCAAAGACCCCGGCGCGGCCGCCCCGCGGCGAGGTCGCCGCCACCGGCGGCGGCATCGATGCCGCGCTCTCGCCGTTCATCGGCGCTACGGGATCGCCACAGAGCATTCTACGCGGCGGCGGTCCCGCGGCCTGGCGCGAGACCCTGCGCGACGAGAAGGCCGCCACCAGCCTTGCCCAACTGCTCGACGCGGTCTCGGCCATCCCCTGGCGCGTCGAGCCGGGAGGGCCGGGGCGCCGCGATGCCGCGGCGGCCGAGGACCTCGCCGAGCAGCTCGCGGCGGCCGACTTCGATACCGCCTTCCGCGAGATGGCCCACGCCGTCTGGTACGGCTATTCGGTGGCCGAGATCATCTGGCAACCGGCCGGCGGCCGGGTCGAGATCGCCGCCATCCGCACCCGTGCGCCCGAGCGCTTCCGCTTCGGCACGGACGGGGACCTGCGCCTGATCAGCCGGACCCACCCTCGCGGCGCGCCGGTGCCCGAGGCCAAGTTCTGGCTCGCCCGCATGCCCGCCGAGCACGGCGGCCAGGCCCACGGGCCCGGCGCCGCCCGGCTCTGTTTCTGGCCGGTTTGGCTGAAACGCAACGGCATCCGCTACTGGGCCGTGGCGCTGGAGAAGTTCGGCACGCCGACGCCGCTCGGCAAGCACGGACGAAATGCCCCGCGGTCGGAGATCGACCTCTTGCTGGAGACCCTGCAACGCCTCGCCCAGGGCGCCGGCATCGCCATCCCAGAGGGACAGGAGATCACGTGGAGACCTCCAACAACCGGGGGATTTGACGAAGATTTTGGTGTGCTGTCCGACTTTCGCTGAGATCGGCGGTGTTGACGTCCGCAACCATCCGCCGTTTCGTTCTCGGCGGAGGGTTTTGGCGCTATTCAGGCGGACTCATACCATGGCGGCCCTGCGCTCATGGAAGATCAGACGCTGGAAATTGTAAGCCAGGTTGGCGAGGCCGATCTTGGCCTCCGCCCGCTTGAGCCCGATGGTACGGATGAAAAGGCCCATGCGATCCTTCTGCTGGGCGAAGACGTGCTCCACATGCGCACGGACCGCTGACTTGCGGGCATTGGCCTGGGCGGTCGCCTTGGGCATGGCCCGGCCCGGCGGCTTCTTGCGGTGGATGTGGGAGACCCGACCCTTGCCGGCCAGCCACGCCTCGTTGGCCTTCGAGCGATAGGCGCTGTCAGCCCACACGCCGGCGGCCAGATTGTCGCCGGTGACGAGCTGACGCAACATCTTGCCGTCATGGCGGGCGGCATCGGTCACAGCCGAGCTGCGGATGAAGCCGTAGGCCCGATCGATGACGACATGATTCTTGTAGCCGAACACCGGGATCGCGATGTCGGGCATGCGCCGTTGCGACCCGGCGGGGTTCTTGCGCCGCCCGGTCTTCACCGTCCACCGCGCATCCGTGTCCTTCTGCGCCGCCTTGGCTGGCTGATCGGGCCAGACCTCGGACGCGCTCTTGCCCGCCTTGATCGCCCGCTTCTCGTCATCGCTGTGGCGCTGCTTGGGCGCCGATACCAACGTCGCATCGACGATCTGCCCGCCCATCGCCAGATAGCCGCACCGGCGCAATTCGCCATCGAAGGCGGCAAACAGCTTATCCATCGCCCCGGCCCGGACCAGACGCTCGCGAAAGGTCCATATGGTGTTGCGGTCCGGCGTCGGCGCTCCGAGATCGAAGCCTAGGAAGCGAAGCCAGCTCAAGCGATCGCGGATCAGAAACTCCATCCGCTCGTCACTCACCGTGTGCCGCGCGGCCAGGATCAGAACCTTGAGCATCGCCACCGCATCGTAGGCCGGGCGGCCACCTTTCGATCCGTCCGAATAGCCCAGCGCCGCCTCAAGCGGCGCGCGGAAAATCTCGAAGTCGACGACCTTTGTCAGCACCTCCAACGGATCACCCGTCGCCGAAAGCTTTCGAAGATGATCCGGTAAGCCCAACAGATCAGCCTGCCTCATCAATACCTCCTCCAACCGAGCCGCCGTAGAGAATCACAACGAGGCAAAATTCACGAGGTAAATGGAGGCGTCCACGTTCCTCGAGGCCACCCGGCGCAGCGGCGGCGATCATGCCCAGTTCTGCAAATACATGGACGCCCTCATCGTCGAGGCCGTCCTGTTGCAGACCGCGACCACCGAGATGGGGCCGTGGAAGGGCACCGCCGAGGTGCAGAAGCTGGTGCGTGACGAACGCGTCGCCACGCTGTCGCGCATGATCTGCTCCGGCGTCGAGCGCACCGTCGCCCGCTGGCTCACCGATTGGAACCATCCCGGCGCAGCCTGTCCCCGCGTCGTGCGCGAGATCGCCCCGCCCGAGGACCTGGGCGCCCGCGCCGCCCGCGACGAGATCGTCGCCCGCATGAGCGGGATGCGCCCGGCCCGGCGCTATATCGAGGACACCTATGGCGGCGAATGGGAGGACGCGCCGGCGCCAAGCGCCGGTCGGAAGTTCGCCTTCGCCGAAGCCGGCCGGGACGATTCCATCGACCGGGCGCTCGCCGCCGAGCTCGACGGCTGGCAACCCCTCATGGAGCCCATGATCGAGCCCGTCCTCGATGCCATCCGCAATGCCGATGGCTTCCAGGACGTGCGCGACGGCCTCGGTGGCCTGTACGGCCGCATGGATGAGACGCCGGTGGCGACCAAGCTCCACCGCGCGGCCTTCTCAGCCGAGCTCTCCGGTGAGGCC
Organism: Alphaproteobacteria bacterium; assembly: GCA_965248805.1. GTDB lineage: Bacteria > Pseudomonadota > Alphaproteobacteria > UBA6615 > UBA6615 > CBDFKJ01. The sequence goes on from CBDFKJ010000008.1 coordinate 460,417, forward strand.
GGGCTGGTGGATGACGACGCCGGCGACGACTGATCCGCCGTGCCCGAGCCCGAGATCCTCGATATCCCGCCCGAGGAAGCCGTCAAGCATTTCCGCGCCAAAGGCTTCCATGTCGGCTTCGACTGGCGCGATACCGACGCCGCCACCCATGTCAGGAGCTTCACCGTCGCCAAGGCCATGAAGCTCGACATCCTCCAGGACATCCGGGGGGCCATGGACGCGGCGATTGCCGACGGCCGGACCTTCGACTGGTTCCGCGACAACCTCGAGCCCACGCTGCGCAAGAAAGGCTGGTGGGGCCGCCAGCCCATGCTCGACCCGGTCACCGGCGAGACCCGCATGGTCCAACTCGGCTCGCCGCGGCGCCTGCGCATCATTTTCGACACCAACGTCCGCATGGCCTACGCCCACGGCTGCTGGCAGGGCATCGAGCGCCTCAAGGAGCAGATGCCGTACCTGCGCTATGTGGCTGTCCGGGACGCCCGCACCAGGCCCCAGCATGCCGCCTGGCACGGCACCGTGCTGCCCGTCGACCATCCCTTCTGGCACACTCACTATCCGCCCAACGGCTGGCGCTGCCGCTGCATCGTCCAGCAACTCTCCGACGACGATCTCGAGCGCTACGGCTACAAGGTCTCGTCCGGCCCGCCGCCCGGCTCGCAACAAACCCGCCGCTGGGTCAACCGCCGCACCGGACAGACCCAACGTGTCCCAGCCGGCATCGACCCCGGCTTCGCCCACAACGTCGGGCGGATCAACCCCGGCAGGGACGCCGCCGACCGCCTCATCGCCAAGATCGACACCGCACCTGAAGCGTTGGCCAGGGCCGCCATCGGCCGGCCCTGGCGGACACCGCTGTTCGCGCGCCATCTCTCCGGTGCCTCCGACGGTGATTGGCCGGTCGCGGTCGTGCCCAAAGCGATCAGAAAAGCCATCGGAGGCCGGTCCCACACCGTCCGCCTCTCCGGCGAGACCGCCGCCAAGCAGACCATCCGCCATCCCGAGTTCGCGCCCGGCGACTACGCCCGCATCCAGCGGATATTCGACGAGGGGGAAGTGTTCGCGACCTATGGGAACCAAGCCGCCGGCTTCCTCGAGCAGGATGGCCGCCTCTGGCGCGCCGTGGTCAAAGCCACCGAAGACGGCGGCGAGACGTTCCTTGTCACCCTGCGCCGGGCGCACGACCACAACTACCGCAACGCTCGGCGACGTTTCAGGCTAGTCCATGACTGAAGTAAAGCGCCTGGAGGGCCGTAACCCCCTCGCGTGGCCGAAGCCGTACGGGTAATACGAAATGCCTCAGGCGCCGTTGCCAATTTACGCCGTGATGCTCGGCGTTTTCAAGTGAGGAGGGAGGTGATCCTGGCAGTGGCAATCGGCAGCCGCACCCCGCGACAGCAACCCCGTCGTTCATGGGGGTCTATTAGGCAACGTCAGACTTGCTAAAATTGCGGCCGATTCCAGATCCCTCGAAACAACCCGACTTTCCCGGCGATTCAGGCCCCTTGAACCGGCCGTAAAATCGCGTTTTCAAGGCCATTTTCGCCTCGTGAACGGCCGATTCACAAAGACTTTTGGCTTCCTTCCGCGCGAGCGTCGCCGCGCCGCAAACCGTTGATAACCTTGGTTTTATCCGGCCTCTTCCGGCCTCTTCCGGATTCACAAAGACTTTTGTCCCCGCACACTCGGCCTCGTCGGCCTGGGCAGCCGCTGCCATAAACAGGTACAGCGTCGCCATGACACCGCCGACGGACACCGCGAAAGCCTTTCCCATGAACCCCATCCTCCGATTGTTTGCGCGCAAGAAACGCAAATCACGCTCGACGCCGCAAGAGGCAGCGAAAACAACCGGTATCCGGCGTAGGCGGGCTGGCACCGAAGGGGAAAACTCGCGAATAAACGATTGAAATTCCAACGGAATCGCCTCATCCCGATGGTCCGCGCACTTTTTCCGCTTGTGCACCGATCGCGAGTTGTCTACGGCGGAGATACGGAAGACAAGATGTCACCGTGACGGCCGCTTTGGGACCGGTCAGGAAGACGTTTTTCAGGTCGACGCGGTTTGGGAGTCCATTCAGCTGGTTGTGGCAAACGCGCCATGGCCGCAGGTAGCGCCTAGGTACGGGTGAATGGACGTATGAACTGGCATCAAAAATCGCGTTGCGCGCGCGCCGGTTTTGGCATTCCACGTGCCGTGGGAGGCAACAGCAAGTTGCGCGGAATTGCATTGGTGCTGGCTGCGTTTCTGACCGCCGGAACGATGGCCGAATCGCACGCCGGCATGATCACAGACGCGGACACCATCGCGCTCGTTGGTGACGAGAACATTACGGGTTCCGGCAACGGGACACTCGCCTTCATGTGGTACACCAAGGGCGTCAACGAAAACAAACAGGGCGGAAACGGCGCCAACTGGGACGACGCCAACACCGACGTGCCGACGGGCGACGGCAACACCGACGACGGCGTGTACGATGAATACTTCATCACGTCATTCGGCGATTTGCAGGAATTCTACTCGCTGAACTTCGGCGTCACCGGCACCGGCGAAATAACGTTGGTGATCTTTCTGGATCTCGACGAAACAGAGCCCTTTTCTCCCAACAACTCGTTGGAGATCCTCGATCTGTGGCTCGATCCAGAGGCCGTCGCGGGCGAGGATCCGACGGTTCCGACCAGCGACTATGACGCGGCTGGCGGAGACGTTGATGACGCCGATCAGAACGTGATTGCCGATGCCACCGAACCGTTCGCCGGCGGTGAGTTGCTCGCGTATCTCGATCCCCTTTTTACTAACAATCTGCCGGTCACGCAGCAGGGAGGAGGGTTCGCCGATTACGCCCTGATCACGATGATCGACCCCTTCGCCTATAATCCCAGTCAGCTCCTTCTCGTGCATCAGAAAATAAGCGTGCTGAGCAATGGTCCCGAGACCAAGTTCCTCAGCGGCTTGGTCGCCAGCAACGATCTCTGCACCGGCACTCCGTTGCCGCCCAATTGTATCGATCCTGATCCGACTCCGATGAACGAGCCGTCGACGCTGGCTTTGCTCGGAACCGGTATTTTGGGATTGTTCGTATTGGTGCGCCGCCGCCGCCGCATGTGATCGGCGCGCCAGCTGGTGCGCGGACCCACGTTCCCAGCAGTCAACACCCGCACCTCGCGAAACACAGCGCCGCGCCCATGTCCGCTTGTGTGCCGATCTTCACTTCTATAGTGCGCATAGTCGGACGCACAGTCGTCCCCGTGCCAGTCGCAAAGTCGTCGTGCCAAGATGGCGTCGGCGGAACTGGCAAGGTTAGGGAGTCCATACGGTTGGTCGTGGGGCCGCGACCCTGACTCGCACCTAGGCATTGGGTGGATGGACTGATGACATCGTTTCGATCCTTAGCAGCCCGTTGAAGAAGACTGAGTTGATGAAGCATCGGGCGTGATAACAATGGCGGCGGCGAGACCCGGCGCCGGGGGGTTATTGAGGGCGAGGATAATGATCAGCGATTGTTCCTGTCGCAAGACAAGCAGCAGGACCGCCAAGCCCTTGGCCGCAGCCTCTCGCGGGGTCCCGGCGCCGATCAACTGGCGCAATAGGACGCCCAGGTTGTGTCCGGCGACGTGGATCAGATAGCGCTTGCCGACGTTCTCGCGCCCGCGCAGCCAAGTGCGGCGCATGCCGCCGCGATCGAGGACCTGGGCGAAGCCCCGCTCGACCACTTCGGCGCGGAGTTTGAACGCGGCCTTCGCCACGCCCGACAGCAATCGGTTGCGGTTGTTGTAAACGGCCCGCCGAGCGGCGTCGTCGCCGTGCCAGCGCGAGAGCCCCTTGCCCTTCGGTTCGGCGATGCGGGTCGTCCAGGCGCCGTCGGCAAGGGACTTCAGCACCTCGCGGCCGAAGTAGCCTTTGTCGGTCACCAGCTCCGCCGGTTCGTCGGCCGTCGGCGCTGCGCCCACAGCCGCCAGCTTGGCCTCGGCTGACGTCAACGTTGTCGGCAGGGTGGTCGTGTCGCCCTGATCGGCCGGATACAGCTCGGCCGCGATCACCGCCCCGGTGTCGAGGTCGACCGCGTGTTCGGGCTTGTAGGCCAGATGCGTCGTGCCGTCCTTCATCCTGGCGATTTTGGCCTCCGCGTCGAGACCCAGTCCGCATTGGAGAGTTTCTTGCCCTTGCGCCGCCGATCCATCTGCGCCAAGTCATTCGCCGCGGTCTCGATCCCGCTGTCGGCGGCCATGCGCTGCAGCATCTGGCGATAGCTTTCGCCGCTGTCGCGGCGCACGATCGAGCGCAGCGCCGCGTTCGCCTCCATGGTCGAAGCATCGACCCCAATCCGCTCGCCCTTGACCAGGCCGTGCTCGCCAAGAACGTCCAGCACCCAGGCGAACACTGCCTCATGCACCGCGTGCGGCTGCGGATCGTGCTCAACGACGAGTGGTCAGGCACACGTGCGCGCGCCTCCAGGCGCAAGAACTCACGCAGCGACAAGCTGTCGGCGCACCGCCACTCCAACGCCCGCTCACTGTCGAGGCCTTCGAAGTAGCCGACCAGGTGCATCCGGAAGTAACGCCCCGGTGGGATTCCCGGACGTCCGATCCCTGGCGCGTAATAGGGCTCACACAGGTCCTCGGCGAACGCATCGAAACCGGCATCGACCAGCCAGCTGGTCGTAAAACACGTGGCCGGGCGAGCGAGGCATCTCTGCCCAACTCACCATCAAGTCCACCTGTCGATCCCCTTGTCGTCCCAACGCCATGACGAAGTTCCCGACTCGAACCATGCCCTCGTCACAGAGTCAGATGGCCGCGACTTTTTCAACGGGCTGTTATGGAACAAGGGGGTCTTGCCGCTGGTCTTGGCCGTCTTCACGCTTAGCAGCCGCTCGACCCAGCGCACCATCTCTGTCCCGTGTTGCTCGAACCGCTCGGGCGGTATGAACATGGGAAGCGCGTGGTTCCGGAGCACGCTGTCGGGCTCGTGTCGGTAAAGCGTGCGCGGGTGGCTGTCGAAGATCTTGCCCAGCCAGGTCGTGCCGGAACGCGGCATGCCGGCGATCAACACCATCGGCCGGCTGGTAAGGCTCCCGTCGCTGGCAGGCATCGGCTCGGGCACAACGGATCCACGGATCGCGGCACTCACTTCAGGTTTGAGCACACGCGGTGGTGCCGTTCAAAGGCTGAGTGAGCGCGGTTGCGCCGGCTCGGCGTCGCCTGCGCGGTTGGATGCGAGCGTCGACGCGCCGGCCGCAATCCGAACGAGCGCGGCCCTAGAGCAAGGCGACGATCGCCAAGATGATGGCTGCCCACAGGCAAAGGCTCGCGGCGGCGATGAAGGCGTACGCCCGGCGTGCCGGCCAGCGGTCATCGGCAGCGGGATTCTCGACCCTGTGCGAAAGCGTCCGATTGGTGGTTGCTCTCATGGTGTGCGGCTCCCGTCGTCGTGCGACATGCCGCCAGCTAATGGGATTTCCGGTTAAGAATGCGTTAAGCGCGCCGGCGCCCCGCCTCACGGGGCCGGCGGCACCAGGTATGCATCATCGCGATCATGCCCGGCGTAGCGCCGTTTCGCGGCTGTGCGGTCGCGCACCGCGTAGCAGTACGCGCAGCCGTGCGGGCAGGTGTCATAGGCGCCAATGTCCCGGCTCTCCGCGCAAGCGCAGCCTGGGCGATTGCCTTTGATACGGGCGACGATGGTGTGGCCGGCGACGGCGGACAGCCGCTCGGCATCGATACAGCGCGCCGCGAACCTGCCCTCCTCGTCCAGATCGGGCTGCGTACATAGGGTCAGGCGCATGCCGTGCGCGCCGGCGATGGCCGACAGGTCGGCGATCATCGCCCGCTTTTCGTCGGCCGGCGGATCGTGCCAAGACAGGCCATGCTGCGCGGCCAAGGCGGCAAGGTTGCGCCGGGTCTTGCGATAGAACTGTGTGAACGAGACGACGACTTCGTCGACGGTGCCGGCGAGTGCCTCGGCAAGGCGTGCGAAATTCTGCTTGTGCCACGGGGCCGGCGTCAGCGACGAAAGCAGAATCGGATCGTAGCGCCAGACCGCCACGCGTGGGCCGAACTCCGTGGCGAGATGTCGGATATCCTCGACGGCGTGGGAGGGCGCCACCACCGACGTCTCCAGCAACCGCGGATATCCGGTCACCGTATACTGCACGACAAACGGAAAGCGCTTTCGAATCGGGGCCAACCCGGGTGCGAACGGCCTGACGTTACGGGTCCAGAAGACAAAGCCGTCGACCGTGTCGGGCGACAGACCCACGGTGTGCACCTGCCCGCTCCAGGGATTGACCACTCGACAGTGCCCGGCCGCCAGGCGGCGCGCGAACCAGTCGCCATAAAAGGCGGGAATGTCGGTCTTGTAGCTTGCGGAGACGATCATCGGCGCCTGACTTAGGCTCCGGACCCATAAGTCGCTTGAGCCGACGCGGCGCGGTGTGATTCACGCTCCCAAACTGCGGGAGTGTTGCGATGGACGATACGTTCTGGCTGAGCGAGGAACAGTTTGCGCGGCTCGTGCCGCATCTGCCGACGGATACGCGCGGCAAGCCGAGAGTCGACGACCGCCGCGTTATAAGCGGTATCATCCATGTGTTGAAGTCCGGCGGACGTTGGGTCGATGCGCCGTCCGTCTATGGCCCGCGCAAGACGCTCTACAATCGCTTCGTGCGGTGGGCGGCCAAAGGCGTGTGGACAGGGATATTCCACGCTCTGGCTTCGGCGGGTGGGCCGCCGGCGCAAGTGTTGATCGATTCCTCGGCGGTGAAGGCTCATCGCTGCGCCTCGGGCGGCAAAGGGGGGAGCACACGCAGGCCATTGGCCGCTCCCGCGGCGGGCGCACCACGAAGATCCATGCGCTGACCGATGGCCTCTGCCGCCCGTTCGCCTTCCTGCTGACCGGCGGCCAAGTGGCGGACTGCACAGCGGCCGCTGCTGGAGCGGATGCCGGCCACCTCGATCCTGACTGGCGACAAGGGCTATGACAGCGACGCCGTTCGCCGCAAGATCGAGAGCAGAGGCGTCGCTCCGAACATCCCGCCGAAGGCCAACCGCCGCTGGAAGCCGTGCTTCAGCCCGGCGCTCTATCGCGACCGCAACGCCATCGAGCGCATGTTCGGCCGGCTGAAAGACTTCCGCAGAATCGCAACCCGCTATGACCGCCTCGCCCAAAACTTCCTCGCCGCCGTCTGTCTCGCCGCTACCGTCAGCTAATGGTTATGAGTCCAGACCCTAGTGAAAATCTCCGCGAACCCGTCGCAGCCGCCACTCATGCGGTGCGATTGCGGCGGAATTCAGCCGAAACGTGGTTGTACGGACGCCACGGACCACCCATATGTCGCCAGTTCAAGTGTGGACGCGCAACTGACGCGCGACAGCCGGGACGCAAGGGACGAGTAGGGCGCCGCAACGGGCCCTTCGCGTCTGCTGAACGAACGAGGAGAGCATGGGCAAGGTCATCGGCATCGACTTGGGTACCACCAACTCCTGTGTGGCCGTGATGGACGGCGCCCAGGCCAAGGTGATCGAAAACAGTGAAGGCGGGCGCACGACGCCGTCGATGGTGGCCTTCACCAACGGCGGTGAACGCCTGGTCGGACAAGCGGCCAAGCGGCAATCGGTGACCAATCCGGAAAACACCCTGTTCGCGATCAAACGCCTCATCGGCCGGCGCTACGACGACCCGATGACCCAGAAGGATAAGGACCTGGTTCCTTACGAGATCACGCCGGGAAGCAATGGCGACGCCTGGGTAAAGGCCGTGGACAAGGAGTACAGCCCGTCGCAGGTCAGCGCCTTCATTCTGCAGAAGATGAAGGAGACCGCGGAAGCGTTCCTGGGTGAGACCGTGACCCAGGCGGTGATCACCGTCCCTGCCTATTTCAACGATTCCCAGCGCCAGGCGACCAAGGACGGTGGCAAGATCGCCGGCCTGGAAGTCCTGCGCATCATCAACGAGCCGACCGCCGCGGCGCTGGCCTATGGGTTGGAGAAGAAGGGCACGGGCACCATCGCCGTCTATGATCTGGGCGGCGGCACGTTCGACATATCGATCCTGGAGATCGGCGACGGCGTGTTCGAGGTCAAATCGACCAATGGCGACACGTTCCTGGGTGGCGAGGATTTCGACAAGCGCATCATCGACTACCTTGCCGATGAGTTTAAAAAGGAGCAGGGGATCGACCTGCGCAAGGATCGGCTGGCGCTGCAGCGGCTGAAGGAGGCGGCCGAAAAGGCGAAGATCGAGTTGAGCTCGACCAGCCAGACCGAAGTCAACCTGCCGTTCGTCACCGCCGACGCCAGTGGCCCCAAGCACCTCAACATCAAGCTGACCCGGGCCAAGCTGGAGGCGTTGGTCGACGAACTGCTCGACGACACGATGGGGCCGTGCAAGGCCGCGTTGAAGGACGCAGGCCTGAAGCCCAATGAAATCGACGAGGTGATCCTGGTCGGCGGCATGACGCGCATGCCCAAGGTCATCGAGAAGGTGAAGAACCTGTTCGGGCGCGAGCCGCATCGCGGCGTCAATCCCGACGAAGTGGTCGCGGTCGGCGCCGCCATTCAGGCAGGCGTGCTCGCCGGCGACGTAAAGGACGTACTGCTGCTCGACGTGACGCCGTTGTCGCTGGGCATCGAGACGCTGGGCGGTGTGTTCACCAAGCTGATCGAGCGCAACACCACCATCCCGACCAAGAAGTCGCAATCCTTCTCGACTGCCGAGGACAACCAGCACGCGGTGACCATCCGTGTGTTCCAGGGCGAGCGTGAGATGGCGGCCGACAACAAGCTGCTCGGCCAGTTTGATCTGGTCGGCATTCCGCCGGCGCCGCGCGGCGTCCCACAGATCGAGGTCGCCTTCGACATCGACGCCAACGGCATCGTCAACGTTTCCGCAAAGGACAAGGCGACGGGCAAAGAGCAGGCGATCCGCATTCAGGCTTCGGGCGGGCTGTCGGACGCCGACATCGACCGCATGGTGAAGGATGCCGAAGAGCATTCCAGCGCCGACAAGGAACGGCGCGAATTTGTCGACGTGCGCAATCGTGCCGACTCGTTGGCCTATCAGGCGGAAAAGGACCTGAAGGAATTCGGCGACAAGGTTGATGCGTCCGACAAGACCGCGATCGAAACTGCGATCGCCGATCTGAGGCAGGCGCTGGAAAGCAACGACAGGTTCGTGATCGAGGCCAAGACGGAAGCCCTGACTCAGGCCGCGATGAAGCTGGGCGAGGTAATGTACAAGGCGCAGCAGGGCGCCGCGCATCCGACCGGCGGTGACGGGGCCGATGCTGGATCATCCGGTGGCGATGACGACGAAACCGTGGTCGACGCTGACTTCGAAGAGGTCGACGAAGACAAGCGCGGCGAATCCGCTTAGACGAGCCGGTTGCCGCGGCGCGCTCTGCGCCGCAGCGTCTCCAATGGAGCGTATGAAACCAAGCACGGCGTTAGACGGCGGGGCGAGGGACGAGCCGGATGGCGAAGCGTGATTTCTACGATGTGCTTGGCGTACCCTCCGACGCCGCGCCCGAGGACCTCAAGAAGGCCTATCGCAAGTTGGCGATGAAGCTGCACCCGGACCGCAATCCGGATGACGCCAAGGCCGAACAGGGCTTCAAGGAGATCAACGAAGCCTACGACATCCTGAAGGATCCGGACAAGCGCCGCACCTACGACCAGTTCGGTCATGCCGCGTTCGAGCACGGCGGCACGCGCGCCGACGGGTTCCCGTTTGGCGCCGATGCGGCCGCCGGCGGCGGCTTCGCCGACATCTTCGACGAGATGTTCGGCGATTTTGTGTCCGGCGGCCGGCGGCGACGCGCCAGCAGCCGGGGCGCAGACCTTCGCTACAACATGTCCATCACCTTGGAGGAGGCCTTCAAGGGCAAGCAGGCGACCATTCGCGTGCCCAGCACGGTCAATTGCGAATCGTGCAAGGGCAGTGGCGCCGCCGCCGGTGCCGCGGCGGCGACCTGCCCGACGTGCAGCGGCAACGGGAAGGTCCGCGTGCAGTCGGGCATATTCACGGTCGAGCGCGTCTGCCTTAATTGTCAGGGCGCCGGCAAAGTGATCGATAACCCGTGCCGGACGTGTGGCGGCTCGGGCCGGCAGAGCAAGGAAAAAACCCTGTCGGTGCACATCCCGCCCGGCGTCGACGATGGCTCGCGCATTCGCCTCAGCGGCGAGGGCGAGGCCGGAATGCGCGGCGGGCCCGCCGGCGATCTGTACCTGTTTCTAACCGTGAAGCCGCACCGATTCTTCCAGCGCGACGGCGCCAACATCTATTGCCGCGTGCCGCTGGCAATGACCAAGGCCGCGCTCGGCGGCTCGGTCGAAGTGCCGACCATCGATGGCGGCCGGGCGCGGCTCAACATTCCGGCCGGCACCCAGAGCGGCGCGCAGTTTCGGCTCCGTAACAAGGGCATGACCGGGATGCGCACAAACGCCCGCGGCGACATGTATGTGCAGGCCCATGTCGAAACACCGGTGAAGCTCACCAAGCGGCAGCAGGAGCTGCTGAAGGAGCTTGAGAAGACCGGCGGCGGGCAACATAGTCCCGAATCGGAAGGTTTCTTCTCGCGGGTCAAGGAGATGTGGGACGATCTGAAGGAGTAGGCTCGCGCCGCCCTTGCTGTCCCGTGACCGCGCTGTATGCTGGCCACCATCTCAGTAGGCGGGGGGAGCCGATCCATGGGCGCTGATCCATGACTTCACGGCTTGCGGTTGGCGTTGTCGGCGCCGCCGGCCGCATGGGCCGCATGGTGGTGCGCACCGCGAGCGAGCATGACGGCTGTATCGTCGCCGCCGCCTGCGAGGCGCAGGGATCGGCGTTTGTCGGCCAGGATGTGGGAGAGCTCGCCGGCGTCGGAGCGATAGATGTCGCACTCGGCGATGACCCGGCCGCGGTGTTCGCAGCGGCCGACGCGGTCATCGATTTCACCGTTCCGGCATCGACCGTCCGCCATGCGGCGCTCGCCGCCGAGACCCGGACCGTGCTCGTCGCCGGGACGACGGGGCTCAGCCAGGCCGAGGAAAGCGAACTCACATTGGCCGCGCGCCACGCAGCCATCGTCTACGCGCCCAACATGTCCCTGGCAGTCAATCTGCAATTCGCGCTCGCCGAGCAAATCGCGCGTGCTCTCGGCCCCGACGACTACGATATCGAGATCGTGGAGATGCATCATCGACACAAGGTCGATGCACCGTCCGGTACGGCGTTGGGATTGGGCCGCGCGGCGGCGGCCGGGCGCGGTGTCGCGCTCGCCGATGTCGCGGTCCGTTCCCGCGACGGCCATACCGGCGCACGGCCGCCGGGGGCGATCGGTTTCGTCACGTTGCGCGGCGGCGATGTCGTGGGCGAACATGCGGTCGTTTTCGCCGGCGACGGCGAGCGTATCGAATTGATCCATCGCGCCACCGATCGGCGCATCTTTGCGCGCGGCGCGGTGCAGGCTGCGCTGTGGGCGCGGGGCAAGGGCGCCGGTCTCTACTGCATGCGCGACTTGCTGGGATTGCGTTAGCGCACGTCGCGATCGCCCCACTGGATGACCAAGGCCGAGATCACAGAATTCTTTCGCTTGCTGGCGGTGGCCAATCCGACGCCGACGACCGAGCTCAAATACGACAATCCGTACACGCTCTTGGTCGCCGTCGTCCTGTCGGCACAAGCGACCGATGTCGGGGTCAACAAGGCGACGGAGGCGCTGTTCCGTATTGCCAACACGCCGCAGGCGATGTTGGCCCTGGGCGAGGACGGGCTGCGCGAGCACATACGTTCCATCGGGCTGTATCGCACCAAGGCCAAGAACGTCATCGCGGTCAGCCAGCGCCTGATCGATGTCTATGGCGGCGAGGTGCCGAACTCGCGCGAAGCGTTGGAGACGCTGCCGGGCGTCGGCCGCAAGACCGCCAACGTGGTCCTGAACACGGTGTTCGGCGAGCCGACGATTGCCGTCGACACCCACCTATTTCGGGTCTGCAATCGCACACGGTTGGCTCTGGGCAAGACCCCGCGCGAGGTCGAGACCAAGCTGGAGCGGCGCGTGCCCGACGCCTACAAGCAGCACGCCCATCATTGGCTGATACTGCACGGCCGCTATGTGTGCCGCGCGCGCAAGCCCGCGTGTCCGGCCTGCGTCGTGCGCGCGTTGTGCCGCTACAAGGCCAAGACAGAGGGCTGAGAGTGGGTACTGAGATCCAGGCGACCCAGTTCGGGCCGCAGGACGAGGCGCAGTTCCGCGAACGCTTGCGCGACGAGACCCGGCATCTGATGGGGCTGTTCCGTGACGGCGCGTTCGACGATGACGGCGACACCTTCGGCATCGAACTGGAGGCGTGGCTGGTCGATCGGGACTTTTTGCCGGCGCCGGTCAACGAGCGGTTTCTGGAAGCGGTCAACGATCCGACGGTGGTCCCGGAATTGTCGCAATACAATTTCGAGATCAACGTCCCGCCGTCGGCGGCCGGCCCGCACTTCCTTTCCGAGCTGGAAGAGTCGCTTGCCTATACGTGGCGGAAATGCTGCGGCCACGCCGAGGACCTCGATGCCTGCGCGGTCATGATCGGCATCATGCCGACGGTTCGCGACGACATGCTGCGCGCGGAATTCATCTCACCGCTCAACCGCTACGCCGCCCTCAATGACCGCATTCTGGAGATGCGCCGTGGCCAACCGCTGCGCCTCAGCATTGTTGGCGATGGCGAGGAACGGCTCGAATCCGTGCACGGCGATGTGCTGCTCGAGGCCGCGGCGACGTCCTTGCAGATCCACATCAAGACACGGCCGGATGAGGCGGTTCGATACTTCAACGCGGCGATGATCGCGTCTGCGCCGGTGGTCGCGGCCGCCGCGAACTCCCCGTTCCTGTTCGGCAAGGATCTGTGGGACGAAACCCGCATCCCGCTGTTCGAGCAGGCGGTCCACATCAACAGTTATCGCGACCTCGAGGGCAACCAGATCGGTCGCGTAAAGTTCGGCGAAGGCTATTGCCGCAACTCGCTGCTGGAACTGTTCCTGGAGAACATGGACCGCTATCCGCCGCTGCTGCCGATGGTCGAGGAAGCCGATATCGGTTGGTTGCAGCATCTTCGCCTGCAAAACGGCACCATCTGGCGCTGGAACCGGCCGATCATCGGCGTCGGTCCGCGCGGCCGCTATCATTTGCGCGTTGAGCACCGCGTGGCCGCGGCAGGGCCGACAGTCACCGACACCATCGCCAACACCGCCCTCAGCATCGGCCTGATCAATCATCTAGCTCAGTGCGAGGCTGCGCCGGAAGCGTCACTGTCGTGCACGCAGGCGCGGGCCAACTTCTATGCCGCTGCGAAGCATGGCATGCGGGCGAGGATCGAATGGCTCGATGGCCGCACGCACGACCTGCAGCACCTGCTGCTCGACACGCTTATCCCGCAGGCCGAGAAGGCCTTGCTGCGCCTGGGCGTTTCAGCGCCGGAAGTGGAGCACTATCTGCGCGACGTTATTCATCAGCGCGTGCTGACCGGCCGCGGCGGCGCCGCCTACCAGCGTTCGTTCGTGTCCGTCCACGGCCGCGATTTTCAGGCCCTCGTCCAGGCCTACGCCGCGAATATGAGCCGCAACATGCCGGTCCATCTCTGGCACGTTTAGCCCGTGGCGAGCCCCGCCAACGCTTGGCGGATGAGCTGGCGGCTGCGGAACAGCACCATCTCTTTCCAGTCCGGCGTGTCGGGAAAGAACTGCTTGCGGATGGCGGACTTGATGCGCTGCGTCTCGGGGTCGGTCCAGTCGACCGGGCCCTGATTGTGCAACCAGTGATCGTCACGCACGGTGATGCGGCTGCGGTCGATCGCATAGGTGCCGAACTCCACGCCGATATAGGTCAGGCGGTCGCCTAAAAGCGCCTCCCAACCATGTTCGGCGACGCCGATCTTGGGCACCGTCGACGCCGTGCCCGCTTCCGGCTCGGTGACGGAATCGCCATACCACGCCTTGGTGCGCGCTGCGGCCTCGGTTCCGGGCGCGTGGCCGCAGATCGCCTCGCCATAGCCGAAGGGGCCGAGCCCGGTGTGGAAGTCGAGGACCGCCACGGCCTTGCGCGCCGATAGCTCATGGTCGCCGATGATCTGTTCCAGCGTGCGCCGCGACCACGTTGGGCCCTCGCCACCGTAGTAGAGGCCGCGCGGGTGCGTGAATTGGCCGCCGCTACGCGCCATCTGAAAACGCCATTCACCGGCTTCCTCGCGGTACGTACGCAGGCAGGCCTCGGCGGCGTCGAATTCCGGGCCGCTCAACGCCGGCGGCAGCAGCGCTTCGGCCAGCGCCGTGTAACCAGGGTTGTCCGGCCGGGGCTGGTTGAAGTCGACGAAATTGCGGTTGAGGTCGACGTTCTCTTCGGTCACCCGGCGCAGCCAGGCGAAGCCGTAGGGATTGATCGCGTGCACCAGCAGCAAGGTACAGTCGTCGGGCAATTCGCGGCTGCCACTCAGCCAGTCGATCTGTGCGCCCGAGCCGCAGAAGCCCTCGACCCCGTGGGTTGCCGAGACCAGCACCACCGCGCGACCGGCGTTTGCGGGTCCGGCCCAGGCGGTATCGGTCGCCAGCGGCTCCTCATTCGGCCCCGCGAGCGGGTTGTCGTAGCAACGGACTTCGGCTCCGGCGGCAGCACAGGCCACTGCGAATTTCGCCCGCGCTTGCGCGAAGTCCGCGGCGAAAACACTTTCCGCCACGCGTTCCAACTCCGTGGTCACCTTCTGATCCCCTCCCTCAACACGAAAATCTCTTACATGGCGGTTCGGCGATCGACAAATCCGGCCAGGCCCGCGCGTGCCAAGCGCGATCACTATTTTGCTATCTAGACGGTGGCGGCGACTCTGCGCCGGTCGGCCGCGCTACAATGGGCCGGTTGGTACGGTAGCCACGGATAGGGAGGCGCGGGTGTGAAACGGCTTTGGGCGGTCTTTGCCCTGGCAGCGGCGGTCGCACTGCAAGCCCCGGCCGCGATAGCGGACGGTTGGGACGACATAGCGGCGGCGGCGCGCGGCCAAACGGTCTACTTCAACGCCTGGGCGGGCTCAGAAAAGATCAACGCCTACATCGAGTGGGCGGGCGCACGGGTGCTGCAGGACTACGGCGTGACGCTGCGCCATGTGAAAATCGATGACGCCGCGACCGTCGTCGCTCGCGTGCTTGCGGAAAAGACCGCCGGGCGCGACGCGGGCGGCTCGGTGGATCTCATTTGGATCAATGGCGAGAATTTCGCGGCGATGAAGGGGAGCGGCCTGCTGCATGGCCCGTTCACGCAAGTGTTGCCGAATTTCGCGCTGGTCGACACCGCGAACAAGCCGACCACTTTGGTCGACTTCACGCTGCCCACCGACGGGTTCGAATCCCCTTTGGGCATGGCCCAGATCGTGTTCATCCACGATAGCGCCCGGCTCCCGGACCCGCCGCGCACCATGCGCGCCATGCTCGACTGGGCCACGGCGCACCCGGGCCGTATGACCTATCCGGAACCGCCGAACTTCACCGGCACCACGTTTTTGAAGCAGGCGCTGATTGAGCTCGCCCCGGATCGTGCCGTCTTGCAACACGCGGTCACCGACCAGGCGTTCGAGCGTGCATCGGCGCCCCTGTGGGCATGGCTGGATGAATTGACCCCGCATTTGTGGCGACAAGGCCGCGCTTATCCGGCCAACCGCGACGCCCAGCGGCAGTTGCTCGATGATGGCGAGATCGATATTTCGCTGAGTTTCGAGCCGGCTGGCGCGTCGGCGGCCATCGAGCAGGGTCTGCTGCCGGAAACCGCGCGCACTTACGTCTTGGACGGCGGCACGATCGGCAACACCCATTTCGTGGCCATTCCGTTCAATGCGCGGGCCAAGGAAGGGGCGATGGTCGTGGCCGATTTCCTGCTATCTGCGGAAGCGCAGGCGCACAAGCAGGACCCGCGTGTGTGGGGCGATTTCACGGTGCTGGCAGTCGACAAGCTGCAGCCGGCCGCGCGCACATTGTTCGACACGCTGCCGCTCGGTATCGCCACGTTGCCGCCTGAGGAACTCGCGCCCACGCTGCCGGAGCCGCATCCCAGCTGGACCGCGCGTATCGAGGACACTTGGCGCCGTCGCATGGCGCAGTAGGGATCGTCACCGCGAGTGCTGCGATTCGTACCTATAGCGACCTTGGGCTTGTTTCTGGCGCCCATCGGCGCCGGCCTCCTGGGCACCATCCTACCGGCCTTCGGCTTTCTTCCGGTGCTGGGCGCAGAGGAGCCGAGCCTGGCACCGTGGCGGGCGCTGCTCGCAACGCCCGGACTGTCGACCTCGCTCCGCCTGACGCTGACGACCGGGGTCGCGGCGACGGTGTTGTCTCTGGCGATCGTTGTCTTGTTCTATGCTGCGGCGCATCAAACCGTGCTCGGTGCCCGGATTGCACGGGTCCTGGCGCCCATCGTCGCGGTGCCTCATGTCGCCGTCGCGATAGGGCTCGCGTTCCTTCTGGCGCCGTCGGGATGGCTCGTGCGCATCGTATCGCCATGGCTCACGGGCTGGCACCTGCCGCCGGATTATCTGATCGTCCAAGACCCCTATGGCACCGCGCTGACGGTCGGGCTCGTGCTCAAGGAAGTCCCGTTCCTGATGCTCATGACGGCCGCGGCGCTGGGCCAAGTCCGCAGCGCACCGACACTCGCGGTCGCGCGCTCGCTGGGCTACGGGCCGGTCTACGCTTGGCTGAAGACCGTGTTCCCCCTCGTTTATGTGCAGATCCGCCTACCCATCTATGCCGTTCTTGCCTATTCGCTATCGGTGGTCGACATGGCGCTGATCCTCGGTCCCAGCACGCCGCCGACCTTTGCGGTGGCGCTGTTCCGTTGGTTCCGCGACCCTGATCTGGCGCTGCAATTCCAGGCTGCCGCCGGCGCCTGCCTCCACATCGCCATCGTCTTGGGTGCGATCCTTGGCTGGGCGCTCGCGGCTCGCCTGACGGCCGGCTGGGCGCGGGGTTGGACCGCGAGCGGCGCTCGTGGCGGCGGCGGAACCGTCGCTGCAGTTGCCGGAAAGACCGCCATTGTCGGGGTAGTCGCCACGACCGCGCTGAGCGTGCTGGCGATGGCGCTGTGGTCTGTAAGCTGGCGCTGGCGCTTTCCCGACGCGCTGCCGGGGGAATGGTCCCTGGATATCTGGTCGCGGCAAGTGGCCGGGCTGGCCTGGCCCACATCGGTGACGCTAATCGTCGCCACGGTCGCCGCGTCGATCGCCTTGGCCCTAACCCTCGGGTGCCTGGAGAATGAGCGCCGGCGTGGCCTGACAGTATCCAGCCGGGTTCTCTGGCTCTTGTTCCTGCCGTTGATCGTGCCGCAGATCGGCTTCCTGTTCGGCGCCCAGGTGCTGTTGGTGTGGGCGCGCGCGGACGGCACGTGGCTGGCGCTTATTTGGTCGCACCTGTTGTTCGTGCTGCCATATGTATTCTTGGCGGTCGGGGACCCCTACCGCGCCTACGACGAGCGCTACACACGAACGGCCCTGTGCCTCGGCGCGTCGCCCGTCCGTGCCTTCTGGCGGGTCAAGGCGCCGATGCTCCTGCGCCCGATATTGCTGGCGTTCGCCATCGGTTTTGCGGTCAGCGTTGCCGAGTACCTGCCGACGATGTTCGCCGGCGGCGGCCGCTTCGCGACCCTCATCACAGAGGCGGTCACCCTGTCTTCGGGCAGCGACCGTCGGGTCATGGGGGTATATGCATTCATGCAAGGGGGCTTGCCATTGTTGGTGCTCGCCGCCGCGTTGGCACTGCCGTCTTGGCTATATCGCAACCGGCTCGAATTGCGGACCGCATGACACCGGGCGGCATGTTAGCGCTGGAAAATGTGTCACTGACGCTGCGTGGCGTGGCGCTCATTGCCGGTCTCGACGTGAGCGTGCGCGCCGACGCCGTGACCACGATCATGGGACCCAGCGGCTGCGGCAAGTCCTCGCTTCTGGCGTACGTGTGCGGCACCCTTTCGACCAGCTTCCAGGCCCGTGGCCGCGTTCTCCTGAACGGCGACGACGTCTCATCATTGCCGCCGGAATTGCGCCGCATCGGCATTCTGTTCCAAGACGATCTGCTCTTTCCGCACCTGTCAGTCGGCGCCAATCTGGCGTTCGGTCTGACGCCCGAAATTCGCGGCATCGCGCGGGCCGAGCGGATCGCGGCGGCGCTATCGGAAGCCGGGCTGGCCGGCATGGAAGACCGCGATCCCGCGAGCCTGTCCGGTGGCCAGCGGGCCCGGGTCGCGGTGATGCGCACACTGCTGGCCGAACCGCGGGCATTGTTGCTCGACGAGCCGTTCAACAAGCTCGACCTACCCTTGCGGGCGCGGTTTCGGCAGTTTGTACTCGATCATACCCGCATGCGCGGTACCCCGACGCTCCTGGTCACGCATGATCCCGCCGATGCGGAGGCCGCCGGCGGTCCGATCGTGACCATCGGGCGTCCCTTGCTACCGTCCGAAGACACCAAAATGGCGCAGCAGCGACCGCGCCCCGCCTAACCGGCGCACAAGGTCAAAAGCGTGCTTGCCGATCGCGCGCAAGCGCAGTATCAGCAGATATGCGTCGTGAAAGCTTGGTGCTGGAAGCAGCCGGATGTGCGGTCCCATTGCGTGTGGAGCGCAGCAAGCGCGCGCGCCACGTCTCGATCCGAATTGATGCCTCCGCCGGCGATTCCGTCCTGGTATTGCCGCCGGGCGTGGCCCTTTCGGAGGGGCTCGAATTCGTCCGCCGTAAGAGCGGATGGCTGCTGGACCGGTTTGCGTCCTTGCCGCCTCGCGTACCGTTCGCCGATGGGGTCGAGATTCCGCTGCTGGGCGTTCATCACGCGGTCCGCCACATGCCCGGTTGGCGCGGGACGGTGCGCCGGCAGATCGACGGGACGCACGGACAGGTCCTGGCCGTCGGCGGCGATCCCGCCCATCTACCGCGGCGATTGTCCGATTGGCTGCGTGCCGAGGCACGGCGTCAGATCGCACCGCGGGTCTCGGAAAAGGCGGCGCTGGTCAGGCGCCAGGCCGCCAGCCTGACGATCCGAGACACGCGAAGCCGATGGGGAAGCTGTTCGCCCGAGGGGCGTCTGTCGTTCTCCTGGCGGCTGGTGATGGCGCCGCTGGAAGTGCTGGATTATGTCGTCGCCCACGAGGTGGCGCATTTAGTGCATCTGCACCATCGCGCCACATTCTGGCGTACGGTCGAAAAGCTGACCGATGATGTAGCCCGCGGACGTGAATGGCTGCGCGTCAGTGGCGCGGGTTTGCTGCGCTACGGTTAGGGTTCGCGCCGGTCAGGTCGCACCGGTCAGGTCGCACCGGTCAGGTCGCACCGGTCAGGTCGCACCTGCCAGCTCCATGAACCGGCGCCAAATGCGTGCCGCCGCGCCGCCGCCGGTGACGTTTGCCATCGATGAGCCATCGTCATTGCCCAGCCAGACACCGGCGACGAGGTCACCGGCATAGCCGATGAACCAGGCGTCGCGATTGCCCTGGCTGGTGCCGGTCTTACCGGCCGCACGGGCGTCGATCTGCGCGGCGGTGCCGGTTCCCCAGGTGACTACCGCGCCCAGCATGTCATCGATGGCCTGGACATGCCGGCGGTCGACAACACGGCCGAGTCCGCTCCCCGCGACCTCGTTGGGCCGGTCGCCGTCGCGCTCGCGCACGGCGTGCACCCCGTAGGGACTAACGCCGAAGCCGCCGCTGGCGATCACCGCATAGGCCCCGGTCAACTCCAGCAATGACACCTCAGCTGCGCCCAACGCGAGGCTTGGATGCGGTTCTAGCTCGGCGCTGATGCCTAGCCGCCGCGCCAGCGCGATGACGTCACGCCGGCCCACCTGCTCCGTCAGCCGGACAGCGACCGAGTTCAGCGAGCGCGCCAGCGCCTCGCGCAGAGTGACCTCGCCATAGTAGCGATCGCCGTCGTTGGCCGGTTGCCAGCCGCCGACCGCAACCGGCGTGTCAACGATTCGTGAGTCGGCGTCATATCCGGCCTCGAGGGCCGCCAGGAAGACGATGGGCTTGAAAGCCGAGCCCGGCTGCCGCATCGACTGGGTCGCCCGATTGAACTGGCTGGTGCGATAGTCGCGGCCGCCGACCATGGCCACCACCGCGCCGTCGTGACGCATCGCAACAAGCGCCACCTGGCCGGCTTCGGTATCGTCCAAGACCTCGGCGATGGCCGCCTCCGCCGCCGACTGAAGGCGAGGGTCGAGGGTGGTCTCCACCTGCAGGTCGGCGTCTGCGTGCCCGACATAGCCCGCGACCCGCGTCCGTACCCAATCGGCGAAGTAGCGCTGGTTGGGAATGGTTGCACTCACACCGCCGCGCCGAACGGCGCCGGCCCGCGCCGCCACCGCCGTCGCGGCCGAAATGTAGCCGGCGTCGACCATGGCGCCGAGGACCACACGCGCGCGGTCGTTTGCGGCGGTGGTGTCATGCGCCGGATTGAGGCGCGACGGCGCCTGGACCAGCCCTGCCAGCACGGCCGCCTCATGCAGAGAGAGTTGCCGTGCCGACTTATCGAAGTAGCGATGCGCCGCCGCGTCGACGCCGAAGGTGCCGGCGCCCATGTAGACCCGATTGAGATATATCGTCAGCAATTCGTCCTTGGTGAACCGCGACTCCAGCATCAGCGCCAGGATCGCTTCCTGGACCTTGCGTTTGACCGTGCGGTCGGCAGAGAGAAACAGGTTCTTGGCGATCTGCTAGGTTAGCGTGCTGCCGCCTTGGCGCACGCCGCCGGCGCGCAGGTTGACGAGGCTGGCGCGCGCCAGCGCGATCAGGTCGATCCCGACATGGTCGTAGAAGCGGCGGTCCTCGATGGCGAGTACGGCCTGCAGCACGTGCGGCGGCAGTTCATGCAACGAAAGAGCCGCGCCATAGACCTCGCCATAGCTGGCGATGCGCGTGCCGTCAGCGGCGAGCACGCGCAGGCTGGGTTGGCGCGAGGTTGCGCCCAGGCGCGTGATATCGGGAAGGTCCCAGGTGAGCGCCGCCACCGCCACGCCGCCGATCAACACCGTCCAGATGAGGAACGTTGCGCTCCACTTGACGGCGACGACGAGGCTGCGGCGTAGGGACGGCGTCTGTTTGCGCTTGGCACGCGTCCGCTTCGGGGCCGGCGCCGTGCGCCGTCGTCGCGGTGGCGGCGCCTTCGGCTTCGGACGCCGCTTCGTCGGCGTCTTGCGCTGTGTGGGATGTTTGGTGCGCGTCTTGGTCAGCCGCAGTCTCCGTCCCGCCGGCGCTCGTTAGTGTGAGCGCGCCTACACGTCCAGGTTGGCGACCTTCAGGGCATTGGACTGAATGAAAATGCGTCGCGGCTCGACCACGTCGCCCATCAGCGTCTCGAAGACTTCACCGGCCTGATCGGCGTGCTCGACCCGCACCTGCAGCAGCGAGCGCACGTTCGGATCCAGAGTCGTTTCCCAAAGCTGCTCGGGGTTCATTTCACCCAAGCCCTTGTAGCGCTGAATGGTCAGACCCTTGCGCGCGATCTGAAAGATGGTGTCGAGCAGCACCGATGGGCCGGCTATCGGGATTTCCTGCTCCTTGACGACGAGTTTGCCTTGGCCGGCGAAAGCGGCTTGCAACTCGGAGGTCACTGCGTTGAGCTGGCGCGCCTCAGCACTGGCGATCATTCGCTGGTCGATTGCGTGTCGCTCCGTGACGCCGCGCAGCGTGCGTGTGAACAGCAATCCGGCGGCCTCTGTCGCCTCGCCGCGCCAACCGCGCTCCTGGGCCGGCGCCAATGCATCGAGGCGGCCGGCCACATGGGTCGCGGTCTCTGCCGCCCTGCCCGGCTCGCCCAGCAACGTCGCATCTAGCGCGCCGTGGATCGCGGCCTGCTCGACCACCGCCGGGTTTGCCAGATGCTGGACAAGCGGCGCTGTCAATTGCCGCATGCGGCGGCACAGATTGAGCAATGCGACCAGATCTGCGCCGGCCAACTGCGCACCATCATGCAGGTGGAAGACTGCGTCTTTGCTGCCATCCTGCACGAGATATTCCTCGAACGCGCGCTCGTCCTTCAGATAGACCCCCTTGCCCGACCTGGCCACGCGGTACAGCGGCGGCTGCGCGATATACAGATGTCCGCGCTCGATCAGCTCGGCCATCTGGCGATAGAAGAACGTTAGCAGCAGGGTGCGGATATGGGCGCCGTCGACGTCGGCGTCGGTCATGATGATGACCTTGTGGTAGCGCAGCCTGTCAGGATTGAAGTCCTCGCGCCCGATGCCGGTGCCCAACGCGGCGATGAGTGTGCCGATTTCCGCCGACGACAGCATCTTGTCGAAGCGCGCGCGCTCGACGTTCAGGATCTTGCCGCGCAACGGCAGGATGGCCTGAGTCGCCCGGTCGCGGCCCTGTTTGGCCGAGCCGCCCGCAGAATCGCCCTCGACCAGGAAAATTTCCGCCCGCGCCGGATCGCGCTCCTGACAATCGGCGAGCTTGCCGGGTAGCGAGGCCATGTCGAGGGCGCCTTTGCGCCGCGTCAGTTCGCGAGCCTTGCGCGCCGCCTCACGTGCCACCGCCGCTTCGATGATCTTGTCGACCACGCGTCGGGCGTCGCCCGGATGCTCCTCGAACCATTGGCCCAGCCGGTCGGCCACAACCGAATCGACGATCGGGCGAATTTCCGATGACACCAGCTTGTCCTTGGTCTGGGACGAGAACTTCGGATCGGGCACCTTCACCGATAGCACGCAGGTAAGACCTTCGCGGGCGTCGTCGCCGGTCAGCGCCACACGCGCCTTCTTGGCGAGGCCGGATGTGCTCAGATAGCTGTTGGTGGTGCGCGTCAATGCGGCGCGGAAACCCGCCAGATGCGTGCCGCCGTCGCGCTGCGGAATATTGTTGGTAAAGCACAGCATGGTCTCGTGATAGCTGTTGGTCCACTGTAGCGCGACCTCGACGGTCACGCCGTCGCGCTCGCCGGTCATGGTGACGATGTTGCCGTGCAGTGCCTGACGGTTGCGGTCGAGGAACACGACGAATGCCTCGAGCCCCCCTTCGTAGTGCATTTCGACTTGATTGGGTTCGACCCCGCGGGCGTCGCTCAGTCGCAGCGTTACACCCGAATTGAGGAACGCCAGTTCGCGCAGGCGGTGTTCCAGTTGGGCGAACTCGAACTCGGTCATCGAGAACGTCTTCGGCGACGGCAGGAACGTGACCTCTGTGCCGCTGAGTGGCTTGCCCGCGATCATCGGTGCGCTGCCGACCGAGGTCAGTGCGCCGGTCGGCTCGCCGTCCTCGAAGCGCATCGCATACTCGTTGCCGCTGCGCCATGTGCGCAGCTGAAGCCAGGTCGACAGCGCGTTGACCACGGACACGCCAACACCGTGCAGGCCGCCCGCAACCTTGTAGGAATTTTGGTCGAACTTCCCGCCGGCGTGCAGGTGCGTCATGATGACCTGCGCCGCCGACACGCCTTCCTCTTCGTGGATTTCGGTCGGGATGCCGCGGCCGTTGTCGACTACGGTGACGGAGCCGTCGCCGTTGAGCGTGACCTCGACCGTATCGCAGTGACCGGCGAGGGCCTCGTCGATGGCGTTGTCGACGACTTCGTATACCATATGGTGCAGGCCGGATCCGTCATCGGTGTCGCCGATATACATGCCGGGCCGTCGGCGCACCGCGTCCAAGCCGCGCAGCACCTTGATCGCCTCGGCGCCATAGGCCTCGGCTGCGGTATCTTGCGCGCTCGCGTGCTCAACCATGAGGGATCGTTCCTGCCATCAGTCGATCTCCGCCGCCGTGACGGCGCCGTCCGCCACATCGAAGAACTGCGCGCGCCCGCTCATCCCGGCGAACAACGCGCGGTCGGTGCCGGTCATCCACGCCTGGGCGCCGAAGTCGCCGAGCGCGGTGTACAGAGCTGTGCGTCGGCGCTCATCCAGATGCGCGGCGACCTCGTCCAACAAGACGATGGGCGTCGCGCCGGCCTGTTCGCCGAGCAATCGTGCGTGCGCCAGTATGAGGCCCACCAGCATGGCTTTCTGCTCACCGGTGGAGCACTGATCGGCCGCCATGGCCGTGTCGAGATTGCGAGCGCGAAAATCGCTGCGATGGGCGCCGTGCTGGGCGCCGCCGGCCTCGCGGTCGCGCGCCCGGCTGGCTCTCAGAGCGGCGCGCAGGCGTGTCCCCGCGCCCTCCGGCGAGGCCTCCGCCAGCCAATGGTCCAGCGCGCCGGTCATGGTCAGGCGCAAGTGCGGGAACGACGCGACCGGGGCCGCGTCAGCGTGGTTCAACCGGTCGATCGTCCGTTGCCGTGCCAGCGCGATCTCGATCCCCTTGGCCGAGATGGTGTCCTCCAACGCGCACAGCCAGTCGTCGTCGGTGACGCCGTTCCGCAACGCGCGGGCGCGCTCGCGCACCGGGTGCTCATAGGACGTGACCCGTGTTGCATGGGTCGGATCGGTGCCGAACACGAGCCGATCGAGAAACCGCCGGCGAACGCTGCTGCCGTCGGCGAACAGCCTATCCATTTCCGGCGTCAACCAGACCACGCTGCAGGCGTCGGCCAGCGCGGCCTGGCCGCGCGCCGGCGCGCCGTCGATCCGCAGCTCGCGGCGATCACCTTCGCCATCGCTCACCATGCGGCCGATGCCTACGGCGACCTCGCCGGCGGGGCCCGTTAGCCGCGCGGCCACGGCCCAGGCGCACGGCGACGCGTCCGCGCCATCGCGTCGCGCAAGTTCGGCGATGCGGGCGCGCCTGAGCCCGCGCCCGGGGGCCAGCAGCGACAACGCCTCCAATAGGTTCGTCTTGCCGGCGCCGTTCAGGCCCGTCAGCACGACCGACCGCCCATCGAGCGCCAGACGCAGACGTACGTAATTGCGAAAGTCCCGAAGATCGAGGCGCGTCACCGCGCTGCCCCGTCCGACCGCCGCCGACGCCATCTCCGGCCGTACGCCCGGATCTATTGCAAGCAAGGGAGCGCTCACACTCGCATCGGCATCAACACATAGAGCGCGTCATCGTCCGCCGCGGCGCGCACGATCGCCGGCGATGTAGCGTCGGCGAGGGCTAACCTGGCCAGGTCGTCGTTGATCTGCTGGGTGATATCGAGCAGGTAACGCGCATTGAAGCCCACCTCCAATGCGTCGCCTTGATAGTCGACCTCCAGCTCCTCGCTGGCGCTGCCATGTTCGGGGCTGGTGGCGCTTAGGGTCGCCACCCCGGGTACCAGTGCCATCTTCACGGCGCGGCTCTTTTCGGCTGAGATTGTCGATACCCGATCCACCGCTGCATGGAAGGCGCGGCGGTCGACCTCCATGATCTTGTCGTTGCCGATCGGAATCACGGTTTCGTAGTTGGGAAAAGTGCCGTCGATCAGCTTCGAGGTCAGCACAACTTTGTCGAATCCGACGCGAACTCTGGTGTCGGACAGTTCCACCACAACCGCGTCGGAGGAATCTTCAACCAGTTTGCGCATTTCGCCGATCGCCTTGCGCGGGACGATGACACCGGGCAACTCGGCCGCCCCCTCCGGCACCGGCAATTCCACGCGCGCCAGGCGATGTCCGTCGGTGGCCACCGCGCGCAAGACGCTGCCGGCGTTGTCCAAACTGGCGACATGAAAATAAATGCCGTTGAGATAGTACCGCGTCTCCTCGGTGGAGATCGCGAAGCGGGTGCGATCGATGACGCCGCGCAACGTCGCCGCGTCCAGCGTGAACGGTGTGGCAGATCGCCGCCCGACATCAGCGGGAAGTCCTCCGCTGGCAGGCAGGCCAGCGAAAAGTTGGAGCGCCCGGCGCGAATGGCCAGCTTGCCGTCGGCTGACGCCTGCAGCCGGACCTCGGCGCCGTCGGGCAGTTTGCGGACGATGTCATGCAGTGTGTGGGCCGAGACGGTTGTGCCGCCGGCCCCGGTCACGTCGGCTGCGATGGTCTCGTCGATTTCCAGATCCATGTCGGTCGCGGTGAGCGCCAGCTCGCCGTTCTCGGCGCGCAGCAGGACATTGGCGAGAATAGGGATCGTATTGCGGCGCTCCACGACGCTATGCACGTGGGCGAGGGCTCTTAGCAGGTTCTCCCGTTCGAGCGTCAGTTCCATATCCGGCTCACTTATGTTCGATCCGACGTGCCCATTCTTCAAGGGCCCGGCGCCGCGATCGGTGACACGCAGGGCAGTCTGACAACCGGGTCGAGGGCCCGACGTTGGCCGCCCCGCGTCGCTGTCGGAATCCCCCGCGAGACTCGCCGCGCGCAGCCGTAAAACTATACCAAATATTGCGTGATGCCAAAGCGTTCGCTGCAGATGCGCCCGGCCGCGGCGGCGCGTCTATGGGCCGGCGCTGGCGCACAAACTGACGCTGGACGCGGCGCTCGGGATGGCGCTGCGCGAAACGGTATCGGAGCTATGAAGGAAGCTGGATGTCATGACCGCGGCGCGCGTCCTGACGCGCCGCGGCGAAGGGTGCCTCAGCTGCCCAGTAAGCGGCGCAGCAACTCGACGTTTTCGTCCAATTCCCTGTCCGCGGCACGCAATTCCTTAACCCGCTTCACCGCGTGCATGACCGTCGTGTGGTCACGGCCGCCAAACTGGCGGCCAATCTGCGGCAATGACCTGGTGGTCAGTTGCTTGGACAGAAACATGGCGATCTGGCGCGGACGTGCCACCTCGATGGCGCGCCGCGGCGAATGCATATCCTCGACGCGGATTCCGTAGTGCTTGGCGACACAGGTCTGGATCGCCTCGATCGTTACGCGGCGGTCTTGGACCGGAAGCAAGTCTTGCAGCATTTCCTGCGCCGCATCGACAGTAATCGGGCGATTGTGGAGGCTGCTCTGCATGGCGATGCGCGTCAGTGACCCCTCCAGCTCGCGCACGTTCGAGGTGATCTTGTGCGCGAGAAACTCCAGCACCTTCTCAGGGATGGGCTGCTCGACCTGCTTCGCCTTCATCTGCAGGATCGCCAAACGCAACGCATAGTCGGTGGGGCTGATATCGACCACCAACCCCCAGGACAGCCGCGACCGCAGCTGATCGGCGATGCCGGACAGGCCTACCGGTGACTTGTCGGCGGATACGATGACCTGCCGATTTTGCTCCACCAACTCGTTGAAGGTATGAATAAATTCAGCCTGCGTGCCCTGCTTGCCATCGATGAAGTGCACGTCGTCGATCATGAGCACGTCGACGGAGCGCAGCCGGTCCTTAAACGCAATGGCGTTGTTGGCTTTGGTCGCACTGACGAATTCGGACATGAACCGCTCGGCGGTGATCAGCATCACGTGGCGTTGCGGGAAACGCTTGCGGATCTGCCAAGCGATCGCGTGCATCAGGTGTGTCTTGCCCAACCCCACCGGCCCGTACAGAAACAATGGATTGAACGTAACGCTTTCGGAATCGGCGGCACGCCGGGCCGCCGCGTGCGCCAGCTCGTTTGATGTACCGACCACGAAACTCTCGAATGTGAAGCGTCGATTGAAGGCCGCTCCTAGCGTGTCGCGTCGGTCTTGCCCATTTGCGCTCGCGCGGCGCATGGCCGGAACGACGGAAACCGGTGACTTTGATCCTGCTGGAACCTCAGCCGGCCGCCGCGGTTCGACGATGATCTCCACATCGTCCACGACGGTGCTTTCCTGGCGCCAGCACTCGGAAAGAGACTGACCGAAACTCTGCTCGACAAAGTCGCGAATGAAGCGGGTCGGTGCGGCGATTCTGACGCAGCGACCGATGATTTCCGACAGAGTTAGTCGATTGATCCAGTTGTCGTAAATGCTTTCGCCCAGTTCGCGGCGGAGTGCTCCGCGAACGCGCACCCAGTCGCGCGCGATATCCGTATCCCCGTGGCCCCACATTGCAGTTGCTTGCCCTTTCGGAATTTGTTGTTCGTGCATCCGTACGCACCTCCCGCGTCGGCTATGTTGTGATGGCCGTCAGCCGCTCGCACTGTGCGCAACGGCTTCGGCGAGATTGGAATGAGATATCCTTTTTCGATGACGCCTCCCCTGCCGTCGGTCGCCGCGAGCCAAGCGAAATCCGTTGCCCGCATTGCGTGCTGAAATGCGCGGCCTACTTGGCTAGGTAATTTGTTGCGAATTAACCGAACGACGTGACGAGCGGCAGACTCTATCTGCGTTTCGCCAAGTTGCTAGTGGTCCTCATTCGAAACAATCGTGCGTCCTGGTCATTGCGGATATTGAGCACCGGCGGCGAATATTGCCTTTACTTGACAGTTTTCGCCGACGCCTTCCCGCATTTCCATTTGCGATGTGCCGTGACGTTACTTATTGAAGAAACATTGTTTCTCCGGTCCGCCCCGACAAAAACGACAATACAAGCGAATAATGACCGACGCAACTGGTCTGTTTAGCGAACAAACAATTCTTATCAGCAATGGATTTTGCGACACACTTGCAGTAGTGGAGTAAAACTAAAATAGAATCGCGACTTAGCTCAGTGCCTTGATGTGCCGGTTCAGTCGCGACAATCTGCGCGCCGCCGTGCGCGCATGCAAAATGCCAGCGCGGACGCCGCGCTGGAGTTCCGGCTGCGCCCGCTGAAACGCATCGCGGGCCGTCGTGCCGTCGCCGCCGGCGATGGCAGCCTCAACTTGTTTGATAAATGTGCGCACGCGGTTCAGGCGTGATTTGTTGATCACTGTGCGCCGCGCATTGCGGCGGATTCGCTTCTTCGCGGATTGGTGGTGAGCCATTTTTATATAGTCTCCGATCTCTCAGGCAGGGCGCGCTTATAGCCAGCGCCCGAGAGCAGGTCAAGGCAAGCCCGGCCCGCTGGCACCAGGGGCTCAGCGATTGTTGAACCGCGGCTCCCGTTTTTCGTTGAACGCCGCCATGCCCTCCCGCCGATCCTCGGTTGCGAAAAGGGACTGGAACGCCCGACGTTCGAACCGTGCCTATCCGGTTAATTTGTACACCCACTACATGTAGGATGCTTCCACTCGCCGGAATATAGCTCGGCGTAGGTTGGAGCCTCGGCCTCTCCTGCGATTCCGAGCAATGAGCGGAAGGCGTTGAACGGGTAAAACCGCCTGTTGAAGCGGAACGTGAACTCATTGAGGTAGGCTTGTAGATGCTTTGCGCTCACGCCATGGTGGATGCCACTGAGCCAATTCTTCAGGTTGCTGAAGACGAGGTGGATGATCGGCATGAACTCTTCGGCCACCTCGGGGTCGCCGCATTCGGCAATGGCGTGGTGATCATAGCCGCGTGTCCGCAAGCTGCCATAGCCACTCCAATCGTCGGTGACGATCAGCGACCCCGGCATAACGGCGTTCTCGACGAAGCCACATAGCGAATCGGCGCTGCGGTCGGCAGCGACGGACAGCCGCACGCGCCCGGCGTAGCGGCCATCCTTCCGCTTGTCCTGCGCGGTGCCGGGCTCCCTGTGGCTGACTTCGACGGCAGCAGCCACCAGCGTCTTGTGGTGAACGCCTCGGCCTTCACCACGCATCCGGCCTCCAACATAGGTTTCGTCCACCTCGACATGCTCTCCTGCCCTGGCACCGATCCGATCCTGATCGGGCCGCACCATACCCGCGCGGAGCTTATGCAGGATGCCGAAGGCGGTTTCGTACCGCGTCAGCCCAAGCTGCCGCTGAAACTGCACCGCCGACATGCCCGGCGTCTGGCTGGCGACCAGATAGGCGGCCCAAAACCACGTGCTCAAAGGCGTGTGGCTGCGCTCCATGACCGTGCCGACGGTCAATCCCGTCTGGCGGCGGCAAGCGCGACAGGTCAGGACGCCAAGCCGCGTGGCGATGCGGAAAGGTTCACCCACGACGCCGCAGCGCGGGCAGGCGAACCCGTCACCCCAGCGAGCCCTTTCCAGGTAGGCGGCGCACGCCGCATCGTCGGAGAAAAGTCGCTGAAACTCGGGGAGGGATTGCGGGAAGGGCAGGTCGGTGCGGTCGAGAACGTCCATGACCCACTATCCGTTGTACGCACACAACCTATCCCTAGTGTGTGTATGCGTCAAGCGGATAGGCACGGTTTGAACAACGCGCCCTCCTGAAGCGTGGTTTCGAATGCGCGGTTTATCGCCTCCTTCACGAAAAACACGGCGGGCCGGGACATCTTGGCGATCGCCTCGGCCATCTTCTTAGAGCGGTTCCGGAAAGTTTTTGAGTCGTCGGAATCGGTTGTGTTTTATTGTCTGTCACCTGTCCAACTGCTTTGGGGTGCCCGATGTGGAAGCCTGAACACCGCGCGGCCGCCGACCGTGGCCGGCTTCGCTATCCGAGTGATCTGACCGACGCCGAATGGGCGCTGATCGAGCCGCTGATCCCACCGGCGAAGCACGGTGGGCGTAAGCGGACGGTCGATGTCCGCGAAGTCCTGAACGGCATCTTCTACGTGCTGTCGACCGGCTGCCAGTGGACCGCGCTGCCCAAGGACCTGCCGCCGAAGAGCACGGTGTACGACTACTTCGACCTGTGGGAATGGGACGGCACCCTGGCTCGCATCCATCATGAGCTCTACGTGGC
Organism: Alphaproteobacteria bacterium; assembly: GCA_965248805.1. GTDB lineage: Bacteria > Pseudomonadota > Alphaproteobacteria > UBA6615 > UBA6615 > CBDFKJ01. The sequence goes on from CBDFKJ010000008.1 coordinate 490,870, forward strand.
GGTGCGCGAGCGCGCGGGCCGCGAAGCCAGTCCGAGCGCGGCCATCATCGACAGCCAGAGCGCCAAAGCGGCGCAAAAAGGGGGGCGTCGATCGATCCGCAGGGCTTCGACGCGGGCAAGAAGCTCACCGGCCGCAAGCGGCACATCCTGGTCGATACGCTCGGCCTGATGCTGGGCCTCGTCGTGCATCCCGGCAACGTGCAGGACCGCGATGGCGCGGCCACACTGCTGCGCCGGACACGCCGGCTGTTTCCGTTCATCGAGGTGATCTACGCCGACGGCGGCTACCAGGGACCAAAGATGGCTGCCGTGGTGGCGAAGACCGGCGCCTGGCGGCTGGAGATCGTCAAGCGCAACAGCGTGCCGCGCTTCGAGGTGCTGCCGAAGCGCTGGATCGTCGAGCGCACCTTCGCCTGGATCGTCCGTTGCCGCCGGCTGGCGCGCGACTTCGAGCGCCACGTCCGTTCTGTCGTCGCTTTCATCCACCTCCCCATGATCCGCATCATGCTGCGACGCTTGACCCGGCCAAGCCCTTGCTCGTGAATCTCTACTTCCCGGAACGGCTCTAAGCCTCGTCGACCACGTCCGACGACGGCACAACGCGGCCGACCAGTCCGGCGCGTTCCGCCTCGGCGGCGTCCAACATCCGCCCGGTCAGGCACATCTCCACCGCCTTGGCCTTGCCGACGGAGCGCGGCAGCCGCTGCGTGCCGCCCATGCCCGGCATCATGCCAAGCGTAATTTCAGGCAGGCCGAACTTCGCATCTTCGCCGGCGATGACGATGTCGCACATCAAAGCCAACTCGCAGCCGCCACCGAGCGCGTATCCGGCCACGGCGGCGATTATGGGCTTTCGACAGTCGACCAATCTTTGCCAGTTACGGCCGCCGAAATCTTCGAAGTACGCATCGAGAAACTCCTTCGACAGCATTTCCTTGATGTCCGCGCCGGCGGCGAAGGCGCGGTCGGTTCCGGTGATGACGATACAACCAATTTCGTCATCCTGTTCGAACGTGTCGACCGCGTCACAGATTTCGGCGATGAGCGAAGAGCTGAGTGCGTTCATCGCGCTCGGTCGGTCCATGCGTACCAGACCAACTCGGCCGTGAGTCTCGACGGCGACGTTTTCATAACTCACTGGGCCGCCTCCTGATTGCGCCGGCTTGCGCCGTACGCGCGCGGCGCCGTGCGCTGCACTGATGCATGCGGCAATGGCGCGGCGCGCTCACTCGGGCGTCACCATGACACGCACGCGCAGCACATCGCGATCGCCGACGACGTTGAGTTCCAGGCGCTCGTTGTCGCGATGCCAAGTCCCCTTCTCGGGCTCCGCCGTTGCCCGGATCCAACCAAGTTCGGGAAGCGCCTTGTCGTAGAACGCCTCGACGGCGGAGACCGACACGGCGCCTTCGGCGAAGGCCTCGACGATGCGCCCTCCAGGCTTGTCGAACGCCATGCCGGCGCCAGCGACTTCGTTCAGGCCTCGCATAAGCGGCAAGTCATCGATTTGGCTGAAATAGCCGGGCTCGGCGGCAATCGCCGATGTGCCGGGGCCTGTTGACGCCAAACCCAGCAGAATTGCCGCCACGTAGAAGGACAGACGATGTGCGCGCTTCATGCGTGCGCTCATACCTCATCGTTGATGTCGTGCACAATAGAATGTCGAACGGCCAGCCTGAACGATGCGGTGTATCTGGCACCCGTCGGCGGGGCAGCGCGGGCACGCCTGGCCGGCGCGATCGTAGACGGCGAACCGGGCTTGAAAGTAACCGAGTTCGCCATTGGTGTGACGATAGTCGCGCAGTGACGAGCCGCCCGCGGCGATGGCGTCGTCGAGGACGCCGCGCACCGCGCGAAAAAGCCTCGCCGCGCGCTTCCCGGCGACAGTGCCGGCACCGCGGCGCGGCGAAATATCCGCCCAATATAACGCCTCGCAGGCGTATATATTGCCGAGACCGGCGACGACCCGCTGGTCCATCAAGGCGGCCTTGATGGAGGTGCGCTTTCCCGCCAGTCGCCGCGCCAGTTCGGTAGCGCTGAAGTCCTCGCCGAGCGGCTCCGGCCCCAGTTGGCGCAGTAGTCGGTGCCCGTCCAACGCCTCCGGCTCGACCAGATCCATTGACCCGAACCGTCGCGCGTCGTTGAAGCGGAGTTGCGTTCCTGAGCACGTCGTCACTACTACATGGTCGTGCGCGTGCAGCGGCGGCCGCCGGTCCGGATAGATCTGCATCCGACCGCTCATGCCAAGATGGGCGAGCCAGATCAGAGCGTTGTCCAGGTCGATCAGCAGGTACTTGCCGCGCCGCCGAATGCCGGTCACGCGGCGGCCCTGCAGCTGCGTTGCGAACCCACTCGGCAACGGAAACCGCAACATACTGCGCCGCACCAGAACCTCGGCCAGTTGCTGATCCAACAACGCCGGCAACAGACCGCGGCGTACGGTTTCGACTTCCGGCAATTCGGGCATGGCGCGAGCGTAGCAAATTCTGATGACGCGCAGTAGTGGCGCGAGGTTCGTTTCCCGCCGGCGGGACTTATCGTAATCTGGCGCCATGGTAGCAAGGCGACAGACGCAGGAGCCCGGCACCGGCGGCGTTGGCACTGCCGACGCGCAATTCGTGCGCCGGGTGTTCGCTTCGGTCGCACGGCGCTACGACGTGATGAACGACGTGATGTCGTTTGGTGCGCACCGGGCGTGGAAGTCGGTGCTGGTCGATGCGCTCGCAGCGCGGCCCGGCGGCCGCTATGTCGATGTCGCCGGCGGCACGGGCGACGTCGCGGCGCGCATCGCGCGTACCGGTGCCGATGTGACGTTGTGCGATATCAACGCGGCGATGATCACTGCCGGGCGCCGCCGCCACGCTCGCCAGAATGCGATCGTTTGGGTGCAAGGCGACGCCACGTCCCTGCCGTTTGGTGATCGCACATTCGACGGCTACACGATTGCCTTCGGACTACGCAATGTCGCCGATATCGAAGCGGCCCTGGCGCAAGCCCGAAGGGTGCTCAGGCCCGGTGGCAGATTCCTGTGCCTGGAGTTCAGCCGGGTGGTGCTGCCCCTGTTGCGCCAAGCCTACGACACCTATTCCGATGTGCTCATTCCGCGAATGGGCGCCGTCGTCGCCGGCGACCGCGCTGCCTATCAATACTTGATCGACAGTATTCGTCGGTTTCCAGAGCAGGACCACCTGGCGAGCCTGGTCGCGCAGGCGGGCCTACAGCGCGTACGCGTGCGCAATTTGGCCGGCGGCATCGTTGCGTTGCATTCGGCGTGGCGGCTGTAATCGTCGGGCCCTCCTTGCGCGGCTCGCGCCCACTCCTTACCTTATTTACAGCTTTGTCGCGTAGTTTCGGACTGCAGCAATTTGATGGGCATGCACGACGTGAGCGGACGCCAAATCCTCCTGATCATCTCCGGTGGCATTGCCGCCTATAAGAGCCTTGACCTGATCCGCCGTCTGCGCGAACGCGGCGCGCGGGTGCGTGCGATTTTGACTGCCGGTGGCGCTCAGTTCGTCACGCCGCTGTCGGTCGCCGCGCTATGCGAGGACAAGGTCTACACCGAATTGTTTTCGCTCACCGACGAGGCGGAGATGGGCCACATCCGCCTGGCTTGTGACGCCGACGCGGTGGTGGTTGCGCCCGCTTCAGCCGATCTGCTGGCGCGCATGGCGTCGGGTTTGGCCGACGATTTGGCGGCCACGGTTCTGTTGGCGAGCGACCGGCCGCTGCTGCTGGCGGCGGCGATGAACGTGCGCATGTGGCACCACCCGGCGACCCAAGCCAATCTGGCGACGCTGCAGGCGCGCGGGGCGCTCCTGGTCGGACCCGGCGAGGGCGCGATGGCGTGTGGCGAACATGGCCTCGGACGTATGGCCGAGCCGGCCGAAATCGTCGACGCCATTACCGAGCTCTTCACCGGCAACGACGGCCGGGTGCTCGCGGGGCTGCGCGCACTGGTCACCAGCGGTCCGACCCACGAGCCGATCGACGGCGTGCGTTACATCGCCAACCGCTCCTCGGGAAAGCAGGGCCATGCCATCGCCCGCGCGCTTGCAGTCCACGGCGCCGCCACGACGCTGGTCAGCGGACCGACCGCGCTGCCGGATCCGCCGGGTGTCGATACGGTCCGCGTCGAAACGGCGGCGCAGATGTACGAAGCCTGCCAGGCCTCGCTGCCGGTCGACGTCGCCGTTTGTGCCGCCGCCGTTGCCGACTGGCGCACCACGCAGGTAAGCGCACAGAAGATCAAGAAGAACGGCGGGGCGCCGCCGGCACTGCGATTGGAAGAGACCCCAGATGTCCTGCGCGCCCTGTCGGCGGCCGGGAACCGGCGGCCGCGACTGGTCGTCGGGTTTGCGGCCGAAACCGGCGACGCCATCGTCAAGGCGCAGGCCAAGCGCGCCGCCAAAGGCTGCGACTGGATCGTCGCCAACGATGTTTCGATCGGAACCGAAACTTTCGGCGGCGACACTAACGAGGTGCATGTCATCGCCGCCGGCGGCGTCGACAGTTGGCCGCGTATGACCAAGGCCGATGTCGCCGAACGGCTCGCTGGCCGCATCGCCGACGCCTTGACGGCGGAGCGACGATCATGAACGCGCTTGATGTTCCGGTAACGCGTCTGGTGCACGGCGCGGACCTGCCGCTGCCGGCGTACGCGTCGGCGCACGCCGCCGGCATGGATCTGGTCGCGGCGGTCGACGAGGATGTGACGCTGGTGCCGGGTGCGCGGGCGATGGTGCCGACCGGTCTTGCAATCGCCTTGCCGGAGGGATTCGAGGCCCAGGTGCGGCCACGCTCGGGCCTGGCCTGGAAGCATGGTGTTACGCTGCTCAACAGCCCCGGCACAATCGACGCCGACTATCGCGGCGAGATTCGGGTCATACTGGTCAATCTGGGCGAGGACCCTTTCACGGTGCACCGCGGCATGCGCATCGCGCAGATGCTGGTGGCGCCGGTGGTCAAGATCGCCTGGCGCGCGGTCGCGACGCTGCCGGAGAGTGTACGCGGTGTCGGCGGTTTCGGCTCGACGGGCGTGGGCGGCCGTGGCGGTTCGGAAACGACCACGGCCTAGTCATGATCAAGCTATCGAAGAAGACCCTGTTCGCCATTGAGGCCGTGCTCGACATCGCCTATCACGCCGATGCGCGGCCGGTCTCCAGCCAGGACATCACTGGGCGCCAGAACATCCCCCGTCGCTATCTGGAGCAGGTGCTGCAGCAACTGGTGCATGCCGGGATCCTGGCGGGCGTGCGCGGCCCGCGCGGCGGCTACCGCCTGGCCCGCGAACGCCGGCGTATCACCGTCGGCGAGATCATGCGCACCATCCGCGAAACAGAGCGCTCTGCCGATCCGGTCACCGATCCCTGCGGCTCGCCATTGGGCCACGCCGTGGTGCGGCCGCTGTGGCAGGAGATCCAGGGTGACGTCGTCGCCCGTCTGGACCGAATCTCGATCGATGATCTATGCCATCGCGCCCACCATTGCGGCATCGACGACTGTTGCGAACCGCCGGTGAAACTGTCGCGGAAGGCGTGAGCCCACCGTGGAACTGACCGATACCCAATTCGAGCGCTACGCGCGCCACCTAATCCTCGACGAAGTCGGCGAAGACGGGCAGGAGCGCCTGCTCGCTTCCAAGGTGCTGCTCATCGGCGCCGGCGGGTTGGGCGCGCCGATGATCCTGTATCTGGCCGCGGCCGGTGTTGGCGCGATTGGCGTGGTCGACGACGATGTCGTCGATCTGACCAATCTGCAGCGCCAAGTGGTGCACGCAACGGAGCGCGTCGGCGAGCCCAAGGTGACGAGCGCGGCCGCTTCCGTCGCCGCGCTCAATCCCGACGTCCGCGTCATTGCCCACAACACGCGTCTGGACGCCACCAACGCCGCCGAGCTGATCGCCGATTACGATCTGGTGGCCGACGGCTCCGACAACTTCGCCACCCGCTATCAGCTCAACGACGCCTGTTACCGTGCCGACAAGCCTCTGGTCGCCGCCGCGTTGCTGCGCTTCGAGGGCCAGTTGTTCACCTTCAAGCGCACCGAGCCGAAGACGCCGTGCTATCGCTGCGTGTTCCGCGAGCCGCCGAGCGAGGACCTGGTGCCGCGCTGCGAGCAGGCCGGCATATTGGGTGCGCTGGCCGGCGTCATGGGCTCGCTGCAGGCGACCGAAATACTGAAGGAGCTCCTGGATCTTGGTGACACCCTGGCGGGGCAGATGCTGATCTATGACGCGCTGTCGGTGACTTTTCGCAAGATCAAGCTGGCCCACGACCCCGACTGCCCGCTATGCGGGTCGCAAACCGGACAATAGGTCAGAGCATTTTCTCGACCACCCGGTCAGGCGGCGCGTGGTCGTCGATGAAGCTCTTGATATTGACGATTACCTTTTCGCCCATGTCGCGGCGGCCCTCGATGGTAGCCGATCCCATGTGCGGCAACAGCGCCACGTTATCGAGCTTCATCAGCCGCGGATTAATGGCCGGCTCGCGCTCGAACACGTCCAGTCCGGCGCCGGCGATCTTGCGCTTGCCCAAGAGATCGACCAGTGCCGCCTCGTCGATGACCTCGCCGCGTGAGGTGTTGACCACATAGGCGTGCGGCTGCAGCAACTCCAGCCGCCGCCGCGACAGCAGGTGATAGGTCGCCGGCGTGTGCGGGCAGTTGATCGAGACGATGTCGACGCGGCGCAGCATCTGGTCCAGCGACTCCCAATAGGTCGCCTCCAGCTCCGTCTCCAGCGATTCATGGACGCGATGCCGGTTGTGGTAGTGCACCGCAACACCAAACCCGCGCGCCCGCCGCGCCACCGCCGAGCCGATCCGCCCCATGCCGACGATGCCCAGCCGCTTGCCCCAAATGCGATGGCCCAGCATCCAGGTCGGGCTCCAGCCGGGCCAGGCGCCGTCGCGCAGCACGCGCTCGCCCTCGACCAGACGCCGCGGCACCGCCAGGATCAGCGCCATCGTCATGTCGGCCGTGTCCTCGGTCAGCACGCCCGGCGTGTTGGTGACGGTTATGGCTTTGGCACTGGCCGCCGCCAGGTCGATGTTGTCGACACCGGTGCCGAAATTGGCGATGAGCTTCAGGTTGGCCCCGGCGGCATCGATAAGCGCCTTGTCGATGCGGTCGGTGACGGTGGGGACCAGCACGTCGGCCTCGCGCATGGCCTCTGCCAGCGAAGCGGCAGACATCGGCGCGTCGTCGTCGTTCAGACGTGCGTCGAACAGCTCCTTCATGCGCGTTTCGATGATGTCGGGCAGTTTGCGGGTGACCACCACCAGCTTCTTGGCGCTTGTCATCGACCCCGGTCCCCCGTTCTCACGGCTCGGCGGGCGACACTGTGCCGTTATCATCCGGCGCGAGGCAAGGCCGCAATTGGGCCGCGAAAACCGCGTCTTGACGCGCTCGAGTCGATGCCGTAGAGGCGGCAGCGACTGTCGGATATCCCGTTAGCGACTCGCCCTCATGCGCCCGACCCGGCATATCGCTGTCATCACCTTGTTTCTCATCGGTGTCGGCTTCAGCGCCGACGCGGCGGCGCAGGATTGCAGCAAGGTCACGTATTTCGCCGCCTTACGCGCCGATGAGGTCAATGTGCGCTCGGGACCGGGCGTAAAGTATCCCATCGCCTGGGTCTTCATTCGTGAGCGCATGCCGCTGGCCGTCATCGCCGAAATCGAGCACTGGCGGCGGGTGTGCGACTGGGAGGGCACGTCGGGCTGGATCCACCGCACCATGCTGTCGCGGCAGCGCACGGTGATCGTCACTGCGGCCGAAACGACGCTGCGCCGCGAGCCTTCCGAGGCCGCCACCACCGTCGCTCATGTCGGCACCGCCGTGGTCGGCGAACTGGATGAATGCGTTGGCGGCTGGTGCCGCATCAATGTCCAGGGCTATCGCGGATGGGCACCCCGCGCCGACATCTGGGGCGCAATCGACACGCCCTGAGCGCCTGCGGTGCCGAGAGCGGCCGATTTCCCCTACTGAACAACGCCCCTTCCCGCTATGGTACAGTGTAGGTAAGCCCCGAGGGGCAATGCTGAGAGCACGAATACCGATAAGGGAGGTGGTGATGATCAAACGTCTGATGGGCTTGGTGGCTGCCGGCTTGACGACGGCATCGGTGGCGGCGCTGGCGCAGGACATCAAGCCGGCCGTGGTCTTCGACATGGGCGGCAAATTCGACAAGTCCTTCAACGAGGGCATCTACAACGGCGTCGAACAGTTCCGCCAGGAGACCGGCGTCGAGTACGGTGAGTTCGAGGTTACGAACGAGACCCAGCGCGAGCAGGCGCTGCGCAACTTCGCGCGCCGCGGTTACGACCCGGTGATCGCGGTCGGCTTCGCGCAGGGGCCGGCGCTGGAGACGGTGGCCAAGGAGTTCCCGGACACCCGCTTCTCGATCATCGACATGGTTGTGGACCTGCCGAACGTGCAGTCGCTGATTTTCAAGGAGCACGAGGGATCGTTCCTGGTTGGCGTGCTGGCGGCGTTGAAGTCCGAGACCGGCAAGGTCGGCTTCGTCGGCGGCATGGACATCGGTCTGATCCGGCGCTTCGCCTGTGGCTATGAGCAGGGCGTCAAACACGTCAACCCCGAGGCCGATGTGTTCCAGAACATGACCGGCACCACGCCGGCGGCATGGAACGATCCGGTCAAGGGCGGCGAACTGGCCAAGTCGCAATTCGATCGCGGCGCCGACATTGTCTACGCCGCGGCCGGCGGCACCGGGTTGGGCGTGCTGCAGGCGGCTGCCGACGCCGGCAAGCTGTCGATCGGCGTCGACTCAAACCAGAACTACCTGCATCCCGGCTCGGTCCTGACCTCGATGCTGAAGCGCGTCGATGTCGCCGCCTACAACGTCTACAAGACCGCCGCCGATGGCACCTGGCAAGCAGGCATCCAGGTGTTGGGCTTGAGCGAGGACGGCGTCGGCTGGGCGCTCGACGAGAACAACCAGGCGCTGATTTCCGACGAAATGAAGGCTCAGATTGAGCAGATCCGTGCGGAAATCATTTCCGGGGCGATTCAGGTCCACAACTACACCGACAACAACGAGTGCACCTACTGAGGCGCGGCCAAGTCTCCGGGGGACCTTGACGCCATGTACTTGCCAAGGGGCGGGTGGTGCACCCGCCCCGGTCGTTGTCCGGGGTCGAGCGGGTCGTGACCGTGGAGCCAGACCCGGACCCCACCACCGCGCCCGAGCGGGCCGAGGCCGCGATCGAGCTACGCCACATCGACAAGAGTTTCGGGGCGGTTCACGCCAATCGGGACATCTCGATGCGCGTCGAGCGCGGCACGATCCACGGCATCATCGGCGAGAACGGGGCCGGCAAATCGACCCTGATGAGCATCCTCTACGGCTTCTACCAGGCCGATTCGGGCGAAATCCTGGTCGCCGGCGTGGAGCGCGATATCCGCACGCCCCAAGGCGCCATCGCCGCCGGCATCGGCATGGTCCACCAGCACTTCATGCTGGTCGAGAACTTTACCGTTCTGGAGAACGTCATCCTCGGCGCCGAGGGCGGGCCGCTGTTGGCGGAGGGCGCCGAGCGGGCGCGTCAGGAGTTGGCGCGCCTGGAACGCGAGTACAGTTTGGAGGTCGATGTCGACGCCGTGGTCGAGGATCTGTCGGTCGGCCTCCAGCAGCGCGTCGAGATACTCAAGGCGCTCTATCGCGGCGCCGAGATCCTGATCCTGGACGAGCCGACCGGCGTGCTCACGCCGCAGGAGGCCGATCACCTGTTCCGTATCCTCAGCGCGCTGAAGGAGCAGGGCACGACGGTCATTCTGATTACGCACAAGCTGCGCGAGATCATGGCCATCACCGATAGCGTGACGGTGATGCGACGGGGCGAGGTCGTTGCCAATCTGAAGACGGCGGATACCAGCCGCGAGCAGCTGGCGGAGTTGATGGTCGGGCGCAAAGTGCTGCTGCGCGTCGACAAGGAGCCGGCACAACCGGTCGAGGTGAAGCTGGCGGTCGAGCATTTGCGCGTGGTCGACGCGGCGGGTGTGGTGCGGGTAAAGGATGCGAGCTTCACCGTACGCGGCGGCGAGATCGTCGGCATCGCCGGCGTCGCCGGCAACGGTCAGTCGGAATTGATGGAGGTGCTGTCGGGTATTCGCCCGCCCACGTCGGGCACGATCCGGGTCGGCGGCGCCGAGTTGGCCGGCCACGACGCGAAGGCGGTCAGGCGCATGGGCTTGGCGCATCTGCCGGAAGACAGGCGGCGCGTGGGGCTGGTGACGGCGTTCGCCGCGTACGAATCATCCATTCTCGGCTACCACGACGATCCCGCTTTCAACGGACCGATCCTGCTGGACCGCAAGGCGATCATCGGCGCCTGCGCCCGCCAGATGGAGCACTACGACGTGCGGCCGCAGGCGCCGATGCTGCAGAGCGACAGTTTCTCCGGCGGCAACCAGCAAAAAATCGTCGTCGCGCGCGAGATGGAGCGCCATCCCGAGGTGCTGATCGTCGGCCAACCGACACGCGGCGTCGATATCGGCGCCATCGAGTTCATCCATCGCCGGCTGATCGCCATGCGCGATGCCGGCAAGGCGATGCTGGTCATCTCGGTCGAACTGGACCAGATCATGGGCCTGAGCGACCGCATTCTGGTGATGTTCGACGGCACGATCGTCGGTGAAGTGGCGCCCGCCGACGCCACCGAGCAGATGTTGGGCCTGATGATGGCCGGCATCGATCCGCGCGCCGCCGATCAGGTGGCCTGATGGCGACCGAACGCGACGTGCCGCGCTGGGTGAACGTCGGGCTGTTGCCGGTCGTCAATCTGGCGGCGGCGCTCGTGGTCTCCGGCATCGTCATCGTGATTATCGGCGAGAACCCGCTGCGCGCCCTGGTCATCCTGATCAACGGCGCCTTCGGTTTTCAGGAGGCGATCGGCTTCACGCTCTATTACACGACCAATTTCCTGTTCACCGGCTTGGCGTTTGCGGTCGCCTTCCATTGCCGTCTGTTCAATATCGGTGCCGAGGGACAGGGCTATCTTGGCGGGTTGGGCGTCGGCCTGGTGTGCCTGTACTTCGATTTCCTCCCGTTCATTCTGGTGCTGCCGCTGGCGATCATCGCGGCGATGGTGCTCGGCGGCGCCTGGGCGCTGATACCGGGCTACCTGCAGGCCCGGCGCGGCAGCCACGTGGTCATCACCACCATCATGTTCAATTTCATCGCCGCGACCTTGATGGTCTATTTGATGACCAATGTGCTCATCAAGCCGGAGCAGATGTCGCCGGAAAGCCGCGAGTTCCTGCCCAACACCTGGCTGCCGTTCGCCCATGAGGCGCTTGGTTGGGTGGGCGTATCCTTCGCACGCTCGCCGTTGAACCTGTCGTTCGTTCTCGCCTTGATCAGTTGCGTTCTGGTATGGGGCTTCATCTGGCACACGCGCTGGGGCTACGCGCTGCGCACGGTCGGCGCCAACAGCGCGGCCGCCGTTTATGCCGGCATCTCGCCGGCGCGCAATATCATGCTGGCGATGGCGATATCCGGCGGGCTGGCGGGCCTGATGGGCGTGAACGAGATCATGGGCGTCAATCACCGCCTGCTGCTCAACTTCACCGCCGGCTATGGTTTCGTCGGCATCGCCGTCTCATTGATGGGGCGCAGCCACCCGGCGGGCATCGTGCTTTCGAGCCTGTTGTTCGGCGCTCTGTATCAAGGCGGTGCGGAGCTGGCGTTCGAGATTCCCAAGATCAGCCGCGACATGGTCGTCGTCATCCAAGGGCTGGTGATTTTGTTCGCCGGCGCACTGGAATTTCTGTTCTTGCCCTACCTGGCCATGATTTTTCGCCGGCGCACACCGGCGGCCATGCCGGCCGCGGCCGAGTAGCGGCGATGGAACAGTTCACGTTCTTTGTCCTGCTGCTCGACGCGACGCTGCGCGTTTCGGTGCCGCTTGTGCTTGCGGCCCTGGCCGGGCTTTTCGCCGAGCGCTCAGGCGTGTTCGATATCAGCCTGGAGGGCAAGATGCTGGCGGCCGCGTTCGGCGCCGCCTCCATGGGCGTGGTCACCGGCTCCGCCTGGTTCGGACTGTCCGGCGGCATCGCTGTGTCGACCGCATTCGCCATGCTGCACGGCTGGGCGTGCATCACCCATCGCGGCAATCAGATTGTCTCGGGCATCGCCATCAACATCCTGGCCGCGGGCCTGACGGTGGTTCTGGGCATCACGTTCTTCCGTCAGGGTGGGCGCACCCCACAACTGCCGCGCGAGGCGCGATTCACGCCGCTGGACCTGCCGGGGGCGGAAGCGCTGGCCGACGTGCCGGTGCTCGGCACCGTCTATTCGGAGCTGCTGTCCGGACACAACCTGTTGGTCTACGTCGCGTTCGCGATGGTGCCGCTGACGTGGTGGGTGCTCTACCGCACCCGGTTCGGTTTGCGCCTGCGTGCCGTCGGCGAGAGTCCGGAAGCCGTCGATACCGCCGGCATTTCCGTTGCCGCGATGCGCTATCGGGCGCTGTTGGTGACCGGTGCGTTGTGCGGCATCGCCGGCACCTACCTGTCGATGGCGCAGAGCGCCGCCTTCTTCAAGGACATGACCGCCGGCAAGGGTTTCATCGCGCTGGCGGCGCTGATCTTCGGCAAGTGGCGGCCGGTGCCGACCATGTTGGCCTGCCTTTTGTTCGGCTTCCTGGAGGCCGTCGCGGCACGTGTTCAGTTCGATCTGAGGGGGGCGACCGGTCTGGTGCGCGAGCTGGCGCGGGCGCTGCCGTTTATCATCGAGGCCATGCCGTACATCCTGGTTGTCTTACTGCTCGCCGGGTTTGTCGGCACGGCGGTGGCGCCGAAGGCCGGCGGCATCCCCTACGTCAAGGAACGCTGATGGCCGAGTTCGAGGCCATGTTTCGCCTCGCGCGCGTGGCCATGGATCATGCCTATGCACCCTATTCGAGCTTCCATGTCGGGGCCTGCGTGTGCGGCGCCGATGGCGGACTGTTCGCAGGCTGCAATGTGGAGAACGCCGCCTACCCACAGGGCTGGTGCGCCGAGCCGTCGGCACTGTCGGCGCTGGTCGCCGCCGGTGAGCGGCGCGTCGTCGAGGTGGTCGTGATCGGCGCGCGCAGTGACGGTACCGGTGGCTATGCCGACGATCCGGAACTCCTGTGCACGCCATGCGGCGGTTGCCGGCAGAAGCTGCGCGAGTTCGCCGCGCCGGATACGCAAGTGCACGTCTGCGGCCCGGACGGGCTGCGCCGCACATTCACGATCGAGGAGCTTCTGCCGGCCTCGTTCGGACCACACAATTTGGCCGGTTCGTGAGCGAGGCCGCCGCCGTCATCGCCGCGCGCACGCCCGGCTTCGCCCCGCGTGTCGGACTGGTGCTAGGCTCCGGCCTCGGCGGACTCGTCGCGGCGATCGAGAATGCCACGACCATTCAGTATGCCGATCTGCCGGGGTTTCCTCGACTGTCGGTGGCCGGACATGGCGGTGCGCTGCACCTCGGCCGCCTCGCCGGCGCTCCGGTCGCGTGCCTGCAGGGCCGCGCCCACGCCTACGAGGGAAGCGGCGCCGGAGTGATGAACGCCGCCGTCCGCACGCTGCAGCAAATCGGCTGCGAGATCCTGCTGCTCACCAACGCCGCCGGCTCGCTGCGCGAAGACATGGGGCCGGGCAGCCTGATGGCGTTCAGCGACCACATCAGCTTCACCGGCATGAACCCGCTGGCGGGCGATGCCGGCGCCGGGGCCGCCGACCCGTTCGTCGATTTGGGACAGGCCTACGACCCTGACTTGCGGGCCGAGCTGCGGCAAGCCGCGTCGCGCGCCGGCGTGACGCTGCGCGAGGGCGTCTATATCTGGTTCACCGGCCCCAGCTTCGAAACGCCGGCCGAGATCCGCGCCGCGCGCACTCTCGGCGCCGACGCGGTCGGCATGTCGACCGTGCCCGAAGCGATCGTCGCCCGTCAGGCGGGAATGCGCGTCGCCGCGGTGAGCATGATCACCAACCTGGCGGCCGGCATGAGCGCCGAGACGCTTTCCCATGCCCACACGCTGGAGCAGGCGAAATCGGCGGCGGCAGCGGCGCAGCGGCTTTTCGGGGAATTCCTCGCAGGTTTCGCCGCCGGTCGTGACTCGCTGCGCTCGCCAGGCGGCGGTGCGTGAGTCATAGTGGAGCGATGGCCGACGCTAGCACGATCGAAGGCTCAGGAGCGCGCATACACGCCTTGCGTGCGCGCAATCCGGGCTTGGCGTTGCAACTCGATTGGCTGGACGAGGTGCGCATCAATCTCAGCGCGGTCGAGCGACGGACGGCGACGCTGATCACCCGGCGCACGGTGAAGAAGGACTGGCAGGCGGCGTGGTTGCTCAAGGCTGTCACATGCATGGATCTGACCACGTTGTCCGGCGACGACACGCCCGGTCGCGTTCGCCGGTTGTGCGCCAAGGCGCGCCGGCCGGTGCGCGCCGAGTTGCTGCAGGCGCTGGGGATGGCCGACCTGACGGTGGGCGCGGTGTGCGTCTACCACCGGATGTTGCCGACCGCGGTCGAAGCGCTGGAGGGTAGCGGCATCCCGGTCGCCGCGGTCTCGGCGGGCTTCCCGGCAGGCCTGTCGCCGTTGGAAACCCGCATCGGCGAGGTCGAGGCCTCGGTGGCGGCCGGCGCACGCGAGATCGACATCGTCATCACCCGCGCCCATGTACTGACCGGTGACTGGCAGGCGCTGTACGACGAGGTGCGGGCGTTTCGCGCGGCGTGCGGTGCTGCGCATCTGAAGACCATCCTGGGCACCGGCGATCTGGCGACCTTGCGCAACGTCGCCAAGGCCTCGCTGGTGGCGATGATGGCCGGCGCCGACTTCATCAAGACCTCCACCGGCAAGGAGGCGACCAACGCAACTTTGCCGGTCAGCCTGGTCATGGCGCGCATGATCCGCGCCTACCATGAGCGCACCGGACATCAAGTGGGCTTCAAGCCCGCCGGCGGCATATCCACGGCGAAGGATGCGCTCGCCTATTTGATCCTGATGAAGGAGGAACTGGGCCGCGCCTGGATGGAGCCGACGCTCCTTCGGCTGGGGGCCTCCAGTCTGCTCACCGACATCGAGCGCCAGATCGAGCACCACGTGAGCGGCCGCTATTCCGCCAACCACCGGCACCCGCTGCCGTAGGTCCCGATCGGCTACTCCGCCGCCCGTTGGGTGGGCACCGGCGGCGCGAACACTTCATGGGCGCGGGCGATGCCGCGCAGAGTGTGCCGGCCCATCGATTGCCAATCGAGCGGCAATTGGCGGGCGAAAGCTGCACTCGCCAGCACCGGCTGTGCGAGTTCCTTGGCGAGGTCCTGAATCCGTGCCACCGCGTTTGCGGCGGGGCCGACAACGGTGAACTGCAGCCGTTCCGGCACGCCGATATTGCCGAACATCAGGTTGCCGAGATGCAATCCGATGCCGCATGCCAGCACCAGTCCGTCGTCGCGATCGCGGTTCGACGCGGCAAGCCGCCGCTCGACTTCCGCGACGGCACGCAGGGCGGCCTCGCACGCCGCCGGCGCTTCGGTCTCGCCGATGGGAAAGATCGCCAGCACCGCATCGCCAAGCAGCAACAACACCTCGCCGCCTTCGGCCATCACCGCGCCGGTGGTGGCCTGGAAGTAGTCGTTGAGTAGGCTCAGATAGCGGTCCGGCGGCAGCGATTCCGCCAGTCCCGTGGAGTCGCGTAGGTCGCTGTACCAGATGGCGGCGTGGATCGTCTCGTTATCGCCACGCTGGATCTGGCCCGACAGCACCCGCCGGCCGGCGTTGGGTCCGAGGTAGGCATCGACGATGTTGCGCGAGATCTCGTTCTTGATCTTGACCTTGCAAGCCACCGCGAGGCGCTGCTGCACGCGCATGAGAGCCCGGATGTCACCCTCGCTGAAGCCCGACGGCCGGTCGGTCGCCCAGGAGCCGATGATGCCGTCGTCCCACTGGTCATTAAACGGAACCGCGAACGCCAGGTAATCTGTCGCGCCTTCGTCGCGCAGCTCGGCGAGGAGAGGGAAGTCCTGCATCGCTTCGGAGCCGATCAGTCGTCTGCGTAACAGCGGCAAGCGCGAGGTGATGGGGCGACTGAGCGGGCTGTTGTGCCAGTCACCAGTCTCCGCTTGTTCGCGGCTTATGCCTTCCGCTGCGATGCCTTTGTCACGCAGCCAAGTGATGCTGACGACGCTAATGAGCGGATGCAGCGTGCGAAAGGAGACGTGGCCGCGCCATACCGGGACGCCGGCGGCGGACAACCGCGCGCAGCAGCCGTCGACGATCTCCTCGACCTCTTGCGTGCCCGTCAGCGCCTAGTCCATCAGCCAATCGGTGACGGCGTCGATCAGCGCGGTTCCGGTCGGCGATGTGTCGTTCACGATCGCCTTAGACTGGATCGCCCTGATATCTGACGAGGACTGCATAGAGACATGCCGTTGCACTACATACGCAGCGCCAACCATCGACGCCATCCTGATCGACGGCGAGACCCAAGCCCCGCACCAAGTGGTCACCTGACGACTAAGCCTTACGGCAGTTCCGGGCCGAGCGGCTCCCGTTGTCGATCCATCGGCTCCTGTTGGTGCCGACGAGGCTTCGCCTCATTGTGCACTGAGCATCTTCTCTATGCTATCGAAGCCGGCCTGATAGATCCCGCCGATCAACTCGGCCGCTTCCTGATCGGACACTCCATTGGCATCGAAAGTCGAGGTCCAGGTGACCATCGCACTGCCGCTATTCGGACCCGGCGCGACTGCCAGGTTAGAGACATAGTTTGCGACCGGTAAGGGTCCCTCGAGGATGGCGTAGCGGTAGTGCCTGTCGCTGAAGCTGTAGTCCAGCAGGAGCTCGCGGATCACGCCGCCGTCGCCCAGCGTCAGGGTGCGGTGGATGCCGCTGCCGCCTTCGCCGTCGACGGCGCTCTTCTCGATCGCAGGATGCCAGCGATCGATGGTACCGAACTCACCGATCATGGCCCAGACCTTATCGGGTGAATGGCTCAACGTGGCCTGCTTGGAGACCTCGACCGCCCCGGCACCGACACTCCCCAATGCCCAGGTTAGAATGATCGCTGCCCCGGCCGCTACGCGCCGCGCCGTATGACGGACGGTCTGGGATTTGGTGCTTCCCATCTGCATTGTAGATCCTCTCTGTCGGATTAGTTCGGCTCGTCTTTGGCGTTCCGGCCGCACCGCCCGCGAAGCCCTCGATCGGAACCGGCCTTTACCGTCATCTATTTGAGTTTTTTCTGGAGCCAGTCAAGTCGGGTCTCCCGGCGCACGCGGTAATACTTAGAACGTCACGACGCTGCGGATCGACTTACCTTCGTGCATCAGGTCGAAGGCGTCATTGATCTGCCCAAGCGGCATGGTGTGAGTGATCAGGTCGTCGATATTGATCTTGCCGTCCATGTACCAGTCGACGATGCGCGGCACCTCGGTGCGGCCGCGCGCGCCGCCAAAGGCGGTGCCGCGCCAGACCCGGCCGGTGACCAGTTGGAACGGTCGTGTGGCGATCTCCTGGCCGGCGGGCGCGACGCCGATGATGACGCTCTCGCCCCAGCCCTTGTGGCAACATTCCAGCGCCTGCCGCATGGTCTCGACATTGCCGATGCACTCGAACGAATAGTCGGCGCCGCCCTTGGTGAGCTCGACCAGATGAGCCACCAGTTCGCCGCCGACGTTCATCGGATCGACGAAATGCGTCATGCCGAACTTGCGCGCTAGCTCCACCTTCGCGGGATTAGTGTCGACGCCGACGATCATGTCGGCGCCGACCAGCCGCGCGCCTTGGATGACGTTCAGTCCGATGCCGCCGAGGCCGAAGACGACCACATTGGCGCCGGGCTCGACCTTGGCCGTGTTGATCACCGCGCCCAGGCCGGTGGTCACGCCACAGCCGATGTAGCAGACCTTGTCGAACGGCGCGTCGGCGCGGATCTTCGCCACCGCGATCTCCGGCAGCACGGTGAAGTTGGCGAAGGTCGAGGTGCCCATGTAGTGATGGATCGCCGCGCCGCCGGATGAGAAGCGGCTCGTGCCGTCGGGCATCACCCCGCGTCCCTGGGTCTCGCGGATCGCCTGGCAGAGATTCGTCTTGCCCGAGAGGCAGTAGTCGCACTGCCGGCATTCGGGCGTGTAGAGCGGGATCACGTGGTCGCCCGGCTTGACGCTGGTGACGCCGGAGCCCATTTCGACCACCACGCCTGCGCCTTCGTGTCCGAGGATCGCGGGAAACAGCCCTTCGGGGTCGGCGCCCGAGAGCGTGTAGGCGTCGGTGCGGCAGACGCCGGTGGCCTTGATCTCGACCAACACCTCGCCCGCCTTCGGACCGTCCAGCCGCACGGTCTCGATGGACAGGGGCTTGCCGGATTCGTGGGCGACTGCGGCGCGAACTTCCATTATTGCACTCTGGCTGAAGGCTCGAGTGCGCATCATTTCAGCCGCCGCGCCGGCGTGCAACACGACGGCGCGTAACTCCATCGGCTGCCGTCAAAAAAGAAGGCTCAATTCGCGAAGCGTATGCGTAGTGGTAGACTGTTCCCCGATTGGCGTGGGAGATCAGGCAGATGGATCGCGAGCGGTTTCGCGACTGGTTTTCGCATGTTGATGAGTTGACGGCGGCGCAGCGCAAGGAGGTCGCGGCGGTGTTGTCGGAGCTGTCGGAGGGCGCAGCCTCGCTGGCGGCGATCGAACTGGGCGTGGACGACGAGCGGTGCTGTCCTCATTGCGGCGGCGGCGGGGCGGTGTCGCGGGGCAAGGCACGCGGTCTGCGTCGCTTATCGCTGCAAGGCCTGTGGGAAGACATTCGGCGCGCTCACCGGCACGGCGCTGTCGGGCCTGCACCACAAGGAGCGCTGGCTGGCCTTCGGCGCGTCGCTTGCCGAAGGCGAGACGATACGAGAGGCTGCCGAGCGCTGCGGGATTGCGCCGAGCACGGCGTTTCGCTGGCGCCACCGCTTTCTGGAGGCGGTTCGGCAAGCGCCGGACCGGCTTGCCGGGATCGTCGAGGCCGACGAGACCTTCGTTCTTGAGAGCCGGAAGGGAGAGCGGAAGCTGGACCGCAAGCCGCGCCGGCGCGGCGGCAAGGCCCGCAAACGCGGCCTCTCGCGCGAGCAGGTGCCGGTCCTGGTCGCCGCCGACCGAGCCGGCGCGACCCTCAGCCATACCCTGCCCGCTCTCAACGCAGACAGCGTGAAGGAGGCGCTGGAGCCGGTCGTCGCCCGCGATGCCTTGCTCGTCTCCGACGCCAACCGCTGCTATCCGCCCGTCGCGGCGGCGCTCGACATCCCTCACGAGAGCATCAACGGCGCCGCCGGCGAGCGGGTCCGCGGCGCCCTGCACATCCAGACGGTCAACAGCCGCCACAGCCAGATCAAGGGCTTCCTGCGAGGCTTCCACGGCATCGCTACCAAGTACCTCGACAGCTATCTCAGGTGGTTCCATCTCATCGAACTCGGCGACCGGCCGTCCCCGAGAGCCTGTCTCCAAGCGGCGATGGCTAAACCATGCCTACGGTTTGCGTATTGAGCCAAAAAGAACCGGGGGCGCGAACGCCCCCGGCTCCCAGTTCAGCGCTAGGATCAGTCGTTTACCGGAATAGTGCCAGCACCGACTGTTCGCTCTGACCGGCGAAGGCCAGTGAGCTGATGGCCAACTGCTGACGAGTCTGCAGGGCCACCAAGTTGGCGCCTTCTTCGTTGATGTCGGCCAGTGTCAACTTGTCCGAACCTTCCTCATGGACACCCGCATATTTCTCGGTGAAGTCGAGACGGGTCTGCAGTAGGGAGACGTTCGAACCGAGCGCCGACGCTTTACCACGGAGCGTGGTGACCGCGGCGTCCAACTCGGCGATGGCCGCGTCGACGTTCGACGCAAGGCTGAAGCCCGCCGCTGACGCACCGCCCGCCGACGTAATGCTGAGGCCGGTCGTAGCGTTCGTCAGGTCGACAGACGCGATGGACAAAAGGCTGGTCGTCAAGTTACTGAAGGAAACGGCCAGCGTCGTGCCCGTGCCGTTGACCAGATTGGTGCCCTGATACGACGCGTCGGCCGCCAGCAGGTTGATCTGGGCGTTCAGGTCATCGTACTGCGAGACGAGATCGGACAGCTCGGTGCCGGTCGCCGTCTTGGCAGAGATCGCCAGACCCTTGGGCTGGCGGACGATGGTGTCGATGGAGTCGATCGCCTCGAGCGCGGCGCTAACCGTGCTGATACCCTGGTCGATACCGTCCTTCTTCTCGTTGAAGTCAAAGGCACGGTCGTCAAGCACCTTGGACTGGAAGAACTTGGTGGCGTCGTCGAGCGGACTTGCCACCGACAGACCGGACGACAGCCGGCCTTGGGTACGTGCGATGAGGCTATTGATACCGGTAAGGGAAAGCAGAATATCCCGCGATGTCGCGGTTAGGGTGATGTCCTGTGCCATGTTGCGGCTCCGTTCTGATGTGCAACAGAAGGCCTTCCTGGCCTCCGGGCGATTCTCGCCCACTGCAGAACTCGCATGGCGAGTGCCATTCGCTCTGCCACAGAAAGTCTCGTAATATCAATCCTTTACAGACCAGCCGCGCGTGGCGTGCCGGCAATATGTTCGCGGTTGCGGGGAAGATATTTCCGAACGATCGGCAACTTCTGCCGGGCAGCGGGCACAAGCGCGACCGCAGGGCCGGGGCGAATTAGGCGATGAAATCCAGCATCGTGCCGGTTTGGCGTTCCTCGGCCAGTATGGTCACCTCGGAGAGCGCTGCCGAAAGCGCCAGCGCGCCCTCGAAGGCCAGAGACAGCGACGTCAGAATACGCCCGTAATACTCGCGCGATTCCTGCACCGCGTCGCGCTGGGCGTCGCGGGCGGCGAACTCGATTTCGCTGATCTCGAACTCGGTTCGGGAGATCGTGTCTTCCAAACCGTCGGCGGTGTTTACCGCGATATCAACATTGATCTGCACCAGCGTGAGCGACGCTGTAAAGTCCGCGGTGATATCGTCGATGGTCGCGACCGCGGCGTCGATGTCGGCTTGGGTCGCGAAGTTGTTGTGGACGATGGCCCCCAAGTCGGCGATGGCTTTGTTCTTGGCGGTGCGTAGGCCGTCGGCCGTGCCGATCAAGTCAGGTTGTGAGCTTGTCCAAGGTCGCCAGAACCTCGGCAAGTTTGGCGTCGAACTCGGCGACTGTGGCCGGGGCGGAAAACCCGTTCAGTTCGCCCAGATAGTCTAGTGGATTGATCGGAATGAAAGAGTCCGAATTGGGATTCCGTATTTTGCTGTGTTATGCGAATCTGGCGCATGCGCAGTGGAATCTCCTTCACCCTATCCGCCGGCGACCGTCAGCGATTGCGCGCGGTCGTCGCGGATCCCAAGAGCCCGCAGAAACACGTCTGGCGGGCACATATTGTCCTTCTCAGCGGCGAGGGTCTGGGCACCTCGGCGATCATGACCGAGACCGGCAAGTCCAAGACCTGCGTGTGGCGCTGGCAAGAGCGGTTCATGCACGAGGGTGTCGGCGGCCTGCTTCGCGACAAGTCCCGTCCGCCCGGCAAGGCGCTGGTCCCGCTCGATCGTGTCGCCGAGATCGTGCGCCTGACGCAGCAACCGCCGCCGTTTGAGGCGACCCACTGGACGTTGCGCGCGATGGCCAGGGCGGCCGGTATTGCCGCCTCGACGGTGCAGGCGATCTGGAAGGCTCACGGTCTCAGCCCACACCGCTGGCGCAACTTCAAGCTGTCGACCGACCCTGCCTTCGCCGAGAAACTCACCGATATCGTCGGCCTGTATGTCGACCCGCCGGCCCATGCGGTGGTGTTGTCGATCGATGAGAAGTCACAGATCCAGGCGCTCGACCGCCGGTCTGCCGATGAAGAAGGGACGCGCCGGCACCATGACTACAAACGGCACGGCACGACCACGCTGTTTGCGGCGCTCAACGTTCTGGACGGAACGGTGATCGGCCAGAACATGCAGCGCCACCGCCATCAGGAGTTCATCCGCTTCCTCAACCGCATCGAGCGCACGGTGCCGGCGGACAAGGCCATCCACGCGATCGTCGACAACTACGCGGCGCACAACAAGGACAAGGTCCGCGCCTGGCTCGCCCGCCATCCGCGCTGGACTTTCCACTTCACACCGACCTCCTGCTCGTGGCTCAATGCCGTCAAGGGCTTCTTCGCAAAACTCACCCGGCGGCGGCTCAAGCACGGCGTCTTCCATTCCGTCGTCGATCTCCAGGCCGCAATCAACCGCTTCGTCCGCGAATACAATGCGGCCAACCCACAGCCATTCATATCGAAAGCCGACCCCGACGACATCATCGCAGCCCGAAACCGAGGGTTCCAAACGTTGGAATCAATCCACTAGGCTCCGGACCCATAAATCGCTTGAGCCGACGCGGCGCGATGTGATTCACGCTCCCAAACTGCGGGAGTGTTGCGATGGACGATACGTTCTGGCTGAGCGAGGAACAGTTTGCGCGGCTCGTGCCGCATCTGCCGACGGATACGCGCGGCAAGCCGAGAGTCGACGACCGCCGCGTTATAACAGCCCGGTGATGAAGTCGCGCTTTGATCAATCGGTTTTGGGGGCGACGATGATGATGATAACGAGCATGGCTGGTTTGCCTTCGATGTTCGCCACGATGGCGATCGCCAGGGCAGCATCGAACTGAATAACGAACAAAAGGGTGCTCTTTGCACTCGCAGCCTCCCTCGGCGTGCCTGATCCGAACAGCGCGCGCATCAGAATGCCGAGATTGAACCCGGCGACATGGATCAGGTAGCGTTTGTGGACGTTCTCGCGCGCCCGCAGCAACGCGCGGCGCATGCCGCCACGGTCGAGGACATGGGCGAAGCTGCGCTCGACCATCTCACCGCGCCTGCGCATGGCGTTCCGCGCGACGCCGGACTTCAATCGCGCCCGGTTGGCGTAGACAGCCTGACGTGCCGCCTGGTCGCCATGCCAGCGCAGATAGCCGTTGGCGGGCTCCGGCTCGGAGATCCGCGTTTTCCAGACGCCGCCGTCGAGGTCTTTCAGCCCCTCGCGTGAATGATAGCCCTTGTCGCCAACGAGACTGCAGGGCTCTGCCCGTGTTGGAGCCAGGCCGACCTCGGCGAGGTTGCGCGCGGCCGCCTCCAGCGTCCCAGGCAAAGTCGTCGTGTCGCCTTCATCGGCTGGATAGATCGGTGCCGCAACGATGACGCCGGTGTCGAGATCGACCGCGTGCTCGGGCTTGTAGGCCAGATGCGTGGTGCCGTCCTTCATCCGCGCGATCTTCGCATCAGGATCGGTCGGGCTCGTCCAATCCTTGTTCGAAAGCTTCTTGCCCTTCCGCCGGCGATCGAGCCGGACGAGGTCGTCGATCGTCGGCGTTTCGACGCCACTCTCCTTCGCCATTTGCGTCAGCATCTCGCGATAGGTCTCGCCGCTATCGCGCCGCACGATGGCTCGCAGGGCGGCGTTGGCTTCCATCGTCGAGCCGTCGACGCCGATCCGCTCGCCCTTCACCAGACCGCGCGCGGCGACGAGAGCCAGAACCCAGTCGAAAACCTTTTCATGGACCTCGTGCGGCAGCCGGCCGCGCGTCTTCGACAACCAGGAACCTTGTCCCGGTTCGCCAACCGCAGAAACGCGCGAAGCGACAGCGAATCCGAACAGCGCCAAGCGATGCCGCGCTCGCTGCCGATGCCCTCGAAATAGCCGGTCATGTGCATCCGGAAATAACGCCCCGGCGGCAGCGAAGGAGCCCCCATCCGAGGTGCGTAGTATGGCTTGCACGTCGCCTCCACGAAGCCGTCAAAGCCAGACTCGGTCAGCAACTCATGCAGCCGGTCGGAAAACGCGTGTCCAGGCGAACGCGGCATCTCCGCCCATGTCACCACGAGGTCACCCTGAACCTCGCTCTGTCGTCTCAATGCCATCGCACGACGCCCGTCTAAATCTCTATGTTCAGACAGAATCAGACACGCCGGACTTCGTCAACGGGCTGCTATCCGGTGAAGACAAGGATGATGGAACATATTGGCTGCGCGCACCTGGTTCTCCTGCAAGCTGTAGACACGATCTCCGTGCCAAAGCAGCGTCGGTCCTAACCGATTGAAATCGTGACATTTATCTAAAATCAGCGAGACGCGCCCCGTATCGTGCGGGCAAGCGCTTCCCGTCATGCGGCAAAAGCTGCCGCCGACGATGGACGGGCCCGACGGCTTCGTGGCAGGAAGGGGTTCCGCATGGGAGGGACGAGATGACAACGAAAACCGCCATGATGGCGTGCGCGCTCGCCGTCGGTTTGCTGACGGGGGATGCTGCCCAGGCACAGATCGATATCCTGCGCCAGGGCCGCGATCTGCTGCAGAACCTACAACCCGGTGCGCCGGGCGCGGCCGCGCCGCTGACGGTCGGCGACATGGGCGCCGGGCTGAAGGATGCGCTGCGGGTCGGCACCGAGACGGTCGTCGGCCAGCTGAGCGCCTTTGACGGCTTCAATGCCGACCCCGCGATCCACATACCGCTGCCGGACACGCTGGCAAACGTGAAAGCGACGCTGGGCCGCGTCGGCATGTCGGGCATGCTCGATGATCTGGAGCTGCGCCTCAACCGAGCCGCCGAGGCCGCGACGCCGCAGGCGAAGGCGAATTTTCTGGGATGCCATCACCGCCATGACCTGGAGCGACGCACAGCGCATCTACGAGGGGCTGGAAGACGCCGCCACCCGCTATTTCGAGGGCCGCACGTCGGACCCGATCGCCGAGGCCATGCGCCCTGTCGTCGACGAGAGTCTGGCGCAGGTTGGCGTCGTTCAAGCCTATGACAATGTCATGGGCCAGTATCGCGCCATCCCATTCGTGCCGGACATAAAGGCGGATTTGACCGAGTGGGCGCTAACGAAGGCGCTGGAGGGAATGTTCCACTATCTGGCAATCGAGGAGGCGGCGATCCGCAACGAGCCGGTCAAGCGCACGACCGACCTGCTCAAACGCGTGTTCGGCGCGACCTAGTGGATTGATTCCAACGTTTGGAACCCTCGGTTTCGGGCTGCGATGATGTCGTCGGGGTCGGCTTTCCATATGAATGGCTGTGGGTTGGCCGCATTGTATTCGCGGACGAAGCGGTTGATTGCGGCCTGGAGATCGACGACGGAATGGAAGACGCCGTGCTTGAGCCGCCGCCGGGTGAGTTTTGCGAAGAAGCCCTCGACGGCATTGAGCCACGAGCAGGAGGTCGGTGTGAAGTGGAAAGTCCAGCGTGGATGGCGGGCGAGCCAGGCGCGGACCTTGTCCTTGTTGTGCGCCGCGTAGTTGTCGACGATCGCGTGGATGGCCTTGTCCGCCGGCACCGTGCGCTCGATGCGGTTGAGGAAGCGGATGAACTCCTGATGGCGGTGGCGCTGCATGTTCTGGCCGATCACCGTTCCGTCCAGAACGTTGAGCGCCGCAAACAGCGTGGTCGTGCCGTGCCGTTTGTAGTCATGGGTCATGGTGCCGGCGCGTCCCTTCTTCATCGGCAGACCGGCGGTCGAGCGCCTGGATCTGTGACTTCTCATCGATCGACAACACCACCGCATGGGCCGGCGGGTCGACATACAGGCCGACGATATCGGTGAGTTTCTCGGCGAAGGCAGGGTCGGTCGACAGCTTGAAGTTGCGCCAGCGGTGCGGGCTGAGACCGTGAGCCTTCCAGATCGCCTGCACCGTCGAGGCGGCAATACCGGCCGCCCTGGCCATCGCGCGCAACGTCCAGTGGGTCGCCTCAAACGGCGGCGGTTGCTGCGTCAGGCGCACGATCTCGGCGACACGATCGAGCGGGACCGGCGCCTCGCCGGGCGGACGGGACTTGTCGCGAAGCAGGCCGCCGACACCCTCGTGCATGAACCGCTCTTGCCAGCGCCACACGCAGGTCTTGGACTTGCCGGTCTCGGTCATGATCGCCGAGGTGCCCAGGCCCTCGCCGCTGAGAAGGACAATATGTGCCCGCCAGACGTGTTTCTGCGGGCTCTTGGGATCCGCGACGACCGCGCGCAATCGCTGACGGTCGCCGGCGGATAGGGTGAAGGAGATTCCACTGCGCATGCGCCAGATTCGCATACCACAGCAAAATACGGAATCCCAATTCGGACTCTTTCATTCCGATCAATCCACTAGGTGAAAAAGACGAACGTGACCACGACGAACACCGGCAACAGGATCCCCCCCGACCAGGCCATGTAGCCGAAGAAACTGGGCATCTTGATGCCGCGCTCCTCGGCGATGGCGCGCACCATGAAGTTGGGGGCGTTGCCGATATAGGTGTTGGCGCCCATGAACACCGCGCCGGCCGAGATGGCGAGCAGGGTCGAGGCCAACGGCCCCATCAGTGTCACAGGGTCGCCGCCGGCGGTGTTGAAGAAGACCAGATAGGTGGGCGCGTTGTCGAGGAAGCTCGACAGGATGCCGGTCGCCCAGAAGTAGACGGCGTCCACCGGTTGACCGTTGGCATCGGTGACCGCATTGACGATGGGCGACAAGGCGCCCTCGGTGCCGGCGCGCAGGATGGCGATCGCCGGAATGATCGTCAGGAATATACCGGCAAACAGCTTCGCCACCTCGACAATGGGAAACCAGCTGAAGGCGTTGGCGACCCGGCTTTCGCTGCTGGTGATCCGCCAGGACGCCGCAGCCAACCCCAACAGCGCCACATCGCGGGCCATGTTCTGTAGCTCGACGTCGACGTGAAAGACGGCGATGGAAAGGTTCGGGCGCCAGAGCCCGCTCATCAGGACCGCGCCGACCACGCCCACGAGCAGCAAGAGATTGATCCCGCCTTCCAGGCCGAGGCTCTCGCGAGCGCGCGGTTTCTGCGTCGGCTCGCGACCGTACAAGACGGTGTCGATGACGAAGAACAGAGCCAGCAGCGCCACGCTGACCAGCAGCATGGGCAGGAACATGTGTGTGGTCGGCCAGAAGAATTCGACGCCCTTCAGGAAGCCGAGGAACAACGGCGGATCGCCGAGCGGGGTCAGCGAGCCGCCGATATTGGCGACCAGGAAGATGAAGAAGACGATCACATGCACCCGGTGCCGCCGCTCCAGGTTGGCGCGGACCAGCGGCCGGATCAGCAGCATTGCGGCACCGGTCGTTCCCATCCAACTGGCCATCGCCGTGCCCAGCGCCAGCATCGCGGTGTTGACCGCGGGCGTGCCGGCGATGCTGCCGGTAACGCGCACGCCGCCGGCGACAGTGAACAGCACGAGCAACAGGATGATGAACGGAATGTATTCGAGCAGCGCGGTATGCAGCAGCTCGAATAACGCCAGCCGCCAGCCGAACTGGATCGTGAACGGCAGCAGGAACAACAGCACCCAGAAGGCCGAGATCTTGCCAAAATGACGGTGCCAAACCATCGGCGCGACCAACGGAAAGATCGCGATCGACAGCAGCATGCCGACGAAGGGCAGCACCCAGACCGGGCCCAACAGTGCGACGTCGAGATGCGGTGCGTCCGCGTCCGCAGCGCGCGCACCGGTCGTCGCAAGTCCGCTCAGGAAGCTCGCCGTGATCGTGCGCAAACCTTGCATGGGGCGATACGCTATTGGGATGTCGCGAGCCGGTGTGCGGGCGGCGGGATCATACCGCCTCGCCAGCGTGTCACAAGGCCGCCGCCGCGTCGCCTTGTGGTGGCCGCCGCCGCCCGATATTACCGATGCGCGAAACAGGCGATCCCGGGAGCCAGGCCATGGACATGAGCGGTGAGTATCGCGTTGCCGCGACGCGCGAGCAGGTGTGGGCCGCACTCAACGATCCCGACATCCTGAAGCAATGCATCCCGGGCTGCCAGGAAATGGTCAAGGTCTCCGACACCGAATTCATGGCTAAGGTCGTGGCCAAGGTCGGTCCGGTGAACGCGCGCTTCGGCGGCCGCGTGACCTTGAGCGATCTTGATCCGCCGAATGGCTATACCATCACCGGCGAGGGTACCGGTGGCGCGGCCGGATTTGCACAAGGCGGCGCCACAGTGACGCTGGCGCCAGACGGCGAGGCGACGGCGTTGCGCTACAGCGTCGCCGCCACCGTCGGCGGCAAGCTGGCGCAGATCGGCTCGCGTTTGATCGACGCCACCGCGCGCAAGATGGCCGACGACTTCTTTTCCGCCTTCACCCAGATTGTCGGGGTGGCCGAGATGGCCGAGGCTCCGGCGGTCGAGGCTCCGGCGGTCGAGGCTCCCATCGAAGCGCCACCGCCGGCGGCCGGTGCCGAAGAGCGGCGCGTCAAACCGGTGATTTGGATCCCGGCGATGATCGTCGCGATTATTCTGGTGCTACTGTACTTCGCCGCCCGGCCTGCCGGCTAATGCTCTGGCGGCGCGCGCATCTATACCTTGACGTCGCCGCCACGGGCGGTCGAAACTCGGGCGCAATCGTCCTGGCGGATCCACCGGCTACATCAAGGAGGCAATGATGCCCACCGTTTCCTTGGCGGTGAACGGCAAGGCGGTGTCGGCCGAGGTCGACCCGCCGACCCTGCTCGTTCAATTGCTGCGCGAGCAGCTGCGACTGACCGGCACGCATGTCGGCTGCGACACCAGTCAGTGCGGCGCCTGTGTCGTGCATGTCGACGGCAGGTCTGTGAAGTCGTGCACGATGCTGGCCGTGCAGGCCGAGGGCGCCGCGGTCACGACCATCGAAGGCCTGGCCACGAACGGTACGCTGCATCCGATGCAGGAAGCCTTCCGCGAACATCATGGCTTGCAATGCGGCTTCTGCACGCCGGGCATGGTGATGAGCGCGATCGATCTGGTGCAGCAAAACGCGAACCCGACCGAGCGCGAGATTCGCGAGTGGCTGGAGGGCAATATCTGTCGCTGTACCGGCTACCATAACATCGTCAAGGCGATCGACGCCGGCGCCAAAGCGCTGCGGGGCTGAGCCATGAGCGAAACCGGCATCGGCGCCTCCGTACGGCGCAAAGAGGACCAGCGGTTTCTCACCGGCACCGGCCGCTATACCGACGACATCAACCGGCCGGGGCAGGCGATCTCCTATTTCCTGCGCTCACCGCACGCCCACGCCAACCTTAACGGCATCGATACGGCCAAGGCCGAGGCCGCACCGGGCGTCGTCGCAATTCTCACAGGCGACGACCTGAAGGCCGACGTCGTGAACGGCATTCCCTGTGGCTTCGCGCCCACCGGCGCGGCGTATGTGAACGAGCCAGCGCGTCCGGCGTTGGCCCAAGGCTCGGTGCGGTTCGTCGGCGACATGGTCGCGCTGGTGATCGCCGAGACGTATGCGCAGGCCCGCGACGCGGCGGAACTGATCGAGGTCGACTACACGCCGCTCGGTGCCTGTGCGTCGATGATGAGCGCGCGCTCCGCGGGCGCAGCGCAGCTGCACGACAATGCACCAGGCAACCTGTGCTTCGAGTGGCAGCTTGGCGACAAGGAGGCGACCGACGCCGCGTTCGCCGGTGCTCACCACGTCACCGAGTTGGACCTGGTCAACAACCGTAAGATCCCCAACGCAATGGAGCCGCGAGCAGCCCTGGGCGAGTACGATCCCGGCACCGGTGCCTATACGCTCCACACCACCAGTCAGAACCCGCATGTGACGCGGTTGCTGCTGGGCGCCTTCGTGCTTGGCATTCCGGAGCACAAGCTGCGCGTGATTTCGCCCGATGTCGGCGGCGGTTTCGGCTCCAAGATCCCCTTCTATCCCGAGGAGGCCACGGTCACTTGGGCGGCAAAAAAGCTCGGCCGACCGATCAAATGGACCGCCGACCGCAGCGAATCGTTCCTGTCGGACACGCATGGGCGTGACCACACGACGCATGCCGAGTTGGCGCTGGACGAAAACGGCAAGTTTCTAGGTCTTCGTGTCGCAACCGACGCCAATCTCGGCGCCTACCTGTCCACATTCGGGCCGCTGATTCCGACCTATCTGCACGCAACGCTGCTGGCCGGCCAGTACACGACGCCAGCGATCCATGCCGCAGTGAATGGCGTGTTTACCAACACCGCGCCCGTCGATGCCGAGCGCGGCGCGGGGCGGCCGGAGGCGACGTTCCTGGTGGAACGGCTGGTGGATTTGGCGGCGCGTGAGATGGGCATAGACGCGGTGGAACTGCGGCGGCGCAATTTCGTCGCACCCGATGCCTTTCCCTATCAGACGCCGGTGGCGCTGCAGTACGACAGCGGCAACTACGCGGCGGTATTGGACGAGGCGCTGTCGCTGGCCGAGCACGCCGGCATCGACGCACGCAAGGCCGAGGCGAAATCGCGCGGCAGGCTGCGTGGCCTCGGCTTGTGCACCTACATCGAGGCATGCGGGCTGGCGCCGTCGAGCGTTGCCGGCGCCATTGGCGCCCGCGCTGGCCTGTACGAATCCGCCGAAGTGCGCTTTCACCCGACCGGATCGGTGACCGTGTTCACCGGCTCTCACGCGCACGGCCAGGGTCACGAAACCACGTTTGCGCAAATCGTGTCGGACCGTTTGGGCGTTGCCATTGAAAATATCGACGTGGTGCACGGCGACACCGGAGAGGTCCCTTTCGGTATGGGAACGTATGGTTCGCGCTCCTGCGCGGTCGGCGGTTCGGCGATCGCGACCGCCTGCGACAAGATTGTCGAGAAGGGGCGCAAGATCGCGGCCCATCTCCTGGAAGCGTCGACCCAGGACATCGATTTCGCCGACGGTGCCTTCACGGTTACCGGCACCGACCGCAGCAAGTCCATCGGCGATGTGGCGCTGGCCGCCTATGTGCCGCACAACTACCCGTTGGAAGAGTTGGAACCGGGGCTGGACGAGAGCGCTTTCTACGATCCGAAGAACTTCACCTATCCCGCCGGCTGCCATATCTGTGAAGTGGAGGTCGACCCGGAAACCGGCACGGTCGAGCTCGTTAGCTGGGTGGCGGTCGACGATTTCGGCACGATCATCAATCCGATGATTGTCGAAGGCCAGGTCCATGGCGGCGTCGCGCACGGCGTTGGTCAGGCGCTCATGGAACAGTGTATCTATGACGAGGCGGGTCAGCTTGTGACTGGCTCCTACACCGACTATTGCATGCCGCGCGCCGACGATCTGCCCAGCCTCAAGGTCGGCTACAAGGTGACGCCGTGCCCGCACAATCCGCTCGGCGTCAAGGGCTGCGGCGAGGCCGGCGCCATCGCGGCGCCGGCGGCCGTGATCAGCGCCGTCAGCGACGCCATCGGCGTTGCGCATATCGATATGCCGGCGACTTCGGAGCGCGTGTGGCGCGCGCTGCAAGGCGCAACCGCCTAGAGGGGAAAGACAGCCATGTACGGGTTCAAGTACCAGCGCGCCACCTCGGCGGCCGACGCCGTCAGCGCGGTTCGCGCCGGCGATGACGCCACTTTCCTGGCCGGTGGCATGACCCTGATCCCGACACTGAAGCAACGCCTGACGCGCCACTCCGACTTGATCGATCTGGCCGGCATCGGTGAAATGCAGGGTATCAGCGAGGCCGGCGACACCGTGGTGATCGGGGCCATGACGAGCCACGCCGCCGTCGCCGGATCCGATGTCGTGCGCGCCAAAATCCCTGCGTTGGCGGCGTTGGCCGATGGCATCGGCGATCCGCAGGTGCGTAACCGTGGCACGATCGGCGGCTCGGTGGCCAACAACGATCCCGCCGCCGACTACCCGGCGGCATGCCTGGGCCTCGGCGCGACAATCGTCACAACCGAACGCGAGATCGCCGCCGACGACTTCTTCACCGGCCTGTTCGAGACCGCCTTGGGCAAGGGCGAGCTGATCACCGCGGTGTGCTTTCCGGTACCGGCAAAGGCCGCCTACGTGAAGTTCCCCAATCCGGCGTCACATTACGCCATCGTTGGCGTGTTCGTCGCGTCCGGCCCCGCCGGTGTGCGCGTGGCGGTGACCGGCGCCGGTCAGGATGGCGTCTTCCGCGCCGGCGAGACCGAGCAGGCGTTGGCCGGCAATTGGAGCCCAGATGCCGCAGCGGGCGTGAGCTTCAGCCCGGACGGGCTCAACGCGGACCTCCATGCCAGCGCCGAATACCGGGCGCATTTGACCACGGTCATGGCAAAACGGGCGGTTGCGGCGGCTGGCTAAGGCGCCAGCTGCGCCATCGCTCGCAATTATCGCCCGTTCGATCTATGCTCGCGCCATGAAAATCCCGGTTCCGAAGGCGCTGCGCCAGCGGCTGAGTCCACAGCCCAAACCGAAAGCCAAGAAACGGCGCAAGCCGCTGCGTGGGCACGGGGCCAGTAGTCTCGCGGTGGCCGGGCTGCTGGTGGTGTGCATGGTGCCGAGCCTGTGGTTCGAGCGCGCGGCGGTGGCGCAGTGGCTGGTCACCAGTGGTGTCGTGTCCGTCGGCAGCCAGCCCCTCGATCTGAAGATCGAGCAGCTCGACACTACGACGCTCCAACTCGCGGAGGTCGCCTACGGCGAGGGCGCGCCGATCCGGGTCGGCACGGTGGAGGCCACTTATACGATTGGCGGACTTCTCGGCGGGCGGTTAGAGACGCTCCGTGTCTCCGGATTGCGCATGCGAGGCCGGTGGGACGATGACGGCGTCGTCATCGACGGGCTTGCCCAGGCGGAAGGTGCGGAGGACGGCCGATCGCCGATCGTGCTGCCCGCCGACAACCTCACGCTGGAAGACGGGTCGCTGGAGCTGCAAACGCCGGATGGCGCGGCCAGCGTGATGCTGGCGGCCACCATCGGCCGCCGTCCGGACGACGCCTACGACTTGGACCTGAGCGCCGATGTGAGTTCGCCGGCGGGCACCGCCCGCCTCGGCGCCAAGGGCATGCTGGTGATCGCCGATGACGGCATGCGCATCGCCGCCGACACCGAATTCTCAAACGACGCCTATGGCGTGAACGGGGGCCTGACCGGCAGGATAACCGGCGAAATCCGCGGTGCGAACGCCTCGGCACGGATGGCGGTGAGTGACGCCCATGCGCGGCACGCGATCGGCGGCATTGCAGGTGCGGTTGGCGAGATCGAATGGACCCAGGGCGCGCAGGGGCTTGAAGTCTTGCGGATCGTGCTCGCCTTCGACCAGCTCAATACCGCCGGACAGCCGCTTGAGCGCGGCACCGTGAACGTCGTCGTCGCCGAGGGTCAGGCGGACATGGATGTCAATGTGCGGCTGGACGAGAGCTGGGCGCGATTGAGCGCCGGCGGCCGCATCGACGACTTGGCGCAGCCGCTCTCCATTGAGGTCGCGGGCGAATTGGCGCCGGCTCAGCTGCTGCCGCTCATCGGCGATGCAGGCTCGGGAACCGGGCGCATTAGCTTGGGCGCCAACGCGACGGTGCGTGAGGCGATCGAACTGTTTCGCGGCCCGGCGTTTGATTGGGCCGAGGCGTTGCGCCGCATTCAAGGCACCGCGTTGGTCGATATCGCGCTTGAAGATCTGGCGCTGGACGATGCGTTCGCCGGCGCCGCCGTCGCCGGGGTGGTCGAGGTGCGGTTCGACGAACGCGGCGTCAGCGCGACCTCGATCGACGGACTGATCGCGAGCGCCGGCGCACCGGGACCGGCGCTGGTGCGACAATTGCCCGCATTCGTGCAATCGCTTGCGACCGGTCCGCTGGTGTTGGCGCTGGGCGGCATATCGGGCACGCCGACCGCGCTGCACCTGGCTGCGGCTGACGACGGGCTGAAGCTGCTGGCCAATTCATCGGCGCGGCTGCGCGGGGCGGCCTTGGATCTCACCATGCGGGGCAGTGGCCAGCTGACCCTCGGCAATGACCTGGCTGTCCGGGCGATGGATTTGCCCGGCGTGTCGTTGACCATCGACCAGCTCGAGATTACGGGCGCGGCCGTCACGGGGGAGGGTCAGTTCAGCGCGATCAGCGGGACTCCCGATGCGTTCGTCGGCGACCTCAGCCTGACGATCACGACGACGGGCATTCCCGTTGAGGGCGCAACGCTTGAGCAGGGCCAGCTGAAAACGAACGGCCGCGTAGCGTGGCAGCGCGGGGAGCTGTCAATCGCGCCGGCCGGCGGCGGGGAACTCAGCGTCGTGGGGCTCGGCTGGCAGGATCAGTTCTACGTGCCCGGACCCACGGTGTTTCGCCTTGCCGATGTGGCCAACGAGGTCTCCATCGACGCGGCCAGTGGGGCGGTGCGCTTCGCGCTTGAGACCGAACCCAGCCAAATCATGGCGACCGCCTTGCTGCCCGGCGCAGAGACTGCGGAAATCGTCGTGACGATGCCCGGTCTGGCGACGTTAGGCAGCACCATCGCCGACACGCTCGTCGATGTGCGCGGCGCCAGCTTCACCGCCAGCGAGCCGCCGCTTGCGGCCTCGGCGGTCGATGCGCGGCTCCATCATCAGGATGGATTTTCGTTTCTGCAGCTTCGCGTAGGCGAGTTGTCCTACGACATCGAGTCCGGTCTGGTAGCGCATGTCGGCCTGGATCTGAACGCCGAGTTCGGGCCCAGCGAGGTTGCATTCGCCGCCCAGGCGACCGCCCTCAACGGTGCCGTGGCGGCGCAGGCCGAAGGCCGACACGAACTCGCCAGCGGCGATGGCGGCGCCACGTTCGGCATCGACCCGGTCATGTTGGGCGCCCCCGGCGTTCAGTTGCGCGACCTAGCGCCCGGCCTTGGCGACACGGTGAGCGACGCCAGAGGATCGATCGCGCTGGCGGGGCGCGCCGAATGGGGCGCATCGGGCATGACCTCGGCCGTGGCGCTTGAGCTGGCAAACATCAGCTTCGATGCATCGGGGACGACCGTGGCGTCCCTTGGCGGCACTATCGCCTTCGACAACCTGCTGCCGGCCACCACACCTCCGGGACAGATGCTCCGCGGATCGGTCGCATTGGCCGACGGCACGGCAATGCCTTTCGAAATCGTCGCCGCGTTGCGGCCCGATGGGACGATGGTCGTGGAAAACCTGCTACTGCAGGCCGTCGGTGGCCGCGTCCGTGCGAGCGAAGTGGTCATCGATCCATCGGTCCTGCCGTTGGATCTGACGCTCGTGGTGGAGACAGTCGACCTCGCCGAACTGCTGGCCGTCCTGCCGGTGGAGGGCCTGAGCGGATCGGGCCGCATCAGCGGCACCGTGCCTGTGCGTGTCTCCAGCGATGCGATCGCGGTCAACGATGGCAAGCTCGCCGCGGAAGGCCCCGGCCGGCTGAAATACACCGGTTCGGCCTTGGCCGATCAGCTGGGCGACCACGAGGATGGGGTTGGCCTGGCGCTGCAGGCCCTCAGTGATTTTCACTTCGACAGCCTGCGCCTCGAAGCCAGTAAGCCAGAGAGCGGCGAGGGCGTCGTGACCCTACATTTGGAGGGTGCCAATCCGGCGGTGTTGGATGGTTATCCGTTCGTATTCAACATAAACTTGGAAAGTGATTTCGACCGATTGGCGCAGCTGGCCCTGGAAGGCGTCGGCGCCGCTGACAATATACTGCGCTGGGCCCACGGCCAGACCCTCCCCTGACGGTTGGCCGGACCCACGTCCCCTGTGCCGATACAGCGGCGCTAGGAGGATCTCTTGATTGCAACGAAGTTGATCGCGGGCAGGTCACTCTGTTCGGTCGTCGCGCCGTTCTTGCTGGTTCTGGCCGTGGCCTGCCAGCCGACCGTGAAGGTCGAGGCGCCGCAGGAGCCGATCACGATCAATCTCAACATCAAGCTCGACGCTGAAGTGCGCGTAAGATTGGAAGAGCAGGCGGTACAAGATGTCCAGACCAATCCGATATTCTAGCTACGTGGCGGGATCGAACATGACCCGCCTGCGGCAGGTCGCGAGCGCGCTGCTGCTGATTGTGGCGGCATCGTTCATGAGCTTGCCGGTGATGGCGCAAGGCAAGCCGCTGGATCAGCCGCGCGCCGACGGCGTGGTCGGCGAGCGTTTCGACGGCTTCGCCTATCTGGTCGACCCAGGCGCCACGCCGGGCAACATCAGGCAACTGGTCGATCGCGTGAATGCGGAACGCCGTGCCGTATACGAGCAGCGCGCGCAGGCCGAGGGTGTGGCCATCGACGCGGTGGGCCGTGTCTATGCCGGACAGATTTTCCAGAGCGCGCCGGCAGGCACCATATTACTGCAGGAATCCGGCCAGGCCGTCCGCAAATAGCGTCGGCTCCCGCCGTGCCGTTACCGGACTCTGTCGATGCCGCCAGCGCGCTGCTTGCGGGCGGCGACTATATCGCCGACCGCAGCTTGACCACGGCCGTGTTCTTGGCCCTGCGCCAACACCGCCCCTTGTTCGTCGAGGGCGAAGCCGGTGTCGGCAAGACCGAGATTGCCAAGGTCCTCGCCGAGACACTAGGTCGCCGCCTGTTGCGGCTGCAGTGCTATGAGGGTCTGGATGCGGCGGCGACGGTCTATGAGTGGAACTACGCGGCGCAGATGATAGAGATCCGTCTGGCCGAGGCCGAGGGTGTCGAGGATCGGACGCGCCTGGGCGAGGACGTCTTCTCCGAGCGCTTCCTCATCAAACGCCCGCTCTTGCAGGCGCTGGAGCCGGACCCTGCCGGGGCGCCGGTTCTGTTGATCGACGAGATCGACCGCGCCGACGAGCCGTTCGAGGCGTTCTTGCTGGAGGTGCTGTCCGACTTCCAGATCACCATCCCGGAGATCGGCACGGTCAAGGCCACCGCGCCGCCGATCGTCGTCATCACCTCCAACCGCACGCGCGAGATCCACGACGCGCTGAAGCGCCGCTGCTTTTACGCCTGGATCGACTACCCGGACATCGCGCGCGAGTTGCGGATCCTGGCATTGAAGGCACCTCAGGTGGCGGCGACGCTCAGCCGTCAGGTCGTCGGGTTCGTCCAGGCGCTGCGTGAGCAGGATCTGTTCAAGCTGCCCGGCGTGGCCGAGACCATCGACTGGGCCACAGCATTGCAGCAGCTCGATATGATCGAGCTGACGCCCGAGGCGATCGATAGCACCTTGGGGGTCCTGCTGAAGTACCAGGATGACATCGCCAAGGTCCAAGGCAGCGAGGCGGCGCGCATTCTCCACGAGGTGCGATCGACGGCCGCGGCCGCCACCGCCTGATGCAAACGTCCGCTGGCCCGGTCGCGGACCACGGTGAGCTGGCCACCAATATCGCGCATTTCGGCCGTGTGCTGCGCGCCGCCGGCCTGCCGGTCGGCCCGGGCCGCATCATCGATGCGCTAAGGGCCGTCGAGACCGTGGGGCTCGACCAGCGGCAGGATTTTTACTGGGCGCTGCACGCCGTCTTCGTCAACCGTCAGGACCAGCGCGAATTGTTCGATCAGGCGTTCCATGTTTTCTGGCGCAATCCGCGTTTGTTGGAGCAACTGCTGTCGTTGGTTCTGCCGCACGTGGGCGTCGATCAAGACGGTCAGGACGAGAAACCCAAGATCCGCCGCCGTGTGGCCGAGGCGCTGCATCGTGGTGGCGACGGGCCGGCGCCGCGGGACATCTCGATCCACAACGCTGCATTGACGTGGTCCGACCGCGAGGTGCTGCAACGGATGGATTTCGAGCAGATGTCGCAGGCGGAGTTGGCCGAGGCTAAACGCGCCATCGCGGACAAGCGCCTCGAATTGATGCAAATGCCGACGCGGCGCATCCGCGTCGACCGGTTAGGACGCCGCATCGATACGCGCGCCAGCTTGCGCGCGTCGCTGCGCGGCGGCGGGGCCGCCATTTCGCTGCGCCGCAACCGGCGGCGCCGGCGCCCGCCCGTCTTGGTGGCGCTGTGCGACATCTCCGGGTCGATGAGCGCGTACTCGCGGATGCTGCTGCATTTCCTGCACGCCCTGACCAACGACCGCGATCGGGTCCACAGTTTCCTGTTCGGCACGCGGCTGACGAATGTCACGCGGCACCTGCGTCACAGGGACATCGACGTGGCGTTGGAGCGGGTGGCGGACGCTGTCGTGGACTGGTCGGGCGGCACGCGGATTGGCCACTGTCTGCACGTCTTCAATCGGGACTGGTCGCGGCGCGTGCTCGGCCAAGGCGCGATTGTATTACTGATCAGCGACGGCCTGGACCGCGACGCGGCGGCCGGATTGGAGGCTGAGATGGTGCGGCTGCACAAGTCGTGCCGGCGGCTGATTTGGCTCAACCCACTGCTGCGCTACGCGGCCTATGAGGCCAAGACTCAGGGCGCCCGGGCGATGCGGCCGCATGTCGACGAAGTCCGCTCGGTTCACAATCTGGAGAGCATGGCGCAGCTGGTAGGGGCCCTGGGTCGGCCCGGCGGCGGCCGCCTTGGACTTTCGCCGGTCAGCGCCTAAACTCCTTGCTTTCCGGTGGTTCCGCAACGAGCTATGCCCATGGCTGACCAACACCGAGACACCGACGATGTGCTCGAG
This sequence comes from Alphaproteobacteria bacterium, assembly GCA_965248805.1. GTDB lineage: Bacteria > Pseudomonadota > Alphaproteobacteria > UBA6615 > UBA6615 > CBDFKJ01. The sequence continues at coordinate 529,126 of CBDFKJ010000008.1, forward strand.
AAGGCCGACGCTTGGCGCCAGGCCGGTCGCGAGGTCGCGATCGCCACGGTGGTGAGTACCTGGGGATCCTCGCCGCGTCCGGTCGGCAGTCAACTGGTGGTGGATGGCGACGGCAACATGATCGGCTCCGTCTCCGGCGGCTGCATCGAGGGCGCCGTGATCATGGAAGCCCAGCAGGTCATGCAGAGCGGCCAGCCGCGTCTGCTGAGCTACGGCGTCAGCAATGAAATGGCCTGGGAGGTCGGGCTCGCCTGCGGCGGCAAGGTCGAGGTGTTCGTGGAGCGCCTGGACTGAGCCATGCGTCAAGCGATGTTGCAGGGGTTGCTCGCCGCGCGCGCGGCCAAACGGCCCGTGGCTCTGCTGATCGACCTGCAGGACGGCGCGCAGGCCTTGGTGTTCGACGATGCCGTCGAGGGTGCGGCCGCCGGTGCCGCGGCGGTCGAAACCGCGCGGCAGGCGCTTGCCGAAGACCGCTCAGGCCGGGTCGAGGACCGCCACTTCGTGCATGTCTTCAATCCGCCGCTGCGCATGATCGTCGTGGGCGCCGTGCATATCGCGCAGTCGCTGGCGACGATGGCGTCGCTGGCGGGTTATGCGGTCACTGTCGTCGATCCGCGCGGGGCCTTCGCCACTGAGGACCGTTTCCCCGGCCTAGCGTTGTCCGAAGCCTGGCCGGATGAGGCGCTGACCGCGCTGGTGCCCGACCGGCGCACCGCCATTGTCACTTTGACCCACGACCCCAAACTCGACGATCCGGCGCTGGCGATTGCGCTCCGGTCCGAGGCCTTTTACATCGGCTCGCTCGGCAGCAAGCGAACCCATGCCAGCCGTTTGGAGCGTTTGCGCGAGCAAGGCTTCACCGCCGCCGATCTGGCGCGCATTCACGGCCCCATCGGATTGGCCATCGGCGCCCGCAGCCCGGCGGAAGTCGCCTTCGCCATCATGGCGGAAGTAACACAAGCGCGGCGCCAGCCCGCCGTGCCTTCGCGCGCCAAGGAAGCCGTCGCATGAGGTTCGGCGCGATCGCGGTCGCCGATTGCGCGGGCGCCATCCTGGCGCATTCGCGTAAGGTCGACGGCAAGACTTTGAAGAAGGGTCGCGTGCTGTCCGACGATGACGCTGCGGCGTTGACCGCGGCCGGGGTGAAGACGGTGACGGCGGCCCGGCTGGATGCGGACGACGTGCGCGAAGACCTGGCCGCCGATCGGATCGCGAACGCGTGTCGCGGCGAGGGATTGGACAAGACCGCTTCGTTCACCGGCCGCGCCAACCTGTTCGCGTCGACGGCCGGCATCGTTGTCATCGATCGTGACCGCCTGGACCGTCTGAACGCGGTCGACGAACGCATCACCGTCGCCACGTTGGCGCCGTACGATGTGGTGCAGCCGCGCCGGTTGGTGGCCACAGTGAAGATCATTCCGTTCGCGGTCGAAGCTGCGGTGGTCGATGCGTGCGAAGCGATCGCCCGTGGCGGACAAGCGCCGATCGCCCATGTGGCAGCGTTCCGCGCCCGAAAGGTCGGGCTGATCCAGACGCATCTGGAAGGCACCAAGGAGAAAGTGCTCGACAAGACCACAAACGTGACGCGCGACCGTCTCACACACGCCGGTAGCGATCTGGCGATGGAGCGGCGGTGCCCGCACGACGCCGATGCGCTGGCGGCTGCAATTGCCGAGACGCGCGACGCAGGCATGGAAATCATCCTGATCAATGGCGCATCGGCGATCGTCGATCGCCGCGACGTCATTCCGGCTGCAATCGAAACGGCCGGCGGCGCGGTCGAGCAATTCGGCATGCCCGTCGACCCCGGAAACCTGATCCTTTCGGGGCGGCTGGGCGACGTGCCCGTGCTCGGGCTGCCCGGCTGCGCGCGGTCGCCGAAACTCAACGGCTTCGACTGGGTGCTCGAGCGTTTGTTGGCAGGGATTTCGGTCGGTCGGCACGACATCATGGCGATGGGCGTCGGCGGCTTACTGAAGGAGATCCCCTCGCGCGGACTGCCGCGCGCGGAGGCTGCGCCGAGCATCGCTCCATCGGTGCCGCGCGTCGGCGCCATCGTGCTTGCGGCGGGCCAATCGCGGCGCATGGGTGCCATCAACAAGCTGCTGGCGGAGATCGACGGGGCGCCGATGGTGGCGCGCGCCCTCGATGCGACGCTCGCCTCGTCGGTGACGTCGGTGGTCGTGGTCACCGGGCACGAGGCCGAGCGTGTGCATGCCGTCCTCGCCGATCGCGCCGTCACATTCGCACACAATCCCGATTATGCCGAAGGGCTCAGCACATCGCTGGCGGCGGGCCTTGCTGCGTTGCCGCAGGATTGCGATGCCGTGGTCATCTGCCTCGGCGACATGCCGCGCGTGAAGCCCGGTCACATCAACAAGCTGATCGCGGCCTTCAACCCGGTTGAGGGGCGCGCAATCTGCGTGCCGACCTGGCGAGGCAAGCGCGGCAACCCGGTCCTGTTCGCGCGCCGGTTCCTGACCGAGATGGTCGACGTGCGCGGCGACATAGGCGCCCGTCACCTCATCGGCGAGTATGACGAGTTTGTGGCCGAGGTGGCGATGGAGGATGACGGCGTCATGATCGATGTCGATTCGCCGCAAGGCCTGACGGCCGTGCTCGCGGGTCGACCGATTCCGACCTAGGGAATGCGACCGGCGCTATGCCGGTGCGAAAGGATCAGCGAGGGGTGCGCATGTCCAGACGTGCCGCGCCGAGAACCGCGCCGGGTCCCCGCTCTTGCACGATGACCGCGCAGCCGTCATTGCCGACGCCGTCGAGGTCGGCGAGCTTCACTGCAATCTCCAGCGGCTTGCCGCGCCAAGTGCCGATATTGAGCAGATTGCGCACGACGTTGGCGTTGTGCAACTCGCGCCCCCGGTTCTCTCCGCGGGTCACTGTGGTGTCGTGGCCGGTGTCCCAGCGCACGAAATAGACGTCCGCCTCGCGCTGCGTCTCGCCGTCCGGCAGCCGAATGATGATTTCGCGATTGCCGCTCAACGCCAGCTCGACGTTCAGCCATTCGTGCGGCACGCTGGTGGCCATGTCGATGCGACCGGCGACGGCGCTCCGATCGGCACCGGCCTCCTGCCACATGCCGTCAACGACGATTTGCGGCGTGTAGATGTAGGTCATGCCCAACTTGCGCGCGTAGTCGCGCTGCCGCTGGGTGTGGGTTGCAGCGGCGAAGCGGTCGTGCCAGCCGATGTAGTCCCAGTAGTCGACGTGAAAACTGAGCGCCAGAACGTCGTCGCGCTGCGCCAAGTCGGCAAGGTGCGCGTCCGCCGGCGGACACGATGAACAGCCCTGCGAGGTAAACAGCTCGACGACAATAAACCGCTCGCCCGCCGCCGTGGGCAGCGTGACCCACATGCCTGCCGCAATCAGAGCGGCAAGCCACATATTCATGTTCATGCATCGTCTCACCCAGGCAATATGAGCGCGGCCAGACACAACCGCCAATCAATAAGGGGTGAGGGCCGGTGCGATTGCGTTAACTAATGCGCCAGCGCGCCGGTGCGTAGTTCGGCCGCGGCCTGACGAAGCACCGAGATGGCGCCGGTGAAGAACAACCCAGCCATCGCGGTCGCCACGACCAGGTCGGGCCAGCGCGCGTTCAGAATTGCGACTGCCAATGCCGCGGCGATAACCGCCGCATTGCCGATCATGTCATTGCGGCTGCACAACCAGATAGAGCGCATGTTGGCATCGCCGGATCGAAACCGCATCAGGATCCACACGCTGAGCGCATTCGCCGCCAGCGCGGTGATGCCAACCACCCCCATCATGGTCGCATCCGGCGCCTCGCCGCCGAGGAACCGGAGCAGCGCGTGGCCCAACACCCAACATGCCATCAGTGCCATTGCCGCACCCTTGAACAGCGCCGCCAGCGAGCGCCAACGCAAGGGACGCGACAGTACGAACAAGCTGAGCGCATAGGTCGCCGTATCGCCGGCGAAGTCCAGCGCATCGGCTTCCAGCGCCACCGAATTGGCGAGCCATCCGGCCGCCACTTCGGCGGCGAACATGGCGCCATTGATGGCGATCACAAACCACAGCGCGCGGCGGAATTCCGGAGACGCGGCGGCGATGCCGGGGTCCGGCTGGCAGCAGTGCGGGTCCGATCCCACGGTGCTCAGGCCTCGTCGCTGGGCTCGGCGACATGGTGCAGCATGTCGGTGATAACGGAGTGGATGTGCCCGTCTGCCGGCTGATAGATGACGTTCTTGCCGCGGCGTTCGGCGCGCAACAACCGTGCGGCGCGCAGCAGGCGCAAATGATGGCTGACCAGCGACATCGACAGCCCCAGTTGCGTCGCCATGTCGCCCACGGCCATCGGTTGTCCCAGACACAGGCAGACGATGCGCAGGCGATTGACATCGCCCAGAAGGCGGAACATGTCCGCCAATTCCGCCGCCTGATCCGATGGCAGCGTGCCTTGGATGTTTTGTTCCTGATCCGGTGCCATTCCAGCGAACACTTGTACATATCAACACTTGAACAAGTGCTTAACTAACCGCGGCGGGGTGGCTCGGTCAATGGCGGTAGAAGGTGCCGTTGGCGCGAAATTGGCGCGCGACGCGCCCTATCGCTCCCGGAGTTCGCCGAAATAGCTGCGGAGCAGTGTGGCGCAGCGTGCCTCGTCAAGCCCACCGACCACCTCGGGCCGGTGGTGGCACGTGGGCTGCTGGTAAATACGGGCGCCGTGATCGACGCCCCCGCCCTTCGGATCGTAGGCGCCGAAGAATAGCCTGCGCACACGGGCCAACGCGATCGCCTGGGCGCACATGGCGCAGGGTTCAAGGTTCACATACAGGTCGCAGCCGAACAGGCGAGGCGTCCCAAGCGCCGCTCCGGCGGCGCGCAGAGCCAGGATCTCAGCATGTGCGGCGGGGTCGTTGAGCGCTTCGACCCGATTACCGGCGCACGCCAGGACGCGGCCCGTCGCGCCTTCGACGACGACGGCGCCGACGGGCACCTCGCCGCGGGCGGCTGCGGTTTCCGCTTCCACCAGCGCAAAGTCCAGATAGCCGGTATCCGATGTCATAAACGCCAACCCTGACCGCGAGAGGCGGCCTCGCGCGCGCTGTTTCGGCGGCAGGCTGCGCACGTATGCCAGGCCCGCATGGACCCAACCGCGCAGATCGTCCTCGCCGGCAAAGCCGTTCGGGTCGACAAACACCATGCTTTTCATCGGCCGACCGGTGATGTCCATGGGCCGCGCGTGCGGCCGCTTCAGCGCCGCCGGGTGGGCGTCGGGGCCGACGCGGACCATGAGATTTTCCTTGTGAACTCCGCAACACATATGGCCGGCGACCATGAAGGCGATGCCGCCGAACATCTTCCTCTCCTCGACGTTGGGCTCATTCGCCAGAACCGAGCGGACGCGCGTCGCCAACGCTTCATTGACTGCCATGGTGGCCTCGATCTTTCATGGTTGTCCGTCCGCCGTCACGACCGGTAAGCCCGATGGAACGGCTCGAGTGGATTCATATCATCTGGTTGATCGGCGTGTTGATCCTCGTCGTACCCGGCACCGTCATGGTTAACCGCAAGCGCGGCACGACCGTCGCCAACATCGCCATATGGCTCGGCCTCGCGGTGTTCGTCGCCGGTCTGTACCGGTTGCTCGGGCCGGAATAGGTCGCGACCGGGTCAGCGATCGCGCCCGTGACACCGGGCGGAGATCCGCCTCATCTTCATGCACCGCGCTCGGCATCGGCCGACGCCTCCGGCCGGGTTTCCTCAACCGGCGTGGCGCCCAGCGCCTCCACCATCGCGCTCACCCGGCCCACGGCTTCGGCCAGCGTCGCGGCATCGACGCCGCGTAGGACCAACTTGGTCCCGAAACCGCCCTCGCGGTAATAGGGGTAGCTGCCGATATCGATATCGGGAAAGGCGTCCTGCACGTTCGACAGCCCCTTTGCCAGATAGCCTTCGCCCATGGCGCAATCGATGGTGCGCGACCGCAGCGGCCGCCCGCGGCGCAGGCTCGGCATTGCCGCCTCGAACTGCGCCTGCATGATCGACGGAATGCCGGCAAACACGAACACATTCTCGATGCGAAATCCCGGCGCTCCGGATACCGTATTTTCCACTAACTCTGCCCCTTCCGGCGCCTCCGCCATCTTCAGGCGTGAATCGGTCAGCGGCAGGCCGCGCCGATTGTAATGGGCGTTGAGAGTGGCGACGGCCTCGGCGTGACGGATCAGTTTGTGTCCGAACGCAGTGGCCAGGCTGGCGGCGGTGATGTCGTCGTGGGTCGGTCCGATGCCGCCGGTGGTGAACACATAGTCATGGGTGGTTCGTAGGGCGTTGACGGCGTCGGCAATGACGGCTTCGCGGTCCGGCACTACGCGCGCCTCGCGCAGTCGAATGCCCAGATCGTTCAGTCGCGCGCCCAGCCAGCCCAGATTGGCGTCCTGGGTGCGGCCCGAGAGGATCTCATTGCCGATAATCAGGACCGCCGCCGTGACCTCCACCGATGGTTCCGGCACGCTCAGGGCGCGGCCTCGATGCCATCGCGGCCGAGCCGACTGGCCAGCACGGCCAGACGCTGGCAGATCGCGGTCGACAGCACGACTGCGGCAACGAACAGGTACAGACCATAGTGAACGTGCACGTCGGATACCCAACTGACTTTGACCACCGCGATGACGATCGCGATCAGGAACACGTCCAGCATCGACCATTTGCCGATCAGCGACAACATTTGAAGACGCTGGCCCACTGCCGGATGCAGGGCGTCGGCGGTGCGCCACAGCCGCCAGGCGAACCAGAGCTTCACTGTCGGCATGGCAATTGAGAACAGCCCCACGATGCCGGCCAGCAGCCACTCGCCGTCCCGCGCCAGAGTGCCGACCGCGCCGATGATCGATACCCGTTCCTCGAACAGGTAAAGGCGGTCGATTGCCATGACCGGCAGGCTTATGCCGGCGATCAGCAGGACCGCCGATATCAGGATGCCGGCACCGGCTAGACGGTCGAGCCCTCGAGTGCGCGCGGCGAAGGATCGTTGCGCGGCATCGCCGGCGCCAGATCGTGTGCGCGTTCCAAGCGCCACCGCTCTCACGGCCGCTTCGTGGGGATGGACGGCGGGGCGCCCACCGATGCCCGGATGGCGGCGGCTCTAAACGCCCTCGCCGTCCGGGTGATAGCCGCGCCCGCGCATGCAGCGGTCGACTATGTCGTGATAGAGCTGCGTCGTTCCGTAGCTTCGCATGTCGTCGCGCAGGGTGCCGATGCGGTCGTCCCGGCGAACGCCGGTGGCGGCGGCGATATCGTAGTCGATGCCCCGATCGCGCTCGGTCGCCGCCGTCGCTTGGCTGCGGCAGTCGGCGTAGTCGGCTCTGATCTGTGCCTCGGAGACATCCTCTTTGGTCCACTGGCCGGTACCGGCGCAACCGCTCAGCACGACCGCTGCCACGGCGGCCACGATGCGTTTCATAGTAGGCCCCACCGTGTCATGCGCTGGCCCCGCTTATCATGCGATAGAGTTAGCGTCAAAATGCCGAAAGACAATGAGGCGAACGTGCTTGTGACAGTGTGCCGCGGGATTGCTAGGCTGCGCGCATGGAATTCGACGAGAGGCTGATTCCCGGCACGCTGAGGCGGCGCTACAAGCGCTTTCTCGCCGATATCGCGCTCGGCGAAGGTGAGGAAGTGACGGCGCACTGCCCGAACCCCGGGTCGATGATCGGACTTGCCGAGCCCGGCAGCGCCGCGTGGTGTTCGCGCGCACGCAACCCGGCGCGCAAGCTGGCCTACACCTGGGAGTTGGTGGACCCCGGCGGGGTCCTGGTCGGCATCAATAGCCTGCTGGCCAATCGCCTGGCGGAAGAGGCGATCCGGGGTGGTTCGATCGCCGAGCTGGCAGGGTACGCGTCCCTGCGCCGCGAGGTGCGTTATGGCACGAATTCGCGGGTTGATATTCTCCTGGAGGACCCCGACCGCCCGTCCTGCTATGTCGAGGTCAAGAACGTTCATTTGGAGCGCGATGGCGTGGCCGCCTTTCCGGATGCGGTCACCGCGCGTGGCACCAAGCATCTGCGCGAACTCGCCGACGTCGTGACGGTGGGGATGCGGGCGGTCATGTTCTATGTCGTGCAGCGCGCCGACTGCGCACGCTTCACACTCGCCGCCGACATCGATCCCGCCTACGCGCGGGCGTTCGCCGCGGCGCGCGATGCCGGCGTCGAGGCAATCTGCTATGAATGCGCCGTGACGACCACAGGCATTGAAATCGCCGCGCCACTGCCGATTTCAGTATGATGCGAGGAAAAGGGGCGAAAGCGTCGATGAACCAAGATATGCAGGGAAGCCGCTGGTCGGCGGAGCCCCGGCGGATCAAGATCCATGACGAGGCGGCATTCGACGGCATGCGTCGCGCCGGGCACCTGGCCGCCGAGGTGCTGGATTTCATCGCGCCGGAAGTCCGGCCGGGGGTCACAACCGACCACCTCGATCGGCTGTGCCACGAACTGATCATCGAGCGTAGCGCGATCCCGGCGCCGCTGAATTATCGCGGCTTTCCGAAGTCGATATGCACGTCGGTCAACCATGTCGTCTGCCACGGCATTCCCGGTGACAAGACGCTGCAGGACGGCGACGTCATCAATATCGACGTCACCGTTATCGTCGACGGCTGGCACGGCGACACCAGCCGCATGTTCCCCGTCGGGTCGGTGCGGCGATTGGCCTACCGGCTGATCGGCACCACGTTCGACGCCATGTGGCGCGGCATCGAAGTCGTACGCCCCGGCGCCACCGTCGGCGACATCGGCCACGCCATTCAGAGCTTTGTCGAAGCGGCGCGGTTTTCGGTGGTGCGGGATTTCTGCGGGCACGGCCTCGGCCAGGTGTTCCATGACGCGCCGAGCATTTTGCATTTCGGCGAGCCCGACAGCGGCCCCGTCCTGCGCGAAGGCATGTTCTTCACCATCGAGCCAATGGTGAACGTCGGCCGCCCGGATGTGAAGATCCTCGCCGACGGCTGGACCGCGGTAACGAAGGATCGTTCGCTGTCGGCACAGTTCGAGCACTCCATCGGCGTCACCAAGGACGGATGCGAAGTGTTCACGCTGTCGCCAAAGGGCCTGCACAAGCCGCCCTATGCCTAGGCCAGACTCGGCCAAATCCGACCCCGACACGACCAAGAATACGCTGGCGAGCGGGGCCGGCCATCGCCGGCGGCTGCGCACGCGCTTTCTGAAGGACGACGGCGCCTCGTTCCACGACTACGAGCTGTTGGAGCTGCTTCTGTTCGGCGCCATGCCGCGCGTCGACACCAAGCCGATCGCCAAGGCGCTGTTGAAACGCTTCGGCGGCTTCGCCGCCGTCGTCAGCGCCGCGCCGCGTGAGTTGCGCGCGGTGCCGGGCATCGGCGAGGCCGCCGTGGTCGCGCTCAAATCGGTGCGCGCGGTGGCGCTGCGCCTGGCGCGTGAGGAGGCGATGGCGCGACCCGTGCTGGCATCCTGGGACCGCGTGCTGGCCTACTGTCGCAGCGCGCTGGCGCATGAAAAGACCGAGCGGTTCCATCTGTTGTTTCTCGACCGCAAGCACCAGTTGATCGCCGACGAGGTGCAACAGTCCGGCACGATCGACCACACACCGGTCTGTCCGCGCGAGGTCGTGAAACGAGCGCTCGATCTCGGCGCCTCGGCGCTGATCCTGGTGCACAACCACCCCAGCGGGGACCCGACGCCCAGCCGCGCGGACATCGATCTGACAAGCGATCTGATCGCCAGCGCCAGTGCGCTCGGTATCTCGATCCACGATCATCTGATCATCGGCCGTAGCGGCCACGTCAGTCTGCGCGGCCAGAGGCTCATGTAGTCCTACTCGTAGCGCAGCGCGTCGATGGGATCGAGGCGCGAGGCCTTGCGCGCGGGATAGAAGCCGAAGAACACGCCGACGATCGCCGCGAAGGCCGCCGCCATGAGCATAGTTCTGAGGTTCAGCTGCAACGGCCACTGCGCGAGATCGGCGACCAGCATGGACCCGCCGACGCCGATCGCGATGCCGATCAGCCCGCCGACCAACGACAAGGCGGTGGCCTCGATCAAGAACTGCGCCAGCACGTCGCGCCCACGCGCGCCCACCGCCATGCGCAGGCCGATCTCGCGCGTGCGCTCAGTGACCGAAACCAGCATGATATTCATGATCCCGATGCCGCCGACCACGAGCGATACCGACGCCACCGCCGCCAAAAGCCATGCCATCACTCGTGACGATTCCTCACGCGCCGATAGCAGCTCCGAGATGTTTCGAACGCGAAAATCATCGTCTTGGGTCTCGCGTAGGCCGTGCCGTTGGCGCAACAGCTCGGTTACCCGCTCCTCGACGTCTCCGACCAAGTCCGCCGACCGTGCCTGGATCGAAATCTGGCCGACAGTGCGCCCGCCCAGATAACGCCCTCCCAACACCCGTTGCTTGGCCGTTGACAGCGGGATGAACACGACGTCGTCCTGATCGTTGCCGAAGGATGACTGTCCCTTGCCGACCAGAGTGCCGATGACCTCGAACGGCACGCGTTGCAGGCGCACGGTCTCGCCGATGGGGTCCTGGCCGTCGAACAGCTCGTCGATGATGGTCTGCCCGAGGACGATGACCTTGGTCGCCGAGGTAATGTCGTCCTCGGTGAAGCCGCGGCCGGACTCAACCTGCCAATTGCGAACGGTCAAATAGCCGGGCACGATGCCCTGAATGTCGGTCGCCCAATTGCTGTTGCCGAGTACGATCTGACCGGACCCACGCGCCGACGACGCCGCGAGGTAAACGCCGGGCGTTTCGCTTTCGATGGCGATAGCGTCGTCCCAGGTAATCGTCGGGCGCGAACCGGCACCGCCGCGCGCGCCGCGGTTACGCGAGGAGCCGGGCGAGACGATGATCAGGTTCGAGCCAACGGACTCGATGAGCTTGTCGACGCTTTGCCTCGCGCCGGCACCGATGGAGACCATGATGATGACCGCGCCGACGCCAATGATGATGCCCAGCGCCGTCAGCACGCTGCGCAGGACATTGGCCCGCAGCGACCGCAGGGCCGTGCTTATGGCGTCAAACGCGCTCATGCCACTTTCGGCGCGGCCGCCAGCTCCGCCAGATGCTCCACGGCGATCGTCGGCCGGGCGATGCGCTCGTCGGCGATGAGCTTGCCGTCGCGAAAGCTGAGCACGCGCTTGGCGAACTGTGCGATCTCACGTTCATGAGTGACCACAACGACGGTCATGCCGTCACGATTGAGGCGCTGAAACAGCGCCATGATCTCGACGCCGGTGCGGGTGTCGAGCGCGCCGGTCGGCTCGTCGGCCAGGATCAGCGACGGCTCGGACACGAGCGCGCGGGCAATCGCCACGCGCTGCTGCTGACCGCCGGATAGCTGCGACGGCCGGTGGTCCACGCGGTCGTCGAGCCCTACCGATGCCAACGCGCGCTCGGCCTGGCCGCGCCTGTCCTTGCGCGGTCGACTTCCGTAGGACAGTGGCAGCTCGACATTGTCGAGCGCCGTCGCTCGCGGCAGCAGGTTGAAACTCTGGAACACGAACCCGATGCGCCGATTGCGCAGGCGGGCGCGCTCATCGGCGCCGAACTCGGCGACGTCGCCGCCCTCGAACAAGTAACGCCCGCGGCTCGGCTGATCGAGGCAGCCGAGCAAGTTCATGAAGGTCGACTTGCCGGAGCCCGACGGTCCCATGACTGCCACAAACTCGCCGCGTGCCACCGACACCGACGCGTCGACTAGCGCGTGCACGATCGATGGGCCGATCCGGTAGTCCTTGCACAGACCGACGGTAAGGACGACGTCGTCGGACAAGGCTCTAGAATCCGAAACGCAGTGTCGAAGTCGGACCTTGATCTTCCTCGACTTCGACGCCGACGATAACTTGCGCGCCGGGCTCAAGCGCGCCTTCCAGGACTTCGCTCACATTGCCGTCGCTGATACCGAGCACGACCGGTATTGCCCGCGGCTGTCCATCATCGCCCAAAATGTAGACCCGAGCGTCGCGGCGCGTCGCCTGCGTGCTCTCCAACTGCAAGCGCTGGTACTCGGCCAATTGCTCGGGCGTGAGCACCGATCGGATCGCTTCCTGCGACGCGGTGCGCAATTGTCTGCGGATCTCCTCCGGCGCGGCGCCGCCTTCGCGCAGCGCCCGCGCCTGCTGACGCGTGTTGCCCAATGCGCTGCGCAATTGCTGCTGCTGATCCTCGCTAAGGCCAAGTTGCTCGGCCAACTGCGTCAGGTCGGTACGCCCGCCGCCGCCTGCGCCACCCGCACCACCGCCGCCGCCACCGCGCCCGCCACCGGCGCCACCGCGCCCGCCATCGGCGCCACCGCGCTCACCGTCGGCGGCCGCAGCCGCCGGCGCGGCCGCACGGGCCGGCGCAGCCGCCGCCGTCGCTGGGCTGTTGGGCGCAGGCGGTCCGGCTTGGGGTGGCCGAAACCGCAACGCGGCGTTTGGCAGTCTGAGCGCTTCCTGGCGCTCTTGGGATACGAGCCGCACATCGGCGGTCATGCCTGGCAGCAGCCGCTCATCGTCATTGGTGGCGGTCGCTATCACGGTATACGTGACGACGCTCTGCACCTCCTGCGGCGCCAATCGGATCTGTGTGACACGGCCCTCGAACGTGCGGCCGGGATAGGCATCGACGGTGAAGGAGACGCGCTGGCCTTCGCTGACGCGCCCGATGTCGGCCTCATCGACACTGATCTCGACCTGCATCTCGCTCAGATCCTGGGCGATGGTGAACAACTTCGGCGCCTGCAGGCTGGCGGCGACGGTCTGGCCTTTGTCGACGCTGCGCTCGACCACTACGCCGTCGACCGGCGAATAGATGACGGTGCGGTTGAGGTCGACGATATCGGAATACAGCATGGCCTCGCGGATCTCGACCTGCGCCGCCGCGATATCGATCTGTGCCTTCGCCATTTCGTGCTGGGCCTCGCGCGCCGCCACTTGCGATTCATCTGCACGGACCTCGGCGGCCGCGGCGTCGCGCTGCGCGACGCCCTGGTCGTAGGCCGCTTGAGCGGTCTCGACTTGCGCGTTGGCGATGACGCGCCGCTCGTGGAGCTCCCGTTTGCGTGCCAGATCGCGTTCCAGATCGGCAAGCGCGATGCGCGTGTTCTGCACCCGCGCCCGGCCGGCCTCCAGTGAGGCGCGGGCATTGTCGATATCAGCGGCCGATCGTGCCAGCGCCGCCTGATCGAGCGCCAGATTCGCCTTGGCAACCGTCACGTCGGCTTCCGCCCGGCGCACATTGGCCTCGAAGGTGTCGGGATCGATGCGGGCGATGATCTGGCCCTTGGTAACCTTGGAATTGAAGTCGACTGGCAGTTCCAGGATCTGGCCGGATACCTGGCTACCCACCTCGACCGTCACAACAGCGCCCAGCGTCCCGGTCGCGCTCACGGCATCGACGATGGCGCCGCGCTGGACCGCGGCCAGGCGATATTCCGGCGCATCGCCGCCTGCGGGCGATCCGAAGAACAGCCCGGCCGCGCCCATCGATGCCAGCGCTGCCGCGCCTATGATCAGAGTCTTGGCCATCCCACCCACTTGTCGGCAGCGCGCGTGCCCGGTGCGCGCTATGGTCCGCAAGTTTCATCACGGCGCACGACTGTGCTATCCGTCGCCGAAACGATCACAACTATAGCATGCTCGCGCCGGGGAGATCAGACCAGATGCCGCGTATATTGCCATGATACCGCGATACGCCCGCCCCGAGATGGTCGACATTTGGGCGCAGGAGACCCGTTTCCGGATCTGGTTCGAGATCGAGGCGCACGCCTGTGACGCCATGGCCAGGCTCGGCGTGATCCCGGCGGAGACCGCGCGCGCGGTGTGGCAGCGCGGCGCTTGGGATGCCGAGCGGATCGACGCCATCGAGCGCGAGGTCAAACACGACGTCATCGCGTTCCTGACCAACCTTGCCGAGCATGTCGGCGAGGAAGCGCGCTTCGTCCATCAGGGCCTGACGTCATCCGACATTTTGGACACCTGCCTAGCGGTGCAGCTCACACGCGCGGCCGATCTGCTGGATCGCGACCTCGACGGCCTGCTGGCGGCGCTCAAGCGGCGCGCGATCGAACACAAGACCACACCGTGCATGGGCCGCAGTCACGGCATTCATGCGGAGCCGACGACATTCGGCCTCAAGCTCGCCGGCCACTACGCCGAGTTCGCGCGCGCCAAGGCCCGACTGCGCGCAGCGCGCGAGGAGGTCGCCACCTGCAAGCTGTCGGGCGCGGTCGGCACCTACGCCCACGTCGACCCCGCCGTCGAACAGCACGTAGCCGAAAAGTTGGGCCTGCGCGTCGAGCCGGTCTCGACCCAGGTCATTCCGCGCGACCGCCATGCCATGTTCTTCGCCACGCTCGGCGTTATCTCCGGTGCCGTCGAGCGGCTGGCCACGGAGATCCGCCACCTGCAACGCACCGAAGTGCGCGAGGTCGAGGAGGCCTTTGGCGATGCGCAAAAGGGATCGTCGGCCATGCCGCACAAGCGCAACCCGATCTTGAGCGAGAACCTGACCGGCCTGGCGCGTTTGGTGCGGGGCGCCGTCGTGCCGGCACTGGAGAACGTCGCCTTGTGGCACGAGCGCGATATTTCCCACTCTGCGGTGGAGCGCGTGATCGCGCCCGACGCCACCATCACGCTCGATTTCGCGCTGGCGCGTCTGGCGTCCGTGATCGATACGCTTGTTGTTTATCCCGATGCCATGCGCGCCAATCTGGATCGGCTCGGCGGCGTCATCCATTCGCAGCGAGTAATGCTGGCCATGACTCAAGCGGGGATGGCGCGCGAGGACGCGTATCGTGCCGTGCAGTCCTGCGCCATGCGCTCTTGGAGCGGTGACGGCGATTTCCGCGCCTTGCTGGAACAAGATGAAATTGTCGCCGCGACGATGGATACCGCGCGACTGGCCGACTGTTTCGATCTCGCCGACCACCTGCGCCACGTCGACACGATCTTCGCCCGCGTCTTCGAGCTGACGTGACGCGCAACGGCTTGGCCGAAGTCCGAACGCGGTACGCGCACCTGTTCGAGCAAAAGCGATATAACGCTCAATCCTCGTCGCCTCGGAGCTTGCGATCCCACGCCTCCAGAAAAATCCGTACGCTCTCCAAAGATTCTGGTTCGATTTTGCGTTCGCCCCGAATGCGCTCCAAACCAGCGCGGAAGGCTTCGACATCTAGTGGAGGGATCGGAACGAAAGAGTCCGAATTGGGATTCCGTATTTTGCTGTGGTATGCGCCCGGCAAGGCGCCGGTCCCGCTCGATCGTGTCGCCGAGATCGTGCGCCTGACGCAGCAACCGCCGCCGTTTGAGGCGACCCACTGGACGTTGCGCGCGATCGCCAGGGCGGCCGGTATTGCCGCCTCGACGGTGCAGGCGATCTGGAAGGCTCACGGTCTCAGCCCGCACCGCTGGCGCAACTTCAAGCTGTCGACCGACCCTGCCTTCGCCGAGAAACTCACCGATATCGTCGGCCTGTATGTCGACCCGCCGGCCCATGCGGTGGTGTTGTCGATCGATGAGAAGTCACAGATCCAGGCGCTCGACCGCCGGTCTGCCGATGAAGAAGGGACGCGCCGGCACCATGACCCATGACTACAAACGGCACGGCACGACCACGCTGTTTGCGGCGCTCAACGTTCTGGACGGAACGGTGATCGGCCAGAACATGCAGCGCCACCGCCATCAGGAGTTCATCCGCTTCCTCAACCGCATCGAGCGCACGGTGCCGGCGGACAAGGCCATCCACGCGATCGTCGACAACTACGCGGCGCACAACAAGGACAAGGTCCGCGCCTGGCTCGCCCGCCATCCGCGCTGGACTTTCCACTTCACACCGACCTCCTGCTCGTGGCTCAATGCCGTCGAGGGCTTCTTCGCAAAACTCACCCGGCGGCGGCTCAAGCACGGCGTCTTCCATTCCGTCGTCGATCTCCAGGCCGCAATCAACCGCTTCGTCCGCGAATACAATGCGGCCAACCCACAGCCATTCATATGGAAAGCCGACCCCGACGACATCATCGCAGCCCGAAACCGAGGGTTCTAAACGTTGGAATCAATCCATCAGAATGTCTGTCTCGTCGCTAATCCGGGCGATCGTCTTTGCCTTAGCTACGCGATCTCCCAGGCTGCCTAGACCCATGCCTATCGACCATGACTGACCCGTCATCCCACGTGCCGAGATCACGAGTGACTCGTCGTCGTCCATCAAACCATCGGTCCAAGCACGGACCTCAGTAGGATCGTCATCAAGGAAATCCCGCCATCGATAGAGAATGTCAAAGAGATCTCGGTGGTGAAGAAGTGACCCGTTAGCGGCAACTGAGCGGATAGTATCAACTGCGCGCTTCGCAAGTGGTTCAAGCGCCTCCTTGGTCACCAAGCAGTCCTCTTCGGGTCTCGGCGCTCGATCTTCGCGTTCGCGGTAGTCGCTTTTGGCCGAAGAGACAAAATCTGCAAGCCATCCAATTGCAGCCTTTTCAATCGCGGCCGTATACAAAGCCGTACGTTCTCCGATTGAGAAGCGATCTCTTGTCAGACGACGAATGAGCCAGTGAAATCGCAGGCTCGTATTGGCAATCGCCATGAAGCCCCTTTCATCGTCCCTCTCAAGGTCAATTTTGTCATGAATTTCGAATAGAGCGCCCAAAAAAGGTTCAACCTTAGATCTTTCGACGCGCGCCGCATGAGTCGTCAGCTCGCCAAGCTATACCGGCACCATCGACCTGCCGCCCCTGCGTTCGATGACGGCCGCTTGCTGAAGAGCCTTTTGAATGAATGCCCGATCGTCTGCGCGCTCGATCAATTCATCTATTTGTCTGGATGACAGCGCCTCATCGCTTAACGAGAAGCGAAAATAGGTATCGAAGTGATTTTCAATGCAAACGCGACGCTGCGAACTCCATTCGTTAGTCCACTCATTCCCGTAGCCCATGTTCTCCAGCCTCGGGAAGAGCCGCTGCAAGGCGCATATAGCAAGCTCATGTGGACCGGGCACGTTCTGAAGAAATGCGCTAAATCGCTCGGGGTCGTGTTGCGGAAGATCTCCTTCCTGCCGAGTACCACACACTTCGCTCTTGTGGAGCCGGATTGCGCTGAATAGACGAGGTTCATATAGGCGAAGGGTCTCCAGTGAGATGAAGTCGGCCAAGTTCACTTCATTCGGGATCGCAGGCCAAGTCACCGTGATGGCATTCCGAAAACGCACGACGTGGCGTGGCGTAGTGATATATGGGGCTACAACGTCGTAGAATATATTCATTGTGCGGGTCATCTGTGTCTCGTCGGGCGAGCCGCAGATTTCGTCAACCGAGGCCAAAATCGCGTCGTTTAAGTCGGTCTGGAGCGGCAATGGAAATTCGAAGCCAGCTTGAATGATCTTTTCAAGGAAATGGGGACCTTCGGACGGGTACCGTTCTTGGACCAATTTCTCTGCAAGATCTCGATCAAAGGCCAACAGATACATCATATTCGGCAGGCGTCCGACGGACTTCACCAAGCGAAACACGGCAAGCGCTTCCTCAGGGCTCAGACGGTCGATGTCGTCGATAATGACGAGAAATCGCGTGCGCGATTTGCTGAGAACTGCGGCTAGTTCATCAAAGGTCTCTTCAACGGTCTTATCGTCAGAGAAATACGTGCCTGCGAAGTCTGAAGCCTTGGAGAGCAGAACTCCCAAGGAAGGTTGCCCGGTCATGGCCGATGCGATGGTTCCCACGACAGGTCCAGTTTGAAGGATCCGGCGGGTGAGTTTCGGGATGAGATCCTTGACTTTCTCCCCGAGGCCTCTGCTGAGAGTGGCGTGCAGGTCTTGTAGGAAGGCTAGTGCAAGCGTCTCATCTCCGCGATACCACCAACCCTTGAACTCAGTGACAACGAGTCCGTCGTTCCTCATATCATCAAGTGCGCTCCTGATTAGGTTTACCGCGCTGCTCTTTCCTGATCCCCAAGACCCGTGGAGCGCGATTGTAGTGCCTTCTGGCGCCGCCATATTGATAATACTTTTGGCAATGGACCTGGCGAAAGGTGTGATGCCGTAGCGATCATCATCGGGTGTCTCGATGGGACTATCGTTGAAGTACTTGTTCATGGAGCAAAGGCTATATGGGATGCCATAGACGTATTGAATAGATTGTTTCGAGTGCCCTTGGTTTTCAAGGATCCCAAACGCCAGGAATGGCTAGTTCGGGCCAAATCTCGGCGTTTATTGAGTTCTTTGTGGCTGACTGATGTGAGTCTGTGAGCGGATGTCGCGGCGCAGCACCGGCCCCTAGTCGAAGTCCTCGGCCAGGGCGGAGCGGACGTCGTCCGGCACCACGGCCATGTGGGCGTAGTCCGGATGGCCGAAGCCGAGCACGATCTGGGCCTCGCGGCTGCGGAAGCGCTCAACCTGTTCGTCGCTGAACGGGAAGTGTACGAACTGCACCGCGCTGGCCTTGCCGGCGGCCGATGTGCGGTCGATGTCTTCTTCGGGCACTGCGGCAATGACATCGTCGCCGATTTTCAGAAATACCGTGTCCTCGACTCCGCCGAGGCGGCCTAGGATCGCCCGCCGCCTCTGTGGGTCGTCGATCTCGAACATGACCGTCGCGATCAACTCGCGCCCCTTGGGGATCAGGGGATTGTAGGCCTGTAGCTCATCGTCGATCTGCGCGTCGCCGCCCTTTTCGATGTGCAGCATTTCGTGGATCTGATGCCACATGGTGTCGAAGTTCTCGAAATAGAACACGGCATGAGGGCCGACTTCGACGCGGCGATGGCGTTTGGCGGCGACCGCGGCGGCCCGGCGCTCCTTCCGCTGGGTGGCGTAGGTGTCCGTCGGCAGCAGATCGGCGCGGGTGATTTCGTGCCGGTTGCTCATGCTCCCTCGGGCGCGAGGCCATAGGCCATGGCCAGGAGTTCGATGGGGTGATAGGCGCGGGCGGGCGCGGCTGCAGCGTCCAGCCGCTCGATGCCCTGCACGATGTGGGCCGCCGCCAGCGGGCATTCCGAGGCGAGGTAGGTGCGTCCTTCCTTCATCGCCTGGCGCGCGACCGGCTTACCGACCTTCAGCGCGACCTCGAAATTGTCTTTCATCACACCCCAGCCGCCGCCATGACCGGAGCAGCGCTCGATCACGCCGACATCGGCATCGGGGATCAGGCGCAGCATTTCCGCGCCCTTGGGGCCCATGTTCTGGGCCCGCGAGTGGCAGGCGAGATGCATCGTCACACCGCCGGGCAGGGGCGTCAGCCCGTCGGCCAGTCCCTCGGTCTTGGCGATGTCGACGACGTACTCGGACAGGTCGCGCGTGGCCGCGCTCAGGGCTTTTACTGCCGGATGATCGGGCAGGATCAGCGGCCACTCGAACTTCAGCATTAAGGCGCAGCTCGAGATCAGCGCGATGACGTCATAGCCCTTGTCGATCCACGGGCCGAGTGCCGCCGACACGTGCTCGGCGGCAGTGGCGACGCCTTCTACGTCGCCCTGCTCCAGCAGCGGCATGGAGCAGCATTGGGGGTATACCACCTCGGTCTCGACGCCGTTGTGCGCCAACACGCGCTGCGCCAGGACGCCCAGATCGGGGCCATTGTAGTTGACGTAACAAGTAGCATAGAGGACCGCCTTGCGCCCGCGCGCGGGCGCCGTGGCGTTGACGGCCGGCAGCTCGGCGACGGCACGCTCGACGAATGTGCGACCGTGGTAGGCCGGCAGCGCCGCATCGCGGTGAACATGGGCCACGGTTTCCATCGCCGGCCGCGTCATCGCATTGCCGCGCTTGGTGGCCCAGTTCGCCACCTGCGCTACGTTGCCGGCGACGCGTCCCAGGCGATCGGTGTGCGCCAGCTGCCGGCGTGTCCACGGCACCTTGCCGTCGCGCACCTCGATCGCGCGGGCGCGCAACATCAGGTGCGGAAAGTCCAGGTTGAACTCGTGCGGCGGCACGTACGGGCACTTGGTCATGAAGCACATGTCGCACAGCGTGCAGGCATCGACGACCGGCGCGAAGTCGGCACTGTCGACCGAATCGAGCTCGCCGGTCTTCGACTCATCGATCAGATCGAACAGACGCGGGAAGGAGTCGCACAGATTGAAGCAGCGGCGGCAGCCGTGACAGATATCGAACACGCGGCGGAGCTCGGCCTCGAGCTTGTCGGCGTCATAGAAGCCGGGGTCACGCCACGCCAACGCATGCCGCGTCGGGGCCTCGAGGCTGCCCTCACGCGCCGTTTTGCGCATTTCATCCGTCGTCATGGCGTCTCCGATTCAGGCGCAAGCGATCCGCACGGGACCGGTGGTCCGATCCCGTCGCGCGTCGTTTGAACCCTTCGCCTAGTCGAGCTCTGTCAGTGCCCGTTGGAACCGGCCGGCATGGCTCTTCTCGGCCTTGGCCAGGGTTTCGAACCAGTCGGCGATCTCCTCGAAACCTTCGTCGCGGGCGGTGCGCGCCATACCCGGATACATGTCGGTGTACTCGTGGGTCTCGCCGGCGATCGCGGACTTCAGGTTCTTTGCCGTGTCGCCGATCGGCTCGCCAGTGGCCGGGTCGCCGACTTCCTCCAGGAACTCCAAATGACCGTGCGCATGCCCGGTCTCGCCCTCGGCGGTCGAGCGGAACACAACGGCGACATCGTTGTAGCCCTCGACGTCGGCCTTCTGGGCGAAATACAGATAGCGGCGGTTTGCCTGCGATTCACCGGCGAACGCGTCCTTCAAATTCTGCTCGGTCCTCGATCCACTCAACGCCATTTTCGAACTCTCCCTGGGTGGCGGCGCCACCGCTGTTGCGGAATTTGTGATGTTCAGATGACCGCATCGGCGGCGTCGCCGACATTCTCGATCTGCTTCAATATGGAGAGCGGCCGGAGTCCTGTCAATACCTTAGAATTGTTCTAAGGAATTCAATAACGTACAGAAATTAGATGGAGAAGCCGGTGAAGCTACCGCATCGGGCGAACCCGGATGATCACGTCGACGCGCTCGATCTCGGTGCCGTCCGGCGATCGCGGCAACCCTGCTAGAGACACCGACTCGCCGGGAATGTCGTTCAAGAAGCCGGCGTCCGGGTCGTAGAAATGGTGGTGTTCGCTGGTGTTGGTGTCGAAATAGGAGCGCTGGGCGTCGACCACGACTTCACGCAGTAGGTTCGCCTCGGTGAATTGGTGCAGGGTGTTGTAGACGGTGGCCAGCGAGACCCGGATATCGCCCGCGTGCGCCTCGCTGTGTAGTTGTTCGGCAGTGACATGGCGGTCGTCGCCGTCAAACAAAAGGCGGGCCAGCGCCAGGCGCTGCCGCGTGGGCCGCAGCTTCGCCGCCTTCAGCCGGTCCACGGCTTGGCTGTAGGGGCGCGATTTCCTTGGCGAAGTCACGTGTATCGACCTCCGGTAACGCCACGCGGCGCCATCATGCCAATATAGGCATCGCGCGCCGTCCGTGAAAGGCGCCTCCGCCTAGTCTATGATGGCAGAAATCGACTTCCCAGTGGTGAACAGCGTGGTACACTGCGCCCAACCGACACGGTACCGGCCGAGACGGACGTACGCCGGCCGCAAACATTTCGGCGCGTGCCGAAATCAGATAGGGTCGGAGTCGAGCTTTTCCCAACGCAACGGCGAATATGGAATCAGGCCAGTCCAGTTTCAGCTATGACGACTTGCTGCGCTGCGCGCGCGGCGAACTGTTCGGACCCGGCAACGCGCGATTGCCGTTGCCGCCGATGTTGATGCTCGATCGCATCGTCCGTATCGTCAGCTCCGGTGGCGAGCACGGCCATGGCGAGATCGTGGCGGAACAGGACGTGAAGCCGGATCTGTGGTTCTTCGATTGTCACTTCCTCAATGATCCGGTGATGCCGGGATGCCTGGGGCTGGATGCGTTGTGGCAAATGCTGGGCTTTTTCCTCGGCTGGATGGGCCTGCCGGGAACCGGGCGCGCGCTCGGCGTCGGTGAGGTCAAGTTTGCCGGCGAGGTGCTGCCCGCCGGCCACGTCTTGCGCTATCACATTCACGTTCGACGTGTGGTCAGGCGCGCCTTTGCGCTGGCCGTCGCCGACGGTATCGCGCTCTTGGACGGCCGCAAGGTGCACGAGGCCAAGAACCTGCGCGTTGGTGTGTTCCCGCCTGCGCCGTCTGCGGCCTGACCGAGGTGGCAGTGCGACGCGTCGTTGTCACCGGCCTTGGCGTCGTCTCCTCGATCGGTAACTCCAAGCAAGAGGTGTTGGACGCCTTACGGGACGGCCGTTCGGGCATAGAGCACTGCGACGAGTACCAGGAGCTTGGTTTTCGCAGTCATGTTCATGGCTCGGTGAATATCGATCTCGATGCGGCGATCGACCGGCGGGCGCGGCGTTTCATGGGCGATGGCGCGGCGTACAACCATGTCGCGATGGAACAGGCAATCGCCGATTCCGGCCTCGAGGAGTCCGAGGTGTCGAACGAACGCACCGGCTTGATCATGGGCTCGGGCGGTCCGTCGACGCGCAGTCTTCTGTACGCCTTCGACACGACCCGGCAGAAGGGCCCCAGGCGGGTCGGCCCGTACATGGTGCCGCGCGCGATGTCGAGCACCAACTCCGCAACGCTATCCACTTGGTTCAAGATCAAAGGCGTCAGCTATTCAATCAGTTCGGCCTGCGCCACGTCGGCGCATTGCATCGGCCACGGCGCCGAACAGATCCAACTCGGCAAGCAAGACATCGTTTTCGCCGGCGGCGGTGAGGAGTTGCATTGGACCCTGTCGGTCCTGTTCGACGCCATGCCGGCGCTGTCGTCGAAGTACAACGGCGAGCCCACGCGGGCGTCGCGTCCCTTCGACCGCGACCGCGATGGATTCGTTATTTCCGGCGGCGGCGGAGTGGTGGTGCTGGAAGAGTTGGAGCACGCGCGCGCCCGCGGCGCCAAGATGTACGGCGAACTCGTCGGATACGGCGCCACGTCGGATGGCGCGGACATGGTCCAACCGTCCGGCGACGGCGCGGCCCGATGCATGAGCATGGCCATGCGCGATCTGCACGAGCCGGTCGACTACATCAACACGCACGGCACGAGCACGCCAATCGGAGATGTGAAGGAGCTGCAGGCGATCTCGCGCACGTTTGGCAACTACATACCGCCGATCAACTCCACAAAATCGCTGACCGGCCATGCGCTCGGCGCCGCCGGTGTTTGCGAGGCGATCTATTCGCTGATCATGATGGAGAATGACTTCATCGCGGCTTCCGCCAACATCGACAACCTGGACGAACAGGCCGAGGGCCTGCCGATCGCGCGCGAGCGCGTCGACGGGGTGACGCTTAATACCGTGATGTCCAATAGCTTTGGTTTCGGCGGCGCCAACGCCACTCTGATTTTCCGGCGTGCCGCCTAGGCGCTGCCGGACTGGACCTCGTGAGGCGGACCGGCGTCGCTGGCCTCAACGCAAAAGAGAGAAACCGTCGGTGGCAGCACGCAAGACGAGACCGCCATGCCGAAACTGATGGCTGGCCGGCGCGGCCTTGTTTTGGGGGTCGCCAACGATCACTCCATCGCCTGGGGCATTGCGCAGGCGCTGCACCAGCATGGCGCGGAACTGTGCTTCACCTACCAGGGCCCGGCCTTCGAGCGGCGTGTTCGGCCGTTGGCGGAGTCATTGGATGCGGCATTGGTTCTGCCCTGCGACGTGTCCAAGGCCGCGGATCTCGACGCTGTGTTCACTGCGGTCGACGCCGCGTGGCACGGGATCGACTTCGTGGTTCATGCCGTCGCCTATACCGAACGCGACGGCCTGAAGGGGCGCTATGTCGATACCAGCGAAGAGAATTTCTGCCGCACGCTGACGATCTCCTGCTACTCGTTCACCGCCATTGCCCGTCGGGCGGCGGCGATGATGCCCAGGGGTGGCACGCTCCTGACACTCACGTTCGATGGTTCGACGCGTGTCATGCCGAACTACAACGTCATGGGCGTGGCCAAGGCGGCGCTTGAGGCGAGCGTACGCTACCTGGCCGTCGATCTCGGTTCCGCCGGCATTCGCGTCAACGCGATCTCCGCCGGCCCGATGCGCACGCTCGCGGGTTCGGCCGTCGGCGACGCGCGCTACGTCTATAACTATGCCCGCACGCACGCGCCGTTGCGGCGCAATGTCGGCCTCGACGATGTCGGCGCCGCTGGCGTCTACCTGTTGTCGGACCTGTCTGCCGCCGTCACGGGCACGGTGCAGTATGTCGACTGCGGCGTACACGTTGTCGGCGTGCCGCCGCCCGATTGCGAAAGCAATGGCGACACCGCCACCTAGCGGCTTCGATTGTCAGCCGGCGCGACCGGCAGGATGCGGTCGGGCGCGGCGCTGAAGACGTAGTCCACGCCGCTGCGGAACAGTTCCGCAGCCCGCGCCGGATCGTTCACGGTGAATGCGCCGACGCCTAGCCCCACCTCATGCAATGCGGCAACTTTCGTCGCGGCCAGTAGCCGGTGTTTGACATTCAACGAAGTGGCGCCGAGCGACCGTGCCGCCATCATCCAACGCTTGGGTCCGCCGCGTCTGACCGTGAGCGAGCGCGGCACGGATGGTGCGACAGAACGTGCCGCCGCCAAGCAACGCTTTGAGAAGCTGCAAACGACCAGCCTTGGCGAGTCGGCGGCGATCACGCCTCGGGCATCCAACCGCAACAGTTCACCCGCAACCATCCGTCCGGTGGCGTCGGCGAGGCCGATGTCGGCCTTGAGTTCGAGATGGATCGACAGTCCGAGCGAGCGCGCCAGCGCCAGGGCCTCGTGCATGAACGGCACTCGTTCGCCGGCGAAGACCGGGTCGAGCCAGCGGCCGGCATCCAGTGCGCGCAGGACATCGGTGGGCGTGCGGGCGACGCGGCCGCGCCCGTCGGTCGTGCGCCTCAGGGTCGCGTCGTGCAGGATGACGCAGCGTCGCTCGCCGTCGAGGCGCACATCGATCTCGACGGCGCGTGCGCCCAAGGCCGCCGCCTTGCGGATCGAGGCAAGCGTATTCTCCGGAGCGTGTGCGGCGGCGCCGCGATGGCCGACGACACGCGGAAGCCGTCGGGCCTCCGCGTGCACTCCAGCGTAGGCCCGCCTAGGCGCGGGCGCGTTGCCGGCGGCGTCCACCGTCACGACCGCCGTCGCGGCCGCTCGGCTGGGTATCGAGCCCGAGGGCCTCGGAGATGTCCTCACCGGTTTCCTGGTCGACCGCGCGCATCGACAGCTTGACCTTGCCGCGATCGTCGAAGCCGATCACCTTGACCCACACCTCGTCGCCCTCATTGACGACATCGGTGACCTGGCCGACACGTTCCGGCTTCAACTCGGATACGTGCACCAGCCCGTCGCGGGCGCCCAGGAAATTCACGAAGGCACCGAAGTCGACGGTCTTGACGACCTTGCCCTTGTAGATGACGTGCATTTCCGGCTCCGCCACGATACCGCGGATCCAGTCGACAGCGCGTTGCGCCGCATCGCCATCCGTGGAGGCCACCTTGACGCCGCCGTCGTCGTCGATGTCGATCTTGCAGCCGGTCACCTCGCAAATCTCACGAATGACCTTGCCGCCGGTGCCGATGACGTCACGGATCTTGTCGCGCGAGATCTGTATCGTGGTGATCCGCGGCGCATGTTCGGAGATATCATCGCGCGCGCCGCTGAGGGCCGAGGCCATTTCGCTGAGGATATGCAGGCGGCCATCGCGCGCCTGGTCGAGCGCGACGCGCATGATCTCCTCGGTGATCGATGTGATCTTGATGTCCATATGCAGCGCGGTGACGCCCCGGTCGCTGCCGGCGACCTTGAAATCCATGTCGCCGAGGTGATCCTCATCGCCCAGAATGTCGGACAAGACGGCGAATTTCTCCCCGTCCTTGATCAGCCCCATGGCGATGCCGGCGACCGGACGCTGCAGCGGCACGCCCGCATCCATCATCGCCAGCGACGAGCCGCAAACGGTGGCCATCGACGACGAGCCGTTCGACTCGGTGATCTCGGAGACCACGCGCATGGTGTACGGAAACGCATCCTTCGCCGGCAGCAGCGGGCGCAGTGAGCGCCAGGCCAGTTTGCCGTGGCCGATTTCCCGCCGCCCTGGCGAACGCAGGAAGCTGGCCTCGCCGACGGAATAGGGCGGGAAGTTGTAGTGCAGCATGAAATGCTCGCGATACTCCCCGTCCAGCGCATCCATGATCTGCTCGTCCTGGGCCGTGCCCAATGTGACCACGACCATGGCCTGGGTCTCGCCACGCGTGAACAGTGCCGAACCATGGCTGCGCGGCAGGATGCTGACCTGACAATCGATCGGACGCACCGTGGAGGTGTCGCGCCCGTCGATGCGCCCGCCGGTGCTCAGGATGTTGCCGCGGACGATGTCCTTCTCGACGGACTTGAGCAGCCCGCCGGCCAGTTCCGCCGGCTGTTCGGCCGCGATCAGTTCGTCGATCACGGCCTGCTTGGCGGCCGCGATCTTATCGTGTCGTAGTTGCTTCACCGGCTCGCCATAGGCCTCGCGCAGCGGCCTCTCGCCCAGCTCGCGCACTCGGCCTTCCAATTGCACGACCTCATCGGGCGTGTCGGGCACGTCCCACGGCTCCTTGGCGCATTCCTCGGCCAAGGCGATGATCATATCCAACACCGGCTGCATCTGCTGGTGGCCGAACATCACCGCGCCCAGCATCACCTCCTCCGAGAGTTCCTGCGCTTCCGATTCAACCATCAACACGCCGTCTGGGTTGCCGGCGACGACCAGATCGAGCTCACTGGACGCCAGCTCATCTGTCTGCGGGTTCAGCACATACTCGCCGGCGATACGGCCGACGCGGGCGCCGCCGATCGGTCCCATGAACGGGATGCCGGATATCGTCAGCGCCGCAGAGGCGCCGATCATCGACACGATGTCCGGGTCGTTCTCCAGATCGTGGCTCACGACCGTGCAAATGACTTGGGTTTCGTTGCGGAAGTTCTTGTGGAACAGCGGCCGGATCGGCCGGTCGATCAGCCGCGAGGTCAGCGTTTCCTTTTCATTCGGCCGGCCTTCGCGCTTGAAAAAACCGCCGGGGATCTTTCCGGCGGCGAACGTCTTCTCTTGATAGTTCACGGTCAGCGGGAAGAAGTCGATGCCCGCCCGCGGCGTCTTTTGGGCAACCGCGGTGCACAGCACCGTCGTTTCTCCGTAGCTGGCGAGAACCGCGCCATCGGCTTGGCGGGCGAAGCGGCCCGACTCCAATACCAAGGGGCGGCCGCCCCATTCGATTTCCTTGCGTACAGTCTTAAACATGTTGCTTCTTGGTCCTCCACGACGCGCCCCTTGGCGCGCCGACAATCTCTGTTTGCATGAGGCGTTACGGTTTTCGGTCTAAGCCGCGTTCGCCCGCGCGCCTTCTCAGTTACTCAACGCCCAGATCCCCGCCGGCGACTGCGAAGGGACGCCGGTCGCAGCCGAAACCGAAAGAGTGGGCAGTGATAGTGTGGTCGGTTGTTTGTGCAGGATGGCTCCGGTGGCGATGCGGCGTTGCGCACGCGCCATTCACCGGCGAATGCCCAGGCGCTTGATAAGCGTCTGATAGCGTCCGAGGTCGTTGCGTTTGACGTAGTCCAGTAGGCGCCGGCGGCGCCCGACCATCAGCAACAGGCCGCGGCGCGAGTGATGGTCCTTGGCGTGGATTTTGAAATGCCCGGTCAGCGTGTTGATGCGCTCAGTCAGCACGGCGACCTGCACTTCCGGCGATCCGGTATCGCCATCCTTGTGCCGATACTCCTTGATCAGTTCTTGCTTGCGCACGGCGGTGATCGACATCACTCGGCTCTCACTTCAGACATTCAACACGCGGACGGGACGAATTTGTATGCCATCGACGCGTGCTAGCGCTACCGGATTCATGCCGCTTAGCGCAAGCACTATGTGATCGTCGCCCAAATCCTCGATGCACTGGCGCGCTGTCGGTCGCAGCACCGGAACAGCCAATCCGTGGCGCAACCGCAACGCCTCCTCAACCGTCAGGTCGAGCGACGGTAGCTCACGCAAGGCCGCCACGATCGGCATCAAGGGGGGGCTCTCAAGCGCAATATGGCCAAGATCACGCAGCTTTTCCAGCGAAATTGCGGACCCCTCGTCAAACACGCCGACGCGAACGCGGCGCAACGCCGAGACGTATGCGCAGGTGCCCAGCCGGCCGGCTAAATCCCGGGCCAGCGCGCGCATGTAGGCGCCCTTGCCGCAGTCCACCACGAAAGTGGCATGGTCGCGATCGGGCTGCGCCTCCAGCGCCAGCGCATCAATGCGCACCTCCCGCGCCTCAAGCGACGTCTGGACACCCGCCCGGGCCAGATCATAGGCCCGGCGGCCCGCCACCTTGACCGCTGAATAGTCCGGTGGCACCTGGGTGATGGTGCCGACGAACTCCGGCAGCGCCGCCTGGATCGCGGCCGCGGTCGGACGGATGCTGCTTCGCTCGGTAACCTCGCCCTCGGGATCGTCGGTGGTGCGTCGTTCGCCCCAGCGTGCGGTGAACCGGTAGGTCTTCGTCGCGTCCATCAGACAGCGGACCGTCTTGGTCGCCTCGCCCAGGGCGATCGGCAGCACGCCGCTGGCGAACGGATCCAGCGTGCCGGCATGGCCGGCTTTTGCGACCGCGCACGCCCGCCGCACCGCCGCGACAACCTGGGTCGAGCCGATCCCCGCTGGCTTGTCCACATTCAGCCAGCCATGCGCGAGGTTCATACGCTTAGATGCCATGACTGTCATGATCGGTGGGCTCTGCCTCCTGCTCGGTTTGCGCCTCGGTGCGCGATTGGCGCAGGAGCGACTCGATCCGCTCCGAAGCGGCGAAGCTGTCGTCCCAGCGAAACCTGAGCTCCGGCAGGAACTTCATGCGTACCTCGCCGGCCAGGCTGCGGCGCAGAAACGGTGCGGCGCGCTGCAACGCCACCAGCAGTGACCCAACCTCGCCGCCGCCGAGCGGCATCACAAAGCACGTCGCGACCCGCAAATCGGGACTCATGCGTACTTCGGTGACGGTGATCGACTTATCGTGCAGATCGGGATCGTGCAGGTCGCCGCGACGGAGCACCGCGGCAAGGCTATGACGCAGCGCTTCGCCGACGCGCAACCGACGCTGTCCCGGTCCCCCTTCCAGTTCGCCCTGTCTGTCACGTCGGCTCATAAGCGCACGCCCACACGGCGCCGCCCCGGTGATTGTAGGATCGCGCTCAAATCGTGCGGGCGATTTCCTTGACCTCGAAGCATTCGACGCTATCGCCTACGTGGATGTCGCCGTAGTTTTCGAGGGACAGGCCGCATTCGTAGCCTTCGCGCACTTCGCGCACGTCATCCTTGAAGCGCTTGAGCGTTCCCAGGCCGCCGGTGTAGATGACCGTGCTGTCACGCACGAGCCGGGCCTTGCCGCCGCGGCGGATGACGCCGTTGGTGACCATGCAACCGGCGACCTTGCCGACCTTGGAGACACTGAACACCTCGCGTATCTCGGCGGTGCCCAGCGCGGTCTCCTCGTAAGCCGGCGACAGCTTGCCGCTCATCAGCGCCTTCACGTCCTCGATGACGCCATAGATGATGGTGTGGTGACGAATCTCGACGCCATCGCGCTTGGCCTGGTCGCGCGCGGGCGGATTGGCACGCACGTTGAAGCCGATGACGACGCCGCCCGACGCGCTGGCCAGTGACACGTCCGATTCGGTTATGCCGCCGACGGCGGCGTGTAGGATGAGCGTCTTCACCTCGTCGGTTTCGAGCTTTGTCAGCGCCCCGACGATGGCTTCAACCGAACCCTGAACGTCGCCCTTGATCACAATCGGCACTTCCGCTGCCTCGCCCTCGGCCAGGCGGCTCATCATCTGTTCCAGGCTGCCGCGTCCCGCCACCGACACGCGCCGGTCGCGCTGCTGCTCGGTTCGGAACTCGCTGACCTCGCGCGCCCGGGTCTCGTTCTCCACCACGGTGAGCGCATCGCCGGCCTGCGGCGCCGCGCTCAGCCCCAGCACCTCGACCGGCATCGATGGCCCCGCCTCGGGCACCGAAACGCCCTTGTCGTCGATCAGCGCCCGCGCCCGTCCCCATTCGGGACCGGCCACCAAGGTGTCGCCGACGCGCAGCGTGCCGTTCTTCACCAGGACCGTGGCGACCGGGCCTCGGCCGCGATCAAGCTTGGCCTCGACGACAATGCCCGACGCCGGACGATCCGGATTGGCCTTGAGTTCAAGCAGTTCGGACTGCAGGACGATCGATTCCTCGAGTTTGTCCAGCCCCTGTTTCTTCAGCGCCGAGATCTCGATGCACTGGACTTCGCCGCCCATGTCCTCGACCACAAGCTCGTACTGCAACAGTTCCTGCTTGACGCGGCCAGGATTGGCTTCCGGCCGGTCGCACTTGTTGACCGCGACCACGATCGGGACATTGGCCGCGCGGGCGTGGCTGATCGCCTCGACCGTTTGCGGCCGCACGCCGTCGTCGGCGGCGACGACCAGCACCACGATATCGGTCACCTGGGCGCCGCGCTGGCGCATTGAGGTAAACGCCTCATGGCCCGGCGTGTCGATGAACGTGATCTGCGCCCCGGAGCTGAGTTCGACCTGGTAGGCGCCAATATGTTGCGTGATGCCGCCGGCTTCGCGCGACACGACATCGGTTTCACGCAAGGCATCGAGCAGCGAGGTCTTGCCGTGATCGACGTGGCCCATAACGGTCACCACCGGCGCGCGCGGCACCAACGCGCCTTCGTCGACATCCGGCTCGCCGCCGAGACCGATCTCCACGTCGGCGGCCGACACCCGCTTCATGTGGTGGCCAAACTCGGTGACGATCAGCTCGGCGGTGTCCTGGTCGATCGTCTGATTGATGGTGGCGATCACGCCCATGCCCATCATCGCCTTGATGACCGCGCCAGACCGTTCGGCCATGCGATTGGCGAGATCACCGACGGTGATGACCTCGGGCACCACGACTTCGCGCACGATTTTCTGCGCCGGCACGGGGCCCGCCCGCGCTCGCCGCTCTTTTTCCATGCGTCTGCGGAACGCGGCGACGCTGCGGCCGCGGCCGCTGTCTTCCTCGTCGAAGGCCTTGCTGATCGTCAGTTTGCCGGTTCGCCGGCGTTGATCGACGCGACTTCGGCTAGGCGCACGGGTCTGCGTCGTGCCTTTCTTTGTGCGTCGCGCAGCCTCGCCTTCGCGTGCGGCGGGTTCCGGCGCAACCTGTGGCGCCACCGGCTTAGTCATCGAGTTGCGCCGCTCGACCTCTCCGGGCTGGGCCGCCTCGTCGTCGGCCTTGCGGCGCGCCTCGGTCTCGATTTCCCGGCGCGCGTCCTCTTCTATCGAGCGTTGCCGCTCCGACTCGTCGACGTGCTGCTTTTCGACCGCCTCGGGCTCGATCGCCGTGGCGTGGGGTTCGCGCGCCTCCGTCTCCGCGGCCCGCGTCTTAACAGTCTCCGCCGTCTCCTCGGCGTGTTGGCGCGCCTCCGTCAGGGCGCGCTTGCGCGCTTCGCGCTCCTGATCCGTCAGCTCGCGGGCGCGATCCGTCTCCGCGCCTCGGGCGCCATGCGCCATCGGCTTTGTCGGCATCTTGACGGCCGTCAGGTCCGGCGCAGCGACCTCGCTCACCTGCGCACTCTTGCCCGCCGGGAAGATCCGCTTGCGCTTGATGACTTCGACCGCCACGGGTTTCGACTTGCCGCGGCTGAAAGTCTGCTTGACCTGATCGCGGCTCATCCGCTTGCTGACCTGCGCATGACCCGGCCCATGGCCCGGCAGACGCAGTGCGCGACGCTCGGGCTTTTCCGTTGCCTCGGTCGTTTCGGTCGTATCCGCCATGTCAGTTCGACTTTCTAGTTAGTGGGCCATCGGCCCGCTTTTCCGGCACGAAGTCACCAGGTCGTAGACGCATGTCGGCCAGGCGCGCCATGTCCTTGGCCAAGCGTGCGGCGATTCCGCCCTCGGCCACTGCGGCGAAGACAACCCGCTCCTTACCGAAACAGGCCCCCAACTCCGCGCCCGTCAGGCATGACATAACCCGCATGGGGCCATCGCGTGCGCCGCCGAGTTTGTTGGCACCGTCGGCGTCACTGTCTGCGCCGAGCAGCAGGATGGCCGCTTCCGTCGCCGGCCGGCGACCAAGCCAGGTGCGCACCCGGTCGAAGCCGAACACAGCATCGCCGGCCCGCCGGGCCAGGCGGATTGCATCCATGCAGCGCGTCAACAGCTGCCGTTCGATCGCCGCCGGCAGATCCGGATCGACGCTCACGGGACGGCGTGCGGCGCGGGCGAACTTGTTGCCCCGGCACGCGGCTTCAATGACGTCCCGGCGGGCGCTGATCCACAGGCCTCGACCGGGCAGCCGCTCCGCGAGATCGGGCACGGCGGCGCCGCCAGGGGCAACGACAAATCGTATCAGGGACGACTTAGGCAGGGTATCGCCCGTCGCCAAGCAACGACGCGCCGGCGTTGACGCGCCGGCCGTTTGCGCCGGCCGCGTTCGGTCGTCCACCTCTGCTCGTGCCATGGCGATCCTCATACGCCGGCCGGCGCCTCCGCTTCCTGTGGCTCGGCCTGCGCCTCTTGCTCAGGCCCCGCGGCCTCGTCGGCTTTGAACCAGTGGTCGCGCGCGGCCATGATTATCGCCTCCGCATCATCCGCATCGATCCACGACGTCGACAATAGCTTTGCGGCAGCAGTGGGATCCATCTGCGCCAGGTCGTCGATCGTATGCTCGCCCCGGTCCTCCATCATGACGAAACGCAAATCGTCGGCGGTCAAATCGGCCAGATCGTCGAGCGTCTTGATGCCGGCCTCGCCGAGCTTGACCAGCATATGCGGCGACAATCCCTCGGTGACGGCCACTGTATCCTCGACTCCGAGCGCGCGGCGTTGCGTTTCGAACTCCTCGTCGCGGGCTTCCAGCCACGCCCGCGCCCGAATCTGCAGCTCCTCAGCCAGCGAATCGTCGAAGCCTTCGATACGTTCCAGCTCCTCTTGCGGGACGTAGGCTACGTCGCGCACCTCTGCGAACCCCTCGGTGACCAGCAGGTGCGCGATGACATCCTCGATATCGAGCGCCTCGATGAACGTCTGGCTGCGCGACATGAACTCCTCCTGGCGCCGCTTCGACTCCCCCACCTCGGTGAGGATGTCGATATCCCAGCCCGTCAGCATCGTCGCCAGGCGCACGTTCTGGCCGCGCCGGCCGATCGCCAGGGACAACTGATCGTCGGGCACGACGACCTCGATCTTGCGCGCGTCCTCATCGAGCACCACTTTGGTGACCTCGGCCGGCGCCAGCGCATTGACCACAAAGGTCGCCGGGTCGGGCGACCACGGAATGATATCGATCTTCTCACCCTGCAACTCGCCGACCACCGCCTGCACGCGGCTGCCGCGCATGCCGACGCAAGCGCCCACCGGGTCGATGGAGGAATCGTTCGAAAGGACGCCGATCTTGGCGCGGCTGCCGGGGTCTCGGGCCACCGATTTGACCTCGATGATGCCGTCATAGATCTCCGGCACCTCCTGCACGAATAGCGCCGCCATGAATTCCGGCCGGCTGCGCGTGAGGAAGATCTGCGGTCCGCGCACCTCATTGCGCACGGCATAGATGAAGCCGCGCACGCGGTCGCCGGTGCGCAGATTCTCGCGCGGCAGGCCGTCGTCACGCCTCAGCACCGCCTCGGCGCGGCCGAGATCGACCGTGACATTGCCGAACTCCACGCGCTTGACGATGCCGTTCACGACTTCGCCGACGCGGTCCTTGTATTCTTCGTACTGGCGCTCGCGCTCCGCCTCGCGCACGCGTTGCACGATGACCTGCTTGGCCGTTTGGGCGGCAATGCGACCGAAATCGATCGGCGGCAAATCGTCGATTAGAAAGTCGCCGACCTCGGTGTCGGGTTTTTCGCGCTTTGCCGACGACAGCGGCATTTGCGTGAATTCGTTCTCGATCTCGGCATCGTCGGCGACGGCCTCGCGAAAGCGTTGCAGCTTGATCTCGCCGCTGCCGCGATCGACGTGAGCGCGGATGTCGTGCTCATGGCCATACTTGGCGCGGGCGGCCTTTTGGATCGCCTGCTCCATCGCCTCGAGCACCTCGTCGCGCTCGATCCCCTTCTCCTTGGCGACGGCGTCGGCGACGGCCAGCATTTCCAAACGGCTGGGGGCTGCCATCGTGTCCATAGTCACTCCCTAGCTTGGGGTTGAACCGGCCGGCGAGCCGGACCGGTGTCGTCGGCCACGAGTTGCGCCTTCCCGATCGCCGCCAGCGGGAAAGTCCAGTGTTCGTCCTCGTCGGCGACGCACACATACTTGCCGTCGACCAGTCCGATCAGCCGCGCCTGAAATCGGCGGCGGCCATCCTGCGGCGCCCTCAGTACGATTTTTGCGTCGTGACCGGCAAAGCGGTCGAAATCCTCGGCCCGGGTCAGCGGGCGTTCGATCCCGGGCGAGCTGACTTCCAGCTCATACGATCCCTTGATGGGATTTTCCACATCCAGCAGCGCCGAGATGGACCGGCTTGCCGTGGCGCATTCGTCGAGCATGATCGGGACGCCGTCCCTGCGCTCAATCATGACTTGCACCGTGCGATGCTGCTTGCCGCTGACCGTAACGCGCACGAGTTCCAGCCCGATCGCGTGCAACGGCGGCTCGATGATCGCCGCGACGCGTTCGCATTCGACTGAGGTGCTGACCAAATTCATGCCGTCGTAGTTTCAGGCCGCGTGCACTCCCTCTACATCCAAACGCCCGCAGGCTAGCCAACAAAAAAGAGCGGCCAAAGGCCACTCCTGTTCCGATTCGTCGCCGAACGTTCAGGATGTTTTGTCGAGTTAAATGTTTTGTCGAGTAAATATAGGCATCCCATGCTCGCCAGCAAGGGAAATTTACCCGGCCGGGGCATGCTTTCAGTCGGTACGCGACTTTCGTTCGAAGCGCAAATAGATCACCTGCCGGCCTTGGGCGCGCGCCTTCTGCTCGTAGCGCGTTGGCGGCCAGTCGGCTGTCCGCTCCCGCCAGTCCGCAGGCTGCCGCGCGGTCCATTGGAACGCGCCGTTGTTCAGCACGTGAAACAGCACCCAGCGCAGCAGGCCCATATCGTCGGTGGCGAAGCGCAACTCCGCG
Organism: Alphaproteobacteria bacterium; assembly: GCA_965248805.1. Lineage (GTDB taxonomy): Bacteria > Pseudomonadota > Alphaproteobacteria > UBA6615 > UBA6615 > CBDFKJ01. The sequence goes on from CBDFKJ010000008.1 coordinate 564,209, forward strand.
CGATCGCTCAGGATATCGGCAAGCCGCGCGAGGGTGGCCGGCCGCAGGAAGCGCCGGTCGTGGTGCCGGCGCTTGGGCCAGGGATCGGGGAATAGAATGAACAGCCGGTCGATTGCCGCCCGTGGCAGCGCATCCAGCAGCGAGCCGGCGCCGTCGGCCAGAACGCGCACGTTGCGCAGGTTTCGCTCACCGATGTGGCGCAGCAGTGATGCGACGCCACTGAGGAACGGCTCGGCGCCGATGATACCGACATCCGGGTTGTGCTCGGCCTGCCAGGCCAAGTGCTCGCCACCGCCGAAGCCAATCTCCAGCCACACGGCGCGCACCGGCTCAGGTGCGAACATGGCGCGCGGATCGAGCTCACCGGCCGCGGGAACGTGAACCTGGATGCCGGGGAGTTGCTCCTGGAGCCGCCTTTCACGTCCGGGTCGCAGACGCCGGCCCCGGCGCCGGCCGAAAACCCGCGCGCTGCCGCGCGCGCTCAGAAGGCGGACTTCAGGCCGTCGACCAGATCGAGGCGCTCCCAGGAGAAGTGGCCCTCCGGCGTCGGTTCGCGCCCGAAGTGACCATAGGCGGCGGTCGGCGAATAGATCGGCCGACTGAGTTGCAGCCGCTCGCGGATCGCTTTCGGCCGCAAGTCCATGACATCGGGCAGTACCGCCGCCAGCTTCGCCTCATCGACGTTGTTGGTGCCGAAGCCATTGACAGACACCGAAAGCGGATGGGCCACGCCGATGGCATAGGCGATCTGGATCAGGCACTTGTCCGCTAACCCGGCGGCAACGACGTTCTTGGCCAGGAAGCGGGCGGCGTAGGCGCCGGAACGGTCGACCTTGGTCGGGTCCTTGCCGGAGAACGCGCCGCCGCCGTGTGGCGCGGCGCCGCCATAGGTGTCGACGATGATCTTGCGTCCGGTCAATCCGGCGTCGCCGTCGGGACCGCCGATGACGAAGCGGCCGGTCGGATTGACGTAGAAATTCTCCTCGTGACACATCCAGCCATCGGGAATGGTCTTCTCGACGTAGGGCCGGACGATTGCGCGGACGTCGCCTTGCGAAAGCTCGGCGGCGTGCTGCGTCGAGACCACGATGGCGGTGGCGCGCAGCGGCGTGCCGTTGTCATATTCCAGCGTGATCTGGCTCTTGGCGTCGGGGCCCAGCCCCGGGACCTCGCCGGCGTGGCGGGCTTCGGCCAGATGGCGGAGGATCGCGTGGTTGTAATGGATCGCCGCCGGCATCAGCGCGTCGGTCTCGCGGCAGGCATAGCCGAACATAAGACCCTGGTCGCCGGCGCCCCCGTCCTTGTTGCCGGCGGCATCGACGCCCATCGCGATGTCCACCGACTGTGCGTGCACATAGCAGTTCACCTCGGTGGTCCGCCAATGGAAGCCTTCCTGCTCGTAGCCGATCTCGCGCACGCACGCACGCGCAATGGCCTCCATCCGGGCATGGTCGATCGAGACCGGACCGCGGACTTCGCCGGCTATGACGATCCGGTTGGTCGTGACCAAGGTTTCGACCGCGACGCGGCTGTTCGGGTCGGCGGCGAGGAAGGCGTCGAGAATGGCATCGGAGATGCGGTCGCAGATCTTGTCCGGGTGCCCTTCGGCCACCGATTCACTGGTGAAAAGGTGCATGGTTGGATCGCGTACTCGGGTCTATTCGCCACCCCGGGGGCGGAGCGCCCACCCTTTTGGCAGCGTTGCGGGAGAGCGTCAAGGGCGGGCCCGACGGCTCAGGCGGGGCGTGAGGCCGCCCGCGCAAGCGGTACGGCAAGGATCAGTAAGAGCACCAACCAGCCTTCGCCGCCCCAGGAGAAGGGCGTTCGCCAGGCCGTGGCGCGCGGCAGGTCCGCGTCCAATACGCCGCGCTCGCCCAGGTCGAGCCGCGCCAACTCTCTGCCATAGGCGTCGATCACGGCCGAGATGCCGGTATTGGCCACGCGGACCAGGGGCAATCCTTGCTCGACCGCGCGCAGGCGGGCGATTGCGAGGTGCTGATGCGGGCCCGCGCTGCGGCCAAACCAGGCGTCATTGGTGACGTTGAGCAACCATTGCGGGCGCTCGAGACCGACGACACGGGTGGGAAAAATGGCCTCGTAGCAGATCAATGGACTGAGCGGCGGCAACGGCGGCAAGTCCCAGCTCACGTGCTGGATGCCGCGGCGGATATCGCCCAGTCCCGGTGTCAGCTTTTCGAACGGTAGTATGCCGCGCAGCGGCACGTATTCGCCGAACGGCACCAGATGCACCTTGTCATAGATCGCCGCGATGCGGGCGTCGTCGGTGACCGCGACCAAACTATTCCAGATGCCGGTGCCGGCGTCGTCGGCACGCTCCGAGCGCAGTGTTCCGGCCAGCAGCAGGCCGCCGGGCGGCACCGCGCCGGCGGCCAGGGCGCGGGCGTCGGCGTCGTTGACCAGATCGAACGGCACCGCCGCTTCGGGCCAGATCAAATGGGTCGGCGCCGCGCCCTCGGCGGCTCTCTGACTGAGCCGAACATGCTCTTCGAAGTGTTTGCGGCGCAGATCCGGCCGCCACTTCAGCCGCTGCTCGATGTTGGCCTGAACCAGGCGCAGCCGCACGTCCGGGACCGGGTCCCGGCCGGGCGCCGAAACACTGGCCAACCGCCAGGCGCCGCCGGCCCAGGCGACGGCCAGCACGAGCGCGGTGATCGCCGGGGCGATGATGGCGCGGCGGCGCGATGCCCGGCTGTCGGCCAGCACCGCCGGCATGGCGGCCACTGCCACCGTCAGCAAGCTGAGTCCGTAGACGCCGAATAGGGCCGCCGGCTGGAGCATGGCGTCGATTGGCGACCACGCATAGCCCATCAACAGCCACGGAAAACCGGTGAAAATCCACGCCCGCACCCATTCGATCGCCGTCCATGCCGCGGCGAAGGCGATGATCCGGCCAGCGCCGCGCACCCAGCCGGCGCCCATCATCAGCGCCGTCCAGGCCGTGACCAGAGCCGGAAACAGAGCCAGTCCCGCGGCCATGCCGCCGATCGCAAACGGCAGCAGCCAACCATGACGGGCGGCGTCCACGAGCGTTGCTTCGCCCACCCAATAAAGGCCGGTGCCGAAATGGCCGACGCCGAACCACCAGCCGATCACGGCCGCGCCCACCGGCCGCACGACCCCGCGCGTGGGGTCTTCGAGCAGCCATAGCAGACACGTCAGAGCGGGAAACAGCAGGACAATGACGCTCCACGGCGGCATCGCGGCCGTCGCCATCGCACCGGCCGCGATCGCGACGAAGGCCCGACGCCAGCCGCGCAGTCGCCCGATCTGGGTGGCGAGCCGAGCCAGCACCGGCAGCGGCTCAGCGGCTGCCGTCAGCCGCTTGCGGCCGCTCGGCTGTGTTCGGAGGGCAGATTGTGCACGCGCAAGCGGCGAATGCGCCGCGCGTCGGCATCGACGACTTCGAACTCGATGCCCGAGGGATGGCGCACGATCTCGCCGCGCCGCGGGACGCGGTCGATGAGTCGAAAGACCAAGCCACCGAGGGTGTCGACTTCCTCACGCTCGTCTTCGTCCAGCAAGTTACCGAACATCTCCTCGAACGCCTTGATGCGCGTGCGGGCGTCGGCCACGGCCGTGCCGTCGGCGCGGACCGTGAGCAATGGCTCCTCGGCCGCATCGTGCTCGTCCTGGATTTCACCAACGATTTCCTCGACCAAGTCCTCGATCGTGACCAAGCCGTCAACGCCGCCGAATTCATCGACGACCACGGCCATGTGGATCCGCTTTGAGCGCATCTCCAGCAGCAGATCGAGCACGCGCATCGACGGTGCCACGAACAGAATGTCGCGTACCAGACCCGCAAGGCGCGGTGGCGGTTGCTTGTCCAGCGCCGCCATCACGTCCTTCATGTGCACCAGGCCGACGACGTCGTCCAACGATTCACGATAGACCGGCAGACGCGTGCGCGTTTCTTCGGCCATATGCGGGACCAGCTCCGCCATCGGCATGGCAATTTCGACACCGTCGATATCGGCGCGTGGCACCATGACGTCGGCGACGGCCACGTCATGGAGTGCCAATACGTTGCCGATGAGTTCGCGTTCGTCGGGCTCGATCGAGCTTGCGGTGGCTTCGCGCTCGTCGATCAGGTCCTCGATGGCCCCGCGCACAGTTCCGTTGCCGTTGCGACGGCCAACCAGCGCTCGGACCCAACCGCGCCAATTGGCGGCAGGTTTCGCGGAGTCGGCTAGGGCGGACGCGTCGTGTAACGAATGCGCGTCGCTAGATGGTGGTACTTCGTTCATCTCCCGTGGTCATCGTGGACCCAAATCTGTCAGCGGCGCCCTGCACGTAAGGATCGGCAACGCCGAGCCGTGCCAGGATAGCACGTTCGGCGGCCTCCATCGCCTCGGCATCCGCCTCGTGCGTATGGTCGTACCCCAAAAGGTGAAGAATTCCGTGAACGACCAGATGGCAGACGTGGTCGGACATCGCTTTGCCTCGAGCACGGGCCTCGCTTTCGGTGGTCTCCAGCGCCACCACCAAATCGCCGATCAGCAGCGGCGCGTCATCGGCGGCGGTCAGATCACCACCTTCGCCCGGAAACGCAAGGACATTGGTCGCCTTGTTCTGTCCGCGAAAGTCGCGGTTAAGTACGCGTACGCGTGCGTCGTCTGTCAGTACGAGGCTAATTTCAACCGGCCGGTCCGACCCGGTATGTGCGATGGTCGTCGCCGCGACGCGCCGCAGCATGGGCCGCAGGCGCCTGATGCGCTCTGTCCAGCCGGCAGGATCGATGGTCAGGGCAAGCTCGACGCGTTTGGGCGGCGTAGGATGGCGGGGCTCGCTGGACGTCACCGCGTGCCTTGCTCGGCCGCTTTCGCGCCGGCGGGCGCCTCCTCGAACGCGGCGTAGGCCTGAACGATCCGGGTGACCAACGGGTGGCGGACCATGTCCTGATCGGTGAAGCGCACGAAGGCGACACCCGGCACCTGGTCCAAGATCTCGACCGCGTCGCGCAATCCCGAACGCGTCCCGCGCGGCAGGTCGATCTGGCTCATATCACCGGTCACGGCCATGCGCGCACCCTCGCCCAGGCGCGTCAGGAACATTTTCATTTGTACCTGGGTGGTGTTCTGCGCCTCATCCAGGATGACGAACGCGTTGGCCAGCGTGCGTCCGCGCATGAACGCGAGCGGTGCGATTTCGATCTCGCCGCTGGCCAGCCGCCTTGCCACCTGGTCGGCCGGCAGCATGTCGTACAGCGCGTCGTAGAGCGGCCTGAGGTAGGGATTGATCTTGTCCTGCAGGTCGCCGGGCAGGAAGCCCAACCGCTCGCCGGCCTCGACCGCCGGTCGCGACAGGATGATGCGATCGACGTCACCGTGCATCATCATCGCCACCGCCTTCGCCACCGCCAAATAGGTCTTGCCGGTGCCGGCGGGGCCCAGGCCGAACACCAGTTCGTTGTCGCCGAGGGCGGCCAGATAGGCGGCCTGCGCCGTTGAGCGAGGCGAGATGTGCCGCTTGCGGGTGCGGATCGCGAGGTCCGACGACGCCGGTGCCGGTGCCGACGCCATGCGCACCGCCGCCTGAACCTCGCCGCCCGTGACCTCTCTGCCGTCCTTCAATTGCCGGTACAGGTTGTCGATGGCGCGGTCGGCGATGGTGCACGACGTGTCGGCGCCGAAAATCTCCAGGCGGTTGCCGCGATAGCGCAGCTTGACGTCGAGCAACCGTTCGATCCGCGCCAAATGCTCGTCATGGTGACCGAACAGTGCCGGCAGCAGGCTGTTGTCGTCGAATTGGATCCTCATTGGACTGTCGCCGGCCGGCGCGCGCTTGCTCAAGAACACGCCCTTTCCGCGGCCACGAGCGCGCCGTGCAGGCTGTGCGCCTGCGCGCCCACGACTTCGACTGTCCGTATCGCGCCAATGAGGCTCTCGGGCGCGTTCACGTGCACGGCCTGATTGTACGGGCTGCGGCCAACCGCTTGGCCGGCGCGGCGTCCGGGCCGCTCGAACAGCACGTCCATCCGACGGCCGATGCTGGCGCGATTGAAGGCCGCCTGTTGCGCAGCGAGCAGCGATTGCAATGCCGACAGGCGCGCCTCGCGCACGGGTTCGGGGACCTGATCCTGCGCCTCGGCCGCCGGCGTCCCCGGCCGCGCGCTGTATTTGAACGTGTAGGCCTGGGCGAAGCCGATCTCGCGCACCAGGTCCATCGTGGCGTCGAAATCGGCATCGGTCTCGCCGGGGAAGCCGACGAAGAAGTCGGAACTCAGCGCCACGTCGGGTCTGTGCACGCGCAGCCGCTCGACGATGCGCCGATAGCCGTCGGCCGAGTGACGGCGGTTCATCGCCCTAAGCACCCGGTCGCTGCCCGATTGCACCGGTAGATGGACGAACGGCATCAGCTTGGCAACCGCGCCATGCGCGGCGAGCAGACCCTCGTCCATGTCCCGCGGGTGGCTGGTGGTGTAGCGAATGCGTGCCAGTCCGGGGAGGGCCGCGAGCGTCTTGACCAAGGCGCCGAGCCCGACCTCCGCGCCGTCACCGTCGCGGCCGTGATAGGCGTTGACGTTCTGACCGAGAAGCGTGATCTCACGCGCGCCGCGCGCGACCAGCCGGCGGGCCTCGGCAATAACGTCGGCCACCGGGCGCGAGTACTCCGCTCCGCGCGTATACGGCACGACACAGAAGGTGCAAAACTGGTCACAGCCTTCCTGTACGGTGAGGAACGCCGACACGCCAGCCGGTGTGCTCATCTCAGGCAGATGATCGAACTTAGATTCGACCGGGAACTCGGCGTCGACAACGCCGCCATTTCCGTGCATCGCGCGGGTGACCAGATCGGCCAAGCGATGGTAGGTCTGCGGCCCGGCGACGATGTCGACGAAGGGCGCGCGACGCAGCATTTCCTCGCCCTCGGCCTGAGCGACGCATCCGGCAACCGCGATCATCAGCCCGTCGCCGGCGACCGCACGCTCGGCCTTCAGTCGGCGCAAACGGCCAAGTTCGGAATACACCTTCTCCGCGGCCTTTTCACGGATGTGGCAAGTATTCAGTATGACCAGGTCCGCATCGGTGGGAGATTCGGTCGCTTCAAAACCCAGCGGCGTCAGGACATCCGCCATGCGGGCGGAGTCGTATACGTTCATTTGACAGCCGTAGGTCTTAATAAAAAGCTTTTTCGCCACCACTCCACCTTGCCAAGCGACCACCAGTCCTACAACCCGGAATGGCCCGTCGCACCTGAATTGACACCTAGGGTGTCGCCGAAATCGTGTCAAGCCAGCCGCGGCCGTCCGCGCCTCGCGGCCCAACCCGCGCGCATAGGGCCGCAGCGTGCGCGGCCGCGACCTGACGCTCGCAGTACGCGGACAGTTCCTTGCGGTCGGCAAATGCAGCGATTGTTACCGGCTGTAGGAACTGCACCAGGGCGGCGGTGCGACCGAGCCCGGCCATCCGCCAGAGGTGGTCGACCAGTTCCATCGCCCCGTACCAGGCGACCAGCGGCCGCAGATGCCGGCCCAGCGGCATGCCGTCCAGCCGTGTGTAGCTGATCGCCACCGGTTGCACGGTGACCGGCTTGCCGGCGACGTCCGGCTCCGCGGCCGAGAAAAGGCTGCTATTGAAACGCAGCACGCGGTTGCCGTCGCTGCTCGTCCCTTCCGCGAACAACACCAGCCGATCGCCGGACTCCAGGCGATCGCGCATGTTCTGCATGTGATCGCGCACCGCGCTGGCACGTCGCACAACGAACACCGATCGCTGCAACCTGGCCAGCAGACCGATCAGGGGCCAGTCGCGAACCTCGGACTTGGCCACGAACGAGCCCTCGATCAGCGCGCCATGGACGATGATGTCCAAGTAGGCGCTGTGATTGCTGACAAAGAGCGTCGGTGCCGCCCGCGACGGTGTGCCGCTGACCGCCACCCGCACACCGAGCAGGCGCAGGCACTTGCCGTGGTACCAGCGCGGCAGCGTGGCAGCCATCGGCCGCCGCAGCGCCAGTAAGATCGCCTGGACCGGCAGTGCCGCCAGGGTCAGGGCGCAAAAGCTTAACAACCGGCCGGCGGCGAGCGCCGGGGACGTGATCACGGTCGCGGCCGGGCTATGCCGACCGCGGTCCACGCGACTGCACGCCATGCCTAGTTTCGCGCTCATAGTGTCGATAGTACTTCTGGGTCACGAGGTCGGTTTTGACCACGATGCAGATATCGGTCGTATTGAACTGCGGATCGATGACGGCGCCGTCGCCGACGAACCCGCCCAGGCGAAGATATCCCTTGATCAGTGGCGGCAGGGCGGTGAGCGCGGCCTTGGCGTCGATCCGGCCGGGCGCTTGGAACCGCATATCGATATGGAGCGCGGGCCACGCGCTTGGGCGCAGCTCCGGCGGCGCCAGATGATGATGGTAGAGGTAGGAAAGCGGCACCTGTAGCGGCTCCAGGTCGGTGCCCTGCAGGCTGGCGCAGCCGAACATCACTTCGATTTTATGATGGAAAACATACTGGGCGATGCCGCGCCAGAGAAGTTGCATTGTCGAACGGGTGCGGAATGCCACATCGACGCAGGATCGACCCAATTCGAGCGGCTCGCCCGGGCGGCTGTCGAGGCACGAGACATCGAACTCCGCCGAGCTGTAGTAGCCGCCGGCTTGGCGCGCACGGGTTCGCCGCAGTAGCCGATAGGTCCCGATCACACCGGCGGTGCCGGCGCCGCGCTCGCGGTCGATGACCAGCAGGTGGTCGCAGAACGGATCGAAGGCATCGAAGTCGCGCTTCAGGGCCGCGGTTTCTTCGCTCGGGCGCGCCGCCATCTCGTCGTAGAAGACGCGGTAGCGCAGCGCCTGCGCCGCCTCGCGCTCGGCGTCGTTGTCCGCCAGGCGCACTTCCAGCGCTCCGGCTGTGACCGTCCGCATCGGTGTGGCGCGCGGGTCGCTTAATTCCGGGGATGCCGACATGTCACGACGCCGGGGTCATGCGCCGGCCGCCTCGCCGTCGCGCCTATTCGCGCTCCTGTCGCGGGCGCGGCGACAGCGGCACGCCGTAGAGTTCCAGGCGGTGGCCGACAAGCCGGTAGCCGAGGTCGCGCGCGACCTGTTCCTGTAGCTTTTCGATGGCGTCATTTTGAAACTCGATCACTTCGCCGCTGCGCGCATCGATCAGATGATCATGGTGGTCGTCGGACGTCTCTTCGTAGCGTGCCCTGCCGTCGCCGAAATCATGCTTGGTCAGGATATTGGCCTCCTCGAACAGCCGCACCGTCCGATAGACCGTAGCGATCGAGATCCGCGGATCGACGCTCGCGGCGCGCTGGTATAGCTGTTCGACATCGGGATGGTCCTCGGCTGCCGACAGCACGCGCGCGATAACGCGGCGCTGATCGGTCATCCTCAAGCCTTTGCTCTCGCAAATCTGCTCGATCCGTGACGCCATGTGCCCGAACACGTCTCAGTCCTCTGCGGTGCGACTATAGGACGAAGCCGACGCCGGAGTCATTGCCGAGTCGGCCCCAGTTCGATGATCCAACGGGATCGCCGCTTCTACGGGGGCGATGGCGCGCGCCATTACACAGGCGTCCACCGTGGCGCCGCTCGCGCGCGTATAGTATCCTCGTCGGTGGGCGATGTCTGCAAAGCCTCGGCTCCGATACAGGCCGATCGCAGCCGCATTGTCCACAGCCACCTCCAGAAGCACGCGGTGCGCCTGCGCGGCCAGTGCGTGCGCCAGCGCCGCGTCCAGCAGCGCGCCGCCGATGCCGCGGCGCTGCGCTGTCGGCTGCACGGCGGTCATCAGGATCTCGCAGTCGTCGCCGATCTGGCGGAACAGAATGAACCCGACGTCGCCGGCCAGCAGTGCGCAATGGCCGGGTGTCGCCAACAATCGGGCGTACTCTTCGGCGCCCCAGGCGCGATCCCGACGGCCTGGCGCGACCTGGGCGTGCAGGGCCGCCAGGGTTACCGCGTCTCCCACCGCAGCGACGGAGAGCGTGCGCGTATTCATCTCTTGTTAGCGGCCGTGACGGTGACGCTGGGTGGACGCAGATAAAGCGGCCGTGGCGTGTCGCGCTGCCCGGCCGGATCGACGGTGGCGAAACGCTCGGCAGCGATCCGGGCGACGATCTCGGCATCGGGCTGGCCGTGACCGGGGGCGATGGAAACGACATCGGGATCGGCGGCGAACAAAGCCTCGCGGACGCGTTCGGCCGCGTCACCGGCCAGCAGCAGAGGCGCGGAAGAAAACAGGGCCCGCGCGGCTTCCGGCAGCATCGCCGCCGGCTCGCATGTCGGCGTCAACCTGGGATCGAAGTGCTGCACATAGATCTCGCGGCGCTGCGTCTCCAAACACACGCCGATCGGCATTCCGGCTTGCATGTCGCCGTCGGCGTCGGCGGCAGCCCGCGCCACCGTCTCCAGTGTGGTCACACCGATGATCGCACAATCGGCGGCGAGCGCGAGACCGCGCGCCGCCGCCAGGCCGATCCGCACGCCCGTGTAAGACCCGGGACCGATGGTGACGACGACGGCGTCGAGCTGGCGAAACCCCATCCCCGATTCCGCCACGACGTCTCGGATCATCGGGGCCAGGATATCGCCATGCCCCCGACGACGCAGCACGAAGTCATGCGCCCGCAGACCGCCATCGTCGCGCACCGCGACCGAACAAGCGCGCAGTGCGGCGTCGATGGCGATGAGCCGCATCGATCAGCCGCCGCGCCGTAGTGCGCCGCATCCTGTGCATAACTTCGGCGCCGGCGATGTCGCATTTTGCTGCAAACGCGTACGGTGGGTCATCGTCACCGCGTTTCGGCCGGTGTCATGGGTACGAACTCTTCGCGATCGGATCGACAATCGCCAGCGGCGCGCCGCATGCGGGCAGTATTGGCCGCGCTGGCGTTGGTGGCGGCTGGGAGCGGCGGCGAGGTGGCGGCGTCGATCCTCATGTACCAGCGGTTTGGCGAAGCCGACCACGCCGGCACCAGCATTCGTCTCGATCAATTCGAGGCGCATCTTCAAGAACTGCGTAGCGGTGGCTATGCGGTACTGCCGGTCGGCGAGATCGATTTTCGGCTTCACCGTGGACGCGGCGGTGGGGGACCTGAGTCGGCTGGCGTGTTTCGGCTCCGGTCAAGGCAAGGCTCGGGTTGAACAGCTGGGACCGCGGATCGAAGTGCGCTTCGACGCGCCGTTCCCGCCGGGGCGGGCCCGAATCAACTGCACCATGCCGGCCAGCAGCGATCGCTGGCATTGGTTCGGAATGATGTACCGCGCGCCCGGGTAACTAGACCGGACGGACTTCCTGCACGTCCGGGATGTAGTGCCGCAGCATGTTCTCGATACCCATCTTCAGCGTCGCGGTCGAACTGGGGCAACCGGAGCAGGCGCCCATCATGTGCAGGTAGACCACGCCGTCCTCGAACCCATGAAACACGATATCGCCGCCGTCCATCGCCACCGCCGGCCGCACACGCGAATCCAGCAATTCCTTGATCTGCGAGACGACCTCGCTGTCCTCGGCGCCGTCGTCGGCAACGGTATTATCGTCCGGTCCGGCGGTTAGCACCGGCTCGCCGGCCAGGAAGTGCTCCATGATTGCACCGAGGACGAATGGCTTCAGCAGATACCACTCAAAATCGCTTTGTTTCGTAACTGATACGAAATCGCCCCCCAGGAAGACGCCGGCGACGCCGTCAATTTCGAACAGGCGCAGCGCCAGCGGCGAACGGCCGGCGTGGTTGGCCGTCACGAAGTCGGCGGTGCCCTCCGGCATCACCTCGCAGCCGGGGAGGAACTTCAGCGTCGCCGGGTTCGGCGTTTCTTCGGTCTGTATGAACATCGCGATACTCCTGCCGCGCCGGGTCTTCCGGCGCCCAAAGGGCCCTACGGAAATGGACCGCGCCGCCCACAAGATCAAGCCCGGTCGCTTGGCTAGAGCGTGCCGGACATCTTTGCGGACCCTACACACGTCCGGGCGCGCGAAAAACCGATTCGGGCGTGCGATTGGTGGCTGGCATCTGAGACCGGCGGACCTACATGATAAGACGTAGGCCTTGAGTGGAGGAGATGCCGCGAGGGATACAAGTGTGCTGATGCCGCCGGGCGAGCGCACGGCCGCCACCGCGTTGCCCGATTGGTCGCCACAATGCGGCGTGTACGGCTGGCTGCAGAGGGAGGGCCGCGCGGCCGCGGACATACCGACCCTGCTCGGCGGCCTGGCGCGCCAACTTCAGGAGGCCGGCGGCGCTATCGACCGCATGGGGGTCTTCCTCCGGACGTTGCACCCCCGTTTCTTCGCCCAGGCCTTCGTTTGGCGCGCCGAGGATGGCCAGGTCGAGGTGCTGCAAGCCGATGACCGGATCCTGCAACGCGACGTCTATTTGAACAGTCCGATCCGCCATATTTATGACGGCGTACCGGGGTTCCGCCGACGCCTGGCCGATCCGGACTGCCCGCGCGACTTTCCGATCCTGACCGATTTCGCCGAGGCCGGCATTACCGACTACCTGGTCCTGCCGCTGCCCTTTAGCGATGGCGCGCGCTACTCCATTTCATTCACGACCCGGCAGACGGGCGGCTTCACCGACGAGCAGCTCAACCGCATGTCGGCGCTGACGCCGATCCTTTCGGTGCTGTTGGAAGTGCTGTCGGCACGCCAGATCGCCGGCAATTTGATGGACACCTATCTGGGCCATCACACCGGTCGCCGCGTGCTCAACGGCGCCATCCAGCGTGGCAGTCGCGAGACGATCAACGCCGCCATGTGGTACTCTGATCTGCGTGGGTTTACGGCGATGACCGACCGGTTGCAGTCGGACGTGTTGCTCGACCTGCTGAACGATCACTTCGAGCAAGTCGTCGAGCCGATTCACGAGCACGGCGGCGAGGTCCTCAAATTCCTCGGCGATGGGCTGCTGGCGATCTATCCCATAGACCATTTCGCAAGCGAAGCGGCAGCCAGCGCGGCCGCGTTGGTGTCGGCGCGCGAGGCGCTGGCGCGCACTGCCGAGCGTAACGGCGAGCGGCGCAAGACCGAGCTGCCCTTGATCAATTTCGGAGTCGGCCTGCATCTGGGCGCTGTAAGCTACGGCAATATCGGCTCGCCCGACCGGCTTGATTTCACCGTCATCGGGCCGACTGTGAACCATGCCGCCCGTATTGCCGATCAGTGCCGACGGCTCGACCGGCCGGTGCTGACGTCCGCCGCCTTCGCCAATGCCCTGCCGCACGATCTGGAGCCCTTAGGTTTCCACGCGCTGCGCGGCGTGCGCGAGGCGCAGGAGTTGTTCGCGCCAATACTATAAGATCGCGGCGATTGCCGCTCACTGCGAAGTTAGTTTGTGCAAGGGGCGTTGCCGGCCATTGATGCCAGCGTCTCCTCCGTCCGCTCGACAAGGTCTGGGTCGCACGTATCGGCCGCCGCGCAGACTTCGATAACGGTCGTTAAGGCGTCGCGCGCGCGGCACTCTCCCAAGTCATTGAGCGCCAGGCCCAAGTAGTGCCAGCCATTCACGTGGTCGGGCGCCAATTCGACCGTGCGTTCGAGATCGGCGACGGCCGCGCGCGGCTCACTCAGCCGACGGTACAGGAAGGCGCGCCGCGGTGGTAGAGCACGCGAACATCGTCGCCGCCATAGACTGTTGCGACATCGTAGTCGTCTCTGGCCTCGGCGTGGCGGTCCAGACTCTCCAGCACGATGGCGCGGGTGACGCGCGTATCGGGGTCCAGCGGCGCCAGCGCGAGGGCCAGGTCCAGATCGGCGAGCGCTTCGTTGAGGCGTCCGCCCCTGTAATGCAATCCACCACGATCATCGAGCAGGTCCGTTGTCTGCGGATGGCGTGCGGCCGCGCGGTCGTAGTTCGCCACCGCTGCATCGTAGTCGTCGCTGTGGTCGTGCGCCTTGCCGCGCCAATAATAGTATTTCCAGTAGTCACCGTGCCGCAGGGCTTCGTTGAAGAGGGGGATCGACTCCGCAAATCGCTGTTTCCGATAGAGGAGGCGTGCGAGCACGAAATGAAGGTAGCCCGCAAGCGACTGCAGGGCCGCATCGCGGGGAAACTCGTGATCGTCAAGGCCACGTATGCATTGATTTCCGGCAGTGATCCGCCCCACCACGGCCGCTTGCTCGCCAGGACCGCCTCGCGGATTGAGAACGAGTGGGGGACTTGCGCCAGACCGGCCCTGGCCGTCTCGTTCACCTCGCCGCGCCGCCCTTGGGTCATCGCGCTGTCGATCAACAGCGCGTGCGCCGCGGTGAGCTTGGCGTTGACCGCGATCGCTTCGGTGAGGTCGGCGCGGGCGTCCTCGAACGCTTCGGCCATTGCCGCGAACCGTTCAGGCGCGGTCGCGGCGGCGGGTTTATGCCCCCGCGAATGCCAACCGCGCTGCCAGTGGTTGTAAGCACGCGCCAGTCGGGCTGCATAGGAGTCGGGCATGGCGCCGATCCATTGGCCCAAGCCCCGGCGAACGGCCGCGTCGTTGTTGATGAAGGCTCGGAACGCCGACTCCACACTCGCCTCCGAGACTTCAGCGGCCTCAAACGCGCCTTGCATGATGGTCAGTCGAGCCTCCAGTGCGTCGTACTCGCCGCCGCGGAGCAGGTCGAGCAGGACGAGTTTGTCCTCGAACCGGTCGGGCAGGGCCGGCTCATGCTGGCGCGATTCCGGCTCGCACCCGCTCAGCGCGAGCCCCGCCAAAACGGAAATGACAAGGGCCCGTCGTCGCATGCGCTGTCACCCGGCAAATGCGTTCAGGCCGGGCACTCTAGGCGAAATAGGTAAATCGACCCTATTCACCTGCCGCAAGGGCATCCGCGCGGGCCACTTATGGCGTCAACAAGCCGACCAAGTCGCGCACGTCTCGCATCACCGGTGCGGCGAGGGCATCGGCGCGCTTGGCACCATCGCGCAGGACGCCGTCGACATAGGCGGGGTCGGCGTTGAGGCGCTGCATCTCGGTGCCGATCGGCCCCAGCGTCTCCACCGCGCCTTCGGCGAGTTCGTGCTTGAATTTGCTGAACTGGGCGCCGGCGAAGTGGCCGATCGCCTCGGCGATCGAGCGGTGGGTCAGCGCCGCATAGATGCGCAGCAGATTGAACGCCTCGGGCCGCTCGGCCTCTGCTTCGGCGCGGACGGTGCGGCCGTCTTCGGCCAGAACCTCCGGACCCGGCAGCGGGTGCGGGTCGGTCTTGGCCCGGCGGATCTTCAGCGCCACCTGGTCCGGACCGTCGGTGACGTTGATGCGCGAATACTCGGACGGGTCCGACTTTGACATTTTTTTTGTGCCATCGCGCAGGCTCATCACTCGCGTCGCGGCGCCCAGGATCAACGGCTCGACGATGGGGAAGAACTCGCTGCCGAAGTCGTTGTTGAACTTTTGCGCGATGTCGCGGGTCAGCTCCAAGTGCTGCTTCTGGTCCTCGCCGACCGGCACGTGGGTGGCCCGGTAGGCCAGGATATCGGCGGCCATCAGCACCGGATAGACATACAGCCCGACCGCAGCGGCTTCGCGGTTCTTGCCGGCCTTTTCCTTGAACTGCGTCATGCGGTTCAGCCAGCCGATACGGGCGACGCAATTGAAGATCCAGGCGAGTTCGGCGTGCGCCGACACCTGGCTCTGGTTGAAGATGATCGAGGTCTTGGGATCGATCCCGGCGGCCAGGAAGGCCGCGACCACTTCGCGCGTCTGGGCCTGCAGTTCCTTCGGGTCCTGCCACACGGTAATCGCGTGCAGATCGACCACGCAGTAGATGCATTCGTAGTCGGCCTGCAGCGCGACGAAGTTACGGATCGCGCCGAGATAGTTGCCGAGATGAAGATTGCCAGTGGGCTGAACGCCCGAGAAGACGCGGCTCATGATAGGCTCCGGGGTTTGGACCGCCCGATTTTCGCAAACGTCGGCGGTGTGGAGTCCGCAGACTTGGGCAACGACATATTGCCGACCGTTCGCGCCCGGTCAAGCTTCGCGGCGCAAGAGTGCGCGTACATCGCCCACGGTCGCGGCACCGGTGATCCGGGCTAACACAACGAATACCACCAGGCCGACGGCGACGAGCGCAGCCAAAGCCAGAAATTGTTCCGGCGGCGCGCCGGACAGCGGCGCGACGAGCATTGCGGCTGCAACCCACAGCCCCAGCGCCATGCCACCGGCGGCACCGACGATGCGCGGCAGGCGCGACCGCAGGCGGATGTCGATCTTAAGGTGTCCCCGGCGGTGCAACAGCCACCCCAGGGCGCCGGCGTTGATCCACGCCGACAGCGCGGTCGCCAGCGCGATGCCGACATGGGCGAGGAACTGCATCAGTATCAGTGCCGTGGCGACGTTCACGACCATGGCGACGGCGGCGACCGTCACCGGCGTCTTGGTGTCCTCGCGGGCGAAGAAGCCCGGCGCCAGGGCCTTGATCAGCACGTAGGCGGGCAGGCCGAGCGCGAACGCGGCGAGCGCGGCGGCTGTCGCTTGCGAGGCTTGCGCGGCGAATGCGCCGCGCTCGAACAGCACTGTGACGATCTGTTGCGGGATGACCAGCAGTGCCGCCGCCGCAGGCACCGTCAGCAACAGCGTGAATTCGATCGCTCGGTTCTGGCTGTCGTGGGCGTCGCCGTCACGGCCGGCGCGCAGCTGGCGGCTGAGCAGGGGCAGCAGGGCGATGCCCACTGCGACGCCGACCACGCCCAGCGGCAACTGGTTCACCCGGTCGGCGTAGTAGAGGTACGAGATCGCCCCGGACGGTAGGGTCGATGCCAGGATCGTATCGATCAGCAAGTTGATCTGCACCACGCCGGCGCCGATCGCGCCCGGCACCATCAAGCGAAGCAGTCGCCGCACTTGCGGCGTCAAGCGCGGTAGCGGCAGCGACAGCGGCGCGCCCGCGCGACGGCATTCGACGGCGATCCACAGGAATTGCGCGATGCCAGCCGCCGCGACCCCCCATGCCAGGGCGTGGCCCGTTGTCGAAAAGGTGTCGCGCAGCACCAGCAATGCGGCGATCAGAATCACGTTTAGCAGTATCGGTGTCGCTGCTGCGGCTGCGAACCGGTCGAGGCTGTTGAGCACGCCGCTCATCAGCGCGACCAGCGCCATGAACAACAGATAAGGGAACGTCAGGCGGGTCAGGTCGACGGCGAGATCGAATGTCTCCGGCGTCGCGACGAAGCCCGGTGCGATCACCACCATGAGCCACGGCATCGCCAGTTGCGCGATGAACACGAACGGCACCAGCACCACCAGCAACGCCGCCATGGCGTCCTCGGCAAAGCGCCGCGCCGTCGGCAGTCCCGAGCCTTCCAGCTCGCGCGCGAACAGCGGCACGAAGGCGGCGTTGAAGGCGCCTTCGCCGAACAGTCGGCGGAACAGATTGGGAAACTTGAACGCGACAAAGAAGGCATCGGCCACCGGGCCGGCGCCGACAAAGCCCGCAATCAATATGTCGCGGGCGAAGCCGAGCACGCGGCTGCCCATGGTCCACCCGCCCACCGTGACCACGGATCTGAGCAGCGCCATCGCGGCTAGTCAGGCGATTTCGTTTTCAATGACTGTCGGTCGTGCGCGGCGGACTACTCGGCGGCCGCCGATGCGGGAACCTTCGTCGCCGTCGCTGGTTGTGACGGTGCGGCGCCGAGCGCCGTCAGTAACGTGTCGCGGATGCGCCTTACCTTTTCTTCGTCCTCGATCTTGGTGAAGAAGCTGTCGCGCACGTAGAACACATCGACCGCGCGTTCGCCATAGGTCGCGATCTTGGCCGACGTGATCTGCAGGCTCAGCTCCCACAGCGCCCGCGTCACGTCGTGCAACAGTCCGGGACGATCGCGCGAATTGACTTCGATAACGGTGTGCGAGGCCGACGCGCCGTTGTCGACGATCACGCGCGGCGCGACCTTGAACACATCGGTGCGCGCCGGCCGATAATGCCTCTCGGCGTGGCGTCGCTCCGGCCGCAACTGGCCGGCAATTGCGCTTTCGATGAGTCGCTTGAGCCGCTTGATGTTATCGGTGCCGGCAAAAGCGCGACGTTCGCCGTCTTGTATCAGAAATACGTCGAGCGCCATGCCTTGTGGCGTGGTGAAGATGCGTGCGTCGACAACGTTGGCGCCCGCAGCCGCAAGCGCGCCGGCGATCTGCGAGAACAAGCCGGCGTGGTCGACGGCGTAGACTGTCACCTCGCTCATGGCCTTCGCGGTGTCTACGCGGCAGTCGATCGCCAGCGTAGAGTTGTCGGTTTCGGCGCCGGCGATGAGATTGGCATGTTGCATCAGCGTGTCAGTTTCGAAAGTCAGCCAATAGCCGGGATAGCCGCGCTTTAGATGTGCGTCGACCGAATGCTCATCCCAGTCGGCGAGAGCCTCGCGGAGCTTGTCTTTGGCCCATGCGACGCGGTCGTCGCGGACGCCGGCCAGGGCCGCGCCGGTCATCAGGTCTTCGGCCGCCCAATACAGGTCGCGCAGCAGCGCCGCCTTCCAGCCGTTCCAGACCGTGGGGCCGACGGCGCGGATGTCGCATACCGTCAGGCAAAGCAGCAGCCGCAGGCGTTCGGGAGACTGCACCAACTCGACGAAGTCACGGATCGATTTCGGGTCCGTCAGGTCACGCTTGAAGGCGGTGCGGCTCATCGACAGGTGGTAACGGACCAGCCAGGACGCTGTCTCGGTCTCTTCGTCGTCGAGCCCCAGCCTCGCGCCCAAGCGCTCGACGACCTCGGCGCCGAGTTCGGAGTGATCGCCACCGCGACCCTTGGCGATGTCGTGGCACATGACGGCGACATACAGGGCCCGCCGCGACTGGATCTTGTGGACCACTTCCGAGGCCAGCGGATGGTCTTGCTTCAGCAGCCCGCGCTCGATCCGGCTCAAGATGCCGATGGCGAAGATGGTGTGCTCGTCGACCGTGTAGACATGGTACATGTCGTGCTGGGTCTGTCCGACCACGCGGCCGAAATCGGGGATGAAGCGGCCGAACAGGCCGGCCTCGTTCATCTTGCGCAGCGTTGTTTCCGGGTCGTGCCGCGAGGTCAGGATCGCGAGGAACTGCTGGTTGGCCTCGGGCGAGCGCAGTACAGCGGCATCGACCAGTCGCAGGTTCTGCGTCACCAGCCACAGCGCGCGCGGGTGAATGTCCAGGCCGCGCGTTTGCGCGGCGCTGAACAGCCGCAACATGGCAACCGGATCCTTGGTGAAGGTCAGCGGATCGGCGACCATGACGCGCCGGTCGCGGAGAATGAATTCGCCCACAGGCTTGCGCGAGGCCAGACGCGGTAGACGGATCAGGGGCCGCGGCTGGTTGTCGGCCTCGATCGCGGCACAGAAGATGCCGGTCAGCGTGCCCACGGTCTTGGCCATCAAGTAGTAGTGCTTCATGAAGCGCTCGACGCCGCTGGTCCCCGCGTGGTCGCGATAGCTCATCCGTTCGGCAATTTCGCTCTGCACGTCGAAGGTCAGGCGCTCCTCGGGCCGGTCGGCCAGATAGTGCAGGTGGCAGCGCACGGTCCACAGGAAGTTCTGCGCCCGGCCGAAGCGGTGCGCCTCGGCCGCGCTCAAGACGCCGCAAGCGGCGAGGCCGGCGACGCCGACCGCGCCGTAGAGATAGCGGCCGATCCACAACAACGTTTGCAGATCGCGCAGGCCGCCCTTGCCCTCCTTGACGTTGGGCTCGACCACATAGCGGCTGTCGCCCATCTGCTTGTGCCGGGCGTCGCGCTCGGCAAGTTTTGCGGCCACGAAAGCCGGGCCGGTCGTGGCGATGATCTGGCGGTTGAAGCGGCCGACCAGCTTGTCGAACAGGTCCGCATCGCCCGCCACCAGCCGCGACTCCAGCATCGCGGTGCGGATCTCCAGGTCCCCGCGGGCGCGGGCAATGCATTCGGCGATCGATCGGGTCGCGTGCCCGACCTTGAGCCCCAGATCCCACAACAGGTAAAGCGCATAGGCGACATGCTTTTCGCCGCGCACCGTCGGCCGCGATGGCGTGACGAACAGCAGATCGACGTCTGAATATGGCGCCATCTCGCCGCGGCCATAGCCGCCGACGGCGACCAGCACCATGACCTCGCGCGCGCCGGGTGCCTTGTTGGCGAACACCTGGCGCCGCGCCAGACCGTCGATGGCGCGGACAATCGTGTCCACCAATTCGGCAGTGGTATGCACGATATCGGTGCCCTGGGCGCCATCTTCCTCGAAACGGCGGCGGATGGCCGCGCGGCCCGTGCTCAGCTCTTGCTTCAGCCGCGCCAGTATCGGCGCACGCGCCGCGTCGACACTGCCGTACTCGGCCAGAATGGCTTCCAGATCGGCCTCCAGCCGCGATTCGTCCACACTCTCCGTCGGCTTGCGTGTCATGCGTCTCGCTCGTCCTTCCGCCGTCGCGGCTCCACCGGCGAGGCTGTCTCAAGCGCGCCGGCCCAGCGGTGGCGCAGCGCAAAACCTGTGCCGGCGGCTGCCAATGCGACAATCGCCGCCATCGCGATCGGCAGCCGCAGCCCGGCGAATTCGGAGGCCGTACCGATGGCCAGAGCGCCGACAGCCGGCCCGCCACGAATAATCATACCATACAAGCTCACCACGCGACCGCGCATTGCCTCATCGACCGCCATCTGTAGCAGCGTTTGCGACCCGATACCCATCAGGGACTCGCACAGACCCAATACGGCCAGGCAGCCGACCGCCAGGGCAAACCAAGGTGCGGCCGCCACGGCAAACGTCGCCGCCGCCGCCAATCCGATCGCGATCAGCACCAGGATGATCAGTCCGGTGCGGGCGCCGCGCCAGGCCATATAGCTGCCCGCGACGAGGGCGCCGACGCCCATGGCCGAGGTCATGGTCGCCAGGCCCGCCGGGCCTCGCGAAAATATCGCCTCGGCGACCGCCGGCAGCAATTCGCCCAGGGGACGCAGGGTCAGGGAATAGACCGTCATCATCAGCAGCAGCGGGCCGATGCCGGGATGGCGCGCGGCGTAGGAAACGCCACGGGCGGCATCGATGAACAGGCTTGCGCGCCGGCTGCCGTCGCCCTGACGCGACGGCAGTTTGATGAACGTGAGCGCAACGATGAAGCTCAGGAAGCTGAGGCCGTTGACGGCGAAGGCCTCGCCGACGCCGGCCCACAGGATGATAGGCCCGGCCACGGCCGGCCCGATAAAGCGGGCGACGTTGAATGTGATCGATGTGAGCGCGATGGCCGTGCCCAAATCCTCGCGCGGCACCAGGCTGGGGATCAGCGACAGTCGCGCCGGCTGCCAAAACGCGGTCGCGGTGCCCAGCGCCAGCGTGAACAACAGCAACAGCCAGATATCGATCATGTCGCCGATCGTGAGCGCCGCCAGACTCAGTGTCAGCGCCATGGCCGCGTACTGAAAGACGAACGCGAGCCGCCGCCGGTCGAAGCGATCGGCGATGGCGCCGGCCAAGGGGCCCAGCACCACGCCGGGTGCGAGGTCGACGAAGGCGACAATGCCGAGCCAGGCAGCGGAGCCCGTCAACTCCCACACCAGCCAGCCAAGCGCCACGCGGTGTACCCATAGCCCGATCAGGCTGACGGATTGGCCGGCGATGTAGAGCCGCAAGTTCCGGTGGGACAGCGCCCGCGCCAAGCCCGACCGTGGCCGCCGCTCCTGGCGTGGCGCGGCCCCGCTATCGCTCGTCATCGAGACGCGATCTCAGTTTGTACACCAGCTCCAGTGCGTCCTTCGGCGTCAGGGCGTCAGGGTCCAGCTCGGCCAACATCGTCTCGATTTCGCTCGGCGTCCGCCGCGAGGTCGGTTGCGCGGCAAACAATGGCAGATCGTCGGCCAGCCGCGTCAGTGCCGATCCCTGCTCGCCCTGCTGCAATAGCCCCAGGATTTCCTCGGCGCGGCCGATCACGGTCTGCGGCAGGCCGGCCAGCCGGGCTACGTGAATGCCGTAGGACCGGTCTGCGGCGCCGGCCTCCACCTCGTGCAGGAACACGACCTCGCCCTGCCATTCCTTCACCCGCATGGTGTAGCAGGCCAGGTGTGACAGGCGCGCGGCGAGCGCCGTCAACTCGTGATAGTGGGTCGCGAACAGGGTGCGGCAGCGGTTGACGTCGTGCAGATGCTCGACCGCCGCCCAGGCGATCGACAGCCCGTCGAAGGTCGCGGTGCCGCGCCCGATCTCATCCAGGATCACCAGCGAGCGCGGCGTCGCCTGATTGAGGATGGTCGCGGTCTCTACCATCTCGACCATGAACGTCGAGCGCCCGCGGGCGAGATCGTCGGCGGCGCCTACCCGGCTGAACAGGCGATCGACGACGCCGATGCGCGCCGCCCGCGCCGGCACGTAGCTGCCCATCTG
The DNA here is from genome assembly GCA_965248805.1 of Alphaproteobacteria bacterium. Lineage (GTDB taxonomy): Bacteria > Pseudomonadota > Alphaproteobacteria > UBA6615 > UBA6615 > CBDFKJ01. The sequence continues at coordinate 586,477 of CBDFKJ010000008.1, forward strand.
CGCCAGCACCGCAATCAGCGCATTCTGCCGCAAGAAGGTCGATTTCCCCGCCATGTTCGGCCCGGTGACGAGCCACAGCCGCCCCGTTCCTGCATCCTCGCGGTCCGACAAGTCGCAGTCGTTGGGCACGAACTCGGCGCCGGCATCGGCCTCCAACATCGCCTCGACGAGCGGGTGGCGGCCGCCGTCGATATCGAACACGGTGTCATCACTGACGATCGGCCGGCAATAACGGCGGGCCACCGCGAGGTCGGCCAGTGCGCTGCCGACGTCGAGCGCGGCAAAGGCGCGCGCCGTCTGCGCTATCTCCTCGGCGCGGTTGAGCACTTCCTTGTTCAGATCCTCGAACAGGCGAATCTCGATCGCCAGCGCGCGCTCGGCGGCGCGGCCGATGCGGTCCTGCAGTTCCGACAGCTCGACCGTCGTGAAACGCACCGCATTGGCCATCGTTTGCCGGTGCACAAAAGGCAGGTCGTTACGCACTCCGGACTCGCCCATGAGTTTGGACGCATGTGTCTGGGACACCTCCACGAAATAGCCCAGTACGTTGTTGTGACGGATCTTCAGCGACGTGACGCCGCAAAGATCGCGATAGCGCGTCTCCAGCGATCCGATCACGCGCTTGCTTTCGTTGCGCAGCGCCCGCTGCTCGTCGAGTTCGCCCAGATAGCCCGCGACGATGAAATTGCCGTCGCGGGCATGGACCGGCGGCGTCGGCTCCAAGGCCCGCGTCAGCCGGTCGACCAGGATATCGGGGTGACCCAGATCCTCGAGCGCGGCGGCGACGCTTGCGGGTGGCGGCGCCAGGGAGGGGCTCTGCATCGAGTGCCGCAGCACGCTGACCCGTGACAGCGCGTCACGTACCGCCGCCAGATCGCGCGGGCCGCCCCGGCCGAGCGACAGACGCGACAAGGCGCGCTGCAAATCGGGGCAGCCCCGCAGATGGGTGCGCACGTCCTGACGCAGCCAATCGTCGGCGCAAAAGAAGGCCACCATATCGGCGCGTTGCGCGATCGCCGCCGGATCGGTCAGTGGCGCCGAGAGCCGCTCCGCCAGCAGGCGTGCGCCGCCGGCGGTCACGGTGCGGTCGATGACCGACAGCACGCTGCCCTTAGGCTCACCGGCGAGGGTTCGCATCAGTTCCAGATTGCGCCGGGTCGCGGCGTCGATCTCCATCAGGGCGCCGGCGGTGCCGGCGGGCGGCAGCCGCTGCGGCGGCGCCAGCCGTGGCAGCCGTCCGACCTGGGTGAGCTCCAGATAGTCGATCAGGGCGCCGGCGGCCGCGACCTCCGCACGGCTCGGCACGCCGAAGGCATCCAGCGCCTGCACGCCATACAGCGACTGCAGGCGCCGCTGCGCGTTGTTCGAGTTGAACCGAGATGCCGGAACGACGGTCAGCGCTTCCTTCACGTCGCCAAGGGTCTCGAACAATTCGGGCCGCTGCGCCAGCGTGTCGGGGAGCAGGATCTCGCCGGGCGCGATGCGCGCCAGCGCCGCCGCGACATCGCCCATGCCCATCGGTTGCAGCCACACCTCGCCCGTCGACATGTCGACCCACGCGAGCCCGAGCGCGCGCTGCGCCTCGGCAAGCGCGGCGAGATAGTTGTGCCGTCTGGCGTCGAGCAGGCTGTCTTCGGTCAGTGTGCCCGGCGTGACCACGCGCACCACGTCGCGCTTGACGACCGATTTCGCACCACGCCGGCGCGCCTGCGCCGGATCTTCCAACTGCTCGCACACCGCCACGCGGTGGCCGTTCGCGATCAGCCGATGCAGGTATTGTTCGGCCGCGTGTACCGGAACACCGGCCATCGGGATGTCGTCACCTAGGTGTTGGCCGCGCTTGGTCAGTGCGATGTCCAACACCTCGGCGGCGACAACGGCATCGTCGAAGAACATCTCATAGAAATCGCCCATCCGATAGAACAGCAAGCAGCCCGGATGGGCGCGCCTGATGCGCAGGTACTGCTCCATCATCGGGGTCGCGGCATCCGCGCGCCCGGACCTGGCCGGCGCCTCGCCGAGGTCGTCGGCTGGCTCGTCGCGCTCGGTGGTCGCCCCTTGCCTGGACATTGCGCCGCACACTGTGACAGATGCGCGCAGTCTATCGATTGTCGCACCGCGGCCAAGGGCAAGGCCGGCACGGCTTGACGGATTGGGCAATGCCTGCCACGAACAATCCGTCTGCGGTACTTCCCCTCGTTTGATGAGGAATGGCGGCCCATGGACGAGACACCGGACGATCTTGGCCGCATCTCGAAGTCTAGCAGCGCTGAGGCGGAGGCCCTGCTTCTGCACTCCTCGGGTCGGCCCGGTAAGATCGAGATCAATCCGACCAAGCCGCTGACTACCCAGCGCGACCTGAGCCTCGCCTATTCGCCGGGTGTGGCGGTACCGTGCCTTAAGATCCACGAAGATCCGGCGACAGTTTACGATTATACCGCGAAAGGCAATCTGGTCGCTGTGATTTCCAACGGCACGGCTGTGCTCGGCCTGGGCAATATCGGAGCGCTGGCGTCCAAGCCGGTGATGGAAGGCAAGTCGGTACTGTTCAAGCGCTTCGCCGACATCGACGCCATCGATCTGGAGGTCGGGACCGAAGATGTCGACGCCTTCGTCAATTGCGTGCGCTATCTGGCCCCCAGCTTCGGCGGCATCAACCTGGAGGATATCCGCGCGCCGGAATGCTTCCTGATCGAGCCGAAGCTCAAAGAGCTGATGGACATTCCGGTGTTCCACGACGACCAGCATGGCACGGCGATCGTCTCTGCCGCCGCGCTGATCAATGCGTTTGATTTGACCGGGCGCCGGCTCACCGACGTGAAGATGGTCGTCAACGGCGCCGGGGCCGCCGCGATCGCCTGCCTGGAGCTCATCATCAGTATGGGCCTGCCGCCGGCACAGGCGCTGCTGTGCGACTCGCGTGGGGTGATCTACCGGGGCCGTAACCAGGGCATGAACCAGTGGAAAGAGGCCCATGCCATCGACACCAAGGCGCGCAGCTTGGCCGACGCCATGCGCGGCGCCGATGTATTCTTGGGCCTGTCGGTGAAGGATGCGGTGACGCCGGAGATGGTGGCATCCATGGCGGCAAAGCCGATCATCCTCGCCATGGCCAATCCGGATCCGGAAATACGGCCGGAAGCCGCGCGAGCGGTGCGTCCGGACGCGATTATCGCCACCGGCCGGTCGGACTACCCGAACCAGGTCAACAACGTGCTGGGCTTTCCGTATATCTTCCGCGGCGCGTTGGACGTGCGCGCGCACACGATCAACGAAGCGATGAAGATCGCCGCGGTGGAGGCGATCGCCAAGCTGGCGCGGGCCGACGTCCCTGACGAGGTCGACGAAGTCTACGCGGCGACCCAGCTGCGCTATGGCCCGGAATACATCATTCCGGTGCCGTTCGATCCCCGGCTGATCGAGTGCGTGCCGCCGGCCGTCGCCCGCGCCGCGGTCGACTCCGGTGTGGCCGGACGTTCGATTGCCGACTTCAAGGCCTACGGCCAGACGTTGCGTAGCCGGCTCGATCCGACAGCCTCGGCGGTGCAGTTCATCCACGACGCGGTGCGCAAGAACCCACAACGCGTGGTGTTCGCCGAAGGAGAGGAAGAGAAAACGATCCGCGCGGCGCACGCCTTTCAAAGCGCCGGGCTCGGCACGCCGATTCTAATCGGCCGCGAGGATTTGGTACGACAGAAGTGTGCGGACCTGGGCCTGGACGACTCGACGCAACTGCAGATCAACAACGCACGCCTCGACGAGCGCCGGCACGAGTACACCGATTCTCTCTACCAGCGGCTACAGCGCAAGGGAGAGACGTTCCGCGACTGCCAACGCCTGGTCAATCAGAACCGCAACGTGTTTGCCGCCTGCATGGTTGCGGCCAGCGAGGCCGACGCCATGGTCACCGGGCTGACGCGCGGCTTCTATACCTGCTTCAGCGACGTGCGGCGCGTATTCGACGCCAACCCGAGTGAGCAAGTTTTCGGACTGACCGTCATCGTCACCCGCGCGCACACGCTGTTCATCGCCGACACCAGCGTGCACGAGCACCCGGATGCCGGAAAGCTGACGGACATCGCCGTGCAGTCGGCAGAAAAAGCGCGGCAGATGGGCCACGAGCCGCAGGTCGCGTTTTTGAGTTTCTCGAACTTCGGCAATCCGAAGCGCGAGGCGGCGAATGTCGTGCGCGACGCGGTGACGTTGATGGGTGCGCGCACCGACGTCGACTTTCATTTTGACGGCGAGATGACCGCCGACATGGCGCTCGACCCGGAGCTACGCGCGCGGTTCTATCCGTTCGCCCGGATCACCGGCGCGGCCAACGTGTTGATCATGCCGGGGCTACACGCGGCCCACATCGTCTCGCGCATCTTGCAGCAGGTGGGCGGCACGACCATCGGCCCGATCCTGATGGGGCTCAGTCAGCCGGTGCAGATCCTGCAGATGCGCGCGACGGTGAACGAGACGGTGAACGCGGCGGCGCTCGCCGCACATGAGGCCATCCGCCGCTCGGCGCGCAAGTCCGCGGACGCGCCGCCGATCAGGGGACGCCGTAAATCGCCACGGAGCGCAGCACGTAGTCGCCGCCTTGGCTGACAGCCGAGAATCCATCGAACGACTCGCGAAAGAAGCGATCGGCCACGCGTAGCTGCTCGGCGCCGTCGAGGCTGACGACCATTTCGCCGTCACCGTCGCGGGTCAGTTCCAGCAGGTGCGTCTGGCCGTCTTCGAAGGCAACCGGCCCGCGCGACGCGTCGACGATTGCGGTCCCGCGGCTACTGACGCGCAAAAGTTCCAGGCCCGGGCGCATGTTCGGATTGTAGGCCAGCCGGTAGCCGACCGCGTCGCCGCCCTCGACGATGCCAAGCTCAAGCCGGCCGCTTCCGGTTGTGGTCGATTGCAGCTCCACGCGGACGGCAAATGCATTTGGGATCGCCACGCTGGTGGCGACCTGCGCCGTGCCGGGATCGGCGGCGGGCTGTGGCTCTGCCGGGGCTTCGTTGTTGGGATCGATTGCCTGGCGCAGAATGTTCGCCAAGAGCTGTGCCGCCAAATCGTCACGCCCCGCCTCGCGGGCCTGTGGCTCCGCGGCCTGCGCTGCCGCCTGAGCGACACGGATCACTAGTCCGTTGCCGCCACTGGCATCGACCATGCCGCCCGATGCCGCCCAAGCGGGGTTTGCGGTGATGTCGCCGTCGGCGAAGTCGTCGAAGAGCAGGCGCTGCCGCCACGGCCAGGAAAGGGCCAGGTCGCGTAGATCCGACAACAGCGCCGGATCGGCCGCACGCGTGCTCTCGCCCTCCGCGATCAACGCGTTCAGCTCGGAGACGAACCGTTGCAGGCTCTCGCTCTCGGGGTCGATTACAGGCTGGGCGGCGCTGGCCGAGGACAACCCGGCGAGGCACAGTACGAGTAACAATCATATCGGCTTTGCCTTGACACCTTTGGATTGTCGCTGCAATGCACGCCCGGCGGGAGCCTCTTTCCGCGTCCGACCCAGCAAGGCACGAGCTTGCCCAACTCGTTGAAATCATTCCGTCTTTTCTTGGCCGTTTCGGTCGCTCCGGGCTGGGTGGCGCTTGTCTTGCTGGCCTATGGCGGCCGAATAAGCGCGCCCGTCGCAGCCCTCGGCGCCCTGTTGGTGCTGGTCGTGGCGCTTCTGGTCGCCTGGCTGATGGTGCGCCAACTGACGCGCCTGCGCGATCGAATATTCCGGCTGCGCGATCACGTCGCCTACGATGGAACCGAACTCGGAGGATGGGGCGCGATCGGCGCGCTGAATGACGCGTTGCGACAGCAGACGCGTCATTGGGCGGCCGATCGGGCGGATCTCGAGCAACGCGTCGCGGCGATGGACCACTTGTTCGACGCATTCCCGCACCCGTTGCTGACCATCGGCGACGATCGCCGCGTCGAGCTGGCGAACCGTGCCGCCCGAACGCTGCTCGCCGGCGCACCTGACGCCGAGGTCGCGGGCATGGCGCTTGCCAGTCTGCTGCGTCCGCCTGAAGTGACGGATGCCGTAGGCATTGTCCTGGAGGGCGGCGAGGCGCAGGCGGTCGAGTTCGCCATGAGCGAGAATGTCGAGCGCCACTTCGAGGCCCACGTCTCGTCCATTGCGCCGGCGCGTGATCGCAGAGTCCGAGCGTTACTCGTGCTGCAAGACGTTACCAAGGCGCGCCGCACCGAGCGCATGCGCGTCGACTTTCTCGCCAATGTCTCGCACGAGTTGCGCACGCCCCTGAGCACGCTGGTCGGATTCATCGAAACATTGCGCGGCCCCGCGCGTGACGACACCGAGGCGCGCGAGCGGTTCCTGTCGCTGATGGAGGCGCAGACGGCGCGCATGGCGCGGCTGGTGAACGACCTGTTGTCTCTGTCACGCATCGAAATGGATGAACACACTGCGCCGACGGAGACGGTCGACATAACGTCGATCCTGAGCCAGGTGGCGGAGATCCTATCGCTGCCTGCCGGTGACAAGGAGATCCGCATCGAGGTAGACATACCGGATGACCTCCCGGAGTTACCCGGTGACTCCGACCAGCTAACACAACTGTTTCAGAACCTGATCGACAACGCCATCAAGTATGGGCGGCCGGCCTCCGTCATTCGGGTGCGAGGCTCGGTCGCAACCCTGGCCGGCGGACCGGCGGTGATGGTGTCCGTCGCCGACCAGGGCGAGGGCATCCCAGCGCAACACATCCCACGGCTGACGGAGCGGTTCTACCGGGTCGATGCCGGACGCAGCCGCGAACGCGGCGGCACCGGGCTCGGGCTGGCCATCGTCAAGCACGTCGTGAACCGCCATCGCGGGCACTTGCGCATCCGCAGCACGCCCGGTGAAGGCAGTGTCTTCACCGTTCTATTACCAGCGAGCGCCGTGTCCGGCGGTTGACGCGGGCGCTGTCATCAAACTGTAACCGAACCGTCATATGGCCGTGTTCCAAAGAAACGATAATCGACATGGATGGTCGAAGGCTCGGCCATCAACCATGTCCAACAAGGGAGGCAACAGCGTGCTTAAGACCACACTTGGCTTGGCCGCCATCGCCAGCTCCGCGCTTGTCGGCATTGCCGAAGCACGGGATCAAATTCGCATTGTCGGCTCGTCCACGGTCTTTCCGTTTACGACCGCCGCGGCCGAGTATTTCGGCAGAGACTTCAGAACCCCGGTCGTGGAGAGCACCGGCACGGGCGGCGGCCTGAAGTTGTTCTGCGCCGGCGTCGGCGAGGACCATCCGGACATCACCAACGCCTCGCGGCGCATCAAGGCATCGGAGTACCAGGCCTGCACCGGCGCCGGCATCTCGATTGTCGAGGTCAAGATCGGCTACGACGGCATCGTGATCGCTAATTCAAAGGCGACCCAGCAAGTCAACCTGACGCTGGACCAGGTGTTTCAGGCTCTGGCCAAGGATCTGCCGGTCGACGGCAAGCTGGTTGCGAACCCGAATCGGCTGTGGAGCGACATCGACCCATCGCTGCCCAACAAGCGCATCGAGGTTCTGGGCCCGCCGCCGACGAGCGGTACGCGCGACGCGTTCGTTGAAATCGCCATGGAGGGCGGCTGCAAACGGGTGGCCGGTGCTGCCGAACTCGGCTTAGAGGGCGGGGCCTGCCACGCCATCCGCGAAGACGGCGCCTTCATCGAAGCCGGCGAGAACGACAATCTGATCGTGCAGAAACTCGAGGCCAATGCCGATGCCTTCGGCGTCTTCGGCTTCAGCTTCCTAGATCAGAACTCCGACAGGCTCCGGGGTGCCGTCATCGATGGCGTTGCGCCGGAGTTCGAGAACATCGCCGCCGGCGACTATCCGGTCGTCCGCTCGCTCTACGTCTACGTCAAGAAGGAGCATGTCGGCTCGGTGCCCGGTATTCGCGAGTTCGTCGCCGAGCTTACCAGCGAAAACGCCTGGGGGCCTGACGGCTACCTGATCGACAAGGGCCTGATCCCGTTGACCGACGACGAGCGCCACACGACCGGCGCGGCGGCCAACAGTCTCACGATTCTTGCCATGTAGGCGACCCGCCAGCCGCGGTTGCCGCGTCATAATGGCCCGGCGCCGCGGCTGGTGGTCTGCTTCACCCGGCGCAGTTGGACGGCCATGAATTTCCTTTTGCTCCTCGCGGTATTGCTGGCCCTGACGGTGGTCGGCTATCGCATGGCGCGTGGCCGCGCGCTGGCGACGGTGGGTGGCCGGCGCCGCGAACTGCATTCGCTGCCGGGCTACTACGGTGTCTATGCCGCCATCTGGTGCGGCCTGCCCGCAATCGCGGTGTTGGCGGTCTGGCTCGTCCTCCAGCCTCTCGTCCTGGACGCCGCCGCGCGCTCGATGCTGCCGCCCGGATCGGAAACACTGTCGGGCGGCGAGCTCGACCTCCTGTTGTCGGACATCCGTCAGCTTGCACAAGGCGACATCGTCACGCGCGAGGTCTCGCCCGATTTGCGCGCCGCCGCCGATGCCTATGCCACCATGAGGACGACCGGTTTCGCCGCCATGGCGGTGCTGGCGCTGATTGTCGGCGCGGCGGGGCTTGCCTGGGCATTCCGCGCGGTGACGCCTGACTTGCGTGCCCGCAATCGCGTTGAGCGCGTCGTGCGGGCACTATTCCTGGCGGCGTCGGCGATCGCGATCCTGACCACGATCGGCATCGTGTTGTCGCTGTTGTTCGAGGCCCTGCGCTTCTTCAGTCGTGTTTCCCCCATCGAGTTCCTGTTCGGTTTGGAGTGGAGCCCGCAGACGGCCCTGCGTGACGACCAGGTGGGTGCCTCCGGCACATTTGGCGCCGTGCCCGTTTTCGCCGGCACCCTGATCATCTCGCTGATTGCGTTAGCTGTCGCCGTACCGTTGGGCTTGATGTCGGCGATCTACATGGCCGATTACGCGAGCCCGCGCGTCCGCGCTGTCGCCAAGCCAGCACTGGAGATCCTGGCCGGCGTGCCGACCGTGGTCTATGGCTTTTTTGCCGCCCTGACCGTCGGTCCGCTCATTCGCCAGGCAGGCGGCCTCATCGGCCTTGGCGTTGCGTCGGAAAGCGCGTTGGCCGCCGGCATCGTCATGGGCGTGATGATCATTCCGTTTGTATCCTCGCTTTCCGATGACGTGATCAGCGCCGTGCCTCAAGCGCTGCGCGACGGCTCCTATGCGATCGGCGCGACGCAGTCCGAAACGATCCGTCAGGTGGTGCTGCCGGCGGCGCTTCCCGGTATCGTCGGCAGCGTCCTGCTGGCCGCGAGCCGGGCCATCGGCGAGACGATGATCGTCGTCATGGCCGCCGGTCTCGCCGCGAACCTGACCGCCAATCCGTTGGCCGCAGTCACCACCGTCACCGTGCAGATCGTGACCCTGTTGGTGGGTGATCAGGAATTCGACAGCGCCAAGACGTTGGCGGCCTTCGCACTGGGCTTGGTGCTATTCGCGGTAACGCTGGGCCTCAATGTCGTCGCACTCACGGTCGTGCGCCGCTATCGAGAGAAGTATGACTGATACGCTCGGACCCACGGCGCGCGTTGCGCCGGACCTGTCGCAGGCCCGTCTGGATCGCCGGCGCCGGGCGGAGCGGCGGTTCCGCTGGTATGGATTGTTTGCGGTTGTTGCGGCGTTGGCGATGCTGGGTGTCTTGCTCGCGAGCATCGTCGGCAAGGGCTATTCGGCATTCGTAACGACCCGGATCGCGCTCGACGTCACGTTTGACGCCGGGCTCATCGATCCGCAAGGCACGCGCGATCCGGATGCCATTCGCGGCGCCAACTATCGCACCGTGTTGACGCGCACACTGCAGACCGTTTTTCCCGACGCGACGAGCCGTACCGATCGCCGCAATCTGTTGCGGCTGGTCAGTACCAGCGTTGCTCTGGACTTGCGCGATATGGTGCTTGCCGATCCGGCTCTGATCGGCACCACGCAGCGCATTTGGGTGGCAGCGGCTTCCGACATCGACAGCCTCGCCAAGGGGCACATCGTGCGCGATGTGCCCGAAGATGACAGGCGTGTGAACGACAAGCAGATTGGCTGGTTCGACGCGCTCAACGACTCGGGCCAGATCGCACGCCGGTTCAACACCGCGTTCTTCACCAACGCCGATAGTCGCGAGCCGGAGCAGGCGGGCATCCTGGGTGCCGTCGTCGGCACGGCGCTGACGCTTGCGGTGACGTTGGTGCTGTCGTTCCCGCTGGGCGTGATGGCCGCCATATACCTTGAGGAAATCGCGCCCAAGAATCGCTGGACCGATCTGATCGAAATCAACATCAACAACCTCGCCGCCGTGCCGTCCATCGTGTTCGGTTTGTTCGGCCTGATGTTGCTGCTGAACTTTCTGCACCTGCCGCGTTCGGCCCCGCTCGTTGGCGGGATTGTGCTGGCGCTGATGACGCTGCCGACCATCATCATCGCTGCGCGGGCCGCATTGCAGTCGGTACCGCCCTCGATCGCGGAGGCCGCGCTTGCGATGGGCGCCTCGCCCCTGCAGGTCGTATTTCATCACTTGGTGCCGGTGGCGATGCCGGGCATCATGACCGGGGCCATCATCGGCATGGCGCGCGCGCTGGGCGAGACCGCGCCATTGCTGATGATCGGCATGGTGGCGTTCATCGTCGACGTCCCCGGAGGCTTTTCCGATCCGGCCACCGTTCTGCCGGTCCAGGTGTTCCTGTGGGCGGATGCCCCGGAGCGCGGTTTCGTCGAGAAAACATCGGCCGCGATTTTGGTCCTGCTGGCGTTTCTCCTGTTGATGAACCTGGCGGCGGTGTTGCTGCGTCACAAATTCGAGCGGCGGTGGTAACATGTGCGCAATGGCCATCCAGAAACCCGCAACGATCACCACCGCCGGCGCGTCTGATGTGCCTGCAGAGGCGCCGCAAAAGGCCGCACCGGCGAAGATTTCGGCGGCGGCCGTGGACGTGTACTACGGCGCCAAGCAGGCGTTGAAGGGCGTGACCATCGATATCGACTCGAACGAGGTCACGGCGCTGATCGGGCCGTCGGGTTGCGGTAAATCGACGTTCCTGCGCTGCCTGAACCGCATGAACGACACGATCGATATATGTCGGGTCAGCGGGCGCATCACACTGGATGGCGAGGACATCTACAGCACCGATTTGGACGTCGTGCGCCTGCGCGCGCGCGTCGGCATGGTCTTTCAAAAGCCGAACCCGTTCCCGAAATCGATCTACGACAACGTCGCCTACGGGCCGCGCATTCACGGCATGGCCGACTCGAGCGCGGCGCTGGATGAAGTCGTCGAAGACAGCCTGCAGCGTGCGGGGCTGTGGGATGAGGTGTCCGACCGATTGCATGAACCCGGCACGGGACTGTCGGGCGGCCAGCAGCAACGGTTGTGCATCGCCCGTGCGATTGCCGTGAACCCCGAGGTGATATTGATGGACGAGCCCTGCTCGGCGCTCGACCCGATCGCCACGGCCCGCATCGAGGAGCTGATCGACGAGTTGCGCCGGAACTACACGATTGTGCTTGTGACCCATTCGATGCAGCAGGCCGCGCGCGTCAGCCAACGCACCGCGTTCTTTCATCTGGGTGACCTTGTCGAGAAGGGCGCGACAGAGCAGATCTTTACCAATCCGCAGCATGAGCGAACGCAAGGCTACATCACCGGCCGTTTCGGCTAGCCCTGCAATAGACAGCGCCCGCGTAGGAGGCGACCGTGGTCAAGAAACACATAGTCAGGGCGTACGACCAGGAACTTGCGCGCCTGTCCGATCTTATCAGCCGCATGGGCGGCCTGGCCGAGAGCCAGATCACACAGGCCATCGAAGCTCTGTCGCGACGCGATTCGGCGCTTGCCGAGCAAGTCGTCGAAGGCGACCGCAAGATCGACGCCATGGAAGCCGACGTGCACGAATTCACCTTGCGACTGCTGGCGTTGCGGCAGCCGATGGCGCTCGATCTGCGGCAGATCGTGGCCGCCATCCGCATCGCACCGGACATCGAGCGCATCGGCGACTACGCTAAAAATGTCGCCAAGCGGACGATCGCGCTCAATCAGATCCCGCCGGTACAGCCGGTATTCACGGTGCCGCGGATGGCGCGCCTGGTGCAGCAGATGATCAAGGACGTGCTCGACGCCTTCGCGGTCGGTGACGTGGCCAAGGCGCATGATGTTTGGCAGCGTGATGCGGAAGTCGACGAGATCTACGATAGTCTGTTCCGCGAGTTGCTGACCTACATGATGGAGGACCCGCGTAACATCACGGCGTGCACACATCTGGTATTCATTGCCAAGAACATCGAACGCATGGGCGACCTCGCGACCAACATCGCCGAGACCATCCACTTCCAGGTCACCGGCGCCGTGCTCGACGAACTGCGGCCGAAAAGCGACTACGCGAGTCTGACCGTCGTTGCGCCGGAAACGGGCGGTCAGGCCGAGTCCGATCATTGACGCAGCCGATGATCCTCATTGTCGAAGACGAATCGGCGCTCGCCGAAATGGTGGCCTACAACGCGGCGAAGGCGGGCTTTCGCACCACGACGGTCGGTGACGGCGAGGAAGCGCTGCTGGCGGTCCGGGAACAGATGCCGGATCTGGTGCTGCTGGATTGGATGCTGCCGCACGTATCCGGTCTCGAAGTGTGCCGACAGCTGCGCCGCAATCCGGACACGCGCAACCTGCCGGTTATCCTACTGACCGCGCGCGCCGACGAGGACGACCGTGTACGCGGGCTCGATGTCGGCGCCGACGACTATGTCGTCAAACCGTTTTCGCCCGGCGAGTTGATGGCGCGCATCCGCGCGGTGATGCGCCGTCTGCGGCCGTCGCTCAGCGAGCAGATGCTGACCTATGCGGATGTGGCGATGGATTTGGCAGCGCACCGCGTCACGCGCGCCGATCGGCCCGTCGGCCTGGGTCCGACCGAGTTTCGCCTATTGCGCTATCTGCTGGAGCATCCCGGGCGCGTGTTCAGTCGCGAGCAACTGCTGGACGCGGTCTGGGGCACCGATGCCTATATCGAACCACGCACGGTCGATGTTCATATCCGCCGCCTGCGCAAGGCGATCAACGACGATGGCGGGCCCGATCTCATCCGCACGGTGCGTGCCGCCGGTTACGCGTTAGACGCCAACCCCAACTAGTCGATCTGCACGGCCTCGAGTGCGCGACGATAAGCGCTGGTGACGTCGGCGCCGAAGGTGCACAAGATCACTCTCTCGACCGAAGTCGCTGCCTTCAGTTCCCGGCGCACTGTCGCCACCGCGATCGCGCACGCGTCGGATAGTGGATAGCCGTAGATGCCGGTGGAGATCGCCGGAAAGGCGATGGACTCGATGCCGCGTTCGGCGGCGAGCCGCAGGCAGTGGCGGTAGCAGCCGCCGAGCAATTCGGCTTCGCCGGCGTCGCCGCCGCGCCACACCGGTCCCACCGTATGGATCACATATCTCGCCGGCAGTTTGAAGCCATCGGTGATGCGCGCCTCGCCGGTGGGACTGCCGCCGAGCTTCAGGCACGCCGCCGCCAGCTTCAGGCCCGCGGCACGATGGATGGCGCCGCAGACACCGCCACCCGGCGCCAACAGAGTGTTGGCCGCATTGACGATGGCATCGACCTCCAATCGGGTGATGTCGCCTTCGTGAATTTCGATGTGCGCGCCGGTCATGGAACGCGTCAGGCGACGATGTCCTGCTTGACGATCGCGTCTTGTGGGTACTGCAGGTCGGTTTTCAGTGCCTTCGCGACAGCGGGGTGCGTGACGCGCCCGCGATGGACATTGAGGCCGGCCAGCAAATGGGCGTCGTCATGGGCGGCACGGCGGTAGCCTTTGTCGGCCAACGCCAAAATGAACGGCAGAGTGGCGTTGTTCAACGCGTAGGTCGATGTGCGCGACACGGCGCCCGGCATGTTGGTGACGCAGTAGTGCACGACGTCGTCAACGATGTAGGTCGGCTCGGCATGGGTGGTCGGCCGGCTGGTTTCGAAGCAGCCACCCTGATCGATGGATATGTCCACCAGCACCGAGCCCGGCTTCATGTGCTTCACCATCTCGGCGGTAACCAGTTTTGGCGCCGCCGCACCCGGCACCAACACCGCGCCGATGACCAGATCGGCCGACAGGATATAACGCTCGACGCCGTCGACCGTGGCGTAGATCGTGTTCAAAGTCGGCCCGAACAGCATGTCGAGCTCGGTCAGGCGGTCGACCGACTTGTCGAGCACCGTGACTTTCGCCTGCATGCCCATGGCCATGCGTGCGGCATTGGCCCCGGCGACGCCGCCGCCGAGGATGACCACGCTGGCTGCCTCGACGCCCGGCACGCCGGACAAGAGGACGCCGGCGCCGCCGATCTCGTGCTCCAGACAATGGGCGCCAACCTGGATGGACATACGCCCGGCCACCTCGCTCATCGGCGCCAGCAGCGGCAATCCCTTCGACGAGCTCGTCACCGTCTCGTAGGCGAAAGCGACGCAACCGCTATTGATCAACGCTTCGGCGACCTTCGACTCTGCCGCCAAGTGCAGATACGTGAACAGGATCTGTCCGTCGCGCAACAGCGGGAACTCCGACGGCTGCGGCTCCTTGACCTTGACGATCAGCTCGGCGGCGGCGAATACATCGGCGGCGTCGCTGGCGATCCGTGCCCCGGCCGCTATGTAGTCGCGGTCGCTGATGCCGATGCCGCCGCCGGCGCAGCTTTCGACGACCACTTCGTGGCCGTGATGGGTCAGTTCGCGGACGGCCGTCGGCGTGCAGCCGACCCGGTACTCGTGGACCTTGATCTCCTTCGGAACCCCGATCAGCATAAGGCGACATCCCCGAGTCGGTTGCAGACCAGTCTATTGCCGGATCGTTAACCAGTTCTGTTAACTATGGCGACGCGCGCGCAGCCGTTCAATCGCCGACTGGGCGCCGACTGGGCGCCGACCGGGCGCAGGCTGGGGCCGCGCCCGCCCATGCAGGAGGGATCTCGCATGATGAACCGTTCGCAGCAGTCACTCTGTGCAGTTCTGATCGCCGCTTCGGTGGTGGCGGTCGCTGCCGCCGCGCAGGCCGAGCCCGCGCACGGCATCGCCATGCACGGCAGCCCGAAGTACGCGGCCGATTTCACGCACCTGGACTACGCCAATCCCGATGCACCGCAAGGCGGCACGTTGCGCCTGGCGGCGGTCGGCAGTTTTGATTCGCTCAATCCGCACATCGTCATGGGCAAGCCCGCCGCGGGTTTGAGCTATATCCACGAAACACTTTTGCGCCGCGTATGGGACGAGCCATTCACGCTGTATGGCGCGATCGCCGAGACGGTGGAGGTTCCCGACGATCGGGCATGGGCGGCCTTTACGCTGCGCGAGGAGGCGCACTTCTCCGACGGTACGCCGATCACCGTCGACGACGTGATCTTCAGCCTGGAGACCATCCGCACCCACGGCAGGCCCAATTCACGCGCCACCTACGAACAGGTGGTCGACGTCCAGCGCATGAGCGATCGTACCGTGAAGCTCGTTTTTGAGGACAACACCAACCGCGAGTTGCCGCTGCTGATCGGCGGCTTCCTGCCGATACTGTCCAAGGCCTACTGGTCGGGCCGCGACTTCACCGAGACTACGCTGGAGCCGCCGGTCGGATCCGGGCCGTACGTGATCGAGACCGTCGATCCCGGCCGCTCCATCGTCTACCGCCGCGATCCCAACTATTGGGGCAACGATCTGGCGCTGAGTGCCGGCCACTTCAATTTCGACGAAATCCGCTACGAGTACTATCGCGACGCCGGCGTGTCGCTGGAGGCGTTCAAGGCCGGCGACTACGACCAACGCTATGAGTTCAACGCCAACCGCTGGGAGACCGGTTACGACTTCCCGGCCGCCCATGACGGTCGCGTGGTGCTGAAGTCCTTCGACCACGGCACCGCCTCCGGGCTGCGCGGGATCGGTTTTAACCTGCGGCGGCCGCTGTTCCAGGACCGGCGTGTGCGGCGTGCCTTGGCGCTGGCCTTCGACTTCGAGTGGATCAACAAAAACTTGCTGCAGAGCGCCTATGAACGCACTGCGAGCATATATGACAACTCGGTCATGGCGCCGGACGGCCCGCCGTCCGATGCGGAGCTGCGGCTGCTGGAACCGTGGCGCGACCAACTGCCCCCGGAGGTCTTCGGCCCGCCCTACGCGCCGCCGGTAACAGACGGCAGTGGCGGCGACCGGCGCAACCAACGCGCGGCGACGGCGCTACTGCGCGAGGCCGGTTGGCAGGTCGCCGACGGCAAGCTGGTCGACGCGGACGGACAGCCCTTCCGCTTCGAGATCATGCTGCGCAGCCAGTCCAACGAAAAGATCGCGCTCTCCTTCAAGAACAGCCTTGAGCGCTTGGGCATCGACGTCGACGTGCGGCTGGTCGACAGCACGCAGTATCAGGCGCGGCTCGAGGCGTACGATTTCGACATGGCCATCCGTTTCTGGGGCGTGTCGCTGTCGCCGGGCAGCGAGCAGCAGAATTATTGGGGCAGTGTCTCTGCAGCCAGCCCCGGTAGTCGCAACGAAGTTGGCGTCACCAATCCAGCGATCGACGCCATGATCGAGGCGCTGATGGGATCCCGCACGCGCGAGGACCTGGTCACGGCGGCGCGCGCCATCGACCGTGTCATCATGTGGGAACAGTACTCGATCCCCCTCTACCACCGCAGCGGCTTCCGCGTCGCCCACTGGAGCAAGCTCGGCTATCCCGAGACGATCCCGATCTACGGCCCGGTGATCGAGGCCTGGTGGGCCGAGCCGCGATAGGCGATGTCGGCTTTGTAGCTGGCAGCGGTCGAAGGGGCTGGTACTTGGGCACTTCCGCTATTGGCTGAGGCTGTTGAAGAAGTCCTTTTAGCGGCTCGTGCTGGCGTGATTCCCTGAGGCTGATGCTACCAGCGGGAGGTCACGGCGATGATGGGCGCGTCTGTTGGTCGTCAAAACCGTCTTTTCTATGAGTTTTGTCTCGAGGATCGGGTTCCTGCGGATCACTTGGAGACCTCCAACAACCGGGGGATTTGACGAAGATTTTGGTGTGCTGTCCGACTTTCGCTGAGATCGGCGGTGTTGACGTCCGCAACCATCCGCCGTTTCGTTCTCGGCGGAGGGTTTTGGCGCTATTCAGGCGGACTCATACCATGGCGGCCCTGCGCTCATGGAAGATCAGACGCTGGAAATTGTAAGCCAGGTTGGCGAGGCCGATCTTGGCCTCCGCCCGCTTGAGCCCGATGGTACGGATGAAAAGGCCCATGCGATCCTTCTGCTGGGCGAAGACGTGCTCCACATGCGCACGGACCGCTGACTTGCGGGCATTGGCCTGGGCGGTCGCCTTGGGCATGGCCCGGCCCGGCGGCTTCTTGCGGTGGATGTGGGAGACCCGACCCTTGCCGGCCAGCCACGCCTCGTTGGCCTTCGAGCGATAGGCGCTGTCAGCCCACACGCCGGCGGCCAGATTGTCGCCGGTGACGAGCTGACGCAACATCTTGCCGTCATGGCGGGCGGCATCGGTCACAGCCGAGCCGCGGATGAAGCCGTAGGCCCGATCGATGACGACATGATTCTTGTAGCCGAACACCGGGATCGCGATGTCGGGCATGCGCCGTTGCGACCCGGCGGGGTTCTTGCGCCGCCCGGTCTTCACCGTCCACCGCGCATCCGTGTCCTTCTGCGCCGCCTTGGCTGGCTGATCGGGCCAGACCTCGGACGCGCTCTTGCCCGCCTTGATCGCCCGCTTCTCGTCATCGCTGTGGCGCTGCTTGGGCGCCGATACCAACGTCGCATCGACGATCTGCCCGCCCATCGCCAGATAGCCGCACCGGCGCAATTCGCCATCGAAGGCGGCAAACAGCTTATCCATCGCCCCGGCCCGGACCAGACGCTCGCGAAAGGTCCATATGGTGTTGCGGTCCGGCGTCGGCGCTCCGAGATCGAAGCCTAGGAAGCGAAGCCAGCTCAAGCGATCGCGGATCAGAAACTCCATCCGCTCGTCACTCACCGTGTGCCGCGCGGCCAGGATCAGAACCTTGAGCATCGCCACCGCATCGTAGGCCGGGCGGCCACCTTTCGATCCGTCCGAATAGCCCAGCGCCGCCTCAAGCGGCGCGCGGAAAATCTTGAAGTCGACGACCTTTGCCAGCACCTCCAACGGATCACCCGTCGCCGAAAGCTTTCGAAGATGATCCGGTAAGCCGAACAGACCAGCCTGCCTCATCAATACCTCCTCAAACCGAACCGCCGTAGAGAATCACAACGAGGCAAAATTCACGAGGTAAATGGAGGCGTCCACTTGTTGCGCAAGATCGATGGGGTTCTGCAACTCGCTTGGCTGCGTCAGAAGCTAGGGCCGTATTACGGCCATACGGGTTGCCCGTCGATCGATCCGGAACTGCTGATCCGGATGCTTGTGGTCGGCTACTGCTACTCGATCCGCTCGGAGCGGCGGCTGTGCCAGGAGGTAGAGATGAACCTGGCGTACCGCTGGTTCTGCCGGCTCGGTCTCGAAGACAAGGTGCCGGATCACTCGACATTTTCGGTCAACCGCCATGGTCGTTTCCGCGATAGCGATATCTTACGCCAGGTCTTTGAGAGCATCGTGCGCCAATGCATGGATGTCGGGCTGGTTGGCGGCGAGGGTTTTGCGGTCGATGCGAGTGTGATTGAGGCAGACGCCAGCCGCTTTGCGCGCATCGAGGGCTCAGAGATCGATTGGACGGACGAGCAGCGGGCGCGCCGGCCGGTGCACGAGTATCTCTCATCGCTCGACGGCGAGCCGTCGCCGACCAACCCCGAACGTGCGCCCAAAGCACTATCGCCAACCGATCCTGCGGCGGCGTGGACGACGCGCGGGCGCCACAAGGTGATGTTCGGCTACAGCCTCAACTATCTGATCGACAATGAACACGCCGTGATCGTCGATGTCGAGGCGACGCCGACGCGTATCTCCAAGGAGGTTGGCGCCACCGAGACCATGATCGAGCGCACGGAAGACAGTCTCGATCTAAAGCCCGATCGCATCGCTGCCGATGTCGCTTACGGCACCGGCGAGATGCTCGGCTGGCTGGTGGAACGCGGCATCGAGCCGCACATCCCGGTATGGGACAAAGCCAAGCGAGAGGACGGAAGCCTTTCACGCCAAGACTTCTCCTACGACAAGCAGCGCGACGTTTATGTCTGCCCGCAGGGCAAGCGCCTCAAGACCACTGGACGGGTGCACGGCGGCAAGACACTGCTCTACCGGTCGAGCAAGCTCGACTGCGAACGCTGCCCCAGCCCCGATGTTGTCCGACCACACCGTCGCGCAAGGTCCCGCGAGATATCAACGAGGAGGCCCGCGACTATGTTCGTTCCCTAATGGGAACCGAGGCCTATCTCGCGTCCGGGCGTGAGCGCAAGAAGATCGAGACCCTGTTCGGCGACGTGAAGCGTAACCTGGGGCTCACACGGCTCCGTTTGCGCGGGCTGACTGGCGCGAAGGACGAGTTCCTGCTCGCAGCCGCCTCCCAGAACCTCAAACGCCTGGTGAAACGCGCCGCCATACCGCCGCCGAGAACCGTCATCGCATGATCAATGCCGGAATGAACCCAAACCAATCGATCCAGAACACCAAGCCCGCCCCGGCATCGGCCGGCAGCGGAACCAAAATATCCGCTTCTACCAGCGGGCATCAATAACCGGCTCACATCCGAGTTCTTCAACAGCCTCAGCCAATAGGCGACCTCCCTTTAGGCGTCGAGAGAGGTTCGCCGTTAGAAAGCCGCGCTCGGCGATTCGCGTCACGAAAATCACTTAGCACGGCTTTCTCCAGTTTGGACGAGAGTCGTCTCAGCCCGGTCCCGTTCGCAGGAACCGGCCTGGGGCCGGGCTCTACAGATCCTCAACCTCCACGATATCGGGTCGGAGCGTGCCGAAAATGGCCAGCAGCTCTTGCTGCTCCTTCTCGGGTACTTCAAAACTGTTGAGGGTGTCGACGAGGTGGTTGACCACGATGTTGAACTCGCTGGCCTTGATTCCCAGGCCGCCGTGGACCACGGCGGCAGGACGGCTTATCACCTTGCAGGGACCGCCGGTGACGAGGCACACGAGGTTCTTGTCTGTCGAAAGCTCTCGCGAGTGTCGTCACCCATGCCGAAGAATCGGTTGCCCACAACCGGGTCGGCGAAGAGCTTTGCGGCGAAGTCGTCCACCACGGCCGAGATCGCGTCGTATCCGCCCAGGCGCTCGTAGAGCGACATTTCCAGTGCCGGCGCGGTCCGCGACGGGCCGAGGGCGAACATGAGCAGGGTTATCGAGGCGAAGAGAACCGATCGGTGAAGGCGAGAGTTCATGGTGTCCTCCTTTGCAGGTACTGTGAGATAGAAGCTTGACGGCCAACCTGTAGTCTGGAGTACGCAGGACTTACCGAGAGCCGACACGAGTGCGTCCTTCAATACGTCCGCAGGTTCCGCTTTTGGCGGGCGAGAAAAGGCCGGGAAGCGTTTGCGACAATCATCCGCTCCCCGGCGCTTAAATCACGAGAGATGGCTCGATAGGAACCGACGGATGAGATCGGCGATCACATCGCCATCCTCCTCCAGGCGAAATGGCCGGTGTCGAGCAAGTGAAGCTCGATATTCTGTAGATCGCGGCGATAAGGATGCGCGCCGGCTGCCGGGAAAATCTGATCGTTTTTGCCCCAAACCACTGGGGTCGGTGGCTGATGAAGCCGGAAATAGGCCTGCCATTCCGGGTAGAGCGGCGGGTTCGAGCCGTAGTCGTAGAACAGCTGCAGCTGGATCGCTTTGTTGCCGGCGCGGTTCAGGAAATATTGATCGACGGTCCAGGTGTCCGGACTGATGGCCTGCGGACTGCGCGTACCGTGGGTGTACTGCCACTTGGTGGCCTCAAGGTTCAGAAATCCTTGCAACGGCTTGGCGTTGTCCGCGTTGCGGTCCTTCCAGTAGGCCCTAAATGGAGCCCAGAAATCGCCGAGCCCCTCCTCATAGGCATTGGCGTTCTGGACGATCAGTGTGCGGGGACAAAAGTCTTTGTGAATCCGGAAGAGGCCGGAAGATGCCGGAAGAGGCCGGATAAAACCAAGGTTATCAACGGTTTGCGGCGCGGCGACGCTCGCGCGGAAGGAAGCCAAAAGTCTTTGTGAATCGGCCGTTCACGAGGCGAAAATGGCCTTGAAAACGCGATTTTACGGCCGTTTCAAGGGGCCTGAATCGGCGACAATTTCCCGCCGTTTTCGCGGGGTCGGAATCGCCGTCATTTCCGGTACCGCGTTGAGAGCCCGAGCGCCTCTCTGCCTATCTTGATCAGCGTGGCCTGGAGAAGGTCGAGGGTGAGGCCGCCGGTTCGTTCGACAACGGCGGTCTTAGCGCGCTCCCAGATCGTATCGTTCCCTCTCCCAACTCTTAAAACCACGCCCACCACTGTCTAGATTGGCGCCGGCACCGGAAGCATTCGCAATACTCTCAGGCCTACGGGCGAGCGCGGGGGTTGTGGCCCGCCTGGTGCCATCTCCTTTCGCCTACTCAATTCTCGCCAAGCGCCGGCGCGCGGCGCCGAGGTCGTAGCGTTGCGCGCGGTGCAGTGTGACGAGGAAGGTTTCGCTTCCGTCGCCTGTCGCCTTGACCACAGCGCGCCAGAGGCGGCCGTGCCCTTCGATAAATCCGATGGCGATCCGGTCGCTCGCGGCGAACACTTCCCCGTCGTCGAATATCCGCTGCACGCGGGTATAGTCGCCGGGCGCGAGGTCGGGATGGCGGACGATCTGCTTGGCGGCGGTCTCGCCGGAGAGGCGGACGGTGTGGGACCGGCCTCCGATGGCTTTTCTGATCGCTTTGGGCAGGACCGCGACCGGCCAGTCACCGTCGGAGGCACCTGAGAGATGGCGCGCGAACAGCGGGGTGCGCCAGGGAGTGCCGACGGCGGCGCGGCCCAGTTCCTCGGGCGCGGCGGCGATCTTGGCGATCAGGCGGTCGGCGGCGTCCTTGCCGGGGTTGATCCGCCCGACGTTGTGGGCGAAGCCGGGGTCGATGCCGGCTGGGACACGTTGGGTCTGTCCGGTGCGGCGGTTGACCCAGCGGCGGGTTTGTTGCGAGCCGGGCGGCGGGCCGGACGAGACCTTGTAGCCGTAGCGCTCGAGATCGTCGTCGGAGAGTTGCTGGACGATGCAGCGGCAGCGCCAGCCGTTGGGCGGATAGTGAGTGTGCCAGAAGGGATGGTCGACGGGCAGCACGGTGCCGTGCCAGGCGGCATGCTGGGGCCTGGTGCGGGCATCCCGGACAGCCACATAGCGCAGGTACGGCATCTGCTCCTTGAGGCGCTCGATGCCCTGCCAGCGGCCGTGGGCGTAGGCCATGCGGACGTTGGTGTCGAAAATGATGCGCAGGCGCCGCGGCGAGCCGAGCTGGACCATGCGGGTCTCGCCGGTGACCGGGTCGAGCATGGGCTGGCGGCCCCACCAGCCTTTCTTGCGCAGCGTGGGCTCGAGGTTGTCGCGGAACCAGCCGAAGGTCCGGCCATCGGCAATCGCCGCATCCATGGCCCCCTGGATATCCTGGAGGATGTCGAGCTTCATGGCCTTGGCGACGGTGAAGCTCCTGACATGGGTGGCGGCGTCGGTATCGCGCCAGTCGAAGCCGACATGGAAGCCTTTGGCGCGGAAATGCTTGACGGCTTCCTCGGGCGGGATATCGAGGATCTCGGGCTCGGGCACGGCGGATCAGTCGTCGCCGGCGTCGTCATCCACCAGCCCGGCCTCACCGGAGAGCTCGGCCGAGAAGGCCGCGCGGTGGAGCTTGGTCGCCGCCGGCGTCTCATCCATGCGGCCGTACAGGCCGCCGAGGCCGTCGCGCATGTCCTGGAAGCCATCGGCATTGCGGATGGCATCGAGGACGGGCTCGATCATGGGCTCCATGAGGGGTTGCCAGCCGTCGAGCTCGGCGGCGAGCGCCCGGTCGATGGAATCGTCCCGGCCGGCTTCGGCGAAGGCGAACTTCCGACCGGCGCTTGGCGCCGGCGCGTCCTCCCATTCGCCGCCATAGGTGTCCTCGATATAGCGCCGGGCCGGGCGCATCCCGCTCATGCGGGCGACGATCTCGTCGCGGGCGGCGCGGGCGCCCAGGTCCTCGGGCGGCGCGATCTCGCGCACGACGCGGGGACAAGCTGCGCCGGGATAGTTCCAATCGGTGAGCCAGCGGGCGACGGTGCGCTCGACGCCGGAGCAGATCATGCGCGACAGCGTGGCGACGCGTTCGTCACGCACCAGCTTCTGCACCTCGGCGGTACCCTTCCACGGCCCCATCTCTGTGGTCGCGGTCTGCTGCCTCGACGATGAGGGCGTCCATGTACTTGCAGAACTGGGCATGATCGCCGCCGCTGCGCCGGGTGGCCTCGAGGAAGGCGATCTCCTGGCCCTCCAGGCCCGCCAGATCGCACTGCGCGCCGCGACCACAGGCCACGCCGGCGCCGCCGAGCTTGCCACGACCGCGGAAGCGCTCTCCGGACAAGACCAGACGCGCGCCATGACACCCTCCGCCACCAAGGCGGCCATCGACGCCGCCATCGCCGCCGTGCCCGGCGGTATTACAAGCGTCCGTGTCGCGAACACGACCGGCCCCAATCAGGGACAAGGCAGCATTCTTGTTAGAACGACATACGCGCTCGCAAGAAGCGTCAGTGGCGGGACCGTCACCGTCACCTTGGTCGAGACCGAGCACTATGAAGAGGACGACGATCCCTGATATTTCGGAGGGCATTGGCAACTTTCCGATATTTTCGGAAAGTTCAAAAAACCCTTCTTTATCAGATAGTTCCGTCAAGTATATAATCGCCGAACGCATGGTGGCAGGAGCGGCTAACCGGCACACCGAATTTCCAGCCTAAAACACGCCGGAAATCGGGGCGATTTTCCAGGCCATTTGCAAAGACTTGGCTCAATTCGCAAACCGTAGGCATGGTTTAGCCATCGCCGCTTGGAGACAGGCTCTCGGGGACGGCCGGTCGCCGAGTTCGATGAGATGGAACCACCTGAGATAGCTGTCGAGGTACTTGGTAGCGATGCCGTGGAAGCCTCGCAGGAAGCCCTTGATCTGGCTGTGGCGGCTGTTGACCGTCTGGATGTGCAGGGCGCCGCGGACCCGCTCGCCGGCGGCGCCGTTGATGCTCTCGTGAGGGATGTCGAGCGCCGCCGCGACGGGCGGATAGCAGCGGTTGGCGTCGGAGACGAGCAAGGCATCGCGGGCGACGACCGGCTCCAGCGCCTCCTTCACGCTGTCTGCGTTGAGAGCGGGCAGGGTATGGCTGAGGGTCGCGCCGGCTCGGTCGGCGGCGACCAGGACCGGCACCTGCTCGCGCGAGAGGCCGCGTTTGCGGGCCTTGCCGCCGCGCCGGCGCGGCTTGCGGTCCAGCTTCCGCTCTCCCTTCCGGCTCTCAAGAACGAAGGTCTCGTCGGCCTCGACGATCCCGGCAAGCCGGTCCGGCGCTTGCCGAACCGCCTCCAGAAAGCGGTGGCGCCAGCGAAACGCCGTGCTCGGCGCAATCCCGCAGCGCTCGGCAGCCTCTCGTATCGTCTCGCCTTCGGCAAGCGACGCGCCGAAGGCCAGCCAGCGCTCCTTGTGGTGCAGGCCCGACAGCGCCGTGCCGGTGAGCGCGCCGAATGTCTTCCCACAGGCCTTGCAGCGATAAGCGACGCAGACCGCGTGCCTTGCCCCGCGACACCGCCCCGCCGCCGCCGCAATGAGGACAGCACCGCTCGTCGTCCACGCCCAGTTCGATCGCCGCCAGCGAGGCTGCGCCCTCCGACAGCTCCGACAACACCGCCGCGACCTCCTTGCGCTGCGCCGCCGTCAACTCATCAACATGCGAAAACCAGTCGCGAAACCGCTCGCGATCCATCTGCCTGATCTCCCACGCCAATCGGGGAACAGTCTACCACTACGCATACGCTTCGCGAATTGAGCCAAAGACTTTTGTCCCGATTCTGAAAGACTTTTGTCCGCTTACAATCAGGGCCTGGACCCGTTCCGGATGCGCAGTGGCTAGGCGGAAGCCCACCGGCGCGCCATAGTCCACGACGTAGAGACTGTTGCGTTCCAGGCCCAGTTCTTGGGTAAAGCCGTCGATGACAGTTGCGAGATTGTCGAAGCTGTAGTCGAAGGCCTCGACGGGCGGCATCGCGCTGTTGCCGAAGCCGGGGTAGTCGGGGGCCACGAGATGGAACTTGTCGGCAAGTGCCGGAATAAGATTGCGGAACATCTGCGAAGAGGTCGGGAAACCGTGCAGGAGCAGGATGGTCGGTGCATCCTTGGGTCCTGCCTCACGATAGAAGACTTCCAGTCCTTGGACCGTGACGGTCTTGTGCTGCGTCCCGATCGCCCCGGCATTCGTTTCCTGCGCGAGTGCGCTCCAACCACCACCGACGAGCAGCGAGGCGGCGACGATCGACGCCCGGCCGAGATGCCGGGCGGCCGCGTTTGGTTTCAGCTGTCTGGTCATTGTACGTCCCCTGTTGTAGTGCAGATGAAGAACGGTCGGTGCTGACGTGCGCACGGCCTCTGGCTCAGGCGGGCTTTTGCAGAGTGCGTTCCACGGCCTCGTCCGTGCTCAAGACGACGTTGGCCATGAACCGGAAGTTGATGATTGCGGCCGTTGAAGATGTGCTTGCGATATTCGATCATTGTCCGCCTCTCAAGGGCCGCGGCCGAGGATGTTTCCAGTCCGGACAGAATGATGCCTTCCGAAGTCGGCGAGAATAGCCAAAACTGGCAACGGACCATTCCGGAACTTGGAATTGAAGCTGGACCGCGGGGCAACATGCCCGGCTTCGGCTTCACGCCCAGCGAGCACAGCGAGAACATCGAGCGATTCGCCCATACGCTGGGGCTCCGAGACATGACCCTCATCGTTCAGGACTGGGGCGGACGGTGGGCACGGCTTGGCAGGCCGCCACCCCGAACTCGTGAAACGGCTCGTCATCGGCAATACGTGGGCGTCGCCTTTGGCCTGGGAGCCGCGAATGCAGGTCTTCAGCGGGTTGATTGGCGGGCCAAAAGGGGAGGACGATGGCCTACTTGTTCAACGGCGTCGCCCGGTTCTTCTTCAGGGAAAGGCTTGTTCCATACGCCGGAGAAGGAGGTGCTGGGGATGTATCTCGCCCCCCTTTTCGCCGCCGTGCCGACCGCCAGGCAGACCTCGATCTCCCCCAAGCCGCTGATCAAAGCTGCAGATTACCCCAGCGCGGACGAGAGGGGGCTGGAGCGAATCGCGGACCGCCCGGTATTCCTCTCATGGGGTGTGAAGGATTTCGCTTTTCAAGAGGCGGGAGCGGCAGCGGTTCGAGGAGAGATTTTCCCCGAC
Organism: Alphaproteobacteria bacterium; assembly: GCA_965248805.1. Classification (GTDB taxonomy): domain Bacteria; phylum Pseudomonadota; class Alphaproteobacteria; order UBA6615; family UBA6615; genus CBDFKJ01. The sequence continues at coordinate 612,781 of CBDFKJ010000008.1, forward strand.
CATAAGACGCTGTTGCTCGAAACGAGTCACTTCTGGCAGGAGAAGTGCCGGGGAGGATGCCGCGGATGCGATTCGCGAGTGGATAGGGGACTGAGAACCGTGGATTGCGAACGTCGGCTCAGGGTCACATGCAGTAGTTCACCGAGCTCTTCCGGTCGACCGGCGTTAGTCCGTGAACGGACTTCGCAATCTGCGACGGCAGTTGCCGCGTTCACAGGCTATTCGCGCGTGGTAAGCGGCACGGGCTGGGCGAGTCCAGTCCCTCGCGCGATCGCCAAACATTGGTAACCCGCTCGGCGATGCCGCCCCGGTGTCGCGCGGCGCAGACCGAGCGGGCTCAATACCGGGGCGTCGCCAGTGCCTAGCCGGGATTACCGACGCGTTCCAGGCTGATGCGCCGGTGCATACCGGCGATATTCAGAGGCACCCATGCCTCGAACTGGCCCCAGTCGGCATACTTGCTGAGGTCGACCGCGGCCTGGGTCTCCTCCACCGTCATGCCGGCCCGCACCGCGGCCAGCACTTGGCTGTAAAGGTCCTCCATGTATTCGCGAAATGCGGTTACGTCCGACTTTTCGCCCAGCGGGCCGTGACCTTGCGCCAGGATGTCGAAGTCCATTGCCTCGACGGCCTTCAGAGAGTCGATCCATTCCTTGACATAGCCGTCACCGAAATCACGGAAAGCCACGGCCTTCACGGGTATGAAATCGACGGCGAACAGGGTCCGCTCGGCCGGAAAGCGCATGACCACGGAGTTGTCGGAATGGTTGCGTCCGACGAAGCTGAGCTCGACGGTCTTGCCGCCGAGCTCAACCGTCATTGCATCCTCGAAGGTGATGTCAGGGACGGCTGTCGGGCGTTGCTCTCCGATGATGTCGGCCTTGGCCTGGGCGTGCGCTATGACCGTCGCCGTATCGGCAAAGACCTCGCCGCCCGAGATATGGTCGGCGTGATCGTGGCTGTAGATCAGGAACTTCACCGGCTGGTCGAAGCGCGCCTGCAGCTCGGCCTTTAGCCACTCAGCCGCCTCGGCGTTGATCGGGTCGCTCGCGATGATGCCTTCGCCCGTCACGTAGAACACCGAGAAGTGGAAATTGTTCTGAAATTGATAGAGGTCGCCAGCGATGTTGGTGATTGCGCGTGTCGGCGCTTGCGCCGCTGCCAAGCCGGCTGTGCCAAGCAACGAAACGGCAAGGCCGGCGGCCATCAAGTGTCGTGCGATCGTCATGCCCTCTCCTCCTCTTGCGCCTTGTACATCAAGGCCGTTGTTTCGCGCAGGAGCTAGCCAATTGCCGCCTGTCGATGCAAATCACAGGCCCGTGCGCCGCAATCCCCGTTCCATGTCCTAGTGGATTGATCGGAATGAAAGAGTCCGAATTGGGATTCCGTATTTTGCTGTGTTATGCGAATCTGGCGCATACGCAGTGGAATCTCCTTCACCCTATCCGCCGGCGACCGTCAGCGATTGCGCGCGGTCGTCGCGGATCCCAAGAGCCCGCAGAAACACGTCTGGCGGGCACATATTGTCCTTCTCAGCGGCGAGGGTCTGGGCACCTCGGCGATCATGACCGAGACCGGCAAGTCCAAGACCTGCGTGTGGCGCTGGCAAGAGCGGTTCATGCACGAGGGTGTCGGCGGCCTGCTTCGCGACAAGTCCCGTCCGCCCGGCAAGGCGCCGGTCCCGCTCGATCGTGTCGCCGAGATCGTGCGCCTGACGCAGCAACCGCCGCCGTTTGAGGCGACCCACTGGACGTTGCGCGCGATCGCCAGGGCGGCCGGTATTGCCGCCTCGACGGTGCAGGCGATCTGGAAGGCTCACGGTCTCAGCCCGCACCGCTGGCGCAACTTCAAGCTGTCGACCGACCCTGCCTTCGCCGAGAAACTCACCGATATCGTCGGCCTGTATGTCGACCCGCCGGCCCATGCGGTGGTGTTGTCGATCGATGAGAAGTCACAGATCCAGGCGCTCGACCGCCGGTCTGCCGATGAAGAAGGGACGCGCCGGCACCATGACTACAAACGGCACGGCACGACCACGCTGTTTGCGGCGCTCAACGTTCTGGACGGAACGGTGATCGGCCAGAACATGCAGCGCCACCGCCATCAGGAGTTCATCCGCTTCCTCAACCGCATCGAGCGCACGGTGCCGGCGGACAAGGCCATCCACGCGATCGTCGACAACTACGCGGCGCACAACAAGGACAAGGTCCGCGCCTGGCTCGCCCGCCATCCGCGCTGGACTTTCCACTTCACACCGACCTCCTGCTCGTGGCTCAATGCCGTCGAGGGCTTCTTCGCAAAACTCACCCGGCGGCGGCTCAAGCACGGCGTCTTCCATTCCGTCGTCGATCTCCAGGCCGCAATCAACCGCTTCGTCCGCGAATACAATGCGGCCAACCCACAGCCATTCATATGGAAAGCCGACCCCGACGACATCATCGCAGCCCGAAACCGAGGGTTCCAAACGTTGGAATCAATCCACTAGGTCTTTTTCGGGCCGCGTCGACCTATCTGACGCCTCAATGCGGATTTCTTGTTGCGATGGTAGGTCAGCGCCATCGCAATGCAGACCGACAGGGGTTCCTTGGGCACAGCGTCGGACAGTCCGAAGATGATCGCACGATTGCCCTCAAACCTGAACGCGTCCGGGAACAGGCCGCGATAGCTCAGGCGCCCTGTTCATGGCTCATGCACGTCCATGAACTAGGCGCGCATGGTTTGCGGCACCAACGTGGCGAGCTCGGTTTGCGGCCGCGGACCGATATGGCTGATCACCTCGGCGGCGGCGATTGCGGCGATGTGGCCGCATTCGGCGAGATCGAAGCCGTGCGTATAGCCGTACAGAAAGCCGGCGGCGTAGAGGTCACCGGCGCCGGTGGTATCGGCCACCTTTGGCACCGGTTTGGCATCGATGACATGCAGCTCATCGCCGGCGACGACCACCGAGCCGCGCTCGCTGCGTGTCAGCGCTGCGATCGCGCAGTCGGCGCACACGTGTTGCAGTGCGGCGTCGAATTCATCGACCTGATAGAGTGATTGGATCTCCACTTCGTTGGCGAACAGCAAGTCGACATGGCTGCTGACCAGATCGCGAAACGAGGCGCGATGGCGGTCGACGCAAAACGGATCGCTCAGCGTCAGAGATACCTGGCGCCCGGCATCGTGCGCCGCGTCGGCCGCGACGAGCAACGCCTGCTTGGCGGCGGGCCGGTCCCACAAGTAGCCTTCCAGATAGAGCACCTTGGCGCGCGCGATCTGCGCCGCATCGATGTCCTCGGGGCCGAGATTGGCGCAGGCGCCGAGATAGGTGTTCATGGTGCGGTGTGCATCCGGGGTGACGAAGATGAGCGAGCGCGCGGTCGGCGGCCCCTCCTCCGCCGGTGCGGATTCGAATTCGACGCCGGCGGCGCGCAGGTCATGGGTGAAGACGCCGCCGAACTGATCGTTGCGCACCTTGCCGATAAAACCGGCGCGGCCGCCCAACGAGGCGATCCCGGCGGCCGTGTTGGCCGCCGAGCCGCCGGAAGCCTCGATCGCCGGCCCCATGTTCTGGTACAACTCGTGCGCACGCTCGGCGTCGATGAGCGTCATGGTGCCGCGATTGAGCCCCAACCGTTCAATGGCGTCGTCTTCGCAACTGCACAGCGCGTCGACAATAGCGTTGCCGATACAGACCGCGTCCAGATCGCCTCGGACCATGCTCGCTCCGAGAATTTCGGATGAAGGCAGGGGAATGCGCACAGTACAAGCGCTGCACGGACGGCCGCAAGCGTGGGCGCCATGGCACGGGCGGTGATCGCCGACTACTCCAAGGCGTTCGCTCAGTTGGGCGACCGCGCCATGCGCCGGTTCGTGTGGATCAGCATTGGTGCCAGCCTCGCCCTTTGCGTCGTGCTGATCGGTGTCGCCGCCGGCGCCGTCACCGCCACCAGTTGGCCGGTGCCGTCGTGGCTCGATACCGTGCTGGATGTGGCCGGCGTGCTCGCGGTTACGGTCATCGTGCTGGCGCTGTTCCCGGCCGTCGCCGGCATTGTGGCGAGCTTTCTGCTGGAACCCATCGCGCGGGTCGTCGAGCGGCGGCACTACCCGGCGCTGCCGCCGCCGCGCCAGCAGCCGGTACTGGAGGCGATCGGGGTCGGGCTGCGCTTCATGGTTTTCATCCTGGCCCTGAACCTGTTGGCGCTGCCGTTCTACTTGCTGTTGCCGGGGCTCAGCCTGATTCTGTTCTACCTCTTGAACGGTTATCTGCTGGGCCGGGAGTACTTCGAGCTCGCCGCCTTACGTCGGCTGTCGGCGGCGGAGACCGGCGCCTTATGCCGCCGCTACCGGGGCGAAGTGTGGATAGCTGGGGTCGGCGCGGCGGGATTGGCCAGCGTTCCCGTGCTAAACTTGCTGCTTCCCTTCGTCGCGTTGGCGGCATTCGTGCATGTGCTCGAGCGCCTGAGGCAGCGCGACTCCAAGTGAATCAATCGATTACGTGCTTGCGACGATGCCATGTTGTAAACATTAAAGACGTAATCGACTGATGCTAGGCTGATCTGGGCTTGGTGACCATTCCGGGGGACCGAACATGTTTCTTCGCCGACAGCGCGCCGCGCAGCGGCGACGCATGACCGAACCGACGATCCAGACCGCCGCCGTGGGCGGGGGAGCCGGCGCCTTCGGAAATGTCAAAACCGGCGGTGATCGTGGCGCGCCCGCCGAGCCCAAGGCCGCGATTGAAGCGGCGGCGCATGGGCGGATGCTCACCGTGGGGCCCGATATCACGTTGCAGGGCGCGATCACGTCGTGCGAATCGCTGCTCGTCGAGGGTCATATCGAGGCGACGACGTTCGCCGGCCGGTTCGTCGAGATTGCACAGTCCGGAACCTTCAAAGGCAGCGCCGAGGTCGATAGCGCCAAGATAGCCGGTCATTTCGACGGCGAGCTGGTGGTGCGTGATCGGCTGTGCCTGGCCGCGACCGGGCGCATCTCGGGTCGCGTGCGCTACGCCAGGCTGGAGGTCGCGCCGGGAGGTCAGATAAGCGGTGAGGTATCGATCGGCGAACCGGTGCGGCGCAGCAACGCAGCCTGATCGGCGGCGGCGTCGCGCCAGCTCGCGACCACGGACACGATGCGAACGCGATCGCGCCGGCGGCAAGCAGCGCCCATGGCCGTGTTGCTGACGGCGGCATTCGCCCTTGCGGCGTGCTCAGGACCGATCGCCGACAACTTTTTTCCCCCAACCGCGCCGCGCCAGCAACAGCCGCCTCAAGCCGCGCTGGCGCTGCCGACCGAGCCGCCACCGGCGCCAGTGGCGCCGGAGACGCCGCCGGGGGTGTTGGAACAGGCACCCGGGCAGCTCTTGGGCATGGCGCAGCCACAGATCGCCGATCTGCTCGGCACGCCGGCCTTCGTCCGCCGCGACAATGGCGCCGAGATCTGGCAATACCGTAACGACGACTGCGTGTTGCACCTGTTCCTGTATGCCGACGATGTTGGCGCTTCGCCCCGCGTCAGTTATGTGGAGTTGCGCGAGCGAAGTGACGGCCGCGCATTGACATCGGTTGCAGACCAGCGTGGCTGCCTTGGTGCTTTGGTGGCGCAGCGCTCCACGGCATAGCAGCCCGTTGAAGAAGACTGAGTTGATGAAGCATCGGGCGTGATAACAATGGCGGCGGCGAGACCCGGCGCCGGGGGGTTATTGAGGGCGAGGATAATGATCAGCGATTGTTCCTGTCGCAAGACAAGCAGCAGGACCGCCAAGCCCTTGGCCGCAGCCTCTCGCGGGGTCCCGGCGCCGATCAACTGGCGCAATAGGACGCCCAGGTTGTGTCCGGCGACGTGGATCAGATAGCGCTTGCCGACGTTCTCGCGCCCGCGCAGCCAAGTGCGGCGCATGCCGCCGCGATCGAGGACCTGGGCGAAGCCCCGCTCGACCACTTCGGCGCGGAGTTTGAACGCGGCCTTCGCCACGCCCGACAGCAATCGGTTGCGGTTGTTGTAAACGGCCCGCCGAGCGGCGTCGTCGCCGTGCCAGCGCGAGAGCCCCTTGCCCTTCGGTTCGGCGATGCGGGTCGTCCAGGCGCCGTCGGCAAGGGACTTCAGCACCTCGCGGCCGAAGTAGCCTTTGTCGGTCACCAGCTCCGCCGGTTCGTCGGCCGTCGGCGCTGCGCCCACAGCCGCCAGCTTGGCCTCGGCTGACGTCAACGTTGTCGGCAGGGTGGTCGTGTCGCCCTGATCGGCCGGATACAGCTCGGCCGCGATCACCGCCCCGGTGTCGAGGTCGACCGCGTGTTCGGGCTTGTAGGCCAGATGCGTCGTGCCGTCCTTCATCCTGGCGATTTTGGCCTCCGCGTCGAGACCCAGTCCGCATTGGAGAGTTTCTTGCCCTTGCGCCGCCGATCCATCTGCGCCAAGTCATTCGCCGCGGTCTCGATCCCGCTGTCGGCGGCCATGCGCTGCAGCATCTGGCGATAGCTTTCGCCGCTGTCGCGGCGCACGATCGAGCGCAGCGCCGCGTTCGCCTCCATGGTCGAAGCATCGACCCCAATCCGCTCGCCCTTGACCAGGCCGTGCTCGCCAAGAACGTCCAGCACCCAGGCGAACACTGCCTCATGCACCGCGTGCGGCTGCGGATCGTGCTCAACGACGAGTGGTCAGGCACACGTGCGCGCGCCTCCAGGCGCAAGAACTCACGCAGCGACAAGCTGTCGGCGCACCGCCACTCCAACGCCCGCTCACTGTCGAGGCCTTCGAAGTAGCCGACCAGGTGCATCCGGAAGTAACGCCCCGGTGGGATTCCCGGACGTCCGATCCCTGGCGCGTAATAGGGCTCACACAGGTCCTCGGCGAACGCATCGAAACCGGCATCGACCAGCACCTCCTGCAGCTGGTCGTAAAACACGTGGCCGGGCGAGCGAGGCATCTCTGCCCAACTGACCATCAAGTCCACCTGTCGATCCCCTTGTCGTCCCAACGCCATGACGAAGCTCCCGACTCGAACCATGCCCTCGTCACAGAGTCAGATGGCCGCGACTTTTTCAACGACTGATAGGGCGCGCCCCCACCTTTTCCTTCGGTAACCGGCTCTACATTCACCCGCGGCGGCGCGGCCGGGAACGATCCCGGCTACATCGGCTGGGCTCGCACCTACCGGCGCTTAATAGATACGCAATAATTGATAAAAAGCTCTATGTCGCGGCGAATATTATAGACCACAAATAAATAGAGAAGTCATATTGACCATTATTTAAACGGTTCACTGCATTTACTGCATCGTTGTTTGGTTGGCCAGCAATGGCCACGAGCGCCCGCTTAAGCGGGTCGGGAACGCTCATGCCGCGCGCATGACCACGGACGAGTTCGAAAGACGGAGAACGGGAACAATGACCACCGCCCAAGACAGTGCAGAGACCACATCGTTAGTAGTGCGAGGGCCGGCAAGGCTCCTGAGCGCCAAGCTCTTCGGTTTCGTCGGCCGCTTCGGTGTGCGCGGCAAGATCGTCGGGCTGCCGATCCTGTTCGGCATCGTTCCGGCGGCAGTACTGTTTGCGATCCTGGAATCGCACGGCGACGACTTTCGTGGCGCCATGACCACCGAGATGCAGGTGATGGCGCAGCAGGTCAACGAGACTATCGATCGCAACCTATTCGAGCGCTATTGCGACGTCCAGGCCTTCGGCCTCAATGCCGCCGCCCACAACCGGGGCAACTGGAGCAACGCCTCCGATGCCAACCCGCTGGTGCGGGCGATGAACGGCTACATGACCGGCTACGGCATCTACAAGCTGATGCTCCTGGTCTCGCCGAGCGGTCAGGTGCTGGCGGTCAACTCCATGGACGGGCAGGGCCGGCCGCTGGACACCGGCCAGTACTACGGAAAATCATATGCCGACGCGAGCTGGCTGGGCGCGGCCGTCGAAGGCCGTTTCCTGGAGGGCCGCAATGGCTTCAGCGGGACCGTGGTCGAGCCGCCGCACCGCGACGCCGACATCGCCGAGCTCTACGGCGAGGACGGCTATGTGCTGACCTTCGCCGCACCTGTGCGCGACGGCAACGGCCAGGTGATCGGCGTCTGGGCCAACTTCGCCGACTTCGGTCTGGTCGAGGAGATCGTCGCCAGCACCTACGAGCACCTGAAAGAAGACGGCATGCCGACGGCGGAAGTCACGGTGCTCGGTCCCGAGGGCCGCATCATCGTCGACTACGACCCAACGGCCCGTGGCTTCAGCGACCTCAGCGAATATCACCGTGACTTCTCCGTAATCGGCTAGCTGAACCTGGCCCAGGCCGGGGTCGAGGCCGCGGCTGCCGCGGTCAACGGCGAACACGGCGCCATGGTCGCGCACCACGCCCGCAAACAGATCGAACAGGCGGCCGGATACGCCCATTCAGCCGGAGCTTACGACTATCCGGGGCTGGGCTGGTCGGCCCTGGTGCGGGTCCCCGTAGCCGAGGCGTTTGCTGCTTGGAACGAAACGATCAACACGATGATCGTCACCTTGGCGATCGCCGTCGCGGTCATCGCCGTGTGCGGCATGTTCATCGGCAACGGCTTCGCGCGCCCGATCGCGCGCATGCCCGAGCAAATGTCTCGCTTGGCGCGTGAGGATGACGACTTCACGATCAGCGGCGCCCAGCGCGGCGACGAGGTTGGCGCCATGGCGCGGGCCTTGACGGGATTGCGCGAGGCGGTGCGGACGGCATTCCGACTGAAGCAGATGGTCGAGATGATGCCCATCAACGTGATGATGACCGATACCGAGGACTTCCAGGTCACCTACGCCAACAAGACCAGCCTGGACACGCTGAAAGGGCTGGAGCACGTCCTTCCGGTCAAGGCCGAGGACATCGTCGGATCCTCAATCGACATTTTCACAAGAACCCGGCGCATCAACGGCAGATCCTCTCCGATCCCAGCAACCTGCCGCACCAGGCGCAGATCAAACTGGGCGACGAGACGCTGGACCTCAGCGTCGCCGCGGTCCACGACAAGAACGGTGCCTATATCGGCCCGATGCTGAGCTGGAATGTGGCGACCGCGCAGGTAGCGATGGCAAGCCGCGTCAATGATGTGGTCGAGATCGTTTCCTCGGCGTCGGCGGAACTGCAGTCGACCGCGGAGTCGATGTCGGCCACGGCCGAGGAGACCAGCCGGCAGTCGACCGCGGTGGCGTCGGCTGCGGAAGAGGCCACTAGGAACGTGCAGTCGGTGGCAGCGGCATCGGAAGAGATGGCGAAGTCGATCGACGAAATCGGCCGCCAAGTCGAACAGTCCTCCACCATCACCGCGCGTGCGGTGCAGGAAGCCGACTCAACCAATGAATCGGTCGAAGGGCTTTCCGACGCGGCGCAGAAGATCGGCGAGGTTGTCGAGCTGATCTCCGACATTGCGAGCCAGACCAATCTCCTGGCGCTCAACGCCACCATCGAGGCGGCGCGCGCCGGCGATGCCGGCAGGGGCTTCGCCGTGGTCGCCTCGGAGGTCAAGTCGCTGGCCAATCAAACGACGAAGACGACCGACGACATCTCCAGCCAGATCACCGGCATGCAGGACGCCACCAAGGGCACGGTGGAAGCCATTCAACGCATCTCGTCAACGATCAACGAGGTCAGCGAGATCGCCTCGGCCATCGCCGCGGCGGTGGAGGAGCAGAGCGCGGCGACACAGGAGATCGCACGCAACGTGCAAGAGGCAGCCGCGCGTACGCAGGACGTGTCCGGCAATATCGGTGGCGTCAACTCGGCCGCGGCTGAGACCGGCCAATCGGCGGGTCAGGTGCTTTCGGCCGCCGCAGAGCTGTCCCAGCAGGGCGAAATCCTGCGTGAGGAGATCCGCAAATTCCTTGGCGGCGACAGTGCCGCAGCCTAACGGGCGAGAATTTTCATGAGCCCCCGCAACCTTAACCGAACTGGCATTGCCAGCCCAAAGGAGATAGCCATGACCATCCGTAGCCTTCTGCACCGCGGCCGACAGAGCGTCGGTGCGACGTCGCTGATCTCGGTTCTGCTGTGCGCGTTCCTGATCGGCGTCGGCAACTTCGCCACCGCCGCCGGCGACGAGGAGGAGATCGCCCTCCACATGGCCACGCTCCTGCGCTCGGCCAGGGCGGTCATCTCCGACAATCAGAAGCTGATCAACGACGCCGCCAAGGGCGACAAGGGCCTGTCGGCCGACGCCGTCGTCGCCAAGGCGAAGGCGAACTACCAGTCGGCCACCGGCGTCGACATCGACAGCATCGATCCGGCCTCGCGTGAAGGCGAGCTGCTGCACACGATGCTGGACGCGGTGGGCGCGGTCATGGACGACGCCCAGGGCCTGATCAACGAGGAGGGCGTCGGCTTCAAGGGCTTCCTGCCGGCGATCTTCGCCCGCCAGATGACGGAGAAGTTCCGCGACAAGAAGGGCAGCGTCGCCGATCTGAAGCTGACGGCGCCGAAGGAGTTCGTGCGCAATCGCGCCAATCGCCCGGACGCCTGGGAGGCCGACGTCATCGAGAACCAGTTCAAGTCCGCCGACTACACCAACGGCGCGCACTTTGCCGCGATAGCGGAGAAGGACGGCAAGCAGGCCTATCGCCTGATCCTGCCGGAGTACTACAAGGAGTCATGCCTGGGCTGCCACGGCGGACCGAAGGGTGAGCTCGACATCGCCGGCGGCAAGAAAGAGGGCGGTCAGCTCGGCCAGCTCGGTGGCGCCATCAGTGTGACGATCTTAAACTAGTCTCGATCTTCAACTCGTCTCGACGCCGGGTGACCTCGCGGGCCGCGATCCGCACATTGATACCCGACCACGGCGGAGCCGCCGCAACAGGAGCCAGACATGCGTATTCCCAGACTCACGATGAGGCTCACCATTCAGGCCAAGCTCCTCGTGCTTTCAGGCGCGCTCATCGCCGCCCTGATCGGATCGAACGTGTACATGCGCACCCATATTTCGGCGGGCACGGCCGCGCTCAGCGAGCAAACCCGGCTGCAGGACGACGGACGGCTGGCGACGTCGGCTTTGCGGGCGTTTGGCGAGCTCAAGTTCTGGCTGACCGACCTGGAGGTCAGTTGGCTCAACGAATCGGAGGACAACGCCAACCAGGCCCGTGCCGTGCTCGACGAACAGATGCAAGCATTGACCGCCATCGCGCCCGACGAGGTCGAGACGATCCGCGGCCATGTCGACGAGTTCGGCGAGCTGTCGATCCAGGCCGTGGACGCCTATGTCGACGAGAACCGGGTGCTGGGCAACAGTCTGGCGGCCAAGGTGCGAACGAGCATCGCCACGGTCGATGCCATTCTGGTGGCGATCGACGACGACATCCGCCAGCAGGCGGCGGCGGCGGAGACAGCGAGCACGGCGGCGTCGACGCGGGCGTTGGACATCTCGCTGGTGGTGTTTCTGGGCGCCAGCCTGATGGCGCTGATCCTGACCTGGCTGACGCTGCGGTCGGTGGTCGGCCCGATGCGCAAGATCGTCTTCGCGATGACGCAAGTCTCGCAAGGCAACATCGAGGTCGCGGTGCCGACGGTCACCAAGGACGAGATCGGCGACCTCGCACAGGCCCTCTCCGTCTTTAAAGAAAACGCCATCGAAAAGCAGCGTCTCGAAGAGCAGCAGTTGGAGGACAAGAAGCGCGCCGAAGAAGAAAAGCGCGAGGCCATGACCATGTTGGCCAACAATTTCGAATCGAATGTGATGGGTATCGTCGACGCGGTTTCGTCGGCGTCCAGCGAGATGAGATCGTCTGCCGAATCGATGACATCGACGGCGGAAGAGACCAGCCGGCGGTCGACGGCAGTCTCGGTCGCCTCGGAACAGGCGGCGGGCAACGTACAGACGGTAGCCGCGGCGGCCGAGGAACTGTCGAGCTCGATCACCGAGATCGGGCGGCAGGTTACGCAGTCCGCGGACATCGCCCAGACGGCGGTGACCGACGCGGACCGCGCCAACACCGAGGTGGAAGGGCTTGCCGAGGCGGCGCAGAAGATCGGTGACGTGGTCAGCCTCATCAACGACATCGCGAGCCAGACCAATCTCCTGGCGCTGAACGCCACGATCGAGCCGGCGCGTGCCGGCGACGCCGGCAAGGGCTTCGCCGTGGTCGCATCGGAGGTCAAGTCGCTGGCCACACAAACGGCCAAGGCGACCGAGGTGATCGCTTCACAGATCAGCGGTATGCAGTCCGCGACCAGCGATGCGGTGGAGGCGATCAAGGGCATCGGCGGGCGCATCAACGAGCTGGCCGAAATCGCCATCGCAATTTCCGCTGCGGTCGAACAGCAAGGGGCCGCGACGCAGGAGATCTCGGGCAACGTGTTGCAGGCGGCTCAAGGCACGAGCGAGGTGAACCAAAACATCTCGGGTGTTAACCAGGCGGCGGCGGACACAGGCGAGTCTGCCGGCCAGGTTCTGGCGGCGACAAACGAGCTGTCGAGCCAGGCTGAACAATTGCGCACCCAGGTCGACGCCTTCATCAACGAGGTGCGCGCGGCGTAGGCAATTTGCCAGGCGGTGCGGGGTCCGATACCACCGCGCCGCCCGGCTATGTTGCCATTTCTGAGCCGGCTTTCGCGTATGCGCCGGTGATCGCACAATATGCGCCTCTGCCGTAGTGGGCATGTACGGAGTTACTGCAGTGATGCATTAGCGATCTGTTTAGCGTCGGGCGGCAGGATATGGCGTGCAGACGCCCGGCACATTGCCGCGTGGGTCCGGAGGACGTGGCTTGAAAATCATGCAGCCGATTAGATCGCGTTTGGCGCTATGTCCGGTGCCGCGGCGGCGTGTCACTGCGATTCGTGCAATCGTTTTTGGTTGTGCGTTTCTGGCCATGTTCGACCTGGACCATGCAGCGCACGCCTACCTCGATCCGGGTTCGGGCAGCATTCTGCTGCAGCTATTGCTCGGCGGCTTCGCCGGCGCAGCAATGGTGGTGAAACTTTACTGGCATCGCCTGAAGGCATTCTTCCAGCGCGATCACAAGCCGGCGGCCGCGTCGAACCAGGATGAATGAACCGCGTTCTCGCCGATCCCTCGTCCTATCGTGATGTCGCCGGCACGGTATATCGCTCCGGCGATCGCATCCTGCGCACGGTCAATGCGCCCGCGGTCGCGGACTATGAATTCGTCCGCACATCGGGCCTGCTCGACGAACTGACCACGCGCGGCCATGTCGTCGCGGCACAGGAAGTCGACCGCGCCGAGGGCGGCGAATTTGCCGCCGACGCTGCGTATTTGCTCGAGCATCCACGCCTGCCGTTCATCTCCTATCCATACGAGTGGTGCTTCGAGGCGCTGAAGGCGGCCGCGCTCCACCACCTCGACATCCAGCTCGAAGCCTTGGAGCGCGGCGTCGCGCTCAGCGACGCGTCGGCATACAATGCGCAATTTGTGGGTACGCGCCCCGTCTTCATCGACACCTTGTCGTTTCGGCGCTACCGCGACGGCGAGTTCTGGACCGGTCATCGCCAATTCTGCGAGCAGTTCCTCAATCCGCTGTTGCTGCACGCGCTTTGTGGCGTGCCGCACAATGCATGGTATCGGGGATCGCTGGAGGGGATTGCTTCACTGGACCTGCGGCGCGTTTTGCCATTGCGTGCGCTGGCCTCGCGCAATGTGCTGACGCACGTGGTGCTGCAAGCGTTGCTGGGCGCGGCCGCGGCATCGGCCGGCGAAGCGCCGGATATCAAGGGACAACGGCTGCCGCTGGCAGCCTTTCGCCATATGCTGCAACGACTGCGCGACCGGATCGCCGGTATGCTGCCGGCTAGGCGCCGTGCGACGACCTGGCAGGCTTATGAGGCGTTCAAGTCGTACGAGAGCGACGAAACGGCGCACAAGGCCGCGTTCGTCGGGCGCTTTACGGCCGCGGTCAAGCCGGCCATGGTGTGGGACATCGGCTGCAACACCGGCACGTTTGCGCTCGCGGCGCTGGGCGGTGGCGCCGGCCGTGTTATCGGCTGGGACGCCGATCAGGGTGCGCTCGATGCCGCGTTCCAGCGCGCCCGGGAGGCCGACGCTGCCTTCACACCGCTGTACGGTGGCGCCGTCAATCCTGCGCCGGCGCAAGGCTGGGCGCAGGCCGAGCGCCAGGGATGGGCCGAGCGCGGGCCCGCAGACGCGGTATTGGCGCTGGCCCTGGTCCACCATCTCGCGATCGGCCGCGACGTACCGTTGCCGCACGTCGTCGACTGGTTGGTCACGACCGCGCCCAACGGTGTCGTCGAGTTCGTCGGCAAGGAAGACGTGCAGGTGCGTCGCATGCTGGCGCTGCGCGAGGACATCTTCGCCGACTACGACCTGGAGACGTTCGTCACGCTGCTGCAGGAACGAGCGTGCATCACCGAACGCGTGCGGTTGGAGCCCGGAGGCCGCGAGTTGATCTGGTTCTCGCAGGATCGCGCGGCGTGAATAAAGAATGAGCGCCGCGACCACGAAGCGAGGCGGGAGGATCGTGCACGTGCTGGCGCCCGTGCTCGTGTTGTGGGCGCCGTTCATCAGCTGTGTGCGCTATCACGACTACCCATTGTGGAGCCCTGAGATACAGCTGTGTCTTGCGGCGATCGCGGCGATGGGTGTGGTGATCGGTATTGCGGCGGCATGGCGTCCGCAGACGCTTGGACCGTTGCTCCTTGGCACCCTGATCCTCTTCTACCTCGATCTGCAGTTCAACGTGAACGCCAAGGTCGGCGCCTTGGCGCCGCTGGCACAGCAGCCGACGATCGTGATGATCGGCGCCCCGGCGTTGGCCGTCGCGTTGGTGCTGTCGATTGCGTGGCTGCTGCGGCGGCATCTGGCGACAATCATCGCCGCCGGCTTCGGCGTGGTCGTTGTGACGACCATTGCGTTGCCGGTGGAGACAGTACGCACATCGACATTGGTTCGCGAGCTGCCCGGTCCCGGCCGCGACGATTTGCCGCCGGTGGTGCACATCGTGCTCGACGAGCAAATCGCATCGAGGGTTTGCCTGGCGATGTGCCGGGGGCGGACGCGTTGCGCCGCGAGTTGACGGACTTCTTTCAGGACTATGGCTTCGCGCTCTACGGGCGCGCGTTCAGTCATTTCTACAGCACAAAGGAATCGATCGCGAACCTTCTGAACGGGCAGGTGACACCGGTCGTCGGTTCGCATCAAGTCATGCGTGACGGCGTCCGCCATGTGCGCGCCAATCCATGGTTTCAACGGCTGACCGATCAGGGTTACCGGCTCCGCGTCTATCACAGCAGTTTCCTCAACTATTGCGGTGAGCCGGCGCACGCGATCGAGTACTGCCACGTCTATCCCGCCGACACGATCCGCGCGCTCGACGCCACCGACCTGCACGCCGGCGCCAAGGCTTGGGTTGTGTTTGCAAGCTTCCTCGATCGCCTGTTGGTCTTCCGCATCGCCGAGGTGCTGTACGGGCAACACGTCAAGGCACCGCTCGCGCGCCGCGCCGAGCCGGCGCCCGGCCGATCCTGGGCGAAGCCTGATCTTGCCGCGATCGTCTCGATGGACGTGTTCGATCGTCTGCGCGCGGACGTGGCGGAAGCGTCGCGAGGCACGGCGTATTTCGCGCATCTGTTGCTGCCGCATCGCAGCTACGTTTACGATGGCGACTGCCGAATCCGTGCCGATCTGACGGCGTGGTCGCGCGGGCACGACCGCATCCCGGGTACGCCGCAACACAACACCGAGGCGTCACGCGCTCAAGCCTATGTGCGCCACTTCGATCAGGTGCGCTGCACTCATCGCAAAGCTGCGCGAGTTGTTCGATGCGATGGATGACGCCGGCGTGTTCGACGAGGCGACCATCATCGTGCACGGCGACCACGGCTCTCGCATTTCAGTGATAGAGCCGGCGGCCCAATATGCGGACCAAGTCACCGACCGCGATCTGATCGATTCCTACGCCACATTATTTGCCATGCGGGGACCGACGGTCACCGCCGGCTACGACCGCAGCTTCCGCTAGATCCAGGCGATATTCGCCGAACGCGTGCTCGGCCGGCCGCTGTCGACGGAAACGGCGGAGGTCTTTCTATTCCGCAGTCCGGAAGTGGAGGGTGACCCGTTACCGCCGGTGCCGATGGTGCGCTTCGGCGACGTCGTGGGTCAATTGCGGCGCTAGGCGGCGCTTACCTCGACGCCGCTCTTGGCCAGCAGGTCGGTCAGCTCGCCGTTTTCGTACATGTCGCGCACGATATCGCAGCCGCCAACGAACTCGCCCTTGACGTAGAGCTGCGGGATGGTCGGCCAATTGGAGAACCGCTTGACGCCGTCGCGGATTTCCGGATCGGTCAAGACATCAACCGTCTTGTACTGGATGCCCATCTGGTTGAGTGCCTGCACGACGAAGGAAGAGAATCCGCACAGCGGATAAACCGGCGTGCCCTTCATAAACAAGACGACATCGCCATCGTCGATTTCACGGCGAATGCGGTCGATTACGACATCCTCGGTCATGCTCGTCATCCCTTCACGGTGTTATGCGTCGTCGGGAACGGTGGTCTGTAACGCGAGGGCGTGCAGCTCGCCGCCGACGCGGCCTTGCAATGCTTCATAAACCATCTGGTGCTGTTGCACCCGCGTCTTGCCCTTGAACGTGGGCGAGCTCACATGCGCCAAATAGTGGTCGCCATCGCCGCGCAGATCCTCGATGCGCACATCGGCATCAGGTAGATGCTGCTTGATCAGTGTAACGATCTCGCTGGCGGCCATTGGCATGGGCAGACTTCCGTTCGACGATCGCGCTCAGGCATCCATATAGGCCGGAAACCATCCCTCAAACGCGCGGTTCAAGTCAGCCAGCGATATAGGCTCAGCCTCCGGCAGAGTCAACGAAGCCCCGCCGGTACGGCCAATCACATGGGCGCCAACGCCGGCCACGCCCGCGGCCTCGAGCACGGATTCCGGCACCGAGCAGGTGACCAGGTAGCGGCCTTGATCCTCGCCGAATAGCCATGCATGCAGCGGTGCCTTGTCGGCCGCATCGGGTTGCGAGATGACTGCGCCTATCTCGCCGGCCATGACCATCTCGGCCAATGCGATCGCCAGCCCACCGTCGGAGACATCGTGGCAGGCGGTCACCGTTCCCTCGGTGATCAGGCGCCGCACCAGATCGCCGGCACGCCGCTCGCGACCCAGATCGACCGGCGGCGGCGCGCTGCCGTCGCCGTTGCCCACATGGCGCAGATACAACGACCGCCCGAGCCAGCCGCGGGTATTGCCGATCACGACGATCGCCTGATCCTCGCCGGCGAACGCGGCCCGGGCGGTGCGGCGCCAGTCGTCGATCAGGCCGACGCCGCCAATCACGGGGGTCGGCAGAATTGGCTCGCCGTCGGTCTCGTTGTAGAGCGAGACGTTGCCGGACACGACAGGTAACTCCAGGGCCGCGCAGGCCGCGCCCATGCCCTCGATGGCGCCGACGATCTGGCCCATGATCTCGGCGCGCTCGGGGCTGCCGAAATTGAGGTTGTTGGTAATCGCCAACGGCCGCGCGCCGACGGCGGTGAGGTTGCGCCAGGCCTCTGCGACCGCCTGCTTGGTGCCCTCGACGGGATCGGCCACGACGTAACGGGGCGTGCAGTCGGTCGTGATCGCCAACGCCTTGTCGGTGCCGTGCACGCGCACGATCGCGGCATCGCCGCCCGGTCCCTGAACGGTGTCGGCCATGACGGTCGAGTCGTACTGCTGCCACACCCAGCGGCGTGAGGCCAGATCCGGCGACGACAGCAGATCGATTAGCACTGAGTTGAGATTCGCCGGGGCGGAAACGTGCGCCGACTCGATCGGCGCAGATTTCGGTGTCGGTGTCCAGGGACGGTCGTAGTCGGGAGCCGCTTCGACCAGCATCGGCAGCGGAATGTCGACCTCGGTCGCGCCGTTGCGCCGTGCCACCAGGCGCCCGGTGTCGGTTGTCCGGCCGATGACGACGGCGTCCAGCTCCCATTTGGCGAACACACTTTTCGCCTGCGCCTCGGCGCCGGGCCGCAGCACCATCAGCATGCGCTCCTGGCTTTCCGACAGCATGATCTCGTAGGCCGTCATCGCCGTCTCGCGCGCCGGTACGCAGTCGAGATCGAGTTCCAGGCCGACACCGCCCTTGGCGGCCATCTCAACCGACGACGAGGTGAGCCCGGCAGCGCCCATATCCTGCACCGCGACGATGGCATCGGTCTCCATCAATTCCAGGCAGGCTTCCAGCAGCAGCTTTTCGGTGAACGCGTCGCCGACCTGCACCGTCGGCCGCTTGGTCTCGGTATCGCCGGAGAAGCTCGCCGAGGCCATGGTGGCGCCATGAATGCCGTCGCGCCCCGTGGTCGCACCGACATAGAGCACCGGCAGGCCGAGACCTTTGGCCGCCGAGCGGAACAGGCGGTTGGCGCGCGCGACACCGACGGTCATGGCGTTGACCAGGATGTTGCCGTTGTAGGACGGATCGAAATTGACCTCGCCGCCGACCGTCGGCACGCCTATGCAGTTGCCGTAGCCGCCGACGCCAGCGACCACGCCGGAAATCAGGTGACGTGTCTTGGGATGGTCGGGCGCGCCGAAACGCAGGGCGTTGAGGTTGGCAACGGGCCGTGCGCCCATCGTGAACACGTCGCGCAATATACCGCCGACGCCGGTGGCGGCGCCCTGATAAGGCTCGATGAAGCTCGGGTGATTGTGGCTCTCGATCTTGAACACGGCGGCCAGCCCATCGCCGATATCGACCGCGCCGGCGTTCTCGCCCGGCCCCTGAACGACCCACGGCGCCTCGGTCGGCAGGGTCTTGAGCCAGCGCCGCGTCGACTTGTAGGCGCAATGCTCCGACCACATGGCGGCGATCACACCCAACTCGGCATGGCTCGGCGGCCGCTCAAGCATGGCGGCGGCGCGTTCGTACTCATCCGCCGTCAAACCCATCAAATCATGGGGGCGGGTGGTGACTGTCATGCCGCGATCGCCGCCAGTGCGGCGAAGAACGGCCGGCCGTCCTCGCCGCCGTGCGCCGCGTCGGCCGCCCGTTCGGGATGCGGCATCAAACCCAGAACGTTGCGCTGCTCGTTGAAGATGCCGGCGATGTTGGCCGCCGAGCCGTTGGGATTGCTCGCCGGCGTGGTCTGTCCCGCGGGCGTGCAATAGCGGAAGGCGATCCGGTTCTCAGCATCCAGCCGCGCCAGCGTGCTGTCGTCGGCGGCGTAGTTGCCGTCGTGATGGGCGATGGGGATGCGGATCACCTGACCACTTTCGTACTCGGACGTGAATGCCGATGCCGCGGCCTCGACCCGCAGATGCACCCAGCGGCTGACGAACGTGAGCTGCGCGTTGCGCAGCAGTACGCCCGGAAGGAGCCCGGTCTCGGTGAGGATCTGAAAGCCGTTGCAGACACCCAGCACCGGCACGCCTGCCCGTGCGCGGCGCACGACCTCGCGCAGCACGGGGCTGTGGGCGGCGATGGCGCCGGCGCGCAGGTAGTCGCCATACGAGAACCCGCCGGGCAAGACGATCAGGTCGACCTGCGGCAGATCGGCCTCGGCGTGCCAGATCATGTGCGGCGGTCGACCGGTCGCGGATCCGAGGGCCACCGCAATATCGCGGTCGCAGTTGGAGCCGGGGAAAACGATGACGGCGGCGCTCATCACGGCGCGGGTGGCATCAGGTGGGAAGCTCGATCGAATAATCTTCGATGACCGTGTTGGCCAAGAGCTTTTCGCACATTCCGGCGACACGGGCACGGTCGGCCTCGCCGTCCGCCAGTTCGATCTCGAAGACCTTGCCCTGGCGCACCGCGGTCACGTCGTCGTAACCCAGGCGGGCCAGAGCGTGCTGCACCGCCTGGCCCTGCGGGTCGAGCACGCCAGGCTTCAGGGTAACGTGGACGCGCGCTTTCAAGTCACTGCATCGTTGCCGGGCCCTTGAGGTCCGGCGGGCCGGCGTCCGGCAGTATGCCCAAGCGTCGCGCAATCTCCTGGTACGCCTCGGCGACGTTGCCCAGGTCGCGACGGAAACGGTCCTTGTCGAGCTTGTCGTTGGTCTTCGAATCCCAGAGCCGGCAGCCGTCCGGAGTGATCTCGTCGGCGAGCACGATCTGCACCCGGTCGTCCTGATACAGCCGCCCGAATTCCAGCTTGAAGTCGATCAGCCTGACGCCGACGCCGAGGAACAGCCCGGACAGGAAATCGTTGATGCGCAGGCTCATCGACAGCATGTCGTCGATCTCCTGCGGTGTCGCCCAGCCGAAGGCGGTGACGTGCTCCTCCGTAACCAGCGGATCGCCGAGGTCGTCGTTCTTGTAATAGTACTCGACGATGGAACGCGGCAGCGCTGTCCCCTCGCTCATGCCGAACCGCTCGCAGAACGAGCCCGCGGCGATGTTCCGGATCACCACCTCAATCGGGATGATCTCGACCTCGCGCACGAGTTGTTCGCGCATGTTCAATCGGCGCACGAAATGCGTCGGCACGCCGACATCCGACAGCCGCGTCATCAGATGCTCGGAAATGCGATTGTTGAGCACGCCCTTGCCGGTGATGACGCCCTGTTTGCGGTTGTTGAAGGCCGTGGCGTCGTCCTTGAAATACTGCACGAGCGTGCCCGGTTCGGGCCCCTCGAACAGGACCTTCGCCTTGCCTTCGTAGATTTTCCTGCGTCTGGCCATAATCGTGCCCCCTCGGGTGAATCCGCGCCACGGCGGGTGGGAGCGGGCGCCCGCGCTCATATAGCAAGCGCAGGTGAGCGATACAATGAAGCCGGGCCGTCAGAGCAAGACCGCAGCGAACCCGGCAACGTCGGGCGGTCCGGCCGCAAACCGCAAGATCGGCCTCGCCGGACCGGGCGCGGGCAAGGCGATCAAGGCGCTGCTAAGCGTACCGAATCCCGAGTCGGTGCGTACGCACATGGCGCCGGTCGGACCCGCCTCCTCGGTGTGCCGGCGCTGGCCAGCAACATCTCCCAGACATCCCAGCGGTCGGAGCCGGGATCGGGCGCCGGTGCGGCCCGGAACCGTGGAAGATAGGCGGCCACCCGCGGCGACTCGGTGTCGTTCAGGTCATGCGCGGTCAGCATGTTGATGCCGGCGGGGATCGGCCATGCGGCGACCGGCCCGGTGCCCGTGCTTTTGAGCCAATGAGCGGAGCGGTTGTCCGCGACCACAAGGTTGAACGGCCGGTAGGCGCGCGCGTTCACTTGGCATAGAGCCTCGGCCGCGGCAGACGCATCCGCGTGATCCAGGGCTTCCAGCACCAGTTCGCCACGTGAACGCTTGTCGGGATCGGGGCCCAGGCTACCGGTCCGGTTCATCACGGCGGCAACCACGGCGTAATCGTTCATCCCCAGCCAGCTGCCGCCACCCACCGTATCGCGGCCGGCCACCACGTCGAGGCGATCCGGCCAATGCCGGCCGGGCGGCGACCACGGGCGGTCGGCCATCTCATCGCGATTGGCCGCCAGGATCAGCGGCCACTCGTGGCCCGGACGGCGCAAGATGATGACGGTACACATGCGATCGCCCCACGAAATAGTGGGCCGACGGCGCAAATTCGGTGTGCCCCTGTCCGCCCCAGCCGACTATATAGAGAAATACGCGTTGACTGGCACAAGGGGAGCGGTGGCCGCGATGACGAGCTTTAACGAGCGCGAGAAGGGTTTCGAGGCGAAGTTCAAGCACGACGAGGAGCTGCGCTTCAAGGTCACGGCGCGGCGCAACAAGCTGTTGGGACTATGGGCGGCCGAACTGATGGGGCTCGACGACGACGCGGCCGCGGCATACGGTCGCGAGGTCGTGCGCGCCGATTTCGAGGAGCCGGGCGATGATGACGTTCTGCGCAAGGTTCTGGCGGATCTGGAGGCCAAAGGGGTCGAGAGTTCGGAGCATCGTTTGCGCAAGCGCATGAACGAGTTGTTGGGCGAGGCCAAGCAGCAGGTCATGGACGAAACCTGAGACCGGCTGGTTCCGGGCCCTATTCGCTCCAGGTCCAGGGCATCGCCAGCGCCAGCTTCAATTCGGCGACGGCTGGCTGCGGCACCGACAGTCCGTTACGCAGAAACGGATCGGCGAAGTGGCGCGGTCCGGTCCCGTCGGGTTTCAGGACCGGTTGCGCCGAGTATTGCGCTAAGTAGGCGCGGCGCGGCTGATGGGTGCGGTTGGCGCCCGAGCGGTGAAAGGTCGTCGATGAGAACACGGCCGCGCTGCCCGCCGGCGCGATGACCGGCACACCCGGCTCCGATCCGAAATAGCCAATCTTGTCGTTGGTCACCTGCTGTAGCCGGTGCTCGACGCGGCTGCGTCCGCCGGCCTCTGCGTAGGGCAGGATCCACACCGTGCCGTTGTCGGCGTCGACATCGTCCAGCGGCACCCAGACCGTCATGTAGTGCGGCGGGTCGAACGGCAGATAGCCCGCGTCCTGGTGCCAGCCGAGCTTCATGCCCACCTGCGGTCCCTTGACCACGAACTGCTCCAGGAAAAGATACGCCTCGCCGCCCAGGGTCGCGCGGCAGATCGCCGCCATCGTCTCGCTGAACAGGAAACCCTGCAGCCGGTCGCTCGTCGTGTACTGCAGCGGCACGATGTAACGCTGGCGGCGATGGTTGAGGCCGATCGTGTCGACACCGCCATCGTCCATCTCCCGTTCGACGATGGCGAGCGCGCGGGCGCACTCCTCGCGCAGCATCTCGATCACCGCGGTGTCGAACAATGACGGTACGATGAAGTAGCCCTCGTCGTGGTATTGCCGCTTTGCCGCCGCGTCGATCATTGGGCCGTCGTTCGGGTTGCCTTCGCCGTCGAACATCCTAGCCTTGCGCGCATGACATCGCGACCCCCGCGCCTTTGGGCGGATTGGACCACTGCCGAAATCGCCGCCTGCGATGCCGGACGGCTGATTGCATTGATGCCGGTCGCCGCCATCGAACAGCACGGCCCGCATTTGCCGCTCGGTGTCGACGCGATTGTAGCGGCAGGCATCGTCGACCGGGCCTTGCAGCAGGCACCGCCTGACCTGCCGGTCGTGGTGCTACCGATAACGCCCATTGGCTATTCCAGCGAGCACGGCGATTTCCCCGGGACGCTTTCCGCCGGAGCCGGCACCCTGTCACGGCTGTGGATCGAGGTCGGCACCTCCGTTGCGCGCGCCGGCGTACGCAAGCTGGTGCTGTTCAACGGCCATGGCGGCAACCCGGCGGTCATGGACATCGTCGCACGTGAATTGCGCACACGCCGGAACATGCTGGTCGTCAGCCTGAGTTGGTATGATCTCGGCCTGCCGGACGATCTGTTTCCGGCCGACGAGATTCGCCACGGCATCCACGGCGGCGCGGTGGAAACGGCAATGATGATGCACCTACGCCCGGAGTTAGTGCGCAAGGACGAAATACAGGATTTTCCTGCGCTGGGCGCGCAGTTGGCCGGGTCGTACCGCCATCTGGGGCCATCCGGAAACGCGCGGCTCGCGTGGCAGGCGCAGGACTTGAACGCTAGCGGCGCATGCGGGAACGCGACGCTGGCCCGCCCCGAGGCCGGCCGCCGGCTGGTTGAACACGCCGCTGCCAGCCTTCTCGAGGCCTTGGCCGAGGTCGACCGCTATGCGCTCGACGACCTCCAGCCCCCGCCCCCGGGTGCTTAGCGTGCCGAGCCTTCAGGCCGTTTGCGTGGACACACAGATACGGCTCCCATAACGTTGGGAGACCCAGCAATGGAGCCTCGTTCTACGGAATTCAAGGAGTGCAGACCATGTCCAAAAAGCGCCGTTGGTTGTCGATGATCGCGTTGGCGACCGGTGCCACCGTCTGGTTGGGATCGGCGGTGCCGATGAACTCAAGATCGCGCATTTCATGTCGCCGCAGCATCCGATGCACCGGCTAGTCATGGCGCCGTTCGCCGAGCAGTTGGCGGAAATCAGCGGCGGCAAGTTGACCGCGCGCATCTATCCCGCCGGCGAACTCGGCGCCGGTCCGCAACAGCAATACAAGCGCGCCATCGATGGCGTCGCCGATATCGTCTTCGGCATTCCCGGTTACACCGAAACGCTGTTCCCGCGCACCATGCTGGTCGCGGTGCCCGGCGTCGTGCCCGACGCGATTACCGGCACCGAAATGGTGTGGCGCGGGATGAACTGGTTGGAGCCGGAGTTTCAAAACGTCAAATTGCTGGCGCTGTGGACCAACGAGGTCGCGGTTCTGATCACGCGCGACAAGCCGGTGCGCAGCATGGCCGACGTCGCCGGCATGAAGATCCGCGCGCCGTCGGTGGCCGACGCGCCGTTCATCGAGTCCTGGGGCGCAGTGCCGGTGCAAATGCCGGTCACCGAGACCTACAACGCGCTCGACAACGGCGTTGTGGACGCGATCATGATCGGCTCCAGCGGCATCGGTTCCTTCAAGCTGCATGAGCCCGCCAAGTACATCACCACGAACCTGCCAGCGTCGTCCGCAGCCTTCTATCTCGTTATGAACAAGCAGAGCTATGAAGGTCTCACGGATGAGGAGAAGGGTTGGATCGACCAATTGGCGGGGCCGGAACTGAGCATGGAAGGCGGTAAGGGCTATGACGGTGCCGGCAAGCGCGGCCTGAAAATCGCGGCCGAAGGCGGCGTCGAGATTATCGAGCTCACCGACGCGGCCCGCGAGGCGTTCGTCAACGCGGCGGCCGCACCGCGGCAGGCCGTGATAGACGGACTGATCGCCAAGGGTATTCCAGCCAAAGACATCCTGGCGGCCATGCAGAACGCCGCGATGTAAGGGCTATGCCCGCGTTGGGACGAACGGCGCCGCGCGTTGCTTAATCTGGTCGATCGCGCCGTTCGTTGGGTGGCAGTCACCGGCGGGCTGGTCTTGCTCGCCATGGTGGCGCTGACCGTTGTCGACGTTGGCTTGCGGTACGTTTTTAACGCCCCGATATTCGGCGCGCAGGACGTCACGCAGCTCATGCTGCTGGTCGTTGTGGCGACTTCGCTCGCCTATGGCGGCCGCAGCGGCGCCCACGTGGCGGTTGATCTGCTCTCCTATGTCACTGGGGCGGGTGTGCGTAGATGGACCGACATACTGGTTCGCTTGCTTGGCGCGGCGGTGCTCTCGCTGGTCACCTTGCGTTGTTACAACAACGGTGTCGACGCGGCACTCTACGGCGAAACGTCCAACCTCCTGCAGCTGCCGTTCCTGCCCTATTACTTCACGATCGCGGCCGGCTTGGCGCTATACGTGCTGGTGCTGCTAGCCGAGGTGTGGGCGAGCTTGCGCCGCGACGCCTAGCGACCGGGCGTGTCCGCCACCGAGATAGGCGTTTCGGGCCTGGTGTCTCTTTTCATTCTGCTCGGCCTGCGGATGCCGGTGGCGACATCGATGATTGTCGTCGGCTTCGTCGGCATCGCGGTCTTGAACGGCTTACCGGCGGCGATGTCGACCCTGAGCAGCGAAACCATCGCCATCGTCACTTTCTTTCCGCTGAGCGTCATTCCGTTGTTCGTCCTGATGGGCAATCTGGCCGGCGTGTCCGGCATGAGCCGCGATCTGTACGACGCTGCCTATGCTTGGGTCGGCAGCTGGCGCGGCGGGCTGGCGTCGTCGACCATCGTCGGCTGTGCAGGCTTCGCCGCGATGAGCGGCTCGTCGCTGGCATCGGCGGTGACCATGGGCCGGGTCGCGCTGCCGGAGATGCGGCGCTTCGGTTACAATGACAGCCTGGCAACCGGAGCGGTCGCCGCCGGCGGCACACTGGGGATCCTGATCCCGCCGTCGACCGGCTTCGTCATCTACGCCATCCTGACCGAGGAATCGATCGGCCGCCTGTTCATCGCCGGCATCCTGCCGGGCCTGCTGTTGACGGGCCTGTTCGTCATCGCCATCGCCATCGTCACCCGCCTGCGGCCCGAGGCCGGCCCGCCCGGCCCAGCCGCGTCTTGGCGGCATCGCATCGCAACGCTGCGCCGTGCGTCGGCGATCATGGCGATCGCCGTCGCCACCATCGGCGGCATCTATGGCGGCGTGTTCACGCCCGTGGAGGCCGCGGGCGTCGGCGCCTTTCTGGCCTTCGTCGTTGCCTGGGCGCGGGGCACGCTCAATCGCAACACACTGGCCGAGGTGCTGTTGCAGACCATGCGCACGACCGCGACCTCGTTTTTGATCCTGATCGGCGCGCACATCTTCATTCCGTTCATGGCGCTGTCGCACATTCCCGCCGATCTGGCGGCGGCGCTGATTGGCCTCGACCTTGGCGACACGAGTATTCTGTTGCTGATCCTGGCCACCTATGTGGTGCTGGGCACATTCCTGGAAGGCATCGCCATGCTGGTGCTGACGTTGCCGATCGTATTTCCGCTGATCGTCGCGCTGGGCTACGACGCCATCTGGTTCGGCGTGTTGATGGTCATCGTGGTCGAGATGGGGCTGATCAGCCCGCCCGTCGGGGTCAACGTCTTCGTCGTCAAGAGCATTGCCGAGGACGTGCCGATGCGTGCCATCTTTGCCGGCATCCTGCCGTTCTGGCTGGCGATGGGCGTGTGCTTGGCGATATTGGTCGTGTTTCCCGACATTGCGCTGAAATTGCCCGACACCATGTTCGACTAGGTAACGCCAAACGCGCAAAACCAGACGCATTGAGTAGGAGCGCGAGATGTCATCCGCCGAGCCGACTGCCCGCGAAGACTTCTATGCGCGCATCGGCGCACGCAATCTGGCGCCGCTATGGGAGGTGTTGCAGACGCTGCTGGCGCGGACGCCGATCACGCGCGCCGTTCCCCATCTGTGGCGCTATGACGACATTCGCCCGCTGATCGTCGAGGCCGGCGACCTCATCACCGCCACTGAGGCCGAGCGCCGCGTGCTGGTGCTGGAGAACCCCGCGTTGAAGGGCGAGTCGCAGGTGGTCGATACGCTCTACGCGGGGTTGCAGCTTATTCTCCCCGGCGAGGTCGCGCCGGCACACCGCCATTCGCCGTCGGCATTGCGCTTCATCGTCGAAGGCAGCGGTGCCTACACCGCGGTCGATGGCGAAAAGACCTACATGTCGCCGGGCGATTTCATCATTACGCCGTCGTGGGGCTGGCACGATCACGGCCATGAGGGCGACGGCCCGACGGTGAGGCTCGACGGGCTCGACATTCCCATCGTTCGCTTTCTCACCACCACGTTCGCCGAGGGCTATCCGGAGGATCAGTGTCCGACCAATGCGCCACCGGGCACGACACTGGCGCGTTACGGCGCCAATATGCGGCCCCTGGGCGATACCTACGATGAGCCAACCTCGCCGATCTTCAGCTACCCGTATGCCCGCGCGCGTGAAGCGCTGGATCGCATGCGCGCGCTCGACGACCGTGACCCGTGTCACGGCTTGAAGATGGAATACATCAACCCGCTGAACGGCGGACCTGCGATGCCGACGATGTCGACGTTTCTGCAGATGCTGTCGCGCGGCTTCAAGGGTGCGTCCTACCGGGCGACCGACCACGCCGTCTTCTCGGTCGTCGAAGGCCATGGGCGCACGATCTTCGACGACGGCGGCGATGTCCTGGAGTGGGGGCCGAAAGATCATTTCGTCGCGCCGGGGTGGCGCCGCCACCGCCACGAGGCGGATGACGAAGCGGTCCTGTTCAGCTTTTCCGACAAGGTGGTGCAGTCGAAGCTGGGCCTCTGGCGCGAAGACCGGTCCGCGTGAGCGAGGCGCCGGCCGCCACACGTTGGCAACTGGTCCTCCTGCTGCTTTCTGCCGGCGTCGTCTGCGCGCTGCAGGTCGGCAAGGTGCCGATGGCGTTGCCGGCGATCCGCGCCGAGTTGGATCTGAGCCTGACCGGCGCCGGCTGGCTGCTGTCGATGATCAGCGTGCTGGGCATGGTGTCTGGCGTTGCCGTCGGCTATCTCGGCGATCGCCTGGGTCACCGTCGCGTCATCCTGCTCTGCCTGTGGTCGTTGGTGGTGGCGAACATCGCCGGTGCGGCGGCCGACGGCATCGGCCTGCTGCTGGTGACGCGCTTCATCGAAGGCATTGGCCTCATCGGCGTGTCGGCGTCGGTGCCGTCGCTCCTGATCCGGGTCAGCCGTCCGGCCGACATGCGCATGGTCATGGGCATTTGGGGTGGCTACTTCCCGATCGGCGTTGCCGTGATGGTGCTGCTGTCGCCACCGCTGTTGGCGCTTACGGGATGGCGCGGTGTCTGGCTGGCGAACGCAGTGGTCAGCCTCGCATTCATCGCCCTGTTCGCGGTTGCCACGGCATCGCTCAAGCGGTCGGGACGTGTCGGTCTGACCGCGGGAACCGCGATCTCCGGCATATGGCGAACGGTCTCCAGTCCGGGCCCGCTGCTGCTGGCACTTTCGTTCGGCGCCTATGCCGGCATCTTTCTCGCCGTCATGGGGTTCCTGCCGACCCTGCTGACCGAGGTGCATGGCCTGTCCGGCGGTGCCAGAGCTGCGATGACCGCGGGCGCGGTCGTGATCAACGCAGCCGGCAGCATCGTCGGGGCCTGGGCGCTGCAGCGCGGAGCTCCGCGGTGGCAGCTCATGCTCGCCGGCTTCGTCGCGATCGCGGCATGCACCGTCGGGGTCTACACCGCTCTGTTCGACCAGGGGCTGCGCTATGTGTTGGTGGTCGCGTTGAGTTTCATCGGCGGCGTCATCCCCGGCTGCTGCTTCGCTGGCGCGCCGGTGCATTCCCCGACGCCGGCGCTAGTCGCCACCACCAACGGGCTGATTATCCAGGGATCCGCCATCGGTCAGGTCATCAGCCCGCCCACGGTCGCCGTGGTGGTCGCGGCCTGGGGCGGTTGGCAAGCGGCGCCGCTGGTGCTGGTCGCGCTCGCCGGCATCGGCGCGATGTTGTCGATCGGGATCAGGTGGCTGGAGCGGCCTAATCGCCGCGTAGCGGCATGATCAGCAGCCCGTGGTCTGCCGAACGCCTCGGCGGTGACGCTGTGCACACCGTGACAATATTGGCAGGCGTTCAACCCGGAGACGTAAGCGGCAATGAGTTCGCGCTCGCGCACCGACAGCGTCGACGGGCCGCGCAAAACGATCTCATGGTACTTCACCAGTGCCCGTCCGGCCTGCGGATGCAGCTGCAGGATATCACGCACCGTCGCGCCGTCGCCGAGAGAGGGAAAATACGGCATCGTCCATTCCTCGTGGTCGGCTTGCAGGCTTCCTTGCGCCCGTTATAGTCGCCGCCGCCCGTTCTACGGCCTGCACGGTTGATTTGAAAGCGCGGGTGCCTGCGAGGTTTTCGATGGAGTCATTCGTCGTGCACCTGCCCGTTCGCGCCGTTCTGGGCGATGCGGTTGGACACGCGCTGCCGCGCGAAGCGGCCAGGCTCGGCGCGGAACGTGTGCTGCTGTGCTGCACGGCCGGAGGGCGTCGCCGCGCTCAGCCGTTGGTCGATGCGCTGGGCGCAGCGTGCGTCGGCGTATTCGACGGCGCCCAGCCGCATTGCCCAGAGCCGGTGGTCAACGATGCGGTGGCGGCCGCTCAGCGGCTCAACGCCGACGGCGCGGTGACCTTTGGCGGCGGCTCGACCGTCGGCCTGGGCAAGGTGATCGCGGTGCGTACCGGCATGCCCGTCATCGCCGTGCCGACCACCTATTCGGGCTCCGAGATGACGGCCATCTACGGCATGCTGATCGGCGACGAAAAGCGCACACGCATGGACGAAAACTGCATGATGCGCGCGGTCATTTATGATCCGGCGCTGACTACGTCGCTGTCGGCGCACGTCACCGTCACCTCCGGCATGAACAGCCTCGCACACTGTGTTGAGGCGCTATACCCCGAGCGCCCGAATCCGGTGGCTGCGATGCTCGCCGAGGCCGGCATTCGTGCCCATGCGTCTGGACTGCCGGCCAGCGTCGCGCGGCCGGCCGACATGGCCGCACGTGGACAGGCGGTGTACGGCGCCATGCTGGGCGGTGCGGTGGTCATGCTGGCCGGCATCGCGCTGCACCATAAGGTGTGCCACGTCCTGGGTGGCCGCCACGGCATCCCGCACGGCGAATCGAACGCCGTCATGCTGCCACATGTGGTCGCCTACAACGCGGGGGCGTCGCCCCAGGCGATGGTGGCGATCGGCCGCGCCCTGGACACGACGGACCCGGCCGGCGCCCTCTATGACCTGGCCGCGGGACTCGGTGCGCCGACGCGCCTTGCGGATCTGGGCATGGACGAAGGCGACCTCGATATTGCGGCCGAACTGTCGGTCACGGCGACGAGCTGGAACCCCCGCCCCGTCGATGTCGCGAGTGTGCGCGCAATGCTAGACGACGCGTTCCACGGCCGCCGCCCGACGGCGCCGATCTAGGTCACAGCCAGCGGCGCACACGCGATTTGTAGTTGCCGTAGGCCTCGCCGAACTTGGCCTCCAGGTAGAGTTCCTCGCGCGCGATGACGCCGATGCTCAGGACGATGAGGGCCGGGACGACCATCGCGATCAGCCACAGGCTGTCGATGGCGATGGCGATGCCCAAGTGCGTCATCGTCAGTGAGACGTACATCGGATTGCGCGAATACCGGTACGGCCCCGCCAGTACCAACGCGGTGGACGGCCGATCGGGCCGGAAGTTGGTGCCGGCTTTCGTAAACAGCCGCGTCGCCGTCAGCGCCACAGCCAAGCCCGCCACGATCAGTGTACCGCCGGCGATGTACTGGACGGTCGCCGGCAGGAAGGCCGCCGGCCAGACATAGTCGATCGCGAGCCCGACGAGGAGTGCCGCCAGATAGATGAGCGGCGGTGGGGCGATGACGCCTGCAGTGTCGTCGGAACGGGCCACGGGCCGAAGACTACAGCGCTGCGCCCATACAGTGAAGTGACAACCAAGACCGGTTGCCGGCGGGGCGCGGGTTTCGCATCATGCGGCCGAGCCATGACCGACAAATCCCCCATCGCCGCCAAGCGGCCCACCGAGATGACGCGCCACGGCGATACGCGCGTCGATGACTATGACTGGTTGCGCGACGCCGATTGGCAGCGCGTGATGCGCGAGCCCGAAGCGCTGGACGGCGAGATCCGGGCCTATCTTGAGGCCGAGAACGCCCACGCTGACTCCAAGCTGGCGCCGTTGCAGGGGTTGCGGCAGGCGCTGGTCGCCGAGATGAAGGCGCGCATCAAGCAAGACGACAGCACCGTGCCGGCGCCTGATGGTGACTTCGCCTATTATCGCCGCTACGCGGTCGGCGGACAGCACCCGGTACTCTGTCGCCGCGCCAGCGCCCCCGGCGCCGTCGAAGAGGTCCTGTTGGATGGCGACCGTGAGGCCGAGAATACGCCGTTCTTCCGTGTCGGCGCCGCCGAGCACAGCCCGGACCACACGAGACTGGCCTATGCCGCCGATCGCACCGGCGGCGAGGAATATGGCATCCGTGTGCGCGATGTGGCTCAGGGCACCGACATGGCGGATGCCATCGAAAAGGCGTCGGGCGACATCGTCTGGGCCGCCGTTGGCGGCGCCTTCTACTACACCGCGCTCGATGCTAACCATCGGCCGTCGCGCGTGTGCCGCCACGTGCTGGGCGAGGATCAGGGCAAGGACCAGCTGGTCTTTGAGGAAACCGATGCCGCGTTCTATCTCGGCCTGGACCACACCGAAGACCGGCGCTTTGTCACCATTACGGCGGGTTCGCACGCTCTGACCACCGAAGTGCATCTGATCGACGACTCCGGCGGCCCGCCGCGCCGTTTCGCGCCGCGCCGGGACGGCGTCGCCTATGACGTAAGCGCTCACAGAGACCGGTTCCTGATCCTGACCAACGCCGACGGCGCGGTCGACTTCAAGATCATGCAGGCGCCGCTTGATGCACCCGACCGCGCCCACTGGCGCGACCTGGTGCCGCATCGGTCCGGTCGGCTGATCCGACGCATGCTGGTGTTCGCCGATCACCTGGTACGCCTGGAGCGTGAAGACGGCCTGCCACGCATCGTTATCACTCGCTTTGCCGACGGCGACACGCACGACATCGCGTTCGACGAGGAGGCCTACGAGCTTCGCCTCCTGCCGGGCTACGTGTTCGAGACGGCGACGCTGCGGTTCGCCTACGCGTCGCCGACGACACCCGAGCAGGTGTACGATTACGACATGACTGCACGTACACGCGTGCTGATGAAAGAGCAGGAGGTCCCCAGCGGACACAATCCCGCAGCCTACA
Organism: Alphaproteobacteria bacterium; assembly: GCA_965248805.1. Taxonomy (GTDB): domain Bacteria; phylum Pseudomonadota; class Alphaproteobacteria; order UBA6615; family UBA6615; genus CBDFKJ01. The sequence continues at coordinate 644,837 of CBDFKJ010000008.1, forward strand.
TCACCCGGCGACTCATCGCCGACAGCCATGATGGGGCCAAGGTACCCATCACCGTGCTGCATGGGCGCGGCACCGCCATCGACGGCAGTGCGCCGATGTTGCTCTATGGCTACGGCGCCTACGGCATGTCGATGCCTGCGGGCTTCTCAACCAACCGCCTGAGCCTGGTCGATCGGGGCTTCGTCTATGCCATAGCCCATATTCGCGGCGGCACGGAGAAGGGCTATCAGTGGTATTTCGACGGCAAGATGGCGAATAAAATCAATACTTTCCGTGATTTCACCGCGTCCGCCGAAGCGCTCGTCGCCGCCGGCTATACCCGCGCCGGGCGCATTGTTGCCCACGGCGGCAGCGCCGGCGGCCTGCTGATGGGCGCCGTCGCCAATATGCGCCCGGATTTGTTCCGGGCGATCGTCGCCGATGTGCCGTTCGTCGATGTCCTGACAACCATGTGCGACGCCGAACTGCCGCTAACGCCACCCGAGTGGTCGGAATGGGGCAATCCGATCGAAGATCCCGAGGCGTACGCGCGCATCAAGGCGTACAGTCCGTATGACAATGTCAGGGCGCAGGCGTATCCCAACATGCTGGTCACCGCCGGCCTAACTGATCCGCGCGTCACCTATTGGGAGCCGGCGAAATGGGTTGCGCGCCTGCGGGCGTTGAAGACGGACGACAATCTGCTGGTGCTGCGCACAAACATGGAGGCGGGCCACGGCGGCGCCGCCGGCCGCTTCGACAAACTCGATGAGGTGGCGCGCGCCTACGCCTTTGCACTGTTCAGCTTCGGCATGGCGGGCTGAGGCACGAAACCAAGGGGACGTGACCGTTCATATCGCCCTCTTGCGCGGCATCAACGTTGGCGCGCACAGGAAGGTCGCCATGGTAGAGCTGCGCGATCTGTTTGCGGAGCTGGGCTTCACGGCAGCGCGGACGGTGTTGCAGAGCGGCAGTGTGGTGTTCAAAGGGGGCCGCCAGAGCGGGGCCGCGCTTGAGCGTCGGCTTCAGGTGGAGACCGAAAACCGACTCGCGATCCACACCGACTATTTCGTTCGCACCGCGGAGGATTGGGCGTCGGTCGTCGCCCGCAATCCTTTTCCGGACGAAGCGCTGCGCGATCCGGGCCACCTGACCGCCGTGTTTCTGAAAAAGGCGCCGGCGGCGGGTGCGGTCGCCGCACTTCAGGCCGCAATCACGGGCCCGGAGGTCGTACGCGCCCCGGGACGGCATGCTTACGTCTTCTACCCGGCGGGCATCGGGCGCTCGAAGCTGACGAACACCCTGATCGAGGACAAACTCGGCTGCTCGGCAACGGGCCGCAACTGGAACACGGTGATGAGGCTCGCGGCCCTTATCCAGAGCCCAACGCCCCGGTGAGGGGGTCGAGCCCGGATGTGGCGGGCAAGCCCTTGCCGGCATTTGGCAGCGCCGGCCCCGGTGGAGCGCACGGTAGAAACTGGCCGCGACCGCGATGGGCGGTGACGGCGCCGGCATCGACGATCACCTAGCCGCGCGAGATCACGGTCGCCGGCCATCCCGTCAGCGTCATGCCCTCATAGGGCGTGTAATCCATGTTTTCGTGCAGCATCTCCACCGACACCGTGGTCTGCCGTTCGCGGTCCCAAATCACGATGTCAGCGTCGGCGCCCACCGCAATGGTGCCCTTGCGCGGATAGAGCCCATAAAGCTTGGCGGCGTTGGCTGCCGTCAGAGACACAAACCGGTGGATGTCGATGCGGCCCCCCAACACGCCCTCGGAGAACAGCAGCGCCTGGCGCAGCTCGATCCCGGGCACGCCGTTGGCTATGGTCTTGAAGGTCGTCTTCGCCCCGGCGCGCAGCTTGCCGTTTGGACCGCCGTCAAACCGGTAGGGCGCGTGGTCGGAGGAGAACACGTCGAAGACGCCGGACTCCAGACCCTCCCAGACATGGGCCTGGTTCGCCGCGTCGCGCGGTGGCGGGCTGCATACATATTTCGCGCCGTCCAGGTCGGGCGCGCCCATGTCCGCGGCGGTTACGCGGTCCAGATGCCGGTCGAGGCCATCTGCTCGATATGGCAATGGCTGTCGATGCCACCTGGCAGCACCCACTTGCCCGCTGCATCGACCTCGCGCGCGCCCGACCCCGAAACATTCCCGACCGCCGCGATGGTCTCCGCGTCGACCGCAATGTCGCCTTCGAGCGTATCGCCGTCGGTGATGATCGTGGCGTTGCGGATGATCAGGTCGTGGTCGGCCATCGCGCTATGGGGACGCCGGAGCCGGCGCCTTGCGCTCGATCCGCGTCATCAGGCGATCGAGCTCGGCATGGTCGTACGCGCTCAGTTTGTAGGCGGGATAGCGCGTGGTCGCGCTCGGCATCGCCCCGCGGCGGCGCAGGATCTCCTTGCGCACGGCCAGTCCGAACCCGGGCTGCTGCTCGTGCCGATTGATCGGCAAGTAGAGGTCGAAGAGGTCCTCGGCGCTGTCGACGTCGCCATCGACGAAGCGGTTGTAGACCTCGACCAGCACGTCGGGATAGGCGAAGCCGGTCATCGCGCCGTCGACGCCGCGCTGCAGCTCTTGCGGGAAGTAGAGGCCGTTGTTGCCGACCAGGATGGCGATGCGGCGACGGCCGTCCAGCGCCTCGCCGGCGCGAATGCGCGAAAGTTTGGCCAGCCCGGGCGCGTCTTCGTGCCTGAGCATGACCAGTTGTGGAAAGACGTCGACCATGCGGTTCCACACCGGCACCGACAGATAGACGCCGCTGAGCTGCGGGAAATCCTGGAAGCAGACCGGTACGTCGGGGCCGATCGTCGCCAATACGGCGTCGACGTACGCGTACACGGCATCGCCGCCCTTTAGCCCGGCCAGCGGCTGTAGCATCACGCCGGCGGCGCCCAGATCCACCACCGTTCGGGTCAGTGATTCGACATTGGTCAGGGCCGAACTCGTGACGCCGACCACGATGGGCACGCGGCCATCGACGTGGCGCAAGACCACGCGGGCAAATGAAATCGCCTCCGATTCGGACATCCTATTGGCCTCGCCCAGCACACCCAGGATGTTCATGCCGCTAACGCCGCAGCCCAAATAGAAGTCGACCAATTGCTGGGCGCCGGCGAGGTCCAGCGCCCCCTCTTCCGTGAACGGCGTCGCTGAAATGACGTAGATGCCCTTGGCCTGCTCGATCAGTCGTGCCGTGGTCATGCTAGCCTTGATCGATGCCGCGTTCCGCGTCTCAGTATGGCAGAACACCGGTGTAGCGGCCACTCGGTGGCCCACAATGCGTGCGTAAACCCGAGATTCGGCCTACACCCGTGACATGGACCAACGCAGCCTGGGCCGCCGTCCGCCGTTCGCGGCGGCGCTTGCCGCTCCCATGAGCCGCGCCTGGCGTTTTCGCGCCCTGCGTCGGCTGAAGGCGATGCCGAAAGCCGTGCGTATGGGCATCGGTGTGATGCTGGTCGTCGGCGGCGTGCTAGGCTTCCTGCCGGTACTGGGGTTCTGGATGATCCCTCTGGGCGTGATCGTGTTGGCCCTGGACATCGCTTGGGTGCGCCGCAGCTGGCGGGCCGTGAATGACCAGCAAAAAACCGGCGTAAGGGCCCGAGCGGTAAGAAAAAAGCGCGGAGAGACCTCTAGGTCGCCAAAGCCTCGCGCCTGATGCGCATCTGATAGTCGCGGAGCGCCGGGCTGAGCGCGACCGGATAGGGCGGATCCGCGGCGGCGATGGCGCGAACTTGCGTCGGCAGCGTGGCGATCTCGGCCCTCGCCCGCTCTCGCGCCGCGTCGAGCGGAACGTTGCCCTCGGCCAGACGTCGGCCGCCGCGCATCACCGGCTGCAGCAGGGATCGTCCGGGCAGATCCTCTTCGGCGCGGGCGATGACGTCGCGCACGGCCCGGCCATTCTCCTCGATGCGGAACACTTGCTTGCGGCCCGGCAGGATCTCCTTACCCGGCGACAGTTTGAGCCGGCCCGTGCCGGCATAGGCCAGAGCTTGTAGGCGATATCCAAGCCCGGCACGTCCTCAGACACGCCCATGGCCGTACCGACGCCGAACCCGTCGATCGGGGCGTCCTGCGCCATCAGTTCGCCGATTTTGTATTCGTCCAGCCCGCCGCTGGCGAAGATACCGAGGTCGGAGAGGCCGGCGTCGTCCAGCATGGTGCGCGACTGGTGCGCCAGCGCCGGAAGGTCGCCGGAATCGAGGCGGATGGCGCGGACGCGAAAGCCCGCGCCCAAACTACGCGCCAGCTCGATGACGTGACCGATGCCGGCCAACGTGTCGTAGGTGTCGACCAGCAGGACGGTCTCGGGGAAGACGCGGGCGAAGGCCGCGAAGGCGGCGCTCTCGTCGGCGCATGCCTGCACAAAGCTGTGGGCCATGGTGCCGGTGATGGGCACGCCATAGACGGCGCCGGCCGCTACATTCGATGTGGCCGCCACACCGGCGATGTGGAACGCGCGCGCAGCCTTCAGGGCGGCATCGGTACCGTGCATGCGCCGGGCGCCGAAATCGACGACTGTTCGCGCGGCGGCCGCCGTGACCGCGCGCGCCGCCTTCGAGGCTAGCAGCGTCTGCAGGTGCACCTGGTTCATGACGAAGGTTTCGATCAGCTGCGCCTCGGCGATCGGCGCCGTGATCTCCAGGATCGGCTCGTTGGCGAACACGGGCGTGCCTTCCGGCACCGCATGGACGTCGCCGGAGAAGCGGTAATCGGCCAGCCAGTCGAGGAAACTCGCAGAGAATTGGCCGACCGAGCGCAAATAGGCGATGCAATCCGGCGTGAATCGGACCGTTTCCAAGTAGCGCAGCGCTTCGGCGAGGCCGCAGGCCAACAGATAGTTCCGATTTGCCGGCATGCGGCGCACGAACAGGCCGAACGTCGCCGGCTCGCGCATGCCCTCGGCGACGTAGGCCTGCATCATCGTCAACTCATACAGGTCGGTGAACAGGGCAACGTTGCTGTCGTCGATCCACGGTCCAATGGCGGTCATGACGTGTCCGTTCCCGGGTGGATAACGCTCTCGCCGCATAGCAGTGGCCCGGAGGGGTTGCAATCTTGCGCAAGTAGCCGCGCCGCTCCTATCGTGCCGGCCATGGAACAAGCGGCGACGGTCGGTGTTCTGCTGGGCGGCGGCCAATCGCGGCGCATGGGCGGTGGCGACAAGTGCCTGCGTTCCTTGGGCGGCACCACGCTCCTCGGCCACGTCATCGCACGCCTGCGGCCACAAGTCGGGCCGCTGATCTTGAATGCCAATGGCAACGCGACCCGTTTTGCGCAGTTTCAAGTGCCGGTGGTTGCCGACGCGGTGCCGGGATTCGCAGGCCCGTTGGCCGGCGTCCTGACCGGGATGGACTGGGCCGCCGCGCGCGATTGTCCGCAGATCGTCACCGTGGCCACGGATGCGCCCTTCTTGCCGCTCGATTTGGTGGCGCGGTTGTCGGCCGCCGACGCCGATATCGTCTTCGCCGCCAGTGCCGGGCGCCTGCATCCGGTGATCGGGCTATGGCCGGTCCGGCTGCGCGCGGACCTGCGCCGCGCGGTGGTCGATGAAGGCATCCGCAGGGTCGTCGACTGGAGCTCACGTCACCGGGTCGCGAACGTTACGTTTTCCGCCGATCCCGTCGATCCGTTCTTCAACGTCAATACGGAGGATGACCTGCGCGAGGCCGGAAGACTAGCGGCGCTGACGACCCAAGACGCACCACCGCGTTGACTCCAGCCGCGCTCCCGCGTCTAATGGCGCCGTCGCATGACCCTGGCGCTTCATGAAGAAGGCGGTTGGGGTAGAGTGGCGTATCGGGCGCCATTCGTGTGCGTGGCGAGGGTCGTTTTTACGACGCTCTCGGCCCAAGACTGGGGAGGAAAAACGGAGCCAAGCGATCTCGAAAACTGACGCGGCGGTGTGCGGCCGATGGGTCCGGTAACGACCGGGAGGCAGTCGGTACGCGGCGAATGCGAAAAAAACACGCATCGCGTGCTGTGTCGGGTTGAGATAGATCGCGGATCCAAGAAAACACACGGACGGCTGGATCGCGATCCAGCCGTTTTTTTGCCAAATGAATGCTAATGCTGCCGCAGCGTCGCGTAGCGGGCACAAGTCTTCAGAGCGCTGACGGCACCGCCCTCGGCGACGATCCGCGGGGCGGCGTCGGGGTCGGTGACGATCAGGCCCGACAGCACGTCCACCCCTAACTCAAACAGCGCCGGAGCCAGCGGCGTCCCGGGCCCAACGAGCACGACGCGTGCGTCGCCGCACAACCGCAGCAAGCCGGCGAAGCTGCCGTTGGCCAGCGACGACGCGGTGATCAACACCTGCGCCGCCGACGGCAACAGCTCCTGGGCCGCGTCTTCCGCGTATTCGCCGGCGCGGGGCTCGCGCTCGATCACGAGCGCGTCCGGCAAGCGTCGCTCGAGGCCGGGAAAACGGCCGATAACCACTGAGGGGCCGGCGGCGGGGTCGAGCGCGTCGAGGCCGTTGTCGTCCGGCGCAGCCAGATCGAACCGGTTGTGCACTGCGTTGGCGGCGGCCAGGCCGAGCGCGGTTTCGAATGGATTGTCGCTATCCAGGAACTCGGCTAAGGCCGCCAGGCTTCGCCCGCAGTGGGCGCCGGCACGCGGCACCGAGCGGCAGCCGGCTGTGCCGCGCGCGGGCGTGTGCGCCAGCCCGATGCCGGCGGGTCCCCGCACCAACGTCCAGTTGAGGCCGACGACCAACGTCGTGCGCGACCTGGCCCGCAATGCCCGCGCGCAGAGCCGTGCCGAGCGCCCGCCGCAGATCCGATGCGAGCAGCGCTTCAGTCGTCGCCAAGGGACGGTGCCTTCTCGACCCGGGCGGCGCAGAACTTGAACTCGGGGATCTTGCCGTAGGGATCGAGTTGCGGATTTGTCAGCAGGTTGGCCGCCGCTTCGGCGAAGCAGAACGGGATGAACACCATGCCCGGCGGCACGTCGCGGTCGGCGCGCGCCTTGATGCGTATCGTGCCCCTGCGGGTGGCCACGTCCACGTCCTCACCGGGTTGCACGTCCAGCCGATCCAGCTCGCGCGGGTTTAGGCCGGCGATCGCCTCCGGCTCCAGCGCGTCCAGCGTTTCGGCCCGACGGCTGATGGCGCCCGTGTGCCAGTGCTCCAGCATGCGGCCGGTCGATAGCACCATCGGGTAGACGTCGTCGGGCAATTCGTCCGGCGGCAGCAGGTCGGTCGGCACCAGCTTGCCGCGCCCGGTCTCGGTGGGAAAGCCATCGCCGAACAGGATCTCGCGGCCGGGTTGGTCTTCGTCATCGCACGGATAGGTCACCGCGCCTTCGCGCTGCAGCCGCGGCCATGAGATGCCCTTTAGCGACGGCATGACGCCGCGCATTTCCTCATAGACCTCGCCGACATCGCCGCAGTCCCAATCGAGGCCGATGCCGCGCGCGATGGCTTGAATGATCTGCCAATCCTGGCGCGCCTGGCCCGGCATCGGCAGTACCGGTCGGCCAAGCTGCACCTGGCGGTTGGTGTTGGTGTAGGTGCCGGTCTTCTCGGCGAAGGCCGACGCCGGCAGAATCACGTCGGCGTGGAAGGCGGTCTCGGTGAGGAAGATCTCCTGCACCACCAGATGATCGAGCGCCGCCAGGGCCTCACGCGCGTGCCGCTGATCGGGGTCAGACATGGCCGGGTTCTCGCCCATGATGTACATGGCCTTGATGGTGCCGGCGCGGATGGCGTTCATGATCTCGACCACGGTCAGGCCGCTCTTGGGATCGAGCGTGTCGACGCCCCATGCCGCCCCGAACAGCACCTGCACGGCTGGGCTCTCGACCGACTGGTAGTCGGGATAGACCATCGGGATCAGACCGGCGTCCGATGCGCCTTGCACATTGTTCTGGCCACGCAGCGGGTGCAGCCCGGTTCCGGGCCGCCCGACGTGCCCGGTGATCAGCGCCAGCGAAATCAGGCAGCGGGAGTTGTCGGTGCCGTGCACATGCTGACTGATGCCCATGCCCCAGAAAATCAAGGACCGTTCGGCGGATGCGTAGGCGTGGGCGATGGCGCGGATGGTTACGGCGTCGACGCCGCAAGCATCGGCCATGGCCTCCAGCGTGAAGTCCTGCACCCGCGCCGCCAGTGCATCGTACCCCTCGGCGAAGCCCTCGACATATTGCCGGTCGGCGAGGCCGTCATTGATGATGACGTGGATCATGGCGTTGAGCAGCGCCACATCCGTGCCGGGCTTGAACTGGACGTTGTAGGTCGCGTGCCGAGACAGCCCCTGGCCCCGCGGGTCGATCACGATCAGCTTGGCGCCGCGCTTGGCGGCCTGCTTGATGTAGGTGGCGGCCACCGGATGGTTGTCCGTGGGCCGCGCACCGATGACGATGATGCAATCGGCCTCCAGGGCGGCGGTGAACGGCGCGGTCACCGCGGCCGAGCCGATGGTCTCCATCAGCGCCGCCACCGAGCTTGCGTGGCATAGCCGGGTGCAGTGGTCGACGTTGTTGGTGCCGAACCCGGTCCGCACCAGCTTCTGGAACAGGTACGCCTCCTCGTTCGAGCCCTTGGCGGAGCCGAAGCCGGCGAGCGCGCCGCCTCCGTGGGTGTCGCGGATGCGCGTCAGGCCGGCCGCCGCCAGGTCCAGCGCTTCCTCCCAACTGGCCTCGCGAAAGTGGCTCGACGGATCGCCGGGATCCACCTGGTCGTCCCAGCGCTTGCCGATCCCATCCTTGCGCACCAGCGGCACCGTCAGCCGATGCGGATGGCGCACATAGTCGAAGCCGAAACGGCCCTTGACGCATAGACGATTGTGGTTGGCCGGCCCGTCGCGGCCGTCGACCTTGACGATGCGGTCGCCGCTGGCATGGAACGTTAGCTGGCAACCGACGCCGCAGTAGGGACAGAGGCTATCGACCCGACGCTCGGCCGCCGGCCGGCCGATGCCGTCGGCGTCGATCATGGTCGCCGGTAGCAGCGCGCCGGTCGGGCAGGCCTCGACGCACTCGCCGCACGCGACGCAAGTGCTCTCGCCCATCGGGTCGTCGAAATCGAACACGACCTTGGCGCCGTGTCCGCGGTAGGCCATTCCGATGACGTCATTGACCTGCACTTCACGGCAGGCGCACACACACAGGGTGCAATGGATGCAGGCGTCGAGATTGACGCGCATCGCCGGATGGCTGGGGTCAGGTGCCGGCGTCGGACGCGCCGGGTAGCGGCTCGCCGTCACCTCCAAGCGCTCCGCCCATTGCCACAGCCGCGACGCCGGGTCGTGGCTGTGTGCGCGTGTCGGTTGATCGGCGAGTAACAGCTCCATCACGGCCTTGCGCGCCGACGTCGCGCGCGCGATGCGCGTGTCGACCACCATGCCCGGTGTTGGGTATCGAATGCAGGACGCGGTGAGCGTGCGCTCCCCGGCGACACTCACCACGCAGACACGGCAGTTGCCGTCGGCCCGATAGTCGGGCCGGGGGTCATAGCACAGATGCGGAATGTCGATGCCCTGGCGCTGCGCGACCTGCCAGATAGATTCGCTGGCGTGCGCTTCGACCCAATTGCCGTCGAGGGAAAAGCCTATCGGCTCAGTCATGCTCGTCGACCTCCTGCGGGAAGTACTTCAGCACGCAGTCCAAGGGGTTGGGTGCCGCCTGGCCTAGCCCGCAGATCGAAGCCTCGCGCATCACCGTGCTCAGCTCATGCAGCAATGGCTCATCCCAGACCGGGGCCTGCATCAGCTTCACCGCCTTCTCGGTACCGACACGGCACGGCGTGCACTGACCGCAGCTCTCGTCCTCGAAGAACCGCATGAGATTGAGCGCCGCCTCGCGGACACTGTCCTGGTGGGAAAGGACGATCAGGGCGTGCGAACCGATGAAACAGCCGTGCGGCTCCAGGCTGCCAAAATCGAGCGGCAAATCGGCCAAGCGCGCCGGCAGGATGCCGCCCGAGGCGCCGCCCGGCAAATACGCCTTCAAGCGGTGACCGTCGAGCATGCCACCGCAGTACTCTTCGATCAGCTTGCGTGCCGTGATGCCGGCCGGTGCGCGCTTGACGCCCGGCGCGTTGACCCGGCCGGACACGGAGTACGATCGCCAGCCCTTGTGCCCGTCGGCGCCACGCACGGCGAAGGCCGCCCCACCGTTCTCCACGATCTCGCGAATCCAATACACGGTCTCGACATTGTGGACGAGCGTCGGCCGGTCGAACAATCCGACTTCGGCGACATACGGCGGCCGGTTGCGCGGCAGTCCGCGCTTGCCCTCGATGGATTCGAGCATTGCGCTTTCCTCGCCGCAAATGTAGGCGCCGGCACCGCGATGCAACTCGATTGCGGGTGGCGTCAGGCCGGCGCGATCCAGCGCCGCGATTTCGCGCCGCAGGATCTCGCGCACGGCCGGATACTCGTCCCGCAGGTAGATGTGCACCGCCTCGGCCTCCACCGCCCAGGCGGCAATCAGCGCGCCCTCCAGCACGCGATGCGGTTCACGCTCCAGGTAATGGCGGTCCTTGAAGGTACCCGGTTCGCTTTCGTCGGCATTGATGGTCACAAACCTCGGCTTGGCGGCGGCACGCACGAATTCCCATTTGCGTGCCGCGGGAAATCCTGCCCCGCCCAGTCCGCGCAAATCCGCGGCGGTAAGCTCGCTCAACACCTGCTCCACCGTGCGTGCGCCCGCGCGACAGGCGGCGAGCACGGCATGGCCACCCTGCGATCGGTAGTCATCGAGCGATTGATAATCCGGGATCGCCGGCTGCGTCCGGCGATTGCCAACGGCACCGGCGACGGCATCGGTCGTTGCCGCATCGACATGGTACCGTCCAACCGCCGCGCACGGTGCTGTGTCGCAACGCCCCATGCAGGGTGCGCGCATCACGCGGACGTCTTTGCCAAGAACGTCCGGCAGATCGTGCAGCAGTGCCGGTGCTCCGGCCAGGGCGCAACTCAGGCTGTCGCACACGCGAACAGTCAGTTCGGGGGGCACAGCATCGCTGTCGCGCGCGACGTCGAAGTGCGCATAGAAAGTCGCGACCTCGTACACTTCGGCCAACGCGAGTCTCATCTCCTCGGCCAACGCAACCAGGTGCCGCGCCGTCAGCACACCGAAGTGATCCTGCAGACCATGCAGATGCGCGATCAAGCGATCGCGTGCCCGCGAGGCGTCCCCCAGGACCACCCGAACCTCCGCCAACGCCGCCGGATCCAGTTGGCGTCCCTTGGGATGCGGCACGGTGCGTCGCCGGCCGGCACCGGGATGGTGAAACTTGCGAGGCGAATCGTGCGACGCCGCCATACCTCGACCCCGTGGACTAAACCCGAGTGACTATCGCTCGTCGTCGGCGACCAGAACCAGGTCGACATTGTCGGCGTTGAGAGTGCGCTTGCCGGCATGCTCGAAGTTCACCGTCACCCGCACCCCAATCGCGGACTGGATCTGCCCGATACCCCAATCCGGCTGGCCGCGCAGCCGTACCAGAGCGCCCGGAGCGAAATCACTGGACATCGGCGGGTGAGGCGAAACACCTTGTCATGATCGAACCATTACAGGGTTGGCATTGGCTGACGTCAACCGGGTCTTAACGATGAGCATCGTAACGCTTGCGGCGACGATAGCGGAGGGGAAATGCCAAGCGAAGCGGATCTGCACGTGGCGGAGTACATGTGCTCGCGCCTGTGCCACGATGTGATCGGCCCGGTCGGGGCGATCAACAATGGCCTGGAGCAGATGGCCGAGATGGGCGTCGGCGAGGGCGACGAGGCGGCCGAGCTAGTCCGCGCCAGCGCCAGGTCGGCCGCCGAAAAGCTGCAGTTCTTCCGATTGGCGTTCGGGTCCGCCGGCCGCTCGTCGGTCAATTTGAGCTTCGCCGACGCCGCCAAGTCCGTTCAGGTCCTGGCGACGCAGCGCATCGCGATCGAGTGGGATGCCGCGCACCAGCCGGCGGCGCCGGCACCCGGAGACGGGGCGGTCAAGCTGCTGCTCAACATGGTGATGCTCCGCAAGGCTGAACCACGCCGCAACACCGGGCCACGCCCGGTGTTGCCGACGGCGCGGCTTCGTGCGCCGTGATCTGTACGTGATCGTGGGAACAAGAAAACCGCCGGCACGAGGGCGCCGGCGGTTTTCCTCGTGGCGCGAGGCGGTCTTCAAACTGCACGCGCATGTTCTCCGCCGTCCGTGCGTTGGCGGCCACGGCGGCGCCGGAGCTCGCCGTGGACAACAGCGTGCCGCTGCTATCGACGACGGAAACCCGCGCGGTCTGCATACCTTGCACCGCGGCGGCCACGAGCGTCTGGATCGCCGTGACCTGGCCGGGCAAGAGTGTCGCACCGCGCAGCTGCACCATGATGGAGGCGCTGGGCTCGTCACGGTCGCGGCTGAACGGCTCGCGCGTCGGCAACACCAGATGCACGCGGGCGGCACGCACGGGGGCCAGCGATGTAATGGTGCGCGCGAACTCGCCCTCCAAGGCGCGCAGGCGTTTGATCTCCTGGCCTCGCTGAGTTGTGCCGAGCGCGCTTTCCTGGTCGAAAATTTCGTAGCCGACGGAGCCGCCTCTGAGCAGCCCTTCGCCGGCCAGCATCATGCGCAGCCGCAGCACTTCATTCGCCGGCACAAAGATCTGAGTGCAGTCGCCGCGCAGCTCATACAGTACGCTCATGCCGTCCAAGCGGTTGACGATCTGGCTGGAATCGTCGACCGCGAGCTCGCCGAACAGCAAAGACATGCTCGGCGTGGACAGTCGCGTGGTCACGAAAGCGAAGAAGGCGACCAGTGCCGCGGCGACCATCGCCATCATGACCAGCCGTGCCGGCCCGAAGGCGCGCAGAGATTGAAATAGGGGGTTCACGATTTTACCGGCAGTTTCACGACGTCCTGTCAACACCGCTTTTTGCGAAAGTTGCAACGAAGCAAGGAGCGGCGGACTAAGAAGGCGTTAAACGCGCGGCAGTTTTTGCCGGGCAGCGTGGGCTCGAGGTTGTCGCGGAACCAGTCGAAGGTCCGGCCCTCGGCGATGGCAGCGTCCATGGCCCCCCGGATGTCCTGGAGGATGTCGAGCTTCATGGCCTTGGCGACGGTGAAGCTCCTGACATGGGTGGCGGCGTCGGTATCGCGCCAGTCGAAGCCGACATGGAAGCCTTTGGCGCGGAAATGCTTGACGGCTTCCTCGGGCGGCAGGTCGAGGATCTCGGGCTCGGGCACGGCGGATCAGTCGTCGCCGGCGTCGTCTTCGACCAGCCCGGCCTCACCGGAGAGCCCGGCCGAGAAGGCCGCGCGGTGGAGCTTGGTCGCCACCGGCGTCTCATCCATGCGGCCGTATAGACCACCGAGGCCGTCGCGCACGTCCTGGAAGCCATCGGCATTGCGGATGGCATCGAGGACGGGCTCGATCATGGGCTCCATGAGGGGTTGCCAGCCGTCGAGCTCGGCGGCGAGCGCCCGGTCGATGGAATCGTCCCGGCCGGCTTCGGCAAAGGCGAGCCGCTGCTCGGCGCTTGGCGCCGGCGCGTCCTCCCATTCGCCGCCGTAGGTGTCCTCGATGTAGCGCCGGGCCGGGCGCATCCCGCTCATGCGGGCGACGATCTCGTCGCGGGCGGCGCGGGCGCCCAGGTCCTCGGGCGGGGCGATCTCGCGCACGACGCGGGGACAGGCTGCGCCGGGATGGTTCCAATCGGTGAGCCAGCGGGCGACGGTGCGCTCGACGCCGGAGCAGATCATGCGCGACAGCGTGGCGACGCGTTCGTCACGCACCAGCTTCTGCACCTCGGCGGTGCCCTTCCACGGCCCCATCTCGGTGGTCGCGGTCTGCAACAGGACGGCCTCGACGATGAGGGCGTCCATGTATTTGCAGAACTGGGCATGATCGCCGCCGCTGCGCCGGGTGGCCTCGAGGAACGTAATCTCCTGACCCTCTGGGATGGCGATGCCGGCACCCTGGGCCAACCGCTGGAGGGTCTCGAGGAGACGGTCGACCTCTTCGGTTGTCGCGTTGCGGCCGTGTTTGCCCATGGGCGTCGGGGTGCCGAACTTCTCGAGTGCCACGGCCCAGTGGCGGATGCCGTTGCGCTTCAGCCAGACCGGCCAGAAGCAGAGCCGGGCGGCGCCGGGCCCGTGGGCCTGGCCGCCGTGCTCGGCGGGCATGCGGGCGAGCCAGAACTTGGCCTCGGGCACCGGCGCGCCGCGAGGGTGGGTCCGGCTGATCAGGCGCAGGTCCCCGTCCGTGCCGAAGCGGAAGCGCTCGGGCGCACGGGTGCGGATGGCGGCGATCTCGACCCGGCCGCCGGCCGGTTGCCAGATGATCTCGGCCACCGAATAGCCGTACCAGACGGCGTGGGCCATCTCGCGGAAGGCGGTATCGAAGTCGGCCGCCGCGAGCTGCTCGGCGAGGTCCTCGGCCGCCGCGGCATCGCGGCGCCCCGGCCCTCCCGGCTCGACGCGCCAGGGGATGGCCGAGACCGCATCGAGCAGTTGGGCAAGGCTGGTGGCGGCCTTCTCGTCGCGCAGGGTCTCGCGCCAGGCCGCCGGCCCGCCGCGTAGAATGCTCTGTGGCGATCCCGTAGCGCCGATGAACGGCGAGAGCGCGGCATCGATGCCGCCGCCGGTGGCGGCGACCTCGCCGCGGGGCGGCCGCGCCGGGGTCTTTGATCTGCGGTTGCGCGCCATCAGTGCCAGCCGCTCCAGTCGGTGCCGCCGTTGACGATGTTGAGGCGCCGGTCGATGGCGTAGGCATCATTGTCGCCGCCGTAGGCGGCCAGCCCTGAGTAACGGCCATTGGTGGTGCGCGCGGTAAAGGGCCCGGTCGTATCGGCCGCCGCGGCGCAGGCCAAGGCAATGGCCCAGAAGCGGTCGGCATGACCGTCGGTGGCGCTGCGTTCGGCGACAAGACGGGGGGCGCCGGTGGCGCCGGCCTCGGCGCGCACGCTGTGCAGGTCGCGCCTGAGCTCGTCATCGGCGGGAATGCGCAGGCGGCGGTCTTCCAGGACCTCGCGCAGCGCCGTGGCGACATCGAGCTTGCGGGGTGCGGACATCTGCACCCCCTCGACGTGCAGCCGGCCGTGCGTGTCCTGAAGGCGTTCGACCATCATCTCGCCCATGCCGGTCTGGTCGACCGCGATGCGCAGTGGCCGGTAGCGCCGATCGAGTGCGGCGACGATCGCCTCCTGCTCGGAAAAGGTGATGTTGTGGCGAACCACCAGCTCGCGCAGCCAGAGCACGTCGCCCACCGTCTCGACCGCGGCGGCGACCCAGAGATCGTGGCGGCGCGCGATGTCGATTCCGATATGGGCCGGACCGCCCGCATAGCCGTCGGGCGCTCCGGCACCGGCGTCTTCGGCGGCGCGGATCAGCTCCCAGGCGAGCCAGGCACCGGCACCGGCCGACGGAACGCAATCCAACTCCTCCGCCGCGCGGATGCCGTATCGGTGGCGGATCTCCGCCTCCCACACCGCCTCGGCCTCTGGTGACCAGTCCTGCCCCGTAACCGCACAGATGCGTTCGTACAGCCCCTCGGCGAGCGCCTGTCCCAAGGTGACCGTATGCAGGCTGCCGGAGGTCACGCCGTCGCGGATATCGCGCACCAGCGCGGCAAACGGCGAGGCCTCGCCGTCATGGGTCGAGAGGACATGCACGCGGCCGCCCCACAAGCCGAAGGCGAGCGCGGCCTTGAGCACCTCGCCGAGGTTGTCGACGAAGGCGGCCTCGTCGATGACGGCGATATCGCCCGGCCGGCCCTTGGAGCGGAATGCGCGCGGCGCCGAGGTCATCGCCAGCACCTCCTTGCCCGAGGCCAGCGCCAGACGGAACGCCTGCACGTCGCGCTCGCCGTCGCGGATCAGGGTCTCGCCGACGGCCTCGACGCCGACATTGAGGGTCCGCGCCCACTCGGCGCAGTCGTCGATGAAGCCGCGGGTCATGTCCTTGTTGTAGGACTGGTAATAGACGTTGCCCCGGTCCTCACCGGCGTGCATCACGGCATCGTAGGCCTCGGCCCATGAGAGCCCGATGCGCCGCGGCTTCTCGATCACCTTGACGCCGGCGCGATCGGCAACCCAGCGCGCCTGGTAGGGCAACGGGGTGCGGTTCACGGCGCCGCCCCTTCGATGGCGGCGCGGATCGCGGCCGCGGTATCGGCCGTGAGGCCGGCCTTGGTTGCAGCCTTGTCGGCGGCGTGGGCCGCTTCTCTCAGAACCTGACGGCGCTCGCGGCGGATCGAGATCGAGGCCCGCGCGACCTCGGCAAGGGCACGGGCGGCAGCAGTGATCTGCTTCATGTCGCCCCGTTCGGCGGCGAGCAGGAGATCGAAGATAAGGGTCTGCACTTGGCGCAAGGCGCCCTCGGCCAGGGCGCCGGCATCGTCAGGCGTGGCCGCCAGCAGGGTTTCCGCCTGCTCGGTGGCCAGACGGGTCTGCTCGATCCGCCTCTCCAGCGCCGCGCCATGCTGGTGCAACGCCGACTTGCCGATCGGGTGACCCTGTTCGGCGATCCAGTCGGCAAACTCGGTGTAGCCGGAGAAACCGCGTTCGACGATCAGTGCGTCGAGCTGGGCGCGCAATCCGCGCGGCAGCGCCAGCACCTTGGAACGCCGCGGCATCAGTCGCCCGGCCGCGACCGGGGTGGCCGGCGGATGCCGGGCTCGCAGGGAACCTGGTAGTCGGCCACGTCGTAGCCGTGGCGTGTGAGCACGACCCGCCAGGGATCGACCGCGTGGCGCTCGATCGTGACCAGCTTGCGGGATTCCAGGTAGGCGATCTGGTCGCGCAGCCAGTGCCGGGTGATGCCGAGATAGCCGGCGACCAGCACCTCGCGGATCATCCTCTCGGTGGCGCCGAGATGGCCGCCGATCCGGAGCGTACGAAGGATGTCCCAGCGCGCTGCCGGCAGCATACGCTCGTCGATCAGCGGGTTGATATCGTGCTCGCTCATTTACCGTCTCCGTTCCAGACCCGCTCCGCGGCGCTGAAGCGCTCATCGAGCCGCGCCAGCATGACCGAGTGATCCTCCAGCATGCCGATCACGCGGCTGGTCATCTGCACCCAGTCGTCGCGCCGCACATAGTGCTCGGCGACGTGCAGCCGGAGGCCCGCCAGGTCGCGCTCGATCGCCACGATCCGCGCCGGGCCGTCATCGCCGGCGGCGCTGGCCTGGGCCGCCGGGCCGCCGGTGCGAATCACCCCCAGCCGTTGCAGCGCCAGCACCAGGGCGCCCAGCAGGATCACCACCGCCGCGACCCCGCCGAACGCTTGCCAGGCCGCGGGCTCGATCACCGTCCCGTGTCCCGCTTGGCGAGCTGTCGTGCGCCGAACCACCACAAGACGCAGGTGGTGGCGAGGTAGAGCACGGTGTCGATGATGCGGGGGCGGATATCGATGGTCTCCATGTCGGAGCCGCCGAGCGTGAAGTAAATCGTGCCGACGAGGCCGACGAACATGAAGGTGAGGCCGGGCCGGGTCAGGCCGCGCACGACATCGACGAAGACCAGCCACTTGCTGTCGCCCCGCGACCAGCGCCGCGAGGCTTCTTTGTAGGAGGCCTCCAATGCCGACCAGGCGGCTTGGTCGCGAGCCGATTCGGCCTCGACGGCGGCGACACGCTCGGCCGAGGCCGCCTCGGCCCGGGCCATCTCCATGTCGAGCCGGCGCAACTCCATCTCCTGGGCGTGGCGCTGCTTGGCCTGGAAGTAGCTGGAAAAGAAGCTGACCGCGGTGCCGAGCAGGCCCGAGACGCCACCGGTCAGGATCGAAAGCAGCACATCAAGCATGGCCAATCTCCAACTCGAAGGGCCGGCCGGCGGCCCAGGCCATGAGGTGCCGCAGTGCCGTGCGGCTGCCGAGCACGGCCTGCTGCGCCCGGCCCTTGACCGTGAGGCGGCCGGACCGGAGCCCCGGCAGCAGGCAGCCCAGCGTGTGGGTGTGAAGCCCCGCCTCGACATCGCCGCCGACGTTGCCGGCATGGATCAGGATGTGTGAGCGGTCCGCTACACATGTGACGAGCAGACAGCGCCCGAAACGGGGCGAGAGGTGTGGCAATGTCTCGTAGACGCCTTCCGGGATGCACGAGCGGTTGCGCCGGTTATCCCGCCATGGCGGCTCCATGGTGTGCAGATGCAGATCGCCCGCCGCCAGGACACCCATGGTGCCGTGCACGCTCGACTGGTTGCGGATCAGGCTGGCCCGTCGCATGGGTAGGTCGCCGCCGCCGGTGTCGCATCGCTGGCGGCCGCCGGCCGCGTGAGAACGCTGACCGGCTCGGTGCGCGCCCTCAACACCGCGATCCGCGCTAATCCGATCGGCCTGGTTGCGGCAGGCGCGGCGGCGGCCGCCGCCGCGTTGGTCGATTACGCCACCTCCGCCCGCGACGCGGCGGACGCGCATCAGGAGTTCAATGCCAGGTCCGGACCCTCAGTCGATCGTCGCCTGGTAGGCCTGCTCAATCCTGGCGTAGGAAGGGCGGTGCTGACGCACGACCGCCGGGTCGCGCGCAATGCGCCCGGTCTGCTCCTGGAGGCGGTCCGTGCCGGCGAAACGATCTCGCAAGATGTCGCGCGGCGCTTGCACGAGTTCAACGCGCGCCTCGCGGAGGATCTCGCGTTCGACCCCAGTTTGATCGAAGCGGCGGCGGGCGACACCAACGCGGCGATCGCTATCCTGGAGGAGGTGCTGAAAGGCGCCGAGGCGGCGCTGGCCGACGCCGAAGGACGGCTCGCCCGGACGCGGGGCATCGCGTCCACGAACGCGGAAAACCAGGTCGCCGCGCGCAAGGCCGAGCGCGACGCCCTCGATGCTGAAATCGCTGCGCTGAAGACGGCGCGCGATGCCGGGATCGGCGGTGCGCCCGCTTCGGCCGAGCGCGAGTCGGTACCTGCTGCACCGGCCACCACGGAGGCGGGCCAGAAGGCTATCGCGCAACTGGAGCGCCAGCTTGCGCTGACCGCCGAGAGGCGCCGGGAAGCGCTCGCCGAGCTCGAGGCGGCCGGGCTCGCATTGGCCGGGCCTTATGCCAGCGCCCGCGCCGAGATCGAGAAGTGGCTCGAAGAGACCCTGGCCGCGCTCGAGGCCGCCGCGGAGGGCCATGAAGACTACGCGGCCCGCGTCGCCGAGGCGCGCGAGATTGCGGCCGAGCGGCTGAGACGGGTGGACGAGGAAGAGGCCGCCGAGCGGCTTCGCATCTCCAAGCGCTGGCAGGACGGCGTCATCCGGGGACTGAAGGATGTCGCCGGCGAAAGCAATAACGCCGCCGCCGCCATGGAGGACGGCGTCAAGCGGGCGTTCGCCGGCATGGAGGACGCGCTGGTCGAGTTCGCCCGCACCGGCAAGATAACCTTCTCCGACCTGGTCGATTCCATCCTCGCCGACATCGCCCGCATGACCATCCGCCAGTCGATCACAGGACCGCTGGCAAGCGCGCTGTCAGGCTGGCTCCTCGGCCTGAACAGCAACCCTGCCGCCGGCGCGCGCCCGGGGGCGATCGCTGCCGGCACCGCGACCGGGGTCTACCACGCGGGCGGCGTCGCGGGCGCCCCGGGCGGCGTCAAGCGTGCCGTGCCGCCGGAGGTTTTCGCGGGCGCGCGTCGCTATCACCGCGGCGGCCTCGCCGGGATGCTGCGGCCGGACGAGGTGCCGATCATCGCCCAGCGCGGCGAGCGCATCCTGTCGCGCGCCGAGACCCGCGCGCTCGTCCGGCCGCCCGACATCAAGATCGAGATCCTCAACCAGAACACGCCGAAGCGGGGAGCCGTTGTCGATCAGCCCCGTTTCGAGGCCGAGCGCTGGGTGATCTCCGTGGTCACCGACGATGTCGAGGCCAACGGCAGGATCGCCAAGGCAATCGACGCCCGCCAGATGGCGTTCTGATGGCGGCCTGGCCCGAGTATGCGGCGGTCGCGGCCGACGGCTACGGCGCCGGCCAGGACGGCGATGTCGCCCGCACGCCGTTCGAGGACGGCCTGGTGCGCCAGGAGAAGCGATTCACCGCGGCGCTCAGCGTGCGCCTCATCACCGCCTATCTGGCCGACGACGATGCATATGTGCGCTTTCGCACCTGGGCCACCGAGGACGCCCACCGCTGGTTCGCCTGGGCCGACCCCGAGGACGGTCTGGTGCGCGAGGTGCGGGTACGCGGCGGTGCCGGCGGCATTCAGTATCGTGCCCGCGTCCGCGGCGGACGGCGGAGCTGGGAGCTGACTTGCGAACTGGAGGGCTACATGAGCCGAACCATAGAGACGGGAGTCTGATCATGGGACTGAAGACCGAAGGCGAGAAACTGTGTTTCCAGGGCGGGCTGTTGTCGGCCACGGTGTACGTGGCCTTGCACACCGCCGACCCGACGGCCGCCAACGAACTCAGCGGCAACAACTATGCCCGCGTGGCCGTGCTCGCCGCGGATTGGACCATCGATGCGGGAAGCGGGAGAGCCTCGAACACGAACGATATCCGGTTCCCCACGCGCACGGCTACCTGGGGCAAGCCGACGCATGTCGGCCTGTGGGACGCCGCCACGGGCGGCGACTTGCTGCTGTCCCTCGCCCTCGATGAGGCCGTGCCGGCGCCTTCACCTTCGATCGACGTGACCTTCGACGCCGGCAAGCTCATCTTCAATTTGAAGACCAACTAACCGCGGATGCCGGTCCGCCGCCTGCGTCTCGCCGCTACCTTCAAAGGCGGCCGGCTCAGAGGCCGCGCCCCGCTTCGGCTTCGGCGCCGCCTACGTCTCGCCGCTACCTTCAAAGGAGGTCGGCTCAGAGGCAGCGCCCCGCTGCGGTTGCGACTGCGTCTGGCAGCTACCTTCACCGGCGCGGCGCTGACCGGTAGCGCCCTGGTGCGGCTGCTCCTGAAGTACCGTTACGACCGCGCCTTGCGCGCCAGCTCGCCGCTGGACCGGGTGCTCACCGCGCTGGAGATCCGCCATCCCGCGATCGTCGAGCCGGTGCGCGTGGTCAATCATACGGAAGATCTAACCATAGACGGCGAGCGCTACGTGGCCTTGCGCTTCGGCGCCCGGTTCGCCGACGACGTCGAGGGTCGGGTGCCGCGAGCCGAGCTGGTGATCGACAATATCGGCCGCGAACTCACGCAATGGATCGAGGCGGCCCAGGGCGGCGTCGGCGCCACCGTGCGCATCATGCAGGTGCTGGCCGATAAGCCGACGACGCCCGAATGGGAGATGACCACGGACATCGCCCATATCCGTCTCGACCAGGAACGGGTCGTCGCCCGGCTCGGCTTCGACCCGCTGCTCGGCCGTGCCGCCGTGACGCTGCGCCACGATCCGCAGACCAGCCCGGGGCTGTTCTGATGCACTGGGCCGAAGCCTACGTCGGCCGTGCTTACGTCGAGGACCGCTTCGACTGCGCGCACCTGGTGGCCGAGGTGCTGCGCGAACGGTTCGGGCGTGACATCGCGCTGCCGTCCCATGCCACGGGTGTCCGCGGCCGCGACGCCCAGATCGCCGCGCTCAAGGGCACGTTCGCCGCTGAGACCGTCACGCCCATAGAAGGCGACGCGGTTCTGATGCGCGCCGCCGGGCGCCGCCGCGGCCACCATATCGGCATCTGGTGCGATATCGCCGGCACACCGCACGTGCTGCACTGCCTCAAGGGCATCGGCGCCTGCCTGCACCCGCTGCGGGCACTCGGCCGCCACCGCCTCGAAACGACAGGGGTTTACCGTTGGCTCTGAGCACCGGCTCGCGCCGAGGCGTTGCGCCTGATCCGGGTTTCGTTGCGGCGGGGCAAAGCCCCGTTGCACGACCGGTGCATCGGCCCTGCACGGCGCTTGCACGGCACGGCGGGATCACCGCCGATCTGTGGCCGCACCCGCTGACCGCCGAGCGCCGCGAGATCCGCATTCGCGCGCTCGCGCCCGGCGCCACGCTGGCCGATCTGATCGCCGCCGAATGGCCCGCGGGCGACATTGCCGCGGCCGTCAACGGCCGGCCGGTGCCGCGCGAGGCCTGGCGCGCCACGGTGCTTGCCGAAGGTGACATCGTTACGCTCCGCGCCGCCATGCACGACGGCGATGATTCCGATCCCCTGCGCACGATGCTCCAGCTCGCCATCGTGGTGGCCTCGATCGCGCTCCCCCATCTGGCGCCGGCGGGCTGGGGGCTTTTGACCGCGGCCGGCGGACTCAGCGTCCAGGGTGCGCTCGTCAGCGGCGCCATCAGCCTCGTCGGCGGTCTGATCGTCAATGCTCTCGTTCCGCCGCGCCTGCCCAGGGCGCCCGACGCCGGCACCGCGGCGGCGGCGGCCGAGCCGGTCTACTCGCTCGCCGGCGGCGCCAACCGGGCGCGCCTCTACGGTCCGCTGCTCCTGGTGCTCGGCACCCACCGCGTCTTTCCCGACTTGGGCGCCGCCGAGTACACCGAGTTCTCCGGCGACGACCAGTACCTGAACCAGATCTTCCACTTCGGCCTCGGCGCGCTCGACATAAGCGAGCGCAAGATCGGCGACACGCCGCTCGGCAACTTCGATGAAGTGGAGACCGAGTTCGGCGATGCGCAGGGACGGGTGACGCTGGTCGCCGGCAACGTCGACAGCGAAGCCGGCGCCGCGCTCGACGACACCGGCTGGGTCGAGCGCACAACGGCCGCCGGCACCAAGCGGATCGGCATCGATCTCGCCGGGACGCTGTTCCGGGTCTCCGATCAGGGCGGCGCTACGCGCCACACCGTCACCGTCGAGATCGAGTACTGGCCGCAAGGCAACGAGAGCCTGAAGACAAGCCACACCGTCACCCTGTCGAACGGCGACACCACGCCCTACCGCAAGACGCTCGTCTACGGTCATGCCGCGGCCGGCACCTGGACCGTGCGCGTGCGCCGCACGAGCGCGCCCTCATCGAGCGAGCGCATCCATGACGCCATCACCTGGACGGCGCTCAGATCCTACCAGCCCGACACCGGCGACTATGCCGGCCAGACCCGGCTGGCGCTGAAGATCCGCGCCTCGGGCCAGCTCTCAGGCCGCCTCGATCGGCTGTCGGCGACGGTCGGGCAGAAGATCCCGGTCTGGGACGGAACCCAATGGAGCGCGCCGCAGGTCTCCGGCAATCCCGCCTGGCTGTTCCGCTGGTATGCCCGCGGCATCCATATCGCAGGCAAGCCGGTCGCCGGCGCCGGTCTCGCCGAAACCCGCATCGCCGCCGAGACCATCAAGGCCTGGGGCGCCTGGTGCGACGCGCAGGGACTGCGCTGCGACTACGTCATCGACCGCCGGACCACCCATGCCGAGGTGCTGACGCTGATCGCCCAGTGCGGGCGCGCCAATCCGAGTTGGCAGAGCGGCCGCCTCGGCGTGGTGTGGGATGAGGCGGACAAGCCCGCGACCGCCCTGATCACGCCCGGCAACATCGTCGCCGGGAGCTTCGAGATCGACTACGCCGGCGGCCAGACGGCCGGCGAGATCGCCTGCCGCTACATCGACCCCGATCTCGATTGGCAATACAACACCGTGCGCCGGGCGGTCCCCCGAGCCGCGCCCGGTGGCCATACCGCGACCCTGACGCTGGCCGGCGTCACCTCGCGCAGCCAGGCCGCGGCCGAATGCAACCTCCAGGCCGCGCGCCAGCTCTACCACCGCCGCCGTCTCAAGTGGGAGATGGGCGCCGAGGGCCTGGCCGTCGCCCGCGGCGATGTCGTTCACCTGACCGACGCCCTGATCGACGGCGGCGTCGCCGGGCGGCTCACGGGCGGCACTGCAGACCGCCTCCGGCTCAACCGGCCCGTCACCCTCTCCGGCGCCGACGACTACCTGCTATTGCGCCTGCCCGACGGCACACTCCACAATACCGCCGTCAACCATCCGGACGGCGGCGCCGGCGAGACCGATACCCTGGTGCTCGCCGAACCGTTGACGGACGCGCCCGATACCCTCGGCGCCCTCGGCGCCAGCCCGCTCGATACGCTGTGGCGGTTCTACCCCGGCGACGCGCCGCCGGCTCGGGTGCGCATCGTCGCCATGGAGCCCACCGCCGAGGGTCGCGTGCGCATCGAGGCCATCGACGAGGTCGAGGCCTATTACCGCGCCGCCACGAGCGATCTAACGGTGCCGTTGCCGATGGTCGGGCGCGCCCGCCCCGGGTGCTGCACATCGCGCTCTCCGAGACCCTGATCCGCATCGGCAACGGCTTTGCCGTCGAGATCGCCGCTGCGCTCACCGTCGCCGGCGACTGGCGCGGCGGCATCGTCCGCGCAGCGCTCGACGGCGGCCCATTGCGGACAGAGGACAGGCTGATCGACGGCGCCGCCGAAGCCTCGTGGCGCGTGCCGCCGTCGGGCAGGCTCACGATCACCGTCATTCCCGGCACCGAGGCAGCGCCCGCCGGCGCGCCGTTCACCGTCGATTACACTATCCGCGGCAAGCTGGCGCCGCCGGGCAATGTCGCCGACTTCCTGGTCGATGCCCTGGGTGACGGCACACGGCGCTTCCGCTGGACCCCGCCGGCTGATCCCGATCTCGCCGGCTACCGCATCCGCCACGCCGAGGCGGTCGTCGGCGCCGCGGCGCCCGCCTGGGACGCCATGACGCCGCTGCATAACGGGTTGCTCACCTCGTCGCCCCACGAGACCGTCGATCCCGGCGCCGGCCGCTGGACCTTCGCCATCCGCGCCGAGGACACCTCGGGCCTGCTCTCGGCCGCGGCCGCCGTCATCATCGCCGAGCTGCCCGATCCCCGCCTCGGCGACGCCTTCCTGTGGGAATGCCCTTCCGCCCGCGGCTGGCCCGGCACCATCGAGAGCGCCGTGCGCTCCGACGACGGCCGGGACGCGCTGGAGGGCGCCGGCGCCTACACCTGGGCCGACCTTGCCACCTGGGACGCCTGGACCTCGTGGGCGCTTGGCGACGGCGACGACGGCGCCACCGCCATGACCTACACCACCGAGGCCATCGACATCGGCGCCGAGGTGCCGTTCTCGATCGCCTGGGAGGCCGAGACGGCCGGAAACGTGACGCTGCAGTACCGCACCGCCGACACCGCTTCCGGGCTGGCCACCGCCACCTGGCAGGATAACGCGACGGCCATGCTCATGACCGCGCGCCACCTGCAGCTGCGCTGGCAACTGACCGGCGACGGCGCAACCATGCTTAGCCTCGACCACCTCTGCTACACCCTGCTCGGCACCGCCGCCGAGCAGAAGTTCCTCGACGCCGACACCAGCGACTGGGGCGGTTCGGCGAGCGGCGGGCGCGAGGTGCCGACCACGCTCGCGCGCGTCACCGATATCGACCTCACCCTGCAATCGGTCGGCGCCGGCTGGTCGTGGGTGCTCGACAACAAGAACGATCCCACCCGCATCAAGATCTTCGACGGCAGCGGCAATGCCGCCGACGCCACCGTCGACGCCGTCCTGCACGGCATCGCCTGACGCTCAAACGAAGGAGAGAGGCTCCATGGCCTGGCCCACCGACGACCTCGCCACCGACCACTTCGATGCCGGCGCCGACAGCCCGGCCGACGCCCGGCCCGTGCTCAAGCGGGTGATCGACTACCTCAAGGCGATTATCGCGGCGCTGGGTGTCGCAGGCGGCATCTGCGAGCTCAACGCCAACGCCAAGGTGCCCGACGGTCGCATCGGCCGCGGCGCCGCCGACGGCGTCGCGCCCCTCGACGCAGCGGGCAAGCTGCCCGTCACCCACCTGCCGGACGCCACCACCGACGCCGCCGGCGCCGTGCCGCTCGCAACCGATGCCGAGGCCGAGAACGCCTCCGGGACCGGCGTCCTCCAGGCCCGCCAGATCGCACTGCGCGCCGCGACCACAGGCCGGGCCGGCGCCGCCGAGCTTGCCACGACCGCGGAAGCGCTCTCCGGACAAGACCAGACGCGCGCCATGACACCCTCCGCCACCAAGGCGGCCATCGACGCCGCCATCGCCACCGTGCCCGGCGGTATTACAAACGTCCTTCTCGCGAACACGACCGGCCCCAACCAGGGACAAGGCAGCATTCTTGTTAAAACGACATACGCGCTCCAAAGAAGCGTCAGTGGCGGAACCGTCACCGTCACCTTGGTCAAGACCAATCACTATGAAGAGGAAGACGATGATGGTGAGTGATCAGCCGCCAGGAGTGCCCTGCTATTTCGGCTCGTCGGCGAGATCGAAGCAGAAGAGCAATGCTATCGAACGCATGGTGGCAGGAGCGGCCAAGCGGTGCATCGCTTACGTTTGAAATCCGCGCGCCTTGATGTGACGAGACGTGGTCGCTTCGCATCACTTCCGACTCCTACCATTTTGTGGGTCAGCACAATATGGTGTGATGGCCCGTCGAGCGGCATACAGACTTGGCTTCTTAGAGTTCTTTCACCGCCCGGCGAGTCGCAATGCTGGCAGTTGCCCGCCACCCGCGACTGGCCCTGTGGTCCTTCAGGCCGGCGAGGCGATTATTTTCTGTCACGCGCCGCCTGCTCCCTGCAGAATCCACGGAGGCATTGGTTTGCCCATCCGCGAACTGCGGCGAGTCTGGGGCGTTACACATGGTGAACTGGACGGACCGTGGTGGGACTTGGTTTAGCCGCGTCATCGCCTTACAGGGCCACGCTGCAAAGAGATTAGCGGCTAGCCTTCACTTGTGTCACGGATCGTGGTGGAGAAGAACCGGCATACCGATTTTCCAGCCTAAAACACGCCGGAAATCGGGGCGATTTTCCAGCCTAAAACACGCCGGAAATCGGGGCGATTTTCCAGGCCATTTGCAAAGACTTTTGTCCCGATTCTGAAAGACTTTTGTCCGCTTACATCTAGATCGGCCCAGACGCGGGGGCCGGAGGGGTCGCCCCAGATGACCCGGTAGTCAACTACCCAGGCTTCCTCATCGCGGCCCCAGCCGATCACCTGCAGCTCCAGCCGGTCGCCCTGCACATCGACGCCGGCGGTGAGCACGGCGACACCCTCGGGCAGATCCTCGCTCCAGTCCTCGCGGCGGTCCATCAGCGGATCGGCGGGCACGGTGTCCCCGGCCTGGTCCTCCCACGACTCGCCCAGCTTGGTGTTAACCCAGACCTGCAGGCGCGGCGGGTCCTTGTGGACCCGGCCGTGTTCTATAGCGATCTCGGCCCAGGTCTCCCACGGCGAATAGAGCGCCGAGAGATGGAATCCCGCTGTCCGTCTATCACCCTCGGTCGCCGCCCGCCATTCGCCCACTTCGAGCAAGCGCGGCTTGTCGTGCTCCTCGTGCACGCCACCACAGGCCTCGCACACGAGGTGGGCTCGGTCGCGCCGGCCTTCGGGCCAGTGAATACGCGCCCAAGGTAATCGGCGCCATGTCGCCGCAATGGAGGCAGGGCACATGGTAGTAACGTTGGTCGGATTCCTCGAAGGCCGCCTCGATACGGGAATAGCCCTTCAGCGTTGGCGTCGAGACCATGAGGGTCTTGCGCCGGCCCTTGAAGGTGGCGGTGCGCTGGATCGCCAGCGCCACCGGGTCGCCCTCGCCATCGGCATCGCCGGGATAGCCGTCGACCTCGTCGAGGAACAGGTAGCGCACCGGCGTCGAGCGCAGGCCAATGGCGGAGTTGGCGCCCGTCATCACCAGCTGGCCGCCGGGAAAGGACTTGCGGAACAGGCTGTTGCCGGTGTCCCGCGAGCGCGGCGTCGCCACCAGGTCGCGCAGCACCGGACTGGACGCGATCAGGGGATCGATGCGGGTCACTGTGTTCCGGCGCACCATGTCGAGGGACGGCTGGACCAGCATGACGATGCCGGGCGCGTTCTGAATGATGTAGCCCAGCCAGTTCAGGCCCGCTTCCGTGCCGCCCGTCTGCCCGCCCTTCACCATCACCACGCGCTCGTAGGGACTGCCGGTGGACAGGCAGTCCATGATCTCGCGCAGGTACGGCGTGCGGGCGGTGCGCCAGGGGCCGGGTTCGGCGGCGGTGTCTGGCAGCGTGCGGTGGCGGTCGGCCCATTCGGACACCGCGATCTGCGGCTCAGGTCGCATCGCCTTGCGCCAGGCCCGGTCGATCCGCCCGAGAAAGGGACCGTCGGGCGGTGGGGCGTACACAGGCGCGGTTCGCACGGAACAGGTCCTGGAGCGGCATCGAGGCCAGATGCTCCAGGTGCTCGCGCATCAGCCGGTCGAGGACGGCGAAGACGGGTCCTGTCTCGACGCCCAGCTCGGCGGCGATGACGGGAGCTGAGCGCTGCGCCCAGGCGAGGTGGGCGTCGCGCTCGGCCTTGGCGCGGGCGAAGACGGTTCGCTCGGCTGCCGCGGCGTCGATCAGCATGCCTCTCTCGCGCTCGTAGGCGAGCCTGGCGCGCTGGGCCTTCACGATCTCGTGCAGGCGGCGGGCCTCGGCGAGGGTTGCCGATTTGCCCGTGGCACCGCCGCCCTTGCTACGCCGGGCCGGGTCCAGGTTGTCCTCGATCCAGGCGAGCCCGGCGTCCACGTCGATCCGCCCGTCGGCGCGCACCGGCAGGCCCTCGGCGATCAGTTGCGAGACGCGGCCCCGGGTGAGGCCGACGCGGGCGGCGAACGCGGTCTTGGTCTCGACGGACTTTAGTTTAGGCATTCGCGGGCCTCACGCTGGCCGTGTGTCGCGCTTGGCACCACCACATGCAAATCCGTCCCACAGGACCCGCTTGGTTGGCGAGAACTACCGAGTATTGACGATCTGTCTGGTGGGTTTGGTGGATTTTGGTGGGTTGATTCCGCCACCCTCCCGTAACTGTCAATTCGCGATTGTAATTGTGAGGGCTGTCGTCTCCCGTACCACTTCGCTTTTCCGACAGCTTGGGTGACAAACACAGATACTGGCCAGAACAAATCCACTTAATCCACCAAACCCACCAGAATGATTGGGACTCCGCGTCACGCACCGACACACTCCGGCACAGTTTCCGAAACTTCGCTAATCGAAGGCGCTCCGGGTTCCGCGTCCACCAGCCGCCACCGCGCCCGCCCTGCCGACAGCCCTGCTGAGACGAGCTTCAGCCCTCCGACGATGCGGTTCTGATGTGCACCGATCCACCGGCCGAGCCGTCTGCCGTTGATCGCCCCGCCTTCGCCGGCAATGGCGAGCAGCGCCTCGCGAAACTCAGGGTGGACGAACTCGGTGCGGTCGTAGAGCTGGGAGCGTTTCTCCGTCGCCCGGTCGATGAGCTGGTGAACGGTCACACGGTCTGTGCCGACCACAGCTTGCCACTGGGTCAACACGGCGGCCAGCGCCTCAAGCCTGGGGTCCGTCCCGCGCACGCTCTCCATGGTCTCGCAGGGATCGGCCTCGCCGAGCCAGACCAGGGCGTCGCGCACCCAACGCGACCAATCGACGAACGAGCCGAGGGGCGTCGTCTGCTGCGGGCGGCCCGCGATATGGTAGGCGCGCAGGACGGTGAGGGCGGCGGTGATGTAATCGCCTCGATGCGCCGTCACCATGGCGGCAGGGTCGCGGTCGAAGGCGCGGAGTTCGGGACGCTCCACGCCCGCATCCAGCGTCGCGCGGACCGCTCGGCGGGTCATGTCGCCTTGCAGGGTGAGATTGTTGCCCGTGGCGAAGATCGCGGCGTTGCTCGGCACCTCCGCGTTCATGGATTTGCCGAGGATGCGGACTTTGAGGCTGGTCTGCGAGATGGCCTGACAGAGCAACTCGCCGCGCAGCGGCTGCTCGCAGTTGTCGATGGCGATCAGCCCGTCGCCCGCGATCAGGGCGGCGCCGAGGCGCTTTTCCATCTCCTCCTCGGACTTGCCCTGGGCGATGACCGGCGCGGGGTGCGCGGTGGCGATCAGGCTGGCCAGGTCGACCAGCAGGGACTTACCGGTCCCGGCGGCCGGCGCGTTGAAGCCATGCAAGGGCGCCGTTGGCAGCGAGCGGCGGATGAGCGCCGTCAGAATGCCCGAGAGCGCCACCGCGCGGTCAGCCGGCGTCACGAAGGGGAAGGTCGAGATCAGGTCATTGAGGAATGCCAGCGCCTGGCACGCCGTGGTGCGGTCGGGATCGCGCGGCAGCTCGGGAAAGCGCGCCCCTTGCGGGTCGAACAGAAGTCCGGTGTCGGTATCGTAGCCCGGAAGATCAAGAGTCGTGCCGTCGGAGCGGAGCGTCGCGCAGTTGGTAATGCCGGTCAGCACCGGCAGGCGCATTGGCCCTCGCGCGCGAGATAGGTCTCTGCGATCCGGTGCGGGCAGTCGGTGTTGACCCAGTTCATGGCACGCCCATCGAACCGCTCCCAGTGCGCGACCTTGGTGAAGGCCTCGGCCATGTGGTGTGCTTTGACGTGGACGAGGCGCGCCGCATCGATCTGACGTCCGTTCGAGAGGGCGACGGGCACCATGGCCGGACGCACGACGAGGCTGCCGCGCTGATAGAAGCCCAGATCCGAACGCAGCAGCGCGCGCTCCGCCTTGTCGATGGTCTCGTGCACGAAGCCCGCGAAGATGCGGATCAAGGGGCGGGTTTCGTCGGCGGATGACGCATGGTCGGATGCCTGCGCCGCGCGCAAGCGCCAGCCGTTCTGCCGGGCGAGCCAGAACAGCGTACCGACGGTGATGCTGCGCACACCGGCGAAGCTTGTCCACTTCTCGCGCGTGGTCTCGGGATCATTCTTCTCCGCCTGCGCCGACCAGGTCTCCCACAGATCGATCCCGTCGGCGCCCAGGGCGGCGTAGAGCGCGAGGCCAACCCTGATCCACTCGTCGTAGGGCAGATCGTCGTTGAGATCGTCGTTGGGGATATGTGCGAAGGCCTCTTCGACCAGCTCGCGCGGCGGCGTCTCCCGGCGCTTGAGGCCTGCGGCCCTTCGCCCCTGGCGCTCGATCTCGCGTCGCTCGACAGTGGTCTGGCCGCCCGCCTTTCGCAGGTAGTCCTCGGCCGCCGCGACGAAGGCGGCGCAGCCTTCCCCATCCACCGTGGCAACTCCTGCAGCGGCACGTCGAGCGGCGAGAACTCCGGCCAGTGATAGGGGGCCTTGGTGTCGGGATGGATGCCGAACGCCACGAACTGCTGGCCGGTTGCCAGCACCTCGACGCGCGCCACTGTGCCGTCGAGCCTGTGGAACTCGGGAGTTTGAATCTTGTTGAAGGGGCTCTCGGTCCGAAAGCTCAGCAGGATCTTCGGTGCGCGCCCGATCCGGTAGGCCGGGGTCATGCCCAGCATCTCCGTGGCGATGCAGGTGAGCCTATGCGCGTGATCCTCGTCCAGCACGTCGATGTCGACGCCGACCACATAGCCGCAGAGAAGGCCTGTGTTCGTGCAGTTTCTCTGCGTCTTGGTCCAGCGGGCGATCTTGGCTTCGTCAGCGCCGGCGCAAATCGTCTCCCAGTTCCTCATCATCGGCCGCTTTCCCGCCGACTTCACCGCGAGATGGGCGCCGGCCACCGGCACCGGGCGATAGCCGTTGCGATGA
Organism: Alphaproteobacteria bacterium; assembly: GCA_965248805.1. Lineage (GTDB taxonomy): Bacteria > Pseudomonadota > Alphaproteobacteria > UBA6615 > UBA6615 > CBDFKJ01. The sequence continues at coordinate 676,126 of CBDFKJ010000008.1, forward strand.
AGCGCGATGCGGAGGCCGGTCAGGTCGTCGCCGAGGTCCGGCATGCGGTTACCTGCGGGCCTCCTGCGCCTCAATCCACCTCAAGAGCGTGCTTTTGCGGGCGCAGATCAGCGAGCCGATCTTGAAATAAGGCAGTCCCCGTTTGGCGTCGCCGGTCAAGTAGTAAATCTTGCGCCGGTGCTTGACGTCGCCGAACACGAACTCGGCGATCTCGTCGGCGCCGCGCAGCAGGTCGTCGCTGAGAGTCGATTGTGGGGGCGCTGGTTTTTGCCCTGTCGGCACGGCCGGCACCTCCGGCCCGCCGGTGTCAAGATCATCTACTGCCCTGCTCACGGCTAGGTTGGTGGTTCGACGGATCATCGTTTGACGCCTCCTATTTGGTTGACAGCAGCTTCCCGACGCGCGTGATGTTCTCGAAGAACATCTGCGTGCCCCGGCGGAAGTGCGGGGACCGAATTCCGAGCAGTGGGTGACTGTACGAGAACGAGAAGGCGGCCCTCGGGCCCGACGGCACCGCGTCCCTATCGAGCAGGATGTCGAAGAGGACCTCCGCCTCGTAATCGTCGCAGAAGAAATGAATGAAGGAATCTCCGAAGTGCTCGGCGAACCCTTGCCAGTCTTCGGTAGCCCGCTCCACAAGGGCGAGCAGAAGATCGCTCAGCGTGTGTTCGCGGTCGAAAACGATAGGGAGGATAGCCAGCGCCAAGCAGTCGGGGATCGGCAAGCTGATCGACGAGGCCATGCTTGGCATCGAAAAGGTCAACCCGTCTCTGAAGGGTGTTCTGCCGAAGGACTATGCCCGCCCGGCGCTCAACGCCGTCATGCTCGGCGAACTTATCGATTTGATTTCGGGCATCGCCATGGGCGAGGGCCGGGACAAGGCCCGCGACGTTCTCGGCCGGGTCTACGAATACTTTCTCGGACAGTTTGCCGGATCGGAGGGCAAGCGCGGCGGAGAGTTCTACACGCCGCGTTCCGTCGTGCGCACCATGGTCGAGATGCTGGAGCCCCACCAGGGCCGAGTATACGACCCCTGCTGCGGATCGGGCGGCATGTTCGTGCAATCCGAAAAGTTCGTCGAATCCCATGAAGGCCACTTGGGCGACATCGCCATCTATGGCCAGGAGAGCAATTACGTCACCTGGCGCCTTGCCAAGATGAACCTCGCCGTGCGCGGCATCGACGCCGACATCCGTTGGAATTCCGAAGGGAGTTTCTAAAAGGACGAGCTGCCCGACCTACGCGCCGATTACATCCTCGCCAATCCACCGTTCAACATCTCCGACTGAGGCGGAGAGCGGCTGCGCGAAGATCCCCGCTGGAAATACGGCATTCCGCCCGCAGGCAACGCCAACTTCGGCTGGCTACAGCATATCCTCCATCATCTCGGCCCCAACGGCACGGCGGGCGTGGTGCTGGCCAATGGTTCCATGTCCTCTAGCCAGTCGGGAGAGGGTGACATCCGCAAGGCGATGATCGAGGGCGGCGTGGTCGACTGCGTGATAGCCCTGCCGGGGCAGTTGTTCTATTCCACCCAAATCCCCGCCTGTCTGTGGTTCCTGGCGAAGAACGGGAAGAACGATCGTTTTCGCGACCGGTCGAGCGAGATCTTGTTCATCGATGGGCGCAAGCTGGGTGTCATGGTCGATCGAACGCGACGCGAGTTCGAGGACGCTGACATCGCCAAGATTGCCGACACGTATCACCGCTGGCGCGAAGGCCAGGACTACGAAGACGTTCCGGGTTTTTGCAAATCGGCCGAGTTCGGAGAGATCAGAAAGCACGGTCACGCGCTGACCCCCGGTCGCTACGTCGGTGCGGAGGCGCAGGAGGACGATGGCGAGCCTTTCGAGGACAAGATGAAGCGGCTCGTCGCGCAGTTGAGGGAGCAGCAGACCGAAGCCACCAAGCTGGACGCCGCCATCGCCGCTAATCTCAAGGAGCTCGGGTATGGCGGGTGATTGGCGCCAGACGACGTTGGGGACTATCACCCACTTTCCGCATTGTATTCGCGGACGAAGCGGTTGATTGCGGCCTGGAGATCGACGACGGAATGGAAGACGCCGTGCTTGAGCCGCCGCCGGGTGAGTTTTGCGAAGAAGCCCTCGACGGCATTGAGCCACGAGCAGGAGGTCGGTGTGAAGTGGAAAGTCCAGCGCGGATGGCGGGCGAGCCAGGCGCGGACCTTGTCCTTGTTGTGCGCCGCGTAGTTGTCGACGATCGCGTGGATGGCCTTGTCCGCCGGCACCGTGCGCTCGATGCGGTTGAGGAAGCGGATGAACTCCTGATGGCGGTGGCGCTGCATGTTCTGGCCGATCACCGTTCCGTCCAGAACGTTGAGCGCCGCAAACAGCGTGGTCGTGCCGTGCCGTTTGTAGTCATGGGTCATGGTGCCGGCGCGTCCCTTCTTCATCGGCAGACCGGCGGTCGAGCGCCTGGATCTGTGACTTCTCATCGATCGACAACACCACCGCATGGGCCGGCGGGTCGACATACAGGCCGACGATATCGGTGAGTTTCTCGGCGAAGGCAGGGTCGGTCGACAGCTTGAAGTTGCGCCAGCGGTGCGGGCTGAGACCGTGAGCCTTCCAGATCGCCTGCACCGTCGAGGCGGCAATATCGGCCGCCCTGGCCATCGCGCGCAACGTCCAGTGGGTCGCCTCAAACGGCGGCGGTTGCTGCGTCAGGCGCACGATCTCGGCGACACGATCGAGCGGGACCGGCGCCTTGCCGGGCGGACGGGACTTGTCGCGAAGCAGGCCGCCGACACCCTCGTGCATGAACCGCTCTTGCCAGCGCCACACGCAGGTCTTGGACTTGCCGGTCTCGGTCATGATCGCCGAGGTGCCCAGACCCTCGCCGCTGAGAAGGACAATATGTGCCCGCCAGCTCTTGGGATCCGCGACGACCGCGCGCAATCGCTGACGGTCGCCGGCGGATAGGGTGAAGGAGATTCCACTGCGCATGCGCCAGATTCGCATAACACAGCAAAATACGGAATCCCAATTCGGACTCTTTCGTTCCGATCAATCCACTAGTAAACTTAGTCAGAAATACGCCACTGCCGAAATTATCGAAAATATCATAGCCATAAGACGAAAGGTTGGCGCAATCTTGGCAGGAGCAAACTGAATTTTGAGCCGAAGGAATTGTCGTGTGGCTCCAATCTTCGGCTGGGAAAATTCGTGCGCGGTTGCCAGTCTAGTAAGCCACTCGTTGTCCTATTGACCGTCCAAGGTTTGCTTCGCCGTTCGCCGCCCAAATGGCTGCAAATCCGACATGCCGGCTCCAACTTGTTTTATATGCCCTACATGTCGATTGAGGGCATGGTGAGTGCACGAGCCGAATTCAATCGCGTCATCCGAAACGTAGCGTCGCGGACCACCTCAGTGCTGGTCGAAATGGAGGACATCCTGCCGGCGACACGGAAGTACTATACGGACTCGAACCACATTACCGCGTTGGCCAGCCGGATAGTAGGCGAGCATATCGCAAGAGCTCTGAGTGAAAGCCAGCAGTTCAATAAACTCCTGCAAGAAAAAGCAAAAAAAGTAGGGACATTGAGCGAGTGCTCGCGTAGCATTCGAATGTTGAGGACGTGGCGATTTTCGGAATGCCGCATCCGACACTCGGGGAAGAAGTCGCTGCGGCCGTTGTCTTTAAGGACGACCAGGGCGGGTCGTCACAGGAGGCGCTGACGAATTTTGCTTTTGACCGACTTGGCCGATCCAAGGTGCCGAGAAAGATATTTCCGGTCACGCCAATTCCGAAGGGCCCAGGAGGCAAGCCGCAGAGAAACACGCTTTGCGGCGAATTGGCGGCGCTAGGCCGCGATGCGGCGAAGGTCAGCGGCGGGGCCAGTCAGCCCCGCTCGGACCCAGCGGCTCCACTAGCGGAGATTCCGCTGACCGGACTTTGGAAGTCCGCGCTCGGCGCGTGGAGGTCGTCGGCAGGCATGACCGTTTTCTCCGACCTCGGCGGCACAGACGCCGTTGCGGCGGGCCTACTGGAATCGGTTCGTGTGGTGTTCGGCGTGGAACTACCCGGCAACTGTTTGTTCGAGGACGGCGGTACGGTGGCAAACATGGTCGAGTTGATCTCACGGGCCTAAGGCCGGGTAGATCACTAGGATCATGTGAAACGATAAAAAGCCACCAAGGCTGCGGCTCGACACGGGATAGGCTGGCTGGGGCGGCAGGATTCGAACCTGCGGTCACGGGACCAAAACCCGTTGCCTTACCCCTTGGCTACGCCCCAATGGCTGGCGAGCATATACCGGCGTCGTGGCGATGTGACAACCGGTGCAACCGGCGGCGACAATGCGCGAGAGATGCCTTGGCACCATCACTGCATCGGCGCCACGCTTGCGATGTCGCCGACGAGCGGCGTCGCCGCCACCCACCAATCCGGTTGTGCACGGCCGAGCGAGGCCGCCGCATCGGCGGCCTCGCTCGCGCGATGGAACAGCCCGAAACAGGTGGCGCCGCTGCCACTCATACGCGCCAGAAGGCATCCGGGTTGGGCGGCGATCGACGCCTGGACCTGCTCGATGACGGGCGCGAGCGACACGGCGGCGGCAGTCAGGTCGTTGGTCGACTGCCGTAGCCAATCCGCCAGACCTGCAGCATCGTCGAACGGACGATCCGGCGTCGGCGCGGTCGGCGGTGGGCCGCTCGCAGCGTAGGCACAAAACACGTCCGCAGTAGAAAGGGCGCGCCGCGGGTTGACCAGCACCACGTGGGCTGAGGGCAGGGCCGGGGCAGGTGCAACTTCGTCGCCAATGCCGCCGACGAGGGCGGCCCGGCCGAACAGGCAGACCGGCACGTCGGCGCCCAGGCTGGCTGCGATGGGGACCAAGTCGGCGACGTCGCGGCGCCACAGTTTTGCCAATCCGCGCAACGTTGCGCCGCTATCGGCCGAGCCGCCGCCGATGCCCGCCGCCACCGGCAGGCGCTTGATCAGTTCGATTGTGGCGTCGCAGGGCCGTCGCAATGCATCGGCAGCGGCTCTGGCGCTGCGTGCGACCAGGTCGCTCTCGCCGTCCGGGAGCATCGCCGCCTCCGGCCCGCTCCGCCGCAGGGTGACGCCGGCGCCGGCGGAGAAGATCAGCGTGTCATGAATGGCGGCGAAGGCGACCAGGCTGTCCAGTCGGTGATAGCCGTCGTCGCGGCGGCCAAGCACGTGCAGAAAAAGATTGAGCTTCGCCGGGGCTGGTTCGAGGTGAGTCGAGGTAACCCTAGATATCGCGATCGGACTTCCCGCTCGGCTCGGGCAGGTTACGGCCGTCGAGCTTCGCCTCGATGTTAGCGCGAACATCGTCCTCCGGGTCGAAGCCGAGCGCCCGTCGCCACTGGAACCGCGCTTCGTGAACACGATTGGCCAGCCAAAATGCGTCGCCCAGATGATCATTGATCACCGGGTCGTTGGGCCGCAGCTCGACCGCGCGTTCCAGTTGCCGCACCGCGCCTTCGTAGTCGCCCAGCTGATAAAGAACCCAGCCGAGCGAGTCGACGATATAGCCGTCGCGCGGACGCAAGCGCACCGCCGTTTCGATCATGCCCCGCGCCTGGTCGAGATTGACGCCCTGTTCCACCCACGAGTAGCCGAGATAGTTCAGCACGAACGGCTGATCGGGCTCCAGATCCAGCGCTGCCAGGAAGTCGGCTTCGGCGCGATCCCACTGTTGCGTCCGCTCCAACGCGATGCCGCGCCCATAGAGCAGCCGCCAATGCGACAACTGTGCCGCCGCGGCACGATCGATCGCCTGATCGTAGGCCGGCACGGCCTCGGTGTAGCGCTCCGTCTGGCGCAGCAAGTCGGCCAATGCCTGGGTCGCATCGAACCTTCCGGGCGCCTCGTCGGACATTTCCTGTAGGAGCGCCACGGCGTCATCGTAACTCTCCAGCAGCGCCAGATTGCTTGCGATGGAAAGACGCGACAGCCAATGATACGGCGAGTCGGACCCGATGGTCCCCAGTACTTCGATGGCGTCGGCGCTGCGGTCCTGCGAGTTATAGATGTCGGCCAGCAACAACTTGGTGAGGGCATCGTCGGGGCGCAGATGCAAGGCCAAGCGTGAATAGACCAGCGCCGAGTTGCTGGCACCCTCACGGGTCAGCAGGTTGGCCATGGTGTACAGCACTTCGGCGATGCCGCTCGCCGGCGTGTCGACCGTCGCCGGCCAAGGTTCGCCCGCGTCGAGTTGCGCGATGATCGCTTCGGCGGTCGTGCTGTCGGGATTGGTTTCCCGATAGGCCTCGATTAACGCCCGCGCCTTGTCGGCACGGTCCGTTCGATGCAGAAATCCGCCGAATGACAGCACCGCCTTCAAGGTCAGTTCCGGCCGGTCGGTTGCCAGCGCCAAATAGGCGCTTTCCGCTTCCTCATTGAGGCCGCCGACCTCGGCCATCACCGCGATGTGGAATTCGCGCAAGGGGCCGAGCGCGCTCAGCGCCTCGCTGGAGCGGACCTGCGTCACGGCAGCCTGCGCGTCTCCAGTGACCAGCGTCGCCCACGCCTGCAGGAATGGGACCAGAATACGGTTGGCTCCCGACTGAGGCAGAAGATCCAGGCGCGCCAGAGCGCGGTCCGCATCGCCCTCGATCGTATCGCGCAGGACCAGCAGCAAAGCCGACGTGGGCTCCTGCGGCTCAAGCACGATCAACTCGTCCGCAAGCTCCGTCGCCGCGTCGACGCGTCCGTCGGTGAGATAGAGCAGCATCGTGCGCCGCATCAGCGCCGGGTTGTCCGGAGCAACCTCCAGCACGCCGCCCAGGTAGTCGGCGGCGCGGCGGTTCTCGCGCAGCGCTTCGGCGTGGCGGCCGGCGAGAAAGCGCCCGTAGGCCGACATGCCAGCGGTCATCGGCGGTCCCGAGCGCGTCTCTTCCTCGCCCGGGGCTCCGTCGCCCGGCGCCAGAGCCTGGGCGCCGGCCAGGGCGGGCACGCCGACGGTGGCTAGCCACGCCAACGCAGCCCAAGGGCCGAACGAGATCTTGCGCAAGCCGGTTCTCAAAGTTTGATTCGGCACTTAAATCCTCCCAGAATCTAGCGGGACTGCGGGACTCGCAGGGCGGCAAACAGCCATAATGTACCTCAGCACGCCCTGGCTCGCCAGTGGAGCGGCAGCCGAGGGGTCACGATTCGGCGATCTCTACATGTTGCCATAGCCGGGGCCGGCGCCGCCTTCCGGCGCGACCCAGTGGATATTTTGTGTCGGGTCCTTGATGTCGCAAGTCTTGCAGTGGATGCAGTTGGCGGCGTTGATTTGCAAGCGTTTCTCCGCTCCTTCGCCGACAAACTCGTACACGCCGGCCGGGCAGTAGCGCTGTTCCGGCCCGTCGTAGTGCGCCAGGTTCGTCGCTACCGGCACCGTCGCGTCTCTTAAGGTCAAATGCACAGGCTGATCTTCGCTATGGGCGCTGTTGGTCAAGAAGACGGAAGACATCAGGTCGAAGGTGATCTTGCCGTCGGGCGTCGGATAGTCGATCGGCGGGCACGAAGCGGCGGGGCTGAGCGTCGTGTGGTCGCCGGCGCCGTGGTGCAGCGTCCACGGCGCGCGGCCGCGCAGCAGCACCTGATCGATGCCGGCTGCCAGCGTGCCCCAGCCGAGACCCCAATGAAACGATGGCCGGAAATTGCGCGCCCGACGAAGCTCGTCGTAGGCCCACGACCGTCGAAACAAGTGCGCATAGGACGCCAGTTCGGCCGGCGGTGAGCCTTCGTCCAGGGCCAAAGACAACGCCTCGGCGGCCAGCATGCCCGACTTCATTGCCGTATGTGTGCCCTTGATCTTGGCCACATTCATCGTCCCGGCCTCGCAGCCGATGAGCGCGCCGCCGGGGAAAGTCAGTTTCGGTAGCGACTGCAATCCGCCCTCGTTCAGCGCGCGCGCGCCGTAGGCGATACGCTCGCCGCCTTCGATCATCGGCTGGATTGCCGGATGGGTCTTGAACTTCTGGAACTCCCGGTACGGGTTGAGGTGCGTGTTCCTGTAGTCTAGGGCGACGACGAACCCGACCGCGACCAAGCCGTCATCTTGATGGTACACGAAGCCGCCGCCATAAGTCCGGCGGTCGAGCGGCCATCCGGCGCTGTGCATGACATGGCCGGGCCGATGGACTCGTTTGTCCACGCGCCACAGCTCCTTCAAACCGAGCCCGTAGGTCTGCGGCTCGGCGCCGGCGGCCAGGCCGTAGCGGTTGATCAATGTCTTGCCCAGATGACCGCGGCAGCCCTCGGCGAGCAGCGTGTATCGGGCCCGCAATTCCATGCTTTGGGCATAGTTGGCGGATTTGGTCCCGTCGCGGCGGACACCCATGTCGCCGGTGAGCACGCCTGCGACCCGTTCGCCCTCATAGAGGATGCCGTCGGCGGCGAAGCCGGGATAGACCTCGACGCCCAACGCCTCGGCCTGCTCCGCGAGCCAGGCGCACAACCTGCCCAGGCTGATGATGTAGTTGCCGTGGTTGCGCATCGCCGGTGGCAAGAGGAAATTGGGCAACGTCCATGCGCGCGCGCGCGACAGCAGCATCATCTGCTCGCTGCGCACCAGCGTGGTAACCGGCGCTCCGCCCGTGCGCCAGTCGGGCAGCAACTCGTCGAGGGCGCGTGGCTCCAGAACCGCCCCGGACAGAATATGGGCGCCGACCTCCGCGCCTTTCTCCAACACGCATACGCCGACGTCTCGGCTCGCTTTGGCTGCTAGTTGCTTAAGCCGGATGGCGGCTGACAAGCCGGCCGGCCCGGCCCCGACGATGACCACGTCATAGGTCATCGACTCGCGTGGTTCGCCGTCAATGCGTGCCATGTCGCCAGTGTCGGCTGTGCCCAAAGTCGCGGCGACATTGCGTGGCCACCGACGCCTTGTCCAGGGGCGGACGGCCGATGCTATGGTGCGGTCATGGCGAGATCCTTAACGCAGGCCGAGGCGGCGGCACTACTGGCGTGGCACGTAGGGGCCGGCGCCGATGAGGCGCTATCGGCACAGCCGGTGGATTGGTACGCGATCGGCTCCCGGCCGGCGCCGTCCGTCCAAGAACCGACGATGCCGATCGCCGCCGGAACAGATCCTGCGGCGATCACGAGTCTGGCCGATTTGCGTGCTGCTCTCGAACGGTTCGACGGTTGCAGCCTTCGCCACACGGCGACGAATCTGGTATTCGCCGACGGCAATCCCGATGCCGATCTGATGTTCATCGGCGAGGCGCCCGGTCGCGACGAAGATCGTGCCGGCCTGCCGTTCGTAGGCGTCAGCGGACGGCTGTTGGATGTGATGCTCGGCCATATCGGCCGCGACCGGAGCAGCGCCTACATCACCAACATTCTGTTCTGGCGTCCACCGGACAATCGCCAGCCGACGGCGTCGGAGATCGCCGCCTGTATGCCCTTCGTCGCCCGCCATATCGAACTCGTGCGGCCCAAGGTGCTGGTGTTTCTCGGTGCCACGTCGGCCAAGACGCTGCTCGGCCGACAGGAAGGCATCACCCGCCTGCGCGGCCAGTGGCTGACCTACATGACACCGTCGACGGCAACCGCGGTGCCATGCATCGCGACCTATCATCCTGCCTATCTGCTGCGTCAGCCGGCCCAGAAGCGTCAGTCGTGGCGCGACTTCCTGTCGATCAAGCTGAAGCTGGACGCCATGACCGCGTGAGCCGGGCTATTGCGTCAGTGCGACCGCCGCGCGCGAGGATGGTGCGATCACATCCAGGCAGTCATCGCGCTCGCCGGTCTCGTCGCGGCAGTCGAGCACGCCGTTGAACAGTATGTGTCCGACATTGGGACACGCGATCGTCTCCAGCTCGAACAGTTTCACGCGCGTGCGTACGTCGGGCAGCGGCGCGCCGTCGAACGCAAGGTGGCGTTGGATGATGCCATCGTGATCGAACACCACCAGATCGAGCATCAACTCGGAGAACGCGGCCGCCGTCTCGTTGGTCAGGACGAAGTAGACGCGGCAATTGGCGTCGTGTGATTCCAGCTTGTTCAGTTCAAGCTTCACCTTGTCTTCGGCGAATGCCGGAGCCGTCAGGACCAGTGCCGTCGCCAGCACGATCGCTCGCCAGATGAACGTCATGACTCCTCCCCACTTGTCAGCGTTATTGTTTGTCTGCGAATACGCGGAGCGCGCGTGAGCGCCCATTATCGCTAAACGCGCGGACTGTTCCAGGAATGAGAGCAAGAATTCGTCGGCACCGGCCGCCGGGTGACCAAGACTACCCCAAATAAGATAGCTCCGCGTACGCTAGCCGCCGGGGCGATGCTGCATGGCGCCGGGACCGTGTACCGTGACCTGCACTTCGATGGTGCCAGCGCGTTCGAACGTCAGCGTCATTGGAAACACCGAACCCACGGCTAACGCGCCCTTCATGCCCATCAGCATGACATGCAGTCCGCCGGGTTCCAGGGCGGTCGGCTCGCCCGGCACGATCTCGATCGCTTCGACCGGGGCCATCTTCGTGATTTCGCTTTCGACGTAAGAGGTGTGCAAGTGCGCCATCTCTGCGACGGTGGTGGAGAGCGAGATCAACCGATCGGGTTCCGCGCCGCATGTCGATACCGTCATGTAAGCGGCTGCGTTGGGCATCCGCGCCGTCGTTGCGCGCGCCCAGGGTTCAGTGACCACGATGTCGCCGGCTCGATATTCCTGGGCGGACGCGGCCGTGGCGCCCACAAGCGCCAAAACGGCGAAAATAAGGCCACGCTTCATCGTGATCGATCCTTGTGCATCGCGCATTGTCGCAGCCCCACGCGTGCGCTGCTGCATCCACGTTAGGGCGCGGACCTCGCCCGCTCAAGCACGGATCGGGTCAAAGATAGGTTGGAGACCTCTAACAACCGGCCGATTTGGCGCGGATAAGGGTGTCCTGTTGGCCGATCCGTGCGGCGGGTGGATTTGACGGCGTTATTCGTCCGCGGTTTCGTTCTCAGCGGGGTGTTTTTTGGTCATACGGGCGGACTCATGCCATGGCGGCCCTGCGCTCATGGAAGATCAGACGCTGGAAATTATAGGCGAGGTTGGCGAGGCCTATCTTGGTCTCGGCCCGCTTGAGCCCGATGGTCCGGACGAACAGGCTCATGCGATCCTTCTGCTGGGCGAAGACATGCTCGACGCGTGCACGGACCGCTGACTTGCGGGCATTGGCCCGGGCGGTCGCCTTGGGCATGGCCCGGCCCGGCGGCTTCTTGCGGTGGATGTGGGAGATCCGACCCTTGCCCGCCAGCCACGCCTCGTTCGCCTTCGAGCGATAGGCGCTGTCAGCCCACACGCCGGCGGCCAGATTGTCGCCGGTGACGAGATGACGCAACATCTTGCCGTCATGGCGGGCGGCATCGGTCACCGCCGAGCCGCGGATGAAGCCGTAGGCCCGATCGATGACGACATGATTCTTGTAGCCGAACACCGGGATCGCGATGTCGGGCATGCGCCGTTGCGACCCGGCGGGGTTCTTGCGCCTTCCGGTCTTCACCGTCCACCGCGCATCCGTGTCCTTCTGCGCCGCCTTGGCTGGCTGATCGGGCCAGACCTCGGACGCGCTCTTGCCCGCCTTGATCGCCCGCTTCTCGTCATCGCTGTGGCGCTGCTTGGGCGCCGATACCAGGGTCGCATCGACGATCTGCCCGCCCATCGCCAGATAGCCGCACCGGCGCAGCTCGCCATCGAAGGCGGCAAACAGCTCATCCATCGCCCCGGCCCGGACCAGACGCTCGCGAAAGGTCCAGATGGTGTTCCGGTCCGGCGTCGGCGCTCCGAGATCGAAGCCCAGGAAGCGAAGCCAACTCAAGCGGTCGCGGATCAGAAACTCCATCCGCTCGTCGCTCACCGTGTGCCGCGCGGCCAGGACCAGAACCTTGAACATCGCCACCGCATCGTAGGCCGGGCGGCCGCCTCTCGATCCGTCCGAATAGCCCAGCGCCGCCTCAAGCGGTGCGCGGAAAATCTCGAAATCGACAACCTTCGCCAGCACCTCCAACGGATCGCCAGTCGCCGAAAGCTTGC